>JAHQVT010000008.1 GCA_019634165.1 Rhodospirillales bacterium
TGGCGGCGAAAACCAAAGAACAGGGTGCTGATCCATTCTGATCAGGGCTCCCAATATACCAGCATCGACTGGGCCGCTTTCCTTCGACAGCACAATCTGGAACATAGTATGAGCCGCCGCGGGAACTGTCATGACAATGCTATGCTGTTGCCGAAAGTTTCTTCAACTTGCTTAAACGCGAACGCATCCGCCGCAGGGTCTATAAATCACGGGATGAGGCACGTCAGGATGTCTTCGATTACATAGAAATGTTCTATAATCCGAAACGCAAACATAGTACCAACGGGATGTTGTCACCCGTCGAATTCGAAAGACGACAAATCTGATCAAACCGGGTGTCTACAATTCCAGGGGCTATTCAGTTATGGAGCACGATGATAGCACAAAACTGTGCTGTGCTGCTGGCGCTTGGTTCCACGTTTAGGGAGGATGGTTAGATAGCGAAGCCCGCCTTCTTAAGTAGTTTTAGCACCTTGCTACTTTGTTCCATGAGTTTTGCGACCTTTTCGTTTTCTGAGGTAGCATTTCGAACATCGGCGAGGTTTTGTCGAAGGTCTGCGAGCTCCTCATCTGTGAAAGTCTCCTTGAGATCAAAGTGATTGAGCGGCGTTAGTGCGGTGAGATCATCGATGATATCACCAATCTCGTTGCCGTAGTCATTACGTATGTCAGCTAGTCTAACCATGTATCTCTTCCTCTCTAACTTTGTTGGGTAAGTGCGATTGCTTCATCTATGAGGCCGGAGATATCGGGCAGCGGAACGAGATCTTTCATCGTCTCAATGATCTCGGATCGTGCGGTTCCAACTTGCCTGGCCGACGCCAGAAGTTTGGTGATTTCATCATTGGCAGTTTTCACAGTGGCGGTATTTTTCTGAACTGTTGCTTTTGTCTCGGCAATCTTTTGATCGATTAGTTCATGTGCCTTTTCAAATACGATGAGTACAATACCCGATACTTCTTGGCGCTGATCATCATTTAGAGGAGTGCCTGCGGCGACGCCACGCTTCGCTCGAACTGAATCCTCAGCTGCATCGTGGATATGAGAAAACTCAGCCTGTACGGCTAAGCGTAGTGACTGGCGGTACGCATCCAAGATTGTCTCGGTATCAGCACTCAGACGCTGGACACCAATTGAAACAGCTGAGTTAGCCGATTCTGCTCCAATAGGTATATTAGCGCACGCAGATGTGAAGGTCATTGAGGCAATCGCCACGGATTTAACCGTAATGGAACGCATCCTTGATTGTGTGAACATTTAGGTCCCCCTTTGTGCCTATTTTTCTTGAACTGGTGGAGGTGTAGCCGACTTCGGTTTTGGTGTTTCATCTGATCTCGCTGCGTTTTGAGCGATCTTAGATCCGACATATCCTCCAGCACTGATACCTAGTAGCCCGAAGATGTCCGTGCCAACCGTAGGGAATGTGCCTTGTTCCAAGATCATGAACAAAAGCCCAGTAGAGATGACGAAAGTGAAGATGAGGAACTGAAAGCGAGATAAGCTTGCCTTTCCATTGGACTCGCTAATCAAGTACTGAAGATCAATGCCGCCTTCACCTTGACCTTTGAGGACTTTGAATATGATGACCGCGCCAAGGGTCGCAAGGAATACGACGCCTACCCAGCCTGCGATTTCTTGTTGAAGACCAGTCATGATTTATTTCCCTCTTAATCCTAAGCCGAAAATGTTCTGTAGTAGGCCACGGGAATAAAGCTTCCCTCCAAGATAGCCAGCATTGCTAACCCCCAAGACGATGAGTAGTTCAGTCGGGACAGGTGGAAATGTAGTTAGATCGTCGGCACCGATTATTTTGGAGTAATAAGAGAGTGCGCCAATCAACGTAACGACTAGTAGCTGAAGTCGACCTGGGCTGAGCGTATTCGTTTCCTTGTCGTGTATGAGGCCAGAGAGAGTTATTTGGCCCACAAACATTTTGACCGCGACGATCGAGATCAACGCGACAACAAATCCAATCACTATGACTTTTCCGATAAGAGCGAGCATTTAAATCCTATGGGTTGCAACCTAATTCAGATCTTAGTTTGGAAGGCTGTGTTTCTAGGGCATCCTGCTTGTTCGCCGAAAGGCCGTGAAAGAAATTGAGGCCGGAACGTTGTTCGACTGTCCGGATGCTGGCTACAAAATCCTCGCTGCAGTAATCAGCCTTTCGAGATGTTTCCTGATCAAACATGAATGCTGCGGACCGGATTTCTTCGGAGTCCTGTATCGAGATGATTTTCCAGTAACCACTCGGTATCTTGTGATGCTCGTCCGCACCGGGCATCGATGGCATATCGCGTTCATACAGAGGTCCTGTCATAACAAAGACTGCATCTACGCTCGATGACTTCGCGAGTGCCCGAATCACTGTTTCCAAATCCACCCAAGGACCTTGGTTCAGAGTGCTCTTCTGCGGGGTAATGTTCGAAAGATAATTTGTCGTTTCCCAATACCGCGTTGATGTAAAGCTTGCGAGCGGAACTTGGTGGCCTCGATCTATCTTGAGTTCTGCCCACGCGCCCTTATAGTCTTTTGGTTCTAAGGTTTCTTCGTCGGCCAATGCAGGGTCTGACTTCCAGTTTCGCTCCGCCGTTGATCCAATTGTTTCTTCGGAGATCTTGTACGCAGCCCAGTCCGCAAACTTTGTTTCGTCATTTGAACTTAGAATGTAAATCTCGCGAATTACGAGATCATTGGTTCCGGGGGAACCTTCTGGGCACCCGAAGAGGCAATGGGGCGCATGGATTTCTTGGGCAGAAACCGGGGCGCCGGAAATAGCGATTGCTAGTGTCGCAAGGGTTAAGCGATCAGGCATTTTGAAAATCCAAGAAATTGGGAGCGACAGACAATTTTTAAGAGTAGTTATTGAAGTGTTGTATACACATAATGGATAAAAAGTGGAGTCATTTTCTCGTTAGGATAGAATTTTAGGTTGCTAGGTTAAGGTGAAATATGGCTGGGGTAGGGGTGTCGGTCGCGGAAGAAAGATGCGATGACTGCCCCTGAATAGGGACTAACCTCGGGCCTGTTTTGGGCTTTCTGAGCCGATTCTCAATGTTATTCTGCGCATACATGACCCAGCAGATTGTAGCCCCATCTAAGTGCTTCAGGTTGCTCTCAACTCATGGTGACGTATGCTTTGCACGGTTCAAATGGATTTGAGCTAGGAAGCTGGCGCTTGTTTGTTAACGGTTGAGAGTTTTGTGTTACAGTGATCCTGTGTTGTTGCAAAAATCACTTTCAATGTAATCGGCAGAATTTTGCCGCTTTAACTGTGTCTTCGTTTGGAAAGAAACTATCGCAGGGAAGTCAAAGTTCGCAGTGCATGTACGCAGGCGATCCGACCTGTTTCCAGCTTTGTTGGCAACGACTGTAAGCTTGAGAATGACTTGGCGTAACAGCTTTACCGCGCTAGGATCACGAGACCATACAGCAAGTTTGGCCACCAGATTTTGGTGGTGTTTAACAATGGTATCCAGTTTTTTCGGAGAAGCATTGTCTGCAATCGCCCGCTTATGCTGGGCGAGGTCGAGTTTTGTTCGTTGGATCTGTTCAGCTTTGGGGAAAGCCCTCCCCTTACTCTAGGGTCAAGTGAATAGCCCCGCCTTTTCTAGACATCCTGCGGGTTTAGTTATTCCGATGGCTACTTGATTGACGGAATGTCCGTCCAACGGGTGGTATAGCAAGGTGAGCGATTGCTTGCTGTCATGTACCAGTCGGGTTTTTGTTGATTGCCCAGCCGACCAATTGTGACAGTCTCTTTGCCAAATCGGTTCTCTATCTGATCAAGCGCTGCCATCAGAGTATTATCGGTGGTGTAAAGAGGCGTTAGCAGGTCTTGCGGAGCTTTTGAAGAAGGGCACAAGTCCATCATCAGGATACCTGCTTTTTTTACGCTCATACCATCGCGCCATATTCGGTCAAGGTTTTGGGAAATGCTCTTTGAGAGTATTCTTGTGTCGTTTGTATGTGGAACAAGCCCAACATCGCGGCCTTTTGAAAACTGCGGTTGGTTAGGCTTGAAACGATTGCTCAGGACATATATCTGAAACCGACCAGCAACAAGATCAAAGCGTCGCAGCTTTTTGCAAGCACGTGCACCGAAGGTCAACAGAGCTTCCTTCAGTGTTTCTACGTCGGTCACTTCTTTGCCAAAAGATCTGGAAACACACACGGTTTCCCTTTGTTCCGGACTGTCATCAAAATCGATGCAACGCAGGCCGCGAAGCTCCAAAACGGTCTTGAGCCCCCCGACAGTCATCATGTTTCGGGCGTTACGGTCAGGCATATCTCGAAGTTGCTTGGCCGTCGTGACCCCAATACTGGCAAGTTTGCGCGAGAGTTGTCGGCCAATGCCCCAAACGTCTTTTGTTGCGGTTCGTTCCAGTGCAAGGTCGATCCACTTTGGGGTGTTTAGCACAAGGCATCCGTCTGCTTTGCTTGATTGTTTGGCCAACTTATTGGCAACTTTTGCAAGTGTCTTGGTTAGTGATATGCCGATCCCAACTGGTATGCCTGTTTCGCGTAGGATTTTATACTTAAGTTCGCGGGCCCATTCAGAGTGATTAATCACCAGTCGATCAAGATCAACAAAGATCTCATCAATTGAGTAGATTGTGCTCTCAGGAGCACTATCAGTGACTATCGTCATGACCCGTTGGCTGATATCCCCATAAAGAGCGTAGTTGCTTGATTTGACGACGACGTTGTGATGACGAACAAGGTCGAGGATTTGAAATAGGGGTTGGCCCATTTTGATCCCTAGAGCTTTCGCCTCGTTGCTTCGGGCAATGGCACAGCCGTCATTGTTACTAAGAACGATCACTGGTCGATTGCGCAAGCTCGGATCAAACAGACGTTCACAACTGACATAGAAGTTGTTGCAATCAACAAGGCCGATCATTTTACGACGGCCAGTGAAGGTTTATTAGTACGACACCCCAAATTTCCGTGCCATCTGAACAAGGTAGGCGAGGATAATCAGGGTTTTCCGGTTCAAGCCAAGCATCGTTAGCTGATTGGTGTAGACGCTTGACTGTTAGTTCACCGTCATAAATTGCAATTACAATGTGACCGTTGCGAGGTGCAATGGCACGGTCTACGACAAGCAGATCACCGTCACGCATGAGCGGATACATGCTGTCGCCTTGTAAGCGAAAAAAGAAAGTTGCCGACGGATGCTCTATAAACTCGTTCAGGTCGAGGGACCTGTCGGTATAGTCCTCGGCAGGCGATGGAAATCCTGCAGGCAAGCGCGCCAGAGCAAGTGGCCTGGGTATAAAGCTCAGAGGGGCATATTTGGTGAAAAAATGGAACATAACAGGAACATTGTGCCAGATAGGCGTAATGTCAATGTTCTTCTGTCTATCTATGGGCCACAGCAGATTGATCTCGGCTAAGTGCTTCAGATTCTTCCCAACTCCTTGGAGCGCATGTTCTGTACGGTTCAATTGGATATGGGGTAGGAAGCTGGCGTTTGTTCGTTAATCGCTGCGAGTCTTGGATTACTTGATACTAGGTTGAGCCAATTCGGATGATTTTTGCACGCCTGCGATACTGTGTTGTCGCCAAAATGACTTTGCAATTTGACAGGCAGAATTTTGCCGTTTTACCTATGTCTTCGTTGGGGAGGAAACTATTGCTGGGAAGTCAAAGTCAGCAGTGCATGTACGCAGGCGATCCGACTTGTTTCCAGCTTTATTGGTAACGATTGTAAGTTTGAGAATGACCTGACGTAACAGGTTTACCGCGCTAGGATCACGAGACCATATAGCAAGCCTGGCCACCAGATTTTGGTGGTGTTTAACAATGGAATCCAGTTTTTTCGGAGAGGCAGTGTCTGCAATCGCCCGCTTATGCTGGGAGATGTCGAGTTTCGTTCGTTGGATCTGTTCGGCTTTGTCGTCAAAAAATGCGCGTATCTCATTTGAACGGGCATCGGGACCAAGAGCGTCGATAACCTTGTTCATGCCAGCACGCAAATTTTCAAGTTGCGTTGTGAGGCGTGTTATTTCCTGAGTGTGATGAGCTCGAATGTTGCGCAGTTCAGCACCTTCAAAATGCTCAATAATCTTCACTTCATCAAGATTCGCTATGGCATCCAAAACAAGCCTGATGACTTCGTCATAATGCAGGTTTCGGTTCGCGCATCCTTTAACAGGGCAGGAATAATGCTTTGCGTAAGTCGCAGTGATCTTCTGATCATGCTCGCCGCAATAGAGCTTTCCGCCGAATATCGCATTGGCGCGTTTATTACCCACGGCCTGATTACGTCGCCATTCTTTGGAGCGACGGATTGATTTGTCGCGTCTTTCCTCGTCGGTCATGACAGCGGGTATTAGCTTGCGCTGCATGTACATGCTGGAGCGTTCATCCAGTGCCTTTTGAACCTTGAGGAAGGTTTCTTCTTTGAGGATGGCGAGTTCAGGAATTGGAACGGTTATCCATTCCTTGTCAGGTCGAACAATAGACAATCGTTTCCCGTTTTCAGGATGCTTCCGATACTGCAGCTTGTTGAAAGTGACAAAGCCGTTATAGAGGGTTTGGCGCAGCATCCCGGTTTGCCGGACAAATGATCCGACAAGGCTTGATGGTGCCCATTTACCGCCTTTGGGAGAATCTATACCTTGGCGATTGAGGTCATCGCAAATGTGTTTGAGCTTCCGGCCTTCGGCATAGTACTCAAAAATCTCCCGGATGATTGCGGCTTGCTCTTCGTTGACTTTGCGCTTGCCGCGAATGGGTTCGCCGAATTCGTCAAGCGCGTGAACGAGATCGTACCCGCAAAGCTGGCCGCCTGGTACGCCGCCACGCAGAACCGCAGCAACAACGCCTCTGTGTGTTTTGTCTGAAAGGTCTTTGAGGTAGAGAGCATTCATGGTGCTTTTCAGACCAATATGCAGCTCATTGATCAATCCATCACTGACGGTCTCAACCGGCACACCGAGGAACACCATTTTCTTGAAGAAGTTGGCGGTGTCGGCTTGATCGCGGCTGATCCGGCTTAGGTCTTCGGCAATCACACCTTCGAATTTACCATCCAGAGCAGCAACCAAAAGCGCGCCAATACCTGGGCGGTTCGCAAGATGGGAGCCCGATATGCCTTCATCAAAAAATACATCAGCAACGTGATAGCCCTTTACGCTGCAATATTCGCGGCAGCGCCGGATCTGGTCTTGCGTGCTGGTTTCCTGTTTGTCGGTGGAGTGGCGGGCGTAGATTGCTACATGCACTGATTGTGTCCTCGAAGGTTGAATCAAATTGATTACCTTTCGGGGTTGCTCATGCGCAAGGGTAAAACGCTGTCTTCTCGTAAGAATAGGTAATTAAGAAAATGCTGCAAATACAAGGCACTGCATGTGATTGCATGAGAGTGCATAAGATTGCACGAAAATGCAAAAGAGTGCATGATGGTGCACGAAATGGCACAACTTTCACCTGTCGTTCTGGGGGCAGGATAGGTTTGGTGGGCCCACCAAACAGCCCAAACGGGCTTCCTGCTTATTCGCATGGCTGTGCCATGCTCAACGGATTGACATATATTTACGTTATTCTAGCCAAATACCTTTGCGTCAGTTTTGGCTGTGAATCGTGAGACAACTGACCTTGCGAGCTGTTAGGGTTTGTTAGTTTATTAATTTGCTAAATTTGGACCATTTATATGAATGCTACGCCTCAACCGGGATCTGTGGTCCGCATCCGTTCAGCGACTTGGAAGGTTCTGGGAACCTCTAAGCTTAAGCTTGGTTACAAGGAAGTACATTGTCGTGGCTTGTCCGGACTTGTTCGAGATAAAGAAGCTAAGTTCATATGGGACATTGAGACAGATAAACGTGTGCTGGACCCGAGCGCGATAGGATTGGTTGCGGATGCTTCACCTGGCTTGATCGACACGAAACTTTATCTGGAGGCTGCTTTTAGGCACACTTCGACAACTACTCGAAGGCCTCTTGCTCTCGGACATGCGGCCATTGATGACTTAAAATTCCAACATTTACCGGTTGAGAGAGCGCTTGCACAAGATCGCGTGCGCCTTTTGATTGCTGATGACGTTGGACTGGGTAAGACCCTTGAGGCTGGTTTGATTGCGTCGGAGCTGGCTTTGAGGGGGCGGGCCGATAGAATCTTGGTTGTCACTACTCGTGCAATGTTGACGCAGTTTCAAAAGGAGTTCTGGACACGGTTTTCTATACCGTTATCCCGACTTGACAGCGCAGCTATTCGAAGAATGCGTAACAAAATTCCGGCTCATTATAACGTTTTTGATCAGTTTGATAGGTCGATTGTATCGATCGATACACTCAAACGAGACGCACAAATCCGAAATGCTATTAGGCATTCTTATTGGGACTTGATCATTATCGACGAGGCCCATAACGCCGCAGTTCGAAAGAGTACAACAGGTAGTAACTCGCAACGTGCAGAGCTGGCTCGCCTTTTGTCACGTAGAGCTGACTCTCTATTGTTGCTTACAGCCACCCCGCACGATGGATCGCATGAGAGCTTTGCCAGCCTCATAGAAATGCTAGATCCAACGCGGGTACCGGATCCTTCGAACTTACACAGAAGCGATATCGAAGACTTAGTTGTAAGAAGATTCAGGTCTTCGCCAGAAGTAGCCGCTGATATTGGGCGCAAGGTGCCAGCGCGCCAACTACACAGACGCTCCTTTCCCCTCAGCAGTGAGGAAGAGATCGCATATCAGTCGATAGCTGACCTAAATCTTGATCTTGATGAAGAAGCTGGGCGAGGACGCGCAATTGATTTGTTTCGTACAACGTTGGCCAAGGCGGTGTTTTCTAGTCCAGCGGCTTGCGTTGAAACATTGGAACGGAGAATCAACGGTATTAAAGCTGGTATCGCGCGTGGCACACCTGCGGATCAAGAACGGCTTAGCTCGTTAGCTGAAAAAGTTTCAGCAATTGATACCAAAGAATTCAGCAAGTATCAGGATTTCCTTCAGCTATTGAGGGACATCAAGTGGACGGGAAAAGACCCTCGCGACCGACTGGTGATATTCTCAGAGAGGATTGCCACGGTCTCTTGGCTTTGTGATCGTTTGCGCACAGACTTGGTGCTGACTGAAGAGCAGATTGCCCGGGTTGATGGTGGTAGCGTCGAGGTAGATACACGAACTCAAGAGGTCATTGAACAGTTTGGCCAAGAACGTTCGCCTATTCGCATTCTAATTGCGTCAGATATGGCTTCTGAGGGCTTGAACCTACATTTCCAGTGCCATCGCCTTGTGCATTTTGACTTGCCTTGGTCTCTTCTTCGCTTTCAGCAAAGAAATGGACGTATTGATCGGTATGGGCAGGACCGAGCGCCACAAATCACCTACTTCGTCGGTGAAAGTACACATGACAAAGTTCGTCAAATGTGGGTGCTTGAGAAGCTCGTTGAGAAAGATGCTGCTGCACAGGAGGGCGTTGGAGATCCTGCAGTGTTCCTGGGCGTTGGGGATATTGAAGCAGAAGAAAATCTGGTAGCAGAAGCAGTTGCTGGCGGTGTTGGACCAGATGCCTTTGATGCAGAGATGAATACGCGAGCTGAGTCTGCAGCGAAGCATCAAAGCCTAGATGATGAGTTCGCTGCTCTGTTTGGCGATTATGCGACTTCCGAGCCGATAAAATTCAATGATGCTGCCGAGACCAATATCTCTCCGCCTCGGTTGTATCGGGATACCTTCACGTATACGACAGCGATGTTAAGGCGGCTGTCTCTCCCCGAAGAACGTATATTTCAGTCTATTCCTGTGGTCTCTGAAGAAGAGCGGTTGATCCGTTTAACGATCCCTGACGATATGAAGGCTCGAGAAGGATTTGGGTACTCAAATGAGGGATCGGTCGATGGACGATATATGCCGGAAGAAGCTGTCGGGCCGGGGGGCCGGATTGAACTAACAGATCAATCACAGGTTATTAGCCGAGCCATTGAGCGTGCGAAGATGCAGGAGCGTTCCTGGCCGGTGATGCAGTACCTTTGGGATGGCCACCCAATTCTTGAATGGTTTGCTGACCGTACTTCAACCTTCTTCCCTGAGCATAGCGCACCCGTTGCGCCACTGCCTAGTCGTCTTTCGCCAGGAGAAATAGCTGTCGTGCTTCATGGCGCTATCCCGAACGCGAATGGTGCACCTGTAGTTGACCGTTGGGCTGTGGTTGTCAGAACGGCAGATGGCGGCATGCAAATTGACGAAGTTCCTGCTTTTCTTGAGCGTGTCCGTCTTGCGGAGGACACTCCAAGCCGTGCGATTGAAGAACTTTCATCTATTGAAGGTCTGATGCCGGTAGTTGTGGACCGGTTCCAAACTCATCTTGTTGATTTACGGCGTTCTCGGGAGGCGGAAATCCAACGTGATTTGGACAAAGTTCTGGAACGTCTTAGCGCATTGGAGCGGCGTTTTAAGGCGCAACTAACTCTGGACCTTGGGGATATGGACGGCGGCACGAATCAATTGAGTTCGGCTGAGAAGCGAAAATTGACGCTTCGCCAAGCTGAAGAGGAAAAAATTGAACGAATGTTTCGTGATTGGACGGAATGGTTCGAGCGAACACGTTCCATGGTGTCCGATCCGAACCCGCACGTTGATGTAAAAGCAGTATTTGTAGGATAGGGTGATGGATCTAATAGGCATTGAAAACGAAGCCGAGTTCTTTCCATCTGGAACTCTGTCTGATGTTTTGAAGGAAGAATTGCAGGACATCATCTCCCGTTGGGCTGGGCTTGATAAGAACGAGCATCCTATTGAACGACTTGTTCGTGTTGCCGCAGCTGCTTCCGAAACGCTCCGACAGATCAGAAACTCTTCTGACAAAAAACGGCAAGTTCAACAGATCCGTGATGTCCATCAACAGATCCTGAGTTCTCTTGGTTATATATGGAGCCGTGACACGGTAATAACGGCCTTAGATGGGAGCCCTCTAATTCCCGTGGTTGGTAGAGTTGCTGATAACTCCGGTCGCGACGCTTTATGGATTGTCGAAGCGCCTACTACAGATACCGAAGAAGCTGCAGATCCCCTCGGTGCGTGCTTCTCAAAGGAACAGTTTCCAGACGATCTCCTTGACCGGGCTTTGCTGAAGACGACTATCGAGGCTGTTCTTGCAGACGGAGTGTTTGAGCTTCCAGAAGGACCTCGTCATGTCCTTGTTCTTGGGCTATCTCAACTTGTTCTTATCGATAAACGCAAATGGCCAGCTCGTTCGGTGCTGCGCTTTGATCTGCAGGAAATATTTGCGCGGGCAGAACGCGATACGTTGTCGGTGATGGCTTGCCTTATTTCCCGTGAGGCGCGCGTGCCCGAGCAGGGTAAGCCGATTTCGGATCGTCTTGAAGAAGAAGCCCAACGCAACGCCAATGCCGTTACTGGATCGCTCAAGCGGACAGTTCGAGACGCGATCGAGTTGCTAGGGCAGGAAGTGCTGGAGGTCACCGGGGGGAAATACCCTTCCAACTTTACGGAGTCAAGTCGCCGGGGCGTCTGGATTGATGGACCAGATTTGTCCCGCGAATGCTTACGATTCATGTATCGGTTGCTATTTTTGTTTTATGCAGAGGCCAATCCTCGTCTCAAGTTACTGGACCTTCGCAATCCGATTTATGCAACTGGATATTCGCTCGAAAGCCTGCGAGAGCTGGAGTCAGTGCCCTTGCGATCTACATCGGATCGTGAGGGGACTTTCTTATGGGGCAGTCTTAAGCAAACACTTGACCTGCTCTATACGGGCTTGGACCTGATTGACGAAGAAAAAGGAACCGGATTGCGTCTCCCAGCGGTAAAGGTTTCTTTGCTTGATCCAGAAAGTACGCCCCTACTGAAAGCAGTTAGACTGAGGAATGAGGCGATCCAAAAAGTTGTCCGTCTTTTGTCTCTTCGTTCTACCGGTAAGAGTACGGGCCGTATATCTTATGCCAAGCTGGGCATAGGGCAACTGGGGGCTGTCTATGAAACTCTTATATCCTTTACTGGTGTCGTCGCAAAAACAGATTTGATTGAGCTAAAACCACGCAAAGGGCACTCGGTAGATAGCGAAGATGAGACAGTTGCCAGTGCTTCGAGTGAGGACGACGATCCAGAAGAAGATATTGCGTTCGAACATGAAAACGAAAGCGCTGATGAAGTATTTCGGCGAGACAAAATCGACCCATTGGCTCCAAGCTGGTTTGTTCCGCGGGCCCGAATTGGTGAATTCAAGCCAGAGGAAGTTGTTTTTAACGGCCCTGAAGCAAGGGTGTACCCCAAAGGAACATTCATCTATCGGTTGGCTGGCCGTGACCGAGAAAAGTCTGCTTCCTATTATACGCCAGAGCCGCTTGCCCGGTTGCTGGTAAAGCACGCGCTGATGGAGCGCTGCAAAGACTTAAAAGCGGATGAACTTCTTGACCTGAAAATCCTTGAACCGGCAATGGGATCCGCTGCGTTCCTGGTTGAAACCACGAATCAGCTCGCCGATCTATATCTAGAGCGGAAACAAAAAGAGACCGAGCGGACAATCCCTCAGGAGAAAGTGGTTGTTGAGAAGCAGAAAGTTCGTGCGTTCATTGCGGATCGAAACTGTTTCGGGGTCGACCTGAACCCGATTGCTGTCGAACTTGGTGCAATATCTCTTTGGCTCAATAGCCTGCATGAGAGCGATTTTTCGCCTTGGTTTGGTGACCAGCTTCATGCTGGAAATTCTCTGATTGGCGCTCGTCGCGCATCATATGCGCAATCTTCTTTAACGGCAAAAAAGAGGTCTGACCTGTGGTTCAATGCCAAACCAGATGAGATCGGCTGGAAGAATAAGCTGCCCGAAGGGCACGTATGGCAATGGCTTTTGCCCGCAAAGGATATGGCGAACTTCGAAAAGGATAAGTCTATTAAGCCATTTGCCGGAGACGCCCAGACGCAGATCAAAGTTTGGCGAGCAGGTGGTTTTTTCAACAAGCTTGAACCCCATGAGATAAAGCTCGTTCAGAAATTAAGCAAGATCGCCGAGCGCTTATTCGACGAAGTCGCCCGCGATCTGGCGAGAACCCGTGATGCGGCTAACGATGAGATTGTCATTTGGCCTGACAAAGTCATGGCTGGTAACAAGCGCATGGATTTTCGTGACAAGGCTCGGTTGAATGATCGCCTGACCGGGGCGGATCATGCCAGCAACACCCTTCCCTACAAGCGCCTTAAGACGGCGATGGACGCCTGGTGTGCCCTCTGGCTTTGGCCACTCGACAAAACAGACCTTTTGCCAAGTCGGGCAGAGTTTCTCCAAGGCATGGCGATGATCCTTGAAGGTGGTTTTACCTCTGACGGGGCACTTGCTGCACCGAGCTTTGAAGAATTTTCTGATCCAGAGCCAGACTTCCTTGACCGCCTTGAGCCCGACGCCCCTGCGCGTGATTTATTTAAAGCTGCTGCTAAACGGCAAGACGGATTGTTCCGGGAAACTAATGTAGAAGCGCTGATCGAGAGTTTTAATTGGTTGCAAACGGCAGTTGAGGTTGCTGAACGGGAGAAGTTTGTTCATTTTGATCTAATATTCGCCGATGTGATGAAGGCGCGGGGCGGGTTCGACGTGATTGTCGGGAACCCGCCATGGGCGAAACCGTCTTGGAACGAAGGTTTGGTGCTTGCTGACATAGATCCACTCTATGCCGGGCTTTCGGCATCAGACGCGAAGAAGATTCTGCCCGAGGTGTTACCAAAGGGGCCAGCCGTGCGGCGAGATGGACGAGTGGTTCCCGCAGTCCAGGCATTCCTTCAAGATTTCGTCTCCACGCGCGGTGCGATGGAGGTCACATCGTCAGAAGTCATGAACCCCTTTGCAGGGGGCGGGTCGAACAATCTTTACCGGTGTTTCATTGACTTGTCGTTCAGATTGGTCGCGCCGCAGGGATATGCGGCACTAATTCATCAAGACGGACATTTGGGGGACCCGAATTCTGGGGCGTTTCGGCGCCATTGGTATGCACGGATTGCAAAGCATTTCGAGTTCATCAATCGAATGAAGTCACGGAACTTCATGGAGGTGGATCACAACGTCCGATTCAGTCTGAACATCTATCGTGGCGACGTCGACGATATTCTTTTTGAAAAATTCACCTATGCCTTCACGGCTTCTCAAATCGAAGACTCTTATGCAGATCAGGACGGGATTGGCCCAGTCCCTAGCATAAAGAACGCCGAAGGCCACTGGGACACGCGTGGTCACCGTGATCGCGTGATCCGGATCGACTGGGAATCTCTTGCAGTAATCCATGCCTTGTCTGAGGAGGAGGCGGTGCCGGTTGAAGAAGCTCGGTTCATCCAGCCCTATTCGACAAAGACACTTGACGTGTTTCGTCAGATGGCGCGGTTCCCTAAACTGGATGAGGCGATCCCGAAAATTGAGCGCACAGTGAGTACTGCGGCAGGTGAACGCATAACAGAAATTCCGCTATGGCAGATGTCTGCACATTGGCACGAGGTTGGTGCGCAGAAAGACGGGACAATCAAGCGTGAAACCGCATTCCGTTCACCTGAACAGATGGTCCTTCAAGGACCTCTCATTCATGTAGGAAATCCGCTCTATAAAACACCTCGATCAGTAAGCCGCACCAACGCGGATTATGATGTGATCGATTTGGCGACTGCGCCTGACGATTACATTCCGCGTACCAATTATGGTCCGGCAGTCGATGTAAGTGAATACCGAATTCGGATGACGCGATGCAGATGGGACCCGACGAAGAGTCATGCCGATTTCTATCGGTTGGCGTTTCGGAATATGATCGCGTTGAACGGCGAGCGTAGTTTGATAGCAGCACTTATCCCCCCGGGCATAGCTCACATCAATAAGGTCGAAAGTATCGCTTGCGAAAATGAAGTACATACACTGACGATACATTCTTTCGCTTGTTCCATTCCGTTTGATTATCTTGTCAAAGCAAATGGCCGAGGTGACTTATTCGCTTCCGACATAGCTCGTTGGCCATTTCCAGCTTTAGAAGCGACTGCTCGTCACCGCTCCCTCCGTCTCGCCTGCCTGACCTCGGCCTATACTGACCTCTGGAACCGCAACGCACCTGCACTAGATACTCTGCCCTGGTCTTCCCCTGATGCCCGTCTTTGTCTTGAGGGGCCGGTCGAAGGCCCTACAGCTTGGGACCGAACCGCGGGCCTAAGGACTGAATTCGCCCGCCGCATGGCACTGGTTGAAATCGATGTTCTGGTCGCCCAAGCGCTGGGCCTTACCCTCGATCAGTTGATCGAGATCTACCGGATATACTTCCCGGTTCTGCAGGAGAATGAGGCGGGCACTTGGTATGATCAAAACGGGCGCATTGTTTGGACGTCTTCCAGAGGTTTGCCTGGTGTCGGTTGGCTCGATGAGCGTGGGAGAAGTCCTGGACGTGCTGCGTGGGAGAAAATCCTTGCAGCGAAACCGCTTGAGCTGCGTTGTACTGCTATCGACGATACTATGCCCGGTGGTGCACGAGAGGTTGTTCGTCGCTTTGTCGGGCCCTTCACCCAATCTGATCGCATTGAAGACTACAAGCGTGCTTGGGCGCATTTCGAACGGTTGAAATCAGAGGAGGCCGCTTGAGATGAACCCGATACTTCTGGCCCGTCATGTCGAGGAAAGCCTGCGAGAGCTGGTACAGACGACATTGAATAGTTCCAGTCGCGCTTTCGATGGCATGGTGGACAGGTTTCTTGCCGAGCCAGCGAATTTCATCAAGGGACCTTGGGCTTCCGTCGATATGCCATTTCGGCAAGTCGACGGAGCGGAGGATGGAACGTGGCGCCAGCCCTTTGCTGAAGTGCCTCTTCGCTTCGCGCCATATCAACATCAGATGGATGCTTTTGCCCGGCTGAGTGGTCAGGCAATGCAGTCCACGCTGGTGGCAACGGGAACCGGTTCGGGTAAAACAGAGTCTTATCTTTGGCCAATCCTTGAACACTGCCGACAGCAAAAGGGATTGCCAGGTATCAAGGCGATCTTAATCTATCCAATGAATGCGCTTGCTAGCGACCAGGCGCGCCGGGTTGCCGCAGCTATTTCATCCATTCCGTCGCTTGATGGTATCACGGCGGGGATTTATGCAGACGCAGAACCGCAAAATGCAACCCATGAGGTAACCGCTGAAAGCATCATCACGCATCGTGAGACAATGCGGCGTAATCCGCCTGATATTCTGCTTACAAACTACAAGATGCTCGATTACTTGCTTTTGCGGGGTCGGGATAAGCCTCTTTGGCAGAGTAATTCCCCCGAAACACTTCGGTTTCTGGTAGTTGATGAGATGCACACGTTTGATGGAGCTCAGGGTGCAGATCTTGCGCTATTGCTCCGTCGCGTGAAGCAAAGGCTTGGTACTCCTGAACGCCATCTTGTGTGTGTTGGGTCGTCTGCCACGCTTGGAGTTAGTGAAGAAGCCGCGACTGAACTACGCCAGTACGCAGAGACAATTTTTGGTGAAAATTTCAACGCTGGTTCTGTCATTCGCGAAAGTCGCAAGAGCCCAAATGAAGTATTTGGTGAGGCGGAATATGTGGAACGTCCTGATCCGGCGATGGTGCATGCGGCCTTACGTGAAGCGGAAGATCTGAACCAGCCTAATGCTGCCCGTCGGTTGGCGGAATGCCTTTTCCCGGATAAGAGTGACCCTGATCTATCCTTCATCCACGAAGGAGATCCGTCCAAAATATCATGGCGAATAGAGCTCGGGGCGCGAGTTTTAGAACACCATCTGTGCCAGAGAGCGCTTAAGATCATTGCGGAGCACTCAGGACCAGCATCACTAGATGAGTTATCTGCCGGGCTCTCGCAGGTGCGGGTGCTCAGAGGATGGGAACCTGCCGATAACAGGGCTCTAGCCGAGCTGGTTATTGCTCTTGTTGCATGGGCGCGGTCTGGGTCTGAAGAGGCCCCGCGTCCGCTCTTTAATGTGCGCCTTCAGATGTGGATCAGGGAAATGTCACGTATGGTGACGAATTTGCCAGTTCTGCAAGAAGGCGGACAGCGATCCGAAATGGACTTGGTGCATGGCCTTGACTTGGACCGCAATGCTCTTAGGCGAACCTTGCCAGTCGTAAACTGCAATCGGTGTGGGGCGACTGCTCATGTTGGTCGCGAAAATGCTGGATCAGGCTCTTATTGGGCACCGCTGGATCAGCTTTATGAAGAGTTTTTTGATGAGAATGGCGGTGACCGTATACGGTTGTTCTATCATGATTCAATCGATCGGATGGTGCAGGCGAGCAGCACTAACGGGCAAATTGTCAAAGGGATGCTTGATGCTGAGACGGTTGTATTCAAACCATCAGATCATGGTGAGTTAGAGCCGGGCCCAGCGGCACCAGTTTGGATGTATAATCCTAATGATGGGCAGGGGCGGATAGATCGGACATGTCCTGCCTGCGGTCAATCTCGTGGATTGCTTCTGTTTGGTATGCGTGCTGCGCGACTAACGACAGGAATTACGGGGACGCTTTATACTTCTCTGCAAAATGAGGAGGAAGCTGAAGCAAAACCGCGCTTCCTGATGTTCTCTGACTCTGTGCAAGATGCTGCGCATCGTGCTGCGGTCGCTGAAACACGTAATTCTCTCACTGTTTATCAGAAGGCCCTGTTTACTGCGATTGCAAACGCGGATGATAGACAGATGAGCTTGCGCGATGTCATTGAATTAGTTCCCGAAACGCAGCTCAAAGCACTTGGCCCGGACAATTTCACTGCTCTATTCATCTCGAAAGAGCAGACTTGGCGTCGTCGCTATCAGGAACTTGTCCAGGACGGTATTTCGATATCAGACCCGGTATTCCTTGAACATATGAAATTACGGCTCGGTTGGGAGTACTTCGTTGACCTGAGTTACCGTGCTCATTTTAGCCATACGCTTGAAGTAAACGGTATGGTCGCAGCAGATGTTCCTGTGCGGCGTTTACGTGACTCAGCGGAACGGCTTTCAAACCAGCTTCGGAATGAGTTGCCGGGTGCACCTGCTATAGATGGCGATCTTCTTACACAGTTTTTGGCTGGTATCGTGCAAAGAATGCGTCGACAGGGATCCGTCGCGCATAAGTATCTAGTTAATGCTGTCGAGACAAGTAAGGGATCGCGCGGACTGAATTGGTTTGCTGCCGCAGCACAAATGGGACTTGCCCGGACAGGGACCCTGCCTGCTCCAGACTATCGGAGGGGGCTGTCACCATCTCCTGTTACACTAAATAGTGGTCCAGCAGGGTTTGAACGCATCACAAGGAACCATGTTTCTAACTGGTATAGGGATTGGCTGTTTCGAGTATTTGGAGCAACTAATTTGCAGGCGGCTACAGATCCTGAACTTATATATCAACTGGCTTTACAGCGACTAGAAGCTGATGGGTTCATCCGCAAGGTAGATTGCTTAGAGGGCAGCTATAACCACGCTTGGTTATTGAAACCTGATCAGATCATGGTTTCAACGGCAACAGTAGCTATGATCTGCGACCATTGTGGCCGGAAAGAAACGACGATCGCTGAAAACTCAGTGGTGGTCGTTGGAAGTCCATGCACCAGAATTGGCTGCAGAGGGCATCTTCAGGAGGCAGAAAAACAGAACCGTCCGGCTTTGCGCCGTGCATTGACTTCTGATCGAAACCACCGAGTTGTTGCTCGGGAGCACACAGGTATCCTTGAGCCAAAAGAACGTCTGCGCATTGAGAATGGCTTTATCAATGACGAAGTAAGTTGGGCACCAAACCTGATCTCCGCTACTCCAACATTGGAAATGGGGATTGATATCGGTGATCTTTCGACATTGCTCCTGAGTTCGGTGCCACCTGAGGAAGCTAATTATGTCCAAAGGATTGGCCGAAGTGGCCGTCGAGACGGTAATGCCTTAAATCTTGTTTTGGCGAATGCGCGGTCTCATGATCTTCAGTTTTGGGAAGACCCGAGCCCAATGCTTGCCGGTCAAGTCCACCCGCCAGGAGTGTTCTTAGCCGCTGAGGAAGTGCTTTTGCGTCAAGTAACAGCTTTCACTCTTGATGCCTATGTGGCGACTTCAGTAGATGTGGGAGACTATGGGAAAGTTCGTGAGGTTCTCAAGCGTCGTTCGACTGGAGAAATGGATGGGTTCCCAATCGAATGGCTAGCACTTGTTAACAAGCACGGTGCAGAGTTTGCGAATACATTTTTGTCTAAACTTCCACGTGATGTTCAAGATAGGCGAGATTTAGCAGGCCGAGTACGTGATTATCTCACTTCAAATGATGAAGGCTCTATCGGTTGGCGAGTTGGATCTGCATTTGACGCTGCGTCTGAAGAGCGGGCAAGTTTGCTTGAAAAACGTCAGGAGGCGACCAGAGAATTGGAGCGTTTGCGTCGGCGGCGAGCGGAACTGACTGATGAAGAGTTCGAAAAGCGGGAAAAGGAAATCTCCCGAGATAGAACAGAGATTAACAGATTTATCCGAAACGGGATTGACGACGTCCCTGTTATCAAATTTTTGACAGATAAGGGGCTGCTTCCAAACTATTCCTTCCCGGAGGAAGGAGTGAAGCTAACTTCGATCATATCGAGACGGAACGACTCAGCTCGTGACGAAGAAGGACTTCTTTATCTCGAATATTCGCGACCGGCGAGTTCTGCGCTGTCAGAGTTTGCACCAGGTCAGTTCTTCTATGCGAATGGACGTCAGGTTCAAATCGAAAGGATTGACATTGGAAAAGAGGACCTGACTGTTTGGACCTTCTGTCCTTCGTGCTCATATGTGGCAAGTCGTGTGGAAGGGCCTGAAATCAGCTGCTGCCCAAGATGCGGTGACGAAATGTGGTCTGATAATGGGGCACACCACGAAGTTGTTCAACTGAAGTCAGTTATCTCAGTAGACAGTGAAGAAAAGGCTGTCATTCGAGATCTTGATCAGAGAGATCAACGGCAATTTGATCGTGTCCTAATGCCATTTCACGGTCCTGAACATATTGCGTTATCTTGGTTCACAGCTCAAGAGACCGGAACGCCATTTGGTGTGGAGTTCATTCCAAATTGTGCGTTTCGAGATTTTAACTTTGGTCCTAAATCGGCCTTTCCTGGGCCGAGAATAGCTGGTGATCATCGTTCTTCACAACCATTCAGGCTTTGCAGATATTGCGGTACTGTACAAAAACCGAGCCGAAATGAGGATGACCGTGGCACGCACCCACCAAGCTGCAAAGTATCACGCGATCAAGAACTTTCCCGGGATAAATGGGAGACGGATGTTTTCCTTATGCGGAGCTTTAATACTGAAGCTATTCGTATATTAATTCCGGTCGTCGGTGATGCAGACGACGACGATCTTAAAAGCTTCGTAGCGGCTATTAATTTAGGTATGCGTCAGCACTTTGCCGGAAAAGTTGATCATATTCGATCTGCGATTTATGAAGCTCGGCTTGATGGATTGGCGACAGTTCGCAGTCTGTATCTCTATGACGCGGTTCCGGGCGGTTCTGGGTATCTTCGCCAGATTGGGGAGCATCCAGAAACAATGCGTGCAGTTGTGTCACGAGCTGCTCAGGCGTTGCGTGATTGCGCGTGTAATCAGGATCCTGCGAAGAACGGGTGTTATAGGTGTGTTAAGCCATATCGAAGTCAGTTTGGTCCGGGTGAGCCAGACCGGGATCGAGCTCGGCAAATGATGGAAGCTATCCTGCAGAAGTGGGATAGTCTTCAGCGCACTGAAACAGGTATCGATGAGTCTATCCGAGGGGGATTGATTGAAAGTGCCCTAGAGAAACGCTTTCTGACTGCTTTAATGGACCTATACGGTGAACAGGCCCTCACTCCTCATGTGCTCTCAGGTGGACGGCGAGGTTTCATTCTTCGAGCTGGCCGTCCTGGATCGCAAAAGCTTTGGACAATTGAGCCGCAAGTACAGATAAATTCTAGGTTCCATGGGTTGCCGAAGAAGCGAATTGATTTTTTGCTTACACCTATTGGAGGCGATGGGCTCAAGCCTATTGTCGTAGAAATGGATGGTGTTGAGTACCATTCTGCTACTGTTGCTAAGGATCTTCTAGACCGCTTGATGATGATTCGATCTGGAGAGGTAAATGTTTGGACTTTGTCTTGGAAAGATTTAGATCCAGACGAGGGTATTGGAATAAATCTTCTCTCAGAGCAAGTCCTTGGTCCTCAAAAAATAGGGGCACTTGGTAGGGTGCTTGCTCACCCAAGCTTCTCTCATCTTGCGGATCAGATACAAGGGTTTCAGAACGATAGTGCGCTGAATTCTTTGCAGCGTGTGCTTGATGGAGAAACTGATCGGGTACGTTTAGCATTATCAGTCCTAACGCGCGCTCTGATCACGACAGGGCGAGTATTTGATGATTTACCGAGGGCTGACAAACTTTCTGATGAAGGCCGAGAGTTCCTTCTGGCACCTGGCCTGTTGGAGCATTGCGGAACGTCTGGGCTCGATCTTTATCTTGCTAGTCAACAAATAAGACCAACTGAATGGTTGGAAAAAGATCAGGACATCAGAGCTGTTCTACGAGCAGAGCTCCCAGCACAAGGGGAAACGCGTCAAACGAAAGCAGCTTACATTGAGGTCTGGAGAGGACTCTGGCGTCTTGTAAACTTGTTTCATGGTTTTCGAGGTTTTCATGTGGAAATCGATGGCCTGGATACACTGTCTCCACCAGATTCGCTGGAGGGCGCTGATTTGGTCGATGGCGGCATTTCATCTAGAGGATGGTTGGAAGCACGGGCACTTTGTGACGATTGTTTCCACCCCTTGATCGACGCTCTGATAGCGGCAGGTGTTTCTGCGCCAGATCGGTTTGGCGACGACTTGATATGTGACGGTCGTGTTGTTGGCATGATCGAGTTTGGATGGTCTTTGGCAGGGGTGGCAGTGGCTGAGGAAGCCTACGACCATGTTGGGTGGTTTCTGGTTAGCTTTGACCCAGAACAAGATATGGTCGGAAATACAGTTACAAGAGTATTGCAAGCACTAGAGGAAATACAGTCATGACAGGTAGCACCACGAAGCGTGTTTCATATGACATCGGTTGCATGAAAAGTCTCAGAAAGCTGCCTGACAAGGTGATCATCCGTTTCATGGACATGATGACCCGCTACATGACTGATCCGTCTGGAAATGGACTAAACCTCGAGACAGTAGAGGGGGCGAAGGACAGTTCCATCAAGTCACTTAGGGTTGACCAAGGATACCGTGCCATTGCGTTTGAAGTTGGCAAGGATATTATGTTCGTGCACGTCAATGAACACGATAAAGCATATCGTTGGGCGCTCGGACGACGCATCAAGTTAGACCCGGCAACGAATAGGATACGTGTAGTCGAGGAGATTGACGTAGCGGAACAGTCTATAAGGGACGTACGTGAATCTAAACCGCATTTGTTTGCGGAGGTGTCGGATAGGAGGTTAAAGGCGCTTGGGGTTGCCGAGGAAGAGCTTGTTGCCATCAGGGAACTGGAGACAATTGAAGCACTCGAGACTTCTGAAGAACGGTTTGATCCACTTAGCTATCAAGTTCTCTATGCTATTGCGGCAGGATACTCAGACGAGGATGTCTACGCGCTGATAGGCATAGCTGACGATGCAAACGTCCATTCCGAGACACAGACGCAAAATCTAGATTTCAATCGTTTGATAGAAACAGAAGAAAGTCGTCAGACGATCTTCATCCCGGAATCTGAAGCAGAACTGCGACGAGTGTTCGAGGAAGGACTTGAAGGATGGCGAGTTTTCCTTCACCCAGAGCAGCGTAAGCTCGCCTACCGGAACTATAACGGTCCTGCCATGGTGCGTGGCGGCGCCGGGACAGGTAAGACGGTGGTAGCTATGCATCGGGCCAAGCACTTAGCGGACCAGATCAAGAACGATGCGAGCCGGATGGGACAGAGAGTTCTTCTGACCACTTTCACTACTAGTCTTGCCCACGACATAGAGGCAAACCTCAGGACTCTTTGTCCAGAGCATCTTGACGCCCGCCCACCACGTATTGAGGTGATCAACTTGGACCGATGGGTTTCTCAGTTTCTCAAGCGCAAAAACTTTGCTCGCGAAGTTGCTTTCTTTGGAGAGGCTCGTGAACGGTTGGACCAGATTTGGCAGGAAGTGTTCGACGACCATCAGTTGCCGGAGGAGCTCTCTGAGCCCTTTGTTAAGTCAGAATGGGCTCAGATAGTTCAGGCCAAAGGTATCACAGACAAGCGAACTTACCTTAAGGCTTCCCGTGCTGGTCGCGGGACCCCTCTCGACCGGCGCAAGCGTGCTGAACTTTGGGACTTATTCGAGGATTACAGAGCCCGTATAATTAGCGAGGGGCTAGCTGAGCCCGATGACGCTTATAGGGAGGCGACTGATATCCTTTGCTCCGAGGCCCCCAACCTTCCCTACGCGTCAGTAATAGTGGACGAAGCACAGGATATGGGCGAACAAGCGTTTCGACTGGTTCGGGCGATCGTTCCGGTTAACCCGCACGGAGAACAGAACTCTCTCTTTATTGTTGGAGACGCACATCAAAGGATCTACGGTCGTCGAGCGAGCATGTCATCCTGTGGGATTGAGGTGCGAGGTCGATCTCGCAGACTGCGTTTGAACTACCGCACTACGCAAGAGATCCGGGCATGGGCTGTTTCCATTCTTGAGGGAGTGAGCGTTGACGACCTCGATGATGGAACTGACACACTTCGAGGTTATGTAAGCTTGCTGCACGGAGTGTCGCCTGAACTGGTCAGCTGTGCTTCTGAGGTATTGGAACTAGAGAAACTAGTGTCTTGGATCCAATCGCTTCCCTCAGATCAGATCCGCCTATCGGATATCGGCGTACTTTGTGCGCGTAAAAACGATACAAAACGCATACAAGAAGTACTTCAAACAGCGCAAATCGATACTGTAATTCTTCAGGCCGGTGCAGATGACAGATCAGTTCCGGGGGTGCGGGTCACGACCATGCATAGGGCAAAGGGGCTAGAGTTTTTTGCGGTGGCAATCCCGTTCATGTCCGCTGCTTCATTCCCTCCGCCAGGAGCACTCAGGGCTGCGGTAGATGCGGCTGACCGAGAAGATATAATTACCCAGTATCGTTCCCTGCTTCATGTTGCGGCGACACGAGCAAAAAAGGCCCTACTGGTTTCGTGGTCGGGTGAACCCACAAACATTATGAGCGCACCAAAAAATTGAGAGCATTTATGATCTCAATGATAATGGATCGGTCCCTTGAGTTTGCTAGAGCAGTCGATAATGTCGGTCCAGGTCCGCTGAAGATCAGTCGTTCTTGCATGCTAAACCGTATGGTGATTGCCTGGCGATCCTGATCGCTTCGCCGGACGTGTTTCAAGCCGAGTACAAGAAGATGGTTCAGATTTAAGATGTTTCTGTGGAAGCGAAAACGATAGCAGCGATGGGCAATGCCACCAACACTGCGACTGGGAGGGATGGTGGATGAGTGTGGATCAAATTGAAGTAAACCATGTCGCGCTGCCCGAGTGGACAGAGTATAGGAAGAAGAACGGGCTCGATCCCTTGGGGATGCAAAACAGCAGCGTCAGTCTGTATCAAACTTTCCTGCCCGGCATCTCAAACGTGACTTTGAGGATGCGCTACTATGGTCTTTATCCATGGCTCGCGCATCGATACGCGAAAGAGATTGGCGATACGAACCCTGAAAGCTGGAAGCGCATCGTCAGACGGGCCGAGGCTCTATATGCACTGATCGCCGCTGCCAATGGCGGTGAAACTGGTGTTGCTGGAACCGAATGGGCTTTGCGTACATTAGAGGTCACCCACGGCGATACGATTGAATTCGCCAGCGCGACCGAGCCAGGCAGTGAGACATACTACCTCAAACAGGCTTGGGGAGCTTTTGGCGCAGCGTATCGCAGCCAGCTCTTCGAGATTGGAGCTTTTGATCCGACCGAGTTCGGGGAAATTCCGCTCCCTAAAAGGCCACATGGTCAAGAGTTGGCCAATGGGTTTCAAAATTCTTTGGATAGCGTTGCCGATAAATTCTTCGAAACCCTCCAACGTGGCCATGTCCAAAGAGGCGAACTCACTAAGTTCGCACCAGTGCTGCCGTCGGCAATTGCTCCCGATAGCAAGGAACGCAGCATTTATGAGAGCGTCTTGTTGAGCGATGCCAGCGACCCGAAGCCGGGCGATCTGTCCCGAAAGCTTAGTATCCAGCTGATCCTGAAAATCACCGAGCTTTTGGAGCGTGAGCCACGCGCAGATGAAATCCGCTGGGTGCTCTACGCGGGGCAGGACCAGCTAGGTACGCCGCTCGTCCTCGATGATGGCGGCCTGCAAGCGCAGCGCGCGCGTTGGTGGGTCTACCATGCTAACGATCTCTGCCACATTGCGTTTGAAGCTTTGCTGAAATTCTCGCTGGATACGCTGTCAGAGCACCCGGCGGGTCTCAGCCTGGCACGCCTTATCGGAGATTGTGCAGAGGCGATCCTCTCAGAATTCGAGCAAAGACCGACCAGCTTGGCAGCGTTGATCGAAAGTACCAAAGCGACAGAGAACGCATTCAACCCAGACGATGCGGGTTCCGAGTTTTCTCTTGCGCGTAACATTATCCGCGCAGGGCGAAGTGATGCGAGCGTGTGCACGCCCGAGACAGCGGCAGACGCAATCAGGCTGCTCGCGATCTTGCATCAGCGCATCGACGATACTGGAGCCGACCTGAATGAATCGTTTGGCGGGTTTAATCCTGATGCGTTTCGGTCACTGCTCAGCGAAAAGCGGTTCCTAGATCGCTACCGCGATGAGGACTTCCAGCAGATCGTTGAGCGTCTGTTTGAAGAACGCATCGTGCGCAGACATTTGTGGGTGGCACTACGGAAGCTCCGCCATCAAGGCGACTACACGTTCTTGATTGAAAACGATGATGGGAAGCTGCGACTTCGCGAAAAAGATGGACCGGTCTTCACCAATCCTCGTCTCGGCCCTGCCATCACTTTTCTAAAGGATATTGGATTGCTGGGTGAGAATGGCCTCACCGCCAAAGGCCGGGAGGCTGTAGGCGTATGAGGCTTTACGAACGTTTTGCAGATAAAGGGTATCACACAAGTATAGCGACCACCTTCGGCATCGATTTCGACGCCTATGAGAACATCGTACTTCCCCGGCTGCGCGGCGCTGGCTGCCGCAACAATATGGTGCTGGCAGATGGAAGAATGCTGACGCACGCGCTCGTCGGGGCATCGGCGCTGCCGCGACAGGCCGGTCGATACTACACAGCAACGGGCGCGCGCGCGATGGGCCTATTCCATCCGAAGATATTTTTTCAGGTCGGGCGCAAAGGTGGCCGCCTTATCATTGGCTCGGCCAATATGACGGCGGCTGGACTTGCCGGAAATCTTGAACTTGTGGCGATGATGGAGTGCGAGGCAGACGATAGCGGCGCGCAGCGCCTGATCGCTCAAGCCTGGCAGTATCTCTCCGGGCTGATCGATCCTGCCGATCCAATGGTTCCGGCGCAGCGCGACTGGATGCTTGGCCGTGCAGCATGGCTGCGCAGCGCTGCTCCTGCGACCGGCGTTGTCAGTCTCAGCGATGGAACCGAGGCGGCGCTTCTGATTGCCGATAGGCAAAGCGGCATCGGCAGGCATTTTTCTGACCTTATTGACGAGCCCGTAAAGCGGCTGACAGTGATCTCTCCTTATTGGGACGAAAGGCTCGCGGCACTTTCCTATCTGGATGAGCGGCTCAGCCCGCTTGAAAATGCTGCGATCATCGACCGGGAGACAGGTCTATTTCCCGGAGACGCGGCAAATACCATTCGCAACCTGAAGCTCTATCACCGAGAGAAGTTCGAAGCGGGACGCTTTATCCACGCCAAGGCGGTGATCGCCGAGACGGACAGTTTCGATCACTTGTTGCTCGGGAGTGCCAACTGCACGGTGGCTGCACTTGGCAAAGCCGAGGTTGCGGGAAGCAACGACGAGGCATGCATCTACCGGCGCTTGCCTGCTGGAACAGCCATCGACGCCCTTGGTCTTTCGAAGCTACTTCAGGATGAAAAACGGATTGAGCCGAGTGAGCTGGAACCATTCGGGCTGGAGGACGACATACCACTGGACGCGCTGGCAAACCAGCATCCGGGGACATTTTCCTTGCGCGGAACCACATTGACCTGGCAGCCATCTGCAAAAGTCGCCGCGCCAGAAGATCAGGCAATCGAGCTTCTAGGCGCAACTGGGAGCGCGCTCGATATTTCGCCCAAGAAGATCGAGGACAGTAAGCCAACTGTCCTGCGGTATCAGGTTGAAATCGAGGAGGAGCTTCCCGCCTTTGCAAAGGTTGCCGGTGCACAAAACTTCCCGCCAGCCATCGTCACACAAGTGGATATGCTGCATACGGCCATTCGGGAAACCCACTCCAAGAGAGTTGAAAACATCTTGGCACAGCTGGACGGCGAAACCGAAGCTAGCTTGGCCTTGCTGGAGGTTCTGGATGTGCTGGAACAGATCGAGGAACCGGATAGCAATGCGCCCGGCGAAGGCGTTTCAATCCCCAAAGCGCAGCGGCAGGATGATGGCGACAATGCTCAAGGCTACAAGAAGCTCAGCTATGCGGAATTTGTTGCCGGAAGACGCCCGCATCACGCTGGTCCGATCTTGCACAACAGCCTCGGCGGCAGCGATGTCTCAATCGTCCGGGGCTTTCTAAACAGGATCGTTGGGCTAAACGCGCTGCAAATCGCAGCCGAGGACGACGATGAGGACTACCTGAAAGCTGCATTCGATCTTGGCGACGAGACCGAGGATGCGAGCGGGGCTCTTGAAGCGGGCGAAGAATTCGACCGGCCCTCGGCGCCACTGGATGAACAGGCCATCGAAGCAGAAGAGCGCCGCCAAAAGGCGAGGCAGCGCAAAGCAACCAAGGACCAGATTGTCGCCGCTGTTTCGAACTTTTCCAAACGGATTGACCTCAAGCAAGCCAAGGGTCAGCTCTCGACCCGTGATTTCCTCCGCCTCCGTGCCCTTCTAATGATTATCTGCGCTGCCGCATGGAAAGGAACCGATAAAACAAATCAAAATGGCCGGACATCTTTGCAGGTTTTGCCGGTGGAAGGCGACCCTCACAGCTGGCCGGTCGTCATCGGCCGCCTTCTCTTCAAGGTCTTCGGCGGCACAAATCCCGCCATCCGGAGCCCGGAACCCGACGCCGACCAACTGCCTGCCGACCTTATCGAATGCTGGGCGACGTGCTTCTGGTGTCTTCAAGCCTGCCTGTCGGCCCCTGTGTCGCGCACCGAGGCGGACAGGATCGAAAAATACATAAAGCCGCTTGCTGTAGAGACTTACCAGCTGACGTTTCTGTCAGCACAAGGATTTCTAGATCAGTCTGTTGTCTCCGTGATGGATGCAATGAACAAACAGTATTCTGAGCGCCTTGGTATTGATCCAAACGTTGTCTTAAGCAAACACAAAGCGTGTGCGGACACGCAACTAGAACTGACCGAATCAGATATGTCGGCGGGTAAGGCTTAGGGTCTTCTCGGTTCTGAAACAATGCCTCGGCCCCCTTATTCTGGGATATACAGTATTGTATTCGTAAGCGCCGCGTCACGGTTAGATTGACGGAAGAACGCTTTCAGTTTTCTTGAGGTGATCAGGCTTTTGCTTGATGTGTGTGTGTAAGGTCATAAGACCAAGCATCTCCCGATGCGCCATGATCAACACCATCGCCAACGGATCCTGGTGGGCTTCCATGAGCAAAAACATCTTCCAGTTTCGCAAGGCATGTGCTGTCAGTCCGCGTTGTTTGGGCAGGAGTCTCCGTGAGCTAAGATAGCACCGCCAAAGGGCAGGACTATTGCTATGTCTCGCGAGCGGTCGGGGCTTATAGCGATGTCTCGTTCTAACCTGGTGTAAGCCTTTGTTTGGTTGTTTAATTTGTCGTGCTTTAAACATCCCGAACCGACCTTCCAGCTTCTTTTTGCTACAAGAACGATCTAGCTGACTGGCTTTCATCGCCTGACCATCCGGGCTCATAAGGACCATACCATTGCCGCGCAGTTTCAGGCTGATGTCATATCCGGCCAGAACCTCGTGCGCTTCCTGCCAGTTCTTTGCTTTTCCCAAACCTTCCAGTATTTCCTCACGGTGCTTCAGAACATGCCGCTGGAATGATTCCTGCCAGGTATGGGCTTCATAGTCCCGCGCTGCAGGTGAAAGCTTGTTTGGATCGCGTGCTTTTCCATCGGTCATGCCGGGATCGATGGCGAGACCGTATTTCTTCTCCATCTCACGCGAGACTTTGGCGAGGATCTTGAAATCCCGGTGCGGTGTGATCACCTTGAGCGTTTCCGGATTCACCTTGTTAAAGGCAATATGCATGTGGAAATTATCGGTATTGATATGGGTCCCGGCCACACGCTGATGATCTGCGTAGCCAAGTGCCTTGGCATATTCGGCCTCAATCGCCATCAGATCATCTTTGCTCAGCCTGTCCTGCTCACCGGGCCGGAAGGAAACGACAAGATGATAGGTCTTATCGGCAATGTCGGGCTTTTGACGCCGAACGGCCTCGATCTCCAAAAGGGCTAAGTCGAGATCCTCGATATTTGTGCCGGCATCGCAATTGCGGATCCAGAACTGATGGAGCTTCTCGCCTTTTTCTTCGGCTGCGGCGATGTATTCGCCAAGGCGCGTGTAATTATCCGGCACCCCGGATTTCTTGCCGATCTTGGTCGCGATCATGATTTGGCCTGTTTGCGTTTGCGTTTGCGTTTGCGTTTGCGTTTGCGTTTGCGTTTGCGTTTGCGTTTGCTAGGCTGAAGCTGATCGCGGATCTCGCCAATGACGGCCTTCAGGTCTGCTTGGGTTGTTTCGATGTCACGGACCAGGCCGTCAAATTTCTTGAGCAGATCAGCCGAAAGCGGTTCATCCAAGGCCAGCTTAAACAGGTTGCCCAAGCGTGCCTGATCGGCATTGACCTTGAGAAGATCACGAATGCCCTGCCATGCAGCAAAGTCTGCGGCACTGGGCAATTTGGCATTCATCAGCAGGCGCTTCAGAAGCTCTGAGCGCGACAAGCGCATTTGATGGGCAAGCTGATCGATGCGCGCTTTCTCTTCGTCGTTCAGATAGGTCTTGATGACGTGTCGTTCGGTGGCCATAGCACGCTCCCGGCATGAGAAGAGGGTGCCGGTGGCGTACATCGCGCCACCGGCGCTCAAAGATCAGACCGCCAAGCTGGCAGTCTGCTGCTCGCGTCCCCGTGTTCTGGATTTGGCTTTCGGCTTGGTCAGCCCAAGCTGTTCGGTGACAAGGCGTTTCAACGCCTCAAGCCCGCGTTCCCGATGGATGTCGTTAAAGTCAGTCAGACCTTTGGCTTTTTCGTCATCGCTCAGATCCGGACGCAGGATCTTCGCCCCGGTTAGTTCAGAAGCCCGTTCGGCTCCCTTGATCCCGGCATTAACCTTCTTGGCGTGATCGTCATCGGCGGCAATCACTAGGGCGCGATCCGGATGTTTCTTATGAAGGGCCTCAGCTACAGGTGCGAGGTTGCCGGAATCAAGTGCAACGACGACAGTCAGTCCACTGGCCATATGCAGGCTTTGGCCGGTGGAATAGCCTTCAGTAACGATCATCGGACCTTTGGGATCACCCTCGATCACATGCATCAGGCCGCGCTTCTTGCCGTCCTTGAGGAACATCTTGGTGCCATCGGGGTGGATGGTCTGGACGTTTTCAATAAAGCCCTTGTCATTGGCCATCGGCATCAGAAGGTTGCCCGACTGATCAATGCGCAGATCCCCGGCAGGCACCTGTTTGTTTTGCAGGTAAGCATGGTTGGCCGGTGCCGGTTCGGCGTTCTGGAATATCCCGTAAGCCCGTTTTGCAACAGCACGATATTGCGCCCGCAGTTCCTGTTCCTGAGCCGCCTTGCGGGCCGCAGCTTCGGCTCTGGACTGTTCCAACTCCTTTGGATCGATCTTGGTGCCGGTCGCGACCCATTTGACCGGATCCTGCCCGGATTTGTAATTGGTGATGTTGCCCGCCGGGAGACCTTCGAGGAACCCGCGATAGGATCCGCTTTTCTGACCCTTGCGATCACCATCAACTGCAACCCGGTGCCATTTGCCATCCATGGTTGGCGGACCGTCCAAGACTAGGCCGTTTTCCTTAAGCGCCTGGGCAAATTCGTCTTCAGGATTGATCTTCGGTTCCGGGGCTTTGGCTTTTGTTTCCTGCCACCGTTTGAAGGGTTCCAGTTCCATATCATCGCGGGCATACCAGGCTTTGGCACGACGATCCCATTTGGCACCCAGCGCCTTGGCTTCATCCTTTTCACTAAACGGCACATTGAGATAAATGCGCTTGCGTTCGGTGTTGGCGTCTTGGTTCGGCGCCTGTGACATCTCGCTGCTCATGGCGTGTTCCTTCTGTCGTTCAACAGCCGGGTTTTGGGCGATGGTTTTGGTTTCTTCTTTGGCTTTGATGGGGATCAGGCTTTGGCGTTTGTCCGGTTCCATGATCCAGGTGCGGATGTTTTCCGCATCGCGTGCAGACGCAAACAAGGCATTGTGATCTTCCTTGATGGCTTTCATCCAGGAGCCGACATAGGCAGCATGACGTTCCGGGTAATGTCCAAGACCAAGCTCGGTGGTCAGCATGTAGCTGGCGATCTCGGCGCGCAGCTCTTCCTTAGCATAAACTTCCGAGCCAAACGGTCCAAACTCACGCGCCATACGCGACCCATGGCCGGTGGCATGGCCAAGCTCATGCAGGGCAGTTGCGTAATATTCATACTGGCCTTTAAAGGCAGCCTGATGGGGCATGTGGATCTGATCTGTTGAGGACCGATAAAACGCCCGATCATTCTGATCATGGAAGATCGGCACATTGCCCTGCTTGAGGATCTGTTCGGCGCGTTCAACCGGGCCGAAAGTCGGTTCGGGCGCGATATAGGGGGCAAGGCCATCAATCTGATCGGCATTAAACACGACCGCATGAAACACCCGTGGCCGGTCAAGACGCACGTCGCGGGTTTTGGCGAGACCCTTATCGTCAAGAACCGGCTTGCCGTTGTCATCTAAGACCTTCTCGCGCTCGGACCATTTCCAATATTCGATCATGGTGCCTTTTTCGCCCTTGCGGACTTGTGCGTCCTGGGCGCTCGCTTGGCGATAGGTCATCCAGCGCGGATCGGAGTGCGCGCGCATTTCAAGCCAGAGCGCATTGATGCCGCGATAATCCTTGCCCGATACAGGATTGAATGGGGCCATGCGCACCTTTCCCGGCTCCCACGGTTTTTGCCAGGGCGCGGTGCCTGCTTCGATATGGCCAAGCAGTTCTTCGACCACCTGATCGCGATAGCTTTTCTTCTTCTCAGCCATGGTGTGAACCCTCCGCGTCAGCGGTCGGATCGATGCCATCAAAATGACTATCAAGCGCGTCATCAGACGAAAGCGCGTCTTCGGCAAACGCGCCCATGGCCTCGGCAATGTCCGGGTCAACCGGCACTGGGCCAGCCAGGCTTTCGGCATTAATCATGGAAGAAGCCAGCGCGAGATAGTCCTGGTCATTCAGCGCTGCAGACGCAGGAATGCCTTTGTCAGGTGTATTGGGTGTTTTCATGATTTGGGTCCTTTGAGAGAGTTGGAAGGCATGGAAGAGAGCGCCATTTGGGGTGGAGTCATTTGCGAACGACGAGAAAGCTCGCGATCAAGGAAGTAGAGCTTTTGACGGCCAAGGATGGGCGGCAGACCGGCGACAAAGATCAGGGCATCGCCGGGGATTGGCCTTTTGCCCTCGGTATCAATGATCTGCAGACGCATGCATTCATCCGGTGTCAAAAGCGGGCGGGAGGTTTCGGCCAGATTGTCCGAGACAGATCCAAGATCGCCCATGCGCCCGGAGTGCGAGCGGCGCTTTTGCACGATGGTTGCCTTGCCGGTCATGTCCGAGAGCAGCTTGGCGGTTTCGAGCTTGTTGGGGGTGAAGGCAATCCGGATTTTGCAGTTGGCCATGATTGATTCATCACGTCCGTAATGCTTGAACAGCTGTTCGGTGTTCTGGACGATGATCATGGCCTTGAGGCCATATCCCGCCATGAATGCCAGCGATTCCTCAAATATCTCCAACTTGCCGATGGAGGTGAACTCATCGAGCATCAAAAGCAGGCGGTGTTTATATCCGGCGACCGCTTGGCCAGACCCAAAATCCATGCGTTCGGTCAGACGGCGCATGAACAGATTGAGAATGATGCGAAGCAAGGGCCGCAAGCGATCCTTGTCGGCAGGGGAAACGACAAGGAACAACGCCATTGGTGCATCGCCATTCATCAGATCATGAAGACGAAAATCGCTGGTGGCGGTGTTGCGGGCGATGATCGGATCGGCAAAGACGGTCAGTTGGGTCTTGGCGGTTGAATGCACGCCGGAGCGTTCCTGCGGGGCCTTGATCATCATGCTATTGGCCCCGCGCCGGACTTCCTTGTTTACATGGGCTTTGCCGTGATCGAAGGCGGCCATTTCCGCCAGAATATGCTCGAAATTATCATCGGCTTGTTCGCGGGTTTCATTTCCACTGGGGCCGTCTTCGCTCGGCTGGCCGGTGATGCCGGAAAGGAAGATGTTCACATCATCAAAGCAGGCAATCCGGCCTTGCTCAGTTCGAACCCGATAGATGACATGAAGCAAAACGACCGAGAGCCAACCCCAGCCTTCCTCACGCCAATAGCTGCCCGAGAGGCCTTTGCCGTCGGGATCTATGATCATCGCGGCAATGTTCTGGCAATCGGCAATGTCGCGTTCGCTGTCGATCCGCACTTCCGCCAGAGGATTGAAGCGCGTCGACCCCGACGTTGCGGCTGGCTCGAACCGAAGGACTTTGTGGCCGATGCTGGCAAGCCACCCACCGGTTTTGGCGAAGTTTTCCCCTTTGATATCAAGACAGAGAATGCTTTCGCGCCAACTGAGTAGGGTCGAGAGGATCAGGCTCACCCCTTTGCCGGTGCGGGTCGGGGCCCAGACCAGAACGTGTTCTGGCCCGTCATGGCGCAATTCGCGGATCTGGCCAAACCAGGACGGCCAGCCGCCAACAACCACACCGTCCTTGCGAAACAGTCGTGCCTTCTTGAGATCAGGCAGCTTTGCCCAGCGCGCCGAACCATGCAGCTCGTCGCCTTTTCGATTGCCCCTAAGCGTGCTGTTATTGGCACGAGATGCCAATGCCAAGACACCAAACATGGAAACCAGTCCGGCAATGCCGGTCCAAAGAGCGGGATAAAGCATTTCATCGGGAAGGCCCGCCGAATGGGTGACGGCCTCAAGCGACCATTTCCACCAGCGCAGATCAAGCGCATCAAAGCCGACAGCCAGATGCCATTGCCAGAGAATGGCGGTGATCATGGCCATCAGGATGACCGGCAGAGACATTCGATAAAGAGCTGTCATGACATATGACTTCCATCTATGGCGGCGGGGTTTGGGGCAGTCCTGTGGGACAGAAGGATTGCCTGAATATCGCCTGTGGCACACATCAGGGCGCAGAACCCGGCACTTGCCTGCGCAGCGGTTCTGATCAGGGTTGAAAGATCGACTAGGTGGGGAAGCTCATGGGCTATGCCTGCGGACAGTCCGCCAAGAAGCATTGCAACACATGCGATGGCCACCCGAGCACCAATGAACTCATTGAGAATGGCGGGATGTTCCTTCAGCAGGGTTTCCTGCGGTCTCAGGAGCCATGTTGCCGTCACGCGGATAACGGCATAGACTGACATGAAAACAATGAGTGCCCATACCCCTGCAAAAAGACACATCAGGGCACAGTAGAGAGCATACAAACTGGAGATACGAAGGTGGATTTTCTTGTCGGTTTCTATTTGGTCGTGGGACTTGTTATGACTGTCGGGGTTGGCCTCATTTTTTATGGTGTGCGCAGCTACAGGATATTCGCGCACCCGGTCCGTTGGGGGATTGCACCGTGCGTAATGATCATTGGAGGTATCATCACCTTGCAAAATCTCGGTTGAGTGATTGTTCTTAGTCCGGTTCATCACACCAACTCCTTGCCATCATTGAGGACATAGCGATCATTGCGCGGTTCCCAGATATCGGTGATCCGTCGCCAGCCATCGGCATTGCGTTTGATTTGAACGACAACATCGACGAGTTCGGCCAGAAACTCCGGCACACGCGGCATGGTTTCCCCGGCCCAGGCGATGTTTTGATCGAACTTGCGGTGAATGGCCTGCCATGGACTTTCGGCATGGATGGTGCACATAAAACCGGTCACCCCGGAGTTGAGGGCCGCTAAGGCAGCAAAGGCGTTCTGGGTGCTGATCTCGCCAAACAGGATATGGTCAGGCGTGATCCGCATCAGATGATCATAGATCTCGCGCCAGCCAACCATGCCGCTCCCGGTCCCGGCCTCACGGGCAGCAATCAAGCCATTGCCATCCCAGAACTGTTCAATATGAAGCTCTGGCGTATCCTCAATGGCCAGCACACGACGGGCTGGATCGACCGTGGCCAGAAGCATGTTGAGCAGAGTGGTCTTGCCGGTATTGGTCGCACCGGAAATGATCATGTTGGCGTCACCCGCGACCTTATCGATCAGATAATCGCGGATGGTTGGTGTCACCCCGGCCTGTTCCCAGGTCGGGGTGAAAGGATGCTTGCAGCGGATTGCGAGGCTGAGGTGTGATCGCACCGATGCCCCGACGAGGATCTCGCAACGATGGTTGCCTGGCAGGACGCAGGAGAGTTTTGGATTATCATCGGGATTGAACTTCAGGCCGCGCTGATTGGCCAGACTGATGGCAATCCGTTCGATGGCGGCCAAGGTTAGGGCAGGATCCTCGATCTCGCGCTTGCCTTCCCCGCGCCGTTCGGTAACGACGCGGTGCGGGCGGTTCATGCGGATTTCGACGGTAGAAAGATCGCCGTAATAGCTGGCCAGAGGACCGAGGATTTTTTCAAACAGGGGATTTGGGGAAAGGGCGTTCATGATCACCACCCCCAATTATCTTGAAGGTCGTCTTTGATCGACCCAGGGATTGGGTTATATGGGCTCGTGCTGTTTAGCCATGGCTGGCACTTTGCCTTTGCGTTTCTCTCCGCAACATCTCCTTCTGAACTGGATTGATAGAAATCCCCACTGGTTGATTTCTGGGCCATGCCTGCTTTGGGGCCAAGAGTCTGGATCAAAGCGCCATCACTATTGCGAATGATTTTCTTGGTCGCATTCGTGTACGTTCTGGCGTAGCACGTGTAACCAATATGTACATTTCCGGGTACATACTGGATTAGTCCTTGGCTATAGCCTTTCTGGAATGTCGGGTTTGAGTCATCCCAAATGATCTCTGCCGTGCAATCGTCACCCTGATTTACTGGGTCTGCTTCGGCGAGTTGCAGTTTGTAAGTTGTGCCGTCAGGTCGTTCGTATTTTCTGACGGTTGCTGTCTTCGCAAACTTCGTACATCCCTCATGTTCAAACTCTCCGGTGGTCTCAATTGTTTCCTCTTGGTAGATGTACGGCATTTGAACAGCCCCATCTAAAACTTGGCTGGTAACGATGCTGTACCGTCCCTTGGGAGTGCCTTCGATATAGACAGTCGTTAAACGGTAGGAGAACAGTTGGTCGTCATGGTGTTGCCAGCCAGTGGTTTCGACCTGATGAAGATAGGAAACCTCACTATCCTGACACTGCGAAATGTATTCCCTGCTGCTATCAAGCAGATAATAGAAACGTTCGCGGCCATAGCTGGCACCTGCTGCAAGATCGTGATTCCAAAGCGATGGATTGTCGCAGCCATCAATTGTCGACTGGATCGCGATGTTGGTGCTGTCGGGTTTGCATTCGGTGATGAATTGCTCAACGCCATTAACGACAATCTGTTTACGGCTTTGGCGGGTGACCGTGCCAGCCGCCTGGTTAATGATTGGCGCACAGACTTCCTGTCCGGCAGCGCTTTTGTAAACCGTCTCGTGGGGATATTCGGTGCCATTGTCCGAGCAGGCATCTGCCTGCCAGGTCGTACCATTCAGCTCATAGATATGACGACCGGTTTGCAAGGACAGGCCACCGGCAAAATCATGCCGGATTGAACAACCATCAGTGACAGAAACCAGTGGAACAGCGGCAAGCTCTTCTGAAGGCTCACAACTGCGCACCTGGACTTCATTGTTGCTGGCATTGACATAGGCAAGTGAGGCCTGCGGGACCGCCATCATCTCGTTGTAATCAAGATAGACCGAGCAGGCAGAGGCCTTCTCGGTAATATCAAAGACCTTGTCTTCATCCTTCAGGCAGTCGGTAACTTCCTGCCGGTTGCCGCCGCCATCGGTGTAATAAAGCAGATACTGCGCGGTTGCCTGACGGGTTTCCATATCGATGGTGTCACCGCAGACCGAGTAGCTTCGATCCAGTGGATAACGATCTGCACCGTCTTCGCATGTTCCAGAACTAACAGCGCCATCTTCGGTGGTTTCAACCCGGCTTTGCTGGACGGCGACAAGTTGGGCGAGATCAACCCGTATGTTGCAGCCTTCCGTCGTGACACGGACAGTGGGCGTGCTGGTATCTTCCGCAACATCCAAAGCGGCAGGTGAGGAATAGCCTGCGGCATCTGCATTCTTTGAGGCGTTTGATCCGACAGTGTTTGACGCCCCGGTATCGGCCTCTGCCGCCTCGGTTTCTTTTTCTTCCTTGTCATTCTCGTCTTCGACCGCATTTAAACGCTCAAGCGCAGCGATCAGGGTTTCCTGATTACCTTCAATGGTGACAGGCGAGGCCGGATCAAGCTCCGGGCTGTCCATATTGAATTGCGCAACAAAATCGTTTGAATCAAGCGGCTCGGATCTGCCGTCTTTCTCAACCCCGGTAAGGACCAGTTGGGCAATCAGGCTGTCTTCATAATTGACATAACGGGCATAGGCTTTGGCGGTGACACCTTCGGTCAGTTTAGGCGGCGCACCAGGTACATCGACCAGACCAAGATCGATGGCCATCGGTTCGTTTTGCGAGACGGCGGTGCGGGTTTTTGCGCGGGTCACGATATTGACCTTGCGCACCATCGCCTCGATGCCTGGCTCAGGATTGGTTTCGGAAGATGGGGCCAATGTTTCTTGCATCTGTGCCAGTGCCGGAGACACCAGACAGGATGACAGGAGCAAACACCAAAGCGTTTGTTTGTTCATGCTTCTACTCCACATTTGCGATGTACCAGTCCGTTGCTGGACGGATTTGAAGGCGTGTGCCTTGGGGAATGGTGATGATGGGCTGCAGCGACAGGGTTTCTTCGAGCACGTTGGCACTGATCTCGCCAAAGCGAGTCGAGAGCTCTTCAGCGGCTTTTTCAGAAGCCGCCGTTGCAACTTCGCCCTCGCTATCTTCGGATTTTGTTGAGGCAGCGGCATAGCGCACAGCCGTTGAGATGCCGGTCAGCATGAAGGCCGTTCCATAGCGCTCCCAGAAACGGCGATCCACTTCGCCCGCAGCCCCTTGCCTGCCCTGAATGTCACTGATCGGAGAGGCGAGCTGGCGGATCTCGGCGCGATGTCCGGCAATCAGGATCCGCTCGCACGCAATCGATAGACGCGAACTGCCCATATCCTTGGGTGGATCATAATTACAAATCAGGCGTGATCCTTTGGGGATCAGAACATTGCGCCCGTGATAGCCGTAAACATCGCGGGCTGACTGCACGATCACGGTGCCGGTCGCATCACCGCCAACCTGACTGTTGATGCCGGTTTCCAAAATGACCGTGATGTAACGATCTGCCGTAATGATCCGGCTACTATCGACCGGAAGTGTTGAGGTGCGGCGCGGACCTTCATAATCGGCCTTGTCGTTTTCACCGACCGGCAGATCTAGCGGATCCATCGCTGCTGGTGCAGTCATACCGGGCAGGGCTGCATTGCGCGAAAAACTGGCCATATCTCCAGACTGCCACGCCGGAGTGCCCCAGTTTGACGACAGGGAAACGCGATGTTGCCAGGCGGCTTCCAATGCCGTGCGGTAGGGATCGGGGGCAGGCGGTTCAGGAACCGGCTCAGTTTCCGGCTCGACTTTGAGAACAGGCTCTGGTTGCGGTTCTGGTTTTGCGTCCTTGATGATAATCGGCGGCATCGAAGGTGCCAGTGCCGGGGGCGCTGGCGGAGGTGGTGCCGGAAGTGCCCAGACCGATGGGTCATCGGCTGGCAAGGTCGGTGGTTGATTGACCACCGGTTCCGCACATACACCGCCAAAGGTCAAACCAAGCACCAGAGCGACATCGCAAAACGCACTCATGCTGCGTCCCCGGTGTATTCAATACAGAGGAAGCTTTGACCGCTTTTGAGTGTGATCAGCGGGCGGGTACTTTCAATGATGTAGGTCTCGCCCTGAACGCGGGTATTGACCAACTCATCAATGCCATCAACCACCACATAGGCGGTTGGCAGTTCGACATCCTTCCAACGTTTGCCAAAGCGGATATACGTAAAATGATCATCGCGAAAAACGGTTTCGGGGCGCAGCGTCTCATCGCCCCAAAGATTATATTCACCCCAGCCGCGCAGCGCATTTGGATCGAACGGCGATTGTGCAACAAAGTCACCTTCGGGCGTGCCCGGATTGGTGTCACTCAACCCGGTAATTGCAGTGTCGATGGCAGCAGACTTATTGCCATATCCGGGAACAGACATCGCCGGAAGGGCCGGGTTGCTTGTGTCGTCCAAAACACCGGCAAAGCCGGGGACTGCCGGATCGCTATCGATCAGAACGGATCCTTCGATGCGGACAACAAGATCCGGCACATTGACCGAATTAAAGCTCTCTGCCCGCAAATAGAACGGATAAACCGCACCGGACTTGCCATAGACGACAAGTGAAGTGTCATAACCATAACCGCTTGGACGCACAGCAAGGCGGCGCTCCCCGCGCGGTTTGACCGAGAACCCGCCATCATCACCGAGATCGACGGCTTCGATGATCTCGCCGCGCGGCAGTTCAACCACTGTTACCATGAATTCGCGGGTGCGGATTTTATAGGTGCAGTCACTACAGAGATCCGTTGCATAGACCGCATCATCGGGTTCCGCCCGATCCCAGACATCTTGAACCTGCCCGCTGGTGCGCGGGCGGCTCATTGCGTTGAAGTAGCCTTCATTCTGATCACGGGCCTGATCGACCACACTGTCAGGGACGGGCATGGCCGGGGCAGATTGTTGTGGCGAAGCAGGCGCGCCCGAGAACGGCTGTTGTGATTGTCCCGGCATCGGTGGGCGTGCTGCCGTCTGGGCATTGGCGCGGTGATAGCCGAGGATGAGGGTAGCCAAAATCAGGCTGCCCAGAACAAGATGGAAAACAAGATTGGTCAGGCGTTTCATGACGCACCTCTTTCTCTCAGCACCATGTCGAGCACGGTGACGCCAAAGGGATTTGTGTATTTGTCGGCTTCGGAGACGTTCTGCTGGCGGGTTGCCAGCGTCAGGTAGGCGCGCAATGCTTTGCGCGAGATCTCTTTGCCGCGACGGTGATCGATCTGGATGAAATCGACCGCGTATTTATGATCTGATGACAGGGTGGCGATGGGATCGATGGAGACGATCCGCACTTCGCGCTCGATGCCTTTTTCAAGGGCTTCAGTGATCAGGCCGCTATCGATCCGCTCGCGTTTGAAGCGTTCCCAAAAGCTGGCATCAGATAGCCGTGATGCTTCGCGTTGGCGTTCTTCCTGGGTGACCGGATCAATCTCGTTTGTGATCAGGACAAAGCGTTTGGCCTGAGCTTCAAGAAAGACCTCAAAGCCCCCAACTTTCTTGCTGACAGGTTCGACGACGTAGGTGCGATCATCCGGGCCATAGGTCCGGACCAAGGCAATCTCGGTTTCCTTAAGCGGCACGAGATGGGCAACGGTTTGAACCAGCACAACCACTCCGGCCCCCAGCACGATGTTGGTGCCAGCAGAAAGGCGCAGCATCCAGGCCAACCGACGATGACTTGCCTGAAAGCTGTATGGATCTGCTGCGACCGTCTGCGCATGACGAGATACTGGAGCCATAACCGACTTGCGCCCTGTATCGCGCTTGCCGATACGTCCTAGCCAAGCCATGAGAAACCCTCGCCGTTGAACTCAACCGGATCGCAAACGCAGGGGCTGAGTTTCATTTCATCGGTGCCAGTCCCGTCTGTGGGGATCTCGCGGTCCTTTGACGCGGTGACACAACCCGACAGAAGAAAGACGAGGAAAAGCATCGGAATAAGACGTGCTTGGATCAGGCGCATGGCTGCGATCCTTTCTGGTTTGGGGTGGTTTGCGAGGAGGATTTGCCGAGGCCAAAGACAAGCCGGGCAAAGGCAAAAACGATGGAAAGCGCGATCCAGATATGGACGGCACTGCGCATCAAACCGGCAAGCTGGGCGGCATCGACTTCGCGAAGGGCCATGACAAAGACAATCAGGCTTTCCGGCGAAAACATGCCCGTAAGGATGGCAAGCCACAGCAACACCATCGGAAGGGCGAGGATCATCAGGAAGGCATCACGGAGGAACTGTTTGAGACGTGTCATGACTTGTCTCCCCGATCAAAGCTCGGGGTTTTAAGGCGGTCCATGACGGCATTCTTGGCGTTAACTATGCTGTCTTTGGCAGCACCAGCAGCACCCAGCGGGTTGCGCGTGGCACCTGCGCCATAAAGGACTGCATCAAGTGCGGCAGAAGCGCCGCCGGGCGCATGTTTCTTGGCCGCATTAACAAGCGAAAGACCGGTTGCGGTCATGCCAGCGGTAATGACGGCAGCCGCCTGATTGGTCAGCTGAGATCCGGCAATCGAGTTGGCCATGCCGGTTGCTTCGGCCATAAAGGCCGTTCCCATCCAGCCAAGCACAATGGCGACCCATAGGCCGGGATTGTCGATAGAGGTAATCTCGCGCACATTTTCGGTGTTCTGGATATCAAGCGAGGCCGCACCATAGAGGCACAATGCCAAAGCCAGTGTTGAACCAAACAGAACCATGAAGGCAGCAAAGACGGTGCGAACACCGGTAATCGCCATCCCACGACCCCAGCCAAACCCGAGGGCAAGCATCAGGATCGGGGAAAGGGCCGAGAACATCATCACGCGGAAAATGCTGACCACCACCTGGCTGAAATAGACAATGATCAGGATGATGTAGGGCAGGGCCAGCAGAACGCCGTATACACCGGCCATCAGATTGCCAAGCGAGATTGATGCCCAAATCTCAAAGGCAATCCGCAAGACAACCATCAAGCCGCGTTCGGCGACATAAACCAGCTGTGCCATGCCGCCCAGCGAAGAGGCCTCTCCAGGAATTTTGGCGCTTGCGATACCACCTTCCATACCCGCAGACAGAACCACTCCTGCAGCACTACCCATCGTTGATAAAGCCATCTGATAGATGGAATTTACGAGAGTGGGCCCTTGCCCGCCGAGCAGCAGACCGGCTATAGTGATGAACGCGAATTCATGAGCGAATCCACTCAGATCGCCCTTGCCCATGATCATCTTGCCGCCATGAATGACGATCCATAGACCAACGACGGAGAGATAGATGAACCACATGGGATCGAGCAGCACACTGCTCAGGTTTTGGGTGAAACTGTTTGCCAGATCGACATACTCCGTCACCACGCCACAGGTTAGGCAGGTGATGTCATCGGTTCTTCCAGTGTTGCTCATGCTATTTGTCTTTCTGTTCAACACGCCGGTGACTGCGCAGATCTACGCGCAGCAAAGCGATTACTTGGACTGGGATTACGCGGTGTCCGTTTGGACTGAAATTCAGACGGGAAGTGAGTTCGATGAGGAATGGGCTCAGGTCATGCCGGTCTATGAAGCAAACAAGAAACTTCTCTCTGGCTCGCGAGATGAAGTCCTGCTGCGTTTGGCAAGTCATCCTGAAGGTGATCTGATTAAACGTGGACATGACTTGGATCGGGTTTATCAAGTCTGGAAACACGTCTATCGCGCCGTTACCAACAAGGATAAAGCGTTCGCCTGGAACGATTGGAAACCGGGAGGGTCTTGCTGGACGATGGAGCAGCGAAATGTTTTCACGCACTCGTGCCGCGATCTTCCTGATTGGCGCACCAAGAATGACGTGAAACGGGACAACGCGTTTTTGGCAGGAAACTGAAACACTCATTCTGCTTCCTCCCCACCATCACGTTGCTGGGGCGGCAGGTATTGCAGCAACATGGTCGATTGGATTTTTACCAACTGCGCCATGAGCTGCTGTTGCTGAACCTGTTGGCGGTTTGACATCGCCATCCACTTGGCAATCGCCATCAACAGCCGCTTCATATCCGCCGCACCGTTGGTTGCAGCTTCAAGTTCTTCAATCGCCTGCTGGATTTCCTCAGTGCTTTGAACGGTCAGGTCACTTTGCGCGAGCCCCGTGGTGACAGCATCTTTGGCGAGCTCTTCGCGTCTGGCTTCGACCATGGCGCGGGCCTGTTGTTGTGCCTGCCATTTGGCTTTGTTGACAGGGTGATCCGGATTGGACCAGACACCGCTGCCTGAACCGGATCCACTATTGGTTCCTTCAAATTCGCTGCCTTCCGGGAAAGTCCAGGTCGAAGGGTCGTTCGGATCAAACCAAAGCGATTTACGGTAAATGCTGCGCCCTTCGCAGATGCTAAAGAAATCAAGATCATCAAGATTGAGGCCCGGCATCAGACCGGACAGATCCGGCGTCAGACACTGAATGTCACGCATGATCCGGCTGGTAAGCTTTTGCATGTTCAGGATAGGCAAGGTGATCTGCCCGGCGGCCCCGATGGCATCAATCGTACCTTGTGCCTGAGCACTGAGTTTGGTTAGCCATTCGGTATGCTGCTTGAGCTGATCAATCTGCTTTTGCATTTTGCTCAACTGCTCGCCCAGTTTGGCGATGGCCGACTCATCGATCACCGGATAGGTGGCATAGGCAATGGCAGGTGTTGCCATGACAATCCCGAATGCCAGAGCAACTGAACGCAGACGCCTGTTCATGAGGCACCTCTTGTGCGGAGAATGACGACAAGCAAAAGGATAAGGATCGCGCTGGTGGCGACCGGCCAGTGCAACATGCCAATCAGGCCGATGACACCAATGAGGCTGGCAACAGCGATAGAGGCCAAAGGCACTTTCATCATGTTCGGATGCTTGGTCCGGGTTACAGATGGCTCTGCCATGCATCCCCCCATTTGGTTTGAATGGTGGCCAGATCGTTGTTGGCATCCGGTCCGGAACGATAGAACCGGACGGCATCGCCAAGCGGTGTCAGATCGACATCCAGAATGGCGCTTTCCTCAAAGCCGCTGGCTTCATCGCGTTTGATGATCAGAACCCGCCGATCATTCTTTTTGCGCGAACGGGTGCGGCCCTGGACAAACAGCTTTTGCTCTTCATTGAGATTGAAAGGCTTGAGGCTTTCTTCCGTTACCTTGGAGTTCGGGAAAAAGATCATCGTCGCGGTGTTTTCGATGATGGCTTCCGCCGCTCCGGTTTTGCCAAGCCCTGCCGGATCCTGAAACGCCATGCCGACTGCACCGCCAAACTTGCGATATTCGCGGTACATCTCGGCCCCGAGATCGCGAAAGCCGGGGTTGGAAAGAAGCTTGGCCGCTTCATCAATGAAGATGACAAAGCCGCCATTGCGTTCGGCAACTGATTTACTGATCGCCTCAGAGATGTGACCGACCACAGGCGCGCCCAGTGCTGGATCGGCAAGCGCTTCGTTCATGTTGATGCCAACCATGTGGGATTGGTTCAAAAGCCCACCGAGGCTGTCATGGGGGGCATTGAAGATATGGCTGCGAAGACCAGTATTTCCCTTGTCGTCCGCAACCCATTGCGCAAAGGCACGCCGGAGTGTTGAACGTCGGGCAAAGGCAAAAGGATAAATCGCGTTGAGCGTGCGGTGTGGCGGTTCAATCTGAAACGCCAGATCGACGGCATGATTAAGGGCGTCGATATCGGCATCTTCCAGATCGATCCCGGCCAGCGATTTTAAGATCGCATAAACACGTTCACGGTTCTTGGGGGTGTCGTCGCCAACATCAAGCGGATTAAGCGAGAGCCCGTCATAGGCCTGATACAGCCCGCCCATGGCTTCGACCATGAAGCGCGTGCCTTCCTTGGAATCAAAGATGTAGGATCGGACATTGTTGAACTTTGCCAGCCCACCCATCAGATGCATGATCAGGGTGGATTTACCGACACCCGACGGGGCAAAGACAAGGAAGTTGCCCAGCGAAAAGGGCTTGTTCACCACTTGGAACTGAAACGCATAGGATTGGCCGGTTGGGGTTTTAAACCAGCGCACAGGTGCCGGGCCAAACTGACTGGCCAACAGGCCGGTGGCGGAATGGGGCAAGGCCCAAAGGGCGGCAATGTTCTGATCGCGCAAATCCAGCGGTGCCATAAACTGACTGCCGGGCAATCTGATCTTGCGTTTAGAGACGACAGGCAGACGGTTGAACCAGCAAACCGGTGCGCCGCGTGTTTGCAGGGCATAGCCGATCCGCTTGTTGCCAAGGATCTCGGTAATCTCGCGGATCAGGGTATTGAGTTTGTCTTCGGTTTGCGCACGCGGAATGATCTGGAACTGCGTTGCAAAGAGCGCTGTTTTGCCCTCGGCGAGAAGATCGAGTAGCGTTGATACTTCTGCCGCTGCAGCAGGGTTGCCAAACCATGAGTTTGATTCACCCGCCATGCGGCGCTTGTTGACCATCATCGCCTGATCGCTGCCCCATGGATCGCAGATCTGGCAGATCTCGATATCACCCTGCAGGGCGAGGATCTCGCCGATCAGATGGCCTGAAACCGTTTCTGGCCACAGGGTCACTGTGATGACTTTCTGAAACTGCTGTGCTGGAACATGGGTGGTGATGGTGCCCGTCACCTTGTCGCAGTGAAGGTCCGAGGTCGGAAGGTTGGCAGACAAGTTGCGGCAGATGGCGGGGAGATCGCGGCGATATTCGCCACTGACCAGCCCATTCAAGAACCCGTTCAGAAGACATGGTTGCTCGTCGTCAGAACGGGCGAGGAGTTCCGGGTGGTATTCCGACAGAATGGCCGGGATCTTCTCTTCGGCATCCAGCAAGGGCTGCATCGCCTGAGCGGTTGCCATCAAATACCAGTCGATGAAGTAGCTTGATTTATATTGCCGGGCTTCTGCGGTGCCGATCTCGTCAAGAACAGTGTTTGGCCAAGTGGCATCTGCGGCAATCTCGCGTCGGCGTTTAATCGCAAACAGGCGGACAGCGATGTTGCGTTTGCCAAGTTCCTGCAGCAGTGATTGACGGCCCAGCAGCAAGCTTTGTTGCTCGGTCTCAATTCTTGCGTCATAGCTCGTGCCCTGTAGGTGCCAGACACGCGAAAGCGATCCATCCTTGCCACGGACAGTGACACCATCAACCGGATCAATTCCGTCAAGCTCCAACTCGTCCTGGAGCCAGTCTTGGGTAATGTCGCCCAGCAACAGGCGGCGACCTGCCGGAACGACCAGTCCCCCAGCCATTCCGGACACAAGGCCCGTTGTGATCACATCGGTCCAGATCATTTGGGCCCTCCTGTTGTCAGAAGGCGCGCGCCCTTGCGGCTGCCCCAAAACATCGGGGCAACCAGTAATTCACGGTCATGGTTTGGATTGATCCGCTGATGTTTGACGAGATAGATCCATGCGACGATAAATCCGAGAAGACCGCCTGGAATAACAAGAGCGGGAAAGTCGAACACGACGGGCAGAACAAAACCCAGCACACCGGCAAGCCCTGCGATGAGAAGCAAACTGACGGGCAGGCCGATCAGGGTCATCTGTCGTTGGACCTGAATAAGAACGGCACTGGCGGCTTTCATTTGAGAACCCCCAGAAGACCGGAAGCAATGGCAGGTCCTGCTGTCACCAGAATGCCGCCGATCACCATCATGATGCCGCGCTGCGGATCAAGCCGACCGGTGAATGCCGCCCAGCCGCCATAAACGACAAGGCCAAGACCCAGTGCGATGGCAAAGATCTTGCCAAAGCCTTCGGCCAGCAGCTCAAGGAAGGAAACAACCGGATCCCACCAGTTGCCACCTGCGGCGTCCTGAGCAAATGCTGGTTCGGTCATCGCTAATGTCGCGAGGCCTGCGATGACAGCGATTTTGAGAAGATTACGTTTATCCATGGTGTGTTTTCCTTGTCGTCAGATCGTCAAAACGGTGAGGACGCCTAGCGTGAAGACGACGGCGACCAGATTGAGGGCGGTGAGGATGGAGATCAGCTTGACCATCTTGCGAAAGCGGTCCTGTGCCGTATCAGCAAGACGGGCGGCTTCCTGCATGGCAGACAGACGTTCACGCACAGCATCGTTCAGAGCTTCATTCTTGAAGTCCTCAATGGCGGCGGTGACATCAGTGGTGAAGGCGTCTGCCTGTGCCTGAATGATTCCGGACAGGGTTCGGTTGTGCTGATCAATCAGACGACGGTGCTCGTCGAGCACGACCTTGTGGATGGTGTAGATCATCAGCACCGGATCACCGTCCTCGACGGTGACCTGGTGAACCTTCCACAAATGCGTGCGCAGCTCTTCGATGCTGTCCATGGTCAGGGGCGGGGGCGGAGCCTCATCAAGAACACTGGCCATTACAGCACCGCCTGTTCCATGGAGGCTCCAATGCTGCGCCAGGTCATCATCAGGCGCTGGCGCGACATCAAGGGAAAGTCTGCGTGACTGCCTGCTTCATCGAAGGTCAGGCGGGCGCGCATCATTTGCTCGATGTCATGACCGAAGGTTTCCTTGCGAACCTCGGGCAGACGCACCAGCGCGTGAATGCGGGTCTTGTTTTTCTTGTAAAGCCCGGAATGTTCGAAGCTCTCGATCTCCCCGGATGCATTCTTGCGCTCAATCCGCCCGAAATACTCGTTGAGCCAAACGACAACCGGAATATCGGGAACACTCTGCAAGACCTGATGCAGACCCTGCATGGTGTCATTAAGCGCTTGTCCTCCTGTCAGGACCGTATGAAGGCGAACCTCATGACCTGCATCGGCCAGCATCTGCAGCGCCTGTGCTTCGACCATATAGCCAAGGAGCGGCAAGAAGGTGCTGGCACCGTTATCAATCACGACAACCCCGTCTTCCGGGCCGGTCATGATCTGTTCGATCAGCGCATCGAAATAACGCGGGTTGATCTCATCCGGACGCTCGCCGAGGCGAATGGTTTCGACCGGGAAGGCCTTGTATCCGGCAAAGGTCTGGTTGACCGGATCAGTGTCATAGCATTGAAGCGCGGTTTCACGTTTGAGGTAATGCTGCGCGAGAAGGCTGGCGACAAACGACTTGCCGACCCCGCCCTTGCCCTGAAGGGTGAGATTAATCAACGCCATCGGCGATTACTCCATCTGAAATGATAATTTTGATGCCCAGCACATGGGCGAGGCGAAAAACATGAGCAGCAGGCAGATCGGTTCGGCCCGCTTCAAAATCGCGATAGGTGCGTTCGCAAACGCCAATGCGTTCGCCTGCACCTGCTTGGGTGAGACGTTTGGACTGACGGGCTTGCCTTAGGCGGGTGTGAAGGGTGAGGTAATCCGATTGCCAATGGCTCATTGGGCGTCCTCCCCGTCATCGGAGGGCGCATCCCATAGGCGATTAAACTCGGCCTGTTCTTCGGCTTTGAGCGTTGGCAGCGTATTGGTTTGGATTGGATGTGCGTTTGCAGCTCGCGGCTGCCTGTTCTGACTGTTTGGTCGAACATGCGGTTTTGCTGCAGAGCTTCCAGATGATTTGGCCGCACTGGAACGTAGTTGTTTAACCCGGTCATAAAACGACCGGCGGGACATGGTGACACGTCCCAAAGCGCTTAGGTCTTCGTAGATTGTTCGGACCAAAATGCCTTGCTCGATTTTGGCGAGAATTTCATCTCGCAGAGCAAGTATTTCGATCTTTGCCTGACCCCATTCGGTTGGCATTGTTGGACCCCCATCATGCCGTTAACGACTTGACAAGGATCGGAAATGTATGGTCTCAATTCTCTACCGAGTGCACCAGAATTTGATGTTCCTCGGGGAAAAGAATTGGGCAATCAGGTATGCCCCCGCAACCAACTTTAAAGAAGCTCGCCCTCGTGGCGGGCTTTTTTAATGTCTGGTAGGTGGGGGAGGTGGACTTGAAACGTATGTTCAAACCAAGCAAAGCAAAGCTTTGCGCAGGTTCAGCGTAGGGCGAAGCCCATAGCTAAATCCTACCCCCGCAACCAATAAAAAAACCCTGTCACCTTCGGTGGCAGGGTTTTTTATTGTTCGCAGAGATAGTCTTTAAACCTATGACTTTCCCGCGTTATGGGCCTGTGCTCATAACTTGAAGGCTGAGGCTGTGAAGAAATCGCTCCAGTGGCACGTTTTTAATCGGAAGGTCGAGCACAGCGAAGCCGCGCGCAGATTGCGTCGGGCGGCATCCTCCACCCCCTCTATCCCCCATGCACCTTCGTTACGGCTCAGTCGCGGGCAAAGGCGGCATGATCTCCCCTTCATTGCCATCCTCAAGAACTGCATCCACAACGCCTGCCTCTACCAAATCCACCCGCCCCGGAAACCAAATCCCTGAATGTGGCTCGGTGAAAATCTGTGCCAAGAAGCTCTCGCTAATACCTTGCCCGCGGTAGAAGGTGATCTCTTTTTCCTGTTCGCCTTTAAGATCATAGAGAGGCGTCGGGAATTCGAGTTCGAGCTTATATTGATGAAAGCCAAGCTTGGCGTTTGGGCCAAGATATCGCTTTGCCCCGCCGATGAAGGCCGTGGTGCAGGCTGATTTGCAGGTGTCAAACACATAGGTGTTAAGCTTGCGGTTGCGGATCAGGTAGGCGACCCCGCGGCCTTCATAGACGTGCCCGCCATCACTGTTAAGCACGATCCCGGTCACCGTCGGGTTCCGGTCCAGCAGTGCGGTGAGTTTGTCGGTCATGCCAAGGGTGAATGTCCCGGTAATATGAATGCGGTTGGTATCCGGGTTGAGGATCAGCGCATATTGGCGGGTGCGGGCATCTTCAAGCGCGAAGGGGTTGAGCGTTTCAAACTTTTCCGGGGCCAAGGCCCGATAGGTGCTGGCAATGCTGAGCGCAGTGAAGGCCAGACAAAGCGCAATCGCGCCATAGGTCGCCGCCGTCCAGATCCCGGCAAGAATGCCTGTTTGGTTCCCGGTGGATCTGATCACGCCGACCACCTGCCAGGCAAAGACAACGCCGTGAAACAGGATGATGAAAGCGATCGTTGCGATCAATGCGTCGGTGCGATCCCGGATAAAGGGCGGGAGCGTATATTGATCGGCAAACAGGATGAGGACGCGCAGAAGGATCAGGTTGATAAACAGCGCATAGATAAGCGGATGCTTTCCCTGCCAGTGATCCCGGATATAGGTCAACCGATCTTTCCCTAAGAAATTTCAGATCCTTTTTCCACGATACAGTTTTATTGCAGGCCCGAATAGCGCTGTGCGGGTTTGTGTGTTGAGCAGCTTGCGCCATTGCCGGCAACTTTTCTTTGCCGATAGCAAGCAAAAGATCCATCGGTTGCTTAACGGCGAATTCGGTTTGCCATGTGGTATCGAGATACGGTGCGATCTGAATATGGGGAGACTTAAAAGCGGACTATAAATAGATCTGTCCCCTTATTTTTAAACTCGAATTTCCTCCCAAGTGACAAGTCTTTGAATTGTCCCCTTTTTCGTTCTGCTATATGTACAGTACACCGAGCACGTGCCTTGCTGTATTTAATGAAGGTGATCCGTCGTATGTTTCATCATTGCTGGTCGCAACAACTTGTGACGACCCCAATCCGCCGATTGTTTCAAACTGACGCAAATGAGCCAACTTTCCTGGCAATTGTGAGCCGACCCTCTTAAAGAGACTGGATCCATCATTTAAAGTTAGTGCTACTAGTTTGCCTCTGACTGCTTCTAGGTTCGTTCGAGCTATCTCCTGGCCACCCAAAATGGTTTGGTTCGGAAGAGCCAGAGGAATCGCGCTATCCTCTTTTACTCGGTATGCTACTTGGATCTGTGAAAGTTCAGGAGCCTCTTCAATAAAAGTAGCTTCTCCTTTCCCCTCGGGTGGTGGCATATCCGTAAAGATTGCTCCGACGATCCTATGAAGTCGAAGTTTGCTTGCGTCATATGTGAGAGATGGACGTCCTTGTAAAGGGTTTGGCACTTGTGCAGTTAGTGACACACCTATTGCTCCATGAGGTTTGATCAACCTACGTGCAAATATTTTGTCGTTATAATGAGCAATTACTAAGTCTTGATCGCCTCCCGGATATGGCTCTGATTCAACAATGGCTACTGCACCAGATGGAATCGCGAAGCCAAGACTCTCACTCCTGATGTAGTAGAAGGATTTATTATCGAACCAACTCTGGTTGAGGGTTTCAACTTCTGTATCTTGAGATGGGCCTTCGGCGGAAGTGTCAGTGAACGCTGCAATGTCGGGATAAATTGGGACAGAGAAATTGGGGCTAAGAGCAGGCTCCAGCATCTCAACGGCACTGATGGAAATCTCTTCTGTTGCCAAAGGTTCGCGCCAACGATGAAACCTGAATTGTTCGTGAACCTCTTCTATTCCGGTTCGTAGTCGTTGAAAATCTTCGGCAACATCTTTGACATCAGCATAGGTAATAGAGGCTTTATCATGATGAGATTGGTTCAGAATTCTTCGTGCCTCATGCCCTTCTGTAAGGCTTATATCATTCACAAACTTATTAAGAATAGGGTGTTGGAATAAGTCGTTAGAACTATTCGAAATCAAACCACGTAGGCGATCAAGCAGTTGAAACAGAGTTAATGCCTTGGTCGATGAAGAATAAGCAGGATGAACAACGTTGTCGAAGAGGTCACCTAATCGGGATTCTAAAAATACACGCAAGTCTGCAGCATAATCTTGTGCGCTAATGTGGTCATCAGGATTTTTTCGGAATACAGTCCGCTTCCTATCGACTTCTTCTATTGCTGGTGCCAATTCAAGTGTTGGTCGAACTCCGTTCACGGGGTGGACAGAAAAGTGCTCAACTAAATCCGCTTTGCGGTGTTCGGCAACAAGTGATCGAGCAAAGAGACGATCATGCGTAGTTACAAGCATCTGTGCGCCAGCCTTGGTAAGGTTCAGGACTCCGCGAGCCAATCGTTCACGATTGTCATTATCGAGTAACTCCTGAGGGTCATCTAAAACTAAAGTTAATAACCCTCCTCGCTCGTTCAGTACATATTCCCGAAATGCTAGGAAAAAACCTAGGAGTGAACCGCGCAATGCAGACGCGTTTGATACATGTTGAGCTGGTGCTGAAACACCTTCACGGCCAACATTTAACTCAAGAACCCCTTTGGCATTCATTCGTGTTTCGGTGGGGGAAGGAGCGTATACCGTTGCGTTACGGTACATGTTCTTACGCCAATGTTCCGAGCGAATATGAAGAGTGTTTTGTAGTGCACTTACCTGCGCTTCTGCCAGTTCTCCAAGGGGAACGATTTCTCGTAGCGCAGTGGCAGCCTTGTTGCAGGCTTTAATTCGTTCTTGTTTTACTGAGTGTTGGTCTCTGTGTTTTTGCATCCTAGATATTATACTGGATATATTGTTGAGTGGTGCCACTCCCTCCACGATTTCGAGGAGTGTTTCTAAGTATTGCTTGATTCCAGGTTCCTCATCATTCGAGCCCTCTTTTCCGCTGCACACACATTTCATGAATTCCCGTAGTTGTAATTTGTTCGTTGTGCGCCATTCCGCAAATGCAAGTGCTCTGTCGATCCTTCTGACTAATTGATTAAGTTCTTGCGTTAATTGTGAAATGTTTTTTGGGAAATCGTATGCAGGTGGCTCTTCAAATGCAGGTAAATCCTTCTCGTATCGAGTGAGAAGATGTTCCATTTTGGACCTCAAGGAAGAAAGTATGCCTTGGAAGCCATCTGTTTTGAAAAGTTCCTCACCCAGAGCTAGCTTGATAAGATCTTGAGGTGAAGTTGGTAAATTTTTTCTAGCTTCGTCAACGATGGGGCGAGGGAGCTTTCGCAGCAGTTCACCAACCCAACTTGAGGACCATTGCGATAGAGTTTTTGAGAGCAGTTCACTATTTTTGGCAACGCCTTTTAGGTGAGCTGTAACTGGTTTATCTGTAACAGGATCGGTTACGCCTTCTAGGTCTCTGTAGCAGATCGCACACAAGTTTTCGCTGTCGAAGTTGTGCTCGTTCATCCAAGATACCACGCGAGCGTATAGCTGATCTCTGATAGCGGTCTCAGGAGCGGAAACCAATTGTGATATTGTATTTGCTTCTTCGATGAGCTTAGCACGTAACTCGGCTATTTGGGCAATATCGTCCTGAGTTATTTCCATCTTTGATAGACGAGATATCGAAGGAATATTTCCAGTTGACTTAATCTGTAGGATTGCTGGATGAATATTGCGCTCTAAATCATCTCTTGATGATTTGTTTTCTGAGTCGAATTCGTCGCCCAAAACTGAACGTGCATCATCTAGAGATTTAGTTTTAAGCTCAAGAAAATGGCGATCTATAGTCTCGAGTGATTCCTTGGAGTCTTTTTCGTCAATTTTGGGAAATGAGCCTTCGAATTGCAGTTTCTCATTCTCTTCTAAAATTGCGGCTACATCACTTTGTGCATCATCATAATTTTGCTCGATTGTGCTGCAGTCGTTATCTAGGTCTTTAATACTCCTTTTCAATATTCGGTCATTAGCTTTAGCTGCGTGCTTAGAGAGATCGACTAGGTCTGCAAGACCAGTAAGACGGGCTACTGCCTCTCCTAACTGTGAATTAGAGCCAACAGGGAGAAACGGGAGCAAGGCTGGCATTGTCGACGCTATTCGCCAAGCAATTGGGTCAACTCCGTATGATTCGAAGTTATGGGTCGTCTCTGTTAACTTTCCACGTGAATTGCGGTTCTGTACTCGCTTGAGTGGAGGAAAGTCATTTCCATCTTGGTCAACGAATGTTAGCTCAACCCAAGTATCTGCAGGTATTGCTGTGGCGTCTTGATGGCTCTCCTCGGAGTTATTATCTGGCATAGGCGTCACAGATGACATCATATGACTGGTTGTAGAGCCGTCACTTTGCTTAATGTCACACATGAACTCTGTCGGGCCCGGTTCCGGTTCTCGTTGGGACCTTATTAAATGACCTGTCAAACACCAAATTACAGCATTAGCGATTGAAGTTTTTCCTGAACCATTTGCGCCCTCAAAAAGGGTCATATCTTGCGTTGGTTCGAAGACGAAGTTTTTTGGGGGTTCAGTTTGTCGTCCATATGCGTGTAGACCTCCAAAGCGATGGGCTACGATCTTCTTGAGTCTTAGTAATTGAGTTTTTTTGCCCGTTTCCACTTCAGATGCTGCAGCAGTAGTGGGTGGGGAGGCGCCTATAGTGTCAATAATGGATTCAGTGTCACCAGCTGTAAGATTTCCTGCCCACTTTCCCACATTCATTCGATACCAGTTTAATACGTTTCGAGTGTCATCGGAGCTAAAGGAGAGTTTTTCTCCGGTGTGGGTTGTAAGTTCTTGTCCTGAAACTAACTTGCTCAGGAGAACGTCAGTGGTCATTAGATGCAGATCGTGCTTGGAAGCTGGAGTTAAAGTTTTCATGTTTAATGTTCCTCCCCTAATGGTAGCATTGTCTAATGCCAGTACTTGCAAGTCTAGAGAAGATCACCAAAAATTAGCTGTTTAATAGTTCGGTTGGGAATAACTAATAAAAAACACCCCCAGCCTCACAGCCGGGGGTGTCCTCACATCAGAGCTCAAAAGCCCCAATCCAAATCATCTCAACGCTTACTCAAGCGCTTACTTCAAATCAAACCGATCCGCATTCATGACTTTGGTCCAAGCCGCGACGAAGTCTTTGACGAACTTCTCGTGGTTGTCGTCCTGGGCATAGACTTCGGCATAGGCGCGCAGGATCGAGTTGGAGCCAAACACCAGATCAACGCGGGTTGCGGTGTATTTGGTGGTGCCAGATGTGCGTTCGACGATGTCATAGCTGTTATCACCGGTTGGTTTCCAGCTATAGCCCATGTCGGTCAAGGTGACGAAGAAGTCGTTTGACAAAACGCCTTCGCGGTCGGTGAAGACGCCGTGTTTGGTGCCACCATGGTTGGTGCGAAGAACACGCATACCACCGATCAGACAGGTCATTTCATGCGCGGTCAGGCCCATGAGCTGTGCACGATCGAGAAGCATTTCTTCTGGCGTGACCACATAGTCCTTTTTCGACCAGTTGCGGAAACCATCAGCCAACGGTTCGAGAACATCGAAGCTATCAGTATCGGTCATCTCGTCGGTGGCGTCCCCACGGCCCGGTGCGAACGGAACGGTGATGTTGATGCCAGCGTCTTTTGCCGCCTTTTCAACCGCAGCCGTACCACCCAGCACGATCAGATCAGCAAGCGAGACTTTCTTGGCAAGACCGGCCTGAATGCCCTCTAAGGTTTTAAGAACCTTGGCAAGGCGGGCTGGTTCGTTGCCTTCCCAATCCTTCTGCGGGGCCAGACGGATACGCGCGCCATTGGCACCGCCACGTTTGTCCGAACCGCGATAGGTGCGGGCACTGTCCCAAGCGGTGTTGATCAGATCAGCACTTGAAAGACCAGATGCCAGAAGTTTGGCTTTAAGATCGGCAATTTCAGCGTCGCTGAGGGTATAATCAACTGCCGGGATCGGGTCCTGCCAAATCAGGTCTTCTGCCGGAACGTCCGCACCAAGGTAGCGTGATTTCGGGCCAAGGTCACGGTGGGTCAGTTTGAACCAAGCACGTGCAAAGCAATCAGAGAAATAATCAAAGTCGTTATTGAATTTCTCGATGATTGCACGATAGGTCGGGTCCATCTTCATCGCCATGTCCGCATCGGTCATGATCGGGTTCAGACGGATCGACGGGTCTTCAACATCAACCGGTTTGTCTTCTTCCTTGATGTTGATCGGTTCCCACTGGGTGGCACCGGCCGGGCTTTTTTTCAATTCCCACTCGTAATTAAGCAGCAACTGGCAATAGCCATTGTCCCACTTGGTCGGGTGGGTGGTCCATGCACCTTCAATGCCCGAGGTCACGGTGTCACGACCGATACCGCGTTTGGTATGGTTGTTCCAGCCAAGGCCCATTTCGGATACGTCGGCGGCTTCTGGTTCTGGACCAAGAAGATCGGCATTGCCGTTACCATGGGTTTTACCAACGGTGTGACCACCAACGGTCAAAGCAGCGGTTTCTTCGTCATTCATCGCCATACGGGCAAAGGTTTCGCGAACCTGTGCTGCGGTTTTAAGCGGATCAGACTTGCCGTTGACACCTTCCGGGTTCACATAGATCAGGCCCATCTGCACAGCAGCAAGCGGGTTTTCCATGGTGTCAGGTTTGGACACATCGTCATAACGGGTGTCACTTGGGGCAAGCCATTCTTTTTCGGCACCCCAATAGGTGTCTTTTTCCGGATGCCAGATGTCTTCACGACCACCGGCAAAACCAAAGACCTTAAGACCCATGGATTCATACGCCATGGTGCCAGCCAGGATCATCAGATCGGCCCAGGAAAGCTTGTTGCCATATTTCTTCTTGATCGGCCACAGCAGACGGCGGGCCTTATCAAGGTTGGCGTTGTCCGGCCATGAGTTCAGCGGGGCAAAACGCAGGTTGCCTGCACCGCCGCCGCCACGGCCATCAGCCAGACGGTACGAACCGGCAGAGTGCCAAGCCATACGGATCATAAGACCACCATAATGACCCCAATCGGCCGGCCACCAATCCTGGCTGTCGGTCATAAGGTTTTTGATGTCGGTCTTAACAGCTTCAAGATCGAGTTTTTTGAATTCTTCAGCATAGTTGAAATCAGCACCAAGCGGGTTGGTTTTGCTGTCATGCTGATGAAGGATGTCGAGGTTCAGCGACTTTGGCCACCAATCGTTGACCGTTTTGCCGGTCTCGGTCATGCCACCATGCATTACCGGACATTTCCCTGCGGTATTTTTTCCGTCCATTTTCTCTCTCTCCGTCGTGGCTGAGATGTTTTTTAAAAACAGCTCCTTGATCCGTATCGTGCTGCGTTAAGGCGATATGGGAAGCAAAACAACAAATCCCGATCTGCTGTTTTGGATCGCCTTATGGTTGGGGCTCCTTAAGCTGTTGATTAAAACAAACCCGGTTTGATTGCGCCAGTATTTCTACGTGAAGCTTTCATGTTCTAGGTAATGTTCAACCCAAGGATCGCAACAATCTACGGTCACAAAATTCGATGCGATGGATTTCATCGCTGTGATTAAGCTATCAGTTTCCCCGTCGATAGGGGAAATAGTTATTTTATGTATTTTTGATAGCTTTTTTCGATTGTTGGGTTGGGGGCGATTTTTGCGCGGTTTGCCAATCTGTGGGGCCGTGACTTTTGGGCCAAAGCGGTTAGACTGCCGATAACTTCTTTGCCTGTCGGGCTTTTTCATTTTGTCATTGTGGCATGTCGCCAATTTCTGGCGTTGCGCCCCGCATTACGGATCATGTTTAAATATGTCTCATTCTTCCAAGGGTGCCATCTATATGGCAGCGGGGGCCAATCTGTTGATTGCAGTGGCCAAGTTCGGCGGGGCGGCGATTACGGGGTCTGCGGCGATGATGTCCGAAGGCATTCATTCGCTGGTCGATACCGGCAATCAGGGGCTTTTGCTTTTGGGGCTTAAGCTGTCGACCAAGGAGCCTGATGACAAACATCCCTTTGGGTATGGCAAGGAAACCTATTTCTGGTCGTTTCTGGTGGCGGTGATGATTTTTGGTCTTGGTGCCGGTGTGTCGATCTGGGAAGGCGTAGATAAGGTGATCCATCCTCATGCGCTTGATGTGCATGTGGTTGCGACGATATTCGGGATTGATATTCGCACCTATCACGTTTTGTTTTCGATCCTTGTGATTGCCATGGTGCTTGAAGGGGCGGCATTCCGCACGGCCTACCACACATTCCGGGCACAACACCCCAACACACCGATCCTTAAAGCCGTCCACAAAAGCAAAGACCCGACAGTCTTCGTGATCCTGTTTGAAGATTCAGCAGCGTTGCTTGGCCTGATGGTGGCCTGTGTCGGGATTGCCGGGGCGTATGCTTTTGAAATGCCTGTGCTTGACGGGTTGGCATCTGTTTTGATCGGGGTGATCTTGGCTGTAACGGCCTTCTTCCTGGCGGTTGAATGCAAGGGGCTTTTGATTGGTGAAAGTGCCAATAGCCAAAGCCGCGAAAAGATCAAAGGAATTGTGTCTGCCATCCCCGGTGTTTTGAAGGTCAATGAAATCATCACCCTGCATCTTGGGCCGCAAAGCCTGATTGTCTGCATCAGTGTTGATTTTCAGGACAATCTGAATTCGCCAGAGGTCGAAGCAGCAGTATCGCGCTTGGAAGGCGATATTCGCGGTGCCGTTCCCGAAGTTTCCAAGGTGTTTGTCGAGGCGCAAAATTGGCGATCACATGAAGAATTACGTGATCGGGTCTATGATAAAGACGAAACCCAAAAGGACGATCACCCGGCATAACGTTACCGGGGCTGCGGAAAGTGGCAAAATCTACAGATTGGTTCGATCAAGGGGGATGACGCGCAACCACGGGCGCATTGACCAAGCGTTCGACCAATAGTATGAGGAATAAAACCAAGATCAATCTTCATGGGCAGGAACCCGCGTCACACATGGAACAAAAGACCTTGCCCACACAGAAGTTGCCGAAATTGCCAAAATTGCCGACAAAGACCCTTCCGACATGGATCGCGGTTGATTGGGGGACGTCCAATCTTCGGGTTTGGGCGTTGGATGATGGTGCAAACATTCTTGCAACTGCCGAAAGCCAGCTTGGCATGAATGCGATTGCCGCTGACCCGAACCTTGGTTTTGAAAGCGTTCTGATCAGTTTGATTGGTGGATGGCTCGACAACAACGCGCGCGACATTCCCGTGGTGATTTGCGGTATGGCCGGGGCCAAGCAAGGCTGGTGTGAAGCCCCTTATTGCGAAGTGCCCGCTGCCCCGACGGATTTGGCCTTTGGTGCGGTTCATCCCACGGTTAGCGATCCGCGCATTTTGGTTTCCATCCTGCCCGGTCTTTGTCAGCGCGGTGATGCCGATGTGATGCGCGGCGAGGAAACCCAATTGGTTGGCTTTATGGCGCAGAACCCGGATTTTGCCGGCTGGGTTTGTTTGCCCGGCACCCATTCAAAATGGGCGCGGTTATCTGGTGGGCAAATCACAGCCTTTCGCACCTATATGAGCGGCGAGGTTTTTGCGCTTCTGTCGAAAAATTCGATCCTGCGTCATTCGGTCGATGATGCTTGGGATGATGTCGCCTTTGCCGATGCTGTGCGCGGGGCGCTGGCGCAGCCAAGTGGCTTTTTGCATAACCTGTTTACGGTCCGCGCTGGCGCACTTGTTGCCACGGATGGGGCGGTTGTGCCACCGGGGGCATCGGTTCTTTCCGGTGCTGTGATCGGGGCCGAGATTGCCGATGTGCTAAGCCTTTTGCGCGCTGGTGATGAGATCGCCCTGATTGGCACGGGCAAGTTGGCATCGCTTTATCAGGCGGCGTTGGCCGTGCATGGCCATAAGGCAACCCCGATGGATAGTGCGGCGATTACCTTGGCTGGATTGGCCCGCGCCCACAGCGTTGTCATTGGCTAAGCCAACCGTCCGCCGTTCGTGGGGTGTTCCCCAATACGTTTGCAACAGAATTAAGGCCCGGTTTGCGGGCAGGACATACAGGATCATAAAAATGGCAATTCCAACCCCGGTTAATGGTCAGATCACAGATGCCAAAACGCCAAATGGCCATCGCAAGCTGATTGCGATCTTGCGCGGGGTTGAGCCCGATGAAGCAGCCGCAATGGCGCGTGCCTTGGTGGCGGCCGGGATCACGATGATTGAAGTGCCGCTAAATTCGCCAGAACCGCTTAAAAGCATCGCCTTGATGAAAGAGGCGGTTGGGAAGGGCGCATTGATCGGGGCAGGCACGGTTTTGACGCCGCAAGATGTTGCCAATGTCAAAGCCGCATCGGGTGAATTTATCGTATCCCCCAATTGCGATGTCGCGGTGATTGCCAAGACCAAAGAACTTGGTATGGGATCATGGCCGGGGGTTTTAACCCCAACGGAATGCTTTGCCGCGATTAAGGCCGGTGCCGACGGGCTTAAAATTTTCCCCGCCAGCATCATTGGTGCCGATGGCATCAAAGCGATGCGTGCCGTTCTTCCCAAAGACATGCCGGTTTATGCGGTTGGTGGTGTTGGGCCGAATGATTTTGCAACCTATGCCAAGGCCGGATGTGATGGGTTTGGTCTTGGATCAGGCATTTTTAAGCCGGGCATGCGTGCTGATGATGTTTCAAAGGCGGCTGTGGCTTATGTCGCGGCCCATGACGGGGTGTTTTCGGGCGCATAAATTGGCTTGATCAACGACCGGTTCGGGTGAATTTGGATATTCCTTTTCCAAATCGTGGAACGGCGTTTGACCCGGCGGGCAAGCGCGGGCTAAATTCCTGCCATTGCAAGAACTCCAAGAACAGGAGGATCCATTGGATCTGGGAATTAAAGGCCGTAAGGCAATTGTTTGTGCGTCGTCAAAAGGGCTTGGTCGTGGTTGCGCGATCAAATTGGCGGAAGCCGGTGTTGATCTGGTGCTGAATGCACGTTCCGAAGGGCCGCTGAATGAAACAGCGGAATATATTCGCGATACATTTGGCGTGAATGTCACCGCAGTTGCCTGTGATATCACCACCGAAGAAGGCCGCAATAAGGTTCTTGCCGCCGTCGATGCGCCGGACATCCTTGTCAATAATGCCGGTGGCCCGCCCCCCGGTGTTTGGTCCGATTGGGGACAGGCAGAATGGGAAGCCGCCGTGCAGTCAAACATGCTGACCCCGATCTTGTTGGCAACCGCAGTTCTGCCGGGGATGATTTCGCGCAAATGGGGCCGGGTTGTGAACATCACGTCTGGTTCGGTTAAATCACCGATCCCGCATCTTGGTTTGTCCAACGGCGCACGTGCCGGTCTGACCGGCTTTGTCGCCGGTACGTCACGTCAGGTCGCCAAGGATGGCGTGATCATGAATAACCTTCTGCCGGGACAGCATGATACGGATCGTATCAATGCACTGATGACCAACAAGTCCAAGAATGAAGGTATCAGCCTTGATGAGGCACGCACCAAAACACAGGCTGGTCTTCCGACCGGTCGTTTTGGTGACCCGCTTGATTTCGGTGCGACCTGTGCCTTTATGTGCAGCGAGCATGCGAAATTCATGGTTGGGCAGAATGTGTTGCTTGATGGCGGTGCGTTTAACTCGACAATGGGTTGATATTTCGGGTCAGTAAATGGTCGCTTTCCGCGGCTTTCAGTGCGGGCGTTCTTCTTTAGGCCGCTTGTGCGCAGCTTCTCGAAAGCGATCATTTTCGCCGCGCGAGGATACGAACCTCAACACATCGGGCAGATGCCCCTTAACGTGAGACAAAGGGATGGCGTCCTTTACCTTTGTTTATGTGCTGCGCGAATTGGATTTCGATCCGTCGCGCAGCCGTGCCAAATTGCCACGCACTTATGTTGGTTGGTCAACAGATGTAGAATCCCGGCTTGCAACACATAATAGCGGCAAGGGGGCCAAGACCACGCGCGGGCGCCAATGGGAATTGGTTTATGTCGAACGGTTCAGAACCTTTGGTCAGGCCATGAGCCGCGAATGGCATCTTAAGCGTGATCGCAAGCTGCGCCGTTTGCTGGCCGGCGGATAGGGTTATCATCGGTCGCAGCCAACCCATGGAATGCGACAGGGATACAGGCGAAGCTTTGCATTTCATGCAAGGGGCTTGACCAAAACAGGGCTTGCATCAAAGTGCTAAGTAACAGATATCTGCTTGCAAATATCTTCTATAAACCGGGGTAACACCAGATATGGCATTCGTTCGTAAAAATCCGCTGAAACTCAATAAGCTGCAGCTTCGCACACTTGTTCTTGCACAGATCATTGCCAATGATCCGAATTCAGGACAGGTCGACGATGCCACGGGCGAAGGAACCCTTCTGCGTGTGCCACATGCCCATGGTGATCACGTTCATGTCGGTCAATTCACCGTTGCCGCACGCGACGCCAGTGGTTTTGACAACCCAGCAGTTTGGGTGGTTCTGACCCGCAAAGGTCTGGTCAAGGAAGGCTATCCGGGCAGTATCGTTCTGACCAAGGAAGGCATGGCCTATGACACAGGTCTTGGCGATCATTTCCTCGAGGAAAGCGACCACTAATAACTAACACGGCGTTTGACGGCCCGAGCCGCATGATGCTGATATTAAAAAGCCCTGCAATCGCAGGGCTTTTTCTGTTTTGTGGCAATGGTTTTGGTTATTGCACCCGTATGAACTTCCCGTCTTGAATGGTGACGAAATAACTGTTCCGGTTACCATCGCCAAACTGGTCAAACATCAATTCCTGATGCAGGCCCATTTGCGGTGGCAGTGTTGTAAGCGCATCATCCAAACCTTGGTCCGGATGCTTGGTTTTAAGGGCTGTGAACAACACGTTTGCCGCATCATATGTCAGGACGGAAGAGTATCCGGGTGTTTCATCAAACATGGCCTGATAGTCGGCAATGAATTTCTGAAAGCGCGGATTATTGTCATAGCGGTCATAGGCCTGAACCAGTTCCATGCCTTCAATCGCATCACCACCCAATTCAATCAGCATTTCCGTCCCAGCCCATTCAGCGGCAGCCAAGGGGATGTCTTTGGACAGCTTGCGGATTTCTTTGGCAAGGTTTGCGCTATCTGCACTGTTGGTGATCAGAACAATGCCATCGGGTGAATTTTCCATAAGTTGGGCTGCAGCTTCGGCAAGTGTAATACCGTCAACATTAATCCAGATTTTGGAAATAACCCGGCCATCAAGTTCATCAAACTCCAACAAAAATTCACGATACCAGCTATCGGTGAATGCTTCGTTTTGTCCGTCCAAGGCGATAGAGATTGTGCGGTGATTGCGGTCGATATTTCGTCGGGCATAGGCGCGCGCATTCTGGCGGGTTGTGGTGTTCATGCGGAACAAATAGTCACGAAAACCGGCAAATTCGGCGGCTGAAACTGTGGGGGAAACGGTCACAATACCCAATTCATTGATGACAGGCAGCATCGCCATGCCAATCGAACTTATGATCGGGCCGACAATGGCATCGACGCCAATTTGGCTGAATTCACGGACATGTTTTTGGGCGATTTCCGGTGACTTTTCGTCATCTCGTGGAATGATTTCGATCATTCGCCCATCAATACCGCCATCACTATTGACCTGATTGGCGGCAAGTTTTAGCGCATTAAGCGCAGCCGTTCCAACATCTGATCCCGGTCCCGCTAACCCGGCAATAAACCCAATTTTTATCGGTTTGGATTGATCGCAGGCGGTAAGAAAAAAACAGCCAACGATCAGTACGCATAGTGACTTGATTGTCCGCATTATATCCTAGCCTGTTGTTGCAAAGCCGGAAACGAGGCTTTGATTATCTTGGGCAAGGGTTTGCCCAACGACACGAGCATGACATATTCGATATGGAGTTCTACGTGCGGGGCTTCAAGCGGTTCACCACGCATTTGCCACCTGCTATCCAAAATCACGCCGCGCCTGAAGCACACGGCCAAACGTGGTCATCAGGCACAAAGCGCCAAAGATTCCAGCAATTTGTGCAAACCAGTGAGGGAACAAACAGATCAAGCAAAGCACAAAGATTGTTTCGCTGCCTTCGGTGATACCTGTCAGGTAATAGAAGCCTTTTTTGCCCTGTTTTTCATGGTTGCGATTTTGTTTGGCGGCGATAATCGCATAGGCAAGAAAACTTGATCCGGTTCCGACAAAACAAAAGATCAAAAAAGCAGCCATCAAGGCATGTTCCGGGCGCCCAATCGCAAAGCCCAGAATAACGCCAGCATAAAACAGAAAATCCGACACAATGTCGTAATAGGCACCAAGGTCGCTTTCTTGCGTTTTGGCACCTGGATGGCGTGACCGTGGTGCTGCATGGCGGGCAACTGCCCCATCCAAACCATCCATAAACCGTGATCCCAGGATCAAGCCAAGGGCGATGTGATCAAGTTTAAGCGCAAGCGCACAAGCAGCTAAAAGGCCAAAGAAAAAGCCAATTCCCGTGATCATGTTCGGGGTGATACCCGTGCCCGACAAGGTGCGGGCAATTCCATTAAGTGGTCTGTCGATCAAAGGGCGCAGGTGGGCGTCAAACATTGATATTTCATCCGGTTACCTCATTTGGAGGCGACTATAAGCCGAATGATTGACATATGAAACTCACCTAAATGTCATTTTGGGTTGGGGACTTCTGCAGGGGCCTTTTTTATAAACGCAATTACCGTGCATCGCGTATGCAGGCATCAAATGCATGATTACGAACGAAGGTCCTGCAGGCGGTGGCGTTGCTTGCCGTTTTCATCAAAGTTGTCTGGTGCAATCCATGCTTCAAATGCCGCCTTGATCGCGGGCCATTCTTCAACCGTTATGGAAAACCATGCGGTGTCGCGGTTGCGCCCCTTATAGACCATGTGATTGCGAAACGTCCCTTCATAGGTGAAGCCATATCGGGCGGCTGCGGCGCGTGATGGGGCATTTTGATCGTCGCATTTCCATTCATAGCGACGATAGCCCAACTCATCAAAGGCGCGTTTCATCATCAGATACATCGCCTCGGTTCCGCCGATGGTCTTTGATAGGGCCGGGGCATAATTGATATTGCCGACTTCGATCACACCATGGGTCGGGTCAAACCGCATCAAGGCGGCAACACCAACCGCCGTATTGGTTGCTTTGTCGATGATGGTATGAAGCATCGGGTCTTGGTGGGCGGCCATGCCTTCAAGCCATGCTTTATAAGCATCGAAATCATCAAATGCATCGGTGAACAGATAGGTAAATCGCGCTCCATCTTCGGCCATGTTGTTGGCATCAAACAACTGTCTGGCATCGCGGGCGACATTAAGTGGGCTGACAATGACATGGTTGCCGATCATGTCGCTGTGCTGTGGTACATCGCATTTCGTCCAGTTTTTAACCGGATGGCCAACGGGTTTGCCAAAGGCATCTTTGTGGGGCGAGGTCATTGGGTGTCCTATTCTTGGCGTGGCGTGGCGTGGCTTCTGGCGTCAGATTGGCGGGAAGTGGTTCTATTTTCCAGTGCCAGTTTTGCGAATGTGATAGGGCCAATTCACATCATTTTTCTTGCTGTGCCTGATCAATCATTTCAACGATTTCCCGATTAGGGGGCGTGTCATGGCAAAGCAGCGGGACTTCGAAGCGTTTCACCGGCGGCAAATCAGCCGGAACGATATCGGGCGTTTCGCCGTTTTGGGAGGCAGGGATATGGGATGGTGCGGCCAATATCGCATCAATCCGATTGGCACGTAACAAATCAAACCCTTGCTGCAAATTTTGCAAAGCCACCCAGTCAATCATTGTGTTTTCCAACGGGATGGCAGGGGGTGGGAATCGTTTCATGCGGCCAATCAGAATTTGATCTTTCGCCCGAAGATCGGTGTTGGGTCGCGTGAACAGGCGAACTTCAAAGACCAGCCCCTGTTGTGATCTTAATTGCGGATCATCTGATGGCCACCCGCCGGTTAAAATACAGTCCAATTCTTTGGCGCGATATAGATGATATAGCCTGTTATTCGGCAGGGTTTCGATGGTGCCTGAACGTGTGTGGGCGCGCAAATTTTTGACAAAAATACGATTTTCTTCCGAGGCATGCTGCGCCCATTGATCATCCAGAACAACATGCGCTCCGACCCGTAAAGCGCTTTGCTGGCCGACTGCCGATAAGGAGAAGCCGGAACATAGCAGCGCGGATAACGCCAAAAGGTTGCTCAGGGGACCGGCAAACAGGCGTTTGAGCTGCATTCATCTCTCCTCGATGCACTTTTCCCCAATGTTAAGCCAAAGCAGGAGATTTACAAGATAAGGTCTGGCCTGTGATGCAAGGCAAAACAAAAGAACCCCCGGCGTTCTAAAATGCCGAGGGTTCTTCATATTGGACCTGATGAGGGATCAGATCGAAAGATCAGATATCTGGGTACCAAGCACCCAAAACGCCAAATTCTTCAAGCTTGGCGACAATGGCCTCAGCAGCCTTTTCCGCACTTTGATCGGCAGTACTAACCACGATCTCGGCGTTTTCGGGTCGCTCATACGGGCTGTCGATGCCGGTGAAGTTTGCAATCTCGCCGGCACGGGCTTTTTTATAAAGGCCCTTCACATCGCGCTGTTCGCAAACTTCAAGCGGGGTGTCGATGAAGACTTCGATGAACTCGTCTTTTTCAACAAGGCTTCGCGCCAACTGACGTTCACTTTTGAACGGCGAGATGAAGGAAACCAGCGTGATGACACCAGCATCAACAAAAAGCTTGGCGGTTTCACCCACACGGCGGATGTTTTCGACCCGGTCGGCATCGCTAAAGCCAAGGTCTTTGTTTAGGCCATGACGAACATTATCCCCATCAAGGGTGTAGGTATGTTTGCCCATCGCATGGAGTTTTTTCTCCACCAGATTGGCAACGGTTGATTTCCCTGCACCCGACAGGCCGGTGAACCACAGAATGGCCGATTTTTGGCCCTTCTGATAGGCACGCGCACCCTTGTTGATGTCCATTTCCTGCCATTTGATATTGGTCGCACGACGCAGGGAATGGTTGACCATGCCCGCACCAACAGTGGCATTGGTAAAGCGGTCAATGATGATAAAGCGGCCCGAATGACGGTTTTCATCATAAGGATCAAAAGCAAGCGCCTTATCAGAGGAGATATTGGCAATCCCGACTTCATTTAGCTCAAGCGTTTTGCCGGCCATATGTTCAAGCGTATTGACATTGACCTTGTATTTAAGCTCGCTGATTTGCGCGTTGGTCACCTGTGCGCCCATTTTGATCAGATAAGGACGACCGGGCAGAAGTTGATCTTCATGCATCCAGATGATGCGGGCTTCGAACTGATCGGCAAAATCCGGCTTGGCATCAGATGCGGCCAATATATCACCGCGCGAAATATCAATTTCGTCTTCAAGGGTCAGCGTAACCGCCTGACCGGCAATGGCTTCTTCAAGGTTGCCATCAAAGGTAACGATGTCTTTGACCTTGCTGGTCTGACCTGATGCGGTGACGATAATCTCATCACCCGGTTTGACGGTGCCCGATGAAATTGTGCCGGAAAAGCCACGGAAATCAAGGTTCGGACGGTTGACCCACTGTACTGGAAGACGGAACGGTTTTTCAATCGCGTCTTGTTCGACCTGTACGGTTTCAAGATGTGAAAGCAATGTCGGGCCGTCATACCAAGGCGTATTGGCACTGGCTTCGATCATGTTATCGCCGCGCAGGGCCGATAGCGGAATTGCTGCGATCGAACGATATCCAAGGTCTTTGGCAAAGGTGTGATAATCGGCAACGATGGCGTCAAACTTGGTCTGATCATAGTCGATCAGATCCATTTTGTTGACCGCAAGAACCACGTGTTTGATGCCCAAAAGCGACGTGATGAAGCTATGGCGGCGGGTCTGGGTCAAGATGCCTTTGCGCGCATCAATCAGGATCACGGCAACATCGGCGGTCGATGCACCGGTTGCCATATTGCGGGTATATTGTTCGTGGCCCGGCGTATCGGCAACGATGAATTTGCGCTTGTCGGTCGAGAAAAAGCGATAGGCAACATCAATGGTGATGCCCTGTTCGCGTTCGGCCTGCAGGCCATCCAGCAGAAGGGCGAAATCAATCTCGCCACCTTGGGTGCCAACCTTGCGGCTGTCGGCTTCAAGGGCGGCCAACTGATCTTCAAAAATCAGTTTGGAATCCCAAAGCAAACGGCCAATCAGGGTTGATTTACCGTCGTCAACACTGCCACACGTGATGAAACGCAGCAGGCTTTTTTCTTCCTGAGACTTCAGGTAGCCGAGAATATCATCAGCAATCAGGTCGGATTGGTGTGCCATTAGAAATATCCTTCCTGCTTCTTCTTCTCCATCGATCCAGCCTGATCGTGGTCAATCATGCGGCCCTGACGTTCACTTGATCGGGTCAGAAGCATTTCCTGAATGATGTCGGGCAGGGTGGCGGCTTCAGATTCAACAGCACCCGTAAGCGGATAGCAGCCAAGCGTTCTGAATCGCACCGATTTCATTTCCGGCTTTTCACCGGGATTAAGCGGCATGCGGTCATCATCGACCATGATCAAGGTGCCGTCACGCTCAACCACCGGGCGTTTGGCCGAATAATACAGCGGCACAATCGGGATTTGTTCAAGATAGATATATTGCCAGATATCAAGCTCGGTCCAGTTCGAGATCGGGAAAGCGCGGATGCTTTCACCCTTGTTGATCCGGGCGTTATAAATATCCCACAATTCCGGGCGCTGATTTTTCGGATCCCAACGGTGGGTTTCGGTGCGGAAGGAAAACACACGTTCCTTGGCGCGTGCCTTTTCCTCGTCCCGGCGGGCACCGCCAAAGGCTGCATCGAACTTATATTTGTTCAGCGCCTGTTTGAGCGATTCCGTCTTCATGACGTCGGTATGCATGCTTGATCCATGGCTGAACGGACCAATGCCCTGATCAACGCCGTCCTGATTGATATGAACAATCAGATCAAACCCGTATTCCGCTGCGACCTTATCGCGAAACTCGATCATTTCGCGGAATTTCCAAGTCGTATCGACATGCATCAACGGAAAGGGCGGCGGGGCCGGATAGAATGCCTTGCGTGCAAGATGCAGCAGCACAGATGAATCCTTGCCGATGGAATAAAGCATCACCGGGCGTTCAAACGATGCCGCAACCTCGCGGATGATATGAATACTCTCTGCCTCTAGCTGGCGGAGATGGGTCAGATTAGGCTGCATTCTCTTTCCTGCCGATCAATCAAAACTGTGGCAATCAACACAATTTACTGTGTTTATAAATGTATTTCACTTGGCTTCGATGGGTAATATGGAATGCCCCCAAAGGCAAGTGTGATTTCTATTTTTACACAAAATTTTGTAGTCAATTTTAATTCAACATTTAATATTGTGTTTAATTGATGCGGGTTCATCAAGCAAGTCAAAGCTGAACTTCCTGCGCATCCTCTGGGGAGCACTAGGAGTACAGGTGACAGGTTTACAGATTGTATTTGTTGTTCCTGTCATCGTGATGATGCAAGAAAGCTAAGTTTGGTAATTTTATTTCAAATTTTACTCACGCATTAAAATAAACTTGATTTGGGTCAGTGTTCCTTGCCAAATAAGGGCAATGTTGCTGACCTAAAGAGAGTTGCCATGACCATCCAATGGAGTGAAATGATCGTGCCTGATGCCCGTGCTTTGCGGGCATCTGAAATCCGTGATCTTTTGAAAGTGGCCGAGCGGCCTGAGATTATTTCATTTGCCGGTGGGGTGCCCGACCCAAAACTTTTCCCGCTTACGACATTCAATGCAGTCTATGGCGATCTGATGGGCGATGAGGTTGCCGGTCGGCGCAGTCTGCAATATTCGATCAGCGAAGGTTTGCCGGGGTTGCGGCAATGGATTGCCGATGATTTGGCAACTGCCGGGGCCGTGCGCGATATCGAGAACATCTTGATCACTTGTGGCGCACAGCAAGGACTTGATATGCTTGCCCGCCTGTTTCTGGAGCCGGGGCGCGAGATTGTTCTTGAAAAGCCAAGCTATCTTGGCGCGATGCAGGCCTTTTCCATGCGCCGTCCAAGCTATGTCGGTGTGAATATGGATGATGACGGGCCGATCATTGCCGAACTTGATGCGGCCTTTGCAAACGGTGCGCGGATTGCCTATCTGTCGCCAGATTTTCAAAACCCGACCGGGCGGTCTTATTCCCTAGACCGCCGTTTGGCCGTGTTGGAAACCGCACGCAAATATGGCGCGATCCTTCTTGAAGACGCCGCCTATTGCAAATTGTCCTATGAGGGTGAAATGCTGCCATCGCTTTTGTCCCTTGATGAGGTCAATGGGGATCGTGATGCCGGAACGGTCATTCAACTGGGCACATTTTCCAAAACACTGGCACCGGCCTTGCGAATTGGCTGGATTACCGCACCGCGCCCGGTGATCCGTCAGCTTGTTTTGATGAAACAGGCCGGAGATTTGCACGTTTCAACGATCAATCAGGAAGTGGCCTTGCGCGCAGCAACCGCGCTCTTCCCGGCACATCTTGAAACCCTGCAGGATGCTTGTCGCGCCAAGCGCGATGTCATGTTGGCGGCATTGGCTGAACACATGCCGGAAGGTGTTTCTTGGTCGCGGCCACAAGGCGGCATGTTTATCTGGCTAAGTTTGCCCGACAACATCGATAGCCGCGCCCTTTTGGCCGAGGCGATGGAAGATGCCCATGTCGCCTTTGTTCCCGGTCAGGCATTTTTCTGTGATCAAAGCGGCGGCAACACCGCCCGCCTAAGCTTCGCCACCGAAAGCACGGAACGTATCGTTGAAGGTATCAAACGACTGGCTGATTTGATTCGTCCGTAGCACAACCAGTGATACGCCACTCCAAAACAGCTACCAGCATCTAGGAGACGTGATCATGCTTCCTGATGAAGTTGTCCTTTTTCTTGATTGTGTACTGTTTGATTCTATAAACTATTACGTGTTCATGGATTAATTAAATTGGAGCTTGGGATGTCTGAGATTGTGTGCCCTCATTGTCAGGTTGTATCTAATAACGGTGTCAAGGTCTGTGTGGGCTGCCAAGCCGAGGTAATTTATGGAAGTACAGGGCAGGAGAGACAGCAAGCGCTTGTATGGGGAGCGATTTTGTCTTCCGCGCTTTCTAGTTTCATAATGGTCCAGTTGTTTGAATACAACTTTGTTGCGATGCTTGTTTCTGCGGGAATTGGGGCCGCCGTTACTGCTGTTTTAACAGACAGAGCCCACGCAGGAGAAGTACGGTTTTTTCGCCGCTACTTCAATCAATGATGATTGTTCGCGCATACAGTGTCAGTTAAAAAAGCCCGGCAGCGGGTGGGGGGGATGTGCTGCCGGGCAAGGTGCCTGCCGGCAAGAGGTTGGCAGGCATATTGTGTAAAACGGTATTTTAGGGGTAAGCAATCAGGCCTGCCCCAGTAGCGCCTTAAGAAGCATTGCGACTGCGCCAACGGTAATGATCCCGGCAATATAAAGGGCGGCAAACCATAAAAGCCGTCGGGTTTTTTCAGATCGGATTTGGGGCATTAATGATACCCCTCGTCATTGACCTTGCCGCGAAACACCCAATAAGCATAAGCGGTATAGCCGATAATCACCGGAAGCAGGATTGCCGCCCCGACCAGCATGAAGGCAAGGCTGTTTTCCGGGGCTGCGGCGTCGCGGAACGTAATCATTGGCGGGACAATGTTGGGATAAAGCGTGATGCCAAACCCGATATAGCACAGCAAAAAGATGCCAAGCGTAATGCCAAATACGGTCTTCTCGCGGTGTGAAACAGCCCGCCACAGCCAAACCAAAAGACCTGCTGTAATGATCGGGATCGGGGCTAGCATCAAGATATTGGGCATTTCAAACCAGCGTGATGCATAGGCCGGGTTCACATATGTCGTCATCAGCGATACCACGCCAAGATTGGCCGCCATCCAGATCACGGCCGGTTTGGCAAGGCGGCGCAGATTGCCCTGAAAATCGCCTTCCATTTTCATGATCAGCCAACCCGTGCCAAGCAGGGCATAGCCAACCACAACCGCCGTTGCACAGAATACGGAGAACGGGCTTAGCCAATCCATCGCACCGCCGACAAAACGCCCGTTTTCAACAGCGATCCCTTCGATAAACCCGCCAAGCATCGCACCTTGCATGCTTGCAGCAATGATTGATCCCGCCGAAAAGGCAAAGTCCCAGTGTTTTTGATGGTTCAGGCTTTTGAACCGGAATTCAAAGGCGACACCGCGAAAAACAAGCGCCAATAGCATGATGAAAACCGGAATGTAAAAGGCCGTCATCAGCAATGAATAGGCCAGCGGAAAGGCGGCATAAAGTCCACCCCCACCCAAAACCAGCCAGGTTTCATTGCCATCCCAAATCGGGGCGACGGTATTCATCATACGCCCGCGTTTGGTGGGGTCCTTGATCAGCGGAAACAGAATACCGATCCCCAGATCAAAGCCATCCAGCGTGACATAGGCAAAGACAGCAACGGCAATCAGAAGAACCCAAATCAGTTGGTAATCCATGATTATTCTCCTGCTTGCGGGGTGTTGTGCGCGGCAAGTGGGCGACCACCCGCCCGAAGGACTTCGCCCTTGGGAATATGGGCATCGCGCGGATCATGGTTCATCGCGCGGATGATATAGGCCGTGCCAACGCCAAAGACGATGGAATAGACCACAACAAAGGCCAAAAGCGATCCGGCAATGGCGATCGGGGCAACCGGTGATCCGGCATCTGATGTGCGCATCAGGCCATAAACCACCCATGGCTGACGACCAACTTCGGTGGTGAACCAGCCCGCCAAAATGGCGACAAAGCCGCTTGGCCCCATGATCAGGGCAAAGTAATGCAGGTATTTGCAGCTATAAAGCTTGCTGCGCCACCGTGCGAGCAGACTTCCAATACCCAGAAGTGCCATTAATACCCCGATGCCAACCATGATCCGGAACGTCCAGAATACGATGGTGGCATTCGGGCGGTCTTCAGGGGCAAAATCCTTAAGCCCGACAATCTTGCCATCCCAGTCATGGGTCAGGATCATTGAACCCAGTTTTGGAATTTCCAATGCGTATTTGGTTTCCTCGGCATCCATGTCCGGCCAACCAAACAAGATCAGCGGTGCGCCATTTTTGGTTTCAAAATGGCCTTCCATCGCGGCAACTTTGGCCGGTTGATGCTCAAGGGTGTTAAGCCCATGCATGTCACCGGCAATAATCTGGATCGGGGCAACGATGGCTGCCATCCACATCGCCATGGAAAACATGATGCGTGCCGCACGGTTTTCCCGATCACGGATCAAATGCCACGCCCCGACCGCGCCAACGACAAAGGCGGTGGTCAAATAGGCGGCTAAAACCATATGAACCAAACGATAGGGGAAGCTTGGATTAAAGATCGCATCAATCCAGCTTGTAACAACCGCCCGACCGTTTTCGATGGCAAAGCCATCTGGTGTCTGCATCCAACTGTTGGCAGACAAAATCCAGAAGGCAGAAAACAGCGTGCCAATCGCCACCATGGTGGTGGCCGTGAAATGCAATTTCGGGCCAACACGGTTGAGACCAAACAGCATGATGCCAAGAAAACCGGCTTCCAGGAAAAAGGCGCTTAGAACCTCATAGGCCATAAGCGGGCCAATCACCCCACCGGTGAATTCCGAAAATGGCCCCCAGTTCGTCCCGAACTGATAGGACATCACAATCCCCGACACGACCCCCATGCCAAAGGCCAAGGCAAAGATTTTCAGCCAGAATTTATACAGGGCAAGATAGGTATCATCACGGGTGCGCAGCCACAGCGCTTCAAGCACAAACAAAAAGCTCGCAAGCCCGATGGTAAAGGACGGAAAAATGATGTGAAAAGAGACGGTGAAAGCGAATTGAATGCGCGCCAATATTTCTGCATCAAGCATTGGCCTTGTTCCTCTAACTCGTCGAAGCGTCGATCTAAGTTTATGTTTCTCGCTGCGATGCAAAGCCACGTAAATAAGGCGTAGCCATAGGGTGCTGCAGCTTTGACTGTTAGAGAAAGCGATAAAGCACAGCCCGGTTTTGTGCATTGCGCAATCGCAATTTACATTTGAAAAATTTTGAAGCGGATGTGGTGTAGAGATTTTTCACATTGATTCAAAGCATAGCTTTTCAAGTGCAAGCGAACTCTGAGTTTGTTTTCGCTCTTTATGTCTCAAGACCATGAACTTACGCGGTGGGATGGAGAAGCTTGCACGCGCCAGTCGTCCTTGGGCGATTAGGGACCTGACGGCAAATTGTGAAACAGCGGTGGCGGCTTGACCGCTTTCTACGGCAGTGATCACCGCTTCGTTGCTCGGCAGGATCAATGCGGTTTTAAGGCGGGTTGGGTCAACGTTAAGATCACGCAGCGCGCTTTCAAATTCGGACCTTGTGCCAGAACCGGCTTCGCGCAAAATCCAGTTGGTTTGCGTGATCAGATTGTTTGGTGTGAGTGGCCTGCCATCTGCCCATGGATGTTTGGGGGCAACCACAATCACCAGCGCGTCTTGGGCAACTTCGCGTTTGGCAAGGGCCGGTTCGTCAATGTCGCCTTCGATAAAGCCAATGTCCGCTGCCCCGCCGCGCACCGCGTCTGATACGGTTTTGGTGTTGCCAATTGTCAGATGGATTTGAATGCCGGGATATTGGTCGTGGAATTTCATCAAGAACGGTGGCAACCAGTAACTGGCAATTGTCTGACTGGCATAAACGTTGAGATCACCGCGCTGCATCCCACCGAGTTCAGCCAGTGTTAATTCCGCGGCACGCGCACGGGCAAGGGTTGCTTTGGCTTCATCAAGGAACAATCGCCCGGTCTGGGTCAGTTCAATCCGCCGTCCCACCCGGTTAAACAGCGCGATGCCATAAAAACCTTCGAGATTTTTGATGGCTGAGCTGACCGCCGATGGCGTCAGGCCAATCGCCTCGGCCGCGCGGGTCAGGTGTTCGCGTTCGGCAACCGCGACAAAGATATGCAACTGTTCGAGTGTCATCATGGCGTTGGGATCTTCCGCTCTGTCTCGGCGTCTTTCCCGCGCAGGCGGGAAACTTTTAAACTTTGGGTTCCAGATTCCGGTTCGGCGTTATGTGCCGTCCGGAATGACGGAGATAGGTCGCCGCGAATCAAACTTTAATCATTCGATTTAATCGAATGAAATATGAGTTTTTATTCGATGGAAGTAAATGGTTGGGCGTGAGATTTTCCGATTGTGATCAAAACACAGGAAAATCATGTTTTTTAACGCACGCATCAAACCAATCTTGCCGGGGCTTGTCATTACCTTGCTGGTTGCACTTGCCGCCAAGCTGGCCGAACAGGCCGAGCAGATGTTGCTTGGCCGGGGCTGGGTTGAAAGTCTGGTTTTTGCCATCCTGATCGGGGTGGTGGTGCGATCCCTATTTGGTTTGGCGCCACGCTATTTTGCCGGTGTGCGGTTTTGCGGCAAGACGGTTCTGGAAACCGCCATTGTGTTGCTGGGCGGATCAATCAGTGCGCAGGCGATTGGCAGTGCGGGTGGTGGGTTGATATTGGCGATCATTGTCGTGGTCTGTGCCAGCCTGTTTGTCAGCTATCATATTGGTCGTGCGTTTGGTCTTTCAAAACATCTTTCGATGCTGGTTGCGTGCGGCAATTCGATTTGCGGCAATTCGGCGATTGCGGCAACCGCACCTGTGATTGATGCGCGGTCTGATGATGTGGCCGCCTCAATTTCCTTTACCGCCGTGTTGGGGGTTCTGTTTGTTTTTGTCCTGCCAATGCTTCACGCCGGGCTTGGCTTATCAGCAACCCAATATGGCATTTTTTCCGGGCTAACGGTTTATGCCGTGCCACAAGTGTTGGCCGCAACCGCCCCGGCGGGTGCGCTTGCCGTTCAAGTGGGGACATTGGTCAAGCTGATCCGGGTTTTGATGTTGGGGCCGGTGATCTTTGCCCTTGCCGTGATGGGCGGGCGCGCGCGTGAAACCAGACTTCCCATCGCACAGGTCGTGCCCTGGTTCATCATCGGCTTTATCGCCATGATGGCAGCACGATCATTTGGCGTTCTGCCGGAATTTGCCCTTGGCGGGATGAAAACCGCGTCTTCCTTCCTGACCATTCTGGCAATGGCCGCCCTTGGATTAAGTGTGGATATCCGCAATGTCATGCATGTTGGCGGGCGGGTTGTGATGGCCGCCCTTTTGTCGTTGATATTCTTATGTCTTGCGAGTGCTGCGGTTCTGGGTGTTCTAAGTGCCTGATCACGGCGGCTGCATAAAAAAAGCCCGCTGCCAAAATGGGGGAAGCAGCGGGCAAGGGTGAAGATACTGTGGAAAACTTGACAGCACCTTCAGGCGTTTCGGCTCAACGAGCAATCGGGGGGATGTCTCGTTGCGAAACGCCTTGGGTTGGGGAAAACATCAGCGTCTAAAGTGCGATCGGGTTTGTTTCCTCTGCCATTTTAAGGGCATTCCATTCATCGTCGCTAAATATGCGGGATCGGGTCAGAAAGCGTTTGCCTTCGGGCCCTTCAAGCGAAAACATCCCTCCTCGCCCATCAACGACGTCTATGATCAGTTGGGTGTGACGCCAATATTCAAATTGTGCACGACCCATAAAAAACGGACTGCCTTCTAGTTCCCCTAAAAGCACATCCTGATCACCGGTTTTAAATTCGCCATTTGGAAAGCACATCGGCGCACTGCCATCACAACAGCCACCCGATTGATGAAACATCAGTGGCCCGTGGATGGATTTCAGTTTCTTAATCAGGTCAATCGCCGCATCTGTTGCGATGACTCTGTCAGGGATGGCGGTTGATCCGGTCATTGTCACCTCCTGAAAGATGAAAGATGACCGGGCGCATGTAAAAGGATATGCGCCCGGCCGCGATCATCATGCGATCAGAAGAAGCCCATTGGTTTCTGATCATAGGAAACCAGAAGGTTCTTGGTCTGCTGATAGTGGTTCAGCATCATCTTGTGGTTTTCACGTCCGATACCAGACTGTTTATAGCCACCAAATGCAGCATGTGCCGGATAAAGGTGGTAACAGTTGGTCCAGACACGACCGGCCTTGATTTCCCGGCCAAAGCGATAAGCACGGTTGCCATCACGGGTCCAAACACCTGCACCCAAGCCATAAAGCGTGTCATTGGCAAGATGAAGGGCTTCGGCGTCGTCCTTAAAGGTTGCGACCGAAACGACCGGGCCAAAGATTTCTTCTTGGAAAATCCGCATGCGGTTATGGCCCTTGAAGATCGTCGGCTGGATATAGAAACCATCCGAAAGATCACCGCCAAGCTCGGCGCGGCCACCACCACAAAGGGTTTCGGCCCCTTCCTGTTTGCCGATATCAAGATAGGACAGGATTTTTTCCATCTGTTCGGTGGAAGCCTGCGCACCCATCATGGTGTCGGTATCAAGCGGGTTGCCCTGTTTGATGTTGGCAACGCGCGACAGGACATTATCCATGAACTTGTCATAGATGGTTTCCTGAATAAGCGCGCGCGACGGACAGGTGCAAACTTCGCCCTGATTAAGGGCAAACATCGTCAGGCCTTCAGCCGCTTTCTGACGGAAATCATCATCGGCTGCCATGATGTCTTCAAAGAAGACGTTTGGCGATTTGCCACCCAATTCGAGTGTCACCGGAATGATGTTTTCCGATGCATATTGCATGATCAAACGCCCGGTGGTGGTTTCACCGGTAAAGGCGACTTTGGCAACACGGTTGCTTTGTGCAAGCGGTTTACCTGCTTCAACGCCAAAGCCCTGAACAACGTTCAAAACACCCGCCGGGATCAGATCGCCAACCAGTTCAAGCAACACACAGATCGATGCCGGGGTCTGTTCAGCAGGTTTTAGGACAATACAGTTGCCTGCTGCCAATGCCGGGGCCAATTTCCAGACAGCCATCAGGATCGGGAAGTTCCAAGGGATGATCTGACCAACCACACCAAGGGGTTCGTGGAAGTGATAGGCAACCGTGTTGTCATCAAGTTCGCCAAGGGAGCCTTCCTGTGCGCGGATGGCGCCAGCGAAATAACGGAAATGATCAATTGCCAAAGGAATATCTGCGGCCATGGTTTCGCGCACGGCCTTACCGTTATCCCATGTTTCGGCAACCGCAAGCATTTCAAGGTTGGCTTCCATGCGATCGGCAATTTTATTGAGCATATTGGCCCGTTCAGTCACGGACGTTTTGCCCCAGGCCGGAAAAGCTGCATGGGCGGCATCAAGTGCCTTTTCGATGTCTTCAGAGCTGGATCGGGCAACTTCACAGAAAGGTTTGCCATTCACCGGCGAGACATTTTCAAAATACTGGCCCTTGGTCGGGGCGACCCATTCGCCGCCGATGAAGTTCTCATAGCGGCCCTTAAAGCTGACAACACTGCCGGCGTCATTTGGGTTTTTATAGATCATTTTGCTTCCTCCGAGATCTACAGGCGATTTGTTCGCCCGTTTTTTGATTGTGACGCTGTCTTATCCGCAAAGGTCATGCCACTTTTTCAGCATCAGGGGATGTAAAGGCGAAGTGGCGCATTTTCAGGTGGTTGGGTGTGTTTGAAAGCGGATTTGGGTTGTGTCACTGCCCCTGCTTGGGCGGGGCAGGTGGCGCAAACTGTTCCAAAAACGGAACACTTTGGATTGTGCAGCAATAAAGCCCGCGAAACTGTTTGGCGTGCAGGGGGGGCGTTATGGTACGATTAAGGCTGTGATCGGATGCGCCATAAGTTGCGCACCGGAGATTTCCGGGTCAAAACGCCGACGCAAGGGAGATAGCGTCTATGTCAGGAAACATTCCCGGCGGACGGATAGAAGCAGCACTGCAACTTAGCGGTGGTGCGCAAAATCGTGCGGTGCTTGAAAGCTGGCAACGGTGTGAAAAACGCTTTGGTCTGGCCCACGACACCTTGCGCCGTCCCGAAGTCATGCCCGAAAGTCAGACCCGGCAATTGCGTGATCGCAACGGGCGGCTTTATCATCATGCCCATGATCTTGTCCGTACCCTGTATCGCAAGATCGATGCATCGGGCTATGCGGTATTTCTGACCGATAATACCGGTGTGATCCTTGATAGTGTTGCAGCCCATTCATTGCTGCCGTCGTTTCGTACCAACGGCCTTTTGCCCGGTGCGGTCTGGAGCGAGGAGCGCGAAGGAACCAACGGCATTGGCACCTGCATTGTCGAAGGGCGCGCCATCACGATCCACAAGGACGAACATTTTCTCGCCCAGCATTCTGTTCTGACCTGTACCGCCGCCCCGGTCTTTGATCCGGATGGCAAGGTATGTTCGGTTCTTGATGTGTCGGCTGTGCGCGATGACATCAAGCGGACAGACTGTTTGCGTGTGCGTGGCATGGTGGCCGATTATGCCGATGCGCTTGAACGTATCTTGTTTTTTGACGAGCGGGCAGGGGATGTGATTTTGCATCTTCATCCTGAATCCCAGCATGTTGGATCGACCCGCGATGCGATGATTTCGATTGCGCCGGATGGCTCCATCAGTGGGGCGACGTCAACCGCACGGCGGATTTTGACGGCGGCCAATGCATCAACCGATCTTGCCGATATGTTTGAGATGGATTTGGACGATTTACTGTCAAAGTTCAGCCAATCAGATGGCCCAAACCATGATCGCGCGCCATCGGCAATGGCGCTTAATATTGCTGGCGGTGGGGTGTTGTTTGGTAGCCTGACGGTTCCCGAACGGATGCGCCGGAAATATATCGGCCGTTCGACCCCGGTTGCAGCCAAGGCGAAAAAACCGATCAAGCCGGTTGTTGAGATTGCGGATCGCGATCCTGCATTTCGGCGCATTTTTGATATCGGATCACGGCTTCATGCCCGCGACATCAATGTGTTGATGTCGGGTGAAACCGGCAGCGGCAAAGAATATCTTGCACGTCATATTCATGAGGCAAGCTTTGGCAAATCGCGAAACTTTGTCGCGATTAACTGTGCGGCCTTGCCTGAAGGATTGATTGAAAACGAATTGTTTGGTCATGCCGGGGGTGCCTTTACCGGGGCGGCGCGCGATGGATTTGGCGGGCGCATCCGCGAAGCCAATGGCGGCACACTTTTCCTTGATGAAATTGGTGATATGCCGCTTGCGGCACAAGGACGCCTGCTGCGTGTTCTTGAAAGCCGGATGATTGAACCGCTTGGCAGCACCAAGTCGGTTTCGGTTGATTTCCGTCTGATCTGCGCCAGCAATGTTGATTTGACCGCGGCCGTTTCTGATGGGCGGTTCCGCGAAGATTTACTGTATCGGATCAAGGGCGCAAGGCTTGCCGTGCCGCCCTTGCGCGAACGAAGCGACCTTGTTGATTTGATCGGAAGGTTGTTGGCGGGGCTATCTGACGATCATGTGCATTGCCAAGATGACGTATTGGCACTTTTGACCCGGCATCGCTGGCCGGGCAATGTGCGCGAACTGATCAATATTTTACAATATGCCAGCGTCTTTGCCGAAGACGGTGTGATTGAACGCCATCACCTGCCGGATGATTTCCATGTCGAGACCATCAATGATCAACCATCCGCACGCCAAAGCATTGAACGTGCCGAAGGTGCCGCCCTTCGTGATGTGCTTGACGAACATCATTGGCATATCAGCAACACCGCCAAGGCATTGGGAATCGGGCGCAATACGCTGTATCGCCGGATGGCGCGGTTGGGAATTGAACGGTCAGGTTAAAGGCCTGACCGCTGATTTTCGTGGTGGGTAAATTTAAGCGATATCACGCAGGAACTGCTTTACGGAATGATCAAGCTTCTGAGCGCGTTCTTCCATGCTTGCTGTTGCGGCTCTGACATCACCCGATGCAGCATCTGTTTCATCTGCCGCATCCATCGCCTGTTGAATGTTGCTGGCAACGTCCCGAGTGTTCTGCGCGACTTGGGAGATTTTTGATGAAATCTCTGTGGTCGTTTCGCTTTGTTGGTTGATTGAACCGGCAATGTCCGCTGTATCTTCGTTAATCACGCCAATCGTTTCAACAATTTCACGGATGGCGGCAACAGCTTCGCGGGTTTCTGTCTGGACTGTCGAAATCTGCTCAGAGATTTCATCCGTTGCACGTGCCGTCTGTGAAGCAAGGTTTTTGACCTCGTTTGCGACAACAGCAAAACCCTTGCCGGCATCGCCCGCACGTGCGGCTTCGATCGTTGCGTTCAGTGCCAGCAAATTGGTCTGACCGGCAATATCAGTGATCAGTTTAACAACTTCCCCAATCTTGTCAGCAGAGGTTTCCAGCACGGACATTTTGTCATTGGTGCTGTTGGCTTCGCTCTGCGCACGCGACATGGTTTCGCGAGATTGAGCAATCCGCTGGCTGACCTCATAGACCGATGCCGTAAGTTCTTCTGCTGCGGATGCAACAGATTCTGCGTTGTGGGCGACTTCGGACACAACAGACGCTGCATCGCTTGCGCGTGCCTTGCTCGTTTCAGCTGTCCGCCCCAACGTGGAGGCGGAGCTCCGCAATTTTTCAAGTGCCTGTCCAACATCGGCCAGGAGATCACCAGTTGTCTCCTCAAAACCCTTGGTAAGTTTTTCCATGAGTTCAGAACGTTGCGCCTGAGCGCGTTGAAGCTCTGCCTCCTTTGCGCGCATTTCACGACGCTCAATCGCGTTTTTCTGAAATACTTTAACGGCTGTTACGATATCGCCGACCTCGTCACGCCGGGTGATTTCCGGAATGGCTGTGTCGAGCTTGCCTTCGGCAATTTCAAGCATACCGGTGGTCAATCCACGCAGCGGGGCAATCGCCCGGATGTTCCAGATGATCAAGCCGATACTGATCGCTAGCGACAGAACCAGCATGCCGATCATGACGATCGAAAAGTTGCTGGCGACCGTTCGTGCCGACACAGAGGTCAACTGGCTTTTGGCTTCTTCATATTCGATCAGTGCATCGATACTGGCGCGCCAGTCGGCAAAGGCCGGTGCAGCTTCGGCGTTGATCAGGTTGATCGTAGAGGAGAATTCACCTGCCGTGCGAAGGCTGATGACCTTTTCTATGATTGGCGCAGCACGTTCTTCAACCGCCTGAATTTCTGCAAAGAGTTGTTGTTCTTGATCCGATGATGTTTCCGGGGCGGACAGGATTTCAGCCATGCCTTGTGCAGCGTCGGCGTAAATGGTGGCCTGTTCGTTGATAATGCTGATTGTGGCATTAACATCATCCTGACTTGCGACCAGCGCCATGTCGCGGACTGCAATCGCGCGGTCCTGGACACTACCGCCCAAATTAATGGCGTAGCGTTGTTTAACGCCATTGATGTCGGTGATCTGGGTGAAGGAAGTGTTGATCTGATTTACAAGAACAACGGAAATCGTCGCCAAAATACTCATCAGCGCGAGGATCGCGACATAGCTGATGATTTGTTTTTGGCCAAGTGAAAGTGATACCTGTTTTTTCGAAGGGTTCATCCGGACGTTACTCCCTGAACTGCTATCTCTGCCGGGTCGTCTTGTTTTTCAGGCTTTGGTTCTATGAACACGAGACCACGTGCGTTTGGATGGCAGTATATTATTGGTTGTAGGTCTGGTAGTGGTAGCATAACTCCGCGTTGTTATTGCATAGTCTGTTTTGCCGTTTTCATCATGTGGAATAGGGCGGCATGGTAAAAACGATTTTGGCCGATCATTTCCGGTCATTGATCAAAGGTTTTGATTGTAGGGCAACCCGTTATTGTTTTAAGTAACGGCAGGTCTTTACAGGATATTTTTATGTGTGGAATTGCTGGTTTATGGCTGTCGGGACAGAGTGACGCAACGGGTTTGGGCGATACTGTTTCGCGCATGAACGAAGCGTTGCACCATCGCGGCCCAGATGGCGGTGATGTTTGGGTTGATCCACCGTCAGGTTTGGCGCTTGGTCAGCGCCGCTTGGCGATTATTGATCTGTCAGATGCGGGCAAACAACCGATGCATTCGGCCAATGGCCGCTATGTCATAGTGTATAACGGCGAAATTTATAATGCGCCGGAACTGCGCGAAAAGCTTGCCGGTGCCAACATTGCTTGGCGCGGCCATTCCGACACTGAAGTCATCCTTGAATGCATTGCCCATTGGGGTGTTCGCGAAACGGTAAAACGCCTGATTGGCATGTTTGCCATCGCCCTTTGGGACCGCGAAGCCAATAAATTGACCCTGATCCGGGATCGGTTGGGCATCAAGCCGCTTTATTGGTCGCGCTTTGAAGGCAATATCGGCTTCGCATCCGAGGTCAAAGGCCTTCTGGCGGGCAATGTCATTTCGCGAGAAGTCAATCAGACCGGGCTAGAAGCCTACTTACGGTTTGGTTATGTGCCGTCCGGTCATTCGATCTATGCCCATGCCAAGATGCTTAAGCCCGGCCATATTCTTGAGATTACATCACACGATCAGGCGACAGAAACCGCCTATTGGTCGGTTGAGGATGCGGTTCTCAATGGTCAGAAACACGCATGGAGCGGCGATGATCAAAGCGCGATTGACGCGCTTGAAGAATTGCTGCGCGATGCGGTTCAGCGCCGCATGGTTGCTGATGTGCCGCTGGGCGCGTTTTTATCTGGCGGGATTGATTCCTCAACCATTGTTGCCCTGATGCAGTCGGTATCAGACCGTCCGGTCAAAACATTTTCGGTCGGGTTCGAAGACGCCGCCTTTAACGAGGCGGCCTTTGCCGGTGAAGTGGCAAGGCATCTTAAGACCGATCATACCGAACTTTATGTCACCCCGCAGGATGCGCTTGATCTGGTGCCCAAGCTATCGGAAACCTTCGATGAGCCGTTCTTTGACAGTTCATCCATCCCGACCTATCTGATTTCGGCCCTGACCCGCAAGGAAGTTACGGTTGCGCTTTCGGGTGACGGCGGGGATGAAACATTTGGCGGTTACACCCGCTATTTATGGGCCAAGCAGCTTAGTGCCGCAGCCGGAAGTATTCCATTTGGCGCCTCCCTTGTTGCCAAGGGGCTGACCATGTTGTCGCCCGAACAATGGGATAATCTGGTCGGGTTGGTGCCCGGTAAGATGTCGACCAGTGCGATTGGCGATAAAATCCATAAGGCCGCACCGCTTTTGGCGATTAAGGATGATCTTGATCGTTATCACGCGTTGCTGTCGCTGTTTGATGTGGACAAGCTTCTGGGAAGCCGGTCATCACGCAAAAAATTCCGCGTGCCGGGCGAAAAGTTTTGCCGCAACCGCAATCTTGATTACGTTTCGTCCATGCAGGTCATGGATACGATGATGTATATGGTCGATGACGTTTTGACCAAGGTCGACCGGGCATCAATGGCCAATTCACTTGAAGTACGTGTGCCGCTTATTGATCACCGGGTGATTGAATTTGGCTGGCGGATGCCCGCACGCCTTAAAATGAACGGGTCGATTGGCAAGCATGCCTTGCGTCAAATCCTCTATAAATATGTCCCGCGCGAATTAATTGATCGGCCCAAAACCGGGTTTGGTGTGCCACTGGCCCAATGGCTGCGCGGGCCTTTGCGCGAATGGATGGGTGACCATCTTGCCAATGAGGCGCTGTATCAGGATCTTGGTCTGGATCGCCGGTATATTGATCGCTTACATCAGGAACATATGTCTGGTAAGCGCAACTGGGGGCATCAGCTTTGGACGATTTCCATGCTGTCAGATTGGCAGAAACGCTGGTTGGCCTGATCGCTACCTGAACCAAATACCGCACTGATTACATTCCAATGTTTGAACGCCCCGCCTGAACATCAGGCGGGGTTTTTCTATTTGTTTCAAAAATGAACTTTTCAGGCGGAGGTATCTAAAAGGCGGTTTGGTTGGAATGGTGCTGCAGGTTTGGCATGTCTGTGTCGAATAAATGTCACAATTTGAAACTTGAAAATTTTCGAAAATGAACTATTTATCTTGGCAAAGAGAAATTCCTTTGGCGAGAGAGGCCCATATGGCTGGCACTTCAACCTACGATCTGATCATTATTGGCGGTGGCATTAACGGTGCCGGCATTGCGCGTGACGCGGCGGGACGTGGCCTTAAAGTGTTGCTGTGTGAAAAAAATGATCTTGCCAGTGCGACCTCATCGGCCAGCACCAAGCTGATCCATGGTGGTCTGCGCTATCTGGAACATTATGAGTTCCGCCTTGTCCGCGAAGCTTTGAGGGAACGCGAAGTTCTTTTGGGAAATGCCCCACACATCATTTGGCCGCTGCGCTTTGTCTTGCCGCACCGTCGCGATCTGCGCCCGGCATGGATGATCCGCCTTGGCTTGTTTTTGTATGACCATCTGGGCGGGCGCAAAAAACTCCCTGCATCCAAGGGAATTTCATTTGCCAATCATGTATCGGGCGAACCGTTGCGCGAAGGTGTGACCAAGGGGTTTGTTTATTCTGATTGCTGGGTCGATGATGCGCGGCTTGTGGTGTTAAACGCACGCGATGCCAAGGCCAACGGGGCTGAAATCCATACGCGCACCGAATGCGTTGGGGCCAAGCGGGTTGATGATCTGTGGCAAGTGACCTTGCGTGATCAGGAAAATGGTCAGGACCGCGCTGTTTCGGGCCGTATGCTGATCAACGCGGCTGGTCCGTGGTGTGCTGATTTGATCAACCCAAAAACCGGCGTTGTGAAATCAAACACCAAGGCAAACATTCGCTTGGTCAAGGGCAGCCACATCGTCGTGCCCAAGCTGTTTGACCATGACTATTGCTATATCTTTCAGAATGGCGATGGCCGCATTGTTTTTGCCATTCCCTATCAGGATGACTTTACCCTGATCGGGACCACGGATATTGATTTTACCGGTGATCCGGCCAAGGTCAAAATTGATCAGGATGAAATTGACTATCTTTGCAAACTTGCCAGTGGCTATTTCAAAAAGCAGGTGGCATCAGATGATGTTGTCTGGACCTATTCCGGGGTGCGTCCGCTATATGCCGGGAATGAGGGAAGCGAAAATGCATCCAAGGTATCGCGGGATTACACCCTGAAACTTGAAGACAATGATGGTGCCGCCCCGGCATTGCATGTGTTTGGTGGGAAAATTACCACCTATCGCAAACTTGCCGAACACGCACTTGCGATCATCTCAAAGGAACTTGGTGCCAACGATGTGCCTTGGACCGCGAGCGCACCCTTGCCTGGCGGGGATTTTCCAAATGCATCGTTTGAAGATGCGTTTGTCGATTACGCCCAGCGTTATGACTGGATGGATCGTGCGATGCTCAAACGTCTGTTGCGCGCCTATGGCACCCGGATTGAGGACGTGATTGGCACCGCATCAAAGGTTGCTGATCTTGGAACCTGTTATGGTCATGATTTGTATGAAGCAGAACTGCGCTATCTGATTGATCAGGAATGGGTGCGCGATGTTGATGATTTGATCTGGCGGCGTTCCAAACTTGGCCTGCGCTTGGACGGTGATCAGATCGCGGTTTTGAAAGCACGCTTGGAACAAGAAAAACCTGATAGGAATGCAGTCGCCGCGCAGTAGCTTTGGGAACAGCCAAAAGTAGCAGTGAATATGCTATGGCCTATTTACTGCTACTTGCGAGTTCGCCACGCAGGCCGTCCAATATTGCACGAAGTTCGTCTTTACGGGCGGGGCTGATATCGCGCCAATCGTGGTCATGTATCGCCCCTTCAAGCGCATAAAGGTAATTCACACTGATCTTCTTTTCGCTGCCAAAGCGAAACAAAAGACGGCGCGTGGTTTCTTCGATACCCGATTGCGCAAGGTCATCGCGGGTTTCAATGCCGATTTCGCGCAGTTCACGCGATGATTTCGGGCCAATATTGCGCATAAACAGTCCCTTGCGGTTTATGTGAATTTCCTGCGACCTGACAGGTCAAACAATCTGCTGTATGGTTTGTTTGTTTTCAACTGATTACCTCCTCTAGGGTTGCGATGGCGCCATTTCTTAAAGCTGCAATAACAAGTGCGATCCTTCTGGTCCTTATGATCGTCCCGGCACTGCCTGCTATGGCAGCAGAGGAAACGCACGATCTTCCGACCGGGGCGATGGTGATTGGGCTGGTTGGTGGCCTTGCTCTGTTCCTGTATGGGATGGACCATTTGGCCAGCGCGCTTAAAGCATTGGCGGCAGCACGCCTGCGGCGCATCTTGTCGGGCTTGACGCGCAACCGGGTGTGGGCGGCGATTTCCGGTGCGATTATGACCGGTCTGGTTCAGTCATCAAGCGTCACAACGGTTCTTGTCGTTGGTTTCGTTTCTGCAGGCTTAATGCCCTTTGCACAATCGGTTGCCGTGATCATGGGCGCAAATGTCGGCACGACCCTGACGGCGCAAATCATTGCCTTTCGGATTGATGCGGTCGCACCGCTGATCATTGCGGCTGGCCTTGCCATGACCATGCTGGCCGAACGCAAACGCTTTGCCCTGATCGGCAAGGCGATCCTTGGCACGGGTTTGTTGTTTTTTGGTATGGGCATGATGGGGGATGCGATGGAGCCGCTTCGCAGCTTCCCACCCTTCATTGCGCTTATGACCGAGATGCGCAATCCGTTTTTGGCGATGCTGGTCGCAGCGGCCTTCACAGCCCTTGTGCAATCAAGTTCGGCAACAACCGGGATTGTCATTGTTCTGGCCAGTCAGGGGCTCGTATCGCTTGAAGGGGGCATTGCCCTGATCTTTGGTGCCAATATCGGAACATGCGTGACCGCCTTGCTGGTGACGATTGGCAAAAATCGCGATGCGTTTCGCACCGCTTTGGGCCATGTTTTATTTAACGTGGTTGGGGTTCTGATCTGGTTGCCGTTTATCGACAGGCTGGCTGATTTGGTCAAGTTCGTGACAGTGGGCAGGGATTTGGAAAACACCGACATTGCGCGTGAAATTGCCAACGCGCACAGCATTTTCAACATCGCCAATGTCATTGTCATGATCGGGTTTGTTCCCATGATCGCCCGCCTGCTTGAAAAACTGGTACCCCCGGAAGTCGAAGCCGAACCACCCCTAAGCCCGGAACCGAAATACGTTATCCATGGATTAACAGAGGCACCCGCCGCCGCCATGACGTTGCTGCGTAACGAGGTCATGCATATGGGTGATATCGTGATTGATGTTGTCCGACGCGGGCGTGAAAACCTGCGTATTCCAACCCATGCGCGGTTGGAAAAAATCGCCCAACTTGATGACGGGGTCGATAGCCTGCAGGATGCCATTGCCATGTTTGCAGGTAAATTACGTCGGACCGAACTGTTGCAGGCCGATGTCAACCGTTTGCAAAACGAACTTGCGGTGAGCAATCATCTTGAAGCCATTGGCGATTTGATCAGTGAAGAAATGGTCGAGTTGGTTCGTGAATGGTTTGATCTCGGCCAGATGCCATCCGAAGAAAGCCGCCTTAAGATGGCGGAACTTTATCAAATAGCCGAAGAATCCCTTAAACAGGCAATGACGGCATTTTCCAGCGAAGACGCAGAAGCTGCCAATGGTGTTCTGGCGCGAAAGGCCGAATTCGCGGCCAAACTGGATACCACCCTGCGCAAGGTCAGTGACGAGATCGGACCGCGTGACGTTGATATTCGGCGCTACCGGATCGAGGTCGCAATGGTCGAACGTGTGAACCGTTTATATGAGCGTTCATGCCGGATTGCCCATGCATCACTGGCAATTATGGATCAGGAAAAGCCTGCTGCCTCTGATCAGAATGCAGCATCGACCATTTCAGATGCAATGTAATGCCGGTGTTGCTCAACGTTTCTTAGCGTTCGGCAGGCGGTGTTGCGATATCTTTTTGCATAACCGTGACGTCAAGGGCGCGATAGCCAAGATGGGCATAGAAATCCTGCGTTGCCTTGTTCTCGGAGCGCACCATCAACTGCATCCGCCAAACACCCTGATCGCGCAGCCAGTTTTCCCCAACATCCATCAATTTCCGGCCAAGGCCCGATTTCTGAAGGGCAGGGGCGACCGCCATATAATAGATCCAGCCACGATGTCCATCGTGCCCGGCCATGACGGAACCAACAATGTTATCACTGTTATCTTCCCACACCAGAAGCGTTGCCTCGTCGGAAGACAGGGCAAATCCCACATCCCATTCTGGCGGGTTATACGGGCGATAAAGACCGGTATCCTGCCAAAGTTTGCTTAAAGATGGGATGTCATCAAGGGTGGCGGTTCTGGGAGTGGATTTAATATTTGGGGCTGTCATTTTACGGATCACTTTGGGGCGTTGAGTTTAAAGCAATCTCGCAGAATGATGACAGCAGGTCGCGTCGTCAAACTAAAACCCGTGACATATCAATGAATAACGCCCCCAAGGGGGGAACCTTGGGGGCGCAGGGGTTGGTCCGGAGTATCGGTTGGGAGAAAATTCTCCGGACCGGGTGGGGACGTTTTCAGATGTGCGGTTTATCCAATGCTGAATTAGCTAATTGGGCGACCGGTCACACTGCTGAGTTCCATTTCGCGGACAATGTCACCGGCCTGATTAGTGACTGTCGCGCTATAGGTGCCACGCGGGGTTTGCGTGAGTTCGCCAAGTTTAAGTTCGCCGTTGCCAAACCGGATTACCATGGCATTGGCCAGCAAGGTCATCTGATCGGCGGTGAATTTACGGTCATAGCGTTCTGCCTTATCCGGGCGGGGCATTAGTTTGCGCAAGCTCCGGCGTTCATCGCGGTCCATACGGCCGGTTTTGGCGTCAAACTTGATCACCTCAACAACGCCGCCTTGCGCATTAACCAGAAGAACATCAATCTTGCCCGGTTCTTCGGCCAAAAGTGCATCACCGGTTTTAAGATCAGACACGTTGGTTTTCAAAAGCATCGCATCAATCAAAATGCGTGCTTCTGCTGGTGTAAGGGGAACGGCACGCACGCGGTCTTCGCGATTGTGCTTGCCACCTTTGCCATGTTCGCCGCGCTGACCGTCAAATTTGGGCCCACCGTGATGGCCGCCGTCAAACATGGCCCATTCACTTGGTCCACCGTGTCCACCATTCCCACCTTGGCCGGCATAAGCAACGGCAATCGGGGTGGCAATCAAAGCAGACGCAATCAGGCTTGCTGCGATTTTAAGTTGGGTTTTGCGTTTCATCGTGGACCTCATTTTGGTTGGGGGCAGTATTCGTTGAGGTCGGTTATCGCCGATGATTGTCGCGAAATGATCCCGAAGAACGGGCTAAATGGTCGCAAGATTTGGCAAATCGCCGAAATGCGACAAATTGATACAAATTGCCATTTTTGCCCTGATTGCCAACGCGGTAGGGTAAGCTCAACACAACGTTTGACCCATGGGACCATTTATGAGCGATCAGCCGCATATTCTTGTCGTCGATGACCACCGTGATATTCGCGATCTTTTGGGGCGCTATTTGCGTCAGCACGAATATCGCGTGTCATTGGCATCTGACGGGCGCGAATTGCGCCGCATGATGGCCGATGATCTTTCGCCCGATCTGATCGTGCTTGATTTGATGATGCCCGGTGAAGACGGGCTTAGCCTGTGTCGTTGGCTGCGCGAAAATTATGATGTGCCGGTTGTGATGTTAACCGCCCTTGGCGAAGAAACCGACCGGATCATTGGCCTTGAAATGGGCGCGGATGATTATTTGGCAAAGCCGTTTAACCCGCGTGAATTGCTTGCGCGGATCAAGGCGGTGATGCGCCGTGCGCAAAGCTTGCCCGTCGGGCGCAAAGGACCGCTTCCAAGTGGCGAGGTTCATTTTGATCGTTGGGTTCTCGATCGCACGCGCCATGAATTGCGCGATGGCAATGACGTTGTCTTGCCGCTCAGTTCCGGGGAATACGGGTTGCTGTGTGCCTTTGTCGAACATCCCAATATGGTGCTTAACCGTGATCAGTTGCTTGATCTTACCCGTGGGCGCGAAGCCGTCCCGTTTGATCGCAGCATCGATAATCAGGTTAGCCGTCTGCGCAAAAAAATTGAACCTGACGCCAAGAACCCGGTTTTGATCAAAACCGTCTGGGGCGGGGGATATATGTTTACCTGCGAGGTGGTCGAAAAATGACCACGCGCCAGCTTATCAAACGCCTGTGGCCACAAAGCCTGACTGCGCAACTGGTGTGCCTGTTGTTGGGCGCGATCATCTTGACCCATATTGTGTTGGGTGTGCTGTTGGCCGAAGAACGCCGGGATGCTTTGGCATCGGAACGGCGGGGCAATGCATTGACCCGAATTGCCGCAATTTCGCGCATTTTGACCACGACGCCGCGCGAAAACTGGCACGATGTATTGCGGGTTGCCCAATCCCCGCAAACCCGATTGCGGCTGGTTGATGCGCCAAGGTTTGAGGCCAAGCATAGCGTGAACGCCGAACGGTTGACCGCGCGTTTAAACGACTTCCTTGCGACATCAGTTGATGCGCCGGGGTGGGTCAATATTCTGTCAGAAGATGCGTGCTGGGCAGAAAAAAAGTCGCTTCGCAAAGAACAAAAAGCCTATTTCGAAGGCCAGAACGGACAATTTGACCGAGACGCAGAACCGCAGTTTGATACGCGATCAGACCTTGCTGATCATGAAGATGCCGAGGACGTCCTTGAAGACGCGATGGAGGCAAGGCAAGAAGCCCTGTTGGCCCGCGGGCGTGATAAGCCGCATCGTAATGGCGAGGACAAAGCACCTTGGTCGCTGCGCTATCTGGACCACTTTGATTGTCATGGTTCACCCGTGATGCAACTTGTTGTTCCGATTACTTCGATTGTTTCGGGATCGGATGTTTCCAATGTTGCGGAGCCTAATGTTGCCGGGCCTAATATTGCTGCGCCCAATTCAGGTCCGACAATCTGGCTCGAAGCCATGATTGGCGGTATGATGCCGCCGCCTTGGTTTGTGTTTGATAATTTGCTGCGTGTTCTTTTATCGGCCCTTGTTATTGGCGTGATTACCTTCTTCCTTGCCCGTCGTATTTCGCGGTCATGGGGTGTTTTGGCCCGCGCAGCAGACCGGGTGGGGCGGGGGGATTATCCCGAACCAGTGCCCGAAACGGGTCCGATTGAAATCAGACGTGCGGCAAAGGCATTTAACCGGATGACCGCCCGTCTGAAACGGTTTGTCGAAGACCGCACCCGGATGTTGGCGGCAATCTCGCACGATCTACGCACCCCGATCACATCCCTTCGGTTGCGGGCCGAATTTGTCGATGATCCGGAAAACCGTGCGCGGATCATTGAAACGCTTGATGAAATGGAACAGATGGTCGAAGCGGCCATGGCATTTGCCCGCGAAGAAACCGCAAATGAAGAAACCCGCAAGATCAATATGACTGCATTGGTTGAATCCGCGGTCGAAGATCTTGTTGAAACAGGCCGACCGATTTCCTTTACCGGTGATGGGGATGCACGGGTCTATCCGTGCCGGCCACTTTCGGTCAAACGGGCATTTGGCAATTTGATTTCGAATGCGCTTAGTTTTGGTGATCATGTGGAAGTCGCCGTCCGCGATGCGGATGACGGCGGGCTTTGGATCGAAATTGCCGATGATGGTCCGGGCATTCCGGTCGATAAGCGCGAACAAGTGTTCGAACCGTTCTTTAGAATTGAAGAATCACGCAATCGTGATACCGGGGGGATTGGCCTTGGAATGGCGATCGCACGCACAGCTATTCGTGCCCATGGTGGGGAAATATACCTTGAAGACGCCCCGCAGGGCGGGCTTTTAGCCCGTATCTATCTGCCGCCGGTGCGATTGTAACAGCAGGCTAATTTGCCGAATATTTTTTAAGATTGTCTGCGATTCCAGTAGGTTATGATTTTTTCCAATATTGGCCTTGCTTTTTTAATGACCAATAGTCATTTGTGTGCGGGAAATAACGTGTTTCCAAATCAACAATTGCTAAATGGCATTGCTGTTCTATTTAAGGTTTTCACTTCATTTAATGGCTAAGATGGCGCCAGAACAGAAAAGAGATGTTAGAGTCCTGACCTTGGAATGTTGCAAAACGTCGGGGGCTTTCCCCGGCAAGGGGACTGACCGGACCATCTTTACCATTGAATTAAGTACAAACCCAAAGCGATGCAAAATACAGCATGAAAATGGACGGAGCGGCCAATGAGCAAGAATGACCCCCAAACAGCCGTCGTGACATCGTTACCCGGGACCAATAATGCCCAGGCTGCGCGTGGTTTTGTGCGTTCGGTCAATGACTGGCTGATGGAATGTGCGCTTGATGATACCGACATCAGCGAACTTCTTGCAGGCATGGTTAGCCGTCTGGTTGCATCAGGCATCCCGATTGACCGGGTTATGGTGGCCTTCAAGACCTTGCACCCCCTTTACGAAGGGGTTTCTTACATCTGGTCCAAGGAAGCCGGTTGCGTCGAACGTTCCACCCATATGGGGGTTGGGGATAAAGATAAAGACTGGGCGGAAAGTCCGATGAAATGGATGCTTGAAAATGATGTCAGCTTCATGCGCCGTCATTTGATTGGTCCGGGGGCTGTTCTTGATTTCCCTGTACTTGAAAGTTTCCGCCGCAACCGCGGGACGGACTATTATGCGCTAATGACGCCGTTTGTGACGCACCGTGACAGCACGCTTGATAGCAACCGTATCTTCATGACCTACCTTACCCGACGGCCAAGCGGTTTTTCCGACGAAGATCTTGCAACCCTATCTGGTATCCAGCGTCGCTTTGCCGTGTCGTGCAAGATGCGGATCACCCATGAAGAAACCAGCACCATTCTTGAAACCTATCTGGGGTCAGATGCTGGCAGCCGTGTGCGCAACGGTCAGATCAAACTTGGCGACAGTACCAAAACCCGTGCGGTGATTTGGTTCTCGGATATGCGCAATTCGACCTCGGTTGCGACCCATGTTGGCGATGAAGCCTTCATGGGCGAAATGAATGATTTCTTCTCGGCGACGGCCGGGGCGGTGCTTAAACATGGTGGGCAGGTTCTGCGCTATATCGGGGATGCCACATTGGCGATCTTCCCGATTGATGATGATGAAAAAAGTTTGGAAAATGCCTGTGTTGCCGCCCTTTATGCCGCAGCCGAAGCACAGCTTAATATCGACGAGCTAAATGCCAAACGTGAAGAACAGGGCAAGCCGCCATTTGATTATGGGTTGGGAATGCATGTTGGCGATGTGATTTACGGCAATGTCGGTGTTCCTGAACGCGTCGATTTCACCGTTGTTGGTCAGGCCGCAAACGAAGCCGCCCGGATCGAGCAATTGACCAAACAGCTTGGCAAACGCGTTCTGGTCAGCCAAACCGTTGCAAACTTCATTTCCTGTCCGACGGTCGAGATGGGGGCATATGAACTTCAGGGAACTGGCGTCAGTGTTAAGCTGTTTGCCCCGGACTTTTCCGAAGCCTGCCACCGGATCGAATTGATGCGGGCGGGGTAATTGATGCAGACATTCTTTCAATGACAAAGACCAGATCACGTATTCGCGGTCTGGTCTTTGTCATTGAAGGGATGGTGTGTTAACGGCTTGGCGACAACCCAATTTAAGCCAGACTATCAAAGTCCTTCACAACACCACTTGCGGCCTCGCCAACGCCAGCAAAGGTTTTTTGGGCGTCGGTGACAGCTTGGGTTGCGGCCTTGATGATGTCGGCATAAGGGTCGACTTCTTTGGTTGCCAGCATTTTCTGCATGGCGACACCGGTGGTGGCCGATGCCATCGACATGATGTTGCGCATATAGTCGGTTGAATCCTGCACCGCATAGGCCGCTGCTTGGGCGACCTTCTGATAGGCAACCCCGTTGGCACCAGGGATCGCACCATTAAGAACCGCATGGTTGGTGGTGCCAACGGCCTGAACGATTTGCGGATTAAGTGCGGTGCTAAGCGGTGGGGTGCTGGCCGGGGCCGCGGGGGCCTCGCCGCTGGCGCTGGGAGATGATCCATCCGATGCACTGCCGCCTTCAGACGAACTGTCAGAAGAACCATCAGAACTGCTATCGCCGCTTGAACTGCTGCTATCAGCACTTTTGGCGTCATCGCTGCCCTTCGGCGTGGTCGCACTCGCATCGCTGCTTTTATCGTCGGCGCTGCCAGATGCATCGTTTGCGGTTTTATCTTCGTCTGCCATCGTGAACCTCATGCGGGGCTGGTGGATGTGCCGGTGCTGCTGCTTTTGATGCTGCTGCTGTGGTCATAAGCAATAGGCTAGCGAGATAGGCGGATGGGTTGGCCTATTTTTCTCCGCCACCGCCGCCCATGCCACCACCTGAACTGTCCAGGATCATTTTGCATGCGCTTGATGTGACGGCATTGCCGATTTGCTGCAGGCCACCTTGCGTTTGCATGGCGTTTTGCATCGACAGACTGATGGAATGTGCCATCGTCTGATACACAAGGCCCATGGCCTGTGCTGGCGCCTCACCAAGAACCTTGACGTTGGTCTGTGTTACGGCGTCGGTTATTTGTGAATTTACAGGGGTGTTGTCTGCCATTTCACGCCCTCATGTTGATGACCATTGTCCGGCGCAGAGTTACCGGACGGGTCAGGTGCCTAGCGGCGGGTTGCTGCCAAAATAACCAAGAGTGTCAATAACGTATCGGCGTTGTCAGATCGGCCAAGCTTGGCCGTTGCCTGTGCGCCAGCCATGGTATTGACCGAATAAAGCTGCATTACGCCCTGATTGGTTGCTGCCTGCGAACAAATCGATGCTTGTTGCTGTGCCTGAACGGCATTCTGGAACAGGATCGATGTTGAATGTGCGGCACTTTGATAGATCGAACCCATTGCATTGGCGGGCGCTGATCCAAGTACACTAACCGAGCTTTGTGTAACTGCGTCGGTAATCTGACCGTTCACCGGGGTTGGAATAGCCATGATATCCTCCGAAAAGGCGGTCCGGGTGACCGCACATCTTTAGACGCGCAACGCGCAGATTTGTGATCAAGTTTTGCTAGCCAGCTTGCGCCGTTATCATGGCAACAAGCTTTGATGTCGACGTATTGACGACTTGCTGCATGTTGCCTTGGACGAGTGTGGCGTTTTCCATTGCAAGTCCGGTGGCATGAGAATGCGACTGCAGTGCAATCGACACAGCCTGTGCCGGACTTTCACCCAAAACCTTGACGTTGGTTTGGGTAACCGCATCGGTGACTTGTGGATTGACGATGTCGTTCATGTTACGGCCTTTGTGATCAGGGTCATGAGTTTTGGTGGACTGATCAGGTTGGTCCTGTCAGTTGATCCCACCAGTTGCCTTCTGATTCCCCAGTCTCTTTCTCATCCGAGGATGGCGCGCCGGTTGGCGCTGCCATCAGGTCGGATTGTTGTTTGGATCCGGCGTTGCCTTGACTGCTTGACGCGGTGTTAGCTGGGGAGAGGAAAAAAAATTTGGTTTGTCTTCCTGAATAGACAGGGTCGATTTTGCGCATTCCATGGTGGTCGCTAGACTGGCAACGGAAAGCTGTTGCTGTTCGTTGACCATATTCGCAAACAGAATGCCCTGCGCCTGTGCCTGGGAAAGATACGACTGCATCGTGCCCATTGCCGGGCCAGAACCAATCACGGTGGTATTGGTCTGGGTTACACCGTCCGTAATCTGTTCGTCGACTTCGTGTGCATCATTTTGGGTGCTCATTGGAATGTTCCTTATGAGTTACGACGGTTCATGAGTTGCTGGATGCTTTTGGTCATTGCTGTCATGCCGACCATGGAGTTCTGTTTCTGTGAAGACACCATATTGGCCATCAAGACGTTCTGCGATTGTGTCTGGCCAAGCATTGCCTGAAGTGCTGAGTAACTTGGCCCGATGCCAATTGTCATGACATTGGTCATCGCAACGGCATCGGTGATCTGGTGGGCGACCCCGTGAACGGGCGACGCCGCAACGCCCACGGATTGCGTCTGGTTGGTCTGTGTATCGTCGTCGTCTTGCGTGGATTTCGCCGATGGCATGACCGTCTCCTTGACTAGCGGAATGGATACGTATCGGTATGACGCGGGGCGGAAAGGTTTGTGATAGAAAAAGCCCGGCAAGCTTTTGCATGCCGGGCTGGTTCGGCGGCGAAACCAATTTGAGGTTACGACACGGAAGTTCCGGTCGTCGCTTTAAGCGCCGACAACAGGGAAAGCATATTGTCAGGAACATCGCTTGAAGCGAGTTTGGATGTGGCCACTGCACCAGCCATGGTGTCGACAGAGTAAACCTGAATGACGCCTTGATTGGTTGCTGCCTGCGAAGAAATGCCGACCTGTTGCTGGGTACTGACAGCGTTCTCATAGAGAATGCCATGAGAATGCGCCAGCGACTGGTAAAGCGAGCCCATGGCCATTGCCGGCGCGTCGCCCAATACCTTTACATTGGCTTGGGTGACTGCGTCGGTAATCATGCCATTGACCGGAGTGTTATCAGCCATTGTGTATCTCCTGGTTGCCTAAGGAAGTGCCGGAATCCGGCCCTTTTCCGCTTGGTTTGCGGGATCAGTCAAATGACGGAGGGCCAGATTGGTTGTGACGGAACTTGTCGAAAAACTTGGGCGGCGTAACGTAATGCGTGCCCAGCATAAAATCGGGCGGTCGCTGATGGAAAACGACCGCCCGATTTGATGGTGACTCGTATAAGAGAGGATCCGTAAAAGGATCAGCCTTTGGTCGCCTGAAGTGCGGTCAAAAGATTCAGCATGTTGTCGGGCACGTCGCTTTTTGCAATTTTGGACGTCGCAACAGAGTCTGCCATCGTGTCGACCGAATAGATCTGGATGACACCCTGATTGGTGGCGGCCTGCGAGGTGATACCAATCTGCTGCTGTGCGCTGACGGCATTTTCATAAAGAATACCGGTGGAATGTGCGAGGGACTGGAAGATCGAGCCCATTGCCATTGCCGGGGCGTCGCCCAAAACTTTCACGTTAGCCTGGGTGACTGCATCAGTGATCTGACCATTTACCGGGGTCGGAATCGCCATTGTAAAGTCTCCTTCGTGTGCTTGTGCTGTGTGCTGCTTGCTGTTGTGATCCTGACGGGGTTTCGCCGTCCCGTTTTCAATCTAAAGACGTCGGTGGTATAGGGTTGTGACGCTTCTTTTCGATTTATCTGCAGTTTTTTTCTTTTCGTGTTAGGCACGTCTTTAAAAGTGCTGGTTCGACCAGACTGGGCCTTTAAAAAGGGTCTGTTGACCCGTGTCGGGTTATTGAATGCCAGCACTTCTAAGTTGTTCACGCGCCAGTTGGACGCGTTTGCGTACGGCGCAATTGCTAAGCCCAAGGGCATCGGCAATCTCGTCATAGCTTCGATCCTGTACGCATCGCATCAAAAGCGGTTTGCGCAGTTTTTCCTGCATGGCCAAAAGAACGGTTTCAAGCTGATCCATTTTTTCGCCAGCCAGATAAGATTCTTCAGGACTTGGAATAATCGGGGCTGTCATCGGGGATGCCGGGGTGTCGGCACTGCTGTGGGTTTCTTCATGGTATTCCGCCTTGCGCCGGTTCTGGCGATGCAAATCAATGCAGGCGTTATGAACGATCCGTGAAAGCCAAGCGCGATGGTTGCGGATTTCATCCATGGAATCTTCAAATTTGGTCGAGGCTTTAACCATCGCCTCGGACAGCGCATCCTGCGCGTCATCCATATTGCCTGACATCAGTTTCAGGCATTGCTTAAGAAGATTGTCTTGTTGATCAATCCACAGCGGCCAAAAATTTGGTGCCGCCGGACCGGTTTGCGGAAGATGTTCGCCAGGAACGTGGGTGTCCGCATGCGGATCGGGGCGTTTGCGCGGATTAGGCCAGCTTGGGGCTTCGGGGAAGGCTGGCGGTTGTGTCGGGGTTGGGGTTGGTGTTTCTGGCACCCCGGGTGTCGGCTGGCGCAAATTCGTCTGTTCCAGCCCGGTCGGTAATATTCCCCGCAGAATATCAACCGGATTTACCTTGGAAGGATTGCCAAATCCTGGAAGGGCACCTGCGATAATGTCTTCCGGGCGGGGGCCCGTGGTCGATGGCTCCAGTCCGGGGAACCCGGCAAGCGGGTTAAAGTCAGCAGGGTAGCCCGGTGGTGGGCTGTAGCGACGTTCGGTGCTGCTTGCTTCGGGTGTCTGAGGTGGTCTTGTCGGTTGGGCTGTCGGGGCGTTTTGTGCATTACTGTGGGGGGCGTTGTCGTGTGGCTGGGATGGGGATTGTCCTGATGGCTGGGTAATGAAGCCCGCATCAAGATCGGCATATCGATCAAAACCATCCTGCAAAAATGTCCAGGTATTACTGTCAGTTTGTGTGGCAGAATCTGTTTCTTGGAGCTTTGCCAGATAGTCTTCAGCAATACGTGCGCGCTGATCGGGTTTTAACCGAGACCAGATCGATGTGACATTGTCACCATCCCCCAAAGCCTGATTCAGGGTTTGTTCAAGAGAGTGTGCGAATTTCAGTTCGGCCTCACTTAGGGTAGCCTCGTCTTCTTGGTTGTTCTTTTCGTTCTGCACTATGGACCCCTCCAGTTGATAGATTACAACCATAGGCTGATTAAGTTTGTAACGACTATTATGACGCAACTAGAAGATGATTGTGAAAAAAAGAAAAAATACATCTTTAAGTTGTAATCTGGCATAGGTCGTCTCAGCCTGTTTGGTACGGCTGTGGGCACAAATTGGACGCTAAACTGCACGTTCTCGCGCTTTTTATTGCTATTGGGCGGTGTGTTTGGTCTGCCTCATGCGTCAAGGCAGAATCACCTGAAGACGTTTCAGGTGTGTCCTTGGTGTTTGATCAATACGAATTGGTCAGGGTTTTTTGGTCGAACGGTTCCCACGTGTTGTGCGTTTGCTTTGGGTCGGTTCTGATGTTTCGGATGGCTCCTGGGGTGGAAAGGCATTGGCCAGCGCTGTTTCCACTTTTTCTGATAAAAGCTGCATCCGCATATCAACTTCGCGGGTGATGAGGTTGCGAATTTCAGTTGCAATGTCGAACATGACCTGTTGATCGCTGTGACGGTTTGGATCAGAAGCCATATGTGGTGCGCCTTGCTGGCTACCAATGGGGGGCTGCTGAGTTTTTGTTCCGGCTTTGACGTCTTCAGCGTAGTTGGCAATGGTATGCCGTTGATCAATGACTTGTGCGCGGGCGCGCTCGGCGGCCTGCGTCATGGCTTGTTGAGTAGCCATATATTCCTGATTGAATGCCTTTCTGACAGCGTCTTTGCGACCGCTTGCTGTGGCCATATCATTTGGCGCCTGCCCCGACATCAGGTGTCTCCCTTAGTACTTGCGTTGTCATTGCCAGATTTGCTTGCACTGCCGGTGCCGCTGGATTTTGTCGTGCCACCCGATGCCTTGCCTGCAGACGATGATGATGCTTTGCTGCTGCTGCTTGCTGTTTTCGCAGATGTGCCACTGGCCGTATCCGCAGCCGTGCTTGCAGGCGCATTTTTCTTTGCTTGCCCGGACGATTGTTTGCTGGCGGCGGCACTGCTGTCGGTTTCGTCTGCCGCTGGGGCGCCAGTACCTGTGCCAGCCTCAGTACCTGTGCCAGCCCCCGTACCTGTACCAGCCTCCGTACCTGTACCAGCGTCTGTGTTCGTGCTTGCGGGCGGAAGGATAAAGCCATATTTTGGAAGATCGGCTTCATCGGGAATATCGGCCAGACCGGTCAGGCTGGTTTCCAGACGACCGTTGGAATTTGACACCATGCTTGCTGCACGACAGGCGGCATTATCGCTTTGCGCGGCACAGCTTAGGATCGCAGTCGGGGTCGTGGTTTTTGACTCCGTCAAAAGCTGGGCTGTGACGTTAAAGCTGGTTTCCTGATTGTATTGCACCAAAATCATAAGCCCCGCGCCCTTGTCGCCTTCGCTGGGCGGGGTGATTTGTACCCAAAACGGGATACTGTAATTCGGTCCAACGACAATGCTGCCGCCGATGATCGGGCTGGGCAGGGATCCAATATATTCAAGCTGGGCGGGAATGGGCGCACGGTCGGCAAAGATCAGCCGGATAAGGGCCAGATTGGGCACCGCTTCGCTGGATGTTGACCCGATTGATTGTTCAAGATGAAGGGCGTATTCCCCGCCACCATAAATCGGCACCTCGGACATTTGCTGGCCACCGTCATTCTGTGCGGTGGTATCGAACAAAAGGGCGCGCAATTGCGATGGTGTGTTTGTTGGCAAAGATACAGAAAGCTCGGACTGTGCATCGGGGGATGGCCCGACCTGAAGACGCCATTTGCTTAATGTACCGGGAAGATCGGCGGCACTAAGTTTTGCGCCAATTGCGGTTTGCGCACTCGTCTGCCCCGGTGCAAGAGGTAACCCCTGCATCATTTTGATGGCCCAATCGGGCGTATCGGCACCCTCCGATGCATTGCCCTGCAGGCACGGCATGGCGGTGCGGAACATATCGTCCTGAATAACCGGACCATTAAGGTTGGTCGTGCTGCCGTCGCTATGGATGGTGGTAAGCCCCCATTGCGCAGCACTGTTTTCAGAAGAACTGCCGGAAGTCTCGGAATTAAAGTTGCTCATCGCGGGTGCCTCGCTTTTATCGGGGGCGGACGGAAAGTTAATGCCTGCGGCCTTGGCAAGGATGCTTGCCGGATCAGGAATGACGTCATTGAAATTCGGTGATGGCCCGCCTGTCATGTTTTGGGGCGCGCTCGCAGGTGGGCTGGCATCTTGGTTAAACAGAAACCGCTGAATGATTTCAAAAGCCGTTTCCGCCGGTTCTTGCGGACTGTTTTGCGCCGGGCTTGGTGAAAACAGGTTGCCTGATGCGTCTCCTGGCAAACCATCAAGACCAAATTCCCGACAAAGCGCGGCCATGACATCCAAGGCGACCTGGGGTTCATCCTTGTTTTCAGCATCTGCTGTGGGGGATTCCTGCGGGGTTTTGCCCGTATCAGGTTTGCCGGTGTTGCTGTTGCTGTTGCTGTTGCTGTTGCTGTTGCTGTTGCTGTTGCTGTTGCTGTTGGCCTGATCTGGTTTGGGCGCGTCACTGTCTGTCATGCATGCATTCCCCAGTATTGCTCTTGCAGCAGGCAAAAGGCCGGATTTGCAGCCGCCATTAATCTGCAAGGATTTAAACGGTTCCTTGCAAAAAGACGCTTCGCACGCGGGAATGTGAAAAGATTGCGCAAACGGGGGCAGCGCAATCAGTGATTGCGAATTCGGAATGCATTTGGAAATGGGGGCTTATTCCACGCCAATTTGGCGCATATTCGACACCCTGGGTCCCGAGCCTGGAAACACAAAACCCGCCGAAAGAACAGCAAGCTGCACCTTGGCGGGTTTTTGCATTTACAAAATGGTGCTGGCGATAGGATTCGAACCTACGGCCTACGCATTACGAATGCGTTGCTCTACCAGCTGAGCTACGCCAGCACGATTCATTTTGTGGCGCGGAAAATACGGTCAATCACCGGGGTTGGCAAGTGGTTTATTGTTCTTTTTACGAACATGGTCCTTCGTTACCGCCATGTCTTAAAATCACAGGCAACAGGCATAATATCACATTGACCATACTGTATTAATCCGGCTTAGATGTGCGCCATCATGATTATTGCTTCGGGGGCAGGATATGTGTCGTTGGCTGAGTTACGTCGGTGATCCGGTTTATCTTGAAAAACTGGTGTTTGAACCGCACCATTCACTGGTCGAACAAAGCCTGCATGCTGAACAGGCCAAAACACCCACCAATGGCGATGGTTTTGGCATTGGCTGGTATGATGAACGCCCGGGCTGTACCGCGAAACCCTTCCGGCGTGGAACGACCCGAATTTACGATCCCTTGCCCATCATATTCGATCCGGGATGTTCTTTGCCCATGTTCGCGCATCGACCGGCACCCACACCAGCCGGACCAATTGCCATCCGTTCGCCCACGATAATTACATGTTCATGCATAATGGCCAGATCGGCGATTACCCGCTGGTGCGCAGATCGCTTGAAGGCATGATCGAAGACGAATTTTATGACGGTCGCCAAGGATCAACCGATAGCGAACTTATTTTCTGTCTGATGCTCACCCTTGGCCTGAAAGACGACCCACACCGTGCCATCCGCCGGACAATTGAAGTCGTTGAAAATGAAATGAAGGTCCGCGGCGCAACCGCACCATTTCGCTTTACCGCCTGTCTTGCAAATGGCAACAGCATCTGCGCAATCCGTCATGCTAGTGATGATAAACCGCCATCGCTTTATTGGCGCAAACGCGATGATCACGTGATTGTTGTGTCTGAACCGCTTGATGCCGAAGCTGATAGCTGGACGGCGGTTGCCCCCAATCACACACTGCATGTCGAAGGGAATCTTGTGGTCAGCGAAGATGCAACACTGGCCCGTCACTAAGCCAGTTGTTCGGCGCCACTAAGACACCACAACAATCTGACTGCGCGCCTTAACAAGTGCACGTTGAAGCGCATCACTTGGTGCGGTGTTGAGCAGCACGGTCTGGTAATCGCAGGCATGCCCATCACGACACAACGCCTTGCGGCCAACCTTTTTCTCGTCGATCATCAGGATCGCGTGGTCGCAACATGCGACAAGGGCCCGGCGCGCACGGACTTCATCCATATTGAAATCAAGCAAATCACCGTCATCTGACATCCCCCCGACACTGACAATCCCGAAATCCGCCCGCATGCTGCCAAAGAAATCGGCACTATCTGCCCCGATAATATCAAGATCACGGGTGCGGACCGTCCCACCCGCCAAGCGCAAGGTGACATTCGGCGCGTTTTGCAATGCCATGACCACATGCAGATTGTTGGTCAAAACCGTCAAGTTTCGGTGCGATGATAAATGCTGGGCGGCAAGTTCGGCTGTGGTGCCCGTGCCAATCGCAATCGTGCAGCCTTCGGGGACGAGTTCGGCGATCTTGGCCGCGATCGCCATTTTACCCGACCGGTTCCAGACTTCGCGTTTTTCATAGGCCGAGTTATCAGGATCGGGGGCCGGGCCCGCCAAACCATGACGGCGAAACACGCGCCCCTGTTCTTGCAGATCGCGTAAATCGGTTCGGATGGTTTGGACCGATACGTTAAATCGGCGGGCGAGTTCTTCGACCGCCATAAAGCCACATGACTTCACAAGGGCAACAATACGGTCACGGCGGCGGTCAAGCGGCACTGGATCAGGAATTTCAGACACACATATTTCTTTCGTTCGAAAGTAATGGTTTCGTTTGGTTGTCGAGTATAGACAGGCATGATTGCACGTGCAAAGCCCTGTACGCCTATTGAAACATTTATTTCTTGGTGTTGTCACACAACTGTTATCGAAATCCATATAGCGTCCGGATCGAAATGTTTTCGAACGAAACTTAATACCAACGGCTTTAGTTATGGATCTGTTTGATGGCGCCAAATTCGTTCACTCGGCAAGGCACGTTGCGCAGTTCATATCGGGCATATGGGCAAGCGACGGAACGCAGCCGATGGACGAATTTGGCCCACCCAAAGGGCCGGTTTGTCGCGACCGCCGGACATCGTTATGTCCCGCTTGTGGTCCTGCAGACCACGGCGCGAAACATGCCTTGCCTGCAGACGCGGCAAACCGGTCAAACCGGTCCATAACTAAAGTCGTTGGTATTTTTCAATCAAGGGATGCCGATCATGCGTAACGTTCTTCTTGCCGCGGTGGCCTCTGCCGCAATGATGCTGCCGGTTGTTGGTCAGGCTGCTGAAAAGCTTGTTGTCTATACCAGCCAGCCAACCAAAGATGCCCAGACCACTGTTGATGCCTTTATGGCAGCCAACCCGGATGTTGAAGTTGAGTGGGTCCGTGACGGCACCACCAAACTGATGGCGAAACTGCGCGCTGAAATTGCCGCAGGCGATCCACGCCCGGACGTACTTCTGATTGCCGATACCGTAACGCTTGAAGGTCTTAAGCAGGATGGGCAGCTTCAGGCATACAAATCATCAGAAGCCAGTGCCTATGAAGATGGTCTTTATGATGCTGAAGGCTATTACTATTCCACCAAGCTGATCACCAGCGGCATTGTTTACAATACGGCGGTCAAGGCTCCGAGTTCTTGGAAAGACCTTGTCGATCCGGCTGCGAAAAACCAGATCGCAATGCCAAGCCCGCTTTATTCCGGTGCGGCCCTTATTCACCTTTCGACCCTGACCGAGAACAAAGACCTTGGCTGGGATTACTATCAGGCACTGGCAGCCAATGAAGCCCGCGCACAGGGTGGTAATGGCGGAACTTTCAAGGCCGTTGCATCGGGTGAAAAGCCATATGGCGTGGTCGTTGATTTCCTGGCCATCCGTGGCAAAGCCAAAGGATCGCCGGTTGATTTCGTCTTCCCGAAAGAAGGTGTGACCTATGTGGCCGAGCCGGTCGCGATCATGAAAGAAGCCAAAAACGTCGAAGCAGCACATAAGTTTGTTGATTTCGTCCTGTCCGATGCCGGTCAGAAACTGGTTCTTGATATGGGCTATATCCCGGCACGCAACGACATGGCCCTTCCAGAAGGTTTCCCGGCACGCAAAGACATCAAACTGATGGCTTTCAACCCGGCGATTGCGCTTGAACAGGCCGAAGCGAACAAAAAGAAATTCGCTGACATCTTCGGGGCTGAGTAATGCAGGCAACAGGTCGCCTTCGCGGCTTTCTGCCCGGCGTAACAGCCAGTAAACAAGGCAACCGGTCATCTGACCGGTTGCTTTACTGGTTGTTAGTGCCGGTTTTCGTGATTTCCATCTTGCCGATTGTCCGACTTGCCTTTGAAGGCGTTGTCGTCGGCGGGGTGCCGTCGCTTGACTATTTCCGCGATGTCTTGGGATCTGGTTCAACTTGGCAGGCAACAACCAACAGCCTTTATACCGCCGGCCTTGGGACGATCATCTCGCTTTTGATTGGTGGGTCTTTTGCCTTTTTGGTCGCCCTGACGGACGTTAGGGCCAAGGCGGCATTGGTGTTTTGTTTCATGATCCCGATGATGATCCCGCCGCAGATCACCGCCCTTAGCTGGGTGCAACTGACCGGGCCAAGCAGTGCGCTTTTAAACGCGCTTGGGATTGCGCCCGCAATGGGATCACCCCAGCCGCTTTATTCTGCCGAAGGCATCGCGTTGCTGTTGGGAATCCAACATGCATCCATCGTGTTTCTGACATTGCGGGCCAATCTACGCATGCTCCCGCGTGAACAGATCGAAGCTGCGCGTCTGGCGGGTGCACGGGGCGGGCGTTTGTGGTGGCAGATCATATTACCATTAACCAGTCCGGGACTGATTGCCGGAACGGCAATGGCGTTTGTTACCGCGCTTGGCAATTTTGGCATTACGGCAATGCTCGGCATTCCGGCCAATTATGCGACCTTGCCGACTTTGATTTATCAAAAACTGGCCGGGTTTGGGCCATCGGTTCTGGGCGAAGTATCGGTTCTTGCCATGTTGATCGGGGCGATTGCGATCTGCGGTGTCGCCCTGCATCACCGGTTATTGTCCAAACGCGATTACCGTTTGATGGGCATGGTCGGGCGTCCGCTGGATATTCGATTGGGCGCGCGGCGGAACTTGGTTGAAACTGTTCTATGGACGGTACTTGTTGCCATTTTGGTGGTGCCATTGATGGCACTGATTGCAACGTCGCTGGTTCCGGCCTTTGGGGTGAAGCTTAATTTCGACAATTACAGTTTCGAAGCCTTCCGCGAGGTTTTATTTGTTCAGCCATCGACCATCCGGGCGTTTCAAAACAGCTTTATGTTATCGGTTGGGGCGGCGGTCACATTGGTTCTGGTGTGTATGCCATTGGCCTATGTCATGGTTAGACGCCCATCGAAACTGACCAAGCTGATCAATCTTCTGGTCGAAGTGCCCTATGCCTTGCCCGGTGTGGTTTTGGCGATTGCCTGCATCTTGCTGTTCATCCGCATTCCGGTTCTTGATGTCAGTCTGTATGGAACCCTTGGCATCATCTTTATCGCCTATCTCGCGCGGTTCCTGGTCATCGCACTGCGCCCGGTAATGAACAGCTTTAGCCAACTTGACCCCGCCCTCGAAGAAGCTGCCCAAGCCTGCGGGGCGGGGTTGTCGCGCCGGTTGCGCGATGTGCTTTTGCCGTTGGCCGCCCCGTCGGCCGCCGCCGGGGCGTTACTGGTTTTCCTAACTGCGTTCAATGAACTGACCGTATCGGCCCTTTTATGGTCGTCGGGCAATGAGACATTGGGTGTTTTGATTTTCAATCTTGATGACAGTGGCGACACCGTTCTGGCCTCGGCCGTGGCGGTTCTGGTCGTGCTGGTGGTGATCGCGTTGATGAGCTGTTTTCAGTTGGCTTCGCGTCGTTTGCCCAAGGGAGTTGTACCATGGCAGACATAAATCTTTCGCGCATTACCAAATGCTTTGGCGATTATCGTGCGGTTAATCAGGTATCCCTTGATATTGCCGATGGTGAATTTGTTGCCCTTCTCGGGCCATCAGGATGTGGCAAGACCACATTGCTACGCCTTCTGGCCGGGTTTGAAGAACCCGATAGCGGGCAAATTTCGCTGGGCGGGCAGGTGGTTGCAAACCCGCAAGACGGGATCATGATCAGCCCCGAAGACCGTAATTTGGGGATTGTCTTTCAATCCTATGCCCTGTGGCCGCACATGTCGGTTGCGCGCAATGTCGGCTATCCGCTTGAAGTACGCGGCATTGGCCGGGCCGAACGCGACCGCCGCATTGCCGAGGCGCTCAGTATCGTTGCCCTTGAACCCTATGCCGACCGCAACCCGTCGGAACTTTCCGGCGGGCAACGTCAACGTGTGGCATTGGCGCGCTGTCTGGTGATGGAACCGCGTGCGGTGTTACTTGATGAACCATTGGCCAATCTTGATGTGCATTTGCGCGAAACCATGCAACAGGCATTTCTTGATTTCCATCGCCGTACCGGGGCGACAATGATTTACGTCACCCATGATCAATCCGAAGCCATGGCAATGGCTGATCGGATTGCCGTGATGGATAAGGGCCATATTCGCCAGATGGCTGCCCCTGAAACCTTGTACCGCGAGCCCGCCGACTTGATGGTGGCGGGGTTTGTCGGGGCCGGTGCGGTGTTGCCGGTGCGTGACATTGCGCTTCAAACCGGTGGCAAATGTTCGGTGCGGTTGGGTGATGCCCAGATTGCTGCACGGATTTGCCCGAAACTGGCCGGTGGGCATATTAACGGGCAGGCGGGATTGTGCCTCCGCCCCGAAGATGTCTGGGTCGAAGATGCCGCGCCATTGCGGGGATTGGTTGAAGATTGCGTTTATCTTGGCGGGCGGTTCCGTTTGTCCGTCCGGGTCGATGATCATCAAACACTTCCGGTATATGCCACCCGCCGTGCCCGCATTGGCGAGCAAGTCGGACTGAAGGTTTCCGATGGATGGGTGTTTGACCGACTGCAAGGTGAGGCCGCCTGATGTCTGCCCGCATGCGTGTTCTTTCAGGCCTTGGCGAAAAAGGCCCGGCTTGTTTACGACTTGAATTTTTTAACCGGCGCTGGCTGCTTGATTGCGGGGTGGGGCCGGAAAGCGATCAGGGGTTTGACCCGGCGTGGCTGAACAAAGTTAACGCTGTTTTCATTACCCACGATCATATCGATCATATCGGGGCGGCCGCAGAAATTGTCGCCGCCGGTCTTCCGATTTATTGCACCGAAGTCACCGCAAAATCATTGCCCAAGGGGGCAAAGGTGATCCCGCTGCCGCCCGTGGGGGAAATTCAGGTAGATGGTGTGACGGTGACAACCGGGCGCACTGGGCATTCATTTGGCGGGGTGTGGTTGCATTTCGAACTGGGCGGTGGGGTTCTGTATTCCGGTGATTTCTGTCAGGAATCTGATTATTTCCTTTATGACGCGCCGCCCGATGCGGCGACGGTTCTGCTTGATGCATCCTATGGAATGGAACAACTGACCCAACAGGTCCGCATCGATAGCCTTCTGACCACCATGACCAAGCTTGAAGGCCAAATCCTGTTTCCTGTGCCGCCAAGTGGGCGGGCGGCTGAAATGGCGTTGTTGTTTGAACGCCATGGCCTGACCGATTGGTCGATGGATGATCGGTGCTATGGTCAGGTCAAACAGGTGCTTGATGCCCATGGTTCTGATTATGTCGATGGTGATGCAATCCGGCGTTTGCGAAACCTTAAAGACAAGGCAAAGCATTTTAACCCGAAGGCCCGGCTTTTGCTGTGCCATGCGCCGTGCGCAACTTTTGGCAAGGCGCGTGAATTGATTGATCTTTGGCGTGATGCCGGGCGTATGGGATCAAGTGCACATGTGATTTTTACCGGCTTTATGCCGCTCGAAGCCCGGAAAATGGTTGAAAAAGGCCATGCGCATTTCAGGCGTTGGAATGTGCATCCATTGGCAAATCATGTGATTAAACTGGCCAATGATTGCCATGCGATGCAGGTGGTGCCGCTTTTTAACAGTCGACCAGAGGATTTTGGTCTTGTCGATGGGTTTGATGGGCGGTTACAGCTCGCTGATCGGTTCTATTTGTAATGCAGATGCTTGTTAAAAAAGGTGATGCCAGATCATGATCTATGCCGCTGAAAAGTTCGACTTTCCCAAATTGCCGTTTGTTTTCATCCGGCATGGGGAAACCGATGCCAACCGCGCAGGTATCATCGCCGGATCGAACGAACCACCCTTGAATGAGGCAGGGCGCGCACAGGCGATAGCAATTGCGCCTTTGATGGCGACAGGCAAATGGCGCACCGTCTATGTCAGCCCACAGGACCGCGCGCGGGTAACGGCAAGTTTGGCCTTGCCCGGGTATGAGGCAAAGGTTCTTGATGGTTTGCGCGAACGCCATTGGGGTGATCTTGAAGGACGCCCAATGTCCGAGATTTGCCCGCGGTTTGAGACCCCGCCAAACGGCGAAGGGTTCGATGCCATGTGCCAAAGGGTGTCCTTTGCCATGCAACAGGCACTGGCCGAAGTCACCGATGATTTATGTGTCATCGTCGCCCATTCCGGGGTCGCACGCTGCATCCAGTATATGACCGGGTTTGAGGCCGATGGACCGCGCGTACCCAACGCAACCCCGATGCTGTTCCGTCCAACGGCAATGGCCTGGGAATATGAAAATTTGACCGAAACATTGATCAAGGAGATTTCCGCGTGAACCAGCCCAAAGCCGATGCGCAAACCACCAACCGTGACGCGGTGGTATTTGATATGGATGGAACACTTGCGCATTTCGACGCCGATGCTTTGGGGCATCTGGTTCATGGTGTGGAAAAACAATGGGATGCGTTTTTTGACGCAATGGATCTGGCCAAGCCGATCGAAAATATCGAACGGCTTCTGCGTATCCTGCACGCATCAGGCCATGCGATTGTAATTTGTTCTGGCCGTCCTGCCGGTTGGCAACATCGCTCCGAAGCATGGCTTCGTGCACACAACATCCCCTTTGATGGCATGTATCTACGCCCCGAAGATGCCGATCATCGCACCGACGAAGAAGTCAAAGAAGACCTTTTGGCGCAAATCATATCAGACGGGTTTAACCCGTGGCTGGTGGTTGATGACCGCAGACGGGTTGTCGATAAGTGGCGCGATATGGGACTGACCTGTTTGCAATGCGCGCCCGGTGATTTTTAGGCGTGATTTTAAATCCTCATACAAATAAAAACACGCACAAAAAAGACCGGCCATGAAATCTCATGCGCCGGTCTTTTGATTGTTCAATGAAAGTGAATAATAACGGGTGTTATTCAAAAAATTTTATATATTCACCATATCCTTCGGCCTCAAGATCCGTGACCGGGATAAAGCGAAGCGATGCGGAATTGATGCAGTATCGAAGACCGCCGCGATCCTGCGGACCATCGGGAAAAACATGGCCCAAATGGCTATCGCCATGTTTGGATCGGACTTCGATCCGGCGCATACCATGCGTGTTATCTTCTTTGGCGATGATATGCTCGCTATCGACTGGTTTTACAAAACTTGGCCAGCCACAGCCGGAATCAAACTTGTCATGGGATGTAAAAAGCGGCTCGCCAGAAACGATATCGACGTAAAGCCCGTCTTCCTTATGGTCCCAGAAATCATTGCGAAACGGCGGTTCTGTGCCACTTTCCTGTGTGACGTGATGCTGTTCAGGCGACAGGTTCTTAATGGCGTCGGGGTCTTTGCGATATTGGGTCATTCGGATCACTTCACATCTTAACTCAACGTGGGTGTAAAATTCTTCGACCCCAAAGATGGTCGGATTGCGCCAGATGTCCAGTATCTTCACATCAAAGTTATGTGTGTCGTTACCCCTGACACCAAGGTGCCCGCTTTGTTTTGCCGTCATAGGCACGGGCAAGGCCATTATTTATCAAGTCCAGATCAAGCGGGGTGCCATCAATGCGAACAGATGCAACGACACGTCCGCCATAGCGGCCCCATTCGGGTTCGCAAAACTCAACCGCTTTGGCTGTTTTTAGGCGCATTCGGGCATAGTCACGGGCCTGCTGGGCCAGTTGCTTTTCACTTTCGCATTTACCGCGAATTTCAGGTGTATCGACCCCACGCACCCGAACCGACATATTGGCGATTTCGCCGGGAAGACCGGGGATGGCGACATAGATCGTGTCACCGTCATAGGCAAATTCCCCCTTATATTCCCGCAACGGCCAGCCATAGCAGGCAGCATAGGATGGCAGGGCGGCAAACATCGCTGCTGTTGTTGCGACACAAATGATGGTCTGACGGGTGATTTTTGATGCAAGGCGGGGAAGTTTGGTCATGGGGAATGCACTTAAAGTTTGACGCGTGAAAGGACTTGGGCAGCGCGCTGTTCGACCGGACCTTTGCGAATTTCGACCAGTTCATGGCCGCATTCGATATAGGCCCGACAGATTTGCACGTAACTTCTGACGCTTTGGGCGAAGTTTTGTGTTCGGATTTCGTCCGTTCGATAAATTTCGGACCAAGGTGGGAGAACAAAGACAACCTTGCGATAAAGATACGTTTTGATCGCGCGGATCAGTCCCGGTTCGTCAGAAAGCTTGGCCAAGCGCCGATGAGCAAGAATATCGGGAAGTGCCCCATCACAGAAAACCGTGCGCGGATGGCATTCCATGGCGTCTTGCCATGCGCGAATGGACCGGCGGAGCATCAGCCCAGAATAGGCGTCATCATCTTGATTGGGTACAGCATTGCCGCCGCGTTCGCGCTGCTGAGTAATCAGCGGGCGGGCAATATCAGGACCGGTGTCAAAGCCGCGTTCATGAAGATGATTGATCAAGGTGGATTTGCCAGAACCGGGGCCGCCGGTGATGACAACGAGATTGGATGTGTAAGGCGTTTGCATTCATGTTTCCTACGCAATGCGCCGATTTGATCAGCCTTTGCTACAAGCGGGGGACGACAAGCGAGGAGGAGTGGGGTGGCAAGGGAATGGGTGGCAAGAGGATGGCGTTTTTAAGGCTGGTTTCAGGCATACACACGGGGGGGCGTAAGGACGCGCCTTTTAGCGTCTTGGCAGGGCTTGTCAACGCCAAAGGATCAAGTGTTAAGTCAGGGTTGAGGGAGGTTCTTAGACAGTTGCGCAGCCCTTACGAGCAGCCTTCAACAAGGGTGATGGCATCGCTTCCGGCGTGGATGGCAGTGACGATACCTTCTTCATTGATTTCAAACCGGATGCCGCGTGTTTTTTGCTCATCCCGCCACCACGTCACATAGCGGCCATTTGCCCCAAGATATTCGTGTTCTTCTTCGATCAGGGTTTGGCCATCAAAGGCGGCGTAAACGTCTTCTTTTGTCGCACCGATGGAAATGCCATTGGTGGTTTTGACAAGGCTTGTGGCGACATCATATTCGTCTGCATAAATCGAGATACGGGCAAGTACGTCATCAAGCAGCAAATAGCCAAGTCCAGACGGGTCAAGATCGCGCTGTAAAAACGCACAATTTTCGTCATCACCGGCAATGAACTGATCAAGCTTAGGCCCAAGCAATTTGAGCAGTTTTGCCTCGCCTAAGCCAATTTCTGCTGGGCCGTAACCCTGTTCAGACAATGTCGCAAGGCGCGTTGCAATTGCATCGGTGATGGTAAGGGTGATGATTGCTGTTTGGCCATCCAAACGAATGGGGCCGGGGATCACGGTTTGATGTAAATGAACTTGTGTCCATGGGCTGCCCGTTACCCAATCTTTGGGAAACATCAGATTTGCGGTTGGCTCCAGACAAAGCTGATTGCTTTTCCCAAGAAGGGTTTTGTGACGTGCGCGAACATCAATCGGAATATCCATACAGATCGTTTGCGGTAGATCTGCCATCCAACTGACAGAAACGCCCGGATCATCGCAATTTTGAGTGTTTGGGCGAACTGCACACAGCGATGGCACGGTGTTGTCCATGACGTAATCAAGGCGCATGGGACCAATGCCGGCTGCTGAAATCAGCGTATCGACTTGGCTTTCATTCGGATCGAGCCAGTGAAACCTTGTCGCATCCCACGCAGTTGTATCGCGCAGATCAAACAGCGCGAAAGCAGGGCCGTCTTGCGGCGTTTCGTCAGGTTCGGTTGCCTGTGCGCCCATCGCGATCAGCGGGACGCAAAATGTCAGCAAGGAACCAAAATATCGGGAAATGCGGGGCATGTTTTCTTCTCAACCAGAACATGTCTTTGTTGTATGGCAGTAGTTTACGCGAGTTTTCCCGTAACGCACAGATATAAACCAAATGGGGCGATCAAACTGTTTGGGGAAGTGGCGCTAAAGCGTGGGCTTTTCGATCCGTGCCAAAACGTGATCGGAGACAAGCTGTGCGGATGGCGACAACCGATGTCCACGCGCAGTGATCAGGCTATAGGGTTTGATTTCGATGGTGCCTTCAAACGGCAATTCTGTGATCAGTCCGCCACTTGCCAGAAGGCTTGTGACTTCCTCGGCCATGGGGGCAATCGCATCCGTATCGGCCAATGTCGCAAGTGTGACCAAAAGGGATGCCGAGTTCAGGCTGGAATGGGGCAGGGGGAGATGGCGTGAAATAAACGCATCTTCAATCGTGCGCCGCATCAAGTTGCCCGGCGGGGGCAAAATCCATTCAAATTTGGCAAGGCGGGCAAGCGTGATCGGTTTGTTGCCTTCTAAAAGCGGATGGCCGCTTCGCACCATAAGGCGGATTTTCTCGCTTCGGATTTCGCGGATGTTAAATTGCCGCGGGTCCATGTCTTCGGGCACACGACCAATGACAAAATCATGATCGCCCGCCAGCAAATCCTTGATCAAAAGGTGCGATGGCCCCACCCCGACATGTGCTTCAAGCAACGAATTGACGGACTGCACACTGCGGATGGCGGGCACGACAAGATCAACGGCCGCAGCCGTTACCGCGCCAACAAAAACCGTGCCGCCACCATGTTTGATGTCTTCGATCTCGCGTTCGGCTTCGCGGATTTCAATCAGCATGCTACGTGCGCGCCTTGCCAAGGCGCGTCCGGCATTGGTCATTTCAATCCCGCGCGGGCTTCTTGCACACAGTCTGGCTTCAAGAATGCCTTCCATTTCGGACAACAGCCGGGATGCTGCGGGCTGCGATGTTTTGAGCATTTCGGCAGCAAGGCTGATTTGCCCGGTTTCTTCCATCGCAACAATCATGCGCAGGTGACTTAATTTCAAGCCGCGCTGAAACAGGTTGCCGGATCGAAAAAGAAGTGATTTGGCCGAACTAAGCGGCTGGCTGTTTCGAATTGCGGTCATTGAATGTCCTCCCTTGGCAGAGAGTTTATTATATCAATTTTGATATGCAAGTTTCGAAATTGCTTATTTGATTGTTATGTAGTGCATCTGAATAATGGCGGCGTGTCCTTTGGGAAATGGGATACTTTATCAATTGAAAACAAAGACACGACATATACGGGCTAAAATGCCTGATAAAGTCGGGCAATAAAAAATGGCTAATATGCCGTGTCTTTTAGGGAGGATAGCTATGAAACGTCTCGGTGCCGTAATGGCAGGGGTCGCCTTTGGCGCGGCCGCAATGATGAGCCCAATGCTTTCGGGTGGCTATGCACATGCGGCTGACAAAGGGTATGTCGGTATCGCAATGCCGACCAAATCTTCGGCACGTTGGATTTCCGACGGCAATTCCATGGTCGAGCAGTTCGAAGCCGCCGGATATAAAACCGATCTTCAATATGCAGAAGACGACATTCCGAACCAGCTTTCCCAGATCGAAAACATGATCGTTAAAGGCGTTGATGTTCTGGTGATCGCTGCAATCGACGGAACCACCCTTTCGAATGCGCTGGCAAATGCCCAGGCTGCTGGCATCAAGGTCTTTGCTTATGACCGCCTGATCGTTGAAAGCCCGGATGTCGATTACTATTCCACCTTTGATAACTTCAAAGTCGGCGTTCAACAGGCAACCTCGTTGGTTGATGGTTTGCTTGCCGCAGGTGAGCCGCCTTTCAATGTTGAGCTGTTCGGTGGATCGCCGGATGATAACAATGCATATTTCTTCTATAACGGTGCAATGTCGATCCTGCAGCCGCTGATCGATGGCGGTGACGTTGTGGTCAAATCCGGCCAGATGGGCATGGATAAAGTTGGTACCCTTCGTTGGGACGGTGCGGTTGCACAGGCCCGCATGGATAACCTCCTGTCGGCTTATTACACGGATGAAAAAGTCGACGGTGTTTTGTCGCCTTATGATGGCTTGTCGATTGGTATCTTGTCGTCGCTTAAGGGCGTTGGCTATGGTTCTGGCGATATGAAAATGCCGGTTGTTTCCGGTCAGGATGCTGAATTGCAGTCGATCAAATCGATCCTTGCTGGCGAACAGTATTCCACGATTTTCAAAGATACCCGTGAACTTGCACGTGTCACCGTTTCGATGGTTGATGATGTTCTTGCCGGTCGCGAACCGACCATCAATGACACCAAAACCTATGACAACGGTGTGAAGGTCGTTCCTTCTTATCTGCTTGAGCCGGTCATGGTTGATAAATCCAACTGGGAAGAAATCATTCTTGGTTCTGGCTACTACACCAAAGACGAAGTGCAGTAAGTCAAAGCTTTAGCAATGGAACCCGGAAGGTGTGTCAGTTGGCACACAAGCCGGGTTCCATCGCCATAATTGCTGTCTGATATGGGCCTAACCTGCCAAAAGCAGGGCATAAACCCGACGGGTTTTCCCCAAGACAACAAAGACCAAGTGGATAAAGACGCCGTCACCCCCCGACGGCAGTGGGAGGACCGGATGGATACCATCCTGGAAATGAAGAACATCACCAAGACCTTTCCGGGTGTGAAAGCGTTGGATGATGTCAGCCTTAAAGTTGAACGTGGTGAAATCCACGCGCTTTGCGGCGAGAATGGTGCGGGTAAATCCACCTTGATGAAGGTTCTAAGTGGTGTTTATCCCCATGGAACCTATGAAGGCGACATCCTTTATGACGGTGGTGTGCAGACATTCAAAGACATCCGCGATAGTGAAAATCGCGGCATTATCATTATTCACCAGGAACTGGCATTGGTGCCGCTGCTGTCGATTGCCGAGAACATCTTTTTGGGCAATGAAATCAGCGAAAACGGCATTGTAAACTGGCCCGCGACCTTTGCGCGTACCGGCGAGTTGTTGACGAAAGTCGGCTTGAAAGAAAATCCGGCGACGCTTGTGACCAATATCGGTGTCGGCAAGCAGCAGTTGGTTGAAATTGCCAAGGCGCTGTCGAAAAAAGTCAAACTGCTGATCCTTGATGAGCCGACCGCAAGCTTGCAGGAAAATGACAGCCAAAAACTGCTCGACCTGTTGCTGGAATTCAAGGCGCAGGGCATTACCTCCATCCTGATTTCGCATAAGCTTAACGAGATCAACCGGGTTGCGGATCGCATCACGGTTATCCGCGATGGCAAAGCGATTTCAACCCTTGATGCCCGCGCAGGACAGATCACCGAAGACGATATCGTAAAAGACATGGTCGGGCGCGATATGGCGCACCGTTATCCAGAACGCACACCAAATATCAGTACAGAAAAACTGATGGAAGTGCGCAACTGGTCGGCGACCCATCCGCTGCATCCTGAACGCAAAGTCGTTGATAATGTCAGCATCGATGTTGCCGCAGGCGAGGTTGTCGGCATTGCCGGGTTGATGGGGGCAGGGCGCACCGAACTTGCCATGAGCATCTTTGGCAAATCTTACGGCACGGATATCTCTGGCGAGGTTCTGATCAAGGGCGTCACAGCGGATGTTTCAACCGTTCAAAAAGCAATTGCATCGGGTCTGGCCTATGTCACCGAAGACCGCAAGGAAATGGGGCTGATCCTTGATGAAAGTATTACCACCAATATCACGCTTGCCAATTTGAACGGTGTGGCGGAACGCGGTGTTCTTAATGATGGTGCCGAACGTTCCGTTGCCGAGGAATACCGCGAAAAGATCAATATTCGCACCCCCAATGTCGCACAAAAGGTCGTCAACCTTTCAGGCGGGAATCAGCAGAAAGTCGTTTTGTCAAAATGGCTGTTTGCTGCTCCGGAAGTTCTGATTTTGGACGAGCCAACCCGCGGCATTGATGTTGGCGCGAAATACGAGATTTATACGATTATCAACCAACTGGCAGCCGGCGGTAAGGGGGTCATTATGATCTCGTCGGAAATGCCAGAGCTTCTGGGCATGTGCGATCGCATCTATGTGATGAACGAGGGTGAGATCAAAGGGCAGCTTGCAGCAAAAGATGCAAGTCAGGAAGCAATCATGCGCATGATCCTGAAGGCGTGAGGAACAGACAATGAGCGATACTGATAACAAATCAATTGGTTACTATTTGCGCACCCATATCCGTGAATACGGCATGGTTGTTGCGCTGGTTGCCATTTTGGCTTTCTTCCAGGTTTTGACCGATGGCATCATGCTTAAACCGGTCAACCTGACCAACCTGTTCTTGCAGAACAGCTATATCATCATCATGGCTGTTGGCATGTTGCTTGTCATTGTTGGCGGGCATATCGACCTTTCGGTTGGATCGGTTGTTGGGTTCGTTGGCGCGCTTGCGGCCGTGATGATTGTTCAATGGGATTTGCCGACCGTATTTGTCGTGCCGGTATGTCTGGTGGCTGGGGCAATCATCGGGGCGGCTCAAGGCTATTGGGTGGCCTATTGGCGCATTCCATCCTTTATCGTAACACTGGCGGGGATGCTGGTGTTTAAGGGGCTGACACTGGCCCTTTTGGGTGGGGCATCGGTTGGTCCGTTCCCACCGGAATTTCAGGCAATGTCGTCGGGCTTTGTACCGGATTTCTTTGGTGGTTTGATTGATGGGCGCTTTAACGTCTTTTCGATGACGCTGGGTGTTGCCTTGGCCGCACTGCTGCCGATCCTTGGTTTGCGATCACGTGCCAAGCAGGCGAAATTTGCCGCTGTTGACGAACCGATGGCGGTCTTTGTCATCCAGCATGCGGTGGCCGGTTTGGCGATCCTGTTTGTGACCTATTTGCTGTCGACCTATCGCGGGTTGCCAAACATCTTGATCATTATGGCGGTGCTGATCGCGATCTTTACCTTTATCACCAACTCAACGACCCTTGGCCGTCGCATTTATGCGCTTGGCGGGAATGAAAAGGCAGCCAAGCTTTCAGGGATCAATACCAAACGCCTGACCTTCTTTACCTTTGCCAATATGGGCATGTTGGCGGCCCTTGCCGGGTTGGTTTTTGCCGCACGTTTGAACACGGCAACACCAAAAGCCGGTCTTGCTTTCGAGCTTGATGTGATTGCCGCGGTCTTTATCGGTGGTGCATCGATGTCGGGTGGGGTTGGTAAGGTGATTGGTGCGGTTGTCGGCGCGCTGATCATGGGGGTTATGAATAACGGCATGTCGATCGTTGGTGTTGGTATTGACTGGCAGCAAGTGATCAAAGGTCTGGTGCTTCTCGCAGCCGTGATCTTCGACGTTTACAATAAAAACAAGGCGTAACAATACGATGACGCGGAACGACACAGACATGGATGACAACAGCCAACAAAGCCGGTTGGGTGCCTGTTTGTGTCGTTCAAAGTCCCTTGTGCGGATGTCCCAACGGCACAAAATCGGACCCGTCACGATAATAAGTCAAAAAGGAATACGGGCATGACGAAGTTCAAACCGGCACCCTGGCCGCACACCTTGCGGTCACAAGAAGGTTGGTTCGGCGGAACCAGCAAAGACAATATCTATCACCGCAGCTGGATGAAGAACCAGGGTCTGCCGTCTGACCTGTTTGATGGTCGCCCGGTGATCGGCATTTGCAATACATGGTCGCAATTGACCCCCTGTAATGCCCATCTGCGTGATCTTGCCGAACGGGTCAAACATGGCATTTACGAAGCAGGCGGCTTGCCGCTTGAATTCCCGGTGTTTTCGGCTGGCGAAAGCACGCTTCGCCCCACGGCCATGATGTTCCGTAACCTGGCCGCCATGGATGTTGAAGAAGCCCTGCGCGGAACCCCGCTTGATGGTGTGGTTCTAATGGTGGGGTGCGATAAAACCACCCCAGCCCTTTTGATGGGCGCGGCCAGTGTAGATATTCCGGCCATCGTTGTAACGGGCGGGCCGATGTTGAATGGCAAATGGCGGGGGCAGGATATTGGGTCGGGAACCTCGCTTTGGCAGCTTTCCGAAGACCGCAAAGCAGGTAAAATCAGCACCGAAGATTTCCTTGAAGCCGAAATTGCCATGTCGCGTTCGCCCGGTTCATGCAACACGATGGGCACGGCATCAACCATGGCCAGCATGGCCGAGGCCCTTGGTATGGCGCTTTCGGGCAATGCTGCGATCCCGGCCGTTGATAGCCGCCGTCGCGTCATGGCGCATATTACCGGTCGGCGGATTGTCGATATGGTCAAAGACGATCTTAAGCCGTCTGATGTTATGACCAAAGAAGCGTTTGAAAACGCCATTCGGGTTAATGGCGCGATTGGTGGTTCGACCAATGCGGTGATCCATTTGCTTGCGATTGCCGGGCGCGTTGGCATTGATCTTACCCTTGATGATTGGGATCGGTTGGGCCGCGATATTCCGACTGTGGTGAACCTGCAGCCATCGGGTAAGTACCTGATGGAAGAATTCTTCTATGCGGGTGGTTTGCCGGTTGTGATCAAGGCGCTGGGGGAAGCGGGTAAGCTTCATAATGATGCCCTGACGGTTTCGGGCGAAACCATGTGGGATCAGGTCAAGGATGTGCGCAATTGGAACGATGACGTTATTCGCCCGTTCGAAAACGCCTTGACCGAAAGCGGCGGCATTGCCGTGGTCAAAGGCAACCTTGCGCCGAATGGCGCGGTGCTTAAGCCATCTGCTGCGACACCGGAACTTTTAACCCATCGCGGCCGTGCGGTGGTGTTTGAAGACATCGATGATTACAAGGCCAAGATCTATGACGAGGCGCTTGATATCGATGAAAACTGCATCATGGTTTTGAAAAACTGTGGTCCCAAAGGCTATCCGGGCATGGCCGAGGTCGGCAATATGGGCTTGCCGCCGAAAGTATTGCGCAAAGGCATCACCGACATGGTGCGTATTTCCGATGCGCGGATGAGCGGCACGGCCTATGGCACGGTTGTTTTGCACACATCACCAGAAGCCGCAGCCGGTGGGCCGCTTGCCGTGGTTCAGAATGGCGATATGATCGAACTTGACGTGCCCAAACGCAAACTGCATCTCGACATCAGCGATGAAGAACTCGCTCAACGTCTAAAAGATTGGAAAAACACCGTTCCGGTCCCGGCAAGTGGCTATGCCTCGCTGTATTACAAAAGCGTTATCGGAGCGGACAAAGGTGCCGATTTTGACTTCCTTGTCGGTCATCGAGGCAACGAAATTCCTAAAGACAGCCATTGATAACAGGCTTTCTTTCTAGGCTGCTCCGATCAGGTTTCTAAGCGTATCGGAGCGGGCGAAATACAACAAACCGGCTGGCAAGTATTTGCCAGCTGGTTTTTTTGTCACAAGCGCAAGGGATGAGCGAGGCCCAGACCTATCAATCAAGGGTTGAATTTTTCAACGAAAAGACCATACTCATAACAGGGTTAAAATGCGTTCGGGACAAACGCAATCTGGGGAGAGAGTTATGTTTAAGCGGTCTGCAACGATGCCTTTGCGTGCGCTGATCTTGGCAGGGACCGGGTGTTGCATATCTGGCGCTGTTTGGGCGCAATCGTGTTCCGCTTTGCGCGATCAAGCACTTATCCCGACAGATCCCGCGTTATGCAAATCGCTGAGTGCGACGGTGGCTGATCCATCTGCCTTGCCGCTTGACCAATATGAAACAGCTCTTTCAAAATTCTTCGATAATTGGTGTCATCGCAATACGGATGCCGGGTGGGTGCGCGACAAGTTTGTCCGCGATACCGGACCTTTTACCGCCAGTCGGGATACGGCCGGTCATGAAGGACAGTGGGTTGGCACTTATCATGGGACACATTCGCCAGTTGTGATCTGGTATTCCCCCGATATGGTCAATTGGTTGTCCGAAAACCGTGGCGCTGAGGACAGCCGATCTAGTGCCCCTGCCGATATTCCAGACGGTGCGATCATGGTCAAGGAAATGTATCCGCAACCAGCGGCGGCCTGTGCCGGGGCAGATCCTACGCACCTTTGGCCAACCAGCGGTGCGGCGATCATGGTGCGTGATAGCGAAGCATCTTATGATGGATGGTTCTGGGGATGGTATGGTTGGCCGGGATCGGGCTGGAAAACGGATTGGCCCGCCGGGACCAGCAACGGTCCAGCCAATATGGGTTTTGGGCAATATTGCGTGAATTGCCACGGTTCTGCCCGTGACATGACTTTTGCCGAGTTAAAAAACCTCGAAGGTCATCCGGGGCAGCCGGAAGTGTTCTTGTCGCAGGATTTCTTTGCCGGTCAATATCTGGGACAAGATGGGGGTGTTGCCCCGTCGGTCAAAAAGAACGGCCCATCAAGCGGGGCGCCGGGGGATATTCACAGCTTGCGTGCGCAACATGAAAAAGTTCCTGATCCTTTGGGCACTGCCCGTACGAATGCGCATCCTGACATGGCGGCGATTTTAACCGCCTTTGCCAAAACGGGCAGTCCGTTTGACTATAATCTGGCACTGCCAAGCAATATGCCATCGCAAAGCTATGACACGGTGTGGATGGGGGCGGACGGGCCAGCACCGCATAATCAGTTCATGACAAGCGATCAGTGTGTGGGGTGCCATGATGCGGGTAGCACAGGCTTGCAGTTTGATATGACAATGCCGGACCCGGACGGGGATCTTTTGTTGAATATGTCGCCGTATGCCACGTGGCGGTCATCCCCGATGGGATTGGCAGGCCGTGACCCGATATTCTTTGCTCAGGTGGCCAGCGAACTGCAAACCTTCCACAGCGATCAATCCGATTTGGTTCAGAATACATGCTTTGGCTGTCACGGGATCATGGGGCAACGACAGTTCCAGATTGATCATAATATGGCGCAGCAGACCGATGCGGCGTCCGGTGTTCAAACAGCGATTGCATGTGGTGATTTTGACAGATCCATGGTGAATGCCATTCCGTATCCGGCGAACAATCTCGCTGCCGGTCATGCATCTTATGGTGCCTTGGCACGTGATGGTATTTCCTGCATGTCGTGCCATCAGATGGTGCTGGGTAAGGATGCTACGGAAAAGTTCAAAGACGCACCACAGAATGCCTGTGTTCTAAAGCGTCAGGAAACACTTAACCCCAACGAAAAGGGCTTTGCTAAAACCTTTACCGGTAGTTTCTTGGTGGGGGATGCGGATACGCTTTATGGGCCGTTTGACAAGCCGCAAAAACATCCAATGGAATATACCCTTGGCATTACACCGGCCAAAGGGGATGCCATCAAGACATCGGAGATGTGCGGCACATGCCACACAGTGCATCTTCCCGTTCTTAAAGATGGCAAGCAGGTTGGCACGGTTTATGAGCAGACAACCTATGCCGAATGGGCGTTTAGTGATTTTAGAACCGGCTATACCATAGATGGAGCATTGCCCGGTGGTGCCGGGACAATGGCGCTGAGCTGTCAGGAATGTCATATGCCATCCGGTGATGACAAAGCCAAATTCCGCAGCAAGATTGCCTCAATCCAAGAATATTCAAACTTCCCGGCGTCGGCCAATACGTTTGGGCCGGAGCTTCTCGATCTTGAAGTTCGTGATGGTTTTGCCCGGCACACATTGGTCGGGTTGAACTTGTTCCTTGTCGAAATGTTCCAACAGTTCCCCGAGATTATGGGCATTCCGACGGCTGATCCGATGTTAGGTGCCAAAGGTGTTGATCCTCTGGCCTATACCGAACGTGCCATGATCAAGCAGGCGCGTAGTGATACGGTCAATATCAAGATTACGGGTTCAGCCATTCAGGATGGGCTGCTGACAAGTGAAGTCGCAATTGCCAGTCTGACCGGGCACAAGTTCCCCTCGGGCGTTGGCTTCCGACGTGCCTTTGTTACGTTTGAAGTCCTTGATCAGGATGAAACGGTGATTTGGGCGTCAGGTCGGGTTAATGGCGCTGGCGTCATTGTTGATCAAGGCGGGACGCCAGTTGAGGGTGAGCTATGGTGGGATAATCAATGCAGCGCGCGTATTGACCCGCTTAAGCGAGCCCATCAACCGCATTATCAGACGGTGCGCGCACAGGACCAGGTCCAGATTTATCAGGAACTGGTTAGCACACCGCCACTTGACGGGAGTACCAATTATAGCTGTGGGCATAATGTCGCCCCCAAAGGCCAATTGACGACAAGCTTCCTGTCAATCTGTGCTGAGGTCAAAGATAACCGTCTGCCGCCAGCAGGGTATCTTCCGTTAGCTGAACGGATCAAGATCGCCAATGCGATAGGTGCAGGAGAAGACCTTGCCGAGGATGCAGGCTTTACCGCAATTGACGGCGATCCGGATTATCTGCGGCCAAGTGCGACGGGGGGTGATCATGTGACATATGAAATCAAATTGTCAGACATGACCGGAACTCCGGCATCGGTACGTGCGAAACTGTCCTATCAGGCAACACCGCCATTCTACTTGCAGGACCGTTTCTGCACGGCGAAAGGCAATGACACAGAGCGCCTTGCCTACCTTGTGGAACATCTCAATCTTGATGATACAGCAGCCAAGGATTGGGCGTTTGAAATCGTCAATACAGGGGCCGTGCCAATCAAGTGATCTGGGGGGCTCGCTGCGAAGATGTTTAACCTTGCGGTTCAGCCCGTGATTACCTTTATCGCGCTTGGGAGGTCAGCATAATCCGTGACAACGGCGTCAGCGTTGAGTGAGTTTGCCTTTGTCGCATCAACTTCAAAAGCAACCGCAATAGGAACAATGTTACCTGCATCGCGGGCGGCGTTTACATCGTTTGCGTGATCGCCGACCATGATGGTGGTGTCGCCGTTGTTGGCATCAAAGCCAAGTTGATCAAGGACGTATTTCAAAAAGCGTCCGTCAGGTTTTTTGACCGCAAATGAATCCCCACCGGCAATCACACTAAAAAGATCAGCAATGCCAAGTTTTTGCAGGATTGCCTTGCACGGGGCTTCGGGTTTGTTTGATGCCAGCGCAATCGTCCAGCCTTCTGCTTTGAGATCACGCAGGACATTTTCCGCATTTTCATAAAGACGGGTATAGGCGTAATTGGTTTCAACATATCGCGCGTTGAAGTCGGCATTCAGTTCATCAAGTCGGGCGTCATTTGGATGGTCGTTGCGTGCGGCAAAAGCCCGTTTGGTCAGCATCCATGTGCCGTCGCCCAGCATGGCCTCGATGTCATGGCGGATGAGTGGCGCGTGGTCATGGGCTTTGAGCAATCCATTCATCGCAAACAAGATGTCGTCAACCCCGTCAATCAATGTACCGTCGAGATCGAACATGATGAATTTTGCCATGAAACGGGGCTCCTGAAATGGATTTGGGATTTGGTGGTGGTGGCTTTAGGGGAACTTAACCGAGTTTGTGCCATTAACAAACGGTAACATCCGCTAACAGGCGGTAACAAAACGTGATTCTTTATGGGCTTTTGCTGCAAAAGAATATGTTCTAAGACTTGCTGCGAGTTCGCTTATTTGCCATGTCCATCATTGGATATGGTGTAAAAACGAGGGGTGCTGCGTATCGTCGCAGCCGACAGGGTGCTGAATGTCGATGGATCTGAGTGTTGTTGTTTTGGCCGCAGGTATGGGCACGCGCATGAAAAGCGCCTTGCCAAAAGTCATGCACAAGGTCGCGGGTAAGCCGATGGTCAATCACGTGATTGATACCGCAGCCCATCTTAAGGCATCCAAGACCATGGTTGTGGTCGGGCCGGAAATGCCGAAATTGATTGAGGCCGTCGCACCGCATCCAACGTTCGAGCAAACAGATCGTCTTGGCACCGCACATGGTGTTTTGGCCGCGAAAGAAGGTTTGACCGGGCTCACCGGTAACGTTCTTGTCCTTTATGCAGATAGTCCTCTTTTCACAGCAGAAACCCTTGATCGACTGGTTAAAGCGCGCCAAGAAGGCGACTATGCCGTTGCTGTTTTAGGGTTCCGTCCAGAGGACCCGACTGGCTATGGGCGATTGATAACCGATGACAAAACCGGTGAGCTAACTGCAATTGTCGAAGAAAAAGAATGTGATGATGCACAGCGTCAGATCACTTTCTGCAATTCCGGCGTCATGTGTTTCCGGGCGGAAGACATGATTGCCACGCTTGAAGCGATTGATAACGCCAATGCCAAGGGCGAATATTATCTGACCGATGCGGTTGAGGTGGCCCAGAAAAAGGGGCAGCACTGTGCCGCTGTCGAAGTGGACGAAGCAGAAACCCTTGGCGTTAATTCACGCACCCAGCTTGCCGTGGCCGAAGCGATCCTTCAGGAACGCTTGCGCAGCCATGCCATGGTCGAAGGTGCAACCTTGATTGATCCGGCATCGGTGTTTTTGAGTTCCGACACCAAACTTGGCCGTGATGTGATTGTGGAACCAAATGTTGTGTTTGGGCCCGGCGTTGTGGTTGGCGATAACACCGTGATTAAGGCGTTTAGCCATCTTGAAAATTGCACGATTGGCGAAGGTGCCGATATCGGACCCTATGCGCGTCTGCGTCCGGGGGCCGAGATTGGCAAGGGGGCCAAGGTCGGCAATTTTGTCGAGATCAAAAAGGCCGTCGTCGAAGACGGGGCGAAGGTTAATCATCTAAGCTATATCGGTGATGCCCGTGTCGGGGCGAAGGCCAATATCGGTGCGGGCACGATTACGTGCAACTATGACGGTTATCGCAAACAACATACTGATATTGGGGCAGGCGCATTTATTGGATCGAATTCATCGCTTGTGGCACCAGTTGAAATTGGCGATGGCGCGATTGTTGGTGCTGGCAGCACGATTACCGGCAAGGTCGCGGCAGATGCCCTTACCCTGACCCGGGCCGAGCGCATTGAAAAAGCAGGCTGGGCAGCAAAGTTTCGCGAGAAAATGCGGGCTTTGACCGGCAAGAAATAATCCGACTGACAGAAAACGAATTTGTTGCCCTGAAACGGTATCGGGGTGGCGCAACATGACAAGCGACCAAAAGCGGGAAAAGAACCACTATGTGCGGCATTATCGGGATTATCGGCAAAGACAGCGTAAGCGAGCGTATTCTTGAGGGGCTTAAACGCCTTGAATATCGCGGCTATGACAGTGCCGGGATCGCAACACTGGTTAATGGCGATATTGAACGCCGCCGTGCAGAAGGCAAATTGATCAATCTTGCAACGCGCCTTGGCGAAAGCCCGCTTTCGGGCGATGTTGGCATCGGTCATACCCGTTGGGCAACCCATGGTGTTCCGACCGAAAATAACGCCCACCCGCATACCGATGGTAAGGTTGCTGTTGTCCATAACGGCATCATTGAAAACTATCAGGACCTTAAGGCCGAACTTTCCGCCAAGGGCCGCAGATTTGCCACAGATACCGATACCGAGGTTGTCGTCCATCTGGTGTCTGACTTCCTTGATCAGGGCAAATCCCCGCGCGATGCGGTTGCGGCCACCTTGCATCGGATCGAAGGTGCTTTTGCGCTGGTGATCATGATTGCAGGCCGTCATGACGTGATTTTTGGTGCCCGTCGGGGAACACCGCTTGCCGTTGGTTTGGGTGATGGCGAGATGTATCTGGGATCAGATGCAATGGCCTTGTCGCACCTGACCAATAAGCTGATCTATCTTGAAGAAGGCGACTGGGTCGAAATGACCCGTGAGAGCGTTCAGGTCCGTGATGAAAATGATGTGGAAGTAACCCGCGAAACCAAATTGTCCGCCGTTTCGGGGGCGATGATGGGCAAGGGGAACTACAACCACTTCATGCAAAAGGAAATCTTCGAACAGCCAGCCGTGATTGGCGATACCCTGCATGCCTTTATCAATCCGGCGACTCAGACGATCAAACTGCCAGAAATGCCGTTTTCATTCGCGGATGCGTCGCGTCTGACCATTGTTGCCTGCGGGACGTCGTTCTATGCGGGCCTTGTGGCAAAACACTGGATTGAACGTTATGCCGGGCTTGGCGTTGATGTCGATGTGGCATCCGAGTTCCGCTATCGCTGCCCGCCGCTTCCCAAGGGGGGCGTCGCGCTGTTTATTTCCCAATCGGGTGAAACACTTGATACGCTAGCGGCCCTTCGCTACGCCAAATCCAAAGGCCAGAAAATTGTTTCCATCGTCAATGTCGCCGAAAGCACCATTGCGCGTGAAAGTGATTTGGTTCTTTTGACCTATGCCGGTCCTGAAATCGGTGTGGCGTCGACCAAGGCATTTACGACACAGCTTACCGTTCTTGCCTGCCTTGCGGTGACCATTGGTCGTGAAAATGGCACGCTGAACAAGGACGAGGAAAATGCGATTGTAACTGCGCTGACCGAAGTGCCAAAGCATGCCGCCGAAGTCCTGCATCATGATGAAGCATTGAAGAATCTGGCACTTGATATCGCCGATGCGCGCGATGTTTTGTATCTCGGTCGCGGTCTTGGTTATCCGATTGCGATGGAAGGTGCTCTTAAGCTTAAGGAAATTTCCTATATCCACGCCGAAGGTTATGCCGCGGGCGAAATGAAGCACGGCCCGATCGCGCTGATTGATCAGTCCGTTCCGATCATTGTCATCGCCCCGTCTGATGAGTTGTTTGAAAAAACAGCCTCAAACATGCAAGAAGCCGCCGCACGCGGTGGACGTGTGATCTTTATTTCCGATGCGCCGGGGTTAGCCAAGCTTGGTGATATCGCATCTGCCACGGTCGAATTGCCAAAGGTCGCCGATTTCGTGGCACCAATTCTTTATACCATCCCGGTACAGATGTTGGCCTATCACGTGGCTGTTCATAAGGGCACCGACGTTGATCAGCCCCGAAATTTGGCAAAATCCGTCACGGTGGAATAAAGTCCCGAGCTTAAGGGAGATCTGAGGCCCAATATGGGCCTCAGATCTCCGCTGATTTTCCGATTACCGGTTTTTAGGTGCGGTTTTAGTATCTGTGGTGGGCAGCCCCATCGCGCGCCATGCGGCAATTCCCCCTTCAAGAGAGCACGCTTTTAGACCACGAGCACGGAGCTCCTCGGCGACTTTTTGGCTGACCCAAAATCCGTACATGCAATAAACTACAATTGTTTTGGTGCGATCGCATTCGTCAGCCCAGTCAGGAACGCAAAAGGAATCCCGCCAGTCGGTTTCCATGATGCGGGCGGTATATCGTTCCCGGTCATCGTCATGTCGGACATCAAGAACAAAGACCGTTTCGTCGTTTTCGGCAATGCGTTCGGCCAGTTCTCTGACGCTTATCTGGTTTGGATCAGGCTGATGTAGATATGTTGTTTTACATGCATGGAAACGCTGGGCAATTCTGCTCCAATGCAGGTTATGAAAAACGGCTTTGGCATAGGCCATGCTGTCGCCCCCGAAATCTTCAGCCCAAATGTTTTTATCCATGTTGAGTGCGAAAATTGGCACGGATGCCGGGATGCTTTGATCATGTGCTATCGGAACGGTTAGCAACTGCTCTAGGCTTGAACTCCAAAAAAGAACAATCCATCCGGGCCCACCAGTCCATGATTTGACCAAAGAACGGACTTCATCCCACCAATTCTGGACGCTGCCAAAATCTGTTTTAAGTGCGGATTGAAAGGGCGTGTCAGAAAGCGCTTCTCCACCATCTTCGCCAAGCCCGTCGAAAAAGGCTTCGTAAAGACTGATTTCGCCGGAAAGAAATCGTTCCTCTTTCTTAAGGCATTGGAACTCGTCAGTTGCCAATCTATTGGTGGGCAGCCCGCCAAGCAGGCGTTGCACTTCGTTTAGTCGGCGAACTGTTCCGCCGTACTTTTCCTCATAGGATCGTTCAAGCGTTTCAGGGCTGAAACCATCGATGCGGTGTGCTTTGAAGGGGATCGGGCGGACGAAATGTCTGCCAAGAGAAACAAGATTTTGTGTTGTTGGCCTATCCATGGCGACGTACTCCCAAAAGGGTTGCATGACGCGATGCTTGGGCCAAAGCCTCACGGGGCGCTCGCTGCCCCATGGATCAAGTATTGGATCTGAGGTTGTTTCTGTCAACTCGCTGAATTTGGTGTTTCTGTCATCCCTAAGCTCAAATATCTTGGTTTGATAGATAGATTTCTGGATACAGAACGACAGAAACGGCGTCTGTACGGTTATGAAGCCAAGATTGACTTTTGTCAGGGTGATCTGCTACCACAAAGTTATGGGGCTCGCGAACGCCTCGTGAGGCGTTAGCTAAAATGTCGCATCCTCTCCAATAAACTTCAGAGAAGGATGCTGTAATGGCTTCTCCCACAGAAATTAAAGCTTTCCAATTATCTCGTCTTATTGGAACACCAGCTTGTCCGGTGATTATTGATGTGCGCCTTGATGCGGATTTCAATGGTGACACGCGCTTGATACCCGGTGCACGGAGGCATCTTTTTTCTGACATTCCAACTCTGGCCAAGACACTGGCTGGCGATAAGGCATTGATTTATTGCCAAAATGGGCTTGAGCTTAGCCAAGGTGTAGCTTCAGTTCTGCGTGCGGGGGGCTGTCTTGCAGAGACGCTGCAAGGCGGACATTCTGCTTGGTGCGATGCTGGAATGCCGGTGATTAACCCCGCCAAACTGCCTGAACGGAATGTTGAATTCCAAACTGTTTGGGTTACCCGCCACAGACCAAAAATTGATCGGATTGCCTGCCCATGGCTGATCCGACGGTTCATCGACCCGACGGCGCAATTTCTTTTTGTTGCGCCTAATCAGGTGATGAAAGTCGCGAAAAGCTTTCAGGCAACGCCGTTTGACGTTGAAGATGTGTTCTGGAGCCACCGTGGCGAGAATTGCACCTTTGACACCATGATTGACGAATTTGAACTTCGGATCGAAGCACTTGATCGACTTGCCACGATTGTGAGAGCTGCTGACACAAACCGGCACGATCTTGCGCCGGAAGCAGCGGGGCTTCTTGCTGCTTCTTTGGGGTTGTCGCGGATGTATCGCGATGATCTTGCGCAGATGGAAGCGGGCATTGCGCTGTATGATTTGTTCTATCGCTGGGCGCGCGATGCGACGGATGAAGGCCATGACTGGCCAGCCGCCATTGCCAAGGTTTGATCCAATGACAGACACAGGATCGACGACCGTCAGTCGTGTTGAGGCGTTTTGGGTTTTTTTGAAGGTCGGGCTGCTTTCTTTTGGCGGGCCAGCAGCACAGATTGCCCTTATGCACCGGATATTTGTCGACGAGCGAAAGTGGCTGAGTGAAAAACAGTTTCTTGGTGCGCTTAGTTTTTGCATGTTGCTGCCGGGGCCCGAAGCGATGCAATTGGCAACGTATGTTGGCTGGCGTTTGCATGGCAATTTCGGTGGTTTCATCGCCGGGTTGTTATTTGTGGTGCCGGGAGCATTGGTGGTGTTTGCGCTGTCGGCTCTTTATGTGACGTTTGGGGAAGTGCCGCTGGTTGATATGCTTTTTCTTGGCGTGCAGGCAGCAGCGGTTGTTATCGTGATCGAAGCATTGTTGCGGGTGTCGAAGCGCGCGCTAAACGGGGCATCGCATTGGGTGATCGCAGGGTGTGCGTTCTCTGCCATCTTCTTTTTTGATGTTCCCTATCCGATTATAGTACTTGGAGCAGGCTTGTACGGTGCATGGTCGGCAAGTGCTGCACAAGATGGCACACTTGCGGCGCTGCCCGCAGGAAGCCTTTTGCGCACAACGGTTACGATTGGTCTTGGTCTTTGTGTTTGGTTTATCCCGGTTATCGCCCTTGCGGGGGTGCCGATTCTTATGGATATCGGGATATTCTTTTCCAAGCTTGCGGTTGTAACATTTGGTGGTGCCTATGCTGTGCTGGCCTATATGGCACAGGATGTGGTGACAGAATTTGGCTGGCTGACAGCGACCGAAATGATGGACGGATTGGGCTTGGCGGAAACGACGCCTGGTCCGCTGATCCTTGTTACACAGTTTGTCGGATTTGTTGCCGGATACCGCGAAGGTGGTATGGGACTTGGTATTTTGGGTGCGCTTGTTACACTTTGGGTAACATTCATACCGTGCTTTGTTTGGATTTTTGCCGGGGCGCCATATATCGAACATATTGCCGCCCAGCCTAAACTTGCCGGGGCCCTTCATGCGATTACGGCGGCTGTTGTTGGCGTGATCTTGAACCTGTCTGTGTGGTTTGGCCTTCATGTGCTGTTTCGGGAAATCGTGGAGCACCGCATCGGATTGCTGACGCTATGGGTTCCCGATGTGGTGTCAATCAACCCGGTATCAGCAATTCTGATCTTGCTGTCGGGATATATGTTGTTGTGGCGGCATATGGGAATTGGTTGGGTTTTGGCACTGTCAGCCGTCGCGGCATTGCTGCTGGATATGTTGATGGCCTTATAAAGGAAATCTGAGTGCGGGCTAAAATACCCCCATTTCTGCCCGCAGGGCTGGGCGAGGATCAGTCTCAGAAGACGGATAAGAATCAAATAACTTCTTCATATCGGGTGCTTATGGTGCAACTTGATATTGCGCAAGGCCGCTGATCGCGCAATCCTGTACCAAGATTGGTATTGTGCTGTGCATCCGAAATGAGGGCCATGTTTCATTCGCCGTTTGAAAATGTCAGGTTTCTTCGCAAGGTATCGGACCGTATCGGACCGTGCCGGGGCGATGTCATCGTCGAAATTGCATTGTGATCAATGATGCATGATCGTAGCGGGCAAGCAACCCATCCTGAACATGTTGGTCTCCATGACTGGAGCGCACAGTATGAGAACGGACAGGTTGTCATTGGTCTTTCCGGCGACTGGATTGCACGCGAAGGCGGCATGTCTGTTGGTGCTGTTGACAGGGTGTTTGATCACAATGGCAGTGACATAAGCAAAATTTCCTTTGATGTCGGGGAACTGGGCCGCTGGGATAGTGGGTTGATTGCCTTTTTGTGGGAATTGCGTTCCGGTGCCGTGGCCTGCGGTGCGGTTTTTGATGATTCTGCCTTGCCCGCGTCAGCCCGACGGTTGCTTGCATTGGCAAGTGGTCATGACGCAGGCGATGCCATTTTACCCGAACCACCCTCCATAGACCGCCAACTTGGACGATGGGTGATTGATCAGGCCGGTAAGGTGTTTGGCGCAATTGAATTTTTTGGCGAGGTTTTGCTGGGCAGTTTGGTTGGTTTGCGCGGCGGGTTAAAGATGCGCGCGGTGGATTTGCGCGATTGCATTTTGAACGCGGGCAGTATGGCCCTGCCGATCGTGACCATTGTCAATTTTCTGGTTGGGGGCATTTTGGCATTTGCCGGGGCGGTGCAATTAAGCCGGTTCGGGGCAGAAATATTTGTCGCCAACCTGGTTGGTATTGCGGTCGTGCGTGAAATGGCCGCTGTCATGACGGGGATTGTCATGGCAGGCCGCACGGGTGGTGCCTATGCCGCGCATATTGCAACCATGCAAAGCAACGAAGAAATTGATGCGTTGAATGTGATTGGCATCCCGGTGCGTGATTACCTGATTATGCCACGTGTCTTGGCGCTTACAACCATGATGCCGCTTTTGTATCTTTATGGCTGTGCGATTGGGCTTTTGGGTGGTTTGACGGTTGCGGTTGGGATGCTTGATCTAACACCAACGGCGTTTTTCGAGCAAATCAGGTTGGCAATTTCGGGGTCCCAGTTTGTGTTTGGTTTTGCCAAAAGCATTGTTTTCGGGGCGTTGGTGGCAATTGTCGGGTGCCGGATCGGCCTGCAGGCCGGGCGCAGTGCTGCTGATGTTGGGCATGCTGCGACCAGTGCTGTTGTGGTTGGGATTGTCGGGGTGATTGCTGTGGATGCCGTTTTTGCGATCTGTGCCAATGCGGTGGGGTTCTAGATCATGACCGCAACACCCCAACAGACATCTAAATTGGTCGTATCTGATTTGACGTTGGCGTATGGGCCAAAAGTCATCCAACGAAATGTGTCATTTGAGGTGGCACGCGGGTCGATTTTTGCCGTTATGGGCGGAAGTGGTTGTGGCAAAAGCACCTTGTTGAAATCCTTGATCGGGTTGCTTCGGCCCATCAAGGGGGCTGTGCAATTTGGTGATGACGATTATTGGAATGTCACAGCCGACCGACGGGCAGAGATCGGCCGTGGATTTGGTGTTCTTTTCCAAAGTGGTGGCTTGTGGAGTTCGCTGAGTGTGGCGGATAATGTTGCCTTGCCGCTGCGGATGTTTACCAATTTAGGCGAAGATTCGATCAATATGTTGGTTCGGTTGAAGCTGGCACTGGTTGGCTTAGGCCCAGCAGCCGACGTCATGCCTGCTGATCTAAGCGGTGGGATGCGTAAAAGGGCAGGATTGGCGCGTGCATTGGCACTTGATCCCGATATCCTGTTTTTTGATGAACCATCGGGCGGGCTTGATCCGATTTCGTCAAAACGTCTAGATGACCTGATCCTTGATTTGCGTGATGGGCTTGGTGCGACGATTATTCTGGTCAGCCACGAATTGCCCAGTTTGCTGTCGATTGCGGATTCCGGGATATTTTTGGATGCGGAAACGTGTCAGCCGGTTGCACATGGTTCGCCGCGCGAATTGCTTGATGGGTGTGATCACCCAACTGTTCGGGCCTTCATGAACCGCGAACAAATGACGACGATGGAAAACACAAAGGGATTTGAGAATGGCGGTAAATAAATCAGCCCTTGTTGGTGGTTTCGTTCTTGGCGCGATGGCGCTGGTCGTCGTCGCCATTCTAATGTTTGGCGGCAAATCCTTGTTTGCAGATAAAACCCGTGCCGTCGTGTTTTTCCAAGGTTCGGTCGCAGGATTACAGATTGGCGCACCGGTGACGTTTCGCGGCATGAGGATCGGGTCGGTTCGATCAATATCGCTGCAAATCAATTCTGACGAATTGACCGCAACAGTACCGGTATTTATCGAGCTTGAAGAAGACGGTGTCACCATGAGCAGTAGTGCTGATGCGGATATGCCTGTGGACATTAAAAAGCTGGTTTCTGCAGGTTTGCGGGCACAATTAACGGCGCAAAGCCTTGTTACGGGGCAATTTGCCGTGGAACTTGATATGAAGCCCGACACAGAGGTTCGATTGGACGGGGCGGATATGGGGGTCCCCGAAATCCCCACTCTGCCATCCGAATTTCAGAACATAAAAGAACAGTTTTCCGACCTTCCATTGGCGGAGTTGGCCGAAAGGGCGGTTCGCACATTAAGTGCGTTAGAGGTGTTGTCAGAAAATCTGAACAAAGAAATCGAACCCAGTGCAGAAAGTCTGCGGGAAACATCGGTTGCGGCGCGGCAGGCAATGATAACTGCAAGTGATGCGGTAAATATCTTGCAGGCAGATGTCAGCGAAACATTGAAAAATCTAGACCGGCTGATTGCCACGGGGCAAACGCAGCTTGAAAAAAGCGGACCTGCCCTTGACCATACGTTGGAAACGGCAAACCGGGCGATTGGTCAGGCTGAGGCGCTTTTAAATTCGGTCAACGATCTGACCGACCCGCGTTCGCAAATGCGTGCGGATCTGGAAGCCGCATTACGGGATTTGGCGGCATCCGCAAGTTCGTTGCGCGGCTTTGCCCACGAAATAGAACGTAATCCCAGCGCAATCCTGACCGGAAGAGGTGGACGTTGATGCAAGTACAGATGCAGATAAATCGTTGGCGCCTGCCAGCTATTGCAATTTTTGCGGTTTTTACGATGTTGGCGGGCTGCACAACGATTGAGCCACGTATCTATTTGCTGGGCTATCCGTCGGATATTACGCCGGTCGCGCGCGATGAAACCGGAATGCCAATCATCGAGGTCGAACCCGTATCCGTGCCGGACTTTCAAGACAGCCGCGACATTTTTGTGCGCAAAGGGGCTAATGAGCTGGTCGCTGATCCAGCGGCGCGGTGGGGGGAGCGATTGTCCGTTGGCATGACGCGCGCCCTGAGCGCAGCACTGGCTAAAAGAAAACCAGAATTCCGAGTGACGTCATCCAAGCCGGCTGTGATCATTGCGCAAAAGGTACGGGTGGATGTCGATACCTTTGAAATACGCGCGGACGGTTTGTGTCTTTTAGGCGCAAGGTGGACAATTACGGGTCAAGGTGGCCGACAAACGGCAACAACGGACTATGCCCGTTTTGTTGTGAATGCTGCTGGGGTTGATACGGCTTCAGTTGTTGGCGCAATGACACAGGCGGTAGATCAACTTGCCGATCGGATTTCTTTGGCCCTGAGCGATCGCTAAACCGAGCTTATCTTGTTGCAGGAATAGGCCCGGGAGCTGAAAGCGTTACGAAGGGCTTGTGTTCGATTAAATAGGCAGAGAACCGCTTCATAAAGGGGGCGAATTCTGCGCCGAGGAAATGATAGAGCGGTCCTGACATCAGTTGCTCCAACTGAACGGGTTCGTTTCCGTCTTCAAATGCGCCATTGAGGATCGCATTTTTCACCATAGAATCTTCGGCGAGAAAGCGATCGAGTGTGCCGTTGTTGTAATGCAAAATCAAATCGCCGATATCACGATGACCACTCTTTGGAAGCTTTTGGGACTTTAGGTAGTTCTGCTGCCAGACAATCCCGAACATATACCCAATGGGGAGTTCTGATTGGCGCTTGCTTTGTGGCGCAGCCCAGAGGCTGTTGGTAATATCGAACAGTGGTGTGTCTGATCGGATGTAAGGGCGGGTATAGTTATCTGCACCGACAGAAAAACGAAAGAGCTCACCGTCTACCCTGCTGTTATTAAAGGCCATAAATCCCCGCCGCCTCGGAAGCGGGACAATTTCAATAGGACACCCCAAAGCAGTATAGATTTTTACCATGATTTCGCTGGCGTCGTTTGACAGTTTTTCATCACTTACGACGCCGATCTGTACAGGGCATTCTTCTTTTTGTTGAGAATGCGCAACGCTTGACCATGATAGCATGCAAACAGTTGCAACGACGTATCTTAATGGTAATTTTTTGACGAGCATTTTTGCAACTTTTACAGGAATATCAATAAGGTAAATGAGATATGCGTTCTATTAGGTTGTTGCTTTTGCGCGCAGTGACAAGGGTAAATACGTTATAATTTTGCCCGAGACGTCAGGGTAATCGCAAAAACCTAAAAACGCGTTCTTCAGCAAGGGCTATTGGCATGATGGTAAGAACTGCAACGATGAAGACCATGGTCATGATGAGTTTGGCCATTGGTAGCCTGAGCGCATGCGTCGGGGCGTTGCCGACTGTTGGTCCAATATCTGATTTATCTTGCCGTGATCAACTTGAATATGTCGATGCCTTGATTGTCGAAAATGAATTGCGAAACGCGGAAGCCGCGCCTGTTTTGGGATATCCATTTTTGCGGGCAAACCGCAATTCGGTTTTGATGGGCAAACAAATTGCGGTTTCTCAAGTTGATGGTCAGGAAAGCGGAACGCTTTTTGACGACTGGATTGATCAAATGCGCCGCCTTGATCGCCAAGCACGCGCAAGCGAGGTTCGAAATCTTCCGATAGGGCATGCCATATCAATTGAAGGCATTGATGATTGCGCCAATCAATTGGCTGTAGAGTTAACTTCTTCGAGTTTTGGATCAATTTCTGCGGCCGTATTTGTTCCAGATGATTATCTTGATTTTCAGCGCATCGCCGGTTTGTACCCGCTAACGGCCTTTGCGGCCCATTTCGGGTATGAGGGGTGGAAGCGCGATAATTTGCAAAGCTTCACCCAACCGCCTGCGGTTTTTGCAAAGTCTGGTTTTTGGCGCCGATACGCTGCCTTCGATCAGGGGGATGGCGGGGATGGAAATGCAATAACAGGCATAACGCGCGACAGCTTCGGGCGCTTGTTGCCAGCATCCGCCGAGCTAGAACGCATTGCCCAAACCTATGCGCCAGAGTTCCGTGTGCGTGAAGAGTCTGATAGCGACAAGATTGGGCGCCCCTCATTGGCTTCGCGTGATGCTATTTCAAAAGTTGATGGAGCGCAGCCTGCTGTTTTCTATCGGTTAAGCCACACCTATTGGAAGAACAAATGGTACCCGCAAATCGTTTATACAGTCTGGTTCCCGGAACGTCCGGCGACAGGAATGTTTGACGTTTTGGCAGGTCATCTTGATGCGTTGGTTTGGCGGGTAACTCTTGACCACGATGGCGTGCCACTCGTTGCCGATAGTATCCATGGCTGCGGTTGTTATCACATGTTCTTCCCGGCAGCGGGGTTGGAACGGATCAAGGCACCTGAAGACAACGATATTAGCGAAACCGCAGAAACGCCTGCGGGTTTTCTTGATCCGGCAACGCTTGAAAATCCGATATTGTGGGTTGATGCCACAAGTCATTACCTGCTTTCGGTGACTGCGAAAGACAACGCCGAAACCGTTTCGCCCAAAACGGGCATGGAACTGGTGCGAGAAGAAGCTCTTGCCAGTATTAAGCTTGAGGATGGATCAGGATATGCCAGCCTTTATGACGAGGACGGCTTTGTGCCGGGAACAGACCGTTTGGAACGCTTTATTCTGTGGCCGATGGGGATTGAGCGCCCCGGTGCCATGCGGCAATGGGGCCATCATGCAACCGCCTTTGTCGGGCGACGTCATTTTGATCAAACTGACGTAATCGCACGTTATTTTCGCCTTCAGCCCAAGCCTTGAACGTGTTTCCATATGCCTTGGTGCAGAGAAACAAAAACAGTGCTTTGATCAACAAGTGGCGTTGATCAATAAGTGGCATTCTCGTGATTATTCAGTCGCTTGTAATGCTGGGTCGGGCTGTTTGCGAAAAGGGTTTGTTTGGTTGACCAAGGCAGAAAACTTTTCCATGAACGGAGCAAATTCCGCGCCCAAATAGTGATAGAGCGGCAGGATTACGATGGTTTTCTCAATGATTGGTGCAGGCGTATTGCCAAGAATATTCTTGGCGATCATGTCTTCTATATTGGTGTCTGCCGATAAGAAACGTGTGACGCGGCCCTGGGCATAGGCTTCGTGTTTTTCGGAATTAAACATGATTGGCGTGTGGGTGATGCCGGTCTTGGCTGTGTCATTGGCAATGTATTTTTCTTGCCATGCAACGCCCAGCGTATAGGTGATTGGAGTATTTGGATCGGTGTCGCTTGGGTTGCGCCATAGCCGGTTTGATATTTCCAAAAGCGGCACAGATGATCGCACGAAAGCACGGCTATAGTTCTTTTCGGCCGGAATGCCCCGGTGTAACTCGCCATCTACAAGGCCGCGGTTGAAATGCAATGGGCCACGGCGACCGGGCAGTTTGATGGCTTCAATCGGGCAGCCCAATTGGGCATAGAGCTTTTGCAAAATCACGATTGTCTTTTGTGACAATGGATCATTTTCGACATAGGTAATTTTTTTGGGGCAGAGGATGTCTGGTTCGGCTGCGAATGTATTCTGGCTAAAGCCAGTCAGTGCGACAGCAAAAGCAAGACAAAGAGACGTCGTCGCTGCATTTTTTTTCCAAAAATGAAAAAAAGGTAAGATTTTCAATTTTTTAGTACAGGGCATAAACGAATCCTGGCGACATTTGCTCGGTCATTTTATCAGTGTTTTATGTTTTTCGTTTTCATTCCAAGCGTCATTGGCTTGGGGTCACACTTTGAATGTGTATGGGAATGAGTATGGACCTTAAACAAAACAGTTTCAAAGTGCGGTAAGGATAGGCGGCTTATACTTTATTGTAATTCGCCCGGCCCTTTGGCCATTTTGGCAATCGGACGAAGGGGCAATTGGTCCTGCGAAAGTTTTTTATCTGTGGGGTTGTATAAGGCGCTGGGAAATGGTGTGATCACGCCGCCTTGTGATCGGATTTTTTATCCTGATATGCGCATAGTCTTATAAGCAGAAATCGTTACATTTCTGCGTCTTTTTGCATCTTCCTATTGACTTTGAACAGGCACTCCAATAAATGCTATTAGCACTCGCCGGGGGTGAGTGCTAATACGGGCTCATCCCGGTTAGTCGTAGTATAAACGAGCCTTAAATTTAAACACGGAGTTGTCTAAAATGAAGTTCCGTCCGTTGCATGATCGAGTACTGGTACGTCGTGTCGAGTCTGACACCAAGACTGCTGGTGGCATCATTATCCCGGATACCGCGAAAGAAAAACCGCAGGAAGGCGAAATCGTCGCTGTGGGTTCTGGCGCGCGTAAAGAAGACGGCTCGATCGTCGCTCTTGACGTCAAAGCTGGTGACAAGGTTCTGTTCGGCAAATGGTCGGGCACCGAAGTCAAGGTTGACGGCGAAGAGCTGCTGATCATGAAAGAGTCCGACATTATGGGCATCATGGAATAAATCAGCCCTTTTGGGTGATTTAAGTCCACGTTCATCCGTCTCATAGAGAGGAAAGAATATTATGGCTGCTAAAGAAGTAAAATTCTCCACCGACGCACGCGCTAAAATGCTGCGCGGTGTCGACATCCTGGCAGATGCTGTCAAGGTGACCCTCGGCCCGAAAGGCCGTAACGTTGTTATCGAAAAATCCTTTGGCGCACCGCGCGTAACCAAAGACGGTGTTTCGGTTGCCAAAGAAATCGAACTTTCAGACAAGTTCGAAAACATGGGCGCACAGATGCTGCGCGAAGTTGCGTCACGCACCGCCGACATGGCTGGTGATGGCACGACCACCGCAACCGTTCTGGCACAGGCTATCGTTCGTGAAGGTAACAAATCTGTTGCTGCCGGCATGAACCCGATGGACCTGAAACGCGGTATCGATCTTGCAACCGGTAAAGTCATCGAATCGATTTCGAGCCGTGCACGTAAAGTTGCTGGCCGCGATGAAATCGCACAGGTTGGTAACATCTCAGCAAACGGTGACCGTGAAGTTGGCGACATGATCGCTGAAGCCATGGAAAAAGTTGGCAACGAAGGTGTTATCACCGTCGAAGAAGCCAAAGGCCTGCACACTGAACTCGACGTTGTCGAAGGCATGCAGTTCGACCGTGGTTACCTGTCTCCTTACTTCGTGACCAATCCTGAGAAAATGGTCGTTGATATGGATGCTCCTTACATCCTTCTCTTCGACAAAAAAATCTCCTCGCTGCAGCCGGTTCTTCCGTTGCTCGAAGCAGTTGTTCAGACCGGCAAGCCGCTTCTGATCATTGCTGAAGACATCGAAGGCGAAGCATTGGCAACTCTGGTTGTCAACAAGCTGCGCGGTGGTCTGAAAATCGCTGCTGTTAAAGCACCGGGCTTCGGCGACCGTCGTAAAGCCATGCTCGAAGACATCGCCATCCTTACCGGTGGTCAGGTTGTCTCCGAAGATCTCGGCATCAAGCTTGAAAGCGTGACCCTTGATATGCTTGGTACCGCGAAATCGGTTACCATCACCAAAGAAGAAACCACCATCGTTGATGGTGCTGGTGAGAAAGCACAGATCGAAGCACGTGTCGGTCAGATCCGCGCTCAGATCGAAGAAACCACCTCTGATTACGATCGTGAAAAACTGCAGGAACGTCTGGCGAAACTCGCTGGCGGTGTTGCTGTGATCAAAATCGGTGGCGCTTCGGAAATCGAAGTTAAAGAACGTAAAGACCGCGTTGACGATGCTCTGCACGCAACCCGCGCTGCTGTCGAAGAAGGCATCGTTGCTGGTGGTGGTACGGCTCTGCTGTACTCTGTCCGCGCGCTTGAAGGTCTTGAAGGTGAAAACCACGACCAGACCATCGGTGTTGACATCGTTCGTCGTGCACTGCAGGCACCGGTTCGCCAGATTGCTCAGAACGCAGGCGTTGACGGTGCGGTTGTTGCCGGCAAACTGCTTGAGCAGGATGACGTTGAGTTCGGTTATGACGCCCAGAAAGGCGAATACACCAACCTCGTTAAAGCTGGCATCATCGACCCGGCCAAAGTTGTTCGTACTGCTCTGCAGGACGCAGCATCGGTCGCAGGTCTGCTGATCACCACCGAATGCATGATCGCTGACAAGCCGGAAGACAAAGCGGCTGCTGGCGGCGCACCTGACATGGGTGGCATGGGCGGCATGGGCGGCATGGGCGGTATGGGCTTCTAAGCCTTACCAGCCAAACCGACCTTTTCCCTACAGGAAGGGCCTCGCAATTGCGGGGCCCTTTTCTGTTGCAATGCATGAATTATCCGTCAGATACGAAAAAGCCCGGCTGGTTGTTCAGCCGGGCTTTTGTTTGTTTAGCCAAACAGCTTTTTCAATGAGCGCGGCTGGCAGCGTAGATATTGCGGGGCGGCTTTGACTTCGGCCCCCAATGCAGCCGCCGCATGCCATGGCCAGCGTGGATCATAAAGAATGCCGCGCGCTAGGGCGATGGCGTCAGCCTGACCGGTAAAGGTGATGGCTTCTGCCTGTTCGGCTTCGGTGATCAGGCCAACCGCAATTGTTGTCATGCCGGTTTCGGATTTTATCCGGGCAGCAAACGGCACCTGATAGTTCGGGCCAAGTGGGATTTTCTGATCAATGTGAAGCCCGCCCGATGACACATCGATAAAGTCGCAACCGCGCGCTTTTAGAAGTTTTGCCAGTTCGACACTTTGATCAATGTCCCAGCCATCAGCAACCCAGTCACTTGCCGAAATGCGAATGCCAACGGGGTAATCATTGCCAACGGCCTCGCGGATGGCGTCATAAACCTCAAACACGAGACGGGTACGGTTTTCAAATGATCCGCCATATTCATCATCACGTTTGTTGGCGTGTGGTGAAAGGAATTGATGAAGCAAATAGCCATGTGCCGAGTGAATTTCAATCGCGTCAAACCCAAGCCGCACCGAACGTTTAGCACTTTGAGCAAAGGCCTGTACGATTTCGATAATGCGTGATTTGCTTAAGGATTCCGGGATTGGGTCGCCTTCGCGGAATGGAACCGCGGACGGTGCGACAACCTGCCAGCCATTGGTATGGTTGGGATCAATCGCACCACCCCCATCCCACGGCTTTTCACAAGATGCTTTGCGCCCGGCATGGGCCAACTGGACAGCGATTGGCATGTCAGAATGGCTGCGCACAGCCGCAAGGGGCTTGGCAAGGGCTGCTTCTGTTTCATCATCCCACAAACCAACATCGCCATAGGTGATGCGACCTTCGGGTTCGACGGCGGTTGCTTCGATAATCAAAAGACCGGCACCTGATTGGGCAAGGTTGCCAAGGTGCATGTCGTGCCAGTGGGTGGTTTTGCCATTATCGGCAGAATACTGACACATCGGAGAAATTACGATGCGGTTATCAAGGGCGAGGCTGCCCAGTGCGAGGGGAGAGAAAAGGGTGCTCATCTATCATCCTTATTATGGGAGTTGGCGGCGATGGCGCCAGGCAATGAGATGAAGCTAGTCTGAAGGGGCTGAGGACGCCAGTGTGAGGTTTGATTATTCCAAAAGGTGGAATGCCAAATTGGCTTGATGAAAAGGCTTGGCGGTAAAGCTTGGCAAAAAATATCGAAAAAATGCAGAAAATTGGATTGGGACACTTGCGAAATTTTTCCGCTGATCTATCTCAAGGTTGGAAAGGGGCATGGTGCCCCGATACGCGTCAAGGTTGCAGCCTGGTCTGGACTGACGGCGCAAGATTACTCGTCTGTAATGGAGGGTACTAATGACTGGTCTTCAGACTCTTAATGGATCCGCACGTCGTGTTGCTTCTGCGCCGAATGCAGGTGATCCTTTCTCCCTTATCTCCCGCGATTTTGATCGCATGATTGGTTCGATCTTTGGCGATCGGCCTATTGCGTCCAAAGGTTTTGCCGAATCTGGCGAAGCACAGAAATCACTTCTAAACCCTCGCATCGACGTTTTCGATGCCGAAGATCACATTGAACTTTCCGCCGAACTTCCCGGTGTTGAACAGGACGATGTTGATGTGTCGGTGCTTGAAGGTGTTTTGACCATCACGGGGGAAAAGAAATCCAGCCGTGAAAGCAATGAAGGTGCCCGCGTTGTTGAACGCAGTTTCGGTAGCTTTAAACGGTCATTTCGCCTGAACGATATGATTGATGCCGACAATATCACGGCATCTTTCAAAAACGGTGTTCTGGTACTTACTCTTCCCAAAGTAGCAGAACAGAAACCTGAGCCGCGTAAGATTGCGATTAGCGGCTAAGGCCTTACCTCTCCTCGCTTGAGAATGTTCTCCCTGTGTTGCCTGACGGGCGGTTTTTACCGCCCGTCTTTTTTTGTTCTAGCGCCCGGCATAGCCGATGCAATGATCAAGTGGCATATCAAACAATCCGGTCGCATCAAATTGCGCCAAAGCATCGCTCCACGGGGTAAGGTCGATATTTTGTGCCTTAATCCAGTCGGGATTGTAATAGGTATCGCAATAACGATCCCCGCCATCACACAATAACGTCACCACCGAGCCGGTTTGCCCGGCTTTTTTCATTTCCGTAATCAGCGATAGGGTCGCGATCAGGTTGGTTCCGGTCGATCCACCACAGCGACGGCCAAGGTGCTTTGTCAGATAATGCAAGGCGGCAAAGCTTGCGGCATCGGGGATGCGATACATGCGGTCAACAACGGTTGGGTTAAAGCTTGGCTCGACCCGTGGGCGACCGATACCTTCCACCCGTGATCCTTTGTTGCCAGTCACCGAACAGTCGCCGGTTTCATAACCAGTATAGAAAACAGAGTTTTCAGGGTCCGCAACGCATAATTCACATCCTTGTCCAAGGCTGCGGCCATAGCGGATGTAACGCCCAATGGTCGATGATGTCCCGCCCGTGCCCGCGCCAACAACCACCCAGCGGGGCACGGGGTGGGCTTCGCGTTTGAGCTGATCGAAGATGCTTTCGGCAATGTTGTTATTGCCGCGCCAATCGGTTGCCCGTTCGGCATAAGTGAACTGATCCATGTAATGGCCGCCAAGTTCATGGGCAAGTCGCTGGGATTCTTCATAAATCTGGCCGCTATGGTCAACCAGATGACTTTCGCCACCATAAAAAGCGATTTGATCAATTTTTTGCTGAGACGTTGATTTTGGCATCACTGCGATAAAGCGCAGACCCAAAAGTCTTGCAAAATAGGCTTCAGACACCGCTGTTGACCCACTTGATGCCTCAATAATCGGAGTGTTCTTATCGATCCAGCCATTGCAAAGGCCATATAAAAACAGCGACCGCGCAAGGCGGTGTTTCAAGCTGCCCGATGGATGGGTTGATTCATCTTTCAGATACAATCCGATGCCATCAAGTTTGGGCAAATCAAGACGGATCAAATGGGTGTCGGCGGACCGATTGAAATCGGCTTCGATGGTGCTGATGGCGTCAGCCACCCATTGGCGATCATATGTCATGAAATCTCGGGCCTTGGTTAAGTCTGTGTGGTGCTGTCGGGGCATGATCCCTGTTTGGCAATGGTGTAGGGGATTATAATACAGAAAACTATAGTGAAATTGTGTCGATACATTTGCGTGATAATGGAGCAAAAGGTGAATTTAACCTGATTTTTAAGAGATTGGGCTTGCTAACACTTTTTTCAAAGCTAACCTCTAAGATACAAGGTTCTCGATTCTTTCGATCTTATTGGATGGCCCGAACAATTATGGCTAAAGACGAAAAAGACCCGTTCACCGTACGAATGGCGGCATCTGAAATTGGTGCGGCCTATGACGTGCCTGTGCGTGTATCGACGGTGATTGGCAAAAGCCAGATTCAGGTCGCCCAACTGATGCGTCTGACACGCGGGGCTGTCTTGGAATTGGACCGTCGCGTCGGGGAGCCGGTTGATATTTACGTCAATAACCGTCTGGTCGCGCGCGGCGAACTGGTGGTGGTTGACGAGAACCTTGGTGTTACGATCACTGAGGTGGTTAAAACCGGGACGATTATCGAAACCCACCATTGATCGTTCGGTAAAACGGACACTTTAAAACCGACACTTTGATGTTTCTTCTACCAAGGCCGCTTGTTGCGGCCTTTTATTTTGTCAAAATGTCTTCTGTTTCGAGGCGTTTATTGACGCGCGCTATTTCTTCGGGGCGCAGCCGTGGTTCAATGGCTGCAACGGCCGCATTGGCATCCATCGGTTTTTCTTCTTCTGCCCCGACGGGAAGTGAAATCGTGCCAAGAGAGGCACGTTTTAGCCAGTAATAGGCATCCGCGTAATTTTGCGCGATGCCCCAACCGCGTTCAAGCATTGCGCCGAACATGAATTGGGCTGCGTGCATGTTTTGTTTGGCGGCAATTTCAAAATAGTGTGCTGCTTCGACAAAGTTCTGTGATGCGCCGCGCCCGTGAAAATACTGTATCCCGATCAAATAGGCGGCATTGGCATTGCGCGGGTTGATGCGAAGCGCACGTTTGAAATAGTCGGTCGCGCGGAACTGATCATAATTCAGTCCCCGGCCGTTGAAATACAGCAACCCGACATAATAGGTCGCCCCGCCGTGATTGGCTTTGGCTGCTTGGGAAAACCATTTTGCGGCCTGTTTGTAATCAATTTGTCCGGTGTCCCCACGGTAATACAGCAGGCCAAGAGCGTATTGCGCAAATGGGTCGTGATTGTTTGCCGCGACATGCCACTGGGATTTGGCCAAGGCGAAGTTACCAGATTGATAGGCGCGATACCCTGATTGGTATTCTGCGCTCATTTGGGCGGCATGGTTTGAAGCAGGCTGAAACGACATTATTGCCATGATCGCAGCGATAAATGCGACATTCCGAAAAAACCGTGAAACAGCGGCCCGAAATGTCAGTGTTATGGCTGTCATGAGTTTGTTTTGAAAAGGGGGATAACCTTGCGAGCGCGTTTTTCGATCGCATCAAGGACGTTGTTGATATCAGAACTTTGCTTGATGCGTTCGCCACTATGCAGGGCAAGGAACTGGCCAGCATTTTTATGTTCGGCACCAAGTTTGATTACGGTAAACAATGGCGTCTCGTGGGAACTGCGAAAGATTGAAAACATCGCCATGCCATCAAGATGGTCAATCGCATAATCGCGCCATGCCCCGCTTGCGACCTGACGGGAATATGTGTTCATGAGCCTCATAAGTTCAGCTCGGTCAAAATGCACAAAGCTTTTGGCTTTGCGATATTTGGCCAAATCGAACAATGTTCCCATGTCATGCTCCGGCAGTGTGACGTAACAGCGGCGTCATCGCGCATGTCGTAAAATGACAGCCATGTGACAGGGTAGCGTGGATTGGCAATTGCCTCAAGTTTCAATGGGCAAAACCAGCCGTGCGGTCAAACCGTCGGGCTGGTGATCGTAGACTGTCTGGGATGTGTGATTAAAGACTGCGTGAACGGGTTGGCGGCCAGTCAACGGTCTGTGCCCCCGTGTTATAGGGATCGGGCGTGCGATAGCAGCTAACCGCGGCCAAGGAGCGATAGCAATAAAGCGGGGTTTCAGGCACCGGGTCCTTTTTGCAATAGGACTTGCCGTCAATCTTGCGGATGGTTGAGCAATCCTGACCCGTTGAAAGTGATACGGCATGATCAATCAGGGTCTTGTCCGTATTGATGATGCTGATCACGTCAAAGGCAATGTACCATTCGCCGCCGGTAAACATGCTTGTGCCAACAATGTCTGACATGGTGGTGCTGCAACCAGAAACGCTTGATCCCAGCAATGCAGCAAACAATCCGGCAAGGATGCGTTGTCGGATGATGCGTTTGGCATCAAAGCGGTTATGAACAATCTGGCGGCGTTTCATGGTTGTCTCCGTCCAGCCACCGGGCAATTTTGACCGATGACATTGTGAAATCTGTTCCCTATGGCCTTATCAAAGCAAACCCTGTGCCGGATTTGCCATATTTGGTCATCTTGTGTTTGATATGGTCGGCAGCGGTGTTGTTTTCAGCCTGTTTTTTTATCGTTCTGCGGCAATCGGCCGATGTTCGAATGCCGTGATTTGGTTTTGGAATGTGTTTTGATGATGGGGGGCAAACCTTTCCAAGCGGTTTAAACCAGCCCATCAGGCAAATGCGGCAGGCAATTCTTTCCTGCCTTGTGCAACAGATGGTGAAACATGCCCGAAATGCGGGGTATGTTTGGGGATCAAATCTGTCGGAAAAGCCGTTTGATACGGGCTGAAACCGTTAATCGCGCAAAATAATCGATAGAAAGCGGCGATTGAGCTTGAGCAGACTTGACCCTGTGTGCGCAGGCGCGTTAAATCCTTGCCAGAATTATTTCAGATAAGCGGGCAGGTTGCCCGCTTTATTGTGACCGGATTGGAGCCGTTTTCGTGGTTGATATTTTCCAGGAAGTCGAAGAAGACCTGAAGCGTGAACGCAGTGAAGAACTGTGGCGCAAATACGGGAAATACGTAATCGGTACCGCTGCTGTTATCGTTTTGGGTGTTGCGGGTCGCGAAGGTTTGAAAACCTACGAGCACACGACCAGCATCGAAAATGGTACGCGCCTTGCCAATGCCGTTGAACTTGCGCAGGCCGGTGAAGACAAACAAGATGCCGCACTTGAGGCGCTTGATGCGATTATTGCCGATGGCAATGCCGGTTTTGTTGCGATGGGCCATTTCCAGAAAGCTGCGATTTATCTGCGCGCCGGGGCAACCCCGCCTGCGGTAAGCGAACTTGAAGCGGTTGCCGGAAATGCCGACATTGATCAGGTTTATCGTGATCTTGCGGTTGTTCAGATCGCCATGAACAGTGCCAACCAAAGCAATGCGCAAGAAATGATTGCGAAGTTGACACCAATCGCAGTGCCGGAAAATGCCTGGTATTACTCGGCGCGTGAAATGATTGCGTTGCTTCATGTTGCTTCTGGTGATGTTGAAGCGGCCAAGCCGCTTTTGACCGAAATTGCCGATGATGCGCAAGCGCCATCTGGGATGCGCGCACGTGCAAGTGAGATTCTTAAGGCCGTTGGTGCCTAACCAAACCTAGGAAAAGGTTGGCTGGTATTTGATCTGGCCAACCGGACGTGAGCTTGAATTAGGGGAAACGGTTTTGACCACACGCGGTATTAAGTCACTTCTGTGCGTTATGGGGCTGACGGGCCTTCTGGCTGGGTGTTCCGGTTGGTTGGGCGAAGCGGAAGCACCACCGTTACCTGGTGAACGTATTTCGGTTCTTGCCCTGCAAAGCACAGTACAGCCTGATGTCGCATTGACCGATCAGCGCGTTATTCTTCCAGAACCGGAATCGATGGTCGATTGGCCACAGAATGGCGGGTTCCCAAGCCACGCGTTACATCATGTTGGTTTGGACAATGACGTCCTGAGACAGGATTGGTCTGTTGATATCGGCGAAGGTTCGATGGATGACAATCTTTTGCTTAATCAGGCGATCGTTGCCCGTGGTGTGATCTTTACTATTGATGCAAGTGCCGAAGTTCGCGCTTTTGCAGCTAATTCCGGCAAAAGAATTTGGTCGCTTGAACTGGCACCTGAAGATGAAGAAGACAGCACCTTGCTTGGTGGTGGTCTGGCTTATGACGGGGGCATTGTTTATGCCACGACCGGCTTTGCCGAAATCATCGCCATTGATGCGCCAAGTGCCACGGTATTGTGGCGTCAGCAGGTAAGTGCGCCGATGCGTTCTGCTCCGACGGTACGTGGTGGGCGTCTTTTTGCGATCACGATTGATAACCAGACGATTGCACTCAATGCCCTGACCGGCGAAAGTCTTTGGAGCCATCGTGGTGCATCCGAAGGCGCATCATTCATTGGCGGGGCCAGCCCCGCTGTTGATCAGGGGGTGGTGATTTCCGCCTATTCCACCGGTGAGATGTATGCGCTTCGGGTTGAGAACGGGCAGGTGATTTGGTCGGATGCGCTGGCCGGTGCCGGGCGGACCGATGCTGTTTCGGCAATTGCTGATATTCGTGGCCTGCCAGTGATTGATAATGATCTGGTGATTGCGACCAGTAATTCCGGTTTGACCGTTGCGATTGACCTTCGTACAGGGTTCCGGGTTTGGGAACTTGAGGCCGGTGGCATCCAGTCACCATGGGTTGCGGGCGATTATATTTACGTTCTGACCAACACAAATGACCTGATTGCCTTGCGTCGGAAGACCGGACAGGTTAAATGGGTGACAGTTCTGCCACGTTTTGTCGATCCCGAAGACCAGGACGAGCCGATTGTCTGGACAGGTCCGGTACTGGTTGGTGACAGGTTGATCGTTGGTAACGAGCAGGGCGAAGTAATGACTGTTTCCCCTTATAGCGGTGACATTCTTGGCAAGGACGAATTGTCCGGGCCAATCACCTTGCCGCCATCTGTTGCTGGTGACAGCCTTTACTTCCTGACTGCGGATGCCGATCTAATCGCATATCGCTGATCAGGTCAGAATTGAAGTTTTCCGCAAGGGTTCCTTGCAAGATTTGCGGTGCGCCGTGGGTTTAATGCCCCCGGCGCATATCGCCGTTTATGCACTTAGCTGTGCTGATTATTAACGAGAGTCTGAAAGTCAGATGTCGCTGAAAGTTGCCATTATCGGTCGCCCCAACGTTGGGAAGTCGACCTTGTTTAACCGTCTGGTCGGTAAAAAGCTGGCCTTGGTTGATGACCAACCCGGTGTCACCCGCGACCGCCGCTATGGCAAGGCGCGCCTGGGGGATATGTCGTTCGATATTATCGATACCGCCGGTTTGGAAGAAGTATTTGATAATTCCGTCGAAGGCATGATGCGCCAACAAAGTGAAATGGCGTTTGAGGAATGCGACGTTGCGTTGTTCCTGATTGATGCCCGTGCGGGTTTGACCCCGCTTGACAATCACTTTGCCGATTGGCTGCGCAAGCGCCACAAACCGGTATATGTCATTGCCAACAAGCACGAGGGCATTGGGCAGGACGCAGGTCTGTATGAGGCCTATGGCCTTGGTCTGGGCGATGTTGCGCCGATTTCGGCAGAACATGGTCTTGGGATCGAGTTGCTCTATGACATGCTTGAACCGCATTGGAAAGAATGGAAAGACCGCGAACGTGTTGCCAAACAACATGCCCGTGAAGAAGCCGCAGCAGCCGAAAGCGATGATAATGGCGCAGGCGATGCGGATGATTTGAATGATGACGATGGTTTTGTCGATGATGATGGTGAATCTTTCCCATCGTTTGAAATCGAATTTTTCGAAGATGATGAAGACGAAGACGGCGAACTGATCGACGAAGGTCCGCGGGATAATTCGAAAATTCAGTTGGCAATCGTTGGTCGCCCGAATGCGGGTAAATCAACATTGCTTAATCAGCTTTTGGGTGAAAACCGGGTTATGACCGGACCGCAGGCCGGTTTGACCCGTGATTCCATTGCAGTTGATTGGGCCTATGAAGGCCGTCCGATTCGTCTGGTCGATACGGCTGGTATGCGCCGTAAAAAGAAGATTGATGATCGGGTTGAACGGTTATCCGTTGCCGATACGCTGCGCGTTATCCGCTATGCACAGGTCGTTGTGTTGATGCTTGATGCGACCAACACACTTGATAAGCAGGACCTGACAATTGCCCGTATGGTGCTTGAAGAAGGCCGTGCGTTGATTATCGCTGTGAACAAGTGGGACACGATCAAGGACAAAGCAGGGGTCATGCAGGCGCTTCGCGATAAGCTTGATACGTCCTTTGCACAGGCAAAAGGCATTCCGGTTTTGACCTTCTCGGCATTGACCGGGCGCGGGACGGAACGTTTGATGCCGACAGTTCTTGATATCCACGATATCTGGAGCCGCCGTATTTCAACGTCCAAGCTTAACCGTTGGCTTGAAATTGTCAGCGAACGTCATCTGCCGCCAGTTATTTCCGGGCGCCGTATTCGCCTGCGTTATATGACACAGGCAAAGGCACGTCCGCCAAGCTTCTTTATCAACTGTTCCAAGGCGGCTGAACTGCCTGAAAGCTATACCCGCTACCTGATTAATGGTCTGCGCGAAGATTTCGATATGCCCGGTGTTCCGATCCGTATCAATCTGCGCAGCAGCGATAATCCGTTTGCGAAGAAGAAAAAGAAACGCTGATTTTCGACATCTTTCGATAAAAAGACCAAACCGTCCTCAATTTTGAGGGCGGTTTTGTTTTAATTGCGCGGTGCCGTCACCATATGGGGACGCAGGGGACGAAATGACCTGTTTGATGCGCTTTTGCTGTATTGAACAGACATTTCGAATGTTTAGCTGAAACGCTTGGTTAACCAAATAAAAGTGCGACCCTTGTTGTGAATGGGGGCCCGGGGGAGGTAAATGCGGCTTAAGCATGTATTGGTGATTTGCTTTGTGGTGCTTTCGGCTTTGCCGTTGCTTTTGAGTTTCGGCATGCTGCAGTCCTATACAGGGTCGCAATATCGCATCCAGATTGAAGACAAACTGACAGCTATATCGCAACTGGCCAAGCTGCGTCTGACTGCCGCAATTGCGCGTATTGAAGACAATACGACACTGCTTGCCAATCGAAGCCTTCTTGGACGGCAATTGGCCGAATATGCCGAAACGCAAGAATATAGACTTTTTGAGCAGGTCGAACATAGCCTGCATGAAGCAAAACAGGGTATGCAGCAGATCGTTGATATAAGCGTGTTTGCTGGTAATGGTCAGTTTATGGCATCGATCAACCGGATCTCGACATCGTTTGATCGTTCACTTCTTGGCGAGCACAAACGTGTTATCTTTTTGCGGCATTCTCAGGAACTGATTGTCCGCAGTATCGTTGTGATCGAGCACGAATACAAACCTGTCGGTTACATGGTCATCGACTTTTCCGGGGCTTTTATTCTTAACCTTGTCAGTGATCGAACCGGTTTGGGTGAAACCGGGGAATGGCTATTTGCTGTGCGTGATGACAATGGTGATGCGCTGTTTGCCGTACCGCTTAGATATGATCCAGGTGCTGCTTTTCTTCGCCGGGTTTCCGCCGACCGAACAGACGTCCCGATTACGCAGGCGTTACTTGGCCAGGAAATTGTCATGGGCCATGCACCGGATTATCGCAATGAAGAAGTTATGGCATCGACCCGTTATATTCAGGACATGGATTTTGGCTTGGTTGCCAAAATTGACGAACGTGAAGTGACGGACATCATTAATGATGCCAACAAGTATCTCATTGTTTTGGGTGTCGTGCTGGTCATTCTCGCGGTCGCTGTCGGGGTTATGATTGCAAGCTTGATCGCAAGACCGGTCGAGCAACTTCGTAAATCAACACAGAAAGTGATTGAAGGTGATTTCGACGTGGAGCCGATTGACGCCGGATGGCGGGAGGCAAAAGACCTTGCTGCGTCCTTCGAGGAAATGGCCGATTCTATCCATGATCTTAAGGACAATCTGGAACAAAAGGTCGAAGAACGCACACGTGATCTTGATGAAGCCAATCGACGCCTGACAGAGATTTCTGTGCGTGATCCGCTAACGGGTGTGCATAACCGGCGCCACATAACCGAACGGTTAGACGAAGAGTTTTCACGTGCGCAGCGCTACAATGGCCGATTGGCTGTTGCCATGTTTGACATTGACCACTTCAAAAAGGTCAATGATACCCTTGGTCACGGGGCAGGGGACGAAGTGTTGATCGGCCTCGCATTTTCTGTCGAGCACAGCCTGCGGACGTCTGATCTTTTCGGACGTGTCGGCGGAGAAGAATTTTGTATCATCATTCCCGAGGCCGAACGTTCTGGAACAGTATACCTTCTGGAACGTGTTCGCCGCGAAATCGAAGCACTGCCCTTTAACTTCGATGGTAAGGACCTGACTGTGACATGTAGCTTTGGCGTGGCATTCTTGTCCGAAGAAATGCTCACGTCCATGTCATTTCTCGAATGTGCGGACAAGGCCCTGTATCGTGCCAAGCAAACCGGCCGTAATAAGGTTGTTGTCTATAACGATATGGACGAGGCGTCGCCCGACGGAGCCTGATCAGAGGACGCCGATGCGAAATCCGACTAGCGGATTTCGTAGTCGGGGATTGATGGCCCGTTATCGATGATCTCGCGGATATGTTCGGGCAGGTCTGCTTCGGTAAAGCTTTCCTGCACTGCTTCATCTTGGACAAAGGCGAATATGTCGGCCAAATCCTGCCCGGAAAAATCAACCTGATAGCCAAGATCAGCTTGCTGAAGATGAAGCATTGCTTCTGCGCCGCGCCACATCCGTGCAAAGAATTCAAACGGGTTTTGTGACTGATCAATGTTGGATGCATCAAGGCTTGGCCCGATGTCCCCACCGACATTGTTGACCGAATGACAAACAACACAGCCGCGATCCGCAAACAGGCTTTTGCCCGTTTCAGCATCCATTTGCGGAAGCTCAATATCAGGGGCTCCATTGCCGGCTGCAGATGCTAGTGGAACGGCTGTAAAAGTTGTGAAGGTGCAGATGATGGCAGCAGTAACAAATAAGGATAGTGGGCGATAAACATGGGTGTAGAAGTCCGAACTCATTTTATGCCCTGCTCCAGTAAGGGGATCGAAAACGATAAAGCTATGCTAGCGGGCCTAGAGCGCGAATAGCAATCTATTGATCGAATTCGTGGATATTTTTGTTGTATCGTTGTGGTCGGACGAACCCGGCATAAAGGAAAAGGGCCCTAGGAAGGGGCCCTTTGATCTTTTGTCGGATAAAACACCGGATTAGTATGCGTCGACAATTTCGCCATGCTTGGTGCAATCAGGTGCAGCCAGATCGACAAACACATCCATGATGCTTTCAGGTGTGGCCAAAGTCTGGGGATCTTCACCCGGATAGGCTTCAGCGCGCATTTTGGTGCGGATGCGTCCCGGATTGATCAGATTGACGCGCATAGGCCTGTCTTCGACTTCCTGGGCATATGACAGAACAAGGCTTTCCAGTGCCGCCTTGGTGGACGCATAAAGCCCCCAGAAGGCGCGACCCTTTGCTGCTGCGTTCGACGTCACGAAGATTGCCCGACCAGCATCAGAAAGCTGCAAAAGCTTGTCTGTCGTGCGGATCAGGTGGAAGTTTGCTGTGACGTTGGTGGCAAAGGTGTTCTGGAAAATCTGACTGTCGATATGGCCAACCGGGGCAATTTCACCCAGAAGGGCGGCATTGCCAACAACGATGTCGAGCTTGCCAAAGCGTTCATAGATCGTTGGGCCAATGGCGTCGATCTTGTCAAACATCGTCAGATCAAGCGGAAGCAGGGTGATCTTGCCACCTTTTTCCGTGATCTCGTCGCTGAGTTCTTCAAGTGCGCCGACATTGCGCCCAATGGCAATCACATGGGCACCTTCGGCCGCATAACGTTTTGCAATGGCATAGCCAATCCCGTGCGAAGCACCTGTTACCAGTGCAACGCGTCCTTCAAGGCGCTTCGTTCCGGTCATGCAGACTGCCTTTCGACCAACTGGCTCAGCTTGCGGTTCTTGTTTTCGGCGTTGTGATCGGTCAGATGGATCGGGTAATCGCCGGTAAAGCATGCATCGCAGAAAGCCGGGCTGTCATTGTCACGGCCCGGAAGGCCGGTTGCACGATACAGTCCGTCAATGGTCACGAACGCAAGGCTGTCGACGCCAATAAGTTTGGCCATGCTTTCAATGTCGTGATTGGCTGCCATCAACTTGTCTTTTGATGGGGTATCAACACCATAGAAGCATGGGTTCATGGTCGGCGGGCTTGTGATGCGCATATGGACTTCTGCTGCACCCGCTTGGCGCACCAGATCGACAATCTTGGTCGAGGTGGTGCCACGCACGATCGAATCATCGACCAGAATAACGCGCTTGCCCTTAAGTTTTCCGGGGTTGGCGTTATGTTTCAGCTTCACACCAAGATGGCGGATCTGGTCGGTTGGTTCGATAAAGGTACGGCCAACATAGTGGTTGCGGATGATGCCGAGTTCGAACGGAATGCCGCTTTCTTCTGCGTAACCAAGGGCGGATGGCACGCCGGAATCGGGGATTGGCACGACAACGTCGGCCTCAATCGCAGATTCACGGGCCAGCTCGCGGCCGATGTTTTTACGCACATCATAAACGCTTGTACCTTCGACAATGCTGTCGGGACGGGCGAAATAGACATGTTCGAAAATGCAGAAACGCGATTTGACCGGTTTGAACGGCTTGATCGAGCGTAACCCGTTATCGGTAATTTCAACAATTTCGCCCGGTTCGACGTCGCGGATAAACTCCGCGCCAACGATATCCAGGCCGACTGTTTCCGATGACAGGATATAGGCGTCATTCAGCTTACCCAGAACCAGTGGTCGTACACCAAGCGGATCACGCACACCGATCAGTTTTTTCTGGGTCATCACCACAAGTGAATAGGCACCTTCAACCTGACGGACCGCATCAACCAAGCGGTCGACGATCTTTTCATACAGGCTGGTGGCAATCAGGTGGATGAAGGTTTCGGTATCCGAGGTCGACTGGAAGATCGAGCCACGCTTGACCAGACGGTCACGTACAGCAAGCGAGTTGGTCAGGTTGCCGTTATGGGCAATTGCCAAGCCGCCAAATTCAAAATCGGCAAAAAGCGGCTGGACGTTTCGAAGGCCTTTGCCGCCAGCCGTTGAATAGCGCACATGCCCAACGGCACGATTGCCCGGCAGGCTTTTGATTACATCCTCTGAGCCAAAGATATCACCAACCTGGCCAGAAGCCCGGTGGGCGGGAAAATCTTCGCCGTCATAGGAAACAATGCCTGCGGCTTCCTGTCCACGATGTTGCAATGCATGAAGACCAAGGGCCGTCAGTGCAGTTGCATCGGGGGAGCCAAAGACGCCAAAGACGCCGCATTCTTCACGTAGCTTGTCGTCATCAAATGGATTGGTGGTCAGCATGAGTGGGTTCCGCTCTCTCGCCGGTGGCGCACGGATAACGCAAACTCTACGAAACCCACACGCCTCACTCGTTAGTGGTCGCCTCAATCAGGCGATCCAAATCATCGCGCGAGGGCCTTGTATACCCGTTTAGGGGCTTGGGTCCAGTCCCTTTTGGCTCTGGGCCAAGAAGTTGACGATAGGTTTGCTCGTTCGCATCGGCGTTACGCTGAGCGCGCGCAAGCTCTTCGGCGGTGGTATCGAATATTTCGTCAGGAGCCATGCGCATAATAAGGAAGGCGCCTTCTTCTAGAACCGGCCGTGTTCGCGCATCGCGAACCCATTCAGGTTGCGAATCTGCTGGTAAAAGCCAAGATAGGGCCAGAAAGCCAATACAGACAATCAATGCACCACGCAGAAGACCAAAAACAAAGCCAAGCGTGCTGTCGAGGCTATCAAGGCCAGAGTTTTGCACCGCGCGGCCAATCCGCCCACTGATGAACGAGAAAATCAAAAACGTGATCAGGAAAAGACCAACCCCGGTTGCCAGATCGGCAATCAATTCTGACGGGATCAAATCGCGGACATAAGGACGCGCAACCGGATAGCCATAAAGGGCACAAAGCCCAGCCCCAAGCCAGCCCATCATCGACAGGGTTTCGTGGATGAAACCCCGGAAAAAGGCAAACAAACCCGATATCAGCACAATGCCGACAACAATCAGGTCAAACACATCACGTGCGCCAAGATCGGGTAGGGAAGAGAAATCCATTTATGCGTAAACCTTGTCAGTAACCTTGCCAGTAGCCTTATCTGGCGGTGCCGTTGTGCGTTTTGCGTCAAAAGGCAGATTTAATACATGCCTTCGCGCGGACGCACTTTGTCGCGCACATCGTCGCCGAAGAGGTTTACCAAATCCTGAAGATGGCCGATTTCGGTCTGATTTAGACCCTTGATCGACATCTTCTTCTTACCTTGCGTGCCATTCTTTGGGGTATAGGCATTGCCAAAGCCAAGTTTGGTTGCCTCTTTCAATCGCGATTCGAGTTGCCCAACCGGGCGAACTTCCCCTGAAAGGCCGATCTCACCAACAATCACGGTTTCATTGGGCACTGGTTTATCAGCGACGGCGGAAATCAGGGCCGCAGCAACGGCCATGTCAGCGGCGGGTTCCCCAACCCGCAGGCCACCGGCCACATTCAAATAGACGTCAAATTGACCAAGGGCCAAGCCGCACCGCGCATCCAGCACGGCCAAAATCATGTTCATGCGTGCTGAATCCCACCCGACAACCGCACGGCGCGGGGTGGCCAAGGCCGATTGTGCGACCAGTGCCTGAATTTCGACAAGCATCGGGCGTGTGCCTTCAAGCCCGGCAAAGACGGCGGTGCCACTGACCGGTGCATCGCGATCAGCAAGGAAAAGTGCCGACGGATTGGGAACTTCGACCAAGCCGGCATCACCCATTTCAAACACACCGATTTCATCGGTCGCACCGAAACGGTTTTTCACCGCACGCAAAATGCGGAACTGATGGCCGCGTTCACCTTCAAAATATAGAACGGTATCGACCATATGTTCCAACACACGCGGCCCGGCAATCTGGCCTTCTTTCGTGACATGACCGACGAGCAGAACGGCAAAGCCTTTGCGTTTGGCCAGACGGATCAGTTCCAGTGCGCAGGCACGGACCTGAGAAACTGTGCCCGGCGCACTATCAAGGGTGTCGGCATACATGGTCTGGATCGAGTCAATAACCACGACATCGTGTGAACTGGCTTCCAGGGTCGTGATAATGTCGCGCAGGCTGGTGGCGGCGGCGAAATCGACCTTGGATTTTGCCAGTCCCAAACGGGCCGCACGCATGCGAACCTGATCAACAGCTTCCTCGCCCGAGATATAAGCGCATTTATGTTTGGCTGCCATTGCACCGACGGCCTGAAGCAGGATGGTAGATTTACCAATGCCGGGATCACCGCCAACCAAAAGGGCGGACCCGGGAACCAAGCCGCCGCCACAGGCGCGGTCAAGTTCGGCAATGCCGCTTATGATGCGCGGTGGGCTGGCACTTTCGCCTTCAAGTGCCACAAAATCGATGGTTTTGCCTTTAGCCCCGCCAGCAATGCCCCCTGCGGCCTTAGGGCCGCTTTCAACGCGTTCTTCTTCGATGCTGTTCCATTCGCCACAGCCATCACAACGCCCGGTCCATTTGCGGTATTCAGCACCACAGTGTTGACAGATGAAACGGCTTTGGGTTTTGGCCACAGAATGCTCCGAAGGTCTTTGGTGGGGTCAGAGAAGGCTGGTATCTGTCATGTGCGATGACAAATTCAAAGATGTTTAAGATCAAGGTCAAGCGGGCCTTCGATATCACCGGCAACGAATTGTTGCAAATAGGGGTTATCAGCCTGATCAATATCGGCAACCGGCCCATCCCAGATGATCTTGCCCTTATACAGCATCGCGACACGATCGGCGATCTTGCGTGCACTTGCCATGTCATGGGTAATGGTCATGGCACTTGCCCCCAACTCTCGGGTGCATTTCACAATCAGATCATTGATGACATCGCCCATGATCGGGTCAATGCCCGTGGTGGGTTCATCAAAAAACAGGATTTCGGGTTCTGTTGCAATGGCGCGGGCAAGACCAACACGTTTTTGCATCCCGCCAGACAAGGATGACGGGGACATATTGGCGACTTCAGCCCCAAGACCAACATCAGAAAGTCTGGCAATGGCCAGATCGCGCGCCATACGGGGTTTCATGCCACGGCCTTCAATCAGGCCAAAGGCAACGTTTTCCCAAACGGTTAGGGAATCAAAAAGGGCTGCACCTTGAAACAGCATGCCGGTTTTTGCCAGCATGGCATCGCGGTCCGATGGGCTGGCCCCGATCATTTCAACACCATCAACCGTGATGGAACCTTGATCTGGCGACAAAAGCCCAAGGACGCATTTCAGGGTGACGGATTTACCGGTGCCCGATCCGCCAATGATGGCAACCGATTCACCCGGTGCGACTTCAAGATCGACACCCTGCAGGACTTTCTTTGGGCCAAAGCCCTTGTGAACATTGCGCAGCGATATTTTGGCGGGATTGCTCATGATGCTGTCAATCGACCTTTATCGCGTAAAGAACAGTTCGGTGACGATGTAGTTCGAAATCAGGATCAGAATGGAACTTGATACGACCGCATTGGTGGTGGCCTGACCAACGCCCTGTGCGCCGCCACGCGAATTATACCCGTGATAGCAGCCCATCAATGTGATGATAAACCCAAACACAGCGGCCTTTACCAGACCCGATACAACATCAAGCTGTTCAAGATATTCAAAGGTGTTGCGGATATAGGTGCCTTCGTTAAAGTCAAGTTTGTTGACCCCAACAAGATAGCCACCCAGCACCCCGATAACATCGCCAATAAGGACAAGAATGGGCAGGGTGATCAAACCGGCAACGACACGCGGGACAACCAGATATTTGAAAGGATTGGTCGAAAGGGTAACCAATGCATCGATCTGTTCGGTCACACGCATTGTACCGATTTCCGCAGCAATGGCCGCCCCCACACGCCCTGCAACCATAAGCCCTGCCAGGACCGGGCCCAGTTCACGGGTCATGGAAATAACCACGACGGTCGCAACGGCACTTTCGGCAGAAAACCGCGAAAACCCGGAATAGGTTTGTAGAGCCAGAACCATCCCGGCAAACAGGGTGGTCATGGCAACGACCGGCAGCGAGAAATAGCCAATCTCGCGCATCTGTTTGAAAATCAGCCGGAAATAGATCGTTGGCGTTACCATATGGCCGATCGTTCGACCGGCAAACACCGTTACGCGACCAACAAGGGCCAAAAACGTCAGAAACATATGGCCAACCGGCGCAAAGATCGGCATCTGTACTTCGAAGTCCCCTGTTGTCGGCCGCTTAAAATTAATGGCCGGTTTTTATGGTTCAGCTTTCTGTATAGACCCGCCGGTAGCGATGTCCAAGAGAAGTTAGAATCTCGTAACCGATTGTACCAGCAGCAGATGCAACATCGTCAACCGTCATCTTGTCATCAAGAAGCGGAACCATGTCGCCAGCTTTAAGCGATTTGCCCGGAAGGTCTGTGATATCAACCGTGATCGCATCCATTGAAACACGCCCGACATAGGGAACTTCGTGCCCCTTGATCCGGATTGTTCCGCTGTTAGAAAGAGAGCGTAACCAACCATCGGCATATCCAACCGCAATGGTCGCGATTTTTGATTTGCGTTTGGCGCTCCACGATCCGCCATACCCAACTGATTGTGCTTCATCAATTTCGCGAACCTGAAGCACTTTGGCATTCAAGGTGACGACCGAACGCATCGGGTTGGTGGTTTCCGGTGTCGGGTTACCGCCCCAAAGTGCGAAACCCGGGCGGCAGAATTCCAGATGATAGTCATCATTGCGGAAAATCGCCGATGAATTACAAAATCCACGCGGGGCAGGCGGTAAACGGCGATACCATTTCATGAACAGGTCATACTGTTGCTTGGTGATCGGGTTTTCTGCCTCGTCAGCGGCGACCGGGTGGGTCATATAGCCCGCTTTTTCAAACCCGTAGAGAAGGGATGAATAACGGTCGACCAATTCGCTGACATCAAGTGGTGTCAGGCCAAGGCGGCTCATGCCGGTATCAAGATGGATAAAGGCCGGTGCCGGGCGTTCATATTCACGGCATAGGTTCGACCACCGTTCGATCTGTTCAAGATCGTTCAAGACCGGGATGACGTCATTTTCGATAAAGAATTTTTCGTCACCGGGAAGAACACCATTCAGAACCGCAATCCGTCCACCACCACGTAAAAGCGGGAACAGGTCGGCTGCTTCGTTGGCTTGTGCCACGAAAAACAGACGGCAGCCCTGCTTTTTGAGGACCGGTACAATCGTGTCCGCACCCAGACCATAGGCATCAGCCTTTACCACTGCACCACAGGTGCGGCCAGTATAGCGTTTGGTCAAAAGCTGATAGTTGTCGGCAACTGCTTTCAAATTGATTTGCAGTTCCGCGCATTCGGCAGCACGGCCGACGGCGGGAAGAACGGTCATTCTTTATACCCCGTGGAATCCGTTAGTGGATGGGCTCAAACCCGATCCCTATTCATGTTCTTCTTCAGTGTGATCAAGATCGCCAAACTTGGTGTAATTCCCATCAAAGTACAGGCGCACGTTTCCGACTGGACCGTGACGCTGTTTGGCGACGATTAACTCTGCGGTGTTGTAAACATGGTTCAAACGTTCCTGCCAGTTCGCATAGCGTTCACTGAATTTATCAGATGCTTCGCCCTGATTTTGGGCGGGTTCGGAACGTTCGAGATAATATTGTTCGCGGTAGATGAACATCACCACGTCGGCATCCTGCTCGATCGAGCCGGATTCACGAAGGTCAGATAGCTGCGGACGTTTATCGTCGCGCTGTTCAACCGCACGCGAAAGCTGCGACAGGGCAAGAACCGGAACTTCGAGTTCCTTGGCAATCGCCTTGAGCATACGGGTAATTTCCGAAACCTCCTGCACACGGCCATCGCCACGGAAGTTGGTCGGCGGGGCCAGAAGTTGCAGGTAATCTACCACGATCATGGCAAGGCCGTGCTGACGTTTCAGGCGACGACATCGGGTACGCAGGGTCGATACTGGAAGTGCCGGTGTATCATCGATATAAAGCGGAACGGTGTTGAGTTCCTGTGTTGCCAGCAACAGGCGTTCAAAATCCTGTTCGTTCAAATCGCCACGGCGCATGTTATCGCCAGATACTTCGGCAGCCTGAGACAGCAAACGACCGGCAAGCTGTTCTGCGGCCATCTCAAGCGAGAAGACAGCAACGGCACCAGTGCGCGTTTCATCGCGGGTGTCTTCGCCTGCTGCGCGGTTCTGATGTGATGCGATGGCGGCGTTAAAGGCAACGTTCATCGCAAGGGCGGTTTTACCCATCGAAGGACGACCCGCAAGGATCAGCAAGTCGGACGGGTGAAGACCACCAAGCTTACGGTCAATATCGCGCAGGCCGGTCGTAACACCAACGACACGGCCGGCATTCTTATAAGCGTGGTCAATATTTTCATAAGCCTTGGCCAAGGCCGGGCCAAAGGCAACAAAGCCCGATTCCGCCGAACCAGCCGTGGCAAGCGAGAACAGTTTTTGTTCGGCTTTTTCAATCTGGTTGGTGGCATCAGTATCAAGTTCATACTGATAGGCTTCATTGACGACTTCTTCGCCAAGTTCGATCAGCTCGCGGCGAAGATACAGGTCATAAACCAATTGGCCGTAATCGCCGGCATTGATGACCGAGACAAGATTGTTTGACAGTTCCGCCAGATATTGCGGGCCGCCAATCTCAGCAAGGTCTTCATCTTGCTTGAAAAAGGCTTTGAGCGTGACCGGGTTGGCCAGTTGGCCACGTTCGATCTGTTTGCCGCAGGCCTCAAAAATGCGGCCGTGACGGGCATCAGCAAAATGTTCCGGGCGCAAGATGTCAGAAACACGTTCATAGGCAGCGTTGTTATTCAGAATCGCGCCAAGAAGGGCTGCTTCCGCCTCGAAGTTGTGCGGAGCCATGCGTTCAAGCACCATTTCGGCGCTTTCACCGTGGTCTCTATCAAGCGGGGCAAAAAGGGCGTCTAGGTTGGGATCTGTCATAGGGAAAACGTATCAGTCATCCGGTTGTCCGCAAAGAGTTAATCGGTATAACTCATAGCGGGTATTCCGCAAGCGCAGAGGTCGCGCTGTGGGCAGGGTTTTGAAATATTTTACAAAAACATGCCTTGCGGAAAAGAAGACAAAAAGAAAACGGCACATCCTTGCGGACATGCCGTTTCCCAAACCGTCTTAGAAGAAGCCCGCAAATTATGCGTTGGTTTCTTCTTCGTTCGGTGCATCTGCAGAAGCTTCTGCCGGAACTTCTTCTTCGAAGAGTTCTTCAGCAGCTTCCAGAGCGTCTTCTTCTTCAGCTTCCATTTCCTCGATGGTGCCAAGAACAGCAGAACCTTTACGGAGCTGTTCAGCGGCATCTTCTTCGGAACGTGCAACGTTGGCAGTTACTTCAATAGCAACTTCCGGGTGCAAGCTGATTTTAACCTGATGCAGGCCAAGGTTTTTGATCGGCTGATCAAGAACAACCTGGGTACGTGCAACAGTGTAACCGGCTTCGGTTACTGCGTTTGCGATATCGCGTGCAGTTGCCGAACCGTAAAGCTGGCCAACGTCGGATGCCTGGCGAACGAGGGTAACAGCAAGTTCCCCCATTTTCTCGGCAACCGCTTCGGCTTCTTTACGGCGGTCAAGGTTGTCAGCTTCGAGCTGTGCTTTCTGTGTTTCAAACACGGAAAGATTTGCTTTGGTTGCACGAAGGGCCATGCCCTGCGGCAGCAAGCGGTTGCGGGCGTGGCCCGGCTTGACGGAGACTACGTCACCCATCTGACCGAGTTTTTCTACCCGCTGGAGCAGAATAACTTCCATCACCGATCCTCCTCATTGCTACGGGTCATCGGTTCTTTCCCCCGCAGCCTGATTAAATGCTCAACAATTCCAAGTCCGGTGATCGCAATAAACGACCAACTAGACAGAACCGCGACGATGTAGAACACCGTCAGTATCATACGTTTTTGCGGCCATCGGGCAGCCTGCCCATGTACCAGCGCCAATCCCTGAAACAGGAACGGCACTGCCAGTATCACCGCGACGTTTCGCGCCACAAAGGCCAAGGAACCATCGGCAAAGCCGACCGTAAACCCGGCCAAGGCAAACGCAAACAGTGACCAGCCAGGCAAGGCAAAAGATGCCATACTTGGTGTCGGACGCAGGTTTTTGCCTGCACGCACCAAAATTGCCTGTGCGATTGCCGCATTGGCGAACAGCATTAACAGCCAGCTCACCGAAGCAATCGCCGGGAAATACGTCTGGAACATTCCAATCAAACCCTGAACTTCAGGCGTCACAGGGACACCCATTTCCGAGTATGTCTGGTTCAGGAATTGCGAAATGAATTCCTGAAGATCCAAACCTTCCACCGTCAGTGTTCCGGTAATGAAAATCATCACCGTCGCGACCATGACGGTCATGGCACTTACGACAATTCCAGATGGAAGAAAGGCAATCTTGCCATTTTCGTCCTTCCGAATGATCAGTGCCATACGGGTCAACAACATCGCCGGTCCGGCAAACACGACCACAAAGATCGTGAAAGGCAGTAGTCCCCCAAAAAGAACCAGGGCACTACATGCGGCAACTGCCGCAACCAGCAGGCGTTTGGGTCCTTGCCACAATCCCGTAAGGAAAAGCGGCAGATGCCCGAAATATGAGAGCAAAAGAGCAACCGGATTTCCCGATAGTACCAACAGGAACAGAACGGCACTGCCAAGTCCTGAACCAATAGCTATGAGGGTATCACGTTGCATCATTTACTCCCGGCCTGAGACCGCAAAAGGGTCTCTTGCCGACTGCCTCAGACTTGGTCTGAGTAAGGCAGCAGCGCCAGGAAACGTGCACGTTTAATGGCTTTCGCCAGTTCGCGCTGTTTCTTGGCCGAAACCGCAGTGATACGGCTCGGAACGATTTTGCCGCGTTCGGAAACGAAACGCTGCAGCAGTTTGACATCTTTGTAGTCAATCTTCGGCGCATCCGCACCCGAGAACGGGCAGGTTTTACGACGACGGAAAAACAGACGACGTCCAGCCATGATATATACTCCTCGCTATCTGTTAGCCGTGCTGACGGGGACCACCACGGCGATTACCGCCACGGCCGCCACGTTCGTCGCGATTACGCAGAATGGCTGACTGTTCTTCTTCGAACTCTTCAACCTTGACAGTCATCTGACGCAGAACGTCTTCGTTCAGGCGCATCTGACGCTCATATTCCGCGATCGTGTCGTTGTCGGCTTCGATCTGGAAGAGAGTATAGTGACCTTTGCGGTTCTTTTTGACACGGTATGTCAGGGAACGCAGGCCCCAATATTCGGTTTTGGCAATCTTGCCGCCGAGACCTTCGATGGTCTGGGTCAGCTTTTCGTTCAGGCTTTCGACCTGTGCGGTCGAGAAGTCCTGACGTGCGATAAACACGCTTTCGTACTTGCTCATAATACTCCTAATCACTCCTTGTGGCTTATCTCTTCCTAACATGACCTCGTGTCATGCAGGCATAGCCGGGCAATCCCGGCAAGGAGCCGTGAGACCGCGGAATATACACTTTTCGCCCATGAGTGCAACGCCAAATGCACCTTTTCCACAATTGCGATGCATTCACGGACATTCGCGTAAAACGGCGGTAATAAGCAGTTTTTTGAATTGGTCGCGGTGGTGGGGAAGCCTTGCGGTTTTGTGATAACGGTTATGCAGATCAAATCAATGGCGCGTTTCAATAGTGTGTTGTCGATATACCTTACGGTTCAAGGTCCTGAAATCGACGCGCCTTAAGATATCTGGTCAACGTTCCTTTGATCTTCCTTTAGGGGAAGCCAAAAGATGCATTGTGGGTCGATTGTTGTTGGTGATGGCCGGGGTTCTGAGCCTAGAGGTCGTGACGCGGTTCTATTGTGCGCTGCGCAACAGCTCGTTCTTCGTAAATGGCGGGAACTATGTCATAAACGCGAGAAGGGGCGTAATCGTTCCTGGTTTGTAACTGGAATTGAGCGGATCAATTTTGGCTGCGAATTTCAGAATGCGGGTCGATTAAGGGTATCTCTCCTTGACAGTGCGGTTGCGCACGTTATCAAGGGTGGCTTGATTTTTAGGGGCCGGATTTCGGCACAGCCTTCGTAGAAGCTGACAAGGGTATAGTAGATATAATGACACGCGCACTCGTTTTCCCCGGTCAGGGGTCGCAAGCGGTTGGAATGGGCAAGGAACTGGCAGAAGCATTCCCGGTTGCCCGCCAAGTTTTCCAGGAAGTTGATGACGCGCTTTCACAAAAGCTAAGCGCATTGATGTTCGAAGGACCGGAAAACGACCTGACCCTGACTGAAAACGCGCAGCCTGCACTGATGGCAGTCAGTCTTGCTGTTACCCGCGTTCTCGAAGCCGAAGGCGGATTTACCCTGACGGATAAATGCGATCTGGTTGCCGGTCATTCGCTTGGCGAATATTCCGCTTTGGCCGCTGCGGGCACATTTGCAATTTCCGATGCTGCGCGTTTGTTGAAGATTCGCGGTCAAGCCATGCAGGCAGCAGTGCCGGTTGGCGTTGGCGCGATGGCGGCCCTTTTGGGGCTGGACTATGTCGATGCTGTTGCTGTGGCCCAAGAAGCCGCCCAGGGCGAGGTTTGCACCGCTGCAAACGACAATGCCAGCGGGCAGGTGGTTGTTTCCGGTCACAAGGCCGCTGTCGAGCGCGCGATTGAGATTGCCAAGGAAAAGGGTGCGAAACGCGCCGTTCTGTTGCCGGTTTCCGCACCGTTCCATTGCCCGCTTATGCAGCCTGCAGCAGATCGTATGGCCGAAGCACTTGGTACTGTAACCATGAACGCACCGGCAAAGCCGCTTGTTGCAAATGTGACGGCAGAAAAAACCAGCGATCCGGAAACCATTCGTAAACTCCTTGTAGAGCAGGTTTGTGGCACCGTGCGTTGGCGTGAGTCGGTTCTTTACATGAAAGAACAGGGCATCACCGGTCTGGTCGAGATTGGCACTGGCAAGGTTTTGACCGGTATGGTCCGCCGAATTGACCGTGAGCTTAGCGGCGTTGCCGTAAACAGCCCGGCAGATATCGAAGCATTTCTCGGCACTCTTTAAGAGTGTTGTGACGAAGACGAACCCAAAGGGAAAAGAAATTCATGTTTGATCTTGCAGGGAAAACAGCACTCGTAACAGGTGCCACCGGCGGTATCGGTGGCGAGATTGCCAAAATGTTGGCCGAGGCTGGTGCAAAGGTTGCTCTGTCAGGGACCCGTCAGGAGCGCCTTGAAGCAGTTGCTGCCGAGATTGGTGAAAATGCTGTTGTTGTTCCGGCGAACCTTTCGGATTCTGCCTCAGTTGATGGTTTGATCAAGCTTGCTGAAGAAGCACTTGGTGGTCAGCTTGATATTTTGGTCAATAATGCGGGCATCACCCGCGACCAGTTGGCAATGCGTTTGAAAGACGAAGACTGGCAGGCGGTTCTTGATGTTAATCTGACGGCTGCTTTCAAGCTTGCGCGTAATTCGCTGCGTGGCATGATGAAGCGTCGTCATGGTCGTATTATCAATATCACTTCGATCGTTGGCGTAACCGGAAATCCGGGACAGGCGAACTATGCTGCAGCAAAAGCAGGCATGATCGGCTGGTCCAAATCGCTCGCACAGGAAGTTGCTGCGCGCGGCATTACAGTGAATTGTGTTGCCCCTGGCTTTATCACGACAGCCATGACCGAAGAACTTGGAGATGCCCAGAAAGACAAGCTTTTAGGCGGCATTCCGGCAGGTCGTATGGGGGACAGCAAAGAGATCGCAGCAGCGGTTCTGTATCTTGCAAGCGACGAAGCAGCTTATGTCACAGGACAGACCTTGCATGTGAACGGCGGAATGGCGATGATTTAACCCGTTGCGGGTTGCCTTCTTTTCTGTTTAAAAGGGGCCGCTATACCAAATATTGAAATCGGCGATTGTGTGTTGTCGGTTTCCGGTTCCCGGGAAAGTCCTTCAATAGGGGGAATAGAACGGGCACCACGTAAACACTAACTGACAGAAAACCTATTGAAGGATTTTGAGCTATGAGTGATGTCGCAGATCGCGTGAAGAAGATCGTTGTCGAGCACCTCGGTGTTGAAGAAGACAAGGTCACTGAAAACGCAAGCTTCATCGACGATCTGGGCGCCGACAGCCTGGACACGGTCGAGCTGGTTATGGCGTTTGAAGAAGAATTCGGTTGCGAAATTCCGGATGACGCGGCTGAAAAAATTCTGACCGTCAAAGACGCGATCGACTTCATCGAAAAGGCGAACGGCTAATCTTGCCGTGAGACATGGGCGCCAGAGGGCATCCTCAGGCGCCCTTTTCGTCTTTGCTGGATTCATAAAATAAAGGCGTAATGCGGGATGAGACGCGTAGTTGTTACCGGACTTGGTGCTGTAACGCCGCTGGCTAGCGGTGCACAGAATACTTGGCAGAAATTGCTAAACAGCCAATCCGGGATCAAAAGCATCGACACGTTTGACGTGTCGGATATCCCTGCCAAAATCGCGGGCCTCGTGCCGCGCGGTGAAGGTGACGGGCTTTTCAATCCGGAAGATCATGTCTCGATCAAAGACATGAAAAAAATGGACGATTTTATCGTCTATGGGATTGCAGCTGCCGATCAGGCACTTGCCGATTCCGGTTGGAAACCTGAAACAGACGAAGACCAGGAAAATACTGGTGTTCTGATTGGTTCGGGTATCGGCGGTTTGCCAAGAATCTCCGAAGCAACCGAATTGGTGAACCACGGCAAAACCCGCCGCGTCAGCCCATTTTTCATTCCGTCTTGCCTGATCAATCTGGTTTCTGGCCAGGTTTCGATCAAACACGGACTTAAAGGCCCGAACCATGCTGTTGTTACAGCATGTTCGACCGGTGCACATGCCATTGGCGATGCGTCACGCATGATAATGCTTGGCGATGCGGATGTGATGGTTGCTGGTGGTGCGGAAGCCGCTGTTTGCCGTCTTGGCATGGCTGGCTTTGCCGCGGCACGTGCTTTGTCCACGGGATTCAATGACACCCCGACCGAAGCATCCCGTCCTTGGGACGAGGGCCGTGACGGTTTCGTCATGGGCGAAGGTGCAGGTTGTGTCGTTCTTGAAGAATACGAACACGCTAAGGCGCGTGGTGCACGCATTTATGCAGAAGTCGGCGGCTATGGCATGTCGGGTGATGCGTATCATATCACGGCACCTGCCGCAGATGGCAACGGTGGTTTCCGTTCGATGCGTAATGCGCTTCGCAATGCCGGTGTGAACCCGGAAGACGTCGATTATGTGAATGCGCATGGCACATCGACTCCGCTGGGTGATGAAATCGAACTGGGTGCGGTTAAGCGTCTGTTTGGTGATCATTCATCGAAACTTTCGATGTCATCGACGAAATCGGCAACGGGTCACCTGCTTGGTGCGGCTGGCGCGATTGAAGCTGTGTTCTCGATCCTTGCGATCCACGAAGGTGTGGTTGCTCCGACCTTGAACCTGCACAATCCGTCTGAAGCCTGCAAAGGCATGGACCTTGTTCCGCTTGAAGCGAAACAGCGTAAGGTCAATATCGCCCTGTCGAACTCGTTCGGCTTTGGTGGTACGAACGCCTCGCTCGTGTTCAAGGCCGTTTAAGACAGCAGAGCCAACCTTACCGGGAGTTTTCCCTTGAAGCGTTTTCTGCTTTTTATTGGCTTTCTAATCATCACCGCCGCCCTCACCATTGGTGGGGCGGCGGTGTATGTTTATGTGCAATATACTTCGCCCAGCAATTTGGTGCAGGGCCGCGATATCATCATCCCGCAAGGGACCGGTGTTCGCGGGATTGCAGAAATTTTCCGCCGTGAAAACATCATCAACGAACCACTGATCTTTTTGGCAGGGGTGCGCGTTGGTGGATTGGATCGATCACTTCGGGCGGGGGAATATCATTTCCCCGCGCGGGTTAGCCCAAAACAAGCGGCCGAGATATTGGCAAGCGGGGATACCGTAAAGCGGTTTGTTACCATCCCTGAAGGGTTTCGGTCCGGCGAAATCATTGATCGCATCGATCTGGTCGATGGTTTAAGCGGGGAAATTACCGACATTCCCCAAGATGGCACTTTGTTGCCAGAAACCTATCAATTTTCATATGGCGATACGAAGCAAAGCATTGTTGAGCGGATGCGTGCGGCGCATGACGATATGGTCACTCAACTTTGGCCGGGACGTGATCCGGGATTGCCGTTTGATACGATTGAAGAGGCACTTGTACTTGCCTCCATCGTTGAGCGCGAAACGGGTGTTGCGGCCGAACGTGCCCGTGTTGCCGGTGTCTTCGTTAATCGTTTGAACGCCAATATGCGGTTGCAATCTGATCCGACGGTTGCTTATGCCATCAGCCCGGATAAGCGTCTTGATCGTGCGCTAACGCGCAAAGACCTTCGGTTCGACAGCCCCTATAATACATATGTGACACGCGGATTGCCGCCGTCACCGATTACCAATCCGGGACGAGAAGCGTTTTATGCGGTGCTTCACCCAGCTCCGACCAAAGATGTGTATTTTGTCGCAGACGGGACAGGCGGACATGCCTTTGCCCGTACTCTCAAAGAACATAATCGCAATGTTGCCAAATGGCGGCGCATTCGCGATGGACAATAAGCCGTTTGGCTTAGCTTTGATCTGTGAATTGGTAAGCTGAGCGGTTTATGCATTGGTGAAATTAAAAAGGCGGCGTCCGTATAAGGGACGTCGCCTTTTTCATGGGACTCTTGGTCGATCATTTTTCTGAATTTGGCTCAGGTACCGCTGTTTTCTTTGGAATGCGCGAAGCTGCTAGGTCAAGTATCCATTGTGGCGTTATCTTCAACATCCCAATGATCATGTTCATCGGCCATGGAAAGGCGATCATGCCTTTGTTCCGTTCAAGCCCCCTTACAATCTTACGAGCAGCCTTATCGGCCTGCATGAAAAACGGCATTGGAAAATCATTGGCATCGGTGATGCGGCTTTTGACGAAACCGGGGCAGATGACATTGACCTTGATGCCATCGGGGGCCAATGCCCCGCGCAATCCTTCGCCATAGACGCGCACAGCAGCCTTGCTGGCGCAATAGGCCGGGGCGGAGGGCAAACCACGCCAAGATGCTTGGGATGCGACGAGGGCGACTTGACCACGGCCACGAACGCGCATGGCATCAATTGCAGGATCAATGGTATTTAGAACGCCTGCGACGTTGGTTGCGAATATGTCGCGCACTTGTTCGGGGCTTTCGCCCTTGCCACCGGTTCCTGCTGAAATACCGGCATTGGCAATCACAAGGCTAAGCGGGGCGATTTCATCGCAATGGGTGACATATGCCGCCATGGTTTCGCGGTTGGTGACATCTAATATATCGGCATAAACATTTGCCCCCGCCGCACGGCAATCATTTTCAACAAGGCGCAAACGTGTTTGGTCGCGACCGCTGATGAACAAAGTAACACCTGTTCGGGCGAAATGGCGGGCAAGAGCGGCACCTATGCCAGAACTGGCACCGGTGATCAAAACGGCATGATATTGAAAAGACATTGTTGCTCGTACGCGGTTCTAAAAATAGGGTTTATCGATTTTTGCCGACCATGCTGTAGCTTTGGGGCAGGATTATGAAATAGCGCCAAAACATACCATATTGTTGATAACATAGATCTGAGCGGTGTTGGCCCTTGGCGTGCATGAGGGCAACCGGTATAAACGCCCAAACTTGAATTATACTGGATGGGAATATGACCGTATCAAGCATGACCGGCTTTGCCCGCACCGATGGTGCGGCAGCAGGATTTGGCTGGACCTGGGAATTACGCAGCGTCAATGGCAAGGGCCTTGATGTTCGTGTGCGTTTAAATGGCGGGTTTGAGCGCCTTGAAGCCAAGGTCCGCGATGCGGTGGCAAAACGGTTCAAGCGTGGCAACGTTGGGGTTACCCTTAATGTTGTTCGCGCGGCCGATACCAGTGCTTATCAGGTGAACCGTGAATTGCTGGCCGATCTGATTTCTTTGGCTGAGGAATTTGATAATACCAGTAGCCTGTCAGCGGGGACGATTGCCGATCTGATGAATGTGCGTGGTGTGCTGGAGGTTGTTGAAACCCAAGAGGACGAAACCACGCGTGAAGCCGACGACGCAGAAGTTCTTGCCAGCTTAAATGATGCCATTGATCAGATGGCAGCGCATCGTGCGGAAGAAGGCGAAAAGCTTGATGCGATGCTTCGTGGGCATATTGATAACATCGAAGCAACCGTTACCCGTGCAGAAGGGTGTGCATCGGTCCGCGCTGATGCGATCAAAGAACGATTGAAACGCCAAATCGAAGACCTGATGGATGCTGGAAAGTTTGAACCTGAACGGCTGCATCAAGAAGCAGCGTTGCTGGCGACCAAAGCTGATATCCGTGAAGAGATTGATCGCCTTAAGGCCCATATTACCGGCGCACGCGATATGCTGAGCAAAGGCGGGCCGATTGGGCGTAAGCTTGATTTCCTCTGTCAGGAATTTAACCGCGAAGCCAACACGTTGTGTTCTAAGGCCAATGACGTCGAGCTGACCAATTGCGGGATGGAGCTAAAAGTCATCATTGATCAGCTTCGCGAGCAAGTTCAAAACGTCGAATAAGCGGGCAGGGAAGGAAATACGATATGGTAGACCAGAACACTCGTCGTGGCGTTATGTTGGTTTTCTGTGCCCCGTCCGGCGCAGGTAAAACCACCATTACCCGTCAGTTGCTTGAAAAAGATGACCAGATTTCACTTTCGGTCTCGGCAACCACCCGCGAAGCCCGTCCGGGCGAAGAAGAAGGCACGCATTACTTCTTTAAATCCGTCGACGAATTCAAGCATATGATCGCTGATGATGAGCTTCTTGAATGGGCAGAGGTGTTTGGCAATTACTATGGTACGCCGATGGCCCCTGTTGAGAAGGCATTGTCAGAAGGGCGTGACATCCTGTTTGATATTGACTGGCAGGGTGCACGTCAGTTGCGCGAAAAGGGCGGTGAAGACGTTGTGTCGGTGTTTATCTTGCCGCCATCATCTGCAGAATTGGAACGCCGTTTGCGTGATCGCGGACAGGACGCCGATGATGTGATTATGAAGCGCATGGCAAAGGCCGGTGCAGAAATCAGTCACTGGGAAGAATTCGATTACGTTTTGATCAATGATGATCTGGAGCGCTGCCTTGCCGATGTTGAACATATCATCGGTGCAGAACGGGTAAAGCCCACCCGTCAGTCTATTTTGCCGGGATTCGTCAAAAAGCTTCTGACCGATTAATATCATGGAAAGTACGAAATGGCCGTTCTACGAAGCGGCCATTTCGTCATAAACCTGTGTCAGGCGAACAAAATCAGCGACACTAAGTTCTTCGGCACGAGAAGTTTCCGTAATCGCGGCCTTAGATAGTAATTCACCGACATTGATATTGAGTGTCTTTAAGCTGGCACGCAGCATTTTGCGCCGCTGACCAAAAGCAGCTTGGGTTATTTTGGCCAAACTGGTCAGATTGATCTCGGCACCGCGATCAGCCTTGGGGCGCAATTGCACAACAGCCGATGTCACCTTTGGTGGCGGGGTAAAGGCACTTCGGTGCACATCAAATAGAATGTCACAATCACACAGATACTGGCACAGGACCGAAAGCCGTCCGTATGCTTTGCTTTTGGGGCTCGCGACCACGCGTTCGGCGACTTCTTTTTGGAACATCAAGGTCAGGCTGGCAAATTGATCTATTTGCATTAGCCAATTGATCAAAAGCTGAGTACCGACATTGTAAGGCAGGTTGGCGACAATTTTGCGCGGTGCAGGGCCAAGGGTTGTGACATCAACATCAAGCGCATCGCCATCAATCACATGCAAGGCACCCGGATAGTGGTTGCTGATTTGCTCAAGCACCGGCTGGCAACGCGGATCGCGTTCGATCACGGTCAGGTTTTTTGCACCGTTAAACAGCAACGCACGGGTCAGACCGCCGGGGCCGGGACCGATTTCAATCACTGTGGCATCTTCAAGGGGGGCCGCTGCACGGGCAATCCGCCCCGTTAGGTTCAGATCAAACAGAAAGTTCTGACCGAATTTCTTTTGGGCAGATAGATCATGGGTGGCTATTACCTCGCGCAGTGGCGGAAGGCCATCATTCGTAAGGGTGCCTGTTGTGGTATTGTCTTCTGACACGTTGGTCAGGCTCCTGTCGAAAGGCGTTTTGCGGCCATTTCCGCCGCCATTTTAAGAGCTGCGATCAGGCTATCGGGACGCGCGATGCCCTTGCCCGCAATGTTCAATGCCGTACCATGATCGGGCGATGTTCTTATAAATGGCAATCCCAATGTGACATTCACGCCCCCATGAAAATCAAGCGTCTTGACCGGAATCAGGGCCTGATCGTGATAGGGGCACAATGCGACATCGTAATTGGCCCTGGCTTCCTCGTGGAACATGGTATCAGCCGGGAGCGGACCAATGACATCAAAGCCGCTATCACGCAAGAACTGAATGGCTGGGGCGATGATCGTTTGTTCTTCGCGTCCCATCGTACCATCTTCACCAGCATGCGGGTTTAATCCAGCAATTGCCAGACGTGGTTGTTCAATACCGAAATCCTTCTTAAGTGCGGCTGCGGTAATCTGACAGCGTTTAATGATCAGCTCAGTGGTAAGCTGTTTGGGGACTTCGGAAAGTGCAATATGGATCGTTAAGGGCACGACGCGCAGTTTTGAATTGGCCAGCATCATAACCGGGATTGTGCCGGGGGCCGCCAGTTCTGCCAGAAACTCTGTATGACCGGGATGTTTGAAGCCAGCTTCGAAAAGTGCGCTTTTCTGAATGGGATTGGTGACAACGGCACTTGCCGCACCGCTGCACGCAAGTGCGACTGCTTCTGTGATGCTATTGATCACAATACTGGCAGTTGTCGCCGATGCTGTGCCTGAAACTGCGGTGGCGTTTGTGCCATCAAGTGCAAGAACCGGCAGGGCATCCGAGAATACCGCGCCAGTTTCCGAGATGTCCGATACGACCTTAAACGAAATATCAGATCCGGCCTGTTTGATCGCATGCTCAACGACATTGACCGGCGATAGAAGGCAAAAGGGTTCAATGCCAGCATCTTTTCTGTGCAGCCAAGCTTTAAGCGCAAGCTCTGGCCCGATACCGCCGGGCTCACCAATTGTTAGGGCGATTGGTGCGGGTTTTGTCATCTTGGCTCCGTCCTTGGTCGGATCGATCACATACGGATATCGATAAAGGCCTGCCGGCGCAGTTCACGAAGTTTACGACGTGCAAGAATATCAAGCCGCTCGATGCGCAGGCGGTTTTCAATTTCGGTACGGCTTGGCAGATTGGTTTCTTCGGTTTTGTTACAAATCATAACCAAAAGAGCACCGCCATCGACACGAATGATGTTGGATGGCTTTTGCGGTTCAAGATTGCCAATTGCCTGACTGATCGGACCGGAAAGCTCGGTTGGAGAAATCCCTTTCATTTCACCACTCAGCTCAGAGCCAAGGTCTAAAGCAACATTCGCCATTGCTTCGCAGCTATTGGCAGTTTCCTGCGTACTATTCAGAACCGCAAGTTTGGCATCGATCTGTTCTTTTGGCATTTTAGCATTTAGCGGCACAAACAGTTGGTACAGATCAAGCCGAACATCGGTTATCGCATTCGCATCGCCAACCCGACGATCAAGAAGTTTGATGATGTAATAGCCACGAATGGTTTGAATAGGCTCGCTGATATTCCCCGGTTCAAGCTGGTTGACGGCCTGTTGTAATTCACTTGCCAATTCACCTGAATAAAGCCAGCCAAGGTCGCCGCCATTAGCTGCACTTGCACTTGCTGAAAACTGACGTGCTAAGCCACTAAACTCCGCACCCTGTTTCAAGACATTCAGAATTTCCAGTGCACTTTGATAGACACGGGTACTGTCTTGTGGGTTGTCGACTGGCAAGAAGATTTCTTGAACCCGATTACGTGGTTTACCCTGATTGTTGATGATCCGTTGAAGGTTATCATCAATTTCAGCGTCAGATATTTCAACTTCGTTGCGCATGGATCCAAGAAGCTTTTGCCATGCGACCTGTGGTTTGATTTGGTTCTCGATCGTGCCGGGAGCAATTTGGCGTTGCGCAAGGAACCCGTCTAATGAGCCACTTGGAAGGCCGGCATTCTGTTCAATGATGGATTTACCGCGGGCGATATCTTCGTCCGCAACTTCAAGTCCGCGACGTTCTGCTTCTTGAACCTGCAAGGTTTCATTGACAAGCTGTTGCAAGACTTGCGGCGCCATCTCATTGCTTTTTTGTGGTGTCATTTGGATGTTTGATGATACCGCGATCAACTTGATACGCTCTACCAGATCAATGATTGAAATTGGTTCATCATTGACCACTGCAGCAACGCCGACAGGCGATTGGGCTTGTGCAGGTGAACGGAATGACACCAAAACAATGGTTGCCAGCAAGAAGCAGATATTTGTGAATTTGGAAGTCGAAAGTTTGGAAATCATCTTTTTCTTACAATCCGGCTGCGGACGCGAATTCGCCCAATGTTTTGAACACCAAGCGGAACAGGAATTCATCAGATTCACCAAGATCCTGATCCTGATAGAAGGTTCGGCGGACGCGGCCATCAAAGATGAAGCACTCGTCTTCATAGACAAAGCCAACGCCGTACTCCAAAGGATCAGATTGATCTATATCGTAGCGGCTATATGCCATTCCCGACCAGAATTCGCTGAATTGGCGTTCGGCCTTGAAGTAGAACTCTTCGCGTTCGTCAAACTCTTCACTACCAGCATCGTCACTGAAGTGAACATATGTCGTATTCACCCGCAAGGTGTCCATCGACCCTATGTTTGCAGTTACTTGATTGCGTCGAGCTGAAAGGTTTTCGTTATCGAGACGATAGCGATAGGTTAGGTCGAGGTACTGGTTTGGGGAAACTGTGACGCGACCAACATAGTCTGACATGTGTTCATCCAAGCCAGACCCTTGTGCGAAGGTGTCATTGGCGGTTGCCCGATAACTTTGTCCGAACATGGCGCTGGTATAGCCGCCCTCTGGTCCATAAAGTCCCCATTCAAGACCATAACTGGCCCTGAAACCATCTTCAGCACGATCAAGTCCCCCGAAACGGTCATGGGAGAACAGGTTGATGTCGTCAAACTCAAAGGACTGAGAATCCTCGTTTGATATTTCGTCCGGGTTACCACCATTTGGCGACCATGCTGCCATTGCAATCGGGGTTATGACTTGATGATACTTCCCTTGATCGCTGACAAATGGCATCTGCCAGTCAATGGCGGCCAAAGGCAGTATACGTCCCGTATATCCGCTATAGTCACTTTTGCCGTCACGCTCTACATCCGAAACCATATAGTTGTCGCTTCGAACGGACAGGCTAAGTTTTGTTACGTCCCCCAATGATCCAACATAGGGTAACGCCCATCCTGCTTTGGCAGAAAAGCGGTGAGAGTCTGCGCCATCTTCTCGCGTGAGGGATAGTCCGTCCAGATCAAGGGTTGTGAAGCTGCCATATTTGGCTGGTTCTGATTGCCCGTGGAACTGCATGTGCGGCAAAACAATTGGCGTGGTATCTCGATCATCGCCAGATTTCAGGCCTTGGAAATAGTAACCGTCCACTCTGGTATAACTGGCGTCTCGGAAACCTTCGGTAAACAGATTCGATGTCAGGACTGAAGGAGAACTAAAACCATATCGGGAGAGATACGTTTTCTGACTGGCCTGTTCGGCATCAAAGCCCCAACGCCACGTCGGGTCAATATCGAAACGTCCTTCGGCATCGATATGGCCTTGCCAACGATCATCACTATCGTTCGTGGCACTGCCATAAATTTCCATTTCGCCGCTATCAAATCTTTGGCGGTATTCGGTGGCAAGTAGAGGGCCTTCGTCCAGTGTGTAGGTCGGGGTGAAGGTCATATCCTTGCTGTTATCAATCGCCCAGTAATAAGGCTGACTGAAATAGGATCCGACATAGCTCGTGCTACCGAATGACGGGGCCAAAAGGCCCGATTGTCGTTTAACAGTTGGGTCGGGATGCTGGAAGTAAGGGGTGTAAAATATCGGGACACCTGCAACTTCCAGTCTGGCGTCTTCATATTCGACCGTCTTGCTGTTGGCATCGTGCAAAACACGTGCAGCGCGAATCCTCCACAAGGGTGTGCCGCTAGCGCCTTCGTCAGCGCATACCTTGCAGGGGGAATAAACCGCTTTTGCAATTTCTGTGAAATTACCCTCACTGCGACGTGCACCCGTACCAGCAATCCGGGTGTTTTCATCTAAAAGAACATAAATGTCCTTAATGATCCCGTTCTTGAAATCACCGCTAAGCTCGACATAGCTTGCAAAGGTTACTTCGCCAGATGGTTCCGTAATGCTTACATTTCCCGATGCGGTCAGGACATCTTGGCTGCGATCATAGCTGACCGTATCGGCCAGAAGGATGCGGCCATCGCGTGCGATTTCGACATTTCCGCGCGCAGTCACGGTTTGTAGTTCGCGATTATAGTCTACTTCGTCGGCACTAAATAAGATTGCAGGTACTTCTTGGCTTTGCCGTTCGGTTGTTGTTGCTTGGGCATACGCCTGAGGCATGCCGACATTGCTGCTAATAAAGATAACGCCGCAGCCCAGTATGGTACTGGTCGCCAGTCTTTTTATCATTCCCCCCGTCACGGCCATATGTCTAGCCATCCTCAAGATGTAGCAATGTCGAAATCCCCAGTAATAACGAAATTCCCGCAGGTGCCCATGCTGACAGTATTGGTGGAATGCCACCTGAAACGCCCAACGCAGAAATCACGTCCGTACAGAAATAAAGAATAAACCCTGTTGTCACACCACCACCGATAACAAGGGATGCCCGTCTACGTCGAGAAAATTTAAGACAAAACGCCGCAGCAATCAAAACCATAGCACACAAAAGAAGGGGTCGAGATAGCAGGCTGTGGAAATGAATACGATGGCGAGTGGCATTAAAACCGGCACGCTCAAGCAAGCTGATGAACGGTTTCAAATCCCAAAAAGACATTGTTTCAGGCGAGGCGAAGCTATCTTGAATCTTCCGTGCTGTCAGGTTGGTTGGAAGTTTCAATTCATCAGAGAACTTGCTGGCCTGTCCTGGGGTGAACGTCCAAGTATCGTAAAAATGCCAAGTGCCTGGTTCGAGAATAGCCCGCCCCGCGTCGAGCCGTGTTGTGAAATCATCCGAGTTTTCAAACCGAAAAACCGTCACGTTGCGCAGATCGATCTGATCGCCTTGTTGACTGCGAACGGTTCGAGCAAAAATTACTGCCTGCCCGTCTTGTGTGCCTTGGCGAAGCCACAAGCCACTTGAAGACAGGTTCATCACACTGACATTGTTCTGAAGATAGCGCGCTTCGAGCATCTCATAACGTTGCAGAAGTATAGATGAGAGCGGATTAAGGGCTGCAACCTGAATGGTGCCAAGGATCAAAGCGCAAAGGATCGGCGGCAACATAAACTGCCACGCCGAAACACCCGCAGCACGGGTTACAACCAGTTCCTGATTTCCCGTAAGCTTCCAGAATGAGAACATCGATCCGAACAAAACGGCAAAGGGTAAAACCTTCTCCGTCATGAATGGGATACGGCTGGTTGCCATTTGAACAACGATGGCAACAGTCGCGTCCGGCTTGCCTCCGGCGCGACGCAATAATTCAATGGTGTCACCAATCACGATCAGCCCGATTAGAAGGGCGAGAATGGAAAGGATGGAAATCAGAACATGCTTTCCGAAATACCATGTTAGGATCGGAGATATTCTCATGCCTCCACCTCATCCGTGACGGCACGTTTTGCACGGATTTGAGGCCCGCGGAGGGTCCAATAAAGGCCCAGTATGATTGGCAGAAACGCGTTGGCATACATCAAAGGAATAAGGGCTGGGTTTTTACCCGCCAAGTTTTTCATCGCAATGCCCAATGCTTGACACAACACCATCACACCAATCGCGATCAGCAGCCGACCGTTTTGACCGCGACGCGAAAAGCTGCTGGAGACCAGAACAGCAAGTGCGATACAAGCAAACGCTATGGCGTTCAGTGGTGAAATAAGCCGATCATGACCTTCGGCACGAAACGAGCCTAGATCGTTTTCTGAAATGTCAGGCACTGTTCCGGTCAAAAGATTAAACACACTGCGTTCCCGTGCTTCACGGTATCGCAAGGCTGGGTCTTCTGAGCTGTGTGCTATATCAACCGCATAGCGATCAAAATACAAGATCGACATAGTCCCGTCGTCAGCATTCACTTCTTGCCGGTTACCATCAAGCAAGACAATCCTTGGGCCTTCATCTGTGCGCAGTAATGCACCATGTTTTGCCATCATGGTTGTTTGCGCGTTCGGATCACGGGCATCATGTACTAGAATGCCAAGCAACTCGTTATCCCGGCCAACTTCGCGCACATAAACGGTCAAGCCATCAAGGTCGGTAAAACTGCCTTCCTGCAACAACACAGATGAGAAGTCATTCCGAATGGAAAACTGCAGTTCTTTGAATTGCTGGTAGCTGTATGGCAGGTAGAATAGGGTCAGGAAATAACAAATAGCGGTCGATATCAATGCGACAATCAAGGCTGGTTTGGCCAAGGCCCATTGGCTCAACCCGGCTGATCGCATAATGATCAGCTCCCGATCCTGAATCAGCTTGTTGTAGGTAAATACAACGACAAAGAATAACGAGATCGGGATAATGATCGTCAGGAAGCTGGGAAGCAGCAATGATGTTAGTTGCAAAAAGACCGAAATTGACAGGCCTCTATTCACAATCATTTCGACAAACCGCAGGCTTTGCGACAGCCAAATGACACAGAGAAGCCCCAGCGTCACAAACACCATCATAATCAGCTGCTGTTTAAGCATATATCGGGTTAAGCGATTCATCGGGCGGATTATAGAGAAGCAATCAAAAACCGAAACAGGAAATTATCGCCAAACGGGGTCAACTTGTAGGGAATTGCCGAATGTTGGCGTGCGTGAGGGTAAAGATTAACAGCACTCTGAATAGGTGCGGTAGAAACAATCATGCCATCGTCATCTGCTGATAACGATGGCATGCCGTAAACTCGGAAAAGAGTTTGTCAAAATAGTGACCGCGTTTCATGCAATTCGGCCATGTGGCTATTTTCAATCTGAGACGCCATGAATGTGGCTTCGGGCAAAAGTTGCATAAAAAAGTACTGACAGCTTTTAATCTTTGTTGATTGGAAGTCGCTCTTCGCGGGTGAGCCCTCAACGACCATCATCGCGCGCAACATCAACCATCCAGAAATGCACAACGCTGCCTGACGCAAATAGGGCGATGCCAGAACCTGCGCCATTTCGCCATTGGCAGAACAGCGTTCAAGAACAGTCGCGGTACTAACGTCAAGTAAGGCAACTGCTTCCTGAAGCTTTTCGGATGCCGTTTGAATGGCATCAGAAGGGCTAGAGTTTTTTGCATCTTCGATGGTTTGTTTTACATCTGCCAGCAGGCTATTGAGGCCAGCCGCCTGATCGCGCAGAACCTTGCGACCAATGAAATCAAGCGCTTGGATGCCGTTTGTGCCCTCGTAAATCGGGGCAATGCGGGCATCTCGCAAATGTTGGGCTGCACCGGTTTCTTCAATGAAGCCCATGCCGCCATGGACCTGAACGCCAAGGGATGCGTTATCAACACCAAGATCAGTTGACCAGCCCTTGACCAGCGGGATCAAAAGATCAGCACGCGTTTGCGCTGCTGCCCGGTCTGTGTCGTCGGTAAGATGATGGGTAAGGTCAAGTTGGGTCGCAGCATAAAGGGATAACGCCCGCGCGGCTTCGGTTGACACACGCATGCGCATTAACATGCGTTGCACATCACCATGCAGGATAATCGGTGCATCACCATCAATGTTGGCAGCCCGACCCTGTTTGCGGCTATGGGCATATTCAAGCGCCTGTTGGTAAGCGCGTTCGGAAATGGCGACACCTTGTTGACCAACAGCAAGGCGGGCATTGTTCATCATTGTGAACATATAGGTCAAACCTTTGCCTTCTTCGCCAACAAGATAACCAGTTGCACCGCCATCATCGCCAAATGAAAGAACAGCCGTCGGGCTTGCGTGAATGCCAAGTTTATGTTCAAGCGAAACACAGGTGACATCATTGCGTTTGCCAATGGCCCCCGTATTATCGACCAGATATTTCGGGACAATGAATAACGAAATGCCTTTCACACCAGAAGGCGCATCTGGCGTTCTGGCCAATACAAGATGAACGATATTTTCTGTCATCTCGTGATCACCATAGGTGATAAATATTTTCTGACCTGAAATCGCATAGCTTCCGTCATCTTGCGGGATCGCCATGCTGCGCACTTTTGAAAGGTCCGAACCGGCCTGTGGTTCGGTCAGGTTCATTGTGCCGGTCCACTCGCCGCTAATCATCCGCGAAAGATACAATTTGCGTTGAGCATCTGACCCATGCGCACAAAGTGCTTCAATCGCACCTGCGGTCAACATCGGGCAAAGGGCAAAGGCCATGTTTGACGCGTGCCACATTTCGGCAACAGCAGCCCCAAGAAGAATGGGAAGTCCCATGCCACCTTCGGCTTCGGGCGCTGTAATGCCTTGCCAACCGCCGTCGCAAAACTGCTGATAAGCTTCCATCCAGCCGCTTGGCGTGCGCACTGTGCCATCATCAAGAAGTTTTGCGCCTTCTTGATCGCCAATGCGGTTCAACGGTGCCAACACAGATGATGCTAGTTTGCCTGCTTCTTCAAGAATGGCATCAACCAGATCGGGACTTGTTTCCGAGTATGTCGGAAGGTGGTTAACCGTATCGAGTCCGATCACGTCATGGATCAGAAACCGAAAATCGGCAATGGGTGGCGTAAAATCGCTCATGAAAAAAGACGTCTCCCTGAAGTGTGAGCCGCCCGCTCGGAACAGTCAGCTTTTTGCCAACTTTGTTTGTTACATCACAGCATAACGATGCATTGCATCAAGATCGAGTCTGTTTCGCGCTGTTTGGTCGAAAGGCGCATTCGACATTGGTTGTGGTCCCGTTGACAGAAGGGGACTGGCAAAATCTGGGTAACCATCCGATATATGAGTTCACGCCCAATTGATCGGTTGTCACGCCAAGATAGATGATAAAACGAGGCGAGGGGTCGCCAACCGGAAAAAGGCAGGCTAGACTTGGTCAATAACCAGATCGGGTTTTAAACCGAAAATTCAAGTTGAATGACAGGAGTTGTCTGTTGCTGCGTAAAGGATTATTGCCGATTTTGTTTGCGGTGCTGATTTCGTTCGCCGGAACACGATTGGTCGCCTGTGCCGGGCCTGCCTGGCCCAGCGATGAGGAACGCAGATTTCTGGACGCCTATCGCGACAGCGTAGCTGTGGGCGCGACGGACAATCAATTTGCCCAAGCCGATAAACTTTATGTTGAGGCCCTTCAGGTTCTTTCTGAAACCTATGTCGAGCAAATTGACCGTACGGCGTTTGTTGAAAGCAGCATCGCCATGCTTGATGGGCTTGATATGGAAGATATGTCACCAACCAATATCGTTGGTGCGGCCCTTGATGACAGTTTGCACGCACTTGATCCGCATAGTGCGTATATGACGAATGACATGTTCCGTCGTCTGCAGGAAAGCACAGAAGGCAGCTTTGCCGGGGTTGGTATTGTCATATCCCTTGATGACGACAAACATATCCGCATTGTTTCCCCGATCGACGATACTCCAGCAGCACGAGCCGGTTTAAGGCCTGATGACCGGATTACTCATATTGACGGTCATCAAATGAAGGGAGAGCCGATTTCCGAAGCGGTGCGCCGTATGCGCGGCCGCGTAGGTGATCCCGTGACTTTGACCATTTTGCGGGTTGAGGACAATTTTGATGTCACGGTTAAACGTGACCGGATCGAAGTACCATCGGTAACGGCGGGGATCATTGATCAGGACATTGGATATATTCGTGTGTCACGCTTTGATGCGACGACCCTTGATCAAACACAGGATTACTTATCAGAACTGGAAGGCCGGATTGAAAAACCACGCGGGATCATTGTCGACCTGCGCCGTAATCCGGGTGGGTTGCTTGATAGTGCGGCTGACATTGCCGACCAGTTCCTGAAAGATGGTTTGATTGTTGCGACCGAAGGGCGCGGTGAACGGAAACTGCGCAGCTACGAAGCAGACCGGTCGGATTATTTTGATCAGGTGCCGATGGCTATTTTACTTGATCGTGGTTCGGCCTCTGGTGCGGAGCTGATGGCGGCTGCGCTACGCGAAAATGGCCGCGGTGTGATTATTGGTGAACGGTCCTTTGGCAAAGGATCAATGCAGCGCATCTTGCCATTGACATCGGGCGGTGGTCTTAAGATCACCACAGGATATTACACCACACCTGAAAACCACATTGTTCAGGGCCATGGGGTTGTCCCGGATATCGAGGTCAATCGCGCGGATGACGAAGAATTCGAGCGCGAAATTGATCTTGAACACGCATTGCCAGCTCGTCGCCGTGATCCGCGTCAATCACTGGCCACGTTGGATGCGGCAAGTTGCGAACAAGATATCGAGATTGAACGTCTTGGAAAGTCCAACCGCGAGAACCTTGAAGAAAAGGTCGAAGACGGTGATGAAGTCTATCGCGATTCTGTTTTGGAATGTGCTGTTGGTTATTTTGATAATGGCCCGCTGGCGGTCTATCGAAATCAGGTTGAACCGCTTTTACGTGCGGGCCTTTAGCGACCAATTCGCTTAATCATTAAGAAAGCGCGGCCCGTTGAGGCCGCGCTTTTTTCGTTTTAACGTATCTTGGTCGGGAGGGCTAGCCACGCGATAGAAGGTCGATCAAACTGGACGTATCCCAGCGATTGCCGCCGCGATCCTGCACTTGGGCATAGAACTGATCAACCAATGCGGTGACTGGAAGACGTGCACCATTGCGTTTGGATTCTTCAAGGCAGATGCCAAGATCCTTGCGCATCCAGTCAACGGCAAAGCCAAAATCGAATTTGTTTTCGACCATGGTTGAACCGCGGTTCTCCATCTGCCAGCTACCAGCGGCACCTTTGGAAATCACATCAAGAACCTTAGACATATCAAGTCCGGCTTTCACACCGAAATTGACACCTTCGGAAAGACCCTGCACCAGACCTGCAATGCAGATTTGGTTGACCATTTTGGTCAATTGACCCGATCCGCTTTCGCCCATCAATTTGCAAGAGCGGGCAAAGGCATCAATGACTGGTTCTGCACGATCAAATGCGGCCTGATCGCCGCCGCACATCACAGTCAAAACGCCGTTTTCGGCACCAGCCTGACCACCGGAAACAGGTGCATCAATAAAGGAAATACCTTTTTCCTTTGCTGCTGCGTAAAGTTCGCGTGCGACGTCGGCAGACGCGGTGGTGTTGTCAATTAAAACGGCACCTTTATCCATGCCGGCAAACATTCCGCCATCGCCAAGCATCACGTTGCGAAGGTCGTCATCATTGCCAACACATGAAAATACGAATTCGGCACCCTTGGCTGCTTCGGCCGGGGTTGGGGCAGATGCGCCGCCAAATTCGGAAACCCATTTTTCTGCCTTGGCAGTCGTACGGTTATAGACGGTTACGTCATGACCTGCTTTTTGCAGGTGACCGGCCATTGGATATCCCATGACACCCAAACCGATAAATGCACATTTTGCCATTGTTTGCCTCCCAAATATTGATGGGCGCCAGTAAAGGTTGCAGGGACGGTATTGTCAATGAGTGCCGCTGTTACCATGACAATGTTTTCACGATCTGGAACACCAGAAGATTATGGGTGGGGATTATGGATCATCGAGTTCTTCTGCAACGCTATGGATAACCCGTCGATCAAAAACAAGGATTTCAGGGCGTTTACCGGGATAATCAAACTGTGACAGGTAATAACGCATGGCATTAACACGCGCGCGTTTCTTGTCATCGGACTTGACGATGATCCACGGGCTGTCAGTTGTTGATGTGTGAAAGAACATGTCGCGCTTTGCTTCGGTGTAGGAGTCCCACAGGTTTTGCGAAGCCAAATCAACCGGGCTCAGTTTCCATTGTTTCAACGGGTCTGTCTGCCGTTGTTTGAAGCGACGAGCCTGTTCTGATTTGCTGACAGAAAAATAGAACTTGGTCATGCGGATATCTGATCGGATCAACATCCGTTCAAGTTCTGGAACCGATTGCAGAAACTCGCTTACATCAAACATGCTGCAAAAACCCATGACGCGTTCGACCATCGCGCGGTTGTACCATGACCGGTCAAACAGAGCGATTTCACCGCCACTTGGCAGATGTTCAATATAGCGTTGAAAATACCATTGGGTAAGTTCACGGTCGTTTGGTTTTGCAAGGGCAATGATACGTGCGCCGCGTGGATTGAGATGTTCGGTAAACCGTTTGATCGTACCACCTTTGCCAGCCGCATCTCGTCCTTCGAAAATAACCATGGATTTCAGGTTTTCGCCCTTAATCCAGTTTTGCAGCTTCAGAAGTTCGATATGCAGCGGCGCAATCAGTTCAAGATACTGTTTGCTGCGCATCTTTTTTGCCCTTGCCTTGGGATTAAGATCAATGTCGGCGGGCAATTCGTTCTTGCTGACATGAATGTTGATTTGATTTTGGCTAGCTGGGCGGTTTTGGCCTGAAGGGTGATCGTCAAGTCGATCCATCGTCAGATTTTCAGAATCCAGCAAAAGATGGTCTTTGGTTTCGCTATCAAGGGCTGCCATCAGTGCAGACTTATTTGCCGCAGATCGACTTTTGTCTGTGTGCCGTGTGGCGTCACGAACTGTGCTGGCACTTTCGTCCAACAATTCAGTTTCGGTTGGTTTGTTCGCCTTTTTTCCTGACGCCATGGCTGCAATTCCAAGTGTTATGGATAGATAACAGCCGTAATCTTGCGCTATTGACGGGGCGACTGCAATGCAATGGATCAATTGGTTGTCTGGTATCCAACATCTTGATCGAGCCTAAAAAGCACCCGATTGACGACAGTATGTCATCAATCGGGAGAAAGTTCAGGTTGTGCAGGTGGCACGACGGGCAAATCCGCTGCGTTACGCTGTGATATGTGTGGGGCAGTTTCTGGCAATGGATCTGAACTGGGTTCGTTCTGGATTTAGCGGCTTGGCCTAGAGTATTTTAAAAGACCGGTTGTATTCTTCTTCAGCGTCAGCGCGGGTAATGCCGATATCCGACAGTTGCCGATCATTCAGAGAAAGCAACATGCGGCGTTGACGACGGATTTCCGTAAATCGGGCAAAGCGCGCTGCCAAATTGGTCACCGGATGCATGACCCGGCTGATTGCTGATTGCATAGATACGATGGTGTGTGAAAGCGACGGACCAGACATATCACCAGTGTTCTGATGGGCAGGAGCAGGGCAAGCTTGGTAAGCCATATTCGTCTCCATGAGTTAATATTGCTAATGCAATGTTTGCTGTTGAAGTGATTGTGGGGTTATTGTTGAGGCCGATCAAACGAGTATTTCTGACTGAATGGATTAGAAATACTAATTCATTGGCATTGGGAGTTTTCGATGCGTCTGCCGCCACTGCAATCACTGCGCGCGTTTGAAGCCGCCGCCCGACATTTAAGTTTCACCCGCGCTGCCGAAGAACTGTTCGTGACACAGGGTGCCATTAGTCAGCAGGTGCGACAGCTTGAAGAGTATCTGGGGTTTAAGTTATTTCATCGGTTGCCGCGCCAGATACATCTTACCGAAGAAGGCGTTCAGTTGGCCCATGCGACCAGCAAGGGGTTCTCGCGGATTGCAGATGAAATTGAACGGTTAAAGGCAGTTGAAGAAACCGGGGTTGTCACTGTTAGCGTATTGCAAAGCTTTGCCGTGAAGTGGTTGGTGCCGCGGCTTGGTAATTTCCGCGAAGCTTTCCCTGATATTGATGTGCGTATTCATGCCGATGATCGGTTGGTTGATTTGCACACTGAAAGCATTGATTTGGCTGTGCGGTTTGGCAGTGGAAAATATTCGAACCTGCATTGCGAATTGCTGATGCATGACGAATCCTTTCCAGTTTGCAGCCCGTCTTATTTGGCAACACACCCACCTTTACGCACACCTTCAGATATTGCCGGTCATCAGTTGCTGCATGATGCGACCGTGGTGATGGACCATCCGCATACAGCAGACTGGGAGTTATGGCTTGATGCCGTTGGGGTTGGCGGGATTGATGTTAGTCGGGGGTTGCGGTTCAATTCTGGTGATATGGTTATTCAGGCGGCATTAATCGGGCAAGGCGTTGGGATGGCCAGGACCAGTCTGGCGGCCCTAGATATCAAGGCGGGTAATCTTGTGCGGCCATTCACGCAAAGTGTTGCGTCAAATGGCGCCTATTATCTTGTCTATCCAGAAGATCATATAAAACGGCCGCGTGTACGGGCCTTTGTCGATTGGCTTAAAAACGAAGTTGCCGCGACATTGAAGGAAATCGACGAAGAAGGCGCAAGCGCCAACGCCAACCAATAAGGTGCAACGCTTGCCTTTCTTAGCGGGCCTACGGGGGTATGCGGTGGTTGATATTGATGTTGATAGGGTGGGGTGCGTGATCGTGGGTTAAATTAAGCCAAGATCGCGCAACTCATCTGCCATGTCGTCGGGCAGGGTTTCTGTACCACCACCTTGGTTGTCATCTGGCGCAATTTTATCTTCGGTAAGGTAACGCCAGCCCTGAAATGCCCGGTGTGGATAGGGACGGGTTTCGATCAATTCTGGATCAAGCACGATGCGGCAATATTTCGTGCCTTCCTCGTTCACAAAATCTTCCAGATCAATGATGCGTTGACGGCAGCGAATAGCCCCCTTGAAAACCCAATAGATTGATCCGCCATCAAGAATCTCGGCCTTGCGCTTGGGTGTCATGCGGGTTGTATGGAAAAGCTTGCCATAGGTTGCCTGAAAATAGGTTTGCCATTCCCGCAAACCTTCTGGTGTTTCCGTTCCGACACTAAGCTTGATGATGTGAAGTGGCATTTTATGAAGGCTTTTCATCGCAAAGAAATATTCTGAGTCCTGACCTAGAACCAGTACGATCACGGGTCAAGGATGGATTATAAATACACATAAATAAATGTAGTTAACTCTATTTAACAAAAAAACTTGACTAATAAGGGTTAATCAGCCAAATTCTGCTGCAGAAAAGGTCCTGCCAACGGACCAAACCCGAGAGATATACAGGCTGAGAGAACCGAATGTCCCTGCAAGTTGTCACGGCAAACCGTCTGGATGACGGGTTGGTGGTGTTTCTGACCGCTGATGGTGGTTGGAGCGAAAACATCAATGATGCCCGCACTGCTGACGGAAAAGAAGCTGCTAACGCACTTCTGGCAGAAGCAAGTGCCCCCGAACTCGACGTTGTAATCGTCGGGCCGTATCTGATTGATGTCGAACAACAGGACAGTGGACTGGTTCCGACAAAATACCGCGAAGTTCTGCGCACCAAAGGGCCAAGTGTCCGTGCCGATCTTGGCTATCAGGCGGTATAAAGGAGAGACCCGATGTATCGTTACGACGATTTTGACCGCCAGCTTGTTCAGGAACGTACTGAACAGTTCCGTGAACAGGTAAAGCGCCGTCTGTCCGGTGATATCACCGAAGAACAGTTCCGGCCGCTGCGCCTGATGAATGGCGTGTATCTGCAGCTTCATGCCTATATGCTGCGCGTTGCGGTTCCATATGGGACGCTTCGTTGTGATCAGTTGCGTGAACTTGGCGGCATTGCGCGGAAATATGACAAGGGCTATGGCCATTTCACAACGCGCCAGAACATCCAGTATAACTGGCCGAAACTTGATGAAATTCCCGATGCGCTGCTTGATCTTGCCAATGTCGAGATGCATGCGATCCAGACATCAGGCAACTGCATCCGTAATACCACGACCGATCAGTATGCCGGTGCAGCCGCCGATGAGATCGAAGATCCGCGCCCATATTGTGAACTGATCCGCCAGTGGTCGACGTTCCATCCGGAATTCACCTATTTGCCGCGTAAGTTCAAAATCGCAGTGACAGGTTCGCCGAATGACCGTGCGGCTGTTAAGGTCCACGATATCGGCCTTCGCATGCATTATAACGATGCGGGTGAAACCGGCTTTGAAGTGATTGTTGGTGGTGGCCTTGGCCGTACACCATTCGTTGGTAAAACCGTTCGTGATTTTATCGGCAAGAACGATTTGTTCTCGTATCTCGAAGCTATCTTGCGGGTTTATAACCGCTTTGGCCGTCGCGATAACAAGTACAAGGCCCGGATCAAAATCCTTGTTCATGAACTTGGTGTCGAAGAAGTCCAGCGTCTTGTCGAAGAAGAATGGGCGCAGATCAAGGACGGGTCGCTTAAGGTCGGTGATGCAGAAATTGCCCGCTATATCGAACAGTTTGCCCCGCCTGCATTTGAAGCGCTTTCTGACGATGATGCTGATTTTGAGCGTCATAAGTCGGAAAGCCGCGCGTTTTCCAATTGGGTGCGGTCGAACGTCATTGAACATAAACAGCCGGGCTATGCCATTGCCAATGTGTCACTGAAACCGATTGGCGGTATTCCGGGGGACGCAACCGATACCCAGATGGAACTGGTTGCCGATCTTTCTGAAAAATACAGCTTTGGCGATGTGCGTGTGACCCACGAACAAAACCTTGTTCTGCCGCATGTTAAAAAGGCTGATTTGTTTGCGGTTTGGACCGCCCTTGAAGGTGCGGGTCTAGGTACGGCAAACCTTGGCTATGTTACCGACATTATTGCCTGTCCTGGGCTTGATTATTGTGCCTTGGCAACGGCGCGTTCGATCCCATTGTCGCAGCGCATTTCCGAACGGTTTGGTGATCTGGATCGTCAGCACGACATTGGCGAATTGAAAATCAAGATTTCAGGTTGCATCAATGCCTGTGGTCATCACCATGTCGGGCATATCGGTATTCTTGGCCTCGATAAGCGCGGCAAGGAATTTTATCAGATTACCCTTGGCGGCGATGCCAGTCAGGATGCGTCAATTGGTAAAATCGTCGGTGCCGGTTTCTCCGAAGCCGAAGTCGTCGATGCCATTGAAAGTCTGGTGACCAAATATATTGATATCCGCGATGGCGGCGAACGTTTCATCGACACATACCGTCGTGTCGGCATGGACCCGTTCAAGGAGGTGCTTTATGGCGATCGTTAAGAATGACAGCGTGATCGAACAGGAATGGATCACGGTTGAAGCCGAAGACGACCTGCCGTCAAGCGATGAAAACCTGATCGTGCCGTTGGCCCGGTTCAAGGAACAGCGCGACGACCTTTTGGGCCGTAATGGCGGATTGGGAGTTTTGCTTAATCCCGGTGATGCACCCGAAGATTTGGCAGGTGATCTTGATCGTCTCTCAATCATCACGGTGAATTTCCCTGCCTACACCGATGGTCGTGGTTATTCCTATGGTCGTGTTCTTCGTGAACGGATGGGTTTTAAAGGTGAATTACGTGCGATTGGTGACGTTTTGCGTGATCAGATCCTTCTTATGCATCGCTGTGGCTTTGATTCCTATGATCTGAAGGTTGACGGTGAAACGGCTTTGACCAAGGTGCGCGCAGCGTTAAAGGAAATGTCGGTTTATTACCAGCCAACCGGTGATGGAAGGGCAACCGCACTTTCCTTGCGCGAGCGCCGCCGTGCAGCAATGGAACAAAAAGCTTCCTAATCATCTGATGACGTAAATAGCCTATTCGAACGAGTAGGGAATTTATGTTCTGCTTTTAGGGCACCCGGTCGGGTGCCCTTTATTTTTGCCGATTTTCAGCGGGTTCTGCATTCTACCTTTCTGATATAGAACAAATTTAAAATCATTCCCTGAAAAGCACGCCTCTGAATACCACCTTATTCTTAGGTAGTGGGTATTAGTGATATCCTTACCAATTGGCTAGCGTCACGAATAGAGTTCCATTATACACTTTAAAGATGTTTACGTTGGTTATTTGAGATTCTTTAGGTTGTGATTGCGGGTAATCGCCAAAGTAAGAGCGAAAAACTACCGCTCTGTGCCTGCTTTTCTGTTTTTGCTTTGCGTCCATTTTATGTCGCTTTGTGGCAGCAAAATATAAGCAGGCAGTTTTTCAATCGAGTGAGGTGACAGGGGTCCCTTGATGTCGTCAGTACTGCACATGGCAAATATGGAAGATGGGTGTGTGATCACGCGTGATTTTACGCGCTATGACCGCGCTTATAATGACAAGGCGCAAAGATATAGTGATCAACTTGGTTCCATGGCAGCTATTTTGGGCCGTTTTAGCGAATATAGCCGCACGATGCTTGCCTCTCAGCAGCTATATATCTATGCGAAATGGTTGGCCCGTTATACGGCCTATTGGCAGCGTCTTGATGATCTTGTCACGCGCCTTGAAAACAGTTTCTATGAAGCCGATCAAAGTTATGTCGCACGCCAATCGGCCACGGATGGTTCGTGGGGCTGGCAATATACCGAGTTCCATCACAAATTTGATGCAACCATTGTTCGCCTGCATGAATTGGCAGCAGAAAGGCGCGCGCCACGGTTTGATCTTCAGTTTCTTGAACCGATCTCAACCGTTGCCAAAATGCGCGATTATCTAGAAGACCTTCTGGTATCTGATATTGCCGCAACCGGGCGGAACAAACGTGATGAATTGGGCAGCGTTTTATGTTGTCTGGCCCAACTGTGTTTTAAGCCGCGTTTGCGCAATTTCGCCCGTGAAAACGTTAAGGGGATCACGCTTGATGATGCCTATATCAAGGCATTTACCGATTTCCTTGATGATATCCAGAACCCGGAAACCGGTTACTGGGGGCCATGGTATTCATCTGATGGTGCCATCCTTCGATATGATGATCTGAGTTACACCTTCCATATTGTTTCCTATCGCAAAGGCAATGTGCGCCGGTGGCCGCAAATTATCGGCTCAACCCTTGACCGCCGGGATGATGAATATCCGCTTGGGTGGCGCAGTCGTGGTCAGTTTAACAATCACAACAATTATGATGTCGCGAAAATCATCCGCCACGGCTGGCCCCATATGACAGCAAATCAGCAGGATTTTTCATCCCAGCAGCTTGGTCAGATGGTCGATTGGTGTCTAAAGCAGTCCATGCGCTTGGATGGCAGCTTTGTCTTTGATGAGATGTTCTATAATTCACTGGAATCTTGCCACTATTTCGGCGTTTCGTTTCTGGATGAGGTTGGATATTTCCGACCGCGCAAACGGTTCTGGACTGATCAAACATTTCCCGAAGCAGCCGATGTTCAACGCCTCGTGATTGCGCGGCTTGATGAATTTTGCCCTGATAACCCAAGTGTCATTGCCGCGAAATGGAAGGCGGGAACTGATCTGAACCTTGTTGCCAAGCCGCTTGTGCCGACAAATGCATATCAGGCGTTGCACCTGCCAGCTCAAAACCAAAACATATCGGAGCGGGGACGCAATGTTGCGGTCTCGCGGCGGCACAAGTTCTTGGCAAGTGCAGAAACCTCGGCACGATCCTTTAAGAATGACTGATCGGCAATTTGCGTAATGGGTTTCGCCTTGCGATCATGTGCGATGGATGTAACAGCATAAGATGGCACTGCAGCCGCAATATTTTGTCAGTGGTTCGATCTTGCGCCATATTTTTAGTATGGTGCATACAAGTATGCTTGCCCTTGTTGCATTGGTTTTGGTCGATGCGCTTGATCTGTTTTTCCTAAGTCTTTTGGGCGATGTTGATGTGGTGGCGGGGCTTGGTTTTGCCTGGCCGCTGATCTTTTTTACCCTTGCGGTTTCCTTGGGTGTTTCAACGGCAATGACGGCACTTGTTGCGCGTGCCGAAGGACAGGGGGACCGGAAACGTGCGCGCATTTTAGCAACCCATATTCTGGTCTTCGGGCTTGGTCTTTCAGTTCTGATGACTTTGGGGTTGTGGATGGCTGCACCCTATATGCTAAGCCTTTTAGGGGCGGTTGGGCGGGCCCATGAACTGGGCACCAGCTATCTTCAGATCGTGATGCTGTGTTTGCCGGTCTTGGTGCTGAGCATGTCCTCAGGCGCGTTATTGCGTGTGATCGGGGCCAAGCAGCGATCAATGTGGGCCAAGATTGCTGGTGCTGTAACCAACGCTGTCCTTGATCCTGTTTTTATCTTTGGTTTTGACTGGGGCGTTGAAGGCGCAGCTTGGGCGACCGTGATTTCGCGCATCGTGATTATGGGGATTGCCTTTTATGGTGTGCGCAATGTGCATCAGATGCTGGGGCGGTTTGATGGGGCGCTGTTTCGCAAAGATATCAGTGAAATCGCCAAGGTCACTGTTCCGGTCAGCTTGGCAAAGGTTGGTGCACCGTTGGCAAGCGGCTTTATCATGGCATCGATGGCAAAGTTCGGATCGGACGCGGTGGCTGCGATGGCAATTATAGAACGCATCGCCCCTTTTGCCTTTGTCGGATTTATGGCCTTGCCGCAAGCTATTGGGCCGGTTATCGGGCAAAATTTTGCTATCCATCGAACAGACCGACTTCGTGCCATTTGGCATACGGTATGGGGATTGATTGTTGTCTATGGGGCGGTTGTGTCGGTCATGCTGTTTTTGGCTTCTGATCAACTGGCTGTGTTGTTTCGTGCGACACCGGACACTGCAGAACTACTTGGTTTGTTCTGTACCGCAATTGCTCCGTTTTATATGTTTCTAGGACTGCAATATTCATCCCACACCTTTTTTAATGTTACCGGGCGTCCAAACCTTGCGATGATTGCCGATCTTGCCAAGGAGCTTCTTGGTGTGATCCCGCTTGTATGGTTGGGAAGTCTTTATTTCGGTGCGCCGGGTGTTCTGTTTGGGCAGATGGTCGCGATATGCCTGTTTGGCGTGATTACTGCGATTGTCAGTTATCGACTGGCCTGTCATGCGCATACTCGCAGCGCAACGAAGCAGGACTTGGCGACGCTGGCCCAAAAGGGGCCGTGACATTGCAGGTCTAACAGTTGCTGGGTTTATTCGTGTGCTTGAAGTGTCATTAAAAGACACGGCCCCTTGGCTGTTTCATATTCGCGCCCTGCGACAAATCCAATGGCCTCGTAACAGCGAATGGCGCGTTCATTTTTTGGGTCCGGGTCGATCCCGATCATCGGCGCACCTCGTTCAAACAGCGCCTTGGTCAGAGTTTTTAAAAACATCTGTCCATGACCACATCCCATCATGTCGGGCACGCCAATAAACGCATCAAGGCAGCGCGTATGTTCGGGCAGGGGATCAAAATGCGCTTGCGGCCATTGATGGGCATCGTAATGTTGGACAAATGCAAAAGGCCGATTGCGATAAGACACAATCAGGGTTGCCATTTCGGCCAGTTCGACATCTTCGGTGATAAGTTCAATCTGTTCGACCGGATCCCCCCACCAGCGAATGACTTCGGGCAGATAAAGCCAGCGGCGGATCATTGGCAGGTCGTTTGGGGTGGCCCGTCGGAAGCTATATGTCGACGGACCCGTCATTCGTTATTCCCCGGCAGTGTCTCGTTGGGCAGCCAAGGCCAGATTGACCTTCGATGCACTTGATCTGCCGATTTGACCACAAATCCAGCTTCCTGTCTCGGCAAGCTTTTCAAGATCAATTCCGGTTTGAATGCCAAGCCCGTTTAGCATGTAAACAACGTCTTCGGTTGCGACATTGCCACTGGCGCCTTTGGCGTAGGGGCAACCACCCAACCCGGCAACAGAGCTATCAATTGTCGCGACACCCATTTGAAGAACCGCAAGCAAATTGGCAAGTGCCTGACCATAGGTGTCATGAAAGTGGGCGGCGAGTTTTTCGGTGGGGACGTGTTTGGCAACAGCGCCAATCATTGCCTGTGCCTTGGCAGGTGTTCCGGTTCCGATGGTATCGCCCAGACTGATTTCATAGCAGCCCATGTCATAAAGTGCCTTGGCGACGTCAGCGACTTTTTGCGGGGCGATGTCGCCTTCATACGGGCAACCTAAAACGCACGATACATAACCACGCACCGCAAGGCCCGCTGCACGGGCGGCGTCGGCCACCGGGGCGAAACGATCAAGGCTTTCGGCGATCGAACAATTGATGTTTTTTTGCGAAAAGCTTTCCGATGCAGCGCCGAAAACCGCGACCTCGGTCGCATCAGATGCAATGGCGGCTTCAAGCCCCTTCATGTTCGGGGCCAGAACCGGATAACTTACACCGGCTTTGCGGGTGATTTGCGCCATGACGTCTGGCGCATCGGCCATTTGCGGGACCCACTTCGGGCTGACAAATGCGGTGGCTTCGATCACGGACAATCCTGCATCATTTAGCCGGTTGATCAGCTTAACCTTGGTTGCGGTCTCAACCATCGTCTTTTCGTTTTGAAGGCCGTCACGCGGGCCGACTTCAACGATTTTAACGCGGGAAGGCAGATCGGAAAGGGGGGGCATTATTCGGCCTCCTCAATCGCGATGAGTTCTGCACCATCATCAACCTGATCGCCGACGCCAAAGAAAACTTCCTTGATCGTGCCGGTTACGGGGGCGGAAATGGTGTGTTCCATTTTCATGGCTTCCATCACAATCAGCTTATCACCGACTGTTACGGACTGACCGGCTTTGGCCATCACGGCAATGATTTTGCCGGGCATTGGGGCGGTCAAACCACCACCGGTGCCTTCGGTGCCGCCAGCAGCGGCCAAGGGATCAAAGATATCCAGACGATCCGTGCGACCATCGCGGAAAATCATCAAACGATTACCATCACGAAGGACCGTTGCGCGCTTGCGCACATTGTCCAAACTGGCATGGATAGCGCCATTTTCGTCATGTTCGCCATTGGCGATGATAGCGCTACCATCGGGCATATCCAAGGCATAGCCGGCATCGCGATAATGGACTTTGACCGCAATATCGTCGCCGTCGTGACGCAAGATAAGATCATGATGATTGTCATCATTCAGGCGGAAACCAGCCGTGCTGTTCCAGGGCGAATAGGGATCGTTGCTTTGGGCGGCATGAAGGGCGGCTTCGGCGTCGCGGGTCAGAAGAATATCAAGGGCGGCAAAGGCCAACGCTTCGTTGTCCGGGGTTGTCGGTGCCGGGATCAGATCATTCTGATATGTCGGGATGAAACCGGTTTCAACTTCGCCGGCCTCGAATGCCGGGTGACGGGCAATATTGCCCAAGAACCGGGTATTGGTCGTAACCCCCACAATTTGAACGTCATTTAAGGCAGATGCCATGCGGCGCAGGGCCGATTTACGATCAACATCCCACGTGATCAGTTTGGCGATCATGGGGTCATAATGGATCGAAACTTCACCGCCTTCATAAACGCCGGTATCAACGCGCACATGTTCGGATTCTCGCGGCATACGCATATGAACGAGCGTGCCTGTGGCAGGCAGGAAATCGTTCTGCGGGTCTTCGGCATAGATGCGGACTTCAAACGAATGACCATTGATGGTCAGCTCGTCTTGTGATTTTGGCAAAGCTTCGCCATCCGCCACGCGCAACTGCCATTCGACCAAATCTTCGCCGGTGATTTTTTCCGTGACCGGGTGCTCGACCTGAAGCCGGGTGTTCATTTCCATGAAATAGAAACTGCCCGATGCATCAAGCAAGAATTCAACCGTGCCCGCACCTTGGTAGCCAATAGCCTTGGCGGCATCGACAGCAGCCTTGCCCATTTGGGAACGTAGTTCTTCGCTCATGCCAGGGGCTGGGGCTTCCTCGATCACTTTTTGATGGCGGCGCTGCAATGAACAGTCACGTTCAAACAGGTAAACCGCGTTGCCATGGCTATCGGCAAAAACTTGAATTTCGACGTGGCGCGGTTTGACAATCAGCTTTTCAATCAGGCAATGGTCATCGCCAAAGCTACTGGTAGCTTCGCGTTTACAACTGATCAACGCATCTTTGAAATCAGATGCCTTATCAACGGCCCGCATGCCTTTGCCGCCGCCACCAGCCGATGCCTTGATCAAAACCGGATAGCCGATTTTATCTGCTTCTGCTGCCAGAAGGTTAGGGTCTTGATCCTCACCGTGATAGCCGGGCACCAGCGGCACACCGGCCTTTCCCATGATTTTCTTGGCTTCGGATTTTGATCCCATGGCGCGGATGGCACTTGCCGGTGGGCCAACAAAAACACATCCCACTTTTTCCAATGCATCTGCAAAGCCTGCATTTTCCGACAAGAACCCATAGCCCGGATGAACCGCATCCGCACCCGATTTTGCAATGACTTCAAGCAACCGATCGGTGCGAAGATAGCTGTCTTTTGGGGCGGGTGCGCCAATGTGGTAAGCCTCATCCGCATGTTTGACATGCAGGGCATTGGCATCCGCATCGGAATAAACGGCAACGGTCTGGATGCCCATGCGGCGGGCTGTTTTGATCACGCGGCAAGCGATTTCACCGCGGTTGGCGATCAGAATTTTGCGCGGCATGTTATTTCTTGCTCCAGTTCGCGGGGCGTTTTTCTAGGAATGCGCCAACGCCTTCGCGGCCCTCATCGCTTGCACGTTGATCGGCAATGCGGTTGGCGGTGTCGTCAATGACGTCATCAGAAATCGGTTTGTTTGCAACCGCGTAGATCAGGTTTTTGGCGGCATGCATGGCATCCGGGCCATTGGCCAGCAGGAGATGCGCCATTTCATCGCCGCGGGCGGTCAAATCATCGCCGGCGACAATGTCATGCACCAGCCCGATATGCTGGGCGGTTGTGGCATCAAAACGTTCAGCACTCAGGAAATAACGCCGCGCTTGATTAACCCCGATGGCCTCGACCACATAGGGCGAAATCACAGCCGGGATCAGACCCAGTTTGACTTCGGACAGGCAGAAACTTGCACGATCAGATGCAATCACGATGTCGCAGCACGCAGCCAAGCCAACCCCACCACCAAAGGCAGCCCCGTTGATCAATGCGATGGTTGGTTTTGAAGTGAAATTCAAAATCTTCATTAATTTGGCAAGTGCGCGGGAATCCGCAAGGTTTTCGGCATGGCTATAACCCGCCATGCGTTTCATCCAGTTAAGGTCCGCACCAGCCGAGAAGCTTTTGCCTGCACCGGTCAGAATGATCACGCGGACTGCCGGATCGGCATCAAGTGTTTCGATCTTTGCTGTCAGATCGGCAATCAGCAGATCATCAAACGCATTATGGATATCCGGGCGGTTCAGCGTGATGCGTGCAACGCCAGTGTCGGCAATTTCGCAGATGGCTGCATCGGAAATGTTATTGGTGTTTACATTGGTCATGGCAGCCTCACATTCTAAACACGCCAAACCGGGTTTCATCGACCGGTTTGTTCAGGGCTGCGGACAGGCCAAGGCCAAGAACCATGCGGGTATCTGCCGGGTCAATCACCCCGTCATCCCATAGGCGGGCAGATGCATAATATGGGTGACCCTGATCTTCATATTGATCGCGGATGGGGCCTTTGAAGGCTTCTTGTTCGTCAATCGGCCAGGTTTCGCCACGTTTTTCCATGGCATCGGCCTTGATTTGCGTCAGAACGTTGGCCGCTTGTTCGCCGCCCATCACCGAGATGCGGGCATTCGGCCACATCCACAGGAACCGCGGGCTATAGGCACGGCCGCACATGCCGTAATTTCCTGCCCCGAATGATCCACCAATCAAAACGGTGAATTTCGGGACATTGGCGGTGGCAACGGCGGTAACAAGTTTCGCACCATCCTTGGCAATGCCACCACTTTCATATTTGCGGCCAATCATAAAGCCGGTGATGTTTTGCAAGAAGACAAGCGGTATGCCGCGCTGGGCGCACAGTTCGATGAAATGTGCTCCTTTGAGCGCACTTTCAGAAAACAGAATGCCGTTATTGGCAATGATACCAACCGGATAGCCAAAGATGCGGGCAAAGCCAGTGACAAGGGTTGTGCCATATTGTGCTTTGAACTCGTCAAACTCTGACCCATCAACAATGCGGGCAATGATTTCGCGCACGTCATAGGGTTTTTTGGTATCGGTCGGAACCACGCCATAAATTTCGCGCGGGTCGTAGGCGGGGGCGCGCGGTTCGGTCAAGGTCAGGCCGGGGTTCTTGGTCCAGTTCAGGTTTTTGACGATATCACGCGCAATCGACAGGGCATGTTCATCATCCTGTGCGTAATGATCGGTCACACCCGATGTTTTACAGTGTACATCAGCCCCGCCAAGGTCTTCGGCAGAAACGACTTCACCAGTGGCTGCTTTGACAAGCGGTGGGCCACCCAAAAAGATCGTGCCCTGTTTACGGACAATGATGCTTTCATCTGACATCGCCGGGACATAAGCTCCACCTGCGGTGCAGGAGCCCATGACAACCGCGATCTGCGGGATGCCTTTGGATGACATGGTTGCCTGATTAAAGAAGATCCGTCCGAAATGATCGCGGTCTGGGAAAACATCATCCTGACGGGGCAGGTTGGCACCGCCACTATCGACCAGATAAATACAGGGCAGATTGTTTTCCAGCGCGATTTCCTGTGCGCGAAGATGCTTCTTTACGGTTATTGGATAGTAGGAACCACCTTTAACCGTCGCATCATTGGCGACAATCACGCATTCAACACCCGATACGCGGCCAATGCCGGTAATGATGCCTGCGGCAGGAACGTCTTCATCCTCATACATGCCATGTGCGGCAAGTTGGGAAAGTTCCAAAAACGGTGATCCGATATCAAGAAGCTGGCGGATACGTTCACGCGGCAAGAGTTTTCCACGTCCGGTATGGCGATCACGTGCGCGTTCGCCGCCCCCCAGTTTGACCTGCGCTATTTGATCGCGCAGATCAGCAACTTGCTTTTCCATATGTTCGGCATTGTTGCGGAAGTCTTCCGAGCGGGGATTTACCGCAGATTTCAGTACCGTCATCGTCCGTTTTCACCGTTTTTTTGTTATGGGCAAATCGGCCCGCGTGCAGGGTGTTTGTGGCTGTTGTTATCGGTGAAGTTTACGTAAACGTCAATATTAAATCGGTATTTAAGTACCGAATTTCTATCTTTTAAGGTTTGTTGTTGATTTAAATATGTTCAATTATATTTAAGGTTGTTGTTTGTAGGTGGGGAAACGTTTTGTGAGGTTGTATGAGGATTTCTAAGATTGAGCTTAAAAACGTTAAGGCGTTTGATGGGGTGGTTTCGTTAGATTTCGACGAGGAAAATACAGTTTTTTCAATTTCGGGAAAAAATGGTTCTGGAAAATCAACTCTACTGAAGTCCGCATGGCTCGTTCAAAAAGCGCACTTTGCAATTCTGAACCGGCAATTGGGGGACTATGAAGAGTGTGCGCAGGACGTTGCGCGAGTTCTGACCTCTAAAGATTCGTATATTAAGGTTAGAATGACTAATGATGGTGAATTTTGTGAAATAAAACTCTCGTCAATATCTGATGTTGAATACAATTTATTTTATGAGAATAAAGATTTTATAGATTCCAGATGGAATTAAAATGACCCAAAAGACTTAATACTTTTTGTTGATGCAGGTAAGAGTTTTTCAGAGGATACTTTGACGTTTAGTGATGTCAGTATTGATAGTAATTCGATATCTGACCTGTATTACTATGTTATCATGAAACCCGAGCGACTGTTTTCAGGTATATACCGCCAGCTCGTTACAGACTATGTGCATGATCGTTTGATCCCGTCAAAACCAGATAGGCTTTTATATTTAAAGGTTGTGTCTGAGATATTCTCTCAACTTAACCCGAACGTTGCGATTAAGAACTTCAGTGGAAAACATAAAACTGGCGAATTTGTTTTGTTGGGTGCAAATGTCCAAGGAAGGCGAAAGCCGCTTTTTGATGTTCGAGAGTTTAGTTCTGGAGAGAAGGCGCTTTTAAGTACAATCGGATTCCTTTGTATTGCTCGTTCCGTGAGTGCGCTGATTATCGATGAGCCTGAAAATCACTTCCACGAGGGGTTGCTTTTGCAGCTAGTAGAAGTTTTGTCCGCTCTTTGTGATCAGGGTGGCCTGTTAGGCTGGATAGAGAAAGCGTATGAGAAGAACCAATTTCAAGATGTTAAGAGGGATTGGTTGCAGAAGGAGTATCAAAACCACAAGCTAAACCAAGTTATACTCTCAACCCATTCTAAGTCTCTCATATACAAGACGTTCTCTCTTGGTCGAAATTATGTGGTCGAGGGAGGAGTGCGGTCGCTCGTTAGTGAAGGTGCAGAGAAAGAGCTAAGGAAGATCGGTCTAAGTGCAGTAAATAACCAAGTTTTGTTGGTGGAAGGTTCTGGTGATATTGAGGCCTTAGAGTATTTTTTTAAAGGAAGAAATGTAGCAATTAAAGACCTTGGTGGAGCAGAAGGAGTTATTGATACGTTTAAAAGAGTTTCTCGTGTTAAAGGTGACTTTAAAGAAGCAACATTCGTTTTTGTTGTTGATTCTGATAATAAATTAGATGAGTTTTTCGAGAAAATTAGAAAAGTAGATCCAGATTACTATGATAGCGTGTTTTTAAAAATGAAAAGGCACGAAATAGAAAACTATTTAATTGACCCTAATGTTATTAGTGAAGTGCTGAAAAGATTGGCTGAGGGCCTAGGAGTATCCGATGTCGAAGGGGTGGAGGTTGGAGATGTTGAAGAGAAGGCGTTGTTTTTTGCAAAAGAATCGATGCCAATTGTTTACCGAAAGGAGATTACATCAACCTTTCGCTATAAGATTAATGATTATTTTTCTGAAAAAATCTGGAGCAAGAGATCGAAGTTAGACTGGTCAAATATTGAGGTTGTAAAAAATCTCCTCTCGGAAGATGCCTTCTTTCTCGCAAATGTGGAGGAGCTTTTCCAAGAATTGCAGATGTTGGCAGAGGACATTATTAAAGAGAATGAAAGTGTTTCGTCTGGAAGGCTCTTGGAAATTTGTGATGGCAAAATCGTATTCAACCAGCTGACTGCAGCGTATGGAAAGCTGCTTGGGGTGAATGCGGAACACATTAAGCGTTTGATATACAAGCGAGCTTTCGCCGATTCAGATAGTGCATTGTATTCTTTAGCAAAAGACATCTCTGAGAAATTTGATTCATGATGTTGTCGTCTCGTCCCCAAAAGCGCCCTTGCGCAGTGAAATCCACTGGGCCAGTTGATCAATGCGATCATTTCCGAAAAACGGCTCATCTTCATAGAAGAAAAACGGAGATCCGAATGCGCCCATGGCAATGGCTTCGTCGGTGATTTCACGGGTATGGTTTTTCCAACGTGGCAATTCAACGGCAGCACGCATTTCGCTTGGATTGATCGAGTGGCGGGTTGCGGCGGCAAAGACATTTTCCGGATTGGCCATATCAAGCCCATCGGCGAAATAGCCACGATAGATATCCTTGGCAAATTTCCGTGCAAGGGTGGGAGAGCGTGATTCAAGCCAATAAAATGCGCGGGTCGGAACAAGTGCCGAGTAGGGGAAGTTTTCCGGGATTTTAAAAGGTGTCCGCTGAAGTTGTGCGCAGCGTTCCATATCGTGGCGGAAATACTTGCCGCGAATCGGTTGTCCTAGAAGCGGGCTTTGACCCGTCTGTTTAAAGGCGGCCCCAATCATAAAGGGACGCCAAATGACCGTGACGCCTACGCGCGATTCGAATTCTTCCATTCGTTCGGCAGCGAGGTAACCATAGGGCGAAGAGAAATCAAAATAGAAGCTGACTTCGGACATGTTCGTACGCCTGACTCATGTGGTTTGTTTCGGGTAATAGTAATCCCCCGCAGGTCTGCTGCCTGTTTGGTCTGAGCCTGATTGCGTAATGTTAAAATACTGTAAAAAAACAAAAAATCATGAATTAGGGGATTGTGATGCCGGGGCGGACTTTTACTTCTTCCATCACGACATATGTATGGGTTTGGCTGACACCTTGAACCGAAGAAAGGCGTTCAAGGAATTCGCGGTAGGCATACATGTCTTCAACCCTTAGTTTGGCAAGATAGTCAAAACCACCTGCGACCATATGGCATTCTTCGATCTCGGGAAGCTTGCGGATCGCGGTGGCAAAAACGTCAAAAACGTCCGGTGTTGTGCGGTCCAAAGTGATCTCGACAAAGACAACCAATGATTGGCCAAGTTTGCGCGGGTCAAGGGTTGCCATATAGCCCGTGATAAAGCCGTGCTGTTCAAGGCGACGTACGCGTTCAAGGCACGGTGTTGGACTTAGATTTACGCGACGCGATAGCTCGACATTTGACATGCGACCGTCATTTTGCAGTTCGCGAAGGATCTGTTTATCGATCTTATCTAGGCTTTTGTGGTTCTTCTGCATTTTAAATATCCAGCCAGTGTTTATGACTATTTAATAGCATAATTTATAGACGATATATCGTAATTTATCGAAAAATGGCAGCACATTTTTTAGGTGTGAGAATATTATTTGTCGTCATGAAGTGCCATCAGGCCCGGAAATAGAGAACCGGAAATACAGAGACGGGGTTTTCTTCTTCAGGGTCAGTGAAAGTCAATATGCAGGGAGAGAGCGCACAAGATGTTCCGCACTGAATTGCCCCAACCAAATCAAATCCGTCAGCAGATCCGCGATGCCTATCGGGCAGATGAAGAAGCTGCTGTTGAACGTCTTATTGAAAAAGCACGGTTGTCGCCGGAACAAACGGCACGTGTTCAGGGCCGAGCGTATAAGCTGGTTTCACGTGTTCGTCAGGCAGACAACGGCAAAAGCGGTATTGATGCGCTGCTTCATGAATATGAATTGTCGAGCAAAGAAGGGGTGATCCTGATGTGTCTGGCCGAAGCCCTGCTTCGGGTGCCCGATGCGGTCACGGCGGACAAACTTATTCAGGACAAGCTGTTTGACGCCAATTGGCAAAGTCATCTTGGTCATTCCGACAGTTTCTTTGTCAATGCATCGACTTGGGGGCTGATGCTGACCGGGCAGGTCATTAAGTTTGGCAAGGCCGAGAAGGCTGACCCGGGGCGGTTGCTTAAGCGCATGATCGCGCGTTCTGGCGAACCGGTCATTCGCAAGGCGTTTAATCAGGCCATGCGGATTATGGGTCGTCAGTTCGTAATGGGACGCAACATTGACGAGGCATCCGAACGTGCCAAGGCAAACGAAGAAAAAGGCTATCGCTATTCTTATGATATGCTGGGTGAAGCGGCCCGCACGATGGATGATGCTGATCGCTATTACAAAGCATATGAAAAGGCGATCCACGATATTGGCCGTGTTGCCAATGGGCGTGGCCCGATCGACAGTCCCGGTATTTCGGTAAAGCTGTCTGCTATTCATCCGCGCTATGATTTCGCCAATTATGAGCGCGTTGTCACCGAACTTACCCCGCGTCTTAAGAAGCTTGCTCTTTTGGCAAAGAAATATGACATCGGCTTTACCGTTGACGCCGAAGAAGCCAATCGTCTTGACCTGTCGCTTGATGTTATCGGTGACGTGTTTGCTGATCCCGAACTTGCCGGTTGGGAAGGCTATGGCTTAGCAGTTCAGGCTTATCAGAAACGGGCTTACTACGTTCTGGAATGGCTGGCTGATTTGTCGACGAAGGTTGGTCGCAAGATGATGGTACGTCTTGTGAAGGGGGCCTATTGGGACACAGAGGTTAAATTCAGTCAGGAAAATGGATTTGACGGGTATCCGTGCTTTACCCGCAAGGCATCAACCGATGTTTCCTATTTGGCCTGTGCCAAACTGATGTTGTCGCGCCGTGATGCGTTTTATTGTCAGTTCGCCAGTCATAACGCCCACAGCGTTGCGTCCATCCTTGAGATGGCAGGCGATGATCGTACTTTTGAATTCCAGCGTCTGCACGGTATGGGCGAGGCACTTTACGAGCAGATTGTCGATAAGGCCGGTGAAAATATTCCGTGTCGGGTTTATGCCCCGGTTGGATCGCATGAAGACCTTTTGGCCTATCTGGTGCGTCGTTTGTTGGAAAACGGTGCAAACACCTCGTTTGTGAACCGTATTCAGGATGAACAACTTCCCATAGAAGAAATGATCGCTGATCCGGTCGATAAGGTTGCCGCCCTTCCGCGCAAAGGCCATCCAAAAATTCCAGCGCCGATTGATCTTTATGGTGCGGGTCGGGTGAATTCGCGCGGGATTGACTTAACCGACACCAACAAGCTTCTGCCATTGAGTGCCAAGCTTTTTGACATTCAGGGCAAGACTTGGAATGCAGCACCGCTGATTGATGGCAAGCTGGTATCGGGCACTGCGATTGATGTTCTGAACCCGGCCAAGCTGAGCGAGAAGGTTGGCGATCTGGTACAGGCAACCGAGGCAGACGTCGAAGCTTCGATTGTCGCAGCACTCAACGGACATAAAGTCTGGAATAATACATCCGGTGTGGACCGTGCTGCGGCACTGCGGCGGTTGGGGGATCTTCTTGAAGATCATATGGACGAATTTATCGCCATTTGTCAGCGCGAAGCAGGAAAGCTTTATTCTGATGGTGTCGCCGAAGTGCGTGAAGCCGTCGATTTCTGCCGTTATTACGCAAACCGTGCCGAAGAAACCTTCCGCGAAGGAAGCCCGCTTGAAGGTCGTGGGGTGATTGTTTGTATCAGCCCGTGGAACTTCCCGCTTGCGATCTTCCTTGGTCAGGTCACTGCCGCCCTTGCAGCAGGAAATGCTGTTATTGCCAAACCGGCAGAGCAGACTTCACTGGTTGCGGCGCGTGCTGCAGAATTGATCCTCAAAGCAGGTATTCCCGGTTCTGCATTCCAGCTTGTTCCCGGTCCGGGGCGCGTAATTGGCAATCAATTGATCAATGATCCGCGCATTGCCGGTGTAGCCTTTACCGGTTCGACCGAAACCGCGCAGTTGATCAATCAGGCGCTGGCAAAGCGCCCCGGTGTTCCATTGCCGTTGATTGCCGAAACCGGTGGTCAGAATGCGATGATTGTGGATTCGACCGCATTGCCAGAACAGGTTGTTCAAGATGCGATCATTTCGGGTTTCCAGTCTGCTGGTCAGCGGTGTTCGGCACTTCGCGTCCTGTTTGTTCAAGAAGATATTACCGATAAACTTTGCCATATGCTGGTTGGTGCGATGAAGGAGCTTCGGGTTGGTGATCCGAAGTTCCTTGATATTGATGTCGGGCCGGTGATTGACGAAAAATCACGCAAAACTCTTGAAGCCCACGCCAAGCGCATGACCAAAGAAGCCAAGCTTCTGCATGCGTGTGATGTTCTGCCGGAATGCAAAGATGGGACGTTCTTTGCCCCGCATTGCTTTGAAATTCCGTCGATTGATGTTCTTGAACGCGAAGTGTTTGGGCCGGTTGTTCATGTGGTGCGCTTTAAGGCGCGCGATCTTGGTAAGGTGCTTGATCAAATCAATGCATCTGGCTATGGCCTGACCATGGGCATTCATTCGCGTATCGATAGCACGGTGCGCGAAATTTCCCAGAAACTGCGAGTTGGCAACTGTTATGTGAACCGCAACATGATTGGCGCGGTCGTCGGGGTGCAACCATTCGGTGGGCAGGGTAAGTCTGGCACAGGCCCAAAGGCCGGTGGTCCGCACTATGTCGAACGGTTTGCCAAGCCGGTTGCGACCACCACAAACGCCCAGGATACAGATGGTTTCGATGATCGTGCGCCGATCATTGTCAAAGACGTTCTGCCATCTACTGAATATGCCGCAATGCTTGTGGCACAGGAAAAATGGCAGGCGGTTAATGGCAATGAACGTGTGCATATTCTTGAAAAACTTGCCGCAACGCTAAGCGTATCCTCGGTTGATGCTTTGGTTTCAGGTGCCAACCACGTCGCGAACTTTGCAGCCCTTTCGGAAAATGGTTTTGTCGCGCCTAAACGGATGCCCGGCCCAACCGGTGAAACCAATGACCTTTATTGCCTTGGTCGTGGTGTGTATTTGGTGCAGGCCGATAAGGATGCCGATCCGGCACGGGTGATCCGTCATTTGGCTGCGGCATTGGCTGCGGGGAATGCTGTGATCTTGGCGGGCGACCAGAAATGGTTGGCAGGGATTTCTGGTGCTGTTGCCGAAACCGGGCTTCCGGACAAACTGGTTAAGGTCGTCAGTGCCACAACCGGCCTTGGGGCAATGTATGATGGGGATATTGCCGGTGTATCCTGTATTGCGCCGCTTGACCGGGTCACGGCATTCAAACAACTGTTGGCCAAACGAGATGGTGCTATCCTGTCGCTGATTTCTGATAGCGGTGCTGAAGATGATGGCGCGCTGCCTGATGAAGCGTTCTTGCATCGTTTCGCGACGGAAAAAACCATCACGATCAATACCACGGCAGCAGGGGGCAATGCGTCGCTGATGTCGATGGACGAAGATTGATCGGCAAACGCCCTTCAATGAGTTGAACCTTTAGGTCGTTGGCAGGCCAGATAACAACATCGAGTTCAAGGATCGGGGAATATCTTCCCGATCCTTTTTCTTTCATTCACTTTTGTTTATGTAAAATACTGGGCTATATAATTGGCTTCTAAGCCCTGCATGGGCTTTTTTTTGTCAAAATTGACTGCGATACATAGATATCGGAACAGATCGGGCCCTGCCGCGTTGCATGTGTAGCATCAAGTGAATGGGCTGTGTGTGGATCGGTCCCCAAAAATGTGAACCATGCCAGAAGGCATGAAAAGGAGAACTGGAATGATCAAGGTTACCCGAGGCTTGCGCAGTGTCCTGAAGACGGTTTCGGTCTGTGCAGTTCTGGCAGCGCCGCTGGCGGCTTGTGGGCCGCTACAAATGCCGCTGGAAGACCGTACGGGGAATGATCAGTGGGTCGATACCCAGATTAAGTCAGGCATCCTTGGCGAGTTCACCAAAGTCGATCACACCTATCTGATGGATGTGAATATCGATATCTGGAAGCAGGAGGTGATGGTGACCGGGCTTGTGGATTCCAAAGGCAAATATTTCGACGTCATTTCGCTGATCAAGCAGGATGACCGTATCAAAGCGGTTCATGATCATCTGGTTGTCGCGGATGAGGAAACCATCCAAGCTTACCATCAGGCAGAAGACGAATATGGCAAGAATGCCGTTCCAGCGGATTCGGCAACCCAGTCGGTTTCTGATACGTGGATCGAAAGTCAGATTAAGGCGTTGTTATTGGCTGAAAAAGGCGTGAGCTCGGTCAACTACCGATGGCAGTCGGTTAAGAATATCGTCTATATCATGGGCGAAGCACAAAGCGATGCAGAGCTTGAAAAGGTGCTTTCGATCGTTCGACGGATCAAAGGCGTCTCGCGCGTTGTTAGTCATGTGAAGGTTGCCTGATCTCCTTCTGATTAAACGGTTTTTTGAAAATTCCCCGCAAACACGCCAGTTTGTGGGGAATTTTTTTGTCTAAATTTTCTAAAAGTGTTTGAAAACTATTCGCATTTGCCTTAGAGCTTTCCAACCGTGATTAATAACTGATTGCAATTGCACCATGTATGTCTGCATCTGTAATGCACTAAAGGAAAAAGACGTAAGACGGGCTGCCGAACAAGGTGGCGCGACGCGTCCGGCGGAAGTATTTCGCTTCCATGGCTGCGCTCCGCAATGCGGAAAATGCGCCTGCCATATGCGTGCAGAATTGGTCCAGTCGAAAACCTGTGGCAATTGTGATTGCGACGATGCCGCAGCGGTTACTGCAAATCTAGAACCGATTGCTGCGGAATAAGCGGTACTTCACAACGGCATATGTGTTGATAAATTTGAAAAAGGCGAAGCCGCTTGGGCCTCGCCTTTTATTTTGCGTTATGGGCTGGTCGTCCAGATCAATTAGATCGATCAGATCACCCGGATCACTCGTGTTGCTTTGCCCGTCCAAATCTTTCTTCGGCAAGACGATCAGCAACAAAACTGGTTGAAAGGTCTTGCTGTTTGGCCCGGTCAAATATCTCGCGCACGGTTTTGGCAATGCCTTCTATGTGTTTGTTGGTTTCGGCAACGGGTTTGCCTTCGCGACTGTAATGGACCTCGACAACGCCACCGGCATTAATGACATAATCCGGGGCATACAGCACACCTGCTTCGCGCAGCATGTCGCCATGACGGTCATGTTCAAGCTGATTATTGGCCGCCCCGGCAATGATCCCGGCGCGAAGGGTATCAATACTGCGGTCATTGATAACACCGCCCAATGCGCAAGGGGCAAGAATGTCGACATCGACTTTCAGGATTTCATCAACTGAAACGGCTTTGGCGTTAAAGTCATTTACCGCAGCAATCACGCTGTTGTTGTTTAAATCCGCAACAATCAGGTTCGCGCCAGCATTATGAAGCATCGCGCATAAGTGATATCCGACATGCCCCAGGCCCTGTACCGCGACACGCATGCCGCTTAGATCATCGGTGCCATGTTTAAAGCGGACTGCCTCCTTAAGGCCGATGAAAACGCCATAAGCGGTAAAGGGGGAAGGATCACCTGTCCGTGCCGGATCGGATCGGTCATTGATGCCACCGACATGTTTGGTCTGACTTGCGATCTGTTCCATGTCTTCCGGGCTGGTGCCGACATCTTCGGCAACGATATAACGCCCGCCAACTTGTTCAATGGCACGGCCCATTGCACGAAACAGTTCCGGGGTCTTTTGGCTGCGCGGGTCGCCAATGATAACTGATTTGCCACCGCCAAGGGGAAGATTGGCAAGGGCGGATTTATACGTCATGCCACGTGATAGGCGCAGAACATCATGGATGGCTTCTTGTTCGCTCGCATAGGGCCACATGCGACAGCCGCCAAGGGACGGGCCAAGATTAGTATTGTGGACGGCGATGATGGTTTTCAGGCCCGTGGCAGTGTCACTGGCAAACACCACCTGTTCATGGCCATCAAATGCGGTATCGGAAAAGACGTTCATCCTTTGCAGCCTCCTGGCAGCATCATTGTTCTGGTGCAGGTTTTGCCTGCTTATCCTTGTATGTTTGATGCATTGGGCCTTTGATCAATTTTAAATTCACCGCATAGCCAAAAAAGAACGTTTCGGTTGAGCGTGGGCTGCCGCTTGGAATTTTATGACCATTGCAATTTGGTTTTGAAATATTGTTGCGCGACCTGTGCGGCGCAGCATGACGGCCTAGGCAAGCTTGGCGGCATAATCGTCTTGAATTGATTCTTTTTATGGGGCGCAAGGGCGTGGTTAAACAGCTTTTTGAACAGCCCGCGTTGCACGTCATGGCATTTTTTTCGATCTGGCCAGATTACCGAATATTTGTCCGGATCGCTTTAACAGCGGGCGTTTTTGGGGATGCAGTTATGAAGAAATGGCACTTGAAACCGGATCGATTAAACTAGAAATACAAATTAACCGGATGATTTACGGCTCGTTAAGGCACGAAACGTAGACTTGTGGTTGGGTATCTTGTGGTTGAGATTCCCGGTTCAGGACACGACGGCGTCTGGGCGGCGCCGCCGGACAAAAAAGTAAGGAGATCGGCGGAAATGTCTGCATTTACAGACCATCGCCAGACTGTTTTCGAAGTTGAGCTGCACAACCAGGCCGTTCGCGAATGCGTCAAGGAAAACCGTTCCCACGAAATCTTTGACGACCGCTGGGCTGATGCGCAGACCCATGAAGTTGCTGCAAGTGACGAGCTAAAGGCTCTTGCCATGATCGAAAACAACTATCCGTCAGAAGACGGGTTCGTTGTCGATCACGTCAAACGCCTTGGCTAAGGGGACAAGAATTCTGGTCATTGAGTGTATCGATGGCCAAAACGAACTGGGCGGGGGAATTCCCGCCCAGTTCGTTTTTAAAAAGCCTTTAGGCCGAAGATTGTGCAGTCTTCTTTTAGGTAAATTACCCGAGTGCGCGGTCGACAAAATCCAGTCGATCCTGACCCCAGAACATTTCATTCCCTATAAAATATGTCGGAACACCGAAAATGTTCTGATCGCGGGCTGACTGGCAATTGGCGTCATAAATTTTCGCGATTTCCGGAAGATCGGCATCTTCAAGATATTCGGTGGAAAGTCCGCTTGAAATCAAAGCTTCGCGGATGGTTTGGGGATCTGTGACGTCGCGGTCCCGCAACCAGATATCGCCCATCAAGGTTTCAGTCAGCTTTGTGACGTCCTGTTCATCTTTCTGAACCGCAATAATGGTACGTGCGGCAAGCGTTTCATCAATCGGAAAATATTTGGGTTGAAGATTGATCGGGATACCCAGATGTTCTGACCAACGTTTAAGTTCAACCAGTCGATAATCCTGACGGGGTTTGGGGCGCTTTGCCAGCGGAACGCCGCCACCATGTTCCCATACATCACCAGCCCGGCAGGGTTTGTGGACGATACCGACACCATGCTTTTTGGCGATTTCGACAACTCGGCGAAAGCCAAAGAATGACCATGGGGATTGCACAAAGAAGTAATGAATGATGGGCTCAGGCATGGCTGCCTCCTGTTTTGGCATCGAAGATATTGTTTTTATCTGCGCACTAGATTGCCCAAGCCTATAGGGTGCGTCAAATGGCGGATGACGTCTTTGATCGTCACACAGATCATATCATCGTGATAAGAAGCATTCGTATGGTTGGGTTTGGTTGGTTAAGGTCGGTTGGGACCACTTAGGGGCCTGACCCTAGTAATCCAACCACCAGGCATATTCATCAAGGCCACCCAGAATAACACCGTCAAAGCCAAGCTTCATGATGCCACCCAAATAGCTGCCTTCAGTGCCATAAATGATGCTTTGCCATGCACGCGACCAATAATGAACATGGTGTTCCTGCCCCCAGCGGGCGAGCAAGTTGCCTTCGCTGACAAAATCAGGTGAACCAGCGCGCCAGCCACTTTTCCAATAAAAGCGATAGGTCTCAGCCGTTGCGACATTGATATAGGCCAGAATGGTTCGGGGCGTTCCGGTCTTTTTGTAACGCAACCGCTTCATGTCATCATATGTTAGCGGGATGGTGCCACGGTGGAACGGGTCGATGATCAGGGTGTCGTAATTGGTGTCGATCAGCGCCTTTAGATAGGCATCCTTGGTTCCATAAGGCGAACTGTCGAGAACGAGGGCAAAGTTCTTCGATTGGCGGATATTGTCGATCACATGCGGGTTGGAGCCAATCGGCGTGTTTGGCACCTTGGCAAGCGATGAAAGCTGCATGCCTGGTGGCGGTGCGGCATAGTAAAGCGCATCCAGACCAGAAAGCTGTTTTCGCGATTTTTGCATGTCCGCAAGTTTGTTGGTGTAATCAACAACAAGATATTGCAAGCCTTCAAGCTTAAGCCGTTCAAGGTATCCAAGAATATATTTGGTTTCTTCGCCGTCGGTTTCCTGACCGTATTTATGATCGAACCCATAAAACGGGGCTTCGACCATGATCCCGTCAAGGGCACGGAGATAGTTACGTGCGGGTTCCGCTGTGCCGCGCGCGGCGAACAGGGTCGTTTCAAGATATTCAGTCAGTTCAAGCGCATTCATGGAAATGATCGAAAAATCACTGCGATAGCTTTTTGCCCAACGGCTGAGCGCGATGACGTAATCGCGCATTTCTTCGGTGAAGTTGACCTTGGGCTTTCCGGTATTGATCCCTTGTCCGGGCGCGCTGCTTAGGCTGTTGGGGGATGGTGTAAAGGGTTCAAGTTGCTGGGCGTGAACGCTAAGCGGGTTGGCCGCAAGCATCGCACTTCCAAGGCCAAGGATCCCACCTTCAAGGAAGCGACGACGCGACAGGGGGCTATTGGCCAACTGTCGGGACGATGCGTTGATCGCATCCTTGCCCTGCGGTGCCTTAATCTGGCGTTCCTTACCCATGGTTTTACCCGTACCTGTTTACAGATGGCGGCTTTAAGATGCCGCCTGAATATTGCCGTGTTGCGCAAGAAGATCGGTAACTGTTACGCCAATCGCAAGTGATGCGGTCAACCCTGGTGATTCAATACCATAGAGCATTACAAGACCATTAAGGCCGTGCAGTTTTTCATCGGCGATCATGAAGTCACGGGCAGGATCGTTCGGGGCCTGAATTTTCGGGCGGACGCCAGCGTATCCGGTCTGAAGCGCATCTTCATTCAAATCAGGGTAATATTTGCGAATGGCATCGGCAAATACCGCGCGGCGTTCTTCGGGAACATCGTAATTTGGTTCATTAACCCATGTTACATCCGGCCCAAACCGTGCTTGTCCGCCCATATCAAGGGTCAAGTGAATGCCAAGACCCGCCTGTTCCGGCGCAGGATAGATCAAGGTTGAAAATGGTGCTTTTCCCGAAAGCGTGAAATAGCAGCCACGGGCATAATGCTGTGGCGGAACGGTATTTTCTGCAAGACCGGCAAAGTTCCGACCAAGGGTTTGACTGTGCAGTCCTCCAGCAACAATTAGCTCAGCACAGGTCAGGCTCATTTCTTCGCCGTCGGCATCACAGGTGCTTAGGGTATAGAGGCCGTTTTCATAACTAACAGCATTCACTTTGGTGTTCAGCGCCAGTGTTGCGCCATGATTTTCAGCTTCCCCCAAAAGGGTCACCATCAATTGATGGGAATCGACAATGCCTGTTGATGGGCTTTCGAGTGCGCCGACACAATTTAGGGCGGGTTCACGTTCCTGTGCTTCGGCCTGACTAAGCCAGGCCAAATCCGTTACGCCATTTTCGTGCGCTTTGGCTTTGATACCATGCAGGGCATCTATTTGATCCTGTGCGGTGGCGACAATCAATTTACCTGTGCGCCGATGATCAATGCCGTTTTCCGCGCAATAGCGATACAGCATTTCCCGACCAGAAACGCAAAGCTCGGCTTTTAAACTGCCTTTTGGGTAATAGATTCCGGCATGGATGACTTCGCTGTTACGTGCGCTTGTTTCTGTACCAATGGCGTCATGCTGTTCAATGATCAGGACTTCACGGCCCGAACGGGCAAGAGAACGCGCACAGGCAAGTCCGACGACGCCTGCACCGATGACGATGGTTTGGATATCTGCGGTCATGTTTAACTGTTTCTTGTTGGGGCGATAAGACTAGGTTTCTGGTGTGAAGGTGCGATCAGTTGGCTTGGCGGAAATAAACAGCCTGTCCCTGATTATCTTTGCCATCCCCGGTTACGACAGATGGCGCTTCGCTGGTGTAATGGCCACGGGCAAAGCTGCTATCATTACAATAGACATACCAACTGCCAAACGGCAGGGTTGGGCTTTCATATGCACCGCCTTCATGACGCCAGATGCCTTCACAATGGCGCTGCGTATCATCAAGGATCATGGTGCCTTCGCCAGACGGTTGATCGAAACGAAGCATTCCGGTGCCACGGACATTTTGCCAATTGGTAACAATGGCAACACCGTCGGTCATGGACGGGGTTATTTCACCTTGTGGCTGCATGGTTTCGGTATTGTTTGTAGGCGCGGAAATGTTGGCACCGACAGCCGAGTTTTCAGGGAGCTCAATAGCCAGTCGGCCAAACAAACTTGCGGCAAACTCCTGTGCATCAATCATCGGAACGTTATTTTGTGGTGATACTGCGCCAGACTGTGCTTGTAGCTGTGCTGGCGTACAGTAATACCCAAGAAGACGACTGCCGCGCTGGATTTGTGTTTGTGGGTCCCATTGCCCGACAAAGGTAACGCATTGTGACCCTTGCCGGACAAATGGCGACAGGGCAATTGGGCCATACTGGGTGTCTTGAACAAAGTTCTGACCATTGATGCTGGTGCGATCCTTTAGGGAATCGAACATTTCCAGCAATCGTTCGGGTGCCATCGCAGTGCTAAAGCGAAAACCAGGTGCCGAGGTTGTGTATACGGTCTCAAGGTAGAGATCGCTGGCGGAGGTTGTTGGTTCTTTTTCTGTGCGCGGTGCAAACCAGCGCCCGACAAATACGGTGCTGTTATCGCGGTATTGACGCAAAAAGGTGCTTTGTCCCTGAACGCGAGAATTAAATGTCACCGGGCTCTGGTCGAATGGGATTTGTTCAAACCCGCCTGCTTGCTGGGCAAATGCAGTCTGGGTGGAAGAAACCATAAGGCTGGCAAATATGCCGCCAATCAAAGCCGCCCGATACCTCACGTTGCGTCCTTTCATTTTGTTTTCATGCGCATTTTTGCGTTGCGCTACCCTTATCTTTACCTTTCTGCAGATAGATTAGCTAGTGATCAGTCATAAGACTTCTGTCAGATGGGTTCATTTTGCCTTGATTTTTACCGGGAAAGTGGCTCATTGGGGGGATTGGTCATGGGGACACTATGAATAAGCCTGAATAACGGAGCAAACAGTCATGACGGTGCAAGAGACCAGCGCAGGCGGGGAAAGCGCAGGCCAGCAGACCGCGACGGGGAAAAAACCGCCGTCCAACCGCGCCCATGTGATCGTTATTGGGAATGAAAAAGGCGGATCGGGCAAATCGACCACGGCGATGCATCTGATCGTTTCCCTGATGAAAATGGGGTTCAAGGTCGGATCGCTTGATATTGATGCGCGGCAGGGGACTTTGACGCGCTATGTCGAAAACCGGACCGCCTTTAATGACCGCAAAGGTTTGCATCTTCCGGTTCCTGATCACCGCCCGATTTATCGAAGCGAACTACCAGACGCCAACGAAGCCAAGATCGACGAACGCGATCGCTTTACAGCCGCACTTGGTGAAATGGTTGTGTCGTGCAATTTCGTGGTTATGGATTGCCCGGGGAGTGACAATTATCTGTCGCGGTTGGCGCATGCCTGTGCTGATACTTTGATTACCCCAATCAATGACAGTTTCATTGATCTGGATATGCTTGCCCGGATTGATCCCGATACGCTTGAAATCAAAGGACCCAGCATCTATGCCGAAATGGTGTGGGACGCGCGTAAACGCCGTGCGGGCATTGATGGTGGTACAATAGACTGGATTGTTATGCGCAACCGACTTTCGCATTTGGATGCGCGCAACAAACGCGATATTGCCGAAATTGTCGAAAAACTGGCTGGTCGCATTCGGTTCCGTCCCGCGCCGGGCTTTGGCGAACGCGTGATTTATCGTGAATTGTTCCTCAAGGGGCTGACACTACTTGATCTGCGTGAAAAAGGGATTGGTATTCCGATGAGCATGTCACATATGGCCGCCCGTCAGGAGGTCCGGTCCCTGCTTGAGGTGATCGGGTTTACCCCGGCTGACGGGGAAGAGTTGCCGATCTGACCGTTAACGGCCTATATCTTGAAGGTACATCGCTGTGCCCCATCGGAACGTTTAGCAGGCAGGTTAGTCTTGGCACGCAAAGAAATCATTTCCGGGACGTCTAATCGGCAGGAAGTTGATGACTTCCTGAGCCGGGCACGTGGTTTGGCGGTATCTGCACCGGCATCCGGTCCAGCACAAGGGCGGTTGATCTTTGCCATGGATGCAACTGCCAGCCGTCAGCCAAGCTGGGATAGGGCTGCAGAAATTCAGGCAGAAATGTTTGATGCGGTAGATGGCGTTGGCGCACTTGATATCCAACTTGTCTTCTTTCGCGGGTTATCTGAATGCAAGGCAAGTGGCTGGTGCCGGAATGCAAAATTACTGCGCGATTACATTTCAAAGGTCAGTTGCCATGCAGGCCATACCCAAATCGAACGGGTGTTGGCCCATGTCGAACGTGAAGCCGCGAATGGTAAAGTCGATGCCTTGATCTATGTCGGTGACTGTATCGAAGAAAATCCCGACCATCTTGCCCCAATCGCCGGGAAGCTTGCCCTTAAGGGGGTAAAGGCGTTCATGTTCCAAGAAGGGTATGACCGTGACGCGAGTTTTGCCTTTGGCGAAATCGCCCGGATCACCGATGGCGCCTTTATGCAATTTGACGCCAGTTCAGCCAAGAAGCTGCGTGATCTTCTTGGCGCGGTGGCAAGCTATGCGGTTGGGGGGCAAAGTGGCCTTTCTGTCTATCAGAAAAAGACAGGATCAGACGACGTTCTGAAACTTGGCCATCAATTGCGGAAAAAATCCTGATGTCTTGGCTGTTAATCGGGATTGCTCTTTTTGTTGGTGTTGGTTTCTTCATTCGCTGGATGATAGAAGCCGAGCCCAAAGATGTCCGAAAAATTGGCCTGTTCGTAATCATTATCTTGCTGCTTTTGTTCGCAGGGTGGTTGCTTTTGACCGGTAAAATTGCGGCGATGGCGGGGGCCTTGGTCGCAGCGATACCATTTTTATTGCGTCTTTTGAAATTCGGCTTTTTATGGCCACTTTTCCGCAGGATATTCGCCGCATCTCGTCGAACGGCCCGACCGGGAAGTTTCGGCAAACGCAGCGTAGGGGCCGGAAATACGTCTGAAATCAAAACAGAATTTCTCCACATGTTGCTTGATCTGGAAACGGGCCAAATGCACGGCGGCGTCGTAAGCGGACGCTATGCCGGGACCGATCTTGACAGCTTGGGGCTTGACGACCTGCAGTTGCTTTATGTTGAATGCTGCAGTGCAACCGATCAAAGCCAAGCAGTTCTGGAAGCTTATTTTGAACGTCGTCCTGATTGTGTGGGATGGCAAAACTGGCAACAGGCGGATAATGGCCAACGCGGAGCTCATGCCAGAGGGAACGGCCGCGACGATGATACGAGAAACCGTAATAACAAAGGGACTGACAGCGCTGCTGAGATGAATGCTGACGAGGCTCGTAAAATTCTTGGTGTCGATGCAAATGCAAGCCGTGCAGATATCAATCGGGCCTATAAAGCGCAGATCAAGGCGGTCCATCCAGATCATGGTGGATCGGACTATCTGGCGGCAAAAATTAATGCAGCGCGAAGCCTTTTGTTACGGCTATGTAAAGATTAGCGCGATTTATGCGCGCGCTTGCTTGATCCGTGCTCTGGAAATGTGGCAGAAGCATATTTGCAAGCAGTTCTGATGCGGATCAACCTGCGGTGGTTGAAAAGGGAAGTTTTGAATGTCGAGAAAGATTAAGAAGGCAGTATTTCCGGTCGCAGGAATGGGAACCCGGTTTTTGCCAGCCACCAAAGCAATGCCAAAAGAAATGCTACCTGTCGTAGATAAACCCCTTATTCAATACGCTGTTGAAGAAGCAATTGCTGCTGGTATTGAAGAGTTCATTTTTGTTACCGGCCGTGGCAAAAGTGCAATCGAGGACCACTTTGACCGGTCCGCCGAGCTTGAAGCCATCCTGACCGAGCGCGGTAAAACCGATGCTTTGCAAACCGCACTAAGCATGATTCCAGAAAATGGTCGCGTGACCTATACCCGTCAGGGCAACCCTTTGGGGTTGGGGCATGCTGTTTTATGTGCAAAGTCGCTGGTCGGGGATGAACCGTTTGTTGTTCTTCTTGCCGATGACCTTATTCAAGCCAAGACGCCGTGTATGAAACAGATGGTCGAAAGTTACGGCCGGACGGGTGGTAACATGGTCGCGGTCATGGATGTGCCACGCGAAGAAACCGCGCGCTATGGCGTTCTGGAAGTTGAAGGAACGAATGGTCGGTTGGTGAGTGCCTGCGGCATGGTTGAAAAACCAAAGCCAGAAGAAGCACCATCGACGCTTTCAGCAATCGGGCGTTACATTCTTGATCCGGGTATTTTTGAGGTTCTGGAAAATATTCCGCGCGGTGCCGGCAACGAAATTCAGCTTACCGATGCCTTGGCGGCTATGATTGGTCATGTGCCGTTCTATGGTTACCGCTTTGAAGGGCGGCGGTTTGACTGCGGTAACAAAATCGGCTTCTTGAAAGCCACAATGTCATTTGCCTTGGCGCGTGAAGATATGCGCGACGATGTACGTCAACTTATTCACGAATTCGCCGAAGGCGAAGCAGCAGAATAATCATTTAATTTCAACTATAATCGACCGGTACGGTCCCGTAGCTGTTTCGGTCGGTAATCAATTACTAGGGTAAAACATCCATGCGCGTAGCAATGATCGGAACCGGATATGTTGGACTTGTGTCTGGTGCCTGTTTCTCCGAATTCGGCACAGATGTCATTTGTGTCGATAAGGATGTGGAAAAAATCGCCCGTCTAGAAGAAGGCATCATGCCAATCTACGAGCCGGGTCTGGATGTTCTTGTCGAAAACAACGTCAAGGCAGGCCGTCTGACCTTTACCACGGATCTTAAGGAAGGGGTCAAGGATGCAGATGCGGTCTTTATTGCGGTTGGCACGCCGACCCGTCGTGGTGATGGTCATGCCGATCTAAGCTATGTCTATGCTGCGGCCGAAGAAATTGCCGAGGCAATGGATGGTTTTACCGTCATCGTGACCAAATCAACCGTTCCGGTGGGTACTGGCCGTGAGGTTGAGCGCATTATTCGTGAAAAGCGTCCGGATGCTGAATTTGCTGTTGTCTCGAACCCTGAATTTCTGCGGGAAGGATCGGCAATCGGTGATTTCATGCGCCCCGACCGTGTGGTGATTGGGACCAGCGACGAGCGTGCGCGCGAAGTAATGTCGGATCTCTATCGCCCGCTGTACCTGATCGAAACACCAATTGTTTTCACGTCGCGTGAAACCTCGGAAATGATCAAATATGCCGCCAACACTTTCTTGGCAGCGAAGATCACGTTCATCAACGAAATTGCTGATCTGTGTGAGAAAGTCGGCGCTGACGTCCATGACGTCGCCCGCGGCATTGGTCTTGATGGCCGCATTGGCAAAAAGTTCCTGCATCCGGGGCCGGGGTATGGCGGGTCTTGCTTCCCGAAAGATACCTTGGCACTGGTACGTACAGCGCAGGAGCATGGCAGCCCGCTTCGCATTATTGAAACCGTGGTTGATGTGAATACCAAGCGTAAAAAGGCCATGGCAGATCGTGTGATTTCGGCCTGTGGCGGGTCGGTCGCGGGCAAGACCATTGGTGTTCTTGGCTTGGCATTCAAACCGAACACCGATGATATGCGTGATGCGCCAAGCCTTGATATCTTGCCTGTGCTTGTCGCAGCCGGTGCAAAGGTAAAGGCATTTGACCCCGAAGCCATGGAAGAAGCCAAAAAGCTTCTTGAAGGTATTGAATATTGCGACAATGCCTATCAGACGATTGACGGTGCGGATGCAATGGTTGTTCTGACCGAATGGAATGAATTCCGCGGGATGGATCTTGATCGTGTGAAAGACGCGTTGAGCCACCCGATCGTCGTTGATCTGCGTAACGTCTATGACCCGACCGAGATGGCTGAAAACGGTTTTAGCTATTCCTGTGTCGGTCGTGCATCTATCGGAGGCTAACCCAAATTATGACGAATTCCGCCGGACATAAGTTTGATCGCTCTGTCTTACGTGAATATGATGTGCGTGGCGTTGTGGGGGATACCTTGCATGCGGCTGATGCCAATGCATTGGGCAAAGCATTTGGGACCATGGTACGCCGGTCCGGTGGAAAACGTGTTGCCTTGGGGCGGGATGGACGGCTGAGTTCGCCTGAGTTGGCATCAGCTTTGGCAGATGGTATTTTGTCAACCGGGTGTGATGTTGTGCGGATTGGGCGTGGTCCAACACCGATGCTGTATTTCACAGTCTATGACGAGAAAACCGATGCAGGCATTATGGTGACGGGGTCACATAACCCGTCAAACTATAATGGCTTTAAGATGCTGAATGCCGGTAAATCGGTATTTGGTGAAGCGATCCAGGAACTTGGCAAAATTGCCGCTGCCGGTGATTTCGAAGCCGGGCAGGGTACTGCCAGTGATATTGACATCGAAGATCGTTTTGTCACACGCCTTTTGGCAGAGCTTGATTGTGACGTTCCCAACCCGATGACAATTGTTTGGGATTGTGGCAATGGGGCAGCGGGTGATGTGGTGCGTAAACTTACCGCCAAGCTTCCCGGCAAACATCATTTGTTGTTTGACGAAATCGACGGCCTGTTCCCGAACCACCACCCAGACCCGACGGTCGAAGCCAATCTGGTTGACTTAAAGGCCGCAGTTGCCAAGCACAAAGCTGACTGGGGTGTGGCATTTGATGGAGATGGCGACCGTATCGGTGTGATCGATGGTAAGGGCAATGTTCTTTGGGGGGACCAGTTGCTTCAAATCTTTGCGGCTGACGTTCTGGAACGTCAGCCGGGTGCTACGATCATTGCCGATGTTAAGGCAAGTCAGACGCTGTTTGATGAAGTCAGCCGTCTTGGTGGCAAAGCCATCATGTGGAAAACCGGCCATTCACTGATCAAAACCAAAATGATCGAGGCAAAAGCACCAATTGCCGGCGAGATGAGCGGTCATATCTTCTTTGCCGAACGTTATTACGGTTATGACGATGCGACCTATGCCGCGGTTCGCCTGTATCGCATTCTGGTACAAAGCGGCAAGAGCCTTGCGCAGTGGCGCGAGGCAATGCCGGTTGCCGTCAATACACCAGAAACCCGCATTGATTGCCCGGATGATCGTAAATTCGCACTGATCGAGGAAGTACGTACGCGTCTTGCGGAAGCCGGTGCGGAAGTTAGTGGCATTGATGGTGTGCGTGTCAGCACCGATGATGGTTGGTGGTTGCTGCGGGCCTCAAACACCCAGCCTGCCATTGTTGCACGCTGTGAAGCCGGCGATAAAGCGGGACTTGAACGCCTTAAGGTGCAAGTAACCAATCAACTTGTCAAAAGTGGACTGTCGTCAGATGATTTCTTTGCGCCGGGTGGCGGGCACTAAAGGATTTAAGGTTCAGCCCACAATATAGTATTTGCCAAAATTAAAGGCCGTCAGATCGCTCTGACGGCCTTTGTTATATTCGGATTGGGGCAATTCTTAGTCGGCCCTAACCGGCATCATCGGAATTTACCGGGATGCAGGCAAGGTTTTCGCGACGAAGGGCCGCACAGGCTGCTCGAGCTTCTGTTTCGCCGTCAAAGCCAAGCAGACGGGCGCGATAAACAATGCCTGTGCCGCTGGCTTGTTGTTCCACGGTGGCACGCGTTAGGCGCAAAACATCGGGTGCGGTTCTGGCGGCGGCAAGAACAGCTTCTTGTGCGCGTCGTTGATCGCTAAAGGCACCAACCTGAATCGCCCATCCGCTGCGGGTTGCCGGTTTAAGGCGGGTGACAACGGTTTGAGTGTCAATGCGGCCGGGTTGTTCGGCTTCGCGCATCGTTTCCCGTTTGGCGATCAGAAGCTGAGCATCTGCCGGCAAGATTTTGTCGTCCGGGCTAATACGCGGACGCGGAACCGTGATCTCGCCTTCTTTGGTCAGCTTGATGTAGGCCCGATCAAGAAGCTTTTTCATCTGATCATCGCGGGTACGTGCGGTGCGTCCACCAAAGACAACGCCGATCAGACGTTTACCATTGCGGTTAACCGACGCGACAAGGTTAAAGCCCGAAGCATTGATGTAGCCGGTTTTGATCCCGTCGGTACCATAATAAGACGCCAGAAGGTTGTTATGGTTGCCATAGGTGCGATTGCCGAACCGGAACTTCTGGGTCGCAAAATAATGGTAATAGCTGCCATAGTTCTTGCGAAGCGCAATCGCCAGTTGGATCATATCACGCGCGGTACTCATCTGTCCGCGGTTGGGGAGACCCGATGCATTGCGGAACGTTGTCCGCTTCATGCCGATCCTGCGTGCCTCGGATGTCATCATCTGGGCAAACTTAACTTCGGTGCCACCAAGATGTTCTGCGACGACAACGGCGATGTCGTTGGCTGATTTGGTAACCAGCGCCAAAATGGCATCTTTGACCGTAATCGTTTCGCCGGGTTTCAGGCCAAGCTTTGAGGGGGCCTGCCCCCACGCACGTTTGGAAACCTTCATTCGGGTGGAAAGGGAAACCTTGCCATGCTCAAGCGCATCAAAAACCATATAAAGCGTCATGATCTTGGTTAATGACGCCGGATAAACCTTATGATCCGGGCGGTATTCATGAAGCACTTCGCCGCTATCTCCATCAATCACCATTGCGGTGTAGGTGCGGGCAGAAGCATCTTTTGGCGCAATTATCGATGTAAACAGGATGGCAGTCAGGCACAAAAACGCAGCCAAAAAGCCGCGCATTCCATGGCTGCGCGTTATCGTCGGTGCTTTGGCCATTGCATTTGGCCCGGAAGGGGTCATTAAACGCATTATTCGGACTCGGCTTTCGGTCGTCCCCAAGAACTAAATACGGCCAATCTCGCATCCTAGCCTTAAACAAATCTTTAAGAGCATCGAATTTCTGCTTTTCAATACGTGGCCTTGCGAAGGCCATCTTTGTGCGCGAAAGTCGTAAATATATCTGCAAGCTGGCAAAAAATCGAGGATCGAATGGTTAAATTAGTCACCCCGTTTCTAACCAAGGTAAGTCTTACACGTTCTCATTTAAACAGTTTGGCGGTTCTGACGCTTGCGGCTGTCGGGCTTGCGGGCTGTACCTTTACGCAAAACAGTGATGTCAGTAACCCTGTGGTGCGTAAATCAACCTGGTTCTCTTATTTGAACGCAGATGATCTTCGTGTGGCCTGTTCTGCAGGGGATGCCGAAGGCCGGATACGCATCGTATATAACGCGGATTATTACAAAGAAGTCCGTGTTTTTGAGCTGACCCCACAGCCGGGAAATCAACAATTTGATATGACAAGCCGGGTGTTTGGTCCGGCACAAGTCAAGCAGATCAATGTTGAAGTGAATGCACCACTTGGCGCGTTTGGCGGCGAGGTCGCGGAAAACGTGATCGACCGAGATAGTTATCTTGAGATCACCGATGCATTGCAAAAGGATGGGTTCGGAACGCAACAGCAGCGCGACGGTATTCGGCTGTATTCGGATGATTTTTATTGGGTCGCCATTGGGTGTTCGTCTGGGTATGTGACGTTGGGGACATGGATGTCAGGAGTCGACGACCTGCAAGCCTTAAAGTTTCCTGATGTTTTGACTGAATTCTCGGGCATTGAAAGCGACTTGCCGAAACCTCCGGCCAAGGATAAGGCTCGCTCGCAAGGGGCGGCTCAACGTTCAATAATCCTTAATAGCGAGTCCGGTGCATTTTATCGCACTGTTCGTGGAAATATGCTGCGTTAGGTTCTGTTGGGTTAATGATCATGTCTAAAATGGGGGTGATCACAAAATTGCCCCCATTCATGATTGTCTTGGGCTGTGAAATATCTATTTCGGCTAGGTGGTTGTTCATATTGGTGTTTTGCCCGTCGAGGCAGGTTGGTTTAGTTTTGAATGGTTAAAAACACAAGGTTTCTTGCGGTGATCGGGGCGGATTGTCACTAAAGTGTTCTTGACCTTTGCGGGTAATTCCATCTAGGGTTATGTTGCGATGCAGCATAATTTCGGGTCGATATCCCGAGCAGCAGGAGGTTGAGGCGATGGCAGTTTCAAAACAGAAGGCCTCTGGAAAATTAGGGAAAAAGGCATCTGGATCGGCCAAAACGACGGTCAGTTCGGCCGTTTCTGCGGCAGATCCAACAAAATCTGCAGCCAAATCCGCATCACCCGTATCACCGGTTCCGCAATCAAAGACTGTGGCTTCTCCAAAACGTGTGGTTATGACGTCCTCGGAGATTGAAGCAGCCGCCAAACACATGAATTCTGGTGTGCGTGATGACGTCAAAAAATTAGATCCCAAGGCGCAAGGCAGCGTAAACGCAAGTGCCGCTGATGTGCTTCCTGTTTCCGCCAAGGCGGAGGTTGCGAAACCTGAAATGGGTGAGCCGACGGCAACCAAAGTGACCAAGGAGCCAGCGTTGACTTCTTCTGCATCGAGTTCCGCATCGGCAAAAACGGCATCTTTACAATCTGTTGAAAAGCCAGAAGCCCCTAAAGCAAAGAATGCTCCGATCGCAGAGGCAAAAGCGGGGCAGCGGGCGATGGCAAAAGGCGGGGCTTCTCCTGCGCGTACCCAAAAGAAAGCAGCATCGGCTAAGACTGCCTCAAAAAAATCGACAGCTTCTGCAGCGGCAACGGTTGCGAAGCAACAGCCTGATGCAAAATCTGCAATTGCCCATTCTGCTGTTGTGAATGCGACAGCGGCAGCGAAATCGCCTGAATCTTCTCCTGAAACTGAAAAGGCAAGTACCGTGAGCACGAAAAGCAAAACCGCGGCAACGCCCAAAACGGCCGCGCCAACCACCCCGAAAACAACCACGGCAGCCAAAAAGGCTGCAGATGTGTCGGCGACACCGTCGCCGAAGCCTGTAAAGGCCGCGGCCAAACCAGCAGCCAAGGTCGCAGCAAAGCCGGCAGTAAAACCTGCAACGAAGACGGCGGCGCCTAAAGTGGTTAAATCTGCTGATCCGGCCCCTGCAGCGAGCCCAGCCTCAGCCCCATCCGCAGCCTCGGTCCCAACCTCCGCTGTTGTTGCGAAAGCAGATGGAAAAACAGCGGGCTCCAAACCGGGCGACATTTTTGGCTTTGGCGCGATGTTCATGGACCCATCTGCGATGGAGTCGTATCTGCAAATTTGGAAAACGCCGGAAGTTGACGCAATGGTGACGGCAAGTAGTGATGCCATTGAAGAAAGCGTTGAGGTTGCTAACGAAGCTTTGACCAAGCTGTTCGAGACAATGACCGGGCAGTCCGACGTTTTTTCTGGCGCGGGATCACGCGTTGCGGCGCAGTGTGAAGAGTTGCTTGATACTCAGCAAAAGAGTTTCGAGGAAGTCTGGCAGACATCAATGACGCTGTTTGAAAAAACCGGCGGTATTGGGACTGAACTTGCGACTTGGATGCAGGGCGAAATTGAAGCAACTCAGGCTGATATGGATGCCCTGACAAAGGTCGAAAGCCTGTCGGACATGCAGGAACTGCAAGCCAAGATTCTGAAGCGTTGCTATGAAAGCAGCGTTTCTGAAGGTGAGAAAGTTCAGGAAATCATGATGTCGGTGATCGCAGATAGCTTTAATGCACTATCCCAAGCGACAAATGCTGCGATGAAATGATCCGAAGTCGATCGGGTCAAATAAACCTAATTTGAATTTGATTGCGGGCATGGCATCTGGCCATGCCCTTTTTTGTTATGGGTTAAAGCATAAAAACAGTGCCCGTTTTCTGCGGCGCTAACCCAATCGTGTTTATGAAGTTTGTCAGGTGATCTTGCAGCGGGGTATTCTTAGCCTACATGAATTGTGGATAGACAATAATTTAGTCGTCCCATTTTGCGCTGCGTCCTTTGAAACAGATTGGCAATGACCTATCATGGAGTTCATGCACGAAATAAGGGTTCCGGTAAGTAGAAGATGACTGAACAGGATAATGACGGCACTGATCTGCCGAACACTGGGATCGTAACAAAGACACGGCCCAAAACCAAAAAACCGTCCATGTACAAGGTGTTGTTGCTAAATGACGACTACACTCCGATGGAGTTTGTAGTTCAAGTACTGGAACAGTTTTTTGAAAAGGGTCGGGAAGAGGCCACGGAAATCATGCTTCAAGTTCACCGCAAGGGGGTTGGGGTATGTGGCGTGTTTACGTACGAAATTGCGGAAACCAAGGTTAACCAGGTCATGGACCTGGCCCGCCAAAACCAGCATCCGCTGCAGTGTACCTTAGAGAAGGAGTGACATATGTTATCGCGCAATCTTGAGGAAAGTCTGCACCGTGCGCTCGCATATGCGTCAGAGCGCCGACACGAATATGCCACTCTTGAACATCTACTGTTGTCTCTGACCGAAGATCAGGACGCACTTGCTGTGCTTAAAGCCTGCCGGGTAGATATAGACCGGCTGCGTTCAGACCTTTTGGAATTCGCTGATAGCGAACTTTCAGGTTTGATCAGCGCGCGTTTGGTCGATCCGAAACCGACTGCCGGATTCCAGCGGGTGATACAGCGAGCCGCCATTCATGTCCAGTCATCAGGGCGTGAAGAAGTGACCGGTGCAAATGTACTGGTCGCACTTTTCTCCGAACGGGAATCGCATGCAGTCTATTATCTGCAGCTTCAGGATATGACCCGTCTTGATGCGGTGAATTATATTTCACACGGGATTGCCAAAGCGACCGAACTCAATGAACGTCGCATTCCACGCGGTGCAGACGAAGAGCCGGTTGCAGGCATGTCGCCAGAAGGCGAGGATACCGGACCAGCCGAAGGTGAGGCGCTTAAGGCATATTGTGTCAACCTGAATGCCAAAGCGCAAAAGGGTAAGATTGACCCGTTGATCGGTCGTCAAAACGAAATTGACCGCACCATTCAGGTCTTGTGCCGTCGCACCAAAAACAACCCGCTTTATGTCGGCGATCCGGGGGTTGGTAAAACAGCCATTGCCGAAGGTTTGGCGCGGCGGATCAATGATGGCGATGTCCCTGAGGTCCTTGCCGATGCGACCATCTTTGCACTTGATATGGGGGCATTGCTGGCGGGAACCCGGTATCGAGGTGACTTTGAAGAACGCTTGAAAGCGGTCGTAAAGGAACTTGAAGAATACGAAGGTGCTGTCCTGTTTATCGATGAAATCCATACGGTTATCGGTGCCGGGGCGACATCTGGCGGGGCAATGGATGCGTCAAACTTGCTTAAGCCTGCTTTGGCTAGTGGTTCATTGCGGTGCATTGGGTCGACGACTTATAAGGAGTTCCGTGGTCATTTCGAAAAAGACCGCGCCCTTGTGCGTCGCTTCCAGAAAATCGACGTTGAAGAGCCATCCGAAGAAGATACCGTCAAGATTCTTAAAGGTCTGAAGCCGTATTACGAAGACCATCATAAGGTTAAATATACCAACGAGGCCATTCGTTCGGCGGTTGAACTTGCATCACGTTATATTAATGACCGCAAGCGCCCGGATAGCGCGATTGATGTCATTGACGAAGTTGGTGCATCCCGGATGCTTGTTGCGCCAAGTAAGCGCAAGCGCACAGTTGGTAAGCGTGATGTTGAAGAGATCGTCGCAAAGATCGCGCGCATCCCGCCAAAATCGGTTTCGACCGATGACCGCAAGGCGCTTGCCAATCTTGAACGTGATCTAAAAACCGTGGTGTTTGGGCAGGATAAGGCGATTGAATCGGTTGCCAGTGCAATCAAGCTGGCCCGTGCCGGGTTGCGTGAGCCAGAAAAACCAATCGGTAGTTATCTGTTCTCTGGCCCGACCGGGGTTGGTAAGACCGAAGTGACCAAGCAACTGGCGACTGTGATGGGTATTGAGTTCATCCGGTTTGATATGTCGGAATATATGGAACGCCACAGCGTATCGCGATTGATTGGGGCGCCACCGGGTTATGTTGGATTTGATCAGGGTGGTCTGTTGACCGATTCAGTTGATCAACATCCGCATGCTGTTGTGCTGCTTGATGAAATCGAGAAAGCGCACCCGGACCTGTTCAATATTTTGTTGCAGGTCATGGATCACGGAAAGCTGACTGACAATAATGGCAAGACGGTTGATTTCCGTAATGTCGTCTTGGTCATGACAACCAATGCTGGTGCGTCCGATATGGCCAAGCCGCCCATTGGCTTTAAACGCGAAATGCGTGTTGGCGAAGACGAAGAGGCGATCAAACGCACCTTCTCGCCGGAGTTCCGCAACCGTCTGGATGCGGTCATTCCGTTCGCTAATCTGCAGCCTGAAGTGGTCAAAATGGTTGTCGACAAGTTCATCTTGCAGCTTGAAGCGCAACTGGCAGACCGCAATGTTTCGATTGAGCTTACCGAAGCTGCCCGGACTTGGCTTGGCGAGCGGGGCTATGACCCGGCCTTTGGTGCGCGCCCATTGGGACGTGTCATTCAAGAACATGTCAAAAAGCCGCTGGCTGAAGAGCTTTTGTTTGGTAAATTGTCCAAAGGCGGGGCTGTTTTGGTTGATATCGAAGATGATGCCGTCATTTTCCGTTATCCGGAGGATGAAAATGGTAAAAAACAGCAAAAAAAGAACCCTGAGATGGCTGGTTGATAAATCAGTTCTCTGATCTGGAGATGTTGTTAATCATTGGCGGTTTAGATTGGGGCCCGGGGAATACATCCCCGGGCGCCATTTTATGAAGAATGCCAAAACATAATGAGCCAAACTGCACAAAGAAAATTTAGAGACGAGGTCGAGGAATTCTTGTCCCGGCTGGAATTACGTGCGCGAAAATTGGTTGCGTTGGCTGATGAGCTTGAAAAGCGTGCAGAGCTCTCCGACATCACCGGATATCGACCGTTCCGTGAAGAGGTTGATAACTTCAAGGCACTTTCTTTGGTGATCATGGAGCGCCTTAACAAGCTGGAAAAGCACCCTAAGAAAGAGGAATTGGAATCCCAGTTTCATAAGCTTCAGGTTGTTATGCTTAAAATCGTAATCAAAACCAGCTTGAAGTTCTTTCATGTGATGAGCGCGAAAGAGAACCTTCCGCTCGGTGCGCGCGAAATGTTCCAAAGCGAGTTGCGAACCTTATATGAGGCGGAGCGCATGATTTCGGATCCGCGCTATATCAGTCAGCTTGATGGATCTGCGCGCGACGATCTTGATCGGGCAAAATCAATCCTCCAAGAGATTATCGAGAAGGCGCCAGCGCTTTTAAACTTTGGTGCTAAAAAGAAAAAACGAAGCAAGTGACTGAAAGAGAACCTCTTTTATAGGAGGTCTAAAAAGCAATTTTTGCAAAATGCAAAGAAATGTTTTTGCAAAATGCAATCTTCGCATTTTGAAACGCAAAGATCTTTAAGAGCTGACTTCGTGGCCCGAGGGGGAATCGCTTAAATCCCTTTGAAAGTGGGGTTTTTTACGAATTCGAAAAGTTGGCACGCTTCCTGCTTTGTTTGGCCTGGACAGTTGTTCTTTGCAGGGGCGCGTTTCGCGCCTGGAACAACGTAATCTTCTGCAGTTTGCTCGTGTCCCAACCAAACTCAGCGGCGGTTTTTCCGCCGCTTTTTTCTTGCCTGATCCCCAAAGAATAACAATGCGACATCTTGTCTATGCACCCGCAATCCACATATCACCTATGTGGAAAGCAATTCGCTATGTCTCAATTGGATAGTTTTTCTAAAAATGGTTGTAGTGATGATATTTCTTTAGTATAGTTTTCTATACTTTGAGATAGTTTATTTGTAATAGAGGCAAAAACTCGGGGAGTCAAGACGATGATATCGACGAAAAGCATGGTTTTGAGTGGCGTGTTTGCTGCAACCATATTGAGCACGCCATATGCCGTTATGGCAAAAGCAGAGCTTCCGGGGGATCCGAATGTCTTAATCACCGATGACGTGATTCAGGATGTTCGAGGATGGTTGGAAAACGCGGTGGTATCCTTATCTATCAACTCCCAGAACAAGCTGCGCAAAGACATGTCTCAGGACGAAATCGACGCTGCGGATAAACAGTGGCGTGCAGAACGAGAGGCCGACGATCAGCCACTGGTGGCGGCGATCTTGACCAATCCTCTTTCTAGTTATCTGACACAGGTTCAGGCCCGATCCGGGGGATTGTTTGCCGAGATTTTCGTTATGGATGCAGTTGGCCTGAATGTCGGGCAAAGCTCCATCACATCGGATTTCTGGCAGGGGGATGAAGGCAAGTTCCAAAACACTTACCCCAAAGGTCCCGATGCCGTCTTCATTGATGAAGCAGAATATAACGAGGACTCAGATACATGGCGTTCGCAGCTCAACATGACCATGAGCAACGCGGAACGTCAGCCGATCGGCGCTGTGACCATTGAAGTCAATCTGAATGAACTTGCGCGCCGCAGTGGTCAGTAGGGAGAAACGCCATGAACTTTTTCAAAAACCTTTCCATTCCCGCCAAGCTGACAAGCTGTTTTGCTGTGATGATTGCTGTGATCTTGATGGTTGCGGCCGCGGGTATGTTTTCGACGCTAAAGGTAAGCGGTGCGAACGAACAGCGCGACTATCTTTCCGAATTCGAACGCGATTACCGTGATTTGGACCGGGCCTATCTTATGGCGCGCCAAGAACTGATTTATTTTTTGACCACCGGCGATCGCGATGGTCTTGAGAGTTATGGTAGGTCAATTGAGGAAATCGATATTCGCACCGATGTTCTTAAAGGCTACGGTACAATCAGCCCGGATGTCGCGAGCCTGATTGAGCAAATGGATGCTGCGATTGATCGTTGGGAAGAAATTGCCGGTGAACAAGTTCAACTGATGCGGCATTATCTTACTGTAAACCATGCCCGGGCGATTGAAGCATCGGGTGAACCTCGTGAACTTTCTGATCGCGTGAGTATGATTGCAGGCGAACTTGCGAAAAACATTGATGAGCGCGTTCTTGATGTTGAAAGTCAAGTCGAACAGGCGATGTGGATTTTCCAGATCACGCTGGGTATTGGCGTCCTATTGTTGATTTCGATGGCAGCGTTGTTTGGTGGTACATTGTCGCGAATGATTGCAACGCCGATCCGCAAGATGACCGAAGCCATGGGAAGCCTTGCATCGGGCAATCTTGATATCGAGACCCTTGATATGCAGCGCTCCGACGAAGTTGGTGCGATGGCGAAGTCGCTTGAAGTGTTCCGTGAAAATGCTCGTGAACGGGCACGTATGGCGGAACAGGAAAAACTTGAAGCTGAACGGCAGGTGCAGCGCAGCAAGCGTATGGGAGTTCTTGCCGCTGGTTTCGACGAAAAAATTCAGGACGTTCTGAGTTCGGTCAATTCGGCACTTGACGAAGTTCGTTCTGCATCTGAGACATTGAGCTCGCATGCAGTTCGGGCCAATCAGGATGCTCAGAATGTGGCTGAACAGGCCCATGAATCTTCAACCAACATTGAAACTGTTGCATCGGCAACAGCACAGCTTTCAGCATCGATTTCGGAAATCTCGTCGCAGATTGCCCGGATTACTGAAATCACCCAGATGGCGGTCGGAGAGACTGAGCGCACCAATGAGCGTGTCGAGAAACTTAACGAAGCCGCCCAAAGTGTTGGCGAGGTCGTTAATCTGATTAGTGATATCGCCGATCAGACCAACCTTCTGGCCTTGAATGCGACGATTGAATCGGCCCGTGCCGGCGAAGCTGGAAAAGGGTTCGCCGTGGTTGCAGGTGAAGTTAAAAACCTTGCATCTCAGACAGTTAAGGCGACCGAGCAAATCACCGCCAAAATTGCCGAGATGCAAAGCGAAACCGGTGCAGCTTCCGAAGCCGTTCATGGATTTGCCGATACCATTCATAAGATTGACGAATTGATGTCGGTTGTTGCCAGTGCGGTTGAAGAACAAGGTGCTGCAACCGAAGAAATCTCGCGCAGTGTCGAAGGGGCCGCCAACGGCAATAACGCCATTTCCAGTGCCGTTAAGAACGTTGCGGATGCAACCACTGAAAGTGGTGATCTTTCCAATGGTCAGCTTGACAGTGTTGGTAAATTGGCCGCAGCCAATGACGAGCTTCGGACACATGTAAATGGCTTCCTCGACGACGTTCGTACCGTCTAATCGGAAGGCAGATAGTTTTAAAAGGCGCGGTGTCAAATCCGCGCCTTTTTTCTGTTCAATCTTATGTGCAAAGTCCGATATCGGACTTTGCCACGCCGTCAGGCTGGACGGGGATGGTTTATTCCTGACGGTATGGGCTGTGCTCGGCCAAGATAAAGTCACGATCCTGAGTGATGTGGCCTTGTTCTTGACGCAGGAATTGCGCAACAGCACGTCTCAGGCCAGGGTCGTTAATCATGTGGGCAGAGTGGGTAATAACCGGCTCATAGCCGCGTTGAATCTTATGTTCGCCTTGCGCACCAGCCTCAACCGTTTTCAAACCATGTTCGATGGCAATATCAATCGCCTGATAATAACAGGTTTCAAAATGTAAAAGCGGTGTGCGATCTATCGTGCCCCAATTGCGGCCATAAAGCGTTTCTGATCCAATCAGGTTCAAAGCGCCAGCGACCATTTCACCATCATTAAATGCCGCAACCAGAACCGTTCGATCACGCAACCGTGCATGGAGCAGTTCAAAGAATTCGCGCGTAAGATATGCCTGCCCCCATTTGCGATCCGAAGTGTCATGATAGAAATGATAAAACCGGTCCCAGTGATGGGATTTAAGGTCATCACCGCGCAGGGCTTCAAACGTATAACCGGCCTCAAGAACCTGTTTGCGTTCTTTGCGCAGGTTTTTGCGCTTGCGTGAATTCAGAGCCCCCAGAAAATCATCGAAGCTTTGATAATCTCGGTTATGCCAGTGATATTGAATACCGGTCCGTTTCAGGAATCCGGCATCTTCCATGAGTTGGCTTTCATCATTGCTGCAAAAGGTTACATGCAATGTCGCAATGCCCAGTTGTTCTGGTAGTGCTGCCAAACCATTGATCAGGATACGCCGAATGCTATCTGGATCTGGATGATTGGGATCGACCAAAAGGCGTGGACCCGGAACAGGGGAAAAGGGCACGGCAGATTGGAGCTTTGGATAATATTTCCCTCCGGCGCGCTCATAGGCCTCCGCCCAGCTCCAGTCAAAAACATATTCACCATATGAATGGGCTTTGACATAAAGCGGGACAATGCCCGACACAGAACCGTTTTCATCGCTTAAAACCAGATGGAATGGCTGCCAGCCGGTTTGGGCCGTGGTCGAGCCACTATCTTCCATTGCCGATAGGAAGGCAAAGCTGACAAACGGGTTGTCTGACCCTGCGCATTTGTCCCAATTGGCTTGTCCGATCTTATGGATGTCGGTCACGGTTTTGATTTCGGCAGGCAAAATACGATCCCCTGATTCGATCCGATACTGGTCTTTGATCTGTGCTTAACCCTTTTGGGGCCTTTGTTTTTGTACGCATTAGCCGGTATATGCGTTCAGAAGATAGGGGCAATGCACATTTACGCAAGGGAAAGCCTTTGACGGACGCGCTTCAAGGTCCTATTTCATTGGGCCACGGGCCGTAACGGAACGGCCTGACAAACGGCTCGGGGATTATCCCGTGTCGCCCCTCGCGAAAAAAAGGATGGTGCGCCGTGAACAGCAAACTTTCGTTGGAGAAGGACAAGATCAAGATCGTCCTGCTCGAAGGTATCCATGAAAACGCTGTAAAGATGTTCAAAGAGGCCGGCTACTCTAATGTCGACCATTACCCTGCTGCGCTCGACGCGGACGAATTAAAGTCCGTTGTCTCCGATGCGCACTTCTTGGGCATCCGTTCTCGCACCAAACTAACCGAAGAAGTCATTGATGCCGGGACCAAGCTAACCTCTATCGGGTGTTTCTGTATCGGCACCAATCAGGTTGATCTGACGGCTGCTGCAATGCGCGGTATTCCGGTGTTTAATGCCCCATATTCCAACACCCGTTCGGTTGCCGAGCTGGTGTTGGGACAAATCATCATGCTGTTGCGTGGTATCCCACAGCGTAATGCTGCTGCCCATGATGGTGGTTGGCTAAAAAATGCCAAGGGTTCTTATGAAGCACGTGGCAAGACGCTGGGTATCATTGGTTATGGCCATATTGGGACGCAGCTTTCGGTTCTTGCTGAATCTCTTGGCATGAATGTCATTTATTATGATGTCATCAACAAGCTTGCGATGGGCAATGCAACGACCTGTAATTCGATGGATGAGTTGCTTGCGAAATCGGATGTTGTTTCGCTGCATGTTCCTGCAAACGAGCAGACCAAAAACATGATTACGGCGGCTGAAATTGCCAAGATGAAGCCAGGCGCGCATTTGATTAATGCTGCCCGTGGCAATGTTATTGTGATTGATGATCTGGCAGCAGCCCTTGAAAGCGGTCACCTTGCTGGTGCGGCACTTGATGTGTTCCCGGTTGAACCTGCTGGTAAGGACGAGCAGTTCGAAAGCCCGCTTCGCGGCATGAGCAACGTGATCCTGACCCCGCATATCGGCGGATCAACCCAGGAAGCGCAGGAAAACATCGGGATTGAGGTCGCTGATAAGCTGATCACTTATTCCGACAATGGATCGACCCTTGGTGCGGTGAACTTCCCTGAAGTCTCACTGCCGGTGAAGGATCGCAGCCATACGCGTTTCTTGCATATTCATCGCAACGTGCCGGGCGTTCTGTTGAAAATCAACGACGTGTTCGCGCGTCGTGGTGTGAATATCAGCGGTCAGTATCTTCGTTCAGAAGGCGGGGTTGGCTATGTGGTTGTCGAAGTCGACGAAGAAATCAAACCGGGTGCAGGTGTTCGTAAAGAACTTGCGTCAATCGAAGGCACGCTGCGTGTTCGTTTCCTGTTCTGATCTGATAGGGACCTAAAAAGATAAAAGGGCGGGTGCCAGAAGGTGCCCGCCCTTTGTTATGTCTTGATCTTATTTGTGGTGGGATCAAAGGTTGCGATACATCACCAATGCATCGGTTTCGCCCAATGTCGGGTGCATAAAGGCACCGGGAAGGTGACCGACAATTTCAAAGCCAAGTTTTGGCCAAAGGTGCACGGCTGCTGCGTTGCTGGCGATCACGAAATTGAACTGCATGGCGCGATATCCAAGTTCTTTGGCACGGACGAGAGAATCTTCGCACATTTGTCGTGCGAACCCCCGGCCACTTGCCTTGGGGGATGTCATGTAACCGCAGTTACAGACATGCGACCCGCCGCCGCCTTGGTTTTGCTTGATATAATAGGTGCCAACAATTTCACCGTCTTCTTCGGCGACCAGTGTGACTTTGTCCTTGGCCATCCAATAAGAGATAACGTCATCATCGCTCATGTTGCTGTCGATGGCATAGGTGTCGCCAGCCCGCAAAATCGGAGCCACAATTTCAAGAATAGAAGGAATATCGTTTTTCGTTGCGAGACGGATCTGCATGTGATGGCTCGTTTGAAAGATAAATGTGTGGGGGTGCCGAATTTAGGTATCAATCCAGCGTGGCGGGGGTGCGATGATTAACTATCGCTGCCTGACAGGGTTTGTTCAAGGATTTCCGGATCAACCTCAAACGGAAGGTTTGCCCGTCCGGCTAAAGCCTTGGCGAGTTCATTGCGATACCGCTCACGCGGGATTTCAAGTACGCCAAATTGTTTAAGGTGATCATTCACAAACTGGGTATCTAGCAAGCTAAACCCACCTTGACGCATTAAGGCGACCAGATGAACAAGGGCAACCTTTGAGGCATTTGTCGCCCGTGAAAACATGCTTTCGCCAAAGAATGCTTTGCCAAGGCTAACGCCGTACAAGCCGCCGACGAGTTTCCCGTCTTGCCATGCTTCGATTGAATGGGCACATCCCATCTTGTGAAGTTCGCAATAAGCATCAAGGATATTGTCGTTGATCCATGTGTCATCGCGGCTGTCAGACGGTTCTGCACAGGCGCGAATAACATCGGGGAAAGCACGGTCGACATGTATTTTATACGTGCCTTTGCGCACAGCCTTTTTCAGGCTGCGGGGCACATGAAATCCATCGAGCGGCAATACTCCACGCCATTCCGGGTCAATCCAATAAAGGGTTGGATCATCATGGCTTTCGGCCATTGGGAATAGGCCGACGGAATAAGCTCGGATCAACAGATCAGGGGTCAGTTGGTTTGACATGATCGCAGTAATAATTGTTTCAGTCCTGTTATCTGAAGTCAGCTTACATATGAGCAACTCTGCCCATTCACACAAGATCAGAATTCAATCAGATTTGGATAATAGCTTTCTTTGATTAATGTTTTGGTGGCAGTGCGATGAAATGTCATGGGTTTTGTTCGCATCTGACGCTTAACTGCTATGTGCCGGATAAAAAAAACGGGAACCATTTGGTTCCCGTTTAAAATCACAACAAGCGATACTCGCTTATTTCATGCCCATGAACTTTTCCAGCCAGTGGATGTCATAATCCCCTTTTTGGATGTCCGGATTGGCAAGCAATTTTTGATGCAGCGGAATGGTGGTTTTGATGCCGCCAATCGCGTATTCGGCCAGCGCACGGCGCAGGCGCATCATGCATTCTTCACGATCACGACCATGAACAATCAGCTTGGCAATCATGCTGTCGTAATAAGGTGGGATCGAATAGCCGGTGTAAATGCCACTATCAACACGAACACCCAGGCCACCCGGTGCATGATATTCCTTGATCTTGCCCGGTGACGGAATGAATGTTTCCGGGTCCTCGGCATTGATGCGGCATTCAATCGCATGACCGTGGATTTCAAGATCTTCCTGCTTGAACGATAATTCAAGGCCTGCTGCAACGCGGATCTGTTCGCGTACAAGGTCAACGCCCGAAATCATTTCAGTGACCGGGTGTTCGACCTGCAGGCGGGTATTCATTTCGATGAAATAGAACTCACCATTTTCATACAGGAATTCGATCGTCCCGGCATTGCGATAACCCATGCCGATCATGGCATTTGCGCAGGTGGAACCAATGCGTTCGCGTTCTTCCGGTGTCAGGGTCGGCGAGGGGGCTTCTTCAAGCACCTTCTGGTGACGACGCTGCAAGGAACAATCACGTTCAAATAAGTGAACAGCATTGCCATGCGTATCGCCAATGACCTGCAATTCTATGTGACGCGGCTTGCCAAGGTACTTTTCCATATAGACCGCAGCATTACCAAAGTTCTGTAATGCTTCTTTCCGGGTCATGGAAAAAGCTTCTGGAAGGTCTTCGTCGCGTTCAACGACTTTCATGCCGCGACCGCCGCCACCACCCGATGCTTTGATCAAGATCGGATAGCCGATGTCTTTGGCGCATTTTTTGGCTTCTTCAACGGTGGTGATTTCACCATCAGAACCCGGAACAACCGGAATGCCAAGTTTTTCCACAGTTTGTTTTGCGGTGATCTTGTCACCCATCGTGCGGATATGCTCTGGCGTCGGGCCAATGAAGGCAAAGCCATGTTCTTCGACCATTGCGGCGAAGTCAGCACTTTCCGACAAGAAGCCATATCCCGGATGGATGGCGTTTGCGCCGGTGATTTCAGCAGCCGACAGAATGGCCGGAATATTAAGGTAGCTGTCTTTGGATGCAGGCGGACCGATACAGACCGATTCGTCAGCAAGACGAACATGCATTGCATTGGCATCCGCGGTGGAGTGCACCGCGACAGTTTTGATGCCCATTTCACGGCAGGCGCGCTGAATACGGAGCGCGATTTCGCCGCGATTGGCAATCAGGATTTTGTCGAACATGCGGTTCTTACCCCGGCTTATTCAATAATGATCAGCGTTTCGTCATATTCGACCGGATGCCCGTCGGTGGCCACGATCTGGGTCACTTTACCGGCTTTCGGCGCGCGGATCGGATTGAATGTTTTCATCGCTTCAATCAGCATCAGGGTCTGGCCTTCGGTAACGGTCGAACCGACCGAGATGAACGGCGCTGCACCTGGTTCAGGTGCAAAGTAAACCACACCGACCATCGGGGACTTAACAGAACCCGGATGGGCACCCACATCAGCCGGAGCCGCAGCAGCAGGGGCCGCAACCGGAGCCGCAGCAACCGGGGCAGTAGCCGGAGCCGCAACCATAGTGCCTTGACGGGCAACGCGAATGCGGTTGTCACCAGCGGCAACTTCAATTTCGGTCAGATTGGTGTCGTCCAGCAGCTCAGCGAGCTGGCGAATGGCGTCATTGTCGATGTTGAACTTGCTCATTTCGATATCTTTTATGATGATGTGTGGATCAATTCGCGCATGGAATCCAGGGCGTGTATATAACTCTGGGAGCCACAGCCATAGATCATACCGTTTGCAGCTTTCGAGACGTTTGAGTGTTGTCTAAACGTATCCCGCTTTTGAATATTGGACAGATGGACCTCGATCATCGGCAAATCTGATGCCCAAATTGCATCGAAGATCGCAACCGATGTGTGCGTATATGCCTCAGCATTGCAAAGAATGCCAGAATCTTCTTGTCGGGTGTCCCAAAACAAGTCAACCAAGTCACTTTCTTTGTTGTCTTCATGGCAGATGACAGGCCAAAAAAGTGCTGTGTGGTGTGCTTCACAACGGCCCTTGATCTTGTGTAATGTCATCTCAGCCTAGACATCCGTTATAGCATATCTCAGCAGCTTCAAGTTTCATCCACCAAATTTCGGTGGAATGTCATACCTGACCGCTCATGCCCAACATAAGTGGTGTTGCGTTTATAGCACTTTCACGTTTTCAGGCAACGTTAGAACTCTATGCAATATTCCTGCAGATGGTTTACTACTATCGGCAGGCAATTGATTAACGTGGGTAAATGTTATGTGGCGTTTTTTAGCCTCTAGACGACTTGTTGTTCTGGGCGGATGCTCAGTTGCGATTGTCGTAACGATAGGTGCAACCGCACTAATGGCCACGAGTTGGTATGACGCGGTACAATCCGATACGTTCGCTAAGCTTTCGTCGCCGCTTGTTGATGAGTTAGCCAAAAAATTAGATATCTCCTACGTAGAAGCTGCACGTGTATTTGTGTTCAAGAATACCGATCACGACATGGAAAGTGATTGGTATCATGCACACGCAGAAGATTTACCTTACGTTTTAGAGCAATTGTACAAAACGGCGATCGGCGATGTTGATTCGGAGCGGCCGGATCTTGCATGTGGGTGGCGAGTTAAGGCTATGCAAAGCCTCTTGGATGCTAAGGAGATCAAATCTGACACGATATATCTGTACAACGACACTGGCTCGGACCCTAACCAAGGAAGTCATGTTGTTATCGAGGCAGATAACCCTGAAACAGGTCGCCTTGAAGTGCATGACGTTGACTTCAATGTGAAATACTTGCGCCGAGACGGAGCAACTGCCTCTCTCCATGACTTGATGACGGAAGACGTCCCCACAAGTTTTGATATCTGCGATGAGAAAGGGTGTTTCTCCGAAAGAGTGATGAAAACGACCGTGGCTCAGAATGATTACTACAAAGGTGTTTACTATCGTGATCGGGATGTTTTTGTTCTCAATCGCGCAAAATTTGATGTGGACAAGACATTTATAATCCATCGAATTCGCGGCGATGAGGTAATGGACGTCTATGATTATTTCAACTACATATATCCGGATGCACCGATAGTAGAATTTTAAAACGTTGGACAATAATGAATATCGAATTAAACGGTGAGTGTTTCGTTCCGGAAGCCAATGTTTCCACTGTTTTGAATTTGCTTGAATCGTTAGGAATTCCATCGACCAAGGTTGCAGTTGAACGCAATCTCGAAATCGTTCCGAAAACGGCCTATGGCGAAACGCTGCTGGTTGATGGCGACAAATTTGAAATCGTCCATTTCATCGGTGGTGGCTCGCAGGAAGCCGATCTTGCTTCTGCGCAAGATGACGATGGGTTTGTTATTGCGGGCAAAAAGTTTTCGTCTCGTTTGCTGGTTGGGACCGGAAAATACAAGGATTTCGAAGAAACCCGTGTTGCGATTGAAACGTCGGGTGCCGAAATTGTCACAGTTGCTGTGCGCCGGGTGAATTTGACCGATCCGAACCAGCCAATGCTGGTCGATTATGTCGATCCCAAGAAATACACTTATTTGCCCAACACGGCGGGCTGTTTTACCGCTGATGATGCTGTTCGGACTTTGCGCTTGGCCCGTGAAGCAGGTGGTTGGAATTTGGTGAAGCTTGAAGTTCTGGGGGATCAGGCAACGCTTTATCCCAATATGCCCGAAACCCTTCTTGCCGCCGAAGCTCTGATTAAGGATGGCTTTGATGTCATGGTGTATTGCAGCGATGATCCCATTCAGGCAAAGATGCTTGAAGATATGGGCTGCTGCGCGATCATGCCATTGGGATCTTTGATTGGCTCAGGCATGGGGATTCTTAATCCGGTGAATATCGCGCTGATCAAACAGAACGCCAAGGTGCCGGTTCTGGTTGATGCCGGTGTCGGTACGGCTTCAGATGCAGCAGTTGCGATGGAACTTGGCTGTGACGGGGTTCTAATGAATACGGCAATCGCTGGGGCAAAAGACCCGATCCGCATGGCACGCGCTATGAAGCATGCAATCATTGCCGGACGTGAATCGTTCCTGGCCGGGCGGATGCCAAAAAAACAGTATGCTGATCCATCTTCGCCGTTGGCCGGGATTATCTAAGCATCAATTTGACGCGATAATCGTTTAAAACACAGGGCCGTTTCATATTCGAAACGGCCCTGTGTTGTTTTTAGTGGTGTTTGTTGTCTTTCCGAAACAGTGCGACTGCAAAAGTAGTCCGTTTCAGCAGGCACGTTGCAAATTAGGAAGCGTCTTCTAGGCCTGCCTCGACCAAAGAATTAACCCGATCCATATCAGCACCGGAAACCACCGTTCCGTTGATCAGGAAGGCAGGGGTGCCACTTATGCCAATCGAATTGGCCATTGCAGAATATTGTGCAAGCATGCCGTTGATTTCCGGTGCCTTCATGTCTTCGCGCATTTTTGCCACATCAACGCCTGCCGCTGCAGCAAGATCGTTGATGCGTTCTTCGTCAAGAAGGCCACGGTTTCTCATGAAAGCTTCGTGTACTTCCATGTATTTTCCTTGCTTAGCAGCGGCAAGGGCGGCACGAGCAGCATGGGCACTTTCTTCGCGCAGGATCGGGAGTTCAACAAAAATGGTGCGGACTTTGCCGTCATGTTCTTTGGCAATTTCCATGACACCGTCAAAAGCGCGTTTGCAGTAACCGCAGTGATAATCAAAAAACTCGATCACTGTGACAGGCGCATCAACCGGGCCAATGGATGGAACCGAGCTATCGGCGACCAGCGCATCCCAAACAGGGGTAATGGATTCTGACTGCTGACGGGCCTGTTCGGCTGTCTGCCATACCTGGACATTTTGAATGGCACGCAAAAGGACATCTGGGTTTTTCATCAGATAATCTTCAATGACGCTTTCGACTTCGGTTTTCTGACCTGCACTCAGCATTTCATCAGCTTGCGCCAACGGTGCGCAGAACAACATGGTTGCCGCAATTGCGCTGCAGCCAAGAGTGCGTTTAATGATCTGGGAGTTCATAAGGCGTCCTTTTATTATGAGGTCTATCAACCCGACGGTGAATGTCATTGCTCTGTGATACGTGATTGGGCTGCTAACGGGAAAGTAAAATATGCGTTAGATAGGTGACCCCACTCACAGAAGCATGTTGTTTCCTGCCAGATTCAATTCCAAGCCAAACCAACCGGATTTCGTTGCTGTTGGCATCCGGCCAATAACGACGATAGAGTGTTGATAAATCGAAATATTCCCGTTGCCATTCCCCATAGAGAACAGAATGTTGCCCGATAGGGATACGGATGGTTTGATCCGTTGGAGGTTTGCCCGAACCAAAATCGCTTTCCGTCCAGCTTCCTTGGTCCTGTCTGCGAAAACCAAGGATCAGCTCGACATCGCCGATTTGAGCTGTGCTGTTAAACTGCCAGTCAAAGGAAAGATAAGGCGATGCAAGAACAACTACGTTGGTGCGCCGCCCCATTTCAAATGCGCCAAGTCCTGGACGTGCAGCCAGGGCAATTCGGCCGTCTTTATCCTGCCATTCTAAGGGCAATGGCACGTGATCAGCACTGCCTTGATTAACCGTGGCAGAAGGGTTGGCTTGTTGTTTGACATACCAATAGCGCGGCGGATTACTGAGTGAGAAGGGCGCATATAAAAGCTTAAGGTCCCCACCAACATCAACCCCGGCCCCCGGAAGCGAACACCCACCAAGCTGTATGCTGCCGATGGTTAGCAAAACCAGCCCCATTCCCCATTTTTGAGGCGTGGCAAAATGGTGTGGGGTGACTTTGGATTTAACAGATATCCGCTTCACACCACGCCACAAGGTCGTGATCACTTCGGTGCATCCTTATTCTGACCCGGTTTGCCTTCAGGATTGGTCGCCTGCAAGATGTCTTGCGCACGCAACCACGGGGCAGTCCCTTTTTCAAGTTTGCGATCTGCCTGTACGGCGTGATAGCTCGCAGCTTGCCTGTCGCCGGTCAAAAGACTGTATTCTGCCTGCGAAAGGGATGCTTCACCCTCATTTCCCAAACGGTTTTCAACAATCGCGCGGAATCGCCACGCAGATGCATTACCCCGTTCGCGCGAAAGCACGCCGATCAAGTTCTTTTTTGCCGGTTCAAGATAAGAATCATTGCCGGTTTCAATCATGGCATGTGCCAGAAGAAGACGAATAAGCGGGGCACCATTTGCAAGCTCGGCCGATTTTTCCAGTGGTGCAATCGCGTCATTGGCCCTGCCAAACTCAAGCAACACCTGACCTTTTAGTTCTTCGAAATATGGATTGGTCGGTTCTTCGGCAATCAAGGTTTCGATAATCTTGAGTGCGGGATCAAGCTGCGAGTTTTGGTAGTAGGCAATTGCGCGGGCATAGCGCGCAGATATGCTGGTATCGGTTTCAGGATAGGTCCGCAGCGTGTTTTGCATTTGGTTGGTGAAGGCATAAAGTTTGGCGCGCATGCGTGCATGACGTTCATAAAGCTCCGGGCTAAGCATGGCGTCTTTTAAAGAAGAATTTGCAACATAGTTTCGCAAAAACTCGACACGTTCGGTGGTCAATGGGTGACTGCGCATATACGGGTCTTGGCTTGCAGTACTGAGCAATTCCTGACCTTCAAGAGTTTGCATAAATTCAAGAACACCGCGTGATGAAACGCCAGCCGAGGTCAGGTATTTTACCCCGGCCTGATCGGCACTGCTTTCCTGTGTACGTGAATAAGCAAGGAAATTACGCGTCGCAATGTTTTGGCCGCCCAGAATTGCTGCTGTTCCAACGTCGGATCGACCGGCGGCAACCCCTGCGGCAACCCCGGCAATGGTCGAAAGAATGGAAATCGCAGACGCATTGCGAAGCTGATCATGGACGCGTGAAAGATGCCCGCCGGTAATGTGACCGGTTTCGTGGGCCATCACGCCAATAACCTGTTCGGGAGTCTCTGCTTTTAACAAGAGCCCAGTATTGATAAAAAGTTTTTGGCCACCGGCAACAAATGCGTTCAAGCTGTTGTCAGAAACGATATAAATGGAAACACCATTCGGATCGAGACCCGCCGCCTTAAAAATCGGCGTCGCATACATTCGAAGGGTGTCTTCGATCTCGGTATCGCGGATAAAAGAACGACCCTGTGCGAAAACCGTGCTAGGCAGGGCTACAAGGAAAATGGCAGTGAGAGTAATAATGCGTCTGAGCAAAATGTGCGTTCCATATTTTCGTTCGACTGATGTCGGTTCAATGCCGACGCGCAAGCCATCATGGCGGATCGCGTTCGCAATCGCAATGACTGCCGGACTTGCTGCCTGCAGTAATACTAATGCAGATAATCTTGGTCAAATCGGGGCAGTCACCGGATATTTCGGCGGTGTCGTCGGTGACGAGCCACGTTCAGTGCGCATTGCACGGGATGTTTTATCGGCTGGCGGCACGGCAGCGGATGCTGCTGTATCGCTTTATGCAATGATGACGGTCACCAAACCATCCGTTGCCGGAATTGGCGGCGGGGGTGTTTGTTTGGTGCATGACCGGGCATCGAAAAAGGTCGAAGTTCTTGATTTTTGGCCACGTCCGGGCACACGTACCAGTGCCGGGCAAACGGCAACAACCATTCCGTCTGTGCCGCGCGGTCTTTATGCTCTAAGCGCACGATACGGACGTCTCGAATGGCGCTCGCTTTTAAGTGCTGCAGAACAATATGCCCGTCTAGGCGTGCCAGTATCGCGATCACTGGTTAATGATATCGAAGCCAACCGCGCACGCATCGAAGCAAGCCCGGCGTTACGCAAAACCTTTATGCCTGATGGCAAGATGCTTGAAGTTGGTGACCGTATTCGGTCGGTCAATCTGGCAGCCCTTTTGACCTCGTTACGGGTAAAAGGTCCGGGGGATTTCTATAGCGGTGCTTTGGGTGCTGATATTGCCAATGCGGTTACAAATGCCGGTGGTACGCTTACGGCTGAAGATATGCGCACCTATCGCCCTGAATGGAAAAGCGCCACCGAAGTCAAAGTTGGCAATGAAACGCTTTACCTTGCATATCCGCCGCGTTTGGCATCGGGTGCTACGGTCATCAAACAGGGTGATGAACTGGCAAATATCTTAAACCGTTATTTGGCCGACATCACATCAGGTGATAATGCAGGACAAGCACTTTCAGGGCGTAGCGGTTTTGTCGTTATTGACCGTGCGGCAAATGCCGTTGCTTGTGTCACGACGATGAATACGCCATTTGGTGCCGGGCTTGGTGCAGATGCATTTGGTCTTAACCTTGCCGCCGGGGACGCCGCACAGGCCGCAACCCCATTGATCGGGCCGGCATTGATGGTGAACCCGTTTGTTTGGGAATATTATTACGGCATCGCCGGGACTGGCACACCTGCGGGGGCAACCAAACAGATTGCGACCATGGCAGAAGATTTAATCGGCACGGGGGCGGCATCGGGGATTGCTCTTAATTCCCAAGGTGCATCATCGGTAAATATCATCCGATGCCTTGAAGGTACTCCCCCCCATCCTGAAAGCTGCCAGTTTATTGCTGATCCGGCTGGTGGTGGTATGGCTGGCGTTCGATAACAGACCAAATTGAACGGGGCAGGGCATTGTTGGTCCTGCCCCGTTTTTATATTTAAACAGAATTCAGGACTTCACAGATGGCTTTGAAACAGTCCCTTCGCGGTGCGATTTCGCCTTTTATTGTTATGGATGTTATGCGTGCTGCCAATGCACGCGAGAAAGAAGGCAAAGCCGTTTATCACCTTGAAGTCGGTCAACCGGGAACCCCCGCACCGCGCAAGGTCCGCGAAGCTGCCGCCAAGGCGCTTGAAACTGATTTGATCGGCTATACCAATGCCATGGGCATTGACCCGCTGCGTGAAGCCATTGCAGGACACTACAAATCCAAATTCGGTGTATCTGTTGATCCCGCGCGCGTTTGCGTTGCCAGTGGGTCATCATCAATCTTTGTTCTGGCGTTTCTGGCCGCCTTTGATGCTGGCGACCGTGTTGCCATGGCGGCACCTGGTTATCCTGCCTATCACAACATTCTAAGTGCGCTTGGTATTGATACCGTCAATTTGCCAGCCGGACCGGAAACCCATTATCAGCCGACCGTTCAAATGCTGCGTGATCTTGATGAACCGGTGGATGGCTTGATTGTTGCCAGCCCGTCTAACCCGGCTGGCAGCATGATCGATGTTGAAACCTACCGCGAACTGGCAACCTATTGCCGTGCAAATGGCATTCGTTTGATCAGCGACGAGATTTATCAGGGCATTTCCTTTGGCGATGTCGCCGAATGCACTGCTCTTGAATTCGGTGATGAGGCCATCATCATCAACAGTTTCTCGAAATACTTTTCCATGACCGGTTGGCGTCTGGGCTGGGCAATTGTGCCGCCCGATTTGATGCGGGCTGTGGAATGTTTGCAGCAGAACCTGTTTATCTCAGCCCCAGCATTGTCACAGATGGCTGCCGTTGCCGCCTTTGATTGCGAAGAAGAACTTCAAGCCAATATTGCCGCCTATGCCCGTAACCGTGAAATCCTGCTTGATGGATTGCCAAAGGCAGGCTTTAGCAAATTTGCCCCCGCAGATGGTGCGTTTTATCTTTATGCAGATGTCCGTGAATTAACCAAAGACAGCGAAACGTTTTGTCGTCAGATGCTTGATGAAACGGGCGTTGCAACAACACCGGGGACGGACTTTGACCGGATGCGCGGCAAGGGATATGTACGGTTTTCCTTTGCGCACAGCGAAGAAACCATGATCGGCGCGGTTAAGGCGCTTCAGAACTGGAAACGCTGACCTAAACTGTGAGATTGATACGAAAAAGGGCTGCCCATTGGGCAGCCCTTTTAATTTGGTTTGGTTGCTGGTCTTAACGACCGAGGCTCCACCAACCGCGTTTCTTCGGACCCGCTTTTTCTTCCTTTTTCGGTTCTGCAGCAGGTGCAGATTCCGGAGCAGGTGTCGGAGCCGATGTAGGAGCAGGTGCTTCAGCTTTAACTGGTTCAGCAGGCTTCGGCGCAGAAGGTTTTTCTGCTGGTGCTTCTACCTTTGGTGCCGGTGCAGTTTCCTGCGGAGCTTTGGCTGGTGCCGTTGGTGCGCTTACTTCAACTGGTGCGCTTTCAGGTGCAGGTGCGCTGGTTTCAGGTTTGCTGTCAACGGCTGCTTCCGGTGCCGGGCCAGACTGGATCGGAATGTTTTTCACATCACCACGATCCGTGTTGCCGTCCCGGTTGCTTGGACGTCCGTTACGATCACGGCGGTTGCGGCGATTGTCGTTGCGATCACGGCGTGGACGGGCCGGTGCCGGTGCCGTCGTATTGCGGCTGCGGCCGGTACGAACACCTTCTTGATCGAAACTATCCGCATCCTGACCTTCGGTTTCAGCATCGACGACAGTGTCTTCTACTGAACCGTCCGGTGCTTCGTGATCGCGGTTGCGACGTGCAGCCGTCAGGGCCGGATCATCGTTTGGCGAACGGGTGCGGTTGGCTTCAAAGTCCTGACGACGCGAACGACGACGACCACCACGCTTGCCACGACGGCGGCGCTTGCGCTGGCTTTCTTCGTCGTCATCATCGGGGTTTTCTGCATCCGAACCATCAGCGTCTTCGGCATCATTTGTTGATGCGTCCTGCTGCTGTTCGTTGCGATCTTCACGGTCGTCATTGCGACCACGGCGGCGACGGCGACGGCGACGGCGTTTACCGCCTTGCTCTTCGTCATCACCACTTGTTGTGGTTACTTCTTCGTCTTCTTCTTCGTCTTCATCAGCATCAATCGGGTTTTCAATCGCCGTCAGCGATACGCTGTCGGTATTGAGAACAGGTGCCGAGACTTCTTCAAGCTCATCACCTTTTTTCGCACGGGTGCGTTCAATACGGTGATCAGGTGAAATCAGGCTGTCATCGCCAAAGATCATGACGGTAAAGCCATAACGTTGTTCGATTTCGGCCAGCGTTTCACGCTTGCGGTTGAGGATATAAAGTGCGACTTCGCTTGCAACGTGGACGGTCAACGCACCGGAACGGCGGCGCATGCCTTCTTCTTCAAGAACACGCAGCAGATGAAGTGCGGCACTTTCGATCGAACGCACAAGGCCAACACCACGGCAATGCGCGCAAACCTCAAATGCGCTTTCCACCAGCGACGGGCGCAGGCGCTGACGCGACATTTCAAGCAGACCAAACGGGCTGATGCGACCAATCTGCAGACGGGCCCGGTCATTGCGCATGGCTTCTTTAAGCTTGCGTTCAACCGATGCCTGATTGCGGTGGTCTTCCATGTCGATGAAATCGACAACGATCAGACCAGCAAGGTCACGCAGACGAAGCTGACGAGCCAGTTCTTCGGCTGCTTCAAGGTTGGTCTTATAAGCGGTTTCTTCGATGTTGCGTTCGCGGGTCGAACGGCCGGAGTTCACGTCAATCGCGACCAATGCTTCGGTCGGGTTGATAACGATATAACCGCCCGATTTAAGCTGTACGGTCGGATTGAGCATCGCATCAAGCTGGCTTTCCACCTGGAAGCGATGGAACAGCGGAACGCCCTGATCTTTATATGGCTGCACACGCTTTGCATGCGAAGGCATCAGCATTTTCATGAAGTCTTTGGCAATCCGGTAACCTTCGTCACCTTCGACCAGAACTTCATCAACATCACGCGCATAAAGATCGCGGATGGAACGCTTGATCAAATCAGCTTCTTCGTAAATCAGGCAAGGTGCTTGACTTTGAAGGGTGGTTTCGCGGATGCGATCCCACAGACGCATCAGATAATCAAAGTCGCGCTTGATTTCGGCCTTGGTGCGTTCGGACCCTGCGGTACGAACAATCACAGCCATGCCGTCCGGAATTTCCAGATCAGCCAAAATCGATTTCAGACGTTTGCGATCCTGGGCATTGGTAATCTTGCGCGAAATACCACCACCACGCGGGGTGTTTGGCATCAGAACGCAATAACGACCAGCCAGCGACAGGAAGGTTGAAAGAGCCGCACCCTTGTTGCCGCGCTCTTCTTTGACGACCTGAACCAGAATGATCTGGCGGCGTTTAATCACTTCCTGAATTTTATAGCGTTTCTGAAGCTGACGGCTGTGGGTTTCGACGAACTCGTCAGAGTCATCCCCACCAAGGTCTTCGATATCTTCTTCTGCAGCGGGACTTGCATCCGTTTCGGCGTCCGAAGTGGTTGCCGGGGCGTTATCGCCTTCGGCGTCATCAGCATTCACATCAACGCTAAGTTCAGCAACGTCTGCCGACATTGCGGCATTGCCGCCCGTCGGGGTGTCGTCGCCGGTCGAGCTGCCATCGGCATCGCTGTTCGAATCCGGGGCTTCGGCATCAGATGCTTCTGCTGCGGACGTTTCCACATCATCGGATTTTTTGCGGCGGTTGCGTGTGCGACGGCGGCGCGGTTTGGAATCTTCTTCATCAGAAGGTCCGCTTGCGTCCATTGCTGCATCGGTTGCCGGGGCGTCTGCAGATGCAGCACCTTCGGTCGCAACAGTCTCACCGTCGTTCGTTTCGACGGTTTCGTCCTTGTCCTTTGCGCGCGGTTTGCGGCGCGAACGTGAACGCGTTGGTTTCTTTTCTTTTTTCTGGTTGTCTTCGGCGCCATCGACATTGTCTTCGACAATTTCGGCGTCTTTTACCTTCGTGTTGCCCTGCGTAAGGGCTTCGCGGTCAGCAACCGGGATTTGGTAGTAATCAGAATGAATTTCGCTGAAAGCAAGGAAACCGTGACGGTTTCCACCATAGTCAACAAAAGCCGCCTGCAGAGATGGTTCTACCCGCGTCACTTTCGCGAGATAGATGTTTCCCTTGATTTGTTTTTTTGTCGAAGTCTCGACGTCGTATTCTTCTAAGCGATTTCCGTTAATTACAACGACGCGGCTTTCTTCCGCGTGCGTCGCATCGATAAGCATGCGTTTGACCATTCGGAACCTATTCCTGGAGGCCCCGCCAGTTCTATGCTACGCGCATTATTGCGCTGGTATGCAAATAAACCGGCGTGACCGGAGGCGCCGTCCAATAAGGTCGCGATATGTCCTGTATGTATATGGTTCATCGCGTGGCGGCTGCTCTTCCGGTTCGGACCTGGTTTTGGTGTTGAAACAAAATAGCTTGCGTAATTTTCGAGCGCGCCAAGACAGCCTTTTTCAGGAGGGCTCTATCGGGAGCGGGAATTGCCGCGTCACCGAGACACCGACCTAGAGAACTGTACTAGTCGCGTCCTCAACCTGGTGGCGTTTAAGGAACTTACCACAAAGCATAGGAATCTCGGGTGCAACATATCCGGTTTATTCGCCTGCGACAAACAGTTTTGTTGCACCATATGACGACTTTCTGACAGCGGTTGATAAAAACGCGAAGATTTCCGCGGGATTTCACCTTTGACGGTTAATCTTGGGCAAATCTATGAAAAAGCAAAGTTTTTGACCTGTGTCCTAATCGTGGTTTTGATCAGCTCGGCAAAGGACCGCTATCAATAAGTTCTTTGTTTGGTCAATTGCCCGTTAACCAACGCGTTGCTATAAGCGGGTATCAGATAGTCTGGCAGGGTAAATAGGCACAAGCACGACAGATGAATTCACCATATGCAAACCCACATAGCAATGTGCGAAATATAACGTTGTCACAGCGCTTCCCAGCGCTGATTAAAGCAGCAATGTTATTGGTCTTGCTGGTGTTTTCAGTTCAGTTCGTTGCATCCAATGCCAACGCCCAAGCCGCCAAAGTCCTTGGCGCACGTCTTGGTGTTTATCCGGAATACACCCGTTTCGTGATTGATCTTGATCGGGATGTTGAATTTACATATTTCCTGCTGCCCGATCCATATCGCATCATTATTGATATGCCTGAAATCGATTGGACTGCCCCACCGGGCAAAGTCACATCCGGTGGTGGGCTGATTTCCGGTCTGCGGTATGGTCTGTTTAAGCCGGGAACCTTCCGCGTCGTTTTAGATGTCGGTAAACCGGCGCTTGTTTCAAAAATCTTCGCCTTGCCTGCATCGGGTGGAAAACCCAACCGGTTGGTTGTCGATTTAAAACCGGCAAAGCGCGAAGCCTTTTTGGTGGCATCCCGCACGAGCATGGAAGCCTATTCTGCGCGCAGCCGAAACGATACCAGTGCAACGGAACAAAGCGTTGATGTTGCTGTTAAATCCGGCCGTGGCGGCGATGAGAAACCACTGATCGCGATTGATGCGGGCCATGGCGGCGTTGATCCGGGGGCGATTGGGGTTGGCAATGTCTATGAAAAGGATCTTACACTTGCGGCTGCCCGCCAACTTGCCGATACGCTAACAGCATCGGGGCGCTACCGCGTTCTTCTGACACGGGACCGGGATGTTTTCCTGAAGCTGCGCCAGCGTGTTGAAATTGCACGTAAAAACGGTGCGGACTTGTTTATTTCGTTGCATGCGGATTCAATCGGCAATCCGAAACATCGCGGCGGGTCTGTATATACCCTGTCTGAAAATGCATCGGATAAAGAAGCTGCAGCCCTTGCATCAAAAGAAAACAAATCGGACGTGATTGCCGGAATTGATCTTTCTGACGAAAATTCGCTGGTTCAAAGCATCCTGATCGATTTAGCGCAGCGTGAAACCATGAACCTATCGGCGACTTTGGCCGCAAACATGGTCAGCCAATTGGCGCAAAGCATCGAGCTGCAGCGCAGAACACATCGTTTTGCCGGGTTTGCCGTGCTGAAGGCACCAGATATTCCATCTGCCTTATTTGAAATGGGATATCTATCAAACGCAACGGATGCCAAGCTTTTACAAAGCCCTGTGCATCGTAAAAAGATCGCCGAGGCGGTCATGCGGGCAATTGATACCTATTTTGAGAAGCACACATTCTAAGGTGAGGTTGTCAGACGTGTTGAAATTCACGACGTTTGCGATCATTTGGTATCAGTAAATATTGCCGGTGGCTTGGATTGGTGCTTGGGGAAAAATTTCCTGAGCTTGGGTTCTGTCACAACCTTGTCACTTTTTTGCCGCTATACTAATGCCAAATGCAGGAATGCGGTCACATTGGACCGTCTATCTGCTGGGACATTGCATTTCTGATGATTGTGCATGAAGATGCGCGATCTTAGGGACGAGACCCTAGCGTCAGGCCAACAAAACGAAAAAGACCTGCTTACATGCGAATTTTACTAAGTATTTTCGGCTTTCTGTTTCTGATGGGGGTCGCCGGCGGGGCCGGTGTCCTTGCGATTTTCTGGCATTTTGGGCAGGACTTGCCCGATTACACCCAGCTTGAAAATTACGAGCCGGAGGTCATGACACGTGTTCATGCTTCTGACGGGGCGTTGATTGCCGAATATGCACGTGAAAAACGGGTCTTTGTGCCATATAGCGCCATTCCACATAAGGTGGTGGATGCCTTTGTTGCTGCCGAAGATAAAAACTTCTTCTCCCATCCGGGAATTGATTTTGCGTCGGTTCTGCGGGCTGCCGTAACCAACGTTGTTAATTTGGGCACTGGGCGTCGTCCGGTCGGCGCATCGACCATCACCCAACAGGTCGCGAAAAACTTCCTTCTGACCAACGAAGTTTCCTATGAACGTAAGATCAAAGAAGCGATCCTGTCATTCCGTATTGAACGCGCCTTTTCCAAAGAACATATCCTTGAGCTGTATCTGAACGAGATTTATCTTGGCAGTGGCAGTTATGGTGTTGCTGCAGCAGCCTTGCGCTATTTCGATAAATCGCTTGATGAGCTGAATGTCGAAGAAGCAGCCTACCTTGCGGCGTTGCCAAAGGCACCATCGAATTATCATCCGGTCCGCAACCATGACGAAGCCAAATCGCGCCGTAACTGGGTGATTGGCCGGATGCTTGAAGAAAAATATATTACCGAAATCGAAGCGCAAACCGCATGGTCCGCCCCGCTTGAAGGCAAAACACGCCAGTCGGTCGATACCTATCAGGCAGATTTCTTTGCCGAAGAAGTCCGCCGCCAGTTGGTTGATCGTTACGGTGAAGGCATGCTTTATGACGGCGGGCTTTCCGTGCGTGCAACTGTTGATCCGCATATGCAGAGTGTGGCCGACAAGGCCCTGTTTGAAGGGTTGGTTGAATTTGATCGTCGCCATGGATGGCGCGGTCCGATCACGGCCATTGAACTTGATGACGATTGGCAGCAGGCCCTGCGCGAAGTCGAAACACCCAATGATATTCCGTGGGAACGTGCGGTTGTGATGTCGACAGATGTCAACGAAGCCAAACTTGGCTTTTCCGATGGCAAGGAAGGCCGTATTCCCCTGCGCTTCCTGACATGGGCCCGCCCGTGGCAAGAAGGTGAGAAATTGGGTGCGGTGGTAAACCGCCCATCCGATGTGCTTAAGCCGGGCGATGTTATTTACGTCAAACATTTTGCCGAACTTGATGGTGAAAAACTGCCGCCCAATACGTTTGGCCTGCGCCAAATCCCCAGTGTGAATGGCGGATTGGTGGCGATGGACCCGCATACGGGGCGTGTTTTGGCGATGGCGGGTGGTTTCTCGCATGATATGTCAAAATTCAACCGCGCAACACAGGCCCGTCGTCAACCGGGGTCTGCCTTTAAGCCATTTGTGTATTTGGCAGCCTTGGACGAAGGCTTTACCCCGTCAACCCTCGTGCTTGATGCACCTTTCGTGATTGATCAGGGGCCGGGGCTTGGTAAATGGAAGCCGGGCAACTATAGCGGCCAGTTTTATGGTCCTTCGACCATGCGTCTGGGGATTGAAAAATCGCGGAACTTGATGACGGTCCGTTTGGCGCAGACCATTGGCATGCCTGTGGTTGCCGACTATGCCAAACGTTTTGGTATTGTTGATGAACTGCCAGAAGTTCTGTCCATGTCACTGGGGGCGGCTGAAACCACGGTCATGCGTTTGACTGCGGCCTATGCCGAATTGGTCAATGGTGGCAAGAAAATCACGCCAACCTTGATTGACCGTATTCAGGACCGCCGCGGCAATGTGATTTACCGTCGTGACGAACGTGAATGTGCGCAATGTCAGGATGTAACATTCCGCAATCAAATGCCGCCTGATCTTCCCGATATCCGTGAACAACTGACCGATCCGGCCAGTGCGTTTCAGATGGTCCATATCCTTGAAGGGGTGATTGAACGCGGTACCGGACGTAGTATTTTGGAACTTGGCTATCCTTTGGCGGGTAAAACCGGCACGACCAATGATTCGCGTGACGCATGGTTTGTCGGGTTCTCACCGGACTTGGCCGTTGGCGTTTATGTCGGGTTTGATGACAACCGATCACTTGGTGACAAAGAACAAGGTGCCAGTGCCGCAGCCCCGATTTGGAAAGAATTCATGCGCGGCGCGCTTGAAGGAACCAAAGCCATTCCGTTCCGGACACCTCCGGGTATTCGCATGGTTCGGGTTGAATCGCGCACAGGTCTTCCGGCCCGTCCAGGTGATCAGGGTATCATTTGGGAGGCCTTTAAACCCGGCACGATCCCGGCATCAAATGACAATGTCATTGACGGTGGGTATAGCGGCGGTGGCAGTTCTGAAAACAGCGGCGGCGCTATTTCCGGACCGGGTGGAATTTACTAATCAGCACGCCTTAAAACCTTCCGCTGTAAAAGTATGATTATTACAGCAGCAATATGAAAAAAGCTGGATGTGAAGCGCATCTGGCTTTTTTCATTCACGGATGTTTTCAATCGAATAAATCCGTTTTCATTTCCGCCCTAAATGCCTCCTGGCCTGTCATCAAACAATGACAAAATGATCAAGTCCGTGACATCGCCCTGTCATGGAATTTTGCCATGATCTTCACGGTTTTAATTCTTGCCCTGAAGAGGTTTTAGAGATGTCATTTCGTCTTTCCCGCCGAAAATTTCTGACCACCAGTGCGACTGCAGGTGCTGCTTCCGCAATGGGCGGTTTTTTCATGCCGTCAATTTCACGTGCCGCTGACCGGCCAATTATTACGCACGGCGTTCAAAGTGGCGATGTTAGCGCTAACACGGCCTGTATCTGGGGGCGCGCAGATCGGGCATCACGCATGATAACGGAAATTGCCACGACCGAAGGGTTTAAAAACTCGGTCCGAATTCCTCATGTCGATGTGCTCGAAGAACGTGATTTTGCAGGTAAACTCGCGATCAATGATCTGCCTGCCGGGCAGGATATTTTCTATAAAATTCACTTTGAAAATCTCGATGATGGACGTGCTTCATCGGAACCAGTGATCGGTCATTTCCGCACAGCACCGGCAGCCAAACGTAACATCAAGTTTGGCTGGTCTGGCGATACCGGCGGCCAAGGTTGGGGGATTGATGAAGATCGCGGTGGCATGAAGACATATGCCACGATTGCCAAACACAACCCGGATTTCTTCATTCATTCGGGTGATACCATTTATGCTGATGGCCCGTTTGCTGAAACCAAAGAAACCCCGGATGGTCAGGTTTGGAAAAACATCACCACCGAAGACACCGCCAAGGTTGCCGAAACCATCAACGAGTTTCGTGGCAACTATAAATACAACATGCTTGATCAGCATGTGCGCGAGTTCAATCGTCTTGTTCCGGTTTACTATCAGTGGGATGACCATGAGGTGACCAATAACTGGTATCCGGGCGAGATGTTCGTCAATGATGATCGCTATACGGAAAAATCGGTGTCACTTTTGGCGGCACGTGCCAACCGTGCATTCCGCGAAATGCTGCCAATTACTGAACATGCGACGGAGCCGGGCCGTGTTTATCGGAAAGTGTCATATGGGCCGTCTTTGGAAATCTTCTTCCTGGATATGCGGACCTATCGTGGCACGAACGATGCCAATAACAGCAAGACTCCAACAAACAATACCGACTTTCTTGGCCGGACACAGATGGAGTGGCTTAAACGCAGTTTGTTGAATTCCAAGGCAACTTGGAAAGTCATTGCCGCTGATATGCCGATTGGCATGATCGTTTACGATGACTGGAAAAACAAAAGCACCTTTGAAAACCTTGCAAATGGTGATGGTTTGCCTGCGGGTCGTGAATTGGAACTTGTCGAATTGTTGCGTTTTATCAAAAGCGCAAAAATCAACAATACGGTCTGGTTGACGGCAGATGTGCATTACACCGCTGCACATTATTACGATCCAAACAAAGCCCAATTCCAAGATTTCGAACCATTTTGGGAATTTGTATCCGGTCCGCTTCATGCAGGAACATTCGGTCCAAATGATATGGATAATACCTTTGGCCCGCAGGTGAAATTTACCAAACATCCAAGCAAGGAGCAGGGGATAAACCTGCCACCTTCCTATGGTCTGCAGTTCTTTGGCATGGTCGATATTGATGCAGAAACCGAACAGTTTCGTGTGTCGCTGCGCGATGTCGCAGATGAAGAGCTTTATACCGTAACACTTGATCCGGTTTACAGTTGATCAACAAAATCGGACTTTGGCTTTAATCCGAAAACCCGGCGCAGAAATTGTGCCGGGTTTTTGCGTGGTTGCAGGGGTTCCAAGTACGACAAAAACTGGTATAAGCGGCGCCGAACTGCCGCATACACAATGTGGCGAAACGAATTTTGATGAATAGCGGAGACATCAATGCGCGCTGAAGCACAGGCATTGGTCGATGAAATCAAGCAGTCGATGGCACTGCTGAGGAGGCATCTTTGACTGGGATAACGCTCTTAGACGCTTAGACGAACTGAACGCACTGGCCGAAGACCCAACCCTTTGGGACAATGCCGCCAATGCGCAGAAAGTCATGCGTGAACGTACCCAGCTTGACGATGCGATTAATGGCTATAAAAAGCTTGCTCAAGAGCTTGATGACAATATCGAACTGATCGAACTTGGCGAAGCCGAGGGCGATGACGATACGGTCAAGGAAGCCGAAGAAGGTTTGCGCAGCATTCAGGCGATTGCCGCCCAGCGTGAACTCGAAAGCCTGCTTTCTGGCGAAGCAGACGCCAATGATGCTTATCTTGAAATCCATGCCGGGGCCGGTGGCACCGAAGCACAGGATTGGGCAAGCATGATGGCGCGCATGTATTACCGTTGGGCAGATTCCAAGGGTTACAAGCTTGAGATGCTTGAAGAAAGCAATGGCGAGGAAGCCGGTATCAAATCGGTGACCTATAAAATTTCGGGCCATAATGCATATGGTTGGCTGAAGAACGAAGTGGGTGTACATCGTCTGGTGCGTATTTCGCCCTATGACAGTTCTGCCCGCCGCCATACCAGCTTTTCTTCTGTCTGGGTTTATCCGGTGATTGATGACGATATCAATATCGAGATCCTTGATAAGGATCTTCGTATTGATACATACCGCGCATCTGGTGCCGGTGGTCAGCACGTTAACCGGACTGATTCTGCTGTGCGTATGACCCATATTCCGACCGGGATTGTTGCCCAGTGTCAGAATGACAGATCGCAGCATAAAAACCGTGATACGGCGATGAAGATGCTCAAAGCCCGTTTGTATGAGGCAGAGCTGAAAAAACGCGAAGCCGAAGCACAGGCAGTTGAAGACAACAAAACCGATATCGGTTGGGGCCATCAGATCAGATCATATGTCTTGCAGCCTTATCAAATGATCAAGGATCTGCGGACCGGAACAGAAACATCGGATACCCAAGGTGTTCTGAACGGTGATTTGGATGCCTTTATGGCAGCAGCCTTGGCCGCAAAGGTCACAGGATCAGCAGGCGAGATCGAAGACATCGATTGATCAGATCACGTTACTTGATCCTAAGCATTTGAAATTTAAAACACCCCGTCAATTTTTGGCGGGGTGTTTTGTTTTTGGACGGGGCGGGTAAGAAAAAAAACATGCCAAAATCCGCAGAAAAAGGCGGTTTGCCCCGAAATATCCTGTTTCTGTCACACAATTGACGAATAGCTTTGCCATGGTGGTGCCAAGCGATACCTGCCAAGCAATAACAAAATACCAGATCATGACTGGTTACTGGTAGGAAGAGCGCCGAGCAAACATCTAATGTCAGGTGAAGTCCCAAATGGCCCAACACTCTCTTGGTCCGGTCGCAATTGGCGACCAGTTCAAACTTGCTACTCCGAATGGTCCAATTTTCGAGGTCGTCAAAATCCGTCAAATGGCACCGGTTGATCATGCCTTGATCACAAAGGTCCGGGATGCCAAATCCCAAAGATTGATCGCGGTTACGACCTTGCTAGACCATCATTTTTATTTGCCCGTCGCGCCAGAGCACCGTCAGCTACCCGATAATGATGGGATTTTGCGTGGTTTCTGATTGTAAAGGCAATCCATAGGCTGTTTCGCAGCATACTGTGCGAAAAATCAGTTGGCATGGCGGCTCTGTCACGGTGAAATGGTAACCATTGTCAAATTACCTTCATCAGGGGCCGCCAACATGTCTGAGACTTCCGCCAACCAGAAACTACTGGGTAAACTGTTTTCCGTTTTGGAAGATGACATATTACCCAAAACCCGGGCCGGGGTTGCGGGCGGGAACAAACTGTTTGGCGCAGCGATCTTGCGCAAGTCTGATCATTCGCTGGTAATTGCTGAAACCAATAACGAAACCGAAAACCCCCTGTGGCACGGCGAAGTTCATTGCCTAAAGCGGTTTTATGAAATCCCTGCTGATCAGCGCCCGCCAACGTCGGATTTGATTTTCCTTTCTACGCATGAGCCATGCTCGATGTGTCTATCGGCCATCACATGGGCCGGGTTTGATAATTTCTATTATTTCTTTTCCTATGAAGATTCACGTGATGCCTTTGCCATCCCTCATGATCTTAAAATTATGGGAGAGGTCTTTTCCCTTAAGGACGGCGAATACAATAAGTCCAATGCATTCTGGGACAGTCATTCGATGATGGGAATGGTGGCGGAACTTCCAGACGTAGATCAGGCAACATACCTTTCGCGTGCCCGTGCGATTTCCGATGAATATGATCGCCTGTCCGATCAATATCAGAATGGAAAATCCGATAACGATATTCCTCTGAACTAGGTCATGCAGCGAGGGTGACGTTTGAGTCCGAATCTGGCGAGTTTTATTGAGCTGTTCTGTTAAACTGCCGTGCATGGAACAGCTCAATAACGACATATGCTATCAGGCACTCAAAACCCGGGACCGTCGATTTGACGGGCGGTTTTATACCGCCGTGCTCACCACCGGGATTTTTTGCCGCCCGATTTGCCCGGCCGTCACGCCCAAGCGCGTGAATGTGGAATTTTATCCTAGTGCGGAATCTGCCATTGCCCACGGGTTTCGCCCCTGTTTGCGGTGCCGCCCGGAAGCCGCGCCGGGCAGTCCGGCCAGTCGTGGGGTTCATGCAACTGTTGCCCGTGCCGTGCGCCTGATTGACGAGGGCGCGCTTGAAGGTGGCTCCATCGCCGATCTGGCAGATCGGCTTGGGGTAGGGGACCGTCACCTGCGTCGGATATTCAAGGAACATACAGGCGTCACACCACAGGAACATGCCAAAGCACGGCGGTTGCTGCGCGCACGGCAGTTGATTGTTGATAGCAACCTGACAATGACCGAGATCGCAGATATTGCAGGCTTTGGCAGTTTGCGGCGGTTCAATGATGCGATGAAGCAGGCCTATGATCAGGCGCCAACGGCATTCCGCCGTGGGATCAAACCCAAGATGCCCAAAACATCTGCGACCAACGATCCATTTGCCCCGCGTAATGATGACCTGATTTTACGACTGCGTGCACGTCAGCCGTTCGATGCGCAATATCTTTTGGCATTTTTCCGGGCGCGCGCCATTCCGGGCTTAGAATCCGTGCGGGATCGTACATATGCCCGTGGTTTTCGGATGGGCGATGACGTCGGCCTGATGATTTGTCATTTTAGCCTGGATCAAAGCGGGGTGGATGTGGTTTTACGCGGTTCTGCCCGCGAAGCAGTGCTTGAGATTGGTGGGCAGGTACGCCGCCTGTTTGATCTGGATGCGGATGTCCCATCGATCACAGCGCAGTTTGCCGATGACGTTCTTTTGTCGTCCTTGGTGGAAAAACGCCCCGGTCTTCGTGTGCCGGGATGTTGGGATCGGTTTGAACTGGCCATGCGTGCCGTTCTTGGGCAACAGGTATCGGTTGCTGCGGCCCGGACATTGGCCGGACGGATCGTCGCAAAATTTGGCGAGGCCCTGCCAAATGATCTGGTGGCGGAAACCGGCGTCACGCATTTGTTTCCAGAACCCGAACGACTGGTGGGACAGGAGCTGATGCCGATTGGCCTAACCACACGTCGGGCACAGACATTAAGCGATGTAATTGATCTGTTTTCCCAACCAGATTGTGATCAGAAATCGGGTGATGACCTGATTTCGGCAATGACTGCGATCAAGGGCATTGGGCCTTGGACGCTTAATTATTTTGGTCTGCGTGGTCTGGGGGACCCAGATGCGTTTCCTGCGGCTGATCTGGGTATTCTCAAGGCTTCTGCCATGGGCGGCGGCCCGGATAAGGCCAAGGCACTTGAGGGTCACTCAGAACGTTGGCGACCATGGCGGGCTTATGCTGCGCAATATCTTTGGTCCGCCCTTGAAGGAGAATGATGATGAACGTGAAAATCAACGTTGTGCGCCATGCAAGTCCGATTGGGATGCTGTCGCTGGCCACGATTGATCGAAAACTGGTGCATCTTGATTTCGAAGATAATGACGACCGTCTGAAAACCATTCAGACGCGACGTTTTAAAAAACTTGAATGGATGGAAGGGGGAGAAGCCCCAAAATCCATCACTGCGTGGCTTGATGGCTATTTCGCAGGTGACGTTATGTCACTTCCGCTGATGGATATTAATATGATCGGAACCGATTTTCAGAAATCGGTTTGGGACGCATTGATCACGATCCCCAATGGCAAAAGCGTTTCCTATGCCGGACTTGCCAATGATCTTGGTAATCCAAAGGCCGTGCGGGCGGTTGCACGCGCCAATGCACTTAACCCGGTTTCAATCATCGTACCGTGCCACCGTGTGATTGGATCAAACGGGACATTGACGGGGTATGCCGGTGGATTGGATCGCAAGAAGTGGCTGCTTGAACATGAAGCCAGCATTTTATCAAAAGCAGCATGATCTTTTGGAAGGGCCGCTGGTGTGCCGCCCTTCCAGTTTTGGCTGCAGGATTAGATCGACATCACAATACGACCGTCGATTTTGCCGTCGCGCATACGATCAAAGATCGAATTGATGTTTTCCATCGGTTCGGTCGTGTAATGCGAATGCACCTTGCCGTCGCCTGCAAATTCCAGTGATTCCTGCAAATCAGCACGGGTTCCAACAATGGATCCACGGATGGTTTTGCCACACAGAACCGTATCAAAAATATCAAGTTCAAACGTTCCCGGTGGCAGGCCGACCAGTGACATGGTGCCACCACGGCCTAGCATGCCAACACCCTGTTTGAACGCTGCATTTGAAACAGCAGTGACCAGAACCCCGTTCGCACCGCCCATCTGCTTTTGGACTTCGGATACCACATCGGTTTCTTTGGCATTAAGCGTCCAGTCGGCACCAAGACTTTTTGCCAGATCCAGTTTTTCCTGCGCGATGTCAACAGCGATAACTTTCATGCCCATGGCCTTGGCATATTGAACAGCCATATGGCCCAGCCCGCCAATGCCGGAAATCACGACAGTTTCACCGGGTTTGCATTCGGTTTCTTTCAAGCCCTTATAAACCGTTACCCCGGCGCACAGAACAGGTGCCGCATTGCCAAATTCAAGCGCCTTGGGCAGGTGGCCGACATAGTTCGGGTCCGCCAGAACATATTCGGCAAAGCCACCATTAACCGAATAGCCGGTATTTATTTGTTCACCGCAAAGGGTTTCCCAACCGGTGATGCAATGATGACAGTGGCCGCATGCGGAATGTAACCATGGTACGCCAACACGATCGCCGACCTTGACCGATTTCACGCCTTCGCCAACTTCGGCAACAAAACCGACACCTTCATGACCGGGAATAAAGGGTGGATTGGGTTTTACCGGCCAGTCGCCTTCGGCGGCATGAAGGTCCGTGTGACAAACGCCGGATGCCTCAATCTTGACAAGGATTTTACCCGGCGTGACTTTTGGCACGGTGACTTCTTCGATCGACAAAGGTTTGCCGAATTCCCGCACCAAAGCGGCTTTCATCGTGGCAGGCATGATTGTACCTCCTGAAGGAAGAAAAGGGCCCGTTTGGCAGGGCCAACAAAATTCACCTAAGCAGGATAGGGCGATATTAAGTTGAAAGTCTTGCTCTGAATCAATCTTGGGTCAGCGGCTGTTCATTTTGACCATAATAGATCAGTCGTCGTAACCGACGTCTGGAAGCTCAAGCACATAATCCTGATAGTAATCAGGTGGCATGCCTGCTTCATAGCGCGCTTCGTCATTGAATGGCGGTTTTAACGATCCACGGAAATGCTTGCGCAGCATATCGTGCCATGTGGTGTAGTAAGGTAAGCCGCGTTGATCGCAGATATATTCATAATATTTCCGGCCCGCTGCGACATGGGCGATTTCGTCATGGGCGATGATTTTTAAGATACGTGCACTTTCGGTGTCACCGTGTGCTAGCAACCGTTCAATGGTTGGCGGGGTGGCATCAAGGCCGCGGGCCTCAAACACCATTGGCACCACAGCAAGGCGCGGTAAAATGTCATAGGCCGTATCCATTGACGTTTGCCACAAACCGTCATGCGCGGGCAGATCACCATAGGCTGCCCCCATTTCATTCAGGCGTTTATTGATCATTTTAAAATGACGGGCTTCGTCATCGGCAACTTGAACCCATGCATCGTGGAAATGGCGCGGCATGTTTGCGTCGGGGAAACGCACACATAAATCCCACGCCAGATCAATTGCGTTCAATTCGATATGGGCCAATGCATGCAAAAGCCCGATCCGTCCCTGAACACTGCCTTTTTTACGTTTGGGCATTTTATTGGGGGCGAGAAGTTCCGGCTTTGCCGGGCGGCCAGGACGATCTGGCATGTTGGTTGACCCAACTTCGCTAATCTCGCCATTGCGCCAAAGTGCGGCCATCTCGGCTGTGACGTCGGCCTTTTCGGTGGCATCTTCTGTCAGAAGGGCGCGTTTGGCAGCTTCGGCAAGGGTGAGCTTGGTCATGATCGTCCGGTTTTGGTTGCGAATGGAATGGTTGATCTGTTCTTGGCTTTGTCTGCCATCTGCGTCATGGCGGGTCAATGGGCAAAGAAAAGGGCGGCCTGCAATTGATTGCATCGGCCACCCGATATGATTTTGCTTTGATCTTAGGTCAAGCGATCAAGTGATGTTGAAGCGCGCCAGTGCTTCGGCTAGGTCTTCGCCAAATGCGTTGCCTTTGCGAATGATTGCGGTCCGGCATGGAAGATCCTGCAAGGATGGATGGTTTGGTGCGTCTGATGTCAGAACTGCTGTTGGAATGCCACGTGTTTTAGGCATGGCCTGCAATGCATTGGCGACATCAACGCCCCCCAACTCATCAATCGTTTTTGCAACGATAATGAAATCCGGGCGGGTGCGCACAGCAAGTTCAATGGCCTCAAACGAAGTTTGCGTAACCGAACTGCGATATCCACATGCGGCCAATTCACGTTCAACAATGGTTGCCATGGAGCGCTGCGGGATCACCAGCAATGCTTCGACATTGGCTTTTTTCAACCAGTTCGGATCAATATCCGGCGCACGTTTTGATGGCAGTTCACGAACAAATTCTGCGGTGTCGGTCCCGCCAGCGGTCATGTCACCATCCAGCAGGGTCTGGATTTTATCAACAAAGGCCTGAATGTCGTCGATTGACCCTTCGTTGAGTTCTTTGCATGTGGTGACGTAATCGGCCAGACGATGGCTGGTCAGGTTGATCAGCGGAGCTGAAACCGATTTGCCTTTATAACGTAAGTTAAAGACTTCGCGCTGGATCGAGGTCAAATGAGCCGGATCACTTTTTCCGCGAGCGTTCTGCAAATGGACATCAATTGAATTGATGATGTCATGCGCTTCATCGCGGAAGTCCGCTAGCATCTGATCGTCGAGATCGACAACATTCTTGTTCATTGAATTACCTGCTTTGCCGGCATGCCGGTGTGTTGCTCCCAATAGGTGAAAATTGAATCCACCTATCTCCCATATCCGAATTTTTATCCTGACAAACAAGGTAAGGCAATACAATCAATGCACTGCATGTAAGCCAAAAACCTGATTTATAAGGATTTTACGGTGTAAAAAAACACGGCCCAAGAGCGAAAATTGGCGTCTTGAGCCGTGAAATTCCGAAAATTTTAAAGCGTGCGTACAGCTTCCAAGACCTCGGCAACATGGCCTTTGACCTTAACTTTCCGCCAAGCTTTCTGGATGATGCCATCGCCATCAAGGACAAATGTGGATCGTTCAATCCCCATGAATTTTTTGCCATACATGCTTTTTTCTTTCCACACCCCGAAATCTTCGCAGGTGGTGCCATTTTCATCTGATGCAAGAATGAAATTCAGGTCATGTTTGGCTTTGAATTTGTCATGACGAACCGCACTGTCTTTTGAAATGCCAATGATCTGCGCATTTACAGCACTGAAATCAGGTTCTGCATCACGAAATTCACAGGATTCTGTGGTGCAGCCCGGTGTCATGTCTTTGGGATAGAAATAGATCACCACTGGTTTACCCGCGAGATCAGATAGTTTCACACTGCCATCCCCATCAGTTGGCAGTTCGAAATCCGGGGCCTTATCACCTACATCAAGTGTCATGTTCTATCCTTTACTTGTTCGTTCGTTTTGATCTTCAATCCGATGCACAACCGATGCACAACCGATCCCAAGATATTGCATTGGGGCGAAACTTTGAAAACGCAAATCCTTGTCGCTACTTATAGGTACGGCAAGGGGGGGTGGATCATTTTAATTGCCTAATGTTCTTCTTCGGAAACGGCTACTTTTTGTGCGGGTTCGGCAACGATGCGGTCATAGATTTCCTTGATCCGGGTTGCCGTTGCCTCGATTTTGTCTTGCAAGCTGGCAAAATCATCGCATTTCCCGGCACTTGCCAGCATCTTTTTCAAATCCTTACTGGCACTTTCCGGGGAAAAGGGCCCTTCTGTTGTCAGACGCAGCATGGCTTGCAGAGCCAGCCAGAATGAACTGGCATTGGCAAGAAATTCAGCTTCATCAACCTCAAGAAAACCTTTGCTGGCAAGGTTCTTAAACACTTCGCGGGTGGTAGGGGACAGGATATCTGGATGTTTATTTGCATGTAATAATTGCAGATATTGTGCGATGAATTCCAGATCAACCAGCCCACCCCGGCGCAATTTGATGGCCCATGGGTGATTGTCGCCTTTGCCTGCTTCCATGCGGTTGCGCATATCGAAAACGGCCCGCACCAATTGGTCAGGGTCGCGTTCCTTGCACAAGACAGCGGTGGTCGTTGCGATGACCTTTTCGCACAATGCTTGCGGACCATAAACCGCTCGCAGGCGGGTCAAGGCCATATGTTCCCACGTCCATGCGTCATTATTTTGATAGGATTCAAAACTTTTGAAATGGGTTGCAAGCGGGCCTTTCGATCCGCTAGGACGCAGGCGGAGGTCCGTTTCAAACAACACCCCCTCAGCGGTGGGGGCCGACAGCGCGTTAATGTAACGCTGACTTAACCGGATGAAATAGTGACCGGGCGAAAGTGGTTTTTCACCATCAGATTCATCTGCATGTTCGGCAACATCATAGATGAACACCATATCAAGATCAGACCCCGGTGAGAGTTCCTGACCCCCATGTTTGCCAAGCGCAAAGACCGCCAGGCCCCCATCTTCAAACCGCCCGTGTTTAGCCGAAAAATCATCGGCAATGCGCGGGAACAGGGCGCGAATGGCAACATCTGCGACATCGGCCAAGGCCCGACCGGCTTGGTGCGGGGTATGGCGGTTCTGGATGGTTTGAACGTCAATCTGGAATTTTTGGTCATTGGCCCAGCGCCGGGCGGTATCAAGCCAGTCTTCGACCATGTCTTCGCGTGCAAGACGTGAATCGAGATCGGCCATCATGGCATCGGCATCGGGCAGTTCTTCGTGGAAGCCAGACATTAAAACGAAATCAAGAACGGCGGCATTCCGCCCGATATATTTCGCCATGCGCGGGGCTGTACCGGCAATCTGTGCCAGCAATTCCAGAAGTTCTGGATGGGCGGTGAATAGCGAGAAAACCTGAACGCCAGCCGGAAGTCCCTTGAGGAATTCATCAAAAGCACGGAACGCCATATCTGGATTGGTGGTTTTTGAGAGTGCGTTCAATAATGTTGGCATCAATTCGGTCAGGATTTCACGCGCACGGCGCGACCGTGTTGCACGGTAACGGCCATGGTGCCAACCGCGCACCGTGACCGACACGTTCTCGGCATTGACAAACCCCATTTGACGCAGGTTTTCCAACGTGTCGGGGTCGTCTTCTGTGCCGGTAAAGACAAGGTTTCCAGTACGTCCTGCAAGCGGTGTGTCATCTTCGAACAGTTCGGCATAATTGTTTTCGACATTGCGCAGATGAAGCAGCAAGTCGTCTTTGAAACCATTAAGTGTTTCATACCCAAGGAAGGTCGCAAGTGCGCTTAGACCTTCTTCGGTATCAGGCAAGGTTTGTGTTTGCTGATCATTGATCATTTGCAAACGGTGTTCGACAGTACGTAGGAATTCGTAAGCGTGCAGCATCTCGTCGCGGACTTCTTCGGTAACCTGTCCGAATTTGGTCAGGACGCGCAAGGTGTCGCAAGTTGCCTTGCCACGCAGGGCGACTTCACGGCCACCCCAGATAAGCTGCTGTGTCTGCGCAAAAAACTCGATCTCGCGAATGCCGCCCCGGCCCAGTTTGATGTTATGGCCGGGGATGTTGATCTTGCTGCCACCTTTATGGGCATTGATCTGACGTTTGATCGAATGAATGTCTTGGATGGCCAGAAAATCAAGATGTTTACGCCAGACAAAAGGCCGAAGGATTTCCAGAAACTGATCCCCTGCAATCCGGTCGCCACCGACGATGCGGGCCTTGATCATGGCCGCACGTTCCCAGTTCTGTCCGACCGTTTCATAATAGGTTTCAGCAGCTAACATTGACAGAATTGGCGGGGTTGAAGACGGATCGGGGCGCAAGCGCAAGTCGGTTCGGAAAACATATCCATCGCCGGTTCGTTCTTCCATGATGCGGGTAATATCGCGCACCATGCGCACCAAATCTTGCTGAAGACGATCAGGGTCGAGATAAGTGGCAACGTCTTGATCATAAAGGAAGATCAGATCAATATCGGATGAATAGTTTAACTCGCACGCGCCAAGTTTTCCCATGCCAATCGAAAATATCCCCGAACCTTCAAGCGGATTTTCCGGATTGGGCAGGTCGCATTTGCGAAGGCGCGCCACCGTCGAAAGGCAATGGGCCATCGTGAAGTCAAGCGTGTATTCGGCGGTTTCACTGATTGCGGCAGTGATTTTATCAAGCGGCCAGGCAAGCGCGATATCGGCAATTGCAATGACCAATGCTGCCCGGCGTTTTGCCCGGCGCACGGTGGCCATGGTGGTTGGCTGATCAAGGTTCCGGGCATCTGCACTGGTGCGAACCGGGGCCAAGGCATTGGCGAAGGCCCGATCAAGTCCGTGATCAAAAACATCACAGACAATATCAGGATCACGAAGGCAGAGATTGGTCAGATAGGGGCTGTTGCCAAAAAGGGCAGTCAAAACCGCCTTACATTGCGGGTTGGACGCAATGTCGACAATTTTAGGTGCAATACTTTCAAATGCTGGACGATCTGCCAAGCTATGCCAACGTTCCATCGCATGAGCGACGCGTTCTGGATCAAAAGGTTGGGGTAGTCCTTGAGAAATCCAGGAAAGATGCACTTTTTGCGTTCCTTGTATTGCGAAAAGGTAACGAGCTGGGCTATGCAAAGAGCAGTGCCTGATTGCATGCTCTTTGTCGCGCGTTTGATGGCCTCGTCAACAGAGTGACATGTTCCTGTTTAGCTTTTCTCTGATCGGACAAAAAGACATTTGATCAATAACAGTCTGATGATCAATACCAGTCTGGTATTTTTAGCCACGTTTGTCGTCTGTAAATGGTAAACACGTAGATCAAACTGCGCGGGTTGGTGATATTGCGGCATATGACGCCGGGAAGACAGGGTATTCAGAGTGCGCCACGTTAAAACTTTTGCCGGATGGTTGGCGCTGATTTTATCAGCAGTCATTCTGTTTGTGGGCGTGTTTGCAGCGGTCACAATCTGGCGGTTGTCGCAAGAACCTGTGTCTTTGCATCGTATTACACCCTATATCGTCGATCATTTGAATAAATCGATGGGCGAGAACAAGCTTTCTGTCGGCGACCTTGTTTTGCGCTGGCGTGGCTGGGCGGAACGGTTTGATGTTGGTTTGCGCGACGTTGTCATCATTGGTGCCAGTGACCGTGAATTGCTTCATATTCCCGAAGCCGATGTCGTGTTTTCCACAAAAGCCCTTTTCGAAGGCGTTCTTGCACTTCGCGAAATGAACTTGATCGGGCCACGCATCCGTCTGGAACGCAGTGCTGATGGCGAAATTGACATAGGCTATGTCGCAGAAGGCATCGACTTTGCCGATCAAAGTAGGGCGGGCGATGAAAAATTGCGTGGTCCTTCTGTAACCATTGATCTGCCTTCTGTTGACGGGGATGTCGCCGATAACGGTGACGATGGGCGCGTTATTGATGAGAGTTCAAACAACAAACAGGACGATCTCACAAAATCCCAACCTGACGATGCCCAAACCGGCCAAACCGATCAGGTGGCGCAAGTTGGTGTCATTGAACAATCGGGTGGGGATGTTTTACGGGATGTGATCGCCATTTTGTCTGGCGAGCGAACCGATTTTCCCGCAGCGGCCTATTTCGAAAGCTTCGGCATTGTGAACGCGGATCTTCAGGTGCGCGATGAAAGGCTTGGCGTCGTATGGGCCGCACCGCAGGCAGATATTCTGTTGTCGCGCAGACCTTTGGGGATTGGGGCCGAGGCATCTTTGCAGGTTAGTGCGGGTACTTTATCCACCCGTGTCAGTGTAACTGGCGACTACAGCACTCAGACCGGCGAAATTGATCTTGAGGCCGATTTGGGCGAGGTCGAGCTATCTGATCTTGTCAGTATTTCCAATATATTTGAACATCTTCGCGACGCATATCTGCCGGTGTCAGGAAAGCTTCGGGCGAAATATGATGCGAATGGTGAGTTGCTTTTTGCATCGACCGATCTTGCGGTCGGAAGTGGGGTGATATCGCTTCCTGATGAAATACGGGCGACCTACCGCGTTCGTGACGGGAAGATCGCGACAAGTTATGTTCCCGGCCGGTTTAGCATCGATGACGTGATCTTAAATGTGGGGGACGCTTCGGCGAAATTGCAGGGCGTTGTTCTTGATCCATTCGGGCAATGGGGCGTGAACCTTGATGTTTCCGCAACTGATGTTCAAACCAATGATTTAAACCGGTTGTGGCCGGAAACACTTGGTGCGGATGCGCGGACGTGGGTGGTCACCAACCTGTCAGAAGGCATCGTGCATCAGGCAACCATGCATACCGAACTTCATCAGGGCGATGAAGGCGACGTTGTCCTTGACGTGCTTGGCGGTCAAATGACCATGTCGGGGGTGACGGTGCATTATCTTGGCGATATGCCCAATGTTTTGGAAGCTGGTGGTCGGGCCGAATTTGATGAAAACAGTTTCAAAATCTATGTCGATCGCGGCAATGCAGATGGTTTGACCGTTTCAGATGCCAGCATCGAATTTACAAAGCTTGATGAACCAGTCCCATTTGCTGATATCGAAGTGGTGGCAAATGGAAGTGCGCGCAAAGCGCTTGAACTGATTGAAGCAAAGCCGCTTGGTTTTGCAACCCGTCTTGGCATTAATCCGTCCCAGATCAGTGGCGAACAGGCAACACGTGTACGTCTTCATTTTCCTCTGTTGCGTGCAGTTCGTTTCGAAGATGTCGAAGTCGCCGCAGCATCCCGTATTGAAAATGCCAGCATAACCAAGGCATTTCGTGGCCTTGATGTTACAGACGGGGCGTTTGAGTTACAGGTCAATACAAAGGCAATGAACCTAAGCGGTGAGGCTTCAATCGGCAAAGGGCGGACCAATATCAAGTGGGCTGAAAACTTTGATGCGAAAGCAGAAATCCGCAGCAGATATTCCCTGTCTGGCGATCTTGATTTGGCTGTGCTTCCAAAGGTGGAACTCGATGCGTCCCCTTATTTGTCAGGCATGGGCAAGGGTAAAGTCGACATCACAGTCAAATCTGATCAGGTCGAACTGATCGGAGATGTTGGTCTGGAGAACGTGACCATCGCGATCCCGCTTGAAGGTATTGATTATCAAAAGGAACCCGGCCCTGAAGCAAAGGCGACATTTGATCTGGCCGTTCAATATGTTGGCGGTGGGGAAATTAAATCTTTTGCGGTGAGCGCACCGGAACTTTCGGCGCAAGGCCGGGGAACTTGGCGCGGTGATAATCCGATGGCCGATAAATGGTTTTTTGAAATCGACACTGCACAGTTTCGCGACAATACCGAAATTAGTGGCACCGTTCGGTCGGGGGGGGATGACAAACTGACGGTCGATCTGCGCGGATCGCAGTTTGATCTGCGCCATTTTGTGGATAACGATACATCGGACCAAACGGCAGAACCGCAACCTGGTGACGATCAGGTGGAAACCCCTAACGTGATGGTTACGTTGGTTTCCGACACGTTCCTGCTCAAAGGGGCTGAGCCGCTTTTAAATGATGCCAAGATCACATTCAGTCAGGATCGCGAAAATCGCGAGATTGAAATCACGGCCCGTCAACTGATCGCCACCCCGTGGATTGTTTCTGACGACGCCGATGGAACGGGCGAAAACAGCCAGCCCAAACAAAGTAAAAGCCCCAATAGTGGCGGTATCGGGCAGCGTGCGACCCGGTCTGGTGGTTCGACGGAAGTCTTTTTGAATATTGAACAGATGGTCATGGCGAATGGCGAACTTCTTGGCAATGTCAAAGGATCAATCCACACCATCGGGCAAGAATGGGATCGTCTGGTTTTAAACGGTGCCTTGGGTGATCGGGCAAACGTCTTTGCACAGGTGACCCGTGAAGATTTCGCAACACGCAAGGTCAAACTGACCAGCGAGGATGCCGGAAAATTCCTGCGTGCGGTTGATATGTATGACAACCTTTTGGGTGGCAGAATGTCGATCGAAGGAACGGTTGATGAAAGCGATATCGCCCAGCCCTTTACAGGTAAGGTGAAGATCGATGATTTCCGCGTGGTCAATGCCCCAATTGCAGCCCGTGTTCTTGGTGCAGCATCCTTAACCGGGCTGGGTGATATTTTGCAGGGCAACGGGATATCATTTGACGAGCTGAATGGTGATTTCACCTATGCCAATGATGTGCTTTCACTGTCCAAAGTATCGGCAAACGGGACGGCTGTTGGGGTGACGGCGAATGGGTCGATTGATCTGGCGAAATCCGAAATTCGTTTGGCAGGATCAATTGTGCCGATTTATGCCCTGAATTCTGCCCTTGGTGCTATTCCGATCTTGGGCGATCTTCTGGTTGGTGAAGAAGGTGGTGGATTGTTTGCGCCGACCTATACGGTTGAAGGTGATTTTGAAAACCCCGATATTTCAGTCAATCCACTATCGACATTTGTGCCTGGGGTCTTCCGTAACCTGATTACTGGTGCCGAACCGGGTTAGCCGGCGGCTGCCGTGATGGAACAAACAAAAAGCCCCGCGGCCGGTGCTGCGGGGCTTTTGCATTTGGTTTGGTCGCCTGCGTTTATCAGACAGGTTTGATCAGAACGTGGCGTTTCTTACCCGCCGAAACCTTGATTACACCGTCCGAATTTAGCGCATCTGCCGTAATGTTGGCATTTTCATCGCTGACTTTTTCATCGTTGATTTTTGCACCACCACCTTTGATCAGGCGGCGGGCATCGCCCCCCGATTTGGCAAGTTCTGCCCGGCGGAACAGATCGAATGCCGGAATACCTGCGTCAAGATCAGCTTTGGCGATTTCGACAGTTGGAAGGTCGTCTGCCAAAACACCTTCTTCAAAGGTTTTGCGCGCAGTTTCCGCTGCCGCAAGGGCAGCTTCTCTACCACGGCAAAGTGTCACAGCTTCAAGGGCGAGAACCTTTTTCGCCTCGTTGATCTGCGATCCTTCAAGCTTTTCATATTCTGCAATCTGTTTGAGCGACATTTCAGTGAACAAACGCATGAATTTGATCACGTCAGCATCTTCGGTATTGCGCCAGAACTGATAGTAGTCGTAGGACGATAAACGTTCTTCGTTGAGCCAAACAGCGCCAGACGCGGTTTTGCCCATCTTCGCACCTGATGCGGTGGTCATAAGCGGCGTGGTCAAGCCGTACAAGGATTTCTCGTCAACGCGGCGCCCCAATTCAACACCATTTACAATGTTGCCCCACTGGTCCGAGCCACCCATCTGAAGGGTGCAACTGTAATTTCGGTTCAGTTCAACAAAGTCATAGGCCTGCAGGATCATGTAGTTGAATTCAAGGAAGCTGAGCGAATGTTCGCGTTCAAGACGCAATTTAACAGATTCAAAGCTTAGCATCCGGTTGACCGAGAAGTGGCGCCCGAAATCACGCAGGAATTCAATATAGTTCAGCTTGTCCAGCCAATCGGCATTATTGACCATAATCGCATCGGTCGGGCCATCGCCAAAAGTCAGGAATTGTTCGAAAATCTTTTTAATGCCAGCCATGTTGGCGGCAATGATTTCATCAGTCAGAACCGGGCGGGAATCATCACGGCCGGTTGGGTCGCCAACACGGGTGGTGCCGCCGCCCATCAGGACGATCGGTTTGTGTCCGGTTTTCTGCAACCAGCGCAGCATCATGATCGACACCAACGATCCGACATGCAAGCTGTCTGCAGTGCAATCATAGCCTACATAGCACACCACCGTATTGTCGCTTGCATAGGCGTCAAGGCCTTCAAGATCAGTGCATTGGTGGATGTAACCGCGGTCATTCATGACGCGGAGAAAATCAGACTTCAGTTCAGTCATGTTTTTTGCGCTATGTTGGTTGTGATAGAAAAATCGAGCCGCATTTTGATGCGACGCGATGATCTAGCACAGAAAACATCTCCTCGGCAACGCATGGGCGCGCAGTTCAGGCATTGCAGTAACGATTTCACCAGAATTTCGAAGTAAGCTGCAGGCGATAAAGACAAAATGCCAAGCGGAGCAAGACATGACACAAGGCTGGATCACGGCAATCGGCATGATGAGCGGCACATCACTGGATGGTGTTGATGCAGCCTTGATTGAAACCGATGGTGTGGATGTGCGCCGTCTTGATCAGGCGGTGTTTGTACCTTACGCCCCGGAATTGCGCGAGCGCATGCGGGCGTGTTTTGGTAATCGCAGTGCCACCAATGCCGAACATATCGTGGCCGATGAGTTGACCGAGGTGCATGTAAACGCCGTTAATATACTGCTGGAGAAGGCGGGGCTTTTACCCGGTGATATTGGTGTCATTGGGTTTCATGGGCAGACCGTGTTTCATGAACCGGCGTCAAAGCTGACCCGTCAAATCGGAACGCCTGACATGCTGGCAAGCAAAACGGGCATCCCTGTGGTGGCTGATTTTCGATTGGCTGATGTTGCTGCGGGCGGCGAGGGGGCACCACTCGCCCCGGTTTATCATGCGGCCTTGATGAAAAGTGCCGGTGTGCAAACACCCGTGGCGGTTTTGAATATTGGTGGCGTTTCCAATGTTACGTGGATTGGTACGCGCGATGATCTTTTGGCTTTTGATTGTGGTCCGGGCAATGCGCGTCTTGATGATTGGATGTTGCGCCATACCGGAAATCCGGTTGATCTGAATGGCGCCACGGCAGCATCGGGCAAAGGGGACCCGATGGTTGAAGTTAAATTTCTCGAAGATCCGTATTTTGACCGTATCCCACCAAAATCGCTGGATCGCGAAGATATGGCAGCCCGCATTGATGGGCTTGTGGTTGAGGCAAAACTAAATGTGTCTGACGGGGCGGCAACATTGGCCAGCTGCACGGTTGCGGCGATTGTCGCTGGTGTAAATCACCTTCCAGAAGCGCCCAAACACTGGTTTGTTTGTGGGGGTGGGCGCCATAATGACTATGTCATGGAGACGTTAAATGCCCGTTTGGGCGTGCCGGTGCGCTCGGTTGACGATCTTGATTGGGACGGGGATGCGGTCGAGGCAGAATGTTTTGGCTATTTGGCGGTGCGCCATTTGCGGGATTTGCCGCTCAGCTTTCCGGGGACGACAGGTGTGGCTGAACCCTGTTGTGGCGGGCGGCTTTACACAGCAAAAAAGGCCGCCTGATCAGGCGGCCTTCGTTCTTTTGCATCGTTGGAAATCGCAGCAGGCGGTTACGCGCCGCGCTTGTCCAGATATGCCGCTGTATGTTTGATCACGTCATCTTGCTGTTTGGCAAAATAATGATCGGCACCTTCGATGGTGCACATATCAACTTCAATGCCTTTCTGCGAATTCAGCTTGTCAGAAAGCTTGTTGACCGATGCGATCGGAATGTTGGTGTCCTGTGATCCGTGGATCAAGATGCCAGAAGACGGGCAGGGTGCCAGGAAGGTGAAATCATATTCACTTGCCGGGGCTGCAACCGAAATAAAGCCATCAATTTCCGGGCGGCGCATCAAAAGCTGCATGCCGATCCAGGAACCAAACGAATAGCCAGCAACCCAAGTTGCACGTGCATTGGCATTATAGGTCTGCATCCAGTCAAGTGCGGATGCGGCATCGGACAGTTCGCCGATTCCCTGATCGTAAACACCCTGCGAGCGGCCAACACCCCGGAAGTTAAAGCGCATGACCGAATATCCGCGCCCCTTGAACATGTTGAACATGTTAAAGCACAACTTGTTATTCATTGTGCCACCCTGTTGCGGGTTGGGATGGAGGATGAGTGCGATGGGCGAATCGTCAGCGCCGTTATGGTGGTAGCGACCTTCAAGGCGACCTTCGGGGCCGTTAAAAATGACCTCAGGCATGGATCAGACTGCTCCTGTCCACGAATGGAATGATGTGTGTACCAAAAATATCCGAGTCTTTTTGTAAGTTTTTTCGTGTTTGCGCATAAATTGCTTTGGGCAAATACTTGACCAAGTTACTCGGTTATCCTATATTCCGGCTAACCTGTTGGTGTCGTTTTAACCCGTTCTTACGTTGTGCGTAAGGCCGGGCATGGACGAGGCTGCCGGGAATCGAAGGTACTAATTACACAGTGGACCGCCCCATGTTCAAGCTAATTCGTCAGGAAATTGACGCGATGATTGCCCGCGACCCTGCGGCACGCTCCCGGTTGGAGATCGCGCTCTGTTATCCGGCGTTTCATGCAATCATGGGATATCGTTGCACGCACTGGCTTTGGGAACGTGGTTTTCGAATCACTTCGCGCTTCCTTTCGCAGATTATGCGCTGGCTGACAGGGATTGAAATTCATCCCGGTGCCAAAATCGGCAAAAGGTTCTTTATCGATCATGGCATGGGTGTCGTGATTGGTGAAACCGCCGAGATTGGCGATGACGTGACCTTGTATCAAGGGGTCACCCTTGGCGGGACGTCGCCCAGTGTAAATAGCGAAGGTCAGCGTGGCCTGAAACGTCACCCAACTCTTGAAGACGGGGTGATTGTTGGGTCCGGCGCTCAAATCCTAGGTCCGTTCACGGTCCGTAAAAACGCCCGCGTTGGGGGCAATGCGGTTGTGTTGTCCGAAGTGCCCGAAGGGGCAACCGTAGTTGGTATCCCGGCCAAGATCGTGCGCCGCGAGGCAGATGATCGTTTCTGTGCCTATGGTACGCCGCTTGGCGATCTGCCTGATCCGGTGGCGCGCGCACTTGAAGAACTTGGCCGTGAAGTTAAAACTCTGCGTGAGCAGGTCGGCGCACTTGAAGTCGAAAAAATAGGTGCTGCTGATAAAACAGCAGGCGACGTTGCGCCGGATAAGCCGCGCATCGTTGCATCATCTGAATAAGTTTGGCGCGCATCGCGCAACAAGAATGAACAGCCCGCTGTCAGGTTTGCAAACCAGCATGGCCGGGGCAGCAAGGCAGGAGGACGCACCGTGAAGCTGAGTACAAAAGGCCGCTATGCCGTGATGGCGATGGTCGATCTCGCTGAAAGCAGCAAGGACCGACCGGTCGCACTTGCCGATATTGCGGACCGTCAGGAAATTTCGTTGTCTTATCTTGAGCAGTTGTTTGGCAAATTGCGCAAAGGTGGACTGGTTCGTTCCGTGCGTGGTCCGGGTGGTGGATATCTTTTAGCCCGGACGGCCGTTGAGACCCGCGTGGCCGATGTTATTTTGGCCGTCGATGAGCCAATCCGTGCGACCCGCTGTAAATCCGGTTCGCCAAAGGGCTGCAAGGCAAATCAAGGCCGTTGCCAAACCCATGAATTGTGGGAAGAACTTGGCAATCAGATTTACCTTTATCTGGCGTCGGTCAGTCTTGCAGACGTCGTAGATCGTAATGTTGCCGGGACACTTCGGGCGTTCCCGGCGAAAACAACGCAAATAGAAGAGCCGTCACAGGTTGCGGCACAGTAAATGCTGCTCTATATCGAGGGTAGTTGCGAATAAGGATGAATACAAACTGATGGCCGAACAGGTTTATCTCGACTACAACGCAAGCGCGCCGCTGTGCAATGAAGCACGGCAGGCCATGATCGCTGCGATGGATGTTGCAGGTAATCCGTCATCAGTTCATGCCAGTGGCCGTGCTGCCCGTAAGATTGTTGATCATGCACGCCGGACGATTGCCGAATTGGTCGGGGGTGATTCAGAACGGATCATTTTTACCAGCGGCGGGACCGAGGCCAATAATCTGGCGCTGAATGGTTTGGAAGATGTCACTGTCTTTACCAGTGCGACCGAACATCCTTCGGTGATCGAAGGGCGGGTGGATGCAAAACGTATCCCGGTTGATGGCAATGGCGTGATTGATTTGGCGGCCCTTGAAAAGATGCTTCAAGAGGCATCAGAGGCCGGGCAGAAAGTTCTGGTTTCGGTCATGCTGGCCAATAATGAAACTGGTGTGATCCAGCCGGTGGCAAAGATTGGTTTGCTGGCGCGAGAATACGGCGCAAAGGTCCATTGTGACGCCGTGCAGGCGCTGGGACGGATGCCGGTGGATATGGGCCGCTTGTTGGTTGATATGGTGTCGATTTCGGCCCATAAGATCGGCGGGCCGAAAGGAATAGGTGCCTTGGCGATTGCGCCCGGTGTGATGCTGGTGCCGCAGATCCGAGGTGGCGGACAGGAAAAATACCGCCGTGGTGGTACGGAAAACGTTCTGGGTATTGCAGGCTTTGCTGCCGCTGCCCAACGGGCGGACACCAACATGGCGAAGATGGCGATTATCGCGGCAATGCGCGATCGCCTTGAAATGGAATTGGCGTCAGAAGCTCCTGAGCTTTTGATTGCTGGTAAGGGAACGGAGCGACTGGTGAATACAAGTTGCCTGATCTTGCCGGGAATGCCTGGGGAAACTCAGGTCATGGCATTGGATTTGGCGGGTGTTGCAATCAGTTCGGGATCAGCCTGTTCGTCAGGCAAGGTACGTGAAAGCCACGTGCTTAAGGAAATGGGAGTATCCGACGCCGGATCGGCCATCAGGGTCAGTCTGGGATTGGAAACAACCGACGAAGATATCGATACGTTTATCCGAGTTTGGAGCCGGATGAGGGGCAATGCAGCGCGTAAGAAAGCGCGTCACGCTGCCTGACAAGAGAGTGAGTGAGGAAGCCTTTAATTATGAACGAGCTTAAAGCAAAGCCGATCTATCTGGACTATCAGGCGACCACGCCGACCGACCCGCGTGTCGTCGAAGCGATGCTGCCATATTTCACCGAGAAATTTGGTAACCCGCATTCGCGCAACCATAGCTTTGGCTGGGAAGCCGAAGACGCGGTTGAAGTCGCACGTGGACAGGTTGCGAAGATCATCGGTGCAAGTGCGAAGGAAGTGATCTTTACTTCTGGTGCGACTGAATCGAACAACCTCGCACTTAAAGGTGTGATGAAGTTCTATGGCAAGAAAAAGCCGCACATGATCACGGTCGTAACCGAGCATAAATGCGTGCTCGACAGTGCCCGCCACCTTGAACAGGAAGGTTACAAAGTGACCTATCTTGGCGTTAAGGAAAACGGCCTGATTGACCTTGAAGAACTTAAAGCTGCGATCACGGATGAAACCGCACTTGTTTCCGTCATGGGCGTAAACAATGAAATCGGTGTGATCCAGCCGCTTAAGGAAATCGGCGCCATCTGCCGCGAACGCAAAGTGTTCTTCCACACAGATTGCGCACAGGCTGTTGGCAAGATTGACCTTGATGTCGAAGACATGAACATCGACCTGATGTCGATTTCTGGCCACAAAATCTATGGCCCGAAAGGCATTGGTGCATTGTACGTGCGTCGTCGTCCGCGTGTTCGCGTCATTGCCCAGATCACCGGTGGTGGTCAGGAACGTGGCATGCGTTCGGGTACGTTGCCGACCCCGTTGATCGTTGGTCTTGGTAAGGCATGTGATATTCTGTCAAACGAAATGGCAGAAGAAAACGCCCGTATCAAAGAACTGCGTGACTACACCCTGCAGCGTTTCCGCGATCGTTTGGATGACATCTACCTTAATGGTGATGAAGAAGCCCGCGTTTGTGGCAACCTCAATGTTTCCTTTGCCTATGTAGAAGGTGAAAGCCTTCAGATGGACATCAAGAACATTGCGGTTTCGTCCGGTTCAGCTTGTACGTCGGCATCGCTTGAGCCGTCTTACGTGCTGCGTGCGCTCGGTGTTGACGAAGAACTCGCCCATACTTCGCTTCGTATCGGTATTGGCCGTTACACCACCAAGGAAGAACTCGACGAGGCAATTGATTCGATCAGTACCGCTGTCGAGCGCCTGCGTGAGATGAGCCCGCTTTGGGAAATGGCCCAGGAAGGCATCGACATCAAGTCGATCGAGTGGGCTGAGCACTAAGAACGACTGACGACGACTTATCGACGTATTTCATCTCGTGAGAGAGACACTGGACTTTTAGGAAGGATTCCTATCATGGCTTATAGTGAAAAACTGATCGACCATTACGAAAACCCGCGTAACGTTGGTTCGATGGACAAAAATGAATCGTTCGTCGGAACCGGTCTTGTCGGTGCACCGGCCTGTGGCGACGTGATGAAGCTGCAGATCAAAGTGACCCCGGAAGGGATCATTGAAGATGCAAAGTTCAAGACCTTTGGTTGCGGTTCGGCGATTGCGTCGAGCTCGCTGATCACCGAATGGGTCAAAGGCAAGTCGCTTGACGAAGCAGGTGCGATCAAAAACTCGCAGATTGCAGAAGAACTCGCACTTCCGCCGGTTAAAATTCACTGCTCGATCTTGGCAGAAGACGCCATCAAAGCAGCGATCAGCGACTATAAATCCAAAAACGGTGCTGCAGACGCTGCTGAATAAGCAGCGTCTCTACCGCTTCGTTTTCGGAAATTTGGGAGAATACAATGGCTCTACCGTCACCGATTTCTGTCACACCGACTGCGCTTGATCACATCAAGGCGTTGCTCGATAGTCGTGGGAAACCTTCGCACGGCATTCGGCTTGGTGTGCGCAGTAAAGGGTGTTCGGGCCTGTCTTACACGCTTGAATACGCTGACGATGCCAGTGGCTTCGAAGAAGTAGTCGAGCTGAAAGACGGCGTGAAACTCCTGATCGACCCAAAAGCCATGATGTTCGTGCTTGGAACGGAAATGGATTACGAGGTCAATACGATGGAAGAAGGTTTCGTATTCCGTAACCCCAACGAAAAGGGTCGTTGTGGGTGTGGTGAATCCTTCCACGTCTGATCAGGCCGGGCTTTCCCTGCTTTCTGTTTGGTAATGGCCCCGGTTTAATCGCCGGGGCCATCGCCTGAAAACCGTGGTCTGCGCATTAAAGTCGGCCACTTTTGTTCTGATTTATTTTTGTCTTTAATCCTCGGAAGTGCATAGCGTGAGCAATACAGACCATCCGGCACACAAGGTTTGCTGGTCCTGTAAGGGCCCGGTAGACGCAAGCGCGCTGTTTTGTGATACCTGCAACGCCATTCAGGCCCCCGGCCAGCTTGACCATTTTAAACGATTTGGTCTTACGCCTTCCTTTGTCCTTGATATAGACGCGATAGAAGCAACCTATCTCAAGCAGCAGCAATTGCTGCATCCTGACCGTTTTGCATCAAAATCAGGCCGCGAACAGGCGCTGTCATCGCAACAGGCCGCCAGCCTGAACGAGGCTTTTGAGACGCTTAAAAATCCGGTTTCACGTGCACATTACATGCTGCGTCTGGCCGGGATCGAACCCGAGGGTGGCGAAGGCCATACGGTGAATGATCCTGAACTTCTGATGGAAGCGATGGAAATGCGCGAAGCGCTTCATGACGCCGCAGATAAAGGCACGATTGATGCGATGATCAAGGATACCCGTAAACAGGCGCGTGCCTGTGAAGCAGACCTTGGTGATGCGCTGGCATCCAATGCCTTTGACACGGCCAAAAAACTGACCACCCGTCTAAGATACCTGATGAAAATGACCGAGGAAGCGCGCGCGAAGAAGTCGCGCCTTGCCGCTGCCTGATCATATAGGGGCACTTTAATTGCCCTTAAAAATAACGGATAGAATTCATGGCCCTGCTTAAAATCCACGAACCGGGTGAAACGCCGCTTCCCCACGAAGACGAGCGCCAGATCGCCGTCGGCATTGACCTTGGGACCACCAACTCGGTCGTTGCGATTTCACGCGAAGAAAAACCCGAAGTCCTGCGCGATAAATCCGGTGGCAATGCGATTGTCCCGTCTGTTGTTTATTACGGCGAAGACACCCCCATCGTTGGCGAAGCAGCCCGCGATCACATCAATACCGATGCAAGTCGGGTTGTGTCTTCGGTCAAACGCCTGATGGGGCGTGGCCTTGAAGATGTAAAACTGGTCGCAGGCACCCTGCCTTATGACGTCGAAATCCCGGAAAAATCCGAAACCGACAATGGCGAACCGATGATGGTGCGCCTTAATGTCGGGAACCGCGTTTTGACCCCGGTTGAAGTATCGGCCGATATCCTGCGCGCCTTGCGCGCACGGGCCGAAGAAAGCCTTGATCAGCCGGTTGAAAAGGCCGTGATTACGGTTCCGGCTTATTTCGACGATGGCGCGCGCACCGCAACCAAGGATGCCGCCAAACTGGCCGGGATCGAAGTCCTGCGTCTGGTTAATGAACCGACTGCTGCGGCCTTGGCTTATGGCCTTGATAACGGGGTAGAGGGGCTTTATGCCGTTTATGACCTTGGCGGTGGGACGTTTGATATATCCCTTTTGAAAATGCAAAAGGGCGTTTTCCAAGTTAAGGCGACCGGCGGGGATGCCGCGCTTGGCGGGGATGATTTTGATCATACCATTGCCGAATATCTTCTGGCGGAGCGCAAAGAAGGCGGTGCATCTGATGCGCTTGATGCATCGGATGCCAAGCGCCTGTTGAAAACCGCGCGGAAAGTCAAAGAAGGCCTGACTGATCAGGATGCGGTCGAGGTTGCTGTTGCGCTGAATGGCGTGGAAACGACCCACACGGTCACCCGTGATGTGTTTGAAGCCATGATTGCCAAGCTGGTAACACGCACCGCAACCATCACCGAACAGGTTCTTGATGATGCCGATGTGTTGCCAGAAGACGTCAAAGGCGTTGTTTTGGTTGGTGGGTCTACCCGTGTGCCAGCGGTGCGCAAGGCCGTGGCGGATCTGTTTGAACAAGAACCGCTTTCCGATATTGACCCGGATGAAGTCGTTGCCCTTGGTGCCGCCCTTCAGGCCGAAGCACTAACCGGTGGGTCTGATAACCTTCTGTTGGATGTCACACCACTGTCGCTTGGTTTGGAAACCATGGGCGGGATTGTTGAAAAGGTCATTGACCGCAACACTCCAATTCCAGTGTCCAAGGCCCAAGAATTCACCACCTATCAGGATGGTCAGTCGGCCATGATGATCCATGTGGTGCAGGGCGAACGCGAAATGGTCGATCAATGCCGATCGCTGGCGCGGTTTGCGCTAACCGGTATTCCATCAATGGCAGCAGGGGCTGCGCGTATTCGTGTGCAGTTCAATGTTGATGCCGATGGTTTGTTGACCGTATCGGCCCGCGAAGAAACCACCGGTGTCGAGCAGGAAGTTGCGGTTAAGCCGACCTATGGCATTAACGAAATTGATATGGCCAATATGCTGCGCGAAAGCATGATCCATGCCCGCGAAGATATGGAAATGCGCCTTTTGACCGAAGCACGGGTGGAAGCACGCCGCAATATTTTGGCGGTGCGTGCGGCAATGGATGCGGACCGCGCATTGTTGACGCCTGAAGATGATCAAAACATTGCCGATGCGATTGCCAAACTTGAAACGGCGATGGCGGGCGATGACCGTGATGTGGTGAATGAAGCTGCCGAAGCACTTGAAAATGCGTCGCGCCCATTTGCCGAAAGCCGAATGGATAGCCGGATACGTCAGGCGCTTGCCGGACAAAATGTAGACGAAGTGAACTAAAAGATAACCGGCCTAATTGACAAACCGGCCACTTGCGGCGATTGTCCCGTTCAACCGCCAAAGGTCAGGTCGGACACAGCGTCTTGTCACAGGCAAGGCGTTAAACAGAGATCGAACAAAAAGTATTACCGAGGAGAAAGGCACAGATGCCTAAGATCATTTTTGTTGAGCCCGATGGCACCGAAAAGGAATTCGAAGTCGCCGACGGCCTGTCCGTTCTGGAAGCCGCCCATAAAAACGGCGTTGACCTTGAAGGCGCTTGCGAAGGTTCGCTGGCTTGCTCGACCTGCCATGTTGTTCTGGACGAAGACTGGTTTGATAAACTTGACGAGCCGTCTGAAGATGAAGAAGACATGCTTGACCTTGCTTTCGGCCTGACCGAGACGTCGCGTCTTGGCTGCCAGATCATTATGAGCGACGAGTTGGATGGTCTGCGCGTTAAGCTGCCGGCTGCGACCCGTAACATGATGGTCGATAAGTAAGTTTGACTTTGCTTTGACCGGGTGGGCACCCGCACGCCCCGGCACCAAAGGAGACGGATATGCGTTGGACAGATATTCAGGACATCGCGATCGAGCTTGAGGAAGCTCATCCTGAAAAGGATAACCTCAACCTTCGCTATACGGACCTGCATAAATGGGTTTGTGCGCTTGAAGGTTTCGAAGACGATCCCGAGAAGTCGAACGAAAAGATTCTCGAAGCCATCCAGATGGCTTGGATCGACGAACGCGAAGACTGATTTGACGGGGGTGTTGCGTGCGCCATGCGGAATGCACCCAGATCACGAAATACCGGACCAGCTTGCATGATGTGGGCTGGTCCGTTTTTGTTTGAACGAAGATGACCGCAAGAACAGTGCAGGGACCATCCATGAGCCAGACCACGACCTTTACCGACATCATCCCGGCCGATAGCCTGTTTGGCAAATTGCGCGCCCGTGAAACCGATGCATGGCAAAGCTATGTCGGCCATGATTTTATCAAACAGCTTGGCAATGGAACCCTGCCGCAAGCATCGTTCAAACATTACCTTATTCAGGATTATTTGTTTCTGATCCAGTTTGCGCGCGCCTATGCGTTGGCGGTCTATAAGGCCGAAGATTTGCCCACCATGCGCCAGTTTTCGGCAACCGTGCATGCGATCCTTGATATGGAAATGAACCTTCATCTTGAGTTTTGCCAAGAATGGGGGCTTTCGGAGGCCGATATTATCGCCCAGCCCGAAGCACGCGCGTGCGTTGCCTATACCCGCTATGTGCTTGATCGTGGGCTTCAGGGTGATGTGGTTGATCTTCAGGTTGCCTTGATGCCCTGTATGGTTGGCTATGCCGAGATTGCAAACCGCTTAATGGCAAGTTCTGATACTGTGCTTGACGGCAATCCATATCGGGCATGGATTGAAATGTATGCGTCTGATGAATTTCAGGACGTGGCAAAGGCCGAAATTGATCTGTTGGAACAGACCGCTGCCAAACGCGGCGGGCATGATCGGATGGATGGCCTTGCCCAAACCTTTGCCATGGCAAGCCGCCTTGAAGCCGATTTCTGGCAGATGGGGCTTGATCTGGCAAAATAGGGACAATCCACGAATTTCGTGCAATTCGTCGCGTGTGGCCCTATATAAGCCCGAATAAACCGTCACGGGTGGCTTTGTGCCGCCCGTTGGCTATTGAGATCGAACTTCTTGTCGCTGCGGCCTTGACCCGCGGATGGGTGGGAAAAAATGAACAGTCTTGGCTTTGATAAAGCCCCTGAAGATACCCGTGTGGTTGTTGCCATGTCGGGTGGGGTGGATAGTTCCGCCGTTGCAGCCCTTCTGAAATCAGAAGGCTATGACGTGGTGGGCATAACGCTTCAGCTTTATGATATGGGTGCAAATGCACCGACCCGTGCGAAATCCTGCTGTGCCGGGCGTGACATCTATGATGCGCGCAAAGTGGCCGAGGATATCGACATTCCTTATTACGTGCTTGATTACGAATCACGCTTCCGCGAAGAAGTGATTGATGATTTTGCCGACAGCTATATGCGCGGCGAAACCCCGATCCCCTGCGTGAAATGCAATCAGACCGTCAAATTCCGCGATTTGCTTGAAACGTCCCACGATCTGGGTGCGGACTGCATGGCGACCGGCCATTATGTGCAGCGTAAACTGGGTGCCAATGGCCGGGCAGAATTGCACCGTGCCGCTGATCCTAACCGCGATCAAAGCTATTTCCTGTTTACCACCAAACAAGAACAGCTTGATTTCCTGCGCTTCCCGCTTGGCCATTTGATGAGCAAGGCCGAAACCCGTGCCTTGGCCGCAAAATTCGGCCTTGAAGTTGCCGATAAGCCCGACAGTCAGGACATTTGCTTTGTCCCGGATGGCAAATATGCCCGTCTGGTCGAACGCCTGCGCCCTGAGGCCGGTGAACCCGGCCAGATCGTTGATGTGGATGGCAATGTCATGGGCGATCACCGTGGGTTGATCCACTACACGGTCGGTCAGCGTCGTGGGCTTAACATCGGTGGCACGGCAGAACCGCTTTATGTCGTTAAATTGGTGCCAGAAAAACGGCAGGTCATTGTCGGGCCAAAAGCTGCTTTGGCCAAAAAACACGTCTTTGTCCGCGAGCTGAACTGGCTTGATGGCGATCAGATTGATGAAAACGGCGTTGAGGTCGAAGTCAAACTGCGTTCGGCCATGCAGCCGACCACGGCAACCATCTTCCCCGAAGCCACTGGCGAAGCCCGGATCGAGCTTCACGATGCCCAGTTTGGCATCGCACCGGGGCAGGCGGGCGTGTTCTATCAGGGCGAGCGCGTCCTTGGTGGCGGCTGGATCACCCGCGAAGAACTGATCAGTGGTGCGGCGACTGCCGCCTGATCAACGATTACGGTGGGCGAGGGGCAAAGTTCCTCGCCCATGGGTTTTGTAGATATCTTTTTTGACAAAATCGTCAAAAAGGCGCTTGACGGGGGCGGCTCCCTGACTTAAAAACCGCCTCGTTCCGCACATCGCAGAACACCACAGAATATCCTGTGGCCGAGTAGCTCAGCTGGTTAGAGCAGCGGAATCATAATCCGCGTGTCGGGGGTTCAAGTCCCTCCTCGGCTACCAATTAAATAAGCCCTGCACCTCACGGTGCAGGGCTTATTTCATTTGTACCCTTGGATCGGGCTTGCCCCCGTGGGTTCACGAGAAAGCGAGGCACGCAGCTTTCGAGAGACATCGCACATCGTGCGATGGTCCGCCGGGCTTCGCCCAAGGATAAAAAGCAGCCCAAAGGCTGATTTTTACAATTCCCTCCGACGTTTTGCCTGAGCGGTGATTTGATGTTGTGTCCCTAAAATAAATCTGTCCCAGTTTTTGGTCAGAACCAACCCTAAGAATTCTAGCGTTAGTTTAGGTTATTCAATCTCCTTAGACTTCTGTTTTTTATCACGAGTGTGCTAGAAAGGATTTCTGCAATAATTGCGTGTTTTGGAATGAAGTCGCGAGACGTTTTGGGAAGATGTAATCTTTTTCAGGAGAGGGTATGGCAGAGCACAGTGAGGCTGCACAGACAGTCATTATAGATAGCAGAGAGCATAGAGAATGGGCAGATCATAAGGTTGACGCTCTGATAAGATCGCAGAAGAGGGAAGCTATTTTTATTGGAAGCCTATCATTTGTATTGCTTGTTACATCTATGGTTGCGGTTTTTGTCGTTTCGAGAGAAGGAATTGACTTAACTAGAGTCTTGAGAATTTTTTCCGATGCACAACAAGTTTTCTCTCCTTCAGATAAAAGCCTTAAGGATGGGGTCAATAAAATCACAAGTGATGTCTTGTTTGATGGCGAAGAGGTAATTTTAACTCGTCAGAAGATTAAATTTGTCGAGCAATACATGAAGGTCATTGATGAGTTCGAAGGCTATATTGTTGGGGAAACAACAGTATATTCACAGTTGGGGGTTATCAATAGTAATTACAGATTTTTTAATTTAGTTGATTTAAGTTACGGCGTTGATTTCGAAGGGGCACAGCGATCTATTCTGAGTATTTCAAGGTTTTCTTCGAGTTCTGATTCCGTTGTTGAAAATCGTGTATCGGGAAAATACATTTCATATGATTCGGGAAGAATTTCTTTTTCCGACAGAGAGATATTCAAATTTCCGGCAATTGGAAACCAATCTTGGTCTTTCTTGGCGATTCCAAAAGAAGAGCAAGAGGAATTGGTTGGCGCAGTCTTGTCGTATTTGGCTGTTCAAAGGCAAAAATCGATCGACTTGATGATAGAGTTTGCGAATGAAGAATCTTCCCAGCTTATAAGGTTGCAGGGTAACGTTTCTCAAAGTTTTGGAACTTTGTTGAGTGATCCTTGGGGGGATTCGTTTAGGGTTGTTAGGTACATTGCTCTTGTTCTGATGATTTATACTATATTCTTTACTTGTCTGAAGGTGATTATCAGGAAGGTAAGAATATTGGATGAGTTATTGGCCTTGAGGGTCCACGCAATTTATACTGGCGCTGAAAACGCAACTCCAAAAGGTGCTGTGACATCGGGAAAAACCTGGAGGATAGGCAGTTACGGCGATGATGGTTTAGTGACCCCAAAAATTCTTCTTTCAAAGATTTTTGTTTGGAGAAAATCAAGAGATTAGGTTTCCAAGAAAAAAGAGCACAGTCTCCCACGTGGCGTCGGGGCGGCATCGCTTTTTCTTTGGTCGACAATCTTGAGTGAGAAAGAAGGACCGGAAAATCCGGTCCTTTTGCTTGTCAGTTCGGTTTGGTTCCTGGTTGGGGCCGTGGTGTTACAAACCGTCTAACCAACCTTCCATCAATCACCGCCAGCCCAACCCCAATCACACCCATTCCTGCGATATGTTGGGTCAGGAGCGTTTCGCCAAGGAACCCGACACCTAGCAAAATCGCACTGACCGGGATCAGGAAGGTAACAAGCAAAAGGTTGCTTGCCCCGGCCCGTTTCAGGATCGCGAAATAAAGGATATAGGCAAGGGCGGTGCTAAGGGCTGCGATTCCGAAAACCGCAAGGATGGTGTCGGTTGATGGGGTTGGCAGTTCCCAAGGTTTATCCATAAAACCCGCTAGGGGGATCAACATCAGGCTAGATGCGCTGGTCATGCCAGCGGCGGTTAGAATAAAAAGGGGACAGATTTATTTATTTCCGTACCACCGTTTGCTCAGCCTTCGAATTTCCTCACTCCTCCCCGCCCAAAACCGGCTCTGCGCCTAGCGAGTTCAAAATACTGATCACCTCGCTTCGCCAACCATCGCGGATGCGTTCGGCGAGTTTTGAAAGGGGGCGGTGACGCGGGGTATAGATGGCATATTCATATGTGATGTCATCGGATAGCGGGCGGAAAAAGACTTGCTGTTGCGTGCTTTGCATGGCGCGTTCGGTGGCAACGGCAAGCGGGTCAATCACGGCAATGCATTGGCCCGCCGCCACAAAATGCATCAGGGGTAGGAAAAACTGACATTCAACCGCCATGTTGAACGTACAGCCCGCCGCCGCAAATGAGTGTTCCAGCGTTTTGTTTAACAAATGCCCGTCGGGCAACAGGCCCATTTTTTGTTCATCAAGATCGGCGATCGAGATTTCAGCTTTTTTCGCAAGCGGATGGTCACATGACAGCGCGCAGAAACACCGCGCAGATATGCGTTCTGTGCGGTAAAGCTGATGATCCGTTTCTTCATCTATGCCCCCGTCACCAAACCCGAAATCAAGTGATTGCGAGCCGACCAGTTTGCGGATTTGAAGCGTGTTGCGCGATGACAAAGCAAGGTGAATGTCGGTATTGGCCCCGATTTCACGGCTTAGGAAAGCCGGCATCAAATAGGCCGACGGACCGGGCATAGCGGCAATCCGTAAATGCCCGGAATGGGCGGTCGCCAGACTTTTCATCGTGCCGTTCAAGGCATCAAGCCGGGTTAAAAGAACGTCTGATTCCGAAAGGAGGTAATAGGCTTCGGGCACGGGAATAAGCCGGCGACCCTCGCGGCGAAACAGCTTTAAGCCAAGATTATCTTCAAGTGATTTGATCGCAAGGCTAACAGCCGGTTGCGTTCGGTTAAGGTTGCGGGCTGCTTGGGATAAGGACCCGGCAGTCATAACTTCACGAAAAGCGGCGAGCTGGCTAAGATGCATGATAATCCATAAGCTAAACTTATCTAAATCCAAATATATCAAATTTGATTTTATGAATATCCTCATTAACATGGAAGCCGACAAACCAAAAAATAGAATCTGTCGTGAAATATGTCTCTCAGGGAGACGCTTTAGAGAATGGGGAAGACTATGACCTTTCTGAACAAGACCATGGCTAAAACCGTGGGGCTATGCCTTGGTGCGATGATCGTAAGCAGCAGCGTATATGCCCAAAGCCCGTCCTTCTTCCGAATTGGAACCGGTGGTGCAGGTGGAACGTATTTTCCAATTGGCGGTACAATCGCCAATGCCGTTTCGGCACCTCCGGGCTCGCGTCCCTGTGAAGAAGGCGGCCAATGCGGTGTGCCGGGTCTGATTGCCATTGCGCAATCAACGACCGCGTCTGTTTTTAACGCCGCGGCAGTACAGAATGGACAATTGGAGGCTGGCCTGGCGGCGGCCGATGTGGTGCATGACACCTATTTTGGCGTTGGGAAATTTGACGGTAAACCGCATCCCAAACTGCGGGTTATTGCCAATTTGTATCCCGAAGATTTGCATCTTGTTCTGCCCAAGGGGCATAAGATTGAAACCCTTTCGGACCTTAAGGGCGAACGTGTTGGTATTGCCCAAGCCGGTTCTGGAACGCAGGTTGCTGTTCTAAGCATGCTTGAAGGGTGGGGGGTAAACCGCGACAATATTGACGAGGCGGAACTTGGGAACACCCAGTCGGCCGAACGTTTGGCAGATGGTCAGCTTGATGCGTATTTCTATGCTGCGGGCTGGCCGGTCGCTGCAATGGTGCAGCTTGCATCGACCAAGGGGATGGAATTGCATTCCTTTAGTGACGAAGATCTGAAAAAGATCAATGACCTTGTTCCGGCCTATATCCCGTCAAAAATCCCGGCTGGTGTTTATGAAGGCGTTGATTACGAAATCAAAACGCCTGCGGTTTCGGCTTTGCTGATCGTTTCATCCGATTTGGATGACGAATTGGTTTATGGCCTGACCAAAGCGCTTTGGAACAAGAATTCGCGCAAGCTTCTTGATAATGGCCATTCCAAAGGCAAGCAGATCACCCTTGAAAGCGCCCTTGACGGGGTTGAAGTACTTGATGTGCCAATTCATCCCGGTGCAGTCCGGTTCTATAAAGAACAGGGCATGCTGAAGTGATGTGAATGTTGCTGTCGGGCGGGGCCAGTTTACCGGTTGCCGCCCGACAGATTTTATCAACACACATCACAGGCAAAGCACGCAAAGGGAGCAAGAATAATGTCGTCTGTATCTGCGGATACCGGGCCAAGTGCGGCCGAACTAGAAGAAATTGAACGCAAATATGACGAAGGTGCCGCAACCAAGGCCGTTGGTATGCGGATGGCTGTTTTCTTGCGCATGATTGCCGTTGCCTTTGCACTTTATCATTATGTTACCGCTGGCTTTGGCCTGCCGCCTGATCACTGGCATATGGGATGGCATCTGGCGGGGCTTTTTATCCTGATTTATGCATTTTTCCCGGCCTTTAAGACGCGCAATGCTTATGAGCTGAAACAAAGCTTCTGGCGGATCGGCAATGTCCCGGTTTTTGATATTTTGGTGATGGTGCTTGGTATTTCGGCGTCGCTTTATCTCAGTTTTGCTTGGCGCGGCATAAGTTTCTTTGGGATCGAAGAACAGACTTTCCGCATGGGTAATCCCAACACCTATGACTTGGTGTTCGGTTGCATCATGATTGTGCTGGTTCTTGATCTGGCACGCAGGACCCTTGGCTGGATTTTGCCGCTGATCATTTGCATTTTCATGTCTTACGCCCTGTTCGGGCAATATTTCCCCGGCATTTTGCAACATCCGGGCGTGAAGTTTCAGACATTCGTGTCATCAATGTATTTCCCGCACGAAGGGATTTACGGCGTTACCCTTTGGGTGACATCGACCGTCGTTTTCCATTTTGTCTTGTTTGGCACGATTGCCCAGCGGACCGGGCTGGGGCAGCTTTTCATTGATAATGCGTCTATTCTGGCGGGGCGCTATACCGGCGGCCCGGCAAAGGTTTCTGTTGTTTCATCGGCCTTTTTTGGCACGATTTCCGGATCGTCTGTTGCCAATACGGTTTCGACCGGGTCATTGACCATCCCGAATATGAAGCGGCTTGGCTATCCGGGGCATTTTGCCGGCGGGGTTGAAGCTGCGGCATCGGCAGGCGGGCAAATTACGCCGCCAATCATGGGGGCTGCGGCCTTTATCATGGCCGAATTTCTCAATGTGCCCTACACCACAATTGTTCTTGCCGGGATTTTCCCCGCCTTGCTGCATTATTTCGGTGTGTTCAGTGTTGTGCATCTGATGGCGCGCAAGTTGGGCCTTAAAGGCATGGCCAAAGAAGCACTGCCGCATTTTACCAAGGTGTGGAAAAACGGCTGGGCCAATGTTGTGCCGTTGGTGGCGTTGCTGGTGGTTCTGTTTTCCGGCTACACGCCATATATGTCGGCATTCTGCGGTATATCGTTGCTGATCATTGTCGGCATGACCCGCCGGGATGTGTTGCCCAGCCTTATTTTACCCGTCGCATTTGCAGGCTTTGTTTTATCAAAACTCATTGCCGGTGAATTCGGTGTTTGGGTTTCGCTGGTTCTTTTGGTTTGCACCGCGATCGGCATATTTAATCCGCAAAAACGCGTCACCCTTGGCGAAATGATCACGACCTTTGAAACCGGGGTGAAATACGCACTGGCGGTGGGGGCGGCATCGGCTGCGGTTGGGATTGTTGTCGGTGTGATCAACACCACGGGCATCGGGTTCCGTCTTGGGTTCATGGTGACATCGGGTGCGACGGAACTGGCCGACGCAATTCACGCCATGATCGGGCTTGGCGGGTTTGAATTATTTACAACCAGCAGCATTACCTTGTTCCTGTCACTGGTTTTGATTGCGCTTTCCTGCATTTTAATGGGGGCGGGCATTCCAACCACAGCCCTTTACATTATGCTGGTTTCGGTCGCCCAACCGGCATTGGCCCAACTTGGCATTCCGCCGATCGCAAGCCACATGTTTGTTCTTTATTACGGGGTGGTTGCCGAGATCACGCCGCCGGTTTGCACATCGGCCTATGCCGCATCGGCGATCGCAAATTCCAATCCGTTCCGCACGGGGATTTCGGCCTTTACCCTTGGTCTTGGCAAGGTGGTTGCGCCAATGGCGTTCGTTTATGCGCCGGTATTGCTGTTTGCTGATCCCAACGGGTTTGATCTTTTGACATTCTCCTACACGGCTGTTTCGGCGGTGTTTGGGGTGGTTGCGTTGTCGGCTGCGGTTGTTGGTGTTTGGCTGGCACCCCTTGCGATTTGGGCGCGCATTCTTCTTGCCTTGGGTGGGCTTGTGTTTATCGCACCGTCATTTACATCGGACATCATTGCGATGTTGATCATATCGCCGGTGATTATGCTGCAAGTCGCAGCACGGTTTTCCCGGCCGGTATCGGTATAATCATGGCACGTGATGTATTGGTGGTGGGGGCTGGGCTGGTTGGGATATTTACCGCCCTTAATCTTGCGAAACGCGGGTGCAAGGTAATCCTGATTGACCGTGATGCACCGGGGCAGGCAACATCATCAGGCAATGCCGGTGTGGTATCGCCTTGGTCGATCACACCCAATTGCATGCCCGGTTTGTGGCGAAAGATTCCCGGCATGTTGTTTGGCGCGGAACACCCACTTGGTGTCAAAGCCGGGTTCTGGCCACAAATGATCCCTTGGGGTATTCGGTTTCTGATCAACGGTACTGAAAGCAAATACCGAAGGGCGGCCGATGCCATGCATGGTCTGTGTCGCCCAACTATTCCGCTTTATCGCGACTGGTTAAAGCAGGCCGGTTATGAAAACCTGTTGGTCGACAGCTATTACATTCATGCTTTTCGGGATCCGAAAAAAGCAGATTTGACCGGTCTTGATTATGTCGTGCGCGCAGAAAAAGGTGCCGACATGGAACGGATCGACCGCGCCGCCCTATTGGAGGTCGAGCCGGAACTTGGCCCGATTTATAAGGCGGCAATCTTGATCAAAGGGCAGGCGCGGTTGCTATCCCCCGGGTTGGTGGGCAAAGTTTTGGCAGATTACGCCCGCAAATTGGGTGTGGAAATTTTCCGTGCTGATATTGAACAATTGGTACGGAAAGACCGGGCATGGCACGCCGTGGGCCAAGGACATGATTTTTGTGCGCCACAGCTTGTTGTCTGTGCCGGGGTGTGGTCGGGAAAACTGTTGCGATCCGCCAGGCTGCGTGCGCCTTTGGTTGCAGAACGCGGCTATCATCTTGAAGTCGCCGCCCCGCAGGTCACACTTAGCCATTCCGTGATGGATATGGATGCGAAAATTGTCGCATCCAGTATGACTGGTGGATTGCGTTTGGCCGGTGCGGCAGAATTTTCAAAAATTGGTGCCCCGCCATCAGCCTGGCGCGAAGAATTACTGCGCCGTCAGGCGGCAACCATGTTGCCAAGGCTAAATACCTGTCAGACCAGTTTCTGGATGGGCAATCGTCCAACCCTTCCTGACAGCTTGCCGATCCTTGGGGAAGTCCCGCAATCTGATGGTTTGTTTGCGGCATTCGGCCATGGGCATCAAGGTGTGATGATGGCGCCAATGACGGGTGATATGATGGCCGATATCATTACCGGAGCCACGCCCGATATTGATATCGCACCCTATGATCCGATGCGCTTTTCATAACGCAATTTTCTTGGATTAGGTGGTTTTCGCCGGGGACAACCTAGCAACCACACGGCCATCAATCACCGCCAGCCCAACCCCAATCACGCCCATTCCGGCGATATGCTGCGGTAAAAGCGTTTCACCCAAGAACCCAACACCCAACAATATCGCACTGACCGGGATCAGGAAGGTAACAAGCAAAAGATTACTGGCCCCGGCCCGTTTAAGGATCGCGAAATAAAGGATATAGGCAAGGGCGGTGCTAAGAGCTGCGATACCCAAGACTGCAAAGATTGTGTCGGTGGATGGGATCGGAAGTTCCCAAGGTTTATCGATAAAACCGGCCAGCGGGATCAGCATTAAACTTGATGCACTGGTCATGCCTGCGGCGGTCAGGATCGGGTTCATGCCGCCAAAACGTTTGCCAAATACCCCCGTACAGCCATAGCAAAAGGTTGCCAGCAAAATGGCGAAGGGGGCAAGGAAAGCGAGTGACGATGGAGCGTCGGTTGGGCTGTTGCCAGACGTGCCAGCATCACCAGAACCGGGCAGGCCAATAATGACCACGACCCCAACAAACCCGATCAAAACACCGATTGCCTTGCGCAGGTTCAGCTTTTCGGTGTCAGTGGCGATATGGGCAATGACGATGGTGAAAAGCGGGGTGGTGGCATTCAAGATCGCGGCAAGGCCACTGGTGATATGGGTCTGGCCCCAGACAATGAGCGAAAACGGTACAAGATTGTTAAACGCCCCCATGATGGCAATCGCACCCCAAAATTTTGGGTCACGCGGGATCGGGATATGACGCAGCAACACCACCCACCACAGGATCAGGGATGCAATCGTCACCCGGCACAAAACAAGGGTAAAGGGAGGTAAGTCCATCAACGCGATTTCCGTAAAGAAAAACGACCCGCCCCACAGGACCGAAAGGATCAAAAGCATCAGCCAGCTTGTGGTGTCCATTTTCATTTCGGACGTTTTGATTGCGGGCTGTGGGGCCATTTTGTGGGTGTCCTTGTCATCACGGCCAGAACGGCGCGTGGGGGCGTTGTGCGCGGTGGTGCAATTGGCAACAGATTTGCCGGAATATTCGGTTTCTTCAAGTGCAAAGCGTGGGGGCGTGATTTCGGTGGGCAGCATGGCCTTATCCATCCGTCTGAAATTGGTGACGGACAAAGATTAGGCGAGCAACAAAATCGCTGCTCGCCACTTTCGGACATCAACCCTGTTGGGGAGGTTGGTGGGAAGTTGTTGGTGGTGATCTTTGGGCGGGCAGAGGACGAGGATGGTGACAAGGTGCGAAAGGCGTAATTTGCATCACATGCCCTTTTTCTGATATAAAGAACTCTCATTCCGAAATCTGGGGCATCTGGCCCCGTTCCACCTGGCCTCGTTCCATCTGGGGAACTGAAATGTGCATTGGCCACGGGCGTTGCCCTGGAACTCCTCATCGTAAAGTCCATGACTGGTGGCCGCCGCCCCGGTGATCTGAAAGCTTATCCAAATTTCAGATCATAAAAGGACGAATACCATGACATTGGTGACAAATGATGCCGCGCGCGGTTGCGTAACCGTGCGCTGGAATGATGATATTTGCGCGCACTTTCCATGGGCTTGGCTGCGCGATAACTGCCCAAGTGGCTTTCACCCCGATACGGGCGAACGATCCTTTGACCTTCTAAGTGTCGCACCCGATTGTCAGCCGCAAAATGTTTGGCTAAGTGCGGGCGACCTTATGATCGAATGGCAGGATGAAAATCATGTCAGCCGGTTTGATCTTGGCTGGTTATGTAATCATCGACCGGGAAAAACCATGGATGATCCTGCTGATATTCCCTATGTCGCTTGGCGCGGGGATATCGGGGCTGCGGGCATTCCACGGGCAAATGCGCAAGATGTGATGCAAGGCGATCAGGCCTTGCTTGACTGGTTGCGCGAGACACGGCGTACCGGCCTTTCAATCATCGAAGGATTGGAAGACCGTCTTGATGCTGGAATGGATGTGGCACGGCGGATCGGGTTTTTGCGGGAAACCAATTTCGGCACGACCTTTGCCGTGAAATCCATGCCCAACCCCAACAATCTTGCCTATACATCGGAAGTCTTGCCACTTCACACCGATCTTCCCAATCAGGAACTTGTGCCGGGTTTCCAGTTCCTGCATTGCCTTGCCAACGAAGCCGATGGCGGTGAATCCACCTTTGCCGATGGTGTCGCCATGGCCGAAGATTTACGTGCCGAAGATGCCGAGGCATTCGGGCTTTTATCCACCATCGCCATTCCGTTTCGCTTTCAAGATCGTGATACCGACATTCGTTGGCGCCGGCCGGTGATTGTTCTTGATGATGGCGGGCAGGTGACCCAGATTTGCTATAACGCGCATATCGCGGGCGTGTTTGATATGGATGCAGATGTGATTGCGGCCTATTACCGCGCCTATCGCAAACTGATGGCAAAAACCCGTGATCCGAAATATGTCGTGAAATTGAAACTGCGCGGCGGGGAAATGGTGGTGTTTGATAACCGCCGTGCTCTGCATGGACGGGCATCGTTTGACCCCAGTACCGGGTTCCGGCATTTGCACGGATGTTATGTCGATCGCGGCGAATTTGAAAGCCGCATGCGGGTTCTTGCCCGTAATCTTGCCGAAGCGCAAAATCATGATCCGTCAGGTCGTCTTGCGGCGGAATAACCGGTTGGTTTGATAAGATAGATGCAAAAACGGGGCGATTTAAGCGCCCCGTTTTTGTGTGTCTGCTGGTTTGGTGTGTTGGCCTATTTAACCTGCACGGCTTTTCCCGGTAGGCGGATGAATTTGGGTAGCTTGGCAAAAATCGTGACGTTGCCAAGCAACACCATCGCAAGGCCGCTGGCCCCAATCGGTGTCCATATGTATCCTTCAAGAAAAGTCGAAACTGTCAGGGCAACAACCGGGAACAGAACCGTGACATAGGCCGCCCGTCCGGCGCCAACCCGGTTAACCAGCGCAAGATAGGCGATAAAGGCCACCACCGATCCCGGAATGGCCAGATAGATCAAGCCGCCAATATAAAGTGGCTCGGTCGGCATCACCGGGCTTTGTCCGCGCAACCCAGCAAAGATAAACAACAAGACCGTGCCATAAACCATGCCACGTGCAACCGCATCACGGTTGGGGATGCCCATGGCGTGCAGTTTGACCGACACCATGTTGCCACAGCTAAACACCGCCGTTCCACACAGGGCAAGCAGCATGCCTGTGATGGCATGGGGATTGTGTGACAGCGCATAAATCTGATTGGCAAACAAACAGGCAATCCCGCCAAGACCAAACGCCGCACCAAAGACAAAGCGTATGCCCGGCCGGTTGCCATAGAACGCCCAATTGCCCAGCGCATTAAAAATGGTCGAGGTGGTAAAGATCACTGCGACAATGCCACTCGCGATATAGGCGGTGGCGGAATACATCAGGATAAAGTTGATGCCAAAAAGGCCGCAGCCCAAAAGCACGATCCAAGGATGGGCACGCCACGGAACCGGACGCCATTTGCGCGTGATCAGCAAGAACCCGCAAAGAACTGCAGCCGCAAGCGCAAAGCGATAAAAGATCGAAATTTCAACCGGGATTGGCCCGATCTGAAGTTTGATCGCATACCAGGTAAATCCCCAGCAGGCCGTGACAATAAGAAACAAAAGGGCGGTCATAAAATTCAAGGGCTTTCGATAAAGGCCCACAACGTTTGGTGGCGCGGGGGCGTGGCGATCAAGTGATACGTGGGGCGTATCTGTTAAGCTCGATTAAGCCACAAAGGGGACCGAACGGCTTTCATCTTCTTGCGGTGTTTTTTCAAAAAATCAGGAACCGTTGCAAGGAGGGTACGGGTTATCAGCTATTGCATTTTTGTATGTTGATGGTGTTCATTATGCCGCTGCGGCATGGGTGGCCTGGCGCAATAAACCACAAGAAAAGTCGAACAAATTCGGGGGAGGACGGCAGATGAATGGGGAATGGCAGCCGGAATTACGCGCATTGCGATATTTCGTCAGCGTGGCCGAGGAAAAAAGCTTTACCCGCGCAGCAAACCGATTGCGGATCGCACAACCGGCCTTAAGCCGACAGATCAAGCGGCTGGAAGAAGATTTAAAGGTTCAACTCTTTACGCGAAATGTCCGTGGGGCTGAACTGACCGAGGCGGGCGAAATCCTTTTGCGTCGGGCTTATCTGATGTTTAACCAGCTACAGCAAACCCACCATGACGTGACCATCCATTCAACCCATCTTGGCGGGATTGTATCGGTTGGGATGCCGCCAACGCCGGGGGAATTTATCGCACCACGTTTGCTCGAGCGCAGCAAGGAACTTTATCCTGATATCGAACTGCGCTTTGTCGAAGGGTTCAGTGGCAATCTTGAACAGAAGATGGCCAATAACGAAATCGGCGTTGCTGTCATGCATGATCCAACCCCGCGTGACGATATCCAGATCAAGGAATTACTGGTCGAACATCTTTGTCTGGTGGGGCGTGCGGGCACACTTTCCAAACCGTCATACAGTTTGAAAGAAGCGGCAAGCTATCCGCTCATCATGCCGAGTCGACCAAATTTCTTGCGCATATTGGTCGATACATATGCCGAAAAGCATGACGTATCGTTGAATATTGAAACCCGATCTGACGGGATCGGGCATACCAAATCGCTGGTGCGCTATGGTCACGGTTTTACGATTTTGACCTATGGCGCGATCATTTCCGATGTGCAAAGCGGGCTTCTTGAAGCCATGCCAATCCGCGATCCTGAGATCACTTGGAAACTATGCGTTGCGATGCGGATTGATCAGGGGCGCAAGCGCACTCTGAGTGTGGTCGAAGAAATGATTCAGGAAATTGTTGCGGATCTGGTTGCGGATGGTGTTTGGAAATAGCTATGCCGCAAAGGCATGGGAAGCATATCTACATAGTATTTGAATTATGGGTCGGAGCGTTATTTATCAAGGATGATCGGTGGATTGGCAATCTGCCGCTTAGAAGAAATTTGAAAACTTGGCCGTCCGGCCCAGGGAGGAATGATGAAACGTTTTGGTAATGGCGGGTTTATTGCGTCCGCGGCTATGGCAATGGTTGCGCTTGGGGTTGCAACCACTTCTTTTGCAAACAGTGCATCTGCAGAAACCTATAAATGGCTGACTTTTAAGCCGCAGGGTGCTGGCGACGCACAGGCAATTTCCACACAGTGGTTTGTTGATGAATTTAAAAAACGCACCAATGGCGCGCATGAAATTGAAGTTTTCTGGGGCGGCTCGGTTGCAAAAACCCGTGAAGTTCCCGACGCGCTTAGCGCTGGTGTTGGTGAATTTGGCGATATTGTAACGCCGTATTTTGCGGATAAATTCCCGCTGAACAACGCGGTTGGGTTCTTTATCCCGCAGCCAAATTCGACCATTGAAATCGCTCATTTGATGGAAGAATGGTACGCAAAATATCCGCAGTTTGCACAGGAACTGGCAAACTATAACCTTAAGGCTGTTGGCTTCCGCCCGCTTGAAAGCTATGGCCTGCTGTGCACCTCGCCGATCCGTTCGATGGCCGATCTTAAAGGCAAACGTATCCGGACTTACGGTTTTGCCTATCCGGCATTGGTCGAGGCCCTTGGTGCTTCGCCGGTTTCGATTGCAACGTCTGAAGCATACGAAGCCCTTGAAACCAGCATCCTTGATTGCACCCCGATTGGGCCGGCACTGGCCTATGGCTGGAAATATGATGAAGTTGCAAAATACTACATCGAAATTCCGCTTGGCGCGTCATTCGGTCACCTGATTGCGATGAACCTTGATACCTATAACGGGATGGATGATGCCACCCGCGGCGTTGTCGATCAGCTTGGCAAAGAATATGCCGACGCATATAACGACGAACTTGAAAAAACCATTACTGAAGTCCGCGCAGGCTGGCCTGCAAAAGGCGTTGAAGTGATTTCCTTCCCGAAAGAAGAGCTGATCTCGGTCATCAATGATGAACGTATTCAGGCTGTTCGTCAGGAATGGATTGCCCGTGCCGAAGCTGCTGGCGTTCCGGCTGCTGAAATTGTTTCGGAACTCGAATTCAAAGAGTGATCAAAACATCACCTGTCTCAGGGGTGAAAGCCATCCCTGAGACAGGTTTGACACCACTTCATGTGGTGACGCGGAATTAGTGGAGTTTCCTTCAATGTCGTTGTTCGAACGGATCTGCCAGACTTATGGCCGGTTCCTGCGCGGCTGTGGATTTGTGGCTGGTTACACAACCTTTGCCATGATGCTGCTTGTTGTCGCAAATGCGGTCTCGCGCTTTTTGTTCAACTCACCAGTGCAAGGTGCACTGGAAATTACCGAAACCATGCTGACTGTCCTGGTTTTCCTGTCGCTCGCGCTTACGCAATATGAAGGCGGGCACATCAAGGTCACTGTCGTCCTTCAGCACCTTCCAGATATTTTCCAAAAACCACTGCGTCTTTTTGTTCTTGCACTTGGCTGTCTGTTTTTTGCCTGGTGTGCGCATGCGGGTTGGGAATTTGCGATGAAATCCTTTGCGATCAATGAACAGCAATGGGGTTCGGTGCGCTATCCGCTTTACCCGGTCAAATTTGTGATCTTCTTCGGACTTGCGATGCTTGCCATTCAGTTCGCACTTGATTTCCTGCGTGAACTGCTTGGGTCTGCGCCAGAACAGGAGGCCGTAGGCCAATGACGGGTTTAGAAATCGGTTCTATCGGGATTGTCGGACTGTTTGCCGCGATCCTGTTTGGGGCGAATGTCATGGTTGCACTTGGCGTTGTCGGTGCTGCTGGTCTTGCCGCCCTTGTCGGGGTCAAAGGTGCGACAGCCATGCTGTCGACCGTGTTTTTTGACACCACCCATAGTTTCCATTTTAGCGTTATTCCGCTGTTTCTTTTGATGGGCTTCTTTGCCATGCGTGCTGGTCTTGGCGAAGACATGTTCGAAGCCGCGACCAAATGGCTTGGAAATCTTAAGGGCGGACTTGCGATCTCAACCACAATGGGGGCTGCGGCCTTTGGTGCTGCGTCTGGGTCAAGTGTTGGTACTGCGACTGTCTTTACCAAGCTTGCCCTGCCTGAAATGCTGGCACGTGGTTATGATAAACGGCTTGCATCGGCATCAATTGCAATTGCCGGAACGCTTGCCGTTATGATCCCGCCAAGTGCGCTTGTCGTGGTTTATGGCATCCTGACTGATTCCAGTATTGGCGGTTTGCTTGTTGCTGGCGTTATTCCCGGGGGTGTGTTTGCGGTTCTTTTGTGTATCGCAACCTATATCACGGTTGCACGCAATCCGGCGTTGGCCCCAGTTACGGTCACGCAGGTTCCGTTTAAGGAAAAGCTCTATTCGCTGCGCCTTGCTGGTCCGCTTTTGTTCGTCATCATCTGCATTATTTCGGGTCTTTATCTGGGCGTATTTACGCCGACCGAAGCAGGTGGCATTGGCGCTGCTTTGACCTTCATTCTGGCGATTTTCCGCCAACGTAGCATCCGTAAACTTGAACTGACCAAAACCGTAACCGATACGATCAAAACGTCAGGCATGATTTTCGCGATCATTATCTGCGCGTTGGTCTTTTCGAAGTTTCTTGCCCTTAGTGGTGTTGCTAATTCGATTGGTGGTTTCCTGATCGGGCTTGAGGTCAATCGCTGGGTCGTCGTTTTGATCATTGTGGGCATCTATTTGTTGCTTGGCATGATGATGGATGCACCGGCACTTTTGGCGATCACATTGCCGATTACCCATCCGGTGATGATGAATCTTGGCTTTGATCCAATCTGGTTTGGCGTGTTTGTCGTGCTGCTTGTTGAAATCGGGGCGGTGACGCCACCGGTGGGTATCAACTGCTTTGTTGTGCAGGCAGCCTCAGATAACCGTGTCCGACTTGAAGACGTGTTCCGAGGTCTTATGCCCTATATCGCAGCCGGGTTCATTATGTTGCTGTTGCTGTGCCTGTTCCCCCAGATGGCGCTCTTCTTGCCGCAATCGATGAAGTAGGGGGCAGGTGATGAATTCAGCAGAAAATCTGTTTCCCTATGATGGGAAACTTTCCGGGCCAAAACTGTTGCGGTCAACTTTGACCTCACCGTTCGGGCGTAAAGTGCGGATTGCCATCGAAGTCCTTGGTCTTTCAGGGCGGATCGAATTGCAAACCGCAGATACCCGCGATGAAAGCGATACACTGCGTTTGCAAAATCCACTGGGCAAAATTCCCTGTCTGATCCTAGAAGACGGCAGCATTCTTTATGATAGCCGCGTGATCATTGAATATCTTGATCGATGGTCGGGGAAGAACAAACTGATCCCTGATGCGATTGACGAACGGGCGTATGTTTTGACCCGCGCGACCCTTGCTGACGGAATTGCCGATGCGGCCTTGTTGATGGTTTATGAAGGGCGGTTTCGCCAGTCCAACCAGATATCCGAGATCTGGTTAAACCATCAGCGTGGCAAAATTGATCGTGCATTGCGGTCGATGGAACAAAATCTGCCTGACCCACGCAAGACCGATATCGTGTCGATCAGTCTTGCCTGTGCACTTGGGTATCTTGATTGGCGCAAGCCCGTGGAATGGCGTCCTCAACATGCTGCATTGGTTTCATGGCTTGACGAATTTGCATCGGCAGAACCAGCCTTTGCTAAGACCCAGCGCCCAAAAGAGGTGACTTCATGACCCGTATCGCACCACTGTCACCTGATAACCTGACCCCGCGCCAAAAAGAGGTCTATGACGCCATCGCATCCGGTCCACGTGGCCGGGTGCGCGGACCGCTGGCCGTCTGGTTGAACCGGCCGGACCTTGCTGATCGGGCACAGGCACTTGGCCGGTATTGCCGGTATGATTCTTTGTTGGAGCCGCGTTTGTCGGAACTGGCAATTTTGGCAACCGCACGGGTTTGGAAATCGGAATTTGAATGGGCAGCCCACAAGGTCATCGGCCTTAAAGCCGGGATCAGCCCAGAAATCGTCGAAGCCATCCGAACCAACAAACAGCCGGTCTTTGAAAAAGAAGACGAAGCGGTGGTCTATGAATACGCCATCACACTGCATACGGAACGCCATATTGGCGATGAATTATATGCCCGTGCTGTGCGCATTCTTGGCCAAGAAACGGTCGTCGATCTGACCGGTATTCTTGGCTATTACACGCTGATTTCCATGACAATCAACGTGTTCGAACTTCCCCCACCCGATGGGGCGGCTCCCGAACTTGAATAAAGTGCCGGGATAACACTGTTTTTGACATTAAAGCGAAATGAGGATGGCCATGAATACTGCGCCCATCACCTATAAACCTGCGCCAACGCAGCCGAAATTCACCATGCCCAAAGGTGCATGTGACTCCCATTGTCACGTGTTCGGCCCGGCCGCACAATTCCCATATTCACCCGACAGCAAATTGCAGCCAGGTGACGCGCCAAAAGAAAAGCTGTTTGCGCTTCATGACATGATCGGCATTGAAAAATGCGTGATCGTACAGTCGGGTGTTCATGGTTTTGACAATAGTGCCATGATCGATGCCATCGAAGCCCGCAAAGGGGACTATCTTGGGGTGGCATTGCTTCCGGTCGCGGTTAGCGACGATGAAATTCGACGTCTGAATGATCTTGGTGTTCGCGGCATTCGATACAATTACATGGCGCACCTTAAACCCGGTGCTTCGATGGATGAATTGCTGCATTTGGCCGATCGGTTGGCCAAATTTGACTGGCACCTTCAGCTTCATATGGAAAGCAGTCTGATCGAAGGCATGGTCGATGGTTTGGCGAAATCAAGCGTGCCGGTTGTGATAGATCATATGGGGCGGGTTGATGCGTCACTTGGTCATGATCAAGCACCGTTTAATGCCTTGCTGCGTTTGATGGAAAACGATCACATGTTGGTTAAGGTTTCTGGCTGTGAACGGGCTTCTCGTCAGGACGCGCCTTATAGCGATGCTGTGCCGTTTGCCCGCAAATTGGTTGAAACGTTTTCTGATCGCGTTTTGTGGGGAACCGATTGGCCGCACCCCAACTTCCGTGCCGATGCGCCCGATGATGGCGTTCTGGTCGATCTGATCCCGGAAATCGCACCAACAGCAAAATTGCAACAAGCTCTTCTGGTCGATAACCCACATCGTTTTTATGGCTTTGCCAAATAAGGAGACACCCATGTCAGGACGTTTGGAAGGCCGGGTTGTCATTGTCACAGGCGCAGGGTGCGTTGGTCCGGGTTGGGGCAATGGCCGGGCGACTGCGGTTCGGTTTGCAGAAGAAGGGGCAAAGATTTTTGCCGTTGATTTGAACCCAGATGCACTTGCCGAGACATTGGAACGGACCAAAAAAGTCGGCGGTGAAATTGTCGGGCATATCTGTGATATCACCGACGGCAAAGCTGTGGCCGAGATGGTCCAAGCCTGTGTGAAGCAGTTTGGTCGTGTCGATATTCTGGTCAATAATGTTGGGGGGTCGGCCAAAGGTGGGCCCGCTGATATGAGCGAAGAGGTCTGGGATAAGCAGGTCGATTTCAATCTTAAAAGCGTTTATCTCACCTGCCGCAATGTGCTGCCAATCATGGAAGCGCAGCAAAGCGGGGCGATTGTAAATACGTCCTCGACATCGGGGATGCGCTGGACCGGGGCGGCGCAGTCGGCCTATGCCGCGACCAAGGCCGCCGTCATTCAGTTTTCCAAGGTGGTTGCAGTTGAATATGCGCCAAAGGGTGTTCGCGTAAACACCGTGGTTCCGGGGCAATTGCATACGCCAATGGTCGAGGCCCGTCTGGCTGGACAGCGGGCAGGCGGTGACGTCGATAGTTTGCTCGCCGAACGTCTTGCACGTATCCCACTTGGCTTTATGGGCGATGGGCGTGATACGGCGAATGCTGCATTGTTTTTGGCATCCGACGAAGCCCGGTTCATCACCGGGACCGAAATCGTTGTCGATGGTGGCATGACGGCGCGCTGCGACTAAGTCTGGTTAATTTCGACGTTGGACAGCTATCCAAAGAATTAAATATTTCTCCTCTGCATGATGCAGGCGTTGGGCGGTGTTCTTATGGGCGCCGCCCCTTTTTTTGCCCGGTTTTGACTGAAAGCAATGTCATAAAACAGGGGGTGTTTGGCTTTCAGATCAGGCAAATACGCGCATGCCACGTTCCGCAATTTTGCGGAATCCGGCGACGACATGTTCAGCCAATGCCTCTTCAATCGGGCCATGTCCATCACGTTTGGCAAGTGTCATGCGGTATTCACCAAGTTCTGGCAGGCCATGACGCGCTCCAAGATGGATCAGATCATCGGAAATCACACTGATGGGCAACGGGGCAATGGCAAGATCGGCGCGAACGGCGGCAATCTGCGCCTGACAAAATTCGCTGGTATATGAAACGCGATAATTCATATCCGCCTCATCAAGTGCCTTAAGGGCAATGGATCGCCAATAACAACCGGGTTCCGCCATTGCAAGCGGAAGCGGACGTTTATCAAGTGCTGTACCATGCCGAGCCCCCAACCAGACCAGTGGTTCTGAATGAATTGGGGGTTGGGAATCAAGTTCCTGATTAAAGCTGAATATCGCGATATCAATTTCACCATTGGCAATGCGTTTACGCAAATTATGTGTTGGGCCAAGATGAACATCGACATCAACATGTGGATGGCTTTGAGCAAAACGTTTCAGGATTTCGGGGGCGGCAATAATGCCGGTGTCATTGGGAACGCCCAATCGCACGGTGCCCGAAAATGTCGGTGCGTGAAAATGCGACATGGCTTCATCATTAAGTTTAAGCAAACGACGGGCATAGCCCAGCATGACTTCGCCATCTTCTGTCAGGGTGACTTTGCGGGTTTCGCGCTTGAATAATTCGCGCCCGACCATGCCTTCAAGTTTCTTGACCTGCAGGCTGATGGCCGATGCGCTGCGATGAACCTTTTCTGCTGCGCGCGAAAAATTTCCGCTTTCGCAAATCGCGACAAAGGTGCGCGCAAGATCAAGGTCAAGATTGTAGATCAGGGCAGGGGTCGAATTCATCGCAAGCCTCCTGAATTTTGCAAATGGCGATTTGCTGCATGTATTTGAAACTGGGGATACGCCATTGCTGTGAGTTTTTCTAATAGATGATATTAAATCTTCTCGTTTGTCTAATCAATGAGAAAAGCTCAATCTAAGTGTATCAACATTTGGAGGTTCTCATTATGAAGACCGTTACAGCCGATGCATGCGACACGCGTAGCTTCCTGCCACATGGCGCCGATCGTGGTTTTGACAAATCGCCATCCCCGATTGGCCTTGGCGGGCATTTGCTAAATGCGCTTGCGGCATGGCGCAAAGAACGCCGTGAACAGAAGTTGCGTGATAGCGTTTCATTGAAAGATCCACAGACACTTCGCGATATCTCAATGATGACACCCGCCGAACGGTATGTTGCGCAGCGTGATGCGATGGGCCAATTCACACAGACCGGTGATGTGTTGTCGAGTATGGTTTTGTCATGGCCGGGGTCAAGGCGCCGTAACTAGGTTTTAAACAACCGATTAACTGCCCTGTTTTCACATTCTTGCGCAAAACAGGGCAGGGCTGCGTTCAATGGGCTTTGCAAGTTTTGCACGCGGTGCGATGATTGGGGTTCGATAAATCAGGAACCATTGATGTTTGATCCGCAATTCGCATCGGCGCCCCAGTCCAAATTTCAACCCAACGGGCGCTATCAGAAATTTGAAGTCTTCAAGCAATTGATTGGGGATGCAAATTTGCTGCGCGCGGGGGATTTCGGTGAGAGCATTTCGGTCGCCCATTGGCGACGCAAGGCAGATGTCTTAACGCGTTATACCGATCCCGATCACCATACGATCAGTTTGTATGTCAATGGCGGCACGGGCATTCAACGCAAGATCGGCGCAGACCCGTTAACCGGCGGCGGGCCGGGACGGTGCTGTTTGATGCCGGCCCATATGACATCTGATTGGGTTGTTCAGGGAGAGGTCGAATTATTTCACCTTTATATTCCCCATGCCGCATGGGAACGTGCGGTGGTCGAGGCCTTTGACATTGAACCGAACGGCGTTGAAGTGCCGGAAAAAACCTTTTTCCTTGATCCATTGATCGAACAAACAGTGCGCAGCGCGATGCTGCCCCTTGATTGGGAAGTACCTGCCGATCGGATGGCAATGTCCAATGCCGGGCAGCTTTTGATGGCGCATATGCTGCGCAGTTATTCAACGCGCCGGGATTTGGGGTTCAAAGTTCGTGGCGGGCTATCCCCGGTAATTAAGCGCCGGGTGTTTGATTATGTTGATGCCAATCTTGATCAGCCGCTAACGATTGAAGAACTTGCTGATATTGCCGATTTATCGGCCTATCACTTTGCCCGGATGTTTCGCAAAACCGTTGGCGAAGCCCCGCATAAATTTGTTCTGCGTCGGCGGATCGAACGGGCGATGAATATGCTGCGTGTTGGGGCGGAACCAGTTGCCGAGATTGCTGTCGCAACTGGCTTTTCCAGTCAGGCCCATTTGACGACCCGTTTTCGCGCCATGACCGGTGTCACACCGGCAAAATACCGCGAGATCGCCGCATAATCATTATTGTTGATGGCGGGCAAAAAAACGGTCGAGTTCACGTTGTGCCGGTGCTTGACCGGTAAAGACTTCGACATATTCCGGTATGCGCTGCATACGTACCGAAAGTTCTTCGTCAGTCTGCATCGAAATATAGCCAATCTGTACCAGATAGATGGTCCTTGCACGGGTATCCGCCAAACGTTCATTCTGCCCAAACCGAACAAAGATTTGTTTTAGCGCATCAAGGCGCTGCTGGTCTGCTGCCTGAATTTCTTTAAGCAATTCCGGTGATTGTACGGACCAGCCCCGAATGGCAAATTCAAACTTGGCGTCAAACAGCTCAGGATTTAACCAACAGTCGGTGACGTTAAGCATCGCCTCGGTCACGGTTTCGGCATAGGCCTCTGATTGTTTGATAAGGTTGCCAGTATTTTTCGCGCGCCATTGCGCAATCAGCGCATCAAGCAGTTCTTTGCGGTCCTTGAAAAACCAGTAAAAACTTGTCCGTGACAGATTAAGTCGCTTGGCAAGGGGTTGGATTTTGACCCCATCCACACCGGTTTCAAGCAATGCGTCATATGCGGCGTTCAGCCAAAATTCGGGCGAACCGCGCCAGCCACTGTTTTGTAATTGTTCTTCCATGGTTTCAGTCCATAGCAAACTGCAGGGCGGACAACAAGCAATGTACACATGAATGTACTATAAATATACATCAATGAACTTAAAATTGACATCAATGTACATTTATCCATATGGTTGATGGATGAGAGTTCGAAACCGGAGCCCCGTACATGTCCAGCGATCCTATTCTTCAGCCCTATCAGCTTAAGCATCTGACCCTGCGTAACCGGATTATCATGACGTCGCATGAACCGGCTTATCCCGAAGACGGCATGCCCAAGGAAAGGTATCGCGCCTATCATGTGGAAAGGGCCAAGGGTGGGGTGGCGATGACGATGACGGCGGGATCGGCTGCCGTATCAAAGGACAGCCCACCGGTTTTCAATAACCTGCTTGTCTATAAGGACGAGGTTGTGCCGTGGATGAAGGATATGACCGATGCCATTCACGAACATGGTGCGGCAGTCATGATCCAGTTAACCCATCTTGGGCGTCGCACACGGTGGGACAAAGAATTCTGGTTACCGGTTGTATCCCCATCTCATAAGCGCGAAGCATCCCATCGTGCCTTTCCCAAAAAGATGGAAGATTGGGATATTGAGCGGATCATTACGGATTATGCCGACGCGGCCGAACGGATGAAGGCCGGCGGCATGGATGGGATCGAGCTTCAGGCATATGGCCATTTGATGGATCAGTTCTGGTCGCCTTTGACCAATGAACTTGATGGACCTTATGGGTGTGGGGTTGATAACAGGCTGCAATTTACATTCGACGTCCTTGGTGAAATTCGCAAACGGGTTGGTTCTGAATTCATTGTTGGTGTGCGCTATTCGGGGGATGAGTGTCTTGAAGGCGGCCTGACAAAAGAAGATGGTCTTTCGATCTCAAAACGCCTGAAAGACAGCGGCATGATCGATTTTCTCAATGTGGTGCGCGGCCATATTGATACCGATGCCGGTTTGACCGATGTGATCCCGATCCAGGGGATGGCAAATTCGCCGCATCTGGATTTTGCCGGCGAAATTAAGGCTGCGACGGATTTTCCGACATTCCATGGGGCCAAAATCCCCGATGTTGCAACCGCGCGTCATGCGATTGCATCGGGCAAGGTTGATATGGTTGGCATGACCCGTGCGCATATGACCGATCCACACCTTGTTCGTAAAATCATTGAAAAGCGCGAAGACGAAATTCGTCCCTGTGTTGGGGCAAACTATTGCCTTGATCGTATCTATCAAGGGGGTGCTGCCTATTGCATCCACAATGCCGCGACCGGGCGTGAACTTGACATGCCCCATATCATTCCAAAATCGCAAACCCGCAAAAAGGTTGTGATCGTCGGAACCGGCCCTGCTGGTTTGGAAGCCGCCCGCGTTGCAGGCGAACGCGGGCATGATGTTGTGGTCTTTGAAGCCGCAGACAAGCCCGGTGGTCAAATCCGATTAACCGCGCAAAGCGAACGCCGCAAAGAAATGATCAGCATCATCGATTGGCGGATGAACCAGTGCGCGATGCATGGTGTCACCTTCCATTTCAACACATGGGCAGAGCTTGAAACCGTTCAGGCAGAGAACCCCGATGTCGTGATCATTGCGACCGGTGGCTTGCCAGATACCGAAGTTCTGTCACGCGGCAACGATTTTGTTGTTTCATCATGGGATATCATTTCTGGTGATGTAAAGCCGGGAACGAACGTTTTGGTGTTTGATGATGCCGGGGATCATGCCGGGCTTCAGGCGGCGGAAATTATCGCGCAATCTGGTGCAAAAGTTGAAATCATGACGCCGGATCGGTCATTCGCCCCGGAAGTTATGGCGATGAACCTTGTCCCTTACATGCGATCAATGCAGAAACTTGATGCCACATTTACTGTTACATATCGCCTTGCTGCGGTTGAGAAAGACGGCAATCAACTCATTGCCCATGTCGGAAGCGATTATGGCGGTGTGACAAAAAAGCGTACAGTTGATCAGGTGGTTATCAATCATGGGACCATCCCGCTTGATGATCTTTATTTTGATCTCAAGGAAGCATCATCCAATCATGGCGAGATGTCGCATGACCAACTTATCGCCGGTCAAGCCCAGTCCGTCATTCGGAATGCGGATGGAACATTCCAACTGTTTCGAATTGGCGATGCGGTGTCAGCACGCAATACGCATGCCGCTATTTACGATGCGCTGCGGCTTTTGAAAGACATCTAGCCGCATGGCCTGTTGATTGCGAAAACATTGTGAGGGCAGCTATGGCAGGCCAATATTCATTGGCTTTTAACTACATGTTTCTTGTTTGACAGGCATGTCGCAATTGGTCTTTGGCAAGGTCCACGCGCTTGCCTGGCTGCGGATTTTTTTCCGCGTATTTGGCCTTTCAAAACACCCGAAAATCAGTGCCTGCCTGCACCTTCGTCTGCGGCGTTTTTCGGAGCGGTGCAGAGCATTTTTGTCGAGGTGATTTTCCAGTAATTTGGTCGTGATTAAAACTAAAACGCTTATAGGTTGATGCTTGTCGCGTTGTTTTGGAACGTACATTCCAATTTATCTTATTGATTTATCGTTGTTTTGGCGGATTGAGAAACTGATTGACTGAATCGGCAAGAGATAGTTAACATTTCAAACAAACTAAAATATCAATTAATGATAAAAACCAGTCCAACGGGAGGACTTCCAAATGAAACACACTGTAAAAACACTTGGACTATGTGCGGTGCTTGCTGGGGCAATTGTTGCCGCCATGCCGGCATACGCCGCGACAACACTTCGAATTGGGACAGTTCTGTCGCCGAATGATCCGATGGGGCAGGGGCTTGAAAAGTTCAAACTTGAGGTGGAAAAAGCGACCAATGGCGATGTCGTTATCGAGGTGTTCCACAATTCACAGCTTGGTGACACGACCGAAATGATCGATCAGGCCCGTGCAGGGGCTGGTCTTGGCACGGTTACGGATGTGGCGCGACTTTCAAGTTTTGTTCCGTCACTTGCAATCATGTCTGCACCGTTCCTGTTTGATACCTATGAACAGGCCGATAAGTTTGCGCTTTCGGATGAATATATTTCCTGGGGCGAAGAACTGCGTGAAAAGTCCGGTTTGGTGATGATTGCATCAAATTGGTATCAGGGTGCCCGCCATGCCCTGACCCAAAAGCCGATTGCAAGCCCCGCTGATTTGTCAGGGGTGCGTATGCGGACCATCGGCGCACCTGTTTGGATCGAAACGATCCGCGCAATGGGTGCCGAACCAACTCCGATTGCATGGGGTGAAGTCTATAGCGCGTTGCAGCTTGGGACGATTGATGCTGCCGAAGCCCAGCCAACGGCAATCTGGAATGCCAAACTTTACGAGGTGATCAAGAACGTCACCAAAACCGGCCATATTCAATTGGTAACAGCACTTGTCGTTGGGGCCAGTGCGTGGGATGAAATTTCCCCGGAAAACCAAAAGATCGTGCGCGATCTGGCGGTGGAGAATGGCCGCTATGCATCGAACCTGACCATAGAGCTTGGTGACAAGGCTCTTGAAGATGTTGCTGCAAGCGGCGTTGACGTCAGCGAAGTTGATCTGGCTCCCTTCAAGGAAGCTGTTGCACCGGTCTATAAGATGCTTGAACTCGAAGCAGAGGCCGAGATCGTAAATAAGGTTCTTGGGCGTTAATTTCCGGCCTTTCTCAAAGTGCATTCCCAAGTGCGTTGCTGTGCTAGGCGCGGCAACGCACTTCACATCTCAAGATGGAATAGAATACATGCTCAAGCGAATTGAGTTTGCCTTTGGCGGCACGCTGCTTGTCACGGTTGTCGCACTTGTTGCAGTTGCATCAGTTTCAAGGGCAATGGGATCACCGATCATTTGGTCGGTCGAGATGGCGCAACTGATTTTTGCATGGCTGTGCATGTTGGCAGCAGATATCGCCATGCAGGAAGATCGCCATTTCGGGTTGGAGATCATACGCGAAGTTCTGTCACCACAGGCAGCCGACCGGATCGAGATTTTCAACATTCTTGTGATCATCGGTTTCCTCGCATTTCTTCTTTATTACGCTTGGGGCAACATGATTTTGATGCATCCGCGTCTTGTCGGGGCTGCTCAGATCAATGCGTCCTACATTCATGCGTCGATGGTTGTTGGTCTTTTGCTGATGATGCGCACCATGGTGTCGCAACTGATCCGGCGTATTCGGCGCAAAGGGGCAAACTGATGCTGACGTTGATCGCAGTTCTCTTCACAGTTTTCCTCATTATCGGTATGCCGGTTGCCTTTGCACTTGGGCTTGCGTCTATTCCGGTTTTTGTTGTCAGTGGCGCAATGCCGCCAACCGTCGTTATTCAAAAAATGGTCACGGCAACGCAAAGTTTCCCGCTTTTGGCGGTGCCATTCTTTATCCTTGCCGGGAATTTGATGAATGTGACGGGCATTACCGTTCGATTGGTTCGGTTTGCCAGATTGTTAACCGGCTGGATGGCCGGTGGGTTGGCGCAGGTATCAATTGTCCTAAGCTTCATGATGGGGGGCATTTCCGGGTCTGCTGTTGCAGATGCCTCGATGGAAGCACGCTTGCTTGGTCCCAGCATGATCAAACAAGGATATTCAAAGGCGACAACAGCCGCGATCTTGGCTTTTGGCTCGGTCATTACCGCAACCATCCCACCCAGTATCGGCTTGATCCTGTTTGGCTTTGTCAATGAAGTATCAATCGGGCGCCTGTTCCTTGCAGGCATTTTGCCCGGTATTTTCCTGACATTCGTTCTGATGGGGACGTCCTGGTTTGTCGCACATAAAAACGGCTATAAACCCGATCTTCCAAAGGTTCCCAGTGGTAAGGAACTGTTGTCGAGTTTCTTCGAAAGTGTTTGGGCGCTGGCATTTCCGGTGATTTTGATTGTCGGTTTCCGTTTTGGTTTGTTCACCGCAACCGAAGCCGGCGCTTTCCTTGTTTTTTATGCGCTTTGTGTCGGGCTGTTCGTGTATCGCGAACTGGATTTCAAAAAACTGGGTGAGGCAATTTCAAGTTCGATCTCGGATCTGGGCATGGTCATGTTGTTGATTATCATGGCTGCCGTACTTGGATATGCGATGACCATTGAACGTGCGCCTCAGCAGATTACCGAGTTTGTAACGACATTAACCGAAGACCCGGTCTTTATTCTTGGTTTGGTTGTGATCGTTCTGGTGGTAAGCGGCATGTTTCTTGAGGGGGCGGCTAACATACTTTTGGTAACGCCAATTGTCATGCCGGTACTTGTTAATGCCGGTTATGACCCTGTCCATATGGGTATCTTGATTGTCACATTGATCAATTTCGGCGGTCTGACGCCGCCTGTGGGCGTGATCATGTTTACGGTGTGCGGCATTCTTGATGTCAAGACCGGCGCCTATAGCCGGGCTTCTATCCCGTTCTTTATCGCAATGGTGATCTTCTTCATCCTGCTGGCAACCGCGCCGAGCTTGACGTTGATATTGCCTAATACATTGATGTAATGAGTGAACCTAAGAATTCAGGCATCTGAAGAATTGCCGAGGAGACAAATGAAGATGAAAACATCTACAGGTGGCCTGATTGCTGGGTATGATGGCGGGATCAAGACCAATGCGCATGTTCCGGCCTCTGCCTTGGTATATGAAGAAATCCGAAATCGGATCATCTCGCTGGCACTTCCGCCTGAAACCACCCTTGTTCGCGCCGAATTGGCGGATAGTTTTAATGTCAGTCAATCCCCCGTGCGCGAGGCGATCTTGCGCCTTGAACAAAGCGGTTTGGTTGTTTCCTATCCGCAGTCACGCACTGTCGTCACCAAAATTGACGTTGATCGCATTCGCGAAGAACATTTTCTACGCGTGGCGGCTGAATGTGAAGTGGTTCGGCAATTAGCAGAATCAAAGGATTCCAGCGCGGTGATCAAGGCCAAAGGTATGGTCAAACTGCAAGAAGCCCTTGTCGGGGATATTGAACAGATTGACCTGTTTAAGCAGCTTGATGAAACGTTTCATGCGGCACTTTTTAACGGTGTTAACCAATCCAACCTGCATTTGCACATTACCGCACAAAGCGGGCATTTAGCCCGGGTTCGAACCCTTGATTTACCGCGCGCAGGCAAAATGGTTTCTGTCCTTGAGGAACACAAGGCAATTATCGAAGCTATTCAATCGGGTGACGGCACCGCAGCCAGCGCAGAAATGCGTCAGCACCTGTCTGGCACGATGCGACGACTGCCACAAATTATCGAAGAAAACAGGGATCTGTTTACCTAAAAGTTGCGCGGAATTGGTTTTGGTCATTATTGATCGCCGCAAAGCTACCAATAAGCTTTGGCACTGTGGACTGTGTTGCGAAAAGCCTTGAATAAAAGCCTGAAGAAACAGGCGTGCCGCAAAATAATCGCCGCACGCCTTCAAGATCAGGCACTTTTTGCTATATGCCACAGGCCGGTTCGTGCCACTTCTTCGGCATAGGTGCGCAAGCTGTTTGGCTTCCGTCCCAAAATCTGTTCGACATCTGAGGTCGGTGCGCTATTGCGCCCGTCCAGAACTTCAGAAAACAGATAACGGATCAAACCGCGAAAATCTTCTGGAACGCCATCCTTGGCCATCTCTGCATCAAGTTCATCAAGGGTGATCGGGATGAAGTCGATCTTACGGTTGGTTGCATCACTTAGGATGGATGTAACTTCCATGAATGTCAGGGCATTTGGCCCCGAAAGTTCATAAGTTTTGCCGATATGCTTTGAATCCAGCAAGCAGGCAACCGCACAGTCGGCAATATCATTGGCATCAATGAATGGTTCGGGGATGTCCCCAGCGGGCAGGGCAAGGGCGCCTTGTTGGATATAGGGCAAGAACAGGTCTTCACTGAAATTCTGGAAGAACCAGTTTGCCCGAAGGACGGTTACATCTGCACCGGAATGGCGCAGGACATCTTCTGCCCGATGTGCCGCCTCTTCGCCGCGACCTGACAGCATCACAATCCGTTTTGCGCCATGCGCAATCGCCTTTTTCGCAAAGGCCGCAATGATTTCATCCGATCCGGGGACGGCGAGGTCTGGCTGAAACGTCGCATAAATCGCATCAATATTGCGCAGCGCGTCATCCCATGTTTCGGGTTTCGTCCAGTCAAAAGCTGGCGTTGTACTGCGTGAGACGGCACGCACATCGTGGCCTTTGGATTGCAGTTTTTCGGTAACGCGTTTACCGGTTTTTGCTGTGGCACCAAGGACGAGAAAACGGGTTTTTGTGGTCATGGTTTTGGCTCCTGAGTTGGATGTTAAAAATATGAATAATCCTCACATTTGCTAAATGTGATAAATCCTCGTATTTTGTTCGTCAAGAGAGTTGCGCCATCACATAACTGTTTTCGTCGGTTATCTGGGGTGCAATCATGGATAAAAATAGGACTTAAGTATTTGTCGAATAACGTGAAAAAGATGCGCCGTGCGCCGACGCAAAAAAGAAGCCGCGAACGGGTGGAAAACATCCTTAAAGCGGCGTGCGATCTGATTTCGGCAAGCGGAAGTGACACGATGAAGATGGGGGAACTCGCCGAAAAGGCAGGAGTCTCGATCGGGTCGCTCTATCAATATTTCCCGGACAAAGCGTCGATCATTCATGCCTTGGCACAGCGATATAACGAAGAATCACAGCATTGTATTGACGAAGCATTGGCAGAAGTCGCAACGGAGCGTGATCTGATTACTGCCTTTGATCAATTGATTGATACCTATTACGACTTATTTCTCGCCGAGCCGGTGATTTGTGACATCTGGACGGGAACCCAAGCAGATAAGACCTTGCGCGACATGGAACTTGAAGTCAGTCGGGCAAACGCCCAATTGCTGACGCGCGCAATTCTTCGGATACGCCATAATGATGGGGATGCATCGACATTTGCCGCGCGGTGCCTGTTGATTATGTATACGGGCGAGGCCACCATGCGCCTTGCGATATCCGTTCCGGCAAGCGAAGGACGCGAAATCATCAGCAGCTATAAACGCATGGTCCGCCGGGAATTATCTGAAATGCTTTAGTTGGCATGTGTAGGTAAGACGCTTGTCTTAGTCGCTTAAGGTATCAAGGAATTCTTCGCGCCGCGATTGGCCAATCCACTGGGTGTAAAAGCCTACCGCTTCGCGTCGGTTATCATCGTTTGTCCATAAAAGGCCCGGCCGTACCCGGTTGGAGGATAGTGCAAATCCTGCCAAACGATCTTTCGCCTGTCGGTGTTTGCTGCTGCGAGAAGATTCTTTCGATCACATTTTTGAACCAGCTGTTCATGAGATGATAGAAAATTCAGAGTGGAAATACGATGAATCGTGTTCAGCAATACGCCATCAAGCCATTTATGCACCACAATTAATGGTGGAACTGTCTGTTTGTGATGCTCTTTAGTCACAATTTCGTGATTTTGTAGCTGAAGTTAAACATTTGTGCTGTGCGACAGGTTTTAAGTGACTTATAGTCGGTTAGTTTCTGGGGAGGGGCGTGAGTTTAAAAATACGCATCTAGGGACAGATGAATGACGCAGTCGAAACCTGACATTGCAAGGGATTTAAAACAGGCAATGTCGGCCGCCGAATTTAGTACGGCGGCCCGGATTGGTGCCCGGATTCTTAAGGTCCATCCGAAAAGAACCGACATTCAGATTATGACAGCGGTTAGTGAGTTGCAGGGCGGAAGCCCAGTAAGTGCCGGTCAACGCCTTAGAAAGCTCTTTAGAAACGTTCCTACAAACGATCCGCTATTTGCGCCTGTTGCACAAAATTTATTGCAATATTGCTATATCTCAAATGACTTTAATTCAGTCGAGTCGGCGATTGAACAACGTCTGCGTGCTGCGCCGCGGAACGATACGCTTTCTTACATGCTTGGTGACTTTATTTTCCAGAGAGAAGTAGCCAAAAGTCCGGGCCGCTGCATTGCACCTAAGCTGTCTCGTGCGATCAAGGTACTTTCTGGTATTCCTGAACGCAGCCCCCGGTTCATTGATGCGCAAAAAGTGATGGCGCGTGTTCATTTGCATCAAGAACAATACGCGCAGGCATTTGCGTTGCTTGAAGCTTTCATTGCCCGCGAACCCAAAAATATCGAAATGCGGATGCTTTTGGCGTCCAGCTATGCCGCAGCAGCAGAAGTTGAAAAAGCTGTTTCAGCCAGTTTATCGATTATCGCAGATGCACCGGATTACAGTTCGCAGCCTTATTTGATTATTTCCTTTTTGCGCCCGCAATCGATGCCAGAGTCAGCCGCCAAGTTTTTAGGTGAGATGATCGGCAAATCCGGGTTGTCGATTGGCGAATTTTATAACGCGGCTTTTGCGTTGGCCAAGATCGAAGAAACCCAAGGAAATATGAAAGCGGCGTTCGCGTATTATCAAAAGGCGCACGCTGCCAACCGCAAAGCGCGCCCGATTGATATGGCACAAGAACTAACCGAACTGGCGCGTTTGTCGGAAATATCTAGGAATACGGGCCGCGCCAATGACCCGGTATCTGTTTTGGAACTTTCTGAAAACGCCACGGGTCCAAAGCCGATCTTTATCGTTGGGATGCCGCGTTCTGGTACAACCTTGACCGAACGTATTTTGGGTGCGCATCCAGATGTTCATGCTGCCGGTGAGATTGGCGATTTTGCCAAGGCGGTTGTCGATGTTGTGGGACCGGGGAAAACATCCGATCAATTGGCACGTATGGATGGCAAGGCTGTTCGGGCCATCAGAAAGCAATATCTTGATGCGCTACAGGCCTTTGCGCCAGACAAGCGGTTTGTCACCAATAAAACACCAGCCAATTTTATTCGTGTGGAAATGATCAGACGGGTATTTCCCGATGCGCCAATCTTGCATACGCATCGCTATCCGTTGGCGACCTGTTTGTCGATATATACAACACCCTTTGCCATTCCGATGCGGTTTGCCGATGATCTTGGTGAATTTGCCGATTATTACAGCGCTTATGTTCGTTTGATGGAGACGCTCTTTGAAACGGACCAAAACGGGATGCTTTATGATCTGTCATATGAGGACTTGGTGGCTGATCCAGAAGTAGTAACCAAGGATTTTCTTGCCCATTGTGGGTTGGATTGGCACCCGGAATGTCTTGAATTCTATCGGGCCGACAATGCCGCTGCGACGGCAAGTATGATCCAAGTCCGCCGACCGATTTTCAAAGATTCTCTTGGGAAATGGCAGCGGTTTGAACCCTTTATCGGGCCACTTGCCAAACTTGCCGAAGATGGCGATAACGCCAAGGTGAAAACAGCGCAGAAATCTTCAGGCAAAACGGTTGCTGCGTGACCTTATGGGAGCTTCGGGTTAGAAGGTATTTCTATATGAAAAAAGATACCTAAAGAACCGGAGCGCCCAATGACCCAGACCCTTCCCAAGGCAGAACTGCACTTGCATCTTGAAGGTGCGATGACACCGGCATTGGTTCGGGCTTTTGCCAAACGCAATGGTCTGACCCTGCCAAATGACATCTATGATGATCAGGACCGTTATATCTGGAACGATTTTCCAGAGTTCCTGAAAAGCTTTGATAAAGCCAGTGCTGCCATCCGGACCAAACAAGATTATTCCGATCTCACCCATTTCTATCTGACGGAACAAGCCAAGGTCGGCGCGTTGTATGTCGAGATATTTTGTTCTCCGACCCATGCGGCCGATTGCGGCCTGTCTTATGATGAACATCTTGAAGCGGTGGTTGATGGAATTGATCGCGCCGAGAAAGAAACCGGCATCATCGGCCGGATCATCATGACGTGTGTCCGCCATGTTGGCGGGGATATTGCGCTAAAGGTTGCCAAGGAAACAGCGGCTTGTGCGCACCCCTATATCGTTGGCTTTGGGATGGGCGGGAATGAAAGCATGTTCTCGCAAGAAACGTTTTATCCGGCGTTTAAAATTGCCGCGGATGCCGGGTTGGGCTGCACCACCCATGCGGGCGAAGTGCAGGGACCGCAAAGCGTTTGGGATGCGATTGATAAGCTGCCCGTAACCCGTATCGGTCATGGTGTGCGTTCCATCGAAGATCCGAAACTGGTCGAAACATTGGCAAAGCGCGGCATCGTTCTGGAAATATGTCCAGGGTCGAATATTGCCTTGTCTGTCTATCCCGACTACGCATCGCACCCATTACGCAAATTCTATGATTCAGGGGTGAAAGTTACCCTTGGTTCAGACGACCCGCCCTTCTTCTTTACCAGCCTTGCCGATGAATATCAGCGCGCACAGGACGTGTTCGGCTTTAGTGATGTGGAATTGCTTGATGTGACGCGAACTGCGATTGAAGCCGCCTTTGTCGATGATGCGACCAAGGCCGGTTTGCTGGCCAAGCTTTAAGGTCTTGGTCCTTGCCTTGTTAAAAAGCGCCCTTTTAATCGGGCGCTTTTTTGTATGTCATTTTGAAAACCTGTTACCAGGCAGCTTTGCCCAGTAATTTCTCGCCAAGCGGGGTGAGTTCCGCTCGTTCATATTTGGTTTGCTCCCAATTGCGTGGGTCACCGGGAAAAGCATGGCCGCGTGCTGGCAGGCGTTCGGACCAGCTTTTAACCCGCCAATCCACCAGTTCCTGTTCTTCGGGCGTTGCGGGCGCCATCGATATATATTGCGCGATACGCGACTGATCTGACCGGTTTGCCCGAATGCCATGGGCCAGCAGGCTATTAAAAATCACAAGGTCGCCTGCCTTCATTGCAATCCGTTTGGGCGGGTAAGGGACGTTTTCCATATCCGGGCGGAACGGATCACGGTCCTTTGGTGCGGTTTTGCGCCATTCTTCGAAATTTGCAAATAAATCTGGCACGCATTGGAACCCGCCCATGTCATCGGTGGTATCAACAAGCGACAAAACGCCCTGTACGTTGATCGGCAAAGGATCATTGGTGGTATCTGCATCCCAGTGAATAAAACCGTCAAAGGCACGCTTGCCCGTGTTGGGCGTGTTAAGGTTCGCACGGTCAATCGACACCCAAAGGTCGGTTCGGTCCCAGATGTCGACAAAGGCATCATATACCCGCTGCGTCTGGCGGTTATCCCAAAGTGTCTGATGGTTGTAAATTTCAACCATGCCGGAATTGTTCAATTCCTTCATCGCATGGTCGCGCATTTGCGGGCGGCTCCAGCTTTCCGGGTCGCTTGGGTCCATCTCGGTGAATTCCCAAAGAAGATCAACAGTCGCACGGACTTGCTCGGCCGGAACAGCATTTGGCACAACGACATAGCCATAGGTTTGCCAATGCGCAAAATCTTCTTCTGATAAAACACGAAGCGGTAAGGTTTTAGTCAGATCACGAAGCTGCTCACCTTGGACTTCCTTAACTGACGCATTGCCGGGGCGGTCGGCATTGGGTGCTTGGGTCATTGGCGCTGTTGCTAACATTGACATGCTGTTTCTCCCGGATGTTTGTTTTTTAAGACTGGATGAATTCTAAACAACACAGCCACTTGATGCCCACTGACAGGGCGGACAAATAATGATACTATTTGGCCAAAATTGATGAAGATGTTTACCGTACAAGCATGGTGGGTTTCTGATGAAACTGTTGTTTGAGCATGTCCAGATTGCCGAGGATCGGTCTTGGAAGGGCTTGTATCGTAATTTGCAGGCGATCCCGTTTGAATGGCACTTTCACCCGGAATATGAACTGACCCTAACCCTTGGAAGTCAGGGGCAACGATATGTCGGTGACCATATTGGGGCGTATGGCGATGATGACCTTGTGTTGCTGGGGCCAAACCTTCCCCATACGTGGCATTCTTCGAATGCAAAGCCGCCATCGGTCAGCCAAGGTGGGTTGCGTGCTGCTGATGCCGTCCTTCAGGTAAAAGGACGGCGCAAAGGACATCAGGCCTTTGTTTTTTGGTTTACGGCAGACTGGATTAACTCGGTTTGTCAAACCATGCCCGAACTGGCAGGTCTTGAAAAAGCCCTTCGACTTGCTCGGCGCGGGGTTCAGTTCGATGGGAAAACGGCGCGCAAGGTTGCTGCTTTTGCCCCACAATTTGATCGCGGCACATCGGCTGATCAGCTTTTACTTCTGATCGAAGTTCTTCGTACTTTACTTGACGCCAATGACCTTACGCCATTGGCATCTGATCGCTTTGATGCGGCACTTCCTGATCATGATGATGCCAGCCGGTTGGGCAAGGTTCTTGATTTACTGCATGGCAGTTATTTCGAGCCGATCAGCAGTGCGTGGATCGCGCAAAATGCAGGCATGAGCGAACGCACTTTACGCAGGTTTTTCCAGCGCCATATGGGATCAAACATTCAGGATTATCTGATGGGGTTGCGATTGGGGCGGGCGGCCAGTTTGCTGTTGTCATCTGACATGCCAATTTATCGCGTGGCAGAGGAAGCAGGTTTTCAAAACCTGTCACATTTTAACCGCCAGTTCCGCCGCCACCGTGGTATCGCGCCAAGCGTGTTTCGAAAAAAACGGTTCGAAGGTTTTGCAGACGTTGCCTAAGCAGGTTGGGGTTTGAATTTACTGCGGTATTTTATTCTCGATCAAGGATGATGGTAGGCTAGATGCGAATCAAAGGCTGCCCAGAATTGGGCACGAAACAGGTCTTGTTCTTGCAAAATTTCATGTCGGGCTTCGGGAATTTCGGTGATGGTGATGTTGGGAAACTTGCCAAACATTTCTTCGGTTGTTTGGTTTGAAACAACCTGATCGTTTCCAGCAAGTACCATTGTAATCGGGGGTAAGTTTCCTGCGATGCTTTTGAGTTTGCCTGCAACCGATGCCTGCGCCTGAAAACAGGCATCAAGCCAGCCAGCAGATGTCCCCCCAATGAGAAGAGATGGATCATTGCTTAGAAAAGCACGATTGCGTTCATAGCGGGCCGGGTCCGAGGTCAGAAGATTGTCAGGTTCAAAACCTTTAAGCGGGCTGTGGGAACTTTGCCCCGGCAGATACTGTTTATCAAACCCATAGCGACATAGACCGCTTGAAAGGAACTGTGCCGCAGCCGACAGCCATTCAGGCCCGCCCAATCCAAAAAACGGCGCAATCATAACAGCACTTTTCCAAAGATCTGGTTGGTCAAGTATCATGCTCATTGCGACCAGACCACCGGTCGAATGGGTCAGAACCAAGTCGCAAGTTATACCGTGCTTCTGTTTAACGTGATTGATGACGTGTCGGGTATCGGCGGCGTAATCTTCCAGATCTTGGACAAAGCCCATCGTTGGATCGGGGGCTTCGCGTGATGATCCGCCTTGCCCGCGAAAATCAAAAGTAACACAGCCCCAGCCACGCGATGCAAGATCAGCGGCTGTTTCCTGATAACGCTCGATAAATTCACCTCGTCCTTGCAAGACAAGGACATAGCCACGTGGGGAGTCAGGTGCATCTATGCCAAGGCGCAGCGAAATACCGTCAGGGGCGATGAAACGATCAATGGAAAATGTCATGGATATAACTGTAATGGGAGCGGAGCGTTATTTTGTTGGCGCGTGTATTGTTGTGCCAAGTGAGGCAACAATAAAGGTAGACATTTTCTTGATCATTTCGGGAAAATCAGGATTAAACGTGCCGCGCCGTAAAGTGCCCGGTGTCGTTGATGTGACCAGATTGCGTTCGCCATAGACAGTGTTGTCACCCGTTTCACAGGATGTACGTTGTTCATCGTCATCATAATGGCCACAATCACGAACTGCGCCGTTTAAGCCATAGACACTGCTTTCGGGATGCATGGTGATGGCGGTATGCGCGTGATTGATCGTGCGCATCTCATCATTGGCGGAACGCACAATGTCGATATTGTCGCATGTCGGGTGTTCATCCAGTGCATTGTCTTCGCCCTGATACCAAATCAGGTGCTTGATCGGTGCATCAACTTTTTCACAAAAGAAATCAACTGCCGCAAGCGGATCAACGGTTTGGTCATCGGAACTAATGACCAGAAATACCGGAATATCAAAGCTTTTGATCGTTCTTTCGCGATAGGGTTCGGTCAGAAGATGGAATTGGGCCGCCGCATTCATTGCCATCGAACCATATTTGGCCGGATCATTATAGTTGCCCTGACCGACCCATTTTTTAACATATCGGGCATAGGGGGTAAGCCATGCCTGTTTGCTTTTTGCCGCCAAACCGGGGGACAGCATGATCATGCCATTGATGCGCTTGTCTTGTTTACGGGCATCAAAATCACGCCCAATCAATGCAGCCCCCATGGAATATCCAATGGGGATAATGTGTTCTATATCATTACCAAAAGCATCAACGCCGTAGCGCACGGTTTCAAGCCAGTCATCCAACCCAACATCAATCAAGTCACCAGGGACGGTTCCGTGACCCGGCAGCAATACGCCGTGAAACGTTGCACAGGGAAATTGTTTGCGTAAATGGTCGCGGACATCGCTTAACCAGAACGGGCTATCGGTCAGGCCATGGATCATAAGAAACCCGACCTTTTCACCATGCACAAGATCACGGCCAACCGCGTCACATGAAACCCGGTCTGGTGCCATGGCAAATGGCGCACGCATATCAACGACCTGTTCAATGTTATAGCCGCCAAACGGGCGTTCTTCTTGTGCGAACCGACTTGTGGACAGTACGTCATGCAATTGCGTACGGGTTGATTTTACATATTCGGCGAATGACATTTCACTGGATGGCGCCGCTATGGCATTACCCGATGGGCTGTGTTGTGGATCTTTCTCTGAGCAACCTGCAATCGCCAATGCGGCACCAACAATCAGGTAAGTCAGGCTGGTGCGTATCGTCCATTGAGTGCCCATTTGGGATGGCTCCGTGTCGTTAAGTTTGTTGGACTGCTTATAGCATATTTTGTTGGCAGGCTTTTGATGTTAGTGCGTGTAACCGATTGGCGCGAGAAACAAAAAAGCGGCCTGAATACAGACCGCTTTTGTCTAGCTACTGACCCTAGGCAAACAACGTGACCTCATAAAGGCAGTCTTAATAAGGCCTATTCAACGATTTCCCAGCTATGGGTGATCTCGGCCGCCTTTGACAACATGATCGAGGCCGAACAATATTTTTCAGCCGAAAGCTCAACCGCACGACCAAGTTTCGTCTCATTCAGGTTTTCACCCTTTACCTTGAAATGCAGGTGAATTTTGGTGAAAACCTTGGGGTCAGTTTCAGCACGTTCGGCTTTGACGTTAGTTTCAACATCATGAATATTTTCACGGCCTTTTTTCAGGATATGCACGACGTCAATTGATGAGCATCCTGCAAGACCAAGAAGCAGCATTTCCATTGGGCTCGGGCCAAAACCATTATCTTTGTCGCCATCCATGACAACACCGTGGCCAGTGCCGCTGGTACCTGTGAAAGTAAGGTTCTCAAGCCACTTTACGCGTGCTTCCATGATTGAATTCCTGTTTCTGAAAAATGGATGCCCCATCCTCTAGCGCGGTTATGGCATGCCTGCAAGTTGTGATGACAGTTGCGCGAAGATGGCGGACCAGACTGATGTAATCGTAAGGATAAGCTGTTATAACTGTTTTTACCTTATAGCATGATACTATCATAAGAATTCAAACCCTTATGGCGTAGGAGCAATGGTCATGACACAAGACCCCAGCCGCAGCAAAAGTCGCTTTATGATGGGCATGGAACATGTTCTTCGCGAAATTAACCACGAGATTATCAGCCCAGCGATCCCCGATATGTCGGTGGAAAATGCCGTGCCATTGATGATTACCGTCGCAAGGTTGCGTGCCGATTACCTGAAATATGCTTTTAAGCTTACATCAGATCGTTCGGACCAACATCCAACGGAAGGAGAATTGGCCCATTTGAAGCACTTACGTGAATGTTATCAGGAAATGTTGGCCGCCGCGCGGGAACTCGAACATTGCATTGATCGTGGCTATATTGATTTGCCAATGCCAGCGGCAAAATCCTGAATTTTGTAAACCCTTGTTTCCATGCCCATATGACGATCTCGGGTGCGATGTAACAGACCATGTTTCTGTTGTCGTGCGATTTGGGGGCTGAAAATTGATAGATAAATATACAGCTCTCGGTAGTTTGAAAGGGGTGGAGATTTGGCGTTAAGTTCTGGTATTGAGGCGACAGCAGCCCTTGCGCGAGATGGCATCATTCTGCTTGAGAAGAATGGGCTTAAAGTCGCGCATGCCAATCCGGCTGCAGAAGCCTTGTTTACGGACGGTGTATCGACCTTGCGTGCGGGGTCCGAGGTAAAGCAGTTCTTGGCTTTTCTTGCCAAGAATGCTGAATTTTCCAATGGCGACGCAAAAGTTGCTGTTCGGGAAACGCTTGAACATATTTCCGGTAAAAAGGGCAAAGCGGATTTACCCGCTTTTGGCCTTGGTAAACGCAAGTTCACCTGGCGTCGACATGACGGGCCGGACGGATCGGTAGCACTTGTCGTGCGTGATGTGGGCAAGGCCGAAGAACTTGCAAGGTCATTGGCGGATCATAAAACATTTATTCAGCACATGATCGAAGTTCTGCCGACCCCGGTATATCTGAAAAATCTGGATGGTGTGATCAACCGTTGCAACGCTGCATTTGCTGAATTGATCGGGTCCAGCCCCGATCAGGTGATTGGTAAGAACCTGGCGGATGTGGCCGATAAGTCCCTTGTTGATGTGATCAACAGCAAGGAAAAAACGCTTTCCGATACGTTTGATGATGCGCGCGATGAAATCAGTTTTTCGGTCGGTGATATTGCCCGGACTGTGATGTTTGCTGCTGCACGGCTTAAGGGCCCAAGTGGGGCGGTTGTCGGAACGATCGGGTCGCTGGTTGATATTACCTCGCTCAAAGATGCACAGGCCGAAATTGCGGCGGCATCAGAACGCCTGACGGGCCTTCTGGAACATGCACCGGTTGGGGTGGCGATTTCCAACCGATCTGACGGCAAATTCAGTTTTTATAATCAGACCTTTGCCCGGTTGGTGAAGCTTGGCGAGGATGACGAAAATACCGATGCGGTATTGCTGTCCGATCGCTATCGCAAACAAAGCCTAAGCGACATGGATATGCTGGGCGAACTCACCGATGTTGAGTTACGCATTCGAAGACCCGGTATGACTGAAGCAATTTGGGTTAAAACCAATATTGAACCGCTTGATTTCGAAGGCGAACAATCTGTTTTGTGGTGGCTTAGTGACATCACCAAGGAAAAGCATGTTGCCCGGGAATTGCAAAATAAGGCCAATAACGACGAATTGACCGGTTTGGCCAACCGTGCGCGGTTCTTGCAAAAAATGACGCAGTCTGAACTTGTTCTGCGCGGGACGGCGGCACCAGCAGCGTTGTTCATTGTCGATCTGGACAGATTAAGCGACCTTAACAACAAATTGGGCCACAGTGCCGGCGATGCTGTTTTGACTGAAACAGCCAGACGATTGAAACGTGCCGCGCGCCGGGCCGAGGAAATATCACGTCTTGCGGGCGATCAGTTCGGCCTTTTGTTTCTCAATAAGGGCGATGAAAAATATATGATTGAGACCGCCAATGCCATTCTCAAGGAAATGGAGAACCCCATTTCGCTAGAAGATGGTGCTGATGCAACGGTGACATGTTCACTGGGGATGGTGGTCTTTGATGCCGGGATGAGTGATATGAACGAGCAATTGCGCCGGGCGGATAAAGCCATGCGGACGGCCAAGGAATCCGGGGGTGGGCAGTATCGCCTTTATGCCCGGGATCTTGAACCCGAGCTTGATCAGGACTGATATCAAATCAGCGAAAGGCCGGCAGATCAGCCGGCCTTTCGCGTTTTAACATCCAATGGTTCGCCAGATTTATCCAGACCAAGTGTTTCAAGCAATGGGCCCAGATGCTGGGCATAGGGCTCCCAACCTTTCAGGCTGCTGCGATAAATCGGTTTTCGCACCTGAAGGGCGCTATGGGTTCTAATTTGGCGTTCTGTTTTATAGAAGCTAAGGCAGGCGTCATCCCACGAAAGGCCGACAAACTTGATCAGGCGCCGGGCTTCGACTTCAAGGTTTTCGACAACGTTTTCGTAGTCAACCTCGATGAACCGGTCAGCCGGAAGAACATCGCGCCAATGATCCATAAACCGTTCATAAGTATTGTAATAATGCCCAAGGTCGCGTTGATCATAGGCAAAGTTCTGCACCCCACCAAAACGACGGTTATAAATCGAAAAGCACGATGCCATCGGGTGCCGACGGCAATGAATGATCCGTGTGTTGGGCAACATCAATGCCAGCATTCCCGCACGGGTAAAGTTTGATGGCAGCTTGTCAATGATGAGGCGCGCGGTGGTGTGCACAACGTTTTCAGTTTGAATCTTTGCAACACGTCCAAGGGTTTCTTTGCGATAGGCTTGGCCCAGAATACGAATGAAATCATCGTCATATTTCATAACGTCATGCCGGTCACAACCGCACTTGACCTTATGCTCGATCAAGGCTTGATGATGGTAGGGCATGGTATCAAGTTCGCCAGCGCCAAAGACATCAGGGTGGGAACTTAAAATCTGTTCGGTCAGGGTCGTGCCTGACCGCGGCATGCCGACAATGAAGACATGCTGGGCTTCTTGATCGTCATTGCCGATGGGGCCAAGATGGGCAAAGCGTTCTTTGGGAAAGCAGTCCCGTACATGGCCAAGCATGTCTTCAATCGCGCTTTGCGAATAGGTGATGGTTTGGCGTTTGACGAAGTTTGCTGCGTTAATCGCCTTCATAGCTGCATCGGGATTTTGGTGTTCCATCTCTATTTTACCAATTGAAAACAAAAGCATTTCCTGCTCGCCATGGGGCATCTTCTGGTAATCGCCAGATTGATAAATGTCGTAAATTACCGGACGGGCCGGGTGGGTTTCGAGTATTTTGGTCGCAAGGCTCAGGCAATGCCATGCGCGGATGTTTGCAGGTTCTTGTTTCAGAACGCTTTCAAACAATGCACAGGCGTCATCAACATTTCCCAGTTCCTTTTGGCATTCGCCAATACTGATTTTGATGTCGTTGATTGCTTTTTGATTGGCACCTTGTTGCGCATATTCAAGCGCCTTGCCAAGATGCGCCATCGCGGATTGGACATCATCAAGCGACATCAAAACAACGCCCATTGCACTCCATGATGTCCAGTCGGTCGGGGCAAGTGCAATCGCGCGCTTAAGATGGGGGATGGCATTGCGCGTACCCATGCCGCGTGATTCAAGAATGCCCAATTGCAAATGCGATTTCCCGTCGACTGGAAAACGCTTCACTGCCGTGTGTAAAACAGTTTTGGCTTGGGCATCATAACCAGCATTGCCGAGGATGGCGGCAAGGTCGGTAAAATAGACGGGTTTTGGATTGGGGCTATTGCAGGCCATCTCAAGGCTTCTAACAGCTTCGGGAATTTGACCGCTTTCATTATAGATCAAGCCACTGGTTTGATGCAGATCGCCATGGTTGGGGTATTGAGCCAGTAACTTGGTGCAAATCTTGCGCGCCGCCCGATGATTGCCCGACGACCATTGCTTCCTGATTTCCGCCAAACCAGAACTAAGCTTTTGCGATGATGGGTTTAAAGTCCCGCTCCCAGCAGCAGGTGGATTGGGTGACTGATGCTGGCTTGCGGGGGTTGCCTTCGCTGTTTTTGGGGGGCTTGGCTGGTCATCCATCATTGCCGACATCCTGTTTAATCAGTGACGCGGGTGAAGGTGTAACCTTCTCCCGTCACGCATAAACACGGATCAGCAGGCAAAAACTGGCGCCCGATTTGGTGATTTTAAGGCAGATCTATTCCGGGGTAATGCCAAGTGCTTCAAACAGAGGGGTAAGTTCCTTTTGATATGGACGCCAACGTTCAACGCTGCTTTTGTAAATTGGTTGGCGAACTTCAAGGGCACTATGGGTGCGGACTTCACGTTTGTTGGCGTAAAATTCAAGGCAGGAGTCTTGCCAATCAAGGTCAAGGAAATCGATCAAACGGCGGGATTCACCTTCTAGATCGTCAATAACCTTTTCATAATCGACTGTGATGAATTGTTCCTTGGGCAGGGTTTCTTCCCAATAAGCCATCAGGTCGCGATAAGCGAGATAGAAATGGCCAATATCTTTGAGATCACAAAGATATTTGTGACCATCAGCAAAGAAGTGCGTGAAACACGAAAACGCCGTGTCAAGCGGATCACGGCGTGAATGAATGATTTTCGAATTGGGAAACGCCATGGCAATCAAACCAGTCGATACAAAATTACCCAGCATCTTATCAACGATATAGCGTGGCTTTTTACCATTGATGATGGCCTCAGGCGGGAGAGCCCGTGACACTTCATCACGATAGGCCTTGGCAAACATGTTAAGGCGCTTTGGGTCGGCTAGAAGTTTTCTGTGTTGTGGTTGCGATGGGAAGCCATCGCCATATGCGCGCTTTTCAAGGTTGGGTAGGGTGCGAATTTCACCAACACCAAATGCATCTGTGTGACTATCAAGGATCTGCTCAAGCAAGCTTGAACCACTGCGTGGCATGCCGACAATAAAGATGAATTGCTGTTGATCGTCATCTTCTTCTTTCAGGCTACCCTGGCTAATGACGTCCGGAGTATAGAACTCTGGAATGTTTTTAAGGAAACCCAGAGTGCTTTCCTCATTGTATTCGACTTGTTGCCGTTGATAGCGGTTGGCCTTGAAATAGTGATCCATTGCGATCTTGCCATCGCCACGGTTCATATAGGCTAGACCAAGTGCGTAATGAAGATGTTGTTGGTCGGACTTGGAAAGTTTGGATTTTCCGGTTTTGATCATTTTTTCGACTGTAGCGAAATCATTATTTCCAAAGACCTTAAGGGTCGCAAGTTCCGTCCATGCGCGGGCAAAGAACTTGGAATTCCTGATCGCTTCACGGATGGCTGCTTCGCAACCTTTTGTATCGCCCATGGTTTTTAGATGATCAGCTTTGTTCATCAAGATACGGGAAAGTTCAATGGGTGTTGGTGCTGGGACCGGTTTTGACTGTTTATTCTTGATTGCAGCATAGCCTACTTCAAGTGCCTGATCATAAAGAGTATCGGCTTGTTTGGGGCGGGATGACTTGGCAACCGAATGGGCATACAGGTTCCACTTTTGCCAATCAGCCGGGATTTTTGTCATCACGTGGGTAAAAAGATGAACGCCCTGATCGTAAAAGCCATTCAGGATCAGAATGCTGGCAAGTTGGGCTTGGATTTCCACATCATGAGGGTCACGTTTCATCGCGACATTCAGAACATTCTGGCATTCCAGATACATGTTCTGTTTGTGCATTAATTTAGCAAGGTCAAGATAGTACAGATTTTGCGGATTTGGCGCCTTACAGGCAAATTCCAGATGCTTAAGTGCACCAAAAATGTTGCCCTGCTTTTCAAGTACCCCAGCAAAGAAATGCAGCAAGGGTCCGTAATTCGGATCGGTCCGAAGGTATGTCGCACACAACTCATAGGTCTGCTGTTCTTTTCCCTGCTGCCACAGCTTACGTGCCTTTTCCAGAACACTCTCGGGCGTTTGGGTTTTAACGGTACTCATAAGCTGTCCTCGTCTTGGGGGTGAATGCCCAGGGCAGCAAGAAGCGGCTGAATGTATGGGGCATAGGGTTTCCAGCGTTCAACACTGCTTTGATAAAGTTTTTGGCGAACTTGCGCTGCACTTGCTGTACGTACGGACCTGCTGGAGTTTTGGAATTCCAAAACCACGTCATTCCAAGGCAGGCCGAGAAAATCTATCAATCGGCGTGACTGTGGTTCGATATCGGCCACGACGTCTTCGTAATTGACTTCGATGAATCGATCCTTGGGCAAGATTGCTCGCCAATGGGTCATCAGGTCATCATAGGCGCGGTAAAATTCGCCTAATTCGGTTTGGTTGCAGGTGTAGACCTGTAAATTGGCAAACCGTTTTGAGTAACATGACAAACAGGTGTCAACCGGATCGCGGCGGCAATGAATAATCTTGGCTCCGGGTACAGAAAGCAGGATTAAGCCGGCCCATGAAAAATTTCCCAGCATCTTGTCAATGATCACGCGCGTACCATTGGTTGGTGGAAACATGTCGTGGACTTCGTCGCGGTATGATGCCCAAAGTTTCGAAAGCAGCTCCTTTGACCCGGTTTTATCGCGATCTTCGGGCTGGTTCGGGAAAACAGGGCCAAACAGCTCATCTTTGAATTTCGGAAAGCTGCGTAATTCTCCGGTCGGGAGTGTGTTTGGATGGCTTCCAAGAATTTGTTCGACCAATGTACTGCCTGATCTTGGCATGCCAACAATGAAGGCGTGGCTTGATGACGCTCCATCGGTGATCTCTGGAAGGTTATCAAACAGTTCCTTGGGGAAGTAATCGGCTATTCGGCGGACTCGGTCACAGGTGATCTTGGAGTCGTATCCCTGCTTCTTAATCGGGTCAAAAGCAAAGTCTGACCGACGTAACGCATTTGCTTGATCCAGATGGGCGATTGCTTGTTTGGGATCAGCACAATCCATATAGGCCTTGCCAAGAGAAAAGCTGATCATTTCACGGTCTTGCTTGCCCAGCGACGCTTCATCTAGCGCAAGTGCCGCCGTCATTTTTCCAATTTCAGGGCTTTCCACTGTAAATTTCATCACATCAGCAAGGTCATGCCATGCCCGTCCTGAATTCGGATTGATGTTCAGTGCTTTGTTGAAGGTAGACCGTGCTTTGTCCAGTGCGCCCATGTGACGTTGGGCTTCACCAATCAACAGCAATGTGCGCTCAAGCCGTTCCGGATTCTTAGCCACGAGTTTTTCAGCTTTGACGAGATAGTCCAATGCTTCCTGTTCTCGTCCGACCTTGATCAGTGCTGATCCCAGGTTGTTCAGGCTGCGCCAGTCATTCGGACTGAATGCGACGGCTTTTTTCAAAATATCGATCCCCTGGGAGGTGAATTCACCCTGAACAAGGATCACACCAAGCTCGCTATAGGTTGGTCCATGAGTTGGGAAACGACGTATAGCGGCGAATAAAACCTGCTGGACCAAATCGAACTTACCCATTGCACCTAATACGCCGGCAAGTTCGTGGAAGTATTCAATTTTGGCATCTGCACTGTTGCAGGCCTTTTGCAGCATTCCGACGGCATCGGGAAGTTTCCCCATCGCACGCATGATGCGGGCCATGGCAAATGTCGAGGGGGCGTAATCGGAGAGGAGGGCAAGGGCTTGCTGGGCCGCTGATAAAGCATCAGTAACCTTGCCCGATGCAAGTGCACTGTCGGCCGTGCGGACCAATTTATCGGCTTTCTGCCGGGTACGTTTTTCCGCAAAACTGGGCGTTGAAGCTGACTTGCTCATAAATACGATTAAATCCCCATACGTCAGATGAGGTCAAATCTTATTCATAAGGGGTAATCAAACTGTTTAAGCCTCAAAAAAAACGCCCGGTCGTGATGACCGGGCGTTTTCTGATCGCGTATTCCTTTCGGGTGAAAGGATTAACCGCTGTAATACATGTCGAATTCGACCGGGTGCGGAGCCTGTTCGAAGCGAATGACTTCTTCCATTTTCAGGGAGATGTATGCGTCGATCAGGTCGTCGGTCATGACGTCGCCTTTCTTCAGGAAGTCACGGTCAGCGCTGAGGCTGTCGAGTGCTTCATGAAGCGAGCGGCAAACAGTCGGAACATCTTTGAGCTCTTCCGCAGGAAGGTCATAGAGGTTTTTGTCCATTGCTTCGCCAGGATGGATCTTGTTCTCGATACCGTCAAGGCCAGCCATCAGCATGGCAGAGAATGCCAGATACGGGTTGGCCAGTGCATCCGGGAAGCGGATCTCAACACGCTTGCCTTTAGGCGAAGCAGTGTAAGGGATACGGCAAGATGCAGAACGGTTACGAGCAGAATATGCCAGCAGAACCGGTGCTTCAAAGCCCGGGACCAGACGCTTGTAAGAGTTGGTCGTCGGGTTGGTGAAGGCGTTCAATGCTTTGGCATGTTTGATGATACCGCCAATGTAGTAAAGCGCGGTTTCCGACAGGTCAGCATAGCTGTTGCCAGCAAACAGCGGTTTGCCTTCGTGCCAGATCGACTGGTGCGTATGCATGCCAGAACCGTTGTCACCAAAGACAGGCTTCGGCATAAAGGTTGCGGTTTTGCCATACTGGTGTGCAACCATGTGGATGCAATATTTGTAGATCTGAACGGCATCAGCATGTTCGATCAGGGTGCCAAAAGCGATACCCAGTTCGTGCTGCGACGGTGCAACTTCATGGTGGTGCTTTTCGCAACGCACGCCCATTTCGTTGATGTAGTTGACCATTTCGGCACGGATGTCGTTTGCCGAATCAACAGGCTGTACTGGGAAGTAACCGCCTTTTGGACCCGGACGGTGACCGCGGTTGCCGCCTTCGAATTCGGTGCCGGTGTTGTAAGGACCTTCTTCGGAATCAAGGGCATAAGCCATGCTTTCCTGCGAAGTGCTCCAGCGAACATCGTCAAACATGAAGAATTCTGGTTCAGCACCGAAATATGCGGTGTCGCCGATACCAGCGGACTGCATGTAAGCAAGTGCGCGTTTCGCGGTCGAACGCGGGCAACGCTCGTAACCCTGGCCGGTTGCCGGTTCGATAACGTCGCAAACGATGATCAGGGTTGGCTGTGCGGTGAATGGATCAACAACAGCGGTTGAAGGATCCGGCATCAGGATCATGTCAGATTCATTGATGTCTTTCCAACCGGCGATCGACGAACCGTCGAACATGATGCCGTCAACAAAGACGTCTTCGTCGATCGTGCAGATATCCTGCGCAGTATGCTGCCATTTACCTTTGGAATCGGTAAAGCGCAGATCGACAAACTGGATGCCTTTTTCTTTGATCAGATTAAGTACAGAAGCAGCGTCAGACATGATGCAACCCTTTAAAACTCAAAATTTGTTACCGTGCGGTGTTCATTGACAGACAAGACCGATCAGATCGCGTCATTGCCCCGTTCACCAGTACGAATACGGATCGCGTCCTCAAGTGAGGAAACGAAAATTTTACCATCGCCGATACGACCGGTATGAGCGGCTTGCTGGATTGCCTCAATCGCACGCTCGACAAGCGTGTCCTCGACAACGATTTCCAGCTTTACCTTCGGCAAAAAGTCCACAACGTATTCGGCGCCGCGATACAGCTCCGTGTGACCTTTCTGACGTCCGAAACCTTTGGCTTCGGTGACGGTAATCCCTTTGAGGCCGATCTCTTGAAGGGCCTCTTTTACCTCGTCAAGCTTGAATGGCTTGATGATGGCTTCGATCTTTTTCATTAAGCGCCCTCTGCTTTTTGCGAGAGTTGCGTAGAACTCGGAAAGCATAATGCTTCGCGCAGTGTCTGTTGCACGGACCATGCCAATTTAGGTCCGCCACGGCATTCTAAGGATTCTTGCCGCGAAAACCCAGCAAAACCCATGAGATTTTTAAGGTTTTCTTGATTGAAGGTGACTTAGTTTTAGGCAAGTTGATCAAAAAATATGCAAATGCCCTGTTCGAAAGTGATGCGGGACGATACAGAGCGCCCCAAATCGTACAATGCTTGCCAAGAAGGGGCCATCATGCGACAGGATTTGTCGCGACAGGGCACTGTTTGGCATGCATATTTGCCGAATCACCGTGAATCGGCATATACGGTGATCAGACTCGTAAGGTTGACATAACAGCCACAACTTATGGATCGTGCTGTTGCAGGATTTAAGTGCGATCAAGATCAGGGAAGAACCGGACGCCACCATCCGGTAATTGACTTTAATATAAAGGACGCCTCATGACCGAATTTGTCGGCAATCCTCTTTTCGCTTCGGGCGGGATCACGATTTTTGAAGTGATGAACGAACTGGCCCAGAAACATAATGCCATCAATTTGGGGCAGGGCGCACCCGATACCGACGGCCCGGCTGACATTCGCGAAGCCGCCGCCCGCGCAACAATGGAACTGTCCAATCAGTATCCCCCGCTTGCCGGTGTTCCCGAATTGCTACAAGCGGTTGCTGACCATAACAAACGTTTCTACGGCATTGATGTCGATCCGAAAACAGAAGTTCTGGTTGCCGTGGGGGCGACCGAAGGATTAGCAGATGTGATCCTTGGTCTGGTGGCACCGGGTGATGAAGTGATCCTGATCGAACCGCTTTATGACAGCTATCTTCCGATTGTGAAGCTGGCAGGGGGTATTCCCAAACTGGTGCGCGTAACCCCGCCACATTGGGATTTGCCGCGCGACGAACTTGCTGCGGCCTTTTCAGAAAAAACCAAGCTGATCCTGATCAACTCGCCGCAAAACCCGTGCTCAAAGGTCTACGGCGACGATGAACTACAATTCGTTGCCGATCTTTGCATCAAGCATGACGTCATTGCGCTGTGTGATGAAGTTTACGAACATCTGGTTTTTGATGGTCGTAAGCACCATCCGCTGATGACGTTTCCGGGCATGCATGATCGCACCGTGCGCATCGGATCGGCCGGTAAGACCTTTTCACTGACCGGTTGGAAAATCGGCTATGTCACGGCCTGTGCCAAATTGATGGAGCCGATTAAAAAGGCCCATCAGTTTTTGGTTTTCACCGTGCCACCGGGATTGCAGCATGGTGTTGCCTATGGCCTGAATAAGGACGATGAATATTTCGAAACCTTCACCGCAGAAATGCAGGCAAAGCGTGATTTCCTGATGAAGGGGCTTAAAGAAGTCGGTTTTGAAGTATTGGATTCTCAAGGAACCTATTTCATCACCTGTGACTTCCGCCCGCTTGGCTATGATTGCGATGATGTCGAGTTCTGTCAGATCATGATCAAGGAAGCAGGCGTTGTCGCCATCCCTGTTTCGGCCTTCTATCAGGGCGAAGACGGTGGCGTGCGCAATTTCGTGCGGTTCTGCTTCTGCAAGGAAGAAGCCAAAATGTCTGAGGCGATTACCCGCATGAAAAAGGCCTTTGCCAAGTAACTGGCATCAGGAAACGAATTTTGATCGAAAAAGCCGCAAGCGGATGCTTGCGGCTTTTTGTTTTCAGTAGCCTGCGTGCTGATCAGGCCTTCACCATCTCCCAGCTACCCGTTTTGGCCGAACGGGCCAGCGCATCCAAAATCTGCATATTGGCAATTGCATCTTCGATCGGATAGTCGACCGGGCTTTCGCCTTTGAATATCGAAGTCGCGGCTTCGCCTTGCAGGGTATAGTGATTGAGAATTGGGAATTTAATCTCACGTGCGTCGTCAAAGCCGGGCTGTTTTTGCCCTGCAACCCGAATGACTGCCGGGTTTTCCGCGATCGGGTTAAACGGCATCAGAATTTCAATGCGGCCCTCGGACCCCAGAATATGAACGCGCTGAACGGCCGCTGATTGGGTGCCGCAAACAAAACTTGCCTGAAGGCCCGATCCAAAATCAAGCATGCCGGAAACAAGGCGGTCGGTGCCAAATTTCGGGTCTTTATCCATCAAGGATACAACACGTACCGGTTCCTTGGCGGTGACAAAGCGTGGGCCGACGATGCAGTAACAGCCAATATCAAGCAAACCGCCGCCGCCAATGTCCTTCTTGTTGCGCACATTGTTCGGATCGGCATTGTAGTAGCTAAAGATACTTTGCACTGTGGTTAGGGTGCCGATCTGGCCGCTTTCGATGATTTTGCGGGCTTCAAGCCATTGCGGGTGATGGCGGACCATAAAGGCCTCGATCACGTGTTTTCCGCTTTTATCACGGGCTTCGATCAGGCGTTTGGCATCTTCGGTATCCAGTCCAATCGGCTTCTCGCACAGGACATGTTTGCCTGCTTCAAGCGCCTTGATCGTCCATTCAACATGAAGATGGTTTGGAAGGGGATTATAGATCGCCTCGATGGACGGATCAGCCAGAAGCTCCTCGTAGGAGCCATAGGCGCGCGGAATACGCAAATTTTCGGCGACCTCACGGGTCTTTTCAAGATCGCGGCCCGCAATCGCCCGAATTTCAAGCTGATTGCTTTCCTGCATGGCCGGGATAACTTTCTCCGTGCCAATCTTGGCGGTGCTGATGACGCCCCACTTCATTCCGATACTCCGTCTGTTTTTCTAATTCGTGGCCCATACTTATTAATATAGGCAGTCCCAACGATCGGCCCCGTTAACGGGGGGCAACAGATGCCGGCCCGAAGGATGATCATCAGGATATGTTGTTGAATTGAATTAATTAAGCCATATGACGCCACATGCAAGATGTTCGGACGGGTAGGTTGGGGTGGTTGTGATGGAAATCAATCGCGGTTTGCCCGTGGCAATATCCAAAGGCCGCAAAAATCGGCGCTTTGTGCTTTGTTAAAGAAATCAGCGGAAAAAAGTGAAAATATGCGCTTGACGTTGGGGGCCTCGGGCCATATAAACCGCGCCACACGATGGCGGGTGTAGCTCAGTCGGTTAGAGCGCCAGTTTGTGGCACTGGAGGCCGTGGGTTCAATCCCCATCACTCGCCCCATTGTGAAAAGGTCAGGCAGAAATGCCTGGCCTTTTTCGTGTTTCTGATTAGATTTCCGTAGCTTTAATGAGGCTTGGAATACTGGTGCTGAAGTTCTTCCAGGGTATGGTTGATCAGAGTTTTTAGAGTGGAGACATCCTCGAGGAGTTTAATTGCTTCAACTAGCGCAATAGTCTCGAGGTTCTCGTTGTGATAAGTCCATTCACTTGGGGCTCTCATTCGATTTAGGAGGCTTTCGAGAGCATATGTTGTTTGTTCGACGGCATCTTCAATTTCATCAATCTTGGTTATGATGTCGCCAGAAACATCTTGATCTCGCGGAATTGTACTCAATATATCAGCGTACTTTCCAGTAAGCATGATTACGGCTTCAATACTGTTGCAAGAAAATTCCTGATCTTTATTTGAGGAGGGGGAACCCACTAGCGCTAAAGTTCGTGCATTTACGAGCACTCGTTCAATTGTAGACTTCGCGAACGCTATTTTCACATTTTCAAAATGCGACCTGATCCGTTTAAGTGCCCTAATGGTAGTAAAGATGTGACTATTTCTTTGCTTGTTTCGGTCGAGGTGGCGTTGATATTGGAAAAGACCAATGGCAAGGGAGAAGCTTACGAATGCACCGATCAAACTCTGCCAGTTATAGATCAGGTTCATCAATGCCCCTCCATACAAACTGAAAAATCCCCAAAAGCCAAAGAACAAGAACCCAATTATAGGTGTCTTGACGAGAAGAAAAATTAGCCAACTCAAGGGCAAAGTAAGCTCCTCTTTCTTTGCCTTAACGTGGTCCAAGAAACTTCATAATTCCATAATCCGCCCCAATCTGCTAGTTAACCCGACATATTTCCCAGACGGGTTTCATTGGTTGCCAGGAGATCGCCGCATGTCGACACATCGCATTACCCTTCGCCGTCCTGATGACTGGCATTTGCATCTGCGTGATGGTGATATGCTTAAAGGTGTGATTGGCGAAACATCCGCGCATTTTGCCCGTGCGATCATCATGCCCAATCTGGTGCCGCCGGTGGTCAAGACCGCCGATGCCGTGGCCTATCGCGACCGCATTACCGCCGCCATCCCGTCGGGGCATGATTTTACGCCGCTGATGACGCTTTATCTGACCGAGGGTAGCAATCCCGATGATATTGAGGAAGGCTATAAGGCCGGTGTGATCACCGCGTTGAAGCTTTATCCCGCCGGGGCGACGACCAATTCCGATAGTGGCGTGCGTGATTTTGACAAGGCGATGCCAGCATTAGAGCGCATGGCAGAACTTGGCATTCCGTTATGTGTGCACGGTGAAGTCACCGATCCGGAAATTGATATTTTTGACCGTGAAGCGGTGTTTATCGACCGGGTTCTTGACCCCTTGCGCAAACGGTTGCCGGAACTGCGCGTGATCATGGAACACATTACCACCGAAGACGGCGTTGAATATGTCAAAGCCAATGACAAAAATCTGGGCGCGACCATCACGACCCACCATTTGATCATTAACCGCAATGCCATTCTGGTTGGCGGCATTCATCCGCATTTCTATTGCCTGCCGGTCGCCAAGCGTGAAAAGCACCGTTTGGCCCTGCGTTCGGCGGCGACATCGGGCGATGCGCGGTTCTTCCTGGGGACTGATTCAGCGCCCCATACCGATGAGCGTAAAGAAAGCCCATGTGGCTGTGCCGGTATCTTTACCGCCAATAATACTGTGCAGCTTTTGGCCCACGTGTTTGAGCAAGAAGGTGCGCTTGATAAGCTTGAAGGCTTTGCATCGCTTTATGGGCCGCAATTCTATGGTTTGCCGTTAAATGCCGATCAGATCACGCTTGAAAAACGTTCTGAGCCGGCCAAGTTCGCCGAAAAAATCGAAACTGGCGAAGGTCCGGTCACGGTGTTTAATCCGGGCTTCGATGTTTTCTGGCATTACGCCTGATCATTTTTACGATCAACGCATACAAAAAGCGGCTCCTTGGTGGGCCGCTTTTTTGTTGGTGCTGTCATTCCGGCCGAAGCATCGCGTAGGGCCGGAATCTAGATGTTGTTTGTGTCTTTGGCGCAAGCAACAGGTTCCCGCCTTCGCGGGAAGGGCGGAGCTATGGAGTAGTGGTACTATTATCGTGACGTGGAGAAGACCTAGCCGCTGAGATCAATCTTGCTTGGCGCGGCATTAAGGCCAAGCACCATGCGATAACTTTCCGCCGCCGCACTGGCCTGTGTTGCCAGCATGGTCGAGATGTTCCGCGATGCCCCCTTGGCAACGTTAAAGTCCGCCGCCGAGCTTCCCGGTACGGATGCAGCACGTGATATGGCAGCCTGATTGGCAATCGCGGCAGCGCCTTCAAGGCCTTGGATGGGGCGGATGCTGACCTTGCCGCCCGTGGCATAAAGCCGCCCGTCAGGACCGGGGGTGTAGCTATAGCTGATCATGCCGGCATTAGCACCGGCAAGGGCTTGGTGGCTTTCTTCTTCGGTGCGGACAATGGCATCACGGGCGCGCAGTTCCTGAACAATGTCGCGTTCATTTGCCGTCAGGATGGCGGGGTTTGCCGTTGGTTGGCGCGCACTTTTTGGCGTGTCTTCGCGTTCTTGTTGCTGGCGTTGGGTTGGGCTGCGTGTGTCTGTTTCATCAGCCGTGCCTTGGCCATCAATGTCGCGGGGATCAAGTTGTTGAATGATCGTGACGACAGAGGCCGCACTATTGACCGGGGCTGCTTGCGGCGGTGGGGCAGGTGCCGGTGCCGATGCCGATGCTGGTGTAAGTGGGGCCGGTGCAGGTTGGGCTTGGCTGCCGGTGCCGTTGGTTGTTCCATTAATGCCGCTAGTTCCACCAGTTCCACTAATTCCATTTTCTGGGATCGTGCTGGCTGATCTGTTTGGTGGTGGTGCGGGGGGCTGTGGGGGTGATGCTTTGCTTGCGAGCGGGACAAGCGCAACAGCAGCAGGCAAGGTAGACGCACCCGTTCCGCCCGACCCATTGGTCGGCGGTTGGCCCCCGGATCCGGGCAGGGCACGTGTGGCAAGGACTTGGCCAAGTTGCCCACCGCTGCCGGGGATGACCTGTATTGCGCCTGCCTGTATCATGGGGGAAATTATACATCAACTTGGGGTTAAATGTATATAACCCCGATGGTTACGATCACGCCGGTTTGATGAGGTGGTTTGATCGCGCTGCGGCTATCAATACGTGTATCAATATCGTGTTTGTCACCGGTTGGATGGTTTGCCGATTATGCGTTTTGTGTCTTGGCTTGTGATTTTTGCAGTTTTTCCACTGTTTGCCCATGCGGCACCCGATGCCGATCTGTGGCCGGACTGGCAGGTGCATGATGCGCAAAATACGCGCGTGATTGATCATGGTGCGTGGCAGGACGTGCTGGATCGTTATGTAAGTGTGGTCGAACCGGGTGTTACCAGCTTTGATTACGCAGCGGCCAAAGCTAATGGAAGTCTTGGTGAAGGTGATGTTGCCGTTGCTGCCTACATCGCGGCAATGGTTGATTTGCCGATTGGTCAGTTTAACCGCGATCAGCAATTGGCATATTGGATCAATCTTTATAATGCGCTGACGGTAAAGGTAGTGCTTGATCACTATCCGGTGGCATCAATCCGCGATATCGACATTTCGCCGGGGCTGTTTTCATCCGGGCCGTGGGGTAAAAAGCTGATCACGGTTGAGGGTAGAACACTTAGCCTTGATGACATCGAACACCGCATCCTGCGCCCGATCTGGAACGATCCGCGCATTCATTATGTGGTTAATTGCGCATCCATCGGGTGCCCTGCCTTGGCAAGGAACGCTTATCGGGCCGAAGTAATTGACGATCAGCTTGATCAAGCAGCAACGGATTTCATCAATCATCCCCGTGCCGTGCGATCCGATGGGGAAGGCGGTTTTGTGTTATCAAGCTTGTATGATTGGTATCGGGGTGATTTTGGTAAAAGCGATGCCGATTTTATCGCGCACCTTTTGGCCTATGCCGGGGCGGATTTGGCCGGGATGCTTGGCAATGTCGAGGATTTCGACATTGCCCGGTATGAATATGATTGGGCGTTAAACGCACCAAGTCCCTAGTGGTTTAGCCGAAAATGCATGCTCATCACAGGTCCGGTTGTTAAGCCGCGTTGTGGCGTAGCCTGTTCTCCAGGCTGTTTGATGCCGCCCAATGCAGGCGGTTATGGTGGCTTGATCTGGCATCATCATTAGCCTGCTTTTCGATCCGGTTTTGATGAACCTGATCAATCGTGTGACGAACGTCACTGGCAGAGATGCCATCATAGCGCATTAATGTTTGCACGATCGGATCGGCAAGCATGTCTTCAACCGTCAATTCCTGATCAACATAACTCATCATCTCATATCCCGGTCTTTTTTGTTGCGTGCAATGTAATGCTATTGCAAATCATTCGCAACAATAAACTTGTCCAGATTGTATTTTTTTCATTCCCACAACGTTAGCGTACTGCTCTGCCTTAAAGGCCGGGGCGGATGTTGTTGGTTTGGGGCTGCCATTTTCTTGCTTTCGCTTTTGTTGCTGGCTTCTCTACGTTTGTCCGAAGCCGACAGTTCTATCGTGTCGTCAAATTCTTACACATGCATCACGATGGCTTTGGGCTGGTATTTCCTTGATTAATTGCCGACTGGCCTCTAACGCTGTGGATTGGTTTGATCGCGACCGCGATATGGCCCAACAACTATGGCAAAAATAGGCTGGGAACATGACACGTCCGGGAATTCGCGAATATGTGCTGTTGCTTATTCTGGCTTTGATGTGGGGAAGTTCGTTTACCTTCATCAAGATCAGCGTGCATGCCTATTCCCCGTTGGTGGTTGCTGCGGGGCGTTTGACGTTCGCTGCCCTTGTTCTGTGGTGCTTTGCCTGGGTCCGAAAATCCGACATGCCAAAAGGCAAAGCTGCTTGGATTTCGACCTTTATGGTCGCGTTGATCGGCAATGCTATTCCGTTCTTTTTGATCAGTTATGGCGAAACCCGCGTTGATGCCGGGCTGGCGGCGATCTTGATGTCGACGGTGCCACTAACCACCGTGGTTTTGGCGCATTTCTTTACCCATGATGAAAAGCTTAGTCTTGGCAAAGTCATCGGTGTGGTTCTCGGAACCATCGGCGTGATTGTTTTAGTCGGGCCAGAAACGCTTTCGGGCTTAGGCGGCGAATTCCTGTTCCAGCTTGCCATTTTGGTGGCGGCTGTTGGCTATGCGATCTCGTCGCTGGTGGCGCGGAATTTACGCGATCAGCCGCGTATTGGATCGACCGCCGTGATCCTGACATTCGCGGCCGCCATGTTGATCCCCTTTACCCTGATCCTTGATCAGCCCTGGACGATGGATTGGGATTTGGAAGGCGCACTTGCGATCCTTTATCTTGGGATGTTCCCCACCGGGATTGCTATGTTTTTGATCCTGCAATTGATTGCCGTCGCCGGGGCGAGTTTTTTGGTGTTTAACAACTATCTGGTTCCGGCCGTCGGGGTTGTGATCAGCTTTCTTGTTTTGGGCGAAGTGCCCCAGCCAAATGCGCTGATTGCGCTGGCAATTATTTTGGGTGGAATCGCAGCATCGCAGATGCGGTTTAAGCGTAAATCGGTCGCGATGGAGGCAGATGATGCCAAAAGTGATCCAATTGCGCCGGCAATGGAATTATTCGAAGGCGAAAAAAGCAAGGATCGCCAGTAAGAAAGGCTAAAATTGGCGATAAAATCCGAACTTTATCGCTCAATGCCCAAGGATGGGATTTGTCAATATTGTTTGTGGGAGACAAACCTGATACTTTCCGCCTTTCTGGTCCGGCATGTACTTGAAAAATGGTGCATGTCACGCCGATTGAATTATTTCTGATCAAGCGTTTAAGAGGTCACGGCCTTTGTCCACCAAAGAGACCAATCCTGAAAGCCGCGATGTTTTCCCGGTTTCCATAGAACAAGAAATGCGCCGCAGCTACCTCGATTACGCAATGAGCGTGATTGTTAGCCGTGCGTTGCCCGACGTCCGAGACGGTTTAAAACCCGTGCATCGTCGTATTTTGTACGCCATGCACGAAAACGGTTTTGAATATAACAAGCCGTTCCGTAAATCGGCCCGTGTGGTCGGGGATGTCATGGGTAAATACCACCCGCATGGCGACAGCGCGATTTACGACGCGATGGTCCGTATGGCGCAGAATTTCTCGATGCGCCTGCCATTGATTGACGGGCAGGGTAACTTCGGTTCCATGGATGGCGATAAAGCCGCCGCCATGCGTTACACCGAAGCGCGCATGGCAAAGTCCGCGCATTTCCTGCTTGATGATATCGATAAAGACACCATCGATTTCCGCGACAACTATGACGAAACCACCAAGGAACCATCGGTTCTGCCTGCACGTTTTCCAAACATGCTGGTCAATGGGGCAGGTGGTATCGCCGTTGGTATGGCGACCAATATTCCGCCGCATAACCTTGGCGAAGTTATTGATGGCTGTATGGCCTTTGTCGATGACCCCGATATTACCGTCGAAGGTTTGATGGAATTCGTCCATGGGCCGGATTTCCCGACGGGGGCACTTATTCTGGGCCGTTCGGGTATCCATTCGGCCTTTAAGACCGGTCGTGGTTCTGTTGTCATGCGGGCACGTACCCATGTCGAAGAAGTCCGTGCCAACCGCGAAGCCATCATCGTTACCGAAGTTCCCTTCCAGGTGAACAAGGCGACCTTGATGGAAAAGATCGCCGATCTGGTCCGCGACAAGAAGCTCGAAGGCATTTCTGACCTTCGCGATGAGTCGGACCGTAATGGCGTTCGCATGGTGATCGAACTTAAACGCGATGCCAATTCCGACGTTGTTCTGAACCAGTTGTTCCGTTTCACCGCCCTGCAGACGTCATTTGGCGTTAATATGCTGGCCCTGAACCGTGGCAAGCCGGAACTGATGAACCTCAAAGACATCATTCGGGCCTTTGTCGAATTCCGCGAAGAAGTCATTACCCGCCGTACCATCCACCTTCTGAAAAAGGCACGTGATCGTGCCCACGTCGTGGTTGGTCTTGGTATTGCGGTGGCCAATATTGACGAAGTTATCAAACTCATCCGCGCTGCTGCTGATCCGACGATTGCACGTGAACAGTTGATGGCGCGCGATTGGGCGGCTGGCGATATTGTGCCGCTGATCGAACTGATTGCCGATCCTCTGCAAGTGGGCTCGACCGATGGGCAGTATCGCCTGTCCGAAGCTCAGGCGCGTGCGATCCTTGAACTTCGTCTGCATCGCCTCACTGGTCTCGAACGCGATAAAATCGCGGGTGAATTGACCGAATTGGGCGAGAAAATCAAAGACTTCCTTGATATTCTTGCTTCGCGCGAACGCAAGTTGACGATCCTCAAGGATGAACTGACTGAAATGCGCAACGAGTTCGCCAACGAACGTCGTAGCGAAATTCTTGAAGCCGAATTCGAACATGACATCGAAGACCTGATTGCCCGCGAAGACATGGTGGTTACCGTGTCTCATACGGGCTATATTCAGCGTGTTCCGCTGTCGACCTATCGCGCACAGCGTCGCGGTGGTAAAGGCCGTTCGGGTATGGCAACCCGCGAGGAAGACTTTGTTTCCAAGCTGTTTGTCGCCAATACCCATACCCCGGTGCTGTTCTTCAGCTCTGAAGGGATGGTCTATAAGATGAAAGTCTGGCGTTTGCCGCAAGGGACCCCGCAATCACGCGGTAAGGCGCTTGTGAACTTGCTGCCACTTTCTGAAAACGAATATATCACGACGGTTCTTCCGCTTCCCGATGAAGAAGAATGGCCGAACCTGCATGTGATGTTTGCCACCTCGACCGGTAACGTGCGTCGTAACAGCCTTGCTGATTTCGTGAATGTGAAATCAAACGGCAAGATCGCCATGAAGCTTGAAGAAGATCGTGGCGACAAGCTGATTGCGGTGCATACCTGTACCGATGATGACGACATCTTGCTGACGACCCGTAAGGGTAAATGCATTCGTTTCCGTGTGACCGATGTTCGCGTGTTTACCGGCCGTAATTCGGTTGGTGTGCGTGGTATTCGTCTGGCGGACCAAGACGAAGTCATCGCAATGTCGGTTCTGTTTGGTAACCATGTTTCGATGGAAGAGCGCGGTGAGTATCTTTCGATCGCAGGTAAACTGCGCCGCGAAGAAATCACCGAAGAAGCCTTGCCGCTCGAAATCCTGTCGCAAGAACGCTATCAGGAAATCGTTGATGGCGATCAGATGATCCTGTCGGTCACTGAAAACGGCTATGGCAAGCGGACTTCAGCCTATGAATACCGTGTCACTGGCCGTGGTGGTCAGGGCTTTGCCAATATCGAGATGTCTGAACGTAACGGTAACGTTGCCGCATCCTTTGTTATTGAGGAAGGCGACGAGCTGATGATGGTCACCAATGGTGGCAAGGTCATCCGCATGCCAACACATGACATTCGTATCGCTGGTCGTAAGACCCAAGGTGTGACGTTGTTCCGTACTGCAGAAGACGAAGACGTCGTTGCAGTCGAACGTCTGTCGAACCTTGGTGGTGACGAGGAAGGCGAGGGCGAAGACGGTGAGATCGAAGGTGCAGAGGGCAGTGTTGAAACCACTGACAAAACCACCGGCGAAACTGCTGCTGATGCCGCACAGACAAGTGCTGATGAGACCGGTGACGAAGCACCGGAATCTGATGGCGATACTCGCGACGAATAATTGGAAGTTCGATGACTGAAATGTCTTCTACTGTATCGCGTATTGGGATTTATCCGGGCACCTTTGACCCGGTAACCCAGGGGCATATGGATATTATTCGCCGTGCGACCCGGATTGTGGACCAGCTTATTGTCGGCGTTGCGATCAACGCCGGCAAAGGTCCGATGTTTGGGGTCGAAGAACGCTGCAAATTGGTTGAAGAGTCGCTTAAGGCTGCGGGTGGTGAAGTCGCTGCGCGTACCTCAGTTAAGCCATTTTCTTCGCTTTTGATGCAGTTTGCTCAGGAAAACGGGTCAAGCACCATCATCCGTGGACTTCGGGCTGTTTCTGATTTCGAATATGAATTCCAGATGGCGGGTATGAATGCCCGACTGTCCCCGGAAGTTGAGACCGTCTTTTTGATGGCGTCTGACAAACAACAGTTTGTCTCTTCGCGCTTCGTCAAGGAAATCGCCCGCTTGGGCGGTAACGTTACTGAATTTGTGCCAGCCAACGTGCTCAAGCGATTGCATGAAAAGCTGGCAGAAGAAAAGGAATAACGCAGGCCATGCGTCTTTTTCGTCTATTCTCACTAATTGCTCTCGTACTAGGATTTATCACCATGTCCACTGGAAACGACGCTGTCGCTCAGGATTTGGAAAACACGCTTTATCTTGATCTGAAAGATGGCCGCGTTGTAATCCAGCTTCGCCCGGATCTTGCGCCCAATCATGTTGCCCGCATCAAAGAACTGACCCGCAAGGGGTTCTATGATGGCTTGAAGTTCCATCGCGTTATTGATGGCTTCATGGCACAGACTGGTGATCCAAAAGGTAATGGTACTGGTGGTTCAGGTCAGAAACTTGATGCTGAATTCTCCAAGGAACATCATGGCCGCGGTGCTGTTTCTATGGCCCGTTCGGCCAATCCAAACAGTGCAGATTCGCAATTCTTCATCTGCCTTGACGAAGCCCCGCACCTTGATGGTCAATACACCATCTGGGGTCAGGTAACCGAAGGCATGGAATATGTCGACATGATCAAAAAGGGTGCGCCGTGGGCCAATGGCAGCGTCGCGGACCCGGATCAGATCGTTAAAATGCAGGTTGCGGCAGACGCCGGGTAATCGCGTTTTTCGATCAATTGCAACCGAAGGCCGTCCCTTTGTGGGGCGGCTTTCGCGTTTTAGGCCCAGAAACGCCAAAAAGAAGAAAAATATGGAAATGAGGTGTTGACCAGCGCCGCCTCTGCCATTAAAACGCGCTTCACCAACGTTGAGGGCCCGTAGCTCAGTTGGTAGAGCAACTGACTTTTAATCAGTTGGCCACAGGTTCGAATCCTGTCGGGCTCACCAATAAGCCCCTGAGACCTAGCCGGTTTCGGGGGCTTTTTCTTTATCTGCATTTTCCCGTAAATCACCTTTTGATCGCGCTATCTGTGCTGCCCCGTTTCGGGCAGTGTTATTGATATTTCAGGACACTTTTTTTGGTTGGGCGAAGTCCGGGTTTTCAGCGCTTTTTGGCTGGATTCAGGGCATATGTGCATTTTCCTTGAAAAAGGGGGGTTGACCGATGCGCCCAGTCCCATTAAAACGCCGCTCACCAACGTTGAGGGCCCGTAGCTCAGTTGGTAGAGCAACTGACTTTTAATCAGTTGGCCACAGGTTCGAATCCTGTCGGGCTCACCAATTCAAAACCCCTGGAACTTAACTGTTCCGGGGGTTTTGCACATCTGGCTTTAAGCTGCCTTGTGGCCGGTTCGTTGGCCTATCTTTTTCTTTCCTCATCGTGCTGTTTTGTTTGACGAATTGGCCTCCCGACTTATGCGGGGCAGGCATGCACGAAAAAGTAGCGTCATTTCGCACTTGCGATTGCATCGCAATTCTATTTCCTGTAAAGAATGCAAATCAGTTTCAAATGCACCGGAGCAGGACGTCCGGTGCTGATCGTCTGTTTGATCGGAAAGTTAAATGCCTGAACCTGTAAATCCGTTGGCCGCACCTGAAGGTGCGCAAAGCCTGATACCTTCCGATGGCGCAATTGCACCTGATGCATCTGCGACGGGAACCTTGTCTGCGGACGGGACAATAATGGTTGATCCAGTTACGGGTCTTCCAATGGAGACCGTCGCAACGACGCAGACCAACGCATTTAGCGATATGCTAACTGGCTTGCCTGTTCTCGAACAGGTCGACCGTGCTGGTGTCGTTGGTTGGGTCTTGGCGGCCATGGCGCTGATCGGGTTGATCTTGTTCTTCTATAAACTTATCGGGTTCTTGCGCCGCGGGGTTTTTGCCGACGGGTTTGTTGCAGATGTTGAACGTCATCTTGCAGCAGGCAATGAAGTCCAGGCCGCAGACTTGATGGCGCGTCGTCGTCATCCGGCCGCGCGAATAGGTCTTTCGGGGATGTTGCTTTCAGTGGCGTCTGCTGATGAACGCGAAGCGGCATCGGACCTGATTGCCGCGCGGGCACGTAAAGAAATTGACGGATTGAATGGCGGGCTGCGCATTATGTCTGCGATTGCCGTGCTCAGCCCACTTTTGGGTTTGCTTGGCACCGTTATGGGCATGATCGAGGCTTTCCAGAAAATGGAAGGTGCCGGAAGCCGTATTGACCCGTCTGTATTGTCGGGGGGCATTTGGCTTGCACTTTTGACCACGGCGATTGGTTTGGTCGTCGCGATCCCGGCAACTGCGTTCCATATGTGGATGCAGGGCGTTATCAGCCGTGCAGCAGCCGTTATGGAAGATGTTTGTACAATGGTGGTCAATCGTGTGGAACTGTCCCACAGGGCTGATTTAGGGGCATCTAACGTCGCCGAGCTGCGTCACGCTGCCGAATAGAAACCCATCCGCCGGAATATGCCTTATGCAATTGCGCGAACGTAGTCGCGGTTCATCACCGATGATCGGTCTGACCCCGCTGATTGATGTTGTCTTCATCCTGCTGATTTTCTTCATGCTGGCATCAAGCTTTCTTGATTGGAAAGGCTTTGAGATGTCGGTCAGCATCACCGATGGCAAATCCACCAGTCAAAGCGATGTCCGACCAGTTACGATCAATGTCGATGCCAATGGCGGACTGTCGATCAACAGCGAAGCTGTTTCCCTGTCTGGGTTGGTGACGACGTTAAAGCGTGATCACAATGAATCGCCCGTTCGTTTGCGCCCGGTAAATGGTGCGAACCTGCAACATCTGATTGATGTGATGGACGCGCTTGGGCGGGGTGGTGTTACGGATGTGGAGTTCGTTGAATGAAGCGTCGCATCGAAATCGCCGAAGATGGCCCGGTTCAGGAGCCAATGCTGCCGCTGATCAATATCGTCTTCTTGCTTTTGATCTTTTTCATGATTGCGGGCAGCCTGCAAAAGCTTGGTCCTTTTGAAGTCAATCCGCCGGCAAGCCAAACCGCTGCTGCTGACCCTGAAAACACAATTGTTCTTTGGCTCGGCAAAGGGGCTGAGATCGGTATTGATGATCAGACAGGCGGGCTTGAAAGACTGTCTTCGATGTTGCCCGAAGATTACATCGGCCGTCCTGTCGAAATCCGCGCTGACCGTGCAACCGAGGGGGTGAAAGTCGTCGCCCTGCTAAAACGTTTGCAGGAACTTGGTGTTGATAAGGTCCAGTTAATGACCGCGATGGAACCGGGGCAGGAACAGCAATAATATGTCAAAGCGTCTTGATCTTCTGATCGCCACAGGTCTTACAGGCATCGTTCTTACCGGTGGTATTGTTCTTGCCATGCCCGAACCACAGCCGTCCGGCTGGGGTGGGGCGGGATCTGTTCAAAGTATCAGTATTTCACTTGGCGCGGGTCACGCAGTAAGTGGCGAAGCCGAGGTTGATGAACAAAGTGCCGATTCAGTCGACAGTAGGGCGGCAGAAGAACCGATAGAAGTCACCGAGCCGGAGCCAGAACCCGAACCAATTCCAGAACCTGTTGTCGAGCCAGAGCCGGAACCAGAACCAGAACCCGAACCGGAAGAAATCGCCGAACCGGAACCAGAGACGGAACCGATTGTCGAACCGGAACCTGAGATCGTTGAAGTGGAACCCGAACCTGTTCCCGAACCGATCGTAGAAGAAGTTGTCGAGCCAGAACCGGAACCAGAACCAGAACCGGTTGTGGTGCAGAAAATGGCCGAAATTCTTCCGGTGCGCATGAAGCCCAAGCCGCCGGTCAAAAAGGTCGAAATTGCCGAAGTTTCCAAGCCTGTCGAAAAAAAGCCAGAGCCGGTAACCCAAGCAACAGGCATCACCAATTCAAGCAAATCCGAAGGGACGGTTGGCGAAGTTGCCAAAAGTCAGGCGGCCAGTGCATCGAACGGAAGTGGTGGCGGTGCGGCCAGCAAGGCCGCAATGGTCGATTACCAATCTTCGGTCCTGCAGATGCTTAACCGTTACCGTGAATATCCCGATCGGGCCAAGCGCCGTGGGATTGAAGGTCAGAACAGCATCTATGTGGTGATTGCACGTGATGGGACGGTCAAAGTGTTCAAAATGCTGTCCTCAAGCGGATCGAAACTTCTTGATCGCGAAACGCAGCGGATGATTGAACGGGTACGTCAGTTCCCGCCGTTCCCCGATACCATGACCGAAGATACCATCACCCTGACCATCCCGGTGGTTTATAACCTGCGCTAAGCTGAAAGCTGGGATGTGTAATGCGGTGTTGAGATGCGGCGAAGTTACCTGATGTGGATCAGGCTTCGCCGTCTTCCCACTGATAATCGATCGGGACTTGGCGCCATGCGAACCGATCAAGGTGGGAAATAATAACCCCCTTCATCGCTTCAATCCCTTCGGGTTTATGCGATTGTCCGGCAAAGACCAGTGCGCCGTCTTCTGCTGTGATGGTGCAAGGTCCCATCGGAAAGGCGACCTCGCCTTTGGTGTCGGTTAAATCGACATCAACCTTATGGGCAAAATGCTTGCAGAGTTGCTGTAAGTATTTGGCAGCGTGGTCGGTTTTCACCGTTCCTTTGGTGGTGAACATTTTTCAGTCTCCCTGAAGATTATTGGCTGCAGATCTTTTGTCCAATCCATCGACGATGATGAACGGTGATCCTTGTGAACATGTTTCAATGCGGCCTTCGACATGGTAGGCGCGTGACAAGATATCTGGCGTCATCGCTGTGTCTGGTGTGCCATGGGACAAAACCCCGCCTTCGCCAAATAGGATCAATGTGTCGCAATGGCGCATGGCAAGATTGATGTCGTGCAATGCGATCAATGCCAGCCCTTGCTTGTCCTTGACCAGATTACGGACGACATCAAGAACCCCCAACTGCCAGCGTAGATCAAGTGCGCTGGTCGGTTCATCAAGCAGCATAATGTCAGGTTCGCGCACTAGAATTTGGGCAAGCCCAACCATCTGGCGTTGACCACCCGACATGCGGTTCAGCGGCTGAAATGCGATGTGGCGGATGTTGAGGCGGTCAAAAACCCGTTCGGCAAGTTCTTCGACATGATCATGTGGCAAGTCATGACGAACCGCCCGACAGGCAGAAATAACCGCCTCATAAGCAACAAGGTTGGTGGCCTGCGGCAATGTTTGCGGCAAATAGGCGACTTTACGTGCCCGTTGATTATGGCTGAGTTTGCGGTTCTCATCACCATCAAGGGTGACTGACCCACCATAGGGGGCCAACCCCGCCAAGGATCGCAGGAAGCTTGATTTACCAACCCCATTGGGGCCAAGAACACCAACGACACTGCCCGGTGCGAAACTGCCAAGGGTGATGTCGGTCAAGATCGTGTTTTTGCCGTGTGCGATGACAAGGTCACGGATATCAAGTTTGGTCATGACAATCCCCTTATCCGCGACGCTTTTGCGACAGCAACAACACCAAGAACAGCGGAATACCGATCAAGGCGGTTACAATCCCATCGGGGATCATGATGCCCGGTACGATGGATTTGCTGGTTAAGGAAGCTGCTGAAAGGATAAAGCCCCCGGCAAGGATACTGCCTGGAATGTAGTAGCGGTGATCTTCACCAAAGGCGAGGCGGGCGATATGGGGCCCAACCAACCCGACAAAACCAATCACACCGGTAAAGGAAACGGCAACCGCGGTTAAGACACCAACACGCAGCATGACAAGCATCCGCAACCGTTCAACCGATACACCGTAACTTTTGGCGTAATCTTCCCCACCACGCAGGGCGGTCATTTTCCAGACATGGCGAATGGTAAAGGGCAAGCAGAACAAAAACGCCCCGCCAACAATGGCAATCTTCTCCCAAGTTGCGCGGGCAAGGCTTCCCATCGTCCAGAATACGATTTGCTGCAGGCTGTCGCTATCGGCAACGAACTGGATCAAGGACACCAGTGCATCAAGGGCAAAGACAAGTGCGATACCAAACAAAACAACAGTATCAACCGTTGCGCCATACAGCCCGGCCAGCATCTGGATCAGGAAAATCGCGCCAAGCGCACCGGCAAAGGCAAAGATCGGAATGATGTAATTTTCCGGAAGGCCATATTGATCAAACTGAAAAACAATCGCGACCGACGCCCCCAACGTTGCGGCATGCATGATGCCAAGGGTTGATGGGCTTGCCAGCGGGTTGTTTAAAACGGTTTGAAGTTCCGCCCCGGCAAGGCCAAGCGTCGCGCCAATAATGACGGCAAGCACAGCAAAAGGCAGGCGCACATCAAATACAATGACCTGCATCGCACCTGAAAGGCTATCAGGATCAATGATCCCGCCAACCACATCCCCAAATGACAAAATGGCCGGGCCGGTTATCACATTAACAATAAACGACGTGATCAACGCGATCAGGAAGATCGTTAGCCAGAAAATACGTTTGAAAACAAAAGCGCGGTATTGTCGCGCAAGCGACGGCGCAGCATTTGCTGCGCCGGTTGTCTGATCTCTCATCATTTGGTCCGATATTCTTGTATGGCGTTTACAAAGAAGACGCCTGAGCAAGGTCAATCCAGTAAACACCGTTCAAATCGACCGCCTGAAAACGATCAAAGAACTCGGCCAATGTCGCATCCGGGTCCAGATCGGCAAATTCTTCTGGATGGAACCATTTTGCCATGGCCTGTAAAACAGCGACATTGATCGGGTTGTTATAAGCATGATGCCAAACGGAATAGACGTGCTTTGACTTCACCGCTTCAAGTTCGGAAAGCCCGGTTCGTTCCATGCTATGGCCAAGGGATACGCCTGCGCTTTCGGTATTGGTTCCAGCACCAAGAACAATGCGTTTGGAATTGGTCTGTTCATCAAGGCCAGCCGACCCAACAGCAGTTGTGACATAGAATTCAGGCTGTTTGATCAAAAGCTGTTCAAGGGATACCTGACTGATCACACCGGGAATATCATCGCCAAAGATGTTATGTCCGGCGGCAAGTTGTACGAATTTGCCAATCATGGCATTGCCCATGGCTTCACAGCAATGGTCGCTTAGTCCAACCCGGCTTTCAAGAAACACGTTTGGTTTATCCGTGATCTGTTCGGCTTTGCTGGTGACTTTGGCAAGATTGTCTTCATAGAATTTTAGGAACGCTTCGGCCTGATCTTCCTTGCCCATCAGCTTGCCCAGAACACGGATGCTTTTTGGCGTGTTTTCAAATGGTTTGCTGCGAAAATCGATCATAACAGCCGGAATATGCGCAGCCCCAAGCTGGCTTAGGATTTCGTGGCTTGATGAACCGGGACCATGGCCGCCGGAAAGACCAAAGATGGCAACGTCCGGTGCAACCGTAATCGCCTTTTCGGTGGAAAAGGTGGCTTCTCCACTGCGCCCGATCAGGGGGATATCGTCAATTTCAGGGAATTTTGCCTGATATTGGGCGAAGGATGCCGGGTCAAGCGACTTGAATTCGCCCATCATACCCGCAATCCAGCGCACCGGGTTTTCCGGATCAAGAATGCCGATGGATGGCAAAAACCGTCCTTCGCCCAAAATCATATGTTTGACAGGAACTTCAAGGGTGACTTCGCGCCCGGAAACATCGGTAAGGGTGATGGTTTCCCCCGCCTGTGCGGCACTGGTGCACATAACGGTTGCGGCGAGAAAGCTTAAAAAACGTTTCATTGTCATATCGGTTCTGCATTCCGGATGTTTGCATGATGGTCGGGTCTACCCGCCTGTGCCGCAACAAGGACCATTTGGTAAACCAAGCAAAGTCATGCCGAAAAGCAGACCGGCAGGGTGGATGCCAAGGGATCATTGTGTGTGGGTAGGCACGCAAGTCTCATAGCAAACAAATGATTTAAATGCGAATGATTTTGAATATTATTATCTTTCGTCGTTTCAGGCGGGAACACCCGGACGCAAAAAATAATCCTGTGCATTTGAATTCGCCAAGAGGGAGGGTGGTTTTCGCAACCCGTTGTTCGGCAAACGTATTTCTGGTCGGGGATTTTAGCTGGAATTTAGTTTCGTTTTTTTTTCCCAACTGCGCTCCTGTGACGTCTTCTTGATGGTATAAACCCAAGGTTGATAGGAGGGCGTGATGCCAATCAATGCAGGACAGCTAAGATCATTGGTCGTTAAACCTGTGCTTGCGGCACTGGAGTTGGCGGCACCGGATGTTGCAGAAAATCTGATTATGGGCACTGCTGCCCATGAAAGTCATCTGGGTGACTATATTGAACAGGTTGGCGGCGGTCCGGCCATGGGCATTTTCCAAATGGAACCTGCCACCCTGAATGATTGCTATGAAAACTATCTCGATTATTCGGGTCGTGCGGCGCTAAAGGCCAAAGTCGATAGCTTCTTGGCACCCCATCCGGCCTTGGCCGATGGAAGCCCGGATAAAGCCGCACAATTGGCGACAAATCTGGCTTATGCGACGGCAATGTGCCGAATTCGGTATTACCGCGCCCCGGCTGCAATGCCAACGGACCCCAATGACATCAACGGGCTCGCAGCCTATTGGAAGCAATATTACAACACGCCGCTTGGTGCCGGAACGGTCGAGCAATTTGTCGCTGATTACAATCGCTATCTTGGATAAGGTCAGCATGCCGTAGCGTCGGGGAAAAAATATTTCCCCGACATGGCAAAAACAGTGGAAACAGACCGGCGTTTTCGCCAAAATCCCCCTCCGCAGGGCGTGGTTGCGCAAAAAACCACCAAACTAGAAGAATATAGGGGATCCCAATGAAACGTCGTCAGTTCCTTAAGAGTGCTGGTATGGGCGCTGGTGCGGTTGCCGCATCTGTCGCAGCACCAGCAATTGTTTCAGCCCAGGAAAGCTTGAATTGGCGCATGGTGATGCCGTGGCCAAAAGGCACACCGGGCCTTGGCACCAATGCCGAAAAATTTGCCGCCATGGTCAAGGAAATGTCGGCTGGTCGTCTGAATATCAGTATTTTTGGGGCTGGCGAAATCGTCCCGCCGTTCGAATGCATGGATGCGGTTGAGCAGGGCGTGGTCGAAATGGCCCACGGCACCCCGTATTATTGGCAGGGTAAGAACCCGGCTCTGAACTTCTTCTCGACCATTCCGTTCGGTCTGACCGCATGGGAACTTTCAAGCTGGCTTCGCTTTGGCGATGGGCAGAAGCTGTGGGAAGAAGCCTATTCCGAATTTAACGTTGTTCCGTTCTATGCTGGTAACTCTGGCATGCAGGCCGGTGGTTGGTTCAACAAGGAAATCAATTCGCTTGATGACCTTCAAGGCCTTAAAATGCGCTATGCCGGTCTGGGTGGCGAAGCCATGCGCCGTGCTGGTGCCAACGCAACCATGATCCCACCGGGGGAAATCCTGCCAGCTATGCAGTCTGGTGCTATTGACGCCGCTGAATGGGTTGGCCCGTGGAACGATTTGGCATTTGGCCTGTATCAGGTTGCCAAATATTACTACACCCCGGCTTTCCACGAACCTGGACCGGGACTTGAGATCTTTGTTTCCAAGGACAAGTTTGATGCACTGACCCCGGATCTGCAGGCGATCATTCGCTTTGCAGCACAGGCGATTGCTGAAAACACCCTTGCTGACTTCACCTTTAATAACCTTCAGTCTTATCAGCCGCTGATCGACAAGGGCGTTGAAGTCCGTCAGTTCCCTGATGAAGTCATCATGGCACTGGCCGAACATTCCAAAGCAGCCGTTGATGAAATTGCTGCGGCGAATGATCTGTCGGGTCGAATTGCTGCAAGCTATCTTGATCTGGTCAAGAAAGCTGCGCGTTATGGCAAGGAATTTGAAGCAACCGGCCTTATGCACCGTGCAAAGGTTTGGGGTTTCTAAGCTAGATCAGCATCGACATAGCGAACTGACCCAGAAAAATCGGTTCGAATGATGAAAAGGGGCTGCCTTCGGGTAGCCCCTTTTTTGTGCGTGCTGCACGGATATTGTTTGAACCCATGGGTGAAAGTTCATCGGTGAAATGTCGATGTCATGCAGCTTGTGCGATGCTGCATCCCGCAAACATGAATTGTTGCCCGCGCCAAAACCCGTAACTTTGGGATCAAAGTGGGTTACGAAATTACCTTCGTGACTTTTAAACGCAAAAATTTACCAATATTGAATTGGAAGCCCCACGATGAAACGTCGTCAATTTTTAAGCGGCGCAGGTGTTGCCGCTGGCGCATTTGCTGCTACGGCCGCTGCACCATCCATCGTCAAAGCAGATGAAACCATCAATTGGCGCATGGTCATGCCATGGCCAAAAGGCACCCCCGGCCTTGGGGCCAATGGGGAACTGTTTGCCAAGCGTGTAAACAAAATGTCAGGTGGCCGCCTTAACATCACCGTTTATGGTGCGGGCGAACTTGTTCCGGCCCTTGAATGCATGGATGCGGTCGAACAGGGTGTGGCCGATCTGGCCCATGCCACCCCGTATTACTGGTTTGGCAAAGACCCGGCTGTATCGTTCTTTACCACCATTCCGTTTGGTCTGATGGCGTGGGAATTGTCCGGTTGGCTGCGTTTTGGCGGTGGTCAGCAGCTTTGGGACGAACTGTATTCACAGTTCAACGTCAAACCGTTCTTGGCAGGCAATACCGGCCTTCAAGCCGGTGGTTGGTTTAACAAGGAAATCAATTCCGTTGATGACCTTCAGGGGCTGAAAGTTCGTTATGCGGGGATCGGTGGCGAAGCCATGCGTCGCTTGGGTGCGACCCCATCACTTCTGCCAGCAGCCGACATTCTGCCAAGCTTGCAGTCCGGTGCAATTGATGCGGCCGAATGGGTTGGCCCGTGGAACGATTATGCGTTCGGTTTGGCCAGTGTCGCCAAATATTACTACACCCCGGCATTTGCTGAACCAGGTTCGGGCATTGAAGTCTTTATCAACAAAGACAAACTGGCTGAACTGCCAGAAGACCTACGCGAAATTGTTGCGGTTGCCGCACAGGCCAATGTCGAACAGACCCTTGCGGACTTCACGTTTAACAATGTTCAGTCCTATCAGGCGATCCTTGATAAAGGGACCGAAATCCGCCACTTCAATGATGACCTGATCACGGCCTTTGCCGGTGCCGCCAAAGACGCAATTGAAGAGATCGCAGGCAAAAGCGATCTGAACGGTCGCATCTATGCATCCTTGATGGATTTCGCCAAAAAGGCAGCGCCATATGGCAAGGAATTTGAAGCAACTGCCCTTAACCAGCGTGCAAACGTCTTTGCCAATCGCTAATCCCAAACAGGATAGCCGATTGCGCTAGTGATAAAGGCCGGCCCCAGTTGGGGCCGGCCTTTTGTTTTGGGTGTTGTTGGTAATCGGGCTTGCTTAATGCAGGGTCTGTGTGTTCGGGCCTGCGGGCAGATCAAAGATGAATTTGTCCTGATCTTTAAGATCTTCGTTGGCTGCGCGTTTGACCAGTTCCGCTGCCAGAACCAATGACGTTTCAATTGCCCATTTAAGCTGCTCGACCGCCCCTTCGTTTCCGGCATTCAATGCCTCAGGCAGGATGCGTTCCTGCAGGAATTTGGCGACACCGGCAAAGGCACGTGCGGCACTTTCGCAATTGTCGCGTTCGACCATGAACCGACCGGTCTGTTCGATGGCGTCGGAAATTCCGGCCAGATGGCCCATCATGATGCGGATTTCGCGGTCATCCGTTTCGGTTTTCTTGGCGACAAACCGTAAAATACCAGCATAAAAGCCGTAATCAGAAGGCATATGAACTACTCGTCCTTAGATCTTTGGTCGTAATGAGATTTGTGTCGTTTTAGACAATATGTTGGTCGTGGTATAGTCCCTGCGATAATTATTCATCAACCGCCAGATTTGGCGTTCAGAATACAGGGCTACGCGCGGATGCTTCAGGGCGGAATGATCTTTATTGTTGCCATGGCCTATATCGGTCTGTTGTTCGCCATTGCCCATTATGGCGACAAATATTCCGAAAAATGGCGTGGATCAAAGCTTAAACCGACGATTTATGCCCTGTCGATGGCGGTCTATTGCACCAGTTGGACGTTCTTTGGGTCGGTCGGAACGGCCGCCACGCGCGGCTGGGCGTTCTTGCCGATTTATATTGGCCCGATTGTGGTGATGATTGTTGGTTTTGGCATCATGACCAAAATCGCCCGCGTCTGCCATCAGCAAAACATCACCTCGATTGCCGACTTTTTGGGTTCGCGCTATGGCAAAAGTCAAAGTCTGGCTGCCCTTGTTGCCATGATCGCGGTTGTCGGTGTGCTTGCCTATATCTCGCTTCAGCTTAAAGCCGTGTCACTGTCATTTGATGTTTTGATTGGCGAATTGGGCGAACAGGTTGTCCGTCATTCCGCAGACCATTTTTCCAAAGATACAGCCTTTTACGTCACCATCTTAATGGCGGTTTTCGCCATTCTGTTTGGGGTGCGATATATCCATGCCTCTGAACATCATGATGGTCTGATCCTTGCGGTGGCGTTTGAAAGTCTGGTCAAGCTGGCCGCCCTGTTGATGGTCGGCTTCTTTGTCGTCTATGGCATGTTTGATGGCTTTGCCGACATGAATAAACGCGCGCTGGCCGACCCGATGGTGCAGCAATTATTCATCCCGGATACTTGGCTGAAATCGCATTTCTTTATCGCAACATTGCTTGCTGGTTTTGCGATGTTTTGTCTGCCGCGCCAATTTCATGTCACCTTTGTTGAAAATGACGATAGCCGAAATCTGGTCAGTGCGCGGTGGCTATTTCCGGCCTATCTGATTGCGATTAACATCTTTGTTGTGCCGATTGCCATTGCCGGGCTGTTCATGTTTGGCGGCGACCCAACGGTTAATCCCGATACATTCGTTCTGACCTTGCCGCTTTTGGCCGGGCAGGACTGGCTTGCGGTGGTGGCGTTTGTCGGGGGGTTGTCAGCCAGTACCGGGATGGTGATCGTATCGTGCGTTGCTGTGTCGACCATGGTTTGTAACGATCTGGTCATGCCGCTTTTGCTGCGATCAGAAAAACTGCAACACCGCATGTCCGGCGATGTTAGTCAGGTTTTGCTTAAGGTCCGCCGTGCCGCCGTCATCGTGTTGCTGTTTCTGGCCTATGGATTTTATCGGTTCTTATCGGAAAAATATGCGCTGGCCGATATTGGCATGCTGTCCTTTGCAGCAATGGCGCAATTTGGCCCAGCGGTTCTTGCCGCGATCTACCTTAAAAACATCAACCGTACCGGGGTGCGTCTTGGCCTGACGTCGGGCTTTATTTTGTGGGCCTATACGCTTTTGCTGCCTGCCTTTGTGCAGGGCGAATTGCTTCCGGCATCCATCCTTACCGACGGGCCGTTTGGTATTGCCATACTTAACCCACAGGCGCTGCTTGGCGTTGGGATTGAAGACACACTGACCCACGGGGTGATTTGGTCGCTTGGTGTCAATTTTGTTTTGATGTTTGTCGGGTCGGCCGTTGGTGTGCAGGGTGTTACCCAGCGCCGCCAGGCACAGCTTTTTGTTGATGTCTGGCGCAAAAACACCAAGGTCAGAAGCGACATGTGGCCGGGGCGTGTGACCCTTGGCGATCTTGAAGATTTGGCCGCCCGTTTCCTTGGTAAACATTGGGCGCAGCGCGCCTTTCGCAATTATTTGCAAGCCCGCGACAATACGACCAAACGATCCGATCTTGCCGACGTGGATGCGGCGAACTTTACCGAACACTTGTTGTCCGGGGCGGTCGGGGCGGCGTCATCGCGTGTGGTTATGGCATTGCTTTTACCCGATAAGGCCGTGTCACGCCGCGATGCGATGGAGCTTCTGGACGAAGCATCCGAAGCCATCAAATTCAACCGCGATCTTTTGCTTAATACGCTTGAAAACATCTCGCAAGGGGTCGGGGTGTTTGACCAGAACCTGCGCCTTGCGACGTGGAACCATCGGTTTATTGATCTGCTTGGCGTTGCCACAAGCGACATTCAGGTAACATTGCCGCTGTCTGATTTGGTACAAATATGCCGGATCAATGGCACGCGCGCGGTCAATATTGATATCTTGCTGGGCCGCAATACCGCACCACAAATGCGCCGCTTGCCCCATACGTATGAGCGTAAAAGATCAGATGGCATGGTGCTTGAAATTCGGACAAACCCAATGCCCGATGGCGGGTTTGTTGCGACCATCGCCGACATTACCGCACGCGTGCGCACCGAAGAAGCCCTTCGCGAAAGCGAACGCAACATTCGGATTTACACCGATAATATTCCGGTGATGATCGCCTATGCCGATAAAAACCAACGCCTTCGTTTTACCAACCGTCCCTATGAAAAGATGTTTGGTCTCAGGCGTGTTGAGGCCCACGGCATGGCGGTGCGCGAAGCCGTCGGTGAAGAACGCTTTGTCCATCTCGCCCCGATGATTGATCTGGTGCTTCAGGGCTATCGCCAAAGTTTTGAAATCGAATTCCCGGCGATTGAACGCAACCGCAATGATGAACGCGGTATTCTTGGTGTCCGCGAAGGCCGCTACGCCGAAGGCACCTATATCCCGCACTTTGATGAAACCGGCGAAGTGCTGGGTTATTTCTGCATCTATCACGACATTACCGAACGTAAAACTGCCGAACAGGCGCTTAAAGAAGCCAATGAAGGCCTTGAAGCCCGGGTAACAGAACGAACCCACGCGCTTGAAGTTCTGAACTCTGAACTTTCCGTGGCCAAGGAAGAAGCCGAAACCGCCAATGATACCAAAACCCGCTTCTTTGCTGCGGCCAGCCACGATTTGCTGCAACCCTTAAACGCTGCCCGTCTGTTTACCGTTGCCCTTGGTGGCAAACACGGCTTGGCCGAAGATGTGCTTGATCTGGTTGGCAAAGTTGATTTGTCGCTGAAAGGTGTCGAAGAACTGCTGAACGAGCTTTTAGACATCTGCAAACTTGATGCCGGGGCGATGCAACCCACCATTCGCGATTTTGCAATCAATGATGTGCTGGGTGCGCTTGAAACCGAATTTGGCCCGATTGCCGAAAATGCCAATCTGACCTTCAAGGTCCATAAGCGCGATCTTTGGGTGCATAGTGACTCCCGCTTGCTGCGCCGTATCCTGCAAAACTTTATCTCCAACGCCATGCGCTATACCCGAACGGGCGGGGCGGTGGTTGGGTGCCGGGTGCGCGGTGATAAACTTAATATCGAAGTCTGGGATAGCGGGCCGGGCATTCCCGAAGACAAGCTGAAAATCATCTTCCGCGAATTCCATCGCCTTGAAGGCCCGGAAACCACTGATATTAAAGGGCTTGGCCTTGGCCTTGCCATTGTCGATCGCCTTGGGAAATCGCTGGGTCACCCGGTAACGGTTCGATCACGCCCCGGTCGCGGCACAGTCTTTTCCGTTGAAGTCCCGCTCGGCATTGCCGATGTGCAAAGCACCCCTAAACCCAAACGCCGCATGGCGGGTGAGCTGGGCGGATTACGGGTGCTGTGCATTGATAACGAACCAACCATCCTTGATGGCATGCGGGCAATGTTGGAAAACTGGGATTGCGTGGTGGCAACCGCCCAATCAGGCAAACTTGCCGAAGACCTTCTGACCAAATCCGATAATGACAAACCGCCATTTGCGCCCGACATTATCCTTGCGGATTACCACCTCGATTCCGGCCAAACCGGGCTTGAAGTCCTGATCAACCTCCGCGATGTTCACGCCGTTAACGTGCCGGGCGTTATCATCACCGCCGACCGCTCATCTGATACCGCCGACCTGATCCGCGAACAGGGGTTCTCGTTGCTGAACAAACCGTTGAGGCCCGCGAAGCTGCGGGCACTCATGACGCGGGCGCTTAATCGTCTTGGCTCAGATGCGGCGGAGTGAAAAATGGTTCTAATTCTATCGAGTTAGACATTCGATTTTTTGAGGCTCTTCTTCTTCCTGAATTCCCACACAATACACAATTGGAGTCTTTAGTTGGACGAGTATGCCCCTTGTTCTCTATTTCACAGAATGGCGTTCCTGAAATATTGGTATATGTCCGCCGCTCTACTTCAGTTGTAATTTTAGTAAATTTAGATGCATCAACATTGTTTTTTATGTGTTGGTATGAAAACATTACCACAGGTAAGATATTGGATTTTGGTGTTGTAGGGTCCCAAGTGCCTGCGAATTTTTCATATATTCCTATGAAATACTTATCTATATCAAATGTAACAGTTTCATTTGTTAAGTAGTTTAACTCAATATTATTATTAATATCGAAGAAAATTTTTATGGATTCCTGGCATTCCCTCAAAGATGCAAAACGATTTATTTGTTCGTCAACTTTCGCTGAGTAACGACGATAATAAAATGCATACATCAGTACTATAGCTTCGCCCAAAGAATCAGTCGGACGGAATGCAGGCTTCTCAATGTTTAATCGATCTAGAAAACTCGCAAGAGTATAGCTCGTATTTGCTCCAAACAGATCAAAAGCGAGTTGAGAACCTGTTTCAACATTGTAAAAGAAATCTTCAGGATTCTGAAATTTATCGACTAAATGGCGTCTAAACATCTCAAGGAGAAAGATGTCCGGTTGCATTGATAATGCACAAGATACAGCAATCGGAGATGGGTACTCTGCCAAATATGTATGTAATAAATCTGGGGATGGTGTTCTAGATATAAAATTTGCACACAAATATTCTTGAATAGACAAGTGTGCGAATTCAAACATATCAAATCCCGCAGCAACAATAATTCCAGTATGCGTTTCTATTTCACGCAATATTTGTATATGCTGATTCTTTTTCAGGCCATAAGAATACCCATATTCGTCTACGATTTTTAAGAAGTCATTCTCAGAAAAGCTTTTTCCTTTTTTTTCATAGGTTAGTCGGTACGAAAATTCTGATAAAAAATCTATTTTAGAGTCAGGGTCAAAATTCGCATAATTAGACCCTCTCTCAATCCCTCTTTCTTCATCCCACTCTTTAAGGAGCCTGTAAACAACCTTCCTATATATTAGGGATGGTTTGCTCGGGAGAGATCCTTCGTTTTGATACAAGAAAATAAGAAAGCTGAGTAGTAGCGGCCTATCAATAACATCAATATACGGCATGCCACTTAAGCACTCTAGGAATGGCTTTGGGTCTTTAAACCATATCTTTGAAATTTGAGCGATTTCGCTTGAAGAAAGTGGAAGTATCTCATGAGGTATGAAACCATCTATTTGGCGATTATAGTCACCAGATCGGCACGATATTATAATCTTTGAAATGGTAGCGTGTTGATTGATTAAATGTATCTCACGCTCTATTTTCTTTCGTTGAGACGGATGTACTTCATCCAAGCCATCAACAATCAACAGTGCCCGAATACGGTCAAGTATTTCAGAGATAACTATCTCAGGTTGGATATCATTTAATTCGCTGATAGTTCCGTCTTCTGCTTTCGCGATTTGAGAGTGTGGAATACGGAATATTTTTGCGATAGTTTCAAAAAGGCTTGTTCTTCCGTCCAACTCTCGAAGTAGAACCAGTATTGGGGTTTGGAAATTGAGCTCGGACTCATCTGCAGGATTAGTGAGGAGATGAGAGCAAAGCCTTTTCAAAGTTGTTGTTTTACCAGCTCCAGGGTCTCCGAGCAAAACTACAGGGTCACTGTTTTTTAAAAAATCTAGTTCATGTAACTCGTTACAAGATGAGCTTCTTTGGTTTCCCCTGTAGCGTCTAGGTACATCAATTAGCCGTAAGGAAATTGTTTTCCCACTCAGGTTTTTGGGATTGCGGTTGCCAAGGAAACTGTAAGTTCTAGACCAGTTGGAAATTTTCTTAATATGGGAGTTAAGTGATTTCTCTACGTCGATTAGAGCGTCTTCTTGAGGAGATCCCCGAAAGAGGCTTGGTATCTGATCCAAAATGCTAACTGCAACGTGTTTTGCTAACTGTGCAGAAAGTTGGTCTGAAAATTCTCCAAAAGACGCCATATTCCCACCAAATCTGTGTTTTTAGTCAGATAGTGTAACAATTACTTGCCTCCATTTTAAAGAGAAATTGACGTTGCGTGTGGGGCGACAGGAAAAAGAGACAGATTTGCTTTCTGCCTAGCTCACCGCCCATCCGTCATAAGTTTCGCACCCATGGCGATGAATGCTGCGGCAAATCCTTTGCCCAACCATCGCATCACGTTGGGGCGCTCGATGATGTGGTGCCGAAGGGCGGCGGCAAAGCAGCCATAAACGACAAATACCCCAAATGTCATCGCCATAAAGATCAGGCCAAGGATGGCCATTTCCCCAGTTGTATCGGGCGTGTTAGCGCTAACAAATTGTGGCAAGAAGGCGAGGAAGAAGACCGATAGTTTGGGATTAAGCAGGTTCAGCAAGATACCGTCGCGGACGATTTTAAGGATGCCGGTTGGGCTGCTATTGGCCGTGACTTTCATCGCCCCCGTGCCATGCCACATCCCCCATGCCATATAGGCCAACCACGTAACCCCAAGATAGCGCACGGCCTCAAACGCAACCGTACTGGCATGGATCAGGGTGCTAAGGCCAAGGATGCTGATCGCCATATGCGGGATGATGCCAAAGGTGCAGCCAAGGGCGGCCCAAATGCTGGCGTTGCGCCCGCAACCCAAACCAAGGGCGAGGGTATAAATTACCCCCGTTCCGGGCAGGACGACGACGATAAGAGATGTCAGAAGATACTCAAAACTGATCATGGCGGGTCCGTTCAGTTGCGTGCTGTTGCTCGAAATATAGAGGGCAGGCGCAGCGTATTCTTGAACGGAATTGCAGGATCTGCGGACTTGACTGAAATCGTCATTCCGGGAGGAGCGAAGCGGATGCCCGGAATCTGTAACCTGTCGAAATAACAGTGGATTCCCGCCTGCGCGGGAATGACGTTTGGTTTAGCAGACGTTCCATGGGGGGGGCGTGGGCTAGTTTGCGCGAACCGCGCGGGCATAGCGGCCCGGCGTCATGCCAAAGGCGCGGATAAAGTGACGGTTAAGGTGGCTTTGATCGGCAAACCCCGCATCCTGCGCAATATTGGCAAGACGCGCACCGTCCTTGATCATGGCGCGGGCAAGATCAATGCGGCGCTGGATCAGATAGGCATGCGGGGTCAGGCTTGTCGCAGCGGTGAAATCGCGCAGTGTTTGAAAACGGCTTAATCCCGTGACAGCGGCAAGCTCATCAAGGCCATGCGCACCACTTGGTTGATCATCAAGCAGGGCCTTTGCCCGTGCAATCCTTGTCAGGGCAACTGACGCGCGTGTGGGTTTGCTGTTGCGGGTGGGCTCGGTTGTGATCAGCGCATGATGGAGCAATTGAAAAAGTAATTCATCACGCAGCAGGCTTGCTGATTGGATATTGCCATTGGTAATGGCATCAAACAGCGCGTTAAAGCAGGTTTTGACCGTAAGATGATCCATCACCGGGCGGGTGAATTCATACTGATCGGTCTTGCCATCTGTCATGTCCTGTGTTGCTGCAGAAATGAGATCAGGCGTGAAATACAGCATGTTCCAGCCACGCGGGCCATCGCCAATCGGGTGGCCATCATGCACTTCGCGCGGGTTAACCGTGATGATGTTGCCAGCCCCGGCTTCGACCATGCCGCGCCCCGATGCCGATTTTTGCGCACCCGAATACATAAAGCCAATGCCAAACGCCTCATGGCTATGTTTGGCAAAGCTGTGCCGGGTTTCGGCCATGATGGCCTCGACGCCCAAGCAATCATGAGAAATGATTTCGACCCGATCAGACATCGGATCAGATTACAGATTTAACGTTCGTTGGCAACAGACCTGACGATCTGGCGCAAAAGCAAAACGGACATTGTGGGACTGAAAGTCTCTGCCATAGGCAAGGTTTTCGCCTATATCGAGGCTCTTAAGTCTCGATTGCGGGTTCCTGAAGCTGCAATTCGCGCGCGATGATCACGGCCTGTGTGCGGCTATGGACCGACAATTTGCGTAAGATGGCCGATACGTGGGCTTTAACCGTTGCTTCGGTGACATCAAGCTCATAGGCGATCTGTTTATTAAGCTTGCCTTCGGTCAGCATGTTCAGAACCCGAAGCTGTTGCGGGGTCAACTGGCCGATTTTTTCAGCCAATCCGGTGGCCTCGTCATCGGCAGGGCCGTTTTCCATGGCTTCACGGGCCCAATCAGGCATCCACATGCCGCCATCAAGAACCGTTTTAACCGCAAGGCCGATCTGATCGACGGGTGCTGATTTTGGAACGAATGCCGATGCGCCATATTCAATCGAACGGCGGACAACCGGCATTTCTTGGCTGGCGGAAACGATCGAGACGGGAAGGTCGGGATAAGAAGCGCGTAAGGTAAATAACCCGGTAAAACCATTCATGCCCGGCATATGCAGATCAAGCAGGACAAGATCAATTTCGCTTTTATGGGCCTCGATCTGTTCGATGGCTTCATACAGACTTCCGGCCTCGTAAACTGTCACGTTATCCAATTCTGTCGATAATGCCTGCTTAAGCGCGCCACGAACAAGCGGATGGTCATCAGCAATCAGAATTTGGAATGTCTCGGACATTAGCGAGTTCCCCTGGAAGTTTATGTTCCCTGACAGGTCACAATTATCTTATCCCGATCAAACGGAACTCACAAATTTTTAGGTGAGAAATGTTGGGATAATTTTGATTATGGATTGGCTGCGACCCAAAATGCGTTCTTCTGCACAGTATGATATTTGTTTTTAGAACCGGCAGAAGGTTGAGGGAAACCAAAGATCACTCTCGCCCCACGAAATGTGAAACTTCGGCCCCCCTCGCGCCACCGTTTGGGATTATGCCCACTAAAATCGGCGGCGTAAACTCTGCATTTGAGGAAAAATGAAATTTATCCTATCAGTTAAATGAATGACCGAAATTCAGTTCTGACAAACGACACTGCGCTGCAATATTGGCGATTTTATACAATCCGTTCCAAAACCGCGCAGCCCAAGGGAAAAAGGACTTAGCAATGTCTGAACAGCCGAATGTGATTCACCGCAAAGACTATAAAGAACCTGACTTTTTTGTGGAAAAGGTTGAATTGGTTTTTGATCTTGAGCGCGATGTCACAAACGTCAAATCACGGCTTTTTATGGCTGCGAATCCTAAACGCGGTACTGGGATCGGTGATGAAGTTTTCCTCCACGGCGAAGATATGAAACTTCTATCGGTCACCCTTGATGATGTCCGTCTGGCATCAAGCGACTTTACCGTTGATGGCGAAGGTCTGCGTTTTGCCGCACCGGGGGAAAACTTTATTGCGGAAATCGAAACACAGGTCTCGCCGGCGAATAATACCCGGCTTGAAGGGCTGTATGTTTCGCAAAGTGCGTTCTGCACACAGTGCGAGGCCGAAGGATTCCGCCGCATTACCTATTTCCCGGACCGCCCGGATGTTATGGCGACCTATAAAGTCACGATCAATGCCGATAAGGCGAGCTGCCCAGTCTTGCTATCAAATGGCAACCTGATTGATAGCGGTGATCTTGACGGTGGGCGTCATTTCGCAGTGTGGGAAGATCCGTTCCCAAAACCATCTTATTTGTTTGCGCTGGTGGCGGGTGATCTTGCCGTTGTCGAAGACAGTTTTAAAACCATGTCGGGCCGGGATGTTGCGCTGCGCATTTTTGTTGAACATGGCAATGAAGACCGCTGTGATTACGCGATGGATAGCCTGATCCGCTCGATGAAATGGGATGAGGAGGTTTATGGTCTGGAATACGACCTTGATCTGTTTAACATCGTTGCCGTGTCGGACTTCAATATGGGGGCGATGGAAAATAAAAGCCTCAATGTTTTTAATGCCAAATACATTCTCGCCAAGCCCGATACGGCGACCGATACCGATTATGAATTGATCGAATCAATTGTTGCGCATGAATATTTCCATAACTGGTCGGGCAACCGGGTCACCTGTCGTGACTGGTTCCAACTTTCGCTTAAAGAAGGTCTGACGGTTTTCCGCGATCAGGAATTTTCCGCAGATCAGCGATCCCGCCCGGTGCAGCGCATCAAGGATGTTGCACAGTTGCGTGCCCGTCAGTTCCCCGAAGATGGCGGACCATTGTCCCACCCGGTCCGGCCTGACAGCTACATGGAAATCAACAATTTCTATACCGCGACGGTCTATGAAAAAGGGGCCGAGCTGATCCGCATGATGCATACGTTGCTGGGGCCAGATGGCTATCGTAAGGGGATTGATCTTTACTTTGATCGCCATGACGGACAGGCGGTGACCTGCGATGACTTTGCCAAGGCAATGGAAGACGCCAATGGCATTGATTTCACCCAACTCAAACGCTGGTACGCACAGGCAGGCACACCGAAACTGACTTGGCAGGGCGATTATGACGCCGATGCCAACCAGTTCCGCCTGACGGTGTCGCAGAAATCCGACCCAACGCCGGGACAGCCCGATAAACAAGCCCTTCATATGCCGATCTCGGTTGGGCTTTTGGGCGTGGATGGTTCTGATTTACTCGCCAAGACGGTTGAGCTAACCAAAGATCGTCAAGAATTCGTCTTTGACGGTGTTTCGCAAAAGCCGGTGGTATCGTTTAACCGCGGGTTCTCGGCCCCGGTAAACATCACAACAGACCAGCCAGACGATGAACTGGTCTTCCTGATGGGCAATGATTCCGATGCCTTTAACCGTTGGGAAGCCGGGCAGAAATACGCAACCCGCTTGATGTTGGCCGCAATCACCGCATTCGAAGACAATAACGACGATGCGGACAAAGCCCTTGATAGCTTGGGCGAAAGTGTTGAAGGCCTTCTTGCCGCCATGCGGGCAACGCTACTGAACAATGATCTTGATAAGGCATTCCGGGCCGATGCGCTTGTTCTGCCGGGCGAAGAATTCCTGTCTGAACAGCGCAAACCCGCCAACCCCGAAGCAATCCATCAGGTGCGCACGACTTTGCGCAAACGCATTGGTCTTGGCTTGGCTGATGATTTCGCCAATACCTATCATCAGAACGCCTCAAACGCGGCCTTTACCCCAGATGCCATTTCTGCGGGCCAGCGTGCATTGCGCGCGACCGCACTTGGGTATCTGGTGGCAACCGGGCAGGGGCAATATGCCGATCTTGCCATCGAACAATATAAAACTTCTGACAATATGACCGATCAGATGGCGGCACTTTCTGTGCTTAATCATCTTGAACACGAAGGTCGGGCCTTGGCCTTGGCCGATTTCGAAGAGCGCTTTGCCAAGGATACGGTGGTTCTTGATAAATGGTTCGCTCTTCAGGCGATGTCATCGCGCGATGATACGCTTGCACGGGTCAAGGATTTGATGAGCCACCCGGCCTTTACCATGCGCAATCCGAACAAAGTCCGGTCCCTGATCGGGGCTTTTGCCATGGGCAACCCACGTCATTTTCATGCCAAGGATGGTTCGGGCTATGCGTTTTATGCCGATCGCCTGATCGAACTTGATGACATCAACCCACAGGTCGCCGCACGTCTATGTGCGCCGCTTGGTAAATGGGCGAAATATGATGAGGGCCGTGCAAAAATGATGAAGGCCGCACTAGACCGTATTCTGGCCAAACCGGAAATCTCGCGTGATCTTTATGAAATCGCCTCGAAATCTGCGGCAAGCTGATTACAGAACCTGTAATATCACAGCGCATAACAAAAGGGCGGCATCACATTGATGCCGCCCTTTGATGTTCAGGTTTCTACGATCCGTTTGATGAGATCAGGTCAATTTCATCCGCTCGCTAAAGTCGCGCATGCGATCTGAAAGATTATGCGCCATATCTGAAAGCTGATGGCTGGCAGTGTTCAGGTCGTGGGCATTGCGCCCGGTTCCCTGTGCGCCGTCATTCACGAACCGGATCATTTGATCCATTGATCCGGCACCTTCGGCAATACGCTGAACGTTTTCCGAAATTTCACTGGTCGCGCGGCGCTGTTCATCCACCGATTGGGTAATGGTCGACTGAATGTCATTGACCTGATGAATAACGTCCCCGACCGTGCTGATCGAATGGGCTGCCTTTTGGACAGCCTGCTGGATAGCGGTGGTTAAATCGCCAATTTGTCCAGTGGCATTCGCGGTTTGATCGGCAAGCGATTTAACCTCGTTGGCCACCACGGCAAAGCCCTTGCCAAGTTCCCCTGCACGTTCGGCTTCAATCGTTGCGTTAAGCGACAGAAGCTTGGTGCGGTGCGCAATGTCGTTGATCAGATCAATGATCGATCCGATCTCGGAACTTGCCTTTTCAAGGGATCCGATATTGCGCTGGCTTTCTTCGGCCTCGGTTTGTGCCCGGCCGGTCACACTGGATGCTTCTGATGCCTGTCGGTTGATTTCAGCGATGGAAGATGAAAGTTCCTCAACTGCTGTGGCAACGTTCTGGGTGTTTGACGCGGCTTCTCGCGAAACATCCAACGCACTGCCTGATTGCTGTGCCGTACTTTCCGATTGGTTTGTCAGTTCACTCGCAAGGCTAAGCAATCCTTCGGATTGTTCGGTAACCGATTGTGCAACACGGGCAACCTCAGCCATCATTTCAGATACGGCAATGCGGCTTTCTTCGCGTTCGCTTACCGCATTCCACGCCAACATGGTTCCCAACAAAACATCGTGTTTGTCCCGAACAGGGGCTGCTAAAACCTCAAGATAATCCCGTTCGGTTTGGATCACATCGCTTATCGGCAGGTTGTCGGGATTAGCAAGCTTTGCCTGAAAGTCAGGACCCAGTTTCAGGAAGTCGCCAGAAACCGAACTTGCCGTCCCCCCGACATATTGCTGGGCACTGGCATTAAGGTAGCCCAGATTGCCTTCTGGCAAGATCAAGGCAGTCATGGTTGGTGTATTTTCAACCATGTTTTGCAAGATCAACGCCTGACGCACCGATTCACGAAGGGCGATCATGGCTTTTTTCATTTCCCCGATCTCATCATTGCCAACCTTTGGAAGATTGACGTTGGTGTCGCCTTGGGAAATGGATGTCATCGCACGAGCAAATCCGCGCAGGTTTCTAAACACAGTCGTTCGCAAAAGAACCCAACCGGCAATCCATGCGGCAAGCAAAACGCCTACAAGAAGTTCAATTGAAAGGGCTCTGAGGTCATTGGTCTGGTCATAGAAACCCGAAATATCACGGTCAAACCGTGCTTCTGCCCAAACGCCACCTCTGCCGTTGCTGATGATTACATCAACGGCCGCACGATGGTGGGTTACGGTGTCTGTGCTCTCTGGCGTATCGTCAGATTGCGAACCCGCAGCGACGTCATCATTGGCAGAAGCGGCCGCTTCGTCAGATTCGGGCAGTGCCACGCCGCCTTCGCTGGCAGCACCGTTTTCAAGGCTCTCAAAAAGGACCGCCCCGTAATTATCAATGATCTGAAAAGTTCCCCCCAGAACCTTGCCAATTCCAGACAATGTGGGCAGGGGGTCAGTGATGATTTCCAAGTATCCAACGGCACGGAACCCGCCAACCGGCAGGATCAGGCTAAATACCGGACGTCCATCGGGGGTGGACCACATGAAACTTGCCGGTTTACGAGCTTCACCTTTGTCGCGTCCGGTCAAATAGGCCATGATTTCAGGATCGTCTGTAACACTTGCACCCAGGTTGGCCTTGGATGTTGCGAGTTGTTTAAACTCCTGATCATAGGCGACGGCCTCAATCAGATTAAGCTCACCCTGAACCACTTCTCGTGCATTCGATAGAATGTCGAGCTCGGCTTTCATGCGTGTTTGGTCGTTTTCCTGATAACTTTTTACCAGACTGCCAAGCCGTGACCATTCATTGGCGATTGGGGTGATCTTATCGGCATAATCGGTCGCAACCCGCGATCCGACAAAGAAATTTACCGTGCCGCTGACTGAATTATTCAGCGTTTCAATTGCAAAGTTCCGATACGTATCACCTGTCCAAAGAAGCATCCATGTAACCGCACCTGAAACCAGTAAACCCGTTACAAGCAAGATGCGTCGTAGCGTCAGAAGGCTAGCCGCGCCTTCTGAAATAGCCGTCTTCGCGGCTTTATCTCCCGTCATATTTGTCACTCCAGAGCAAACCGTTTTTTTGTTTTATCTGTTCCTCGGCGCTGCGCTCCCACACACCCCTACGTCTTATGCGTAGTTTCACTGATCCAACCAGAGCTTAGTTCAGAAAACAATCATTTAGTTGGCAGCCTGTGACAGAAATACTGGGCAGGGGGTAAATGTTTCGGGTGGGGAATGGCGATAATGCCTGCTTAACTAGCAAGCTTTATCGGGCCTTCACAGGCAGTGGATTGAACTTATTTGAAAAAATTATGCGAATGTGTGTGATAATCGTTTGCAATTGCATTTTTGATGCTCTATGACTGTCCTTGTCAAACGCAGACGGCAACGTCGTTTGCGACCGGTCTTCAGGCTGACATGGCGTGCCTGTTGACCATATATCTTCGGGACTCTCTCTCCCCGAAGGTCGATCTCTCTCACTCGAGGGGACTGGTATCCGGTTTATTGTGCGGGACAATGCCGGGGAACATACCAGTCCCCCTTTTTTTATCCCGATCCCCAAATCTCCTATTGGTTCTCACATGCAGCGCCCCATCTTGGCGCCATACCTGTATCGTGTCAGGACGAATTGCCATCTGTGTCTGTGATTGTCGCTGTCACCAGCTACTGTCATCGGGGCCTGATATTTGGTGTGTGGCAATACATTGTTCGATGATTGCAGATGTTTTTTGCAGCTGTTTCTCTTGTTCTTATCACCCACATGATTATGCCGTGCATTTTCTGATTGAATGGCTTTAGCGTTTTATAAACGTGCTGGCGGTTACAAAATGACACATAGCAATATGTCGTGAAGGATGGTCAAGTTCATGGTTGGCGAAGACCAAACCAATAAGCCCGATCTAACCGCGTCTCCGGAACAGGATTCTGAAGCAGAATCCGAACAAAAGGACGCGCCGCTGCCTGCCTTTATCTATGGGCGGGATGGCAGTGACGGCAGTGGGCAAGGACGCCCTCATTCACGTGATTTGCAAAACTTTAATGCACGGATAGCTGATATGGATCGTAAAACTCTTCTTGGCCTGGTAACCGGCGCTGGCATGCTGGGGCTGGTATTGTTCTTTGCCGGGATGCTGGTGGGTGCTGGCTTGTTTATGGATTCCAATGATGCACCGCTAAGCACATCACAAGATAAGGCCCCGGTTGAAATGCTGGCAACTGCGCCGGAAGAGCCCGTCGTGGTGACTAAACCTTCGCCGGAAACGACCAGTCCAGCATCCGAACCGGAAATCAGCGAAAATAGCAGCGATCCGGTTGGTGATTTGATTGCCACGCGAACTGCCGCCCTTGCTGATGATGCAGGCACGGTTGCCGAAGATGCGACATCTGCGGTGGATGATGCTCTTGACGATGCGACCGAAAACGCAAATCAGGTGGCCCCAAGCGATGCAAAGGCAGATAAACCATCAATCTCTGCCCCGGAAATTCGCGAAATCGCCGATGCACCTGCTGTACCCGAAGCGCCAGCACTTGAAGATAATGCTGCCGCGCCAGTTGCTAAACCATCAGAAGCGATCAAAGCTCCAGCCGCAACCGAAACAGCAACCGATGCTGTTGAAGAAACGGCAAAAGCAGTACCAGAATCCAAACCTGCCGCTGCAGAAACCGGCACTGAAACCGAAATAAGTGCCGACACACCATTCTCTGTTCAGGTCGGGGCTTTCAAGGTTCATGAAAATGCCAGCCAGCGGGCCGAAGAATTGCGTAAAAAAGGCCTTGAGGTTGCGGTCGTTATTCGCGGCCCCAAAGACGAAGCCGCTTGGTATTATGTTCGCATTGGCAAATACGCGACGCTCGAACAAGCACGCGATGAGGCCGCCAAGATTAAAAAAGACCACGCACTTGATGGCTTTACCGTTCGCGCGGAACCCAATGACCGCGAAGTAAACTAATTGCCGAATTGTTTGTTCGGCACCAGGCCAGAAAACGGTGTTAAAGCAAAGCGGGGCGCACAGAAATGTGTCGCCCCGTTTTGCATGTGAGGGCTAAGGTTCTAGCGGGCTGTGCGACTGCAAATATCGATTTTGCCGTCATCGGGTTTGTTTTTGGGCTCGGTTTGCGGCATTCTACTTGCCTTCACCCGGCAAAGGCTTTAGGCGGTAGGCCCTATAGGCAAATTACAGGCAGTCTCAGGTTCCTGATGGCTGTCACGCAAGACAGGATGGCTGGCAGAAACATGAGCACGCAAACGGATTTTCCCAATCTTCATATTCTTGATCACCCGCTGATCCAGCATAAGCTGAGCCATATGCGGAAAGTGGATACCTCGACCAAAACTTTCCGCCAGTTGCTCAAGGAAATTGCGCTTCTGATGGGCTACGAAATCACCCGTGAGCTTCCTGTCAGCTACGAAGAAATTCAAACGCCGATCTGCGCGATGAAGGCTCCGATGATTCAGGGGCGCAAACTTGCTGTTGTGCCGATCCTGCGGGCGGGTTCTGGTATGGCTGATGGACTGATTGAATTGATGCCCTCTGCGCGTATCGGCCATATTGGTCTTTACCGGGACCCGGAAACCCATATGCCGGTCGAATATCTGGTGAAATTACCCGAAGTCGAAGGCCGTACCTTCATTCTGGTCGATCCGATGCTGGCAACCGGGAATTCGGCGGTGGCGGCAATTGATACGCTCAATAAATATGGTGTTGCGGATAAAGACATTCGCTTCATGGCGTTGGTTGCAGCCCCAGAAGGTGTGAAAGTATTCCAGGATGCGCACCCGGATGTTCCGATCTATACCGCCGGTCTGGACGAGAAGCTTAACGAAAAAGCATACATCGTGCCGGGGCTTGGCGATGCGGGTGACCGTCTGTTTGGAACGCGCTAAGCGCATAACATCTGCAAAATGCGATCATGAAAAAGGGTGCCATTTGGCACCCTTTAGTTTTTTTGCGTCTTCGCTGTGATGGTAGGGATCAGCCTTTCGGCGATACCGTCACATCGACAACCGATCCAGCAAATGAACCACCACTTAGTTTGATGGTTGCAACGCGATTTTCCCGATCATAGACCATGACGGAAATATCAGCGCGGACCACGGTCACTTTGCTCCAGCCAAAGTTTGGCATTTCGCGTTCGTAAAAATCATACATCTGTGCCTGCGTTCCGCCGGAATTCAGCACAAGCCGCCCATGCCAGGCATCTGACGCACCAAAAATAATGCTTCTATCCATATCGAGTGACGAATTGGATGGCATTGGAATGTCGGTAAACTGTGTGAATGACGGTACAGGCTGTCCGCCTTTACTCTCACCACTTGGGGAACCTGTGTTCGGTATAAGATTGGTACCAGAACACCCGGCGAGTGAAAGTCCCGCAATCGCAGCAGCACACATAATATATTGTCGCAGTCTCATCATCTTCCTTCGGTCCCCTGATGCCCATCTTGTTAACGGGGCATGGTTATCTGGCCCTATCATCGGGCGATAATGTAAAGGAAAGGTTCACATATTCGCTTTTGCACCATTTTGTTGTTCTCGCCAAGCACCTATGCCGCCCTGCCTGGGAACATACATATATAATATGTGTGCATCGATATGCGGCATTGCACCCCAAAAGATGCGTCTGCTTCATGACGTGGCTTGATTGGGCGCTGTTTTGTGCTTTTTGGGGTGCTGCGCCGAATCATTTACTGCTTATTGCGCTTGATGAAGAATAAGCAGGGTAGGGCTATTAGCCGCCAATCCTTGCGTTCTGCGCGATTTTTCAACCATGGGTCCCCGAGGGGGCAAAGTCGAATTGCTCCGGTTGGATGGGGCAAAATGGTTATGGTATTGAAAATTCACAATTTTTGTAAAAAAGCCGATTAAATGCACTTTTTCTTCAAAAAGGTATTTACAGGTTTGGAATAGGGCCCTATAACCCGCCTCCACCGACGGGGTGCGGCGCTGCGATGCGGCGACGCGGACTTGAGGGACGGAGCTTCGGTTTCGGTAAAGTTCTTTGACATTGTTGATCAGTAGGAA
>JAHQVT010000009.1 GCA_019634165.1 Rhodospirillales bacterium
ACGGTTGATGTCGCAGGTGTTGCGGATGCGCCGACGCTTGATACTTCTGACGCAAGCGGCTCTGAAGACAGCGCTATCGCACTTGATATTGACGCTGGTCTCACCGATAGCTCGGAAGTTCTGACGGTTACCATCTCTGGCGTTCCAGATGGTGCGACTTTGTCTGCTGGTACCGATAACGGCGATGGCACCTGGACCTTGGGTTCGGATGACCTTGAAGGTCTGACGATCACCCCGGCCGATGACTTCTCTGGTAGCTTCGATTTGGGTGTTACCGCTCAGGCGGCGGATGGTTCAGACGTTGCGACGACGTCTGGGTCGATCACGGTTGATGTTGCTGGTGTCGCAGATGCCGCGACATTGGACGTCACGGATGCCTCTGGCAATGAAGACAGTGCAATCGCGCTTAATATTGACGCTGGCCTTACCGACGGTTCTGAAACGCTGACGATTACGATTTCAGACGTTCCGGATGGTGCGAGTTTGTCTGCCGGGACCGACAATGGTGATGGCACCTGGACCTTGTCGAGCGATGATCTTGAAGGTCTTTCTGTGACGCCGCCAGATGATTATAGCGGTAGTTTCGATCTGCAAATCACGGCAAGCACGCAAGATGGGATAGACATTGCGACCGTTTCTGACACGGTCATGGTCAATGTCGTTGGTGTGGCTGATCTGCCGTTGCTTGATGTCGAGGATGCAAGCGGTTCGGCACGTGATGAGATCAGACTTGATATTGATGCAGGCCTATCGGATGCATCAGAAGTTCTGACGGTTACAATCTCTGGTGTGCCACGTGGTGCGGAACTGTCGGCCGGTACCGAAAATAGTGACGGCACATGGACGCTGAGTTCGGAGGACCTGGAAGGTCTGACGATTTCACTGGATGATAGATGTGCGCGCAGCTTTGACCTGACAGTTACGGCAACAGCGGTCGATGGCGATGACAGCAGCAGTGTGACCCAGACCCTGAGTGTTGATCTGGATAACACCCGTAATGAAACCGTCTATGGATCCAATGGCCGGGATACTATTACGACTGGTGCTGGCGACGACTATATTTATGCGAAAGACGGGGATGACCGCATTTCTTCGGGTGCTGGCGACGATACGATTTATGGCGGTCGCGGCAAGGATGTCATTGATGGTGGCGACGGTGACGATAGCATCTTTGGCGGCAGCAGCAGAGACACCATTTTCGGTGGAGATGGTGATGATTACATCGATGCCGGAAGTTACAACGACACCGTAACAGGCGGTGCCGGTGACGATACCATTCTGGGCGGATCTGGTAAGGATACCCTTGAAGGTGGTGAAGGTACGGATCGTCTCTATGGCGGCAGTTCCGACGATGTGTTGATCGGATCGGGTGATGACCGCCTTTATGGTGAGGATGGTAAAGATGAAATCCGCTACACCGTTGATCTAACAGCCGAAGGTACGGGTCTGATTGATGGTGGTTCAAGCTGTGACACGCTGAAACTTTATCTGACGGCTGATCAGCTTTCAGGTGACGGTGTTTTAAGCGCGCTTCTTGATTTGCAAGGCCACATCGGAAGCCGTGAGGGCGGTAGCCTGACGCTTGATGCCCTTGGTGTTGAAGTCGACAATATAGAGAAAATCGAAATCTATGTTGATGGTGAACGCTATGAGCCGACGCTTGATGCCCCTGATACCCCTGAATTGTCGGTTAGCGACGCAACGGGTGCTGAAGACAATGCCATTGCCCTTGATATAGCAGCATCGCTGGGCGATCCGCTGGAGGTGCTTGTTGTAACAGTTTCAGGTGTGCCAGATGGCGCAATCCTGTCGGCAGGTACAAATAATGGAAATGGCACTTGGACGCTGAGTGCCGGTGATCTGGATGGTCTGACAATCACCCCGGCTGATGACTTCTCTGGCAGCTTCGACCTTGGTGTTGCGGTAGCTTCGGCGACTGGTGGTGATGGTGCTTCGATCAGCGATGTCATTACCGTTGACGTTGCAGGTGTTGCGGATGCGCCGACACTTGAGGTTGCCGGTGCAAGCGGCTCAGAAGATGCTGAAATTGCACTTAATATTGATGCCGGTCTTACCGACAGCTCAGAGGTTTTGACGGTTACCATCTCTGGTGTTCCGGACGGTGCGAGTTTGTCTGCCGGTACGGATAATGGTGATGGTCGCTGGACGCTTGCGGCTGGCGATCTTGAAGGTTTGACGATTACCCCGACCGATGATTTCAGCGGGTCGTTTGATCTTGGGGTCACCGTCACATCCACCGACGGCGAAGATACAGCAAGTGTGGGCGATACGATTACAATCGATGTTGCCGGGGTGGCGGACACGCCAACACTTGAAGTCGGCGATGTATCAGGCGATGAAGATACCAATATCGCACTTGATATTGATGCAGGTCTGACGGATGTATCAGAAGTTATGACAGTCACCATTTCTGGTGTTCCAGATGGGGCAAGCTTGTCTGCCGGTACCAATAATGGCGACGGGACTTGGACGCTGTCAGCAGGTGATCTTGAAGGCCTGACGATCAGACCAGTTGAAGACTATTCTGGCTCGTTTAATCTTGGTGTGACGGTTACGTCCACGGACGGGGAAGATACGGCAAGTATCAGCAACACCATCACTGTCGATGTCGATGGCGTGGCCGATACGCCAAGCCTTGAAGTATCAGACGCCAGCGGTCAGGAAGGCAATAGCGTTGCCCTTGATATTGATGCGGCTGTTACCGATAGTTCCGAAACACTGACCGTGACCATTGGGGGTGTTCCGACAGATGCAACCCTGTCGGCAGGGACCAATAATGGTGATGGCACCTGGACGCTTAGCTCGGCGCAATTGGTCGGGCTGACGATCATGGCGGGCAACGAGTATTCCGGTACGTTCGAGTTGAGCGTATCTGTCCAGTCGCAGGACGGCGACGATACCGCAACGACAACTGCCATTCTTGAAGTAACCCTTGAAAATGTGGGTGACAGCAATGAAACCCGCTGGGGAACAAACGCCAGTGAAGAATTCGAGACCGGGTCAGGCAATGATACGATTGGCGCTGGCGGCGGGAACGATACGGTAACGACCAATGCCGGCAATGACACCATTTGGGCTGGTAACGGCAATGATGTGGTCTATGCCGGTGACGGTGATGACAGTGTCACCGGTGATGATGGGCATGACTATATTGATGCCGGTGCTGGGAACGACACCGTCCATGGTGGTGAAGGGCACAACTACATCAAAGGCGGGACCGGTAACGATTACATTACGGCAGGCAGCGGGAATGACCGCATCTATGCCAGCGATGGTGACAACATCATCTATGCCAATGAAGGCAACAACTACATCAGAACCGGTGAAGGCGATGACAGCCTGAATGCTGGCAGTGGTGATGACACGATCATTGGTGGCAGCGGCGATAATCATGTCAGTGCCGGTGGTGGGGATAATGTTGTCTGGACCGGAACCGGAAATGACAGCATCACAAGTGGTTCTGGCAACGACATTATCTATGATGAAGGTGGCAACAACACCATATCTGCCGGAGAAGGGCGCAACACCATCTGGACTGGAAGTGGTGAAGACACCATTTCCACTGGCGGTGGGGATGACACCGTTTCAGCTGGTGATGGCAATGATGTTATTAATGTCGGCTCTGGTGAAAACACCGTGTCGGGTGGGGGAGGCGACGACTCCATCCGTGGTGGCTGGGACGATGACAGTTTCTCTGGCGATGATGGAAACGACATTCTTGTTGCTGATGGTGGTGACAACGTCTTCGACGGCGGGGCAGGTGACGACACCCTGACCGGTGGATGGGGCAAGGATACCTTCTATGGCGGTTCTGGCGATGACACGCTTGATAGCGGTGGTGGGGATGACAAGCTTTATGGTGAAGACGGTGACGACACCTTAAAGGGTGGTGCTGGTCGGGATACCCTAAGCGGTGGGGATGGTAATGACCTGCTGCTTGGCGGTGATGACAACGACACCTTGATGGGTGGGGTTGGTGACGACACGCTTTATGGCGATGGCGGATCGGACCTGTTCATCTTCAATATGGGTGAAGGCAGTGACTATGTAGATGGTGGGGCCAATGGATGGACCTCTGATACCATTGAACTGAATGGCTTGGGCGGCGGGAAACTCGACTCGAGTGACTGGACCCTTGTCCTTGATGAGGGAAGCATTACCGATTCGAAAAAACATTCCCTTGAACTATCCACCGATTCGTCTGGAACAATCGTCTTTTCTGATGGTTCTGAGTTGACATTCTCCAATGTCGAACGTATCGAGTGGTAACGAATTCGCATTTCGGGTGCCGTCGGGACGAAATCCTGACGGCATTGCCGGTTTTCTGGGGGTAAACACCTTGTCACGAGTTGACAGCTTTGGTGTGAAGCCCTATACAGCGGACCTCGAATTTTATCGGATTACCTTATTTAGAACGGAGTAAGTGCAGTGAAGCGCACCTACCAGCCTAGCAATCTCGTACGGAAACGCCGCCACGGCTTCCGTTCCCGCAGCGCGACCGTCGGTGGCCGCCGTGTGCTTACCGCACGCCGCGCCAAGGGCCGCAAGCGCCTGTCGGCCTAATGTTGTGACCATTTCGGTGGAACGCCTTAAAAAGCGTGCGGAATTTCTCCGTGTTGCGGGCACCCGCCGAAAATGGGTTACACAGGGATTGATCCTTCAGGGTGCACCGCGCCCGGGGATCAAGCCGGATACAGAATACGCCGGTGAAGACCAACTCGTACGAGTCGGATTTACCGTCACCAAAAAGGTGGGAAAGGCCGTCGTCCGCAATCGCGTTCGGCGGCGTTTGCGTGCTGTGGCAGAGCAATTGATGAACGAACTCGCATTACCCGGTTGGGATTATGTTGTGATCGGTCGAAACCAAACCATTGATCGGCCTTTTGACAAGCTGATTGATGATATGCGGTTTGCTCTGCGCCGAGTCCCTGATGCCAAGCCGTCTGCACCCGATACGCGCCGTTCCCGCAAAGGAGTCGGTGCTAAGCAGTCAGGCGGTTCGACGAAGGCAAGAGGCGAAGCTAAATGACCTTTTTGCGTCCAGCACCCGGTCCCCTTGCCCGTCTTCTTCAAATCGCAGTTCGCGGTTACCAGCTCTTTTTATCGCCTTATATCGGGTGGTCTTGCCGCTATCAGCCGACCTGTTCGGCTTTTATGATGGAAGCATTGGCCCGTCATGGGGCAATAAAAGGCGGCTGGATGGGAATTAAACGGATAATGCGTTGCCATCCATGGGGTGGTCATGGTTATGATCCCGTGCCCGGATGTGGCTGCGAACAAAACAAAGCGTCGTCGGATGGTGAAAACCAGTCCCCGGCGCTTTCGTCATGTAAATAGAATATGCGGTCAGTACTTGCTGGCTGAACAAAGCGGAAAGAGGCGATGAACGAACAACGTAACCTGTGGGTGGCAATTGCATCGGCAGTTGTGATTCTTATCGGGTGGCAATTCTTCTTCGCGCCCGAACCTGATATGCAGGTTCGCGAAGCGCAAGTTCGTGAACAGCTTGATGCAAACGGCAGCACTGCGCCGCAAGTATCAACCGGCGGGCCAAATGTCCCAGGCGGACGGCCAGCTGTCCCGACCATTAATCGTAATGATGCCTTGGCGAAATCGCCGCGCATTACGATCGAAACCCCGCGCGTCAAAGGGTCGATTCGCCTTGTTGGTGGGGTGATCGACGATATCCAGCTTCAGGATTACCGGGAAACCGAAGAACCTGATAGCCCGCTGATCCATGTTCTGAACCCGACCGGCAGCAATGATGCATATTTTGCAGAATTTGGCTGGGTTGGTGCGCAAAAAGGCATGGCCTTGCCAACCAGCGAAACCCGCTGGACCGCAAGTGGCGACAAGTTGACGCCTGATAGCCCGATTACCCTAAGCTGGGATAATGGTGCTGGCCTGACCTTCAAGCGCGAAGTCGCAATTGATGCGAACTATTTGTTCACCGTCAAGCAGTCCGTTGTGAACAACAGCGGTAGCGACGTTACCCTGCATCCCTATGGCCTGATTTCGCGTAAGAATAAGCCAGTGACTGCTGGTTTCTATATTCTGCACGAAGGTCCGCTTGGCGTGATCGACGGCACCCTGACCGAGATCGATTATGACGATCTTGCCGATGACGGTGCTGTTGAAAAGAAAACCACTGGCGGCTGGCTTGGCATTACCGATAAATATTGGCTGGTCGCACTTGCACCGTCCTCTGACGAGGCGATGACAACGCGCTTTAGCCATCATGTTGCTGAAAATGCCGACAAGTATCAGACAGATTACCTTGGTGCAGCCCGCACTGTTGCCAATGGCAGCGAAGGTACGGCTGAGACCCGTCTGTTTGCTGGTGCCAAAGAAGTAAGCCTGCTTGATACCTATGCCGAAGATTACGGCATCACCAATTTCGATCTGGCGATTGACTTTGGCTGGTTCTATTTCCTGACCAAGCCGTTCTTCAAGGTAATACAATACCTGTATCACCTGGTTGGTAACTTCGGTGTTGCGATCCTGCTGATCACGGTTCTGGTTAAGGCTGTTATGTTCCCGCTGGCGAACAAGTCGTACAAATCCATGAGTGCGATGAAAAAGCTGCAGCCGCAGATCACTGAAATGCGCGAGCAGTTCAAGGATGACCGTCAGCGTCAGCAGCAGGAAATGATGGCCCTGTACAAGCGTGAGAAAATCAATCCGGCTTCGGGTTGCTTGCCGATCGTTGTACAAATCCCAGTGTTCTTTGCGCTGTATAAGGTTCTGTTTGTCAGCATTGAAATGCGCCATGCGCCGTTCTTTGGCTGGATTCAGGATCTATCCGCACCGGACCCGACTTCGCTGTTTAACCTGTTTGGTTTGATCCCGTTTGATCCGCCGCAGATGTTGATGATTGGTGTTTGGCCGTTGATCATGGGCTTGACCATGTTCTTGCAGCAGAAACTCAACCCGGCACCTGCTGATCCGACCCAAGCAAAGATCATGATGTTCTTGCCATTGATCTTTACTTTCATGCTGGCAAGTTTCCCGGCTGGTCTTGTGATCTACTGGGCTTGGAACAACACGCTGTCGATCATCCAGCAGCGCTACATCATGTACAAGATGGGGATTTAATTCCCCATCTACCCTTCACGGGTTGATATGTCCCTTGGGAATATCCCGTGACACGGGGAAGGAATAACGACGATGACAGACGAAAACCTGCCGTCGGTAACTTCAATACCGACATACAAAGCACCAGAAATCGAAGCCGGGCGGAAACTTTTTTCTCGCCCGGTTACCTTTCTTCTTGGTGTTGCTCAGCTTGAACAACTGCCGCCCGAAGGCAAAACGGAAATCTGTTTTGCCGGACGGTCCAATGTTGGTAAATCCAGCCTGATCAATGCGATCACCGGCCGTAAGGATCTTGCGCGTACGTCTAATACGCCCGGCCGTACCCAGCAGCTTAACTATTTTGATCTTGATGGGGCCTGCAATATCGTCGATTTGCCGGGTTATGGCTTTGCACAAGCACCAAAAGACATTGTTGAGACGTGGCAAAACCTGATCAAGCAGTATCTGCGCGGACGGGTAACACTTCGGCGTGTCTTTGTCCTGATTGATTCACGGCATGGCTTTATGAAGGCCGACCTTGAAATGATGAAGGTACTTGATGAAAGTGCTGTGACCTATCAGATTGTGCTGACCAAGGCAGACAAGCTAAAAAAGGGGCAGCTCGAAAAACGCATTAAGGAAGTGGTTAACGCACTGGTTAAACATCCAGCGGCCTTGCCAAAAATCTTTGCGACGTCGAGCGAAAAAAACACCGGACTGGGCGAATTGCGCGCCGAGATTTCGTCGCTGCTGTAAAATCGCCCGCCTGATGCGTTAATATGGGGAAGTAAGATGAACGAAGAAATCCGTTCTGAAGAAGGCCAATCGGAAGCCAGCGCCTATCGGACGTTGGCGCGTGCACAAGTCCTTTCCGAGGCACTTCCCTATATGCGACGATTTAACGGTCAGACGATCGTGATCAAATATGGCGGTCACGCCATGGGCGATCCCGAGCTTGCCCGCCTGTTTGCACAGGATGTGGTTCTTTTGAAGCAGGTCGGCATGAACCCGATTGTGGTGCATGGTGGTGGCCCGCAGATCGGCCAGATGCTTAAGCAATTGAACATTCAGTCCGAATTCGTTGATGGGCTGCGCGTGACCGATCAACAGACCATCGACGTCGTCGAAATGGTGCTTGCAGGTAAAATCAACAAGGAAATCGTTTCAAACATCAATGCTGCTGGCGGGATTGGTGTTGGTCTGTGTGGCAAGGATGCGCATTTGATTACCGCGCGCAAACTCACCCGCACGAAACGCGATCCGGAAAGCAATATTGAAAAAGTTCTCGATCTTGGCTTTGTTGGTGAACCGGTAAAGGTCAATCCGCATGTGCTTGATTGTTTCGTTAATACAGACATCATTCCGGTTATTTCACCGATTGGTGTTGGTGAAGACGGCCAGACCTATAACATCAATGCCGATACGGCTGCTGGTGCAATTGCAAAGGCCGTTGGCGCACGCCGCCTTTATATGCTGACCGACGTCAAAGGTATCCTTGATGCGGATAAAAATCTGGTACGTGATGCCGATACAGCCCACATCAATGCAATGATCGCCGATGGTACAATTCAAGGCGGTATGATTCCGAAAACCGAAACCTGTATGGATGCGGTTGAAAACGGGGTTGAGGCTGCTGTTATTGTTGATGGCCGCGCACCACATGCCGTATTGCTCGAACTGTTTACCGAACGCGGTGCCGGGACGATGATTCGCAAAGACTGATTGTCGAGTGCGAACCACCACTTTTGTATAGTTTATCGTGACGTATATCTGGTTGCGTGAAGTGAATTGGGATATGTTGATGCCAATTATTGCGTAAAAATACGTAAGGCATTGACTTGACTATTCAATTACGAGCCGGGGCAACGTTGTGACGACTGCGGATCAACAAAACTCCCGCCATTGGGACTTTGCAGAAGCAACACTAGAAGCACTGCGCGCGCGGGGATTACGCCCGACGCCGGAACTTTACCATGTATGGTTCGTCTATTTCGCAGAAGAAAACCCAGACATTCTGCGTGTAATTGACGCCGTACATGCCAGTGGCGATGATCTTGCCGAAGACACGCTTCTGCAACTTTACTACCGCTATATTTTCGACCGTCAGGCTGCTGATTTTCTTCAGCGTGGGATGGAAGACTTCTCAATACTGGTTGAACATAGTGACGATTGTCTGACTTCCGCGCGATCAGACCTAAAAAACTATGGTGATTTGCTTGGGCGGGCGTTCAAGTCTCTTGCAAAACACCAAGACGTCAGCCCGGTCCTTGGCGAAGTTCTTGACCAAACCGTCGAGATGAAGGGAACCATTGAAAACCTTCATACGCGGCTTGATGGCTATCTAAAAAGTATCACGTTGCTTCAACGTGAATTGGATGAAACCCGCGAGCGTTCCTATACTGACGGTCTGACGGGGGTGTCCAACCGTGTGTATTTTGAAGAACAGCTTTCCTTGCTGGCGGTAGAATATGATTCCACGGATCAGCCAGAACCATTCTGCGTGATGATGGTTGATCTTGACCAGTTCAAAGCTGTGAATGACCAGTTTGGTCATCGTATCGGGGATGAAATTCTGGTTTTGATTGCCTCGATGCTTAAGGCAAATATCAAAGGGCGTGACATCGTTGCCCGCTATGGCGGGGATGAATTCGCAATTTTACTGCCGCAAACCCCACTTGCCGATGCGATGGGCTTGGCGGCAGATATGAGCAAGCGCATCGCTGCGCGTGAGATCAAAGCCAAGAGTTCCGGTGCATCCTATGGCCAGATGACCATATCGGTTGGTGCAGCGGAATATGTTGCCAATGAAGGCGGGGCGAAATTAATTGATCGTGCGGACAGTGCGCTTTATCGGGCCAAAAAGGCCGGTCGTAATCGTCATTTCGCTGCCGAGTAACACTGGTTTCTACTGTCGATATGGACAAAGTGCGTTGGTTTGCGCGTCGTTTGCATGTGTGCCATGACGGTGCCAGACTTGCATTGAAACGTTCAAAAGCGTATGTAACCAGCGCCCGGCACGGTAATGACTTTGCCGGGCATTCCGGTCTTGCTGCATCACAATCAGGTGCGCTGACGGAATGTTTCCCAAATCCAAGATTGATCGCAGAATGCCGAGCATGAAAGAGCCGCGCGTCGTAACATTTGGTTGTCGCCTTAACACCTATGAATCCGAGGTGATGCGCGACCATGCCAAAAATGCTGGTCTTGATGATGCGATCATTATCAATACCTGTGCCGTCACGACCGAAGCGGAACGTCAAGCACGCCAAAGCATTCGCCGTCTGCGCCGCGAAAATCCCGACGCCAAGATTTTTGTCACCGGCTGTGCTGTTCAGGTTAATCCAGACAAATTCGCCAAAATGGGCGAGATCGACCGTATCTTTGGCAACGATGCCAAGATGAAGGCCGAAACATTCCTGATGCCTGAACATGAACGTGTTGTCGTCAATGACATCATGTCCGTCGAAGAAACGGCAAGTCATCTTGTTTCTGGGTTTGAGGGCCGTGCGCGCGCCTTTGTTCAGGTTCAGAACGGCTGTGATCATCGCTGCACTTTTTGCATCATCCCGTTTGGTCGTGGTAATTCGCGCAGTGTTCCGATGGGCGAGATCGTTGATCAGGTCCGCGAACTGGTTGCGAATGGGTATGGCGAGGTTGTTTTGACCGGGGTTGATATTACCTCATACGGTCATGATCTGCCCGGCAAGCCTACATTGGGTCAGATGTCGCGCCGGTTGTTGGCACAGGTGCCTGAACTACCGCGTTTGCGCATTTCATCTATTGACCCGGTTGAAGTCGACGAAGATCTGTTTCGGTTGATTGAAACAGAACCGCGTTTGATGCCCCATATGCATATCAGTTTGCAGGCAGGCGACGACATGGTGCTTAAGCGGATGAAACGTCGCCATTTGCGTCAGGATGTTGTGGATTTCTGCAAAAAAGTCCGTGACCTGCGCCCTGATGTTACGTTTGGTGCTGATATTATTGCCGGCTTCCCGACCGAAACCGACGAGATGGCCGATAATACGTTGCGGCTGGTGGATGAATGCGGGCTTATATATTTGCATGTGTTCCCATATTCCTCGCGTCCCGGAACGCCAGCGGCACGGATGCCCCAAGTGCGCAAAGATTTGCGCAAGGAACGGGCATCGGCCTTGCGCGAAGCAGGCGAGGTTCAGTTGGCGAGTTTCCTGAAATCCCGCATCGGGATGATCGAGAATGTCTTGGTCGAAAAGGAAAATACTGGCCATACGGAGCATTTTGCTCCCGTTATGCTTGATCGCGTGATAGAACCGGGCACGATAGCAAAAGCCAAGGTCATAGGCCTTGAAGATGGTAAACTGATAGCGGAGCTTGTGGGATGAGTGAAGAGGGGAAAACGAGCTGGTTTGCCCGGTTGAAAAACGGGCTGAAACGCTCCTCCTCAAAGCTAACCACCGGGATTGCAGATATCTTCACCAAGCGTCGTCTTGATGACGATGCGCTTGAAGAATTCGAAGATCTTCTTATTACATCGGATTTGGGTGTTACGACTGCTGCTAAACTTAGCGCGGAACTGGCAAAAACCCGTTTCGACAAAGAAGTCGATACGGCGGAAATTCAGGAATTCATTTCTGAAGAAGTCGCCAAAATCCTTGAGCCAGTCGCAAAGCCGCTTGTCATTGATGCAGGCAAGAAACCCCATGTGATTTTGGTGGTAGGTGTCAATGGATCGGGGAAAACCACGACAATTGGCAAACTTGCAAAAACATACAAAGACCAAGGCCTTAAGGTCATGATGGCGGCAGGTGATACGTTCCGTGCCGCAGCAGTCGAACAATTGAAAGTCTGGGGCGATCGTACCGATTGTCCCGTGATTTCCCGTGATACCGGTGCAGACGCGGCTGGTCTTGCTTTTGATGCAATTGATCAGGCCCAGCGCGAAGGGTATGACCTTTTGCTGATCGATACAGCCGGTCGTTTGCAGAACAAAGCCCATCTGATGGACGAGTTGAAAAAGATCGTTCGGGTGATCAAGAAGCGCGACGAAACGGCACCGCATGACACGCTTTTGGTCCTTGATGCGACCACCGGCCAAAATGCTCATTCACAGGTCGAAACCTTTAGTCAGGCGACGGATGTTTCCGGCCTGATCGTGACCAAGCTTGATGGTACGGCAAAGGGTGGGGTGGTCGTTGCCTTGGCTGAGAAATTTGGTAAACCGGTTCACGCAATCGGGGTTGGTGAGGCGGCAGAAGATTTACGTCCGTTTGATGCCAAATCCTTTGCGCGCAGCTTGGCTGGTCTTGAAGGATAAGGCCGCCAAGCCGGTTTTGTGCTAAAGACAGTGCGGTCTTGCCGTCTATTGCAGATTATCTAAAATGGACGAGGGCGATTTCCGTCAACGAGAGATCGCCCTTCTATGCGGTTTAAATTTGTGCGTAGCCGCCATCGACGAAGATTTCACTTCCCGTCATGAAGCTGCTGTCGTCAGAGGCGAGAAAAGCAGCAACAGCGGCCGTTTCGGTTGGATCGCCAACGCGACCAAGCGGGGCACCATTTGCAAGACCTTCTAGGATTTCCGGGTTAAGAAGATCCATCACCTTGTCGGTTTTTGTCGCACCAGGGCTAAGAACGTTTACCCGGATCGTGGTTCCACGAAGGTCCTGCGCCCAACTGCGGGCCAAATTGCGCACAGCCGCCTTTGAGGCGCTGTAAACACTCATCATCGGGGTGCCCATGACGCCGACTGTTGAACCTGTCAGAATGACGGAACTGCCCGGTTTAAGTAGCGGCAGGGCCTTCTGAACAGTGAACAATGTGCCTTTGACGTTGATATCAAAGGTGTAGTCAAAGTGTTTGGATGAAATCTCGCCAAGAGGGACAAGTTCACCAACGCCGGCATTTGCAAACAAGATGTCAAGGTGGTCCTTTTCCGACTTTATCACTGAAAACAGGCGGTCGAGATCGTCCTGACTGGTGATGTCAGCCTGAATGCCACGCACATTTGCGCCAATCTCTGCGACTGCTGCATCAATGACGTCTTTGCGACGTCCTGATATGTAAACAAAGGCACCTTCTGCGACGAAACGTTTTGCAGATGCAAGGCCAATGCCGCTTGCGCCGCCAGTAATGAGGGCGATCTTTCCTGTAAGTTTGGTCATTTCATTGATCTCCTGAATTGGGGTTGACCAACGATATGTTTGTGCATACTTTTTGACAAGTATGCACCTTTTGGTAAGTAGGATTATGGCAACACTGAACTCCCCTGTTTCGCCTTTTATCTGCGGTCTTGATGCAGCACTTCGTGTGGTTTCGGGCAAGTGGAAACCGTTGATATTGTTCTTTCTTGCCAAGGATCCCAAGCGCTATGGCGAGCTTAAGCGGTGTGTGCAGGGGGTGAGCGATAAAATGCTTATTCAGCAGCTCAAAGAACTGGAGTCCGATGGGATTGTGACGCGAATCGACTTTAAGGAAATTCCACCAAGAGTCGTTTACGAGTTGTCGCCATTTGGTCTTACGCTGGCCTCGGCATTGGTCCCGCTATGCGAATGGGGGACTGAGCATTCTGATAATATCGAGAAAATTCTCATGCGTCGGGCATAAAGCGCATAGTCTGGATTTTGATCGGCGGGATGAGACACAAAGGCAGCCTCAACCGGCTGCCTTTATGATTTAGAGATCGCCAAGAATGTCGCCAAGCTTTCCCTTAATCCGGGCAATTTCCTGATTAAGGGCGGTCAAGTGGGCCTTGATGTCTTTTGGTAGTGGTTCTGTCGGAGTATCGCGTAACTGATCAGCAAGCTGCCCCGCACGGGTTTTAAGGCCGTTTGCAAGGCGTATATCGGCATCTTGCAGAAGCCACCCAACCACGCGGTCGCGCAATTCTTCCAAGCTGTGTAAGTCCGGGTCTGGTGATGTGGCAATAACCCCATATGGGCGCAGGCTCTGTTCTATTTGGCGATAAATCGTGCGTAATGTCGTTGTTGACTCATGGCAAAGCGCTTTGAGGTCGCTGTTTTGCGCCACCGGGAAAATGGCTTCGAGGCGCATGGCGAAATCAAGCGTATCGCGCATGACGTCGTTGATTTTATCAGAATGCGCGATCGGGGATTTTTGATCGTCACCTTGGTTCTGATCGGATTGGTCGATAAAGCTGTTTGGGGCAAACACCGGTAATATGCCAGCCCGAATGGAAAACTGGGCGGGCAGTTTGCTGATGATTTCCCCATCAGCAAGAATAGGCGCGCCGTCTTCGCCATCTATCGTGATCGTGTCGCATTCCATGGTCATGGCAAATTCACTGTCGTCAACGGCACCAAACAAAAGTTGTGCTGCGACGTCCAATCCATTTAACGTGTCGACACTGTCGCGAATGGCGAACATATGTAAAAGCCCATCTTCGGGGCTTTTGGTTTCGCTGGGGCGTAAGCCGCCACCAAAATAACGCCCGTTGGTGATGGTTAACTGCCGAAGTTTAAGTTTTTCTGGCGCGTGCCCACCACAAGTGATCGTAAGATCCATCGGCGTCATTTCATGCCAGCTTTGCCAATTGGCAAGGGCATAGCTAAGGGCACCAAAGTTGCGTTTTAGATCGGGATCAATGCGTTTGCGCGCGTCTGCGGGAACACCGATGCTTGCGGCATTGATAAAGCTTTGATCATTCACATAGCCGACATCAAGCATTCTGATCTGGCCATGGATGGATGCGCGGGCGGCATTAATTAAATCATCTGGCAGGTTCAATGTGCGGGCAAAATCGTTGGCCGTCCCAAGGGGAATGGGCAGCAGAACCACCTTCCTAGAGATCACGGCATCTAGAACGGCATTAATTGTGCCATCCCCGCCGCCGACGGCAACAATATCGCCGGGTTTACAATTGTTTGTGATTTGGTCGCAAATGGCGCCTGGGTCGTCACACAATGTAAGGTCTGTTTTGTAGCCCGCATCGTCAAATACATCGCGCAACGCCTGTGCGCCATTGGCGCGCCAGTCATCAGGCAGTTTTGCCTTGGTCAAAAGCAGACGGACATTACCAGTCAGATCAGAACTTTTCACGGCGTGTACCTTTAAATGCATGTAGCGAAGAATAGCAGAACTGGCGCCTGATGACGCCAGTTCAATTTATGGTCTTGATTACGAGATGGTCGCACGCAGCATCCAGGCTGCTTCTTCATGAACACCAATTCGTTCGGTCAGAAGATCGGCCGTTTTAACGTCATCGACTTCTTCGGCGGCAGAAACGCCTTCACGGATCAGGCGCGCCATCTTTTCGTGGTCGTCAACCAGCTCCTTGATCATGTCATTGGCTGGAAGAAGGGCTGCCTGATCCAAAATCACGGAATTTTCCATCATTTCTTCCAAGCCGGTTGGTGCAGCAAAGCCAATGGCCCGAATACGTTCGGCCATATCATCAATGGCAACGTTAAGGTCCTCATATTGCGCTTCTGTCATTTTATGTAGCGAATAGAAGGCCGGGCCAACCACGTTCCAGTGAACGCCCCGAACTTTGGCATAAAGCACGTGCGAGGAGCCAATGATCTGTGTCAGCATCTCGGCCAGCTCGCGACGATCCTTGCGGTCCACGCCTGTCTCTATGGGGGATTCCTGCGCAACGGTCTGCATATTGCTATATACCATGACTAAACTCCTTTGGTTTTGGTGCGTCCCCAAAATGCACAACACGTATCTGCTGTACTCAATTCCGCTCCTTTAAGTGGACGCTGGCCTTGATAACGCTGGTATTGATCAAAAGTTCCATTAAATAAAATCACCACATTTGGAACATTCTTTTGCACCACCCGTTGTTGATGGTAAGCAGCGCGCAAGTAATTGTGCTGTTTTGTTCTAAATAAGGAGGTTGTTATGTTGAGCAAGAATATGTTGATGGTGAGTACTGTTGTCATGTCCATGGCTGGTATTGTGCCGGCCTACGCCGGATCGACTTCGGCGGCCGATACATCAGGCACAATGGCAACCGATGACGCGATGAAGTCAGATGCGAACAAACTGGGTGATGAAATTGCAGTCCAGTATGAAGAAGCCAAGGACTTCACGTTTGAGCAGAAAGAAGATTTCTTGGCATGGGTTGATGAAAAATCCAGCCAGCTTGGCGAAAAATACGACGAGGTTTCTGAGCGCGTCGGAAGTGATGGCGAAGAAGCTGTGGAAGAGTTGGCCGAGGCTTGGGATCATGCCAGCGACGAACTAAGTTCCGCATTCGACAATGCAAAAGATGCATCTGCTGATACTTGGGAAGACGTTAAAGCCAATACAGTAGAAGCGCTTGAAGATGCGAAAAAGACGATCTCGGACGGCAAGGCTGCCGAATAAGACGTCACAACCTGAACTCGGCGATTTGACGTCCGGGGATGACAGCCCGCCCGCTTTGGGCGGGCTGTTTTGTTTTTGGCGCCTTTAATCAATAAGATACAGACAAAATGGGGCGATAATGACGCAGCAAGCTGTAACACAAGGATCGCGTTTAAAACATGTTTGGAAAAGCTTGCGCGAAAGGTTGGCTGGGCTTGCGAGCGGACGAAAGGGGCTTGGCGGGATCACTTTGGCATCCTTTATGGAAACGACGATCATCCCGGTGCCAATTGAAATCATCATCACGCCGATTATGGCTGCTTCGCGGGCGCGCGGTTTCATTGTTGCAACCGTTACGCTGATCGGGAGTGTTGCCGGTGCGGCTGTGCTTTATCTGCTGGCGTGGGGCCTGTTTGACGACCTTGTGCGCCCGATGATTGAAATGATGGGCTGGCAGGCAGATTTCGACGGGTTGGAAGCCAAATTCAAAGAAGGCGGTTTCTGGATGGTGTTTGCCATTAGCATTGCGCCGATCCCTATGCAGATTGCAGCACTTGCGGCAGGGGCGGCATCCTATCCGGTGTGGATGTTCTTGATTGCTATCGCGGCATCGCGTGCGCTGCGCTATTACGGGTTATGGCTGTTGGTTCTTGGTTTTGGTACAGGGATTGCGCGACTCTTTGCCGGAGAAAAACCTAAATCAGAGGCCGATACGTCCGCCTAGTACCCAGATTTCGATCAAAAATACAAAAGGCCCGGACAATTTTGCCGGGCCTTTTGTTTGGGGCGTGTGTTTTTTATTCCGACTCAACACGGAAATCAGTCGTGCTCTTGCCTTCGGTATCAGGCTCCGCGACGTCTTCAGAAACTAGGCCACGACGTATCAGCTCGCGGATTGCGGCCGCGCGGGTTGGCATACGATGTTCAAAACGCCAATCATCAATAAGTTTCAGCTCCTCGTCATCAAGCATGATCTGGAGCTTTTCTGTTCTTTTCGGCGTTGCCACGTGGGGATTCCTGTCAATTTCAGGGGTTATCAAAACCGTCTGAAGCCATTGAAAATCAAAGCGTTCAAAAATTTTGGAGTAACTTACGTTACCGCCATTTCCTCCGTAAAACAACCATCTTGCTGAATTGGCACATTCCCAGTCATTGATGTAAGTAATGTAAAGTAATTATGGTGCGTATTTAATGTATAATGATGATTTTAATTATAATGTGTTAGATATGTGTTTTGATAATGTTAAGTATGTTCTGTTTATTCATTGTATTACCTTAGTTGATCATACGATTTTACTTTAAATATTATTTTGTTTTGTTACGGTTGGCGCATCCGAACAAGGAGGTTGTGATGTCTAAACAAGTGATGAACGAAATCGAAGACCATGTACCCGCTTTGCGCCGCCACGCGTATCGTCTGGCAGGAAGCACGGACCGTGCACAGGATCTGGTTCAAGACACATTGTTGAAAGCGATCAGCAAAAAGGACCAGTTCGAAGAGGGCACCAGCCTTAAGGCTTGGCTGCACCGCATTCTGTTCAACACATTCATTTCGGGTAAGCGCCGCGAGAAAACGCGTGGGCCACAGGTCGACTGGGATGATCTTGGTGATGTCTATGGCCACGGCAGCAACCAGATGGCACGTCTTCAGCTTCGTGATGCTGACCGTGTGCTTGAAGAATTGCCCGAACAGGAACGCGAAGCCATCCTGCTGACCGCAGTTGAAGAAGTTTCTTATCAAGACGCTGCTGACCAGATGTCAGTCGAAATCGGGACAGTTAAATCCCGCGTCGGCCGTGCGCGTCGTAAGTTGCGTGCATCGGTTGGTCGAATCGAAGCGCGTGAACATGCGTCACGTTATACGGCGGAGGCAGCCTGATATGAGCCCCGTTCTTGCGGTGTATGGCAGGGAAGACATTCTTGGCTATGTGCGCGGGACGCTTGAGGATGATGAAGAAATGCAGGAAATAGAAGGTCTGGTTGGAAGTGATCCCCGTGCAGCGACCATTGTCTGTAAACTGCAAATGATTGAGTTAGGTGACGAGTGGACACTTGATATTTCCGCATGCCGGCGGCTTAAGAGGCTGCAAAAAATCGCCGAAAATTCAGGAATGTTGGCGAAAGATATGCACTAACGGAATACATGGTCCGCATCAAATAATATTGACTTTGATGACCATTGGTCAGATAAGTATCTATATCAGGGTTGATCGTCTTTTCCCTCAACGTCTAAGGCCCTTCCCTGAAATTGCCGAAACCGTCCCCCGGTTTCGGCACTTTTTTTGTCTAAATTCCATGCTGTTATGTTGTTAATTATCGACAAAGTCCGTTGAATAACCCCGGTTATGAAGCATGGATCAAAACTGTCATTTGGAATTCTTGAAAATAAACCCGACATATAAGTCATAACCTTCTGAAACCGATGGGAAACCGGGCGGAGAATCCGTATTCGTGTTTTTGTGAGAACGGTTTTTCGCCTTCAGATTGGGATGGTCTGAAAAGTTTTGGGTTGTCAGAAGGCGGGCGGGCGGTGATAAATCTCTCGCTCCAAGGGCTTTTGTTATTGATCGGCGCGATTACGCGCACCTAGATCAGATGAAAGAACCCAAACAACAATAACAAAAAGGAGCATCCATTATGGTTTCTGGAATCCACGGATCGGTCCGCGATCTGTTTGAATTTACCGACGCTGAAAAGGCACTTGCGCGCATCAAGGATATTTATGCGACCGGTGCCCAAGCCGTCCAAGAGGCCTTTAGTCGTTTTGGCGAAGGTCAGCAATCATCTCCTGTGCGCGCCTATTACCCGTATCTGGGTATCGAAGTGACGCCGGAAAAACTGCATGTCGAAAGCACCCTGTCATTTGGCGCACCGCGCGATCCGGGGATTTATGGCACAACGCTGACCCGCCCAGACCTGTTTGAAGAATATTACCGTGAGCAGATCGAACTTCTGCTTAAGAACCATGACGTTCCCGTCGTGGTTGGTGTATCGGACCGTCCGATCCCATTGCCGTTCTTGGTCGCATCAGCAACCGATAGCATCGGCCCGACCGACATTCGTCCGATGCAGATGATCTTTGATATGCCCGATCTTGCACGGACAGATGATGATATTGCCAATGGTGTTCATTATAGCGTCGTTGCATCATCCGGGCCCAAACCGCTTTCGCTGTTTTCAGGGGAACGGGTTGATTATTCCTTGGCGCGTTTGCGGCACTACACCGCAACAGCGCCTGAGCATTTCCAGAAGTTCGTGTTGTTCACCAACTATCAGCGCTATGTCGATGAGTTCATCGAGTTCGCCAAAGAGCAGCTTGACGACCCCAAAAGCCCCTATATCGCGTTTGTCGAGCCGGGCCCGAAAGTGCATGTGGGTAAAAACCCGGCAAAAGGGTGGAAGGAAATGGGGGAGGCCGTTAAACAACTGCCTCAGATGCCATCCTATCATTTGATCCGCGAAGACGGCCTTGGTGTAACGCTGGTCAATATTGGTGTTGGTCCTTCAAATGCCAAAACCGCGACGGATCATATTGCTGTGTTGCGCCCGCATTGTTGGTTGATGCTTGGTCACTGTGCGGGTCTTCGTCGCAGTCAGCTTCTTGGGGACTATGTTCTGGCCCACGGTTATGTACGTGATGATCATGTGCTTGATTCCGATTTGCCGCTTTGGATTCCGGTTCCGCCAATTGCCGAAGTACAGGTTGCCTTGGCAAATTCCGTTACCAAAATCACCGGTCTTAAAGGCCGCGAGATGAAGGCACGCATGCGGACTGGAACGGTGGCAACCACGGATAACCGTAATTGGGAACTGCGTTACAGCGAACTGTTTGTTCGTTTGAACCAGTCACGCGCGATTGCGGTTGATATGGAAAGTGCGACGATTGCCGCCAACGGTTTCCGGTTCCGTGTTCCTTACGGAACGCTTTTGTGTGTGTCGGACAAACCGGTTCATGGTGAACTGAAACTTCCGGGCATGGCGAACAATTTCTATCGCCAGCGTATTGGTCAGCATCTTCAGGTTGGTCTGGATACGATTGATACCCTGCGTCAGGACGTCAATCAGCTCCATTCACGCAAACTGCGTTCGTTGGACGAGCCAGCCTTCCGATAAACCTGTGATATCGAATTTGGGTGCTGCTTTCGGGTGGTCCGTTGTTTCGATTGTCTCACAATGATGTTTGCCCCTGCCATCGGTTGATCCCGGTGGCAGGGGTTTTGTTATGGTTTAATGACGAATATTTGTCAGTCGGGTTTTGGCTTTGCGGGTTTGCTGTGATTGCGTATGGTCAGCAAAATTGACGCACGCCAAGTGATCAAAGGGGTGATAGCCCACAATGTCCAACCCGACGGAAACCAATCGGCCTGTCCTTAACTCAACCTCTGCTGCCGCAAGCGGGGTCGGGCTGTGGCAAATATTTTTGATATTTTTGCGCCTTGGCCTGACGAGTTTTGGCGGGCCCGTCGCCCATATCGGTTATTTCCGCGAAGAATTTGTTGTCCGTCGAAAATGGCTTAGTGATGCGCGGTATGCCGATTTGGTCGCATTGTGCCAGTTTGCACCGGGCCCGGCGAGTTCGCAGGTTGGCATGGGCATTGGTATGGCGCTTGGGGGTGTGCGCGGATCACTTGTTGCGTGGTTTGGCTTTACCATGCCGTCAGCCATCGTTTTGGCCGCCCTTGGGATGGCGTTTGTCGGATTTGATTTTGCAACGGTCGAAGGCGTTATTCGTGGTTTGAAACTGGTTGCGGTCGGGGTGGTTGCCCATGCGCTTTTGGGCATGGCGCGAAGCTTATGTCCAGATATCCCGCGCGCCATTTTCGCAATCATTGCCGCGATCATCATGATTGCCAGTGACACTGTTCTTGCCCAGTTTGTCGTCATCATTGGTGGCATGATGGCGGGGTTTGTCTTGTTACGGCACAAGGTAGCAGATGAGGGAATTGAACATCCTGCACCACGTTCGGCAAAAGGTGCCATCGTTGCGCTGGGTGTTTTCTTTGGCTTGTTGGTCGTTTTACCAATCGCAGCCGGACTTGATCCAAGTGGCCTGTTTGCCGTGATTGACGGGTTTTATCGCAGTGGTGCATTGGTCTTTGGCGGTGGGCATGTTGTGTTGCCCCTATTGCAAAATGCTGTGGTTGATCCGGGCTGGGTTGACCCGGAAACCTTCCTTGCGGGCTATGGCGCGACACAGGCCGTGCCGGGGCCAATCTTTACCTTTGCTGCTTATCTGGGGGCTGCCCTTCATACTGGGGCGGGTAGTGCGGGCATTTTGATCAGTGCGGTTACGGCCTGTATGACGCTAATTGCGATATTTTTGCCCGCCTGGCTCTTGGTGATTGGGTTGTTGCCGTTTTGGGATCGTATTGCCCATATCCCGTCCATGCGTGCCGGGTTGATGGGGGTAAATGCGGCTGTTGTCGGTTTGCTTGCGGCAGTTTTATACGACCCGATTTGGACCAGTGCCATTCACGATATCTTTGATATTGGCTGTGTGTTTTTGGCCTTTGCTGTTTTGCAATGGCGGGTCATTCCGGTCTGGGCATTGGTTGGGCTTGGGGCCGTGGCGGGATTTCTGGTCGGTCTGATTTAAGGCCATCCGATTAAGGCAGCAATTTCTTGGCCTATTGTAAGGTTGCGTTACCTTCTGCAGAGGCGTTTTGAATATCATCATCGCCAACGATATCGGTACTAGCTTCCTTTGGCATGTCCGGGAAGACATTGCTGATATCTGAGATGAATTTGCGCAAACTAAATGCAGAACGTTTACGTGTGACACCCAGACGGACAATCACCAATTCCTTTGACGGAATTACGGTCAGGGATTGACCATCATGCCCAAGTGCAAAAAACGCATCTTGGGGAATTTTTGCAACATCGCTCCGCGGGTTGCCGTCTTCATCCCGGCCACTCGGCAGGTCAAGCCACCAATGTGCGCCGTAAACCCCGTCGGGATCATTTTCTGCAGGGCTGGTTGAATATTTCACCCAACCTTCAGGCAGGAGGCGTTTGCCACCCCATACACCGTCCTGCAAGAAAAGCTGGCCGATTTTGGCCCAGTCACGTGCCGTCGCATGCATGAAGCTTGATGCGATGAAATAACCATCCGGGTCGGTTTCGATCACGGCATTTTCTATGCCAAGCGGGCGAAACAAAAGGTCGGTGGGGCGGATAAGATAAGCCATACGTGATCCGCTTAGATTGCGAACCGCAGCAGATAGGATATTGGATGTGCCGGAATTATAGGCAAAAACCTCGCCCGGTGTGTTTTCCAGTGTTTTTGAAACAGCAAACCCAGCCGCCGCAGGTTCGATGAATAACATCTGTGCGACATCAGAAAGCGGGTTCCAGTAGCTTTCATCAAATTCAAGGCCGCTCCGCATGTGCAACAGGTCATCATAGGTGATGACTGCACGTGGATCGTCTGTTTGTGCTTGCCATTCATTGATCAAGACCGGGCTTTTGACATCTGGCATCATGCCTTCGTGGCGCATCCGGCCGAGTACAGCATTCCAAACACTTTTGGTCATCGACCAACCGGGTAATGGGGTCTGTGCCGAGATACCATCAGCATAGCGTTCAGCAACTACTTTACCACGATGGAGGATCAAAACCGCCCGTGTTCGGCGTTCAGGGCGAACGCCCGGTTCGTCCATCGCATCATAGACAATGTGGTTTAATGCCCGACGATCGACATTTTCCGGCAAAGTGGTTGTCAGCAGTGACTTTGGGGAAATCGGTCGGATGAGCGGGGTGGAGTTCCGCAGCAATGTGATATGGGTTTGATCATCTGCCAATGTGCATCCAAGGTTTGGGCGATAAACCGCAAAACGTTTGCGAAACCCAAACGCATGCGCACTGACAGTTTGATTGCGCAAATCGACATTGGTGGTAATCAGCGACAGCATGGCGTTATTGTCCGCCAAGACGTCTTCGGCCCGCGCACGGCTTGATGTTAAGCCATTTACAAAGATGGCCGAACACATGATCTTTGCGCTATAGGCCGCACCAACTGGTGCCAGCCAGATAAAGAAAATGGATAAAACAGCAAGGCCAATCATTATCAGTCCGATAAAGATGGCCTTGATCAACTGCATTCCGCTTCCCTGTCTTGCATTTATATCGCTGCTCAGAACCTGAGAAGATGGAGGGTCGCCTGCTTCGCAGGATAGGTCAAGCCATCGTATCGTATAGGTCAGGTCGCAAATCGCTTAAGCGGTGATTTACCAACTGAAATCAAGAACCCGGCAAAATAGAACCCGGCAAGAATACCTGCCGCGCCTGACCATCCGTTCCAATCAATCATTGCCCCTGCAAGTGGCGGCACAATCACAACAAAGATTTCGGCAAACTGGGCCAACATCCCCTGCAAGGCAGGCATCGAAAGGCCATCTTTGGCAATTGTCGGAAGCAAGGCAAAACACGTCCCGGCCACTGCCCCCTGACAAATATTGAAAATGATCAGGCAGGTAATGCTAAGCGCCATGGAGGTGCTTAAAAACAGGGTGCCAATGGCAATGGCCATCATTGGTAAGAATGTAATCAAAATTGTCCGTCCGGGTATCTCGCGGCCCAATGCCATGCCGGCCCCGATGCTGCCGACGATGTTGCCCGCAATCGCCGTGGTTCCAATGATGCCCGCCGCCAAGGCAATGCCTATATCAAGCTTATCGGCCAGCATCGCAGGCATAAAGGCAAGGGCAGCGGATGTTGCACCGGCAAAGGCCGAAAAGGTCAGGGCAACCTGAAGGGCAGCACGGGATTTCAAAACCCCCATTACGCCGACCTTTAGGGAATCGCGTATGGGGCTGACCGCAGGTTTTTCCAAAAAGGCCAAAAATGGCAATAAGACCACGACCGGGAATGTGCAGGCCACAACTGCCAAACGCCAGTCAAGCCAAACGACCATTGCCGCACTGACCCAGTTACCCATGGCAATCCCGACCGGGATGAAGGTGCCCCAAATGCTCATGGCCATGGCAACCAGTTTTGGGTTGTTAAACCCTGCCATCCAGCTTGGTGCGCCAACAACGATCAGCAAATAGCCAATACTGGTCACAATCCGCCCGACATACAAAAGGGTGGCGACATTCGCCGTTGCAAAGATTGTCGCGCCAACAATCATCATCACACAGCCAAGAATAAGAGATTTACGCAAACCCGCACGTGCGGCCCAAACCCCGGTTGGAATGGCGGTAAGCGCACCTGCTGCTGTGATCAAGGATGCGACAAGGCCAAATTCCGCCTGACTTAATCCAAATCCTGCCCGCAAATCAGGGGCAATTGGACCAACCAGACCAACCTGCATCGAGGCGGTTAATCCAAGTCCGTAAAGGATGGCGATGATAAAGATCGGCGGCATGGGGCGGTTCCGTGTCTGGACGTTTCTTGTGATATGGGGCGCTATTTCGGGTGGCTTCGCTGCGGATGAAAGCGACAACAAAGCGGACTTCATGTTTAACTGAAATCCGCCGAATTGTGCCACGAATGAAATATGCGTGGGCCGCTGAAAGGGATTTAGATGTGTTGAGGGGCCTGATCATATCCGGTGGTCAGGCGAACGGCTGTGCCATCGGATAAAAAGAACCGTTCCCAAAGGATGTAACGATCGACAATCCGCATCGGTGCACCGTCCCGCCTAGATGTCTCAAAGGTCAAATGGTCGGCCTGATCTTCGTGCCAGCCAAGGTCATGCAGGCTTTTTTCAGCAGTAGCGATTTCTGGTGTGGCAAACCGCCACAGCGATGTGCCCAAAAGGGGTGTGCAATCGCGTTGCCATTCTTGTTCGCGGACGGTTGATGCGCACAAAAGCCGATGCGATCGATCTTCAATCAGATGGACGCGCTGGTTTGAATGGGTCACCAGCCGTTTGATCGCATGATCCAGTCGGAAGTTGCGTTTGCGCGTCATCATTTGATGGATCAGGTCATATTGCAGTGGGGCTGGGCGCTGTGTTGCGTTTTCCCACCGCGAAACGGTTGCCTGTGTCACGCCCAGAATATCGGCCAGACGCACCTGTTTGATGTCGCTCGTGCGGCGCCACTGGCGCAAAAGGCGACCAAATTCTTTGTCTGGAGCAGTCTGGGATAAGGCTTTCATCACAACCAACCATTTTGAGATTGGATAAAACGGTAACATAGATTGTTACCCAAGGCAGCAGGTTGGTGTGAATGGCTGGTCTGCGTGCTGGTCGGCAAGACGGGATGTAAGACTTGGGGCCGGACCTAGGCTCAGGACCCATTAATTTGGTTAGAATGGTTGACCTGATTTGTGCGGATACACGGAGCGATACCGCAGGAAGATATATATCTTTCAAGGTTTTGCGACAAAGTAGCCCGTGCAAATCAGGTCAATCCAAAGGACAGACGTTATATTTGCAAACTCCTGCGTCAAATCCCTTAGACGGGATACCAATCCACCCGGCGGGCTTTTCCTTGTA
>JAHQVT010000010.1 GCA_019634165.1 Rhodospirillales bacterium
ACTACCTGAAATTGTCAGAACATCGCTCAGCGCGGAAACAGTTTTAGACGTGGTGCCGTTATCACCAGACGTCGTAACCGACGACACCGAGCCATCCGAACCCACCGCAATCGTGATGGTTTGGGTGTTGTTCTCGGTCTCACTTTCATAACCCGATGCTGTGCCATCGGTCAGGGTGATCGTGTATGTCCCTTCCTGATCGGTCAGCGACAGGTTTTCACTACCGGTCACAACAAGGTCTGAACGCACATCAAGATTGGTTACATTATTCGCGTTCGTGCTTAGGCTTAGGCCCGAAGAGACCGAAATCGCAACATCCTGATGAACGTTTGCTCCTGCCCCATCCGTTGCAACAACCCGGACAACAAGTGCCGAAGTCGTATCTGTTGATGGTGCGGTTTGACCATCTGCAATCGCAAGCTTTCCGTCAGTGGTGACAGTCAACCAAGACGGTACAGTCGATCCGTCCGCCATTTGCAGACTATAAGACAACGTTGCGTTGCTCGTGTCGCTGGTATCGGCATCGGCAAATGCATTGCTGGCAACGAGATCATAAAATTCTGTGCCCGCTGCACTGCTTGTTTGAACGTTCAAATCAGCGATTGATGCATCAACTGTCGGGGTACTGTTTGTAAGTTCGATATTGAAGGTCTGCTCGTGGTCAACTGAGTTACCTGCCGTATCGGTTACGACAACATGCAAAGTAACTTCTCCGTCGCCAAGCGCATCAATGTTGGCGGCTGTGTCATCAGACGACAAGAAATAGCTGAAACCAGTTGGATTGACGTTTACAGACCAGCTGGTACCATCAACTGTGGCGTTAATCCTGTTGGTATAAACTTGGGTGGTGGCACTATTTGGCGTGCCGCCGCTCAGGTACACTGCGACGGACGCAATGTCATCGTCAGCCAACGAACCAGCAAGGGTCAAAACACCATCACTTGTCAGGTCACTGCTTTCAATTACCCCGGACAGATCTGTCGATACCGTGGGATTACTGACAGTCGTATCTAGCGTCAACGTACGACCGGCCGGGCCACCTGTATTACCGTTTACATCTGTGCCGGTAACCGACATCGAGATGGTGCCATCGTCAAAACTGCCCAAGGCACGCGTCGTCTCCCAGGTACCATCAGATTGGACGGTAGCGGTTGCGGTGAGTTGCTGCGATGCACCGCCAGACGTACCGGTAAAGGTTACGGTGATGGTTTGACCAACTGCTATTTCATTGGTGTCAACACTACCGGAGATCGCGAACGGCGTGTTTGACTCTGTGCTGGAAATCAAACTGTCGTAGCTATCAATCTCAATCCCGGTCACATTGGTATCAAGAACAAGGCTATGATCACCAGTTACCGTATTGCCGGCAGAATCGGTAATCGTAACCGCAAGGGTATAGGTGCCATCCTCGATATTTGACAGGATCGATGAAGCAATGGCTTGCTCCGTGACAGAGGAAGCAATATCTTCCGCAGAGCCACTTGCATTACCGGAACCATTGTTCAACTGAACAACGTTCCCATCAGCATCGCGGATTTCATAAGCAATATCGACAGTCTCACTGCCAGCCAAAGTGATCGTGTAATTGTTCACCCCGCTGGAATTGACCACACTCGGCCCGTTGAAACTAATTGTGCGCCCAACTTGCGTATCGACTTCAAAGTCGAAATCAAGAGACGTCGTAACAGTCGCGCCATTTACCTCAGCGACTTGAGTAACAGACGCACTATTCTGGTCACCTTCTACGACACCGTTACTTCCGATCCCAGTTAGGGTATAAGACCAGTTCCCGGCGTCATCCACAGTAACGGACTGTAGTGGGACACCATCTTTTGGCGTCAGTGTTACGATCGCGCCCGGTACACCTGTGCCGGAAATGACAAGGCCATCTGCCACATCTGCAGCGTTGGTTATGCCATCATTGTTGGCATCCTCTGCACCACCTGTCCAACCATTTTGCTGCAAGATGTTTGCAATTGCGGCTTTGTCTTCGCCGGCTGCACTGCTTGCAATACTATTAACAACATCGTTAAGTGTCGTCGTTCCAGATGAAGTTGGCAGCTCAGCAGTGGTAGAGAGTACGTTCCCCGAACCTGATTTGGCGGGTTGACCTGACAGTTCGGCAATCACACTCGTGATTGCATCTTGAGCACTTGTGGGCGCAGCGCTGGACAAAATTGCATCAATCGCTTCCGCGCCACTTTCAGCAAAATTTTGACCTTTGTCGTTTGCATGATTCTCCATCAGAGCAAGCGAAACGTTGACAGAATAGGTCGCAGATTCGCTCACGCTTTCGGACATGTAATCATACGAAGCCAGATCCATGTCACCAGACAACACGAAGAAGTCTCGGACAATGTTCAACGCATCTTCAAATGTTATGTCATTGGTATTGTCGCCATCGCTTGAACGACGCGCAAAAAGTGCCGTTGCGATCGCGTTAAGCGGCGAGATCACCGACGCACTGCTATCGACAACAAGCGTAAATTTGTTTGCGAGACCGGTGTCAGTGTTTGTACCACCAGTTACAACGATGTTGCCCTCGTCATTGGTTGCAAGCGAATAATTACCGTTGGCATCGGTCGTGGTTGACGCCTCACCTGCATCAAGCTGACCATTGCCATTCGCATCTAAAAAGACCGTTGCGTTTTTGATGTATCCATCAATTGCTGTACCGGTTAGCAACTTCACGGCCGTTCCGCCGGCTGATTCAGCAGCAGAGGAACTACTCCCACTCAGCCCGACTGCAGCACCAATACCCGCACCAGCAACTGCAAGCACTGAGAGGGGGCTCGCCAATCCAGTTGATAAGATCATGGGGAACACTTGGGCGATTTCAGTGAGGATGGATGATCCCGCCGCAGTAGATGTCGCCGTCGAGGCGGTTGTGGTGGCCGTAGACGCATTTGCCAGTTCAATCGTCGAAACCAACTCTGTTTCACTGGCGTTCGACAGCCAAGTGCTATCCAGCCATGCGACCTCTTCAACGGAAGTTGTCGAAGTCAAAGAGTTGGCATCAAGTTCCTCCACACTCGCATTAACCGCAGGGTCGAGAAGGAGCTCTCCTTCAGGAAGCACAAATTCATTGACTTCATCAAGAAGGAGTTCTTCAGCCTGTTCAGCACCTGATTCTGCCTCCGCTAGTTCAGCGGTCTCGGCAAGTTCAGAGTGTTTTTCTGCCTCGCGCGCTTCACGTTCTTCCTCTTGGCGCTTGCGCAATTCCATAAGACGCTGTTCGGCGATTTTCTCAGCGTTTTGTGCCGCTGAGGTGTTACTTTTTGTAGAAGCTTCCACTTGCTGTGTAGCCTCACGGACACTCTTCGAATTTACATGATTATTCATGTTCATTACTCCAATTTGCTCATCTTGCTCAGACGTGCTGACCTTTTTGCTGTCATCTCTCTGTGAAAGCGACATCAAGGGTTTTGATCACGGGTTTGGTCAGATAACTGAGCAGTGTCTTGTCACGCGTACGTACTTCTGCGATTCCGGTCATGCCGGGGTTGATAGTGATTTCAGAATCGTTGAGTACCCTGTTGAACGGCGCAATCTGGCCGTTTGAACCGAGTTCAATGTAAACTCGGTAGTATTTGACTTCACCTCGACTAGAATCCTGATGGGTTAATGCATCCGGACTTATGTAGGAGACTTCTCCGTCGACCTTGCCATAGATCGAGTAATCATAGGCATCCAGCTTCACTTGAGCCGGCAAGCCCAACTTCAGAGGCGCAATATCACTTGGTGCAAACTTCGCTTCAAAAATAAGGCGATTGTCGGTTGGCAAAATTTCTAGTATCGGGTCGCCCGGCTTCAGTGTCGCGCCGAGCGTGGTAATCCCGATATCCCGAACGATCCCGTCCTGAGGCGCAAAGATATCAGTATTGTCCAAAATGACTTTCCGCTCTCGCATCAGCTCTAGCTGAGCAGCAAGCTCTTCATCGGCTTTCGCCATCTCGGTCTGGGCTTCTTGAAAATACTGGTTTTGCTGATTGATAATTCGCCCATTCAATTCAGCCACCTGCTTTTCCAAGCGAACAACCTGGGCTTGACCAACATCCCCATGCTCCAGCAACGGCTTGGTCATCGCCAATTCCTGCATTGCAAGCGTACGGAGCTTTTTCAAAGCAACAATTGACTCATCAAGCGCTTGCTGGCGTTTCTCAAACAAATTCCGCTGGTTTTCCATAAACTGCGGCCAATCAGACAAACGCGCAGGAAAGACAACCTCGCCCCTACCGTAAACTTCAGCCTGCAAGCGCACCAAACGGGCCTGCAAAGCGGCGACCTTGTTTTGACTGTCGTCGTATGCAGCTTCGGCACGTGTCTTGTCGAAAACAGCGACAAGTTGCCCTTTCTTAACAATATCGCCCTCGCTCACAAGCAGAGCGCGCAATACGCCACCATCAATACTCTGTACGACCTGGGTTCGCTGCGCAGCGATGATTTGCCCTTGGGCACGGGCGAGTTCATCAAGTCTGGCCGCGGAAGCCCATCCAACGAACGCAGCTATACCAATTACGATAATCGTAATTATAAGCATTGCGCTAAGTGAACCTCGTCTAGCGCTAGGTGTAGATGAATACATTCCACGATACGGCATTATTCTCACCTCTCTTTAACGAGTTCACTCTGCGCTGTCTGCCACAGGATCTACAGCAACGGCAGTAGCTCCTGTCTTCTTGTTTCGGTAAGTCGATCTCTTTGTTTGCGGTGGATTAAGCTTTTGAAGCACCGCACTCTTTGGACCATCCATAACAATTTGACCGTCCGAACCCAGTACAATCAGTCGATCAATCAAAGACAGCAAAGCCGCTTTGTGCGTTACTAGAACGAGGGTATCCTCTGCCCCAATACGTCCAGCTAACGCGGCAATGCACTTAGCCTCGAAGGTTTCATCAAGTGATGCACTCGGTTCGTCCAGCAACCACACCTTTGCATCAGATAGGATAGAACGAGTTACAGCTACCAGCTGAGCCTGTCCGCCAGAGAGGCCACTCCCGCCCTCATGGATAGGAGTATCCAATCCTTCGTGGCGCCCGGAAATCACTTGCATCAGCCCTGTTTTTTCGGCTGCCTCCAGTAACTTCTGATCTTCAACATGAGGCAGGCCAAGCGTCAGGTTGTCACGCAAGGTACCGCCAAACAGGCGTGTTTGCTGCGGCAGGTACGAAATCAACTCCACTCGACGGCCTGGGTCTATGTGCTGGATATCAATTCCACCGACCAAAAGATGGCCATGCGACGGCGCACACTCACCTGAGAGCAACTTTAAAAGGGTGCTCTTGCCGCAACCTACAGCACCGACAACCCCAACCTTTTGCCCTTCGTAAATATGAAACTTGTCAAAAGACAGAGAGGATTGCTGACCAGCATAGGAAAATTCGACCCGATCAAATTTGAAATCCGGCTGAATAATCTCAGGTACAAGTGGGTTATCAACCGTTTGATTTTCAACTGGCAACCTATATAGAGCATCAAGGTTTTGCAGCGCAGCTTTCGAGTGGGCTGACTGCACCAGAAGGCCTGGTATCATGTTTATCGGCGTCAAAATACGGCCAGACAATATGCTACAAGCAATTATGGCACCTATGGTAATACCTCCATCAGACATAGCCAGATATGCGCCTGCAGATACAAGTAAAACATAACTAATTTGCTGAATGGCCCCTGCGATGAAGGTTGAAAGTTCGCTCAGTTTTTTAGTTTCAATCGTTTCATCCACGGTCTGCTCAGACAAAGACTGCCATTTCTGCTTAAAAAACCAGTCCGATCCTGTAGATTTTAAAATTTCGATGTTACGAATGACCTCGACGAGGTTTCCTTGCCGCTTATTCCCAACGAGGTTCTCTTTTTGAGTGTGTCTTTCTATCGCCTTCCGGAAAGAGAAACCGCACAAGATTGCGATCACACACGCTGCCAACGGAATTGCAGCAAGTAGCGGCCCTGCAAGTAGGAAGATCACAGCGAGAAAAATCAACGCGATTGGCGCATCAGACAGCATGTATGTTGTCTTTGCCGTTCGATAATTCCGGACGGCTTCAAAACCACGAACCTGAGCAGCAAGAGTGCCAACTGCTTGCGGGAAGGCATCAAGACGAACACTTAACAACCTAGAAAACACATGTCTCCCACAGGCAACATCGACGTCTTTCGTCATGTGACGAACAATCGACGCGCGCGCCACCTTTAGCAAAAACTCTACAAAAATTGCGCCTAGAACGCCGGTCATCAACACGACAAGGGTCGGTAACCCGCCAGTCGCAATAACCCTGTCATACACTTGCATGCTAAAAAGTGAGGTTGCCAGCATGAGGATAGTCGCGACAACCGATGCTAATACAAAGAAAAAAATCCACGAGCGCTGAGACGTGATCGCGCGATCAATATCGTGGCTTGCGGAAACAGGTGCGTGCTCGACAATACGTGAAGCCACAGGAATAAACTTTGTGCCCTCAGGCCATTGATCGACGGCATCCCTTCCTGCTGGCCCTTCCACGAGCCACGCCCCGCGATTATCAAGATCATAAACTACCCAGTAGCCATACCCAGGAACGGCAGCAACTAAAGGCAGCTGTTTTTCCCTTGCCGTCGACGTCCAGGAAGACGCGACATAGCCAAGAGCATCAAAAAGCTTGACAGGCGCCGTATACACTTCTCTTTCTGGCGACACCGAGCCTTTGATCGACGAGATTTCCGACATTTTCCGTCGAGACAGTTTTCTATTTGCCTTCACCAGCATTGGAAGCCGCTGGCCAACCCAAGAAAAGCTGTCCGAAAAAAGCGCTTGTTCTTCTTGCGACATCTGCGCGCCAGAGGAGACGTTAAACATTACCCAAATCTCCAACTCTCGCCCGCAGCCGCATATGATTAGTGGCAACCTTGATCAGAGCGTTCATTCTGGTGACTTCCAGCTCCACCTTCTCACGGACGGCGTTGAGAACCTCCAACCAAGATTTTTGCCCCACCAAGAACTGTCGCCGATATGACTTTAGAACCTCGGATGTTGAAATAATCCCTATATCTGCGCTCGCCAAAAAGTCACGTAACGCTCGATGAGTATGCAATTCTGAAAGGACTTGCGCTCTTAAGTCACGCTCTTTAGACGCGACATCGAACGTGGCAGAGCTTGCCCGTGCGTTCGCTGCAATTACGCTATCAAGCTCTCCGACACCACCGCTAAGCGGGTAGTCCAGCCCAACAAATACTTCAGCTTCCCCCCCACCGTCAGCATCAGTCAAAGAATACTGAGCCTGGGCATAAATCGTTGGAAACAAACTCGTTTCAGAAATATCCGCTTGGAGCCGAGCCAAACGATATGCTGAGTTGCTGGACTTGATATCTGGACTATAGCTAAGCGCAGCAGCAACAGTTTCCCTGTCCATGTCAATAACCCTTGGAGGCAAATCCTGCTCTGAGGGCAGAACAATGTAATCTGACTCAACTGGTAATCCCGTAACCAACGTCAGGCGGTCTAACGCGGTCTCCTCTGTTGCAGTTAACGTAGCGACATTTGTTTTCATTGAACTGAGGCGCGTCTTCACAACCTCGATTTCTATCTCGGACGACAACCCCGTACCCACCCGTCGCTCCATCATTCGCAATAAAACGCCAAGCTGCTCAATCCCGTCGCGATAGATGTTTATGTCTTCGTGCGCCATCAAAGCTGTTTCAACATCACTAATTATTTGAAGCGACAACTGCAGCCGAACCGATTCCTCCTGCAGAGACGTCGCGTATGACTGTTCCTTTGCAAGCTCATGCTCATCAGAAGTCCTGCCTGCCGACCAAATCGGCTGACGAACGTAAAAAGTGGCATAGCTGCTACCTCCCCCGCCCTGTGCCTCGACACCTGGAGCCGGGAAGAACCCTTTATAGCTGCTATCAATTTCGGCTTGTGCGGCTTCCTGCAACATCAAGACCCCCTTAATTCCCGGACTAATTCGCCACGCCTCGGCGACCAATCTTTCGACGGTGAAACTGTGCACGTTTTCCGCTTGGGCACTTAACAGCGGCGGCCACCAAAATCCCAAAAGCACTAAAGCCAAGCAAAGAAGCGCTAAACGCCCCCGTACCAACCGTAATATGGCCGCGATAGCCATTTTCCCTCCAAAGGCGACAAACACAATCCAAGCGACAGATATAAAAAGTCTCATTAAGCAAAATAAATGTCACTGAAATATTAGTAAATAAATTGAAATATAAATAATAAAAACGCCATAAATTGAAATAATTAGATAAATTATTGCATTAATAGATATATAAAATTACATAATCCCAACAAATGGATTAATTTAAATCTAGAACAAATATCCAAATCCAAAAAACACTTGAGATAGCACATGTTTTTTGCATTAATACTCATAGATAACAGAAATACTAAAAAAACACCGAAGAAAAAAACGGACATTTATGAAAGGAAAACAAAAATGGCTAACTACAACAATGATACTGCTGCACTGCTGATGATTTCATTTATTTACTACTTGATAGTAAGCAATGCACGAATGACAACAACTTATATACAATTTACAAATACAGATAAAATTTTTGTAATTCATTATATATCAATTTTAATCACATTGATTTTAATCACTTACCCGTTCACATCAGAAAACAAAAACTTAAATACATTTTTTATTATATTAAGCCATGTGGCTCTAATTATAAATTGCATAATAATAGTTAAAAATAATAATTTGCTCTCATTGCCATTATTGCAAAACAACATAATTTCATATTACATTTACTTTAACTCAAACACAGAAATTCAAGTAATAGAATTATACTCAGATACATTAGTTTCAATAACATCCATTTTCACAATAATAAAAATATTAGGCAATGAAAATAACCGATTTAATTATAGTTTTTCAGCGCACGCACTTATTGCGAGTCCTTACGTAGTGGCGCTTATACTTAGCGTTAATCACCTGATACTCGACGCACACTTATACAGCACATCACCGGCAATTTTTAACCCAACCTACGCCCCCGATACGAGCTCTATCATCCATTGGAAAGTAGCGATTGCTTGGCTTTTAACCCCTACCGCAGCCTCACTGGTAACAGCACTCTACTTCAGCAGAAGCACAAAACGGCACTTAAAGGAGATCCAAGAGACACGAACAGAGCTTCAAAACACCGCGTCAAGATTCCGGAGCAAAGCAATGACGTTATCTCATGAACTTTGCGGTTCACTGGCTTCAATTAGCGCGACATGCCAGCTTCTTGAACATGACCGAACACGCTACGATGGCGACTTTCTCTCAGAAACTGCCCGCATCAAACGGACAGTAAATCGACTAGCAGAGCTTTCTCGCTGCCTGCTTGTAGACCAGCTTGCCCAACCTGAAAGCACCAACACCTCAACTGAAACATTCTCGCTATATGATTTATTGAGTGAGCTAGCGGCAGAATATGGATGCACCCTCACTACCCCTCCCGACAACGCTGAGATCTCTGGCGATCGCCACGATTTAAGCACAGCCCTCTCGTGCATAATCGAAAACGCTCAAAAATACTCGCCCCCCGGTAGCGAAGTAAAAATACAATGCAAAAAATTAAAAACAATTTTAAACAAAAAAAACAATAAAAACATAATCAACATATACATATCAGACAAAGGAATAGGATTACACAATGAAGATATAAACAAAATATTTAACTACAAATATAGATCCCGAGAAAATTTTTACAAAAAAGGATACGGATTGGGACTTCATATATCAAAATCAACAATAGATGATTTTGGTGGAGAAATTTCTGTATTCAACAACATAAAATCCCCTGGATGCACCTTTAAAGTAAAACTACCTCTTGCATAGATAACAATTATGAGAATTATCAATGTTCGAACAGTCATCACAAATTCAAATGATATTAGTCGACGACGATGATGAATTCCGCCAACCGGTGAAGTCATACCTCACCAGGAATGGATTTGCAGTGCAAGAAGCTTCAACGGTGCAACAACTGCTTACAATTCAGCAATATTTCACGGCCGATATCGTTGTTCTGGATCTTAATCTTCCAGGCGAAAGCGGTCTCTCAATACTTCAAGAACTCAGCCAAACACCAAACCTGAGCATAGTTATTGCCTCCGCACGCACAGGACCAGCAGACCGCGTACTAGGCCTATCGCTTGGTGCTGACTATTACTTGGAAAAACCTATAGATCTTAAAGAACTTGAAGTCGTATCCCGGAAATTGGGAGAAAGGGTAAAGCACTGTTATCTTGATACAGAAAACACTTGGATATTTGATGCGAATGAATGGACACTTACGTCACCGGAAAACGAAAAAGTAAATCTTTCCGCAACAGAATACACCATTGTTGCAGAACTTTCCTCCGGGCCTGGAGAGCCAGTTTCCAGAGAACATTTACTAAACTGCCTGGATAGATTCAAAAGCGTCGGACACGAGAGAACTCTAGATGTTCTTATTTCCAGATTACGAAAGAAGTTTTACGATACCAAGTCACCACTACCACTGCGATCAGCTCGCGGAATTGGGTACATATTCCCAGACGTCAAGGTCCGCGGCAGAATCAGGAAGTTGAGCAATTAGACTAGGGTCTGGACTCAATTGGCCCAACATCTGATTGCGAAAATCCGGACCATATTAAGGAAGTTTTCTGCGGACTTTTCGTATCTGATGGTCAGCCGTCTCATATCCTTCATACGGCAGAAGAAACGCTCAACAAGATTGCGTTTGGCGTAAAGACCCGCGTCATGAGGGATAGGCGTTCTGGCATTTGCCTTGGCGGGGATCACCGGCAAGGCACCTTCATCCTCTATCTCCCGACGGATACATGCACTGCCATAGGCCTTGTCGGCGACAATGGCCAATGGTGGTTTTGACCAATTCAGGAAGCAGTCGATCATCTTACTGTCATGGAGTTGTCCGCCACTGATCGCAAGACGCAACGGGCGACCGAGTACATCTACAGCGGCGTGAACTTTACTCGTCCTGCCGCCGCGTGAGCGTCCAATACCCTCTCCTCTGCCAGTTCCCCTTTTTTGACCCAGCCGCTGCGCGGTGAGCCTTCACAATCGAACTGTCGATAAAGACAAGGGCATCTTCATATTCTGATGCCAGTGCCTCGAATATCTCGCGCCATATACCGCGTTCTCCCCAGCGGACATAACGATTATAGACTGTCGTAGGCGGGCCATATCTTCCTGGAAGATCCCGCCAGGGTGCACCGGTTCGAAGAATGTAGAAAATGCCATTGAGAACGGTCCGGTCGTCGCGACGCTTCGGTCCCCGGCCTTAAGCCGGAAGAAGAGGAGCAATGATTGCCCATTCTTTATCGCTCAAATCAAATCGTGCCATGTGATAACTCCCTTTCCCAAAAGGTGAATCACATTTCGACTATAAACTTCAAGCGTTCCAATTGGGTTCAGACCCTAATAGCTTTCCAGGCAATACAGCTGGCCTATTGCTGTTTGGAATTTCTGTTTTGCTCTACTTGGTGCTTATCGCAATCGCCTTTCGTGTCACCTGAAGCGTCTTATCGCTCCTGCCAGTTCTTAGGTGTGGCTGACTTCGCAACCTCAGCCTATTGTTCTTTGCGTCATCCTAGTCATTTATGAGCGTAAGTTGCATGATGATAGGCCATGACTGAGCAGAGAAAGCTGCTGACGTATCACTTGCAAAGCAAAGTAGTACGGGTAAAGCACATGCATAATTTTCCAAAAAAGAAGATTCAGTTCCACGGATCGTCGCTACCATGATGAGAGAACGTCGAGTTACCCAAATAGAACGCCCAACGCGAATGGATCAAATTGACTAACGCACGGGCACAAGTTAGCGGTAGGAGACCCTGCATGAGCGCCCTCTTGTTTTTAACATCACAGCAAGTTTCTGACCGTTGGGCGCAAGCGGGTATTCTTGGGAGATGCAATAAGCCGATCTCACCCGCGACCCTTGCTTTCTGGCGTAGCGAAGGAACAGGCCCCACACCAGTAAAAGCTGCGGGAGCGATTCGATACGGCATCAAGGCTTTGCGGCAGTATGAGAGAGAAAACTTCGGCCAAGAATGTGACGTCACAGCAAATTCAGACGCTCACGGATAGCGAAATTTTTGCTACCTATTTGCTACCTGAACTAAGAAAGGCTTAGAGAGAAAATCTCTAAGCCTTTGATTTTATGGTGCGCCCGACAGGATTCGAACCTGTGGCCCCCAGATTAGGAATCTGGTGCTCTATCCTGCTGAGCTACGGGCGCACTGCCTTGAAAGCAGGCCATCACTTAACAGCTAATCATGCACCGATCAATCCGGGAGCTTGATCATATAACGGATATCTTCCGCATCCCACACATGGATCGTTTTACCTATCAGTGCCGCCGTTTGTTTCCAGATTGGCAATCGTGACAACAAATACAGCCCAAACTCACGCGAAAAAAAGGTCTTTCCATTATTTCGCTTTGCCCATTTCCAGGAACGCCCCGCACAACGTTTGAACGCAATACGTTGTAATTGTGGTGCAACATCCGGGTTGTCGCGCAGAAAGTGGTACATGGTCGCGGTCAAAGAATATACTACTTCAGCGTTGTTCCCCATAATACGGCCATCGACGTCTCTGGGGCCCATTACTGCCATCACATCGACGGTCCCAATACGGTGATTTTTTGCAAACCGTAGTGGCATCGACATATCTTGCACAAACAATTCTGGATCTGCGCCACCGACTTGATTGAAAACATCGGTCCGCAAAATCACATTCGTTGAGCCTGCCATGCCATGTTTCATAAAATGGCCAAGCGGATCGGCATATTCGTTAAATTCACCAACAAAATCAGTTTCTTTAAGACTTTCTTCTTCTGGATCATCGGCGTAGCGCCATCGCCCATACAGGTAATCCACACCTGTATCACGGATAGTTTCCCAAAGACGCTGGGTTGCAAATGGTGTCATCACATCATCTGCATCAACGATCTTTATGAACTCACCTTTCGCAGCGAAACCACCGGTATTTGTTGCTATTGCCGGGCCTGCGTTCTTTTGGGAAATAATACGAACATGGTCCCAATCTGCCGTTGCTTCGCGAATTAGGTCAACAGATCCGTCTGTTGACCCATCATCGACAAAGATGAACTCGCGCGTAAAACCTCCCGCTTGCCGTTCAAGACTTCGTAACATTGGCCCCATGTAGGGCGCTTTGTTATAGACCGTGATGACGAATGAGACATCAAAGGCAAAGCGGTCGGTCATGGGCACCTATACTCGGCAACTAATTTATTCAAAGATACGTTCAATCGGGAATGAGTAGGTCAAAGACAGGATTTCGGTGCCCGGGTTTTCATCGCCGATACTTGCATTGGAAATATGTGCGATGCCAAGACTGAGGCGTTCGTGGCTATCAAAGCGGAAGCCAAGTTCAAGGCCTGAACGAAACTCGACCCAGTGACCAAGGTCTTCACCATTTCCCTGATGATATGCGCCGACCGAGGTATAAATGCTTGATACGAAATGATCGCCCCAAAGCACATCTAAAGCCAAACCACCATAGCCATGAACCGCACCTTCAGAGGTTACCATGACACCGCCAATTGGACGCGCCACATCAAACATTGCGTGCTGTGCGCGGTAGTCTACACGGAATTCAGCGGCTTCTTCATCTTGCGTAATATCCACCATGCCGGTCGAAAATTCCAACAGGCCAGAATCACTATTGTTGCCCAAAATCTCCTGCGCGGATGCTGTATTTACAAATCCAAAGAAAACACAAACCGCAAGCAGTTTCCCCAAAGCCAATTTCATTAATCAGGTCCCCACTAGATCAATCAGAACGACATACTACCCAAGCAGATCGCAAACTCAACTACACATTGTTCCGTATAGACAGATTTCACTCAAATTCTTTTGTATTGAACTGATCCATAACCCGGACCAGTTCGCGCACAATTCCGGGTTCGCTTGCCGCATGTCCGGCATCATCGACAATCACAAGCTTTGATCCAGACCAAGCAGTGTGTAATGCCAATGCTGATGCTGGCGGGCACACCACGTCATATCGTCCCTGCACAATGGTCAATGGCAAATGCGCAACACGGTTGATGTTGCGCAACAATTGGTCGGGCTCAAAAAAGCAGCGATGAACAAAATAGTGATGCTCAAGCTTTGCCAGTGCCAGCGCGATTTCATCGCCTTCAAAATCTTCAACCAGTCCATCATCTGGTAATAGTGTACAGCAGGTTGCTTCGTATCCTGACCAAATCCGTGCTGCCTCAATGGCAATGTCCTCGCCTTGATCGCCCAAAAACATCTCTGCATAGCGATCAAGCAGTTTCTGCCAGCCCGGGTTTTGTTCAAACCCTGCTGCATTCAAAAACTTGCGCTCAGCTTCGGGAAAGAATCGACCCATGCCATCCATGAACCACGCGATTTCATTTTCGCGGCCTAAGAAAATGCCTCTTAGAACAAAGGCCAAAACCCGATCGGGACAGGATTGACCATAGGCCAGTGCCAAGGTAGACCCCCAAGACCCGCCAAAAACCACCCAACGATCAACCCCGCGGTTTTCACGCAAAGCTTCAATATCGCCAATCAAATGATCGGTCGTATTGTTTTCCAAACTGCCAAACGGTCGCGATTTCCCAGCCCCGCGCTGATCCAACAGAATAACGCGATATTTTTCAGGATCAAAAAACCGCCGACTGTTTGGTGAAATTCCGGCCCCCGGCCCACCATGAAGAAAAACAACAGGTATGCCTTCGGGGTTTCCAACCTCTTCCCAGTAAATTTCATGCCCATCTTCGCGAGAAAGCCAGCCTGTGGCGTGGGGCGCAATTTCTGGATACAGCACGCGGAAACCTCGTTGTTTGTTGTTGCGTTGTTAATGGGTGACGGCTGATTTGGTGGCAGCGCCAAGTTAAGCTGTCTCACGTTTGCTGAACAAAGAACAAGCCCCTAATCCATCTCGACACATAGCCAATCGGGATTTTTCAACGCGATGTATGGCCCGCCACGGTTTTCGACAACGCCGCGCACCCGCATTTTTCGTCCGATCCATTCAACCAAATGATCTTGAGAAGCCTCGTTTCCTGCAAAATCTTGGCGCATTTGATCATCAAGTGCGATCGTAAAATCACTGCGCCAGTCCGAGCCAAAATTAAGATAACTGCGCCATTTTTGGTGTTCGATACTCTTGAGTATCCCCTCCACCACAACAAATCGGCCAATTGCGTTGGCCACATCGGGTGCGCCGCCTGTGCTGGTTTTTCCTTGGTGTACGTCATTAGCTAAAACGAAATAAGCACTTTTAGTCGTGCGATCAGCCCAAAGTCCTTGCCCGGATTCTATCGCTTCGTTTTCTGTTTTGATGAGATGACCTATGTCCTGACCACTCTCTGGCATTAGCAAAGCCAGACCTTGCGACAAGAGATGCTCCGCCCAATCAGATTTTCCACCCCCTGACACACTGCCCCCATCCGTTTTAGGGCGAGTGATCCGGACCGGTATCCGCCCAAGATAGTCAACCGTTGGTGAAAGCGTGATGATGTCTGCATTGACGGCACTTAAAGCCTTTAACACACGCAAACCATCGGCCTCATACGCCGGTGCAAAGGCGATATCAGCCAATCGCAGCTTTTGATCGATAGCGTTAACGACAACAATTTCGTCAACTGAAAGGACGCGAACCTGAGCCCCAAACCGCAAGGTGCCTTCGTTCTTTTTTTCGGTCTGCAGCTTTTCTGTAGCAGCCTTCATTTCCAGACCACACTGCCAATGGCTTGCTTTTGCTTTGGCAAAAGACATCTCCCAAACAAGAAAGCCGGCCAAAACAGCCCCCCCTTTGATTGAACATAGAGAAACCTTGGCCGCAAAATCTCCCCATTTTGAATGCCTGATTGAGATGTGTGAATGTGTTGAATGATCTTGGAACACGCGTTACCAATTCCCACTTGGTTTCGCCGGGTGAATGTTTTCAGCTTACGCGGCAAAGCGACATGAGGAAAGGCATCAATGAGCTGGCTTAAATTCGGATCCAAAAAACATCTTACTGTCATGTTGTCAGCCGTCGCGCTGAGCGTGTCACTTGCCGGTTGCTCGACCAATCTTGCCACTGGCGAAGACAGCTTTACAGCTTTCATGTCACCAGATGAGGAAAAGCAGATCGGGTCACAAGAACACCCGAAAATGGTCAAGGAATTTGGCGGTAATTACACTGAAAAAGACCTGCCAGCTTATGTCACGGAAATCGGCGAAAAGCTGGTTGCGGTTTCTGAAACACCAGATCAGCAATTCACATTTACAATTCTTGATTCACCTGTCGTCAATGCCTTCGCCCTTCCCGGCGGCTATGTGTATATCACGCGCGGGCTTGCGGCCCTTGCCACCAATGAGGCCGAGCTTGCCGGGGTTATTGCCCACGAAATCGGGCATGTTGTCGCCCGCCATTCCGCTCAGCGTTACAGCCGTGGTGTTCTGACCCAAATTCTTGCGGGCGGTTTATCCGTTGCAATAGGCAATGGTGCCGGAGAGTTAATAGGCGCAGGCGCCAATGCCTATTTGAAATCATTTTCGCGCGAACACGAATTTGAAGCTGACATGCTAGGTGTTCGTTACATCACACGTGCGGGTTATGACCCCGATGCAATGGCGACCTTCCTTGAAAAACTGCGTGCGCATTCGCGCTTACAGGCAACTCTTGCGGGTCGATCGCCTGATGATGTCGATCAATATGATTTCATGGCAACGCACCCACGAACGTTAGACCGCATCGAGCTAGCCCATCAAAGTGCCAATGTGACCGCAGCGGAAAACCCCGAGCTTGGCACAGTTCGCTATATGACGTCGATTGACGGTATCCTTTATGGCGATGGCCCCGATCAGGGATATGTGCGAGACCGCGAGTTTATTCATGTCCCTCTAGATTTCCGGTTTGAAGTGCCTGAAGGCTTTACGATTACGAACCATCCAACTGCCGTCACCGCCAAAGATGACCAAGGTGGACAGATCATTTTTGAAGGCGCACCTGATGCGAAAAACGTGCGTCTTGATCGTTATTTGGAGAATGGGTTTTCACGCAAGATCGACATTCGCAACATTGAAATGATCGACATTGATGGTCAGGAAGCGGCGACCGGCAGTGCGGATGTATCCTTAAAATCAGGGCCTGCGCGATTACGTGTTGTGGTTATACGACATGGCAGTTCTGCCTATCAGTTCTTGTTCGTCACCCCCTTGGATTTAGCTGAAAGCTACAATCTGCCTCTTCGCCGCACGACATATAGCTTCCGCCCACTTAGCAACCAGGAAAAGAAAACCCATACGCCGCTTCGGATTAAAGTTCGGGCTGTGAACCCAGAATATGGCTTGCAAACCTTTATTGATGACATGCAGGTTGACCGCGCACCGGCAGAAGTTTTTGCCACGATAAACGGCCTTAAAGACGGTCAGGCACCCGCCACCGGATCACTTGTTAAAGTCATCCGGCACTGATGGAGGCTGCGCCCTTCCCCAAATCAATCACGGCTTATAAAAACACCGAAAGGCAGCATTTCCATGCTGCCTTTCTCTTATCCTATGAATGCTTGCAAGCCTTTAGCTACTTGTCAGTTGCTCGGTAATTTTACCGGCACCATCAATGCTTACAGCTATCAGGTTTCCGCCACGCCCTGCCCCGCCATCAATGGAAAGGGTAAATTCGCGCTCCTGCAATCCCGTTTGACCGGGAGAAGCCCCGCGAATGATCCGGGCACAATCGTAATAGCGTTCTGTAATTGCCTCAAACATTGAACCGCCCCACCAGAATGTATCGGTCTGACCGGTCAGAGGACGCGATCCATCCAACCCGGCATGAACAAAGATCAACTGACCATCGGTGGAATAGGCCGCATGTTTAAGATCAGAGAGAAGGGCCGAATGGCCACTATGGCGACGCAGAGCATCCGCAAAAAGGGACGTCCATTGCGAAATCGCATGTGCACCCTGACGCATGATCGATTGCACATGAACCGGATCAAAACCATAAGCACGGGTCGTTCCCGCGATCCCACGCGTCAGCATCCAGTCAAAAACTTCTCCTGGGTTCGGAGCGAACTGAATTTGCTGTAATTTCGATAGCATTTCTTCAGTCCCACCACGCAGGAAGGTGATATCAGAGATATCTATTCCGTCTTGCGCAATAAAGTAGCGACGAAACAGTAAAAGCTCGTTGATCGAGGCAATGACATCCTCGCCCGTTCCATCCCCCCAATAATTGCCGAGATAGACAAGCCGATCGCCCGGTTTGATCCGTTCTGCAAGTTTTCGATGAATGGCACACAAAGCGCCATGATCGCCATTGATCGCGCCAACAACCCAGATTCTCTCAGCCGGCTTTATCGGCGCCAGAACTGCACTCATCGCTGTAACCTGCCTAAGACAAAAATAAAACCGGCCCAAGAATACCTTGCGGGCCGGTTTTTATAAATAGCTGTATAGCTGACGTTTTCAATCAGGCAGCTTTGTACAAAAGCTTTTCCAATTTGCCAGATGCTTTGTCCTTATCGATCTTCTCGATCGCGGCCAATTCATCAACCAAGCGCTCAAACGCAGCTTCGTAAATCTGACGTTCGGAGAAAGACTGCTCTGGCTGGGTGGCACTGCGATGCAGATCGCGTACGACTTCAGCAATCGATACCGGATCACCGGAATTGATTTTTGCTTCATATTCCTGTGCGCGACGCGACCACATGGTGCGTTTCACACGTGCACGACCCTTAAGGGTGATCAGTGCGGAATCCATCTGTTTTTTCGAGGAAAGCTTCCGCAGACCGGAGTTGCCCACCTTGTTCACCGGCACACGCAAAGTCATGCGGCTGGATTCAAAGGTAATTACATAAAGGCGCAATTCCTGACCCGCGATTTCCTGGGTTTCCAGGCCGTCGACACAGCCAACACCGTGCGCGGGGTAAACAACGTAATCGCCAACAGTAAAGGGCAACTTATCCGACATCAAGCATCCTTCCGGCCCATTCAGACCTGGTCATTCAACTGTAACAATATAGGCCCAGTGACGCGAAGAGCTGCACACGACCAAGCTTTTGGCGAAGCCGCGGTTCAGACAGGAGTTATAAAAAACGGAGATCAACTTATCCAGAACGAGCCTGTCGAGCCCTTAACGCGAGTTGACCACCATAGCACAACACGCCACTGGTTCACAGAATTTTTCAGTGTTTGTCGTTCAATGCAGCCATGCATTTTACCCGCTGGCACTTACCAGCGGGTAAAAAACGCTATCAAATATCGGGGGTTAGTCCGGTAATTAATCGCCTTCGCCCGGCGCTTCGCTGAGCATTTCGGTCTTACCGGTTTTACCATTCCATTCGTCTGCGTCAGCCGGCGCGTCGCCTTTGCGGGTAATGTTTGGCCAGACTTCAGCGAATTTGCGGTTAATTTCCAACCAGTTATCCAGATTCGGCTCTGTATCAGGAATAATAGCCTCAGCCGGGCATTCCGGTTCGCACACACCACAATCGATGCATTCATCAGGGTGAATGACCAGGAAGTTTTCACCTTCATAGAAGCAATCGACGGGGCAAACCTCGACACAGTCCTGATACTTACACTTGATGCAGTTTTCCGTCACCACATAGGTCATGGTGTAACTCCGTACAGGTTGCTGGGCCAGATTGCGGCTGCACCCGCGTTTGGCCTTGTTCTCTCTCTGGGGATTGGGTTATCACGCACAGCTATTGTGTGCAACTCCAATAAAATCCCATTTTTTTGCGTAGTATATGTTTTTTGGTGCAATGCAGCACCCGTCCAACAAGAAAGACACTGAACGCTCCAACGCAGCGCAGACCATACAGATTTCTTTGTCTTTTTCCAGTTCCGAAGCCTTAGGGATAATTGCTTTTAACGGCACAAAGCCATAATGTGCTTCCAATAAGGTAAAAATAGCGGATTTTTGGGGTTCTGAGTGCCGGATAAAAGCCTTGATCAGCAACGGCTTAGGTGGCGTGACCGGTTGTCTGTAAAACAGGCAAGGATTGCGGTTGCCATCACCTTGTTGATTGGTTTTCTTTTTAGCGGCATACAAATCGCATGGGATTTACGCGAAGAACAAAACCTGATTGACCGCACAGTAAAGCAAGTTCTTGCCACTTTGCGCGAATCCGCGACCCAGGCTGCTTATGGCCTTGATGAAACATTGGCAGCACGTGTTATTTCCGGTCTTTTTGAATATGAACCGGTTTATGAAGCGGTCTTGCGCGACAATTTCAATAATATCCTTGCTCGAAAATCCGAACAGCCAATCAGTTCCAACCGCACTTTTCTGACCAAAATTATGTTTGGTGAGAACCAGGAATATGAAATTCCTCTGCAAACTGGTAGTGCGCAAGATCTTGTCGGGCATCTCAGTGTCAAAATTGATACCGATCTAATCGCCGTTGGCTTTTTAAACCGTGCGACCCGCATTTTAACATCAGGTATCTTGCGCAACCTGTTGCTTGGCCTTGCACTAGTTGCGTTTTTCTATGCGACTCTGACGCAGCCGCTTTTACGTATTTCAGCGCTTCTGCGCAGAGTCGATCCACAGAACCCTGATCCGCAAGCCATTGACATCCCCATCCGTCACGCCCGCGACGAACTGGGCATGATCCTGCATACAACACGCGGACTAATAGACCGTATTTCGACAACATTGGTGAAGTTGCGATCAACTGAACAGCAGGTGCGCGACCGTGAAAGCCAACTTCGTGCGATTGTTCAAAACGTTGCCGATGGCATCCTGACCATCACACCGACTGGACGCATTGTTGAATATAACGCTGCAACCAAACAGCTTTTGGGGCTGATGCGCGATGAATCACCACAAGGCTGCAGCCTGCACGAGTTCCTTATGCCGCGTGCCGTTCCTCTTTTGGAACATACCCTTGAGGAACTTGTGCAACATGCCGCAGACAATGATGCCGTTGAGAAACGCATTACTTTGCCGATTGTCCGCGCCGACAAAACCGAGATCGATGTTTCCATCGCACTGCGCATGATCCCCGATGCTGCAACACCGCTGATGACTGCGGTTTTAAACGATATTACAGTCCGGAAACGTTACGAAGAACAGTTGGTCTATATGGCCAACCATGATGCGCTCACCAATTTACCCAACCGCAGCCTGCTAGAGCAGAGCCTTTCAGAAGCACTGCAATCACATAAAGATGACACCATCAATCGGCGCGGTGCCACAGCGGTTCTGTTTATTGACCTTGATCGGTTCAAGGTCATTAACGACAGCTTGGGCCATGATGTTGGCGATCTTTTGCTGAAGGCTGTTGCCGGGCGGTTGCAAAAGGCCATCGGACGGCAAGAAATTGTTGGCCGCTTGGGCGGAGATGAATTTCTGATCATTATCCCGGATCTGAAGGAAACGCAGGATGCTGCAATCAGATCCCAAACTGTACTAGATGCACTCGCACCTGCCTTTGATATCAAGGGTAGAGTGTTGTTTGTCACCCCGTCGATAGGCATTGCACTTTACCCATCAGACGGCGAAGATTTTCCTGCCCTGATGCGCAACGCAGACACCGCTATGTATAGTGCGAAATCAAGTGGTGGTGGCACCTATCACTTCTTTACCAAAAAGATGAATGAAAGTGCGGTTGCGCGGCTAAGCATCGAAAACGATCTGCGCGAAGCCCTGACACATAATCAGTTTGAACTGTATTACCAACCCAAAGTCGACCTTCGGACCAACCGGATTAGCGGCCTTGAAGCACTTATCCGCTGGAACCAGCCTGGCCGTGGTTATATCTCGCCGATGCAATTCATTCCGGTCGCCGAAGAAACCGGCTTGATCGGGAAAATTGGCGAATGGGTGATCAGGGAAGTCTGCCGCCAGATTGCCGAGTGGGACGAACAATCCATTCCCCGTTTGCCCATTGCCATTAACTTATCTCCACGCCAGCTTATCGAAGGTCGGATCACGGAAACCATTTCACGCATCCTAAGCGAAACGGGCACACCGGCTGCGCGTATTATCCTTGAAGTCACCGAGACGGTGATGATGCAGGAAATCAAAAAATCCGCCGCCATTCTTGATGAATTGCGCCATTTAGGCCTGCAGATTGCGGTTGATGATTTTGGTACAGGCTATTCATCGCTTGCCTACTTAAAACGGCTACCGATTAATTCGATCAAAATTGACCGTTCTTTTGTTCGGGACGTGACGATTGATAGCGATGATGCCGCAATTACCAAAACGATCATCGCCATGGGCCATAACCTTGGACTTAGGGTCGTGGCAGAAGGTGTGGAAACGACAGAGCAAATGGATTTCCTACGCGAAAGTGACTGTGATGAAGTTCAAGGATTCCTGATCGCGACACCACAGCCCCCAGCCGAAATTGCCCAGCATATCCTGCGGCTTTCCGCAGAGGCCGAGACTGAGCTATAATACTTTGGAAAAATTTCAATCGCGGCTCCGCAATATTTTAGAACATGGTTAGCTGAGAAGACATATGGCCCAACAACGTTCCGTTCTACTTGTCGATGACAGCAAATTTGCTCGGCTTTTGGTAAAGACATTCATCTCCAGCAATTACGCCGATTGGCTAATTGATGAGGCAGAAGACGCCAATAAGGCATTCGAAATGGTCGATGGTAAATCCTATGATTACCTGTTTCTCGATTTCAACATGCCCGGCATGGACGGACTTGAACTGGGCGAAAACCTGCGACCCCGTTTTCCCGACGCCGTGATTGCCCTTTTGACGGCAAATATTCAACAGGAAATCCAAGCAAAAGCTGAAAGCATTGGCATCAACTTCCTTGCCAAACCGCCGACTGAAGAAAAGATTTGTGCGTTCATTGCAGCGCAGGAAGCTGCAAAATGATCGATCTGACTGAACTTGAGCACGACACAATTAGTGAACTGATCAATATCGGTGTCGGACGCGCGGCTTCTTCTCTTTCTGAAATGGTGGAACAACCTGTCGAACTAACTGTTCCAGGCATTACCTTTGTTGAACGGTTTTCTGATACCGAACTTGCCAAGGCCCCGACCGAGGTTGTCTCGGCCGTCAGTCAAACCTTTAATGGTCCGTTCAAAGGCGAAGCCATGCTGGTCTTCCCCGAAGAGCGCAGCCTTGAGCTTGTCCGCAGCCTGCTTAAAGTAGATGTCCCGCTAGATACGTTGACCGACCTTGAACAGGAAGCGTTGATGGAGGTGGGCAACATCATTTTAAATGCCTGCCTTGGCAGTATTTCCAATGTTCTGGGTGAACCGATCAATTGTTCCATGCCATCATTCCGCAAACGTGAAACACGTTCACTTCTTGATGCGGAAGGTAGCAATACGACAGGAAACAGCAAACCCGTCCTGATGATCCTCCATGTGCAATTCATGCTGCGTCACAATGACATTGATGGGTATGTCTTATTTGTCATGGACCTAAATTCAATTCAGATGCTACGCGAATTGGTCCGCCGTTTTCTGGCCAATTCACTTGGCTAACTGGTGAGGTGTATGAAGAAGCCATCGTCGACGAAACCCGAGAAATCCAAACCGTCGATCAATCTTGATCGTGATGGGAATGCAGCAGAACTGTTTGCTGCATTGCTTGATACGGCCGACACCGGACTGGTGGCGCTGGCCCCAGACAGAACGGTTTGCCATTGGAACCAATGGATGCAAAGCCGATCTGGCATCCCCGCCGATCAGGTATTAGGCAAATCGCTTCACGAAGTATTTCCTGAAACGCGCCTTGGCCGCGTTAGTCTTGCCATTGAAGACTGCCTGAAATTTGGCATGCCGGCGGTGATCTCGCCGTCTCTTAACCAAGGCGCACTTCCCTTGCGGCCCTTACCGCAATTTGCCGCAAGCTTTGAGCGGATGGAACAATCCATTCGCATTCACCCAATCAAGACCGAAAAAAACGGAACCCTGTGTTCCTTGATCATTCGCGATGTGACGCTTGCCGTTCAACGTGATCGATTACTTCGCCAGCAAGCCGCAGAACTTGCCGATCTGGTCACCCAGTCAAAACGCAGCGAAGGACGCACAAGGGCGATCTTGCAAAACACGATTGATGCCATTCTGATTGCATCGGACGATGGTCATATTGAACCGCTTAATTCCCGGGCACAGGAACTTTGCGGACCGGATGGTGATCCTGAACTGCGCAATATTATCCGATTTTTATTGCCCGATAGCGAACACACGCCGATAACACAGCCCCCGGCCAACCGCCTGTTAACGGATCTTGGCACCGGGGTTATCGAAGTATTGGCCTGTACGTTAAGTGGTCGCAATGTACCGCTTGAAGTCGCAATCAGTCACTTTTCGTCCGATCAGCGTTACCATTACATCATTACATTGCGCGACATCTCACAACGCAAACGCCACGAGATGGAAATTCAGCGCACTATGGCCGAGCTTGAACGTTCCAACAGTGAACTTGAACAGTTTGCCTATGCAGCATCACATGACTTGCAAGAGCCGCTTCGCATGGTTTCAAGCTATACCCAGCTGATTGCGCGGCGCTATCAAGGGCAACTTGACGAAACTGCGGATGAATTCATTCATTACGCTGTTGATGGCACCCAACGCATGCAGCGCATGATTGATGACTTGCTGACCTTGTCGCGGGTTGGACGCCATGGCAAACCTTTTCATTCTGTCCCGCTTGATGACCTGTTTGATGCCATTATAACGAATTTCAAACGTGCCGGATCTGCCCCCGAAGGGAATATCGTCCGTGAAGGCCCCTTGCCGTCCGTGATGGGGGATGCCAGCCAGTTGCTGCTTTTATTCCAGAATCTTGTTTCAAACGGCCTGAAATACAGCGACCCCGAAACAGGGCGTGTCCGAATTTGCGCAACTGAAACGCCCAACAGCCATAAGATTTTTGTTGAGGATAATGGCATTGGCATTGATCCCCAGTATCACGAGACGATCTTTGAAATATTCAAACGTCTCCACGGTTATGGCGACTATGCGGGCACCGGTATTGGGCTTGCGATCTGTAAAAAGATCACGGATCGCCATGGCGGCACGCTAAGTGTCACCAGCGTACCGGGTGAAAGCAGTACTTTCTGTGTCGAACTTCCCAAGGAATTGCCGATTGTGGTGGCGTCTGAAAGCATGTAGCTTTCAGTTTACGTAAGCGTAAAGATGATTGAGCCACCATGACCGACAGTTATTCGATTACTGACCTCGCGCGCGAGTTCGAAGTTACGACCCGAACCATCAGATTTTACGAAGATCAGGAGCTTATTTCGCCTGATCGGCAAGGCCAGACACGCATCTATAGCCCACGCGACCGGGTAAGGCTGCGCCTGATCATGCGGGGCAAACGTCTGGGCTTTTCATTAAAGGAAATTCGCGATCTACTTGATCTTTATGATGGCGACCGAAGTGAAATCACCCAGTTGACGACCCTGGTCGATAAAATCAATGAACGCCGCGATACTTTGCGAAAGCAGCGTGAAGACATTGATGCGACCCTTGATGAACTTGATAAACTTGAAGAAACCTGTCAGGGCGAACTTGGTCGTAAAAAAACTGGGTGATGCCCCAAATATCTGAATGCCTATTGTTCTGAACTCATAGACCCGGATGCCTTGGCGAAGCGGGGTTCTGATGGGCGCGACAGGATAAAGCAGCTTACCGGGAATGCGACCAACAGTTGGATCATAACGACCCAGCGGTTTTCGACAAAAACCAGCGATGCGGCGATTACCACGGCGAACGCCAGCATTGCCAATATTTTGGCCCGACGATTGATCACGCCATGTTCGTTCCACTCGCGGATGGATAAACCAAACCGTGGGTGATTGCAGATCCAGTCATGGAGTCTTGGTGATCCCTTGGCAAACAACCATGCTGCAAGCAGCATGAAAGGCGTGGTTGGCAGAAGCGGCAAGAAAACACCAACAACACCCAATCCAACCGAAAGCCATCCAAGACCAAGATAAATATGCGAAAAGCGCACCGTAGATTTCCTGTTTACAGCCCGTCCCACCCCTGACAGGTTAGACGTCTGTAATGTAGGCGCAGACATTTCGAAATTCAATCAATAGCCGACCTATATGCTCAGCTATTTTCACCCAGCCCATAACATCCTGAAACTCGTTGCGGTTGCCCATGCTTGAGATCGAAAATGGCCTTTATTTGGATGAACGCCACCTGAATTTTCAGTTTGTACGCGCATCCGGCCCCGGTGGTCAGAACGTCAACAAGGTATCTAGTGCAGTACAAATGCGTGTTCGGATCGATGATCTGACGGAATTGCCGTTGCGCGTGCGCAACCGGTTACGGGAACTGGCTGGCAGCAAACTTACCAATGACGGCGAGATCATCTTTGATGCGCAGCGTCATCGTACTCAAGAACGCAACAAGCAAGATGCGATCGAACGCCTAATGGCCTTGTTACGAAAAGCAGCTGAACGCAAGAAATATCGTGTCAAAACACGTCCAAGCCTGTCGGCCAAACGTAAGCGTGTAGATTCAAAGAAAAGGCGCGGAGATACAAAAAAGATGCGTCAGAAACCAATATAACGACCCGTCAGACAACAAGGCGTCACCATGACCATCGATTGGAACCATATCGCAACAGCCCCCCTTCCCACCAATTGTGGTTGGCAGGGAACATATCGCGTGCGCTATTCCGAGATTGGCGACAATGGCAAGGTTATGCTGCCTGCCCTTGCGGACTATATGCAAGATGCTGCTGGTTGGGGCGCACGTATCCTTAAACTGGCGTATGACGACACAGTTGATCAAGGCATCGCATGGGTTTTGGCCCGCATGGTCATTCACATTCGCGAATATCCCGGTAATGGCGAAGATATTCTGGTTGAAACATGGCCATCGGGCGTTTCGCGCCGGGTTGCGACCCGTGATTTCAGGTTAACCAACCGCAAAGGCGAGGTCATTGGTGTCGCGCAAAGTTATTGGGTAATGTTTGATCTGCGTGAACGCCGTGCTGCCCAATGGCCTGATTGGATTGCCGAACGCCTGCCCAACCCACCGGGCCCTAAACTAATCGAACCGCCATTGCGTCCTGCCTTTACCAAGGATCCTTTGCCTGCTTGCGACACCATCAAGGCACGGTCATCCGACCTTGATCTTTATGGTCATGTGAATAATGTTCGGCTGATGCAGTGGGTTCTTGGCGTTGCCGGGCAAAACAACCGGCCCGATTTCCATCCCCACAGTTTGGATATCCAGTTCCGCACTGAATGCCGGGTGCATGAACGGGTTGAAATCCGGCATGCCAATGGCTTTGCTGCGATAACCCGCGAAGAAGATGGAACCGACTTGGTCCGTGCCCATATCGAACCGCGCGACCAAATCGCACTGGCCTAGAAAGACGTGATTAAACCCGTCTTCCATCCATCATTGCCTCAAACAAATCAGCGATTGGCTTAAAGCTTTTACGGTGATGCGGGGTTGGACCAACCTCGCCAAGGCCGACCATGTGCTTTTTGACACCATAACCCGCATTGCCTTCCCAGCCGAAAAATGGATAACGAACAGCCAAACGTGCCATGGCCCGATCCCGGACAACTTTGGCAACAATGGACGCCGCCGCAATTGAAAGCGACTTGCTATCCCCCTTAACCACGGTTTCAACATCACACGGCAAACCCGGATCGCGATTACCATCGACCAAGGCCTGATCAGGCAATTTTTCCAGCCGGTCAACCGCGCGGCGCATGGCAACATAAGTCGCCTGCAAGATGTTAATCTGATCTATCTCACGTGCGGATGCGGCACCAATTCCAACCTCGGCACAGTCCATGATCACAGCAAAAAGTCGGTCGCGCTTTTTTGCTGACAGTTTTTTGGAATCATTTAGTTCCGTCAACAAGACAGACGGCAGCCGATCACCGCGCGGCAAAATGACCGCAGCAGCAACCACCGGACCGGCAAGCGGCCCGCGGCCGACCTCGTCAATACCGACAATTCGGCCGTGATACTGATCTTCGATGGTGAAATCTGGCATGGCCTTAGGTCTCTCTTCCTCTCCCCTTGGTCATATCAAGCCCGCTTGTGCCAGACAATGTCGCAATCGACATCAATCTGCTTGCCCACCCCAAATTCGCTGATAATCATCCAAGCTCATTTCATAGAAGGCGAGACCATCCCGGCTTGCTTTGCATGTCATCCCAAGTCGTTCGGCGAGTTTCTTTGACGGTGCATTTCGTGGGTCGATCGCTGCAATGATCCGGGGAAGTTCCATATGCGAAAAAGCATGGTCGAGCACCGCGCGCGCCGCTTCAAATGCGAAACCTTGTCCCCAGTAATCAGGGTGTAAACGCCAGCCAATTTCAATATCGGGGCCAGAACCATCTTCCGGGATCAAAAGAACCCAGCCAATAAAATGATCTGGGATCTCTTTGGTAAAGATCGACCAATAGCCCAACCCAACACCGTAATCCTGATTAATCCGCGCTTTGATAAATGCCTCATGAGCATCACGGCCTTGCCATGGCCCAACAATAAAATCGACAACCCCCGGTGCCCTGTCCATGACAAGACAGTCATCAAAGTCATCCATCGTGCGAGGGCGTAAAATCAGGTGTTCCGTTTTGAAATTCATGGCCAAGCCCCCCCCCGCGTGAAATACCTTCTGACGATCCTAACAAAAACGGCACCGGTTTTCCGGTGCCGTTTTGATATTTGGAAACAACCCGAAAGATCAGGTTTCTGTTTCTTTGTATTCTTCGCTGGGATCGTAACCTTCTGGCCCGATCGGATCAAATGTTGCCCAACCTTCATTCTGTTTGCTGGGTGGTAGATCCTTGTTCGGATCAACATTCAGCAGCATATAGGCCTTGGCAATCAGGTTTGCCGTGATCGGCGCTGTCAGGAAAATGAACAACGTGATCAGCAATTCATGAATGGTGAAATGCCCGCGTTCGATCCAGAAAAACAGCATCGATGCGATCAGAAGTCCACCAAGCCCGACGGTGCTGGCCTTGGTCGGTGCATGCAGACGTGGCAAAAGGTCTTTAAGCTTAATCATCCCGAATGACCCAACCAGCAAGAAAGTCCCGCCGATCACGATCAGAAGCGAAATGATGAGTTCAACAATAAACGGCATCTTATCGCTCCCCTATTCAATGATGTCGCCACGCAAGATGAACTTGCAATAGGCCACTGTGGAAACAAAACCAAACATGGCGAACAATAGCGCGCCTTCGAAATACATCGCCGTTCCCTGCCCGATACCATAAAGCACAAGCAGCGCAATGGCATTGATCGCCATGGTATCAACGGCCAAGACGCGATCTGCTGTGGTCGGACCACTGGTAAGCCGCCAGAGGTTCATCAGCAATGCCAGCCCGACACAAACGAAGCCGAAATTCAGTGCATATTCGATCATTCGAAAATCTCCTTCAGACGGCGTTCGTAGCGATCCTTGATATCATCGATAACACCTTGCGCATCCGGTGCATGCAGGCAATGAACCAAAAGGCTTCTTGCATCCGCACTTAGATCAATCGTCACGGTTCCCGGTGTCATCGTGATTGTCCCGGCAAGGGTTGTGATCGCCTCAGGCGAGGTCAGATCAAGCGGTACAACAACACATTTTGAATCCAGACTTTCGGTTTTCCGAAACAGGATCAAACCCGCAACAATCACATTGGCGACCAGAATGTCCCAAAGCACGACTAGCCCATATTCACAGATCGCATAAACATTGCGAACCTTTGGGCGCGCAGGCCAGAAATTGGCGGTGATCAGCGGAATGACAATGGCCAAGATAAGACCAAAGACAACTGCACCTGCCGAGATTTCATTGACTAGAAACACCCAGACAATCAGCAAGGCCAGCGTCAAAAGTGGATGGGGTAGATAACGTTTCATCATCATGATCCTTGTCCTCTCCCCTTACTGGCCAAGCTGTGCCACGGCGGCATCGCCCAGCACTGCATCAATGTAACCAGACGTATCAAATATCTGGCTGGCGACACTATGAAGGTAATCCGTTACCGGTCCCCCAAATGCCGTCAACACAACCAGTCCACCCAACATGCCACATGCGGCAATGATCGGCAGGACAGGCCATTTGGCACCTTCGACAGTGATCTCGCCTTCGACCGACGAGCTTTTCCAGAACAGGACACTGCCCGCACGGCCAAAGCCGATAATGCACATCAATGACGTCACCAAAATGATCGCCCAAATCCAGACCATCGCACCGCTATCGCGTGCAGCATCAAGGATCAGCAATTTCCCGATAAAGCCACTAAGCGGTGGCATGCCCGCCATGCCGATTGCCCCAATAAAGAACAGAACAGCAAGGAAGCCCGACTGATGGAAGGTCGGCGCGGTGTTAAGACTGTCACCATATTGCCCACGACGAGACACCACCAAATCCGCAATCAGGAACAAAGCAGCAGCAGAGAAGGTCGAATGCAGCAGGTAATAAAGACCTGCGGCAATGCTTTCAGGTGTGAACAGTGCGATTGACGTTAACAACGTCCCCATAGAGCCAACCACCGAAAAGGCAATCAACGTATTGAGACGTTTAGCTGCGAGCACACCAGTCATACCAAGAACCAGCGTAATCAGGGCCGCTGGCAGCAGATAAGGCTGAGCCAGCCACGCCATATCGCCCGCCATATCGCCAAAGGCCAGCGAATAAATCCGCAGGACGGAATAGGCCCCAACCTTGGTCATGATCGCAAACAGTGCCGCAACCGGTGCCGGTGCATTGGCATACGTGCCGGGAAGCCAGAAATGGATCGGCACCAAGGCTGCTTTGACGCAGAAAACCAACAGCAGGATCAACGCACCAGCCCGCAGCAACGCGGCATCGCCCGACGCCACATTGGCAACCTGAATGGCAAGGTCGGCCATGTTCAGTGTGCCGGTCACGGAATAGATCATGCCAACACCAACAAGGAACAATGCAGAACCCGTCAGGTTAATCACAACATATTGCATGCCCGCCTTAAGACGATCTGCCCCGGCGCCATGCAGCATCAAGCCATAAGACGCAATCAGCAGAACTTCAAAGAAGACAAACAGGTTGAAAATATCACCGGTCAGGAACGCACCATTAACCCCCATCAGCTGGAACTGGAACAGGGCATGGAAATGCTTACCACGTTGATCCCATTCGCTAGACGCAAACAGAACAACACCAAGACCAAGAAGTGAGGTTAAGAACACCATCATGGCCGATAGGCGGTCAAGCACCAGAACAATGCCAAATGGTGCCGGCCAATCAGACAACCCATACATTTCCGGGTCATGACCATTGGCAAAGATGACAAGCGAGAACGTCACCGCAACAAGGGCAAGCGTCGCTGTTATGGAAAATACGCGCTGCAAGATAATGTCGTGACGCACCGCCAGAACAATCAGGGCGGCCATCACGGCGGGCAGCACTATGGGAACAACAATCCAGTCACCCATCAGTTTTTATCTCCTGCTTCGGATGGCTCGCCAATCGGGCGACCGTCAACATGGTCATTGCCGATTTCAAGGAATGTCCGGATCGACAACACGACGATCAAGGCGGTCATGCCAAACGAAATCACAATCGCCGTCAGAACAAGTGCCTGTGGCAACGGATCGGTATATTCGGTCACACCTTCACGCAAAATAGGCGGCATGTTGATGGTCAAACGGCCCATCGCAAACAAAAACACGTTTACGGCATAGGACAGCAAAGCCAACCCAATCACCACCGGGAAAGTCCGCCCGCGCAGCAACAAATACGTCCCACACGCGGTTAGAAGCCCAATACTGCTTGCTACAAGAAATTCCATATCAGGCCTCCTTCTCTGGTGTGGCGACCGCAACCGATGGATCATGATCCATCGGCTCAAGGTTGACTTCGACATGCTCAGCCATGCGTTCAACTTGCGAGAGTTTTGCAAGCGCCAGCATCACCGCGCCAACCACGGTTAGGAATACGCCAAGGTCAAAGCCCATGGCCGATGCCAGTTCAAACTCGCCAACGATTGGCAGGTGAACATGGACAAAGCCACTGGTCAGGAACGGAAGCCCTACAACCCATGCGGAAACCCCTGTAATCGCCGCAGCAATCACGCCCAAACCAATCATGCCGTGGTAATTGACCTTCATGCGGTTCTGGGTCCAGCCAAAGCCAGATGCCATATACTGCATGACCAGTGCGACCGACACGACCAGACCGGCAATAAAGCCACCACCCGGTTCGTTATGACCGCGCAGGAAGATGTAAACACCAACCATCAATGACAGCGGCAGCATCACCCTTGTCGCCACCACCATCATCATCGGATGGCGATCAGCAGACCGGCGATTATCAACCACCCAATTGGCAAGGCGTTTGGCAGCAGCGCCCTGTGTAACCGTTTCAATCAATGCAAAGATCGAAAGGGCAGCAATCCCAAGAACGATAATCTCGCCAAAGGTATCAAATCCACGGAAGTCAACGAGGATGACGTTAACAACGTTTGTCCCGCCGCCTTCGGTTTTGGAGTTGGCAAGATGATAGGCCGAGATCGAACTTGGCAGATCACGTGTCATGATCGCCCAGATCGCCCCGCCAATCCCAAGACCCGCGGCAATCGAAACGATCCCGTCACGCATTTTGCGTCCCGGCAAGCTTTCCTTTGGCGTTTCTTTTGGCAGGATGTTCAAGGCCAGCAACATCAGAATGACCGTAACCACCTCGACCGAGATTTGCGTCAATGCAAGATCCGGTGCTGAGAGATAGATAAAGCCAAGCGAGACAATCAAACCAACCACACCGACCAAAAGAAGGCTTAGCAACCGGTTGTGATGCATAAAGACCGACGCAATACAGGTCACCACCAACAGCAACCACGCAATGGCCGCAGTCGGGGATACGTCAAGAAGTTCACGTGTGCCCGGCGTATAATCGGGTTGTGCATAAAAGCCCGACGCACCGATCGCCAAAGCGGCAACAATCATAATGCACAGGTAACGCTGCAACGATCCGTTATGCAGATTGTCTGAAACAAACCGGCTAAGTGCGACCAGCTTGGCAATACCACAATCAAACATTTCCTTGGCATCAGGCCGCGACAGGTTTGCCGTTGCCGACAGCAACCCATTGTGGCGCATCAAAATAAGTGCACCAACCACAATGGCAATCACACTCATGCCAAGCGCCGGTGTCAGACCATGCCAAAGTGCCAGATGATATTCGGGCAATTCACCACCAATGACGGCACCAGACGTTGCTGCAACCAGCGGACCCGCAATCACGGACGGGAACAGACCAATCAAAACAACCAGAACGGTCAGGAATGCAGGCGGTGCCCACATGCCAAATGGCGGGTCATGCGGATGATGTGGCAAGTCTGCATCGCGCGGCTTGCCCAACCAAACATGGAAGATAAAGCGGAATGAATAGGCAACCGAGAAAACCGCACCGAGGGTTGCCAGAACCGGTACAACCCAATTCTGATCCATCCAAACAGTGTGCCAAGCTTCTTCAAGCATCATTTCCTTGGACAAGAAACCATTCAGCGGAATGATACCGGCCATGGATGCCGCCGAGATAATCCCGATGGTCCCGGCAATCGGCATCAGGTTCAGCAACCCGCCAAACCGGCGAATATCACGTGTGCCGGTTTCATGATCAATGATGCCAGCGGTCATAAACAATGCAGCCTTAAAGGTCGCATGGTTGATGATGTGAAATACCCCGGCAACTGCAGCCATTGGCGTTCCAAAACCAAACAACATGGTCACAAGACCAAGATGACTGACGGTGGAATAGGCCAGCAAACCTTTAAGGTCATGCTTGAATATCGCAATCCATGCGCCCAGCACCATGGTCACAAGACCCGCGGTCGCAACGATATAAAACCATTCAGGCGTGCCCGACAAAACAGGCCACATACGCGCCATCAAGAAGATGCCCGCCTTGACCATGGTCGCCGAATGCAGATAGGCCGAAACCGGTGTCGGTGCGGCCATGGCATGCGGTAACCAGAAATGGAACGGGAACTGTGCCGATTTGGTAAAGCAGCCCAGCAAGATCAAAATCAATGCAGGCAGATACATTGGGGATGCCTGAATAAGATCAGCATGCTGCAAGATGACGGTCAAATTATAAGACCCGACAATGTCGCCCAGGATCAGCATCCCGGCAATCATGGCAAGTCCACCTGCCCCGGTCACAGCCAACGCCATACGTGCGCCCTGACGGCCTGCTGGCAAGTGCTTCCAATACCCGATCAACAGGAACGATGACAGCGATGTCAGTTCCCAGAAAACCAAAAGCAGCAGGATGTTATCAGACAAAACGATCCCGACCATGGCCCCTTGGAACAGAAGCAGGAACACATAAAAGCGCCCCATCGGATCGTCTTTTGACAGATAGAACCGCGCATAGATGATGATCAGCAACCCGATGCCAAGGATCAGCGTTGCGAACAGCAAGCCAAGCCCATCAAGGAAGAAGGTCACATTCAAACCTAATTCCGGCAACCAGTTATAGCTGACCTGAAACACCTCGCCGCCAAGGACCGCAGGGGCCTTTGCCATAAGGAGAATCAGAGCAAGCAACGTGACAGAACCAGTAGCAGTAGCACATGCATTGCGCCCGGCCCTGATCATTATGGCGGGCAAGACCGCCCCAATGAAGGGAAGCAAAACAATGAGGGTGAGACTCATGAAAGACCCTTATATTTGGATAGTCGCCGCATCGCCCCCAGCGCGAGACAGCAAGAAAATTCCGGCAGAAGGTAATATTTGTACCGAAAATGGTCAAGAAAACGCAAACGGCGCAGTTTTTACCTTGAAGTTGTCAAGTGAAGTCGATTACCCGCATTTACAACCCTATAGCCCGAACTCATTGATGCAATTTGACACTGATTAACGCTTACCACCCGCAAGCTTGATTGCCTCGGGCATCAGGCGCAACCGCACCATTGCAATCGTGCCAAATAGCGGCCCGATCGCCAACATGGCAAACGCCCCCCACCATCCGGTCCAATCAGCAATTACCGGCACCAGATGAATTGACACCAGTGCAATTAAAAAACCAACCGCATTTTGCATGGTTAAAGCTGTGCCGACCTGATGGGGATCAGCAAGCTCAATCACACACGACGAAAACTGCGCGGAATCGGCAACAACCGAAATACCCCAGGCAATACAGACCACAATCAGCAACATAATCGACGCATCACCAAATGAACCGGCTATTAACGCACAGGCACCGCTGATCACCATGGCAGCAATTGTAACCGTCGTCCGCCCGATCCGATCAGCATAATACCCACCGGCAAGGGACCCAAACGCACCAATCCCAACAATGGCAAAGGTAGACAAAGCAGACCAAACACCGGGATTTTCAACCAAACGCGCAGAAAAGCTTCCATACAGGAACAGCCCAATCCAGCCCCACATGGCATATAGTTCCCACATATGCCCGAAATAGCCATAACAGGCATAGCGCAGTGGTTTGTTCGCCCAGATTTTACCGACCATCTTGGGATCAAAGCGCGGCGATCTTCCGGGTACGCCGCCCAGATGCACAAACAAAATGGCAATCCCGGCGACATAGGCCGATGCACTGGCAGCAACGATCACCCAGCGCCAATCAAGCGGAACCGCCACCGAAAAAAGATGCGGCAAGGCCGATCCCATGGTCAAAGCCCCGACCAAAAGACCAACTAAAAATCCGGTATCGCCGCGAGACCAAGTTGCGACCATTTTCATGCCGATGGGATAAATGCCTGCCATGCAAACACCCGTGATCAAGCGCAAAACAATCACCAAAACACCATCAACAGGAACCGTCAGGATCAAAAGATTGGCGGTTGCGGCAATGATTGCCGATAGCGCCCAAAACCGGCGCGGTTCAATCCGGTCCGCCAGCCCCAAGAACGCACTTATCACCGTGCCCAGAACAAATCCAAGCAGAACCGAACTGGTAAAGAGCGATGATTGCAGGGCACCAATTTCAAACTCGGCACGCAATTGCGGCAACACCGCAGTTGCCGAAAACCACAGGGCAAGCGCCATCAGTTGGCAAACCGTTATCATGGAAACGGCAAATGCTTTGCCCGTACGTTCCATCTTTCCCCCTGCATTCAAGCCCATATCGTCGCGTATATTCGGGCGCCATCATACAGAACGGATTATGAAATCCCACGACTGATTGAACTTCGCCTGCGGAAAAGAAATGCCGCTGGTCGAAACCAAGCGGCATCAAGTTTCCCGAGCGGGAATAAAACGTTAGGACGGTTAACTTAGTTAGGAATGGTCACGCCGGTCATCGATCACCTTGCCATCATTTGGCAAGCTACCATCAAGGTTAAAAGCCACCACTCCGCGCAGCTTGCAAACACTGGCCATGGTTTCAGCGATGGCATCGATATCAGCAACTGCTTGATCGCCTTCGCACAGCAAAGTCATCACGTCATTATCGCTTTCACGTGTGACAACAAGGCGCGCCTTAACAATCGCGTCGTGACGTTTGACAATTTCGGCAACCTGTTGGGGATGCACAAACATGCCTTTGACCTTGGTTGTCTGATCGGCACGCCCCATCCAGCCCTTGATACGGTCGTTGGTTCGGCCACATGCGCTTACACCAGCAGCAAATGCTGATAGATCACCTGTGGCAAAACGGATCAGCGGGTAATCCATATTCAAGGCGGTAACGACCACTTCGCCAACTTCGCCCATCGCAACGGGTTCGCCTGTACCCGGACGAACAACTTCCAGAATGATGTCTTCGGCAACAATCATTCCGTCCAGCGCATCACTTTCATAGGCAATCAAACCAAGGTCCGCGCTGGCATAGCATTGCAACATTTCAATATCGCGCTCGGCAAACCAATCACGCAAAGCTGGCGGCAATGCTTCACCAGATACCAAAGCACGCTTGATCGAAGAGATATCCGCACCAAGTTCTTCGGCCTTTTCGATCAGGATTTTCAAAAATGATGGCGTGCCACTGTACCCTGCTGGTTTCAGGTCGCTGATGGCTTTTACCTGTGCTTCGCTTTGGCCAACCCCTGCTGGCACCACAACACAGCCACAGGCCCGCGCGCCACTATCAAAAATGAAACCACCCGGTGTCAGGTGATAGGACAGGCAGTTATGAACAATATCGCCCGGGCGGAAACCCGCAGCAAAGAACGCCCGTCCCATACGCCACCAATCATCCGACTTGCCCTGCGGATCGTAGATTGGGCCGGGGCTTTGGAAGAGGCGGGCTAATGCCGGAACCGGTGTTGCGTTTAATCCGGCCAATGGTGGTTCCTTGGCCTGTGCATCAATCAGATCGGACTTGCGCGTAACCGGCAGTTTTGCCAGTGCTTCGCGCGAGGTGATTGATTGCGGATCAATATCGGCAAGAAGCTGCCCATAGCGCGCTGATTTGGATTTTGCATGATGCAGAATACGCGGCAATGCTGCCATTAAACCGGCTTCGCGGTCTGCTGGTTTACGCGTTTCTAGGCCATCGTAATAGGTCTTAAGCATCTTGCCCGTCTTTCATCCAAACTCGTCACACATACCAAGGATACTCGATCAAGTATAAACCTTAACATGGATGTTACAGCCAGCGTTTACGCCGTTTATATGATTTAATGTTCTTGAAGCTTTTGCGTTCTTCCGAACCACCCCCAAGATAGAACTCCTTGACGTCTTCGTTATTAAGAAGTTCATCACGCGTTCCATCAAGCACAACCTTGCCGCTTTCCATGATGTAACCATAGTCAGCAACTTTAAGCGCAAAGTTGGCATTCTGTTCGACGATCAGCATGGTGATGCCCTGATCACGATTGATCTTTTCGATGATTCCGAACACTTCCTTGACCAGAAGTGGCGATAATCCCATCGATGGTTCATCAAGCAAGATCATTTTCGGACGCGCCATCAAGGAGCGGCCAATTGCCAGCATTTGCTGTTCGCCACCCGAAAGGTACCCGGCAAGACCGGTACGTTCTTTCAAACGTGGGAAATATTCAAACACCATCTCGATATCGTCTTTGACGCCTTTGTCTTTGCGGGTATAGGCCCCAAGACGCAGGTTTTCGATGCAGGTCATATCTTCGATGATACGACGGCCTTCCATCACCTGAAACAGGCCGGATCGAACGATGTCTTCTGGATTGCCGTTGGCAATCTGTTGGCCCATGAAATTGATATCACCACGGGTCACTTCGCCATCTTCGGTTTTCAGCAAACCTGAAATGGCTTTGAGTGTCGTCGATTTACCAGCCCCGTTCGGGCCAAGAAGGGTCACGATTTTGCCTTGCGGAACCTCTAACGATACCCCGCGCAGGACAAGGATCACCTCGTCATAAACAACTTCGATGTTATTGACCGACAGCATCGGTTCAGCGGTCTCAATTTTACGGGCGGTCTCTGACATGGTGTCACCTTCGATTTATCGCCGGGTGTTCCCCCGCTGTCAGGGGCAAGGCATCTTGCACTTTATGCCCTGCCCCCGAACAGACTGGGAGACATTCGTCTATCTTAGCTTGAGGTCTTAGTAACCAAGCCAGTCGTCACGACGCGGCAGGGTAACAGTCGTTACTTTTTCGACCGTTGCATTGCCACCTTTGGCCGTACCTTTATAGATATTCACGGTGTTGATGCCGCGATGATCTTCGGCAGTCCAGGTTGCTTCCATGCAAACACCTTCAAGTCCTTTGGGGACCCATTTTTCGCGGGCATACATGCCTGCTTTGATGTTTTCACCGGTGATACCGCCATTTTCCTTGGCCCATTCCATGGCTTCTTTCATGTAATAAGCCGAGCAAATGCCACGGATATAATGGTGGGTGCGGAATTCTTCGCCCGAACGGTCCGACATTTTCGATACTTCACGTACCAACGCCATTCCCGGCGCATCATCGGTCCAGAAGCTGGTCATTGCCGGGAAGATATAGTTTTCTACATCACCAATGGTTTTGAGCGTTTCATAGTCACCCGCCCAGATGTTTGCCAACCATTTCGGGCTTGCGCCAACCGTGTCACAAGATTTCACCAGCGACACAACCGACGGCCCCAGATTGCCAAGATAGCCATAATTGGTGCCAGCTTCTTTGATCGTCAGGCACTGTGCTTTGAAATCGCCCGGTTTCATCGAAACGACGACCGGTGGGGTCACGTTAAAACCAAGTTCACCTGCATATTCTTCACATGCTGCTTTAGGGGCATTCGGGTAAGGATGGTTATCCCCGATATGTGAGAAGATCGGCTTGCCGGTAGCGCCCGATTTTTTCCAATCTTCTGCAGCCCACTGAACCAGTGCGCGGCAAGCATCGGAATAGGATGCACCATAGAAGAAGTTATAAGGGGCCGGTTTCGCCGTTTTCGGGTTTTTACCGGTCGGGTCGGTCAAATGGCCGGAATAAGACGCGGAATAGACCGGTACTTTGTCCTTGGCAACAAAGCTGATCAGGGCCTCGGTATCGCCCGTTCCCCAACCTTGCATCGCGACCATTTCGTTGCGCGAACGCCATTTTTTGTAGTTCGCAATCGCTTGCGGAACTTTATAGGCATAATCGATCGATTCAGAATCCAGAACGATGCCGTCAATGCCGCCATGGGTATTAATATAGGACAGCGCATCACGTACACCATCAGCATAGAACTTGCCGATAAAGCCGGTCGGTCCGGTGATATCCATCAGATGGCCGACAAACACCATGTCATCATCGGCTTTGGCTGCCGAAACCGACAGGCCGGTTGCAACAATAGCTGTCGCAGCAATCAGTCTTTTCATCACGACGTCTCCCTTGGACGTTTTACTAAACAAAGTAGCCTCCCGGTCTTCACCGATTTTGATCCCGCTTCTTTGATGTTTTTTAGCGAAACGGGTTTCGGTGATATTTATCAGTACGAGAAGGGATAAAGCTTCCAGTACGCCCTGATCTGTTGCCAGCGATGAGCAAGCCCATCCGGCTCAAAGATCAGGAACAGGATAATGGCCAGACCGATCGCCATCTCCTTGATATAAGCCAGCCCGTCGGTCACTGCCGTCGAACTTGCCCATTCGAAAACGCTTAATGCGCTAACACCGCTTTCCATGACTTCAGGCAAAAGCACCATGAACACTGTGCCCATCAAGGTTCCTTTGACCGAACCAAGACCACCGATGATGATCATGCCAAGGAACTGGATAGACAAAAGAATGGTGAAGCCTTCGGCCGAGACAAAGCCAAGATAGTGGCCATAAATCGCCCCGCCGATACCGGCATAAAAAGACGAAATGGCAAAACTCATCAGACGATATTTCGTCAGATTGATGCCCATGATTTCAGCCGACAGGTAGTGATCGCGTACCGCAACAAACGCACGGCCATCACGGGTCCGCATCAGGTTTGTGCCCAAAAGATACATCACGACCAAGAAGAACAAACAGACATAGAAGAAGCTGAAATCATCATAGACTTCAAAGCCAAACACATTGATCGGATTGGCCGCAGCCCCATAGGAGCCACCAGTAAACCATTCAGCACGGGCAAAGAAATCTTCAAGAATGAACTGGGCGGCAAGGGTCGCAATTGCCAGATAGAGCCCCTTAATCCGGGCGGCTGGCAAGCCAAACAACAAGCCCACCGCTGCAGTCATCAACCCGGCAAGCGGGATCGACAGCAACACCGGGATACCGGTTGTATTGTTAATCCAGGCAGATGCAAACGCACCAAAGCCAAAGAAGGCAGCATGCCCCAGTGAAATCTGACCGGTAAAGCCAACCAGAATGTTGAGCCCCAAGGCGGCAATGGCAAAATAGGAAATCTGGATAAACAGATTGACGTAATAGCCATCCAGAACAAACGGGATCATCGCGACAGCAAAGATGCCAAGGATCGCCGCATTGCGCACATAGGTCGTATCAAAAATGCGGGTATCCTGACGATAAGTCGTTCGAAAATCACCGCAGGGACGTATCGAAAATCCAGCCATAGTATATTTCCTCGTCCCTTAGATACGTTCGATGTCTTTGGTGCCAAACAGGCCATACGGCTTGATGCACAGAATAATGATCAGCACATAGAACGGTGCGATCGAGAACAGGTTGCCCCAGTGCAGATACTGGCCATCAACAAACTCGGCTGTGTTTTCAAGCATCCCAATGATCACGCCGCCAACAATCGCGCCAACAATCGAATCAAGTCCGCCCAAAATCACGGCTGGGAATACCTTGATCCCGATGACAGAAAGTGCGGATGACACCCCATTGACCATGCCAATCACGATCCCGGCGATTGCCGAAACCAAGGCCGAGATGGCCCAAGACATCGCAAAGACGGTTTTGACCGAAATACCCAGACTTTGCGCGACTTGCTGATCAAATGCGGTTGCACGCATCGCGAGGCCAAGCTTGGAATATTTAAAGAACCAATAGAACCCGGCCATGATGAACAATGAGATGACAAAGCTCATGATATAGGCCGTTTCAATCTGCATCCCCAAAAGGTTGACCGATCGGGTTTCAAACACCTGCGGATAGGTCGCGGTGGTTGCACCGAAAATCCATTTGGTCGCAGCTTGGAAAAAGATCGAAAGCCCGATGGTCACCATGATCACGGAAATGATCGGTTCGCCAATCATTGGGCGCAGCACCACCATTTGCAGAACGATGCCAAACACCATCATGAAAATTAGCGTGAACAGGAAACCCATCCAGAAGGGCATATGCATTTCCACAAGGAACGCATAACAAACCCACGCCCCGATCAGAAGGAACTCGCCCTGGGCAAAGTTAACGATCTGGGTCGATTTATAAATCAGAACGAAACACATGGCGACGACGCCATAGAGTGTCCCGACGATCAACCCGTTCAGCAGAAGCTGGAACAGAAGTTCGAAATTCATGTTGCCATCCCTGTAATGGCGGTCCAAAGCCAGATGACCAAGACCACTGTTTTCCTGCTGCCTTATTCGGCGGCTTTCGGGGCCGTCTGTGCGACCTTGCTGTCTTCGAGATCGACCACTTTCACACTCGTCTGGATGCGGGTTTTTGACCCGTCCTGGAAGGTGATCATTGTGTCGATATCAACCTTGTCATTCCCGGCATAAACAGCATCGATGATGTCGGCGTATTTTTCGGCAACCACACTCCGGCGCACTTTGCGCGTCCGGGTCAGTTCGCCGTCATCAGCATCAAGTTCCTTGTAAAGCAGAAGGAACCGCTTGATGCGCTGGGCTTCCGGCAAGGTTTTGTTCACCTCGCGGATTTCCTCGACAATCATGTCATAGACCTGCGGCTGGGCAGACAGGTTGGTGTAGTTGGTAAAGGCAATCCCGCGCTGCTCGGCCCATTTGGCCATGATCGAATAACGGATACAAATCATGGTCGACAGGAACGGCAGATCTTTACCAAGGATCACGGCCTCGGCAATGAACGGCGAGAATTTGAGTTTATTTTCAATAAACTGCGGCGAATACCGCACCCCGGCCGAGGTCTCCGCAAGGTCTTTCATACGGTCAATCACCACAAGGTGCTTGTTCGTATCCTTGAAGTAACCAGCATCCCCGGTATGCATCCAGCCATCCTTGACGTCTTCGTCATAGGCGGCCTGGTTTTTATAGTAACTGGTAAACATTCCAGACGTGCGGGCAACAATTTCGCCCACACCATTTTCGTCGGTGTTGATGACTTTGATCTCGGAATTATCAAAGGCAACCCCGACAGTATCAAAATCAATGTCTTCAGGCTGATGGATGGTATAAGCGCCGCAAAGCTCGGTCTGGCCATATAGCTGACGCAGTGGGACCCCCATCGCATGGAAGAACTTGAAAGTTTCCGGGCCAATTGCCGCACCGCCGGTCGCCGCAGAACGCAAATTGGAAAAACCAAGCCGGTCCTTTAGCGCATTCATTAAAATCACATCGGCGAACTTGGAATGACTGCCTTTGTCCAATGCTGTCCGCGCCAGAGCCATCCCGAAATCAAACATCTTCTGTTTGAACGGTGTTGAATCCATCATGCGCGCACGCACGTCCGCGGCAATGGTTTCCCAAACACGCGGAGCCAACAGAACAAAGTTCGGACCAATTTCGCGCAGGTCGGCCATCATGGTTTCCTGCTCTTCCACGAAATTGACGATCTGGCGGCTGATCAGCGACTGACCAACCACATAGACCTGTTCCATGATCCATGGCAGCGGCAAAACCGAAACATAATCATCGCCCGGATATTTCGGATCGGCGCGCAGATAAGCTGCACAATGATCCAGAAAATCGCCGGAATTCAGCATTGCCATTTTTGGCTTGGACGTCGTGCCCGACGTGGTGCAAAGGATTGCACATTCATCACCGCGGGAATCTGCAACCATCTGGTCGTAGATACCGGGGTTCTTTTCTTCGAGCGCACGCCCCATTTCATAGAGCTTTTCCACATCCAAAAGACGCGGATCGTCATATTTGCGCATGCCACGCGGGTCGCAATAAACGATATGTTCGACAGTTGGAATGTCACTGCCAAGTTCGATCAGTTTGTCACACTGTTCTTCATCTTCGGCAATCAGAATACGCGCACCTGAATACGTGATCAGATAAGCGACTTCTTCGTGCAAACTGTCTTGATACAGACCAACCGACATACCGCGCAGCGCATGTGCGGCAACTTCCGCCCAAACCCATTCAGGGCGGTTTTCACCGATGATGCCGACAACGTCACCCTGACCAATGCCAAGCGAACGCATGCCCAACGTCATCCATTTGACGCGGTCGTTATAATCTTTCCAGGTGAATTCTTGCCAAATGCCGAATTCCTTTTCGCGCATGGCAATTTCGCCACCCCAATTGCGCGCGTTATAGGCCAAGACTTTCGGGAAGGTATCCAGCGACTGAACGTCGGCATATTCTGGGATATTACTGCTCATGCTCAGGCCACCTGCTCGTCTTCATCCGTCTCGTCGTCTTCCTCGCCGAGATATGCTTTTTTGACGTGTTTGTTTGCCATAACCTCATCCGGCAGGCCTTCGGCAATCTTGCGGCCAAAATCAAGCACCATCACCCGGCTGGAGATATCCATCACAACCCCCATGTCATGCTCGATCATGACAACCGTCATGCCCCATTCCTCATTGAGGTCGATGATAAAGCGCGCCATGTCCTCTTTTTCTTCGAGGTTCATGCCCGCCATCGGTTCATCAAGCAGGATCAGGTCAGGGCGCAACGCAACAGCACGTGCCAGTTCAACACGTTTGCGTAAACCATAGGAAAGCGTACCTGCAGTTGCCTTGCGGATATGGGAAATCTCAAGAAAGTCGATAACGTCTTCGCAGAATCGACGATGTTCGAGTTCTTCTTTCTGTGCCCCACCGAGCCAATAAAACGGCCCGTTCAGGAAGTTGTTCTTAAGCAAGTGGTGACGCCCGACCATGATGTTATCAAGAACATTCATATGCCCGAACAACGCCAAATTCTGGAAAGTACGGCCGATGCCAAGTTCAGCCCGATCATTGGGCTTAAGCCCCGTCACATCCTGCCCTTTAAAGGACACCGATCCTGTGGTCGGCGAGTAACGCCCGGACACACAGTTCAACATGGATGTCTTACCGGCACCGTTCGGGCCGATAATTGAAAAAAGCTCGCCCGGTTGGACGGAGAAGCTGACATCACTCAGCGCACGCACACCGCCAAAAACAAGCGACACGTCGCTAATCTGTAAAATAGGACCCTGTGACGTCATATCGTCGCTTATCCTCCCTGACTTGGGCCGCCAATGCCGCAGAACCGCAATTCGGGTTCTTTTGGGTTAATTGAGCAAACCGCTTTTCAGTTTCCCTGATGATGTGTCCGATTATTATTCAACCCTGACCTTACGGAAACCGGGCCTGACACATTTAATAGGCATTTAAGTACCAATTTCAGCATATCGCGTCAATGCAATGATCAGCAAGGGATTGAGACCTTTCTACAAATTCGCATCGCACAATTATGCCTAAATGACCGCACCCCATCTTTCTACCCTTGATTACGTAACGTTATCGCACCACTACCCAATGCCCATGCCATTGCCATACGCCGCACTGCAAAATTTATATTCGATCATGCAGCGCACAATCTTTGCTTGAATATGGATCGAATTAACGCCGAAAACCGGGCGTTAAAACACGCAGACCGCCATCGATTCGCCTCGAAAACTATCGCGTCGGATACAATTCCATCTTGGCGAAGGTCCGGCCTGCTTCGTTGCGTGGAGTCCCAAAACATGGAAATAGACTCGAACCTTGCGCCGCCCCTATTGAAAGGTGAATAGCCGCCGCACATATCGACTAAAGGTTTCTCTTAGCTTGTTGTACTTTGCCAATGTGCTGTGATCAGCGGGTTTTCCCCAATACCCCTTCACGGGGTCTGGACTTTCGCAGGGAATTGTGGTGTAACCCCGTTGCACATGTATATGTAGCCGTGACCCGCGTCACGAAACATAGATAGCCCACCGCTCGGCGCTCCGACGGTCGGGGTGTCTTGTCACGACAAGCCCTTTTAACCACCTTGAGGAGGGTCTGATGTCCATTTGTGGCAAAGACAACCTGAAAACGCGCCGCACACTGAAAGTCGGGGATAAATCCGTCGACTATTACAGCCTGAAAGTAGCTTCCGAAAAATTCGGCGACGTTTCAAAACTTCCCTTCACGCTGAAAGTCGTTCTTGAGAACCTTCTGCGTTACGAAGATGATTTCACTGTTAAAACCGAAGATGTCAAAGCTGTTGTAGACTGGCTCAAAGCCCGTAAAAGCAGCCACGAGATCAACTACCGTCCAGCCCGCGTTCTGATGCAGGACTTCACCGGCGTTCCTGCCGTTGTTGACCTTGCCGCGATGCGCGATGCCGTCGTTAAAATGGGTGGTGACGCCCAGAAGGTGAACCCGCTTTCACCGGTTGACCTCGTCATTGACCACTCGGTCATGATCGACTTCTTCGGCACCGACGATGCACTCGACAAAAATATGAAAGTCGAGTTCGAACGTAACGGCGAACGTTATGGCTTCCTGCGTTGGGGCCAAAATGCGTTCAACAATTTCCGTATCGTCCCACCGGGAGCAGGTATCTGCCACCAGGTAAACGTTGAGCATCTTGCCAAAGTTGTTTGGACTGGCACCGATGCAGACGGAAAAACCGTTGCATATCCTGATACCCTTGTCGGGACCGACTCTCACACCACCATGGTTAACGGGCTTGCCGTTCTTGGTTGGGGTGTTGGTGGTCTTGAAGCCGAAGCAGCAATGCTTGGCCAGCCGATCTCGATGCTGATCCCGGAAGTCGTTGGCTTCAAGCTGACCGGCTCCATGAAAGAAGGCATCACCGCAACTGACCTTGTTCTGCGCGTCGTTCAGATGCTGCGTGAAAAAGGCGTTGTTGGTAAATTCGTCGAATTCTATGGCGATGCACTGGCACATATGAGCCTGCCGGACCGTGCGACCATTGGTAACATGGCCCCGGAATATGGTGCGACTTGTGGCTTCTTCCCGATTGATGACGAGACGCTGAACTACATGCGTTCGACCGGCCGTGACGAAGACCAGATTGCTCTGGTTGAAGCATATGCCAAAGAACAGGGCATGTGGGGCGACCCGGCACACGAAGCTGATTACACTGCTACGCTTGAACTTGACATCTCGACCGTCGAGCCTGCTCTTTCGGGTCCGAAACGTCCGCAGGACCGTGTTCTGCTGAAAGATGCTGTTTCAAGCTTCAACAACACCTTTGCTGAAATGGCACCGGGTGTTGATACCGATCGTTCTGTCCCGGTTTCGAATGAAAACTTCGAAATGAAAGACGGTAACGTCGTTATCGCCGCAATCACCTCTTGCACCAACACCTCGAACCCGAGCGTTTTGATTGCAGCAGGTCTTCTGGCGAAGAAGGCAGTTGAACTTGGCCTCAAGAGCAAACCTTGGGTGAAAACCTCGCTCGCACCGGGTTCCTTGGTTGTTGCCGATTATCTCGAAAAAGCCGGCCTTCAGGATTACCTGGATCAGCTTGGCTTTAACATTGCTGGTTTTGGTTGCACCACCTGTATTGGTAACTCCGGTCCGCTTGCGGCTCCGATTGCCGGTGCAATTGAAGACAAAGACATGCTGGTAACGGCAGTTCTGTCTGGTAACCGTAACTTCGAAGGCCGTATCAGCCCGCACGTCAAGGCAAACTATCTTGCCTCACCGCCGCTGGTTGTTGCTTATGCCCTTGCCGGTAACCTGAAGATCGATCTGAACAACGATCCGCTTGGCACCGACAAAAACGGCAAAGACGTCTATATGAAAGACATCTGGCCAACCAACAAAGAGATTGCAGACACCATTGCGTCTTCGATTTCGGCTGCGATGTACAAAGATCGTTATGACAACATCTTTGCAGGTCCGAAGCCTTGGCAGGCAATCGAAGTCACCGAAGGCGAAACCTTCCTTTGGGAAGACAAGTCGACCTACGTGCAGAACCCGCCTTACTTCGTCAATATGGCGAAAGAACCGGGTGACTTCACCGATTTCCACGGCGCTCGTCCGCTTTTGATCCTTGGTGATTCTGTCACCACCGACCACATTTCTCCGGCTGGTTCGATCAAGGCAGAAAGCCCGGCAGGTGAATACCTGAAAGCAAACGGCGTTGCTGTTTCTGACTTCAACTCCTACGGCGCACGCCGTGGTAACCATGAAGTCATGATGCGTGGCACCTTTGCCAACATCCGTATTCGCAACGAAATGGCACCGGGCACCGAAGGTGGTGTATCGGTTCATTATCCGTCTGGCGATCAGGGCTGGGTCTATGACGTTGCTATGCGTTATCAGGCCGAAGGCACCCCGCTGGTTGTCGTTGCTGGTAAAGAATACGGCACCGGTTCTTCGCGTGACTGGGCAGCAAAAGGCACCAACCTTCTTGGCGTCAAAGCTGTTCTTGCCGAAAGCTTCGAGCGTATCCACCGCACCAACTTGGTCTGCATGGGCGTCTTGCCGCTGCAGTTCAAAAATGGTGAAGGTCGTGCGACCTACAAGCTGGATGGCACCGAAGTCTTCGACGTTATTGGCATCGCCGATGGCATCACGCCAATGCAGGACGTTACGGTTCGTATCACGCGCAAAGATGGCAGCACTGAAGAGTGCATTGCCACCTGCCGTATCGATACCGAGAACGAAGTTCTTTACTACCAGAATGGCGGCATTCTGCAGTTCGTTCTGCGTAACATGATGAAAGCTGCCTAATTTCTGATTGAAATTAATGGCTTCTTGCTTAGCACCCCGTCGGCTATCCGGCGGGGTGCTTTCATTTTAGTGATCTTTCACGCCCCATGCATTTCCGAAACGAACCGTTGATCCAGAACAAACATCAAGAACACGAAATCTGATAGGCATGCGCAAGCTGAAATAGCTACGCCCGCCACCAAAAGAAATCATAACACGTGTTCAGGTTCGAATGAGACGCCCCAACTCTGTAGACGGACAAACCAATAATTTGACCGTTGGTACTTTATCACCCGGTAAAATTTTAAATTGCCCCCCGTCAACGCCACTGGAACAAGCCATTGCCCGTATGCAAAATGGCAATTGCAGTTCCATTGTCGTTGTTCAATCCAACAAACCTGTTGGCATATTTACCGAAAAAGACATCTTGTCACTTCCAGTTGGCAGCCGGTCAATTTTGACTGAGCCGATTGAAAAGCGCATGTCGCAACCGGTTCAAACCATTTCGGTTCACGCAAGCCCCCAAGCTGCCATTTTAAAAATGCGCGATCATAAGTTGCGCCATCTTGTGACGGTCGATGAACAAGGCCATCTGACCGGGATCATCAGCCAGACAGATCTCGTCCGCCAGTCTGGCGATCGAAAATCGCTAAGTGCCAACGATGTTGAAGACGCCATTCGCGCATCAACAGTATTTGTCGATGCCAAGCTATCCGTCGAAGACGTCAGATTGGCAATGCATACGGCAAAATGCGATAGCGCTGTTGTCACGGGCTTTGACGCAGAACTGCCCGCAGAATTCCAAACCGGCATCATCACTGAACGCGATATATTGCGACATCTGGTAATTGGAAATAACAGCCAAACAGCGGGCGATATTGCAAGTTGCCCCGTGACCAAAATCACGCATGACGTTAATCTGAATGACGCGCGCAATGTCATGTTACGCAACAGTGTTCGACATCTTGTTGTTCATAACCATCATCAGGAAGTGATCGGTGTCCTGTCATTTTCCGATTTACTGGAATTTATCGAACAGGATTATTTTTCCCAGCTACACAGCCATAGCGAAGACCGTGACAGCGAACTGGCAACTGCCAGGCGTTCGCTTTTTCTTGCCCGGCAACTTATTGAAAACTCGCCCGATTGCGTCATGGTGTGCAACGCCCACGGCGAAATAGAGGCCGTAAACCCCGCCTTTACCCGCGTCACCGGCTATCAGGCAGAAGAAGTCATCGGTCACAATCCGAGCATTTTGAAGTCAGGTCGTCAGGACAAAGCTTTTTACACAAAACTTTGGGACAGCTTAAAACGCAGTGGAAAGTGGCAAGGTGAAATATGGAACCGCCGAAAATCAGGCGAGATTTATCCAGAATGGCTGTCGATCATGGCCATCCGGGATAATGACGGCACACCAAGCCACTATGCCGCAATTTTCACCGACATGAGCGGGCGGCATGCAACCCGCGAAAATATCCTGCGCCTTGCCCATACCGATGAATTAACCGGTATGCCCAACCGCAGGCGGTTCACCGAACTGCTGTCACATCATATTGGTCGATCACGCCACGATGGTGGCCGCCTGACCGTGATCATGCTTGATGTCGACAACTTCCAGCGGGTGAATAATGCGCTTAGCCATAATGACGGCGATGATGTCTTGGTTGAAGTATCCCGACGCATCCGTCACGAACTTGGCCAAGATGCTGTGATTGCCCGTGTCGGCGCAGACGAATATGCGATCATATTGCCAAACATCGTCACCGATCAGGAAATCCGCAAAATAGCCGAAGGCCTACGCGTTCGCCTTTCGGTTCCTCATACAACCCGCAAAGGTACTGAACTTTATCTTTCCGCCAGCATCGGCTTTGCCTGTTTCCCCGAAGACGCAAATGATTCCAGCGGCCTGTTGCGCAGCGCTGAACTTGCGATGATGCATGCCAAGGAACAGGGGCGAAACCGTGTCAGCAGATATAGTCGCAGCCAGCACACCCAAAATGGTGCGGACCTTGCCCTTGAAACAGCATTACGCCGGGCAATAGACAATGAGGAACTCCATCTGGCGTATCAACCGCAATTCGATGCCAAGACACAGCAACTTCATGGTGTCGAAGCACTTGTGCGGTGGACGATGGCGGATGGTACGATCATCGCGCCATCAACATTCATTCCAATTGCAGAAGAAATGGGCATCATCGGGGAATTGGGGCGCTGGGTCATGCGAACAGCATGTCATCAATTGGTCAATTGGCGCCGAGAGGGGCTGCTTAACCTTCATCTTGCGGTCAATGTTTCTGTTCAGCAATTTTATGGCACGGTGGATTTTGCCGAACAGGTCCGCACCATTCTGATCGACAATGGGCTTGCGGCCAATCGGCTTGAGATCGAGGTCACCGAAAGCCTGTTCATGCGAAACATTGATGACATGCGCGATAAATTGCGGCGCGTTCGAAATCTTGGCGTTCGAATCTCGCTTGATGATTTTGGAACTGGTTTTTCCAGCCTAAGCTATTTGCGGACGTTGCCGTTTGACAGTATCAAACTTGATCGCAGCTTTGTCATGGATATTGATAACGGCAAGGAAGGTTCGGCACTTGCCATGACCATCATCAACATTGCCAAAAACCTTGGCAAAATGTGCGTTGCAGAAGGTGTCGAAAATCAAGACCAACTCTCGTTCCTGCGCAACGCTGATTGCGACCTGATCCAAGGTTATCTGTTGGGAAAACCCATGTCAGCCGACGACATCACAGCACTTTCCCAAGACACCGGGCTTCTTTGCCCGTAACCGAAAGAATGGCGGGGAAATCCCCCGCCCTTCCAAATCGTTCACATTACCAACGGATCGTTTGGCTTAGAAGACGCCAAGACCTTTGAGCAGAATGAAAGCAATCGCCAAAGGTGCGATGAACTTAACAATAAGTCCCCACGCACCAACCCAGAACGGAACAACACCGTTATGAGCAGCAATTTCTTCCTGAGCTTTGCCCCAGACGACCCATCCGACAAACAGCGAGATGAACAACCCGCCGATCGGCAGAAGCAAGCTTGAGCTGATAAAGTCCATCAGATCAAAGAAGTTTTTGCCCCACAGGATTTCGACATCTGCCATCACACCCATCGAAAGTGACGACGGAATACCAAGCAGGAAGATGACAGATCCGACGATGATTGCAGCCGTTTTACGGCTCATTCCGCGATCATCGACAAAATAGGCAACAACGACTTCAAGGATTGAAACAGCCGACGTCAAAGCGGCAATTGCCAAAAGCAAGAAGAACAGGAAGGCAAAGAACGATCCAAACGGCATCTGCGCAAATACCGCAGGCAACGTGATAAAGGTCAGCCCCGGACCAGCACTTGGATCAAAACCGAATGCGAACACTGCCGGAAGAATAAGAAGACCCGCCATAACCGCGACGGATGTATCAAGAAGTGTGACCCAACCAGCAGACCCCGGAAGGTTTTCTTTCTTCGAAAGATACGAACCATACGTAATCATGGCGCCCATCCCCAACGACAATGAGAAGAATGCCTGTGACAAGGCATCTGATATCGTCGACCATGTTACCTTCGAGAAATCAGGTGACAGCAGGAATTCGACACCTGCCATACCTCCTGGCAATGTTACTGATCGCGTGATCAATACAATCAACAGCGCAAACAAAGCTGGCATCAAGATTTTGGATGCGCGTTCGATACCGCTGCCAACCCCGGCCAGAACGACCAAAACCGTCAGCGCCATAAACACGGCATGGAAAATCAGTGGTGTGGTGGTGTCGGAAATAAACCCACCAAAAATATCGCCAAGTGCGGCGGGATCATCAACCGCCAACGCGCCAGTGATCGCCTTGATCATGTAGGACAATGTCCAACCAGCAACCACACTGTAGAAGGACAGAATGATAAAGGCAGCAGCAACCCCAAACATCCCAACGACCGGCCACAGGCCACCTTTGAGATTGGCGAATGCGCCAATCGCATTCTTTTCTGACATACGGCCGATAACGAATTCCGCCAGCATCACCGACAGACCAATGGTAAAGACCAACGCCAGATAAATGACCAGAAAGGCACCACCGCCATTTTCACCAGCCATATATGGAAATTTCCAGATATTCCCAAGACCGACAGCCGAGCCAGCCGCCGCCAAAATAAAGCCGAGGCGCGAGCCCCAGTGTTCACGTTTCATCATTAATTCTGCAAACCTTGTTTCGGACCGGAATTGCCGGAATGAGCTCCCACCGGCAGACCGATTCCTAATTTTTTTCATTTAACGCAAAGGCGAATACGCTTATTGCGACGCGACTGTTTCCTCAAATTGGTCACGATTGGTCCGCAGCTATTAGCATCAATCTTTGGAAATCTCATTTCGAAATTCGGTGAAAAATCGCAAAAATCCGCCCTTTTCTTGCTCCCACCGCTTTCAAGGCCTTGTGATTAGGGGTTGATGGCGGTTTTCAGGCATCATGATCGGCATGAAACATTCTCGTCCCATCCTATCCGCTCTCATACTGGTCGCACTCGCCATTTCCGGCCGGTCATACGCCGCCGAAAGCATTGTTCCGCGTGCTGTTGTCGAACTATATACATCGCAGGGCTGCAATTCCTGTCCGCCTGCTGATCGTGTTCTTCATCAGTTAAATCAGGAACATAGCGATCTTCTGGTTTTGTCATACCATGTCGATTACTGGAATTATCTTGGCTGGACGGATCCGTTTTCCGATGCCCGGTATAGTGAACGCCAACGTGACTATGCCAACCGGATGCGCGAACGATATGTCTATACGCCACAGGTGATTATCAACGGCGATGATGTGGTAAAGGCAACAGCCAAAAGACAAATCGAATCGACAAGTTCTGCGACCAAACCGCTTCGCGATCTTGCCGATATTCAGATGAATACTGTTCCCGCCCCCAACCAACCCGCAACCGGAACCATTTCGCTTCACAATACCAATGTGTCGTCACGCAATCAGGATGCGCAGATTTGGTTGATTGGGTTTGACCGCGAACATCAACGCGACGTTCTGTCAGGCGAAAATGCCGGCAAACGATTGGTCCATGCCAATGTCGTTCGCGAAATGGTTAATCTGGGTCGCTGGGATGGCCGGATAAAGCAAATTCCCTTTGCCATGACAATCGCCAATGATGGCGGGGTTGCCGTGCTTGTTCAAAACGGTCGGGGCGGCCCGATCATTGGCGCGTCAATGATCCGGTTCTAAGCAATCCTATCTAGCATTCCTGTCGTCTGGGGCTGCTCTACCCAGCCCCGATTAATGCCGGGCACCATTTGGTGACCCGATGATTTGCGATCGTCAGAATGCGCACTTTTCCTTCGTCACGGGCGTTGTTTAGATTGACTTGAAACAAAGTCTAAGCCGCTAAATTCGGTTAAAGCATGAATAATAAACCGTAACACGTTATAGAATAACGTGAGAGAGAACGGGGCTACGACAATTGAACGGGTTGCATGGCAGACTTTAACGCTTCTGATTTGACCTGCCTGCGCGGCGAGCGTCTGGTATTTGGCGGCTTGTCCTTTGCGGCCAAATCCGGCGATGCCATCATGCTGCGCGGCCGTAATGGCGCTGGTAAATCAAGCCTGCTGCGTGTCATGGCAGGCTTATTGGCACCACGTTCGGGCGCCCTTTGCTGGAACGGCGAAAACATTGCCGATGATCGGGCCGCCCATCAATCCCGCCTGCAATATCTTGGCCATCAGGACGCGATCAAACCGGTTTTGTCGGTGCGAGACAATTTGCGTCTTTGGGGACAATTGCGCGGGGTTTCCCAACTTGATGCGGTCATTGATGCTGCCCTTCATGCGCTTGATATCCATCATCTTGCGCGGATCACGGGGCGATATCTTTCAAGCGGGCAAAAACGCCGTACTGCCCTTGCCCGTATCCTGATTGGTCAAAGCGATCTTTGGTTGCTTGATGAACCAACGGTTGGCCTTGACCGCGAAAGCTGTGCCGAGCTTTCCCAACTGATTGCCGATTTTCGGGCAACCGGCGGCATCGTGATTTATTCGACCCATATTGATCTTGATGTCAAGAACCCCAACATTCTTGATCTTGATGACTTTGCCATCCCGATGGTCGAATGGTTAACTGAACATGCCGATCTGAATGACGACACAAACGATAGCGCCAATATGCAACATAGTGTCTCCCCACAGGAGGCAGTGCAATGAGTGGCTTTATGGCGGTCTTGCAGCGTGATTTGCGCCTTGCCCTACGTCAGGGGGCGGATTCAGTGATGGTGGTGGCGTTCTTTATCGTTACAACCACCCTGTTTCCTTTTGGCGTTGGACCTGAAGCCAACATTCTTGCCCGGATTGCCTCGGGCGTGATCTGGGTGTCGGCCTTGCTTGCCGCCATGCTGTCGCTTGAGCGGATTTTCCAAGCTGACTTTGAAGATGGCACGCTTGAACTTTTGGCACTGTCTCCGGTTTCCATGGAGATGCTGGTACTGGGCAAAGTTCTGGCACATTGGCTAACGACTGGATTGCCTTTGATTATTGCTGCACCCTTGATGGCGGTCATGCTGAATATGGATCAAAGCGGCTTTGTTACCTTAATGATCGCCATGTTGCTGGGCACCCCGGCACTCAGCTTGATTGGTGCTATTGGCGCGGCCTTGATTTTGGGGGCGCGCCGTGGCGGGGTTTTGGTATCACTTCTGGTCTTGCCGCTTTACATCCCCATTCTCATATTTGGGGCAGGTGCGGTTGAAGCGGCCCAGCTTGGAATGTCGGCCACAGAACACCTTCAAATCATGGGGGCGATCTTGTTACTGACATTGGCAGCCACACCATTTGCGACCGCACATGCCGTGCGACTGGCCATCGAATAACCGAATAAAATTGATAAGAACGACCTACTGCTGTTTCCCGCACTACGGACGAGAGAATATGCATCGCTTTGCCAAACCAAGTGTGTTTTTGAAGTTCACCGATCCGGTCCTGCCGTGGCTGGCAGGTGTGACCGCACTTCTGATCGCAACCGGCCTTTACTTTGCATTGTTTGCATCCCCGATTGATTATCAACAGGGTGACACGGTACGGATCATGTATATCCACGTACCCGCCGCCTGGATGGGGTTGTTCTGTTATGTCGGCATGGCAATTTGCGGCGCCATGAGTTTGATCTGGAAGCATCCGCTTGCTGATATCTGTGCCCGCGCAACGGCACCAATCGGCGCGACCTTTACCGCACTTTGCCTGATTACCGGGTCGCTTTGGGGTGAACCGATGTGGGGAACCTGGTGGGTATGGGACGCACGCCTGACATCCATGCTGATTTTGCTGTTCCTGTATCTTGGCTATATTGCGCTTGTGAATGCTTTTGATGACCCCGAACGCGGATCAAAAGCCGGATCAGCACTGGCACTGATCGGGGCGGTGAATGTGCCAATTGTCAAATTCTCGGTCGATTGGTGGAATACACTTCATCAACCCGCATCAATTGTCCGCATGGATGGGCCATCAGTTGATCCCAGCATGCAAGTGCCACTTGCCCTGATGATCCTTGGCTTTACCTGCTATTACTTCGTTGTTTTGATTTTGCGCGTGCGTCTGGAATTAAATGAACGGCGTATCCGTGCCTTGCAGCTCTCGGGGATGTTTGATCAACGCAGTGATCAGGATAGCAATAATGAGCAAAACTATGATGCGGGTCACAATGCGGAGGCCAAACCATGAGTGAGTTCTTCGCAATGGGGGGCTATGGCAGCTATATCTGGGGAAGCTATGCCATTACTGCGATTGCCATGATCGCACTATTGGTTGCAACATTGCGTGGCTTACGCGCCAGTCGGATTGAACGCCAACAGCTTGAAGCCGTCTTGCAATCACGCCGCCCACGCAAAAACAAAAAAGCCGATAAGACATCCTGACCGGAGACAAATTGTGTCACTTTCCCGCGCAAAAGCCCGCAAACGACAACGTATGTACATGATCGGAGCTGTTCTTTTGGCCGTTGCTGGTGCTGCGGCCCTGCTTCTGACGGCCTTTGAAGATTCCGTCGTATTCTTCTTTAGTCCGACTGAAATTGTCGAAAAATCCCCAATAGATCCGGATCAACGTTTGCGGATTGGCGGATTGGTCGTTGAAGGGTCGGTTGCCAAACTTGCCGACGGCCAAACCATCGCCTTTGTCGTAACCGACATGGCGGAATCGGTTTCGGTTTCATTCCAGGGCATTTTGCCAGATTTGTTTCGCGAAGGTCAGGGGATCGTCGCTGAAGGCCATATGAGCAATGATGGCACCTTTATCGCATCAGAAGTTCTTGCCAAGCATGATGAAAACTACATGCCGCCAGAAGTTGCCGAATCCCTAAAGAAAAGCGGTTACTGGGAAGAAATCGAAGCGAAAAACGCTGAACAAATGCGCAATTAAGCCACATTCTGCCGCCATAAAGTCCGGCCATACGGTTAAGAAAAACACGACTGCGACCTTATTCCTGTGATGATCCAACACCAAACGGGCCTATAAGTCGCCGGGGAACAAATTGGGAAAGCCTTAAACGGAGATGCTTGCAGAATTCGGACATTTTGCCCTGCTCCTGATTGTGGTGACAGGCTTTGGTCAGGCCGTATTGTTTAGTCCGGCTTGGCTTAGTTCGACTTTACGCGCATCGCTTCAAAGCAGCTCGGTATCTTTGGCAAGTGCGAGTTCACCAAGCGGTAATGGCTCGGCTTCTCTTACCCCTGCTCCAGGTCATCTACCCGCACAAGCAGATCATTTCCTGATCTTGCCAATCGCCATCTTGGGTTTGGGCCTTGTGGCGGAAGCGGCCCTTATACATGCCTTTGTCGTCAGTGATTTTAGCTTGCCGATTGTTGCTGATGTCAGCCATTCATCAACGCCGATTTTGTTTCGGATTGGTGCCGCCTTTACCCCCAATGGCGGCGCGATGCTTTTATGGGTCTTGGCCGCGTCATTGGCCAATGGGGCATTGGCGGTTCAACTTTTGCCCCCATCAAAAGAACGTAGCCCCCTTCAAGATGACCCAAAACTCTCCTATAACGCGCTGTCCATCCTTGGCCTTTTGATTGCGGTTCTTGGCATTGTGACATTAATTGATGCTGATCCATTTGCGCGCATCCCTGTTGCCCCACTTGATGGCCGTGGCATGAACCCACAAAGTCAGGACATGTTGCGTGTCCTGCGTGAACCGTTCCTTTACCTTGGGCTTGCTGCGCTTGGGGTTATTTTTACCCTGACACTATCGGGATTGATCGAACGCAAGTTTGATCGCCGCACAGCAGAATACATGCGATTTTGGACAGTTCTGGCATGGTTATCATTAAGTGCAGCCATCGCAATCAATGCCTATCGATCATATAGCCAACAGGCATGGGGAAATTGGTGGTATTGGGATACGGCAGAAAACAGCCTGCTATTACCTTGGTTGATCACAACAGCACTCATACATTGCCGAGCTGTTTTGGAAAAAACCGAAACTCTTAAATGCTGGACCGCGTTTCTTGGCATATCCGCCCTCGCAGTGGGGTGGTTTGGTGTCTATCTGACACGTTCAGATCTGTTCGGCCCCTTAAGCGAAACACTATCAAAGCCAAGTAATAGCATCGCCCTTCTGATTGGCTTTTGTATCTTGTTTGCGGGGGCCTATTACATGTTCTGGCAGCGGACAGACCAAATGACAGAACCCCGCGCATTTGGTCTTATCTCACGCGAAAGCGGCATGTTCATAAACAGTGTCATGCTTGCGCTTATTGCTGCTGTTGTTTTGATTGGCACGATCTATCCGCTGGTCCTGCGGTGGCTGGGCGGTGACGGCATTACTGTTGGCGCACCTTTCTACGTCGAGGTTCTTGTGCCGATCGTTGTGCCGCTGCTGTTCCTGATGGGGTTTGCACCAACTGTGCGCTGGCGACAGGATGACACATGGCTGATCGGCGGCCGCATGAAGCTTGCCGCAATCCTGTCATTGATCATTGTTCTGTTTGTTTCGATCCGATTTATCGACCTATCACCAGCCCCGCTGATTGCCATCGGTCTGGCCGGATGGATTTTAACAGCATCGCTTAGTGATCTGTGGGCACGGCTTTGGCGCCAGCCTGATCACGGTGAAAGCAAGTATCGCAACCTGCAACTTCTTGGCCCACGCTATATCAGCATGACCTTGGCCCACATCGGTTTGGCGGTTGTGATTGCCGGGGGTGCCGCCAGCAGCGTCTGGGAAGAACAGATTGTCATTTCTGCCCGTGCTGGACAAAGCATTCAGGCGGGTCCCTATAACCTGCAATATGAAGGTGTTTCCCTTCTTGCCGGTGAAAATTATGCCACCCGTCAGGCAACCTTTATCCTGTATCGTCATTCTCTTCCGGTGACGGAGCTATTCCCCGAAATTCGGTATTATCCGATCCGTGGTGTTGAAACACGTGAAGCCGGTATCTGGCATGGACGGGATGGGGATTTACATGTCTCTGTCGGTGACCGTACCGATGATGGCGGCCGGATTGTTTCGGTCCGGTTCCTGCCAATGATGCCATGGGTTTGGACCGGGATGATTTTGATGTTGATCGGTGGCAGCATTAGCATCCTTACACGCATATTCCTGCGCTTTCAGAAGAATGGAGTTTCCACTTCATGAGATTTTCGCTTGCCGTAATCCCGCTGGTTTTGTTTGCAGCCTTGGCTGGGGTGTTTTTGCTTAATATTGACAAGGATTCCTCTGTCGTGCCGTCAGTTTTGATTGACAAGCCGACCCCGGAATTCTCACTTCCCCCCTTGCCTGGTCGCGAAAACGGTCTATCGCGTGCCGACCTGATCAAAGGTGAGGTTTCTGTTCTGAATGTCTTTGCAAGTTGGTGCATCCCATGCCGCGCAGAGCATCCCATGATCAAACGCCTATCGAAAGAAGCTGGCGTTGCGGTCTTTGGTCTGAATTATAAAGAAAAAGACCCGCAGGACGGCGTTAAATGGCTGGCTGAACTTGGCGACCCTTATAAGGCTGTGGGCATGGATTTATCCGGGCGTACCGGAATTGATTTTGGCGTGTATGGTGTACCAGAAACCTTCATCATCGATGGCAATGGACAGATCAGATACAAACATGTCGGTCCGGTAACGGCAGATGTGCTTAAAACGGTTCTGCTGCCCAAAATCGCGGAGTTAAAAGGATGACCAAACGTTTTTTGGTGTTGATTGCCGGACTTGGATTATTGCTACCGATTTTGGCATCTACGCCAGCTTTGGCCGTTAATCCCGACGAAATGCTGTCAAACCCTGTTCTTGAAAAGCGCGCCCGTGACATCAGTCAGGAACTGCGCTGTCTTGTTTGCCAGAACCAATCGATTGACGATTCAGATGCCGAACTTGCCCGTGACCTTCGCATTCTTGTTCGCGAACGTCTGATCGCGGGTGATGATAATGAAGAAGTCATCGAGTATATCGTCGCGCGCTATGGTGACTATGTGTTGCTAAACCCACCGCTGAAACCTGAAACCTATATCCTGTGGGCCAGCCCTGCAGTACTGGCCATTCTGGCGTTACTGGCTGTCTTTGCATTCTATCGTCGCAAACAACGCGAAGCGACCGGGACGACAGCATCGCTATCGCGCGACGAACAAGAACGGCTTGACGAAATCCTTGGCACGCCAAAAGACAATGGCCAGTCCTGATGATCTATTTTGCCCCGACATATAAACAATCCAGCGGAGGTTTCCGGTGATTTGGGTTGGCTTATCTGTTCTGGCTTTGCTGGCATCATTTGCCCTTTACGCAAGTTTGCCTAAAAACAACGACCAAGCATTCCCATTACGCAGGCAGGTATTTGCCACCGTGCCTGTTGTCGCGGCACTTGGCGTTTATATTCTGATTGGTAATCCGACCCTTCCTGCCAAACCATATGCGGATCGAGCAGGAGAACGAAATCTTGCTGCAGCGGCGGCTGTGGCAGGCAATGTAACCGACCCCAACTACAAAACCGATCAGCAGATCAAACGCCTGCTTGACCAAATTGTCCTGTCGCTTGAGGTCAATCCGCGAAACCTACAAGGCTGGATTGCTCTTGCACGGGGTTCATTGCGTCTGGGGAACATCGAGCGGGCAGTTGCTGCCTTTGCGCAAGGTTATGCTTTGTCGGGACATAATCCACTTTTGGCAATTGAATATGCCGATACCCGCATCACAGCACAAAACGGCCAGATTGACAGCACATCACGCGATCTGATTTTGCACGCCTTGGGCCAAATGCCAAACCATCTTCTGGCGCGCTACTATTACGGCATGATGCTTATGCAAAATCAAAAGCCACAGCAAGCTCTTCGGGTGTTGCGCGACCTTTATCGTGACCTGCCCAAGGATGATCCGCTGGGCAATGCCACCGCAAGCGAAATCGAGTTGCTGCAGTCTAAATCTGATACCCTGACCGACGCGCAATAAGTCCTTTTGTCACATCAGACGGCAAACAAATACAACACACCAAGCAACCCGGTGACGACCATCACCAAAGTCCCACCCAGTGCCACCAGCTTCATGATTGGATGGAGCTCCGCTAGATCACTTTGCTGTTTTGTCCCATGATCTGAACCATCGCTAGCGGAACGATCTTCATCAAATCGGCGCAAGGCTTCTTCGCCGCTCATCGGTGGCATTTTAATCCGATCAAGAACCGTCCCCTGATCCGGGTTTTGGTTCTTAATCTGATGCGATTTTAATGGATCGTTGTTGGCGTCTCTGCCTGTCATGATCAGGTGCTTGTGACTTAACGCTGCGCTGTCAGGCCACGATCATTGTCCTGATCCTGTGGCTGATAAGTTGGCCACTGCCCTGCTGCAAGCAAATCAAGTGACGGTGTTTCCTGGCCGAAACGTGACCGGTACATCCAAAGATTGGCCATCACCCGTTCAATGAACAAACGTGTCTCACGCGACGGGATGCTTTCAATGAAATAAAGTGGATCAACGTTATCTTTAAGCACCTTTTGCCAGCGCCCAAGATTGCCAATCCCACCGTTATAAGCGGCCATCAATTGCAAGAAGCCATTATCAACGCCGTTTTGTTCAAGCAAATGATCAACATATTTTTGCCCAAGCGACAGGTTGATTTCCGGTTGATACAACTCGGCCCGTTTGGCGCCACGATATCGGGTATTACCAATATAGCTTGCGGTTGCCGGCATTAATTGCATCAAACCCCGTGCACCAGCATGGCTACGTGCGTCGGTGTTAAACCCTGATTCCTGGCGCATGAACGCATAAATCAATGCCCGGTCAACTTCATAGCCACCTTCTGGTGCCCAAGGCGGAACCGGATAAAGTGCATTCACAAACACATCGCCAGTTTTCTGGGCGATGTAACTTCCCAAACGCATGGTAAGGGACGCAAAGTTTGCTGTATCGGTCAGGGCCAAGATCGCGCGACGAAGGGAATCGTCATCCTTGGCCGCAGCTTTGCGCAACTCACGTTCAGCTTCATCGCGCTGACCGATTTGCAACAGTGCAAGGGACCGGCGACCATGCGGATCAAGTTTTAACTTGTTCGCGCGGTTTTCATCAAGTTCAAGACTATCCCAGTCAAAGACGTCATCGCGACCAAGCGCGCGCATCGCCAATTGACCATAGAACGAGCGCGGATATTCCGCAGCCCGGTTCAACATGGCATCGGCATCTTCAAAACGTCCTGCGGCCAAATCAATACGCGCAGCCCAGAACGCACCTGCTGTTCTGGTCCAGCTAGACGCATATTTATTGACGCTCAAAGCTGCAAAATGCTGATGTGACAAATCCATTTTCCCCAGACGCCACGCCGTCAAACCAGCAGTCCAATGGGCTTGCGGCAGGTATTTACCCGACCGTTTTGCAGCATCTCTGGCATATTTCAGCGCCAGTTCAGGCTTGCCGAAATAATAGTAACCAGATGCAATTGATGCCCGTGCCTGATCCTGCTCATACGTATCAAACAGGCGCTTTGCTTCGAGACTTTCAAGAACCTGTAACGCACCCGTTGGCCAGCCATTGCCAATCCGATGGCGAATGCGACGCTTTAAGGTCGACAGGCGCGCACGTTGCTTTGATGACAGGCTTTTGGTCGATTTGTGGTAGTAAGGCTTAATGTTTTCATAATCATAGCCAGCACCCGAAACGTAACTGCCGACTGGCTTCTTCGGATAATTGGCCGAACCACGGCGGGTCAGCGCAAGTTTGTAGATGCGCGACGCCTGCGGGTGATCGGCATAGCTTGCCAGCCAGTCTTTCAATTCTTTATAGCGTGACCGATAAGCTGTCGGATGCAGATAGCGCTGTGCCATGACATGGCCCATAAGCACTTTATCTGACAGGCGCGAAATCAGCCGGTCGGCATCTTTCCAGCGGCCTCGTTCCTGTACGGCAAAAATCTGCTCATACAGTTCAGCATCACGATCAGAAAGTGGTTTGGGAATAAGGATCGATAGCGCATCACCCAGCTCAGGGCTGCCCAACGCTGCTTGTTCTTGCGTGTCGGCAACAGCAAGTGTTGGCGCAAACATGAATGTCATGGCGCCAAACATCACGGTAAAGATGCCCTGCCTCAGTGTGTTTTTCACACTCGGCAGGCTTGTTCTTATTGCTTCGATCAAAATCAGTATCCCCAACGCGGCTTATGTTCTAAGCCGCGTGTTTATCCCGAAGCAGTTTGGTCTCGCAACCCGTTGCCTGCGGTGTTCCCCCCGGTGCAACGGCATTTGTTATAACAGCAAGCACCCAAACCGCGAAATCATTTATCTGAAATCAACTACTTGTCATGTTTGATTTTGAGTTGCTCAGACGGCTGCATATCACCCATGCGTAAGCCAAATTAGCGACTAATTTCTTAAAGTTTTTGCGCAACCGCCCGCAAATCACGCCATGCAAGACGTTTTTGTTCCGGGGTTCGCAGCAAATAGGCAGGATGGAACATCGCAGTTAGATCTGCCTTGGCATCGTCGCCAAAGACCATTTCTTTCCAGGTTCCACGAAGGCGTGTAATCCCACGATCTTCTTCCATCAGGGCCTTGGCCGAACTTCCGCCCAGACAAAGAACAACCTTGGGGCCAATCAGTTCAAGATGGCGCCGGACAAACGGCTCACACACCGCAATTTCCGCTGTTGTTGGTTGTCGGTTTCCCGGCGGACGCCATGGCAATATGTTGGTGATATAGACTTCTTCACGCGCAAGACCGATAGATCGCAGCATGGATTCCAGAAGCTTTCCACTCGGCCCGACAAACGGTTGACCTTGTCGGTCTTCTTCTGCCCCCGGCGCTTCGCCAACAAGAACCAGTTTGGCTTCGACATTGCCATCGCCAAAGACTGTATTGCTTGCTGATTTCTTAAGTGCGCAGCCTTCAAACTTCTCGATTGCTTCTTTCAGCTCATCAAGATTGGTCGCCGCAGCAGCCGCATCGCGGGCAGACTGGCGGGCTTCGTGTGGCGTATCCGATAGTAAAAATCCACCATCAGTACCCTGTGGCACAGGTGCGCCACCACTTACTGCCGCAGCCGCAGGCCGTGCCACAGGCGCGGGAGCATTGCGCGCACCACTTGGGCTGGGTGCCGCAAACCCCGGTCGGTTTGCGGCATTCCGGCTAAGGCTTTCGGACGCCTTGAAACGGTCTAGCGGCTCGTCGGCAATTGCCTCGTCCACACCCATTTCATATTGCCAAACCAGCGCTTGGAATGGATCGAGATTATTTACATCGAAATCTGTAATTGGATTGCTCATCTACACAGTGACGGTGTATGTTGCAGCGCACTCGTTTGAATGACGCATGATTCTTGGTGACCTTAACGATTTTAGGTCACTTGCGCCATATACAAACGCGATGTGATCGGCGACATTTGATTGTCAACCGAACCATTAATCGGTATAGCTTTACCGATTAAACAACGAATGTGAGAAATCAGGGCTTGGGCGAGACCCTGATCGGTGAATACCGACTTGCTTCCAAACGAACGAAAACAGTTCGATAAGGTGGCAGTCAAAGGAGAGAGGCCAAATGGAACGCGAATCCATGGAATTTGACGTGGTTGTCGTCGGGGCTGGTGTATCCGGTCTGTCGGCTGCCATTAAGCTGATGCAGCTCGCCCAGGAACAGGAAAAAGAAATCACCGTTTGTGTGGTTGAAAAGGGTTCCGAAGTCGGCGCCCATACCCTGTCTGGTGCCGTGATGGAGCCCCGCTCCATGAATGAACTGTTCCCGGACTGGAAAGAACGCGGTGCGCCGTTGAACGTTCCGGCGGGTGAGGATCAGTTCATGATCTTAAGCGAAACCGGTTCACAAAAGCTTCCGACCCCGCCGCAGATGCATAATAAAGGCAACTACATTGTCAGTCTTGGCAATGTCTGTCGCTGGCTTGGTGAACAGGCCGAAGCACTTGGCGTGGAAGTTTATCCGGGCTTTGCTGCTGCTGAAGTTTTGTTTAACGAAGACGGTTCGGTCAAGGGCATTGCGACCGGCGACATGGGGCTTTTGCGTGATGGCACGCCCGGCCCCAACCATGAACCGGGCATGGAACTTCATGCGAAATACACCTTCTTTGCCGAAGGTTGCCGTGGATCGCTGTCTGAACAGCTGATCAAGAAATTTGATCTACGCAAAAATTCTGACCCGCAAACTTACGGCATCGGCATCAAAGAACTTTGGGAAGTTGATCCTGAAGTTCACAAGGAAGGTCTGATCCAGCATACAACCGGCTGGCCGCTTGATAAGGACACCTATGGTGGTTCGTTCCTTTATCACCTTGATAACAATCAAGTGGTTGTTGGTTTTGTCATCGGTCTGGATTATGAAAACCCGCATCTCAGCCCGTTTGATGAATTCCAGCGTTTCAAAACGCATCCGGAAATTCGCAAGATTTTCGAAAAAGGTCGCCGGATTTCGTATGGCGCCCGTGCGCTGAACGAAGGTGGCTTCCAATCGATCCCTGATTTGGTTTTCCCTGGTGGCTGCCTGATCGGCTGTTCGGCAGGCTTTATGAATGTGCCGAAGATCAAAGGATCGCATACCGCGATGAAGACCGGCATGCTTGCCGCGGAAGCCGCGTTCGAAGCCCTGACGGCCGATGATGTACCAGCACAGATGGATAGTTATCCGGCACGCCTGAAAGACAGTTGGGTTTATCCGGAACTGCATAAGGTCCGCAATATCCGCCCAAGCTTTGCCAAATGGGGTTTCTGGGGCGGCATGGCCTACAGTGCGGTTGATACCTATCTGTTCAGGGGCAAGGCACCGTGGACATTCAAAAACCACGCAGACCATTCCTGCCTGAAACCGGCCGCTGACATGCCAAAGATCGACTATCCGAAACCGGATGGCGTGGTCAGCTTTGACAAGCTGTCATCGGTCTTCCTGTCCAACACCAACCACGGCGAAGATCAGCCGGTTCATCTTACCCTTAAAGATGACAGTGTTCCGGTGGATACCAACCTTGCGCTTTATGACGGACCAGAAGCCCGTTTCTGCCCGGCAGGGGTTTATGAGTTTGTTGAAGACGAAGACAATGGTGGCAAACGCCTGCAGATCAATTCGCAGAACTGCGTGCATTGTAAAACCTGCGACATCAAAGACCCGACCCAGAACATTGTATGGGTTGTGCCAGAAGGTGGCGGCGGACCAAATTATCCGAACATGTAAGCCATTTGGCTTTCCTCATACAAATAAGGCCCGCAAATTGCGGGCCTTATTCTTTTGGTCTGATGATTGGGAATGTCACAGTTAAAACCCCCATTACCAATGACGACCGCCAAGCAATTCAACCTGATTAGACAAGTTTCTTCTTGTATAAGCCGCAATCTCCGCGTTCAATATTCGCCCTTTTAAGTAGCGGTTAGCGCATCATGAAGATTGCAATTGTCACACTTGACGGTTTTAACGAGCTTGACAGCTTTGTTGCCTTATCAATTTTGAACCGGGCCAAAGCCGATGGTGTGTGCGCAGAAATCACATCACCGTCCCAAACCGTGACATCCATGAACGGTGTGACCGTCACCGCCCAACAGCCTCTATCATTTGTTAAGGATGCTGATGCGGTGCTGTTTGGCAGCGGTATTCATACCCGCGATCATATTGATGATACCGCAATTACAAACGAACTGTCCCTTGATCCGGCGCGTCAATTGATTGGTGCACAATGTTCAGGCGTGTTGTTTCTGTATCGTTTGGGACTTCTACCAGCAACCATCACGACCGACACCAAAACCCGGCCAATGCTGGCTCGGACCGATGCCGTTATCGAAGACCGGCCTTTGGTGGCGCAGGGCAACATCATCACCAGCGGCGGCTGCCTGTCATCAAGCTATCTTGCCGGATGGTTTCTGGCCAAGGCCGTTGGATTAGATAAGGCAATGTCGATCCTTGAAACCGTCGCACCGGTCGGACAAAAGTCACAGTTTGGCAAACAGGCCCGCGACATCATTGGCAAACAACTCGATATTCCGGCAAAACGCCCGCTTTACTGTTAAGATCCCGATCGGTTTTAACCGCAATTTTCTGCGCTTTGGCAAATCTATAAAGCAATCGCTCTAACATGCTCTGCACTGCTTGTTGCAAATGCTTTGCCTTATATTTGCCGACTGAGTAGGCTAATCCCGAAATTCAATATGGTGTTGATCTATCTGTGACAACACCGAACCCGAATTGCGGACGCAGGACAAGCCTTTGAAACGTCAACTGTTACAACTCATCATTCCGATGACGGCACTTGCTCTTTCGGCCTGTGGCACCATGCCCAAACAGCCCGAATATGCAGAATTCCAATATCCGCAATCTGATGGCTTCTCGGGAAATTTCCTTGCCGGAAAAGCAGCGCAGATCGAAAGCCAGTCTGACTATGCCGCACAATATTTGCTGCGCGCCTATCAAATTGATCCAGACAACACAGAACTCCGTCGCCGGGCGTTTCTTGCCCTGATCAGTGATGGTCGGATTTCCGATGCCGCCGATATCGCAAAAGACCTTCAGGCGGAAAATCCCGAAGACCTATTTGCCGCCTTGACCATGATGGATGACGCCATACGCGACAACCGTTATCAGGATGCTATTGATATTGTAACGCAGCTCCCTCAGCGCGGGATCAATGCCCTGATCGCACCTTTGGCCAATGCATGGCTTTATGCCGGGTTGAACAAGCCGACCCAAGCAATGGCCGCACTCAACGAAATTCAGGGGAACGGTTCGCTTAACCCGCTTTCGGAATATCATCGTGGTTTGATACTGGCGTATTTCGACGATTTTGACGGTGCCGAACGCGCACTTGCCAGTGCCTATGGCGACCCGGCAGATGCGCCATTGCGTGCAGCAGAGGCACTTGGTGCCGTCTATGAACGCAAAGGTCAGGTTCAAAAAGCAGCCTTGCTTTATGCCAGCTACATGGACCGCCACCCGCAATCCTTGGCCATGCCATTCCATCTTGCTCGTCTGGAACGCGGTGAGCCGCCAATGGCGACGATGTTAAGCCCGGCTGACGGTCTTGCAGAAGCCTATCTTGATATTGCGACCTTGCTTAGTCAGGAAAATGCAGTGGATCCATCCTTGTTGATGGCGCGCTATTCCCTTTCGTTGCGTCCCTATGACGACATCACCCGCTTGCTGGTTGGTGAGATCATGGAAATTCAGAAGCGTTTCAATACTGCAATTGATGTTTATGGTGCCATTCCTCATGCATCTCCTCATAGCTGGAACGCCAGACTGCGTATCGCGTCCAGCCTTGAGCAGATCGGGGATGCGGATAAAGCCATCAGCATCCTTGAAGACATGGTTGATGAGCGTAAAGACCGCCCGGATGCCTTGATCCAGCTTGGCGATATATTGCGCATTCAGGGAGAATACAGTGCTGCGGCCAGCGCCTATAACAAGGCGATTGAGCGACTAGGTGGTGACGCGCTGGTGGGCTGGCGGTTGCTGTATCGCCGTGGCATTTCCCATGAACGCGCTGGCAATTGGAAAAAGGCCGAATCTGACTTCCTGCTTGCCCTCGAAATTGAACCAGAACAGCCTTATGTCCTAAACTATCTTGGATATAGCTGGGTTGATATGGGAATGAATTTCGACCAAGCAGAAGACATGCTTAAGCGGGCTGTCGAATTGCAGCCAGATGATGGGTATATCGTCGATAGCCTTGGTTGGGTTTATTACAAGTTAGGCCGGTTTGATGACGCCGTTGAACAGCTTGAAAAGGCCGTTGAACTGAAACCAGACGACCCGACAATCAATGATCATTTGGGCGACGCCTATTGGCAGATTGGACGCTATCACGAAGCCAGATTCCAATGGCATCGCGCCCTTTCATTCAACCCAACCGAAGAACTGCGCGCCACAGTAGAAGCCAAAATCAAGGGCCTAGTACCAAGTGTCGCGCCAACCGTCGTGAACTGACCAATTTGGGAAGATACATCCATGTCTGCGACCTATAGCGAACAGGCACCGGCCAAGATTAACCTGTTCCTTCATGTCACGGGCAAACGTGACGATGGCTATCACCTGTTGGAAAGTCTCGTCTGCTTTACATCCGTTGGCGATGTTTTAACCGGTGAGCTTCGTGAAGACGGTGTCATTACCCTAAACATCACCGGCCCGATGGGAAAAGCCCTTACGCATGAGGACACCAACGACAATCTGGTGATGCAAGCGGCCCGTATGCTCCAGAACGAAACCGGGACGGACCTTGGCGCAGACCTTACCCTTGATAAGCGCCTACCGGTTGCGTCAGGTATCGGCGGGGGGTCTGCTGATGCTGCGGCAGCTATTCGGCTGTTATGCGATATGTGGAAGCTTGATCTTGACCATCAAGCTTTGTCTCGTATTGCGCTGTCGCTTGGTGCGGATGTTCCGGTCTGCCTTCATGGCCAGACATGCCTGATGTCGGGAATCGGCGATGAGCTAACCGACCTTGCCGATCTGCCACCTATTCCGATGCTTTTGATTAATCCTGGCAAAGCAGTTTCCACACCAGAAATTTTCAAGGCGCGCGAAGACGAGGCCTTTAGCCAGTCGGGGCTTTGGGACACCCGCCAACAATTTAACAGCGGTGCGGCCCTTGCCGATGCTCTTTCTGAATGTGGTAATGACCTGACATTGTCCGCCACCAGCATCCTGCCAGAAATCTGTGATGTGCTGAATGCACTTGCCCGCGAAGAAGGTTGCCTTTTGGCAAGAATGTCCGGCAGTGGGGCCACTTGCTTTGGCATTTACGACACTTCAGAGCAGGCTGAACAGGCAGCAAATGCCATTGCACAGTCCTATCCTGACTGGTGGATTTCAGCGACCGAAACCCTTTGTCAGCAGGCGCGCACCCTTTCAAATATCGGCGCTTCTTTTCCAGACTGAACATTGAACAAAAAAACCTTCAAATAGAGGGTTGCGCTCTGGCGAAGGTAACGCTATTTTCCGCGCCACACACGCTGATGGGGCGTGGCCAAGTGGTAAGGCATCGGTTTTTGGTATCGTGTACCGTAGGTTCGAATCCTACCGCCCCAGCCAAGACAAACCGCTTTGAGGTTTTTCCTCAAAGCGGTTTTCTTTTTTTCAGCCATACTTTCTACGAAAATCGCGACAGATACTGTCGAGCAAACGCAAATCTTGCGGCCAAAACGACAATAACCCGTTATATATCAATGGATTTTGCCATTTTTCCACAAAAGAGTTCGGCGAGGAACGCTGACACGCTCCCCGCTATTGTTTACGTAATCGCCTTAATCTTCGGAAGACATCCGAATGGTGTCACGCCCGGCTTGTTTGGCTTCATACATTGCAACATCTGCGCGTGATACAAGCGTATCAAGCGTATCGTCCTGTGCTGCGATTGCTAATCCTGCACTTAGGGTGAGTTTCACTTCAACATCCCCGGCATGGAAATCGGACTTCCGCACACGGTCGGTCAAGCGTTGTAGATATTTAAGAGCCCCTGCCGCGCCGGTTTCAGGCATCAGGATCAGGAATTCTTCCCCACCCCACCGCGCTATAACATCGGTCTCACGCATCATTTCGGATGACACTTTGGCAAAAAGCTTCAAAGCATCATCACCAGTATCATGCCCATAATTGTCGTTTAGATTCTTGAAATTATCAAAATCAAGCAACCCAACAACAAGCTGTTTATTATATCGCTTAACCCGGTCCAATTCAGTCCGCAGGCAATCTTCCATGTAACGACGATTATAAAGCCCGGTCAGTGGGTCAATTGTCGCAAGACGTTCAAGTTCAGCACGGGTTGCTTCCAATTCGCGCCAATCGCGCCGACGTGCGATTTCATGCCCCAGCCACGCGGCAAACAACCTGACAAGCTCGACATCCTGACCGGTAAACTCACGCGCTGGCACCGGACTTGAGAAATTCAGTGTCCCATAGCGCTCCCCATCCGTGAAAATCGGTGCGCCGATATAGGCCTCTAACCCGAAGTTTTTATAACAAGGGTGGGTCTGAATTTCGCTTTGCCCAACATGATGGAACATCCGGACATCGTCGGCATTAACCACATGGCTGCAATAAGTCTGACCAAGATCAAAGCTCATGCCCGGTGTCAGGGCATTTTCTGGGTGAATGGCCTGTTGGACTTCATATTGGTCATTTGTGATTTTGCTGAAAATGCCAATCGGCAACCCAAAATGTTCGGTACCAAGTTTCAGAATCGCATCAACACGTTGTTCGAAATTCAGATCCCGCGACGAAGTGATACTATGCAATCGGTTCAGCGCGCTTTCAGCAGCAGTCTGACGCGAAACATTCGTAATCATGCCAAAGAAATATACAGCGTCTTCTTCAACAGGGCGAACAGCCCCGCCAACGGTTGCCCCGTCAAAGACAGAACCGTCCTTGCAGCGATAGCGCACGACATACCGATCGCCAAAGCCACCTTCTGCACGATCGTTGTAACGGGATTTTCCAAGCTCTTCAAAATCAGCCGGGTCATCAAAAAGGACGCGGGTTTCCTGACCTACAAGCTCATCATTGTCATAACCAAAAAAGTCTGATGCCAGACCGTTGGCCGCAACTACCCTACGATCCTGATCAACAATCAGAGCAGCAGCATCGATATGCTCAAACACTTGGGAAATTTCTAATCCCAGTTTTGCCAAATCAAAATGTTGCTTTGTTTCTAAATCGCTAGACATGTCTGCACCCAATCCCTGAAAGTCGGTCTGATCGCTGTAGCACACACTACAACCGCACTTTTATTATCAGCTTCTTAATTAACAATTCCTGCAATCAGTCAAGAAAGACTAAACCCATCTCATACCAACGCATAGGGTAATTCCACGTTATTGATATCTAATTTTGGGGCACTGTCCGTGCGCCAAAAACAATCAAATGTCCATCGCCGTACACAAGGCCCGAACAAGGTCTGGATCAACGCGCGTTCTGCCTGCATCTTCGGGCAAAATTCCCTTTGAAACTTTGCATGATGCATGTAATTCGCTTCCCCCCGTCGCGCGCAAAATTTCTGGCGCGTTGCTGGCCGTAATCCCGGCGCCGGGAAGGATGTCTATTTGGTCCTTTGCCCAAGCCCCCAATTGCGTAAGCTGTCCACTACCGCTTAGGGCGTCAATCGCACCGCCGCTGGTCAGAATACGATCAAAACCCAACTCAATCGCCTGCTCTAAAGAGCGTTTCTGGTCTGAAACCTGATCAAATGCGCGGTGCAATGTTGTTTGCAAACCATCGCATTCTGCCATCAAGCTTTGCAGCGCATCCGTATCAAGCCCACCGGCACCATCGCATGCCCCAAACACAACACCAGCGGCACCTTGATCGCGCGCCAAAGTAATCTCGCGTTTCATGATGACAAGTTCATCTGCCTCATATCGAAAATTCCCCGGACGCGGACGGATCATCACCATACACGGAGCGGCAATATCCCCAATGCGCTCCATCATACCGGGCGTTGGTGTTAAGCCACCAAGTGCAAGTGCAGAACAATACTCGATCCGCTTTGCCCCCGCTTGGATTGCGATTTGGGCGTCTTGGAAAGTTTCGACACAGACTTCAAGCAAAGGCTGAGATTGTCGTCCTGATCTACTTTGGCTCACCATTTTACTGCGCATGCCCTTACAACCGGTCACTATCGGCCAGATGAAGCATAGCAGCTCCCCGAAGGCCGCCGTCGCTGGCATAGACGCCAGGAACAACCAACGGCACGTCATAGCGCCCTAAAACGCGCTTGCGCACCACTTCATCAATCTGCGCAATAAGAACATGTTCCGAAGCAATCCCGCCACCAACAGGCACACAGTCAGGATCAAGGACATTGACCATCAAGGCAAGTTCACGCGCCACCAGTTCACAATATATCTCGATTGATCGGGCAGCATGTACGTCCCCTGCCCGCCAGGCATCAGTGATGTCAAAACTGGTGATACGGTTGCCACTGATCTGGGCATGAATGTTTTCAAGGCCGCGTGCCCCGCCCCATGCATCCAGACACCCGGTTTGACCACAGCCGCAAGTAACCGGCGCAAGACCAGAACGGATAAGTGTTCCGGTAACGTCATTACCGTGTCCCCATTCGCCGCGCACACCGCTTTTGCCACCGATGAACTTTCCATCAACAACGATGCCGCCGCCAACCCCAGTCCCCAAGATAATCGCAAAGACCGTCCGGGCATCTTTCGCTGCACCGCTCATTGCCTCGGCAAGGGCGAAACAGTCAGCGTCATTTTCCACGAGAACCTTACGGCTTAGGATCGTTGAAAGTTCGCTTGCCAATGACCATCCCTTGATGGCAGGAATGTTGGCTGAAATGACCGCACCATTTTTTGGATCAACGCCGCCGGCAAAGCTGATACCGATATCTGGCCGCACCCCAAATTCATGATCCACCTCGCCAAGCACATCAGAAATGACAGCGACAAATGCATCAAGATTGTCTTTGGGTGTGGGTGTTTTGCTGTGAAGAAGAATATCCCCATCATCACTAAAAACGCCAAACTCGATCTTTGAGCCGCCAATATCAAAGGCGTATTGCATGTTGCTTACCCCATCATCCTGATTGATATGGGGATACACCAGCAAGACCGCTGCGGCAAAAAGAAACGGCACCTGCCCGCAAAGACAAGTGCCGTTTTCAAACATCTATAGTCGTGGCTACTTACGTGCGCAAACGCGCCACCAAGTCATCATATTCCGGCATTTTATCAACCGGACCAAGGGCCGTGATGGTTGGTTTGCCATCGAGCAACGCCTTCCCGGCACGACGAACACTTTCAAGATCGACTGCATCGACCTTGGCAACGATTTCTTCCATGCTTTGCGGACGGCCGAAAATCTGGATTTGACGGGCAAGGGTTTCACAACGACCGGAATTGCTTTCCATCGCCATCACCACCGATGCCTTAAGCTGCGCACGCGCACGGGTAACTTCTTCTTCGGTCAGATCGTCTGTCGCACGAACAAGTTCGTCACACATAACCGGCATCAATTCGCCAATGTCATTGGCACCTGTTCCGGCATAGATCGAAAACAGCCCACCATCGACATAGTGCGACGAGAAACTATAGACCGAATAAACAAGACCGCGCTTTTCGCGGATTTCTTGGAACAAGCGCGATGACATCCCACCGCCCAGCAGCGTGTTAAACACCTGCAGGTCAAAGAAACTATCATGCGTATAGGAAACCGTCGGCAGACCAAAGATCACATGAACCTGTTCAAGCTTACGGTTCTCGATCCGGCTTCCACCTTCGTATTTCAGTGGCTCGAACGCGTGTTCTTCATGGGCAGGAAGGCTGTCGAACTTTTCCGCGACCATATCGACAACGCGCTGGTGTTCGACTTTACCCGATGCGGAAAACACCATGTTTTGTGGGCTGTATCGGCGCGACATGAAGTCAAACAAATGATCACGCGACAGTGACGATACATTTTCCGGGCTGCCCAGAATGGAACGTCCTAATGCCTGATTTGGCAGGGCGGTTTCCTGAAAATGATCGAAAATAATATCATCTGGCGTGTCGTTGGCCTGACCGATTTCTTGCAAGATCACCTGACGTTCGCGTTCAAGCTCCTTCTCATCCAATGTTGAATGTTGAAGGATGTCTGCAATCACATCGATCGCCAGTTCCTGATCTTCATGCAGGACTTTGCAATAGTACGCCGTGTTTTCGCGCGAGGTATAAGCATTCATCTGCCCACCGACAGACTCGATTTCTTCGGAAATCTGTAATGCGGAACGACGACGCGTACCCTTAAAGGCCATATGTTCAAGCATATGAGAGATGCCGTTGATATCGGGCGTCTCGTTCCGCGCCCCGACATCGACCCAACTTCCCAGGGCCACCGATTCGACATGGTCAAGGCGGTCAGTTGCGACCGTCAGACCATTGTCAAGCTTGGTAAGCTCGACTGTCATATAGCATTACTCCTGTTTTTCACATCATGTCTCAAATCTAAGTGGTGTTCAGGCCGCACGCCGGTTTTTACGGACATGCGCCATCAATTCCGCCACATCATTGGACATGGGTTCGACCTTTTCTGGTCGGTCATATAGATCAGAAAGACGCGGTGGCAAGTCTGGGTAAATACCCGAAGCCTGCTTTACCGCATCTGGGAATTTCGCTGGATGTGCAGTTGCCAGTGCTACCATCGGTACGGATTTGTCACGGTTGCATTCACGCCCTGAAACAATGCCAATCACGGAATGCGGGTCGACCAATTCGCCACTGGTTTCCAACACATCCTTGATCGCGGCACGGGTCTGTTCATCATCTAGACGATAGCCATCGAAATGTTCGCGTGCACGGGCGAACTGGCCTTGCGACATTTCCATAACGCCGGTCTCGCGGAACTTGGTCAACATGTCGGCAATCGCCAGCCCATCGCGGTCATACAGATCAAACATCAAACGTTCAAAGTTCGAACTGACCTGAATGTCCATTGACGGGCTAAGGGACGGTTCAACGCCTTCCATCTTCATCACGCCACTTTGGAAGAAGCGGGCAAGAATGTCATTGCGGTTGGCACCAACAACAAATTGTTTGATCGGAAGGCCCATCTGCATTGCGGCATATCCGGCATAGACATTGCCAAAGTTGCCCGACGGGACCGAGAACGAAATTTCGCGTTCCGGAGAACCAAGCTGCGCACCCGCCCAGAAGTAATAAGCGATCTGGCACATGATACGTGCCCAGTTGATCGAATTTACCGCAGACAGACCGACTTCATCGCGGAACCCATGATCATTAAACAGCGCCTTTACCAGATCCTGACAATCATCAAACGATCCCTCGACCGCAATGTTGTGCACATTGTCCGACAGAATGGTCGTCATCTGACGACGCTGCACTTCGGAAACCCGGCCTTTGGGATGCAGGATGAAGATGTCGATATTTGCCCGGTCCCGGCAGGCTTCAATCGCGGCCGACCCGGTATCACCGGATGTCGCACCAACAATCGTGATCCTTTCGCCGCGCTTGGCGAGAACATAGTCAAACAAACGACCAACCACCTGAAGCGCGTAATCCTTAAACGCCAATGTCGGGCCATGGAAAAGTTCCATCACCCAATCATTTGGGCCAAGCTGCTTAAGCGGTGCCACGGCCTTATGGTCAAAGCCCTGATAAGTATCTTCGAGAATGGTTTTCAGGGCGTCATCGTCAACAGTGCCCGCAACAAACGGCTGGATCACTTTGAAAGCGACTTCTGCGTAAGTCAGAGTGCGCAGCGCGCGTATGTCATCCTTGGAAAAGGTTGGCCAAGTTTCGGGAACATAAAGCCCTCCGTCACGCGCCAAACCGGCAAGAAGAACTTCATCGAACTGCAAAACGGGGGCGCTTCCCCGCGTGCTGACATAGCGCACTAGACCTGCTCCTGAATTAGGCGAATACCAGTTCCATGCATTCCGGCACAAATAGCACCCAAAATACACTCCAACGCCTGAGTTAGTGAGGGGAAGTGCGCATATAGTCAAGGGACAATCAAACAAGCCTGCCGTGCTATACGCATTATCGCGCAAGCATGTGATCAAGTCGGCAATTATACCTGCTTAACCATCAATAGAAATGCCATGTTCCTTGAGCTTCGCCTCGGCAATTGCCGCACGGCGTACAACTGTGCGGTAGTTTCCAAGCAGGATTCGCAAAATTGCTCTGATGAAACGATCAGAGCCCGACATTTTCTTTTCAAATGTCTGTCGGCTGATCGCAATCAAGACCGTACGTTCAGTCGCACGTGCCGAGGCCATCCGCGGCTTGTTATCGACAAGTGCAAGTTCGCCAAACAGGCCACCGGCCTCAATCGTGCCAAGAACGACCTCTTCATCACCGTTTATGGTTTTAAAGACTTCAACCTTGCCTTCTTGCACGACATAAGCAGCATTTCCCGGTTTTCCTTCCCGGAAAATAACCTGATCAATGGCAAAGACCTGTCGGTCCATGACCTTCTTGTTACCGTCGGTTATTCCCATATGACTGTAGCGTCCATGAAGATTGAAACCGGAGTGAGCCCTATATAAGCACTTATCTTAGCACGAAAATCCCGGCACCCCGCACCAATCAATGCTAGCAGATTGCTGTCGCCATTCAATTGGTTTTACTGGCCGTACCTGTTCAACAGGTGTGATTTAAATGCATCGACACCAAGAACATTACCGGTCGCGGACTGCAGAATTTCATCGGTTGAGCGACTGGAAGCCTGACTGTGAACATGCGTTCCCAGCCACGTCATCAATGGGCCAAAATCACCGCGTGACAACGCATTAGGAATTTCAGGATTTGCATCCTTGGCTGCGGCAAAAATCTGCGCTGCGGCCATTGCCCCCAATGTGTAAGTCGGGAAATATCCCCAAGCACCCGATGGCCAATGGATGTCCTGCATACAGCCATCGCGATCATCAGATGGCGTGATACCCAGAAGCTTTTCCATCATCTCATTCCAGGCACCTGGCAAATCAGCAAGCTTCATATCGCCTTCGATCAATGCCCGTTCGAGACGATAACGCAAGATCACGTGCGCCGGGTAGGTCACCTCATCGGCATCAACCCGGATCAGACCGGGATCAACCCGCGTATAAAGACGATGCAGATTGGCTGCAGTCCATGCGCCATCATCGCCGCCAAATGCCTGCTTGAATACCGGCCCGGCATAGGTCAGGAATTCCTCGGATCGACAAGCCTGCATCTCAACCAGCAAAGATTGGCTTTCATGCATGGTCATGCCACGCGCCTTGCCTACGGGCTGATTACGCCAGCCTTGCGGCAATCCGCGCTCATACATGGCGTGGCCTGTTTCGTGCAGCACCCCCATGATCGCAGATGTAAAATCATTCTCGTCATAACGGGTAGTGATGCGAACATCATCGGGAATACCGCCACAGAATGGGTGGTGCGAGATATCCAAACGGCCATGATCAAAATTGAACCCTACCGCCTTCATCAAATCAAGACCGACCTTGTTTTGCGTTTCCATTGAGAACGGCCCAACTGGCGATGTCGGTTTATCTTCAGACTTTTGGCGCGCGATGACTTCTGCTGTGAAATCGGGCAAGAAGCCTTCAAGTTCTGCAAACAGGGTATCAATGCGCTCAGATCGCATCATTGGATCATACTGATCAAGCAGCGCATCATAAACGGATGTACCAAGGGCTTCAGCCTTGGCTTTCCCTGCTTCAATCGACAGATCGAGAACTTCCTGCAATTTCGGAAGCAGCCCTTTGAAATCATTATCCGCCCGTGCAGTCCGCCATGCGACTTCGCAACTGGTTTCTGCGCGTGACATTTTCTCGACCAAATCAGCAGGAACTGCCGTGCCATGCACCCACCCGCGTTTCATCTCGCCTAAATTGGCTTTTTGCCAATCATCAAGATGTTCGCTTTCAGCTTCGGCAAGAAGGTCGCCCATCTCTGGGGCATTGATCAGCTCGTTATTCAGAACGCTGAGTGTTGCCAACTGTTCAGAACGCGCTTCCGCCCCGCCATTTGGCATGATAGCCGCCATGTCCCAATGCAACATTCCACCAATATCGGACAGAACATTCATACGACTAAAAAGGGTTTCGAGCTTTTTATAGGCTTGTGTCATGGGGGCTCCTATGCGACCGGGAATGCCGACTTCGCATTTCATCATTCAAACCAGTTACATTCAGATCACATCTACAACATACGATCCGGGCAGCTTTAAACAGGTCAGGCAGTCAAAATCTTAGGCAGATGTCTTTGATTGACCATCATCGTCTGGCTTATCGTCATTCGGCCGACGATGGTACAGAACGAAAATCACAACCAGCGTCAATGCAAGGCTGTACCACGTGATGGCATATTCCAGATGGCTGTTGGGAAGCTGGACCTTTGCCTGCCCACCGATTGGCAATCCGCCGGGAACGGCCGTGTCATCAAGTTCCAGATAGTACTGGCTTGCAAGTTCAGCACCGGTATCTTCGGCCATGTGATTTACATCGACATAGAACCATTGATTTTTCAGCGCGTCATTTTCTGGCTGCGCCCAATGCTTTTCTCGGGCCACGCGCAAGACACCGCTAACATGAACCGGCCCTTCAATCAGGCTTTCAGGACGGGTTGACGGATCACGGTAGTCGGTCGGAACCCAGCCGCGATTGATCAGAATGATGCGACCATCTTCCTGTTCAAGCGGGGTAATCAAATGAAAACCAACATTGCCGCGCTGCGTCCGCGCCATCAGGTATTTTTCCTGATCGTGCAGGTAATGTCCGTCGGCATAGGCCGCGCGAAATGCCATTGCGGGATCAAGTGTGCTATCTGTTGGCACTGCAATTGGAGGCAGTTCTGCCTGCGCCTGACGTTGCTCAATCAGCCCTTGCTTCCAGAACAATCTGTCAACCTGCCAAGAGCCAAGAGCCAACAGAATAACCAAAGATAGCCCGGCGCAGATTTTCATCGCCAGACTAGGGCGCGTGATTAGAAGTGACATAAATTGAATTCAGTCCTGTTCGGATGTCGATCGATGGCGATATTGCAACGCCACCATGAGACCTTTTAACGGCCTAAGCAAGATCAGTGTGACGCCAATGATCACAGGGCCCCAAAGCAGCGCATGCAGCCATAATGGCGGCATATAGGTCATTTCGACCCAAAGTGCCACGGGCACGACAAGAAATCCGAGAATAAAAATGATGAAGACCGCCGGACCATCGCCTGCATCATGCCCACGTAAATCCAACCCACAGACATCACAAGTTTCACGGACGGTCAAATAGCCAGAAAACAGCTTTCCCCCACCGCAGCGGGGGCATTTGCATGCCAACCCGGTACGAATGGGGGAAATGTTTGGATAGTAATCATCCATGATCTTGGACCCGAAAGTTTGGGTCAGGTCGGCTTATTCGCCGCCCCAAATATAAACTGCGAAGAACAGGAACAACCAGACAACGTCAACGAAGTGCCAGTACCAAGCTGCCGCTTCAAGACCGAAATGCTGTTTGGCATCAAAGCCATCCTTCATCGCACGGACCAAACAAACCGCAAGGAACACCGTCCCGACAAATACGTGGAAACCGTGGAAACCGGTCGCCATGTAGAAGGTCGAAGAATAGATGTTGTCAGCAAAGCCAAATGCGGCGTGGCTATATTCGTACATCTGCAAGAACAGGAAGATGATGCCAAGCCCGACGGTCAATGCCAGCCCTTGTACCAATCCCTTTTTCTTGCCTTCCAAACATGCATGATGCGCCCACGTCAGGGTGCAACCCGACAAAAGCAGGATCAGTGTATTGAGGAACGGCAAATCCCATGGATCAAGAACTTCGACACCTGCTGGTGGCCATTCGGTCACACCCGGGCTAAAGACCACAAACGCGTTGTGGAAGAAGGCCCAGAAGAAGGCAACAAAGAACATCACCTCGGATGCGATGAACAGCGACATGCCATAACGCAGGCCGATCTGAACGACCTTGTTATGGTAAATTTTTGACTCGGCAATAACATTGCCCCACCAACGGAACATCACAAACAGGATGCCTGCAATGCCGATCGCTGCCAGCCAGAAATCGGCTGGTGTACGGTCCGAATGCATGAACATGACCATGCCACCGGTAAACAGACCTGCCGCAGTTGCAGCCACCAACGGCCACGGGCTTGGGTCTACCAGGTGGAACGGATGTTTCTGAGCATGATCACTCATTCCTTGTCCCCCTCAATCCTTACAAAAGAAACTCAAGTTCATTTTATTAAACAGAGCCAACAACCCGTCAAACAACGCGCTGCTAACCACCCTGATCTTCATTCCCGCCTACTGCTTCTACCGATGCCTCGGACTTAAAGAAGGTATAGGACAGGGTAATTGTCTTCACGTCTTGGGTATTCAAATCTTCAGCAATGGCAGGATCAACATAGAAACTGACCGGCATGTCAACGCGCTCGCCCGGTTTAAGGGTTTGCTCGTCAAAACAGAAACACGCGATCTTGCTAAAATATTGCCCCGCCTTAAGTGGTGTTACATTGTAAACCGCCTGCCCGGTAACCGGACGGACAGCCATGTTTTCCGCCGTATAATACGCAAGATTATCTTCACCAAGGCGAACGGTAATCTCACGTTGTTCTGGCTTAAACTGCCAATTCAGGCCGGAATTCACATCCGCGTTAAAACGGATTTTGATGGTTTTTTCAGACACTTCGACCGGCGCTTGCTCTGCGACCTGGGTCGTGCCGCCAAAACCGGTGACCTGACAAAACAGTTTATAAAGCGGTACAGACGCATAGGCCAAACCGACCATACAACCGACAACAGCAACGCAGCTAAACAAGACACGCTTGTTCCGTGCTTTCATGTTGTCTATGTGCGTCTGATCAGCCATTGCGTCCTAGCTCATCTTCAAAATTGTAATCGCAAAGAACAAAACGGCCAATCCGGCAAGGATAACCAAAAATACCGTGTTCTTCTTTTTGCGTTTGGCAAGAAACGCCGCAAGCTCGGCCTTGTTTTGCTGTGCCTGTTCGCTCATGCCATAAATCCAACTAACCAAACATCCGCAACCATTGCCCCGAACAGGACAAATAGATACAGGATGGAATATCCAAACATCTTGTGCGGTGCGCGTTCTTCCGCATCACGCAAAACACGAACGGCATGGCGCAAGAACCACAATCCGGTAAGAACTGCTGTTGCACCATAAAAGACACCAAGCAATCCGGTCGCAACTGGCACCAAAGTCACCGGTAAAAGCAGAACAGTATAGATCAGCATCTGCTTTTTGGTTGCCGCTTCACCAGCAACCACTGGCATCATCGGCACCCCGACCTTGGCGTAGTCCCCGCAACGGAACAGGGCCAGCGCCCAGAAATGTGGGGGTGTCCACATAAAGATAATCATAAACAGCGCGATTGAATTGACATCAATCCCGCCGGTCACCGACGCCCAGCCGATCATCGGGGGAAAAGCCCCGGCGGCACCGCCAATGACAATATTCTGTGGCGTGCTGCGTTTAAGCCACATGGTGTAAACGAAAACGTAGAACGCAATCGATCCCGCCAGCAAAATCGCAGCCACAATATTGATGGCAACCGCCATCACAGTTACCGAGACGATCGACAAGGCAATGCCAAGAGATCGCGCTTCATCTGCCGGTACACGCCCAGCCGGAATGGGCCGGTTCTGGGTGCGTTTCATGTGAATGTCGATATCTCGGTCATACCACATGTTAATCGACGCAGCCGCGCCACTGGCGACAGCGATACAGGCGATTGCAACGAGTCCCAGAAACGGATGGATTGATCCTGGCGCAATCAACAGTCCCACAGCACCGGTAAAGACGACCAAGGTCATCACACCGGGTTTGAGCAGCGCAATATAGTCTCGCACCTCCGAAATCGGGAGTTTTGCGATATCTTCAAGCGCAAGGGTCTGGTTAGCAACCTGCTTGGTCATGGAACTCTGGTCTTCTCTTCTTGGGGCGGTAAGGCGCCCCCCGCAAGACGGGCCTGCGGGGGACTTAAACCAGGATCACTTACTTGATGCGTGGCAGTTCGTCAAAGGTATGGAACGGCGGCGGCGAGCTGACGGTCCATTCCAATGTATCTGCACCTTCCCCATATGGGTTCGCTTCAGCTTTCTTGCCACGGATGAAGGCATGCGCCACCACACCGAGGAAGAAGATCGTTGCTGCAAACGAGATATAGGCACCATAAGACGACACCATGTTCCAACCAGCAAACGCATCCGGATAATCGGCATAGCGACGTGGCATACCCGCAAGGCCAAGGAAGTGCTGCGGGAAGAAGGTCAGGTTAACGCCAAGGAAGAACAGCCAGAAGTGGATCTTCGCACCGAGATCGGAAATCTCGTAACCCGACATTTTGCCAAACCAGTAATAGAAGCCAGCAAAGATCGAGAACAAAGCACCAAGCGAAAGCACATAGTGGAAGTGCGCCACAACAAAGTAGGTGTCATGCAACGGCAGATCCAAGCCAGAGTTCGCCAGCATCACACCTGTCACACCGCCCACAGTGAACAGGAAGATGAAGCCGATCGCCCACAGCATGGGTGCACGCAGCGTGATTGATCCACCCCACATGGTCGCAATCCAAGAAAAGATCTTAACCCCGGTCGGAACGGCAATCACCATAGTCGCTGCGGTGAAATACGCACGGGTGTCAACATCCATGCCCACGGTGTACATGTGGTGTGCCCACACGATAAAGCCGACAACACCAATGGCCACCATCGCATATGCCATCCCGAGATAGCCAAAGACCGGCTTGCGCGAGAAGGTAGAGATAATGTGGCTGATAATGCCAAAGCCAGGCAAAATCATGATGTAAACTTCCGGGTGACCGAAGAACCAGAAAAGGTGCTGATACAAGATCGGGTCACCACCGCCGGCCGGATTGAAGAAATCCGTGCCAAAGTTACGGTCCGTCAGAAGCATGGTGATCGCGCCACCAAGAACCGGCACAGCCAGCAAAAGCAAGAATGCCGTCACCAGCATTGACCATGCAAACAGCGGCATCTTGTGCAGGGTCATGCCCGGCGCACGCATATTGAAGATCGTCGTGATGAAGTTCACCGCACCAAGGATCGAGCTGGCACCAGCAAGGTGCAAAGCAAAGATCGCAAGATCAACAGACGCATCGGGATGCCCGATGACGCTTGAAAGCGGCGGGTAAACCGTCCAGCCTGTGCCCGCACCACTGCCCACAACCGCTGAAAGCATCAGCAGGATGAAGGCCGGAACGATCAGCCAGAACGAAATGTTATTCAAACGCGGGAACGCCATGTCCGGCGCACCAATCATAATCGGTACAAACCAGTTACCAAACCCGCCAATCATAGCGGGCATGACAACAAAGAAGACCATGATCATGCCGTGCGCGGTCACAAGGACGTTAAAGAAGTGGTGATCTTCGATGATCTGGGTGCCCGGTTCTGCCAATTCCATACGGAACCAGACAGAGAATGCACCACCGACCAAACCGGCAATCACGGAAAATATTAGGTAAAGCGTCCCGATATCTTTGTGGTTGGTCGACAGGAACCAACGGGTAAAGAAGCCGGGTGTATGATCGTGATCATGTGTATCAGCGTGAGCCATCAATCTCTCCCTCACTCTGCCGATGCCACGGAAACCGAAGACGGCAAGTCAGCAGACGCGAACTGTTCTTGTGCCTTGGCTACCCAGGCTTCGTATTCTTCCATGGTAACAGCTTTGACTGCGATCGGCATATAAGCATGGTTCACACCACACAGTTCCGAACACTGGCCATAGAAGGTTGTACCGGCATATTCACCTGGAATGCGGGTCCAGGTTTCATTCAGTCGGCCCGGCACGGCATCAAGCTTGATAAACAGCGATGGCATGGCCCAGTTATGGATCACATCATCGGATGTCATGATCAGGCGGATGTTCGCATCAACTGGCAGGACAACGGGATTGTCCACGTCCAGAAGACGATTTTTGCCTTCGGCGACTGCGGTTTCCTCGTCGATCATCAACGAATCAAACGTGAAGTTGCCGCTATCGGGATATTCGTAAGTCCAGTACCACTGCTTGCCAATGATCTTAAGGGTAAGATCGGCATCCTCGACACGGTCTGCGAAATACAGCAACCGGAACGAAGGAATTGCAATAACCAGAAGAATGAGAACCGGAACGACAGTCCACACCACTTCCAAAAGAGTGTGATGGGTCGTTTTCGACGGAACCGGGTTGCGTTTTGCGCTAAAGCGGAAAAGCACATAAAGCAGCAACAACAGAACGATCACGGTAATGACCGTCATCAACCACGTCACGAGATTAAAGAATTTTTGGCCTTCTACAGCCACAGGCGAAACCGGATCCTGCAGCCCAAGCTGCCAAGGTTCAGGCTGTCCAACAGCAGCAACAGCCGCACTATCCAGCCCGGTTATTACCGCCAATCCCAACAAAAAGATGGGAAATAGCTTCTTGATCGACATGCGAATCTGCCCCCTCGCATTACATCTCAAGGCGATATGCCTCAATCGTCTCCACCCCCGACGGCGATGGTTAATCTAAATGATATAGGCCCCTCTCTAGGACATTATCACCTTCTCAACCAAAGATTACCCAAACCACCGGGCCAGAGCATTTCCTCTGACATATCTTATTCTTAATAAGCCTGCACCCGAAAGTACATCAGTAAGGCAGGCAAATAGCGTATCTTCGACACCTGTTCCAGAAAAAACCTCGCTGCGATGCACAAAAAATGTATTTGGAACCAAATTAAATTATCGCTCTGGTTTTGACCAAATCAGGCTGCAACACCCACCCTTAGATAGAAAAACCGCCATTCCGCTTGATATGCTTGGACGGTTTCCGTGAATGCTGCTTTGCAATATAGACAGAAAGCCCAGCTAAATCCCTTCAACCAATGGCTAAAGCCCGTCACGCGCTTAGTTCGACGCGGCAATTAGATCGGACTGACGAACGCCGCTACGGCATGCTGGTCTTTGCGTCATCCTAGAATAGATTGGTACTCCATTTCAGATATCCACCTATTCAAACGGGCGATTCGTTCGAAAAAACGTGATCAAGATCGCAGGCCAAAATTAAAATCCGAGCCTGAAGCCTTTAATTATGTGTGTTTTTCCCCAATATCACGGATATGAATTCGGTTGGCGAGATAAGGTTTGCGTAATATTCTACCCAAACGTATATATTCGACCAACCAATCGCTGTAAGAGACTTAGGTTGTTTCTTGCAGGATGCCGACAGTTAAAGACAGAGGTTCGTCGATGGCACATCAAGGAAGCAAAAGACTTTTTACCGCCGAAATGCGGTTGCTCAATAAACTCGAAAGCATGAGTGACATGGTCGCTCTGCCGACCGATATGCCAACCGATGCTGCGCCATCTGGCGGCGGGCCCGACCTTTCGAGCCTTCATACTGCGATTGAAGACCTCAAGCTTGAGCTTCTGACTGACATCCGTGTCATGGTGGAAGAACAGAAGAAACTGACGGCTCGGCCGACGGAAGGCGATCAGGAAGACGCGCGTAACGAGCTGCGCTTGATGAAAACCGAAATTCGCGCACTCGCCAATTCCATTCAAGAAACCAAAAAAGAAATTGCAGCCCTTTATACCGCCCCTGAAGACGATTCCGGCACACGGATCAATATCGTCAAAGGTGAGCTAGATTCTGTTGTCGCTGCGACAGAGGATGCCACAGCAAACATCCTTGAAACTGTCGAAAAAATCGACGCCGTCGCCCACAATATCCGATCAGCCGCTTCTGATGACTATACGCAGGGCCTTGCGGATGACATCGTCGAACTGGTCGTGAAAGTCTTTGAATCATGCAACTTCCAGGATCTGACCGGACAGCGCATTACCAAAGTTGTTAACACCATGAAATACATTGAGGAACGCGTAAACCGCGTGATCGAAATTTGGGGTGAAGATGACTTTGGCGACTTTGATCTACCCGCCGATCCCAAAGGTCTTGATAACCTTGATAAGACGGTTACTAAGTCTGCGCAAAATGCAGAACGCGTTTCACAGGACGAAGTCGATCAGATCTTCTCACAGGATGAAATTGACGCTCTGTTTGATTAACGCCTATCAAACACCAACTGAAATATACAAAAGCCTGCCAACCGGCAGGCTTTTTCTTTGCAAACGAATGTGGTGATGTCCCGCAAAGCTTAGGCGTGGCCAGCCTCTCCCGAAAGCAATTCAGGAGCAAAGCCCAATTTGGTAAAGGCTTGTTCCCATTTGTCTTCGCAATCAATATCAAACAAAAGATCAGCATCCGCATCAACATGCAGCCAGCCATTGGCAAGGATTTCATTTTCCAACTGCCCGCTGCGCCATCCTGCATAACCAAGTGCAAGAATACGGCTTTGGGGGCCTTCGCCCAATGCAATCTGTTCAAGAATATCGACCGTGGCGGTAACAGAAACACCACGGTCCACATGCAAGGTTGCCTCGTTGGCAAAGTCAGTCGAATGCAAAACGAAGCCACGGCTACTTTCGACCGGACCACCGAAATGGACCTGAATATCTTCAATCGTCGGCGCTGGACGGGCGATACCAAGTTGTTCAAGCAATTCAGGGAAAGTGATGCTGTCAATGACACGGTTAATCACCAACCCCATTGCACCATCTTCGTTATGGGCACAGATATAGACAACACTTTGCGAAAACCGCGGATCACGCATACCCGGCATTGCCACAAGCAGCTTTCCACCCAGATATTCGCCAGTATCGACTTGTTCACCCATCTCACAACTCTTTCCGTACTGTTTCAGCAAGCCTAGCGCGATTGTCCTTCTATTACCATCAAGAACCCAGAAAGACGCAAAGGAACATACTTTTACGCCCTGCCTTTCCCAATATCTTAAATCTTTCCCAATATCTTAAATGTAGTGTTTCTCCCCCCAAAACGCCAAGGTTCGCACCAATTTTTAAATTTACCCCACGGAAAGCCAATCCAAATAAACACATGCTTGATACCGAAGTCACGCAGTCGTGGCTTGATTTGAACGCCCCTTAGGATTACGCCTTCAACAGCTCACATGTGCTTGTTTTGTGCCACAATCGTAAAATAGCCTCCAAGATCAATATCATCTGCTAAGGACCAAGACGTGCTTCGCCAACTGATCCCCCACTTTACAATCCTATTTGCCTTTGTTGCGACGACGATAGGCGCTATGGCACCGGCCATAGCCGCTTCAGACATGGCGTCGGACTGGATTGACGAAGATTTTGCGTCAGTTCGGCTGATCAGTGCGCAAACCCGCACCACGACGTCTGACACAATCCGCCTTGGTCTTGAATTTGAACTGCAGCCCGATTGGAAAATCTACTGGCGTAGTGCCGGGGATGCCGGGTTTCCGCCGCAGCTAGATTGGAGCGGCTCGGAAAACATTGGCGATGCCGAAATTCTGTGGCCTGCCCCGCACCGTTTTTCGATTTTTGGGCTGGAAACATTTGGCTATAAAAATCACATCATTCTGCCGATTGATCTTGCTGTTACGCATCCGGATCAGCCCGTTTCAATAGCGCTTGATGTTGATTATTTGGTTTGCAGCGATATTTGCATTCCAGCAGCAGCCAAATTCAGTCTTGATATCCCTGCTGCTGGCAGCGCAATAGCAGCCACATCTGGTTCGCCAGTAGTCAGCAACCATGCGCACCAGATCGAAAAATTTGTCTCTCGCGTGCCGCTACGCGGTGCGGTCCTTCCAATTTCGATCAGCAGTATATCCAGCAGCAAGGCACCCGATCAAACGACACTACATCTTGGCATCAGCGGCCTTTCTAAAGCAGGTGTCGAAGTTGATGACATCCTGATCGAAAGTGACCTTCGCGCTGGTTTTGGCCTCCCGGCATCAGCGCAAAAAGCTGCAAATAATGACCCTGAACTGCAGTATTTTGATCTTGCTGTTTTTGGGTTGGAAGAAGATCAAAGCCTGCAGAATGTTCCGCTCACCATTACCGTGATTGCCGGTCCCTTATCAGTTGAACAGAACCTTTTGGTCGGCACCGACACTGTTCTAAATGCAGAAGATGGTTCTGACACCTCACCCTCTGTGGTCTCGTCTGACAACGAAGATGTGAATATATGGCTGATCGGGTTGTTTGCCCTGATTGGGGGACTGATCCTGAACGTCATGCCCTGTGTTCTGCCTGTTCTTTCGATCAAGATCATGTCGGTGATTAACGTCCGCGAACAAGACATCGGCAAAGTACGGCTTGGCTTCCTTGCCAGTGCGGCTGGCATTATTACGTCCTTCTGGATCATCGCCGCTGTTTTGATTGGCATTAAACTGACCGGTGGATCAATCGGTTGGGGCATTCAGTTCCAGCAGCCCTTATTCCTGACCGTCATGACGATTGTTCTGGCCTTGTTTGCATTGAACATGTGGGGCCAGTTTGAAATCGGTGGCCATGATCAGTTGGGCAATGCTGCCAACGATGCCATTGCCAAACAAGAAACGCATGGGCGTCATCTGAGCGGCCATTTCCTGACCGGCATGTTTGCAACCTTGCTGGCCACACCGTGTTCCGCGCCCTTCCTTGGCACGGCAGTTGGCTTTGCCCTTGCCGGTGACAGCATTGATATCTTTTCGATATTCACCCTGCTTGGGATTGGTCTTGCCGTGCCCTACATCGCAATCGCGGTTCAGCCACGTGTGGCGCATCTTCTGCCCAAACCGGGTCGGTGGATGAATGTCGTCAAGGCCGTCCTTGGTTTTGCCTTGATTGGAACGGCGATTTGGTTGCTGGGTATTCTATCGGTTCAAATCGGTATGAATGGTGCGGTTTTCGTTGGCATTGGCCTTCTGATTGGCGGGCTATTTGTTTGGGCACGTAAACGTGCAGCATCCTTACGCCCACGCTTTGCCTTTACCGCCATTGCCATCCTTGGCTTCCTTATCGCCCTTTTTGCACCGGGCTTTACACGGCCAGTAGAACCGATCGCCAATAACGTTAAAACAGGCCCCCTTCAATGGCAGGCCTTTGCACCAGAAACCATCAACACCCTTGTTGCCGATGGGAAAACCGTATTGGTAGATGTCACTGCTGAGTGGTGTGTTAGCTGTCAGGTTAATAAAAAACTTGTCCTTGAAACAGCCGACGTCGCCAATGCGCTTCGTCGTGACGATATAGTGCTGATGCAGGCCGATTGGACCCGGCCAGACCAAAAGATTTCTGACTATCTGGCTTCTTATGGACGTTTTGGCATTCCGTTTAACGCAATTTTCGGCCCCAACGCACATGACGGGATTTTACTATCGGAATTGCTGAGTGCAGAGACTGTTTTGAATGCTTTGCGCGATGCCAGCAGCGCATCCGACCTTGTTAGAAACGCACAGTGATCACTGTTCAAAAGTTGTACGTACAGTCGATTGAACAAGCACCTTTGGCGTCAGGCAAAAGCCGCAAACAAAGCCCAAACATGAAACTTACTAAAAACTCCGCGGGATGGCATTGAATATCCAACGGATTTGTAGTTTGATTTCCCACCATACGATCTATCGCGCAATCATCGGGATTGCGCCATCATACGGAGATACCCATGACCATTTCAGTCGGCAATGAACTCCCGGACGTTACCCTTTTCCGCGCGACCAGCGATGGCCCCGAAGCCGTCAATTCCAAAGAATTCTTTGCAGGCCGCAAAGTCGTTCTGTTTGCCGTTCCCGGTGCTTTCACCCCGACCTGTTCGGCCAAGCACCTTCCGGGATTTGTTGCAAAATCCGACGAGATCAAAGCAAAGGGTGTTGATGAAATTGCATGCCTTGCATCTAATGATGCATTCGTCTTGCAGGCGTGGGCTACCAGCGAGAAAGCCGACAACATTACCATGCTGTCAGATGGCGATCTGGCATTTGTCGATGCAACGGGTCTCGAACTTGATCTGACCGGTCGCGGACTTGGTAAGCGCGCAAACCGATTTGCCATGATTGTCGAAAACGGCAAGGTTACCGATCTTGCTGTCGAAGAGCCTGGCGCCTTTGATGTATCAAGTGCCGAAGCTGTACTTGCAAAGCTTTAAGCTGCGCGACTTCACGTAAAAACGTATAAAGCTCCGCAGGTAACTGCGGAGCTTTATTATATTTGACGCCAGAATAACGTTGCGTCTTTAGCGCGGCAAAAGAACCGGTATTGGTTCTTCGTTATCGTCATAGTCACACTCAAAGGTCGGGTTGGTATGCTTTGCAATGAAATGCACAACCCCTTCCCGGAAACTGCCCTTAATCGGTGACCAGCTCATGAAAACACCGCCGCGGCCGTCATATTCGCGAATATCTGGATCACGCATCAGTTCTGCAAAACTATGCCCAAGATCTTCTGTCGCGCCTGCAACAAGCCATGACGGCTTTATCCCGCCGTGCCACAACAAATAAACACCGCCAACGCCGTTCAGTTTGAGTTCCATGATGTCGTCAATCATGAACAGGCGATAGTAATCACCACGCGGGCTCTTTCGCCACTGAATATCCTGCGCCTTAGGCTGGCGAATAGCACCAAGAGACCAAAATCCCATAGTATCCTCCAAGCACGCTAAAACACGTGCAACCGAATGTTACACGCATCCCAACATCGCTTCTTATTCTTATAGATATGAACCTACCCCAACATTTGTAAACGATTAGTTGACGAAAGGTCCTGCTCGGACACCTTCACCCTTCTTCTTTGGAAAGGTTTGGAATGGCTGTAACGCTAAGTATAGGCAAAAATCGAAGGTTTTTCACCGTTAATCGAACAATTTATCAATATCGTCCTGACTAATACCTTCGCCTTCAAGTTGTGGCCCGTTCAAAAGATCAGAGTCTTCAGGTACATCTTCTTTCTCTTCGCTTTCTGGAACCGGAAGCTCGGCGAAGGCATCTTCGCCCCAAATTGAGATCATGTTGTGAACACGATCTTCAACGAACTCAAGTGTGCTCACCACCTTGTTGATACGCTGCCCCGTAATGTCCTGAAAGTTACAGGATTCAAATATCTTCGTAACGATAAAGGCAATCTGTTCGACATGGTCGGCCACGAACTCGCTTGGTGCTGAATTCTTGAGCGTCATTGAAAGATCATCAATCTGTTCGGCAGATTCCAAAATGGTGTGCGTTGCCATCTCGGTATCTTTGACAATGGCATCAAGCTCGGATGTTGCGCTGATAAGACGATCATCCGACGCTTTGGGATGACGTAGCGACGCAATCTGAACCTTTGCCTTGTGGATATGCTCGTTCATTTCCGCAATCTGGGTGCGGATCAGTTCCAGATCATCACGATCCGGCTCTGCAGCCCCTGGTCGATTGCTGTGCGTGAAATTGCTCGACACCGGATCGGGCAGAACATCCATCGGTGCGTCATTTGATGCAACAGGTGCCGCCACGGCAGAAGCCATCTCTGCATTACCCGCGCCACCTGATGCCACAGCAGCACGTAGCTGTGAAACTTCTCCACGCAATGCACGTATCTCGTCGAGAACGGCTTGCGTCAGCCCATTGGGTTCCTCTGGTGCGCTTGGAGATGGGGATGAAGATGGCATTGCTTCGCCAGCCCCAAGTCCAGTCTCAAGCGTCGGGTCAAAAAATGACTCCGACCAATCTTCAACAACCCCACCTGTCCGTTCTTTTAACCGACGTTCGGCAGTGAATACTTTTTGCACGCGACGAGACATCTCTGACTTCAAACCTCCGGAACGGGCAAAACCCGATCACCTAATCCTAAAACGCACCGTTTTCCGGTGTCGCTCACTGCTCTTGCGACAAGTATAAGGGTTCAGATTGCGACAAGTCCAATGGGTTTCAAGTGCAAGTCATTGAAAAAGAACACCCCGGCGACAGGACCGGGGTGCTCGAAAATAGAAAGGTGCCTTGCTTATCAAGCCGTTTCCGGCTTCCAGCGCAACACAGGCTTACGTGCGGCTGCTGTTTCATCAAGCCGACGACGCGGTGTTAAATATGGCGCGTTCTTGAAAAACTCGGCCTCACCTGATTCGGCCTTTGCGACAAGCGAAAGGAGCGCATCGCAAAACTGATCAATTGATTCCTTGGTTTCCGTTTCCGTCGGTTCGATCAAAAGTGCCCCATGAACGACCAGCGGGAAATACATCGTCATCGGGTGGAACCCTTCGTCGATGATTGCCTTGGCAAAGTCCAAGGTGGAAACGCCGGTATCTTTCAAGAAGCTGTCGTCAAACAGGGCTTCATGCATGCAATAGCCTGGAAATGCGACGCTAAGTTTGTCTTTCAGGCGCGCCAACAGATAGTTGGCATTAAGAACCGCATCGCCCGATGCCTGACGCAAGCCGTCCGCACCATGGCTTTTCATATAGGTCAAGGCACGAATGAACATGCCCATCTGACCATGGAAACCTTTCAGACGACCAAACGGCTTATTGCCATCTTTTTCGTCGGCAGTTTCAACCAGATGGAAACCGTTATCGTTACACACGACATATGGGATCGGTGCATAAGGTGCCAGCGCATCCGAGAAAACAACCGGACCAGAACCCGGACCACCGCCACCATGCGGGGTCGAAAAGGTTTTATGCAGGTTGATATGCATCGCATCAATGCCAAGATCCGCCGGACGCACGCGCCCGACAATGGCGTTGAAATTCGCACCATCGCAATAGAAATACCCACCGGCTTCATGCACCAGATCAGCAATCTTGCGCACATCACGTTCAAACAGGCCACATGTGTTCGGGTTGGTCAGCATGATCCCCGCAACATCATCGCCAAGCTTGGCCTCAAACGCCGCAAGATCAACTCGGCCATCTTCGGTTGCCGGAATCGAATCCACGGTAAATCCACAGGCCGCTGCCGTTGCCGGATTGGTCCCATGGGCTGATTCAGGCACCAGAACACGACGGCGGTTTTCCCCGCGCGCATCAAGGGCTGCACGAATGGCCATCATGCCACACAGCTCGCCCTGCGCACCCGCAGCCGGTGACATGGACACAGCAGGCATCCCGGTCAAAACCAGCAACCAATGTGCACATTGGTCAATCAGCTCCAACGCCCCCTGAACTGTGCTTTCTGGCTGCATCGGGTGCAGATCGGAAAGACCGGGAAGGCGGGCAACTTTTTCATTCAAGCGCGGGTTATGCTTCATGGTGCAAGAACCCAGCGGGAAGAAACCGGAATCAATCCCGAAGTTCTTCTGCGACATGCGGGTAAAGTGACGCACCACTTGCGGCTCAGACAGGCCCGGAAGACCAACATCCTCATCACGGTCAAGACCGCCAAAACGGGTTTTGGTCCCTTTTGGTTCGGGCAAATCGACACCGGTTCGGCCGGGTTGGCCCTGTTCAAAGATCAGTTTTTCTTCAAGAACAAGTCCACGGTTACCGGTATGGGTTGTGAAGGTCATGCCAGCGCCTCCTTCAATGCGTCCGCAAGGGCCGCGATGTCTTCATCGGTGTTGGTTTCAGTCACCGCGATCAACAGATAATTATCCAGATCAGATCGGTTCGGATACAAACGCGACAGCGGAACACCGCCCAAAACGCCTTTGGAAACCAATGTTTCAACAACTGCTGCTGCTGGCTTGGTCAGTTTGACAGTGAACTCGTTAAAGAAACTGTCATTCACAACCGTAACGCCCGGCACGGCATCAAGTGCATCGGCAGCCTTGCACGCATTTTCATGGTTCAATGTTGCCAAGCGACGATAACCGTCTTCGCCAAGCAAGCTCATATGCACCGTAAAGGCCAAAGAACACAGGCCAGAGTTGGTACAGATGTTCGATGTCGCCTTTTCTCGGCGAATATGCTGCTCACGGGTCGAAAGCGTCAGAACAAAGCCACGCTTACCATCCTGATCAACCGTTTCACCACACAAGCGACCCGGCATCTGACGTACCAGCTTTTGCGTGGTGGCAAACAGCCCAACATATGGCCCGCCATAATTCAGCGCATTGCCAATCGACTGGCCTTCGCCACAAACAATGTCCGCACCAAAGCTGCCCGGTGATTTAATCGCACCAAAGGCAACCGCTTCGGTGAAAACCACCACCAAAAGTGCACCCTTGGCATGGCAAACTTCTGCCAGTTGGGTATGGTCCTGAACACGCCCAAACACATCGGGGTACTGAACAACCACACATGCTGTCTGATCATCAATCAGATCGTTCAGTTCTTCGACAGATGCCTGTTGTTCGGGATTACCATCACGACCTGCGACTTCGGTATCGCTATATTGGCAATAGGTTTCCGTTACTTCGCGGTAATGCGGATGCACACCGCCCGAAAGAACGGCCTTTTTGCGACGGGTTGCACGGCAGGCCATCAGGACGGCTTCCGCACAAGACGTTGCACCATCCCACATCGACGCGTTCGCAACATCCATACCGGTGATAGAGGCCACCTGCGTCTGGAATTCGAACAGATACTGCAATGTACCTTGGGCGATTTCCGGCTGATAAGGCGTATAAGCCGTCAGAAATTCACCGCGCTGGATGATGTAATCAACCGTTGCAGGAACATGATGGCGATAGGCACCGGCACCAAGGAAGCTTGGTACGCTTGACGCACCAACATTCTTAGCAGCAAGGGCCATCATATCGCGTTCAACCTGCATCTCGCCAAGGTGGCTGGGCAGATCAACCGGGGCATCAAGCAACGCACCGTCGGGGACGTCGCTGTATAGTTCATCGACTGATGACGCCCCGATGGCTTCAAGCATCGCGGCACGATCAGCGCGTGTCAGTGGGAGATAACGCATGCTCACAGACCTTCGACGAAGTCTTTATAGGCTGCTTCATCCATCAGCTCATCAAGCTGGGATTCGTCAGTCAGGGACATTTTAAAGAACCAGCCATCCGTTTCCGGGGCTTCATTGACCAATGCCGGGTTGGCATCAAGTTCTTCGTTGATTTCGACAATCTCGCCATCAAGCGGTGCGTAAACGTCACTTGCAGCTTTGACTGATTCAACAACAGCCGCATCACCGTCTTTGGTCAGCTTTTTGCCAACTTCTGGCAGTTCGACATAAACAATATCGCCCAGCGACTGCTGTGCGTAATCGGTAATGCCCACGGTCGCGATACCGTCTTCAAGCTCAATCCATTCATGTTCCTGCGAGAATTTCTTAGTCATAGTAATTTGTCCCTGTTGATCTGTTGTCTCTCAAGCACGGCTGTCAAACCGCACGGGTGCGGCGATCAGCCGCGGAAATAACGATGCTGTGCGAACGGAAGTTCAACAATCTCGGCCGGGCGGGCCTTGCCACGCACCATAAGGTCGACCTTGGTACCCGGTTCGGAAAACTCAATTGCCACATAGCCCATTGCAATTGGGCCATCGACAGTCGGGCCAAATCCACCACTGGTGATTTCGCCAATTTCTTCGCCGTCACTGTTCAAGATAGATGTATGTTCACGCGCAGGTGCCTTGCCCTCGGGTTTAATACCAACGCGTTTGCGATCAGCACCATTTTCAAGCTGATCAAGGATAACATCAGCCCCCTTGAAACCACCTTCAGCCCGACGGCGTTTATTGATGATCCAGTTCAGATCACCTTCAACCGGGGTCGTGGTGGTATCAATGTCGTTGCCATACAAGCAAAGACCCGCTTCAAGGCGCAGCGAATCACGTGCCCCAAGACCAATCGCCTCAACCTCATCTTCACCCAGAAGTTTGCGCGCGAGTTCTTCGGCGCCGCTATTGGGAACGGAAATTTCATAACCGTCTTCACCGGTATAGCCCGAACGGGTGACAAAACACGGAATGCCCGCAATATCGAGTTCGGCAAAACTCATGAATTTCAAATCGGCAACGTCCGGTGCAAAGCGTGCCAGAACGTTTGCGGCTTCTGGTCCCTGCAACGCCATCAGCGCACGGTCATCAATTTCCTCAAGGGCGACACCATCGCCAAGATTGGCACGCATGTGAACAATATCGTCATCCTTACATGCTGCATTGATCACCAAAAACAGGCTATCACCGGCATTGGTAATCATCAAATCGTCAAGGATCGTGCCGTCATCGTTGGTGAAAGTGGAATAACGTGTACGACCGGCTTTAAGGATTGCAATATCACCAGGCACAAGCTTTTCAAGCTCGGCCACACGGTTTTCGCCGGTCAGGCGAACCTGCCCCATGTGCGAGACGTCAAACAAACCTGCTTTGGCGCGGGTGTGAAGATGTTCACCCTTTACACCAAGCGGATATTGCACCGGCATGTCATAGCCCGCAAATGGCACCATTTTGGCACCAAGTTCTAAATGAAGGTCGTGAAGGGCTGTTTTAAGCAGTTCGGTCTGATGATCGGACATCAAGGACTCCCGGACAGGCGTTGCGAAACATAGCCGACCAATGGCCAACCACATTCCCCCTCTGTCTTGGAGCCTGAAAGAATCACAGCCGATTTAGATTATCGATCTGCTTACATCTTCGGCGAGGCCAACATCATCAAGATGCCGCCTACTTTCCAGAGTCCCATCTCCCCGCGGTCCGTTTGCCTGAGAGTTTCCGGGGTGGTTGCTCCTTCGGCGTCCGCGCAATCCGTTATGGACCGTGGCACTCTCCCACGGGGATCACTTGGGTATGCGTCCTTATACGGATTTCATCCCAGCCCGACCAGCCCCTAATTTCAGGCAATCGTTACAAGATGAGTTCAACCGTAACTGGTTATTCCAATCCGAAACGGCGATTATATTCGAGTTGTTCTGCACTAAGCTGGAAGCCAAGGTAAATCTCGTAATTCGGGCCGTCCCAGACATCATCAAGTGGCACAGAAAGCGTCACTTGTTCATCACGGAATCGCGCCATATTAAGATTATCGGCAAATGGCATCGTGACATCAAACACCGATTTCTGAACGAAATTTCCATTTGGGTCGCGAAGGGCAACGAAATATTTCAATGCTGCCACACGGCTTTGCGCCGCCGGACCAAGTTCAGCAGTGATAATGGGGCTGATGATGACATCCAGTGTCTTTTCATCAAGATCATAGCCGCAATCGCCAAGGTAACCGGTAAATTCGGCTTCGACGACAACGTCTGTCAAATCCTTGCCTGCGCCATTAAACTGAACCAGCTTTGCGGTATCTTTTGGCAAATAGGCGGATGGGCAAACAGGAACGGGCTGTTCTTCGAACGGATTACCGCTGCAAGCTGCCAGCAAACCGCCCAAGGAAACCACACCCAATACGCATACGCGCCGAAATCCGTTACCGATCGTCATCCAACCCTCTATCAAACCATCTGTTTTTTGACCTATGCCTGTTTTGCATGGTCGCGGCGCAGTCTATTCTTTCACTGTTCTTGGCACAACCCGCTTCGAACACTACCGCAAAATGAAAACGACAGGGCCAGACTTTGGCTTTCAATCAGTGCAGAGTCATTGCGCCACGACATCAGGCGGGTTATGTAACGAGAACGTTTGAATTACTGCGCTGGGACAGCCTTGCGCAATTTGGAAAGCCGGACCTGTATCATGCCTGACAAAGCCAACCTTCGGATCGTACTTGCCAACCCGCGCGGTTTTTGCGCCGGGGTCGACCGCGCGATTGAGATCGTTGAAAAGGCACTCGAAAAATATGGTGCGCCGGTCTATGTCCGCCACGAGATCGTTCACAACAAATTTGTCGTTGATCGCTTGCGTGACATGGGGGCTGTTTTCGTCGATGAACTTGATGCAGTTCCTGATGGTGTTCCGGTTATCTTTTCAGCGCACGGCGTTCCTAAATCCGTGCCCGAAGCAGCCGACAGTCGCAAACTGGAATATCTTGATGCGACCTGCCCGTTGGTATCAAAGGTCCATCGCGGGGCTGAGCGCCACTATGCCGACGGCAAACATATCCTTCTGATTGGGCATGCCGGCCATCCCGAAGTTATCGGAACCATGGGGCAGTTACCCATAGGCAGCATGACGCTTATTGAAACCGAAGAAGACGCCGAAAATCTTGAGTGTGATGCGCCAGAAAACCTGGCTTTTGTTACTCAGACAACACTGTCGCTTGATGACACGGCAAAAATCATCGAAATCCTTCAGCGTCGTTTCCCGGCAATTTCGGTACCCAAAAAAGAAGACATTTGCTATGCGACCACCAATCGCCAGCATGCCGTCAAGCTGATTGCCGAAAAGGCAGAAGCCATTCTTGTTCTGGGTGCACCAAATTCATCGAATTCCAACCGGCTTGTCGAGGTCGCCAAACGCGAAGGCTGCAACCGTTCGGTTCTGGTCGAACGGGCAAAAGATATCGACTGGGACAAGCTTGAAGGGATTAAAACCCTGGGCATTACAGCAGGTGCATCAGCACCGGAAGTTCTGGTTGAAGAAGTGATTGATGCCTGCCGGGAACGCTATGATGTGACGGTCGAAACAATCACCCTGACCGATGAAAACGTAACGTTCAAATTACCGCGTCAGCTTGCAAGCTAAAGCCGCGCATAAGCTTATTTCCAAATCAGGACCACGATAAATCCAATGGCCGTCTATACCGACGTTTCAGACGAAGATATCGCCCGTTTCATTGCCGAATATGACATCGGCGATGTTGTTTCGTTTAAGGGCATCGCAGAAGGTGTCGAAAACACCAACTTTCTGCTTCAGACGGATCAGGCACCCTTTATCCTGACGCTGTATGAAAAGCGCGTGAACCCGGACGACCTTCCGTTTTATCTGGGCTTGATGGATCATCTTTCGGCCAAAGGGTTAAACTGCCCAACCCCGATCCATGGAACGGATGGGGTTGCGCTGCGTCGCCTCTGCGGACGCCCAGCAGCCATCACTTCATTCCTGCAGGGCATGTCACCACGCCGCATCCTTCCCCATCATTGTGCGGGACTGGGTACTTCGTTGGCACAGCTCCATGTCGCCGGGCAGGATTTTGAAATGCACCTGCCCAACGCGCTTAGTGTCAAAGGCTGGCGACCGCTGTTTGAAAGCTGTCAGGATCACGCTGATGATGTCGAACCCGGTCTTGGCAAAATGATCCGCGACGAGCTTGATTATCTAGAAGCCAACTGGCCGCATAATTTGCCCAAAGGGGTCATTCATGCCGACCTGTTCCCCGATAATGTTTTCTTTTTCCCCGGCAAGGAAAACGTATCTGGGCTGATTGATTTCTATTTTGCCTGTAATGATTTGCTTTGTTACGACATCGCGATTTGCATGAATGCTTGGTGTTTTGAGCCCGACAACAGCTTTAACGTGACCAAGGCCAAGAATCTTCTGTCACAATATAGCAAGGTCCGCGCCCTTTCAGATGCTGAGTTGGCAGCACTTCCAATTTTGGCACGCGGTGCTAGCCTGCGTTTTCTGCTGACCCGTCTTTATGACTGGGTGAATACGCCCAAAGACGCGCTGGTCACCCCAAAAAATCCCCGTGAATACATCAGCAAACTGCGTTTCCATCAGCGGGTGGAAAATGCATCGGCCTATGGTCTCGATTAAGGATACGACTAGATGACTTCGAATACCGGTGATGACAATCACGTCGAGATCTATACCGATGGTGCCTGCAGCGGAAATCCCGGCCCCGGCGGCTGGGGTGCAATCCTACGGTTTAAGGGCGTTGAGAAAGAGCTTTCAGGTGGCGCTGCTGAAACCACCAACAACCGAATGGAAATGATGGCCGCAATCAGCGCGTTAGAAGCCCTGAAACGCCCATGTGTGATCAACATTTACACCGATAGCAGCTATGTCCGTGACGGCATTACCAAGTGGATTTTCGGCTGGCAAAAGCGCGGATGGAAAACTGCTGACAAGAAACCTGTCAAGAATGTTGAGCTATGGCAACGTATGCTTGAGGCCCTAAAACCCCATCAGGTTGAGTGGCATTGGGTCAAGGGTCATGCTGGTCATCCAGAGAACGAACGCTGTGATGAATTGGCCCGCCAAGCAGTACCTAAATGAAGTTATTTCCAGACAGATTGCTCCAACTGCTTGAAGCTTAAACACTTCACCCCAAGATAGATGGACGGACGGCAGCAAAATTTTATTTACTCAATGAAACAAAATCAAACTTGCGTTTCAAGCTGGTTCCGGGTTGATTCGAGTCAAACATAGGGGTGTTGGCACTCATACAAAGGTCGAGTACAGTATAGTTCGTGAGACCAAGGTTGAGTGCCCAGGAGAGAACGCTTGTCGCGTGGATCGTACGGCTTTTTACAACGGAAGTCCCTAAGCAGTCGGCTGCTATTCATAGCATTGCCGCTGGTTTCTTTGTTCTCGCTCGCGCTGTTTATTGTTTTTGGCTATGTCAGTTACAAGGTCCTTCGCGATGACCTGAATGGCAAAGTCGAACAAACAGCGGATATCAATGCGCGCGTGCTTGCCACCCCATTCTGGTATCTCGACGTCGATAATATCGAATCCGCTTTGAACGCCATGGCGCGAGATCGCGATATCGTGGCTGTTCAGGCCCTTGGTGCTGACGGTACTGAATTCGCCCATACCGGTGTTTCCCAATCCGAGCTTGCCGATACACTTCGCCTATCACGGCGTGTCTATTTTGAACGAAACAATGTCCGCCATGATGTCGGAGAATTGGTCATCTTCTTTACCGATGCCCGCGTTCAGGATTTGCTGTTCCGCCGTATCGCAATTGATATGATCCTGTTTGGGCTGCTGATTTCGGTCGTGGCCGCAAGCCTGTTGATCGCAAACAAGCGATCCATCAAGGAACCGCTTAATCGACTGTTACATTCCATCCGAATGACCAAACACGGGCGCCTGCGCCGCCCTGTTGAATGGAACAGTTCGGACGAACTCGGTCTTTTGATCCGCGAATATAATGAAATGGTTGCCCTGCAAGGTCAGGCACAGGAAGAAGCCCAACGAAAACAAGCCCTTCTTGAAGCAACCCTGCATAATATCGGTCAAGGTATCTGTCTATTTGACCAAGACCTAAATCTGATGGTCTGGAACGAACGCTATATCGAACTTTTGAACCTTCCACGTGATCTGGTGAAAGAAGGAACCCCGCTTTCCGATATCCTTCGCTATAACGGCGAGCGCGGTGAGTATGGCGATGTCAGTATTCAGGCATTGATTTCCGATCGCGTGGCAATTGCACGGCGTCGTGAACCTTATCGCATGGAACGCACACGTCCGAATGGTCGGGTTATTCAGGTTGATCACAATCCGATGCCGGGCGGTGGTTACGTTGCGACCTACACCGATATTACCGAACGTAAACAGACCGAAGCTCGCATGCGTCACCTTGCGGTCCATGACGTTCTGACCAGCCTACCGAACAGGACCTTGTTCCTCGACCGTCTGCGTCAGGCACTGCTATCTGCACGCCGTTTCCAGCGTGGTGTAACGGTTCTGTTTGTTGATCTTGACCGGTTCAAGGACATCAACGATCACTTTGGTCACGATGTTGGCGATTTGATGATTCAGGAGATGGGGCAGCGCCTGTCGCGCATCATCCGGGATTCTGATACAGCAGCACGCCTTGGCGGCGATGAATTCGCCATCATCCAGACCGATGTTCAAAACATCGAAGACACCATCGCCCTTGCCCAGCGCATCATTGACGAACTTTGTCAGCCATTTGATTGCCGTGGCATTCGCCTGCATTCAACGGCCAGTGTTGGCATTACCCTGTTCCCGGAAGATGGCGAAAACCCAGAACAGTTGGTCAAGAACGCAGATATGGCGATGTATGCGGCAAAGGCCGAGGGCCGCAACAACTATCGGTTCTTCCTGCCATCGATGCACGAACGGGTCAAAGAACGCAAAACCATCGAAGAAGATCTGCGCAATGCGCTCGAACAAGATCAACTCGAACTATACTATCAGCCAAAAATCGACTGTCGCACCGAACGGGTGGTTGGCGCCGAGGCCCTTGTCCGCTGGCACCATCCTGAACGCGGTCTCATTCTTCCGGGTGAATTCATCTCTGTTGCCGAAGAATGCGGCCTGATCAACCGTCTGGGTGCTTGGGTGCTGGAAAAAGCCTGCAAGCAGACGCAAGCGTGGCGTGATACCTCGCTTCCGGGCATGCGGATTGCCGTCAATCTTTCCCCGGCACAGTTCCAAGATGCAGAACTGGTCGCAAGTGTCACCAAGATCGTCAAGGACACCGCCCTGCCCGAAGGCACGCTTGAACTTGAGATCACCGAATCTATCCTGATGAACAATCCGGAAAAAGCAGTCTCGACACTCAAAGAACTCAAGGCACTCGGTGTTATGATTGCCATTGATGACTTTGGTACGGGTTATTCATCGCTGAACTATCTAAAACGATTCCCCGTCAGCTCGATCAAAATTGACCGTTCATTTGTGAATGACATCCATGTTGATATGGATGACAAGGCGATTGTTGATGCGGTGATTGGCCTTGGCCACAGCCTTAACCTTGAAGTGGTTGCAGAGGGCGTGGAAGAAGTCGAACAGCTTGTCTATCTGCGTGAAAAAGGCTGCGACTTCATTCAAGGGTTCTTGTTTGCCAAACCGCTTACGGCCACCACATTTGAAAGCTGGGTCAGTGAACGCCACAGCCGCGAGCCAGAACGCATCTCAGCCAAATCCTGATAAAGACTTTGCATTCGGGTGAATGGCTTCACCAAGGGTGCTAAAATCTGGCAGGCTGCTTACACAGACCCGCCAGATTCTTGAATTGTCAGCTCGCAACAAACCAACTTAGTAAATCGCTGCGGTTCCTTGGTTCGTGCTGGTATTTTTGGGTGTATCGGTCGGGCCATCCGATGTTTTGCGATCAACCAATTCGACGATTTCTGAAATCACACGCATCAATTGGTAATCCTTGGGCGTATAGACCGCTGCCACCCCCATCTGACGTAAAACCAGCATGTCAGCATCGGGGATAATCCCCCCGACAACAACCGGGATATGCCCAGCCCCTTGCGCGCGCAGGCCATTGACCACTTCACGCACCAACGGCACATGCGACCCTGACAGGATAGATAGGCCGATCACATGGGCACCTTCGTCAATAGCGTTGCGCACAAGCGCCTCTGGCGTCCAACGGATACCGTCATACAGCACTTCTATCCCGGCATCGCCCGCCTTAACTGCGATCTGTTCCGCCCCATTTGAATGCCCATCCAAACCCGGCTTTCCAACCAGCATCTTCATCCGTTCGCCAAGTTTGCCGGAAACTTCATCCACCCGTTGACGGAGCTTCTGAATATTTTCTTCATCCCCCGTCACGATCATGGATGTAATCCCAGTTGGCGCACGGTATTCGCCAAACACTTCACGAAGCGTTTCCGACCATTCGCCAGTTGTCACCCCGGCATGGGCACAGGCTATCGAACTTTCCATGATATTGCGGCCTTCGCTGGCTGCTGATTTCAGATCACCAAGCATTTTGGTAATCTCAGCCTGATCACGATCAGAACGCCATGCTTTAAGCTTTTCGATCTGATCTTGTTCGGCCATGTCATCCACCGTCAAAATTGACTTTTCGCCGGACGTTAACGGGGATGGTTCTGTTTCCGTATAGGCGTTCACACCAATAACTTTGGTAAGGCCCATTTCGATATCGGCCAGACGTTGCGCGTTGGACCGCACCAATTCCTGCTTCATATATCCTTGATCAACAGCCTCGATAGCCCCGCCCATCGCATCAATCTTGGCAAGTTCTTCGCGTGCACCTTCTTTAAGGGCACCGACTTTTCGTTCAATCGCCGGGTTGCCATCAAACAGGTCTTCATATTCCAACAGATCGGTTTCATACGCCATGATCTGCTGCAAACGCAGCGACCATTGCTGATCCCAAGGTCTGGGCAGACCAAGGGCTTCGTTCCATGCCGGAAGCTGCACTGCGCGGGCGCGGGCATTTTTTGACAGCACCACCGCCAGCATTTCGATCAGGATTCGGTAAACGTTATTTTCAGGCTGTTGTTCGGTCAGGCCCAATGAATTGACCTGCACCCCATAACGAAATCGACGATATTTGGCATTTTCGATACCGTATCGATCACGGGTGATTTCATCCCACAACTCGCAGAATGCCCGCATCTTGCATATCTCGGTGACGAACCGAATCCCGGCATTCACAAAGAATGAAATCCGCCCGACCACCTTGGCAAAATCTTCTTCTGGAACCTGTCCCGAATCGCGCACCGAATCCAAAACGGCGATCGCGGTTGCAAGCGCATAAGCCAGTTCCTGTTCAGCCGTCGCACCAGCTTCCTGCAAATGGTACGAGCACACATTCATCGGGTTCCACTTTGGAACTTCGCGGTAGGTAAAAGCTGCAACATCCGTAATCAGCTTTAAACTGGGTGCTGGCGGGAAGATATAAGTCCCACGCGACAGATATTCTTTGATGATGTCATTCTGGGTCGTACCCTGAAGACTCGCACGCGGCGTCCCCTGCTTCTCCGCAACCGCGATATACAGCGATAAAAGCCACGCCGCCGGTGCATTGATCGTCATGGACGTATTCATCTGATCAAGAGGAATACCGTCAAACAAGGTCATCATGTCGCCCAGATGCGATACGGGCACCCCAACCTTACCCACTTCACCGCGAGCCAAAATATGGTCCGAATCGTAGCCTGTCTGAGTTGGAAGATCGAAGGCGACCGAAAGACCGGTCTGCCCTTTGGCTAGGTTCTGACGATACAGGGTATTGGAAGCAGCAGCCGAACTATGCCCGGCATATGTACGGATCAGCCAAGGGCGATCGCGTTCCGGTTTTGCTGCGCTGCGCTTGTTTTCCATCGACATCGCGACCTCTTGTATTTTTATTACCTTATGTCTTTTCGATAATTTCGCGTAAACGTTATTAAATTATCCACTAGACATCACTTGGGTAATTATATAACAATTTGTGCAACGCGATAAAAGCGAAAACAAATACCGCCCTGGTTATCCTTGCAAATAAACCGCAGGACACCGGGGTTGCCCGGGGAAAATAAAATAAATTCCGTGGCTTGGAGGATCCGTCGACCGCAACGCAGCATAGGTAATTTAATTACTCTGCTACCGGATCGACCCCGAACAAGGAGTGAAGGCCATGAATACGTCTGCTGAAGTGCTGCCTTTCCGTGGTGGTCAGGAAGAAAAAGATCTTTATGAAATTGGCGAAATTCCGCCGCTCGGCCATGTTCCCAAGAATATGTATGCTTGGGCGATTCGCGAAGAACGCCATGGCGAGCCTGATACCGCCATGCAATGCGAAGTCTTGCCGGTCACCCAACCCGACAGCCACGAGGTTCTTGTTCTCGTGATGGCCGCCGGTGTGAACTATAATGGTGTGTGGGCATCGCTTGGCAAACCGATCTCTGTGTTTAATGTCCATGATTGCCCATTCCATATTGCCGGTTCCGATGCTTCGGGCATCGTCTGGGCCGTTGGATCAAAGGTCACGCGCTGGAAAGTTGGCGATGAAGTCGTTATTCACTGCAATCAGGATGATGGCGACGACGAAGAATGTAACGGCGGCGATCCAATGCTGTCCCCGACCCAGCGTATCTGGGGCTATGAAACACCCGACGGTTCGTTTGCGCAGTTCACCTGTGTTCAGGCGCAACAGTTAATGCCGCGCCCCAAGCATCTGTCATGGGAAGAAAGTGCGTGCTACACGCTGACCCTTGCCACCGCATATCGTATGCTGTTTGGTCACCGTCCGCACATTCTGCGTCCGGGGCACAATGTTCTGGTTTGGGGGGCTTCTGGTGGACTTGGATCAATGGCGATCCAGCTCATTACCACTGCTGGGGCCAATGCCATCGGGGTGATATCCGATGAATCCAAGCGTGATTTTGTTCTTGGCCTTGGTGCTAAGGCCGTAATTAACCGCAAGGACTTCAATTGCTGGGGCCAATTGCCGACGGTCAATGGCCCGGAATTTGGCGACTATATGAAAGAAGTCCGTAAATTCGGTAAAGCAATCTGGGACATCACCGGCAAGGGCAATGACGTAGACATCGTCTTTGAACATCCGGGTGAACAAACCTTCCCGGTTTCGTGCAATGTCGTAAAACGGGGTGGCATGGTCGTGTTCTGTGCAGGAACCACCGGCTTTAACCTGACCTTTGATGCACGGTTTGTTTGGATGCGTCAAAAACGTATTCAAGGCAGTCACTTTGCCAACCTTAAACAGGCGGCACAGGCCAACAAACTGATGATTGAACGCCGCATTGATCCAAGCATGTCCGAAGTGTTTAGCTGGGATGATATTCCACGCGCCCACATGAAAATGATGCGCAACGAACACAAACCCGGAAACATGGCTGTGCTGGTTCAGGCAAAACGCCCAGGCATGCGCACAATTGAAGAAGCAGTCGAAGGTTAATCCCACATTGGGGCCGTACCCACAGCCCCTGCCTTTGACTGATTGCTGGCACCCCAAGCGCGTTCTCGCCCGATCGGCGCGCGGGGTGCCACCACCCTTTCGACGTATTTCGATATCCGATACCGACCAGCGCAATCGCCCCACACGGTTGCCGACCCGAGGACCAAATAATGACCGATACCGTACTTCTGCCTGACCTCGAACGTTTGTGCGATGACGCGCTGGCTGCATTGGCCCCTGTTTCTGATGCCGCAGAAAATGCTTTGCGGAGCAAAGTAACGGTTGATGGCCGGATTAATACTAGCGCATTTGATGACAACCAGTTTTCTGCCCATGGCTTTGCTTGGTTCACGACCTATGTCACCGCCTTGCAGCAAATGAAAGCATGGGCAAACCGCCTGAAAGATCAGGGTAAATTTGGGCAACTTGAACAGTTGATCCTGCAGGCCGCCTTTGGCGAGTACCTTGCCCAAATTCAAGGCGGAATTCCAATGTCGCAAGGCGAGATCATCCGCCTTTCGACCCTTGGCGTGCCTGATAACATCATCAAAACACTTAGTGCCAATGCATCGGTCACGACCCTTGCTACTCACGGCAATTCAGATGCGACCCGTCGTGCGATTGCCACAGAAATTGAAGACAGTCTCGATACAGGCCAGTTTGGTGAAACCGGCCTTGAAGACGAAACGCTTGATATGGTCCGTGACCAATTCCGTCGTTTTGTTGATGAAAAAGTCTCTCCGCATGCCCATGGCTGGCACGAACGTGACGAGCTTATCCCGATTGAGATCGTCAATGAGATGTCTGAACTTGGTGTTTTTGGCCTGACCATTCCCGAAGAATTCGGCGGCCTTGGCATGGGTAAAACCGCCATGTGTGTTGTGACCGAAGAACTTTCGCGTGGTTATATCGGTGTTGGCTCGCTTGGCACCCGATCTGAAATTGCCGCTGAATTGATCCGACTGGGTGGAACTGACGCGCAAAAAGAACATTACCTACCTAAGCTGGCTTCGGGTGAAATCCTGCCGACGGCGGTATTTACCGAGCCCAACAACGGATCGGACCTTGCCCATTTGCGTACACGCGCAATCAAAGACGGCGAAAACTATAAGGTTACGGGGAATAAAACCTGGATCACCCATGCCGCCCGTTCCGATCTGATGACCCTTCTGACCCGCACCGACCCGGATGAGGCAGGTTATCGCGGGTTATCGATGCTGCTTGCTGAAAAGCCACGCGGAACAAACGACAATCCGTTCCCTGCTGATGGCATGTCCGGCGGCGAGATCGAAGTCCTTGGTTATCGGGGCATGAAGGAATACGAGCTGTCCTTTGACGGGTTTGAAGTTCCAACCGCCAATCTTTTAGGCGGTGAAGAAGGTCAAGGGTTCAAACAGCTGATGGCAACGTTTGAATCAGCCCGTATTCAAACTGCTGCACGTGCGGTTGGGGTTGCGCAAAACGCACTTGAGATTGGGATGCGCTATGCCAAGGATCGTGTTCAGTTTTCCAAACCACTTTATGCCTTCCCGCGCGTCTATGGCAAAGTCGCATGGATGGTGGTTGAAACCATGATCGCACGTCAGTTGACCTATTTCTCTGCGTTTGAAAAAGATCAGGACATTCGTTGCGACATAGAAGCCGGGATGGCGAAACTTCTGGGTGCACGCGTGGCATGGTCAAATGCTGATAACGCCCTTCAGATTCACGGCGGGAATGGCTATGCACTTGAATATCAGATCAGTCGTGTGCTCTGCGATGCTCGTATTCTAAACATTTTTGAAGGTGCCGCCGAAATTCAGGCGCAAGTTGTCACCCGCGGCATTCTCGGCCGGTAATCGCCTAACAGATTGAAATTCGACTATATTTCATTGCGAACCGTGGCCCCTGTGAACAACAAGGGCAACTTTGGCCCGTCAGGATTGACGGGCCACTTTTTCATATCAACCTAAAGTATGATATATTTCGCCCTTACCTGTGGTGCTAGACTAGATAGAAGTCCAAACAGAGACCTGAAAAATCTGTGGGACACCGGCTAAAATGCCGACAGGGAAAAGGGAGATGAGGTCTAAAATGAATTACACCTCGGCAACGCAAGAAAATACAATCTTTACGCGTATATCCGAAGCAAAAGGCATCTTCGATGAACATGCCGATCAACTTGCTGAAAGTCTCGTCGCAGAGCTGTTTGGAACAGGCCAAAGCAGCGCCGATCCCAGCGATCCGCGAAGCCATCTTGAAGGCCTTGCTCAGCGTTTTCGCACCTTGGCAAATTCAACCTCCGCAAACGAATTTAACCGTTGCTTTGAAGACCATGTTTTAGCCGACCAAATATCTGATTTATCGCCCGATCGATTGATACTGGCTTATCACAAGACCGCGGCAAATTGTGTTGCGCTGGCGTCCCGCACCAAAGGTGTGCGCGCAACACCGACTGTAATTGAAGCCGCCCGCTGTGTTTTGATGGCTGATATGGCAAGCCTGATGGCTGCCAAGCAATCTTTGATTTCACGCCAACGCGCAGTTTCTGAAATCCAGTCGATGTCCGAAATCATCGAACGCGAAACAGATAACATCATCTCGGAAGTCGGGTTTCAGGCAGGCCGGACCAATGATGTCGCCCAAGCCATGGAAAATGATGCCACCGACCTATCCCAACTGGTTGAACGCATCACAGCAACAACAGACATTGCCAGCAATAATGTCTCCACCGTTGCGTCCGCCACCGAAGAACTTCAGGCATCCAGCCATGAAATTGCTGATCGCATTCATAAAACCAACGACATAGCAGGCCAGGCCGTTACCCGTGCGCAGGAAACTTCCGATACGATGAACAGCCTGTCGGAAACGGCAAGCGAGATCGGCAAAGTTGTTGATATCGTTAAACGCATTTCCGATCAGACCAAGATGCTTGCCTTAAATGCCACCATCGAAGCCGCCCGTGCGGGTGATGCCGGCAAAGGATTTGCTGTGGTCGCCAACGAGGTCAAAAACCTTGCGACCCAGACCGAAAAAGCGATCTCGGACATTAATTCGCAAATCACCGCCATTCAGGGGGCGACTTCCGAAGCCGTTGTCGCGATTGAAGGCATTGGTGGCGCAATTGGCGAAGTAAGCCAACTGTCTTCTGATATTTCGGCATCGGTGGAACAACAAACTGCTGCAATTGCCGAAATTTCTGCCAGTGCACAGGAAGTCTCCACCCATATGCAGGGTATTTCCGGCGATATTGAACTGGCCAGTGCCAAATCACAAAACGCCAGCGAAACTGCAGAAAACCTTCGTATCCTTGCCTCAAACATCCGCAATGATATCAATGAAATGGAAAACCGGTTCCGACTGGTTCTGCGTAGTGCAGAGGGCACGAACCGACGTCACGAAGAACGTGTCCCCATTGCGGTTGATATCAAAGTCGATTTTGGCGGGGGTGATATCCGAACTGGCGTTACTGCCGACATGTCTTTGGCGGGCTTGCTTGCTCGTATTGATGCCAGCGAAAAAGACCATGACAAGTCGGTCATCATCACCATGGATGATGGCACAGTCTTAAATGGCCTTATCAAAGCGGTTTCCGGGCTTGGCACCCACGTTCAACTCACCGAACTAAATGACCAAGCCAACCAAGTCATTCTTGGCCACATGAAAAAAACCCATGAACATGACGCCAAGATTGCCGATCTTGGAAAAACTCTGGCTGGCGATCTTGGCAAGGTTCTCGAAACCGGGTTGCGCAATAACGAAATCACCCACGAAGACCTGTTTAATCCGCGCTATGAATCAATTGCCGACAGCGACCCAAAACAATTCATGACGCCTTATATCCCGTTCACAGATCGCAGCTTCACCCCGCTTCAAGAAGCCATTCTTGAAAAAGACAAACACATTGTCTTTGCTGCCGGGGTCGATTCAAACGGGTATCTGCCAACCCATAACAAAATTTACAGCCAGCCGCAGAAACCCGGTGAACCTGCCTGGAACATGGGCAATTGCCGCAACCGCCGCATTTTTGATGACCGTGCGGGCCTTATGGCGGCGCGCAATACCAAACCACATCTGCTGCAAACCTATTTCCGCGACATGGGTGACAGTGTTGTCTTCATGAAGGAATGCGACGTTCCGATCATGGTAAATGGCGAACAATGGGGCAATCTAAGGATTGGCTACCGCGCCTAACGATTTGGAAGCGAGCAAACAATAAAAAACAAAACACCCCGGTCATCTGGCCGGGGTGTTTTACATCTACGTTTGTACGATTTTCACGGCATGAACGCGTTAGCTATGGGAATGCAGGATCGCTTCTGCGATCTCACGCTCAATCTCTGCTGGGTAATCATAGAATCCCGGCTTGAATGATGCCGCACCACCCGATGCCAACCAGTCAATGCCACGGATCAGAATGGCGGAAAACGGATCAAACAGATCTTTGCCCGAACCACCCATGCCCGGCGCAAGGTTCAAAAGACTGCCCCGGTTCAGAAGATAAACTTCGCGACCGTTTTCAAGCTCAAACCGTTCAATATAACGGCGCATTTTCGTACGTTGCTGGCCATCAAGCCATGCGACATCAATTTCGGTGTTTGAATGGCCCACATTGACCAAAATTGCGCCGCGGCGCATCTGCTTGATCTGCGTTTCACCCAGAATGCCCGACAATCCAGTTGCCGTAACAATGATCGCACTTTCCTTTAACCCATCTTCAAGGTTAACCACACGGCATCCATGATGCTGGGCTTCAAGGGCACGGACCGGGTCGCGTTCTGCAACCGATACCACCGCACCAAGATTGCGCGCACGTTCGGCAACACCGCGCCCAACCGGACCAAAGCCAATGACAAGGACCGAACGCCCATAAAGCGCAAGCCCCGTCACATTGGAAAAGACGGGCCACATTTCCTGTGCCACATGATGACGGTTATGCAGGCGATCTTTGATCGCAATATCGTTCCAGTTAAAGACCGGGAACGAATAATCCAGCTTCTCAACCCGGTGCACACCAGTTGTGGTTGCCTCAAGTGCACCATCAACCTTGTGACCCTTTTGAACGAATGCCTCAATCAGCTCTCCGCCCATATCGGCAAGGATGTCTGCAGGTTCAGACGACAGAATATCAATGCTTTTGGCGTATTCATCTGGATTCATGCCCGAAAACGCATGAACTTCAACACCATTCGCGGCCAAATAAGCAGCCGCCACATCATCGGTGCTATCAGGGTTACACGCACCAACCTTGACCTTGGCACCAGCCTTTACAAACGGCAGCAAGGTGGGAATGGTGTCTTCCAAGACATGCTGAAAGCTGACAATCGTTTTGTCGCGTAAATCACGTTTGGCGACATAATTTCCATATTTTGCCGTTACAGGGCAAATGACTTCGCGCCATGCAAGCGTTTCGTCGTTAATCTGGCAGGCAAGGGTGGCGTCCTTGATGCGGCTTGTCATGGATAATTCTCTTAACTTCGTGGGCGAATGAATTGCCCCATTAGTTAATGGTAGCCTGATCAGATGGAAAGCATTTCTGACCATCTGGTCAAACTAAGATCAATTCAAGTAGGATTAACCCCGCGGCGGAATATTGATGCCACGTTGAACAGCAGGACGTTCAAGTCCCTGTTCAAGCCATGCCGGAACCTTGACCAACTTATTGAATTCGACCAGATCACCGGCATCATAGAACCCGATCAGGTTACGCACCCAGCCAAGGCTTGCGATATCGGCAATGGTAAATTCATCCCCCATAATCCAATCACGATCCGTCAAGCGGGTTTCAAGCACACCCAGCAGACGCTTTGTTTCATTGACATACCGGTCGCGCGGACGCTTGTCTTCGATGTCTTTGCCTGCAAATTTATGAAAGAATCCAAGCTGCCCAAAAATAGGGCCAAGACCAGCCATCTGGAAATAAACCCACTGAATGGCTTCCATGCGCTTAGCTGGATGACTTGGCAGAAGCTTGCCGGTTTTCTCGGCCAGATATTGTAAAATTGCACCTGATTCAAACAAGGCAAGCGGTTCACCCCCCGGTCCATCCGGGTCCAGAATTGCCGGAATTTTGCCGTTTGGGTTCAGCGACAGGAACTCTCGCGTCCATGTTTCATCTTCGCCAATCTTGATACTATGCGCTTCATAGGGAAGTCCGATTTCCTCAAGCATGATGGAAACTTTGACCCCATTTGGGGTCGGAAAGGAGTAAAGCTGCAGGATGTCGGGATTTTTGGCGGGCCAACGTTTGGTAATGCCGAAATTGGAGAGATCAACCATGGTATCGCCCTTTCTAAGTCAATGCGTTTATTGATGTCATTGACCATAACATGTAGCGCATCACATCGATTGTGCCACCGGCAATCTGGCAACTGATTGTTTACTGACCTAATTGGATTGGCATTACGTGCACCCCACCCAATTATCTTACATAACGAAACCGGCCTGCGGATGGCAGACCGGTTTCGTCTTTTAAGTCTGCTCGCATCCGGTGATAAGGCTCACCGGTCCACTTTATTTACCAAGCCCGATATTTCAGGAACTTACCATCAAGGGTGATCACGACGCGGTCACCTTTCGGGTCTTCCTTACGCTCGATATACATTTCGTAATCAATGGCACTCATGATGCCATCGCCGAATTTCTCGTGGATGATTTCCTTGATGGTTTCGCCGTAAACACCGACAATTTCATACAAACGATAAACAGCCGGGTCGGTCGGAACGGCCTGATCCCAGATTTTCATCGGGCATTCCTGAATGACTGCCGATGCCTCTGGCGGAAGGCCAAACAGGGCGACGAGCATATCAGCCTTGTCCTTTGGCGCGGAATTCATGCCAAAACAAACCGAGGTCGTCCAGACCGGCGACATGTCGATCTTGCTTGCAACTTCTTCCCAGCCAAGACCTTTGGCCTTTTTGGCTTTGATGATCATTTCTTTGACATCTGCTTTTTTCACAGCTTTTCTCCTTCTCAGTAATCAACGGTGGATTTGGTTTATTTAGCCCGACTGACTGCAGGTTTACGGTCATCCTTTGGGTCCGAAAGCACCCCGTGCGCGCCGAACCGAACGATGGACGGCTCCGAAGTGCCGCCATCTTCCTGCTTGCCTGCAAGCGCCTTGGAGCGGGTAGCAAGGAATTCGACAAGGTGATTTCGGATGTCGTAATAGTCGGAATGATGGATGATATTGGCCCGTTCGCGCGGACGCGGAATTTCGACTTGGACCGATTCTGCCACACGGGCATAAGGCCCGTTGGTCATCAGCAAAATACGGTCCGCCAGCAGGATTGCCTCATCCACATCATGGGTAATCATGAATACGGTCTGATCTGAGCCAGACCAGATACGGATCAGTTCATCCTGAATGCTGCCACGGGTTAGCGCATCAAGCGCACCAAATGGCTCATCGAGCAGCAACAGTTCTGGCTGGATCGCGAATGCCCGCGCAATTGAAACCCGCTGACGCATCCCACCCGACAATTGAGACGGTTTGCGAAGTTCGGCACCACCGGCCAAGCCAACCATCTCAAGATACTTCATCGAATGTTCGTGGACCTGTTTTTTACTCCAGGACTTGTGACGGGCCTGCACGGCAAAGGTCACGTTTTTCAAGGCCGACAGCCAAGGCAGCAGGGAATAGTTCTGAAACACGATACCGCGATCAAGACTAGGCCCCGAGACCTCCTTGCCGTTCATAATCACCCCGCCTTCGCTTGGTTCATCAAGCCCGGCAAGAATGTTAAGGATCGTCGATTTACCACAGCCAGAATGACCGATAATGCAAACAAACTCGCCCTTCTCAATGCCAAGATTGACGTTTTCAAACACGGTGAGGGCGTCTTCACCCTTGGGTGCTTTAAACCGTTTGCTTAGGTTCTGTACGCTCAGGAATGGTGTCGACATTTCAGGTCTCCTTATTCCTGGTACTGCACAAGACGTGCGCAATAGGCAAAGGCGGTATCAAGCAGCATGCCGACAACACCAATCACGAGGATCGAGAACACCACACTGGTCAGATCAAGATTGTTCCATTCATTCCAGACGTAGTAGCCAATCCCCGTACCCCCCACGAGCATCTCGGCGGCAACAATAACCAACCAGGCAATGCCGATTGAAATTCGCATACCGGTCAAAATCGTCGGGGCCGCCGCGGGCAAAATCACAATCCATGCTGTTTTAAGCGCACCAAGTTCGTGTGTGCGCGCAACATTGACCCAGTCCTTGCGAACCCCGGCCACACCAAAGGCCGTATTGATCAGCATTGGCCAGATCGAACAGATGAAAATGACAAAGATCGCCGATGCCTGGCTGTCCTGAATGACAAACAACGCAAGAGGCATCCAGGCCAAAGGTGATATCGGTCGAAGCACCTGAATGAAGGGATCAAGTGCCTTGTACATCAACGGCGACATCCCGATCAAAAATCCGACCGGAATGGCAATGGCTGCTGCAAGGAAATAACCGCTCAGAACCCGATACAACGAATAGCCAATCTGAATACCAATCCCCTTGTCATTGGGACCTGCATCATAGAAAGGATCGCTCAGTTCTTCCCACGCCTTGGCGAAGACGGCTGAGGGTGGTGGCACAGCCGCTTTTGGCTCGCCCCCGCCCATCAGCAATTCATATTCGGTAAGTTCGCCGGCAAGTTGCTGCTTCGGGCTGGCGGCCTCCCATAACCCAAGGAGAACCGCCAGCAACACGAGAGACAAAAGCAAAGCCCTGGCATTTAAAGATGCCAGCATGTCAGCTTACCCCTTTACCAATGGCAAAGCTGTTCACATAGGCTTCAGGCTCATCAGGGTCGAAAGTCTTGCCCATGATGCTATAGGTTTTGTAGGTCTCGGTCGGGGCCTCATACCCAAGGTCTTTCATGACCTTGGCGCAATCGGCTGCGACATAGACTTCTTCGGCGATTTTCTTGTAATTGATGTCGCCTTCGATATAGCCCCAACGTTTCATCTGGGTCAAAATCCAGACCCCCATGGAATGCCATGGGAACGGATCGAAATCGATACGGTCCGGGACATTCAGAACTTCGCCCAAGCCATCCGCATACCGCCCGGTCAGAACCTGTTCGATCACTGGAACCGGCTGGTTCAGATAGTTTGCCGGTGCAATTGCTGCCGAAATTTCTTTGCGATTTTCCGCTTTGGACGCGTATTGGGTCGCATCAACAATCGATTTCAAAAGTGCGCCATAGGTGTTTGGAAGTTCTTCCGAAAACGCCTTGGAGCAGGCAAATGCACAGCATGGATGACCTTCCCAGATATCCTTGGTCAGGGTGTGCAGGAAGCCGATTTTTTCCCAGACAGCGCGCTGATTGAACGGATCCGGTGACAGATAGCCATCAAGGTTACCGGCACGCAAGTTTGCAACCATCTCGGGCGGCGGAACGACACGGATCTGAATGTCCTTGTCCGGATCCAGCCCATGTTCGGCAACGTAGTAGCGCAGCAAGAAGTTGTGCATCGAGTATTCGAATGGCACACCAAACTTGAAGCCTTTCCACTGCTTGGGATCACGTTTATCAAGGTGGTCGTTATGCAACACAATGGCCTGACCATTGATGTTTTCAACCGCTGGCATCAGGAACGGTGTTGCCGAGGACCCAGCCCCCATTGAGATCGCCAATGGCATCGGGGTCAACATATGCGAGGCGTCATATTCATTGTTCAATGACTTGTCGCGCGCAACCGCCCAACCGGCTGTCTTGATCACATCAACATCAAGGCCGTATTTTTCATAAAAGCCCATCGGCTGAGCCATAATGATCGGTGTTGCGCAGGTAATCGGAACAAAACCAATATTAAGTTTGGATTTTTCCGGCTTGCCCAGATCATCAAGGATCGCTGCTTTGACCTTATCAATCGGCAGAACAGATCCCAAGGCGGCCATCATGGTGGTACCGCCGACCATCTTGGCAAAAGAACGCCGCGAAATTTCATCATGCCCAAAGACGGACCGGACAATCGCACTGTCGATTGCGCGATCAAGCATCTCTTCACTGCTGCCCGGCGTCGCATCCGCCAGATTGCCCATATCACTATGTGCTGGCATTTTTGCCAGATCGTGTTCTACGCCAAGACCTTGGGCCGTATGTGATGCGTGTTTGTGATCCCCTTTTGACGCACAAACCTCACAGCCACATGATTTACTGTGCCGAAGGTCAGCATCCCCACTGAATGGATCGCCCAGACTTTTGACTGACATATGATCACCCCCTGTTGTTACGCCACCCAGATCAGGCAGCATCAGATATTCACAAGGGACAAGAGCAACCAGCGTGCCAACTTGTTGCAGCGCAGCAGTTTCGTTGGAAACGCTAGACTCTGCATATGAAGGCTGGCATCCTCAGGTGATACGAAAAATCGTAATTTACGAATTTTCGTAATTATTAATACGATTTTTCGTAGGATCTTCAATGGATAGCGATGTAATTCAGCCTATTTCAATGCCTTTGGAGACACTTCATCTTCAGGCACTTTTGGCCCACACGCATCCAACATTATTGGTTCATCCAAAAACCGACAGCATCATTTTTGCCAATGATGCTGCTGCCAAATTGCTGGGCCGCAGCATAGACACCCTGAAATCATCAAAGATGAGTGCCCTGCACAAAGGACAAGTTCCCAGCCTTGTCGTTTTTAGTCAGGCAGCCCTTTACCATGGCTTTGCATGGACGCGAGGGCTGGATTTGACCCGCCCGGATGGGTCTGAATTAAAGCTTGAACACGAAGCCCGTGCGATCACACTCAATGATGAAGAATACCTGACCATCACCATTTCTGACCTTGATGCTCGCCATCGTCGCGATGTCGATTCAGAAGCAGATGATTACCTCCGTGAAGGCATTTCCGAATGGCGACGCGCCGAACGTTTTTTCCGCGAAATTGAACGTGAAAACCAGCTCATTCTAGGGGCGGCAGGCGAAGGTATTTACGGCGTAAACAGCGACGGCATCACAACATTCGTCAACCCGGCAGCTGAACGCATGCTGGGCTGGACAGCAGATGGGCTTGTTGGCAGGGAAATCCATTCGATCATTCACCATTCCCATGTCGACGGCGAACCCTATCACGCTGAACAATGCCCGATTTACAATGCGTTTCGCGAAGGCATTGTCCGACGTGTCGACGACGAAGTTTTCTGGCGGAGTGACGGAAAACCGATCCGGGTCGAATATACCTCCACCCCTATTCGCGACCATGGGCTTGTCATCGGGGCCGTGATTGTTTTTCGCGATATCACCGAACGTAAAATTGCCGAAGAAAAACTGCATGCCGCACTGGCCGAAGTTGATCGCCTTCGTGAACGGCTTGAACTTGAAAACGCCTATCTGCAGGAAGAAATTCTTTCGACCAACAATCATCACGAAATCATCGGTCAGTCGGATGCTATTCAGGGTGCCTTAAAACAAATTGATCTTGTTGCCCCAACCGATGCCAACGTTCTGATCACGGGTGAATCCGGAACAGGGAAAGAACTGATTGCGCGCGCCATCCATCAGGCCAGCACCCGATCAGATCGCGTATTGGTTCGCGTGAACTGCGCGGCCATTCCCCATGAACTTTTTGAAAGCGAGTTTTTTGGCCATGTCCGCGGTGCCTTTACCGGTGCCATACGCGATCGCGTGGGCCGCTTTGAACTGGCGGATGGCGGGACATTGTTCCTTGATGAAGTCGGAGAAATCCCGCTAGAGCTTCAGGGCAAATTGCTTCGTGTTTTGCAGGACCAAAAATTTGAACGCATTGGCGAAGAACGCACCCGAGAGGTCAATGTTCGCTTGGTCGCTGCAACCAACCGCGACCTTAAAGAAGAAGTTCGCCAAGGGCGTTTCCGCGAAGACCTTTATTTCCGCCTGAATGTCTTCCCGATTGAATGCCGCCCATTGCGCGACCGTACCGACGATATCCCACCATTGGCGACCCATTTCCTGCGCAACATCTCCCAGCGATTAAATATCAGCCAACCCACACTGACCAAAGGACAGGTCCGCACCTTGCAAAATTACGGCTGGCCGGGGAATGCCCGTGAACTTGAAAACGTTATTGAGCGGGCCGCAATTCTTGCCCATGACGGCAAACTACATTTCGACTTACCTGAAACCGGTGGGCGCGATAGTCGAAGACTGATCGACACAGCTGTCGATCAGACCGAACTCCCCGAAAAAGCCATCCTGACCCGCGATGAATTGCGCCAAAACGAATGCAACAACATCATCCACGCCCTGACAGAGACACGCGGAAAGATTTTTGGCCAAGGGGGTGCCGCCGCCCTTCTTGGTATTAAACCAACCACGCTGGCATCGCGTATCAAGACATTCAACATTGATCGCCGTGCGTTTCTTTTGGATAAAACGCCCGAATAACCCAAAAATTTGCCAACGCCGGTTGCCTATAAACGCTGCTTGGCGCAGCATGTCGTCGCCTGATACAAACCAGCCCAACGACATATAGATTAAACTCTGCGATTTCCCGTTATTGCAAAACCCAGATGACGGCATAAGTCCTCAGGCAAGAACAAGGATGACCAAGTATGGCTGCATTTCTTCAGATCGGTGCTTTGCTGGCGATGGCCGCTGTCGCCGCTGTTCTAGTTATGGGCATCATATCCATGGCACGTGGAAACGACGCCCGAAAGTCAAACAAGCTGATGCAGCTTCGCGTACTGCTGCAAGCAGGCGCACTTTTACTTTTGTTTATCCTGTCATTAATGGCGCTTGGGAAATAACCCAACCTGATAATTGACCCTATTTGCGAACATAACGGACGGCACATGGTTCAACTGACACGTATCTATACAAAATCCGGTGACAAGGGCAAAACAGCCCTTGGAAATGGAACACGCGTTTTTAAAAACGATATTCGCGTCGAGGCCTATGGCACCGTTGATGAAACCAATGCCGTTATTGGTGTTGCCCGGCTGCATGCCGACGGTGATCTGGATGATATGCTGGCGCGAATCCAGAACGACCTTTTTGATCTGGGTGCCGATTTATGTACCCCCGGAGATGGCACGGACGACAATCCTGATCAGCCAGCCCTTCGCATCATTGCCAAACAAACCGAACGGCTAGAGAACGAGATTGATCAGATCAATGAAAACCTTGATCCGCTGAAATCCTTTGTTCTGCCGGGCGGAAGCGCCCTTTCCGCGCAACTACATATCGCACGCACAGTATCACGTCGCGCCGAACGTCTTATTGTCGAACTGGCCGGAATTGAGGCAATTAATCCAGAAGCCGTTCGCTATATCAACCGGCTTTCAGACCATATGTTTGTCTTGGCACGTTATGCGAATAATGGCGGTAAAGACGACATCCTGTGGAAACCAGGATTGACGCGATAAGGAAAAAATATTGCACAACCCCCTGTTAATTGGCGGATTTGTGCCGTATCAAGATTGCGAAGGGCATCAAAATTTTAGTAAAGAAGTTATCGTTAACGTCAACCTCTTTACGTAAATTGACAACCTGCAATGCACTCCCTATTGTGCATCGCGGGGAAAACAGTAGCATTCGGGCCCACCGCGAACTGCCTCGGCGGGGAGTAGGAAGCCTATAGTTTCGACAACAAAAACGAACAGGTCTGTCATGAAGGTTCTTGTCGCCGTTAAGCGCGTTGTGGATTACAACGTCAAGATCCGAGTCAAACAGGACCAGTCTGGCGTTGAATTAAACAACGTTAAGATGTCCATGAACCCGTTTGACGAAATCGCCGTTGAAGAGGCCATTCGCCTCAAAGAAGCAGGTACTGCGACCGAAGTGGTTGCTGTATCTCTCGGCGTCAAGCAGTGTCAGGAGACTCTGCGCACCGCCCTTGCCATGGGTGCCGATCGCGGCATTCTGGTCGAAACCGACGATGAATTGCAGCCGCTTGCCGTTGCAAAGCTTTTGAAAGAAGTCGTTGCCAAAGAAAGCCCGGATCTAGTGATCTTGGGTAAACAGGCGATTGACGACGATGCCAACCAAACCGGTCAGATGCTGGCTGCTCTTTTGGATTGGCCGCAGGGCACGTTTGCATCCAAGGTTGCCATTGCTGATGGCAAAATGGATGTCACCCGCGAAGTCGACGGCGGTCTTGAGACCGTCAAACTTGATCTTCCGGCGATTGTGACCACTGACTTGCGCCTCAACGAGCCGCGTTATGCGTCCCTGCCGAACATCATGAAAGCCAAGAAAAAGCCGCTTGATACTATGACCCCGGCTGATCTTGGTGTTGATACCGCGCCGCGCCTTAAAACCCTGAAAGTGACGGAACCTGCGTCGCGTCAGGCAGGCGTTAAAGTTGCCGACGTTGCCGAGCTTGTCGACAAGCTGCGCAACGAAGCAAAAGTTATCTAAGCGGGGATCATTCAAATGAGCATTCTAGTTATTGCCGAACACGACAATACCGAACTGAAGGGTGGCACGCTTAATACCGTTGCTGCTGCACAGAAGATCGGTGGCGACATCACCATCCTCGTTGCTGGCGAAAACTGCCGCGGCGTTGCTGAAACGGCCGCCAAAGTTGCCGGCGTTTCCAAAGTTCTGGTCGCAGACAACGCAGCATACGGCCATTTTCTGGCTGAAAACATTGCTGGTCTCGTAACCGAACTGGCCGGTGATTACAGCCACGTTCTGGTTCCGGCTTCGACATCAGGCAAAAACTTCATGCCGCGTGTTGCTGCCAAAAAAGACGTCGCACAGATTTCCGACATCACCGATGTCGAAAGTGCCGATACTTTTGTCCGACCGATTTATGCTGGCAATGCACTGGCAACCGTGCAGTCATCTGACCCGATCAAACTGATCACGGTACGCACCACGGGCTTTGACCCGGTTGCCGCCGAAGGTGGTTCTGCATCAATCGAAGATGTTGCAACTGTCACCGATGCAGGCAAGTCAAGCTTCGTTGGTCAGGAACTGACCGAGTCGGAACGTCCTGAACTGACCGCTGCCAAAGTTGTCATTTCTGGTGGCCGTGGCATGGGTTCGGGTGAAAACTTCCACCTGATTGAACCGATTGCCGACAAACTGGGCGCTGCAATTGGCGCATCACGCGCTGCGGTTGATGCCGGTTACGCTCCGAATGATTGGCAAGTCGGTCAAACCGGCAAAGTTGTTGCACCGCAGCTATACATTGCTGTAGGCATTTCCGGTGCTATTCAGCACCTTGCCGGCATGAAGGACAGTAAGGTCATTGTCGCTATTAACAAGGACGAAGAAGCACCGATCTTTTCGGTAGCGGATTACGGACTTGTCGGTGACCTTTTCGAAGCCCTTCCCGCTCTGGCGAGCGAACTCGACAAATAATCTGATCCCATTTAGGGTCAAGACAGTGAATTCTATTGTTTTGGCCCTAAGGGGACGAGTGGGGAACAAATGGCTTCGTTGGAAGATATCAAAACCATTGGCGTAATCGGCGCTGGTCAAATGGGCAATGGCATTGCCCATGTGGTCGCATTGGCCGGTTACGACGTCCGAATTCTAGACATCTCGCAAGACGCCCTCGATAAGGCGATTGGCTTGATGGACAAGAACATGGCCCGTCAGGTCAAGAAAGAGCAAATTACCGCAGCGCAAAAAGATGCGGCTCTTGCGCTCATCTCAACCGGAACGGAATACTCATTCCTGTCAGACTGCGATCTGGTGATCGAAGCGGCAACCGAGAATGAAGAAGTCAAAAAGCAGATCTTTAAGGCTCTTTGTCCGGTTCTCGGCCCTGAAGCCATCATCGCGACCAACACATCGTCAATCTCGGTAACCCGTCTGGCGTCCTATACGGACCGCCCGGCGAAGTTCATGGGCATGCACTTCATGAACCCGGTGCCCTTGATGAAGCTGGTAGAGCTGATCCGTGGTATCGCCACCGACGAAACCACCTATCGCACCATTCATGAACTGACGAATAAACTGGGCAAAGACACGGCGAGTGCTGAAGACTTCCCGGCTTTCATCGTCAACCGCATCTTGCTGCCGATGATCAACGAAGCGATCTACACCCTTTATGAAGGTGTGGGGAACGTCGAATCCATCGATACAGCATTGCGTCTGGGTGCCAATCATCCGATGGGGCCGCTGCAATTGGCAGACTTTATCGGTCTTGATACCTGTCTTTCGATCATGCATGTCCTGCATGATGGTTTGGCCGACACCAAGTACCGCCCTTGCCCGCTGCTGGTTAAATATGTCGAAGCAGGTTGGCTTGGCCGTAAGGTTGGCCGCGGCTTCTATGACTATAGCGGTGATGAACCAGTCCCAACCCGCTAAGGGGTCGACTGTCCATATGCGCATATTCGAATCAAAGCCGCTGCCCGTTGCAGCGGCTTTTTTTGTTGCAATCAAGACGACAACCATCTGGAATAAAGATTAAATCAACCCGCACGATCATGATGCCGGGATAGAATGATAAGAAACGTCTGGAGGCACCCCAAATATGTTTCTCGGAATTGATGTCGGCACATCCGCGGTCAAGGCGCTGCTCATTGACGAAAACTCGGCCACAATTGCCGAGGCTGATGCCCCCTTGTCTGTTTCGAACCCACATCCATTCTGGAGCGAACAAAACCCAACCGACTGGTGGAATGCCACCTTGCGGGCAGTCGATCTGCTGCATGCTCAAAACCCGACAGCGATCGCGGCTACGCGCGCCATTGGCCTTTCTGGGCAGATGCATGGTGCGACATTGCTTGGCGTAAATGACACACCACTTCGCCCCGCCATTCTTTGGAATGACGGCCGGGCTATGCAGGAATGCACCGAACTTGATAACGCTTTGCCCAATCTGGGTATTCAGGCTGGCGTTGCGACGATGCCAGGCATGACAGCCCCAAAACTGATCTGGCTGAAAAAGCACGAACCTGACTTATTTGCCAAAATCAAAACCATCCTTCTGCCTAAGGATTACATCCGTTTTTGCCTGTCGGGTGACAAAGTAACCGAAATGTCAGATGCGGCAGGCACCCTTTGGCTTGATGAAAAAAGCCGAAACTGGAACCTAGCTGCAATTGATGCCTGTAGCCTAACCATGGATCAATTACCCAAACTGGTCGAAGGATCGGATGTAACAGGAACCCTATTTGCCGAACTTGCCAATCGATGGGGGATGGGCCGCAATGTGGTTATTGCGGGCGGCGGCGGAGATGCAGCAACCGGTGGCATTGGTGTCGGGGCTGTAAGCCATGGGGATGGCTTTATCTCGCTTGGCACCTCTTCACAGATATTTGTCGCGTCGGACAAATATCGCCCCAAACCCAAAGAACTCCTGCACAGTTTCACCCATGCGATCCCAGAACACTGGTTCCAAATGGCGGTCTTGCTAAACGGTGCAAGCTGCTTGCAATGGGCTGCTAATCTTTTAGGCGAGTCTGATATTGCCGCCCTATTGCACCGGGTTGAAGCACAACATACCGCACCATCTGACATTTTGTTCCTGCCTTATCTGGACGGAGAACGTACCCCGCATAACAATCCTTATGCCCGTGGGGTTTTCTTTGGTCTTGGCAGTGACAGCACCCGCGAAATGATGGTGCAATCAACTCTTGAAGGCGTCGCCTTTGCCTTGTCCGATGCCCAATCGCGCCTGCATGCTGCGGGCACATATTGTGAATTACCGGGCGTCATTGGCGGCGGCGCACGCAGCAGATATTGGATTCAATTGATTTCTGACATCATGGGAACACCACTTGCCCGTTATCAAGGGGCCGCCAAAGGACCAGCCTTTGGCGCAGCACGTTTGGGGCGATTAGCCCTTACCAAAGAACTTCCTGAAGACGTTTGCCAAAAACCGATCATTGAGGAAGTCATTGAACCCAACCAATCTCGACACGCCTCCTATCAGCCACGTTTCGAGAAGTTCAAACGCCTCTATTCGGCCCTTTCCGACGAGTTCACAGCAACCTGAAAATCACCTGTCTATTATCCGGACGGCACGCTTCCACATTCCACAAATATTTTTTTTGCACCTGCGTGACGAATTCGTTATTCAAATCCTTTAAACCACTGAACTAATACCAATATTAGCTAAAGGTATAATTTTTCTATTTGGATAGACCATGAGTATTGCAGTTGTCGGAAGCTCGAATATCGATTTTGCAGCACGGGTTGCAAAGCTTCCGCTCCCAGGACAAACCGTCTTGGCCAAAGAATATAAATCCGGCCCTGGCGGCAAAGGCTGCAATCAGGCGCTCGCTGTTGCCCGCCTCGGCGCTTCTCCCGTTTTCATTTCCAAAATTGGTGACGATCTGTTGGGAAACCAACTGGTTTCAACGCTTACTAACGAGGGGATTGATACCAGTCACCTTATCATCACAGACGCAGCCCAAACCGGCACCGCCCTGATATCAATCGATACCATCGGGGAAAACATGATCACCGTTGTTGGCGGTGCAAATATGACGATGACACGCGGTGATCTACATGAAAAACAGGATTGCCTGCGCGACTGCGATTATCTGTTATTGCAACTTGAATGCCCAGTCGTCGCCGTCGATTGTGCTATAAAATACGCCCGCGAAGGACGTGCGAAGATCATTCTTGATCCTGCACCAGTCCCCGATCACATGGTGATACGTGATTTGTTAACCCTAACCAATATCGTCACGCCAAACAGTAGCGAATGTCTTGCCATGACGGGAATAGAACCGATCGATATGGCAACCGCAACGGATGCGGCCAATAAGCTGCATGAAATGGGCCCAGAAACCGTCATCATCAAAATGGGTAGCAAAGGCGCGTTTTATTCATCTGATGGCCAAACCGGACTGGTGTCATCTTTTGCTGTTAGCGCAATTGATACGGTTGGTGCGGGGGATTGCTTTAATGCAGGCCTTGCCGTTGCCCTTGATAGCGGACAAAGCATTGCTGATGCCGTCCGATTTGCCTGTGCCACCGGGGCACTGTCCACGACGCGTAATGGGGCTGCGGATGCCGCACCTAACCGTGAACAAGTTCTCGAATTGCTTGCAGAACCGGCCTGACCCCAAGGCAGATCCCATCGTCTTAAGATATTTCCGCTATCAGAGCGTCAAAATAGTTGATCACGGCGGGGGCATCCCAACGCGCAATCCCTTCAAGTTTGCCCCGGATAACCCCGTTGCCATCAATCACAAAACTGGTTGGTAGTCCCCGTGCGCCCATCAGCCGTGCTGTCGCACCACGTGGATCAAGCACAACATCAAGGTGCTCGATTCCATTCTTTTCAAAGAATTCAGTGACCGCCATGACCCCACCGCGATCCTGACTAAGTGCTAAAACGCGGAATGGCTTTCCCGCCATTTCAGCAGCCAACTGATCAAGTTCGGGCATTTCTTTGACGCAAGGCCCACACCATGTCGCCCACAAATTGACCAAAACAACCTGACCTTTCAGGCTATTAAGCGAAACTTCTGTATCATTTTCATCGACAAACACCGTCCCTTCGGGCAAAGAACCGTCGCCAGACGGCACCACCATCTTTGAAAGTTCTTGCGGGAATTGCGTATCTGCAAAGGCAGGGGTTGCATAAATGCCCGATATGGCGACAATCACGCCAAGTTTTACGTAATGAAGCAATGACTTCATAACACCAACCTTTCCAAATACTGCGGATCACGATGACCGATCAAAACGCCACCGACCAGAAAAACGCCAACTCCCTTTGGGGCGGCCGCTTTGAAGCAGGCCCGTCCGCCATCATGGAAGAAATCAATGCTTCCATCGGCTTTGACAAACGCCTTTACGCCCAAGACATTCAGGGTTCCAAAGCCCACTGCGCCATGCTGGTCAAGCAAAGCATCATACCTGCAGAAGATGGCGAGAAAATCACCAATGGTCTAGACCAGATTCTTCAAGAAATCGAGAGCGGGAATTTCAAATTCTCAAGCGCGCTTGAAGATATTCACATGAATGTCGAAAGCCGCCTGCGCGAATTGATCGGTCCCGCCGCAGGTCGCCTGCATACTGCACGCTCACGTAATGATCAGGTCGCAACCGATTTCAAACTTTGGGTTCGTGACGTTGCACTGGGCGACCTTGAAGCAGGCCTTAAAGGCCTTCAGGAAGCCCTGATCACGCAGGCTGAAAAGCATTCCGAAACCATCATGCCGGGCTTCACCCATCTGCAGGCAGCTCAGCCGGTGACCTTTGGCCATCATCTTTTGGCCTATGTCGAAATGTTTGGCCGTGATCGCGGTCGCGTTGCCGATTGCAGAACCCGCGTGAATGAAAATCCGCTGGGTTCAGCCGCCCTTGCTGGCACGCCTTATCCGATTGACCGTCACATGACGGCATCTGCACTTGGGTTTGATCGCCCGACGGCAAATTCGCTTGATGCCGTATCGGATCGCGACTTTGCCTTGGAGTATCTCAACGCCACGTCAATTGCCGCGATGCATTTGTCGCGCCTGGCCGAAGAAATGGTCATCTGGTGTTCTGCGCAGTTCCGGTTTATCGGCATGTCCGATAAATTTTCGACTGGTTCTTCGATCATGCCGCAAAAACGCAACCCCGATGCTGCCGAACTGATCCGATCAAAAATTGGCCGTATCGTCGGGTGCTACAATTCTTTGATGCTGTCGATGAAGGGATTGCCGCTGGCCTATTCCAAGGACATGCAGGAAGATAAAGAACCGGTCTTTGAAGCACATGACCATCTTGGTCTGTGTGTCGCAGCAATGACTGGTATGGTTGCCGATATGAAGGTCTTTGCCGATAACATGCGTGCGGCGGCTGGCGCTGGTTACACCACCGCAACCGACCTTGCTGATTGGCTTGTAGCGGAACTTGGCATGCCGTTCCGTGATGCCCACCACGTGGTTGGTGCCACTGTGAAACTGGCTGAAACCAAGGGATGCGACCTTGATCAATTGTCGCTTGATGACCTTCAGGGGATCGAGCCGAAAATCACCAATGCAGTTTATGACGTTCTTACCGTCGATGCATCGGTTGCCGCCCGTCAAAGTTTTGGCGGAACCGCGCCAGTCCGCGTGAAGGAATCCGTCGTTGCAGCAAAGGAAAGGTTTTTAAAATGAACGTCTCTTTGCTCAAACGCGGCACCGTGATCACGTTGGCTGTCATGCTGGGTCTTTCTGTCGCGGCATGCGGCAAAAAAGGGCCGCTCGAACCGCCGACCGACAAAGGTTACGAATATCCAAGGGACTACCCTGCCAAATGAACCATTTTGAATATATTGATGGCGTCCTTCACGCTGAAGGTGTCTCGCTGCCGGAACTGGCTGACAAAGTCGGAACCCCGTTTTTCTGCTATTCCACCGCAACGTTGGAACGCCACTATAAGGTTTATGCCAGCGCGTTTGACGGTCTGGATGCCACGGTTTGCTATGCTGTAAAGGCAAACTCCAACCAAGCTGTTTTAAAAACGCTTGGCAAGCTTGGTGCAGGCGCAGACGTCGTATCAGTTGGCGAAATGCGCCGTGCATTGCGTGCGGGCATATCACCTGACAAGATTATCTTTTCCGGCGTTGGCAAAGCCGAAGCCGAAATGCGCGAGGCTCTTGAAGCCGATATCGCCCAGATCAATGTCGAAAGCATCCCGGAACTGATCGAACTTAACCGTGTTGCCATCGACATGGGGAAAAAGGCTCGCATTGCATTGCGGATCAACCCGCATGTTGATGCCAAAACCCACGAAAAGATCGCAACCGGCAAGGCTGAAAACAAGTTCGGCATCGACTGGCCCCGTGCGATTGAAGTCTATCGCGATGCCGCTGCAATGGATGGCATTGAGGTTACCGGTATTGCCATGCATATCGGGTCTCAATTGACTGATCTGGCACCATTCCGCGAAGCTTTCACCCGTCTTTCCGATCTGGTTGAAAAGCTGCGCTCTGAGAATATTGATATTCGCAATCTTGATCTTGGCGGTGGCCTTGGCATTGCCTATCAGGGCGAAACCCCACCACTTCCAGACGCCTATGGTCAGATGGTGCGCGAAACCGTTGGTCATCTTGGCTGCCATATCACGTTGGAGCCGGGTCGTCTGATTGCAGGCAATGCCGGGATCATGGTATCGCGGGTTATGTATATCAAAGACGGTGAAGCCAAACGCTTTGTCATTCTTGATGCCGCGATGAACGATCTGATCCGTCCGACCCTTTATAGTGCCTATCACGAAATCATCCCGGTCGATGAACAGACCGAGACAGATAAACAGGCAACGGTTGATGTCGTTGGCCCGGTATGTGAAACCGGTGACACCTTTGGCAAAGATCGCAAACTGCCTGACAACCTTAAGGCCGGCGATCTGGTCGCGGTAATGTCGGCGGGTGCTTATGGTGCGGTAATGTCTTCGACCTACAACACCCGCGCACTTACTCCGGAAGTTCTGGTGAAGGACAACGAATTTGCCATCGTCCGCCCACGTCAGGAAATTGATGATCTGATCAATATGGATCAAATTCCCGGATGGCTGGACTAGGGATCAAACCCCCATTGCGGTACATATTCCAATCTTTAAGGCGGGCTGTGATTTGCAGGCCGCCTTTTTATTTACCCCTAACCATTGGAATAACTTGACCCGCCCTTGCGAAACCCCAAGCTTTAAAGAGAAAGCTTGGCGATCAATTTCGCAAAATGTCGGCAATGAAGGCCACCTAACAAATGTCGCTGATACCACCGTACCCCGGAATGGATCGTCATGTGCGCAGGGCGCGCATGATTATGATTGGGGAATCGGTGTGGCCCTGCCTTATCCCATCACTGTCTGTCACCTTGCTGACAGTTGGGTTGACCCTTACCGGGATATTCGAACTTCTGCCAGCCACCGCGCACATCATGCTTCTGTCGGTCTTGGCGGTGCTTATGATGATTGCAGTTGTTGCACCGTGGCGTAATTTTCACTGGCCAACACGCAGGGATATTCTCCGCCGGCTTGAGGTTGAAAACCAGCTTGAAAACAACCCGCTGCAAAGCCTTGAAGACCATATCCACAGCAATGACGATCCGCTAACCAGTTTCCTTTGGCAACGGCAACTCGGCCTGCACGAAACGGCTTTGGCAAATTTACACCTTCCCCGGCCAGCCCCGGCAATCAGCAAGATTGATCGTTTTGGTCTTACCGCCATTCCTGTTCTGATCATGTTTGTCGGACTGATGGTGGGCAGCACCCACATATCAGAACGCTTTTCCAAGGCCTTTAGCCCGCTACAACGCTTAGGCGCTGCTGATTTCAGTGCAACACTTTGGGTGACACCACCTGCTTATACAGGGCAAGTTCCGCGTATTTTACGCTTCACTGCCTTGGAAACTGACGGCATCCCGGCCCGTACTGCGGAAAACACGGTTGAAAACGAAGACAAAGCCCAAGGTGTGATCTCGGTTGAAGTCCCCGTCGGATCAACCCTTGATGGTAGCATTTCAAGTATCTGGTCCCCGACCCTGACAGCACCAGATGGCAATCGTGCTTTCACCGAAAGCAACGAAAACAGCTATGTTTTATCAACTACAATCGAACAATCCGGCGAATGGCGGATTTCGGTTTGGGGAAATGATCGCCTGACCTTGAACATCAACCTCATAGAGGATAAAGCTCCAAGCTTGTCCTTTATCAGTCCACCGGCAATCACGCGGCGAGAGCATATCCGTCTCGATTATGTTGCGAATGATGACTACGGGCTGGCTAAACTTGACCTTCAGATTACACCGGCACCGAATGACGGATCACGCGACCAATATGGTCCAATTGATCAAATCGTCATTGACCTAAAAGGCGAAGGGGGCAGTGAAACCTCCATGCCAACCCGAATTGAAGGGCCACGGTTTGTCGACCTTGTTGCCCACCCATGGGCTGGTTTACCGGTCAATATCCAGATGTTTTCGCGTGATAATGCAGATCAGGCCGCACAAAGTGACATGCGATCACTTGTCTTGCCCGAACGTGAATTCAGCCATCCTGTTGCGCAAAAGCTGATTGCCATTCGCCGTGGCTTGCTGCGCCATCCTGATCGTGCGCTTGAAATGCATCAGGCCATCTTACCAGTTCTTTATGCACCACAAGCATTCAATGGCCATATTGGCGTCTTCTTGGCTTTGTCCGTTGCAGAAAGCCGCCTTGCGGCAAACATGAACAATCGCGAAGTTCATCAAGACGTCGCAGGACTTCTATGGCACATCGCCGAAGAAATCGAACGGGGCAGCTACGGCATCGCCGAACGCAACTTGATGGAAGCCGAAGAACGTCTGCTTCAGGCTTTATCAAACCCCGACGTCACCGAAAGTGAAATCGCCCGCCTGATCGAAGAATACCGCCAAGCGTTGAACGAATATCTTGCTGCTTTGACACGCGAAAGTACTGAATCCACAGAAGATCAGCCCGCCGCCACTGCAACGCTTGAACAACAGGATTTATCGCGGATCATTGATCAGATTGACGCACTGATGCGCGCAGGCGCACGCGACGAAGCCCGCGAGCTCATTGACCGTTTGCGCGAGTTGATCGAAAACATGCAAGTCACCACCGGTGAAGGCGGCATGGATATTACATCCACCTTACGCGAAATGTTGGATGGCATGCGAGATCTGTCGCGCCGACAACAGGACTTGATGAATCAGGGTGATAATTCCGCAGCCCAGAACGGTCCGGGCCCGCGTGCAGAACAGCAACAAGGACTGGCCGATGACGCAAGCAACATCATAAACAGCCCCGGGCTGGGTCAGTTTGGTGATGTAAGCGGTATGAATGCCGTCATAGACGCCATGCGAAGCGCCGCAGAGGCCCTTGGGCACAATCGGTCCCATGAAGCCCTACGGTACCAGCGACAGGCCATGGATACCCTGCAACAGGGCATCGGTGAGATCAGCCGCGCACTCGAAGGGCTCAGCCAACTGGCCCCAATGCTTGAAGATCTCGACGGGGCCAGCCGCCGTGATCCGCTGGGCCGTCCGGTGGGTGGGAATGGCACCACCATCATTCCAGATGCAAATACGCTTGAACGTGCCTGGCGCATTCTTCAGGAACTCCGGCGCCGGTCAGGCGATCCAGATCGCCCGCAAATCGAACAGGAATATATCGACCGCTTGCTCAAACGTTTCTAGCGCGACGAACAGGCTGGTTACGAACCCAATTTAACCGCACAAAAAAGGCAGCGATGAAACGCTGCCTTTCTCTTAAGTTCTATCGCCCCGGTGATTACGGCTGGACCGCCTCACGCGGGTCAAGGAACGTCACCTGCAAACGGGTGGCTGTCGGGTTTGGACGACGGATTTTCGTTTCCACCGTCAAGGTTTCTCCAACAGGTAGCATCTGCTGTTCCATCGGCATTTCCGCACTGGTGGCTGCCTTCGACTCGTCATAGACCAGCGGCATCTTTTTGCGCTGAACCACACGATCAAGCGGATCAAGCAACTCGATCAGAAGATATGGCAGCGCGCGTGGTTCTTCGCTGATATTGACGATCTCGGCACGAACAACCAGAACATCAACCCCGTCTTCATCTTCACGGGTCGGTGGCAATTCACGAATATCAAGGCCTTCACCGACATGGGGCACATCAAGCCCAATCATGTCGTAAACCTTGGCAATCGGCGGCCACATTTCGATGATCTGATCTTTGGCAAAATAGCCACCAACACCAATACCGCCAACCAGCAGCAAGAAGATGATCCAACCAACAATGCCCTTTTTCTTTTTGGGCTGTGGTTTTGGATTATTGCGAATCAACTGCTGGGGAATGGGCGGCGGATCAGGAATGTTGTCCGCATCCTCAAATCCGCTGTCAACCTGCCCTCCACCCATCTGGTCGGCATTGAAATCAGCACCTAGCGCCCCGTCTTCATTGAAAGGCGGCGGAAGGTCATTGTCTGCTGCAGGCTCGGGCGCAGGCGCGGGCTTCTTCGCGCCGGGCGGCTCCTGATGCCAGCTATTGCCGCAGCTTTTACAGCGCACGGTACGGCCTTTTGGGCCGATTGCTTCTGTCTTAACTGAGTATTTCTTTGAACACTCTGGGCAAGTAATGATCATTGCAAACCTGGTATTTCGATGACAGCGGCATCAAACATTGAGGGAGGTATAAAATCTCACAGCTGACAATCCCCCAATCGCGCCAACCGTGAATTACACTATATGTAAATAGCCGCGATTTAACAGACTGTTAAGCACAGATAACAGAAGCTGCCCAGATTTGGGCGTCTAATCATTGCGTAACGGCTCTGTTCGTGGCATCCGAAAGCAGGAGAAAAATCGGTTAAACCGGTTTAGTCATATTCGATATTGTTACGGCAGGCGGTTTTTCCAAGCCCGTCCAACACTAGAGAAACCTTTGTTAATTGCTGCGGCAATCGCCAATGCAAACCGTCATTCTGCCAGATGGAGCGCCGATTTTGACCGATGTTGTCAGTTTCAGGAATGTCGGGGTCCGATACGAATCCGGGCCAGATATTTTGCGCGATTTAAACTTTTCTTTAGGCCGCGGCAGCTTCCATTTCCTGACGGGTGCATCAGGTGCGGGCAAATCGACTTTGATGCGTCTTTTATATTTGGCCCTGCGCCAAACACGCGGTGAAATAAATATTTTCGGGCGTGATAATATCCGAATTCCGCGTGACGAGCTGCCCGCGATTCGCCGCAAGATTGGTGTGGTGTTTCAAGATTTCCGACTGATCAACCATCTAACGACTTTTGAAAACGTTGCCTTGCCTCTGCGTGTTGCCGGTGTTGAAGATCTGCAAATCCGCAAGAACGTGACGGAACTTCTCGAATGGGTCGGACTGGGCGATCATATCAATGCGCAACCATCCCGCCTTTCAGGTGGTCAGCAACAGCGTGTCGCCATTGCACGTGCGGTCATCGGACGCCCGGCATTGTTATTGGCCGATGAACCGACCGGGAACGTTGATGACCGAATCGCCATGCGGTTGCTATACTTGTTTGAAGAACTCAACAAACTTGGGACGACTGTATTGATTGCCACCCATAACCGGCAATTGGTCAGACGGTTTGGCCATACCCAATGGCTGCTAGAAGGCGGTACATTGCACGATGTAACCCACAACGGCTGATATAACGAACGGCTTTACGATCCGCGCTAACAAGACCAACAGGACCCACAAACGATCATGGCATTTCGCGCACCACCATCGCATCTACCGCTTGAAAGCGACTCTTCCTCGCGATTTTTGCCGAGTATCGTCGCCCTGATGGTTGCCTTGCTGACGTTTTCGATCGTCGGGCTTGCCGCCTTGCATGATAGCGTTGGTCAATGGTCCGGCCAGATCGAAGGAAGCCTGTCGATACAGGTTCCCCCAACCGAGTTGGCCAACCGCACACCTATTGAACGTGAAAAAGCCCTTCAGAAAACTGTCGATACCATCATTGACGAAGTCTCCGCTCTGCCCGGCATCGCACGGATTGAGGAACTAAGCCCCGATACAATGGCGGCCCTTCTTGAACCCTGGCTTGGCCCGGATGAAGTGGTCAGTGAATTGCCCATCCCGCGCATTATCGAAATCACACCAGAAACCGGATTTAACTTTGATGCGCTTGAAATCCAACTGGGGAAAATCGCCCCTGAGGCCGTGTTGGATGACCACCGCATTTGGATTGAACGCATTGCAGATGTTGCCTTTTCGGTCGAACTGGCATTGTCGCTTTTGATTGTGGTTCTGTTTGGCGCGACCATACTTTCAGTCGTGTTTGCAACACGTTCGGGGCTTTCGATACATCATCGTATCATTGAATTGCTACATTTAATCGGTGCGCAGGATGGCTATATCGCCAAACAGTTTGGCCGTCACAACCAACGCCTTGCCTTTTTCGGCGCCTTGATCGGCTTACTCATTGCCCTTCCTATTTCCGCCCTGATTGGATGGCTTGGGTTACGGGCCGGTTGGCCCATTCCGTCATTGGTTCTCAGCCCAACCTTCATTGCGCTTACCGTTGCCATTCCATTTATTGTTGCAATGGTTGCCGGGATCACCGCAACCCGCACCGTCCTTCGCGTTTTACACAGAATGTTGTAACAAACGACATCGCTCCGTATAGTCCGCTTGTTACAAGCTTCCCTTTTGGGATCATGGCCTTGGCCACCTCAGGAGATCCGAATACATGCCCCCACACCGCTTTTTTGGCACGCATTCATGAACAAGCCTCCACTTAGTGTGCAACATCGTCGCCGCTTCCGCCGCTTTCGCTTTTTGCTTTCGGCTTTGATTTTCTGTGGCTTGGTCTGGGCTGCTGGTTTTGTCTGGTATGTCAATTCGATCCCGACCACAGTTGATAACACCAAGCAGCATACCGACGCGATTGTCGTGCTTACTGGCGGCAGCGAACGCCTGTCAGAAGGTCGTCGTCTGCTGGCACGTGGCATGGCCCAAAAACTTTTCATATCGGGTGTCTATCGCGGGGTAGAAGTTGATGAACTTCTATCTGCCGGAAAGTCCGATCCTAGCTTGCTGTCATGCTGTGTTGTGTTGGGCCATGTAGCGGAAAACACACGTGGCAACGCAATTGAAACGGCGGTTTGGGTTTATGAAGAAGACTATGAAAGCCTTCGGATTGTAACCGCCAATTACCATATGCCTCGTTCGCTTTTGGAATTCCGAAGCTTGATGCCCGACGTGGAAATCATTCCCCACCCGGTTTTCCCCGATAATGTTAAAATTGAAAATTGGTGGCGTTTCCCCGGCAGTACAGCATTGATCGCCAGTGAATTTAATAAATACATGTTTGCCAGCCTGCGCAATTCTCTGCTGCACTGGCTTCCGGGCGGTGATCGGACGGCATTGCGTGGGCCAAATGGCGATGCACCGAACCCCAAAGACTTTTCGGCGTCGAATGCACCGGAAAAAATGGTCGAATAACGGGCATTTTCCGATTGCCATATTGCTGTTACAAAGCACCAAAGATAAGTTTTGATCTCAGGCGTATGAAGGATTTTTCTAAATGAGAGCGCTGCGCGCGTTACTGTTTAACGTGTTGTTTTTCGGCGGCACGACGCTTCTGTGCCTTAGCTTGATCCCGCTTATGGTCTGTGGTCGCAAAGCCAATCAGTTTGTGGGACACGCTTGGTGTTGGCTGGTTCAGTTGATGCTGCGCTATTCAGTTGGTATGCGCAAACGTATCATCGGGCTTGAAAACCTGCCTGAAGGCCCGTGCATTCTTATCGCCAAACATCAGTCCGCGTGGGAAACCATCACCTTTCATACAGTGGTGCCAGACCCGGCTTATATCCTGAAAAAAGAACTGACAAAAATTCCGGTCTTTGGTCATTTTTTGACCTTTTCAGGCCAAATTGCCGTCGATCGTTCGGCAGGGGGCTCTGCCCTTAAGGATATGCTAAAAGGGGCTGCAAAGGCACTTGAAGAAAACCGTCAGGTCATCATTTTTCCTGAAGGAACGCGCACACCTCCTGGATCAAGCCGGCCTTATCATCCGGGCATCTACGCACTTTACAAGGCGTTTCCGGAAACAAAAGTCATCCCTGTTGCTCTAAACTCCGGGATGTTCTGGGGGCGTCATAGCTTCATGAAATATGGCGGTCAGGTTACCATGGAACTCATGAAACCGATTGAGCCGGGCCTTGATCGCAAAACCTTCATGAAGGAAATCAAGGACAGAATTGACACCCGGACCCGCGAACTCGAAACCGAAGCCCAGCAGGAGTTTTCTTTGCCAATGCCGACCTCGGACGATATCGCGGCACAAGAAGCCTCGCAAAAGGCTACTGCCGGGCAGATCGAAAAAGATGCAACATCTTAAGTACAAACAGATTTGCGCACACAACATTAAAAAGGCCGGTGATGCATCGCATCCCGGCCTTTTTCTTTGTCTATGTCTGGCATCGCTGCGCTTAGCGTTTCTTCCGCGTCGCCTGCCAAATACCAAAGGCGATAAGCATAATGCCGCCCAAATGATACAGATGCAGTTCTTCACCCAAAAAGATAATCGCCAACACACTGGCAAAGACAGGCATCAAATACATGAAGACGCCAGCATTGGCCGGGCCAACAATAGAAACACCCTTGCTCCAGAATAAGAACCCAAGGAATGCCGGGCCTGCCCCGATATAGAAAACCTTAAGCAAATCAGGCCATGCCGGATCAAGATTGGTAAAGAACGGTTCCCCGTCAACAAGCACCGCCCAAAGATAAAGGGGCGTCAAAAAACACAGACCAATCAGGGCTGAAACAAATACCTGACTAAGGGGATGAACGCCTTTTGGGGCGCGCTTAAGCAACATGGAATAGGCTGCCCAAACCATGGCCGAAATCATGGCAAACACATCACCCGATACGAAATCCATGCGGGCAAAGACCGAAATATCCCCCTTGGCGATAATGGTCACTGTCCCGGCACCGGCAATCAAAACACCAACCCATTGACCTAGCCGTGGCTTGTCAGCAGTCAACACAGCAGCAAACACCAACACCCATACCGGCGTTGTCGCGTTCAAAAGCCCGGTATTGACCGCTGTCGTGTTATAGGCGGCAAGATAGATCACGACGGAAAACAAAAAGACGCCGGTAAAGCCGATCAGGAACATCGACATTTTATGCTGCGCCATAATGCGAAGGTCGCGCCCAAGGTACTTAAAGCACACCGGGAACAGCAACATCACCGCAACCACCCAGCGCCAGAATGAAAGGGCTTCAAACGGGACAGTTGCGTTCACACCACGCGCGACAACATGGTTTGATCCCCACATCATCGCACAGGCAATCAACATCAAATAGGCAACAGTCATCGGTGTATGATCGCCCGCTGTTGCTGTTGCGGCACTCGAACTATTGGACTGAGACATTAAATGCCAGCCCCCATATTGATCTCGCCATATTCGCGGCGAACCAGATCCATCAAATCGTGTAAGGGTGGATCGATAATGCCCATTTCATCAAGATGCAGCACAGTGTTTTCCAAATACTCAAGATTTGGCCCAACATTGCCATGGGCGGCAACGATGATTTCGACCGCTGTTCGAACCGGCAAGTTCCCGGCATATTGTTGATGGGTCGGATCAGCAACATAGGTATGGGCAATCACTTTGCGGCCATCCTCGAATTCGACCTCAACATCGGCGGGGATATAGGTGTTGGTCACAAGTTCGCGTTCATCAAGATAGGCCTTCACCGCATCCCAACTGTCCGGTGCAATGCAAAAAGCATTTCCAACGCATTCCCCACCCTCATTCAGGCCAAGAACAAGCCCCGGATTTTCCGGTGTGCCACGATAATGATGGGAATAGATGCAAAAAGAACGGTGATAGCCACGCAAAAGCGCACGCGAGCGTTCGACAAAATCAAACCCCGGTCGCCATAACAAGGAGCCATACCCAAAGACCCATTTTTCGCGGGTAACCGTCACGCTTTCCTCCCGCACTCTGTCATTGATCATCCACCTGAAATTAGCGCTTCATGATCACCAATGCCACCCCAAGGGCCGCAATGGCAAATCCTGCAAAACCAATTAGGCCAAGCTGTTCGTCAAACAATACCCAGGCAAAGAATGCTGCTGTTGGCGGGACAAGATAAAACATGCTGGCAACACGTGTTGCTTCGCCCTGTTTGATCAGCACCATTAACAACATGATCGCCCCAATCGACAGCACCAGCACCAACCACGCCATCGCCAGAATGAAATCTACACTCCATTCAACAATCAGTGGCTCCTTAAACAAGGCGATGATGCCGACAAAGATACTCGCAGCAATATACTGAACAACCGTCCCGCCCATAAGGTCCATGCCTGTGCAGAAACGTTTTTGATACAGAGTTCCTGCCGTCATGCCCAAAAGCGCTGCAACCGCCAAACCAATGCCAAATGCCGTGATTCCAACCCCGTCGCCAATTTTTGGCAGCAGAACCAAAGCAACGCCGATCAAGCCAAGCACCAACCCGCCCCATTGGCGCATTGAAACCCGTTCGCCCAAAAGCGATCCGACAACGGATGCGGTCACGACCGGCTGCAAACCAACAATCAGGGCCGCAAGTCCCGCCGGAAGGCCCGTATCAATCGCCCAGAAAACCCCGCCAAGATACACCCCATGCACCAGAACACCCGTGGTGCCAATATGAATGGCCTCCCGCCAGGTTTTGGGCCACTTCCCCCCCATTAGGGCGACAACCGGCACCATCAGGATCAGAACAATGACAAAACGGACAAATAGGAAAACGAACGGGTCGGCGAAAGGCAGGCCGTATTTCGCCCCAACAAAGCCCGTACTCCAAAGGAACACGAACACAAATGGCATGATCCGACCAAAGGCCGGATGATTGGTGGCAGACATAATGATCCCCTTGAACCGGCAGGCGGTGCAATTTGGGGCGCATCACCAACCGAAGAACAGCCTGCAGGTTGCAGGCTGTCGGTATTTTAGTCTACGGGTTTTTTCTTGCCCGTTTCATCGCTTTTGCGGTCTTCACCTTCGGCCGAGAAATTGGTGAAATACTGACCAGCATCAACAATCCCGCGACGAATTTCACGCGTTCTTGAAAACAGCTCATAAAGCTTGTCCCCTTCGCCCCAGCGAATGGCGCGCTGCAAAGCCATCAGGTCTTCCTGAAAACGTCCAAGCACTTCAAGAACTGCTTCGCGATTGTTCAGAAACACATCGCGCCACATCGTTGGGTCCGATGCCGCAATTCGGGTAAAGTCGCGGAACCCGGATGCAGAAAACTTGATCACTTCCTGACGCAGGGCATCTTCAAGATCAGTGGCGGTGCCAACAATGGTATAAGCAATCAGGTGCGGCAGATGTGAAGTAATGCCCAAAATCCGGTCATGATGATCCGGATCCATGCATTCCACACGCATGCCACACGCTTCCCAAAGTGCTTGAACCTTGGCTGTTGCTTCTTCGCTTTCACCAGGGATCGGTGTGAGAATGCACCAACGTTCTTCAAACAATTCCGGAAAACCGGAATCCGGACCGGAGTGTTCGGTACCGGCCAACGGATGACCGGGAACAAAAAAAACGCCCTCATCAAGATGCGGTGCAATGTCGCGAATAACCGCCTGTTTGACGGACCCGACATCAGAAACAATCGCACCTTTTTTCAACGCACCATGAAGCTGTTCGCCAATAGCTTCATTTGCACCGACCGGCGCGCAGATCATTACCAGATCAGCATCTTCAACCGCTTGTTTGATGTCACAATAGGCTTCATCGGCAATACCAAGTTCAAGCACCCGATCACGGGTCGCTTCTGAGCGCACCGCACAGGTGATTTTGTTGGCAAGACCGTCACGCTTAATGCGACGAGCCATGGACGAGCCGATCAGGCCCATGCCGATAAAGGCGACTGTTTCAAACAGCGGTTGAGATGCAGTATTTGTCATTTTATGAGTTCACAAAGTCCTTAATCGCCTGAAGGCAGATATCCATTTCTTCCTTCGTGCCAATCGAAACACGAAGCATCTGCGGCAGACCATAAGCGCCAATTTTGCGCGGGATAACGCCACTGGCCATCAAGAAGTCATTGGCAGCATCGGCATCTTTTCCCGCAATAGACGGGAATTCGATCATCACGAAATTGCCATAGCTCGGATGGGCTTTTAAACCACTGATCGCGTTGATCTCATCACGGAACCATGCCAGCGTTTCGGCATTGTGTCGCACACATTCATTGACGAAATCATCATCATCAAGGGCAGCAGCACCTGCTTCCTGTGTTGGCAATGGCACGTTAAACGGATTGCGCAGACGCTGCAAAACATCGGCAATTGCCGGCGGTGCATAGCACCATCCAAGACGGATGCCACCAAGACCATAAATCTTGGAAAATGTACGGGTCATGACGGTGTTATTGCCCGCTTTCACAAGCTTTTCACCTGCAGAATAATCTTCCTGACCGGTCATGAACTCGGCATAAGCCGCATCAACCACCAGAACGATATCTTCGCGAAGGCCATCACGCAGTCGCTTCATTTCCGCATCGGTGATGTATGTCCCGGTCGGGTTGTTCGGATTAGCAACAAACACAATCTTGGTTTTATCCGTCACCGCAGCCAACAGGGCATCAACATCGGTCGTCATGTTGGTTTCAGGTGCGGTTACCGGCGTTGCGCCAACACCTTTGGCGGCAATCGGATACATCAGAAAACCATGCTGCGAATACAGAACTTCATCACCCGGACCAGCATAGGCACGAATCAAAAGGGTCAAAAGTTCGTCTGAACCAGCACCGCAAACAAGCTGATCAAATTCAAGATCATATTTTTCCGCAAGCTTATGACGCAAAAGATCACAGCCGCCGTCCGGATAACGATGCAAACGATTAGACGTGTTGCGCAATGCTTCCATGGCTTTGGGGCTTGGACCAAGGGCACCTTCATTCGATGACAGCTTGATCACACGCTGGGCGCTGTCAGAACTGGATTTCCCGCCTTTGTAGGGCGCTATATCAAGAATTCCGGGGCGTGGGGTGGGCGCAGACATAACGTATATTCTCCCAGAGGAAGCAGCAGGCGATAATGGCCTGCAATTGATTTTTCAACTTAGTGCGTCTTCGCTGATCGGCACCGCATAGGCACCAACGACACGCAGGCTTTCGGGACTAAGTCCCTGCTCTGCCAGTGTTGCTTGGAACGCATCGGCGCGATTACAAAAGAAACCCGGTACATCGACAAGAACAAACCGCCGATCCGCCGCTGTATCGTCAGAAAAGCCAAGGATTGCTGATCCGGCAATGCCACCCGCAATTTTTTTGCGCGCCGTATCCATCGAAACTTCTTTCGACAGGCTTACCACGAACAGAGTCCGATCATCGCCACTATCTTCAAGATCGATTGCGGCAAGGACAAATCCTTCGGTTTGCTCACCACGGCCAACCGGGCGCCCGCCAAAAGGCAGCTTTGAGACAACTCTGACCGCACTTTGTTCCGTCAAAAGCTTCCACCATGGCATGGGCTCGCCCAATTCCGGTTTGGGAAACACACCAACAGCCGCCCGACCTTCTTCAAGTGCACCAAATGCTTCGCGCGGGGTGTCAAATTCAATGATCTCGTTGAGACAGCCAAAATTCAACCGTGCGAGTTCCCAGCAATCAAGCCCCTCGGCATTGCGGCAAAGCGCGATTGTATAAGGTGCTTCCAGGCGGGTTCCGGCTGCAATCATCTCGCGCCAGATTTGAATCAACGCCGTTTTGGGAAAGGCACCCTCATGTCGTTCGACCAATGTACGCATAATACGGGCTTCACGTGCCGGACGATAAGGGACTTTCACCATACCACCAGCAGCAATCACCCGATCCTTATACGCCCCCACAGCCTGCACAACCTTCGTCCGGCGTATGATCAACGATTGCAGCGCCTGATCAATCTCGTCGATCTCACCACGCAGCCCATCAAGGTCAAGATTTGCCAAATTTTTATCGTCAGACGCCATAATCAACTCTTCTTTTGAACGGCGCACAGTATTAGGACAGGGCCGCAGAAATGCAAAGAAAAGATTGACTAAACCCCCTCCTGTTCATAGCTAGAACAGGCGAATTTCCTGCAAACCAATGCCAGAAGGCTCTAGACCTTCGAGTTTGACAGGCAAATCATCGATAAGAGGGAATCCGATATTCATGTCCACCACTGCCAATAAAGATCAGCGCGCACTGCTTCCCGGCCACCATATGGTTCTTGGGGAAACAGATAAACTGCGCCTCGACAGTGGTGTTGAATTTGGTCCTTTCACATTGGCCTATCAGACCTATGGTGAACTGAATGCCGATAAAACCAACGCCATTCTGGTATGCCATGCCCTAACCGGGGATCAGTATGTTGCCGATGACGTTCATCCGATTACCGGCAAAGAAGGCTGGTGGTGTGAAATTGTCGGCCCCGGTAAAATCATTGATACCAACAAGTATTTTGTCATTTGCAGCAATGTGATTGGCGGCTGCCTTGGCAGTACCGGCCCCAAGGACACCAACCCTGAAACCGGCAAGCCATGGGGTCTTGATTTCCCGGTCATTACCATCGCCGATATGGTCCGTGCGCAAACCATGCTGATCGACGCGCTTGGCATTGACAGTCTGTTTGCCGTGATTGGCGGATCCATGGGCGGCATGCAGGTTCTTGAATGGTGCAAAAGCTATCCTGAGCGCGTCTTTGCCGCGGCTCCGATCGCGACATCCTTCCGCCATTCGGCACAAAACATTGCGTTCCACGAAGTCGGGCGTCAGGCGGTTATGGCCGACCCGGATTGGTGTGGTGGCAACTATTTGCTAGAAGGCAAGAAACCCGCCCGTGGTCTTGCCGTTGCACGCATGACCGCGCACATCACCTATTTGTCGCAGCCTGCCTTGCATCGTAAATTCGGGCGCAAGCTTCAAAACCGCGGGGCGATTACCTATAGCTTCGATCATGATTTTCAGGTCGAAAGCTATTTGCGTCACCAAGGTAAAAGCTTTGTCGATCGGTTTGATGCCAACAGTTATCTCTATATCACCCGTGCGATGGATTATTTTGATCTGTCGCTTGAATATGATGGACGATTGGCTGATGCCTTTACCGGCTGCAAGACCCGATTTTGTATCATTTCTTTCTCAAGCGATTGGTGCTTTACCACGGCTGAAAGCCGCCTGCTTGCCCATGCGCTGAACGCAGCATCTTGCAATGTTAGCTGTGTTGAAATTGAAAGTGACAAGGGCCACGATGCATTTTTGCTTGATGAACCGGACTTCCACATGGTTCTCAGCGGATTTATCGAGGGCGCTGCGCAAGGCCGGGGGCTGAATTGATTATGAATCACTCTGTTTCAAACGGAATTTCTTCCTCGGTGCATAATGACCGTATCCGTGTCGACCTTCAGCTCATCGCTGACATGGTTGAACCAGGAACACGAGTGCTTGATATCGGGTGTAGCGATGGCGAACTTCTGGGCTATCTGACCCGCACCAAAAATGTTGATGGTCGTGGGCTGGAACTGTCCAACGAAGGGGTGCGCAATTGCGTCGCGCAGGGGCTTCCTGTGATGCAGGGGGATGCTGACCGCGACTTGGGTGATTACCCCGACGGTGCGTTTGATTACGCGATTCTAAGCCAAACCTTGCAGGCAACCCATCGGCCCAAGGAAGTCTTGTCGGAATTGCTGCGCATCGGCAACAAGGCCATTGTTTCCTTCCCGAATTTTGGCCATTGGCGGGCGCGGTTTGATTTGATGTTCCGTGGCCGGATGCCGCAAAACCCGAACCTTCCGATCATGTGGTATGAAACACCCAACATCCATTTCTGCACCGTACGCGACTTCGTTGCCATGTGCGATGAAATGGGTGTGCGGATCGAACGGTCGATGGTGCTTAATGAAAGTGGCTCAAAAGTAAGCTCGGACGGCCATTCACGCTTTGCCAATTTCTTTGGCAATCAAGCGCTTTTCATGCTGAGCAAATAAATCCACTTTCGATTACTCGCAAACCAAACACCTCACCTTTTGGTTGAATTAGACATAATTGCATATACAATCCTTGGGCGCCGCATTCGCAGGCCTGCCTGATCGATTTGCCGTTCCCAAAGCGGAGCGCGATCACCTGAAGTCAGGGTGATCACCCTGTCAGAGCCCGAATGTCACAAATGCGCTGCTGTCACGTCAACAGGCTGTCATTCATCCAAGGGGGCACACATGGCATTCCGTGATTTTGCATCCAGAACACTGATCATCTGTTTCGTCGGGCTTCTTAGCGCCTGTTCCCAAAAGGCCGAGATGCTGAAACTTTCAGCAACGCAGTTTGGCACAGCAACAGAATCCGCATTTGATGCCTTTGAAGAAGCAAAGAGTTTGCAGTTTGCTGCTTTTCCAAAATCAGCAGATGCGAAACGCACTGAGTTTCTTAACAATATGGACGCGTTTACAAGTGCAGTAACACCGTCAAACGTTGAGATGCTTGTTGACCGGGATGCCGCAACAAGTAGCAGCGACCCCAGCGCGGCATGGCGGGCAACTTTGGCCGACCTGCGTAAGCAATATCAGGAATTTATCGCGATTTTTGACAATATCGAAGGCGGCTCCGCCCTTGGCGCATCTGCGGTCACAGAATCCGGTCCGATACTTGAAAAACTGCGCACACAGCTTGCAACCATTACCAAAAACCTGACGCAGAACCCGCCGCAATTTCTTAAAAAGCGTGCGACGCTGATTGCGCAGTTAAATGCCATCCGCGATGACAAATCCGATGATGCTGAATCAAAGAATCTTCGTTACGAAATGTGGCTGCAAAGTTGGCAAGCCTTGATGACGTCAGAGCAAGAACTGCAAACAAATACCCTTCGTCATTTTGTCTCGGCATCCAAACTTGGCGAAAAGCTGCAAGGCCAAGTTGATAACTACGCCAAGCTTGATGTGGCATCGCTCATACAGGCTGTGGAACAGGGGATTACGCTTGTCGATAACATCAATAATCTCACCCCACAGGAAGTGTTGACGCAAAGCACAAACCTTATTGAAACCGCAACGCAGTAAAAAGGGAGGCCGATATGTCCGACAATCTCAACAAACTGATCGCCGAGGCCAGACTTGCTTACCAGAATGCGGAAGTCGCATTTCAATCTGCAGACATCAATCAAGCAGCAGCGCTTCAGCCGAAAGTCGACGAAGCCCGTAATTTGGTCGAAAAACTTGAAGCCCAACAACTTAAAGACGGGGTTGTCATCACGGATGCCGATGTCGCAAAGATGAAAGAGCTGCGCGATGAGATCAACGATGCAGCAATGCTACAACAAGGATTGACCAAGCTGATTTCTATCCTTGTTAGCTTTGTCTAAAGCGCATCAAGGCTCATATCTAGGCTGGTGTTCAGGTTCTAATCTGAGAGAATTTAACGTTGGCTGGCTTACTTACCGTTCCACCGATCGGCATCGGCATCATCAGATGCCTTTGCCGTGACCCATTTATCACCCTCTGACGTTTCTTCACGTTTCCAGAACGGTGCGCGGGTTTTCAAAAAATCCATAATAAAGTCACAGGCCTCAAACGCCGCGCGGCGATGGGCGGAAAGTGCGATCACCAGAACAATCCGCTCACCGGGTAACATCCGACCAAAACGATGGACAATGCGAATGCCATCAAGCGGCCAACGCTGTGATGCCTCATCGGCGATCTTTTCAAGTTCGCGTTCAGTCATGCCCGGATAATGGTCCAAGGTGAGTGCAGACACCTGATCGCCGCCATGAAGGTCACGCACCAATCCAACAAAGCTGACAGCCGCACCAATATCGGTTCGCCCATCAGTCAGGGCAAAAAGCTCTGCCCCTGCATCGAAATCATCTTGCTGAACGGATACGCGTGCCATCGTCGCCACCTTTGGGTCGTGATAGGAGGCCAACCTTAATCGAGGTATTTAAGCCCCGTGCGCAGGTAAATGTAACCGGTCTGAACCGTTACGATACCGGCAATCCACAGCAGAATATCACCAATCAGGATCGACGGGATTAATTCCGGCGATGCATCACCAACCAAAAGGAAGCCAATCGCCAAAATCTGGGCCGTGGTCTTCCATTTTGCAAGCACGGTTACGGGCAATGGAACCTTAAGCTCCGCCAGATGTTCGCGCAGACCAGAAACCATGATCTCGCGGCACATAATGATCACGGCAGGCAGTACGGAAAGACCGGCAATCCGATCAAACGACACCATCATCATCAAGGCTGCTGCAACCAGCAACTTGTCCGCAATCGGATCAAGGAAACGGCCAAGTGGGGAAACCACATTCATACTGCGCGCAAGATAGCCATCAAAGAAATCTGTCACACCGGCAAAAGCAAACAGCGCAAAGCCAATCCAGTTGCCTGCCGGGCCGTCAATGTAAAACGATGCGACCAGTGCTGGGATCACAACAATGCGCGACAAAGTCAGCAGATTGGGAATCTGGTTTTTCATGGACAGGCCTGTTTTCGGATATTTACGGCGATGACTTTACGGCTTGAGACAATCATTAAAGCCTTGGCGCGCCAACCACAAGGCTTGCGTGCCCGAATAGGCACAAGCCCTTCAATAAATGCTAAATTAGCCGGGTTTCGATTTAATTTTCGCCATGGAAGTGATCGTAAATCTTACGTGCCAAAGCCGCACTGATCCCTTCGACGCCTTCCAAATCCGAAAGCCCGGCATCGGCAACCCCGCGCGCTGATCCGAAATGGTGTAACAACGCCTTTTTTCGCGCACCGCCAACACCCGGCACCGAATCCAGAACACTTTTACCAATCTGTTTGGCCCGTTTTGCCCGATGCGTGCCAATTGCCCAACGGTGGGCTTCATCACGCAGACGCTGAATGAAATACAAAACCGGGTCTTTCATATCCAATCGCACAGGCGCCTTACCCGGAATATGCAGAACTTCCTTCCCGGCATTACGATCAACCCCCTTGGCCACCCCAACCAGCATCACGTCTTCGATGCCAAGGTCTTCAAGAACTTCGCGCGCGACACCAAGCTGACCGAGACCACCATCAATTAAACACAGATCCGGCCATGTACCGTTTTCTCGGTCCGGGTCTTCTTTTTGCGCACGGGCAAAACGTCTGGTTAGAACTTCGCGCATCATGGCAAAGTCATCGCCCGGTGCGATGTCGGTTTTGATGTTGAATTTGCGATAGGCGTTTTTAATAAACCCTTCCGGCCCGGCGACAATCATCCCGCCGACCATATTGGTGCCTTGGGTGTGACTGTTATCGTAAACCTCTATGCGTTCCGGGATGCCTTCCAAATCAAGCTTATCTGCCAAATCTTCAAGCAGTTTACGCTGGGTTGCACTTTCGGCCATGCGACGCCCAAGGGCGTCCTTGGCATTGGTCAGGGCATGCTCAACCAGTTTGCGTTTACCACCGCGCTTTGGCACCACAAGTTCAATCTTGCGGTTATTGTTGATGCCAAGCGCACTTTCGACCAGTTCCTGCCCTTCGATTTCGTGGGATAGGAAAATCTGCTTGGGGGCTGGCTTATCTGCATAAAACTGCCCCACAAAGGCCGACAGGATTTCCGGGATTTCAGCAGATTGTTCATGGCGCGGGAAATAGGACCGATTGCCATAGTTTGACCCCGACCGGAAAAAGAACACCTGAACACAGCTTTGCCCGCCCTCGTGATGCAGGGCAATCACATCGGCCTCTTCAACGCCTTCAAGATTAATGTCCTGATGGGATCGGGTTTGGCTTAGCGCACGAATACGGTCGCGATACATCGCGGCTTGTTCAAACGCCATCTTTTCCGATGCATCCATCATATCAGCTTCAAGCTGCTTAAGGATTTTCTGGCTACGCCCGGTCAGGAAATCGCGGCAAATATCGACAAGCCCGTCATATTCCGGTTTGGAAATTCGATCGACACAGGGTGCAGCACAACGTTTGATTTGATACAGCAAACAAGGACGCGACCGGTTGGAAAACACCGCATCCGTACAGGACCGCAGCAAAAACGCGCGTTGCAGATGGTTAATCGTATTGTTAACCGCCCAGGCGGATGCAAATGGACCAAAACAACTGCCGTCTTTTGCCCGCGCCCCACGATGTTTCACAATCCGTGGGTAATCATGATCTTCGGTAATCAGGATATAGGGAAAGCTTTTATCGTCACGCAGCAAAATATTGTAGCGCGGCTTCAGCTTCTTGATCAGGTTGGATTCAAGAAGAAGGGCTTCGGCCTCGGTGTGGGTGGTAATGATCTCCATCCGGACCGTTTGGGCAACCATCCGCGCGATCCGCAGCGGCAACTGCATGATCCGCGTATAGGACACCACCCGTTTTTTAAGGTTCTTGGCCTTGCCGACATATAAAACCCGCTCCTTGTCATCCAGCATCCGATAGACGCCCGGTGAACCCGGCATGGTTTTCAGGGCATGCTTGACCGCCTCAACGCCACGTGCTGCACCTCCTTCGGCTTTATCACCGTCAAGTGACAAGCCGATTTCCCGTTTTGGGGTCTCATCCCCGGTCGGAATTTCGGAGGAAACAGGCGGCTTCATCAAAGGCACTCCACAATCGTACAAATACATCCAAAGTTGTGACGGCTGTCACAGCGGGGCGGAACTTTGGAACATAGCTGAAAAGATTAACATCACAACAGCGCCAGAAGGAATCGCCCTTGAAAAAAGATGTCCACCAAGACTGTGGATAACTATGTGGGTAATGGGGGGGTGACTTCCTGCACCCCTTGAGAGTCTTAACGTTCTGTGAAGTGCCCAAATATTGAGCAAAACAGTTAAGTCATTGATTTAATTAAATAATTTTACTGTCAACCTGAAATCAATTGGTAATACTGCCGTAAAAAATGAATATTTCCCTTTGATTCCAACTCGTCAAATGCTTGTGCATAAGGATATTTACGATTCGCCCTAGAGGAATCACAGAGTCCCATCATATGACGAATTTAAAAAGTAAATTTTTTGCCGAAATTCGCCATGAATTAGCGGGCGATATTGTGCCGCTCAATTTCGACCCCGACCGCCGAGACGTCTTCAAAAACGTCGAGCTTTTCAACCCGGACGATCACTTTGCGGACCCGGGTATCGGCCAAACACATATCGGCCAATTTTTCCCCAAGGGTTTCCACAAGGTTCACATGACCATCTTGGCAAATGCGGCGAGTGCCGACCACAAGGTCCTCGTAACTCAGAACCGTCGTGATATCGTCGTTTTGAACGCCATCACCTTCCAGTACTGCCAGATCAAGATTGATCCGGACACGCTGCGGGGCTTCTTTTTCATGGTCATACACACCGATTGACGTATGCATCACCATGTCGCGAACGAAAACGCGGCGCAGGCTGCCAACCAATTCTGCATGGGGCAGATCGGCAAATGGCAATGTCGTAATTTTGGCATCCTGTTTAAGGCCTGCGGTCATATTCCGGTCTTCCTTGTGCTGCTTTCTGGCATGGGTCTCTCTGCTGCACCATGCACGTCCGGCCCGATGTTTGGCATCGATGTCTGATCGTGATGCCCGACATCATTCTATTGGCTTATCGTTTTCGCCACTGGGCGCCCAATCAAGGTGCTGCCCGCCGTCAAGGGCTAACATTTGCCCGGTGATGGCCGGTGCGGCAAGGAAAAATCGAACCGCGTCGCAAATCTCTTGCGGGTTTGTCCCTACTTTCAGGGGTGTTTTCGCACATTGCTGATCGAAAACTTCCTGTGTTTGCCGTGTACTAGGCAGTGCCGGTCCCGGTCCAATCGCATTGACACGAATTTTTGGCGCAAGTGCGAGTGCAAGGGTCTGAGTCAGAGCCCAAAGCCCGGCTTTGGACAATGTATAGGTCATGAAATGCGGGTTCAGATTCCATACCCGCTGATCAATCAGATTAATAATCGTGCCCTGACAGTCCTCGGGAAGGCGTTTGGCAAATTCCTGTGACAGGACGAATGGTGCCCGTAAATTGGCCTCCATATGAAGGTCCCAACTTTCACGCGTTGCACTGTTCACATCATCATATTCAAAGGTCGATGCATTATTGATCAACACCCCGATTGGGCCAAGGGCGGCTTGTGCTTCGCGGATGATGCGATGGGTTTCTTCTTCTTTCGCAAGATAGGCCGAAACCACACAGCTACGCTGACCAAGTGTGCGGATTTCATCGGCAAGCTGATCGGCATCTTTGCGTGAATGATGACAATGCAACGCCACGTCATAACCGTTTTTGGCCAGATCAAGGGCCAGAACCCGACCAATGCGTTTTGCCGCACCTGTTATCAAAACCGTTTTGGGCAATTGACCTGTCATTGCTTTTTGATCCTATACTCGACCTGCTCACACGCTTCGTGGAATGATCTATGCGACAACAAGTTGAAAAACATAGACCAAATAGGCAATCACGAATGCGATGCCGGTAACACGTGAAATCTTGCGAAATGCATATGCAAGTCCCAGCAAAACAGCTGTCACCGCCAGCATTATCCAAAGGTCTGACGTCAAAATCTGATCTGGAACCGGGATTGGCGTAATCAGCGATACGCCGCCGATAATAACCAAAAGGTTCAACAGGTTCGACCCAAATACGTTCCCCAACGCGACATCTGAATGCCCGCGGAATGCCGCCACCATTGATGCCGCAAGTTCCGGAAGGGATGTGCCAAACGCTACCAATGTCAAACCAATGACGGCTTCGGACACCCCATATCTGCGGGCCACGGCCACACCACCATCCACCAGCCACTCTGCACCAAACATCAAAGCAACAATACCAATTGCAGTTGCGATGATCGGTTTTGTCCACCCTTTTGGTTTCGCTCCGACTTCATCGACTTCATCTTTGTGCAGCTCAGTGGCATGACTTGGGGTGTTTTTGTCATGCTGATAGGTGAAGTACCAAATCGCGGCCAACACACAAAGCATCAAGGCCCCGGCCCAACGCTCAATCACACCAAACAGGCAAAGCGCAATAAACAATACAGTACCAAGCAACATGGTGCCGCCGTCGCGCACCACCGTCACGCGTCTTGCGGCAATCGGCTTAAGGATCGCAACCGTTCCAAGGATCAGAAGAATATTGGCAATATTGGATCCCACCACATTGCCCATTGCAATATCGGCAGTCCCTTTTAACGACGCATTCAATGATACGACAAATTCGGGGGCAGACGTGCCCGCTGCAACAATCGTCAAACCAACAATGACCTTAGACACCCCAAGTAACAGGGCAAGACCAACAGCACCCCTTACAATGAATTCGCCACCAGCGGTCAAAAGGATGAGACCTGCGATAATCTGAATATAAGGGATAAGCTGTTCCAAGATGTGTGGCTCGTATTGGCTATCGTTTAAATCTGCGCCCGATCAGGCCCGCGGAACATGGCATTTGACACCCCGAATGGCAAGCCATCAGGCGATGACATTTATCATACGGTCTAACCATGCTGCTTTTTAAGACCTTTTATAATTCACGCGCCGCCAACTTTGGTTCAGATCATATCCTTATGCTGTAATTACGCGATTTGAGGTAAAATTCCGCACGACTGGCATGGTTATTTTCGCTATCGTGGTAATCTTGTTGTTTTCAGTAATTTACAGCCTGTCGGATTGTTATTGACCATGCACCAAAGCGTCTTGTTCGAGCTGTTCCTGATCCTTACTGCGGCAATCATTGCAGTACCAATTGCGCATCGTTTGCGCGCCAATTCGATTATCGGTTTTTTAATTGGCGGGTTTTGCATTGGTCCATTTGGACTAGGTCTGATCAGTGAACGCGAAGACATCGCCACAGTCGCCGAACTTGGGGTTATCTTTCTTCTCTTCATGATCGGGCTCGAACTGTCACGCGAACGCCTGCGGGTGATTGGTGGTCGCTTTGCCGCACTTGGTCTATTCCAAATTCTGGTCTCCATGGCCGCCCTTCTGGGTGTTTTGGCGGTTCTTGACCTTCCACTCCCGACCGCATTGGTCATCGCCGGTGCGCTGGCCTTGTCATCAACGGCCATTATTCTCAAACAACTTTCCGATGATCGCCAACTTAATACCCGGTTTGGCCGTGCCGCGCTTGCGATCCTGCTTTTGCAAGACGTTGCCGTTGGCCCGTTTCTGATCATGGTGCAGGCAGCAGGTAATGCTGGCACCGAAACCAGCCCATGGATCAGCATCCTATCCGGGTTTGGTTCGGTTGCGATTCTGTTGCTTATCGGGCGTTATTTACTGCCGCGGTTATTTGGCTATATCGCCTCGCTCAAAAACCCTGACTTATTTGCCATCGGCACGTTATTTGTCGTGTTGGCGGCCAGCACCCTTACCGAAATATCCGGGCTATCAATGGCGCTTGGTGCCTTTATCGCTGGTGTCATGCTTGCTGAAACAGAATTCCGCCATCAGATCGAGGCTGACATTGCGCCCTTCCGCGGCGTTTTCCTATCGCTGTTCTTTATGTCGGTTGGCATGTCGGTCAATGCCAATGTGGTTTATACGCAATTTGGCACGGTCATGATGTGGCTTATTGCGCTTATTGCCATCAAGACTGGCGTTTTGTTTGTGCTGGCCTTGGTACTGCGTTTTGAAAAAGGCTCTGCCATTCGGGTCGCACTTAGCCTTGCGGCGGGGGGTGAGTTTGCCTTTGTTATGTTTGCCTTGGCTGCACAAAACGGCGCCATACCGCGCGAAATGGCCGCAATGTTGATCCCCGTGGTTGCCCTGTCCATGGCGCTAACGCCGAGCTTGATCGCGCTTGGCCACAAGATCGAAGAAAAGTTAAACCCCAAAGAAGACGACCAACTTGGTCCTATATCTGAACAGGCTGGCGGTATTACGCAGCATGTTCTGGTGATCGGCAGTGGTCGTGTCGGACGCGTTCTGGCCCGGTTGCTAAAAACCCGCAAAATTCCATTCATCGTTCTTGATAGCGATGCACAGCAAGTATCGCGCGGCCGGGCAGAAGGTCTTCCAGTCTTCTTTGCCGACGGATCGCGCCCGGAAACTTTCCGGGCAGCCCATACCAACGAGGCCAAAATTGCGGTTGTCGCCATGGGCAACCCGCATGCGACCGAGAAAACCGTCGCATTACTGCGCCAGCATTATCCACATCTGAAAATCTTTGCCCGCGCACAGGACATCACCCATATCGGGCCACTGGCACGCAGCGGGGCGGATGCCGCAATCCCCGAAGTGCTTGAAACCGGCCTGCGACTGTCTGACCATGTTTTATCTGCCTGCGACGTCCCGCAAGAAGAAATCGATGCAGAAATCGCCAAGTTCCGTCGTGCCGATATGCTTTTGATGAATGAATTGGCCCCACGCAACCAGCGTAAAAAGGTGCAAGAAGCCGCGACACCAGACACGCCAGCGGCGCAAAAACCTGCAGAAACCACCACACCAATAAAAGCAGATGCCGTAAAACCCAGTGCAAACAAACCGGCGGCAAAAAAGACCACTGCCCAAAAGACTGCAGCCAGAAAAACCGCTGTTCGTAAAACAACGACACGCCCGACCGCTGCACGCAAAGCCACCGCAAAAAAACCAGCGATCAAAAAGCCAACAGCAACAAAGCCCGCCGCACGAAAACCCGGCACATCAAAGCCGACCAAACCAAAGGGCAACTAGAAAACTGCCTCAAACACAAAACCCCGCTGCACCAGGCAGCGGGGTTTTGTATAAGTATATCAATCGTTCAGTGCAAAACCGCCCAGACCAATCAGGCCAAGATCAGGCAGCCGTTTCAGAATCCAATGCATAGCCCGCAGCACGAACCGTACGGATGATGTCGCGTGTGCCCTTAACGTCATTAAGTGCCTTACGAAGGCGACGAATATGAACGTCAACGGTACGGGTTTCGACATAGATATTCGGCCCCCACACAGCATTCAAAAGCTGCTCACGCGAGAAAACGCGCCCCGGATGTTCAAGGAAATAGCGTAATAGACGGAATTCCGTCGGACCAAGGTGGATGGCTTTGCCATTTCGACTAACCCGATGTGCAGCGAGATCCATTTCGATATCGGAATAGACTAACTGCCCTTGTGGTTGCGCCGGACCGGATCGGCGCAAAAGCGCACGAATACGGGCAAGCAACTCGCCAATCGCAAATGGCTTGGTCACATAGTCATCAGCACCAGTATCAAGGCCGCGAATACGGTCGCCCTCTTCGCCGCGTGCAGTCACCATAATCACCGGAAGATCACGGCTTTCAGGTTTGCGGCGAATTTGGCGGCAGACTTCAATCCCAGACATGACCGGCAACATCCAGTCCAAAAGGACAAGATCGACATGCGTTTCAGCAAGGATCTTCAACGCTTCGTCACCGTCTCCGGCTTCGACAACCTGCATCCCCTCGCGTTCGAGGTTGTAGCGCAACATGGTTACGATTGCAGCTTCGTCCTCGACGATAAGAACCGTTGGGTCCATCTTCCTATGCTCCAGTGTCACTCATTCGGTTCGACAACAGCAAAGTTCGCTGCATCGTTTTTTGGCCGATCAATTGCCGGCAGGTCTTCGCCTTTGATCCGATAATAAATCGTCTCGGCGATATTCGTCGCATGATCGCCAATACGTTCAATATTCTTGGCGATGAACAGCATGTGGGTCGATGCCGTGATGTTGCGCGGATCTTCCATCATGTAGGTCAACAATTCGCGGAACAGCGAATTGTACATGTCGTCCACTTCCTGATCGCGTGCCCAAACACGTTCGGCTTTTTCAGCATCGCCTTCGATATAGGCGTCCAGAACATCCTTGATGATTTCCTGGGCGAGTTTACCCATATTCGGGATGACCTGAACCGGACGGATCGGCGGGATCTGATTTAGAACCTGTGCACGTTTGGCGATGTTTTTTGCAAGATCGCCAATACGCTCAAGATCATTGGACAGCTTAAGTGCAGTCACAACATGACGCAGGTCATCTGCCATCGGCTGGCGCAAGGCCAGAAAACGCACAACAAAGTCCTGCACTTCCTGTTCAAGGACATCAATCCGATGGTCCGACAGGATAACTTTTTCAGCCAGTTCAGAATCACGTTTTACAATCGATCGGATCGCAGAAATAAGCTGGCTTTCTGCAAGCCCGCCCATCTGCGAGATAATGTTGTTCAGACGGGTCAATTCCTCGTCGAACGAACTCACGATATGTGTTTTGTCGTCAGCCATTTATTCGCTCTCCTCGCGTCGCTTAACCGAAGCGACCGGTGATGTAACCCTTGGTACGTTCGTCTTTCGGGTTGGTGAAGATCTGATCGGTTTCACCAACTTCGACGAGTTTGCCAAGGTGGAAGAATGCGGTCCGCTGCGAAACACGTGCAGCTTGCTGCATCGAGTGCGTAACGATCACAATCGTGTAGTTTGAGCGCAGCTCATCAATCAGCTCTTCGACCTTTGCCGTTGCAATCGGATCAAGGGCCGAGCAAGGCTCATCCATCAGAATGACTTCCGGGCTGACGGCAACCGCACGTGCAATGCAAAGACGCTGCTGCTGACCACCGGAAAGACCGGTTGCCGGTGACTGCAGACGGTCTTTCACTTCTTTAAGAAGACCAGCGCGCTCAAGCGAGGTCATGACGATTTCGTCAAGTTCATCGCGTGAATTCACAAGACCATGGATGCGCGGGCCATAAGCCACATTGTCATAAATCGACTTTGGGAACGGGTTCGGTTTCTGGAACACCATGCCAATACGGGCACGCAACTGAACAACGTCAATATGCTTGTCATAAATGTCACGGTCATCAAGGGTCACCTTGCCCGTGATCGTAACCCCATCAATGGTGTCGTTCATGCGGTTCATGCAGCGCAAGAACGTTGATTTCCCACATCCTGACGGGCCAATCAATGCCGTGACCTGACGTTCAACAATATCAAGATTAACGTCATACAGCGCCTGATTGTCGCTATAGAAAAGATTAAGGTCACGTGCCGTCATTTTCGGGCTTGCGACCGACGGCTCTGCCGTCATTGCGCTTTGGGTTACAACAGCCATTTTACCACTTCCGTTCAAATTTCTTGCGCAGATACACGGCAAATCCGTTCATCAGAACCAGGAAAGCCAGCAAAACCATAATCGCCGCCGAGGTCTTCTCGACAAAGGCACGTTCCGGGCTGTCTGCCCACAGATAAATCTGCACCGGTAAAACCGTCGCCGGATCAAGTGCACCACCAGGAACATCAACGATAAAGGCGACCATACCGATCATCAAAAGCGGTGCAGTTTCGCCAAGCGCTTGCGCCATGCCAATGATTGTTCCGGTCAGAATGCCCGGCATCGCCAAGGGCAACACATGGTGGGTCACTGTCTGAACCGGTGATGCCCCAAGTCCAAGGGCCGCCTGACGGATCGACGGCGGAACCGCCTTGATCGCCGCACGCGATGCAATAATGATTGTCGGCAAGGTCATCAAGGCCAGCGTCAAGCCCCCAACAACCGGGGCTGATCGCGGCAGATGCATGACATTGAGGTAAACCTCAAGCCCCAGCAGACCAAACACAATCGATGGAACCGCCGCAAGGTTGTTGATATTGACCTCGACAATCGCGGTGAAACGGTTCTTCGGTGCAAATTCTTCAAGATAGATAGCCGCCAAAACACCGATCGGAAAGGACAAGGTCAAGGTCACCAGAAGGGTGTAGAACGACCCAACAGCAGCCCCCCAGATACCGGCAAGTTCTGGCTCGCGCGAATCACCGCTGGTAAAGAAGCGCGAATGGAAGTGCTTTTCCACCACACCCTCTGACACCAGTGTGTTGTACCAGCCAATTTCCTGATCGTTCAGGCGACGATTGCTTTCATCAACATCGGCATCAATATACCCTTTGTTGAGCATGTCGAAATCATCACCGGAAATCAGCCAAACTTTTCGCGTCTGACCAATCAGGCTCGGATTTTCCAAGACCCGTTCGCGAAGATCATAAGACGCACCGCCCGAGACAATGCCATAGAGATTACGCTTGTCACGCCGTGCAGTTACGTCCGGGAATTTTTCTTGCAAGGCACGCTTAACCAAGCCATCAAAATTCGCACGACCAATAACTGCTGGGTCACCCGTTCCATCCGGATCAATCACAGCCGGATCAAAATGGATTTCAAGCTGAACAAAGGTCTGGAAAAAGGCCGTATAGCCCTTTGATCCGATTGACCCTGCAAGCACGCACAAAACCAAAAGCGCAATGCCGATTGCGCTTAGTCCGTACATTTTAAACCGACGTTCCGCTGCGTAACGTTTTTTGATGTTACGCGCGATCTTCGGGTTATCCCAATCAACAGGTTTTTGCATTTTGTCCGAGATCACCTTTGCCGCGGCTCTGTCTTCCATAAGAGATGCCATATCAGTCATATTTCTCGCGATACTTCTGAACTACCTTAAGGGCAAATACGTTCAGGCCCAAGGTGACAAGGAAAAGAACCAGCCCCAACGCAAAGGCCGAGAGGGTTTTAGCACTGTCAAACTCCTGATCGCCGACCAGAAGGGTCACGATCTGAACCGTCACGGTGGTCACCGCCTGAAGCGGGTTGACCGTCATGTTGGCAGCAAGGCCAGCAGCCATCACAACAATCATGGTTTCCCCGATTGCCCGCGATACTGCCAGCAGAACCGCACCAACGATACCTGGCAAAGCGGCCGGGAAAATCACGTTGCGAATGGTTTCTGATTTGGTAGCCCCCAAACCATAAGACCCATCACGCAGCGATTGCGGCACCTGCGACATCACATCGTCAGAAAGCGATGATACAAAAGGAATGATCATGACACCCATGACAAGCCCCGCCGCCAGCGCACTTTCCGAACTCACATCAAGTCCCAGAATGGCACCATTGTCGCGCAGGAACGGGGCAACAGTCAGTGCGGCAAAGAAGCCATAAACAACCGTCGGAACACCCGCCAGAATTTCAAGCGCTGGTTTGGCAATTGCGCGGAATTTTGACGATGCATATTCACCCATATAAATGGCTGAGAACAACCCAACCGGCACAGCAACGCACATCGCAATAACCGTAATCAGCAACGTGCCAACAAACAGCGGAATGGCACCAAAGGCGCCTTCGGACGCAACCTGATCAGCACGGATCGCAGTTTGCGGGCTCCATTCCAGACCAAACAGGAATTCAACCGGGTTGATCTTGCTAAAGAAGTGCAGTGCTTCAAACAAAAGCGAAAAGACAATGCCAACCGTCGAAAGGATCGCAATCGCCGAACACGCAATCATCATCCAGCGTGAAATGCGTTCAACATTGTTGCGTGCGCGCATTTCTGGATCGATCTTGCGATAGGAAACTGAAATCCCGATCACAGCAACGCACAGCATCAAAACAACAAGAGAGGCATTAGCAATGGATTGCAAATTGGCCAAGCGCCGACCGGCATCAATCACCTCTGGCGAAACACTTAAATGCTGTCCGTTATCCGCAGCGATCAGTGCAATGCTGTTCAAGGCAAGGGAAAGTTGTCCCGTGTCACTGGTGATTTCAGCAGGCAGTTCAGCAACGATCATCGCTTCGATGACCGACCCCTGAAAAACGTACCAAACAAGCAACAGCAACAATGCAGGCATCCCGCACCACAGGGCGACATATGTCCCGTAATGAGCTGGAAGAGAATGAAGGTTACTGTGCCGTCCGCCCGAAAGGGCCACAGCCCGCTGGCGTCCGAAATAGAAGGACAGCGCACAAAGTGCGGCAACCGCGAGCAACAGGAAAGACAGGGACATTACATTAAATCCGTTTGCCAGGTGGGCCTTAAAGAATCAGATGAGAGGCCAATAAGACAAAAACAATAAATTAATCAAGCCTGGAAACAAAGAAACCGATGGCAGCTATTGCCGCCATCGGTTGAAATATCACGTTACATGCTCAGCGGAGCAAGGTTCGCAGCAGCATTGCGGACAGCTTCACGTTCAGCAGCGCTCATCGGGATAAGGCCACGATCAGCAAGGTAGCCTTCATCGCCCCAAGCTTTCTCAGCAGTGAACTCGCTCAGGTATTCCTGGATGCCCGGGATGGTACCAACGTGTGCGTTCTTTACGTAGAAGTAAAGCGAACGCGATACAGGGTAAGAACCATCAGAGATTGCTTCGAAGGTCGGAGCAACACCCGAAATCAGGGAACCCTGAAGTTTGTCGCCATTCTGGTCGAGGAAGGAGAAACCAAAGATACCAAATGCATCTTTGTTAGCTTCAAGCTTCTGAACGATCAGGTTGTCGTTTTCGCCAGCTTCAACATAACCACCGTCTTCACGTACACCAGCGCAGACAGCTTTGAATTTGTCTTTGTTGGATTTTTCGAGATCGGCAATAACCGGGAAACTTTCACAAGCTTCTTCAAGTACCAGCTCGGTGAAGGCATCACGGGTACCGGAGGTCGGCGGTGGGCCGAGAACTTCGATTTTAACGTTCGGCAGGCTCGGATCGATTTCCGACCAAGTGCTGTAGAAGTTATCAACAAGCGACTTGCCATCTTTAGACGGAACGATTTTTGCCAAAGCAAGGAAGATCTGCTCTTTGGTCAGGTCAATCTGGTCAGAGGCATTCGAGTTCGAAAGAACGATACCGTCAAAGCCGATTTTAACTTCGGTGACTTCAGCAACGCCGTTTTTAGCGCAAGTTTCAACTTCGGACTTCTTGATGCGACGCGAAGCGTTGGTGATGTCCGGATGCTGTTCGCCAACACCAGAACAGAACAGCTTCAAGCCACCGCCAGAACCGGTTGATTCGATAACAGGCGTCTTGAACGAAGTGGTTTTACCGAATTCTTCTGCAACAGCGGTTGCAAACGGAAATACGGTGGACGAACCAACGATACGAATCTGGTCACGTGCCTGGGCCGCGCCAGCAAAGGCAACGCTCATCAGCGCCGCAACAGCAAGAGTCTTCTTCATGGTATATTCCCCAATGGTAGTTCCGGTTTGGAACGGTGCAACGATCTGCGAGCCGGACTCTACCGCTGGGTGCTTACGGTATTGTGTCGCTTTTGTTAACGTTATGTGACAACGCACAAATGCAGTAAAAACCATATGATTTCATCAACATTATCAATGCATTAATTCGATTTAACCGTCGCGACTTTAGAGCCCTTTCAAGAAGATTTTTGGAATCTGACCGCAAGTTTGCCGTGGGCTGTAACAAAAACTGTCACAATCAGTGATTCTGGCTGAATGTGATGCGCCCCAAATGACGGGAAACAGGAAAAATCCCAGCAATTCCTTTACATGCAGGCGATTACACGCAACTGTTACCCCAAGAGGAACAATTGGTCTGCACGTATAAGCGTTGCTCACCATAATAAGGAGAACGACATGAGCAATGCCTCAATCGACGAGATTCAGGAACTGATCCAGAAGCTGTCTGGTGAACTTGGTGAAATGTCCGAAGCAGCATCACGGCACATAGATGACCTGCATGTTGCTGTGAACAATGTAGCATCCCACGTTCTTGCGATTGAAGCGATCCTTACTCTTGTCGCCCAGAAAGTTGAAATCGACGAAGCTGAAGCCCTGAAATGGATTCGCGATAAAACCGCAGCCTACGCCGAAGACAGCAGTGAAGGTTCCGCAGCAGAAGGCATTGCGCAAAACCTGCTGGGTAAAGAAAGCTAATCTGTCGATCCTGCAGCAAGGCGCGCGAACACCGTTTGCGCAGACTTGCTGGTAGCAGACATCGTTTCACAAAAAACAGACGGCAGGGATGAACACCTGCCGTCTGTTTTTGTTTGGCGCATAACTGGTCTGCTAAGTGCTTATCCTGCCAAGACAGCCTTATTCATTTTACCGTGCAACTTAGATGGCATCGGCCCACCTGCTGCCCAATCAAGGAGCTGAACGGTATGAATAACCTTAAGGTCATCGGTCTCAATCTGAACCATACAGCCAATATTACCCGTCGCCACCAGATCGGGCTGGGTCGCACGGATATTTCCGCGCTTACGTTCCTGAAGCTTGCCTGCGATCTCAGGCTGCAACAGGTTATAAACCCCGGCAGACCCACAGCACAGATGGCCTTCAGCAATTTCGACCACCTCATACCCCGCCTGTTTCAAAAGATCGCGCGGCGGGCGAACGATTTTCTGACCATGCTGTATCGAACATGCCGAATGATAAGCAACGCGCGGATTCCCGTGTTGCGCACCGGCAAATACACCCGCCAACATACTGGCATCGACGTCAAGTTCGCTCAGATACTCGGTGATGTCTTTGGCAAGTGCAGAAACCGCAGCAGCCTTATCAGCATACCCCGGATCATTCCGCAGCATATGGCCGTAATCCTTGACCGTTGTGCCACAACCAGATGCCGTAATAACAATCGCATCAAGGCCGTCGCCCGCCAGTTCCGCACTCCATGCGTCAATATTACCCTTGGCTTGATGATGGGATTGTTCTTCCTTGCCCATATGATGGACAAGTGACCCGCAACACCCGGCCCCCTTGGCGACAACGATCTCGATGCCAAGACGGGTTAATAGACGAACCGTCGATTCGTTGATTTCGGTTTCAAGCACCTGCTGGGCGCAACCGGTCAGGATTGCCACCCGGCCTTTGCGTTCACCAATTGCGGGAATGACCTGTGGCTTATCGACCCAACTCGGTGGCGGCATATGACGTGCGCCCATTTTGACTATGCCTTTGAGACGGCCGGGCATAAAGCGGGCAAACGGAGCAGCAAACTTTGCCCCGATCAATGACATACGAAACAGGGTCGGATTGGGCACGACAATCGACAATAATTTGCGTAACAGCCGATCTCCCAAGGGACGCTCATAGTTTTCTTCGATATGGGCGCGCGCATTGTCGATCAGATGCATGTAATCGACACCCGACGGGCAGGTACTGGTGCATGACAAACAAGACAGGCAGCGATCAAGGTGCTTAACCACCCGATCGGTTGCCGGCTTGTCATTTTCCAGCATATCCTTGATCAAATAGATTCGCCCACGTGGGCTATCAAGCTCATCACCCAAGGTTACAAAAGTCGGGCACGTCGCGGTACAGAACCCACAATGCACGCATTTGCGTAGGATCTGTTCGCTTTCGGCAATGACCGGGTTTTCAAGTTGGGCCGGGCTAAAATTCGTCTGCATTACGCACCCTCCCCAATCAGGTTCCGTGGCACCAGGCGTTCAGGGTTAAGGATACCCTCAGGATCGAAATTATCTTTGATCTTGGCGTTAATCTTGGCCAATGCCGGGTTCTCTGCCTGGAAAACGGGTACTGTTTCGCGCAAAGCTTCTGGCGCACGCACCAGATCAGCTTGACCGCCAGCGTTGCGCGCAACTTCGCGGATCAATTGGTCCATCGCATCCGAACCTGAAAGCTGTAGCCAGATTAATCCACCAGCCCAATCCATCATGGCATTGCCGCCAGTTGCCGCCATTAGCCGCGCACATACATCGCCACCACTTGCTGGCGGAACCGATACCCGCCACAACAAACCGGCCTTCTCAGCCGATCCAGCAAACGGTTTGACATCGGCAACAAACTGCCAAAGACGATGGCTGTAACTATCGGCGAATTCATGTGTCTGACCAAATGGCGCCAGTGCCTTGCACAATGCTTCTGCACGCCAAGCGACGGATGGCTTCGGTCCTTCGACGCGCAAAGCCACAAGACCGCCGCCAAATTCGGATGCCAAAGGAATATCCAACGCACTCACATCAGCCGATGAAATCCATGCTGCAGCCGACACTTCATTTTCACTGCGCATGGCAAGCGTCATCGCCTTGCCTGCGGATTGCGGATCGTCACAGGTCACAATGACCGTCGCCGATGTTTCGTCACACGGCATGACTTTAAGGGTCACGGTATGCATGACACCCAATGTGCCAAATGATCCTGACATCAATTTTGATAAATCAAACCCGGTGACATTTTTCATCACCCGGCCACCGGATTTAAAATCTTCTGCCCGGCCTGAAACGGCTTCAAACCCCAATACGTGATCGCGTGCCGCCCCAACCTTAATCCGGCGCGGTCCGGCAAGGTTACAGGCCACCAACCCACCAATCGTTCCGGCATCAGAAACAGAATTATCCGCCAGAAGGCCCGGAAAATTTCCTGGCTCAAAATGGAATTGCTGATTTTTTTCTGCCAAAGCAGCCTTGATGTCAGCAAGTGGTGTGCCAGCGCGGGCAGAAATCACCAATTCTTCGGGCTCATAGAACAGTATGCCCGAAAGTTTGGAGCAATCGAGAACTGCATTGGTTTTCACCGCATGCCCAAAGGCACGTTTCGTTCCTGATCCGATGATTTCCACTGGGGTTTTCGCCCCAAGTGCCCAGCTAACGGCGTCACGCAGCTGTTCTGGTGTAGTGGGACTTAAAATGTCCGCCATGGCGGTATTTCCTCTCCTGAACCTTGCTTGGCCGGTTTTGCGGGAACCGATCAGCAGGCTTTGTTTTTTGTCGTCAGTTCTTAGGTATCGGCACGTCTGTCCGAGTAATCCAGTCTTAGAAACGCGGGATATCGGGAAACTTGTCGGCGACAGCTTTTGCATGCAGGGTTTTAAGTTCCCCGCAGCCATGCAAGGTTGGGAACACCTTGCCCGGATTAAGCAACTGGTCCTCGTCAAAGGCCATCTTGATGCGTTCCTGATGCTTCATGTCATCGGTTGTGAACATCTCGCCCATAAGGTCGCGTTTCTCAACGCCAATGCCATGTTCGCCCGACAGAACCCCACCGACCCCAACGCAAAGCTTAAGAATATCGGCCCCGAATTCTTCGGCCTTTTCCAGATCACCCGCTTTGTTCGCATCAAACATGATCAGCGGATGCAAATTTCCATCCCCAGCATGGAAGACATTGGCAACACCAAGACCGTGACGCTTGGATAGTTCCTGCATCCCCGCCAAGACTTCGGCCAGACGAACCCGCGGGATTGTCCCGTCCATACACATGTAGTCAGGAGAAATACGACCAATCGCCGGGAAGGCATTTTTACGCCCGGACCAGAACAGCAGGCGTTCTTCTTCAGTCTCAGAAATGCGCGAATAAACCGCACCGTAATCCGTGGCAATTTTGCCAACCCGTTCGATCAGGTAGTCGACCTCAACCTGTGGGCCGTCAAGCTCGGCCAAAAGCAAGGCTTCTACATCCAGCGGATATCCGGCATGGACAAAATCTTCGGTCGCCTTGATTGCCGGGGCGTCCATCATTTCAAGTCCACCGGGAATGATCCCCGCCGCAATAATCGCAGCAACGCATTTGCCACCTTCTTCCGATGAATTAAACCCAAGAAGAAGTGCACGCGCCGTTTCGGGTTTACGCAAAATGCGGACCGTCACCTCGGTCACAATGCCCAACAGGCCTTCGGAACCGGTGATAATTCCCAACAGGTCATACCCTGTTTGATCAAGTCCCTTGCCCCCGATGCGAAGGATTTCGCCTTCGATCGTGACCATTTCAACGCCAAGCACGTTATTGGTCGTAAGACCGTATTTAAGCGAATGCACACCACCGGAATTTTCGGCAATGTTGCCGCCAATTGAACAGGCAATCTGGCTGGATGGATCGGGTGCGTAATAGAACCCTTCATGTTCGACCGCGCGCGTGATGCCAAGGTTGGTGACACCGGGCTGCACAACAGCAGCCCGGTTGTCCCAATCAATTTCAAGCACTCGATTGAATTTCATCATACTAATGGTAATCGCATCGGCCATCGGCAAAGCCCCGCCCGAAAGCCCGGTCCCTGCACCGCGCGGCACGACGCGCACTTTATTTGTATGACAATATTTCAGGATGGCTGCGACCTGCTCGGTATTTTCGGGCAGGACCACAATCATTGGCAGTTGACGATACGCCATCAAGCCATCGCATTCATAGGGCCTGAGCTGATCATCATCGACAATCACGCCACCAACCGCCGGAATGATTTCCCTCATGGCAGCGATGATGTCCTTACGACGTGCAAGGGTATTTTGATCAGGCTCAGGCATCCTAAGCATGGTGGTTACTCCGTTAATTCGACCAGCAAATCCTTGCTGTCGACTTGTGTACCGGCGGGCGCGTGGATTTTCGCCACGGTCCCATCTTTTTCCGCATGAACTGCGGTTTCCATTTTCATCGCCTCAAGCGAACACACCACATCCCCGGCTTTGACCTTCTGGCCTTCGGCGACATGCACTTCAACCACAAGACCGGGCATTGGTGCTGCGATATGAAGTTTGTTTCCGTCTTCGGCCTTCGGCTTAACCTTACCCGTACCGGCAAGTGTCTTATCAGCGACCTTAACCGTACGGGGTTGACCATTCAGCTCGAAGAATACTGTTCTATTGCCCTCTTCATCCCCGAATTCCGACGTCGCCAAATAGCGGATCACCAACGTTTTGCCTTTTTCCAGATCAACCGAGATTTCCTCGTTCTGGTTCATCCCATAGAAAAAGACCGGGGTCGGTAAAACAGAGACATCGGCGTTGTGGCTACGATGTTCGGCATAGTCGAGAAACACCTTGGGATACATGACATAAGATGCAACCTCGGCATCGCTGATATTGCGATGGGTTTTCTTCTCGATTTCCTTGCGTGTGACTTCAAAATCGATCGGCGGCAATGACTTGCCCGGACGATCAGACAATGCTTCGCCGCCTTTTAGAACCTTGCGCTGCAAGGCAGGCGGGAAGCCCCCAACCGGCTGACCGATTTCACCACGGAAGAATGAAATGACGCTATCAGGGAAGGCAATGTCCTTTTTAGGATCAAGAACGTCTTCCTCAGACAAACCAGACGTCACCATCATCAACGCCATGTCACCGACAACCTTGGAACTTGGCGTTACCTTGACGACATCACCAAACATCTTATTGACAGCAGCATAGGCCTTGGAAACTTCCGGCCAGCGGTCCTCAATCCCCAATGCACGCGCCTGCTGGCGCAGGTTTGTGTACTGGCCACCCGGCATTTCATGGACGTAAACGTCCGACGTTCCGCTGCGAATGTCGCTTTCAAACCCGGCATAGTACCGACGGATTTGCTCCCAATAGGTCGATACTTCTTTAAGCGCCTCGGTATTCAGGCCCGGATCACGTGGCTGACCGATATAGTTATTGGCAATCGAACCAAGGTTTGGCTGCGATGTAAGTCCCGACATGGAATCCATGGCGGCATCCACCGCATCGACACCGGCATCAATCGCGGCAATCACGGTTGCGGCCGAAATGCCGCTGGTATCGTGGGTATGGAAATGGATCGGGATATTGACCGTATCCTTCAACGCCTTGACCAATTCGGTCGCAGCCGCCGGGCGCAAGACCCCTGCCATATCCTTAAGCCCCAGAATATGTGCACCGGATTTTTCCAGCTCGCGCGCCATATTCACATAGTAATCAAGGTTATATTTCGTCCGGTTTTTATCATAGATATCACCGGTATAGCAGATGGTCGCTTCGCACAATTTGTCGGTTTTCAAAACCGATTCCATCGCGACCTTCATGTTCTCAACCCAGTTCAGGCTATCAAACACGCGGAAAACATCCATGCCGTGCTCGGCCGCTTGCTTAACGAAATATTCCACCGCATTATCGGGATAATTCGTATAGCCAACCGCGTTTGATGCCCGCAAAAGCATTTGTGTGAGGATATTGGGCACACGTTCGCGCAGCTTAACCAAACGGTCCCACGGATCTTCATTCAAGAACCGCATGGCAACATCGAATGTCGCCCCGCCCCAGCATTCCAGCGAAAACAATTCTGGCAATCCATGCGCGTAATAGGGCGCAATTTCGAGCATGTCATAAGTCCGCATGCGCGTTGCCAGCAATGACTGATGGGCATCACGCATCGTGGTATCAGTCATCAGGACACGTTCCTGATCCTTCATCCAGCGTGAAAAACCTTCGGCCCCTAACTGATCAAGCTTCTGCTTGGTGCCCGGTCGGATTTCACCAAGATCGATCGATTTTGGCATCACCGGATCATGCAGATTAGTTGGCACAACCCGACCTTCGACTTCCGGGTTGCCATTAACCGCAACTTCGCCAATGAAGCGTAACAAACGCGTTGCGCGGTCACGGCGACGGACAAACTTGAACAGATCGGGCGTTTCGTCAATGAACCGCGTGGTGTATTCACCAGCGCGGAATTTCGGGTGGTTGATCAGGTTTTCAAGGAAGGCCAGATTGGTCGCAACACCGCGAATACGGAATTCGCGCAAGGCGCGGTCCATGCGGTCTACCGCTTCGCGCGGGGTACTGCCCCATGCGGTGACCTTTTCCAGCATGCTGTCATAGAACGGCGTGATTACCGCGCCGGAATAGGCTGTTCCACCATCCAGTCGAATGCCAAATCCATTGGCACCACGATATACCTTGATGATCCCGTAATCGGGAACAAAGCTGTTTTCCGGGTTTTCTGTGGTGATACGGCACTGAAGCGCATGGTCGCGCAGCTTGATCTTGTCCTGCCACGGGATACCGGTTTCGGACGGGAAACCAATCCGGCCACCTTGTGCAATCAGGATTTGCGCCTTGACCAGATCAAAGCCTGTCACACATTCGGTAACCGTGTGTTCGACCTGAATACGCGGGTTTACTTCGATGAAATAGAATTTGGATGTATCGACATCCATCAGGAATTCGACCGTACCGGCATTCACGTAATTGGCAGCCTTACCAAGTCGGATCGCCGCGTCACAGATTTCCTTACGCTGATCTTCGCTCAGATAAGGTGCCGGTGCGCGTTCAACGACCTTTTGATTTCGGCGCTGTACGGAACAATCACGTTCATAAAGATGGACAAGCGTTCCGTGGTTGTCGCCCAGAAGCTGCACTTCAACATGTCGGGCGCGGCGGATCAGTTTTTCAAAGTAAACCTCGCCATTGCCAAACGCAGCCTCGGCTTCGCGGCGTGCGCCCAAGACCTGATTGGCAAGATCTTTGCCGTTCTCGATCACGCGCATCCCGCGACCACCGCCACCCCAACTGGCTTTTAGCATCAGCGGATAGCCGACTTTTTCGGCAATGCGGGCGACCTCAGTCATATCTTCGGGAAGAGCTGCCGATGCTGGCATCACCGGCACATCAGCCGTTTCAGCAAGATTACGTGCAGAAACCTTATTGCCCAAGGTCCGCATCACTTCGGAATCGGGACCGATAAACTGAATGCCAGCTTCGGCACAGGCATCGGCAAATTCCGGATTTTCCGACAGGAAGCCATAACCAGGATGGATTGCATCCACATCTGCATCACGGGCAACCCGCAGGATATCTTCAATATCGAGATAGGCGCGAATAGGTTTATTGCCCTTGCCCACCGTATAGCTTTCATCAGCTTTAAAACGGTGAAGGGCGAAACGGTCCTCGTCGGAGAAAATCGCAACGGTTCGAATGCCAAGTTCGTTGGCAGCTCGTAAAACACGAATTGCAATCTCGCCACGGTTGGCGACCAGAAGTTTACGGATACGCTTTGGTGCAGAACGCGTCATTGACACCGGGCTCCTACCACATTTTCCTGGCAGGAACGTGCCTGTGCGCGCCTGCCAAAACCAAGTGAAACGCCACGATAAGGTCCTGAATTGCGTTGCGGTGCGGGATGCCTGCAACGCCATACCTTGTGTGGCGGAACAGGATGCCTGCACGTTGAGATCTTGTGCAATGCATCCAGAGCTTTTGGCGCCCGGTGGGCAGGCGTCGGTTCTGGTATATGCGCATTGCCCTCTCCCTGTCAAAGCATGATCTCGTAAATTGGTAATACCAATTCGTCGAATGCGGAACCAGTTGCTTTTCACCATGTGGAAAACGGATTGCTGAGATGAACCGCCAATAGCACAGCAAATCCGCTATCTTTCAGGGACAATTGCGACAGATATGCTATTGTCCGCCCACGGAAAAACCCCAAATCCCAAAACGGTCACGCCCATGCCGCAGCTTAATCTTCGACTAAAGTTTCTACTGCTTTCGATCCTGCCGCTGGTTCTTGCCGCCTCTGCGATCTCCTGGCTGGTCTTTGCACAGGCCGAACGATTGGCCGAAGCCGAGATTAGAACCTTCGAACGCAATATCCTTGAAGCCCGCAAAGAGGAGCTGAAAAGCTATCTCGAACTGGCGATGGCATCGATCGATCACATCTATTCGGTCGCAAGCCCGCTTGATGCGGTTTCCAAAGAACGGGTGAAAGCCATTATCGAAGACCTGTCTTATGGCGAGGACGGCTATTTCTTCATTTATGACCGTGACGGCACCGCCCTTGTTGATCCGCCCCAGCCATGGCGTCTGGGGCGAACCTATTGGAATTTGCGTGACATTAACGGCAACACGGTCATTCAAGGGTTGATCTTTAATGCCGAAAAGGGTGGCGACTTCATGCGCCATGTATGGGAAAAACCATCAACTGGCGAACCAACTGAAAAAATCACCTATTCCCTTATGCTTGATAAATGGGACTGGATGATCGGCACCGGGATTTATATCGACGATATTGCCGAACAGGTTGCCGAAATCGAGGCCGAGGTTTCCACCCATATCCGCGAAACGACAATTTCCATCATCGGAGTCACCATTCTTGCGGTCCTGTTGGTCGGAATATCGGGCACGGTCGTCACCCTGTCGGAACGCAAACTTGCCGATTCCAAGCTTAAAGAATTAACGCACCGCGTGGTGGATGTTCAGGAACAGGAACGTTTACGGGTATCGCGTGAACTTCACGATGGTATTAGTCAAATACTGGTATCGGTTAAATATTCGGTTGAAACTGCCATCGCGCGGATCGGGCAAAAGCGCGAAAATGCGATTGAACCAATGGAAAAAGCCGCCAAACGGTTGCAAGACGCCATCCACGAAGTCCGGCGGATTTCGCGTGACCTGCGCCCGGCCGTTTTGGATGATCTTGGTCTAAAACCCGCCATTGAGAGCATGTGCGCCGAACTGCAAGACCGCTCTGGCATCCGAATTGACGTCAAATGTGATGCGATCGACAACCAACTCGACATTGCCAAAAAGACCACGCTTTACCGTGTCTTGCAGGAGACGCTTACCAATATCGAACGCCACGCCGATGCCACCGTGATTAAAATCAGCATCAATCGCGAAGGCCAAAGTGTTGTCATGCGCATTAACGATAACGGGGTCGGCTTTGAGACCAACCGTTATATCCGAAACCGCGACCCCCGCGCAGGGATTGGTCTGCGCAACATGCGCGAGCGAATGGAATTCCACGGTGGCGGCCTTGCTGTGCGTTCCGAACCCGATGATGGGACAAAAATCACTGCATTTATTCCCGCAAGCAGCGAGAATGCGCTACCCGACCGGACAATCAGAGGTTAGTCTGGCAACCGCCAGTCTAAGAACGCTTAATCTGGATTCGCCCCACAGTCACGCGACAGGAACAAGTTTCGATCAATGAACAGTGCTAATCAAATCTATTCCACCGCCCGCCCTTTGCGCATTTTGCTTTGTGATGACCATGCCCTTGTGATGGATGGCATCCGGTCGCGACTGGAATGTTTTGACCATATCAACATAATTGGCGAAGCCAGCAACGGCGTCGAAGCCCTGTCACTTGCCAGCGAACTTCACCCTGATATCGTATTGATGGATATTTCCATGCCGGTGATGAACGGTCTGGAAGCAGCAGAAAAATTCCGCGAAACATTGCCCGCGACCAAAGTCGTCATTCTTTCAATGCATGAAAACCCGGAATATCTGCGCACCGCACAGCAAGCCGGGGCCAAGGGATTTATCCTTAAAGACGTGTCATCCAATGACATGGCCCGCGCAATTGAAACCATCGCCAATGGCGGCGAAGCATATAGCTCCACCTTTGATCGCATAAGTGCCGGTGAAGGCAGCAACAGTGACGGCGTGCCATTGACCACCCGCGAACGTACTGTCTTGCGTCTTCTTGCCAAAGGGGCAAGCAACAAGCATGTCGCGCGTGAACTCGACATTAGTGTGCGTACTGTTGAAACCCACCGACGCAATATCAAACGCAAACTTGATATTGATAGTTCGGCCGGCCTTGTCCGTTATGCGATTGAAAAGGGTCTGGTGACCCTTGATTCGAGTTCCTAAACAATCGGCCTACTCGCAACCAAACACAATATCGGTATCGGTTGATGATTTTTGCAAACAGCCAATCTAGCGTGCTGCTGCCTGCAAATCATTCTGGAAGGCTGAGTTGGGACCACAGGCCAATGATAGTTTTTCATATTCTTCTGGCGTGTCGATCTGCCTGTGCTGTTCGCGTCGATGACGATCAATATCGCGCAGACGCCGTTTGAAATCCCGACCATATTCTGACAACAGCCGCTTGATTGCACTTGGCACGTTATCGGCCGCAAGCGGGAACATCGCATCAACCTTGCGCACAACATCACCAACCAAATCATCAAGAGCAACCCGAATATCGGCTTCCATCCCTTGGTTGATCTTCACATGTTCGCCTTCATGGGCATAGACCACGTTATATTCGCACGATCCCCGGTTTAGTTCCGATGCAACATAAACAAGATGTTTGACCACATCGACCTTCGGGCTGACACGCACTGGGTCCAGACAATAACGACCAAATCCAACGGCGCGCGGCTCAAACCGCATATCGAACGATGCGCGCATTTCATATTCGGTCAAACCAGCCACAAGATAACGCGCCCCACCTCCGGCCCGCGCATTAAGCCACCGGACAGACCGATGACGATCCAACTGCGGATCTTTGTGATTGAATTCCAGCATCGCCTGCGGTGCCTTGACCGGTCCGCATGTGCCCTGTGCCTTTGCCGGGCCTGACGACATAACAACGGCACAGACCAAAAGCAGGCTGACTATAAGGCCGCTTAAATTGATCTGATCATATTGCCTGTAAACCGGCAAATAGCCTCTCCCGACGTTGTACACGGCTTGGCAAGCAGACCATCGTCAGCACTGCCTGTTTTCATTTTACGCTCTGCATTCAGACATGGCTCACACGATCCGCACATTCGACACATAATGGTGTTGTCGGATCAAATTCCAGCCGCTTTTTTTGAATCTCTTTACCGCAATTATGACAGTGGCCGTATGCGTCCTCGTTCATACGCTGAAGGGTCTTTTCAATACGCGCAAGCTCCGCATTACGGCGGCGCTCTTGTTCCAGATGCATTTGTTGGTTCTGAAGCGCGTCCATTCGTGACAATCGCCCAACTGCTTGCTGATCAAGCTCAACCGGCTTTCGGTAGTCCTCTGAATGACTTAAATGCGCCAAAATCTCGGTGCGGCGTTCTTCAAGGCGCGCCCGCAAAACAGCAAGGTCAATATCTTTTCGATCTGTCATCTAGACCCTCATGATCAGTTGTTATGCTTCTTTCTTTAATATGGGGATTGCCGGGGGCATTTCGCCAACCCCTAGACGAAATTCAGACCACCACTTTGGTTGTCATGTGCAACTGCCACAGGCATCAACAAGTTTCTCCAGCGCAGCCTTGGCTTCTGCGTCATCAAGACCTTCGGATTTTATTTTCTTTTGGATTTTGCAGCATAACGCCGGACCATCGGCAAACGGCTTATCCGTCCAGAACGGTACATCCGTTCCGAAATACCCCGCCTGATCAAGGAACGAGACACCGTAATAATAGGCTGCCCCGACAGAATTATAAAAAGTCGGGTCGTCAATAAAACCGCCGTCTGGCGTCATTGATTTGGTTAAACACCAGTCCAAGACCAAGCCAATATCCGACGCAGCTTCTTTTTGCCTGTCAGCGTCCACTTTGGACCAACCAAGTTCGAAAATCTTGGTTACATCGTAATTATTGTGGTTGTTGAAATCGTCATTGTGCTTCCAGCCAAACGGGTATGCGCCATCACGGATCGCAAGTGTGGTGTCAAAAATTCCTTCCCACAAATCAACCTTCCCGTGCTGATAAGAAATATTGTGGAATGTCAGGCTAAGATCGTCGCTTTTTAGAACGCCTTGATCCTTGGTATCAAACCAACCGCCCCAATAACCACTTTTCTGATCCTGCCAATCATCAAGCCAAGTTTTATAGGCTTTGATATAATCCTCGGTCAGATCAAAGCCCTTCACATGGGCCTGAAAATAGTCCCGAATTTCACTTTTAAAGCACATTTGCGATAGGGTTGCTGTCACAGCCCCCAATGCATCACGACGGTCCAGACCATCGGTAAAAATCGAAGACGTCTTTTGACTTTCCAGCCAAGCTGTCATTTTTTCCGGCGTTGCGATCGGGGCCATAAACAAAAACGGATATTCCGGTGCTTGCCCGGCGTCGGCCAAGGTATTGACCGCATCAATCATTGCATCGACTTTTAAAAACCACTGGTCATAGCAAGGCCCCCACGATCCATCACTTGCAGACTGTTTTTCGGCCCAACCCTGATCAAGGTTTTCAAGCGACTTGGCAAAAGCATCAAGCTTTTCAGACAATGTTTTCCAATCCGCGGTGTAAAGCAAAAGCCATTTGCATTCGATCATTTGCTGATCAGATGCTGCCATACTGTTCCCGGTCTTCTGGATTTTGATCAGTTTTTCCTGAAGCTTTTCTAGTTTTTGGGCAAAGGCTTGCTGTTGCGCGACATAGTCTGGATCAAACACACAGAATTGTTCTGTAATCAGCTTGGTAAAATCAATCATAGCCGCCTAAAGCCTTCCCCGTTGCGCCATTTACGCCCGGTGCATTGGATATTGGCCGGGCTTCAAGCCATCAGCATGACAAAAAATCTCACGATGCCAAGGAATTATCCAAAAATATGCGCCGTCGGTTTGGCTGGAAAACGGTGAAACTATAAATGCGTAGCTATAATAACGGGCTTAAAACCGGTTGATCAGTCTTGCAGCAGCCAATTGCGGATAACGCGCAGCGCCTGATCGGGGTCTGTTTCGACAATCTTGGCAGCGACATTTGCCTTCTTGCGATCAATCATTCCTTCGATGCCCGCGACATTGAGTCCATCTGGGTCGTCACCTATCGGAATCATGGATGTAGTTGATGATGTTCCACGTAAGCGATCGCGCAAATTTTCATCCGATCCCGGTTCATATCTTGGGATTGGTGCTGATGGCTTGGGTCCAGCCATGAAAGAAGGCGCTATACCTTGCTTTGGTTCATTGTCAGATTGCGTCACTCGCCGATCTTTCGTCTCAGATGAGTGCTCAGCTTAGCATATTTGACGACTCGTCAGAAGGTTAACGCCGTCACAATTAAAATGATGCATCACATTTCTTCACAATCCGCTACATTAGACAGCATTAAACTTTAGTCTTATGCTGATATTCTAAAAAACGCAGAACAACCAATCTCCAGAACGGTATAGGGTCCATCAAGTTATCGAGAAGAATTTTAAACTTCCTCACAAACCGTTTAATTCTGCGGCCCTCGTAGCCCTTGGCTTTCAGAAACTGCCCCCAAAAGCTCTTGAAAAAAGCCAATAGAACGAAGCCACTGTGTGAATTGTTTAAACGCAAACATGCCATCCGAACACATTTTGGGGTTTATCAAGCACAAAGGTCTATTTACCTTCATACCCAGTCAAGGTATTCACCACCTTTGAGTAGTCTCGCCAATACCTTTGAACAGAGACTACCAAGGCGACGGGGGCACAGGAATCTTTGAAACAGTTTAAGTACATTTTGATTGCCGTAGTGGGGACCATGTTGGTTGGTAGCCCAAAACTACATGCTGTTGAATTTGGTGAAGCTCCTGTCCTTGCCCAACAAGTCGCGGCTGGTAATTTGCCTCCGGTAAAGGACCGCCTTCCGACCACGCCGATGATTGTCACTCCCAACGACAAGATTGGCGTTTATGGTGGCACATGGAAAATGGCGCAGCGCAATCAACGTGATCACGCGCTTCTGATCCGCAACATTGGTTATGAACCGCTTCTGCGCTGGACGCCACAATGGACATCAACTGTTCCCAATGTCGCGCTTTCCTTCCAGCCAAGCAGCGATGCAACGGAATTTTTCTTCCGCCTGCGTCCGGGTATGCGTTGGTCTGATGGTGCGCTCTTTAGCGTTGATGACATTGTATTCTGGTACGAAGACATTCTGAACAATCCGGCATTTTCTGATGCTGTGCCCGAATGGCTGACTTCTGGCGGCAATGCGGTAAAGGTTGATAAGATTGACGAAACCACGGTAGCGTTTCGTTTTAGCACCCCCTATGGGCTGTTTCCCACCGCCCTCGCCCGACCAGAAGGTGTTGAACCAGTAAGCTATCCGGCCCATTTCCTTAAGCCCCTATTGCCCAAATACAATCCGAACGCCGACGCAAAAGCCCGCGAACTTGGCTTTGCCGGCTGGAAAGAACGGTTCGTTGAGGTGTATGGCAATCCGGGTACGATTGATGATCCGTCACGCTGGCATAATCCGGATGTCCCAACACTTAATGCATGGGTTTTAACCGGTACGTATGGCCAAGATGACCCGCTGATTGCCAAGCGCAATCCGTATTATTGGAAAATTGACCCGACCGGTCGCCAGCTTCCTTATATTGACGAAGTTTCCTTTACGCTTGTCCCGTCAAAAAGTGCTGCTGGTGATGCCGCCATCGCCGGCAAGGTCAATATGCAAGAACGTCATGTCAGCACACGTGCAGACGAGGTCCTTGCCGCCAATGACAACCTGCTGCCCTTTACCTTGGTTGAAAGCGACATGAACGCACTGACTTTGTCATTAAACCTGAATGACAAAGATTCCGTACTTCGTGACATTTTCCAGAATAAGGATTTTCGGGTTGCTCTTTCGCTGGCAATCGACCGCGATAACATTATTTCCCGCTTTGTCCCCGGTGCCTTGCCACACCAAGCTGCTCCGCGCCCCGAAAGCCCGCTATATCACACCGTTTTGGCACGGCAATTCATCCATTTTGATCCGGAAATTGCAATTAATCATCTCGCCAAGGCTGGACTGACCAAGAAAGACGAGCAAGGCTTCTTGCTGCGTCCAGATGGAAAGCGCCTGTCCTTTAGCATCGACACCGAAGGTGCTGATCGCTTCAAGATGCTTGACGCGGTCATAAAATATTGGCGTGATCTTGGGATTGATGCCACGGCGCGAAACCTGCCACGTGACGCCTTTGTTTCCATGCGTGAAAAGAATGATCACCATGCCAGTGCATGGGGTGGTGATGGCGGTTTGGATGCGATGGTCATCCCGATCAACTATTTGCCGATGTCTGCTGAATCATCTTGGTTTGCAACCGGATGGGCGAATTGGTATGTCAACCCTGATAGCCCCGACGCAGAAACGCCTCCTGCCGCTGTTCAAAAGCAACTTGCACTTTATAACAGCCTCAAACAAACAGCGAATGCGGAAAAACAAACACAACTGATGCGCGACATTCTCGACATCAGTGCAGATCAGTTCTACGTTATGGGAATTGCTTTGCCGCCGAACAGGAAAGGCGTGGTCGCCAAGAACTTCCACAATGTTCCCAAAGTTATTCCGGCAGCGTGGAGTTATGCAACACCGGCACCAACAAACCCAAGCCAATACTATATTGAGCAAGAGTAATCTGGTGCGCTGAATAAATTTCCTGTCAGGGGAGACTGATAAGCGTGAAGAAGCTGTTAGACCGGATGATTGGCAGTCTGGTTTTCAAGATCGCACTGGCGATTGTGATTGTGGAAACCATTCTGCTTGGCCTGTTCGGCGGCTACTACGTTCAGTATTTTGGCGCGGAGATCGACCGCCGCATCGCGGAACAGATCAGCACCCCCGGACGTCTAATTCAGGATGAACAGCTTAAAGTTTCAATCCTCAGCGATCCTCAACAAATGGAACGCTTGCTGGGAGAGCACTTACAGCAGGCAATGGCAATCGGCTTTGACGGTACGATTTACCATGCGATTGACCCGCTCCTGATCGGAAATTCGATCAACGTCATTCCCGATTTTCCCGCAGATGAATTGCGCCCGGACCTGACAGAACCACTTCTGTTTACCTCCGATGAGGATGATGACCATAGTATGGTCTCCATCACCCCGCTTTTCAGTCTGAATGCTAATCAACCCTTTATGTATGTCTATCTCAAGGTCTCGACCAAAGGCCTTGAAGAAAGTCAGCGCCAAATGCAATCGGTCCTGTTGATCGGGTCTGCCATGTGCATTTTGCTGACATCGGCATTGATTTTCCTGTTTACCCAGCAAACAGTCCTTAATCGTCTGATTACAGCAGCCCAGTTCGTCAATAAAATCCAGATTGGCAAACTAAGTTCGCGCTTGACCCCGATGGGTCGCGATGAAATTGGAACGCTTGAACGTGGCCTTAATGCCATGGCTGAAAGTCTTGAGCGCAGAACCCAGCAACACCAGATCGCCCAAGATGCCCTGCGTGACAGCGAAGAACGATTTCGTGACTTCACGCTTTCATCAGCAGACTGGTATTGGGAAATGGGCGCGGATTTAAAAATCGCGTTTGCATCCTATAAATTCTATCAGCTCATCGAAGAAATTAACGGCTCCCCTCAAGGCCAATCCTTTGACAGGCTTGGCCTTCATTCAGAACACCCAGAAGGCTGGCATTATCTGCAACGTCGCCTTGACGAGCATATGTCCTTCCAAAACGTTGAGTTTTCTTGGACGTCACGGAGCGGTGAAAAGAATTACGGCCGTATCAACGGTGTGCCAGTCTTTGCCCTTGATGGCAGTTTTAATGGCTATCGCGGGACAGGCAGCAACGTTACCGCCCAGCACCGTGCTGCAGAAGAACAAGAAGCCCTGCAACGCCAACTTGCGACATCACAAAAGCTTGAAGCCGTGGGTCAAATGGCCGGTGGGGTTGCCCACGAATTCAATAACTGTCTTGCCGGTATTCTAAGTTTTGCCGAAGTCGCCCGCGCAAAAATCGACGACCCGGATCGGGTAAAAGAGTATCTGGACCATGTGATTTCGCTGGGCGAACGCGCGACCAGTGTTGCCGATCAGCTATTGATGTTCTCGCGTCGCCGCATTGATCAACCGACCAATGTTCGAGTGCAAAGCATCTTTTCCGAGATGGAAAAACTGCTGGTCACATTGCTTGAACACCGGATTGAACTGCAAATCTGGTCAAATGAACCTGAACTTTATACCCGCGTTGATCCGACCCAGTTATCAGCCTGCATTCTCAATCTTGCGATCAATGCCCGTGATGCCATGCCGGAAGGCGGCAAGTTGCAGATTTCATGCAGCAGCATCACTATTCCCCCGCTTGCCAAGCGCGTTCCTGATGAAGACATTGAAACATATCCCGATGACATTGCCGGTGAATTTGTCGTCATTACCGTGCAAGATACCGGAACCGGCATCCCAGAAGACATTCTCGAAAACATCTTTGAACCATTCTTCTCAACCAAGGAGCCTGGCAAAGGTACGGGCCTTGGTCTGTCTATCGTTCACAGTTGGGTAGAAGAAGCGCACGGCTTTATCAATGTCGAAAGCATCGAAGGCGAAGGCACGACCTTCTCGGTCTATTTACCGCAATCAGAGAAAGGCGTTGAAGCTACCCGTCAGGTCGATGAGGTTGATAACGTGCCCGGCAATGGTGAACGCATTCTGATTGTCGATGATGAGCAGGCACTGCGGACCACTGCGAGCATCATGCTAGAAGATGCTGGCTTCAGAACAGATACGGCAAAAAGCACAGAAGAAGCGCTAGAAGTCCTTAAACAAGCTGAACCCAGCGATCCATACGATGTCATCCTGACCGATGTTGTCATGTCTGGCCGCAGTGGGCCGCAATTGATCATCGAAGCATTGCGACAAAATCAACGATATGGCGTTGTGTTCATGTCGGGCTATCCGGCAAGATCGCGTAAAGAGCTCGACAAACTTCTGGGCAACTATGTGTTTATCAAAAAGCCATTCCGTCCTGCCCAGTTACAAAAAGCCATTCATGACGCCATTGCCCTGCGTGCCGAACGTCAAAACACCTAAAAGCACCCCAGCGCACCGCATTTGTTGATCCCAAACGGCCGAGTCCCCAACCATAATCGCCTTCTGCACGACACATCATCGCGCAAAGGTTAAAAAAACATTACCCTTGTCTTATGCTGTAAATGCTTATGGACCAAGCCGTTATCGGGCATTGGTTAAGCCAGCCTTACGGCCTGTGTGACAGCCATCACTTTTTCCAGCACACTTACCCCATACCCTAAGCGTCATAGAGATTTTAGATGTTCTCTGCGGTGGGTATCTATCCCTCCCGATAAGGTAAAGAGGTCAGGATGATCGGCTCAGTTCAAGGTTCAGGACTTAGTTCAGCGGCACAAGCCGCAAATGACGCAATTACGCCAAATGGCGGTAGCGGCCCCACGTTGCCATTCGCAGCCGCCGAAGGCGCGATCAACAAGGCAACCGGTCTGGCAAAGGTCATCGGGTCAATCGTCACAGAACATCAACCGCTTGAAACCAATGGTTCGCGCGGTACCAAGGTTAATATCCTAACGTGATTTTCCCTCTCGTTAGCTTCCTCCGGGGTGGTCTTTGACCACCCTTTTTTTCTGTCTTGATTGTAAATCCGACAATACAGCAGCCCCATGACAAATTCCGTGCCACGTGATAGGGTTGCCAACGGCTTCACTCTTGGACGGTATAATGACCACCAACAGAATTGGCACAGGATCCGCCCAAAACGGGCTTCAGGATGCGCGTTCACGTCCGCAAGGATTATCAGGCGCAAGAAACCGTGTGCCCGCGAATGTCGAGTTGCCATCTTCTGAAAGCTTTATTGCCGCCCAACTTGCCCGCCTGCGCAATCTGATTGCCACCGACCAGATCAACCACAATGCGCGCCGCGGCACATATCTCAACATTCTTCTATAATCTCCCCCAATCAAAAGCATCCTTACACTGCCCCTGTTCTTGGGGAACGGGCTGAGCACGTATGTTTTAGGGATTGAAGCAAGTACCAAAGAAAAAGGCGGGTCAAATTGACCCGCCTTTTTAGCTGCCCTTATCTTGATCCCATCTGACGCAAAGAAAAGTGCCCCGTACCGAAGTACGGGGCAAGTTGATTTGTCCAGGTGTGTTGGACAAGGGAGCTTGCGCAAAAGCGTGATCAGATCACGCAGTTGCCTGGTTTTCGCTCATAGAGCGAATAGGGTATTCCAGCTTGTCGACGATTTCTTTTGGCACGATCTGCCAGAAGTTGCCGCGTTCACGATCCCAATTATCAAGGATGGTGCGTGCAAAACCACTTTCGGTTTCGGCAACATGTTCCTCGATAAGTGCACGGCAATGTTCGTCCCAATGCTGGGTTTCAATGCGCTGATACAGAATGGAGCTGTCATTGACGACATTCGCAAAGGTATTATTGACGTCATAGATGAACGCCATACCGCCGGTCATGCCTGCACCGAAGTTTTCGCCAACGGCACCAAGGATCACTGCAGTACCGCCGGTCATATATTCACAACCGTTTGAACCACAGCCCTCGACCACAACGATCGCGCCTGAGTTACGGACACAGAAGCGTTCACCGGCCTGACCGGCGGCAAACAGCTTGCCCGCGGTCGCACCATAAAGAATGGTGTTGCCGATGATGGTGTTTTCGTTGGTTTTAAGCGGGCTTGAAGGCCGCGGGCGTAGAACAATCGTCCCGCCCGAAAGACCCTTACCAACATAATCGTTGGCATCGCCCTGAACTTCGATCTTCAGACCCTGAACCGCAAAAGCACCAAGCGACTGACCCGCCGAGCCGCGCAGACGGACATGTAAGTGGCCCGGCTTCAGACCGGTCATGCCATATTTCTGCGTGATCAGTGACGACATCCGGGTCCCAATCGCACGCTGGGTGTTCTGAATGTTGTACTGCAACTGCATCTTTTCGCCGTCTTCCAAAAGCGGACGGGCGTCTTTGATCATTTGTGCATCAAGTGTGTCAGGTACTTCGTTACGGCCAACAATCGTGCAGTAACGTGCATGACCACCAGCATCGGCCTGTGCCAACAATGGGTTCAAATCAAGGTCGACAAGGTCTTTTGCACCACGATGCACCTGCTGAAGCAGGTCCGATCGGCCAATAATCTCTTGCAGATTGTCATAGCCAAGCTCTGCCAGAACGTCTTTGACTTCCTCGGCCATGAAGGTGAACAGATTGACAAGTTTGTCTGCCGTACCAACGAACTTGGCACGCAGTGCCGGGTCCTGAGTACAAACACCAACCGGGCAGGTATTCGAATGGCACTGACGCACCATGATACAACCAAGGGCGATCAGCGACGCGGTCCCGATGCCAAATTCTTCGGCACCAAGCATCGCACCAATCACAACGTCCCGACCGGTTTTGAAACCGCCATCAACACGCAGCTTAACTTTGTCGCGCAAGTTGTTAAGCGTCAGAACCTGATTGACTTCCGACAGACCCATTTCCCAAGGAATACCGGCATATTTGATCGAGGTCTGTGGGCTTGCACCCGTACCACCGTCATAACCGGAAATCAGGATCACGTCGGCCTTTGCCTTGGCAACACCAGCCGCAATCGTCCCGACACCGGAACGCGACACCAACTTGACGCAGACTTTGCAACGCGGGTTGATCTGTTTCAGATCGTAAATCAGCTGTGCCAAATCTTCGATCGAATAGATGTCGTGATGCGGCGGCGGCGAAATCAGGGTCACACCCGGCGTCGCATTACGCAACTGAGCGATCTCAACCGTAACCTTAAAGCCCGGCAACTGGCCGCCTTCACCCGGTTTTGCACCCTGGGCGACCTTGATCTGAATTTCTTCGCAGTTATTCAGATATTCTGCCGTCACCCCAAAGCGACCCGACGCAACCTGCTTAATCGAAGAACGCGCATTGTCACCGTTCGCACGTGGACGGAAACGTTCACGCGACTCACCGCCTTCACCGGAGTTCGATTTCGCACCGATACGGTTCATGGCAATCGCCAACGCTTCGTGCGTTTCGGTCGAAAGCGCACCATGGGACATGCCCGGTGTCACGAAATGCTTGCGGATTTCGGTGATGCTTTCAACCTTATCCTGATGAAGCGCCTTACGGTCACTGCGGAAATCAAGCAGATCACGAAGATGCAGCGGTTCACGCGAACGCAGGCCTTCAGAAAACTTGCGGAACGTGTTGTAGCTGCCGGTCGTAACAGCCGATTGCAACGTATGGATCAACGGACCGGTCCAAACGTGACGTTCGCCCGAACGACGGTATTTATAAAGACCACCAACCGGAAGGACCACGACATTGCCGTTAAATGCTTCTTTGTGCTGAGCAATACAGCGACGCTGAATACCCTGAAGACCAATCCCTGAAATACGCGACGGCATACCGGGGAAGAATTCCGCCACCAACGAACGCGAAAGACCAATGCTTTCGAAGTTATAGCCACCGCGATAGGAACTGATGATCGAGATGCCCATTTTGGACATGATTTTCAAAAGACCGGCATCAATAGCGGCCTTGAAACGCTGCATAACTTCGGCGGTGCTACCGACATTCGGGAACAGGCCGCGTGCATAGCGGTCCAAAAGACCTTCCTGCGCGAGATAGGCGTTCACAGTCGTTGCACCAACGCCAATCAGAACGGCAAAGTAGTGCACATCCATGCATTCTGCCGACCGAACGTTCAGCGAAATATACGTCCGAAGCGACGTTTTCACGAGGTGGCTGTGAACACCACCCGTCGCCAGAACCATCGGCATTGCGGCTCGGTCTTCGGAAATATTTTCATCGGTCAGAATGATGTGCAAGGCACCGCCGCGCACTGCTTCTTCTGCTTCGCGCTGAATGCGCGAAATCGCATCACGAAGGGCAGTATTGCCACCACTGATGTCAAATGTGGTGTCAATTTCCACCGCGGTATCGCCCATATAACCGCGCATGGCGTCATATTCGGCGTTGGTCAGAACCGGGCTTTCAAGCTGCAGCAAATCACACTGGCTTTCATCCTCGTCAAGGACGTTACCAAGGTTGCCCAGACGGGTTTTCAGGCTCATGACCCGTGCTTCACGAAGTGAATCGATCGGCGGGTTGGTCACCTGTGCAAAGTTCTGGCGGAAGAAGTGATGCAGACCGCGATAGCGATCCGACAGAATCGCAAGCGGGGTGTCATCGCCCATCGAACCGATCGCTTCTTTACCGTCTTCACCCATCGGATGAAGGATCAATTCGAGGTCTTCATGGGTCAAACCCATAGCTTTTTGAAGACGAAGCAGACGTTCTTTTTCGATATGGGATGGTTCGATATGTTCCGGTGAAATCAGGTCATCAAGCACCTTGGTGCGACCAACCCATTTCGACCAGTCACGACGATTTGCCAGCTTGTCTTTCAACTCGCTATCATGGAACAGCTTGCCCTCGGCAAGGTTCACCGCAATCATCTGCCCCGGTCCAAGGCGACCTTTTTCCAAGCAGCTTTCTTCGTCGATATGCACCATGCCTGCTTCGGAACCGGCAATCAAAAGACCATTGCCCGTCACCGCGTAACGCAGCGGACGCAGACCGTTACGATCAGTCCCACCCATCAGCCATTCACCGCCATAGGCAGCAAGAGCAGCCGGGCCGTCCCACGGCTCCATCACAGCGTTGCAATACGCATAAAGGTTTTTATAGCTATCAGGTGTCGATGCCTTTTTAGACCAGGCTTCCGGCACCATCATGGTTTTCACCATTGGCAGATCACGGCCCGCACGCACCATCAACTCGAACACGGCATCAAGGGCTGCGGAATCTGACGAACCGGGCTGAATAACCGGCTTAAGATCATCAATGCTATCGGCAAAAGCTTCGTGCGCCATGCGCGCTTCGTGGCTTTTCATCCAGTTGACGTTGCCGCGTAGCGTGTTGATCTCGCCGTTATGGGCCAGAACACGGAACGGCTGTGCCAAGGGCCAGCTTGGGAACGTGTTGGTCGAATAGCGCTGATGATAAACGCAGAAGTTCGAAATGAAACGCTCATCGCGCAGATCCGGATAGAAGGTATCAACGTCTTCTGCCAAGAACATGCCTTTATAGATCACCGAACGGCAAGACATCGAGCAGATATAGAAATCTTTGATCGCTTCGGACAGAACTGCTTTTTCAATGCGGCGACGGATGGCGTAAAGATCGATCTCGAACTTTTCTTCGCTTACATCGTCACGAACACCGATCAGAACCTGTTCGATTTCCGGGCGCGTCTGGTTTGCTTTTTCACCGATGACGGAAACATCGACAGGAACCTGACGCCAACCAAGAATGCCGTAACCCTGTTTAAGGATTTCGGTTTCAACAATTGCACGGCAACGTTCTTGAGCTGCCATATCAATACGCGGCAAGAAGACCTGACCAACTGCAATCAGACTTTCCGGCGCTTCCTGATTGATGACCTTAAGGTATGCCTTAAAGAAATCCTGCGGGATCTGAAGGTGGATACCGGCACCATCACCTGTTTTACCATCGGCATCAACCGCGCCACGGTGCCAGATGGCTTTGAGCGCTTCGATACCGGCTTCAACAACTTCGCGCCTTGGCTTGCCGTCAATCGCCCCGACCAAACCCACGCCACAGTTGGCGTGTTCTTCTGCCGGGTCATACATGCCACTGGCTTGCAGATGGGCTGCGTTTTTCTCAAAACGGGCGATATCGGAAGCGGCCCGGTTCTGATCCATTTTGTCCTGAACGATTTTGTTCATAACTTCTCTCTCCTAATGCGGCAGCGGGCTTAAGCAGCAGCTTCTTTGCGCGCCAGCAAATATTCATCGATCCGATCTGCCGCGTCGCGGCCATCACGAATTGCCCAAACCACAAGCGACGCACCACGGGCAATGTCACCAGCAGCAAACACACCATCAAGATTGGTCATCATGGAACGGAAATCGATTTTGACCGTTCCCCAACGCGACACACCAAGTTCCGGTGCATCAAACAGGGTCGGCAGATCTTCGGGTTCAAACCCAAGGGCTGTAATCACCATGTCGGCATCCATGGTGTAGCTTGATCCTTCGATGATCTCCGGGCTCTGACGCCCACCTGCATCCGGGGCACCAAGGCGCATCTTGACCGCGCGAACACCAGTCACCTTGTCGTCCCCAACAAAAGCTTCCGGGTTGGTCAGCCAAACAAACTCAACACCTTCTTCCTCGGCATTTGCCACTTCGCGCTGTGAGCCGGGCATATTCGCACGGTCACGACGATAAAGACATTTGACCGACTTCGCCCCCTGGCGGATCGCCGTACGGACACAGTCCATCGCGGTGTCACCACCACCGATCACGACAACGTCCTTGTCCTTGGCATTCAATGTTCCGTCTTCATAGGCCGGAACATTATCGCCAAGACCATGACGGTTGGACGTCGTTAGATATTCAAGTGCCGGGTAAACGTTACCCAAACCAGCACCGGGCAATTTCAATTCACGCGCTTTGTAAACGCCCGTTGCGATCAGAACGCTGTCATGTTTCTTGCGAAGATCTTCAAGGGTGGCGTCACGACCGACTTCAAATTCGGTATGCATGACAACACCGCCCTCTTCGAGCAGTTTCACACGACGTTCGACGACGTCTTTTTCAAGTTTGAAGCCCGGAATACCATAAACCAGCAACCCACCCATGCGGTCGTAACGGTCATAGATATGAACTTCATATCCTTTAAGGCGCAACTGTTCGGCTGCAGCCATCCCGCCAGGGCCACCACCGATGATGCCAACAGACATACCGTTTTCTTTGGTCGGTTTTGGCGGCTTCACCCAGCCATTGGCAAAGGCAGTATCGGTAATATATTTCTCGACCGACCCAATGGTGACGGCACCATGGGTTGACTGTTCGATGACGCAATTGCCTTCACACAGGCGATCCTGCGGGCAAATACGGCCCGTGACTTCCGGCATATTATTGGTGGCAGCCGAAATGGCATAGGCCTCTTCAAGGCGCCCTGCAGTCGTCAGGCTCAGCCAGTCGGGGATGTTATTGTAAAGCGGGCAATGCGCCTGGCAGAACGGCACACCACATTGCGAACAACGCGACGCTTGCTCTGCAGCCGAGCTATCCTCGAAAGGTTCATAAATCTCGTTGAAATCCGTGCGGCGTGAAGACGCCTCTCTTTTGTGCGGATATTTTTGTTCGAGATGAACAAATTTCAGCATCTTTTCTGTCATGACGGCCCTCTAGAAGGGTTTTATGTTGCGGGTTTCGCCCTGTATACGGGGCAAACATGCAAGAATCCAGCACAAAATACACAAAAGGTCAGCTTTACTGACATAAATATCCGCACAATTTTTCGGGTCTTCTGGATTATTCCCCCAATTCGGCCTGAAATAAAGTTTCATTAGTCCCAAAATGGTACTATTTATGCATTTCGCACAAATGAGCTAAACTGCTATAAGCGATGAGTTTTTGCCGCGAACAGCCATAGAGGCCAGAGTGACCCTACAGCACATAATTCTTCTGGCCATTGTTCAGGGGATCACCGAATTTCTTCCTATCAGCTCTTCTGGCCATTTGGTCCTTGCGCCTGCACTGACAGGAAGCCCAGATCAGGGTTTGTTGGTAGATGTCGCCGTTCATGTTGGGACTCTGGCGGCGGTATTGATCTATTTCTGGCGTGATGTCTTCGCCATGCTCGGCGGATTCGTTGTACTGTTTACCGGGCGTATTAACGCTGGCGCCCGCCTTGCCCTTCATATTGTGCTGGCAACTATACCGGTCATTGCCGTTGGCTTTTATCTTAAGGTCTCGGGAATCGAAGAACAGCTTCGTTCCGTTGCCATCATCGCATGGACGACTCTTGGCTTTGGCATCCTTTTGTGGGTTGCCGATAAGGTCGGGATGACAATCAACCGTCTTGAACATATGCGCTGGGGCGGTGCTTTGTTCATTGGCTTGGCACAGGTAATTGCCCTGATTCCCGGCACAAGCCGGTCAGGCATTACCATGACAGCTGCACGCTTAATGGGTTATGAGCGATCAGACGCCGCACAGTTTTCGATGCTGATGTCGATCCCGGTCATTCTTGGTGCGGGTCTTTTAGCCGGTATCGATTTGCATCAGGCTGGCAATATTGAACTCAATCAAGACATTTTTCTTGCGGTCGGCCTGTCCTTCCTCACCGCTTTGATCGCCATTGCTGTTCTGATGAACTGGCTTAAACAATCAAGCTTCACGCCCTTTGCGATCTACCGCATCCTGCTTGGTGGGGCGCTTTTGGTTTGGATCTATGTTTACGATAGTGCAGCGCTACCGTTCCTGGGCTAACCAGCACCTCATCGCCAAGACGAGCCCCATAGATGTATTTGCGCCAACTTGATCCGGTTGCCGACGGTCCGGCATTGCACGTCATTTTTGGCGACCCGCAATCCTGCCTTTGGCTTCCTGAACCAGCATCAATCAACGTTGATGCAACCATCGCCAAACTGAAACTCTGGACGAATGGGTTTGAAGCAACTTCTTGGGTGATAGCACAATCCCCAGATGGCCCGGCACTTGGACGTATCTCTCTTTACAATACCGGTCGAGATAAGGACATTTGGGAAGCAGCCTGCATGGTGTGCCCAGAAGCGCGCGGGCTAAACTATGCCGCGCGCGCATTGGCCGTTGCAATTGAACGCCTATTTGCCACCACGACCGCACGGCGCGTCTTTGCTGATATTGACCCGGACAATCAGGCTTCAATGAAAACGTTCGAGAAGCTTGGCTTCACCCAAGAAGGCATTTTGCGCGGCGAATGGGAAACCCATATTGGCATTCGCGACTCTGTCATTTACGGCCTGTTGCGTACCGATCAACAGCCACATATCCAGGCAAAACCAGTGGTAATCGACTAACGATTAGTCTTGCCAGATTGGCCCACCAGACAGCACGATCTGCGCACGCGCCGGGTCTTCGGGGGCATAGCCAGCATCTTCGACAAATCCCAACAGAAATGGCTCGTGCGATAGCAGAAATTCAAGTGCACCCGATTGCACTTCATTTGATGCAATTCCAGCCCGTAAATCATCAAGCCCCATGCCCGTCTGAGCGACAAGGCCTTCAAGCAGCTCATCATCACCCGCAATATGGGCAATGGCGCGAATGGCAAGCGTTTCCGCAGCTTCTTTGTTCATATGACATCTCGTCCGAGAAATTATTTAAACCATTTTGCCTTGGCCATCGCCCGCCAGATCACAAGTCCCGCCACCACAATGACGCCTGCGGCAATCCCGCCAAACCCATTGCCAGCCATCAGAACCAACCCCCAAAATCCAATCGTTCCAAACCCAATTGCAAGACTAAGGAATGCAGATTTGGTTAGGGTATCCTGATTTTTCTGGGCAGCTTCGGCGCGCTTAAGCTCATCGACAATTTCATACCAAGCGATTTGCTGCCAACGGGAATATTTAAGCCCCTTGCTTGGACCCTTGCGCAAGAATTCATCAAGCTGCTTGACGATATTGGCCGCGCGCTCCTCTGGCACAACATACTTGCCAAACCGCTCCTTCTTGCGCGGCCCTTCGTCTTTTTCAGCGTCTAAATCGTTCACCCAACCACTCCGCTCGTTACCCTTATTTGGGCAGTATTCTTGGTAATAAGCCTTTCTGATTTATATCCGGTAAACTATTGCGCGCTATGCGCACCATCACTGCCAACCGACAATCAGGGCGCGGATATACGATCCACCCGCCCCTATCAAACAGATGGCATTTCAGTAATTCAGTGGTGGTTTGATCTTACGTAATCGCGAAATGCAAAGTGACGATCAGTCTTTTTTTCACTCTTGCAGGCTGGCAACATGCCCAAAGCGCCGCATCACGTATTTTTCAATCTCGACCAGAATAAAGACCGACGCTCCCGTCACAATAATTGGGCCCCACGCTGTGATATCCAATGCGACCGTATGAAACAGAAACTGCATCGGCGGTGAATAGGTGAATAAAAGCTGGAACAGCACCACCAAACCAATTGCGAACAAAACTGATCGACTGCCACAAATTCCGGCAATATTAAATGATGAGGCTCTTAGAAAACGCGCATTGAGAAGGTAAAATACTTCAAACATCACCAGTGTATTTACTGCAGCCGTCCGTGCGAGTTCAACTGATGCCCCCTGATCGCGTTGCCATATAAACATGCCAAACGTCCCAACCACCAAAATCACCGAGACGAACAATGTCCGCCACACCAAAAAGCGTGACAAAATAGGTTCGTTGCGCAAGCGCGGTGGACGGGTCATCACATCTGGCTCAGAAGGCTCAAACGCAAGTGCTAGGGCAAGCGTCACCGCAGTAATCATATTCACCCACAAAATCTGTACCGGCGTAATGGGCAACATCGTGCCCAATGCCATCGCCGCTACAATGGTCAAGGCTTCTCCGCCATTGGTTGGCAGAATGAACATGATCGACTTTTTCAGATTATCGTAAACTGTCCGGCCTTCTTCGACTGCATGCGCGATAGACGCAAAATTATCATCCGCCAGCACCATTTCGGCGGCTTCTTTTGCCGCCTCCGTCCCTTTGACCCCCATCGCCACACCGACATCGGCACGTTTCAGGGCAGGCGCATCATTGACCCCATCCCCTGTCATCGCCACAACATGACCTGATGCTTGTAATATTTCGACAAGGCGCAATTTGTGCTGTGGACTGGTTCGGGCGAAAACATGTGTGTCCCGAACACGTTCAGCCAATGCTTGGTCGTCAAGCTGGTCGATATCATGACCCGTCAACGCCTTATCGGCATTGCCCAGTCCAAGCTGGGCGGCAATGGCGCGGGCAGTGGACGCATGATCACCAGTGATCATTTTCACCGCAATTCCCGCAGACCGACATTGGGCCACAGACGAAATCGCTTCGGCACGCGGCGGATCAGCAAGGCCGAACAACCCAATCAAAACCAGATTATTCTCAACATCGTCAAACCTTAACTCCCGGTGGCTGTTTGGGGCCGGGCGCGATGCCAACGCGATAATACGTTGCCCACGCGCAGCAATTTCTTCCATCCGCCCTTCCCAATAGGCGCGATCAATCGGCTCGTCATGTTCATAGCTGCGCTGTTGATCACACATCTCAAGAATGCGTTCAGGCGCCCCTTTAACATGGATAAAACCCTGCCCGTCGTGATCATGATGTAACGTCGCCATGAAACGGTGTTCGGATTCAAATGGAATAACATCACTGCGCGGACATCTCATGGCTTCGAAATCCGGGTCCAACCCGGCCTTCATTGCCACCGTAACCAGTGCGCCCTCTGTTGGGTCACCATCTATGATCCATTCTTCATCGACCTGACGCAGCCCGGCATCACTACACAGCAAAACCCCGCGTGCCATTTCCGCAAGAAGCGGCCGATGATCAAGCGATACCGGCACATCACCAAGCATAAATTCACCAACCGGCACATATCCAACACCGGTAACGGAAAACAGATGGCGACTGGTGGCCATTGACTGAACCGTCATTTCATTACGGGTGAGCGTGCCGGTCTTATCCGAACAAATCACACTGACGGACCCCAATGCCTCGACCGCGGGGAGACGGCGAATAATCGCCTTCCGCCGCGCCATGCGCTGCACCCCGATTGCCAGTGTGATCGTCATAATCGCAGGCAAGCCTTCTGGAATGGCCGCAACCACCAACCCGACGGCACCGATAAACATCTCGGCTGCCGAATTGCCATGCACCAGAACCCCAAACCCAAAGGTCACAGCCGCAATGACAATAATTGCAAGCATCAACCAGCGACCAAAAACAGCCATTTGTCGCAAAAGCGGCGTGGTCAGGGTTTGAATTTCCGCCAGCATGGAACTGATCCGGCCAATTTCAGTATGCTCGCCGGTTGCCACCACCACCCCGGTCGCTTGCCCATAGGTCACCAATGTACCGGAATAGGCCATGGAGGTGCGATCCCCAAGATCGGCGGGTTCTGCGACCTCCATTACATTCTTTTCAACGGCCAGCGATTCTCCCGTCAGAACGGCTTCCTGAATTTGCAGGGTCTTGATCCGCAATAGCCGCAAATCCGCCGGAACCTTATCCCCGGATTGCAGATACACAATATCTCCTGGCACAAGGTCCTCGGCCGGAATCTGTATCCTTTTGCCGCCACGCGTCACACTGGCATAAAGCGATAACATCTTTCGGATCGCTTCAAGCGCGCGCTCGGCCTTTCCTTCCTGAATAAAGCCGATCACAGCATTGATCACCACAACCCCGACAATCACGGCCGTATCAACCCAATGTGCCAATGCCGCTGTGACCAACGCGGCCCCCAACAGCACATAAATCAGGACATTGTGAAATTGCAGAAAAAACCGGATCAGCGGCCCACGCCTGCGCGGCGGACGCAACACGTTCGGACCAAAGGACGCCAAGCGTTCAGATACTTCTGCTTCGGCAAGGCCATTCGTCGCCGTAACATTGAGTCGACGAAGAACAGCATCCGTTGGCATGGAATGCCATGCGGCATCTTGCGTTGGAGATTCTTTGTGATGAAGGCGATTGGAGTCTTGCGAAGAGCCATCCATTGGAAAGTTCACCGTGTTGTGATCTGCAAATCAGCCTTACCCAAACAATCTGAGGCTGTGACGCATGCTGTCACAACTATAACTGAAAATGTACTGATTAGGATCAAAACCACAGTAACAATGGTTATTTGAAGCCAATAAATCCTATGGCATCAAACCCGCCTTTCCATTCGTTACGAATCACGGTGTATGGCGTTGTTCTGATTGTGCCCCACGTGAATTACATATCACTTTGAAGCACAAATACGCGGCGGCCAATCATGGCGCGCAAAGGGATTTAGGCAACAGCCAATGCGGTAATGGCAATCACACCAAAGACAATAAGGTGAATCACTGCAAACTCCTGTCATCAAGGATCAATAACGTTAGACCCAAACGCAACCTAGTCGCGTTTGTTCCCAAGGCTTATACGCCAATATGGGTTATTTGATGGCGCTGATCAGAACGCGCATGCAACACATGCGGCACATTTAATCTGACAAAAGAAAGGATGGTGCGGGCGGCCGGACTTGAACCGGCAAAGCCTTTAGGGCCGGCGGATTTTAAGTCCGCTGCGTTTACCAATTTCGCCACGCCCGCAAAACGTGTGAAAGCCAGCTTTCCAACCGGCAGATCAGGGTTCTAGCGCGACTTTAAGATCGGTGCAACATCCTATTGCCAGTTTCCTGCTTCCCCAACCTTTTAGCGGGAATACATCACATTCCCAACTAGGATCGCAGCACGATTGCCTGCCTTTATGCCCTGCGCATTACAGGAATATCGTCACAACATGCGAACATGTCCGCGACACCCACTTTTTATGGGAGTTTCCGTAATCCTTTTGTCAGGATGTGTATCTTGCTATTGGCGTTCATCCCCTTGGCGAGTAGGGTGCAAAACACAATAAACATATACGCCAATTCCAGCAGGCCCGCGCCATGACCGAATCCGATCGCCAAGACGCCAACGGCCCCCATGAGGTCGCCGTGACGCCCCCCGTCTTTGACCATGTTTTCCAAAAGCAGTTTATCGATCTTCTTCTTTGGCGGCGCGATGTCCGTCGGTTTCGCACCGATGCGATCCCCAAGGACGACATCAACGATCTGATCAAAGAAGCCTGCCTTGCTCCATCGGTTGGGAATTGTCAGCCATGGCGTTTTGTAAAGGTCAATGACCGTGCGCGGCGCAAAGCCATTCGTGACAGTTTTGAACGGGCCAACACCGAAGCCCTCAACGACTATCACGGTGAACGGGCCAAGCTTTACGCATCGCTTAAGCTTCAAGGCATGGATCAGGCACCTGTTCAGTTGGCCGTCTTTGCCGATGAAGAAACCGAAGCTGGCATGGGTTTGGGGCGTAAAACCATGCCAGAAATGCTTGATTATTCTGCGGTAGCCGCGGTGCAATTATTATGGCTGGCTGCAAGGGTAAAGGGTATCGGAGTTGGCTGGGTATCGATTTTGGAACCCGATGTGGTGGGCAAAACATTAGAAGTCCCGGATCACTGGCGTTTGATTGCCTATCTTTGCATTGGCTATCCGGAAGAAGACCATGTTGTTCCCGAATTGGTGCGCGAAGGCTGGCAAGAACGCATTGATCCAAGTGCACTTACCCTTGAACGTTGATCTGATAAACGTCTTCAAACAAACACACTATGTCAAAGAACAAGGATATCAGGATGTCTGCGGAAAACGGCCCGACCAACCCCGAACAGCCCGAAAAAAAAGGACTGCCCAACAAGGTCTATTTCAAGATCATGGGCTATTTGCTTACCGCTGCCTGGGTTGGTTTCATTCTTGCGGCATCAGGGGGCGATTCCAGCCATCCGCTGTTTGATTATATCTTTGTCGTACCGCTGGCCGGCTGGATCATTGGCATGATTATCGCGCGAATCATTACCAAGAAAACCGGTGCTGACCGTCCTTAAGACCATAAAACAACAGACTAAAGGCGCCGAAATGGCGCCTTTTTCGTTTCAAATGCCTTGCCAACTGACCTGCTCATTTTGGACCGTCAATGATCCTAATCGTCGGGATTTTGTTCCCGCCTACGCTCATCGCGGTAATGATCATCATCGGAAAATCCGCCCAGCGTCATGATACCAATCCCAAGACTGATCCCACCAAATGTGACGAACAGCCCAAAGAACAATAAGAATATAAAGATCGGCGCATCACGTGATGCCATCGCAAGGCTATAAATCCCGCCAATATCGAAAAACAACACCAGCGCCCCAAATACCAACGCACCAAACCCGCCATACGCCGTGTGTTCGATCATAAAGCGCACAATCGATCGCGCTTCACGCGACGCTTTGCTATTGCGAACTTCATCTTCTGGATTTGGGTCTTGGTTTGGATCGTTGGCTGTCATGATCTTATCCCATCAAAGCTCAGAACAAACCTATCAGACTGCCCGGCTTGATGTTTTGACCAAACGCAATCGACCTAACCCACCTGTCGTGATCAGGCGCCGGTTGCCTCGACCGCACCTGTATCCTCGATCACCTCACGACCACCTTCAATGATCGCTAGGCGAACGCGTTCTGATGCCTGATTAACATCATCTGGGTTTTCTCCGCGGACCACCAATGTAGTGCCAAGTTTACCTTCGCGCAGGAACGGATAAGACCCGATGTCGGTTTGCGGAAAATCAGCCTGAATTTCGGCCAGCACCTTGGCGATTGCGCCTTCGGGGATATACCCACCGACCGACCGCGACATCATTGGCTTGCCACCGATCAATTGGTGCTTAATACCTTGGAACATCACCTGCATGATCATTGGCACACCGGCCAGAACATAGACGTTTTCCATCCGGAAACCCGGCGCCTTGGAAATCGGGTTTTGAACCAATTCCGCCCCGACTGGCACATGCGCCATCCGCAGGCGTGCTTCATTCAAATCTTCGGGGTTTTCATAGTGACTTTTCAGCAATGCGTGCGCATCTGCATTCAAGACGTTTTCAACCCCAAACGCCTTGGCAACACAGCTTGATGTGATGTCATCATGGGTCGGGCCGATCCCGCCGGTGGTAAAGACATAATCAAACTTCGCCCGGCATTCATTGACCGTTTCGATGATGGTCTCTTCGATATCGGGGATAACGCGGGTTTCGGCAAGACGCACACCGATCTTGTTCAATTCTTCTGCCAGATAGGGCAAGTTCTTGTCATGGGTGCGGCCAGACAGGATTTCATTGCCAATAATAATCAGACAAGCGCGTACCGGATCAGACATCACATCCCCATAACTTCAATCAAATTTCCGCGTTTCAAACCATACGTCGCAACAAAGCGCGTGGCTCACAGAAAATCACGTAACATGGCAACAAGTGGCACATCAGCCGGCGGCATTGGGTAATCACCCAACCGCACCGGGCGCACCCATTTAACTTGCTGGCCTTCCATCGGGGTGATTTCACCTTTCCAAACACGGCATAGATAAAGCGGCATCATCAGATGAAAGTCATCATAGGTGAAAGACGCAAAGGTAAAGGGCGCCAGACAGCTTTCTGTGATATCAATGCCAAGCTCTTCTTTAAGCTCGCGCACCAACGCCATTTCCGGCGTTTCACCCGCCTCGACCTTGCCGCCGGGAAATTCCCACAGCCCCGCCATGGATTTGCCTTCCGGGCGTTGCGCGATCAAAACGCGATGGTCGGCATCAACCAGTGCCACCGCACTGACAAATACCGTCTTTTCCGGGGTTTTACCCTGCCGCAGGTCAACTGACATGCAGCCTTTATCTGGTTGTTCTATTGTCATGGCATTGTTTTATCGCGCGGCCTGCCCTTCGCCAAGTATAGAAAAGGTCGCAGATACGACTTTGATGAAAACAAAAAACTTCAAACCATCCGCCATAGCGTATCGTAAAGAACCTATCTGCTTATGGCTCAACCAAACAGGCCGCTTGAATGCCATCTTTTTTGCCCCTAACGCCGTCACGTAAACTGGTAACAAAACGCTTTCTTAACTTTGCTGCCAATTCAATTTTCTCCGTCGTTATGCTGGCTGGCTGTGACAAGCTTGGTGCATTTAATCAATGGCAGGCTGGTGGTTATCAACCGTCATTGGCCAATTTGCCATATGGCCCCGATCAGCGGCAGGTGCTTGATCTTTATCTGCCCGCAGATGTTGGCGAACCAGCACCTTTGATCATTTGGTTTTATGGTGGGTCGTGGGATTCCGGGGACAAAGTCAAATACGCATTTGTCGCCAAACGCTTTACCGAACTTGGCTATGCGGTTGCCATTCCAGACTACCGATTGGTCCCAGATGTTCTTTTCCCGGCCTTTATTGAAGACACAGCATCCGCCATTGCCTTCATGAAAGGCTATGGCGATACACATCCTGATCAACTCCAAGATCGCCCAATCATCCTCGCGGGTCATTCGGCCGGGGCGTATAACGCAGTTCAGGTTGTTGCAGACCCAACCTATCTGAAAGCCAGCGGACTAAGCCGCCAACATATCGCCGGGATTATAGGCCTATCGGGCCCCTACGACTTTCACCCCTATGATGTCAGCGCGACCCAAATTGCCTTTGGCAACACACCCGCAAGCCAAAGCCAACCGGTAGAGATGGACCTAAGCGGTATGCCGCCACTTTTGTTGATCACGGGCAATCGCGACCGCACTGTCTTGCCACGCAATTCACGCCGGTTGGCTGCACTTGCGCCCAAAACCGATCTGATTGAAATCAACGACACCGGACATGCCGGAACTTTGACCGCATTGGGTTTTCACCTCACCACCAATCACACGGTGCTTGATCCCATCACGACATTCCTAAGCACCTATCTTCCAACGAAGAACTAGGTCAAAGACATCTTCCCCAATGAAAAACGCGCCCCCAGTTGGGAGCGCGTTTTTGCGTCAGTCTTGCCAAATTAGATCAGGCGACCTGACCGTGGCAATGCTTGTATTTTTTACCCGACCCGCATGGGCAGGCCTGATTGCGAGCAACCCGACCCCAGCTTGCCGGATCGTTCGGGTTAACCGTTGCCGATGCTTGGCGCGACTGAACAGTAGCACTGTCGCCACCCTGCGCAGTCCCCTCAAGTGCGTCGCGGTTTTCATGCATTTCTTGCTGCGAACCACGCGGTTCAAGGTCTTCTTGGCGGGGCGTGGTCTGCAGTTCAACATGCGACAACATCTGGGTCACGCGTTCACGCAAGGATACCAGCATCGCTTCAAACATATTAAATGCTTCACGTTTGAACTCGTTTAGCGGATCGCGCTGACCATATGCCCGCAGGCCAATGCCCTGACGCAGATGATCCAATGCCAAAAGGTGTTCTTTCCACGACTGATCAAGCAATTGCAGCACAAGGCTTTTCTCGACCTGACGCATAATGTCAGCACCGTAATTGGCAACTTTGGCAGCCATTTTTTCGTCAGTGGCTTTTTCAATCCGCTCACGCATGACTTCCTGATCAATGCCTTCTTCTTTGACCCAATCTGCCACTGGCAGATTGATGCCCAAGATACGGGTGGTTTCTTCATGCAGGCTGGCGACTTCCCATTGCTCAGGATAAACCTTGGCCGGGCAATATTTATCAACCATGTCTTCGATGACTTCAGCGCGCATATCTGCAACATCTTCGGCAACATGCTGCGCCTTCATCAGATCGCGGCGCTGCTCATAAACGACCTTACGCTGGTCATTCATGACATCATCAAATTTCAGAACGTTTTTACGAATGTCAAAGTTACGGGCTTCAACTTTCTGCTGGGCTTTTTCCAGCGCCTTGTTGATCCACGGATGATAAATTGCTTCACCTTCCTGCAGACCAAGCTTCTGAAGCATACCGTCCATCCGCTCGGACCCGAAAATGCGCATCAGGTCATCTTCAAGCGACAGATAGAACTTCGATCCACCCGGATCACCCTGACGACCAGAACGACCACGCAACTGGTTATCGACGCGACGTGATTCGTGGCGTTCAGTCCCGATAACAAACAAGCCACCTGCTGCCAGAACTTTTTCCTGATCGGCTTTGACTTCCGCTTTGATCTTTTCAATCGCGGCGGCACGTTTGGTGTCATCGGTAACGTCGGCAAGTTCATGCTCGACGCGCATTTCAACGTTGCCGCCCAACTTGATGTCAGTACCACGACCGGCCATGTTGGTTGCAATCGTGATTGCGCCCGGCGCGCCTGCTTGGGCCACAATCAGTGCTTCGCGTTCATGCTGCTTGGCGTTCAGAACTTCGTGCGGGATCTTCTTCTTTTTCAGAAGGTCCGACAGAATTTCAGATTTTTCGATCGAAACCGTCCCGACAAGGGCCGGTTGACCATTTTTATGGCACTCTGCAAGCTGTTCAGAAATCGCCACCCATTTTTCATTGGCGGTACGATAGATTTCATCGTCAGCATCTTTACGGGCAATCGGGCGATGGGTCGGAATTTCAATAACCTGAAGGCTATAGATTTCCTCGAACTCTTCGGCCTCGGTCATTGCCGTACCGGTCATCCCGGCAAGGGTCGGATACAGACGGAAATAGTTCTGGAACGTAATCGACGCCAAGGTCTGGTTTTCGTTCTGAATTTTGACCTGTTCCTTGGCTTCAAGTGCCTGATGCAGACCATCGGAATACCGACGACCTTCCATCATACGACCGGTAAATTCATCAATGATGACAACCTTGTCGTCCTTGACGATGTAATCGGTGTCTTTCTGGAACAGTTTATGCGCGCGAAGTGCTTGGTTGACGTGATGGACAAGATGAACATTGGCAACGTCATACAACGTGCCTTCTGTCAGAATTTCCATTTCCATCAAAAGCTGTTCGGCGTGCTCGGTCCCCTCTTCAGTCAGGGTCACGGCACGGGCTTTTTCGTCTTTCTCAAAGTCTTCTGCGATCAGTTTCGGGATCAACGCATCAATCGCGCGATACAGCTCCGAGCTATCCTCAGCCGGGCCGGAAATGATCAATGGGGTACGGGCTTCGTCAATCAGGATCGAGTCGACTTCATCGACGATCGCAAAGTTGAACGGGCGCTGCACCATATCTTCAAGGCGGAACTTCATATTATCGCGCAGATAATCAAAGCCCAGTTCGTTATTGGTCGCATAGGTAACGTCACAGGCATATGCCGCCCGGCGCTGATCATCGGTCATGCCATGCATGATCACGCCAACGCTTAGACCAAGGAAGCCATAAACTTCGCCCATCCATTCCGCATCACGGCTGGCGAGGTAATCGTTAACCGTGACCACATGAACGCCCTTGCCCTCAATCGCATTCAGATAAACCGGCAAGGTCGAAACAAGCGTTTTACCTTCACCCGTTTTCATTTCGGCGATTTTGCCAGATGTCAGGACCATACCGCCCAGCAACTGAACATCATAATGACGTTCGCCGCGCACACGCTTGGATGCTTCACGAATGGTGGCAAAGGTATCAGGAAGAATGTCGGTCAGAGTTTCGCCATTCTTAAGACGTTCGCGCAGCCAATCGGTGCGGGCGCGCAGTTCGTCATCTGAAAGCTTCTCGACATCGGGTTCCAGGGCATTGATTTGCTCGACCGTGGCCTTCAGGGCTTTGACTTCACGATCGTTAGCTGAACCGAAAATTTTCCGGGCAATGGCGCCGAGCATTAATACGTTCCTGAACAAATGAATTAAGACACTAAATGTGCACCGGCGGGAAGCCGAGCCCGATCACAGATAGAACCCTGTCCGCAATCTGTCAACGGAACGAACCAATATCGCTAATGTTGAGGATGAATTTACACGCGAAGGACACAAATCAGGGCAAAATTCGCCTTCCGCAAAGTATAAACCCCGCGCAAGTACGACCTTCCGACTTGAGAATTGCGAAAAAAAACCGTACTATTCTCGCTACAGTTTAAATTTTGCGAGCATGTAGCTCTGTTTTGGCAATCAGGCAGTAGCCTGATCACTAATGCCAAAGATATCCTCAGGAGGAGGAAATGGTCGATTTCTCCGCGCTAAATCCGTTTCGCCAAGGCCAAAATGGCCTTCAGGATGCGCGTCAGCCACTCGGTAAAACCAGCAACGACGTTGGACAGGATTCCGCGCAGGCAAATGCAAATGCGCGTCAACAGGTTGATCCTGTGTCACTGTCAGACGATGCTCTTGCTGCGCAAACCAACAATCAGTCTCTTGCACAAACAAACGGCAAGGCGCTGTCTTCCAAACCGCTGACAACTGACGAGCTGTTTGACCGCGCACTTGATGCATCCCTTGCAATGATTCGCGGCAGCGTCGAAGAAATGTTCACGCTTTCGGGCATGACCGAAGAAGACGCGATTGCGGCAACAGACGCCATGTTCAACGGAATCCGTGACGCTGCATCTGGACAGGACCAGTTCGAATTCTCCTTTGAGCAAGCCATCGCCAGCCACAGCAAAACTGCGATCTCCTATGCGGGTGCCAATGGATCAGCGGTCGGTGTTTCCGAGTCTGCGATGATGGCTGTGCAGTCGCTTGATATCAGTATCAATAACGAAACCGGCGAATTTTCGTTCAATTATCAGGCCGCCAAGGTCGAAGTTGTCCGCACCGAAGCAATCGCCATTGGCAACAGCATGGGTGCCGCCTTGGGCGCACTTGGCAATGTCATGGATGGGCTTGGTGGCGGGTCACTGGTCAATATTCTTGGCAACCCGGCCAGTGCCGAAGATGGCGGACTTCTGTTTGACATCAATGACAATGGTGTTGCCGAGTTTATCCGTGAACTCATGAACGCAACCGTCGGCACCGATGAAGCCAACGAGGGCGAAGACGGTACTCCTGCTTCTTCTGGCCAGTCGATCGCAGCAGAACGCATGTCGGCTCTTAATGCGCAAATCACCGAACAGTTCATGGAACAGGCAACATTGATCATTCGTGGCATCAGTCAGGCTGCACCAGAAGATGGTGAAGGTGGCAATCAGCTTAAACTCACCGTCGATATGTTGATGCCGATGGGCCGCTTTGGTCAGGACGGGAATGAAGCAACTTTCACCTTCCCAACGGGTGAAACTGTCCCGGTGATCGACCCAACACAAGAACAGGATGTTCTGATTTAACCCAAAACGGGGTGCCGAAACCCGGCATCCCGCAGCCCTTCAGGAAGGAGGTGCTGGATGTTTGATCACACAAGCTTTACCAACCCCACTGCATCGCAAAATGCAGCACATATGGCCGCGTCACACACCCCATCACAAAGTGCTGTCATGGCACATGGGGGAAACACTGATGCTGATGCACAAACAAACGCGCAGCTTACCCAGCAGCGTGCAATTGTTGATCAGATTGATCTAAGCCTTGATGCCAACCAACGCATCGAAGAAGCCATATCGGCCATCCAGCGCCCGGTACTTGGCGCCCAAACCAATCCGCTTGAGACTTTTGGTGCAAGTAAGCCTGCATTCGAAGATGCCCAAACCCGGATGAACCGCGAAGCTTTCATCGTGCTTGCCATGATGGGTGTTCCGCCTGCCAAAGCACGTGAAATGGCCAATGCTATGACGGGACATAGCCCCGAAGATATGCCTGTTGCGGTTGGAAATCTTGCCAGCAGCGCCATGACAGGACGGGAGGTTTCCATCACCTCCCAGCAGATTGAAATCAACATTACAGACATTGAAGCACGGTTCTCAAAAATCGCAGGCAATGCCAATATTTCAATTTCAGAATTCAAGGCCCACATCGAAGTGATCCGTGTGGAAATCGCACAAGCCTTTCAGGTCGATCCCTTGATCCTTGATCTGGATGGCAACGGGATCGACATCACCAGCCTTGAAGATGGCAAACAGTTTGACATTGATGGCAACGGATCACGTGATCAAACCGCATGGATCAGGGGGGCCGATGCGCTTTTGGCACTTGATCGAAATGGTGATGGTAAAATCAATGATGGCCGCGAACTGTTTGGGGATCAGAACGGGGCCAAAGACGGGTTTGATGAACTTGCCAAATTTGATGACAATCTTGATGGCCTGATCGACAAACAAGATAGCATGTTCACATCATTGGTCTTGCTGCGTGCAAATGGCCATCAACAGAACTTGGCAGAAGCCGGAATAAAATCCATCTCGCTTTCCATGATCACCCCACTTGATCAACGCCTGATTGGTGGCGATCTGGTCGCACAATCACAATTTGAACGCGATGACGGATCAACCGGGCACGTTGGCGAAGTGTTCTTTGACGTAAAAGCCTAATCTACCCGGGCAACTTCACAAAATTGTCACACCCCGTACAAAACCATCCTGGCTGAAAGCTGCGGCATCTGGTGCCTTGTGGTTTTAACCAACGATTACCTTTCCTATATATTCACACCCGAATGTAAGCCTCTCACAATTTGGACAGAATGCTTTGCGAAAAAGCCCGTCCTTCACGGCGAAGCCTTGTGCAGATAACGCTTATGTGGTTTACCCGTGGGGAGAGGCGCTGGGGTAAAAACCCCTCTGAAATCAAAGTCTGGAGAAACTATGCTGCGCAAAACCCTTCTTGCCGCGTCGCTGGCATCCGTCATTTTTGCTTCCCCTGTCTTGGCACAGGACGCTGCACCGACCGAAGATCCGGTTCTGGCGACGGTTAATGGCGAAAAAATCCTGGAATCTGAAGTCCGTGCAACCCAACAGGGCCTGCCGCAACAGTATCGCCAGCTTCCGTTTGAAATGCTCAAGGGCGAGCTGCTGACACGTGAAATCAATCAGCGCCTGCTGATGATTGCCGGTTCTGATGCTGGTCTTGCCGAAGACGAAGAAGTCAAAGCGCGCGTCGAATCACTTGAACGCCGCGTTGTGGCTGAAACCTTCCTTGATCGCGCTCTTGATGATGCGGTCAACGATGACGCAATCAAAGCCAAATACGACGAATTCGTCAAAACCAACGTGCCTGAACCACAGGTTCACGCCCGTCATATCCTGCTTGAAAACGAAGAAGACGCCAAAGCCATCATTGTTGAACTTGACGATGGTGCGGATTTTGCCGAACTCGCCAAAGAAAAATCCACCGGTCCTTCTGGTCCGAATGGCGGCGACCTTGGCTTCTTTAGCCGCGCAGATATGGTTGCACCATTTGCCGAAGCAGCCTTTGCAATGGATGCAGGCAGCTACAGCAAAGAACCGGTTCAGACCCAGTTTGGCTGGCACGTTATTCTGGTTGAAGAAGTCAAAGAAGGCACCCAGCCGACCCTTGACGAAGTTCGCCAGCAGTTGCTTGCAGAAGTGACCCGTGACGCGATCAGTGACATTGTTGATGGTCTTCGCGAAAAAGCCGAAATCGTCAACAACGTTGAAATCGCGGCTGAAAAAGCTGCTGCCGAAGCAGCAGACAAGGCTGAGAAAGAAGCTCCGGCTGAATAAACCAAGGAACAATCACGTTGGGTCTGTCCTGACTGATTTTGAATTCACTTGATCGCAAGCGGGGTGTTGCCATTGGCTTCGCCCCGTTTTGCGTCCCCTGACCATGATCGTACAATTGTGATTACTGCTGCTTGATTTTCCCAACCATTGCGGCAGGATGGGCCAAATCCCCCTATTAAAGGAACTTGCACAGATGGCTGCGACGTCGCTTTCACCGCTTGCCCCGGCTTCATTCCCCGACCTTCCGGCCATTGCCGGTGTCAAACTGCATACCGCGACCCTTGGCATCCGCTACAAAGGCCGCCCGGATGTGTTGTTGGCAGAACTGGAACCGGGCACGCAGGTTGCCGGTGTCTTCACCACTTCAACCACCGCATCGGCTGCTGTGCGGTGGGGCCGCGAAGCTCTTAAGGGTGGAAGCGCACGTGCATTCTTTGTCAATGCCGGGAACTCCGTTGCCTTTACCGGCAAGGCTGGTGAAACATTTGTCGCTGACAAGGTCGAAGCTGCATCCAAGGCACTTGGCTGTGCCAAGAATGAAATCTTTACCGCATCAACCGGCGTGATTGGCGAACCGACCACCGCCAACCGCATTACCGATGCGATGGATGAAATTCTGGCCAGTGATGCAAGCTGGCTTGATGCCGCCAAGGCGATCATGACGACGGATACCTTCCCAAAAGGATCCTCCGCAACCGCAACCATTAATGGCACCAAGGTCAGCATCGCAGGCTTTACCAAAGGGTCAGGCATGATCGAACCCAACATGGCAACCATGCTGGGCTTTGTCTTTACCGATGCAGCCCTACCCCACAGTGTTTTGCAGGCATTGCTCTCAGACATCAACAATCGCAGCTTTAATGCCATCACGGTTGATAGCGATACATCAACCTCGGACACAGTTTTGCTTGCAGCAACCGGCAAGGCTGACAACAGTCCGATTACCGATGTGAACGATCCAGCCCTTGCAGAATTTAAAGATGCGCTCGAAACCGTATTGCGCGATCTTGCCCATCAGATCGTGCGGGATGGCGAAGGTGCGACCAAGTTCATCACCATCAATGTCACCGGTGCCCTGAACGAAAAAGAAGCCAAGATCACCGCCAAGGCGATTGCCAATTCGCCGCTGGTTAAAACCGCCATTGCCGGTGAAGACGCCAATTGGGGCCGAATTGTCATGGCCGTTGGGAAATGTGGTGTGACCGCCGATCCGAACAAACTAACCGTTTCAATTGGCGGTATTGCGCTGGCAAAAAATGGTGAACGGGTTGCCGATTATGACGAAGGCCCGGTCGAAGCCCACATCAAGGGACAGTATATCGACATTGAAGTCGATCTTGGCTTTGGCGATGGTGCTGCCACGGTTTGGACCTGTGATTTGACCCATGGCTATATCTCGATCAACGCCGATTACCGTAGCTGATTAAAGATTGCCAAAGCGTTCATTAGCAAAACGCCGCCTGTCATGGGCGGCGTTTTTGCGTTCTGTGCTAAATAAATCAGACATTCGATCACTTTTTGCGGGGAATATTCCCGTTCAAAACCAAACCGACATTCGCACCTTCTAGTTCAGCCTGACTTAAATCAGTATCGCCAAACGCAACCCCGGCGACGTTTGCCTGTTTCAGGATGGTGCCCTTCATTTGCGTTTCTTCAAAAATCGAGTTCCGCAAATCCGCGTTCTCAAAATTTGTATCGGTCAGATCAGCGCGCCACACAACGCCAGTTTTGGCACCTTTCTTGTCACGCTGATCAATCCCGCCAAACTTTACCCCCTGAAAGACAGCCTCGCTGCAATCGGCATTGCTCATGCGAACGCCATCCATCACAGCACCGTTCATGCGGACTTTTTTCATGTCCGCATCACGCATGGAACACATGGCAAGAATTGTATCGACGAACAGGGCACCACGCAGGATGCATTTTTCAAAGCTGGCACCAGACAAATCGAGGCCGGAAAAATCCATACCACTTAAATCCCGACCGTTCGCGATCATCGGCATACCGCTTTTCCCGCCTGATAGCAGCCATTCGCTATGCCCATTCACCAGATCGCGGATATCATCAACCAACGGGGCAGATGGCGTTCCGCCGCCGATTGAGTTCGACGTATTTGATTGCGACAGGTCGACATCTGTCAGGTCCACATTGCGAAGGTTCGCACCACTCAGATCAGCACCAACCAAATTACAGTCAGCAAGTTTGGCCCCCTTAAGGTTCGCATTGCGAAGCTTTGCCCCATTAAGGTTACAGCCGGTTAAATCGGCACCTTCAAGGTTAACCGCAAACATATTGGCATCGCTAAGATCAGTATTGGCAAGACTAGACCCGGACATTTTCGCCCCGGTTAAATCCGCGCCCCACATTACCGCCCCTTCAAGGTCGGTATTGGTCATGTCTGTTTCTCTTTTGACTGGTCGTTCCTGAAGACCATCAACAACCACCATGATACCAGCGCGCAAGTCGATGCCGCTTAGGTTGGCATTGCGCAATTTGGCACGCGCCATGTTGGCACCGCGAAGGTCAGCCCGCAGGAAACTCGACCCTTCAAGATCTGCTTCGACAAAATTCGCCCCAAACAGATCACAGAAATCAAAACAGACATCGCGTGCCGTGGCCTGAATGAAATTAGCCCCCGGTAAAATCGCATCCTTTAGGCTGATTTTGCTCATTTTGATGCGCGACAGGTTTCCGCTGCGCAACTGCATGCGTCGACCACCCGGTTTTTGATTGAGATATAGTTGATGCAGCTTGATCGCATCAATCAGGTCAGAACGCGCAGCCATGTGGCGGGTATTCCCCATTCACTAAATTATGTTTTTTGAATTCAGAGAACAGAATGCAATAGTTTTGGCGTAACGCAACGCATTTAAAACCTTGTGAAGGCTTAATATTTCTCTCGTAGCTGGGATTTCTTCAAACATCTATCCAGATGGTTAGGATAAACTCCCAATTACCACCCCAATACCTATGCCTGCTGCGGGATATTTCCGTTCAAGATCGAACTGGCATTGGTTCCATTCAGATCAACTTCTTGTAAATCTGTATCACCAAATGAAACGCCCGCAATGTTTGCCTTAGCAAGGGACGCTCCCTTCATCTGCGATTCTTCAAAAACCGAATTGCGTAAATCCGCATATGAAAAATTGGTTTCTGTTAAATCAGCCCGCCATACATCACCGGTTTTTTCACCGTTCCCGTCACGCTGTTCAACACCCCCAAATTTAACCCCCTGACAGACGACTTTGCTGCAATCGGCATAGGACATCCGCACACCATTCATGATGGCACCGCTTAGACGCGCGCGCGTCAGATCAGCATTGCGCAATGATGCCATGGCAAGAATAGTGTCAACAAACAGCGCCCCGCGCAGGATACAGTCATCAAAACAGGCAGCAGACAAATCAAGACCTGAAAAATCTAGCTCCGTAAGGTCCCGCCCCGTGACATTCAACGGCGTTCCAGACGCCCCTCCGCTGGTCAACCATTCACTGTGAATATTGATCAATTCCCGAATGTCTTCAGGAAGCGGTGTGACCGCCTTACTGCCAATCGAATTGGCAATATTTGCCTGCGACAAATCAACATCTGTCAGATCAACATTACGCAGATTAGCACCGGTCAGGTCCGTGCCCGTAAGCAAGGCATCTTTCATCCGGGCACCTTTAAGATTGGCGTTTTTAAGCTTCGCCCCCGACAGGTTACACCCCGTCAAATCCGCCCCCGCAAGGTTAACCGCAAACATATTGGCGTCACTAAGGTCTGCATCGGCCAACCGCGCACCCGACATATTACTTTCGGCAAGATTGGCCCCCGACATCATCGACCCTTCAAGGTCGGCATTGGCCAGATCGGTTGCCCGTTTTACTTTGCGTTCACGCCCCGCATCGACAACCACCATCACACCAGAACGAAGGTCAGCCCCCTTAAGGTTAGCGCTCCGCAATTTTGCCCGCGCCATATTGGCACCGCGCAAATCTGCGCGGATAAAGCTGGACCCTTCAAGGTTTGCTTCGACAAAGTTGGTGCCAAACAAATCACAGAAATCGAATTTTACATCCTGAATGGTCGCTTGAATAAAATTCGCACCTGGAAGAACCGCATCTTCAAGACTGACCTTGCTCATTTTAATGCGCGACAGGTTGCCGTTGCGCAATTGCATGCGCTTGCCACCCGGCTGCTTCATTACGTAAAGCTGATGTTGTTTAATGGCGTCAATCAGTTGTGAGCGCGTTGTCATTTGGTGGATCGCCCCCCGGTCGATCAAAAGACTGCATAAACCCTTGTTCTTTTGTTTGTCTTTACAAGTGTATCCATGCATCGCCTTAAACAGTCTGACAAAATGTGACATTTTCCTAGAAAAACTTGTAGATTCAGATATTTAAGCCAAACTGACATATACCATTGAATAGTATCCTTGTGCTTCTCTGAGATGCTGCACGTTTTTAACGCCGTTCCCCCCTGATTTATCGCCGCCCAATTTGCTCTCGCATGCGCAGCATTTCTGCGATTCGCACTGTTCGCTATGCACATGTCATTGGGATGATCTTGTGATCAAGCCGCAAAAATCCCATCTGTATAAAAACACTCTGTTTAAGAATCGAAGCGATGCACCACATCCTGTTTGTCGATGATGACACCAATATCCTAAGCGGATTACGTAGGCGCCTTCGCAGTGCCCGGCCGGAATGGAACCTTCATTTCGCGACAAGCGGGGAAGACGCCCTTGCCCTTGCTGAAAATCAGGATTTCGACGTCATTGTTTCAGACATTCAAATGCCTGAAATGGACGGCATCACATTGCTTGAAAACTTACAGAAAACCCACCCTGATGCGGTGCGTATCATCCTGACCGGTCATGTCGATAATGCATCCTATCTGCGCACCATCGGCCCTGCACACCAGTTCCTAAGCAAGCCCTGCGATCATCAAACACTGATCGACAGCATCGAAAATGCGCTGGGGCTTCGCCAACTTATCAAAAGCCCGGAACTTCGTACACTGGTCGGCGACGCAAAAAGCCTTGCCTCACCGCCCGATACCTATATGCGTCTGGAAACAGCCTTTTCCGACCCGAACTATTCTCTCGATAGCATCAGCGAGATTGTGGAATCGGACATTGCCCTGACAACCGAAATTCTCAAACTCACAAACTCGTCCTATTTCGCAGTCCCTCAAAGCGTCTCGTCGGTTTCTCATGCCGTGCGGATGCTTGGCAATGAAACGCTTAAGGCACTTGCTTTGTTTATCGGTCTGTATCGGGGTTTTAATGGCCCCTCTCATCAAGCCGAAAACCTCAAACGTCTTTGCCATCGCAGTCAACAAATTGGCGTAACCGCAGCCCTCATTGCCGAATATGAAAATCTCCCGCGCGAGATTTGCCATGCGGTTCCCTCTATCGGAATGCTCAGCCATATCGGCACCTTGATCCTGTATGCCAACCGTCCTGATGACATGGATGCCGTCACCAAACGTGTTGAGGATGAAAACATTTCAATTGATCAGGCCGAAACCGAACATTTCGGTGCCGGTCATGCTGAAATCGGTGCGTATTTGCTTGGTCTTTGGGGGTTTGCGGCACCTGTGGTTCAGTCCGTTGCCTATCATCACCGCCCCATGGATCTGCCGCATCTGGAAATGAATGCGATAACCGCGATTTACGTGGCACAACATCTGACGCGCGAAATTGCTGACCGCAATGCCGGGCTTGACGTCGAAAGCGCTATCGACATGGGATACCTGACCAAAATCGGCAAAGACACAAGCCTTGAGGAATGGCGCAATATCGCCGGGGTCGTATCAGAAAAATACGGTGAACTGACAAACGCCTGATAGCGGGATGTAACAAGACCTGTCCTACCGTGGTGCAAACTGGATAACACCCGCCCCAATCAGGCAAATCGCCATGCCGGTTAAATCCCAGCGATCAGGCGCCACACGTTCCACCGCCCACAACCAAAATATTGAGGCCGTGATATAAATCCCGCCATAGGCCGCATAGGCCCGCCCGGCAAAAGCCGCATCCACCCGCGAGAGCAACCAGGCAAACAAAACAAGTGATGCAATGCCCGGTATAACCCACAGAACCGATTTACCCGCCCGAAGCCACGCCCAAAAAGCAAAGCACCCGGCGATTTCGGCAATGGCTGCAACGATATAGGCCGCGATGCTTTGCATCAATTTTCCTATCGGTATTAGAAGGCTGGGCGCAAGTCACCAGCATATTTGCCCGCCCAGTTGGTCAAGACCGGGGTGAGGTAATTTTTCAAAACATCTGCCGTGGCATCATCAATCACGCCATGTTTGCGCAAGATCGCCCCCATCGCAACCTCAGCCCCGCGCTGGGTGCCATCATCAATCTTAAGCGCAACCCCAAGACCCTGTTTTGGGAAGGCAGCACAATAAACGCCCTCAGCCCCGACCTTAACCAACGCGTCTTCGCCGCATTCTTCCATGATCCCGGTGCAAAAACGCCCCGTACCTGCCACCATAAAGGGCGCATTCGCACAGCCTTTTCGGATGCGTTTTATTGCATCAATACGTTTGGCATCCAGCCCGGCAGGATCAGCCATCCGCGCCATCGCAAGCCCAAGATCACGCAACCGCATGCCAATCACTGGAATGCCACAGCCATCAATGCCCCGCGGTGATGCGGACAAATCACAATCGCCCATTTCTTCCAGCACCTTGATCAGACGTTGCTGCACGGCATGAGGTTCATTGATATAGCCGGTCGGGTCTTCACCCAAATGCTGTGCGGTGCTGAGAAAGCCAGAATGTTTCCCCGAACAATTATTATGCGCCTTGGTCAGGGTCACATGATCAGCGGCCTGTTTAATCCCGGCTGGCTGATGAATGGAATAATGCGGTGCGCATTCCAACGTATCAACCGAAAGCCCGATTTTCTCCAACCATGCCTTCACCGTCTGGGCGTGTTCTTCTTCACCGTTATGCGAAGAACAGGCCAGCGCAATATGCTTGTCCTCAAGCCCGAATGCCTCGACCGCACCGCTTTCAACAAACGGAATGGCAAGCAACGGCTTAATCGCAGATCGCGGATACATCAGCGCATCAATATCACCGCCCTGTTCAACCACCGTGCCATCGGCTTTCATCACGACATACCGCCCGCGATGGAAACTCTCGACCATCTCGCCACGGGTCGCTTCGACAAGGATCGGGTTAGCAGCGATGGATTGGGACATTTTATGCTCCGGCATTTGTGGGACTGATCTTCCTATGCCTGAAACCGGGGGGTAAAGGCAAGCGAAGCTCATCTTGTATCTGTCAAAAACCAAGATCACGGAACACGGCATTCAAACCGACTTGTAAGGCACCTTGGGTATCGGAAGGACTGTGTGGTTCTTGTATTCTTTCAAGACCAGACTGGACTGCACATCGCGCACATTGGCCATCGAAAGTAGCTGGTGGGTCACGAAATCACCAAAACTTTCAATGTCATGCGCCACGGCCACCAACAGGAAATCCTGACGTCCCGTCATCGCCCAGCATGACAGAATTTCCGGCAGATCATTCATTGCCCGTGCAAAATCTTCTGCCCCGGCTTCGGTGTGGCGCTGCAACCGGACCTGAATTGTTGCCAGAACCCCAAGCCCAAGCTTCTTACGATCAAGTAATGCCACCTGCCTTTGGATCACCCCGGATGCTTCAAGTTGTTTAACCCTGCGCAAACATGGCGATGGCGACATACCGACCATTTCGGCCAGTTGCACATTGCTTATGGCCGTATCCTTTTGCAGGATTTGCAAAATCCGAATGTCCGTCGCGCTTAACGTCATTTCGGTCATTTTCCACCTCATATTGAACAATATAGGTCACAATATTAAACACGTGGTGCAATGATACGCCTTATTGGCCAGAAAATGACATGAAATTTAATGTAAAATAATCCTCGGAAATCGGCACAAGAACCCGAACGAGGACAACCATGGATCAGGCAAATAATCTGCGTGGCGATTACAGCCACATCAATGATGACTACACCATCCATCAGGATTGGGAATCCTATTCCGAGGCGGAGCACGATCTTTGGCGCAGGCTTTATGCCCGCCAATCAGCCATTCTGTCAGGCTATGCCGCCGATGATTACATTGCCAATCTGGCAAAACTTGATGCCGCTGATCAAATCCCGCATTTCGGCCGGGTCAGCGAACAGCTTCATGCTGCGACCGGCTGGCATTTGGTCGCCGTTCCCGGCCTTGTCCCCGATGATGTGTTCTTTGATCATCTTGCCAATCGCCGTTTTCCAGTAACCGTTTGGCTGCGCAAGCCAGAAGAAATGGATTATCTCGCCGAACCAGACATCTTCCATGATTTCTTTGGTCATGTGCCGATGCTCTATGACCCGGTTTTTGCCGACTATCTGGCGGCCTATGGGGCAAAAGGCCCAGAAGCCATTGCCATGGGCGGGTTAAAACATCTGGCGCGGATGTATTGGTACATGGTGGAGTTTGGCCTGATCATGACCGAACATGGCTTGCGGGCCTATGGCGCGGGCATGTTGTCATCGCAAACTGAAACCATCTATTCGGTGAGCGACCCCACCCCCAACCGGGTAGCATTTGATCTCGAACGGGTGATGGCGACCGACTATGCAATTGATGACTTTCAGAAAACCTATTTCGTTTTGGAAAGTTACGGTCAATTGTTTAGCGCGATGAACACATCAATGCCGCCGATCTATGAACGATTGATTGAAAAATCATCCATTGATCCGCAAACGACTCTGCCAACAGATCGGCTTTATCATCTGCATGGCGATACTGATCGCATCATTTCTTTGGGACAAGAAAGCCACTTACAACAAGGGCAGAAACAACAACGCCCTGCATAATGCAGGGCGTGGTAGGTAGGCAGTATAGGGCAAATAGCCATTTAACAGGTACACATCGACTTGCCCAAAACCCGATTAAGCTGCTCAAGCACCACGGTCGGGCTGGCATCCTTGCTGATGAAATCAGCCGCCCCCAATGCATCTGCCTGCGCGCGGGTATCGGCATCATAATGGGCCGAAAAGAAGAATACCGGCACATTCACACTGTTGGGATAACGGCGGCGAATTTCACAAAATGCTTCAAAGCCACTCATGCCCGGCATTTCAATATCAAGAATGATTGCGCGGGGATAAAGACCGTCAAGCTGATCAATCAGATCATCTGCACAATCGAAACCGGCCACGTCATATCCTGCCCGGCGCAACACTGTTTCAAGTGCGGCCTTGGCACTGGGACTGTCGTCGGCAAATGCGACCAGTCCATCAGGACCAATCTGCGACGGCATGGCGCTAAGCGCGTTCATGGATGGCGATACTCCGAGAATTGGGACAAGCACAAATTGACAGATGAAAATGTCAAATTGGTTAAACCTGCGAAGTTTTTACGCCCACCCTGCAGGCATCAGGCCCCGCTACGCCTCTTACCCAGCCAAAGTATAATAGTTGCATATGCGAAATCCGTATTGCAGGGCCGAAGGCGTTCCGATTGAAAACCCCCTGTTTCTTTGGCCTTTCCGTTACGGAAATATCGATCCCGGCGTTTCGCATACACCTAAATAGGTATTTCCATGCCTATTTACGGAATTTATGACAGGTGCTATAAACCGCCATGTCGTGAATATGACCGGAAAACATGCTTGGGAATCCGGTGCGTTTTGGTGTGAAAACGCCATCATCAAACCCGGAACTGCCCCCGCAACTGTAGGTGCGAAGCCATTTGCACAAGTCAGAATACCAAAGATGTTTTCTTGGTTTGAATGAGGTTTAATCTGCGTCGGGCGGGGTGTACCGGGCGCTGGGAATCCATAGTAGAATAAAATTTGGAAATGATCCGATACGCAAGGACGATGAACCTGTCCCCTAGCCGGATCAAACCAAGCCGGGAGAAACCATGACCGACCCGCTCAAACTCGCATCCGAATTTCCATCTGCTGATTACGCAAGCTGGCGCAAATTGGCCGAAGAGGCCCTTAAAGGTGCGCCGTTTGACAAAAAGCTTGTCAATGGCACGCTTGATGGCTTTGCCGTTCAGCCGATCTATACCGCCGATGATCAAGATGATGCGACCCGGTTAATTCATGAAGTTCTAAATGCGTCGGTCGAACAGCGCGACACGGTTACCGGTTGGGATATTCGACAGCTCCATACCCACCCTGACCCAAAAGTCACCAATGCGGCGATTCTCGAAGATCTGGAAAATGGTGCAACATCCATCACCCTGAAACTTGATGCTGCTGCCCGTCAGGGGCGCGAAGTTACATCTGGTGAAATGGGTGTTGATGGTGTTGCTATTCATTGTCTGGATGACCTTAAGCTCACCCTTGATGATGTTTACACCAATCTTGCAACTGTCGGCCTTGATGCCGGTGCGGCCGGTGTTCCTGCTGCGGCCCTTCTTGCCGCCCATATTGCAAATTCCGAAGGTGCCGACGAAGCCGCCCCTGCCTTTAACATCGATCCAATTGGCACCCTTGCGACAACTGGAATCCTTCCCTGTAATGCGCATGATGCCATCAGCCATTCGGCCAATATTGCCTGTGAACTGATTGATCTTTTCCCGCTGGCAACCGCGATTTCGGTCGATGGTGCGCCTTATCACAATGCTGGCGCCACCGATGGACAGGAACTTGCCTGTCTGCTGGCAAGTGGTGTGACCTATCTTCGTGCCCTGAGCGATGCGGGTATGGCTGTTGATCAGGCTGCGGGTGCGATGGTGTTTAATGTCGCAATCGGCACGGATTTCTTTGCTGGCATCGCCAAACTTCGCGCCTTGCGCATGATGTGGAGCAGGATTCTTTCGGCATCAGGGGCACAGGACGCAACGATTACAATTAATGCCATCTCTGCTGAAATGTCGCTGACCAAGGTTGATCCGTGGGTGAATATGCTGCGCACCACGGTAACAAGCTTTGCCGCCGGTCTTGGCGGCGCGGACAGTGTTGTTTGCCTGCCATACGATCATTTAATCGGCCTGCCCGACGGATTTGCCCGACGCATTGCGCGTAACACCCAACTGATATTGCAGGAAGAAAGCAACATTCACCGCGTGATTGATCCGGCAGGTGGGTCTTGGTTCATCGAGAACCTGACCAAGGAAATTGCCAAAGCCGCATGGTCAAAATTCCAGTCGATCGAAGCATCAGGCGGCATCATTAAAGTGCTTTCTAACGGATCGCTTAAATCTGAAATCGAAGCCGTTTGGAAGTCGCGTGAAAAACGTCTGGCGACGCGCCGTGATCCTTTGACCGGTGTTTCGGAATTCCCCAATATCACCGAAGCAAAAGTCACCTGCGAGGCACCCGACCTTGATACCATTCAGGCCGACGCCAAGGCACGCCAAACCAAATATGACGGAACCGTTGGCAAAGACTTGGCCGCAATGATGGAGGCCGCCCGTTCTGGCGCGACCATAGGCCACATCTTTACCGATCTTTATGGCACAAGTGCCGCAACACTCGTCCCGGCCCTATTCCCGCACCGTTTATCGGAAAGCTACGAAGCCCTTCGAAAACGATCTGACACGCACAAATCCAAAACCGGCAGCTTCCCACAGGTGTTCCTTGCCAACCTTGGCAAAGTATCCCAGCACACAGCACGTGCGATGTTTGCCCGGAACTTTTTTGAAGCAGGCGGGATTGAGGCCATTACCAATAACGGCTTTGAAAATGCCGATGCTGCCGCCAAGGCGTTTGATGAATCAGGTGCGAAAATCGCCGTGATTTGCGGATCAGACCCGCAATATGCCGAACTGGCGACCCACACCGCCAAGGCGCTGAAATCTGCGGGTGCATCGCTGGTTTATCTTGCCGGTCATCCGGGCGATGCGCGTTCCGATTACGAAGCAGCAGGCATTTCCGAATTTATCTATGTCGGTGCGGATGTTCTTGGCATTTGCGCAAATGCACTTGATCATCTTCTTGCCAAACAGGGGGAGAAATAACCATGACCCGCATTCCTGATTTCTCCAAACTTCCGCTGTTTGATGGTGCATCCGCCGGGGCGAAAGACCCGGTTGCATCCGCACCTTGGACCACGCCTGAAGGCATTGACGTAAAACCCAATTACGGCCCGTCCGACCTTGATGGCATTGATCATCTCAACACCATGCCGGGCATGCCGCCGTTTTTGCGCGGCCCATACCCGACCATGTATGTTCAACGTCCTTGGACCATCCGCCAATATGCCGGCTTTTCAACTGCCGAAGAATCCAACGCGTTTTATCGCCGCAACTTGGCTGCCGGGCAAAAGGGCCTGTCGATTGCCTTCGATCTTGCCACCCATCGCGGCTATGACAGTGACCATCCGCGTGTTCCCGGCGATGTCGGCATGGCTGGTGTAGCGATTGACAGCATCTATGACATGCGCACCCTTTTTGATGGCATCCCGCTTGATCAGATGTCGGTATCCATGACCATGAATGGGGCTGTTTTGCCTGTCATGGCGCTTTATATCGCCGCGGCCGAAGAACAGGGTGTTAAACACGAACAGCTTTCAGGCACCATTCAGAACGACATTCTCAAAGAATTCATGGTGCGGAACACCTATATCTATCCGCCCAAACCATCGATGCGGATTATCTCGGACATCTTTGCCTTTACCTCGCAAAACATGCCGAAATTCAACTCGATCTCGATTTCCGGCTATCACATGCAAGAAGCCGGTGCGACAGCCGACCTTGAACTGGCTTATACGCTGGCCGATGGTATTGAATATGCCCGTGCCGGTCAGGCCGCAGGCCTTCCGATTGATAAATTCGCACCGCGTTTGTCGTTCTTCTGGGCGACGGGCATGAATTTCTTCATGGAAATCGCCAAAATGCGGGCCGCGCGCATGATCTGGGCCAAGATGATCAAACAGTTTGATCCGCAAAACCCCAAATCATTGTCGCTGCGCACACACAGCCAAACATCAGGTTGGTCGCTTACGGCCCAAGATGTGTTTAACAATGTCATCCGTACCTGTGTCGAGGCCATGGCTTCAACCCAAGGCCACACGCAGTCACTTCATACCAACGCGCTTGACGAAGCATTGGCCTTGCCGACTGATTTCTCGGCCCGGATTGCCCGTAATACCCAACTGTTCTTGCAACAGGAAAGCGGCACCACCAAGGTTATCGATCCTTGGGGCGGTTCGTATTATGTCGAACGCCTGACGCGCGATTTGGCAGAAAAAGCATGGGCCCATATCGCCGAGGTCGAAGAACAGGGCGGCATGGCAAAGGCAATCGAAGCTGGCATTCCAAAAATGCGCATCGAAGAAGCCGCTGCCCGCACCCAGGCCCGCATTGATAGCGGTCGTCAAACATTGGTGGGCGTAAACAAATACCGTGTGACCGACGATCGCCCGGTCGATGTGCTTCAGGTTGATAATGCCGAAGTCCGCCGCCAACAGATCGCCAAACTTGAACGTCTGCGTGCTGAACGTGACGATGGCGCTGTTGAAAGCGCACTTAACGCCCTGACCAATGCGGCAGACAGCGGCAAGGGCAACCTGCTTGAACTTGCCGTTCAGGCCGCACGTGCCAAATGTACCGTGGGTGAAATCTCCAACGCACTTGAAAAGGTCTATGGCCGTCATCAGGCGGTTATTCGGTCCATCTCTGGCGTCTATAAAACCGAAGTCGGCCCGGACAATGAAGCCTTGGCCAAGGTTGATCGATTGATCAAAACCTTTGAAGAAAACGAAGGCCGTCGTCCACGTATCCTGATTGCCAAGATGGGTCAGGATGGCCATGACCGTGGGCAAAAAGTCATCGCCACCGCTTTTGCTGATCTTGGCTTTGACGTCGATATCGGCCCGCTGTTCCAAACCCCGGAAGAAGCCGCCAAGCAGGCCGTTGAAAACGATGTTCACATCGTCGGTGCAAGTTCGCTTGCCGCAGGCCACCTGACCCTTGTACCGCAGCTTCGCGCCGAACTTGATAAGCTTGGCCGTGAAGACATCATGATCGTTGCCGGGGGTGTGATTCCGCCGCAAGACTTTGACAAATTGTTCGCAGCCGGTGCCGAGGCCATCTTCCCACCCGGAACGGTCATTGCAGAAGCCGCTGGTGACCTGCTAGAAAAGCTAAATCAATCTGGCGAAGAAGCAGCCTGATCAAGGCTGCTTCTCCTGCCGACCGATGCGGTAGGCTATGTTGATTTGGCATTTGCAAAGGGGTCATTGGTGAAAGAAACGCTGCGCACCATACCAGCAGGCTCGGGCGGCACTGTTAGCCCGCGCAAGGCCGTGCGCAGGCGTGTGCTTTCTACCGATGACATTGTTGACGGGGTTCTGTCCGGAAACCGCACCATTTTGTCGCGGGCCATTACACTGGTCGAAAGCCGCAATCCAAAACATTTCCAACAGGCACAAGCCGTCCTTGCCCGACTGATGCCCAAGACAGGTGGGTCGCAACGCATCGGCATTACTGGCGTGCCCGGTGTCGGAAAATCCACCTTTATCGAGGCCTTTGGCAAAAACCTGACAGCAGCAGGCAAAAAGGTCGCTGTGCTGGCCGTTGATCCGACCAGTGCCCGGTCCGGCGGTTCGATCTTGGGCGATAAAACCCGGATGAATGAACTCTCGATCGACCCAAATGCCTATATCCGCCCGTCACCCAGCAGCGGGTATTTGGGCGGGGTCAACCGCATGACGCGCGAAACCATTTTACTGTGCGAAGCCGCTGGTTTTGATGTGGTTCTGGTTGAAACCGTGGGCGCCGGACAAAGCGAAACCATGGTCGCGCAAATGACCGACTTTTTCCTTGTATTGATGTTGCCCGGTGCCGGGGATGAGCTTCAAGGGATTAAAAAAGGCGTTCTGGAAATCGCCGATCTGATTGCGGTTAACAAATCGGATGCCGATCCGGCCAAGGCCCGCGAGGCCAAACGTGAATATTCATCGGCCCTTCGTATCTTACAGCCAACCAGCAAACATTGGCGCCCGCAATCGGTAATGGTGTCATCGCTGATCAATGACGGGCTTGATAACATCTGGGATCTGATCAATCAGCACCGGGCCGTTATGGAAAAAGAAGGCGAATTTACCGCCAAACGCGCGCGCCAGCAACGCGACTGGATGTGGACCATGCTGCGCGACCGGTTGCTTGAAACCTTTACCCAACGCGATGACGTCGCCGCCCGCCTGCAAACCCTTGAAACCGACGTCCTGTCAGGCACCACCAACCCAACCGCCGCAGTCGAAGAATTGTTGGGGCTGATTGCGAAGTAACCTTTTCACTGCCTGACCTTACGCAAAGCAAAAGGCCGCACATCAAACTGCACGGCCTTTGAAATTCGGAGACAGACAGCAGGATTTACTTATCCTGCCCTTCTTCCTTAAGCTTGTCTTTCAGGACTTTCAGCTTCTCAAGCGCATCGTTGATTTCACGATCAAGATGGGCAAGACCTTCGCGTTTTTCACGCGGCACAGCTTCGAGTTCGTCCAAAGCTTTTTCTACGATATACAGCATCCTGAAATCCTCCTGTGTAACTTTGGCAAAGCTCAGAATATCCGTTTAAGACAACCAGCTTTCCCATTCATGACCATAGCATCAAGCATGGGCTGAGCCATATTTCAATTCAAAGACATAGATCAAATTGTTCTAAAACTTATCGTAACCATTTCAATTTGACCCGTCAGACTTTCGTCTTTGCCGCTTCTACACAGATTTAATTAAGAGGCCCTGAGCTAAGAGGAGGCTGTCTGATCAAGTCGATCTTTAAGAACCTGAAGGCTTTCAGCAGTCGATTTTAAAACGGCTTCAAGACCGGATAATTTTTCGCGGGCTTCGCGCGAAACGGCTTCGACTTCATCAAAGGCACTTTCGAAAATATACAGCATGGCTTCTTACTCCTACCCGATGCCAATCACCGGGCGCTTGGTTGTTGTTTTGATGCAGTAAAGCTACCCCTGCAATTCGCTGGAAAGGTGTCAGCAATGCGCTTTTTTCGCCTTATTTCGCGTTGAAACCCACGGCATCTGCCCGCTTTGTTCAATGCTGGGCTGTGATTTTTCAACGGCGCGTTTGGGTTCTTTATGATAAAAGCCGCCAACTGATTTTACGAAACGGGATGACATCGCGATGACGCATCTGGTGCTTGCACCAATGGAAGGCCTTGTTGACTGGCGCGTTCGGCAATTGCTGAGTGCGACCGGCGGGTTCGACCTATGCGTAACCGAATTTATCCGCGTCTCACAAAACCTGTTTCCGGCCCACGTTTTTCATCGCTATTGCCCGGAATTGCTTAATGGCGGCAAGACGCTTTCGGGTGTGCCGGTTTTGGTCCAACTGATGGGCCATGACCCGGAACTGATGGGCGAAAATGCTGCTTTTGCCACCACCCTTGGTGCGCCGGGCATTGATATCAATTTCGGCTGCCCATCCAAGACCGTGAACAAACACGAAGCCGGTGCGTCGCTTCTAAAATGCCCTGAAAATCTGTATCGGATTGTCTCGGCTGTACGCCGTGCGGTTCCTGCCGACATTCCGGTCAGTGCAAAAATCCGCCTTGGTTTTGCCGACAAAGAGCTGTTTCTGGATAATGCCCGCGCGGTTGAGGCCGCCGGGGCACAACATTTGACCGTTCATGCCCGCACCAAGGTCGAAGGATATAAACCGCCGGCCCATTGGGAATATCTGGCCCGCATTCGCGACACCATTTCAATTTCCATGACCGGTAATGGTGAAATCTGGGACGTGACGGATTATCAGAAATGCCGCGATATATCAGGATGTAACAGTTTCATGCTTGGCCGTGGCGCGATTGCCGCCCCCGATCTTGCCAACCGCATCAAGGCCTTTGAAGGTGGCAAGCACTTGCCCAAAGAAAGCTGGGCGGATGTTCTGTCGATGCTGCTGGCATATTGCGATCTGATGGCCGCCGACGGCGCATCAGAAAACCATCAGGCCGGGCGCATCAAACAATGGATGGCATTGATCCGTAAAAGTCACGCGCAAGGCACAAGCTGCTTTGACGAGATCAAACGCATTCGCGCCATAGACGAATTACGTGCAAAATTGCGCCATGACATGACCTTGCCGGAAAATCAAAAGCATGACGTTCCGATCGCCGCCCAATAATCGGCATCAAGGTCAGTTCAGTTCTATAACGCAAAACGGGGTGGTCATTTGAACCACCCCGTTTTTGTTTCTTTTGGCCTTTAATAGACTAGCAATTGCCGAACCCGAAATCATCGGCGTCAAGATCATCCGGATCATGGACACCCATCAAGGTAACAGAAGCATCATTGCCAAGTTCGATCACGACATTGCCGTCGGTATCAAGATGCATGTCGTTCTGGATCTGGTTGAAGTTGTTATAGCTCCATTCCGACAGATCAATGATGTCTTCGCCCGGTGTGAAGTCGGTAATGATGTCATGACCATCGGTCTTGCCAATCTGGAATTCATCCCAGCCCGTACCACCGGTCAGGGTATCGTCGCCGGCACTACCATACAGATGGTCATCGCCCGCGCCGCCAAGCAATACGTCATCACCGGCGTTACTCCACAGCGTATCGTCGCCATCTCCGCCATCAATCGTGACATCGCCATAGCTTTTGATATCGCTGGTCAAATCAACAATGTCGTCGCCGTCGCCCGCATTGATGACTTCGATACCGCTGATGCGAACATCGTCGTCACCTTCGCTAACCGTGTCATACAAGAACAGGGCATCGTTGCCGCTGGTCATCTGCAGGGTGTCAACGCCGTCGCCACCGATAAAGACGTCATTGGACTGATTGTGACCGCCAAGATTGACATATTCGCCCGTCCCGTCGTCACCATCATTATCGTGACCCCAACCATTGCCATGATGGTTGTGATGCCCCCAGCCATTATCGTGGCTATGGCCATCTTCACCGGGTGATCCATCATTTAGCGCGTACCAGCTATTGCCCCAAGTATCGTCGGCATTGAATTGCAGAACGTCATCACCGGCACCGCCATTGAGAACATCCACACCATTGCCGCCCGAAAGCGTATCAGAACCCGAACCGCCCCAAAGCGTATCGCTGCCTTCGCCACCATTCAGAACGTCATCACCGGCGTTGCTCCAGATGATGTCATCACCGGCACCACCAATGATCGTAACATCGCCATAGGACAATGTGTCACTGGTCAGATCGACAATATCATTGCCGTTACCCGCATCGATAACTTCGACATTGGAAATACGCGGGCTCGTCCCCGGATCGGTAAAGGTATCGTCAAGGAACAGCGCGTCGTTGCCACTGGTCATGGCAAGCGTATCGGTGCCATCCCCACCGTCAATAATGTCTTCGGAACGATTATAACCCGAAAGATTAATCTGTTCGTTGGAACCATCCATATTCGGATCGCCAACGTTTTTCGCAGCGTAGCTTCCGCTCCAGGTTGCATCTTTCTGATATTCGATGGTGTCATCACCGGCACCCGCATCAATCAGATCAGATCCCTTGCCGCCATTAATCGTATCATTGCCATCGCCACCCCAAATGGTGTCATCCCCGGCGTCACCGCCAAGAACGTCATTACCATCCAGCCCCGATAGCAGGTTCGAACCATCATCCCCAAACAGGTAATCGTTGAAGTCCGACCCAATCAAATCTTCGATCGAGGACAGCTTGTCATTGCCATCACCACCAACGGCCGTACCTGTTTTAAGGCTAGCAGCGACTGACGAGGCTGCATTGGCATAGCTTGCCGCATCGCGCCCATCACCACCGACCAAGCTGTCATGGCCAAGACCACCTTCAAGGGTGTCATTACCTGCATCGCCATACAGTTTGTCGTCGCCATTGCCACCGCGCAGGGTGTCGTCGCCGTCGCCGCCATACAGCTTGTCGTTATTTTCACCGCCATCAAGGACGTCGTTACCGGCTCCACCTTCAAGGGTGTCATCGCCAGTACCGCCTTCGATGCGATCATTGCCAGCTTCGCCATACAGCTTGTCCTGACCCTGACCGCCAATCAGCGTGTCATTGCCTTCACCGCCCCAAACGCGGTCATCACCTGAACCGCCATCAAGGGTGTCATCACCGCTACCGCCCGTGATGCTGTCCTGACCGCTGCCACCTTCAACAATGTCGTTGCCATCATCGCCCGAAAGCTTGTCGTCACCATCGCCGCCATAAAGGCTGTCATTGCCTTCCATGCCCGACAACGTGTCCTGACCATTCAGGCCATAGACCGTGTCATCACCGGCAAGGGCCGCAATCGTGTCATTGTTGCTTGTGCCATACAGAAGGTCATCCTGCGGGGTTGGGCCGGTTGATGCTTCGATGCCAACAAACATATCGGCATTTAGCTGGCTCATTGAAATGCCAACCAGCGTAAGCGTGCCCTGACCATTAAGATCAATGACAGTGTTGCCATTTACCTCGGTCATCTGGTCTTCAAGTTCTGACCAGTCATCAATATCAAGCGACGCCAGATTGATCTGATCTTCATTCGGGTTAAAGTCGGTTACGACCTTGTCACCGGAATTGTTCGAAATAAGGATCTGATCTTCGCCTGCACCGCCGGTATAGGTGTCATCACCGGCACCACCGTCAAGCGTATCATTGCCATCGCCACCAATAAGGGTGTCGGCACCATCGGTTCCGGTCAGGGTGTCGTTCCCGGCACCACCATCCAGAAGGTCATTACCAGCCCCACCCGACAGGACGTCATCGCCGTCACCACCGCTAAGCGTATCATCACCGGCACCGCCCGTGAGGGTGTCGTTGCCCGCACCGCCATCAAGAGTGTCATTGCCCGCATCACCTGACAGCAAATCATTGCCAGCACCACCTGCAATGCTGTCATTATCATCGCCACCATAAATGACGTCATCGCCGCCTTCACCATCAAGTGAATCGTCGCCAGCCGAACCATAAATCGTGTCGGTTTCATCGCCGCCGGTAACGGTATCGTCGCCTTCCATCGCGTCGATGTAATCATCACCACCGCCGCCATCCATGACGTCGTTGCCACTGCCACCAACCAAGGTGTCATTGCCCGCACCGCCAGCAATTATGTCGTGGCCTTCGTTGCCATCAATCGTATCGTCACCGCCATCGCCGGAAACAACATCATCGCCGCTGCCGCCGGTTATGGTGTCATTGCCATCACCGCCCGAAAGGGTGTCATCCCCTTCCATGCCATTGATGGTGTCGTTGCCGGCACCACCATCGACCACATCATCGCCAGCCAGCGCATTGATATAATCATCTTCGCTGGTGCCCATCAGGACATCATCGAACTGCGTCGGGCCGCCATCATTTTCGATGCCGACAAACATGTCAGACGAAACGTCGTTCAGGCGCACGCCAAGCAGCGTGACCGAGCCTTCATCGCCCAGATCAATTACCGTATTGCCATTCACTTCTGACAGAAGAGGGGCCAATTCCGACCACGTGCTGACATCAACAAGCGCATCAAGCGAAATCTGATCTTCGCTGGTGTTAAAGTCGGTCACGACCTTGTGGCCGGTCAGGCTGTTAACCGCAATAAGGTCAGCACCCGAACCACCCGACATGGTGTCATCGCCCGAACCACCATCAAGGGTATCGTTGCCCGCACCACCAACCAGACGGTCGTTACCAGCACCACCATCAAGAAGGTCGTCGCCTTTTTCGCCGTTCAGATAGTCATTACCATTGCCGCCAAGCAGCGTATCTTCGCCGTCACCGGTCCAGATGGTGTCATTGCCTTCGCCGCCATCAACGGTATCGGTACTGACATCGGCTTCGACATTATCAAACGTATCGTTACCATCACCCAGATCGACTTCGTTATCCTGGCTGTTGCCGTAAACGTAATCGTCATGGGCCGAGGCAATTACTTTTTCGAAGTTTGCAAGAATGTCATTAACGGCGTCGCCATCAAATGCACGGCCTGCATCACCCGGTGTGCGGGCATGGGCATCGGTTTCGCCAAGATAGATTTCTACACCTTCGCCTGAGCCTTCATAACTGACGGTGTCACGTCCTTCGCCACCATCAAGGTAATCGCCACCGGCACCACCTTCGATCGTGTCATCGCCCGCACCGCCCAGAATGGTGTTGTCACCATCCGACCCGGTCAGGGTGTCATCTCCAGAAGAACCAATAACATTTTCAATGCCGCTGATCGTATCCGAGCCGGTTTCGGTCGAACTTGCCGTACCAGCACCCAGATCAACCGTCGCACCATCTGCCGCACTGACATCAAGGGTATCTTCGCCCTCACCACCGGCAAGCGTATCGTCGCCAGCACCAGCAATCAGGCTATCATTTCCGGCACCTGCATCAACAACATCGTTGCCTGCACCATCATTGATCGTATCGGCGCCATCGCCTGCGGCAATCGTGTTGGTTCCGTCACTGCCCGTGATGGTGTCATCACCAGCAGACCCAATAACGTTTTCAACATTGGTCAGGCTGTCATTACCGGTCTCGGCCGAGGATGCACTGCCTGCGGCAAGGTCGATGGTCGCGCCATTGCTGGTCGAGGCATCAAAGGTATCTGAACCTTCACCGCCATCAATCGCATCATCACCGGCACTTGCGGAGATGGTGTCATCACCCGTACCGCCATCAACAACGTCATCGCCTGCGCCATCATGGATAACGTCGTCACCAGCACCGCCAAGAACCGTGTCGTCGCCTTCATTGGTCCACAGGGTGTCATTGCCGTCACCGCCATCAACCGTCACATCGCCATAAGCATGTGTTTCGCTGGTCAGATCGACAACGTCATTGCCGTTACCGGCATTGATGACTTCAACATCTTCAAGTCGGACGTCATCTACAGCCGGGCTTTCGATCACGGCTTCATAGGAGATAGAGCGGATATAGAAATCGCTGCTGTCGCTTCCGACCGAACCATCTTCATATGGTTCTGCCTTAAACGAGATATAGCGGAAATCAACAGGCGCACCGGATTCATCGGTTAGCGAAATCGTACCCGTGCCAATACCGTTGCTGTCATAGGTGACCGTGTCTGCATCAAGCACACCGCTTCCAACCAGATTGCCTTCGCCATCAAAGGCCTGCCAAGATGCTGTCTCGCCGCCATGTTCAGTGTTGTAGAAAGCCGACAACTGAACACTTGCACTGCGGGCATCATTACCAAGATCGACAACAACGGCTTCGCTATTGCCCGATGGGGCGTCATGATTGATCTCGTTGCCTGCAACCTGACCGCCGCTATTGCCAACACCGTTGCCATAGAAGCCAACCGTGTCATCCGCAGCAGACAAATCAAGCTTGCCATTCGCATCAACAAGCGACGTTCCGAAATCATAGGCATACAGATTTGCGTCCGACCACGAAGCTTCAACATCCGCGGCAGAACCATTGCCGTTCAGACCAAGTGTTCTGGTTTCAAGCGTTGCGTCAGTTTCGCCAAGTTTCGAACCATCAAGAACAAGTGCGTCATCGCCACCCGTAAGGTTCAGGGTATCGCTACCCTCACCACCGATGAAGGTATCGTCACTGATATTCTTGTCCGTAATATCGGCAACATCACCGGTGCCTGCGACACCTGGGCTGCCCTCATGGGTGGTTTCGTCACCGCTATCTGCAACATCGTCGGCATCGAACTGGAATGTATCGTCGCCGTCACCGCCATCCAGGGTATCGTCACCTTCACCGCCCGACAGGGTATCGTTGCCAGTTCCACCCGAAACCGTATCGTCGCCAGAACCGCCCATCAATGTGTCATCACCGCCATCACCGGCAATGGTGTCATCCCCGGCAAGACCATCGATGCTGTCATCGCCGCCCGTGCCACTCAGATTATCGTCTTCTGGCGTGCCAACATTTGTCACACCTTCGAACTGATCCGGGCCAAGCTGATCAAGCGTCACACCAACCAGCATGATCGTCCCGCCTGCAGGCAGGTTGATCACGGTGTTGCCGTTGCCATCTTCTGACATCAGCGCCTTAAGGTCGGTCCAGGCATCAATGCCGAAATCCGGAAGCGAGATTACATCTTCATCAACATTGAAGTCGGAAACGACGTCATCGTCGGTGCCATCCTCAAAGATCAGGGTATCTGCACCGGAACCACCCGTGATGGTGTCATCGCCATCACCAGCGGCAATGGTGTCATCGCCCGTACCGGTATCAATAACGTTGTCACCGTCCGAACCGGTAACGGTGTCATCACCCTCACCCGTGGTCAGGTTTTCAAACCCGGAAATTGCATCATCACCGGTTTCCGTGCTGCTTGCGGTTCCAGCCGCAAGATCAACCGTTGCACCGCTGGTAGCTTCGCTCAGGTCAAGCGTATCAGTACCTGCATCGCCCGACAGGGTGTCATCCCCGGCACCGGCCATGACCGTATCGTCGCCTTCGCCACCGGCAACCGTGTCATTACCCGCACCACCGTCAAGAACGTCATCACCGGCATTGCCCGAAATGACGTTTGCACCGTCAGAACCGGTAATCGTGTCCGCACCAGCACCACCGGCAACATTTTCGAACCCGGAAATTGTGTCATTCCCGGTTTCTGTGCTGCTTGCCGTACCGGCATCCAGATCAACCGTCGCACCGCTGGTGGCTTCGCCAAGATCAAGCGTATCGGTGCCATCGCCACCGGCAAGGGTATCATCCCCGGCACCGGCCAGAACCGTATCGTCGCCTGCACCCGCATCAACAATATCAGAACCTTCGCCTGCATCGATCACGTCGCTGCCATCACCGGCATTCAGCGTATCGTCACCGGCACCACCATCAAGGGTGTCGTTGCCTGCTCCACCTTCAAGAACGTCATCACCGTCGTTGCCAACAAGCGTGTCATCGCCCAAACCACCGGTCAGGGTGTTGTCGCCGTCCGATCCGGTCAGGGTATCGTTTGCATTCGACCCGATCAGGTTTTCGATGCTTGAAAGTTTGTCGGTTTCACCATTTGCAAGCTGTGCAGTGCCAGCGGACAGATCCGCATTCACCGCAGCAGATGCAGTGCTGTAGTCTGCCGTATCGGTGCCATCGCCACCGCGCAGGGTATCGTTACCAGCACCACCAACCAGTGTGTCATCACCGGCACCACCATCAAGGATGTTGGCTTTGTGATCGCCTGTGATCGTATCGTCATGATCCGAACCGGTAACGTTTTCGACCTGATAAATCGCATCATTGCCCGCACCGCCAGTCGCGGTGTAATTGGCAAGATCAACATCAACGCCATCGGTTGCGTCGTCATAGATAATGGTGTCTTCATCCGCACCGCCAACAATGGTGTCATCACCAGCACCGCCACGAAGTTCATCTTCGCCCGTACCGCCAAGCAAGGTATCGTTACCGACACCACCATTGACCACATCGTCGCCATACCCGCCATCAACAACATCATCACCGGCACCGCCGTGGATGTTGTCATGGCCAAGTTCGCCATTGATGGTGTCGTCGCCTTCATTCCCCCACAGGGTATCTGAACCCGACCCACCATTGATGGTCACATCGCCATAGGCAATCGTATCGCTGGTCAGATCGACAACGTCATTGCCATCACCGGCATTGATAACTTCAACACCTTCAAGACGTACATTATCGCTTGGCTCATCAACAACCGTGTCGAAGCTGATCGAACGGACAAAGAAATCACTGCTGTCCGAACCGGACGTCCCATTCGCATATGGTTCGCCTTCAAACGCGATATAGCGGAATTCAACCGGGTTACCCGCGGTATCGGTCACGGCAATGGTCGAAGTCCCCACGCCACCACTGGTGTAATCAACCGTGCTGTCATCAAGGGTGCCAGACGCAACAAGGTTGCCATCGGCATCAAACGCCTGCCATGAACCGACCTCACCACCGCCTTCACCGGCGATCAGGTTGGAAACCTGAACCGTGGCGGTCGTGGCATCTGCGCCAAGGTCGATAACAACAGCTTCGCTTTGGCCGGTTTGGCCATCATGGTTGATCTGGCTGCCCGCCGGATTACCGCCGTTATTGCCAATACCGTTGCCATTAAAGCTTACGCTATCGTCGGAAGCCGCAAGGTTCAGCTTGCCGTTTTCATCAACAAACGACGTCCCAAAGTCATATGCATAGAGGTCCGCATCCGCCCAAGACGCTTCAACGTCTGCCGCACTTGCCGAATTCGTCAGACCAAGGGTCCGGGTTTCAATCGTTGGCGTGGTGGCTTCGCCGTCGTCCAGTTTCGCCCCGTCAAGGATAAGCGCATCACTGCCGCTGGTCATGTTGAGGGTGTCATTACCCTCACCGCCAACAAACGTATCATCGGAAATGTTTTTACCGCTGATACCGGCAAGATCGCCCGTGCCTTCAACGCCCGGACTTCCGGTATGTTCGGTGGTCGCGCCAGTTTCTGCCGTGCCGTCAGCTTCGAAGTTCAGAACATCGTCGCCCGCACCGCCATCAAGGGTATCCGCACCAGAACCGCCACTTAGAACGTCGCTGTCATCGCCACCACTAATGGCATCGTCACCTTCGCCACCAGTAAGCGTATCATTACCAGCACCGCCATCGATATCGTCGTTGCCCGAACCACCATCAATGGTGTCATCACCGGTATTGCCCAGCAGCGTATCGTCACCTGCACCACCGGAAACGATGTCATCACCGGCAAGGGCATCAATGGTGTCATCGCCGTCCGTGCCTTCAAGATTATCATCGAACGGCGTTGCACCATCGGTGATGTTGGTAAAGTCATCCGCGCTCAGCGCATCAAGGCCGACACCAATCAGGGTCACCGTGCCACCAGCCGGCAGGTTCAAGACGGCATCACCATTGCCATTTTCGCTTAGCAACGGCAGAAGGTCGCTCCAGCTTTCAAGACCAAGTTCATCTATTGAAAGCTTGTCTTCCCCAACCGTGAAGTCGCTGACAACATCGTCATCGGTACCATCAGCAAAGATAAAGGTATCCGCACCCGATCCACCGGCAACCGTATCGTCACCGGCACCACCGTCGATGGTGTCATTGCCTCCACCGGCGCTAATAACGTTATCGGCACTCGAACCGCTGATCTGGTCATCACCGGCACCGGTTTTGACATTTTCAAAGTTCGAAATCTGATCGTTTCCGGTTTCAGATGACGTTGCCGTCCCGGCATCAAGATCGACAACCGCATCGCCCGATACGCCTGACATATCAAGCGTATCGGTACCCTCGCCACCATCCATGCTGTCATTGCCAGCAGCAGCCATAACCGTATCGTCGCCAGCACCCGCCATAACGAGGTCACTGCCAGCGCCATCGGAAATCACGTCATTGCCAGCACCACCGTCGATCAGATCGATGCCATCGCCACCATCAATGATGTCGGCACCTTCACCGGTCGAAATCGTGTCATTGGCGTTGCTGCCCGTTACCGTATCGTCGCCCGATCCGGTTACCAGCGTTTCAAAGCCCGAAACAACGTCCGATCCGGTATCGTTGCTATTGGCTGAGCCAGTCTGCAGGTTGATCGCGATGTCTGATTGCGCATCGGACATATCAAGGGTGTCGGCACCCGCACCACCAATTAGGGTGTCGTTGCCGGCATCACCGACGACCGTATCATCGCCTGCACCGGCATCGACAATGTCGTTACCCGCACCGGCATTGATGTGATCATTGCCGTCACCGCCGCTGATGCTGTCATTGCCTTCATTGGTCCAGACCGTGTCATCACCAGCACCGGCATCAACCGATACATCGCCATATGAATGAACCTGACTGGTCAGATCAACGACGTCATCACCGTCACCCGTATTGATGACTTCAACATCAACAATCGACGGGTTGGCCGCGCCATTTTCATGGTCGGTATCAAGGATGATTGCATCACCACCGCTGGTGCCAACCAGCGTATCGGTGCCTGCGCCACCATCATAAACGTCATCGCTGGTGCCAAGACCTTCAAGATCGGCAACATCACCTGTGCCATCAACGCCCGGGCTTCCTGCATGATCGGTGCCATCGCCTGCCTGACCAGTACCATCGGCACCAAATTCAAGAACGTCGTCACCGTCATCACCGCCCAGCGTATCATTGCCGTCGCCGCCGGTCAGGGTATCGCTGCCACCGCCACCTTGGACTGTGTCATCGCCTGCACCGCCGCCCAACGTATCATTGCCGTCGCCACCCGATATGGTGTCGTTGCCGCCACCACCACCAATGGTATCGTCGCCATCGGTTCCGCCAAGGCTGTCGTCGCCTTCGGTCGGGACGTTATCAACACCCTCAAAGTCACCCGGACCAAGGTCTTCGACCGATACACCTGCAAGTGTAACCGTGCCGCCAGACGGCAGGGTAATAATCGCACCATCCGGGCCATCAGACAACATGTCTTGCAACTCGGTCCAACTGCTTACACCGCTATCAGGCAGGGAAATCTTGTCGACGCCAACTGTAAAGTCGGTGACCAGATCGGCATCCGTACCATCATCAAAGGTAAAGGTATCGGCACCCGTGCCACCCGTCAGGCTATCATCGCCCAGACCGGCATTCAGGGCATCAGCACCCGCACCGCCAGCAAGGGTATCGTTGCCTTCACCGCCAAGCAGACTGTCATTGCCAGCACCGCCATCAATCACGTCATCGCCCGCACCACCATCGACAAGGTCGTCGGCAGCTCCAGACGAAATAACGTTCGCGCCGTCAGACCCGGTGATGGTGTCATCACCGCCACTGCCGGTGACATTCTCAAACCCGGAAATGCTGTCATTGCCGGTGTCATCCGAGCTTGCCGTACCGGCATCAAGGTCGACGACCGCGCCGTTAGCATCGGACATATCAAGGGTATCGGTTCCTTCGCCACCGGCAAGCGTATCATCGCCTGTACCGGCCAGAACCGTATCATCGCCGTCACCGGCCGTTACCGTGTCATCACCGGCACCGCCATCAAGGGTATCGTTGCCTGCGCCACCATCGATCTCGTTGACCGCGTCCGAACCGGTGATGATGTCATCACCTGAAGAACCGGTAACATTCTCGATGTTGGATATGGTGTCCGAGCCAAAGGCATCGGACTGTGCCGTACCTGCGCTAAGATCAACATTGACGCCGTCCGCATCGGACAGATCAAGAAGGTCAGTGCCATCGCCACCATCAAGGGTGTCGTTGCCAAGGCTGCCTTCAATCGTGTCATTGCCAGAACCGGCATTTACAACATCATCACCCGCACCATCATGGATAACATCATCACCGCTACCGGCATTGATTTCGTCATCACCTGCGCTGGTCCAGACCGTGTCATTGCCGCTACCGGCATCAACCGTCACATCGCCATAGCTATCAGTTGTGCTGGTAAGATCAACAACATCATCGCCATCACCGGCATCAATTACTTCAATGTCGCTGATCGACGGGGCGTTTGATCCATCTTCATGATCATTATCAAGAATGATCGCATCATTGCCCGACGTGCCAAGCAGGGTATCAACCCCCTCGCCGCCATCGAACTGATCATCGCTTAGACCAAGGCCTTCAAGATCGGCAACATCACCAGTGCCATCAACACCCGGGCTGCCTGCATGATCGGTTTGATCGCCAGCCTGACCGGTACGATCGGCTTCGAATTGAAGCACGTCATCACCGGCACCGCCCGACAGGGTATCGGAACCAGAACCGCCGCTTAGCGTATCGTTGCCGTCACCACCATCGACCGTATCATCGCCATCACCGCCGCCAACACTATCGTCGCCGGCACCGCCATCAATCGAATCATTGCCTTCGCCGCCACCGACAGTGTCGTTGCCGTCACCACCTTCAAGGGTGTCGTCACCGCCGCCACCATCAACAGTATCGTCGCCATCACCGCCATCGACCGTGTCATCGCCGTCGCCACCGCCAAGCGTATCTTCGCCCGGCGTTCCGACATTCTCGACACCGTCAAAATGCGCAGGTGTCAGGTCTTCAACCGCAATCCCCGAAAGGGTAACTGTCCCACCAGACGGCAGCGTAATAACCGCACCATCCGGTCCATCAGACAGAAGAGGCTGCAAATCGGTCCAGGCCGAAATACCCAGATCCGGCAAAGAAATCACATCGCTGTTCAGCGCAAAGTCGCTGACCAGATCAGCGTCCGTTCCATCTTCAAAGACAAAGGTATCGGAACCAGCACCACCCGAAAGTGTGTCATTGCCGTCACCAGCCACGATGGTGTCATCACCTTCACCACCTGACAGAATGTCATCACCAGCACCACCATCAAGGGTGTCGTCGCCATCGCCACCGTCAATGATGTTGTCATCATCCGAACCAGTGATGACATCCGCATCATCAGAGCCAGTTACATTTTCAAAGTTGGCAATAGTGTCCGTACCGGTATTGGCACCAGTTGCCGTACCTGCGGTCAGATCGACGGTTACGCCACCTGTGGTGTCAGACAGATCAAGGGTATCGACACCCTCGCCGCCATCAAGGTCATCATTACCGCCATCAAGGGTAACGGTGTCGTTGCCCGCACCGGCATCAATCGTGTTATCGCCATCCGATCCGGTAATGTCATCATCGCCGTCGGTCGCGATAACATTTTCAAACCCGTCGATGCTGTCAGAACCGGTTGCATCGCTGCTTGCTGTGCCTGCGGCAAGATCAATCGTCGCGCCATCGGCACCTGACAGATCGATGGTATCGTCACCATCCCCACCCGTCAGGATATCGTCGCCTGCACCGGCTATGATCGTGTCATTGCCAGTACCACCATCGATGGTGTCGGAACCTTCGCCGCCATCAAGGATGTCATCATCTGCACCGCCATCAATGACATCGGCACCCGCGCCGCCATTGATGTTATCGGAACCTTCACCACCCGAAATAACGTCATCGCCGTCATTCGACCAGATCGTGTCATCGCCAGCACCACCATCAATGGTGACATCACCATATGAATGAACCTCGCTGGTCAGGTCGACAACGTCATTGCCAGCACCGGCATCAATGTTTTCAATATCAACGATTGCCGGGTTGGCCGAACCGCCACCGGCATGATCGCGGTCAAGAATGATCGCATCATCGCCGTCACCGGCAACCAGCGTGTCATTGCCTTCACCGCCGACAAAGCTGTCATCAGACAGGTTTTTGCCAGAAATATCGGCTATTTCGCCGGTCCCACCGGTGGTCGGACTGCCAACATGGTCGGTCGTCTCGCCATCGGCTGCAACGCTGTCACCTTCAAAGGCCAGAACGTCATCACCCGCACCACCATCGACAAGGTCGGCACCTTCACCGCCTGCAAGGGTGTCGTTGCCTTCGCCGCCAAGCAGCGTGTCATCACCGGCACCGCCGGCCAGGATGTTATCGCCGGTCGATCCGATCAGGGTATCATTCCCCGAACCACCGGTCGCACCTTCAATCCCATCAAGGGTATCGGTGCCATCGGTTGCCGTGCCTGTACCATTTTCCAGATCAACAACAACGCCATCGGTCTGGTCGGAATAATCGACGATATCGTCACCCGCACCACCGACCAGCGTGTCATCACCGGCACCACCGATCAGCGTGTCATCGCCAGCACCACCATCAATGACATTATTCATGTCATCACCGGCAATGGTGTCATCATGGTCCGACCCGATAACGGTTTCGAACCCGTCAACCACGCCATCGCCCGCACCACCAGAGGTGGTCCCATTGGCAAGATCGACATTCACGCCATCTTCTGCCCCTTCATAGGACAGGACGTCTTCGCCTTCGCCGCCAATCAGGGTGTCGTTGCCGCCATTGCCAATGACCGTGTCATTGCCTTCGCCACCATCAAGGATGTTGGCATTTTCATCACCGATAAGGACATCATCACCAGCACCGCCAGTGACGTTTTCAATGCTTTCAAGGGTGTCATTTCCCGCTTCACCCGTCGCAGTTCCTGCGACAAGGTCAACCGTAACACCTTCGGTCGTGTCGGAATAATCGGCCGTGTCGCTGCCTTCGCCGCCGCGCAACGTATCGTCGCCGGCCCCACCGATCAGCGTGTCATTGCCTTCGTCACCGTAAATGTCATCATTCCCGGCCTGACCATCGACAATATCGTCGCTTTCAAGGGCATGAATTTCATCGCTGATCTGGCTACCGGTAATATTGTCTTCGAACTCGGTGCCAAGGATAACGTCATAGCCATAGAAGTTCCCTGGGCCGAGATCATCGACCGAGACGCCTTCAAGCGTGATACTGTCGCCATCACCCAAGGTAATGACCGCATTGCCATTTTCGTCATCGGCCATCTGATCGCGAAGGGTGGCGTAATCTTCAAGGCCATAAGCCGACAGATCAATCATGTCATTATTGACATCAAAGTCAGTCGCGGTGTCGTCACCACCACCCGGTGCCAAAACAATCATGTCTTCACCGGAACCGGTGATGATTACGTCATCACCCGCACCACCCGAAAGCGTATCATTGCCTGATCCGCCATCAAGGGTATTGACCCCGTCACTACCTACCAATGTATCGGCGTAGTCCGAACCAATCACACGCTCAAAATTACGGACAATGTCATCGCCAGCCGCACCGGTGGCGTATTCTTTAACAAGATCGACCGTGACGCCGCCATCTGCGTTGGAATAGTCGATGGTGTCGACATCGTCATCATCGTCGTCTTCGCCGCCATCAAGAATGTCGTCGCCAGCATCGCCATAGACCCAATCATCACCGGTGCCACCTTCGACAATATCATCGCCGTCGCCACCGGTTAGGGTGTCATTGCCTGCGCCGCCCAAAATGACATCGCCATCAGCACCACCATCAATGATGTCATCACCGGCACCGCCGCTGATTTCATCGATACCAGAACCGCCATCAATAACGTCATTGCCAGCGCCACCATCAATGGCATCGCCACCGGCACCCGACGAAATAGTGTTCGCGCCAGCGTCGCCTTTGATCTCGTCGTTATAATCGGAACCAACAACGTTTTCGATGTCGCTCAGCGTATCGGAACCCTGACCAACTGCAGTTCCAGCCGACAGGTTGACGTCAACGCCCTCGGTCGATGCGCTGTAATCAGCCGTATCAATGCCTTCGCCACCATCGAGAACATCATCACCCGTCCCACTGACAAGGATGTCATCACCGTCAAGACCAGACAGCGTATTGTTTCCATCATTCCCAATCAAAGTATCGTCATACAGCGTACCGGTAACGTTTTCGATGCCATCAATCACATCATCGCCATCACCGCCGGTGACTGTACCGCTTTGCAAATCCGCCGTGATACCCGTACCTTCAGTGGAGTAATCAACCGTATCATTGCCATCGCCACCCGACAGGACGTCAGACCCGGAATTGCCAACCAAGGTGTCGTCACCAGCATCGCCTGAAAGCGTATCATTGCCAGTACCACCAATCAGGCGGTCATTACCTTCGCCACCAGAAACGGTGTCGTCGCCGCCTTGGGCATTGATGATGTCACCACCATCACCACCAACCATCTCATCAGCGTCATCCGTTCCCAAACGAACATCGACACCAACAAAGTTATCAGCACTCAACTGAGAAGCTGAGACACCCTGAAGCGTGATTTTATCACCACTGTCCATAGTGATGGTCAGATTACCTTGGGCATCTGTGCCGAACATATTTTCAAGCGCGCTATAACCAGCAATATTAAAGCTGGTCAGATCGATCACATCCGCACTGACATTAAAGTCGGTAATCGTGTCACTGCCATCACCCGGATTGAAAACAACCTGATCGGCACCGCTGCCAAGGGTTAGCGTATCGTTGCCTGCACCGGCATCAAACGTGTCGTCCCCGGCACCGCCAATAAAGGTGTCGCTCTGACCGCCGCCGATGAAGGTATCGCTAAAGTTTGACCCCCGGATAACCTCAACCCCGTCAAGGGTATCCGTGCCCGTCGACGTACCGCTGATTATGTTGTTGCTGGTATCAACTGTAATGGCAGATTCCGAGTCAACATAGCTTGCCGTATCAACACCATCGCCGCCAACCAGAAGGTCATCACCCGCGTCCGACAATATTGTGTCATTGCCTGCACCACCATCAATAGTGTCTGAACCGCTGCCTCCAGAGATGGTATCGTTACCGTCACCGCCTTCAATCAAATCATCGCCACTGCCCGATGAAATGATGTCATTACCATCACCACCAAGAACCGTGTCTGCACCGTCACCTGTATCTATCGTGTCGTCGCCGGTACCTGCTTCAATCAGATCGGCACCATCGCCTGTGGTAATCGTGTCGTTGCCAGCACCGCTTTCAACAGTGTTGTCACCACTACCCGCGTTAATCACGTTGCCATTCTCATCGCCAACGATCAGGTCATCACCATTGCCGGTCGTGACGTTTTCAATATTTGCAAAGTTATCGGTATCAGTGCCATCCGTTGCCGTACCTGCGGTAAAATCAACCGTCTGATCAGCGTCAATGTCTGCCAAATCAAGGGTATCAAGACCTTCGCCACCATCAATGATGTCGCTGCCTTCTCCGCCACGGATCGTATCGGCACCTGCCCCACCAAGCAGGACGTCATTGCCACCACGGCCGTCAATCAAGTCATTCCCAGCATTACCGGAAATCGTGTTGGTGCCAACATCACCGCGCAGGGTATCGTCGCTTCCCGAACCAGCGATATTTTCAAAGTTGGAAATAGTATCGCCAGAACCGGCGACACCGGCTTGCAGATCAACTGATACACCAACATTTTCAGCAGCGAACGAAACTGTGTCTTCGCCAGCACCACCATCAAGGGTGTCATTGCCCGTACCACCGGCAATCGTGTCATCACCTTCTTCACCAGAAATGATATCATCGCCAGAACCACCCGTAATGGTGTCATTTCCTGCACCGGCAAGAACAGTATCGTCACCGCTACCACCGGTGACAACGTCATCGTGACTCGATGCAATCACTTGTTCGATACCGCTAAAGGTATCCGTACCGGTATCCTCACCACTGGCGGTATTCGACTGAAGATTGATATTCAGGCCTGACGCTGCGTCCGAGTAATCAAGCGTATCTGCACCTTCACCACCTATATAGGTGTCATCGCCAAGCTCGCCGACAAAGCTATCATCACCAGCCCCACCAAGCAGGGTATCGTTGCCCGCCCCACCGGTCAGCATGTCGTTGCCTGCGCCACCATTAATGACGTTGGCAGAGCTATCGCCAGCGATGGTATCGCTATAATCCGTGCCGGTTACGTCCTCGAATCCGGAAAGCGTATCACTGCCCTCAGCACCGGTTGCCGTGCCAGATTCAAGGTCAATGTTTTGGCCGCCAGTCGCATCTGAATAATCCAGGGTGTCGGTGCCATCACCGCCCGAAAGAGTATCGTCGCCTGCACCACCGGAAATAAGGTCATCCCCTGCACGGCCGTCAATGGTATCGTCACCTGCTCCGCCCAAAAGGGAGTTGGCGTCGGCCGAACCCGCAATACTGTCATTAGCATCAGAACCAACGACATCTTCAATGTTGCTGACCAGATCCGTACCATCAGCTTTTTCTACCGTACCTGACTCTAGATCTACATCAACACCAGTGGCGCTATCACTGTAATCCAAGACATCTTGACCAAGACCACCATCAATGATGTCATCACCACCACTTACTTTCAATGTGTCAGACCCGCCACCGGCGAGAATGGTGTTACCTGCGTCAGAACCAGTGATTTCGTCACCTTGGTTCGAACCAATAACATTTTCGACATTCAGAACCGTGTCGCCGGTTGTGTCGTCAGTTTCACCCGAACCCAGATCAATTAGAACGCGCTGCTCCGCATCTGAGTAGTCAACGGTATCAATACCCTCACCGCCATCAATCACGTCATCGCCGCGACCACCATTAAGCGTGTCGTTACCAGCACCACCAAGCAGGGTATCGTCACCGCTAGCACCCGATAGAATATCGTTGCCTTCGCCACCAGATAGGACGTTGTCCATCTGGTTGCCGCTGATTGTGTCGTCGTAATTCGAACCGGTCAGGTTTTCGATATTCTCAAGCTGGTCAGTACCTAGCCCCGAAACAGCACCTGACGCCAAGTCCGCGGTAATACCATTGGCCGCATTGCCATAATCGACGGAATCAACGCCTGCGCCACCGCGCAGAACATCATCACCGCCAGTTGCGATTATGCTGTCATTACCGGCACCCGAATTTATGCTGTTATCACCACCATCGCCTTCAAGCGTGTCGGCGTGGGTTGACCCTAAGATGTTTTCGATGCTCGACAGTGTGTCATGACCTGCTGCACCGCTTGCAGTCTGGTCTTCAAGGCTAACCGTTACGCTGCCTTCGGCATTGCTGTAACTTGCAGTATCACGACCTTCACCGCCTGAAAGGGTATCATCCCCGTCAAGTCCTTCAAGCCGATCATCGCCTTCGCCACCAACAAGCAGGTTCGCATCATCGGACCCGATCAAATGGTCGTCACCTGCACCGGCGACAACATTTTCAATGTTGCGTAACGTATCATTCCCGCTATCGGCAGACGCTGAACCTTCGCTCAGATTGACGTCAACATCATCGGTTTCTTCGCTGTAATCAGCTGTATCAATACCGTCGCCACCATCAAGCGTGTCATTACCATCACCACCGATCAGCGTATCGTCGCCGTCACCGCCAAGAATACTGTCATCGTCTTCAAGACCATAGATCGTGTCATTGCCGTCAAGACCCGAAATCGTATCCTGACCATCGGTGCCATAAATCGTGTCATCGCCAGTCGTACCGACAATGTCGCGAACACCAATGAAATTGTCTGCCGTGATGTCGCCAATACGGACACCTTCAAGCACCATAGAGGTGCCTTCACCAAAATCGATGACAAGATCACCGTTCTCGTTTTCCGACATCATCTCATAGAGCGCGCCATAGGTATCAATACCAAGGCCGGTGATATCAATCTGATCTTGACCAACAGCAAAATCGGTTACGGTATCCGTCCCATCATTCGGTCCGACAACATAAACATCGGCGCCTGCGCCACCCGTCAGGGTATCATCACCGCCACCGCCGGTAATCGTATCGTCACCGCTGCCTGACTTAATGATGTTATCGCCATTGTCACCGGTAATCGTATCAGCCTGATTCGACCCAATGACGTTTTCAATACCGCTTACGCTATCGGTTCCGCCTTCATTTGTTGCCGTACCTTCAGCAAGGTCGATTGTTGTCGCGCCAGCGTTTTCATAGCTGACTGTATCAACGCCTTCCCCGCCTTCGATGGTATCATCTCCAACGCCCCCGACCAGAAGATCGTCACCTGCACCACCATCAAGGACATCATCGCCAAGCCCCCCGGTCAGCGTGTTATTCGCACCATCACCAAGCAAGGTATCGTCAAAGTTCGAACCACGAAGGTTTTCGATGGATTCAACCGTGTCATTCCCGGCGCCACCGCTTGCCGTACCTGCAGCAAGATCAACTGTGACGGCACCGGACGCAGCACTGTAATCAGCCGTGTCCGTACCGGTTCCACCGACAAGATCGTCATCCCCAGCACCACCGGACAACTTATCATTGCCTGCGCCACCAAGGATTGCATCGTCCCCATCACCGCCCGAAATCGTATCGTCACCAGCATTACCACGCAGAGTATTGTCGCCACCATCACCCACGATGACGTCTTGCTGGTTGGAACCTAAAACGTTTTCGATATCTACCAGAGTATCTTCGCTGCCAACACCACCTGTACCGGCCTCAAGGTTGACTTCGACCCCTGTACCCTTGCTGTAATCAACAGTGTCTTCGCCCTCGCCACCATCAATGACGTCTTGGCCCAGGCCACCGGAAATCGTGTCGTCGCCACTATTTCCGTAAATTGTGTCAGCGCCTGCGCCACCGTCAATAGTGTCGTTACCACCGAGGCCATCGATAATTTCCTCGAACCCGGTTCCCCGAAGAACATCATCATTTTCGGTCGCGCCAAGATCTTCGATATCAACAAAGTTGTCGGCAGTCAGTTCTTCAGGCGAAATCCCCACCAGCGTTACAACACTGTCGTTGCTGGTAATAAGCGTGTTACCATCGTCATCGGTGCTGAGCAGCTTTTTAAGCGCTTCAAAGTTCGGAATATTAAGGTCGGTCAGGTCAACCTTGTCTTCACTCGGATCAAAATCGGTAATAACCGTGTCATCCGTGGCATTGGTCATGACAAAGGTATCAGCACCTTCGCCACCAGTAACAACGTCACTCCCCGACCCCGAACTAATCGTGTCATCGCCTGCGCCACCATCTATTGTGTTGCTTAACGACGACCCGGTCAGAACGTCGCTATGCTCTGAACCAATCACGTTTTCGACATCAATCAGGGTGTCATTACCATCCGCACCGGTCGCCGTTCCTGATGCAAGGCTGACATTTACTCCGCCAGAGGCATCTTCATAGGTGACGGTGTCAGAACCACTTTCACCATTGATGGTGTCATTACCTTCACCACCAGCAATCGTGTCCTCACCAACGCCGCCGTAAATCTCGTCGTCACCGCCACGTCCCTCAATAACGTCGTTACCAACTCCACCTCGAATGGTGTTGGTATTGTCGTCACCAGAAATATTGTCGTCATAAGAAGAGCCGGTCACGTTTTCAAAGTTTGAAATCGTGTCGGTGTCATTCCCCGAGCTGGCCTGATTTGTCTCAAGGTCAACATCGACACCAGCACTACTACCCTGATAATTCAGCGTATCCGTACCGTCTCCACCGTCGAGTTCGTCGCTTCCAGCGCCACCTTTAATGGTATCATCGCCCGTGCCGCCAGCAATTATGTCGGTACCACCATCACCCGAAAGGGTATCATCACCAGAACCGCCATCAATCGTGTCGTTCCCTTCGCCACCGGTAACAGTATCATCCCCGCCCTTCGCATTGATGACATCACTGCGACTGGTTCCATGCAAAGAGTTTTTTTCTTCAGTACCTTCGAGCGAACGAATACCGGCGAAATTAGCATAGGTCAGACTGTTAGGATCAACCCCTTCAAGGGTGAACACCGCATCGCCAACCGTAATAGTGGCATTGCCAGCGGCATCTTCACCGATGAAATCGGCAACATCAGAAAACAATTCCAGTCCGTCAATGCCCTGAATGTCAAGGATATCGCGGGCTGGGTCAAAGTCCGTAACAACGTCATTCCCGCTATCAGAAGCAATGACAAATGTATCTACACCCGTGCCACCGCTCAGTGTGTCATCGCCACCGCGTCCATCGAAGGTATCGTTGCCTGCACCACCAATTAAGACATCGTCACCACTGCTGCCCAACATTGTGTCGGCACCAGACGAACCTTCAATTTCTTCAAAACCGACAATGCTATCGACAAAGTTATTTCCGGTAACAGTACCTTCTTCAAGGTCGACCGATATGCCCGACGAAACAGTACTATCCGCACCGGAATTATAGCTCAGCGTATCAAAACCATCACCACCGCTCAGGGTATCGTCGCCCGCACTTCCGTAAACGGTGTCATCACCAGCTCCGGCATCAATAACGTTGTCTGTGCTACTGCCATAGACGACATCATTTCCAGCACCGGAAACAACATTTTCAATGTTTGAAAGCGTGTCATTACCGTCCCCAGTAGCACTGCCTCCAGCAAGATCGACTGTAACACCACCATCGACATCCGAGTAATCAGCCGTGTCGACACCACCACCGCCAAGCAAGGTGTCATCACCAGCTCCGCCTGCCAAGGTATCGTCACCGGCCAGACCGGTCAGGACGTTATTGCCATCGTCACCGACAATGATGTCAGCATTGCCTGTACCAATAACGTTTTCAAAATTGGAGATTTCCGAAGTTCCGGAGTCAGTGGCCGCAGTACCCGTCGCAAGATTGACGTTCAATCCGCTTTCGCTGCCAAAGCCTATGGTGTCGGTACCTTCACCGCCATCAATCGTGTCATTGCCCCCAACACCGCGAACAACGTCATCGCCCTCACCCGTCGAGATGATGTTATCACCAGAGCCACCAACAACCGTGTCATTACCTGCACCGGTAATAACGTTCTCGATGCCAGAAATGCTGTCATTTTCACCGGTAACGGTATCGCGCGCCGTACCGCCGGCAAGACGAACATCTTGGCCGCTTTCACGTGCACTCAGATCAAGCGTATCGCTACCTTCGCCACCAATAATGGTGTCATTGCCAGCTTCGCCGATGAACAGGTCATCGCCCGCACCACCATCAAGCGTGTCATTCCCACCGCGCCCAACAATGGTGTCATTCCCGGCACCGCCCTTAAGGACGTTTACGCCGCCATCGCCGGAAATTTCATCGTCATAGTTCGAACCAATGACGTTCTCGATGCGATCAAGAATATCATTGCCGTCGGCACCGCTCGCAGTACCGGCTTCAAGATCAACCTGCACACTGCCCGGCGCACCAGAATAATCAACGGTATCAATACCTTCCTGACCGCGAAGGGTGTCATTCCCCGAACCGCCAGAAACCGTATCGTCGCCATAGCCACCCGAGACAACGTCATCACCTGCACCACCGCCAAGGGAGTCGTCACCACCATAGCCATAGATTGCGTCGCTGCCGTCGGTCCCGCCCGCTGCGTCGTCACCTTCTGTTTCAAAGATACGACCAAACCCGCGGAAGTCATCTGCGACCAAGCTGTCGCTGCTAACCCCTTCAAGCGTCAACGTACCCTGATCGCCAAAATCGATAACGGTATTACCATCACCATCATCTGACATCATCGCTTGCAAGGTTGCGAAGTCGGCAACACCGACTTTCGACAGGTCGATAATATCGTCCGATCCATTAAAGTCGGTAATCGTGTCACTGCCGAAATTCTCGGTCAGTTCAAAATCATCTTCACCCGTGCCACCGGTAAGCGTGTCATTACCTGCGCCGCCCGACAAGGTATCAACGCCAGCACCACCTTCAAGGACGTTATCACCGTCATCACCCGTGATGTGATCGTCATAATCGGTACCAATGACGTTTTCGACCATCTGGACAACATCATTGCCTGCACCGCCGGTCGCGGTTTCATTTGCCAGATCTACCGTAACGGCACTGGTCGCGTCGCTGTAGCTAACAGTATCAATGCCGCTACCGCCCTGCATGTGATCGTCGCCATCACCACCGCGCATAAAGTCATTGCCGGACCCACCCTGCATGACATCATCGCCAGCACCGCCAACCAGAAGGTCATCGCCCTGACCGCCCTGGACCACGTCATCGCCAGCACCGCCATACAGGCTGTCATTGCCTTCATTGCCCTGAACAATATCTGCACCGGCTTCGCCACGCAGAACATCATCCCCGGCACCACCTTGCAAAAGGTCGTCACCGGTATTGCCTTCAAGCGTATCGTCGCCGCCATTGCCCTGCAGCGTATCATCGCCAGCACCACCGCCAAGGAAATCGGCATCTTCAGAACCCTGCACCAGATCAGCAGCCCCGGTCGGGGTATTGTCATAGGCAACTTCACCGTTCTCTTCGGTGTCGGTTACATCCGTATCGGTTTCGCCCGAGGTGCCCTCACCAGAATCTTCGGTCCCAGTGGTTTCATCCCCACTGGTTTCATCGCCACTGGTTTCATCGCCACTGGTTTCATCGCCAGAAAGGCCTTCCTCGCCGGTTTCCCCTGCACCAAATTCTGGTGTTTCAGTCGCGTCTCCGCCACCTTCTTCACCCGCAGTTTCGCCGTCGCCCGCTTCATTTGCAGGGCTGGTTTCACCATCGGCTTGCGTATCTGTTTCATCAGCACCGAGCGTATCTTCACCGTCCGAGCCATCTGTGACGTCAGAACCGCTATCTCCGCCAGTATTTTCAGCTGTATCTTGATCTTCAGTTGTATCTTGACCGGCATCTGCACCGGCCTGTGCACCTGCCGTGGTGTTATCTGCGCTGGTATCTTGTGTGCTTCCGCTCTCGTCACCTGACGAAGCTTCTTCCTCGCCAGCACCTTCTTGTGCACTGGCTTCACCGTCACTGGCTACATCACCAGCTTCTGCGTCGGACGTCCCGCCACCTGATGTATCCTCACCAGTGGTTTCGCCGTCGCCCGCTTCATTTACAGGGCTGGTTTCGCCATCGGCTTGCGTATCTGTTTCATCAGCACCGAGCGTATCTTCGCCGTCCGAGCCATCTGTGACGTCAGAACCGCTATCTCCGCCAGTATTTTCAGTTGTATCTTGATCTTCAGTTGTATCTTGACCGGCATCTGCACCGGCCTGTGCACCTGCCGTGGTGTTATCTGCGCTGGTATCTTGTGTGCTTCCGCTCTCGTCACCTGACGAGGCTTCTTCCTCGCCAGCACCTTCTTGTGTACTGGCTTCACCGTCACTGACTACATCACCAGCTTCTGCGTCGGACGTTCCGCCACCTGATGTATCCTCACCAGTGGTTTCGCCAGCGCCAGCTTCGTCTATCGGGCCGGTTTCATCGCCAGTTTGCGTATCGGTTTCATCGGCACCAAGCGCACCATCGCCACCCGTTCCATCTGTGCCGTCCGAACCAGTATCGCCACCGGTTTGTGCGCCAGTGCCATCTTCACCGCTGGTTTCGTCACCAGAACCGGTTTCAGTGTCGCTGCCGTTATCGGTTTCACCGTTCGTGCCAGTGTCCGCATCAGTGTCCGCGCCAGTATCTGCACCAGTGTCTGTAGCTGTCTCAGCTTCATCGCCGCTTGCAGATGTTTCGTCGGAACCAAGCGTGTCGTCACCGGCAGAGCCCGAACCATTGTCCGCGCCACTGTCGCCGGCCGTTTCACCACCCCCCGAAGACGCTTCATCAGAACCGCCATCCGTTTGGTGCGTACTGGAAGAATCGGTGGCATCACTACCTGATCCACCACCGGTATCGGTTGGGTTTTCTGAACCGGAATCCGTTCCGGCACCTGAATCCGTGCTACTTTCGGTGTCTGCTTCGGTATCCGAACCAGATCCGGTTTCGCTGTTGGATTCTCCCCCGCTTTCTGAGTTGCTGGAATTGGCCTCGCCCGAGGGTGTATCTTCCTGCGTCTCAGAACCGTCTGATGATCCGGTTTCGGTGTCAGATCCGGTATCACCACCATCTGCAGTGTCGTCTGAATTTTCGGTCGTATCTGTTGCGCCAGCATCCGTCGTATTGCCGGAGCTGTCGCCTGTATCAGCGCCGCTTTCACCCGAACCGGCTTGCTCAGAACCCGCTTCACCGCTATCGGTTTCGCCGCTGTCGGCTCCGTCCGTTTGGGTTTCTCCTGTATCCGTCCCGCTGGTCTCTGAACCCGTTTCGGCATCGGTTCCAGTATTGTCCGAAGAACCTGTTTCGCCGCCACTGGTTTCGCCGTCACCAGCATCGTCATTGCCAGTTTCACCACTGCCGGCTTCACCAGTATTCGAGTCACCGGAATCGGTTACATCATCGCTGTTGGCATCGTCGGTAGAACCGGTCTCGCCATCGTCCGAGCCGCTTTCAGATGAATCACTGTTATTTTCAGAAATTGCTTTGCCGGCACCGCCATCAAGATCAACTTGAACGCCCTGTTCTGAACCGCTGTAATCAAGGGTATTCTCACCGGTGCCGCCATCGATGACGTCCGAACCGTCGCTGACCTCAAACGTGTCATCACCCGCACCACCCGACAGGGTATTGTTGCCAGCACCGCCACGCAGCACATCATCTCCTGATGTACCTTGAATGTTTTCGATACCGCTAAACGACACACGATTAGCACCAAAATCGTCTGTCGCTGAGCCTTGCCCAAGACTGGCGCGCATACCGTCGCCAGCACCTTCAAGCGACAGGGTATCTTCCCCTTCACCGCCATCAATGCTGTCATTGCCACCGCCAGAAGAAATAACATCGTCGCCGTCAGAACCGGCTATCGTGTCATCACCTGCCGTACCCTCAATGACATTGGCATCCTCGCCCAAGCTTGCCGTATCACCGCTGGCGTCATTGCTGTTGCCATCCGTGGAAACGGCGACATCCGTAATTTGGGGGGCATCAACAATCGCAACATTGGCCAATTCGGCCTTGGTCACACCCTGGAAGACCAGAACATCACCAGTCGCAAACGTGACAACAACATTGCCCGCGCCATCGTCAGATGCCAACGACATCAGGTCTTCGGCGCTATCAACACCAAGACTGGTCAGTGCCAGTTTATCTTCTTCAACATTGAAATCAGTGATCGTGGTTTTTTCAAACCCACTTTCCAGCACAAAGGTATCACGCCCTTCGCCACCGGTAACAACATCCTCGCCCTCGCCCGATTCGAGAATATCGTCGCCATCGCCACCGATCAGAGTGTTATTGGAACCATCACCCACCAGAATATCGTCATAGGCAGAGCCGATGACGTTCTGAACGTTGGTGAAAATCTGGTTTGCTGAAGATGGCGAATTGCCATCATTCTGTGAACCGCTTCCGGAATCAGTATTGGCCGCAGCAGAATCATCTTCTGCGCGGTTGTCCAAAACCTGATCTATATCGGTGTCGGTGATACCGACACCATCATCTTGATTGGCGGGCGAGGCCAAGACAGTTACTCCCTACTTGGGAATTATAATTACCTGAACTGTACCGGAACATCCGACACAGTTCGCAATTTATACAGTAGTATAGATTAGTCTTTCACAACCATCAACCAAGGATGGGGCGATGCATGAGTTATTTTAGTTTTTTTTCATGTTTTTTCGCGCTTTGAAAGGCAAAACTACGCTCTGACAGATTCTGTCAGGTTGTATAGGTTTCCTCAGCACACCTCCTGCATGCCTTAGACCTACTATTGTTCGCGGAATGCGCGATCAAAACTGGTAGTAATTGGGGAAAACAGATAGGCAAGAACCGTTCTTGAACCGGTTACGATCTCCATCTGGGCTGGCATACCGGGCGATAAAATCATGCCTTCATGCTCTGCCAGACTTTCGCCATCAATCTCGACCATGGCCTGAAAATACGACCGACCTTCCGAGTCGGTCAGGCGATCAGGCGACACATCTGTCACCGTCCCCTTAACCGGTGCAAACCAACGCTGACTAAATGCGGTCACGCGGATATTCACCGGAAGCCCGGCTGCAACCACATCAATATCGTTGGGTGAAACACGCGCTTCTATCACCAGACGGTCATCGACCGGAACAATCTCAAGCACTTGTGCGCCGGGCGGAATAACGCCGCCTTCTGTGGTGAATTGCATATTGGTCACCGTGCCATTGCGCGGCGCTTTGATGTCGGATCGCACCAGAATATCTTCCGCCGAACGCATCCGTTCATTCAGGTCAGAAATCTCGCTTTGTACATCACGCAGTTCGGTATTGATTGACTGCAAATGATCGCGCATCAACTGTGACTGACTGGCTTTAACTTGCTGAATTTGCTGTTCAATCCGCGCGATATCAGCCGAATACCGCCCTATATTGCCAAGCGTTTCGACCAACCGGCTTTCAAGCTGTAGCAACCGGGTCCGCCGCGCATAGCCAAGATCAACCATTGGTTTGACCATGGCGAGTTCTTCTTTGACGATCCCAACTTGTTGCTCTGCCGCGGTTTTCTGCTCACGCGTACCAACGATCTCGCGCCGCTGCTCTTTGATCCGTTCATCATAAAGCTGAACCTCACCGACAAAGGCACTCCGGCGGCTTTCAAACAAGGAGCGCTGTGAATCCGTGATCGAAAAATAACGCGGGTCTTCAAGCGGCGGCGGGAACCTTAGATGGTCTTGCTGCGCACGTTCGGCAATCAGGCGGGTTTGTGTCGCCAAGGCATTGAGATAACGGTTATTTAAAAGATCAAAACTTGCCCGTGATCGGGTATCGTCAAGGCGAATTAAGACATCACCCGCCTTAACCCGTGCGCCGTTTCGCACCAGAATATCGCGGATAATACCGCCTTCAAGATGCTGCACACTTTGCCGTCCAGAAAACGGTGCGACAACGCCGCTTGCTGTTGCCGCCGAATTTACTTCTGCCGTGCCAGCCCAAAACAGCACCGACCCAAATCCAAGGATCAGGATCAAAAGCCCGATCCGCACCAGCGGCTTAACATCTGTGTTTAATTCACGCGCAGTAGGAAGCTCAACACCCGCCATCAAGCACCGCCCTGTCGACGTTCGGCCGATCCTTCAACAACGCGCAATTGCGGGCGTCCACGGCGCGGCTCACCGCCAGACCGTGGCGTACTGCCCGTCTCGCCGCGCGCACGACGTTGCGCTGCGCGCTCGGCTGCGGCCTGCTCTGCCTCTTCACGCACTTTACGCATTCTCATTGCGGCTTCTTCGCGTGCCTTTACGATGGCTTCGGAATCAATTGCTTTGCGCGACTTCGGCGCTGCTGCACGCACCTGTTCACGTGCCGTCTTACGATTGCTAAGCGGCTGGCGCTGATCGACTGGTTTGGTTTCTGCCGGGCGACGCTGTGCCGCCTCTGCTTTTACGGCTGCTTTTGCGGTCACTTTCTCTGATGCCGATGATTGTTTTGGCGCAGGCGCTCGCGCCGCCGCAGGCTTGACCGCCTCTTTTACCTTCGGCTGGGCCGGGCGCACTTGTTTTACCCCTTCACGATCAGACGCAGCTTTTGGCGTGACCGGACGCATGGTCATCATCGTGCCACCGGGTGTTGGTTGTGGCTTCATTTCGGCTTTTGCAATCCCTGCTGCCTGCTTGGCACTTTGCGCACGACTTGACCCACCATCTTCCGCCGTGCCGAAGTCCGCGATTTCTGGCATATTCGGTTCTGGTACTTCCGCTGCGGGTTTAACCGCTGCTGGATGGGGGGTGGCTGCGCTGTTCTTTTCGATGATCGGACGCGGCGCATCTGGATTGGGAACTTCAATACGCTTGGGTGTAATGCGCATCTGACCATCTTCAGCGTCAATCGGCTTCACTGCGGCTGGGATTGATGGTGCTGCCACTTGGGGTTCTGATGGGCGGGCTTCTGGCGGAAGACCACGCGAAATATCTTCGGTCTGGGTCACCGGCTTGCCCGGCCCCCTGTTACCACCTTTAACCGGAACCACCTGAATTTGCCCATCAGCAAGTGCGAGAACCGCATCCGCGCGCGCCAAAATGGATCGCTCATGACTAACGATAAAGGTCGTAATACCATTGCGGCGCAGAACTTCAATTAACTCGCCAATGTGACCAACACCGCCGTCATCAAGGGCAGTTGTCGGTTCATCAAGCAACAACAACCTTGGCCGCGAAAACAGGGCTGCTGCCAAGGCAATCAATTGGCGCTGCCCACCGGAAAGATTGCGTCCCCCGCGATCCACCCGCGTATCATAGCCATCAGGCAGATCAAGGATGAATTGGTGCGCACCGGCAAGTTCCGCCGCCTGAATAATGTCGCGCATATCAGCCGCCCCCAGACGCGCGATGTTTTCGGCAATCGTACCGGGGAAAAGGAACGGGTTCTGCGCCAAATAGCCAATCTGCGCGCCAATATCGGCCCGGTCCACCCTTGATGCTTCCACATCATCAAGCTTGACCGATCCCGATCCGGGCAACCAGATTCCCATGATCAATTTCAAAAGGGCGGTCTTACCGACCCCGTTAAACCCGGCAATTGAAATAATCTGTCCCGGCCCGGCTTTGAATGAGAACCCCTTGAACAAAACATTGCGGCTGTTAGGTGGCGCAAAAACCAACCGGTCCACCGTCACCGCCATGCCGCGCCCACGCGGCAAAGGGGCCGGAACGGTTTGGTGCTTATCTAGCAAAATCTTGTTCAAACGTTCAAACGAACTGCGCGCTGAATTCCAGCTCCGCCATGCTGTTACCGCGCCATCGAATGGTGCCAGCCCGCGCATCCCAAGGATCATGGATGCGACCATGATGCCAATCGTAATGCTTTCAGACAAAACCAGATACGCGCCGACACCGATAAAGCAAACCTGCATTGCCAAACGGATGAAATGTGACAGCGTGGTCGATGTCCCGACCCGACGGCTGGCTTGTCCTTCCCAGTAAAGCGAATCAGATTGATCGGCCTGCCAACGCTGGCGGGCAGATTGGGTCATGCCCATGGCTTCCATCGCCTCGGCATTGCGAACATAGGTTTCTTCCTGCGCAATACCCCTGTTCTGGCTTTCTTCAGAACGATCGACAGAAATCTTGGCAGCAGCCTCGTTGATGACGGCGATCAGTATAAGCAAAACCGCCCCGCCACAGGCCACAAGACCAAGACGCGTATCAAAGATAAAGACAACCCCGATATAGACCGGCGCCCACATGAAATCGATCAGGGCAAAAGGCCCGCTTCCGGTCAAAAAGCCGCGCAATCCATAAAGATCGCGCAACGGACGCTGGCGCATCTGGCTACCACGTGCCGATTGCTGCACGACATGGGCGAACAAATCCCCGCCAAGGCGCAAATCAAGTGCGGTACCAACCCGGATTAAAACCCGTGACCGTAGCTGCTCCATCGAGGCAATGAACACAAGAACAAGCCCGATACCAAGGGTAAGAAGGGCTAAGGTATCAACGCTTCGGCTTGAAAGAACCCGATCGAACACCTGCATCGAATAAATCGGGATCACCATGTTAAGCAGGTTGATCACCATCGAGAATCCGCCCACGAGCGCAATCGACCGCCAGAACAACCGTTCCAGCGGGGTACGATCCCCCTCACGTCCCGCATCCGATGCGCGGGTTGGCCGGACTTTATCCAACAGGCCCATTCAATCCTTCCGTTTCAGACAAGCATTTGAGCACAGCCAAACAGCTTATTCTGTCTTCCTATCACGCATGACAAACGTCCCGCGCAGCAGTGCTACGACGGGCAACCTAGCCAATGGCATACTGTCACTATTCTAGTGCAATATATAAGGATGTGTTAAAATTTCGCTGCAAAACCCTTTATTTCATTGCGTTACCATCGCATTCAAACACCTAAATAACGGCGAAATTCAGATCATTAACCATTCCCGCACGCCTTACGCGCCTCGCTGTCATAGATCAATGCGCAAAGGTCGGTGCCCAAACTATGTTTTCGCAATCAAACTGGTTGAAACATTTGCGCAAAACCGTTCTTCTGCTGCCAGCTAAATGATCGCGCAGCTCTTTCGACGACATACCAACGGCGCACCTCGAATGGTCCGTCGCAAAACCCGGACACCAGATGCAAGAAGAAAATCCGCAAATACCGGCCTTCATCCAACGTTTCCTTGCCATTCAACCCGGCGGCATTTCACATGCAGGAACGCTTTTGGCCTGCATGGTCGGGGTTCTGGCAGCTTGCGCATGGATGCTGGGCGGGATTCAAATGACCATTTCGGCTGGCATTGCTGTTTCGCTTATGTTGGTGCTAACCCCAATTGTATCGCCGGACTTTCTGATGAAGCTGCTGCGCGCAAGTCCGCTGTCGGCTGACGACTATCCGGCCATCCATGAAATGACCCACCTTCTTTCCCAGCGTGCCGGATTGAAACACTCCCCAAGGCTGTTCTTATTGCCGGGAAAGGGGGTTAATGCCATCACCACGGGGACGGACGACACCACCACGATTGCAATTTCAAGCGAAGCCCTGCACAGCTTATCTCCCCGGCAAATGCGCGCCATTCTTGCCCATGAAGTCGCCCATGCCTGGCATGGTGATACCCGCATTCTCTTGATGACCGATGTGCTCTATCGCGCAACATGGACCGTTGCCTTGTTTGGTTTGGCAATTTTTATATTTGGTGATTTCAATCCGCCCGCTTGGATGATCGTTCTGTTTGGCGCAGTCCCGACCATCAGCTTTTTGTTGCAACGTGCCGTCATTCGCGACCGGGAATTTGCCGCTGATCATGGCGCAAGCGACCTTCTAAACGGCCCCGAAGACATGATTGACGGTCTGCTTCATATTGATCAGATCAACCGCAAACGCCTTGGCCTGATCCCTTATCGCAGCACCCAGCCGCCCAGCCTGCTGGATACCCACCCAACCGTTGGCGCGCGGATCAAGGCATTGCGCGCGCTTAAGCCCGGCACATGGCAGAAATTCTTTGAAAACCGGCGCATGCCCGAACAATAATCGTTGATGCCATCTTCTAATGACATAACCGGTGCCGATCTTGGCCCTTGCCCGGTTTGTGGTCGCCCGATGATTTCCGGCCCAACAGTTGATCGCCATCACTGGCGGCCAAAATCACAAGGTGGGACCGAAACCGAATGGCTGCACCGGATTTGTCATCGCATGATCCACCGCCTGTTTGACGCGGCAACGCTGGCACGGGAATTTGACAGGCCCGATAAACTGCTTACCCATCCCGACATGATCAAGTTCGTCAAATGGGTGCGCAAAAAACCCGCTGACTATATTGCTTGGCCCGAAAGTACCGGGCGCTATGGCCGTAACCGGGGTGCCCGGCGCTAATCGCGCCCAAACCCATTCAATTGGCAAAAGAAATGCCAATTTATTCATTTACCTGCGAGACTACGCCAGTTACATGACCCGATAATGGGGCCAACGATGCCCAATGCCCGCAAACGATCAACTGCCCTCATCAGGAAAAACCGATGCCCAGCTTTGACATGCTCAACGAACTAATCCCGGTCTTTGTCACGCTTTTCGTGATCATTGACCCGCTCGGTCTGGTCCCGGTTTTCATCGTTCTGACACAGGGCACCAGTGCCGCACATCGTCGTCGCATGGCAATTCGCGCTTGCTTGACCAGCTTCTTTATCTTGGCCGCATTCGCGCTGATCGGTGAAGGACTGCTTGGCATTTTTGGCATTCACATGCCCGCCTTCCGGATTGCTGGCGGTACGCTTTTATTCTTGATCGCGCTTGAAATGCTGTTTGAAAAACGCAGCCAAAAACGAAACGAGCGCGCCGAACAGCTCCATCAGGAACTTGAAGAAGACCATAAAACCGACAAAGCCAAATCCAATGCTGCCGCTGCAAAATCGAAGACCGGCCACACCATCCCCGATGACGAAGCAGACGACATTTCGATCTTTCCAATGTCGATCCCGTTCCTGTCTGGTCCGGGTGCAATTGCATCGGTCATGCTGTTGATGGGCAAGTTCGAAGACAATATCGCCATGCAGGCCAGCGTGATCGGCGTTGTCGCCATCGTTATGATGATCGCCTTTGCCTTCTTCCTTGCCTCGAACGTGGTGGCCAAACGCCTCAGCCCAACGGTCGCAACGGTATTTTCCCGCCTGCTGGGCATGATCTTGGCCGCCCTTGCGGTTCAATTCATCATTGATGGCATCAAACAGGCGTTTTTCCAGTAACCAACCGCCTGTCACAAAACGTTTGACCGCAAATGATCAGCCGCCAGCCAAAGAGCCAACTGGGGTTGGTTTTACTGGGCAGACCAAACATACCCTGCATAAGCCACAAGCATGGCAAAACCAATGCCTCGGCCGATTAAGGCCCGACGCAGCAGCACGGTCAAAAGCAGCGACACCGCAATCATGATCGGAAGATCAAATGTCAAAAAGCGCCCTGCGACCGGAATGGGCGTAACAATTGCGGTTACCCCCAAAATACCCAAAACGTTAAAGATGTTTGATCCGACAATATTGCCAATGGCGATTTCTGATTGTTTGCGCACTGCGGCGATTAACGAGGTTGCCAATTCTGGCAAAGATGTCCCAACCGCAACAATCGTAAGCCCGATAAAGGCTTCGGACACGCCAAACGCACGGGCAATGGTCACCGCACCATCAACAAGATAGCGCGCACCAAACATCAAAAGAACCAACCCCGCCAGAACCCATATGATCGAAAGCCAAATGTTTCCGACCGGTTTGGGCAATTCGGTTTGATCACCCTGGTCCGATGGCACATGCCGGGATTGACGATAGGCGACCACAAGATAGGCAATCAGGCCGACACACATAAGACCACCTGCCACCCGGCCCAATTCCCCCAACGCGAATGTGGGCACAAGAACAAAGGCCGCAGCCAACATCACAGCCGTATCGCGCTTAAGCGTCCCACCCGAAACCGCAATCGGCCAAACAAGGGCAGAAACACCAACAATCAGCAAGATGTTGGCGATATTTGATCCAACAACGTTGCCAAGTGCAATATCAGGTACACCGCGCAATGCCGAATCAAGTGACACCAGAAGTTCTGGCGTTGATGTGCCAAAGCCAACCACCGTCAGGCCAATCAGAAGCGGCGACATGGATAAGCGTTGCGCAATACCGACACTGCCACGCACCAGCGCCTCACCGCCAAAGAAAAGCCCGACAAGACCACCAAGCAACATCAGATATTCCATGACCCACGCCCTTCCAAATGGCGAAACTTCTATATGCGCTTCTTATGACGCTCAGCGCAGAGATGTTCGATCTACTGGTGATTTACAAGCGGTACTACCCAAATCAAAAAAATAAAAAAGGCGGCCCACGAATGAGCCGCCTTTTGCTTAGGTTTTCTTAGCGATCAATGATCAATCCCAACGCTTCGCCGCGCGTACGATCGCATCCGTTCCGATCTGATAATGCTCATAAAGCGCGATGCTATCCCCACACTGACCAAAACCATTCACACCAAGCGGTGCCACCGCATGACCACGCACCGATCCCAACCACGCAAGCGCTGCCGGATGACCATCAATCACGGTGACAAGACGCGCATCAGACGCCAATGGTGCCATCAGGTTTTCCACATGGGCCATCTGACCATCACCCTTGCCTGACAGACGTGTGCGTTCCAAATCCTGCCACTCGTTATAAAGCCGATCGGTCGATGTCACAGCAAGCAGGCCCAAGCCCGGATGGGTTTCTGAAAGCTTTTCCCACGCCGCAATTGCTTCGGGGGCCATCGCCCCGCAATAGGCAATCGCCATTTTGCAATCTTCGCCCGGCTCGCGAAGCCAATAGCCGCCTGAAACAATTTCGGCCTTGGTCGCATCGGAAAGTTCACGTTCTGGCTGTGCCACCGGTTTGGTCGACAGGCGCAGATAAATCGACCCGCCATCAGATGCCTGCATGTGATCGAACGACCATCCCATGATGGTTGCCAATTCATCGCCAAAGCTTGGCTCAAAGCTGGTCAGGCCGGGTTGGCCCATCCCGATCATTGGGGTTGAGATTGACTGATGCGCTCCACCTTCAGGTGCAAGCGTAATGCCGCTTGGTGTTGCCACCACCATGAAACGCGCATCCTGATAGCAGGCATAGTTCAATGCGTCCAATCCACGGGCAATGAACGGATCATACAGCGTTCCAATCGGGAACAGACGCTGGCCAAACAGGCTGTGCGACAATCCAAGGGCGGCCAAATTGAGGAACAGGTTGTTCTCTGCAATGCCAAGCTCAACATGCTGACCGCTTGGCGATCTGATCCATTTCTGTGCTGAGGGCACTTTGCGTTCGCGGAATTCATCGGCCAGCTCTTCGCGGCCAAACAAACCACGCTGGTTCACAAACCCGCCAAGGTTGGTGGAAACCGTCACATCGGGCGATGTCGTCACAATGCGATCAGAAAGATCGCTGTTTTTCATCTTCGCCAATTCATTGAGGATTTTACCAAACACTTCCTGCGTGCTTGATGTGTCCACCCGTGAATATGGCATATCCGGGATGGCGATGACTTCGGACATTTTATGGCGCGGGGCGCTGTCATTAAACGGTGCATTTTTGATGTAATCACGAACCTTGTTAGCGCTAACATCAAGCCCCGCCGCCAGTTCCCACTCATCACCATCTTCAATACGGTTCTGCTTTTTAAATGCATCCATCTGCGGAACATTCATAAGGCCCGCATGGTTATCTTTGTGCCCCTGAAGCGGGGTGCCATACCCCTTAACCGTATAGGCAATAAAGATGGTCGGCTTATCATTCGGGACCGCGTCAAACGCGCTTAAGACTGCTTCCATGCAATGACCGCCAAGATTGGTCATTAACTCATGCAAGGCATCGTCGTCATAATCCCCCAACAAGTTCGCCAGTGCATTATCCCCGGCCATGTCGGATGTAATTTGCGCCCGCCATGCCGCACCGCCCTGAAACGTCAGCGCGGAATAAATGTCGTTTGGCACGTCATTAAGCCATTTCTTCAATGACTTGCCACCCGGCTTGGCAAAGGCATCATGAAGTTTGCGGCCATATTTGATGGTAATCACGTTCCAGCCAACAGCACGGAAGAACCGGCCAATAACCCGGAACAGATGGGCGTCAATCATGCCATCAAGGCTTTGGCGGTTGTAATCGATCACCCACCAAACATTGCGAATGTCATGCTTCCACGTATCAAGAAGCGCTTCGTAGATATTGCCCTCATCAAGTTCGGCATCACCAACAAGGGCGACCATACGCCCCGGCGTTTCCCCCTTGGGCAGCATGTCCTTATAACGAAGGTAATCTTGCGTCAGCGCGGCAAAGTTCGTCACCGCTGCACCAAGGCCAACCGACCCGGTTGAAAAATCAACCTGATCGCCATCCTTGGTCCGCGATGGATAAGATTGCGCACCACCAAAGGATCGGAAATTTTCCAGCTTTTCCTTGGTCTGACGACCAAACAGATAATTGATCGCATGGAAAACCGGACTTGCATGCGGCTTGACCGCCACCCGATCCTGCGGACGCAATACATTAAAATAAAGCGCGGTCATAAGGGTGGTCATGGATGCACAACTGGCCTGATGGCCACCAACCTTGATGCCATCGCGTTTCGGGCGCAAATGGTTGGCGTTATGGATCGTCCAGCTTGATAGCCAGCGCACTTTCTTTTCGATCTGACCGAGCATCTCAAGATCTTCGGCCTTTACCTGACCGGTCGAGCTTGCTTCGATAATTTCGCCAATTTCCGGGGCGGCATCCTGTGCTGACATCTCTCATCGCCTTTTTGTAAGCCCGATCATGCGGGTCTTTTCGGACGGCAATCGCACGCCCGAAACATTTCGGTATTGATTTACCGATTTTCAAATAGGCTGCTCAAAAAGCAAGGAGGGGCAGTGAAATTTCACACAAGATTCGTCACTTTCAACCAACCCGTGGAATCTGCTGCAACGAACCAGCACAAACCTTCGAATTTCCCGTCTGAAACATTATTGCGCGGCCCATATCCGCCGATTCAGAACCGCGATTCGCTGCCACGCAAAAACCCACCGCACCAAAAGTATAATCGCCTGTGCACCCCCAGATAAAGGGATCGTTAAGGGATAAGAATTCAGTATTGGCAAAGACATACCGGTGGTTCATCTCCATCTTTGGCAAAGTAAAAAGACATGCATTCAGGAAAAATGTCCTTCGTAACAAAACTCCTGATCCTGTTGCCGATGGCGGCTTTGATCCTTGGAAAGCCAAACATTGCCAACGCCAGCGAAATCAAGGCCAAGGTACCGATGTCTTTGGAATCGGCTTATTGCCGCGGGGAAATCAGTTGGGCCGATCATTCTGAATACGACACTGATCTTTTACGCCTTGCCGCATCTCTAAGCGACAGCGACATCCAAATCACACCGGTTTGCACAGAATACCCGACCGAGCAGCGCCGCATCGCCATGCTGCAATCGGGTGACGAGATCAATGTTGTGTTTTTTGGCACCAACGCCGAGCGCGAAGAAAAGCTACTTGCCGTATATGTCCCGATCTATTTGGGCACCACGGGCTTGCGGCTTTTCATGACCCGCGCTGATGTCGCGGCAAAGCTTAATGATGTTAAATCGATTGAAGACCTTCGTAATTTCTCCATGGGTCAGGGGATTGGTTGGCCGGATGCCGATGTTCTGCGTCACCATCGATTTTCCGTCACATATGGGCGCTACATGACCTTGCACCTCATGCTCAATGCCAAACGGTTTGATCTTTATCCCCGCGCATATTGGCAAATCATGGGTGAATGGAACTGGATGCGTGAACGCGCGCCAAACATTGTGGTTGCCGATAATATTGCTCTTTTTTATCCGCAGCCGATCTATTTCTTTGTCAGCCCCCAAATGCCTGAATTACATCATGCCATTCAAACCGGGATGGAACGGGCTTTTGCCAACGGATCGTTGCTTCACTTGCTTCAAACCCACCGTGAAACAGAACCGTCTTTCGAGAAAATCAACCTCAATGACTTGCAGATATTACACATTGAAAACCCGCTTCTTCCACCACGTTCTCTTGAGGCGATGAAAAAATACAGCATCTTCCAATTGATAAAATAAAGACCCGGCGACTGAAGCTTCATTCACCGGGCCTTGATGCTTTTTAGAATGTTCAGCAGCCTATTCCGCTGCGATCGCCATCTGATCGCCATCAAGCGCATTTGAAAGATCACCGAGAATATCGTCGATGCTTTCAAGACCGGCAGATAGGCGGATCAAACCATCGGTGATCTGATATTCTGCACGTTCTTCGGGCGTATAGGTCGAATGGGTCATGGATGCCGGATGCTGGATCAGGGTTTCGGCATCGCCAAGACTGACCGCACGCGTGATCATGTTAAGGCCGTTCATTAGTTTGCGGCCTTCTTCGATCCCGCCTTTAAGCTCAAACGCAATCATCCCGCCAAAACGATCCATCTGTTTCTTGGCCAGATCATGCTGCGCAAAATCTTTCAGTCCCGGATAGAAAACCTTGTCGACCTTCGAGTGACTGGCCAGAAAATCGGCAATTTTCTCGGCATTGTCGCAATGACGTTCCATCCGCAGTTCAAGCGTTTTAAGACCGCGCATGACAAGATTGGCATCCTGTGCCGAAAGAACCGCACCGGTCATATCCTTTAAGCCAACCAAACGCACCTGTGTCATGTCCTCGGCCGATCCAATCACAGCACCCGCCATCAGATCACCATGCCCACCCAGATATTTGGTTGCTGAATGCACTACGATATCTGCGCCAAGCTCAATCGGGCGCTGCAGATACGGTGTGCAATAAGTGTTATCAACCACGACCTTGGCGCCATGTTTATGGGCAATGTCGGAAATGGCTTCGATATCCACCAGACGCATATTCGGGTTGGCTGGTGTTTCGAAATAGACAATTTTGGTCTTATCCGAAATCGCCTTTTCAAGTTCCTTCGGGTCGGTCAAATCAACATGGGCGTGCTTGATGCCGAACTTTTCCAGACCATGCCGGAAATAGGCGAATGTGCAGCCATAAAGCGTGCGATCAACAATGATCTCATCGCCTGGCGCAATGAATGTCCAAAAGACCGATGTAATCGCCCCCATGCCCGATGCGGTCGCAACAGCAGCCTCGCCGCCCTCAAGAACCGCAAGGCGCTTTTCCAACAGATCAAGGGTCGGATTGGCAATCCGGGAATAGATAAAGCCCTGCTCATCACCGGCAAAGAACCGCCCACCCTGTTCGGCTGTCTCGAATGCAAAGGTCGAAGACATATAAACCGGCTGGTTAAGTGCGCCATTGTGGCTTTGCGGGTCATAGCCATGATGAATGGCACGGGTAGCAAAACCGGTTTTGCTACTGTTGGTACGGGTGGTGTTGGTGTTTTTTGCGGACATGGTGGGGCTCCTGATAAGGCGGTTATTTGCCAAATCATCGCAAGCCCCATGCCAGATGCCAAAAGGTGCCGTTTCCCGCCATTTCAGCCCAAAGCAGCATTGATGAACTGTAAATAATTATTTACAGTCATTTGGCAATACAATTGTAGCACCCCGCAAATTATATGGATTTTTAGCATGAACATCCGTACACTATTTTTTACAGTGTAAACTTTTCGGTACAGTCATGCGATTTGAAATCCGCGGCGAAAACAGGCTTGGCATCACCCGTGATGTGGTCAATGTACTGACCGATCATAAGCTTGATATCCGAAGCTTCGAGGTCACCACCCATCATATCTATGCCGATATCCCGGCCGTGCGCCCGGAAAAATTTCCGCTGTTGGCCCATGCGTTAAAACAAATCCCTGGCATTTCGGATATTCGCGAGATTGACCGCCTGCCAACTGAACGCCGCCGCGCGCAACTTCATGCCACACTTGCCGCCCTTGGCGATCCGGTGATTGCGGTTGATGCCAATGGTCAAATTGCCCAAGTCAATCCCGCCGCACAGACCATCGCAGGCACCCCTGAAAAACCGCTGCGCGATATGACCATCACCAGCATATTAAACGAACCATCTATTGAAGATTTACGCCAAAGTGGATTTCACATGCCCGAGCATGAAGTCACACTCGGCGGGCAAACCTATATGCTTCAGGTCGAACCGATTGGCCATGTCGATGATGGATCGGACATCGTCGATGACGCGCCATGGGGCGGGGTGATGGTATTTCACCGTGCCGCACGGCTGGGCCGGGTTATCACCGCCCTTCAGGATAGAAGCCACACCGGGTTTGACGACATTATTGGCGACAGCCGGGCGATGACCCGGGTTAAGTCACAGGCCAAACGCCTTGCTGGGATTGACGCACCACTTTTGATTTTGGGCGAAACCGGCACGGGCAAAGAACTGTTTGCCCGCGCCTGCCACCGCGCAAGCACACGGGTTGATCAACCGTTTCTGGCGCTTAATTGTGCTGCCATGCCCGAAGGATTGGCCGAAAGCGAGCTATTTGGCTATGCCGCGGGTGCCTTTACCAGTGCGCGCCGCGGCGGCAAGCCGGGCCTGCTTGAACTGGCAGATGGCGGAACATTGTTTTTGGACGAAATCGGCGAACTGACCCCGTATTTACAAGCCAAACTGCTGCGCGTTTTGCAAGATGGCCGGTTCCGCCGTGTCGGTGGCACGGACGAGATCGCCGTTGATGTCCGGATCATTAGTGCGACCAACCGCGATCTTGAAACCATGTCCCATGACGGCACCTTCCGCGAAGATCTTTATTTCCGCATCAACGTGCTTGGCATCACCTTGCCGCCGCTGCGGGATCGGATAGAAGACATCAACGATCTTGCGCAATTTTTCATTGATCGCACCGCCCAACAAACCGAACGCGCAACACCCCACCTTGCCCGCGACGGATTGGCGTGGCTGCAAAACCATGACTGGCCGGGTAATGTGCGGGAGCTTGAAAACACCCTGTTTCGCGCCGTCGCCCTGCTTGATGGCGATGTTTTAAGCGCCCATGACCTTAACAGTGCCGCCACAGGAACCGCCGCCAAACACGCGCAAACAGACACCGCACCGGCCAATCCCAACACGCTGCAGCCAAGCACCCAAAACAGCGACGTGATCGCCCAAGCCCTCTCACAGCCCGATTTCAATGCGGGGCTGGACCTGCTGGAGCGTGAAATGCTGATGCGGCTGTACCCTGATCACCCAAGTTCGCGCAAACTTGCCGAACGGCTAGGGGTTTCGCACACCTCAATCGCCAATAAGCTGCGCAAATATGGCATCGGGCAATAGCGCCACCGCCCATATTTTCGCAAATGGTCCCTAACCTTCTCGCCAGTTTGGTTGCGCTTTACATTGCACGGCGGCATGATCAGCCTAAATCATAAGGCGTAAACCGCCTCCAACAGGGAGAAGACAAATGCTGACAGGAAAACGCGCACTTGTAACCGGCTCAACCAGCGGGATCGGCCTTGCCATGGCCCGTGCGCTTGCCGGTGCCGGGGCGGATGTGATGCTTAATGGTTTTGGCGATGCCGACGCGATCGAAGCCACCCGCAGCGCCCTTGAAACCGATTACGGTGTAACTGCACATTACAATGGCGCCGACCTGTCCAAACCCGATCAGATCGAAGCCATGATGCAAGACGCTGATGCCAAATTTGGCGGCGTCGATATTCTGATCAACAATGCCGGCATTCAATACACCGCCAATGTCGAAGATTTCCCACCGGAAAAATGGGACGCGGTGATTGCGATCAACCTTTCATCGGTCTTCCACACCACCCGCCTTGCCGTTCCCTATATGCGCAAACAAAACTGGGGCCGCATCATCAACACCGCCTCGGCCCACGGCCTTGTTGCATCGGTGCAAAAGGCCGCCTATGTTGCCGCCAAACATGGCGTGATTGGCCTGACCAAGGTAACCGCCCTTGAAACCGCCGAAACCGGTATCACCGCCAACGCGATTTGTCCGGGCTGGGTGCGCACCGAACTGGTCGAACGCCAGATCGAAGCCCGCGCCAAGGAAGGCGGCATTTCGATTGAGGAAGCGGCGACCAACCTTGTCTCGGACAAACACCCATCGAAACAGTTTGTCACGCCTGAACAAATCGGCCAGACCGCCTTGTTCCTGTGCTCGGACGCGGCATCACAGATGACCGGAACCCATATGTCGGTCGATGGCGGCTGGACGGCGCAGTAAGCGCAAAGCCCCCAGCACATTCGCAGAAAACAAAGAAGCCCCTTTGGCCAGAATGCCAGAGGGGCTTTTTCAAATCGGCATCATCGCGCCTTAGCCAAGATCACAATCACATGCCGGGCGCTTGGCATTGGCGATACAATCGGACTTATTCGAATAGCCTTGGGTCGAAGCTCCAACAATGTCGCCATTCTTGGCTGTGCGCCGCCACCGCCAGCCATCCTTCGCCTCGTAAACCTCCCAAGTATCGCCAATGGAATCTTTACAACTCGACATCTGCCTTCTCCTTAAATACCCACATCAGTTACCGTTTACTTGACGAAACAATGCAAGACTTGTGAGCTATCATTTATCACCAGCTTTCTGCCCTGCTACCCCAAATACCGCCCCAAATGCTCCACCAGCATCCTGATTTTCGGGCTAAGATGACGGTTAGTGGGGTAAATCGCCCAGATGCCTTCGTCTGATGGCTGGTATTTGGTCAGGACCGGGATCAGATCGCCGCTGGCAATCCACGGATCGACATAATAATCAGGCAATTGCACAATCCCGATGCCTTTGCGTGCCGCATCAAGCAATGCCTGCCCGCTATTGGCGTGGATAGAGCCATGAATACGCACGGTTCGTTCCCGGCCATCTTCTTCGAACCGCCAATAATCAAGCGTCCCGACAAGGCAATTATGATGCGAAAGTTCGGACAACGAATGTGGCTCGCCGCGTTTGGCAATGTATTTCGGGGCAGCACAGGCATAAAGGCGGCGGGTGGAAAGCTGTTGGGTCATCAGGCTTCCGGTCGTGCTGTCAAGCCGGCCCAAACGGATCGCCATATCATATCCTTCAAGAACCAGATCAAGCTTCTGATTGGAAAAGCGACATTGCACTTCTAATTCGGGATAGCGGGTGACGAAATCATTGACCAGCGGCGCAATGACCGTTTCGCCATACGTCGTCGGCGCAGTCAGTTTAAGCTTCCCGCGCGGCATTTCCGTTAAGTTGCCAATTGCCCGTTCCGCATCGCCCAACCCGTCCAGCAATTGGCGGCAATGCTGATAGTAAATCTGCCCGGCTTCGGTCGCACTCACCTTGCGGGTGGTGCGATAAAACAACTGCACGCCAAGCTTTTCTTCGAGTGCTGTGACCTGTCGGCTGACTTGCGCGACTGAAATGCCAAGCTGCTTGGCAGCATGGGTAAAGCTTTGGCGTTCGGATACCGCGATAAATTCGCTGATCCCATCCCACGCATTCATCACCAAATTCCAATTTGATTATTACACAACAGCAAAAGTCATTTACCAAATTACCTGATTATCAGTTCTTGCGAAACAAATACACTGACCTTATTACAATTTCACTTGCCGGAGGAGCGTCATGAGCGCCGAGACCATCACCTGTAAAGCCGCCATTGCCTGGGAAGCAGGCAAACCATTGTCGATCGAAGACGTACAGGTTGCCCCACCCAAAGCCGGTGAAGTGCGCGTTAAAATCGTTGCAACGGGTGTTTGCCATACCGATGCCTTTACCCTGTCGGGCGACGATCCCGAGGGCATCTTCCCAGCAATCCTTGGCCACGAAGGCGGCGGTATTGTTGAATCGATTGGTGAAGGTGTCACCAGTGTTGCCGTCGGCGATCACGTGATCCCGCTTTACACCCCGGAATGTGGCGAGTGCAAATTCTGCAAATCTGGCAAAACCAACCTGTGCCAGAAAATCCGCGTCACACAGGGCAAGGGCCTGATGCCTGATGGCACGACCCGCTTTTCCCAAAATGGTAAGCCGATCTTCCATTATATGGGCTGCTCGACCTTCTCGGAATATACGGTTCTGCCGGAAATCTCGCTGGCGAAAATCAACAAATCTGCCCCGCTTGAAGAAGTTTGCCTGTTAGGCTGCGGGGTCACAACTGGCATGGGGGCTGTCGTAAATGCAGCCAGGGTGCAAAAGGGTGACTCCGTGGCCGTCTTTGGCCTTGGCGGCATTGGTCTATCGGCCGTGATCGGCGCGCAGATGGCCGGTGCCGGTCGCATTGTTGCGATTGATATCAACGAGACAAAATTTGATCTCGCAAAACAACTCGGCGCGACCGACTGCATCAATCCAAAGAATTTCGACAAGCCAATTCAGGAAGTCATTGTTGAAATGACCGATGGCGGCGTTGATTGGAGCTTTGAGTGCATTGGCAATGTCAATGTCATGCGGTCTGCTCTTGAATGCTGCCACAAAGGTTGGGGTGAGTCGGTCATTATCGGCGTTGCCGGTGCAGGTCAGGAAATCTCGACCCGTCCGTTCCAACTGGTCACCGGTCGCGTCTGGCGTGGTACGGCATTTGGCGGCGTCAAAGGCCGCTCGCAACTGCCGGACTATGTTGAACGCTACCTTGCCGGTGAGTTCAAACTATCTGATTTCATCACCCACACCATGAAGCTTGAAGACATCAACGAGGCGTTTCACCTTATGCATGAAGGTGAAAGCATTCGTACAGTCATTCATTACTGATCATAGAACACTAATTTGAATAATAACGCCAATGCCGGACAATTTCCGGCAGCTACCAAACTCCGCCATTTCTGGCATTGGCAGATCAGAGGACCCCACAATGGGTATTGAAAACGCTTCAAGCAACAAGGTATTTGGCGGCTGGCAAAAGCAATACACGCACCCATCAACCGTTCTGGGTTGCGACATGCGCTTTGCCATCTTCCTGCCACCACAGGCCAGCAACGGCGCCAAGGTGCCGGTGATGTATTGGCTATCGGGCCTGACCTGCACAGATGAAAACTTCATGCAAAAGGCCGGTGCGTTTCGCATTGCGAGCGAACTTGGCATTGCCATTGTCGCACCAGACACAAGTCCACGTGGCGATCATGTGCCTGACGATGAAAACGAGGCCTATGATTTTGGCAAAGGTGCAGGGTTCTACGTTAACGCAACGCAGGAACCTTGGGCGCGCAATTACCGCATGTATGATTACGTCACCAAAGAACTGCCAACCCTGATCAAGGATCACTTCCCGGTCAGTGACGATGCCGTAATTTCCGGCCATTCAATGGGCGGGCATGGGGCGCTTATGATTGCACTTCGTAATCCGGGCATGTTCAAATCCGCGACGGCCTTTGCGCCAATCTGCAACCCGGTCAATTGCCCATGGGGCCAAAAGGCGCTGGGCAATTATCTGGGGGATGACAAAGCAGCCTGGAAAGACTGGGATAGCTCTATTCTGATGAAGGCCGCAACATCGGTTGATGTTCAAACCCCGGCCCTTGTTGATCAAGGTGATGCTGATGGGTTTTTGGCCGAACAGCTTAAACCAGAAACACTGCAAGCAGCGGCCAAGTCATCAAACTATCCGCTAACCGTTCGGATGCAGGATGGCTATGACCATAGCTATTACTTCATCTCAAGCTTTATCGAAGATCACATCCGCTTCCATGCCAAGCACCTTAATCTCGGCTGATTGCACCAGGATCTTCGATACACCCCGGCACGTCGCCATGTACCACTCCCCCCAATAGACGTGTCGGGGTTCTTTTTATCCCGAAACCTGATCAATCAAGGTCAAAGCTGCGTGCGTCAATCGCATCGGCAACGTCATCGGCCATCTTAAGGGTACGGATGATCAGTGGCACGATCATCGCAAGGATCGATTTATCAAGCCCGCGCGCGCGTTGGGCATCGCGAATTTCTGATGCAACGGTTGCGATCACCGGGATAAAGCGCAGCACCATCGAAATCGCCAGACTGACCTTTTCCGGGTTCACGCCAATCGGCTTTAACGGGACCATCGCACGGTCAAGGGATGCCAGCATGTCCGATGTTTTCGTGCTCAGTGTCACAAGCGATGCAAATAAAACAATCGCCGCAATCCGCAGAACAACAAGCAATCCCGCCTGCCAGTCATTGAGCCAAAGCTGCACGGCAAAGAAAATCAAAAGCAACCAGATCATCGGTTTGATCTGCGCCCAGATGATGTGCCGGCCAAATCCACTGATGGGATAAAGTGCGATTACGGTCGCTAAAACAACCGCGACCACCGGCCAATCAGGGATCAGAAACACCCCCGTCCCCAAGGCCATCATCGCCAAAATCTTAATCCCTGCAGTGGCCCGATGCAGCGCTGATGCACCGTCAATATAAAGCCCCGCGATCATGCCATCATCTCGCGATATTTCGCGATGACGTCGGCGGGTTTGCCATCAAGCACAAGCTTGCCCTGATCAAACGCCAAAACCCGGTCATAATCGGCAATCAGATCAAGATCGTGCGAAACGGTAATCACCGTCTGATCAAGGCCCCGGATCGCTCGTTCAACCCGGTTGCGATTGCGCAGATCAAGCAAGGTGGTCGGTTCATCAAAAACGATATAGCGCGGTGCCATCACCAAAACGCCAGATATCGCCAAAAGCTGTTTTTGGCCACCTGACAACAGATGACTTGGGTGGGTTTTGAATTCTGTCAGGTCATAGCGCGCAAGGATTTCATCAATACGACGATTGATCTCATCCTTGGGCAGTTTCAGCGCTTTCAACCCAAAGGCCAGATCTTCTTCGACCACGGGATAGACGATCTGATTGTCAGGATTTTGAAAGACAAAGCCAACATGGCGGCGCAGTTTCCGGCCATCCTTGGCGGCATCGAAATCATCGACCAAAACCCGGCCGCTGGTTGCGGTTTGCAACCCGTTTAAAAGCCGAACAAACGTGCTTTTTCCCGATCCGTTGGCACCAACAATCCCGATCCGTTTTTCGGTCAGGGTAAGGTTGATATCCTCAAGTGCGCGCCGCTGATCAAATTGCACAGAGACATTTTCAAAACGGATCATGGGGTTGTTTGTCCGGGATTACATTCGGGAGCATTGATTGGGCATAGGTGGTGGTAAAAGTTGGGCACCAAGCATCATCGCGCATGGCGTTCACGCCTGGCACCCATAAGACGTTAGCCCGCCTTGGAAATCAAGGGGTAGGAGCGCTTCACCGCAAGGCATGCCGCAGTTGCAATCGCAACCTTGATCGCATCACCAATCAAAAATGGCGCAGCACCAACGGTTGCCTGCCAATAGCTAATATCGGCCGCAACCGCGACCCATGCATTGCCAATGGCATACAGCACAACAATCCCGCCAAAAGCGATGGAAAGCGCTGCATTCACAACATTCAACTTGTTCCAGAGTTTTTCGATCAAAAGCCCGACGACAAATGCCGTAACAGCCCATCCAAAAATGAAGCCGCCGGTCACACCGATCATCACGCCAAAACCACCACGTCCACCTGAAAGCAGCGGCAAGCCAACCGCGACCAACACAAGGAACAAGACAATCGACAAGCCACCACGACGGGCACCAAGAATAGCACCAGCCAACATCGGGCCAAGCGATTGTGCCGTTACCGGAACGCCGGTAATTGGAAGGGTGATTGGCGGAAACAGCCCAAGAACAGCAGTCAGCGCTGCGAACAGGGCGATATAGACAATATCTTTGGTCTTCATGTAACGGTTCCTATTCCCGTTAAGACCGCCTTACATCAACCCCTTGCGCAAGACGATCTTGGTTTAACCGGTCCGCCCGACCGGCTCAACGCGATATGGGATAACCGCAAATCTCATCAAGGCCAAGCAAAATGACACCGCATTCTGGCAACTGGTCTTGCGCCGCACCTAATATTCGATGAATTTCAAAATGTTAGCTGTCATCATCTTCGACAAAGGTTTTAAGCCGCATAAGGGCAGATTCCCAACGCCCCGCCACCTGATCAAGATAGGCCCGCGCCTGTGCCAATTGATCCGGGCAAAAGGCATATTGGCTTTCGCGGCCCACCCGATGATTCTGCACCAACCCAGCAGATTCCAATACCCGAAGATGCTTGGTCACGGCCTGCCGGGTCATATCGGCATCATCGGATAAGGTCGAGATGGAACGCGGCTTGCCATCGGCCAACCGATCAAAGATCGCCAACCGTGTAGGATCGCCCAATGCGGCAAACATGACGGAAAAATCCTTGTCATGTTCGCCATTGTCCAGATGATTTTCAGTTTTCGACATATTTTTTGATGTTTCCCAACTGGAATTCCCAGCCATTCGTGTTGGCCTGCAGGGCATCGGCAATCCGGTGAGGTGGCAGATTATCAAATCCGGTTTCGCGCACCCGAACCGATGTTTGGCCCTCAGTTTCTTCGAGCCAGAACTCGACAAGTGTTTCGGGCTCATCGGTGTAATCGATTTTAGGGTCAACCGCATAAGGATGCCATGTATAGGCGAAATAGGCTGGTTCCTCCATCGCCTTGATCGTGGAATTCCACGGCACATGGGTAAAACCCTCAATCGTCATCTGCCCGGTTGAAAGTTCGCCCACCGCAAACGGGGCTTCAATATCAATCCCGAACCATGCGCCAAACTGACGATGATCTGTCAAAGCCTGCCAGACACGTGCCCGCGATGCTTGAATCTCAATCGACTTTTCAATTACATTTGACATAACGCAACCTCCTGGTTGCCTTTAACGTGCCAGAAGGCCTTTCATTACGCAACCAAAAAGTTGCATTAATTATTTCCCCCGCAAAACACGAACGCCCGACCATTGCTGGCCGGGCGATGTGTGCTCCCGTCATCCTTTTGAATGCAGGTCCTTATATCCCCATATCAGGACGCTGCGGATTGGCGGAGCCCCCCTGTCTCGATGATGAAATTCTTAACGTCTTCAAGGCCATCCATCGCCTTGAGATTGGTGAACAGGAACGGACGGGTGCCGCGCATTTTCTTGGCATCGCGGTCCATCACGCCCAGATCCGCGCCAACAAGTGGCGCAAGATCGGTCTTATTGATCACCAGCAAATCAGACCGGGTAATCCCCGGACCACCTTTGCGCGGGATTTTATCGCCGGCTGAAACGTCGATGACGTAAATGGTAATGTCGGCAAGTTCTGGCGAGAAGGTCGCAGACAGATTATCACCACCCGATTCAATAAAGATCGCCTCAAGCCCGGCATGTTTGGCAGCCATATCTTCGACCGCGGCCAGATTGATCGAAGCATCTTCGCGAATAGCGGTATGCGGACAGCCGCCGGTTTCAACACCGGCAATGCGATCAGCATCCAACGCACCCGAACGGGTCATGAATTCAGCGTCTTCTCGGGTGTAAATGTCGTTGGTGATGGCAGCGATATTGAACTCGTCACGCATGGCCTTGCACAGGCGTTCCAACAGGGCGGTTTTACCTGACCCGACCGGGCCACCAATGCCGATACGAAGGGGAGAACTCATGATCTAAATAGCCTCGTATATTGGGTTTCGTGTTTCATAGATGTCCAATCGACCATCGGGGCCGCCGCCCCAAGATCGCAAAGATCGGTCGCCATGGCATGATCAACCGCGATGGAAACCGCTTTATCAAGAGATGAAAGTGACCGCACACCATCTGTTTGACCAAGCGGGACCAAACGCACTGCACTGGAAACAAGATTTGCCGCCATAGCATGCAAATAAGCGGTCAGCGCATCGCGCAACGGTACTTTGGTCTCGGCCGCGGCAATGCCAACCGCGACCGGATAAGATGGCAGACGATCATCAAGTCGCATTCTGTGCGCCCAGCGCGTGACAATGCCATCGCCCCAGACCTTTTCCGTCGTCGATACAAATGCACGCCCCTGTGCGGTTGCCTCAAGCGCCATTTCAGATGTGCCGCGCCAACAATCGGCTTCAACCCCGATGTCAAAAAGCGCGTCTTCACCCCCCAAAAGGGCTGCACGCCAAGCTGCACAAAACAGCACCGCATCAATGCGCCCTGCACCAAATTCCAAAACGCCTTCAACCCAGTTGATCAGGGTTTCAGCCGATGTCACCCGACCATCTTCGACCGCATATTCCACACCATGGGAATAGGAATAGGCCCCGACGGGGAATGACGGGCTAAGCCAGGTCATCAACCGCATCAGACCAGCGGGGTTAAGGGTCAAATCATCGGCGTTAATGGTCATGGGGTTTTCCTGCCGCATGAGCATGTGCGTGCGCATGGTCATCACGATCAAAATGATCATTGCCATGACTGTGACCATGGGAACCGCCAAGACCGTGATAGGCGCCATTTAGCGGATCAAACGGTGCGATTTCGTTTTCAACCACACCGCCAAGGCCCAAAATCATGTCGCGCATCACGTGATCATCAATGATCCGCAAACGCCCATCATCAAGAACCTGAACCGGGGTATGACGATTACCGATATGCCATGCCAGTTTGGCAGTCGCAATCGGCCCGGCGGCAGTGATGGTCAAAACCGGCTCATCCGCCGCCCGCACAACAATCACCCCACCGTCAGCCAACCTCAATCGATCCCCATCGGCCAGCCGCACCGCATGCGGCAGGTCGAGCAAGAAGGCATCCCCCGCATCATCATGCAGGCGAATGCGCCGACGATGGCGATCAGAAAACACCAAGGTCACCGTACCGCGCACTTCCGACGTATCGGCACGATCAACCGGGATATGTTCAATGGCATGACGCATGATGGTGTCCAAATCCGATCAGAACAGGAAATAACGCTGTGCCATAGGCACAGTATCGACCGGCTGACAGGTCAAAAGTTCTCCGTCCGCCGTCACCTGATAGGTTTCCGGGTCGACTTCCATTTTCGGCAAGGCATCATTAAGTTTCATGTCTTTTTTGCCGATGTTGCGCGTGTTTGAAACGGCAAGGAGCTCCTTGGCCAAACCAAATTCTGCGGCAATCCCGGCATCAATGCCTGCTTGGGACACGAACGAGAAACTGGTTTTCGCAAGCGCCCCGCCGTAGGCGCCAAACATCGGGCGATAATGAACCGGCTGCGGGGTTGGGATTGATGCATTCGGATCCCCCATGGCAGCAGCCACAATCATGCCCGCCTTAATCACCATGTCAGGCTTGGTGCCAAAGAACATCGGTTTCCACACGACAAGATCGGCGATTTTGCCAACCTCGATCGATCCAACATGCGATCCAATGCCTTGGGCAATCGCCGGGTTGATGGTGTATTTCGCGATGTAGCGTTTGGCACGGAAGTTATCGTTGCCCGCACCAGCATCTTCGGGCAACGCACCGCGCTGCTTTTTCATCTTGTCTGCTGTCTGCCAGGTCCGGGTGATGACTTCGCCAACGCGGCCCATGGCTTGACTGTCTGATGAAATGATCGAAAACGCGCCCAAGTCATGCAGGATGTCTTCGGCTGCAATCGTTTCACGGCGAATGCGGCTTTCGGCAAAGGCAACGTCTTCGGGAATTTTCGGATCAAGGTGATGGCAGACCATCAACATATCGAGATGTTCGTCAATCGTATTGACCGTAAAAGGCCGGGTCGGATTGGTCGAACTTGGAATAACGTTGGCTTCACCGCACAGCTTGATGATGTCTGGCGCATGGCCACCACCGGCCCCTTCGGTGTGGAAGGTATGAATGGTCCGGCCTTTGAATGATGCGCGGGTATGTTCGACAAACCCACTTTCATTCAATGTGTCAGTATGGATCATCACCTGCACATCAAGATCATCGGCAACTGACAGGCAGGTATCAATCGCTGCGGGCGTTGTGCCCCAATCTTCGTGCAGTTTCAGACCACAGGCACCGGCTTTGACCTGTTCTTCAAGCGACCCCGGAAGGGTCGCATTGCCCTTGCCAAAGAAACCGATATTCATCGGAATGCCATCTGCGGCCTGAAGCATGCGGGCAATATGCCACGGACCGGGCGTACAGGTCGTCGCATTCGTCCCCGCCGCCGGGCCGGTTCCGCCGCCCAACATGCTGGTCACACCGGAATAAAGCGCATCTTCAACCTGTTGCGGGCAAATCCAGTGAATATGGGCATCAATGCCGCCCGCGGTGATGATGTTGCCTTCACCGGCAATCACTTCAGTCCCCGGACCAATAATAATATCAACACCGGGCTGCACATCGGGGTTTCCGGCCTTGCCCACAGCGGCAATCCGGCCATCCTTGATGCCAATATCGGCTTTGACGATGCCGGTATAATCCAGGATCAGCGCATTGGTAATCACGGTATCAACCGACCCTTCGGTACGGGTTGCCTGTGACTGGCCCATGCCATCACGGATGACTTTGCCACCGCCAAATTTGACTTCTTCGCCCAATGTTGTGAAGTCTTTTTCAACTTCAATGATCAGGTCGGTATCGGCAAGCCGCACCTTGTCACCCACGGTCGGGCCAAACATGGCAGCATATGACGGACGATCAATTTCATAAGCCATTTATCGTATCCCCCGCTTAAAGCTTGCCGTTGATTTTGGCGTTAAACCCGTAAACCGTGCCGGTCCCGGCATATTTGACCAGATTGACCTCGCGCGACTGGCCCGGCTCAAACCGAACGGCCGTTCCTGCGGGAATATCAAGGCGAAAGCCCTTTGCGGCTTCGCGGTCAAAATCAAGCCCCGGATTGGTTTCATAGAAATGATAATGCGATCCAACCTGCACCGGACGATCGCCGGTATTGGCAACTTTAATCACCTTGGTTTCACGCCCCTCATTGAGGATGAGGCTGCCTTCTTTGGTAATGATTTCACCTGGAATCATAAAACGGGCCCTCTCAACGAATTGGTTCGTGAACGGTCACAAGCTTGGTCCCATCGGGGAACGTTGCTTCGACCTGAATGTCGTGGATCATTTCGGCAATGCCATCCATCACCTGATCGCGCGAAATAACGGTTGCCCCGTCGCGCATCAGATCGGCAACCGATTTGCCATCACGTGCACCTTCAACAACGTAATCGGTGATGATTGCAATTGCTTCGGGATGGTTCAGCTTTACACCGCGTGCAAGGCGATTGCGTGCCACCATTGCAGCAACAGAAACCAGCAGCTTGTCCTTTTCGCGTGGCGTCAGATTCATGCCTGCCTACTCCTTGGATCCACCGTATTAAATCTCCCACAAACGCGGCAAGCGTTCGGGAAGCCCCTTTGTTTTATGGCGAAACTGCTTCCACCATGCGCCGTAAACCCGGCGCAAATTCATCGGATCACGCGCCATAAAACGCGCAATCACAATTCCCTTCATTGCGGTCGCTGCGCACAAAACGTCATTTTCAACCAGCCCGTCACACGCACTTTCAAGACATTCACGCGCATCCGAAAGACGATCTTCCGCCCCGTGACCAACCAATATGGTCGTGGCATTGGCACGCGCGCCATCAAAGGCCGCACCATGATCAAGCATGCGCAAAACATCGCCTTCTAAATGCAACGCATCGCGCCAGATCGGTCGACCATCAATCGACACATCCCATGCATCGCGCGCCAATCCGGTTTTAAACACTTCCCCGCGCGCCAGACGGCCAAACACCATCATTTCCCCGGCAAGAACCATGCCCGAACCGGTTGCAGCCACGGTTGTCTTCCGGCGCAATCGCGCCTGATCAAACAGGATGGTTTCATGGGGCAACCATTCAAGCCACCCACCGTCTTCAACGCGAAGATCAACCGACATTTCACAATCGGAACCAACGGACCGGTAAATCTTTTCAGCCGCCTGGGCTGTAAAAAGGGCAGACGTTCCCGCCTCGACCTTGCCAGCAAAGGCAAGCTTATCCCCACCGACCATGCCGCCCGATGTTGTCACCAGAACAGCCGTCGTCAAATCCCCCGCCATTGGGCGCGGGAACAGGATTTTCATCGGATCACGGTAATAAAGATGATCAAGGGCCGCATGCCCGCCCTGATGGGTCGGCCCCGTGCCGGTGCGATAGGTCACCTCTGCGCGACCATTGGTCACAATGCGCGCCGGCGTTCCGGTCGTTGCTGTATCTGCTGTGCTCAGCGCAGATACCGGGGTTTCGAGTTTGCGAAGTTGCACTAAGCCACCTGATTGATGCGGTTCAATTCCAAGGGGCTTAACAGCAAGATGCGGGCCAACCGCCAAATCCATGCTGACACACGGATTCCGGTCGCAAATAGTCTGATCATTTAGCTTAAATTTGCGCAAATTTTCGGCAAATGCTGATCAAACAGTCAGATATGCCCGCACTCTTTCCCGATCCAAAGAATCCTTTGTTCCCGACAGAACAACTTCCCCGCGTTCGAGAACAACAATCTCGTCAGCCAGTTCATGGGCAAATTCAAAATATTGCTCGACCAACAAAATCGCCATGTCACCACGATCGGCAAGCTGTTTAATCACGCGCTGAATGTCTTTGATGATCGATGGCTGGATACCTTCGGTCGGCTCGTCAAGCACCAGCAAACGCGGGCGGGTCACAAGTGCGCGGCCAATCGCAAGTTGCTGTTGCTGCCCACCAGAAAGATCGCCACCGCGCCGCCCAAGCATGTCACGCAGGACCGGGAACAGATCGAAAATCTCGTCCGGGATATGGCGCAAGGGCCGGGGCAATGCGGCAAAGCCGGTTTCAAGGTTTTCCTTCACAGTCAAAAGCGGGAAAATCTCACGCCCCTGTGGGACAATGGCAATACCATTGGCGGAACGCCGCCATGACGGATCGCGCGAGATATCCTTGCCTTCCCATGTGATGTTGCCATCTGCAATCGGGTGCTGACCGACAACCGCACGCATAAGCGACGTTTTACCCACCCCATTGCGCCCAAGAACCGCTGTCACCTTGCCCGTTTCGGCATTCAATGACACTTTGCGCAGGGCATGGGACGCGCCGTAAAACAGATCAATTTCGCTGACATCGAGCATGTTACAACGCCTCCCTATCGGCCCAGATAAACTTCAATGACCCGCGGGTCTTTCTGCACATGGTCAAGCCGCCCTTCGGCCAGAACCGAACCTTCGTGCAGGACAGTCACCTTGCAATCAAGATCACGCACAAACTCCATGTCATGTTCGACCACCACGACCGAATATTCCTTGGCAATGTTGCGCAAAAGCTTGGCGGTTTCTTCGGTTTCAGAATCGGTCATGCCGGCAACAGGTTCATCGACCAAAAGAAGTTCGGGTTCCTGCATCAACAACATGCCGATTTCCAACCACTGCTTTTGCCCATGCGAAAGATTGGCCGCCGTCTCATCGCGCTTATCTTCGAGCATGATGGTAATCAGGGTCTTTTCGATCTTGGTCTTCTCAACATCCGACAAGCGATGGAACAAGGCCTGAAACACCCCGCGCCCGCCCGAGCAGGCAAGAAGCAGATTGTCAAAAACCGTGTGGCTTTCAAACACGGTCGGCTTCTGGAACTTGCGGCCGATGCCCAAATTGGCAATCTCGGCCTCGTCCATTTTGGTAAGGTCGATCTCGCTTTTGAACAGAACGTCGCCGGTATCAGGTCGGGTTTTGCCGGTGATGATATCCATCATCGTGGTCTTACCCGCCCCGTTCGGGCCAATAATGGCGCGAAGTTCGCCCGGCTCGATATAAAATGACAGATTGTTAAGCGCGCGGAACCCATCAAAGGTAACCGAAACCCCATCGACATATAAAATGGTTTCAGCCCGTGCCGATTTAACCTGCGGCACATCCGAGGCATTCATTTCAACGGCTACTGCGTCGTTCATGCCTTGCCTCCTTCATTGGTTCTGCGATCCGCGATGCGTTTGCGTAATCCCGAAAGAACCGATTTCCGATCAGGCGATCCGAATGCTGGCACCGCCCCAATCACACCTTTTGGCAAGAACAGGGTAACGGCGATAAACAGCCCACCAAGGAAGAACAACCAAAAGTCTGGCATCACACCGGTAAAGAAGGTCTTGGCATAGTTGACAATAAAGGCGCCCAGAACCGCACCATACAGCGTGCCACGCCCGCCAACCGCAACCCAAATAACAATTTCAATCGAAAGGGCCGGGGCAAATTCGCCCGGATTAATGATCCCGACCTGCGGCACATACAGCGCACCTGCAATGCCCGCCATGACCGCCGATACGGTAAAAACAAACAGCTTGTAATATTCAACCCGGTATCCGGTAAAACGCACGCGGGCTTCTGCATCGCGAATGGCGATCAGAACCTTGCCCAACCGTGACTGGGTAATGCCGCGCGCAACGATGTAACAAATGCCAAGAAACACACAGGATGCAACAAACAGTCCCGAACGGGTGCCATCTGATTGCAAAGAATATCCCAGCAAATCCTTGAAATCCGTCAGGCCGTTGTTGCCGCCAAATCCCATATCATTGCGGAAGAACGCCAACAGCAATGCATAGGTCATGGCTTGGGTAATGATCGAAAGATACACCCCCGTAACCCGTGATCTAAAGGCAAGGAACCCAAAGACAAATGCCAGCAATCCCGGCACGAACATTGCCATGACAATGGCGAACCAGAACATATCGAACCCATACCAGTACCACGGCAGTTCGGTCCAATTCAGGAACACCATAAAATCGGGAAGTTCCGGGTTACCATAAACCCCGCGATCGCCGATCTGACGCATCAGATACATGCCCATCGCATAGCCGCCCAGCGCAAAAAACGCCCCATGGCCAAGCGATAGAATGCCGCAGAACCCCCAGATCAAATCAACACTCAGTGCAAGAAGCGCATAGCACAGATATTTACCCAAAAGACTGAGCATCCAGGTCGGCACATGAAACGCCGACGTTTCAGGCATCAGAAGGTTGCCAATCGGCACAAGAATGGCCGCCGCAATCAGAATGGCAAGCAAGATCATGCCGCCACGATCCTTAAGAAGCCAACCAACGACCGGTGTCATTTGATATTTTTGACGATAATCAGTCATGGATTACGCCTCCACCGCGCGGCCCTTAAGGGCAAATAGCCCTTTGGGTCGTTTCTGGATAAACAAGATCAGCGCAATCAGAACAAAGATTTTTGCAAGTACTGCACCAGCAACCGGCTCAAGGAATTTGTTCACAATGCCAAGGCTAAACGCACCCAGCACCGTCCCCCAAAGATTGCCAACCCCGCCAAACACAACCACCATGAAACTATCAATGATGTAGGTCTGACCAAGGTTCGGGCTGACGTTTGAAATCTGACTAAGGGCAACACCGGCAATCCCCGCGATCCCCGATCCCAACCCAAATGTCAGGGCATCGACATAACCGGTCCGAATACCAACCGACCCGGCCATGCGGCGATTTTGCGTAACCGCACGCATCTGCAAACCAAAGGCGGTATAGCGTAGGACCGCTGCAATACCTGCTACCACAATCACACTAAACAAGATGATCCAAAGCCGATTATAGGTCAGGACAAGACCGGTCGAAAATTCAACAGCACCGCTCATGAAATCAGGTGCAGTAACCTGTTGGTTGGTCGCCCCGAAAATCGACCGGATGGCTTGTTGTAAAACAAGGCTGACGCCCCACGTCGCCAGCAATGTTTCAAGCGGGCGCCCATACAAAAAGCGGATCACGCACCGCTCAATCACAACCCCGACCATCCCGGCAACAAGGAAAGCGACAGGAACTGAAATGATCAATGACCATGCCGAACCGGATGGCAAAAATGGTGCCAAGGCCTGTTGCACCATAAAGGTGGTATAGGCTCCGATCATGATCATTTCGCCGTGCGCCATATTGATGACCCCCATCACACCAAAGGTGATGGCAAGACCAACAGCAGCCAACAAAAGGACCGACCCCAGACTGATCCCACGATAAACATCGCCAACCGTCTGCCATGTCGAAAGACGCCCTTCAACGGACGCCAAGGCATCCTTGGCCGCAGAAACCACTTCTGGTTCAAACCCTTCGGCCTCGGCACTGGCAACAAATTGCGACAGGACAGCGCGAATTTGCGGCGTGGTTTCACTGGCCAGAACTTCAATCGCGCTTAAGCGTTCTTCGGTGGTTTCACCTGCCGCCAGCGCCATTGTCGCCTGTGCCAATTCCATCCGTGCCAAAAGCGTTTCATCTTCTTCGCGGTCAATCGCGCGCAACAGCAATGGCAACATTGCCGGATCACGGGCATCCATGACCTGTTCGACCGCAGCAGTACGAACCGTTAAATCCGGGCTAAACAGATTAAGCGTCGCCAGCGCATCGCGCAGCGCCCCGCGCAAACGGTTATTGATCTTGATTTTGGAAAGTTCCTTGGACAAACTTTCACCGGCTTGTTCGCCGCTTACAATGTCAATATGGGTGTAAACTTTGCCCTTTTTCGTGGCAATGACCACATGCTCGTCACTGTCACGAACATATAGATCGCCCTCTAGCATCGCCTTCAATATTGCAGCAACACGTGGGTCACCATCGGCGGCCATTTTTTCAATGACCGCGACCTTTTTGGTCGCACTCTTAACATTAAGCTGTTCGGCAATATTGCGCAGTTCTTCGTCGCTAAAGGCTTGTGCGACATTGGGTGAAACCACCGCAAACATCAGAAGACACGCAACCACCGCGCCAAAACGCACGACATATTGGGCTGCCTTTTTCATGGCAAACGGAGAACGGCGCAGCACTGAAAACATGTCATTGCGCATGATCACCAAACCTTTGAAATCAATATGGAAAATGGAAAAAAGAAAGGTCAGGCATGATGTTTAAATCCACCGGCCTGAAATTGAACGGGCCGGTCGCGCTTCCACGACCGGCCCGCCCCAAACCAATTAGTACATCGGTTTTTCACAGTTGCCGCAGACCCACGGATAGGTCCAGTCGGCGGTCAGCTTTGCGCTTTCCGGAAGGAAGTCCGACCAAGCATCGCCAATAACGGTGCCTTCGGTTTCCCAAACGATGTCGAACTGACCATCATCCTGTACTTCACCGATCAGAACCGGCTTGGACAGGTGGTGGTTGGTGTTCATGACAGCCGTGCCACCCGTAAGGTTTGCAACTTCCTGGCCATACATGGCCTGACGAACCGCATCAACATCGGTGGTGCCAGCCTGCTCAACAGCCTGTTTCCACATGTTAAAGCCAATATAGGTTGCTTCCATCGGGTCGTTGGTTACGCGGGCTTCATCACCAATGAATGCGTGCCATTTTTCAATAAAGGCTGCATTGGCATCGGCTTCAACCGACTGGAAATAGTTCCAAGCTGCAAGGTGACCAACAAGCGGGGCGGTATCGATACCAGCCAGCTCTTCTTCACCGACAGAGAATGCAACAACCGGAATGTCTTCGGCTTTGATGCCCTGGTTGGCGAGTTCTTTGTAGAACGGAACGTTCGCATCACCGTTAATGGTCGAAACCACTGCGGTTTTCTTACCGGCTGATGCGAATGCTTTTACATCAGCAACGATCGACTGCCAGTCAGAATGACCAAACGGGGTGTAGTTCTCCATGATATCTGCATCAGCAATACCTTTGCCGTTCAGATAAGAACGCAAGATTTTGTTGGTGGTACGCGGATAAACGTAATCGGTACCAAGCAGAACGATACGTTCAGCCGAACCACCATCTTCGCTCATCAGGTAATCAACAGCCGGAATGGCCTGCTGGTTCGGCGCTGCACCGGTATAGAATACGTTGCGCGAGCTTTCCTCGCCTTCGTATTGAACCGGATAGAACAGCATGCTGTTAAGTTCTTCGAAAACCGGCAGAACCGATTTACGCGAAACCGAAGTCCAGCACCCAAAGACAACATCAACCTGATCTTTTTCAATCAGCTCACGGGCTTTCTCGGCGAAAAGCGGCCAATCGGATGCCGGGTCAACGACCACGGCTTCGACCTGCTTCCCAAGCAGACCACCACTTTTATTCAAATCATCCACCAGCATCAGGACGGTGTCCTTCAGCGTGGTTTCCGAAATCGCCATCGTCCCTGAGAGAGAATGCAGCACACCAACTTTGATGGTATCTGCTGCTTGTGCCGCTGACATTGCCATTGCTGACACTGCCATGGCCCCAGCGCCGATAAGCGCTTGAAGCTTCTTATTCATTTATAGCCTCCACTGCGAGTTTATTGCACCGGAGGGATACTTGCTAAAACCGTGCCAGAATTCAGAAGCGATAGAATAAAATCAAGAATCGAGGGATTCCCACGCAATAAGCGACTATTTCACAGGTGTTTTAAGGAGAATATTTGCGCGACCTGCGTTTTTCATGGGCATTTTTCAATCACAGATTAAATAATGACCATTTTTTAATCACATTGACGACATAGTCTTCACCGCTTATCTCAAGAATGGAAGTTTCGCCTTCATTGCGGTTATTGCACCACAATCTGCCTCACTGATGGCAACTTCCCGCCCCGCCGGTTCGCCGGTGGGGCGATCTTTTATTTCGCCCCGCCGCTTTAAAGCCGCCCAAACAACTTTTTTGTGCGGTAACGCTCATACCAGCAAAATGAGAATGTTATGACCAGCATCTAATCCCTATGGCCCTCTAGCATAAAGAACAGACTCCAGCCCGACCTATCAAATGACAATGAGGTCTTCCACACCTAAAAAGAAAAACCACAGATCAGACTTACTAGCGGCTCCGGACCCTCAAGCAAAAAAGCATTACCATTGAGGTCAGTAGTATTCCTAGCGCGCCCCCCCACTGCAACGCCACAACCTTCCAAGAAACTTCCGTTCCGTATTCAAAATTCCCTTCCGGGCCATAAATGCTTGCTAAAAATTCGGCGTGATCAACTGAATACCCTGCATCCAAATATGCAGGTTCTATCAGTTTAGGCTGCTCAACAATTTCTTCTGGCGTCAAAGGAAGATACACGGCGTAGTCGCCATCTACGACGTAGACTTGTCCATCTGCCAAAGGACCGATGACAGAAACAACATGGCCACTTAGAGACCAAGTGAAGGCATTTAATCCTAACTTTCGCGCGAAATCCGTAACACCAAGAGAAACCTGACTACATATGCCAACGCCTTTGGCAACAATGTTCCTGTAGTCCAACCGCTCCCTACGAACATAATCAGGTTTCTGCACTAGGCCGCGCTCTAGCAACGCCAACTCGATACGCTCGATAAGAGCCGTCACCCAGTTTTCACGGAAGTCGGTAAGAACCTCATTATCCCAGCCATTCTCATCCGGCCAATAATGCATGACGCCTGAAGCGAACAGCTTCGTTAACTGCTCAATATCCTGTTCATTTTCCAATTTTGTAAGCTGCAACAGTTTATCCAATACAACATCGGATTCTCGTAGCGCTATGCCTGCCTTCGTAGGCGTTTCCCCCACTGTGCTTGAATGCCTTTCAGGTAAATAGAAGAAGCTCAATATATTCAAAGCCAACAAAAACAGCCCCGCAACCAAACCTCCCCAAGCTGTTGTTTTGAATATATTTCGCATCATAAATTCGTCATCCCAACACACTAGAGGCCAAAGACTTCTCAAATTATAAAGTCAGAAAGCTCAATTAGAATAGACACTATATTAAAAAAGGGCGGCTGCATCACGCGACCGCCCTTTCTGTTTTTACCGAAAACTTTTCTTATTCCGGCATGCCTGCACGGATCCACTGGCCAAGTTGGGCGCGTTCTTCGTCGGTCATTTCCGTCATATTACCAAGCGGCATAGCCCGGCCAATCACGGCCTGTGCCAAAACCCGCTGCGCATTGGCTTCGATCTGGGCAAGATCATCAAACATCACACCTGCCGGGGCTTCATCAAACCCTTCGTCGCGCGGATTGGCGGAATGGCAGCTCGCACAGCGTGTCTGCACAATCGCCAAAGCATGATCAGCAGTAATAATGTCTTCATCTGCCAATTTGACCGCATTGGGGTCATAAGACGCAAACATCGCCAGTACCGCCATACCAACACCGGCGCACGGAAGCTGCCAGGCAATCGCCTTACCCGAACCACCGGCATTGCGCGTGTTAAAGAAATGCCGAACCAGCCCGCCAATGATCAGGATCAGCCCAACAATCAGCCATGACTGATCATGGGAAAACAGCATTGAATAATGGTTGCTGATCATCATCAGCAAAACCGGCAAGGTCAGATAGTTATTGTGCGTTGAACGCTGCTTGGCTTGAAGCCCCAAAGCAGGATCGGGTTTTTCACCGGCCATCAGGCTGGCGACGACCTTTTTCTGGTTGGGGATAATAATGCGAAACACGTTGGCTGCCATGATCGTCCCGATCATCGCCCCAACATGAATAAACGCCCCCCGGCCGCTAAAGACATGGGTAAACAGATAGGCACCCGCCATGATCAGGATGAACAGCGCAACGGCAAGTTTCGCCGTGCTTTTGCCAATCGCACTTTTGCAGATCACATCATAAATGACCCAACCGGCAAACAAACTTCCAAGACCAATCAGGATCGCATCCATCTTCGTCAGGGCAAGTACACTTGGATCAATCAGATAGCTTTCCGCACTCCAGTAATACATCGTCACCATAAGCGCGAAGCCGGTAATCCACGTGAAATAGGCTTCGTATTTGAACCAATGCAGGTCATCGGGCATGGACGTTGGGGCAACCATCCATTTATTGACGTGATAAAACCCGCCGCCATGGACCATCCATGCTTCGCCATATACACCGTCATCCATTCCCGGACGCTTGCGCAAAGAAAGATCAAGCCAAACGAAATAGAATGAAGACCCGATCCAGGCGATGCCGGTAATCACATGCGCCCAGCGCAGGATCAGGTTGATCCAATCCTGAAACAGAATATCCACGGTGTTTGAAACCTCCGTCTCGCCCAGGTCCAAAGATCATCTTGATCTGGTTGGGCTGCCCCTCTTTTGGAATCGTATCAGCGGCACTTGTTCCAACGCCTGCCAAGAACCATTCCAGTCAATCTCTTGCCGATTTCTATCATAGGCGTCAGATCACCTCTATTATTAAGGGTCCGAGCATAATCGAAATGACTTTCAAACTATTCTTTAAAATGGCACAGTATGCGCTGTTAAATTGAACAATCATCCACAATAAACGCCAAAAACAAACGCCTATTCAGGAGCATCCCGCACCATGTCCGACTTTGAGGACATCCAGATTTTTGTCCGCGTTGCCGAACTTGGCAACCTTTCTGCTGCCGGGCGCGAGTTGCGCCATTCGGCGGCCGTCGTGTCAAACCGGATTGCGCGGCTTGAAGAACGCCTTGGTGTGCGTTTGCTCAACCGCACGACCCGCCGGGTTAATCTGACCACGGAAGGCGACGTTTACTACCGGCATTGCCTGCGCATTCTATCGGAAATGCAAGAAGCCGAAAACGCCATCGCCAATCAGAAAAACACCACCCGCGGCCCGGTAACGCTGACCTGCCCGATTGCATTTGGCAACAAATATGTCGCCCCGATCATTCCGAAGTTTGTTGAACAAAATCCCGATGTGCAAATTCGTCTGCATCTTTCCGACCGATTACTTGATCTGTTGCAAGACAAAGTCGATCTTGCCATCCGCATTGCCGAGCTTAAAGAAAGCTCGTTGATTGTCCGCAAACTGGCATCGAACAAACGTATGCTGGTCGCAAGCCCGGATTATCTGGCAAAGCACGGCACCCCGAATGTGCCCGGCGATCTTTTGCATCATAATTGCCTGCTGTTACGCTTTCCCGGATCACGGCAATATCAATGGACGCTAACCGGCCCCGGTGACGAAGGCCCTGCGACCCTTGCGGTTTCTGGATCAATGGATTCTGATAACGGCGAAGTGCTGACCCGCTGGTGCTTAGATGGCCATGGCATTGCGCTTAAATCAAACTGGGAAGTCGGCGAATATATCCGCGATGGTAGGCTCCAAGTCGTTCTGCCGGACCATCAACCGCCATCGCACGCGGTCTACACGCTCTATCCAGAAAACCGGTACTTACCGACCCGTGTTCGGGCCTTTGTTGATTTTCTGGTTGGCGAATTTGGCGGCACCCCGCCGTGGGAATATAGCTAAGGAAATACCCAACACCTAGTAGTGGGCATTGTTAATGAAGCAACTATTCAAGTATATGCCTCAGCCTTGGGATGTATTCCGAGGTGGCTTCATCCGACTTACTCAAATTTCTGTACTGAATGACCCATTTGAGGGTTTCTATTGCCGCAATGGAATGGAAGCTCTTACAAAACATTTTAACGATCAATCTGTTTTGCCGGATTTAAAATATTCAGACTACGTTAATCGCGAACTAAAGAATGTAGGTATCATCAGCCTATCCGAAAACAAAGAAAACCTGCTGATGTGGGCTCACTATGCAAATGAGCATAAAGGTCTAGTTGCAGGAATCATTCACGTCCCTGAATTCGATCAAAACATTTTCGACAATCTACTTTCCGCCGAACATCTTTTCCTAACTGGGTCAGGTATGGGTCCGATCATGTTTGATGGTGTACCTAAACCTGTATCATATAGAAAAACTGCAAGATTTCGTAATGACTTATTTGATTACGACTACTCGTACGAGTCTGGGGACCTTTTACTCGTACAGACTTGCATGCAAAAAAGCGACGACTGGTTGCATGAACAAGAACACAGAATTGTTTTGCGGCTGGAACAGTCTGATCTCGTGATCGCACCCAAAGAGCTAATCGCTGCAGCTCTAGGTTCTGGGAGTCCCCCTTTCCTGCAGCGGCTCGTAAAATCTAAAGAGACATCTCTAAGCACTGATCTGAAAAGGTATGTAATCAATCTTTCTGAGATAGAAGACGAAACAGACAGAATTGTCTATTCAAAGTTCCTTGCCGGTTTAAGTGAACACAGGGACGTCATCTATTTGATGAAGCTGTCTGCAAGCGCGATCAACAACTGTATCTTCGGCTTAAACTCAAACATGACAAAACAAGATTTTGAGGCGAGCTATGCCAGAAAAACTGGGAACCTCGATTTTTGGCAAGCAAGAAAATGCATTGATCATTATGGCCTAGAGTTTGAAGAGCTATAGGGATCAGCCCTTGGCCTGCTCGAGATATCCGCTAAGAACCGCCGCCACATTAAGGCCGATCACGTCATGGGCATAACCGCCTTCCATGACGAAAACGGTCTTAAGGCCCAACCGGCCGATCATCTGCCCGATGCGGTTAAAATCATCGGTCTGAAGTTTGAAATCACAGATCGGTTCAGCCTCATGCGCATCAACGCCAAGCGCAATCACCAAGGCATCCGGCTGCCATGTGACAAGTTTTTGCATCGCCTTGGCATAGGCCTGCCCCCATGCACCAAAATCACTGCCACCCGAAAGCGGGATATTAAGGTTCGCACCCTGCCCGTCATTGCGCCCGGTTTCATTGGCATAGCCCATAAAGAACGGGAATTGCTGGCTCGGATCAGCATGGATCGAAATGGTCAAAACATCGCCACGCTCATAGAAAATATCCTGCGTGCCATTGCCGTGATGATAATCGATATCCAGGATCGCGACCTTTTTCGCCCCCTTGGCAATCATCTGCTGGGCGGCAATGGCGGAATTATTCAAAAAACAATATCCGCCGTAACGATTGGCATGGGCGTGATGCCCCGGTGGGCGGGTCAGGGCAAAGGATGCTTCGCCGTCATTCCACGTGGCATCGGCCGCCGAACTCACAGTTTGCGCACCCCAATAAGCTGCTTTCCACGTGCCTTGCGTGATCGGGGTGTCCGATGAAATGGCAAACTGACCTAAACGTGCGCTGATATGTTTTGGATTGCCGCCGGAAAAACCCGCTGTCGGCCAAACATAGGGGAATGCATCGCCCTTATTTCCGACCTTGGTCCATTCATCCCATGCGTTTTCGATAAAATCGAGATAATCAGGATCATGAACCGCACGGATCGGTTCCATGCCATGATCGGCCGGATCAACCAATTGCGCCTGAACCGCATGGGCAACCGCATCACGAATGATGGGAATGCGTCGGGCATTTTCAAAACAGGGCACCATGCGCCCGTGATGCATTTCGCCTGCCCCGTCATGGGCATCGTGACGGGCATTAAAGAAGACGCGCATAGCATCGTTTCCCTGTTTTGGATAAAGGACAGGGCATTACAATAACGCCCTGTCTCTTGATTGTCCGAAGAAAACGGCTATTTCTTGGCGGTATAAAGCAGTTTTTCGATGGTATCGAGAAAACCACCAAGATGTTTGCGCAGGTTTTCCGACTGATCTGCCAGACGCCCCGCCATGTCACGCGTGGTATCAGCAGCATCGCCAGTCCGCCCGGCCATATCGGAAACCACGGTGATGTTATCGGTTACTTCCTGTGCCCCGCTTGATGCCTGTTCGACATTGCGCGTGATGTTCGATGACAGGTTGGCTTGCGTTTCAACATTGCCCGAAATGGTGTTGGACCGTGCCGCAAGATCATCAATCACCCCGGCAATCTCGCGGATCGCACCAACCGATTGTTCAATCGCAGTCTGGATATCCTGAACTTTTTCTTCGATGCTTTCGGTTGCCTTACTGGTCTGGTTGGCAAGGCCTTTGACCTCGTTGGCGACAACAGCAAAACCTTTGCCTGCTTCGCCCGCACGGGCAGCCTCAATCGTGGCATTCAAGGCAAGAAGATTGGTCTGGGCTGCAATATCACGGATAAAGCTGACAACTTCGACAATCTCACCAGCAGCAGTTTCAAGTTCGCCAATACGACCATCGGTCTCCTGTGCCAGTCCATTTGCACGGTTGGCAATCTCGACCGAGTCTCGTGCCTGATCGGCAACTTCGCGGATCGACTGGTTAAGTTCTTCGGAGGCCGTTGAAACCTCGGTCACGTTGCTTGCGGTCTGGCGTGCGGCTGCGGCAACATTGGTTGACCGTGAACTGGTTTCATGGGCAATGGTGTTGGCCTCGCCCGACGCATTGGCAAGTGCCGATGCCGCATTGGCGATATCGTCAACCGCCTCGAACGACCCGCTTTTGAACTCGCCAAGGATTTCTGCAAACCCTGAAAGCTTCTGCTCAATGGATGCGGTCGCGGCATTGATGCGTTTGGCCGAAGACAAATATTCGCCAACCAATCCGGTTTCAACGATACGCCGATAATAACGATTTTCCGACACAGCGCCCATTGATGCGGCACTTTCGCGCAAAAACGCATCATTGCGGTCGATCAGTCGGTTGATCGCGACAAACAAGTCGCGCATGTCGGGATGGCTGTCGACGTTGGTAATACGCGCCTCGTAATCACCTTCGGCTGCGGCCAGAACCACGTCGAGTGCCTTCTTGATACCTGTCTTGGAACCACCAAATAGCGCCATTTCGAACCTCGAACCTTCGTCGTCTAAAGACTTTGGATGAATTTATCGTATGCCATACCGGCATCCGAAAGTTTTTGGGCAAGGGCGGCGGATGCAGCATTCATCCCGTCCTTGCGGTTGCTGTTTGCATCCTCAATCTTGCGGAGCTCCGCATAGAGAGGAACAATCTTGTCACTCAGTACCTTGGGGTCTGCCACGCGACGGTTGGAATGGTATCCAATGACCTTATGATTGGCATCAAAGGTCGGCGTCACATGGGCGTAAACCCAATAATGATCTCCCTTTTTACCCATGTTCAAAACATAGGCAAAAATCTCGTTCCCGGCACTGATCTGATCCCACAGCAATTTGAAAATACACCGTGGCATATCGGGATGACGGATCATTGAGTGCGGCTGTCCCAGCACTTCTTTTTCCGTAAAATCAGACATTCGTAGAAACAACTGATTGGCATAGGTAATACGCCCCTTAAGGTCGGTCTTACTGACAATCAGTTCTTCCGGCTTAAATTTACGTTCCTTGCCGGATGGCTGAACGTTCAAACGTTTCTCGCTCACCTTGATACCCCGTTTATTCCGGACTCGTCTTACAATTCTGACGTGCTGGTACGTTTAATCTTTCGATTATCATGTAACCTTGGCTCTGCGAAGAAAAAACGCAATTTTTTCATATACTTCATAGCAAAATCAATTTTTTGGAAATTCAGAATAATTCTAAAAAACCGCAGCGATCATTCCACATGGCACCTATTATTTCCCGCGCAACATACTCGACCACGCCATGACAAAGCCTGATACATGTCAAGGCCGGTCAATTTTCAAATAAGAATGATTAACCAATCGCTGGAACATTTGCTTTATCATCATACCAGAAACCGCATGCAGGGGTCGAAATGTCGCAAGATCTTCGGAACTTTCCATACCGCGTGGTTATTCACGAAAAGCATTCCGCTCAAGCCGTGCTTGATTGGCTAGATAAGAATGTCCGAAGCGATATGTGGACCATGGGCATTCGCAATATCGAATTACCAAGATCAGGCCAATCCGCGCCGTTCGTTGACATGGTGATCTATTTCGCCCGCCGTGACGACATGGACCTGTTTCGTGAACGCTGGGCTGGGAAAACCCGCGAACATAAGATCAAACTTCATGGCTGGCGGGCCGCCCTTTATGCCCTTAAGCACCCAAAGGTCGAAATGGTTGCTTATGAAAAGTCCGACGATGCTACGACCAAAACTGCCACAAACAAATCCCGAGAACTAAAAAAGCCCCGCGCAACCTAATACACGGGGCTTCGTCATTTAACCGATCCGGAAGGATCGAAAGTCTGACTTATTTCGGCAGTTCTGCGTCGATGCCTTTGATGTACCAGTCCATGCCAAGCAGCATGCCATCTTCAGCAACTTCGCCGTCCTTGATGCGCAATTCGCCTGCCTGATCATAGATCGGGCCGGTGAACGGGTGGAATTCACCCGACGAGATTTTGGCAGCGGTTTCTTCTGCCAGTGCTTTTACGTCAGCAGGCATGTTGGTGTAAGGCGCCATTTCAACCATGCCGCTATCAATACCACCCCAGGTGTCGGTCGACTCCCAGGTGCCGTCTACAACAGCTTTGGCACGTGCGACATAGTATTTGTCCCAGTTATCAACAATCGCGGTCAGCTGTGCTTTCGGTGCGAATTTGATCATGTCAGAAGCCTGACCGAAACCAAGAACGCCACGGTTTTCAGCAACCTGAAGCGGAGCCGGGCTATCGGTGTGCTGAACCATAATGTCTGCACCCTGATCGATCAGGGCCTTGGCAGCATCGCCTTCTTTGCCCGGATCATACCAAGTGTTTGCCCAAACGATTTTAACCTTAACGTCCGGGTTAACCGACCATGCACCCATCATGAAGGAGTTGATGCCACGGACAACTTCCGGGATCGGGAAGGAACCGACATATCCAACAACGTTCGATTTGGTCATTTTACCGGCGATGACACCAGCAACATAACGGCCTTCATAGAAACGTGCAGCATAGGTCGACAGGTTGTCGGCACGTTTGTAACCGGTTGCATGTTCGAACTTGACGTTCGGGAACTGTTTGGCAACTTTTTCGGTCGGGTTCATATAGCCAAACGAGGTCGTGAAGATCAGGTTATGGCCGGTCTGGGCCATCTGACGGATCACACGTTCAGCATCGGCACCTTCTGGAACGCTTTCGACATAGCTGGTCGAAGCAGCGTCACCAAGTTCAGATTCGATCGCCTGACGGCCGATGTCATGGCGGTAAGACCAGCCATGGTCACCAATCGGGCCAACATAAACAAAACCGACTTTTGCGTCTTCGGCCTGGGCAGCACCCATTCCGGTTGCAAGCGCACCAACGGCTGCGACAGCAGCGATCGTACGCTTCATGAAACTTGCATTCATTCGTTAGGTCTCCCTGTTAATCAGCAGATCAGGATTTAAACACAATCCACAAAGCATTCAATGACGTGTTCACACCTGAACCAAGACTCAGTCAAACCGATCACAGTTGCGATCAATCGGCTTGTGTGAGTTTTGGTCCGGCATGAGCCTTCCTCCCGTCGGGTCGGAACATCATGTAACGTGTTCCGATCCCACAAACAGACCGCCCCTTACTGGGCCGGTCTAAACGCCTGACCGATGCAGGCCGGCGCATTCAGTCTGATCTTCGCACGGTCACTGGAAATAATCACCAGCACAATCACGGTCGCCAGATATGGCAGCATCGACATGAACTGGCTAGGCACATGAATGCCCGCGCCCTGTGCATGAAGCTGCATCACCGAAATCAAACCAAACATATAAGCCCCGGCCATCAAACGACCCGGACGCCATGTTGCAAACACCACAAGTGCAAGCGCAATCCAGCCACGACCAGCAGTCATGTTTTCCGCCCACATCGGCGTATAGGATAGCGAAAGATAAGCCCCGGCAAGGCCCGCCATGCCCCCACCAAACATGGTGGCAAGATAGCGGATTTTAATCACGGAATAGCCAATCGCATGCGCCGAGCTATGGGAGTCCCCAACCGCCTTAAGCACAAGCCCCGCACGCGATTTGGTCAGGAACCAGCCAATGCCAAACACGACCGAAATTGACAGATAAACAAGAAAATCCTGCCCAAACAAAATCGGCCCGATCACTGGAATGGCACTGATGCCCGGGATCGAAAGCGACGGCAGCGGATCAATCGCAAACCCGACAAAACCAGACCCGACAAGGGCTGAAAAACCAACACCAAAGATCGTCAAGGCCAACCCGGTTGCCACCTGATTTGCCATCAGGGTCAGGGTCAAAAACGCAAAGATCAGCGACATAAACACACCGGCAACAACCGCCGCAACAATGCCAAGGATGGCCGAACCACTAGATGCGGTAACGGCAAATCCGGCAATCGCACCAACCAGCATCATGCCTTCGACACCAAGGTTCAAGACACCGGCCTTTTCCGTGATCAATTCACCAGATGCCGCAAGTAAAAGCGGGGTTGATGCGGTAATCACCGTCAGGATGAAAGGAACAATCCATTCCATTATGCGGTTCTCCCTTTGGCCGCGGTTGAACCGAAACGAATACGGTATTTGGTCAGAACGTCACATGCCAGCAGGAAGAACAACAATATCCCCTGAAACAGGCCGGTCACCGCATTGGGAAGCCCAAGCGTAATCTGGGCCAATTCCCCACCGAGGTAAGTCAGGGCCATGATCAGCCCGCCAAACAAAATCCCCACCGGATGCAAGCGCCCCAAAAAGGCAACAATGATCGCGGTAAAGCCATAACCCGGCGAAATAGATGGTTGGAGCTGCCCAATCGGACCAGCGACCTCAAACAAACCAGCCAAACCGGCAAGACCACCGCCCAAAAGAAGCGTGAACCACACCATGCGTTTTTGCCGGAACCCAACGTGGCGGGCGGCCTGTGGTGCCTTGCCCACAACACGCAATTGGAACCCAATCACAGATTTCGACAGCAATAACCACCCGGCAATCACAACAAACACCGCAAGTGCCGTCCCAAGATGCACACGGGTTCCATCATAAATCACCGGCAGCAATCCGGCATCCGGGAACGGACGCGATTCCGGGAAGTTAAACCCTTCGGGATTGCGCCACGGACCATGGACAAGGAAGCTTAGGAACAAGGTCGCAACATAGGTCAGCATCAAGCTTGTCAGGATTTCATTGGCGTTAAAGCGCGTGCGCAGCAATGCCGGAATTGCCCCCCAAAATGCCCCGCCAAGCGCACCAAGGATCAACATCCCCGGCAGCAAAAACATGCTTTCGCTATCATAGAAGTAAAGTGCCAGACCACCGCCAAAAATGGCCCCCATGGTCAATTGGCCTTCGGCCCCGATGTTCCAGACATTTGCCCGGAATCCCATGGCAAGACCCACGGCTATAATCACAAGCGGGGTTGCCTTAACAAACAGCTCGGAAATGCCATAGCTGTTGCTGATCGGCAGGATGAAGAAAGTATAAAGCGCATCAAACGGGTTCTTGCCCATAAAGGCAAAAATGATCCCGCCAACGACAAGTGTCATCAAGATCGCCAGAACCGGCGACAGATAAACCATCGCTTGGGAATGCTGGCGACGGGGTTCAAGCCTGACCAACGCGACCTCCTTGGGTTTGGGTGTCCATCACCGGGGTCGCGTTGCCTTCAAGATCATGAAGCCCCCCCATCAACAAACCAATTTCTTCAATGCTGACATCGGCCATCGGGCGTGGCTTGGACATTTTGCCTTCCGACATCACAACAACCGAATCACAAATGGCAAAAATCTCGTCAAGGTCTTGGGAAATCACCAAAACCGCCGTGCCCTTGGCCGCCAGATCAAGCAATGCCTGATGAATGGCACTGGCCGCACCGGCATCCACCCCCCAGGTCGGCTGGGAAATCACCAGAACACCCGGGTCCTGAAGAATTTCACGACCAACGATAAATTTCTGAAGGTTCCCCCCCGAAAGCGATCCGGCCTCGGCACCGGCACCAGTGGTGCGCACATCAAACGTCTTGATGATGTTATCGGCAAAACTTTTGGTCGGAACTTCACGAATAAGCCCCCGCGCGGCAAGCGCCATGCGGCGGAACGCGGTTAAGAAACCATTTTCCGACAAGCTCATATCCGGTACCGCACCGTGGCCATTGCGTTCTTCTGGAACGAACGCGGCCCCAAGACGGCGACGGCGGCGCGGACCAAAATGGGCAACCGATTTGCCATCAATCTTGATGGTATCTGGGGCTGCTTCCTGTTCGGTTTCGCCGGCCAACGCCTGAAACAGTTCGTTCTGGCCGTTCCCGGCAACACCGGCAACCCCCATGATTTCACCGCCTCGGACCTCAAGATTGATGTCCTTAAGGTGGGTTCCAAACTGTTCGTCACTGATCAGTGACAAATCAGATACCGCAAGTCGAACGTCACCAAACTTTCGGGTTTCTCCCCGGTTGGGCGCGGTCAGTTTTTGGCCGATCATCATTTCGGCCATGGATTTTGCCGTTTCCGCGCGCGGGTCACAGCCACCAACCACTTTGCCACCGCGCAGGACCGTTGCCTTTTGGCACAGCGCCTTAACTTCATGCAGCTTGTGGCTGATATACAGGATCGCACAGCCTTCATCGGCGAGACGACGCAGCGTTTCAAACAGCTTTTCAACTTCCTGCGGCGTCAAAACTGATGTCGGCTCATCCAAAATAAGCAATTTGGGGTTCTGCAACAGGCAACGGACAATCTCGATGCGCTGACGTTCGCCAACCGACAGGGTGTAAACATGGCGATCCGGGTCAAGCGGCAGGCCATAAGTCTTTTCGACTTCAAGCACCCTTTGCCGCAATACATCCATATCGCGCACGTCATTCATCGCCAGCGCGATGTTTTCAAGCACGGTCATGGTTTCAAACAGCGAGAAATGCTGGAACACCAAACCGATACCCATTTCACGTGCATCATGCGGACTATGGATCGTCACCGGCGCGCCTTGCCAGATCAAGTCACCCTGATCGGCTTGCAGCACACCATAAATGATTTTCACAAGCGTACTTTTGCCTGCGCCATTTTCCCCGAGCAACGCATGGATTTCCCCCGGCTCGATCCGGAAACTGATATCATCATTGGCCAGACAGCCCGGAAAGGCCTTGGTCACACCGCGCACTTCCAATTGCGCAGGTGCCGCCCCCTTTATCGCTTCTGCCCCGGCATCACCGGTCATTGACGTCACTGTTGCCACCCCTATCTAGCAATATGCTTTCAGTCGCCTTGCGGTTTTAACGCAGAACGGCCTGCAATCAAACGGTCTCAATATGTGATCTTGTCGGTTTTGGCATCCCATGCGGCAAATACTGCGCGCGCTTCGGGCAAATCGACATGAACAATTGGCAAAGAACGATCGTTAATCGGCTTTGCCACTTCATCATAAAGGAACTGATCATCGAAACCGATGGCAGCAGCATCGTCGCGGCCATTGGCATAATAGATCTTATCAAGACGGGCCCAATAGATGGCCGAAAGGCACATCGGGCAAGGTTCGCAGCTTGTATAGATTTCACAACCCGACAGATTGAACGTATCAAGCTTCTGACAGGCCGCACGAATGGCACTGACTTCTGCATGCGCTGTTGGATCATTATTGGATGTGACATTGTTCCATCCTTCCGCAATCACTTCGCCATTGCGAACAATGATTGCCCCGAACGGTCCACCGCATCCCTCATCCATTTTTTGCCGCGATAAATCCACGGCACGGCGCATATGGCCTTTGGCGTCACACACTGCCAAACTCTCCTTTACGAAACCCCTGATCTGATCACCAGATCACCTGATTGGCCGTCATTTCGCGGCCATTTATCATTAATTTTGCCTTTAAAGAAGGCTTTAAGCTCATCCGACCCCGTCTGATGCGGCTTTGGTCGTTTGATTTTGTGCCATCTGTGCTTCCCGCACCGACAGAACCTGTGCCGCAACCGATGCTGCAATCACCACCGGCTGTTTTCCGGTAATGCCTTGAATTCCAATCGGGCATGTCAAACGACCGATCTCGGCCGCACCCAACCCCCGATCAGAAAGCCTTCTAACAAAGCGTGCGCGTTTGGTTTGACTGCCAATCATGCCAACAAAACCAAGATCACCGCGCATCAATGCTGCCCGGCAGATATCAAAATCAAGCGCATGGTTATGCGTCAGGATCAAAACATGGGCACCCGCCGGGATGTCAGTGACCTCATCTTGTGGTCTATCGCTTTGATGAATATGAAGATTGTGACCTTCAAGCCCATCTAGATAGTCATCACGCGAATCGACCAAATGCACATCAAACGGCAAGGGTGAAAGGGCATGAACCAATGCCTTGCCCACATGCCCCGCCCCGAAAATCCACATCGGCGTCAATGCTTCATCAAGGCGAAGACATAGTGTTTCAACGCCGTTAATTGATGTAACCCCACCGCGTGCGGTGCCAAACCCGGTGGCCAGCATGATCGCATTTGGCGTATCTGCCCGCGCAACCTTATGGCCACCATCCCGCGCAGCAAGCGGCAGCATCATCCAGCGCCCCGATTGGGAAACGGGCTGATCCGCAATTTCCATCAAGACATCGCGCAGCTCAGCTTTCTGATCGGCATCCAACAAATGGAACCCAACCTCAACCGACCCGCCGCAACATTGGCCAAGCCCCGGCCCAAGCGGGAAGCGAACAATTTCTGCGTTGGGCAGCATCGCCGCGTCACTTTTGCCATTTGTCTGAGTGGCAAAAGCATCCACAACACGCCGTGTGACTTGATGTTCAAGATTACCACCGCCAATGGTTCCTGCCGTCCCATCGCGTGCAATCAGCATAAAAGCACCGACTTCGCGTGGTGTTGACCCCTTAAGCGCGGCAACGCTGACCATCATCACCGGACCGGCGGAATTCAGAAGATCTATATGATCGCGCAGCGACAAGGTCATACCGTCATTCCCCTGCCACGGATTCCGCATGATCGGAATGTGCGATCATGCGCTTGGCAACATCGGCAACCGCATAAAGCACCGCTTCTGGCGTTGCCGGGGTTTCAAGGGTTGGGATGACTTTGTGATCCGCGATCGAGGCCACCGCATCGGCAATCGCGCGATGCACGGAAATTGCCAGCATCAAGGGTGGCTCGCCAACGGCCTTAGACCGATGAATGGTTTTTTCAACATTTCGTCCCGAAGACCACAGATCAAGGCGGAAATCTTCCGGTCGATCCGAACATGCCGGGATTTTATAGGTCGACGGCGCATGGGTGCGCAGGTTGCCCGCCTCGTCCCACCACAATTCTTCAGATGTCAACCAGCCCATTCCCTGAATAAAGCCACCTTCAATCTGCCCGCGGTCAATCGCCGGATTAAGTGACCTGCCAACATCATGAATGATGTCAACGCGGGTCACCTTATATTCGCCGGTCAGGGTATCAATCAGAACTTCCGAACAGGCCATGCCATAGGCAAAGTAATAAAACGGCCGACCAGATGCCGCTTCACGGTCATAATGAATTTTTGGTGTGGCGTAATATCCGGTTGCCGACAAAGACACACGTGCGAGATACGCCTGCTTGATCAAATCGGCAAAGCCAACTTCTGCCTTATCCCCGACAATGATTTTACCGGGTGTAAAGCGAACAGACGCCTCGGCCACACCGTATTTTTCAGCGGCAAATTCGATCAAGCGGTTCTTGATCGTCATTGCCGCGTCGCGGGCGGCCATGCCGTTCATATCCGCACCACTGGATGCCGCAGTTGCCGATGTGTTTGGCACCTTGCCGGTATTGGTCGCAGTGATTTTGATCTGATCAAGATCGATCTGGAATTCTTCGGCCACCACTTGGGCAACCTTGATGAACAATCCCTGCCCCATCTCCGTCCCGCCATGGTTCAAATGCACCGATCCATCCTGATACACATGGATCAACGCACCGGCCTGATTAAGGAAGGTGGTGGTAAAGGAAATGCCGAATTTCACCGGTGTTAGCGACATGCCCTTTTTCAAAACCGGGCTTTCGGCGTTAAACGCCTCGATCGCGGAACGTCGCGCACGATAGTCGCTTGATTTCAGGATGTCATCGGTCAATTCCGGCAGAACGTTATCTTCGACAACCATATGATACGGCGTCGTATTGCGATCCGTCGTACCGTAATAATTGGCAATGCGCACATCCATCGGATCACGCCCGACGCTCATCGCGATTTCATCAATGATCCGTTCAATCGCAACCATGCCCTGCGGCCCACCAAACCCCCGAAACGCAGTATTGGACACAAGGTTGGTTTTACAGCGATACGATCTGATTTCAACATCGCCAAGGTAATAGGCATTGTCGGTATGGAACATCGCCCGATCGCAAATCGCCGCCGACAAATCAGCCGAAAAACCGCAATTGGCAGCATATTGGATATCAAGCCCGCATATCCGCCCATCATCGTCAAAGCCAACATCATAATCGACAATGAAATCATGGCGTTTTCCGGTCATGACCATATCGTCGTCACGGTCCAGTCGGAATTTCGCCGGACGCCCGGTTTTCACCGCAACAATCGCCGCCAGTGCCGCCCATTGTGATGCTTGGGTTTCCTTGCCGCCAAAACCACCACCCATGCGACGCACTTCGACCGTTACCGCATTGGCCGGACGGCCAAGGGCATTGGCGATATTGTGCTGAACTTCCGATGGGTGCTGGGTCGAACAATGCAACAATACATCGCCGTCCTCACCCGGAATAGCGAACGTGATCTGGCCTTCAAGATAGAAATGATCCTGCCCGCCAATATCCATACGGCCCGAATGGCGGTGCTTGGCCTTGGCCAATGCCGACTTGGCATCGCCCTGCTTCATCACATGCGGGGGGGCGACAAATTGCTGTTTTTCAAGTGCTTCCTGGATCGAAAGGATCGCTGGCAATTCTTCATATTCGATATGCGCAAGTTTGGCCGCCTGACGCGCCTGTGCGCGGGTTTCGGCCGCAACACAAAAAACTGGCTGGCCGTAAAACTGCACAACCCCATCGGTCAAAACCGGGTCATCGTGGGTATGGGCCGGGGACACATCATTAACGCCCGGAACATCATCCGATGTCAGAACGCACACCACACCGGGGGCAGACCGGACTTTGGAAAGGTCCATCTTTTTGATCTTGCCATGCGCGATGCTTGCCGAACCCGGTGCCAGATGCAAGGTGCCAAATGGCTCCTTAATGTCATCAATATAGACCGCTTCGCCCGCAACATGTTTTGGGCCGCTATCATGCTTGGATGATGACCGAACACCGCCCGACAATCCTTTTGTCGGGGCAATTTCATCATCAAATGCTGCCTTTACATTCTGATCAGACATAAGCCGCCTCCTTGCCTACCAGACGGGTGGCAACTTCGGGTGCGGTTGTTTCGATAAACAGTTTGGTCATAAGGTTTTGCGCAACCAGCATGCGATATTCTTTCGATGCCCGCATATCAGACATCGGGGCAAAATCCTGTGCAAGGGCACGTTGGGCCGCACCAAGTGTTGCTTCATTCCATTCTTGCCCAATCATCGCAGCTTCGCATTTTTTGGCCCGCATCGGCGTTCCGGCCATCCCGCCAAAAGCAGCACGGAATTCCCGAACCTTGCCGTCTTTAACCTGAAGGGCAAAGGCCCCAAGAACCGCTGTGATGTCCTGATCAAATCGTTTGGAAATCTTATAGGCCTTAAACACCACATCCTTGGCCGGTTTGGGCACAATGACACTTTCGACAAACTCGCCCTTATGGCGGTCCTGTTTGCCATAGGTGATAAAGAAATCTTCCAATGCCACTTCGCGCTTAACATCGCCCATGCGAAGGACAATCTGTGCCCCCAAGGCAATCAAGGCCGGTGGCGTGTCGCCAATCGGCGATCCATTGGCGATGTTGCCGCCGACGGTTCCGGCATTGCGGATTTGGCGTGATCCAATGCGGCGCACCAATTCGCCAACATCTGCTGCCACCCGGCCCAATGCATCGTGGGCGCGGCTATAGGTTACACCGGCGCCAATGATAACGGCGGTCTCGGTTTCCGTTACCGATTTAAGATCCGAAACATCACCAATATAGATGATCGGGTCCAGACGTTTGAGCATCTTGGTCACCCAAAGCCCAACATCCGTACCCCCGGCCAGCACGGTCGCATCAGGATGAGCGACAAAAAGGGCGGCCAAATCATCAGACGTGCGCGGCGCATAATAGCGGCCAGCAGCATCTTCAATTGCCAGCGTCCCTGCGCCGTCAACCATCGCGGTCAAACGGCCTGCAACATCAGAACGGCGTTTTTGTTCAATACTGTCATTGGCAGCAATTCCGCCTGCCTTGCGTGCGGCATCAATGATCGGGCCATAACCGGTACAGCGGCAAAGATTCCCCGCCAGCGCATCATTGATCGCACCCCGGTCATCTTCCCCACCATCAAGCCACAACTGATACAGGCTCATCACGAACCCCGGCGTACAAAAACCGCATTGCGACCCATGGGTATCAACCATCGCCTGCTGCACCGGATGCAGGGTGCCGTCTTTGGATTTAAGATGCTCGACCGTCAGAAGCTGTTTGCCATCAAGGGTCGGCACAAACTGAATGCAGGCATTAACCGTGCGATAGCCCATCCCGCCATTGCCATCGGGTTCGCCAAGGACAACGGTACAAGCCCCGCAGTCGCCTTCGGCACAACCTTCCTTGGTTCCCGATTTGCGTTCTTCAAGACGCAGGTAGTCAAGCACCGTCATCTGCGGATCAATGCCCTGCAAACTGCGCTCTTCGTTTCCCAAAAGGAAACGGATGTCACTGCGGAAGGAACCCGTCGCGTTCGCCATGATAACCTCAGCTTCCACGATAGGTGGAATAGCCAAATGGCGACAGCAAAAGCGGCACATGATAATGCGCCTGCCCGTCAGAAATCCCGAACCGGATCACCACCTGATCAAGGAATTTTGGCTCGGGAAGCTTTTCCCCGATCGCATCGAAATAAGCCCCTGCATGAAACACAAGCTGATACGCGCCGGGTTTAAAAGCCGCCCCGTCAAGCATCGGTGCATCAGTCCGACCATCAGCATTGGTCACCGCTTCGGCAACCAGATCATCATGACCATTGCCAAACCGGTGTAGCTCAATACGGATTCCAGCAGCCGGACAGCCTTTTGCCGTATCCAGTACATGGGTAGTTAGTCGGCCCATGCCGGGTCTCCTCTCTCATACTCAAATGCGGTGGTCGGTCGCTTCTCCCCAGGTCGGCATTCTGATTATGTGTTTTGTGCCGTACCGAATTTTAAGCGATCTAAAAAGGGTCGCATTACGACCCACCCTCGGGAAAGAGGGGATAAAGTGAAACTATATCAACAATTCTTTGAAAAACGAATGCGTCTGTTTCAGGCACTATAGGTCGCAACAGTGGCAAAAAGCCTTGAAAGACCGCGCAAAACGTGGCCCAAATCAACTTCCGTCCAGGAACATTATCAAAACCGTCTTGATAGTGCGGCACTTATCTGGTCCAGCACGCTTGGTTTCTTCCTTGCTGCGCTGCGACCTATGGTTAATTGTAACCTGATATGATGCTACACCAAACATGCCCGACGACAAAGCCGGGCGTTGGGGTCTGGACCCTAAAGAATTCAGGAGAAGGTTTGAATGAACGACCAGACATATGCGCGTGATTTAATCGGCTATGGCGACACCCCGCCAAAGGCCAACTGGCCCAACGGGGCCCGCGTTGCTGTTCAGTTCGTCCTGAATTACGAAGAAGGCGGTGAAAACTGCGTTCTGCACGGGGATAAAGCATCCGAAGCGTTTCTGTCCGAAATCGTTGGGGCGGATATGCGCGAAGGTGTGCGCCATATGAGCATGGAGTCGATTTACGAATATGGCTCGCGCGTTGGTGTGTGGCGTATCTTGAACCTGTTCCGCGAACGTCAAATCCCGATCACGATCTTTGCCGTTGCCATGGCGCTTGCCCGCCATCCCAAAGTTGGCGAAGTCGCGATGAAGGACGGCCACGAAATTTGTTCGCACGGGTATCGCTGGATTGATTATCAATACATGCCCGAAGATCAGGAACGCGAACATCTTCACAAGGCCATCGACATCATCAAAAACGTCACCGGTGAACGCCCGCTGGGCTGGTACACCGGCCGCACAAGCCCCAACACAAGGCGCCTTGTCGCCGAAGAAGGCGGCTTCTTGTATGACGCCGATGATTACAGCGACGAATTACCGTTCTGGAGCACCCAGACCGAAAAACCGCACCTGATCGTGCCCTATACCCTTGATGCCAATGACATGCGCTTTGCCGCCATGCAGGGCTTCAATTCCGGCGAACAGTATTTCCAGTATCTCAAAGACAGCTTCGACACTTTGTACGAAGAAGGCGTTGAAACTCCGCGCATGCTGTCTCTTGGCCTTCATTGCCGACTGGTTGGCCGTCCGGGCCGTTTCGCCGCCCTTAAACGCTTTGTCGATTATGTTCAAAGCCACGACAACGTCTGGTTTGCCCGCCGGATTGATATTGCGCGCCACTGGCGCGAACATCATCCGTTTGGCGGTTGAAAACCGGCTCTAAAAACAAGGTCACCATGACAGAAACGACACCATCTCTTTTTGCGACCCGTCCGCCAAATACTTTGGCGCAAAGCGCTTTTGTCTCGCTTTATGGCTGGGTGTATGAACATTCGCCGTGGGTTGCGCATAAACTTTATGAACGCGGCATCACCAAAGCAATGAACGCACCCGACGCCCTTGCCGATGCCATGGCCGCCATCGTGAATGGTGCTGTTGATAGCGATAAGCTTTCCTTGCTGCGCGCACACCCTGATCTGGCAGGCAAGCTTGCCTTGGCCGATCTCACAGAATCCTCGCAGAACGAGCAAAAAGGTGCCGGCCTTGATCAATGCAGTGCTAATGAATTGGCCCGCTTTACCGAGCTTAATGACCTTTACAAAGAAAAGTTCGGTTTCCCGTTCATCTTTGCCGTCAAAGGGTTTGATCGTGCCGACATTCTAAGCGCGTTCGAACGCCGGGTAAAAAATGATACCGAAGCCGAATTTAACGAAGCCATCAATCAGGTTCACCGCATCGCCAAACTGCGGCTTGAGGCACTTTAACCCAGCCGACAAGCGATTGCGCAAACCACGCCTTATAACCGAATAAAAAACGATCATTTCAGGATTATACAACTATGAGCCATCAGGAAAATCACGACGCGCCGGAATTTACACGGCGTTTTGTCAATCTGGCTGACGAACGTCTGGGCGCAGAAGCTATTTTTGCGACCGATGATTTCTTTGCCGATAAACAACGCATGCTCCAGACAGCAGATGCGGTGTTTTATCCTGATCGCTATGACGATAACGGCAAATGGATGGATGGCTGGGAAAGCCGTCGCAAACGCGTTGAAGGCCATGATTACTGCGTTGTGCGCCTTGCGACATCTTGCCGCATTTTTGGCGTTGATATCGACACCAGCCACTTTACCGGCAACTTCCCACCTGCAGGGTCACTCGAAGGCTGCTATTGCCCTGATGGCGATCCGGCAGATGATGCCAAATGGGATGAAATCGTAGCACCCATGGGCCTTGGGGCAAGCGCACATCATTATGCCGACGTCACCTCGGATGCCATTTATACCCACGTCCGCCTGCACATCTATCCCGACGGGGGCGTTGCACGGTTGCGTGTCTATGGCCGACCGAACCGCGACTGGACCGACATGGCCGCCAAGGGCGAACAGGTTGATCTGGCATCGATGATGAATGGTGGCGTTGTTGTCGGTTGGTCTGATTCCCATTACGGCAACCCAAATGCCATTCTGGCACCGGGTCGCGGGGTTAATATGGGCGATGGTTGGGAAACGCGGCGCCGTCGTGAACCGGGCAATGAATGGCTGATCATTGAGCTTGGCAATCCGGGCGAGATCGAAAAAATCATCGTTGATACCTGCCATTTCAAGGGCAACTATCCCGACCGCGTTTCCATTCAGGGCGCGTTTGTCGACGGCGAAAAGGACAAGTCGCTCACCGCACGGTCAATGTTCTGGCCCTCCATCCTGCCCGAAAGCAAAATGCAGGCGGATCACATCCACGAATTTGATGCATCTGCCCTGACCGTCAATGGCCCGGTCACGCATTTGCGCGTTAATTCGATCCCCGATGGCGGCATCAGCCGTTTGCGCATTCTTGGTAAGCCAAGCAGCAAATAACGGCATAGCGGGATAACAGGATCATGAAGCTGACCGTCGAACCATTGACCCCGGATGCCTTCGCCCCGTTTGGCGAGGTCATAACGACAGCAACCGCACGCGACACCTACCCGATCAATCTGGGCACCACCACCCGGTTCCACGACATCTCGCGCGTTGATGTCGGGGATCAGGGCGGTGCGCCGATCATCAGTATCTTTCGCGGCACCCCACGGCAAAAGCCGATTGAAATCAAATTGATGGAACGCCATCCATTGGGGTCACAGGCCTTTATACCGCTGGCGGGTCAGAAATTTCTGATCGTTGTCGCACCGGGAACCGACACCCCAAAACCCGAAACCTTACGCGCATTCATCACGGACGGAACACAGGGCGTAACATATGCCAAAAACGTCTGGCATCACCCGCTTTTGGTTCTTGAACTCGACAGCGATTTTCTGATTGTTGATCGCGCAGGCCCCGGTGAAAACCTAAATGAAGTTGACCTGCCTAAGGTCGATGGCAAGGTCATCACCCTTGATTGGGCGTAACGTCTAGGGTCAGGACCCTAGGCTTTTGCCATCAAACCAAGGTGTTGCAGGTAACGGTGCAAATCGGAACTGTTGCCTGCAACATATTCCGCCCCGGCATCTCGCAGGATCACATCGTCTTCAAGATTACGATGCGTACCGCCCAAGAAGCCCACGGACCGCACCTGCGGACCGGGCGGCAACGATCCCTGATGGGCTATCTTCGATCACCAGACAGGTTTCTGGTACCCAATCGCATGTTTTTGCCGCCAACAGGAAAACATCCGGCGCAGGCTTGCCACGTTTGACTTGCTCTGCAGAAAAGATGCGGTCTTCAAAGAAATCCGCCAAACCCGTCAGGGCCAAACATTGCTCAAGCCGGGCAAGATCGCTTCCCGAGGCCAACGCAAATGGTACAGGCAAAGCAGATAACAGATCGGCCATACCAGCAATCGCCCGAAGATCCGTTTCAAAGGTTCTCGCCAGTTCCGCTTCGCAGCGTTCCTGATAAATTTGCGCATTGATCGATGTCCCAAACCGGTCATTAAGTGCGCTTACCATCTCGCCATAGGCAACGCCGCCGAAGTCACGTGCAAGTTCGGATGCGCTCATGGTAATGCCATGATCAGGTAACAGTTTCTCATCAACCGCGAATGACAGTATTTCACTGTCGATCAGCACCCCATCGCAGTCAAAAATGATGTTTGAAATCATTGTGCAGGTGCTGGCATCCCGCTGCCTGTCCCGGCATTAAGATCAAGGGCAAGAAGCCGTTTTTGAATGGTTTGGGACAATACCGGACCGGCCCCCGCCTGCAGGGCACGTTGATAGGCGGCACGCGCCATATCGGTTTTGCCCATCGCCAAGGCATTATCGGCAAAATGCGCAATATGTTCGGCCGTCGGCATTGCTTTATTGACGCGTACAAACACGTCTTCTGCTTCCTGATAGCGCCCTTGGCGATATAAAATCAGCCCATAGGTATCAAGTGCCCCGGCATCATCAGGGGCAACTTGCAGGGCTTGTCTGGATAGTCGTTCGGCTTCTTCCAAATTTTCCCCGCGCACGGCGTAATGATAGGCCAGCCAATTGGCCGCCCCCATATTCCCCTGCCCGGCCGCCTGATAGGCCTCCGCCGTCATGGTGTCGCGATAGGTTGAAATAACCGCTTCAATCGATACCTGATCCAATCCATCAACCCATGTCAGGCCAACCCGCACCGCCTTGCAGCCTTGCGCGTTGCTTTGCTGACACATGGTCACGGCTTCTTCCACCGCACCAAGAACCGTCGCCGTTGGACCGGCGGCATATTCCTTGCCGTTGGCATCGCGCGCCATGGCTTTGAAATCAATCATCGCCCGATACCGGTCATCAAGCTTTTGCTCGGTCGGGGCGGCAAACATATCTTGCGGTTCCCAATTGGGGCTGGTGTCCCCACAGGCCGCAAGACCAAGGATCAAGCCAAGGCCAAGCAATGAACGGAGTGGTTTGATGTCAACGTGGCAGCGATCGAACAAGGCGGTCATTCCCTATTTTACAGCAACAGAGCCGCGATCATCATAACCCAATTGGGTAATTCAGGGGTTAACATCTTGATGGCAGACGAAAAAGCCGCCGGGATCAAATGATCTCCGGCGGCTTTAACAGTTTGGCGTAAAACGCCAATATCAGGGCAACACTGCCAAGCGCTTAGGCGCGGCGTTCGGCAATCATCTTTTTGATTTCAGTAATCGCCAAGGCCGGGTTCAGGCCTTTCGGGCAGGTGTTGGTGCAGTTCATGATCGTATGGCAACGATACAGGCGGAACGGATCTTCAAGTGCATCAAGACGTTCACCGGTATATTCGTCACGCGAATCAGCCAACCAACGATAAGCCTGCAGCAGAACAGCCGGGCCAAGATAACGGTCCGAGTTCCACCAATAAGACGGGCACGCGGTCGAGCAGGAGAAGCACAGGATGCATTCCCACAAACCGTCAAGCTGGGCACGTTCTTCACGTGACTGCAGACGCTCACCATCGGGCGGAGCCGGGCTATCAGCCTTCAGCCACGGCTCAATCGAAGCAAGCTGGGCATAAGGCTGCGACAGGTCCGGCACCAAATCCTTAACCACTGGCATATGCGGCAGCGGATAGATTTTGACCTCGCCCTTGATGTCATCAATCGGCTTAAGACACGCAAGCGTGTTACGGCCATCAATGTTCATCGCGCACGAACCGCAAATGCCTTCACGGCAAGAACGGCGGAACGTCAAGGTCGCGTCGATCTCGTTTTTAATCTTGATCAGCGCGTCAAGCACCATCGGACCACACTTATCAAGATCGATATCATAAGTGTCGGTACGCGGGTTGTCGCCGCTATCAGGATCAAAACGATAGATCTTGAAGCTACGTGTGTTCTTCGCGTCAGCCGGAGCAGAGAACGACTTGCCCTCTTTTACGACCGAATTGGCGGGAAGATTGAATTCTACCATCTCTCAAATCCTCTCTTGCCGCGCCTTAATAGACGCGCTCTTTCGGCTCGATGTATGACACTTCATCAGTAAGGGTGAAGTTGTTAACCGGACGGTATGTCAGATCAACAGCATAACCCTTGGTGTCATCCACCTTGGCAATGGTGTGCTTCATCCAGACTTCGTCATCACGTTTCGGGTAATCTTCGTGGGCGTGTGCACCACGGGATTCCTGACGCGCTTCTGCCGAATTCATGGTGGCCGCGGCACAGGTCATGAGGTTCTCAAGCTCGAGAGTCTCGACCAGGTCCGAGTTCCAGATGAGCGATCGATCCGAAACACCGACGTCGGGAAGCGTCTTGGCGGTTTCAGAAAGCTTGTCTTTACCTTCTTTAAGGATCTCCGCGGTACGGAACACGCCGCAGTTACCCTGCATGACGCGCTGCATCTCGAGACGGATATCCGCCGTCGGACGCGAACCCTTTGCCCAACGCAGACGGTCGAAACGTGCGATCGCTTCTTCACCATCGGTGGGTTTAAGGCCTTTGAAGGATGCTTTGGGGTCGACCACTTCGGCTGCATGCAGACCACAAGCGCGACCAAAGACAACAAGGTCAAGAAGCGAGTTGGTACCCAAACGGTTTGCACCGTGGACCGACACACAAGCTGCTTCACCAGCCGCCATCAAGCCCTTAACAATTGCGTTCGGGTCTTTGGCGGTCGGGCGCAGAACTTCGCCCTTATAGTTGGTCGGAATGCCGCCCATGTTGTAATGGACCGTCGGCAGAACCGGGATCGGTTCTTTGGTCGCATCAACACCGGCAAAGATTTTGGCGGTTTCAGTAATACCCGGCAGACGTTCCCACAGCACTTCCGAACCAAGATGTTCAAGATGCAGGTGGATATATTCGCCGTGTTCGCCAACACCGCGACCATCACGGATTTCCTGTGCCATACCACGCGACACAACATCACGCGATGCAAGGTCCTTAACGGTCGGTGCGTAACGTTCCATGAAACGTTCGCCTTCGGAGTTGGTGAGATACCCACCTTCACCACGGGCACCTTCGGTGATCAAACAACCCGAACCGTAAATGCCGGTCGGATGGAACTGAACAAATTCCATGTCCTGAAGACCAAGACCCGCACGGGCAACCATACCATGACCGTCACCGGTGCATGTATGTGCCGAGGTGCAGCTAAAGAATGCACGGCCATAACCGCCAGATGCCAGAATGACCATCTTGGCGTTGAAACGGTGCAGCTCGCCGGTATCAAGATCCCAAGCAACCAGACCGCGGCAGGTGCCGTCTTCGTCCATGATCAGATCAAGGGCGATATATTCGACAAAGAATTCAGCTTTATGCTTAAGGCACTGCTGATAGAGGGTGTGAAGCATTGCATGACCGGTACGGTCAGCAGCAGCACACGCACGTTCTACCGGTGCCTTACCGTGATCACGGGTGTGACCACCGAACGGACGCTGATAGATTTTGCCATCTTCGGTCCGCGAGAACGGCATGCCGTAATGTTCAAGTTCATGAACCGCCGGAACGGCGTTACGGCACATATATTCAATCGCATCCTGATCGCCAAGCCAGTCAGACCCTTTGACGGTGTCATACATATGCCACTGCCAGTGATCCTCGGACATATTGCCAAGCGATGCACCGATACCACCCTGGGCAGCAACGGTGTGCGAACGGGTCGGGAAGACCTTGGTGATACAGGCTGTTTTCAGGCCGGCTTCAACCGTCCCAAGCGTGGCACGAAGACCAGCACCGCCTGCACCCATAACAACGACGTCGTAGTTATGGTCGATAATTTTATATGATTCACTCATTGGCTCAGGCTCCGGCAAAAACGATACGCAGGACTGATACGACGGCTGCCACGGACAGGAATGCCGCAACGGCCTTGATCAGCATCAGCGAAATCACTTCTGCTTTACGGTTATGCACATAATCTTCGATCACGACTTGCAGACCATGCGTGAAATGCACGGCAACGCTGATGATCAAGAGGATCATCATGGTCGAATGGAAGTACGAGCTCAACCAGGCCTGAACGGCGTCATAGTCAGCCGTATGCCCAGCAAGAATCGAAATTATGAACCAGATGCCAAGCGGAAGGTTGGCCATCGCGGTAACGCGCTGGGTCCACCAGTGCGACGAGCCACTTTTGGCAGAACCGAGACCACGGACACGGCCCAGATCGGATTGCATCTTCATGACAAGTTTGTCCCCTCTTGCCCGGCCTTAAGCCAGACCGATGATCCAGGTGATGATGGTCAGCACAACTGCCGCGCCAAGGACGATCGGGTTGCCTTTGGCAGCACCCTCATTCGACAGGCCGCGACCAGTATCCCAGACAAGGTGACGGATACCGTTGCAAGCGTGGTAATAAAATGCCGCTGTCCAACCGAACAGCAACAATAGACCAAACCACGAGGTGAAAAATGCGTGATAACCATTAAAGGCTTCACGACCAGCGCCGGCTCCAATAAGCCAGGACGCCAGAAATACGAAACCAATGGCAAGGCCGACACCCATCGCGCGGAAAGTGATGGACATCTGTGCCGTCATCGGAAGCCGGTACACCTGCAAGTGCGGAGACAGCGGCCGATTGGCTTTGCTCATAGCGGAATTGCCTCTTCTCAAAGTAGCTGGCGGGAAAGCAGGGTTTATTTACCCATGCAGCGGGTTTGAGTCAATCTGAACCCCTTCTAAATCCAAAGAATTCAGTGACAAAACTCCGTTTTCGCCTCCGTTTAACTACGTAGGTTGACCTCTTAGACACCGTAAACACCCTGCGGGAAGGGCTGATCTTAAAGATATAAACGCGATCTTTAAAATCGGCATACGGCGTAACGTGGATTTAGCAATTGCACAATTAGACCTTAATACGCAAGAAAACTGCCTATGGATCGGGTCTATTTTATTGCAAATACATATGGATGCACGACCACACGATCAAGATCATCACGTCGCACCGCGTGAAATTACCTCCTCGCTTACAAAGGAACCGTTAAACGCAAGGCACAAAATGTCCCTGTTTCGCTTGGATTCAACGGGGAATCAGAACCGTATAATCAAAATCAAGCAACACATCGGAATGGTATTTTCCATCTTCATTACGCAATGGAAAATCACTGGCCTGACGATCACGCACTGCAACAAGTCGCAAACGCAACGCACCAAGATCACGCCGTCCCGGCACATCAAGTTTCCCAAGAACTTCTGACCATGCAAAAACCGTGTCCCCGGCAAAGGCCGGATTGGCATGTGCCCCGGCATTGATCGCCGCAATCCGAAACGCATTGCCAAGCCCGTTAAACGACAATGCCCGGACCAATGAAATGATATGGCCGCCATAAATCAGCCGTTTGCCAAACCGTCCGCCATTTGCCGCCACCTGATCGAAATGAACCTTGGCGGTGTTTTGATAGAGTCGCGTGGCAATCTGATGTTCAGCTTCTTCAAGCGTCATGCCATCGATATGGTCAATTTTCTCGCCGACAAAATAATCATCCCAGCGATGCGGCGATCCCGACAATTCGGTGTCATAGGCCGAAACATCCAGCCCGACGGGAATTTGAAACGCTTCAGGTGCGACGACACCGGGCAATTCCGGCAAAACGGTTTCCGGCGCCGGAGTCCCTTCATCGCGTTTGCGCACCATCACCCAACGATTGTAATCAAGTACCATCTCGCCGCGTTGATTGCGCCCGACGGAATTAACGTAAACAACCCCGGTTTTACCGTTCGAGTTTTCCTTGATCCCGGTCACGGTTGAAACCGAACTGACCGTATCACCGGGATATACCGGCACCCCAAACACGCCCCCGGCATAGCCAAGATTGGCCACCGCGTTTAACGACACATCGGGGACGGTTTTGCCAAACACCATGTGAAAGGCCAAAAGATCATCTACTGGCGCTGCCCGAAACCCAATCGACTGGGCAAACTCATCGGATGACTGCACGGCAAAACGCGGGCCATAAAGCCCGGTATAGAGGGCGACATCGCCGCTTGTGATTGTCCTTGGCGTGGCATGGCGGATTTCCTGTCCGATTTGGAAATCCTCAAAATAATTGCCCGGATTGGTTTTTGACATTCGACGGCCTCCCTGAAAGGTCGAAATTACGTAACAGTCCGGTTCGCGCCACGTTTGATTTCTTTGCCGAAATTTCTATGTGGTATTTGGCGCAAACTTTGATGGAACCTGTAGATCAGGCAGCATCCATTTCCGTGATCAGATCCGCCATGGCGACCAGTTTTTTGGCCGAAACCACATGCAGATTTTCAATCAGCTTGCCATCCACCACGACAACGCCCTTGCCCTCTGCCGCGGCTTCTTCGTGGGCGGCAATGATTTTGCGCGCCCAATCAATTTCACTTTGTGCCGGGGCAAAGGCTGTATTGGCTGCACCAATGGTTTTTGGATGGATCAATGTTTTGCCATCAAACCCCAATTCGCGGCCCTGCTTGCAGGATGCGTCAAACCCGGCATCGTCCGACAGATCCAGATGAACCCCGTCAAGAATGGCCAAGCCATATGCCCGTGCCGCCAACAGGCACAAACCAAGACTGGTGACCATTGGCAGACGATCTGGCGTATGGGCACAATTCAAATCCTTGGCCAGATCAGAAGTTCCCATGACAAATCCGCCCAATCGCGGATGCGCACCGGCAATTTCCTTGGCATTTAACATCGCAAGCGGGGTTTCCATCATGCACCAAATGGTCATGCCGTCATGGGCACCTTCGGCCTCCATGATCGCAGCCACTTGGCGGACGGTATCGGCACTTTCGACCTTGGGCAGCAAAATGGCATCTGCCGACGTTTTGGCCGCAGCAACAATGTCGGCATATCCCCACGGCGTGTTCAGCCCATTGGTCCTGATCTGAATTTCACGTTTCCCGTAACCGCCTTCGCCAAGCGCGCTTACAATCTGATCACGTGCGGTGTCCTTGGCATCTGGTGCAACAGCATCTTCAAGATCAAGGATAAGACCATCAGCACCAAGGGTTCTGCCCTTTTCCAACGCACGGGCGTTAGAGCCAGGCATATATAAAACAGACCGACGCGGACGCGGGGCAGCAGCCATCAGGATTCTCCCGTTTGATAATATTCGTACAATATTCTAGCTTAATTTTTACGAAAATTACCCAAACTTGCATTGCACTGCAAGCCACTTTTTGCACTGCGGCATAGGAAAACACCATGGGACCCGCTTAAAATACGCCTCATATTGGGCCCGCAAGCGCCATATGCCGCATCGTTTGCAATGCCCCTAAATGAAGCCCCGCAAAAATAGCGTGCATTATTTACGGTGGATAATCTGTTTCAACATCACCACATCAAATAGCAGCAAGTTTCAAAACCCCTTGCCGCTCGACCAATAAAAAAATACCGGCAAATGCCGTGTGGGAGAAGTGCCTGGCCTTACGTCGGAGCAAAAATGTTTGGACATAGGCCCACAAAGTGGTTCCTGACTGCAACTTTCGCACTATCCACCGCAATGCTGTGCCAACCGGCAACAGTTATGGCGAAGAACCTGACCTTTAGCCTGATCTCCAAGGACATTGAAGATATCAACTTCATCAATGCTTGGCGTGGCTGCAGCGATGCTGCACAACGCAACGGCGATAAATGCCGCCATATGGGCGACACAAGGGTCGGATATTTCCGCGGCCAACTTGCGGCCATTCAAGAAGCCATCAGTCTTGATGTTGATGGCATCGCAATTTCGGTCACCAATTCGTCCTTTATCGCCCAACCCGGCCTCGCCGTCGCACAAAAACACCAGATTCCAGTCATTACTTTTGATTCTGATCTGGAAGAACCTGAACGGCACCTGCGCATGGCCTATATCGGACCGGACAATTTTGAAATCGGCATTCAGCTTGGTGAACTCCTAAAAGCCGAGTTTCCAAACGGCGCAAATATTTGCGTCATGAGCGGCGGCCGCTTTGACCCTAATCTGAACCACCGGATCGCGGGGCTACGTCATTCTTTGCGCCGCCATTCATCAGATCAAAAACATGCAACCCCAGAAAACACCACCCTCATTCCGATGCAGGGTGAAACCGGCTGGCGAGAACATCCGCGCTGCCCTTTATTCAACCGCGGCGATGACGGCGTTGCCTTGTCGCAATTTGCCCAAGCCATCCAGAACCCGGCCATAGATGCAATTGTGCCCGTCGGCGCGTGGTTATTGGGCAATCCAGACCGGCTGGAGAAAATCATCAAAGATTGCTGCCCGATAGCACCGAAACTCATCATGGCCACCGGCACCCCTTCAGAACAGCAACTGAGATTAACCGAAAAAGCCATGATGAATGGCTATGTCGCAATTGATTTCTATCGAATGGGGGAATTGATTTATCAGCAGCTTCTTAATTTTGCCACTGGCCAGAATGTTGTCATTGCCCCTGAACCGCTGTTGCGCATCCAAAGCAGTACTCAACTCAAAACAGATGACGCACCGATGTAGATTATTCAGGGTCGCCAAACAGCCCGGTCATCAGCATGCTGGTGATACTGGGCACCTCGTTCAATGCCCGCCCGTTTGACAGGAACACAACCACGGTATCTTGATCCGGGAACCATGAAAATTCGGCGGAATAACCAAAGTAAATCCCGTCATGCCCCCAGACCGGGCCCCAATCGCTGGACCCAATCATAAGCCCATAGCCATAAGACCCTTCGCCGGTAAAGGCAGTATCGGTCGTCGCGCGTTTTATGGCGTTTGGCCCCAACAACACGCCATTTACAAATAACGCACGGGCAAATTTCACCATGTCATGCGCGGTTGAAATGATCCCGCCATCGGCAAGATGATCGCCAACGTCATAATCGGTCACATCTTCAAGCTGCCCATCGCCATTGGCATCGTCAAACCCGCGCGCCAACAAATCAGGCCGCGGATAACGCCCAAAAGATGTATTGACCATTTGGGCGGGCTCAAAAACCCGCCGATTGAAAACGGCTTCAACAAGCTCTCCTTCAACCGCCTCGATCATGACACCCAGCAAGATGAAATTGCTGTTAGAGGCAGCATAGCTTGTCCCCGGCTCGAAATAGGCTTCGCGATCGGCAATCAACGGCAGCAACTCGACATTGCGCCAGCCATGCTGTGGATCACGTCCAACCAGTTGGAAAAAGAACTCCCCATCAAGGTAATCAGGGATGCCTGAACTGTTACGCAAAAGATCGCGAATGGTTGCCTTATCTGCATTGGCAACCCGGTCCTTAAATTCCTCGGGTAACCATTTTCCAATCGGATCGGAAAGATCAATCCGCTTTTCCGATGCCAGTTGCAACGTCACAACCGCCGTCATCATTTTGCTGAGCGAACCAATATAAAACTGCTGATCCGCACGCATGCCGGTATCGGGATTTACGCTGGCATAGCCACTGGCAGCATATCGAACCTCACCTGTGCCATAACCAATCCCAACCACCCCACCGGGCAGGCCTGCATGTTTGATATATTGCTGTAAGAAAGTTTCAAGCGGATCAGATGGGGTGTCTTTCTTTGTCGTATTTTGCTGCGCAGATACGGGCGCTTGGGCACATAGAACGCTTGTTGCCCCCCATATCACCGCGAACACCAAAAGACGCTTTATACCAACCACCAAGACCATCCCCACTGCCACATCTGCTTTGCACCACAGTTACGCAAATAACTTGCCGTCTGGTTAATCCGTTTCTTTTGCAATCTGCTGACACCAAGCAACCAGTGCCTTGCGCAAATCTGCCGTCTGCACGGTTATGGCCGGATCGCCGGTTTCTTCATAGACCGGACTAATGTCGGTCGTCTCACGCCGCACATGAAGCATGTAAGCATTCATGCCCATTTCCCAATGGCTTTCGCCACCATCTTGCACATTCTCAACATGGGAAAGCACCTGTTTACCCCATTGCTGTGCCCGTTGAATGTCAAGAACAAGACAGGCGGCAATACGATCATGACCTTCGTCGCCTGCAATTCTGCCTGGCCAGTCCGGAACGGGATAATCACCGCCAGCCATGTCATTTAATCCTTATCAAATACGATCAACGCAGCGGAAATGCTGTGTTGATGTTACCCGCATTGGCATTGTTAGCTGGCAAGACCGCAAAGGCGATATAGAACTGCGATGCAGCGTCATCACCGATGCACAAACCAGCAGTCGCCGGGTTAGGCCGGTTCATACCGCAAGTTGCCCAATTTGGCGCCGCGGCAGGACAGGCTACCGGATTAGCATGGGCATACAAAATCGACTGCGTAACTTCCGCTTCCGTGCAGGTATCAGGAAAAACAGTCGAAAACTTGGTCGGGTTCGCCCCGTTTGGGTTAACCAACGTTACGTTTCCGCCATAGATACCGTTTGCATTCGCCGGCTGATTCACAACAAATCCAGCGACAGATGCTGGATTAACGCCACCCGGCCGGGAATGAAAGCCGGCCGCAGTGCCATTGGCCCGAACCTCGCCACAGAAAACATGCTGGGCGTTGATCGGCGGAACGGTTGCCGTCCAATGTGGATTGGCTGGGCACACCACCTGAGCAAATGCTGGCTGAAGCGACAGCAAAAATGCTACCCCCGCCATCAATGCAACCGCGGCAATCATTTGAGAAAGCTTTGAAAGTGTCGTCATAAACGACCTCCTATGCTTTGTCCGATACAGTTCCTGACCGCACCGCGTGGCTCGGCCATACTGCCAAGATCACACGCAGCGTTGCAATTCATGTGAAGGCAATTCACGCCACACTCAAAGCTGCGAAAACTCAAGCCCGATCCGCAGCGCCAGCACACTGGCCGGTTCAAAACGCATCGGAACCCCGCCAAGTTTTCCGCCGTGCCATTGCGCCTTGGTCAGAACAAACGCCCCAAGCGGCAAGGCATGACTGCCCCGGAAATTGACCAATGCGCGGATTTCCTTGGGCTTGCGAATAGCCTCATCGCGCCATAGGCAATGATAGGCAAACAGCGGCGTTCCCGACCTTCGATCAAGGAAGACAAATGGCACTTCATAATGCCCCCAACGCGCATAATAGAGGCTTTCCATCCCAACGCTTGAGGTCAAAAACTGTGTCTGGATGGCGGTTTCGACCAAGCGGGTGATGGTTGGGCTGTCTGACGCGCGCGCACCAATCAACCCGGTGCGAAGCCCCGGATGGATCAAATGGACCTTAAAGGCAACAGCGCGCTGGAACGGCTTGGCATTCTCATCAACCCGCTCAAGCCGGCGTACCAACCATGCACTTTCGAGATATTCCAGATAGCGGCGCAGGGTATTTTTGGCGATATCAAGTTCGCGCGCCAATGTTTCAATCGAGAATTCCGCCCCGGTATTATAAGCCAAAAGCGCAAACAACCGATGCAGGTCCGATGGGCTGGAAATGCCATGCAGGCCCGGCAAATCCGAATGCAGCGACCGATGGATCGCCCCGGCTTCGCCATTGGCATCATGGAAACCGCCTTCGTTGATGTAATCTTCAAACAGATCATTCAACTCGATCAAGCCATCAGGCACATCAGCCGTATAGCGCCCGACATTGGGCGTTTCAGGCAACACATCACTGGGGGCGATCCCTTTTTGCTCAAGATACTCGGCAAAACTAAAGGGGGGTAAAAACAGGCTTTGGATATGACCTGAACTATCGGCACCAGGGGCCAGCGCACTGACCGCAACCACCCGCAACATCGGGTCTGCGACCAATAACTTTGCAAGCCGGTCTTCCCAATCGCGTTGATAGGATACCTCGTCAATGAACAGCCATAAGGGATGGTCTGCCGAAATCCCGCGCATGGAGCGCAGCAATTTTGGCAAACGCGGCAGATCAATTTCCAAAAACAAAGGATGTTCAAGCGAGATATAGCAAACATGACGACGCGGGGTATCTGCGTTCAAAAGCTCCGCCACCGCTTGGCGCATCATCACGGTTTTGCCAACCCCGCGCGGCCCGGTCAGAACAACCGCCTTTTGCCCGTCATGCTTTTCAAGTGCGGTCCAAAACCGCTTGAAAAAGGCGCGTTGTGGCAACCCTTGTACCAAATCATCCGTGATGCCATCCCACCACGGATTATCCAACATCAAACGATGAAAAAAGTCCTGCTCACCCGGATGTTCGATCATGGTTGCCATACGTCTTCCCCCAAACGCCTGCTCATCTATATGGGCATTTGCACCAATTTTGCCGGGAAAACCTTTAAATTAGGTATAGTGATAAACGCTATTTGGGAATTTTATCGTAATGACCTGCAAACAAAGAAAAAACCGGACCACAAAAGCGATCCGGCTTGCCAGAGGGAAAAGGGGATGACGGCGGTTTTTCGTTGCTAACGCGAGGGGGGATTGGGTAAAGCAAAAACCGCCGTCAATCTTTGAAACATATGTAAAACTTGGCCTTTACGCCTTTGGCGCGTCCGGGTTTTTTCCGGCTTGATCGGTATCGTCTTTGGCTTCTTTGGCGTCCGTGGCATCCGAAACATCATCTTGCTTCATCTTTGCCAATTCAGATGCAACGCCATAATCGCCAGAGGCAACAAACCCCTCCATCGACCCCGTGCGGCGTTCAAGATCATCGAACTGATCTCGCAAATCTTCCATCCAGGATTCTTCGTAATCCACACCAACCGTCGGGCGTTCTTCAGCGGCATCAGATTTGGCATTGCTTCTGGACGAACTGCTGCGTGCCGACATCCTTGCCGACCCACCACCAATCTTGCCGCGCAAACCATCAAACCACTGCGGATGATGGACATAGGCCCACGCCAACCCAAACAGCATGACCCCAACCGGGAAGCTGAAGATCAAGATCAGAATGAAGGCCACCAGAACCCCTTTGCGCGGAATACCAAAAGCATCCGAAATCCCACGTGTGGTGCGTCCAATCACGCCTTTACATTCCTTTCCGTCACGGTTGCGCTTTGAATAGCCGCATCCGCGATCGGCGCGTTTCTTCTGACCGCGCCCAAATCCGTCTCCGGCGGTAGCTTGTTGGGCAGTCATATCCTGTTCCTCCATTCGGCAACCTCGGCATCTAACAGGCGTTCAAGTGTTTCAACACGGCTTTCGAGTCGCGCAGCCCGCTTTTTCAAACCGGCCACCGCTTCTTGTTCGCGGGCAGCCTGTTCAGGGTTTTGCATGCGTTGTTCGGCCTTCATCCGTTTCCAGACAGTGATGTAATGAAACACCACCCAGACCGGGCCAACAACGGCCACAAACACAATAAGGGGTACGGCAATCGCCCACATGTTTGACAACTTCTTCCCTCTGCAGGCTCACGCGCCAAAACACACAAACCGGTTGATTACTTATCTTTCTTCACGTCTTTCTTCACGCGCGCTTTAAGCTCCTTAAGATCATCTTCGATCCCAAGTTCTGCCTCAAGGTCTTCAAACTGATCTTCAAGGCTCTGCCCGCGACCAAGGTCCCAAGAATCTGCACTGGCTTCAAGTTCATCAATGCGACGTTCCATGGTTTCATAGCGCAGCAACGCATCGTCAATCTGACCGGAATGAATCTTTTCACGCATTTTTACACGCTTTTCCGCCGTCTGCATGCGGATTTCCACCGCACGTTGCTTGCCCTTGGCTTCATTCAGCTTGTTCTGAAGCTTATTAAGGTCTTCGTCAAACTTGCCAAGTGTTTCTTCGATGACTTCAAGCTCGCGCTCAAGCACAACACTTTGATCGGCCAGACGACGGCGCGCCATAAGCGCACCCTTGGCAAGATCATCACGGCCCTTGGACACAGCAAACTCTGCCTTGGTGTCCCATTCAACCTGACCGTCATGCAGCTTTTTAAGCTTCCGTTCGACTTCCTTTTTATCGGCAATCGCCTTTACGGCGGCGGAACGCACTTCAACCAAAGTGTCTTCCATTTCCTGGATCATCAAACGGACCATTTTTTCCGGATCTTCGGCACGATCCAAAAGCACGTTGATGTTGGCATTTACGATATCTGACAAACGCGAAAACACGCCCATTGTCTGATCTCCTTAATTAATCGGGGGACGCAAAAATTCTGATCTCTCTATTTCAAATCCCGTGCCAGTTTTTAAATACAATGAAATCAATGGCTTGAGATTTCGCACCCTTAAAGATTAACTTTTACCGCGACATATTTATCGAATTTCGCTAACGTTTTTCGCTATATGGATAGCTTGCAACCCATTTTGGGCGAAGACCCCGTTTTTCTGGCCGCTCTTGAGCATGTTTCACGCTTGGCACCGATTGAGCGCCCGTGTCTGGTGATCGGCGAACGCGGATCGGGTAAGGAGCTGATTTCATCGCGCCTGCATTACCTATCGCGCCGCTGGGGCGGGCCACTGATTAAGGTCAATTGCGCAGCCCTGTCTGAAACCTTGCTCGATACCGAACTGTTCGGCCATGAAGCCGGCGCCTTTACCGGGGCGTCCAAACGCCATATCGGCCGGTTTGAACGTGCGCATGGTGGCACCATCATTCTCGATGAAATCGCCACCGCCAGCCCGGTGGTTCAGGAAAAACTTCTGCGCGCTGTTGAATATGGCGAGATTGAACGTGTCGGCGGATCAGAAGTCATCGAGGTTGATGCCCGCGTTATTGGCGTGACAAATGAAAACCTGCGCGAACTGGCCAAAATCGGGAAGTTCCGGGCAGACTTACTTGATCGCCTTGCCTTTGACGTGATTGCCGTACCACCGCTGCGCCAAAGGTCTGATGATATCATCCCGCTTGCCGAACAGTTCGCGCTCGAAATGACCAAACGCCTGTCGCGTCAGGTTTTTTCTGGCTTCACACCAAACGCCGTCCGCCAACTTCTTAACCACGCCTGGCCCGGCAATGTCCGCGAATTACGCAATGCCGTCGAACGCAGCCTTTATCTGGCTGAAGACGATGAAGCCCCCCTTGCCCATATCGTACTCGACCCGTTCGAAGGCATCTGGACCGAAACCGACCGTGATGTGCCACCGGCCACAACAGGCACCCCCGAGGAACCTACGCCCACCGGCACGACAGATTTCAAATCACAAGTCGCCCGCTTTGAGATCAAACTGCTTGAACAAGCCCTTCAACAAAACGCCAACAACCAGACCGAAGCCGCCAAATCACTTGACCTGAATTACCATCAGTTCCGAAGATTGCTCGACAAGCATCACCTGTTACCGGGGAAATAAAGATGTATCAGCCCCGGAGCCAGAACTACGATAAGTCTGACCCCGTAAAACGCTGGCAATTGCCTGATCGCGTATTTTTCGCCTGCGGTGCTTGTCACATTCTGGCTCATGCCTTTATTGAACGCTATGCAGAAATAGAAATGCGACCGCTTTGGCTGAAGCCAACTGATGGCCACACAGGCAACCACATCATCGTCATCTGGGGTGATTGGGCATTTGATTATCACGGCTACAGCAAGCGCACTGCGCTGATCGACCATTATTTTAAACGCGCCCGACAACGCTGGCCAGGATGGGACGCGGAGTTAAGGTTGCTCCCCCAAGAAATATTGATCTCAGAAGATAAATCAAAAGAAATTAACGGCCTTTGGTTGCGAGAACCCAGCCAATTTCTTCACAACGCCCTGCCACGTGCAGAACGCTATCTTAATCGGTTTGGCGCACCACCGAACATCTCATCACCCCAATGAACAGAGCACACTGAAACAGCCACGGATTGCCAACCGCTCACGAACCGGCCCAAGCAGCCCGAGATTGCCAATGGCGAGAACGCCAACCTCCCAACAACTTTTCCACTTTGATTCTCTAAAACATCAACCAATGATTGTTGTTTTTTATTGCAAATAAATGACCTCTGTGGAAAAAATATACTTGGGATTTCATATATTTTCCTGATTAATATCATCAACTTAGCATATACAGGTCATCAGATGATAAAGCGCCGATCAACGAAACCGCATTTTTTACTGCCATTCGCCTTTATCCTCTTTCTGACCAGTTCTCCTTTGCTGACAAGCAAAGCCCATGCGCAAGATGGATGGCAATTTGCCCCCTATTGGCGCATTGATGCCGGATATTCCCTGACTGTTAACCATAACGGCACCCTTTCCGACGCGACCAATAACTATATGACGGATATTTCTCCCCATACTGGCGGGCGGCTTCAAGTTGGTCTCGGCGCAAAACTCAGCGCGTTTCTGCGCACCGACGTAACGATGTCCTTCCGCGACGATTTGGCCCGTACGAACACAGTCCGCTTCCCGAGCGGCACCGTACGCTCGACTTCGAACGGAGATCACCAAGCATCGAACACGACCACATTGCTTAATGTTTATATTGATCCGTTGACCGCAATCGGAATGGATACCGGGGCATTCTCCCCCTATCTGCAAGGCGGTGTCGGCTGGGCCCGAAACAAAACGACGACAATGAAATTCACCAATCTGACAATCGACGGCGCAACCCACAATGACGTTGCTTGGCAGATCGGGGCTGGCTTGAATTATGCGCTTAGCGATCAGTGGAAAATTGATTTCTCTTATCGCTTCCTTGATATGGGTCAGGCACGCAGCAGCAAAAACGCCATAAGCGGCGTTACCCCAACCAGGCTCCGGCACGAAACACGTTTTGATCTACAAGCCCATGAAATCTTGCTCGGCCTGCAATATCAATTCTGATTGCGATACTGTTTGAAGATGACGAGGGGCACGTTTTGCGTGCCCCTTTATTATTGGTTTGCCCTCAATCAGCAAGCGACCTTGCAATCACCATGCGCTGAATATCAGATGTGCCTTCGTAAATCTGGCACACCCGCACATCACGGTAAATGCGCTCCACCGGGAAGTCCTTAAGATAGCCATAGCCGCCATGAATCTGGATGGCGGCCGAGCAGACTTCTTCAGCAATTTCAGATGCGAACATCTTGGCCATGCAGGCCTCGGTCAAACACGGTTTGTGATCATCGCGCAATTCTGCGGCCCGATGGACCAACAAGCGGGCCGCATCTATCTTGGTTGCCATATCGGCAAGGCGGAATGCTACCGCCTGATGTTCTATGATCTTCTTGCCGAACGTTTCGCGCTCATTGGCATAATCCTTGGCGGCTTCGAACGCCGCACGGGCCATGCCGACCGATTGCGCGGCAATGCCAATGCGCCCGCCTTCAAGATTGGCCAGTGCGATTTTATAACCCTGTCCTTCTTCACCCAGCATGTTTTCCACCGGAACCCGGCATTCAACAAAGGTGATCTGGCAGGTATCGGACGCATTTTGGCCAAGCTTTTCCTCGACCCGCGAAACAACATAGCCCGGCGTGTCAGTCGGCACGATAAAGGCTGAAATGCCGCGCTTGCCTGCATTTGGGTCCGTCACGGCAATGACGATGGCAATGTCGCCTTCCGACCCTGATGTGATGAATTGCTTGGACCCGTTAAGAATCCAGTGATCACCATCGCGCACTGCACGGGTTTTAAGCGCGCTGGCATCTGATCCCGCCTGCGGTTCGGTTAGGCAAAACGCCCCGATCTTTTCGCCCTGTGCCATCGGCACCAGAAATTTCTGCTTTTGATCTTCGCTGCCAAATTTAAGGATCGGCATACAGCCAACCGAATTATGCACCGACATGATGGTCGATGTTGCCCCGTCACCGGCAGCAATTTCTTCGAGTGCCAGCGCATAGGCGACGTGATCCATGCCCGCCCCGCCATAACTATCTGGGACCAACATGCCCAAAAAGCCAAGCTCGCCCAGACCGGCAATGGCTTCGGCCGGGAAGGTATGGTGAATATCCCATTTGGCGGCATTGGGTTTGAGTTCATTTTCGGCGAACTCACGCGCGGTATCGCGCACCATAATCTGATGGTCTTCCAACCGCATGACGGTACATTCCCCTTTTATTGGGCGCAGCACCGGCCATGCGATCAGAGAACAAGCATTCAGCCGGGCTTACAGCCCTTCAACAAATTCATCTTTGGCACTGTCATATTGCCAAAGAATGCCTTCTTTCATGCCGTACCACCACCCATGCAGGTTGAGGTTCCCGGCATCGACCCGTTCCTTGATGAAAGGAAAGGTCATAAGATTATCAAGTGAGTTACGGACCGAATGGCGCGAAACCTTGTCCACATCCGGACCATGGTGCAAACAGCATTTCGCCATGCTGACCCATTCGCCAATGAAATCGCGTTCCGGCACCTTGCCCGCTTCGCCGTGCTCAACAAGGGCTGAAATGCCACCACATGCCGAGTGTCCCAAAATCACGATGTCCTTGACCTTAAGATCACGTACCGCAAACTCGATCGCAGCCGACGTGCCGTGATAATTTTCATCGGGCTCATAAGGCGGGACAAGGTTTGCGACGTTACGCACGACAAACATCTCGCCCGGCTCGGCATTGGTCAGGATCGCCGGATCAACACGTGAATCAGAACAGGCAATCAGAAGAACTTCTGGCTTCTGGCCGGTATTGACCAGATCCTCAACACGTTCAGGGCGCTGTTCATAATACATCGCCTTAAAACTTTTGAACCCGGCAAGCATCCGGTCGACGGTTGGCTTTGGCATCGCGCGAATTCCCCTATTCGGTCGTTATCTCTGGCGACAAAATAAGGGGAATTCGCCCAAGTTGGTAGCCCTCATTCGCACGGTTTTTAAGCGACTTTAAACTCGATCACATCAATTCAATCGCAACGGCAGTTGCTTCACCACCACCGATACAAAGCGATGCCACACCTTTGGTCCCGCCATGGGTCTTAAGCGCATGGATCAAGGTCACCAGCAAACGCGCGCCGGTCGCCCCAATCGGATGGCCCAGCGCACAGGCCCCGCCATGAACATTGACCTTGCCATGATCAAGCTCAAGATCACGGATCGCAGCCATGGCAACAACCGCAAAGGCTTCGTTAATTTCCCAAAGATCAACATCACCAACCGACCAGCCAGCCTTGGCGAGAACCTTTTTGCTGGCATCAATCGGGGCCGTGGTAAACCAGCATGGTTCCTGTGCGTGGGTTGCCTGCCCGGTGATTTTCGCCATTGGTTTTAGACCACGCTTTTTGGCCTCGGATGCGCGCATCATCACCAATGCCGCTGCCCCATCAGAAATTGACGCCGAATGGGCCGCCGTCACCGTCCCGTCCTTGGCAAAGGCCGGACGTAGGGTCGGGATTTTTTCCGGTTTGGCTTTTGGCGGCTGTTCATCGGCATTGATCGTCACCTCGCCCTTGCGCGTCGCATAGGTAACCGGGGTGATTTCATCAGCAAAATGTCCTGCCGTGGCGGCGTTCTGCGCACGGGTTAGGGACGTAATCGCATAGTCATCCTGCTCTTTGCGGGTGAAGCCGTATTTTTCTGCCGTTGCCTCGGCAAAGGTGCCCATGGAACGGCCTTTTTCATAAGCATCTTCAAGACCATCAAGCGCCATATGATCATAAACAACATCATGGCCATATTTGTGGCCACCCCGCATTTTCGGCAAAAGGAACGGTGCGTTGGTCATGCTTTCCATGCCACCAACCACCATGACATCGACCGATCCCGCAGCCAGAATATCGTGGGAAAACATGACGGCCTTCATGCCAGAACCGCACATTTTATTAATCGTGGTTGCCCCGGCAGAACGCGGGATACCGGCATTCCAAGCCGCCTGACGCGCGGGTGCCTGGCCTTGTCCTGCGGGCAAAACGTTGCCCATGATAACTTCATCAATGTCATCAGCAGAAACACCGCTGCGCTCTAGCGCAGCTTTAATCGCAACACCGCCAAGTTCAGCAGCCGTAACAGGGGCGAAATCCCCCTGCAAGCCACCCATGGCTGTCCGGGCACAGGAAACGATAACGATTGGATCGGAAGTGCTCATGATATTTATCCTGTATTTTGGGGCTTAAGCCGTTTCGCCAAACAGTTCACGGCCAATCAGCATGCGGCGGATTTCACTGGTTCCTGCGCCAATTTCATAAAGCTTGGCATCGCGCAGCAAACGACCGGTTGGATATTCATTGATATAGCCATTTCCGCCCAGTGTCTGAATCGCTTCAAGCGCCATCCAAGTCGCTTTTTCAGCAGCATACAAGATCACACCAGCAGCATCTTTTCGCGATGTTTCGCCGCGATCACAGGCCTTTGCAACCTCATAGACATAAGCACGGCTGGCATTCATGGTGGTGTACATATCAGCGATCTTTCCTTGCATAAGCTGGAACTCGCCAATTGCCTTACCGAACTGTTTTCGTTCATGAATATAGGGCACAACCACATCCATACAGGCGCGCATGATGCCGGTTGGGCCTGCTGCCAGAACAGCACGTTCATAGTCAAGGCCGCTCATCAAAACGCGGACACCGCCATTAAGCTGACCAAGGATATTTTCTTCGGGAACCTCGCAATCCTGGAACACCAATTCGCAGGTGTTTGATCCGCGCATGCCAAGCTTATCAAGCTTCTGCGCGGTCGAAAAACCCTTGAACGTCTTTTCAATGATAAAGGCCGTAATCCCCTTGGGTCCGGCATCAAGATCGGTTTTGGCATAGACCACCAAGGTATCGGCATCCGGGCCGTTGGTGATCCACATTTTATTGCCATTAAGGATATAGCGATCGCCTTTTTTCTCAGCGCGTAGCTTCATCGAAACCACGTCCGATCCAGCGCCCGGTTCGCTCATGGCAAGGGCCCCGATATGTTCACCACTGATCAGTTTTGGCAGGTATTTTGCCTTTTGCTCGGCGCTGCCGTTACGTTTGAGCTGATTGACGCACAGATTGGAATGCGCGCCATATGACAGGGCGACAGAGGCCGAAGCACGGCTGATTTCTTCCATGGCAATCACATGTTCGAGATAGCCAAGGCCGGTACCGCCATCTTCTTCGGAAACGGTCATGCCCAGAAGGCCAAGATCGCCGAATTTGCGCCACAAATCATTGGGGAATTCGTTCGCCTCGTCGATCGCAGCCGCGCGCGGGGCGATTTCCGCCTCGGCAAAGGAAGAAACGGTTTCGCGGATCGCTTCTGCGGTCTCGCCAAGATCAAATTTCAATCCGGGAAATTCGAAAAATGCCATGGTGATTATCCTGCCCTGACTAGGTTTTCATTATTTGATAAAAGTGAATAATCCATTTGATTATGCAACATCACTTAATAGTTCCGGCGGCAACTTCATGACTTTAAGCGTCTGAAGCGAAGTCGCGCACAAAACTGGTTTTTCATTCCTCATACCAAAGACATCAATCCGGGTAACGATGATCGAGCGACCGCGCGAAATGACCTCGCCAACAGCACGCAATTCATCGCCCAAACCCGGTGCAACAATGTTGAGTTTATATTCAATGGTCAGCATCCCCTGATCGCTTGCCACCAAACTCCAACCGGCGAACCCACCGGCGATATCGGCAAGCCCGGCGATCAAACCGCCATGGAAATAGCCATTATGTTGAATCAGGTCGGCACGGGTTGGCACGATGACCTCAACCCGGCCCGGCTGAACATCGGTGACTTTGGCCCCGATCGACAGGTTATAGGGCTGCTGGCTAAAGCGATGTCGTACTTCGGCATCGAAATTGGGGTTTTGTGGTTCGAACTGTGCCATGTCGCGGTCCTGACATTAAAGCGGCACGCCCATTCATGAGCATACCGGGATATGACGCGACTCTCTTGTAGTTGACGTTAACGTTAACGTCAAATTAAATTGGCATAGCTCTACCACTTTAAATCTAAATAGCCAGTCGATGCAGCAAGCAGCCTTAGACCTCCGGCGGAACATCAATCGCACGTCGGCGGAACCTCAGTGGAGCGACAGTGGAGCAACAACGGAGCAACAGTCGCACTTCGATCGAATTTCAAGGGCACGTCAAACGTACTTCCGTTGAACTTCAGCGAAACGCCGGGCGCCCTTCGAGGGAACTTTAGTGGAGTGTCCGTCGCACTTTGAGCGAACTTCAGGGGGACGCCCATCTCACTTCGAGGAAACTTCAGTAGAGCTTCAGTAGCTCTTCACCAGAACGTCGCACTACCCCGCGGAATTTCGACGAGGCACCTTCGAACTTCGCGCCAACTTCGGTGACGCTTCTTACAAGAACGGTAAAAGTGTCGAAGCGGGGGAAGCGAGGGAAGCGATGGACGCAATGGAAACAGCCGAAACACAGGAATAACGGACATCAACCCACGCGCAAAACAGCCCGAAATCCATTGGACGTTCCAAAGAATCAAACAGCTTTAATTGGTGTTGTCGCCCCATTTCTTGATATTGGCTTCAAGCAATTCATCCATCACACCATCGGAAACCAGTTCAAACACAGCCTGCGCAATACGCCCGCGCAACGCGCCGGTATTGCACGCTGATCGGTGCGACATGGTGAGATACAGGCTTTCCGTGCTAACGGGCGCGGCATAGCTGTGGATATTTTTGATTTGCTGACGCGCGGCATAGGCCTTGCCGGGGAATTCTTCGTAAATCAGATATTCGGCGCGATTGCGCGCCAGCATTTCAAGCCCCTGTTCGAGGCTGGGGACTTCATGGATGGTCAGATTGTCACGCGCATAGGTATCAAACTTTTGCCCAAAGCTGTTATTGATGACCGTGAGGCCTTCAATCCCGACCAAATCGGACCATTGCTGATAGTTAAGATTAAGGTTATCGCGGGTCCAAATCACCGTGCGCGTGCCCTGAAATGGCGGATAGAAATAATCCATATAATCAAGACGCGGCAGATTCAGGAAAGCACCTGCAATCATATCAATCGTCCCATCGCGCATATGCTGCTGCACGCGGCCCCAACTGCCAGAATGAACCACCTTGATTTCAACGCCTGACAGCTCGCCAACACGTTTTATGAAGTGTGCCGCGGCACCTTCAAGCCCGTGTCCATCTTCGGCTATCCACAAATATGGCGGGTAATCGGGATTGCCTGAAGCAATCAGATGCGTGCAGTCACGACTGCCATCCGCATGCAGGACGAAATCTTCGACGCCGTCTGTCGCATGCGCCATATTTGTGCCGCAGGCACATGTGGCGACAAGACCAAAAGTTACACCAAGAGTTGCGATCACTGACTTCATTCGGAATACTCGCTTTGCGACCACATCTTTTGCGCGACAGCACGCAATTAAGTTCCCCCTTTTTTCTACGTCCCTATTGTTAGATAGGATCACCTAAGGGGGAATTCACCCTTAGGGGGGAGAAAATACACATTTTGCATTCCGCGCTTGGCGCAAGCAGACCCGAAATAAAAAAGGACCGGCTGTTTCCAGCCGGCCCTTTGAAGATCTTTGACTGTCTTAAGGAATAACGCCTGTCATCCCCTAAGCCGTCGCACAGATTTAAGCAGAACGACGTTTCATGCCCTGATTACCACCGCGGCCTTCGTTGCGGCCACCTTCGGCACGGCGCGGACGGTCACCAAATTCACGACGGGCGCCATCACGACCACCATCGCGGCCACCTTCACGCGCGCCATCACGGCCGCGGAAGTTACCACCACGATCAGAACGCTCGCCACGTGGCTTGTCAGCAAAACGACCAGCACCACCATCACGACCAGCACCACCATCACGACCAGCACCACCATCACGACCAGCACCACCATCACGACCAGCACCGGCATCACGGCCACCATCACGCTGGCCACCTTCGCCACGCGGACGGAAGTTACCACCGCGACCGCCATTGCGATCTTCGCGATCCCCACGCGGTGCGCGGTCATCATTGTCGAAACGTGGTTTACGATCAGCGCGGAAATCACCGCCATCACGACGCGGACGATCGCCAAAATCACGACGGGCGCCATCACGACCACCATCACGGCCACCGAAACCGCGTGCAGCGCGTTCGCCTTCGCCACGGCCAGCATCGCGACCACCGTCACGACCGCCGCCGAAACCACGACCGCCATCACGGCCACCGCCGAAACCACCGCGACCACGGCCACCATCGCGACCACCGTCACGACCGCCACCAAAGCCACCGCGTCCGCCGCCGCCGCCAAAGCCACGACCACCGCCGAAGCCACCACGGCCACGACCGCCATCACGACCACCGCCGCCGCTTGAGCGTGCAGGAGGCGTTGCATGGAATTCGTGGTTTTCGTCGATTGCAATGTCCTGTTTGATCAGGCGTTCGATGTTGCGAAGCAAGCGAATGTCACGCGGTTCACAGAACGCAATCGCCGTGCCTTCGGCAGAACCACGACCGGTACGACCAATACGGTGAACATAGCTGTCCGCATCTTGCGGCAAATCGTAGTTCACAACATGGGTAATACCCGGAACGTCAATACCACGGGCTGCAACATCGGTTGCGATCAGAACCGGGAACTGACCATTACGGAAGTTCCGCAGGATTTTCTGACGGATGCGCTGCTGTTTATCACCATGAATCGCATCGCTATCAATGCCTTCATCGCGCAGCTGGAACGAAAGTTCGTCAGCATCGGCTTTGGTTTTGGTGAAGACCAGAACGCGATCGGTATCGTCACGTTTGAGAATCTGAACCAGAAGCTTGGTTTTGTCGTGACGTTTCACGAACATACCAACCTGGGTCACACGCTCGGTCACACTTGCCTGCGGTGCGGTTTCAACTTTAACCGGGTCTTTGAGCAGACGGTCGGTCAGATGTTTGACTTCTGCTGGCATGGTTGCCGAGAACATCACGGTCTGATGTTTGTGCGGCAATTGGTCAGCAACGGTCAGAACGTCTTCGGAGAAGCCCATGTCAAGCATACGGTCGGCTTCATCAAGGATGAAGACTTCGACATCGTCGAAACGAATTGTATTACGTGACATGTGGTCAAGCAGACGACCCGGGGTCGCAACCAGGATATCAACGCCACGGCGAAGTTCCTGAATCTGCGGGCCCATCGGGGAGCCACCAAAAACAACAGATGAGAAAAGGCGGATGCCTTTTTTGAAATCGCGCAGGCACTGGCCAATCTGGGTTGCCAGTTCGCGGGTCGGCGCAAGAATAACGGCGCGCGGCTGACCCGGTTTTGGACGCTGCGGATTTTCAGCAAGACGCTGGAGCAATGGCAGGCAGAATGCAGCGGTTTTACCGCCACCCGTATGGGAAATACCCATAAGGTCGTGCCCTTCGAGAAGTGCAGGAATCGTCGCAGCCTGGATTTCGGTCGGCGCGGAGAAACCAGCAGCTTCAACATTGCGCAGCAGGGGCTCGATAAGCTTGAGCCCTTCAAAATTCGTCATAAAGGTAATGTCCTTCGTTATCCGGTGGCGACATGTTAACGCCAATGGTGCCTGCTCAAACGCAGTCATGACCGGTAACGCGGCAAAGAAGCCACTGCGTCGGACCCTGCAAGAGAGGCAATGATGTGAGGTCACAACGTCATCACGTTGTAACCACCCTCCTCGCCTTTGATACAGTTCCTGACAGCTGATTCTGTCTTTGCAAGCGAAGGAATGAGCCGGGTGATACAGGGGCTTCTGATTAATGTCAATCACAGCCCGCGCCGGTCAGCCATGCAAAAACGCGATATGGGGAATTTAATCGTCGCCCCAAAGCACGCGGGAACCCTTGATCACGCCGAACCCATTTCCCCCGCAACGCCTTGGCAACGCTTGCAACTGGGCCATCGGGCCGACAATCCGCGCAACGATGACAGACATCGTATTTCGCAAGACATTGTCTGATTGCATTTTAATTTTTTCAGGGCGTTTGTTTTTTGACCGCGAGAATGCGTTTGCCTGTCTGCTGTAGGAAAACGCCAGACAGAATCGCCAGCACCGCAACAATATCAAGAGTTGCGACCGGCTCGCCAATCAGGACTATTCCAATCGCCATCGCCACAAGAGGCGGTAAATAGGTCACCCCGGATGCGGCCATCGCACCAAGATTTTCGACAATGAAATAATACAGAATATAGGCAAGACCGGTTCCAAGAATGCCCAAACCAACCACAAGCCCCCACGCAGCTTGTGCATCACTAAAGACTGCGTCAATCCCGGTATAGTTGGTTGTCAGGGCAAATATCGCCGTGGCGATGCCGATTTGATAGGTCGATAACGCCACTGCGGAAAGCCTGAGCGGTGTAATGAATTTGCGCGCATAGACAAACGAACAGCCGACACTTAATGCGCCGCCCACCATATAGGCCGTCCCAACCAGACTGATCGCACCACCAGCCATTTGATCCGCATCGAGTTGCCAAGGCCTGGCTATCAGCACGACACCGGCAAAGCCCAACACCACACCGCCAATCGACTTAAAGGTTGGCCGTTCTTCGCGCAGAAAGACCAAAGCCGTCACAAATGCGAAAAGGGGGATTGATCCACTGAGCATCCCGGCAACGCTTGAGAGTAAAAGGGCAGCCCCCTTGGCAAAGGCAAAGTAATAGATCGCGGTTGCCAGCAAGGCCATCACAGCGAAATGGTGAATATGGCGCATGTCACGCAGGCGAATTTCGCCGCGTATCACAGCAAAAATCAGCAAGGGCACAAAGCCAAAAACCACGCGCAAAAAGGCGACCTGTTGCGGCGTAATATAATCGGCCGCCCATTTCATGAAGATGAAGTTGCTTCCCCAAATGACACCGAGCAAGACAAAGGCAAAATAAGCAATCGTTTTCATTTTAAGGGCACTGCTCGTTAAACTGGCCAGATAGGAGAAGACATATAAGCGAAGACATCACATCAAAACAGACAATGCCAAATGGACGGCATTGCCTGTAACTATTCGCGATCAAACCCGCCGATCACACCGAGCGGGTAATGCCTCCATCGACCCGGATATTTTGCCCGGTGATGTAGCCTGCCCCGTCAGAAGCAAGAAACGCGATGGTCGCAGCAATTTCTTCGCTTTTGCCATAGCGGCCCATCGGCACCCGATCACGTCGTTCATCGGTTTCGGGCAAACTGTCGATAAAGCCCGGCAAAACATTATTCATGCGAATGTTTTCGGCTGCGTATTTATCGGCAAACAATTTGGTAAAGGCCGCAAGCCCGGCGCGAAACACACCCGAAGTCGGAAAAACCGGATCGGGTTCAAACGCGGCAAAGGTCGAGATATTGATGATGACGCCCCCACCTTGCTTTTGCATGATCGGGGTGACCATCCGGGTTGGACGCACCGCATTGAGGAAATAAACATCCATGCCGGTATGCCAATCGTCATCGGTCAGTTCCAAAACCGGTTTGCGCGGGCCATGCCCGGCGGAATTGACCAACACATCGACACGGCCCCATTTTTCCATCGCAAGATCGACCAGACGCTGAAGGTCATCGTTTGACTGGTTTGAGCCCGTCACACCAATACCGCCAAGCTCTGCGGCCAGTGCTTCGCCCTTGCCCGAAGATGACAGGATGGCAATTTTATAGCCATCCGCGGCCAGTTTGCGGGCTGCATCAGCGCCCATACCGCTGCCACCTGCTGTAATCAGTGCTACTTTTTCTATTGTCATAACGGCTCCTTACAACTCCTTGCGAATCCTTACGACTCTTTGCATTTGCTTTATTGTCGTATTGATAAACTTTGATACTGTAGAATTTATGCGCTTCAGACCAGCGACACAAACCAGATTTGCAGCGATAAGAGTGTAGAAAAACTATTCGATGAAGAAAACAGACAGCCAAATTCCGCCGTTAAACAGCCTGCGCGCATTCGATGCGGCTGGTCGGCATCTTAATTTCAGGATTGCTGCCGAAGAACTTGGCGTCACACAAGGGGCGGTCGCCCAGCATGTGCGTGGTCTGGAATCTTATTTGGGGTTGGCCCTTCTTGATCGTTTGCCACGCGGTGTGGCCTTAACAGAGAACGGCCAGCGCTTTCATGCGGAAATCAGCCGTGCCTTTGAGATTATCCGCAACGCCACCCAAACGCTGCAGCCCCAATCAACCCATCTGACCATCAGCGTCACGCCAACATTCGCCGCAAAATGGTTGATCCCGCGCCTGCCTGATTTCACGGCTGAAAACCCGCAAATTGAACTGCGGATTGTTGCGACAGAAAAGGCATCAAACTTTCATTCTGACGGGGTGGATCTTGCTGTTCGTCAAACCAGCTCGTCCTTTGCGGCCGGGCTTGTTGCCGATTTGCTGTTCGAACAAGATATCATTTCGGTATGCAGCCCGGCGATAGGTGCGAAATTCAACCTGCCCCTGCAAATCACCGATCTTGATCAGATTATTCTTATTCACGACTCGCACAATTTATGGCCGGAATATCTGAAACTTGTCTTTGGTCACGAAATCCCCGACAGGGCAAAGAATGTCCGCCTTAACCAGACAAGCCTTGCAATTGACGCGGCCCTTTCGGGACAGGGCATTGCACTGGCCAGCCGTTTTTTGGTTGAGCAAGATCTGGCCGCGGGCCGCCTGATTCAGCCGTTTGAGCAACGCCTTCGTGCCGGACGCGACTTTTATCTTGTCACCCCACGCGACAGTAAAAAACCCGCAGCATGCCATCAGGTACGGCAATGGATGTTGAAATGGAAAACTGCAAATCGATGACATCTTGCCGCTGAATTAACATTCAAGACATCATTTCTCATCTATAGCTTCACGATCACACTGCATATAGAAGGATTTAGCAAAATGCGGTTTCGGGTTGTCACTGGAATTTTTTCCATTCCTGCCATTTGTTTGCTGACGCTCATTGCGATTGTCGCGACCGTGGCACTGAACTATCAAACCAGTCTTCGGAATGGAAAATACGAGCAGATTTCAAATCTGACCGAAGGTGCTGTCACCATCGTCAATACCTATGTGGCCAAAGCCAAATCAGGTGAGATGAGCGAAGCTGACGCCAAAGCCGCCGCCCTTGGCATCCTTAATGCGTATCGCTTTGACGGTGAGAACTATATCTATGCCACCGATTACAGCCACTGCATGGTGCTTGATCCCTTAAGCCCGGAAGATGTTGGGAAATGTAACCCTGACAGCAAGGTTCGGAGCATGATCGTCAAAACCGCACAGTCGGGTGGCGGCATCATTACCTATGAAACCAAGAAACCGGGTGAAGGCGACAAGCGGATTGAAAAAGCAGCTTATGTTCGCCCCATCAAGGAGTGGAAGTGGGCGCTTGGTGCTGGCGTTTATATGGATGACGTTCAGTCCGAATTTGTCAGCGTGATGCAGAACATCGCGATCATTTCGATTATCGCAATTACGATTGCCGGTATTTTGTCATGGATGGTTGGCACACGGATTACCAAAAGCATCGTTGGCCTGAACAACAGCATTCGCACCATTGCAGATGGCAATTACAAGGCACCGGTCGAAACGCAATCGCATTTCGTTGAAATTGGCGATATGGGGGCTGGTGTTCTTGCGCTGCGCGATAAATCGGCAAAGGCACAACAGCTTGAAGACGATGCCGCAAGCCAGAAGCAAAATGATGAACAGGCGCGCCGTGCAAATATCCGTTCCATTGCCGAAAAACTTAAAAGCGAAGTTGGTGGCATTGCCGGTGCGGTGAACACATCTGTTACGCGCAGTAACGACCTTGCGATCAGCATGGCCCATAATGCCGATGGCATTCTGGGGCAAAGCCAGCAAGTTGCATCTGCTGCGGGTGAGGTTTCGCAGAACGTTGACGCCGTTGCCGCAGCGACCGAGCAACTTTCATCCTCGATCACGGAAATCAACATGCAGATTTCCCAGATGTCGAACACCGTCGAACGTGCAACCGATGAAAGCCAAAGCGCGTCAAACGACGTTGCCGGTCTGTCCAACACGGTTGAAAAGATCAAAGAAATCATTGGCCTGATCAATGATATTGCCGGTCAAACCAACCTTTTGGCCTTGAACGCAACGATTGAGGCTGCCCGTGCGGGCGAAGCCGGTAAGGGCTTTGCCGTTGTTGCAAACGAGGTCAAAAACCTTGCGACACAGACCGCAAAGGCAACGGACGAGATCGCAGCCCAGATCAACGATATCGTTGATGGCACCGAACGCGCGGTTACCGGTATTTCGAAGGTTTCGGAAACCATCGAACAGGTCCGCGGAGCTTCGACCGCGATTGCCGCAGCAATCGAGGAACAAGGTGCCGCGACACAGGAAATTTCAGGCAACGCAAACCGCAGTGCGGATGGCGTTAAACAGATTTCCCATAGCGTGGATGAAACCATGAAAAGCGCGCAAGGAACGACCGAAGATGCCGCCGAACTGAAATCGGCATCGGCGGAACTTTCCAACCGTTCAACCGAACTGACCCAGATCATTGAGCGTTTCTCAAGCGATCTGATCAAACAGTCGGAAAGTTAAGCCCATCGCCCAGTGCGCAGTGCGCAAAGACACATGCACCACGCAAAAAGGCCGGCCTTGGAAAAGACCGGCCTTTTTTATGTTCTTAAATGCCCAAGCGGTTATTCCGCTGGAAGATCGTTTTCGCGGCGGAATGGGTGGGCTGGATAGACACCAAGAATGCGCACTTCATGAGAGAAGAATTGCAATTCTTCCAGCGCGTGGCGCAGGCCAAGCTGTTCGGGATGGGCTTCGACTTCGGCGAAAAACTGGGTGGCGGTAAAATGGCCTTCGACCATGTAGCTTTCAAGCTTGGTCATATTGATGCCATTGGTGGCAAAGCCGCCCAGCGCCTTATATAACGCGGCCGCGACGTTGCGCACACGGAAGACAAAGCTTGTCACAACCGGGGTGCCGTCATTGGGAATGTTTAGCGGTTCACGGGCCAGAATGATAAAGCGCGTGGTGTTATGAGCGGCGTCTTCGACTTCGGTGCGCAGGATATCAAGGCCATAAATCTCGGCGGCCAGCGCGGGTGCTATGGCGGCAATTGATTTATCGCCGCGATCAGCGACTTCTTTGGCACAGCCTGCTGTATCGGGGCCAACCACCGCATTCACACCAAGTTCCTTGCGCAGTTTGCGGCATTGACCAAGGGCGTGAACGTGGCTGTGGATTTCTTTGATGTCTTCGATCTTGGTGCCCGGAACGCCAACCAGTGCGTGGTTAATCCGCAGGAAGGTTTCACCGATAATATGCACACCCGATTCGGGCAAAATATGGTGAACATCGGCCACACGACCAGCAAGGGTGTTGTCGATCGGAATTACCGCCAGTTCGACTTCGCCTTCTTCCAATGCACTAAAGGCGCCTTCAAAGGTCCGATACGGTACTGTCGTTGCACCCGGAAAGGCACGACGGGCTGCCTGATCGGAATAGGCACCGTGCATTCCCTGAAAAGCGATCCTTTGTTGCGCAGTCATATGGCTGTTTCCTGATGATTCTAAAGTGTTCTAGGTTCGAATTACGCGCTGTTCCCATTCGGCCACATATGGGGCGAATATCAACAACTTGGACAGAAGACCCTAATTGGGGTGTAAACTCAATCCCATGCTTGAAATGGTCGAATTCAGGCCTTGCCGCCTAACACAAGTCGGGCGCGTTCAAGGTCTTCGACGGTATCCACGCCAAGCGGCACACCATCGACCAATGCCACCGCAATGACCATGCCGTTTTCAAGCGCGCGGAGCTGTTCGAGTTTTTCGCGGCTTTCCAATTCGGCCGGTGGCAGGGCGACAAACCGATCAAGGGCCGCCCGGCGATAGGTATAAAGACCGATATGATGATAGAGCGGCCCGTCGCCATAAGGGGCGGTTGCGCGGGTGAAATAAAGGGCGCGCGCCACACGGCCATTGCCAAAGGCCGCGACGGCCTTAACCACATTGGGGTTGGTGCGTTCCTCAACACGTTTAATTTCGGCCGCCAGTGTTGCGATATCAACCAACGGATCACTAAGCGGTTCAAACACCGCACGAATGTCAGCAGCATCAATGGTTGGCAAATCGCCCTGCACATTGACCACCGCATCGTATTTTCCTTCGGGATCGAAAGACTGCAATGCTTGATGCACACGGTCCGACCCGCTGGGAAGGTCAGGATCGGTCAGGACCGCAATGCCGCCAGCTTCGGTGATTACATCGGCAATTTCCTGTTCGGCACAAGCCACCAGAACCGGGCCAATTTTGGCTTCAAGCGCACGGCGCCAGACCTGAACGATCATTGGCGCGCCGCAAATATCAGCCAATGGCTTATTGGGCAGGCGCGTGGATGCCATACGAGCAGGAATTACAACAACAGGATTGCGCGGCGTCGACATTTTAAAACTCCGGTCAGGTTCAAATTACCTGTGTTTGATCTTGCGCAATGCATGACCCAAACAGCCAATGGCAAAACAACAGGTATTGGGTTCAGATCCTAATCGGCGCGACATTAGCCGGTTTTTGGGGGATGGCGAAAGGCGGAATCGTTTTTAAAATGCGACAAAGGTTGATGATTTTACGCCCTAGACTAAAGTTCAAGAGCATCCGATTTCGCCTTGGTGTTTAAGAAAGGTTGATGCAAATCGCTGAAACGTATAGTTTCCCACCGAACAGTTTTGCCTGCGGTTACATGTGTGTTTCTCATTTACGAGGATTGCCAAGGGGCGCATGGATAAGCTGAGTATATTATAAATGAGAAACCTGAGAGTGATTAGGCTGTAACGGGGTCCCGTCATGAACACGATGGAAATCAACAAGATCGTAGCCGGAGTCATTTGCGCCGTGCTTTTGGTAATCGTTGTCGGCAAGATCGGCAGCGCACTGGTTCATCCCGATGAACTTGAAGCACCGGCTTATCCGTTCTCCGAAGAACTGATGGCAGGTGCAAATGCTGATGTAGCTGCGCCAGCCGCACCGGCAGGTCCGGAACCGATTCTTGCCATGTTGGCATCTGCTGATCTTGGCCAAGGCGAAAAAGTCTTTAAAAAATGCGCATCCTGCCATGATGTTGATAAAGGTGGTCCGAATAAAACCGGCCCGAACCTGTATGGCATCGTCGGGGCGAATTTCGCGCATAGGAGCGACTTCTCTTATTCCGATGGTATGGCCAATCATGGCAGTGCCTGGGGCTTTGAGGAGCTGAACGCGTTCCTTTACAAGCCGCGCGATTATATCGATGGCACGAAAATGAGCTTCGGTGGTCTGAAAAAGGCATCGGATCGTGCAGCCGTCATTGCATGGCTGAACACCAAATCTGATAGCCCGCTTGCTTTCCCGGACCCAGCAGAAGCAGCCGCCGCTGTTGCACCGGCTGAAGGCGATGCAACAGCGCAGTAACGGCAACTGAAACTGAACAGATTTTTTCTGATCAGACATTGATTTTTAACAGGGGACAGGTAACTGTCCCCTGTTTGCTTTTGGTGGCCCGTTTTTGCCGACAATAGCAAATCTTGTTGCGGTACATCGCCGCGCCCCACCACCAAACCCAACAGGGATGCGCCTTCATGGAAAATCTCGACCATTTTTTGGAAATCGCCCACAAACTGGCCGATGCCGCCCGCCCCGTGGTCCGCAAATATTACCGCACCCCTGTCGCAGTTGACGTCAAAGCAGATGACAGCCCCGTTACCATTGCGGATCGGGAAGTTGAACGCACCATGCGCGACATCCTGAATGCGCAACTGCCCGATCACGGCATTCTGGGCGAAGAATTTGGCAGCGAGAATGTCGATGCCGAATTTGTCTGGGTGCTTGACCCGATTGACGGCACCAAATCATTCATTTCCGGCAAGCCAAGCTTTGCGACTCTGATTGCGCTTTGCCACAAGGGCACCCCGATTATCGGCATTATTGATCAGGCGATTACCGATGAACGTTGGGTCGGTATGATGGGGCAGGCCAGCACCATGAATGGCGATGAGATCAGCGCACGTGACTGTGAAGAGCTTAACGTCGCGACCTTCTTTACCACTGCGCCCGAACTGTTCCGCGGTGATGCCAGCAAGGCCTATCAAGCGATTGCGAAAAACTGCCGGGTGCCGATGTATGGGGTCGATGCTTATGCCTATGGCCTGACCGCACTTGGTCTTGCCGATACGGTGGTTGAGATCGGACTTCAGGCATATGATTTTTGTGCGCTTGTGCCGGTGGTCGAAGGGGCTGGCGGGGTGATGACCGATTGGTCGGGCAAGCCATTGACCATTGAAAGTGACGGGGATGTGATTGCCAGCGGGGATGCGCGGTGCCATCAGGATGTTTTGAAAACCATCAAAGCCGCGATGGCCTGATATCGGCAAGCTGACATTCCCCCTGCCCTAAACCGGAGCCCCTACCCAATGCGCAATAGCCACCCGTTTCTTGCCATGGCCCACAAGCTTGCCGATGCAGCACGCCCTGTTTTGCAAAGCTATTACCGCAAGCCGGTGGAAATTGACGTTAAAGGGGATTCAAGCCTTGTGACCGATGCCGACCGGGCGATTGAGCGCACCATGCGTGATCTGATCAATACCGAATTGCCCGGTCATGGCATTTTGGGCGAAGAATACGGGCCGGAAAACCTTGATGCGGAATATGTTTGGGTGCTTGATCCGATTGATGGCACCAAATCGTTCATCACCGGCAAACCCAGCTTTAACACCCTGATTGCCCTGTGCCAGAACGGCAAGCCGGTTTTAGGCGTGATTGATCAGGCGATTTTGGATGAGCGCTGGATCGGGGTCAGTGGGCAGCAAACCACCTTAAACGGAAAACCGATCACGGTACGCGAATGCGCACACCTGAAAGATGCCACCATATTTACAACCGGACCGGATCTTTTCATTAAGCAAAAGGCAGTTGCCGGATATGAGACAGCATTCAAAGCCGCACGCCAGCCAGTTTACGGCATTGATTCTTATGGCTATGGCCTGATTGCGTTGGGGTTTGGCGATGTTTTGATCGAATCGAACTTACAGCCCTATGATTTCTGTGCCGCAGTGCCAGTGATTGAAGGTGCCGGGGGTGTGATTACCGATTGGGATGGCAAGAACCTTACGATCAATAGCGGCGATCTGGTCATTGCCAGTGGTGATGCACGGTGCCATCAGGAAGGGCTTGATATCCTGCACCGCGCGGCGGCCTGATCGGAAGTGTACGGTTTTGGCGATCTGGTTTGGTGTTTTACGCCAGTTCAGGCAGTATCACGTGATCAAGCAATAAATTAGGCACTGCCATGTTCGAGTGGGTGATCATCCTTTTTCTCGGGTCCGGGTTGGTTTACGGATTGCAGTCCAAGCGTCTGCAACGACGTAGCATTTCGTCGCCGATGATGATGGTGCTGGCCGGGGCGATCATTGCCTTGCCGCTTGGCATTTGGCATGAAACGCCGATGTCGCCATTGTCCGGGCGGCTTCATTTCGCGACGGGCTTTGCCGAGATAACATTGGCGATCATTCTGTTTTTGGATGCGGCTGTTCTTGATTATCGCAAAGAAGCCCCCGCCCGCCGACTTGCCAACCGGCTTCTTTTGGTTGGCTTGCCACTGACCATTGGGGTGACATGGGCATTTATCATTGGGCTTGATCCAACGGTTGGGGTTCTGCCTGCGCTTATTCTTGCGCTGATTGTCAGCCCGACGGATGCGGCCCTTGGCCGTCCGGTTCTTGAAAACAAACAAGTCCCCGCCCCGGTACGTCAGGGCATTAATATTGAAAGCGGCCTGAACGACGGGCTGGTGCTGCCGGTCTTTACGACTGCCGTTTTGCTTGAAGCAGAACTGGTGGGTGAAGGGGCCAATAACTGGGTCGCCCAAGCCATCCTTGAAATTTCAATCGGAGCCGGCATTGGCATTGTTGCCGGGTTTATCATTGGTTTTCTGGTCAACCATGCGGTCACCCGTCGAACCATCCTTGACCGGTTCGAGCGGCTTTTGGGGATTTTTGCTGCCCTGTTGATTTTCTTCCTGTCCGAAGAACTTGGCGGCAACGGTTTTGTCGCGGCCTTTGCCGGGGGATTAGCGTTAAATATTTCAAGCAACAAGGTCCGCGACGCGATTGAAAGTTTTGGTGAAGCCGAGGCCGAACTTTTGACGATGCTGACATTCTTTGCGTTTGGCTTGCTTGTCGTGCCAGCCGTTTACGCGTTTTGGACCACCGAGATGCTGATCTTTTCCATCGCCAGCCTTGTGGTTCTGCGCCCGGCTTGTGTCTGGATTTCAATGATTGGCAGCCCCTATTCACTGGCCGAAAAGCTTTATATCGGCTGGTTTGGGCCACGCGGGATCGCATCTATTATTTATCTTTTGATCATGGCAACCATGATTGACCCAAAGGGTCATGAAGCAATCTATGCAGCTGTTGTCATGATTGTCTGTATCAGCGTTGTTGCCCATGGGCTAAGTGCGGCACCTCTTTCGCAATCCCTTGTCGCCCATCTGGCACAGAAACCAAAAACCCACAAATCGCGATAAATGCGTCGTTCGCGGCGTCTTATTTCTTATTGCTGACTGATTGCCAAGCGTGCGCCAAGGGCGATAAACATCGCCCCCAAGGCACGTTGTAACCACGCACCTAATTTATGCTGCCCCTTGATCCGAACGGCTGCGGCCGCCACCAGCAAGACAAGCGTGCTTTCAACCAAAAGCCCGATCAGATTGACCATTGTTCCCAAAATCAGAAATTGCGTCGCCCCGTGTCCCTGCAGGGGATCAACGAATTGCGGCAAAAAGGCCATGAAAAAGATCGCGACCTTGGGGTTTAGGACATCAATCATCACCCCTTGTCGCCACGCCTGAAAGGCGGTGACGGTTTTGGGCGATGCCACGCCATCAAACTGTCGATTTTCAAAACCAGCGTCTTTGGCCGTTTGGGCAAAACTGCTGCGCACTGCGCCAATGCCAAGCCACACCAGATAAGCAACCCCAACCCATTTAACGATGGCAAAGGCCAAGGCCGAGCTTGCCAGAATTGCCGACAGACCAAGGGCAGCCGCGACCACATGGACAAACGCGCCCGAAACCACGCCAAAAGTTGAAAATAACCCAACTTTTCGCCCATGCACCGCCGTTTGCCCGACGATATAAGCCATGTCTGGCCCCGGCGAGATATTGAGCAAAAAGGCAGCGATTAAAAACGGGGTGTATTGCAGAGCAAGATCAAGCATCAAAGTTGGTCGCGCGCATAATAGACCAGATCAATCTCAAGCGGTTTACCCGCCGCCTCTAACACCATGTTGGACACCTGCCCACGATGATGGGTTTGATGGTTAAACATATGCCCCAACACCAGATCACGCGGCATGGTGTAAGCCCCGGCCGTGATGGACTGATAAGTCAGATCCGATGTGATGACGTCATCGGTCAAACCGGATGTAAAATCAATAATCGCCTGATCCTGCTTAATCCGTGCTGCGCGCAAGCCATCAAATGCATCATACAGAATGGTATCAAGCGGCATTGCCACCGGATCACCCAGCAGCCGAGACATCCAAATTCGGTCTGCCACCAGAAGATGGTTCAATGTTGCCATGATGGATGGGAAAAAAGCGGTGCGCTTGGCATCAAGTGCCTGTTGGCTCAGACCAGAACAGGCGTCATAGACATGCCCGTTTGCCCAACGATTATATCCTGCCATACGTTCGAAATAGGCAACACTGTTCATCCGGGTTCTCCATCGTGAAGGGCTTCTCGCGTCCAAGCATGCAGCTTGGCCTTTGCTTATTTGTCTAGGCGGCCTTGGCCCTAGGGTTTTACACCGGGTGACGTGGCGACAACCTGTTCTAAGACCTTGGCAGCCGGTTTTGGCATGCGTTTGGTAAGAATAACCACATTGCCAATCAATGTCAGGCCAACCCCCCAGATGATGTTGCTGGTCCAATGGAAATCTTCAAACCAGGTCGACAGCAACAAGGCGACAACCGGAAACATCACCGAGCTATATGCCGCGCGGTCCGGGCCGATTTTGCCAAGCAGGGTCAGATAAAAGCCAAATGCCAAGACCGATCCAAACAGGGCAAGATAGACCAGCGCCATTAGGAAGGCCGGGCTTGTATCAAATGTCAGGGGAATACCGGCAAGACCGATATAGCCAAACAGCAAGACCGACCCATAGAGCATGCCATAGGCATTGGCCTGCATGACCGGAATGCCCCGCGCTTGATTGCGGGCCGATGCCATATTGCCAAGGGAAGCAATGTAACTTCCGCCCAGCGATACCAAAAGCCCGATACTGCCCCCGGCAGCCAGATCGAAGGCGGCAAGATCATTGGCAAAGACCATGGCAATACCCGCCAAACCAATCACCGCACCGATTAATGTCCGCGTTTCGGGCCGACGATGGAAAAAGATCGCACCATTAATCATGTTCATGATGACGATGGTTGAAAACACCACCGCCAAAAGGCCAGACGTCAGATGGGTGCTGGCGATATAAATCAGAACATAGTTCAGCGAGAATAGGCAGACACCAAGGACCGCCATAAAGAAATGGTCGCGCACAGAGAACCGCATTGGCAAACGCCGCGCCAAGCACCATGCCATCAAAATCACCGTGGCAAGGGCAAAACGGTAGGCAACAGCGACTTCGGGGGCGACCGAAAGCTGATACTGAATGGCGATCCAGGTTGATCCCCAGATCACAACAACTGCTGCATATAAACCCAACATGCCCGCGGCACTCCAACAAAAACGGAAGCGATAATTTAAGGCAGTTCAGGGTTAGCACCAAACCAGCATTTTTGATCCTGTCATTAGCTGTGCTAATGCCATGCCCATAGATTTAATGCATATGTGATCGGCCGCGCGCCAGAGTTCGATCGCATAGCGTCCTTGGCGGCAAGACCCGATGGGGCGGCGCGTGGATTATTTGGGTTTATCGGCTGTTTCGGTGTCTGATTTGGCATTGATTGGTTTTGGATCGTCTGCCTCAGTTTTCGTCAGCGTTTCAGCCTCATCCGCTTCCGCCTTATCCGTTTCATCGGTCAGCAAGCCAACCGGCGCAGGATTGCTTTCCTCCAATGCAGCGTTTTTCACAGCCCGCTTACGCTTTTGCCAGTCTTTCCAGATTTCGAGCAACTCAGAGCGCGACTGGAAGATCGGAATGCGGCGTTTGGGTTTGACTTTTTGTTGTTCAACCGCAAGCCCGACTTCGATCACACCATGTTCGTCATCGGTGCGACGGACAATGAGTTCGACCGTGCCATAGGCCATACGATCGCCAAGTTCGACATCGCCGGGAAGGTCACGTTTGAGGATGTCGGCAACGGTTAAATCTTCGTCCCCATCATGGACAGCAAACCCGTAAAGGCGTGCGATATCGACAACCCGCGTCGTCGGCGGGAAGCTGAAATCACCAAACAGATCGATGTCATTGGCCCCCTCGGCCGGGCCAGCGAACAACTGATCAAGCAGTTCAACATGGCGCGGCGGAGTGATGATATAGACCTGATCAGCACCCTGAATAGGGCCCGCACTGTGCGGGCGCAGCGATTTGCCATCGCGCAGGATCAGGCTGGGTCGTGCCCAACGCGGAATCCGGTGCCCGGTCGCAACAGCACTGGCTTCATGCACGCGATACACAACAATTTCCTGATTGGCATTGCCCGGTAATTCCAGATCAATACGGTCCACCGGGCCATGGCGCGGCGGCACGATAATGCCGAGCCAATTTGCCACCTGCCGGATGGTCCAACCTTGCAGCAAAAGAGATGTGATCACGACGATAAAGGCAGTGTTAAACAGCAATTGGCCTTCGGGCACACCTTCGACCATTGGCACGATGGCAAGCAGGATCGACACCGCCCCGCGCAAACCAACCCACGATATAAAGGCCGTATCATTGCGCGAGAAATTAAAGAACATCAGGCACAGCCAGACCGCAACCGGACGGGCGATAAACACCAAAACCAGGGCCAGAACGACACCCGGAATGATGACATCGCCAAATTCCGACGGGGTTGCCAGCAAACCAAGGGTGACAAACATCGCGATCTGGGCCAGCCATGTGGTGACATGCTGAAACCGGCGGACGCCGACACTCATTTGCATCTTGCTGTTACCGGCATAAAGACCGGCAACATAGACCGCCAAAAACCCACTGCCGCCAACAATACTGGTTGCACCAAACAAACTAAGCGCACAGGCCATGGTAATGATCGGCACCAGCCCCGGTTCGAGTTTCAGCCGGTTGATCATCTGAACAATCGCGAACCCACCGGCCAGTCCAAGAATACCGCCCAAGCCGATCTGAAGAACGAAACGCTGCAACAGCTCAAAAGCGATGTTTTCGCCGCCGCCCAATACGATCAGCTCAACCAGTGAAATGGTCAGAAACACCGCCATCGGATCGTTTGAACCAGACTCGACTTCCAGTGTGCTGCGCGTGCGATCACGCAGATTGATCCCGCCAACCCGCAACAGGAAAAACACCGCCGCCGCATCGGTCGAACTGACAATCGCACCAAACAAAAGGGCGACCAGCCATGGCACATCCAAGACAAGCCACGTCACCCCGCCAATAACCCCGGTTGTGATCATTACCCCAAGGGTGGCAAGGACAAGGGACGGTCCGGCGGCAATTTTCAAGGTGCGAAGTTGGGTTTCAAAGCCACTGTCAAACAGGATCAGGGCAAGGGCGATGGAGCCAATAAAATAGGCCAGCGGCGCATTATCAAACATGATGCCGCCAACGCCATCTTCACCGGCAGCCAACCCGACAAACAGAAACACCAACAGCAATGGTGCCCCAACCCGGAAACTGACGAGGCTTGTGAAAACGGCAACCACCACCAGAATCGATGCAATCAGGATCACCAGATTCATCGATTCAATCATATTTTGGCTCCTGCCTTTTTGCTGGTGGTTAAATTTATTGTCCGCAGAGATATGGGTAGCCCACACCTAGACGCAATCATCTCATGAGATAATTATGAAATGATGACTGCGTAGTCCCCTGAGACGAAAAAGGCAGGATATTTTTATTTTTAGAAAATTATCTAGTCTGATTCTGATTGAGCCGGAACAAAGGACGTTTCTTTTGCTGTGGACAAGGCAATTTCCGGCAAAATTTCGACCACACCGGGTATTTCCTTGATCGTATCGGAAACAAAGCTTTCGAGATGGGCGGTATCACGCAAGCGCAGCTTGATCAGAAAATCAAATCGGCCGGTCATGTGATGACATTCCAAAACTTCGTCCGCCTTGATCAGCGATTTGACCATTTTTTTGTTGCCCTTGGCCGGGTCGGTGCGCAGCCACACCATCGCGGTCAGCGCGCGCCCAATCGCCTGTGGGTCAACCGCGATACGATAAGACTGGATAATTCCCTGATCTCGCAGCTTTCGGACACGGTCATTTACCGCAGAAACCGACAACCCAACCTTGGTTCCCAGAACCGAGTAGGATAGCGACGCATCTTCCTGCAGGATGTCGATCAATTTGCGATCTATAGCATCCATTATAATTCCCCCTGATGGATTTTCCCCGATTGCCTTGATCTTACACGAAAAACAGCCACCAGAGAACATTTCACCCGAAAGCGTTACTTAAGACCGTAAAATTCACGTGACGATCATCCCCGACTGCCTTGGGGTTTTTTCACTTTCCCCCATTTTCAAACCACGCAATCGCGTTCCCAAGCCCCATCAAGCGGCATGGCAGCCTTGCCGGTTGGGAGACCCGGGGGTCACCGATTGCGGCAAGACAGCCTTGTCAGTTTGTCATACGATGTTGAAAGATATATAGTTTCAACGCCCCAGCCTATCTGGCTTGCCTGACATGACCTGCTTGCCCGTATGACCGTATGATACCGCCCCACCGTGCCCCATTTTAAGGGTCTGAACCCTGATGCAGCCTTCGCCCCCTAGTGAACATAATGCCCTGCGCGGCACCCTTCTTATGATTGGATCGGCCTTTTGCATGGCCGCCATGGCGGTATTGATCCGCTATATCACCCATGACGTTCATCCGTTTGAAGTCGCCTTTTTTAGAAACCTTTTTGGTTTGATCCCGATGCTGCCGTGGATATTGACGCATGGGCGCTCCGGGTTAAAAACCGAGCGGTTCAAGCTCCATTTCATGCGCGCTGCCCTTGGCCTTGGCGCGATGCTTTGCCTGTTTTCTGCCCTTGCCATCAGCCCGGCGGCACAGGTGATTGCGATCAACTTTACCCTGCCGATCCTGACCACTGTACTGGCCGCTCTTATTGTGCGTGAAACCGTGCGTGCACGCCGCTGGAGTGCCGTTGCCATCGGGTTTGTTGGCGCGATGGTGATTATCCGCCCGTTTGGACAGTCGCTTGAAACCGGGATGGTTCTTGCGCTGGTGGCGACCCTGTTTATGGCGGCTGCCATGACGACAGTTAAGATGCTGTCGCGCACCGAAAGTGCCAATGCCATTGTCACATGGATGGGGCTTATCATGGCACCGCTGTCCTTGATCCCAGCCCTTATGTATTGGCAAACGCCAACCCTGTGGCAATTTGCGGTCCTTCTTTTACTTGGCGGGTTTGCCACCGCCGGACAGCAGCTTTTGGTGCGGGCATACCGTGCGGCTGATCAGTCCTATGTGATGATTTTTGATTTTCTGCGCCTGCCGTTTGTCGCGGCAATGGCGTTTGTGATGTTTGGCGAAGTGGTCGACATCTGGACATGGGCCGGGGCAGCCTTAATCATTGGATCGGCCCTTTATATTGCGCGGCGCGAAGCAGTTCTGGCCAAACAGGCCCGGATTGAGCCGCGCCTGCCGACATCCGCCCCCGCCGATGCACAGGCCATACCGGTGACAAAGATTGACCGCCCGGTTTTAATCAAAGACCCAGACGCCCCCAACACCGACGGCGCACCCGACACAACCGACGGAGCCGCGAAACCGACACCTGCCCCCGACCCGGAAAGAAAACCCGATGCGTGAGAAGTTCAACGCGCTTCCTGCTTATTTACAGGCATCGGTTTTTGGGCTTTTGGCCTCGATCAGTGCGGCGATCTTTTCGGTGTTTGTGCGTTTGGCGACCGAACATATTGATCCGTTGCAGGCGGTGTTTTTTCGCAATTTCTTTGGGCTTATCCTGATTGCGCCGCTGGCATTTCGAAGCGGTTTAGCGCCGCTTAAGACCACGCGCTTGCCGATGTTCTGTTTACGCGCGGTTTTATCAATGGGGGCGATGAGTTTCTGGTTTTCATCGCTGGCTTATTTACCGCTTGCCGAAGCCACCACGCTGAATTTTACCGTTCCGCTATTTGGGACAATCTTGGCGGCGATTTTTCTGGGCGAGAGGGTTCGCCAATACAGAGTTGCCGCATTGCTTGTTGGGTTTTGCGGGGTTCTGATCATTATTCGCCCCGGTGCGGAAACCATGCAAATGGCCAGCCTTCTTCCGATTGGGGCGGCTATTTGCATGGCCAGTGCGGGACTTACCATCAAGTCATTGGCCAGAACCGAAAAACCGACAACCATCATTCTTTACATGATGGCGCTGACCACGCCGATGACATTGATCCCCGCCCTTTTTGTTTGGCAAACACCCAGCATTGATGCGTTGCTTTTGATGGCGGCGGGCGCGTTCATGGCCAATATCACCCAGATTTGTAACACCAATGCGTTCCGGGTTTATGATTATGGCTTTGTCATCGGGTTCAACTATTTGCGTCTGCCGTTCGTTCTGATCATTGCGTTGGTGATGTTTGGCGAAGTGCCCGAAATTTGGCTTCTGCCCGGTGCAGGGCTGATCATTGGGTCGGCACTTTATATTGCGCGTCGCGAAGCCAAGCTTAACCGCATTAAACGCGGCCTTTCGGCGGCGGCAAGTGACCTTGATCCGCCACCTTCGCAGCGCTAGTCAAAACAAGGGGCAATGTGATGAAAGCATGGTTTGAACGCCAACCGGCATCCATCAAAGCCAGCTTTTTCGCCCTCTTGGCAGCGGTATTAGCAGCGTGCTTTACCCTGACCATCCGATTTGCCACAGCCGAAATTCATCCCTATCAGGCGGTGTTTTTACGGTTTGCCTTTGGCTTGATCCTGATGGCGCCGTTTGTTTTAAAACGCGGGATTGGCACGCTTAGAACAACCCGTTTGCCGTTGCTTGGCCTGCGCGGTGTTTTATCAGCAGCGGAAATGTGTTTGTGGTTTATGGCGGTTCTGTATTTGCCCTTGGCCGAGGCCACCACGCTTAACTTCACCGTGCCGCTGTTTGGCACCATTTTAGCCGCCGTTATTTTGCGTGAAACGGTGCGTATTCACCGATGGCTTGCCGTTTTTATCGGGTTTATTGGGGTGGGTCTGATCATTCAGCCCGGAACGGCTGCCATGCAACCGGCAAGTCTTTTGCCGATTGCAGCGGCGATGTGCATGGCCTGTGCTGGCATGATCACCAAGCAGCTTGTCCGTACTGAAAACACCACGTCGCTTTTATTTTATCTTATGATCATAACAACCCCGGTATCGCTGGTCCCGGCATTGTTTGTTTGGCAGACACCAAGCCTAGGTGCGCTTGGCCTAATGGCGGTTGCGGCAGTGATGACGAATGTCATGCAGCTTTGCAACGTCAAAGCCTTGCAACTGGCCGATTACAGCTTTTTTGTCGGGTTTTCTTATTTGCGCCTGCCGATCATTGCCATTTTGGCGCTGATCTTGTTTGGCGAAGTGCCTGACATCTGGATTTTACCGGGCGGGGCAATGATTATCGGGGCGGCGATCTATGTTGCGCTTCGAGAACGCAAACTTTCTGCCGGCAAACCCGCCCTTGCCTCGATCCCCGCACAAGACCCGCAAGCCGCCGTGGTTATGGATGATCAAAAATCCACCTGAGCGCGATGAATTTATCGTGGCAAGGATTGGACTTGCCCGATAAAGATATAATTTGGTATATAAATACCGATTAAATGAATTATCGCAGGGAAAAGGGGGCTTTACGTCATGCAGATCAAGGGTTCTATCGCCATTGTCACCGGGGCGGCATCCGGGCTTGGTGCCGCTACGGCAGAAGTTTTGGCGAATGCTGGCGCGAAAATAGCTGCCTTTGATCTGAATGAGGACGGTGCAAAAGCAACGGGCGAAAAACTTGGCGGTGCCGGGTTTGGCGTTGATGTTTCAAATGCCACAAGCGTTGAAAACGCGGTTGCCGAAGTTGTGAAAACCATCGAAAGCCCGTCCATTCTTGTTAATTGTGCCGGTATTTTGCAGGGCGAACGCATTGTCGGGCGCGACGGCCCGGCAGACCTGGAGGCCTTTGCACGTGTGATCAATGTCAACTTGATTGGCACATTTAACATGATGCGGGTTGTTGCAAACGCCATGAGCAAGAATGACCCAGCCGAATCTGGCGAGCGCGGCGTGATCGTGAATACCGCATCGATTGCTGCTTATGAAGGTCAGATCGGACAGGCTGCTTATTCGGCATCCAAAGGCGGGGTTGCTGCGATGACGCTTCCGGCTGCACGCGAGCTTTCCCGCCATGGCATTCGGGTGGCATCCATTGCACCGGGCATGTTTGGCACCCCGATGGTCACAGCCCTTTCCGAAGAAATGCAGGAAGCCTTGGCATCAAACATTCCATTCCCCAAACGCCTTGGCGATCCGGCGGAATATGGCCGACTGGCGATGCATATTTGCGAAAATCAAATGATCAATGGGGAGACCATCCGCATTGATGGCGCGGTTCGGCTGGAACCGAAATAATCCCGCATTTCGACCAGCATAACGTACCGCAGCCAAAACGCCCTGCCGTTCCCCAGCCGGCAGGGCGTTTTCTTTTGCCCATTGCTTGTGCCTTGCCTGAACCTTGAAAGCATTTTGCAAAGAACAACATACAGAGTCCCTTGCAGCAGAAATAACCAATAGAAACACGACCTGTTGACGACTTGGGAAGCTGACATTGCAAAAGGGCTTTAAAGTATGCGCGCACTGACACCCACCATTTTTGTGATCTTTTTTGTCGCACTATCCTACCTAATGCCCGCCGCCCGCGCCCAGTCAGCCCAACCCATACTTGATGTTGTTTATCCTTTGCGCGTCGAGGCCGAAAAAGGCCCGCATGACTTCATCCTCGCGACCTTGAAACTTGCGCTGGATAAATCAGAACGCCGCTATGAGATGCGTGCCTCCGACATCCCGATGCAGCAAACCCGTGCGATGGAACACCTTAGAACCGGCAAAGACATTACCGTTTACTGGGCAGGAACCAGCCCGGAGTTTGAAGCCGAATTCCAGCCCATCAGGATGCCGATCATGCGGGGATTGCTTGGCTATCGGCTGTTCATCATTCACAAAGACCAACAATCAAGATTCAACGAAATAGAGACGGTTTCACAATTATCGCACCTGACGGCCGGGCAAGGATTGGGATGGTCTGATATTCAAATTCTTGAAAATGCCGGTTTGCCAGTGTCAGCGGCCCCATATGAGTATGTTTTCAGTCTGGTGAATTCCAAGCGTCTGGATTATTTCCCACGCGGTGTGACCGAAGCATTTCCCGAGTTAAAGGAATTCGGGCCTGAAAACCCGAACATTGCCATCGAAAAACGCCTTCTGCTTGTTTACCCGTTCGCGATGTTCTTTTTCGTCAATAAGGACAACCCGGATTTGGCCAATGCGATCACGACGGGGTTTGAAAAGGCCTATATGGATGGTTCCTTTCAGGCGCTATTTTCCCAGCACCCGCATATCCGTTCGATCATTGATGGCGCGCATCTTAGTACAAGAACCCGACTGGAAATTCCCAATCCTTTCCTGACCGCCGAGACACGACGAATCCCCGAGAAATATTGGTATAAGGAAGAAAGCATCCTTTACCAAAACCACCCGGCTTCGAAGCCTGCCTATGAGACGGCGAAACACACCAACTAAAAGCTTAGCTGATCAGGAAACGACCGTTTCGCAATAGGCTGCAAGATCAATGTCTTTTTGGGTTACACCACCAGCATCATGGGTGGTTAATGTGATGCCGACCTTGTTGTAAACATTGAACCATTCGGGATGGTGATCCATTTTTTCCGCCATCAAGGCGATGCGGGTCATAAAGCCGAATGCGGAATTGAAATCGCCAAACATATAGACCTGCCCAATGGATTTGCCATCTTCGGACAGTTCCCAGTGGGGAAGTTTCTTAAGGGCGGTAAGGATTGCAGTTTTTTCGAGTTTGCTCATGTTTTGCCTCCTGATTTTTATCTTGGGGTGCGGTGTTATTTGAGCATAAAACCGCGTTTAACCCAACAGGCCATGCACCCTTGCTCGCAAGACCGGCAGAAGGTCGGCTTCAAACCATGGGTTCTTTTTCATCCATGCGGTATTGCGCCAACTTGGATGGGGCATCGGCAAAAGGTTATCGGGTAGGAAATCGGCAAATTGATGCACCGTTTGCGTCATGGTTTTGGCCCGACGCGCACCAAGATAGCGGTGTTGCGCATATTGCCCGATCAAAAGCGTTAATCCGACATTGGGCAAATGGCCAAGCAAGGCATCATGCCATGCCGGGGCGCATTCCGGGCGGGGTGGTAAATCACCGCCGCGCTCCATCCGGCCGGGATAGCAAAAGCCCATTGGCATGATCGCCAGCTTGGCCGGGTCGTAAAAATCATCCACCGACAGATCAAGCCATTCGCGCAGCCGATCGCCCGATGCGTCATTCCATGGCAGGCCGGTTTCATGCACCCTTGTTCCCGGTGCTTGGCCAATGATCAAAATGCGGGCCGATTTTGCCATGCGGACAACAGGGCGCGGCCCCAGCGGCAAGGCCCGTTCACAGATCCGACAGGCACGAACATCGCCAAGCAACGCATCAAACGCACCGTCCCTGCCCATCGGATCAATTTCAGGTAATTTTCCGGTCAAACCCGGCATGTCTGCCCCTAGTCGGTTTCGTCAAGTTCATCAATGGCAACCACCCATTCTTCGGCGAGTGCATCATTGTACCATGCCTTCATTTCCGGCAGGGCAAGGATGGTTTCCATATAGGCATTGCCGATCGGATCAAGGGTGACGTCATAGGTCTTAAAGCGCGAAACGACCGGGGCGAACATGGCATCGGCAATCGAGAAATGACCAAACAGGAAATCCCCGCCCTGACCAAATTGCGTGCGGCAGGTTTTAAAAATTTCCGTGATCCGAATGATGTCTTTATCCACCCCGGCTTTGCGGCCCCGACCGGGAAGGCTTTTGCGGCAATTCATCGGCATGGCACCGCGCAATGCGCCAAACCCGCCATGCATTTCCAACGATACCGAACGTGCAATTGCCCGAACATCCCGATCAAGCGGCCACAACATGGTATCGGGGCGGCTATCGGCGATATATTCGAGAATGCCCAATGCTTCCCAGATGGTTTTGCTGCCATCAAACAAGGCGGGAACCTTTGCCGTTGGTGAGAATACCGGCGCCTTTGCGTCCCATTCCTTGGTGAAAAGCGGAACGAGTTTTTCATCAAAATCAACGCCTGCGACCTTTAGCCCCAGCCAAGCGCGCAGCGACCAGGAAGAATAGTTTTTATTGCCGATATAAAGAACAGGACGGTTTTCCATAAGCGGGCCTTTTCACACGCAAGGTTAAATATGCCCAACACTATCTGGCCTTTGCCAATGGGGTTCAAGGGGATCGGGCGCAAAATCACTTTATTGTTTTAGCACTTTAAAACGTCATCTTCTTTAGGGCGGTTTGAATGTTCGGCCCGACTTTTAAAGACCCATTTCGATCAAGGACCATCATGGCATTGTCATTTGCGCGGATTGCGCTTTGCACCGCATCCCTTTTTGCCGGTTACACCGGATTTGGCGCATTTTCGCCCACCGCCCAAAGTGCCGAGCCAAATGGCCCCACCAGCATCCCGGTATCCTCGCAATCAGTATTTGAACATATCGTCCATTCCGACATTCTTGGCCGCGACATGCAGCTTTTGGTCTGGAAACCAGAACAGGCCGCACCCGAAAGTGGCTATCCGGTGATTTACAGTTTTGATGGCGAAACATCGATCCCGATCTTTGCCGAGTTTGCCGCACAGGCCGCACGGGTTGGGGCGCGTTATAAACTGGTCGCGCCCTTGATTGTCGGGTTTGCCGAAATGCCCGATTACTGGTCAGGGCCAAACGCCATGGATCAGCGCACATTTGATTTCACCCCACCCGCCGATCAATATGATGTTCCAGAACGCCCGAACCTTAAACCTTGGCCGAAACTGGGCGGCGGGGATGCCTATTTGCAGGCGGTCATTGCAGAATTCAAACCAATGATTGCGGAAATTTATGCGGTTGATCAAACCCGTGAGACGCTTTTTGGCCATTCCCTTGGCGGAATGATGGTGCTTCATGCCTTGGCAACCCATCCCGATGCCTTTGATGCTTATGTCGCGGCCAGCCCATCAATCTGGTTTAACAAACCCGAACGTATGGCGGAAATGCGCGATTTCCTTGCACGGTCGGACTTTTCCCAAACAGCACCTATTCCCTTGATGCTAAGCGTTGGCGGCGAAGAAGCCAAACTTGATGACTGGGAAATGTTGATGCCGCCCGATGCCCGCGAACGGCGCAAAGCGTGGAAACACAGCAATGACATGGTCAATAACGCCCGCGAAATGGCAAGCATGATCACGGAAAAGGGTATGAGCCGGATTGATCTGAGCTTCGCAATCTTTGATGGCGAAGACCATCACACGGCAAAGCCGATCACGATCAACCGCGCCATCCGATTTGCCATGACGCCGCGTTAACCGCAACAAACGCCCAACCATCTGACAGATAAAACACCCCGCCCCTGATCAGCTTGGCGGGGTTTTCTTTTCGACAATTGCCCTTGGATAACAGCAGCCGTAGGATTAGATATCTTGTTTGGGCAGGCGCCAGCAGACCCGGTAAACCCGATGCCCGCCACCCTTTATGCTTAATATGCTTACGTCATCAGACATCATCAGGATGTCATCAGCAGGGAAGCCTAAAATTGTACGATCACATCATCGCGCATAATACATCTGACACCCCGACCCAAATCACCCCGATTGCCGAAAGTGAATTTGAAAGCTGGCTTGGTGTGCAATCTGCCAATACCAAGGCATGGATTGCCGCAAACGGCTATGAGGCAAAGCGCGGAACGCAGCTTATCCTTCCGGGGGCGGACGGTGCCGTTGGATCGGTTTTGATTGGCTATGTCGATGATGCCAAAGCGCTTTGGGATTTTGCAGGCTTGCCCGCAAGTCTTCCAGAAGGAACCTATGCCCTTGCCGATAGCTTGATGGATCAGGCAGGCCTTTATGAAAAGGCTGCCCTTGGTTTGTATCTTGGCGGGTATCGTTTTGATCGCTATCGCAAGGATGACGGCAAAAAATCCAAACGCGCCAAATTTGCCCTGCATGATATTGATGCCGCCAAGCGGGCCGAAAATGTTGCACAGGGTATTGGTCTTGCCCGTGATCTGGTCAATATTCCGGCCAATGATATGGGCCCGGCAGAACTAGAAGAAGCTGCGCGCAGCCTTGGCAAAGAATTTGATGCCAAAGTATCGGCCATTATTGGCGAAGATCTTTTGAAACAGAACTTCCCGGCAATTTACACGGTCGGTCATGGCAGCGATCGTGAACCGCGCCTGATTGACCTGCATTGGGGCAATGACGACGCCCCGAAAATTACGCTGGTTGGTAAGGGTGTCTGTTTTGATACCGGTGGCTATGACCTTAAACCATCAAGCAACATGCTTCTGATGAAAAAGGATATGGGCGGATCAGCCCAGGTTCTTGGCCTTGCGCGGATGATCATGGCCGCCAACCTTCCGGTGCGCCTGCGCGTTCTGATCCCGGCAGTTGAAAACATGGTGTCGGGTCGGGCCTATCGTCCAAGTGATATTCTTCAGACCCGCAAGGGCATCACGGTGGAAGTTGGCAATACCGATGCCGAAGGACGCCTTGTTTTATCTGACGCCCTGACCGAAGCGGCATCAGAAGACCCGGAAATGTTGCTTGATTTTGCCACCCTTACCGGCGCGGCACGTGTTGCGCTTGGCCTTGGGTTGCCTGCCCTGTTTTCCAATGATGATGATCTTGCCAATGGCTTGATGGAAAATGGATTGGCATTGCATGATCCGATGTGGCGTTTGCCGCTTTGGGATGAATATCGTTCGATGCTTGATAGCAAGGCCGCGGACATGAACAATATTTCAGGATCGCCATATGGTGGTGCAATCATTGCGGCATTGTTCCTTGATCGTTTCGCAGAAGGTGCGAAAAGCTGGGCGCATATTGATTTGATGGCATGGAACCCAACTGATCGCCCCGGTCGCCCAACCGGTGGCGAAGCACAGGGAATCCGCGCGGCATTCAAGCTTATCGAGGATCGTTTCGGTAAGTAAACCAAACCGGGAATTGAATATTTTCCAATTAGACCTTTGACATCCGCGCAGGGGTCAGGTAGACAGATTACGTATTCGTAACAAATTAATTGTTGGGCACAAGCATGTCGATCGAGATCAAACCGTCTCAGGCTCTTGACCTTTGGCGTATCGCGATTGTTGAAAGCGTGCGTCGGGATTCTCCCGATCTTTCAGCCCGGCAAATGGCTTTGTTGCTGAAGGTTTACCTGACCCCGGCCCCACATACGGTGCGTGGGTTGTCAGATGCACTGAACATCTCCAAACCGGCAATTACCCGCGCCCTTGACCGCCTAAGTTCGCTTGGCATGGTCAAACGCAAGGTTGATGAAGACGACCGTCGGTCTGTCTTGATCCAGCGTACTGTCAAAGGGTCGGTCTTCTTACGTGAATTTGGCGATATTATCGTTGCCGCTGGTCTGAAGACCGAATAGTCCGCTTTGAGAACGCCGTATTTACACCCGCGTTTTCAATAAATTCGCCCTAAAAGCCGACGTCTTTTGGAATATTTTTCCAAATTTGGCGATTTAGGGCAGCAAAGCTTTCCTTTTGTGAATTTGAAACATCTTATATGGCGAAAAATCGCTATATACATACCAGTCGGTTCGTAATGCTGCCTGACGGCATCAAACGTTTCAAACCTTCTTTCTGTTTATTTTCAATGACCTACATGAAAAACGATCAAAGGACATTCTCCTTTGACCGTTTAAATTGGGCGCTGGGCACGGGAAACCCGATTTGGCTAGTGTCGGGTGCCTGCAACACTTTCAGGCATCTCTATCAGCGATAAAAGCCCCGCTGCGACGATTAAAACCCCGCCAGACACCCGTGCAATGATGTTTGTGCCGCCGCGCTTAACAAGCCATGGCATGATCCGGGCAGCCCCCATCGCGTAAATCATTACGAATGTGTAATCAAGAATCACGAACGTCACCCCAAGAATAAGCAATTGGGCGGCAAGGGGGGCGGTCGGATCAACGAATTGCGGGAACAGTGCGCCAAAGAAGGCAATGGCCTTTGGGTTGCCTGCTGCAACCAGAAAACCTTCGCGGAACAATTTCCGGCGGCTTGCGGTTTCATACACCGCCGATTTTTTCATTTCGATACCGGTTTTATCTTTCATTTCCTTGGGCTTTCGGAAGAATGACATCAAACCGATGACCAACAGAAACGCCACCCCACACCATTTCACCACAGCAAAAGCCGCCGCCGAGGTTGCCAAAAGTGCCCCCAGACCAACAGCGGCAATGACCATCTGGATCATGTTTGCCGTAACATCGCCCAAGGCGGTGACCAATGTCGGACGCGCCCCATAGCGCAGGGCATGTGACATGCCAATCAGAACGCTGGGGCCGGGGGTGAGGACCAACAGGAAAACAAGGAAGGTAAAACTTAGCCAGATTTCGAACGACATGGGGGGCTCTCCGGTGCGATGACCGGACCGGGATATCACACGCGCCCAATTGCACAAGTGCTTCTTGTGCAAGGCTCTATGCGTTCAAACAGGCAAGTTAAGTCAGAAGGTTTTTCAGATCAGCGCTTCTTGGCATCACCGGGCCAATGATCATAGAATTTGCGCACCTGAACCGAACGCAGGGTATCGGGCGGCAGGAAGGTTTGCGCTGTTTTCAGAAGCTTGTTCTGAAGGGCTGCGAAATAGCGATTGGTCACCGGTGCAAATGGCGTAAAGGGTGGTTCTTTGACAAGCACCTCGCCGTTTTCTTCTGCGGCTTCTGCGGCCTCCGCCTCGGCGGCAAGTTCTTCTTCGGTTTTGGCGGGCGGCGGCGACAACAATGGCGGACCATCATATTTAAAGGATCGTTTGCCCGGCTCGCGCTTTTCAAACCGCTGCTGGGTATCGCGATACATCAGCCGTTGAAGATCAACCAAAAAGGCATTGATGATTTTGGGCAGTTTTTGCTCGATCACGTCGACGGATTGCTTGGTCTGACCTTCGAGCCAGATTTCCAGAACAACCTGGCGGATGGTCCCGGATTTGCGCAGAACGACCGTCAGTGACACCGAATCAGGGACCACCACCGTATCAGGAATTTCAGGGATTTTGGGACCGTCGTCTTCTTCAGCCGGTTCAGCTTCTTCGGCCTCGGCTTCGGTATTGGCATAGGCCAAATTTGGTAGGGTCGTAGTCAAAAATATTGCCAACGTCATGGCGCAGAAAATGCCCCCAAACCATGATCGATTGTCGATTGATATTTTGGCGACCCGTGACAACATTTGCACCTGTACTACCCTGTTATTGCTATCTTTCTAGTCTAGTTCTAGCAGACGTTTTGTTAACTTTATGCTATCACTTCCTGACAAACTCTGTCCCGGCCGCCTTCAGTTCAAGGGCCGCTGCCAACAGCGCCTTGGTATAGGGTTGCTGAGGGTTTTCAAACACATCAGCCGCCGCGCCGCTTTCGACCAGTTTTCCGCCCTGCATGACCATCACCCGATGTGAAACGGCGCGGACAACGCGCAAATCATGACTGATAAACAGATAAGCCATTTTATGGCGGGCCTGTAAGTCACGCAGCAATTCAACAATCTGGGCCTGAACCGACATATCAAGAGCCGATGTTGGTTCATCCAAAACCATGAAACGCGGTTTTAAGACCAATGCACGCGCAATCGAAATACGTTGGCGTTGGCCACCGGAAAACTCATGGGGATAACGATCCATGGCGTTTTGCGGCAAATCGACCTCGTTCAAGGCCTCGGCAATGCGGGCATTGCGTTCATCAAGCGTCAAATCGGGTTCGTGAATTTCAAGTCCTTCACCAACAATCTGTGCGATCGACATACGTGGGCTAAGCGAGCCGAACGGGTCTTGAAACACCACCTGCATGTCGCGGCGCAATTTACGCAAATCCGCACCGGCGAATTTGCGAATATCTTGACCGGCAAACCTTATATCGCCATCCGATTTCACCAAACGCAGGATGGCCATCGCAAGGGTGGTCTTACCCGACCCACTTTCACCAACAATGCCAAGCGTTTCGCCCTGTTTCAGCGACACTGAAATATGGTCAACCGCATCAATATAGCGTTCCGGGCGGCCAAAGATGCCTTTGCGACCGATCGGGAAACGCACTTGAATGTTGCTGGTTTCCAAAAGCTCGGCCGCATCTTCAGGCAAATCCGGGACATTCCCGGCAGGCACCGCCGAAAGCAGCTTTTTGGTATATGGATGCTTTGGATTTTCAAACAACCCATGCCCGTCGCCGCGTTCAACAATTTCACCATCCTTCATGACGCAAACGCGTTTGGCCATTTTCTGCACAATCTGCAAATCATGGGTAATCAGCAAAAGCGCCATGCCAAGTTTGTTTTGCAAATCTTGCAGCAATTCAAGAATTTGCGCCTGAATGGTGACATCAAGAGCCGTGGTTGGTTCATCGGCAATCAGCAATTCCGGTTCATTGGCAAGCGCCATGGCGATCATCACGCGCTGGCGCTGCCCGCCGGATAATTCATGGGGCAAAGATTTTAGCCGCGATGCCGGATCAGAAATGCCCACCAGATCAAGCAATTCCAAAATACGTTCGCGGGCCTTAGCTGCACGCAATCCTTTGTGAAGCAACAATACTTCGCCAATCTGCTTTTCGATATTGTGCAGCGGATTAAGCGATGTCATCGGTTCTTGAAAGATCATGGAAATGCGGTTGCCACGAATTTTGCGCAAACTGCGTTCATCCGCCCCAACCATTTCCTGCCCGTCAAAGATGATAGAGCCGCTCGGATGGGTCGCACGCGGATAGGGCAGCAATTGCAAAAGCGAAAGAGCAGTCACTGATTTACCCGATCCGCTTTCGCCGACCAGCGCCATGGTTTCCCCGCGCGCCATGGAAAACGTTACCCCCTTAACCGCGGGTACGCCGGCAAACGATACCGAAAGGTCGTTGACGTTAAGAAGCGGCTGATTTTCTGTCTGTTGCATCATTGCCGTTCCCTAAAATGTCTTGCGCGGATCAAACGCATCGCGCACCGCCTCGCCAATGAAGATCAGAAGGCTGAGCATCACGGCAATTGCAAAGAATGCCGTCAGACCAAGCCAAGGTGCCTGCAAGTTGTTTTTCCCCTGCGAGAGCAATTCGCCCAAAGATGGCGATCCCGGCGGCATGCCCAGCGAGAGAAAATCAAGCGAGGTCAAGGCAACGATGGACCCGTTTAGAACAAACGGCAGGAAGGTGATGGTTGCGACCATCGCATTGGGCAGAACATGGCGATACATGATGCGGTAATCGGTCATGCCAAGGGCGCGGGCAGCGCGGACATATTCAAAATTCCGCGCACGCAGGAATTCCGCACGCACAAGCCCGGTCAAACTCATCCAGCTAAACAGCACAAGGATGAATAAAAGCGTCCAGAAACCCGGCGCAAACAGGCTGGCCAGAATGATCAGAATGAAAAGCTGTGGTAAGCCGCCCCAGATTTCAATCACGCGCTGGAAACTTAGATCCACCCAGCCGCCGAAATAGCCCTGCACCGCACCGGCGGCAATGCCGATAACGGAGCTTAGCGCGGTTAGAGCCAAGCCAAACAGGATTGATATGCGGAACCCATAAATCAGACGGGCCAATACATCGCGGCCAAGTTCGTCTGTGCCCAGCAAGTGCCCCAGTGATGGGGGGGATGGCTGAGGTGCGCGCATTTCAAAATCAATCGTTTCATACGAAAACGGAATGAGCGGCCAGATGGCAAAGCCGTGCGCGTCAATCTTGCCTTGAATATAGGGATCATAAAAATCCGTCTCGACATCGAAATCCCCGCCATAGGTGGTTTCCGGATGGTCGGAGAAAATCGGCATATACCAACTGTCGTCATATTTAACGAAGATCGGCTTGTCATTGGCCACCAGTTCGGCAAACAGGCAAATCACAAACAGCACGGTAAAGATCACAAGCGACCAATAGCCGCGTTTGTTGGCCTTGAAATTCGACAAACGGCGTTTATTCAGCGGGGAAAGGGTCATTGCTGTCATGATCAATTCTCCCGCGCGTCAAAGTCGATCCGGGGATCAACGAAATGATAACTCAGGTCACTGATCAGGTTTAAGACCAACCCAAACAGCGTGAAGAAATAAAGGGTGGCAAACATCACCGGGTAATCGCGCGTCATCACCGCGTTAAACCCAAGAAGCCCCAGCCCATCAAGCGAGAAAATCACTTCGATCAGAACCGATCCGGTAAACAGCAAACCGACCAAGGCACTTGGGAAACCGGCAATCACCAGCAACATGGCATTGCGAAACACATGCCCGTACAAAACCCGCTTTTCGGTCAGGCCTTTGGCCCGTGCTGTAACGACATATTGTTTGTTGATTTCATCCAGGAACGAATTTTTCGTCAACATGGTCAGGGTTGTGAACCCACCGATGGTCAGGGCGATAATCGGCAAAGTCAGATGCCAGAAATAATCGCCAATCTTGCCCAGAAGCGATAATTCATCGAAATTCGATGAGGTTAAACCGCGTAACGGGAACCAATCCAAATACGTGCCCCCGGCAAAAACGACGATCAGCATCACGGCAAACAAGAAGCCGGGAATGGCATAGCCGACAATGATCGCAGCCGATGTCCAGATATCAAAGTTCGATCCGTCGCGCACCGCCTTTGCCACCCCAAGCGGGACGGAAATGATGTAAATGATCAAGGTCGACCAAAGGCCAAGCGAAACGGAAACCGGCATTTTATCAAGCACGATTTCGACCACGTCGCGGTCTTGAAAATAGCTCTGCCCGAAATCAAAGGTCAGATAGTTTTTCATCATCATCCAGAAACGTTCATGGGCGGGTTTGTCGAACCCGAACTGAACTTCAAGCTGCTTGATGATTTCGGGATCAAGCCCTTGCGCGCCGCGATAGCTTGAGGTCGATGAAAAGGTATTGCCCGATACCGAACCGGCCCCGCCATTGCCGCCACCGCCGCCACCACCGCCGTCTGGACCCTGATTGGTGATGCGGGCCGTTGATGAAACGTCCGTTCCCTGCAATTGCGCGATGACCTGTTCAACCGGGCCACCCGGTGCGAACTGAATGATCACGAAATTCAACAGCATGATGCCAAACAGGGTGACGGGGATCAGGAGTAAACGCCGAAGAATATAGTTCAGCATGGCCTAGTTTCCCCCCATCTGTAATTTTGCTGCTTTGTCCGGATCAATCCACCAGCGCATGATCGACTCCCCCTTGAGCGGGATCGTGTCGGGCCGACCGAAAATGTTCCACCATACCAGACGGTCCCCACCGAGATAATATTGTGGAATAACGTAATAGCCCCACAACAGCACACGATCGAGTGCGCGCGTCGCGGTCACCAGTTCATGCCAACTATCAGCGCTTGCAACCTTATCAATCATTGCATCGACCACCGGATTTTTGATGCCGGCAAAATTGCGACTGCCTGCCTGATCAGCAGCCTCGGAACTCCAGAAAATGCGTTGTTCATTCCCCGGTGTCAGGGCTTGGGTCCACCAGAAAGTGGTGACTTCAAAGTCAAAGGCCTGAATACGGTTAACCCACTGGCCGGTATCAATCAGACGAATATCCATCTCGACACCCAGTTGCTTGAGGCGCGATTTCATCACCAGCGCGATCTTTTCCAGCCCCGGCTGGCGAATAATGATTTCGAACCGGAAGGGTTGACCGGTTTCCTTGTTGACCAGCACCTTATCGCGCACTTCCCAACCCGCTTCGTTCAAAAGCGTCATCGCTTCGCGCAGCGCGTTGCGCCGACCGTTCTGCGCATCAAAATCAGGAAGCGTAAATGGCTTAGTGAACAGATCGGCAGGCAACTGGTCACGATACGGTTCAAGCAAGGCCAGCTCGTCGCCGGACGGTACCCCGCGTGAGGCAAGCTCGGAATTTACAAAATAACTGTCGGTGCGTTTATAGGCGCCATAGAACATCGCTTGACTAAGCCACTGGAAATCAAACCCGTATTGCAGCGCTTTGCGCACACGCCAATCGGAGAACATCGGCAGGCGATTGTTCAGGACATAGGCCTGCATACCAACCGGCAGGTTATCGGGCATGAATTCTTTTTGAATGTCACCGCGTTGTACTGCGGGCGTGTCATAGGCGGTGTTCCAGTCGCGCGATGAATGTTCAGAGCGGAGCATATATTCACCCGCCAGAAACGCCTGTCGTTCAACTTCCGGATCAAGATAGGTGTCATAGCGGATGGTATCGAAATTACTTTGTCCGCGATTAACCGGGAAATCGGCCGCCCAGTAATCCTTGACCCGTTCATAGGTAATCCGGCGGCCTGCTTCGATGCTGGCAACCTTATAGGCGCCACTGCCGACCGGGATTTCAAAGGTGGTTTTGGAGAAATCCTTACCTTCCCAGAACGACTTGGGCATGATCGGAATGCCTGCTGCGGTCATCGGCGTTTCGCGGTTAATACCCGGCTTGAAGGTGAATTTGACGGTCAGCTCGTCGAGTGCTTCTGCCGCTTCGATCTGGGAAAAATACTGCCGATAAACCGGGCTTCCTTTTTCAACAAGCACTTCATAGGAAAACACCACATCATCAGCAGTGATTTCTGATCCATCCTGAAAACGTGCGCGCGGGTCCAGATGGAAGATCGCAAAGGATCGATCATTGGGGACTTCGATGCTGCGCGCGATCAAACCATACATCGCATAGGGTTCATCGGAACTTGCCACCATCAGGCTATCATAAATCAGGCCAAGGCCCGCTGCCGATGTTCCCTTAAGGGTAAAGGGATTAAGCGTATCAAAGGCAACAATGGTGGATTGTATCAACGTGCCGCCCTTGGGCGCATCGGGGTTCACATAATCAAAATGATGGAAGTTGGGGCCGTATTTCAGATCGCCATATAGCGAAATACCGTGGGATATGGTCGTGACCGGATCAAGTTCGACCTGTTCGACCATCACGGTTGGCGCCGGATTGATTTGCGGTTTGTCGGCTTCTTGAGCCTGACTTTCCTGCAAGGTTAGACCCGCTGAAAGGGCCGTCATGCTAACGGCCAAACCAAAGGTCAATCCAACAACGGCAGCGCCCCGGCCGATGCGTTTCATCGCTGATCGCTTCGTGCTGGTTCCATACGCAATCATGTGACTAATTGTCTTTCCCCTGATGCAAGCTGGTTTCGTTTTATGTCACAATTTCATTATGCCACTATTTGGGACGCAACAGGAAGGCTATCCCGGACATTGGCCGACTAAGAAAGACATTCTCAATCAAACTGCCATCGTCATAATGAGGAATAAAATGGTGCAATTTCAAGGCATCATCACGGATCTTATGGCTTTTGTGAAAATTTCCGACGTTCCGTTTCGAGCTTGATCTCGGCCATCAGCCAATTGCGGAATGCCCGGACCTTGCGCCGTTCCAAACGGCCTTGCGGATAACATAGTGAATAGGCATAGGGACTGTCGATTGGCAGATCAAACGGCACGGTCAAGCGATTGGTCACAACATATTCCCCAATCATTGCCGGATCGGAAATCACCACGCCAAACCCACTTGCCGCCGCCTCCATCGCCATATCCAGGGTGGCAAACACCGGCCCACGCCCGGCATCAACCCCCTTGATCCCCGTACCACTTAGCCAGATGCGCCAATCTTCGCGTTGAGCGGAACTGTGCAAAAGCGTCACCCCGGCAAGATCGTTTGGGGTTTTCAACTTCTTTGCCAGATCGGGATGGCACACCGGCAAAAGCCGCTCGCCTGTCAGGAATTCATGCACCAATTGTTCGTCCTGCGTATCGGCAAAACGAATGGCGATGTCGACCTCGTTAAAATCAACGGCAGCAGAATCATCATTATAGGTGCCAAGCTGCACTTGCAGATCGGGATATTCCATTTGAAACCGGCCCAGACGCGGCACGATCCAACGCATGGCAAAGGTCAGCGGGGCCTGCACCGAAAGCTGTGTGTCATCGGCACGGTCTTCGACCTTGGCGACGGCATTTTCAATCGCGTCAAATGCCGGGGTTAGCGACACCAAAAGGTTCCGCCCCGCCCGTGTCAGCTTCAGACTTCTGTGTTGCCGCTCAAAAAGCTGGCGACCCAGAACTTCTTCAAGATGCTGCACCTGCCGACTGACGGCACCTTGGGTCACGTTAAGCTCATGTGACGCTTTGGTGAAACTTTCAAGACGACCGGCAACTTCGAAGGCACGCAGCGCGTTTAAGGGCAATGGACGGCGTTTCATCTATTCACTTCGCATGACTAAAACTCATGGCATGATGACAAAAGATGGTTTGAGCGCAAGTGTTTTTACAGGTAACTCTGGGTTTAACGAAATCATACACACACGCATCACAGATGCCGGGCCGCTGGTTGCATGAGAGCAGGCCTAGATTTTTGAAGGAATAAGATCATGGTCGCGATCACCAAAGACGCAGGCGTATTTGTTACCACCCGCCGTCACGACACCATCATCAATCTGATGGATTTGCCGCGCACTTGGCTTAAACGCCACAGCCTGCGCCAGAAATTGGGCCGGATGGATGGACGTATGCTGCGCGATATTGGCTGGAATGTTTATGACGCCCGTCGCGAAGCTTCCAAGCCGTTCTGGAAAGCCTGAGAAGACGAAGAACGAACACCAAGCCTAGCCTAAAACCGCGCTTTTGCGCACAACTGAGTATGTATTATGTTTGCCCAAATGTTTCGCTTGCAGGGCTCGCTTTCATTTCCCCTGCAGGTGCTTGATGCTTTGATGAGCATCTGGAAAATCCCAAGCCTTAAATAAGGTTGGGGAATTACCCCCTCTAAGCGCAATGTCGAACATCCCCCCCGTTAAGACATTGCGCATAAAAATGCCGGTCACCCCCATTGTGACCGGCATTTCTTTTATGGGCGACGTTTGGGCGAAAAAGCGGTGTTATTTTTTATTTGGCAAACGCAGATACATCAGGTTTGCTGCGTTTAAAACAGAATACATCACAGCAAATTGCGCATTAAACTCGAACTTTTCCGGCTTGGGCTGAAACAGTTCGTAAATTTCACGAACCGAACGTTTCCCATCAATCCGCGATAAGATCGCCGGAGATGCGGTTGGCATGGTTCGGGTGACCGAAAGGCCGGTAAAGGTAATTTTGATATTGCCGGTTTTGGCAACGGACCGGGACAAAGCAGCGCCATCGACCCTGGTAAAATATGGAATGGCGTCCTCGGACGGGACGGGTGGCTTGGTCTTGTTTTTGGCCTTAACCACATAGAATGTGTGCTTGGTAATATTGCCCGCCATCAGTTCGGCAAGGGCAGCACGTTCGCGAAACGGCACATGGACGGCCTTTTCCAAAACATCATGACGCGAACAATATGTTGTCGGGTCATAGCGCATCGGTTCGATAAAGCTTTGTAAGCGCAAGCCCGCCTGATCAACAAAATCAAAGACTTCATCAACGCGGTAAGCGCGGTCTTGTTGATGCAAAAGCAGATCATAAAACCCGGCATCGCCGCCGTGAATATGGTCGCCAACAAACGGGTTACGTTTCAGCCAGTTGGTGCCGGGCAGCGAGTTAAACAGCGCCTTGCCGAAATTCAGACGCCTTGCACCACCGGCCTCGGCGTTTAGGCGTTCCATCATTTCCTGCATATGATAGACGCCTTGTCGGCCAAGCTCGCCGTAAACCATAAGCCCCATACCGCCATTGGGTTTTAGGGAATCGGCCAATGCGCGCAGACCTTCGTTCGGGTCGGGCAGATGATGAAGCACCCCACAGCAATCAATATAATCAAACGGGCCATAATCCTTGGCCAGGTCAACAAAAGACCCGGTGACGAATGTAACGTTCTTTTCAAGATTGCGGCGCTTGATCCGGGCTTCGGCAATCGCGCGGGAGCTTTCGGAAAGATCGATATAAACAATATCGGCCTTGGCTTTGCGGTCGCGGGCCTGCTGGGCCAACATAACCAACGCATCGCCCGTGCCGCCGCCTGCGACGAGTATTTTGATTTTGCCACTTTTGGTTTGCGCCGAAGGATCACGCCCGCCAAAGACAAAATGAACAACTTCTTCCCAGTTTCCGGGGGATCCGCTTATCAGTCTTTTATCCTCATCCTCCGGGTTTCGCGCCGGATAGGGATATGTTTCATACTGCGCGCGCGTCTTAATTGACGATTGCGCAGTTTCAGGCTGATTTTTGTCGTCGGACATTCGCGCGGGTTCCAGCAGATTTTGGTTGGGACACCATCATCCTATACCAAGGAATTAATTAATAAAATCCGCCAGTTCACGATATATCACAACAATCAATTATAAGTTTCCCCGTCGCGGTGCGATGTCGGATCGCACTAAGCGCATCCATCGCATCGGCCAGCGGGTATTTTTGCGAAATCATCGGGCGTATTTTGCCATCGCGCAGCAGCCCCAGAATTTCGGCCATGCCTTGCTGGGCGATGGCGGGGTTTTGTTCAAGATAAGCACCAAAGTAAAAGCCAATCGCCGCGACATTCTTGACCAGCAATATATTGGCCGGGATTTGCGGGACAGTGCCACTGGCAAATCCGATCAGCAACATGCGCGCACCCGGCGCAACACAGCGCAGGCTTTGATCAAATATATCCCCGCCGACCGGGTCATAGACCACATCAACCCCCAACGGCTTGCCAAGCTTTGCGGTAATGTCACGCACGGCATCGCGGATGTTTCCCGATTTATAGTCAATCACATGGTCGGACCCATGATCACGTGCGATCTGACATTTCTCAGCCCCCCCGGCGGTGGCAATGACGGTTGCGCCCAAAAGCTTGGCGCATTCGACCGCCGTTAAGCCAACACCGCCCGCCGCCCCATGGACCAGAACAATCTCGCCCGGCCGCAAATTGGCGCGATACTTCAACCCAAACCAACTTGTTCCATAGGCAATTTGAAATGCTGCTGCAGATTGAAAGTCAACCCCATCTGGCAATGGAATAACAAGTGATGCATCGGTAGCAACGCGGGTGGCATATCCGCCCCAATCGGGCAAAGCCATCACCCGATCACCAACCGCAATCCCCTGCACATCTTGGCCGACGGCCTGCACAATGCCGCTGACTTCAAAGCCGGGTGAAAAGGCGCCCGTGGGCCGTTTTTGATATTTGCCCTGAAGGATCAGCGTATCGGCGAAATTCACACCACAGGCGACGACATCGATCACGACCTTGCCGGGTTCCGCCACCGGATCGGGCCATTCGATTAGGTTGGGTTGATCACCGAATGACTTACAAATCCACGCCTTCATGCCTGCTTCCTGCTCCTGATCCGATAAAACGCGGCCAGTGTGCCGCGTGGTCACAGACCAAACAAGCCGACAAAGGGCTAAAGCCCTCGATCAGATTTCAGGATCGACAGAGAAAAAACCGTAAGGATCAGAAGATCAGAAGATACGTTGGCGTTTGCGTTTGCGGGTCAAAAACAGCAAAACCAAGGAGGGCACGAACAACACCACAATGGCAGGTGCCAACAGGATCGGCACAAAAACCGTATCCCACGCCCAAACAGAAACATAGCGTTGAATGACCGATTGCAACAGATTCAGGCTTCCGGCATCAAGGCGATACCAAAGCTCTCCGGCTGCGACCAGACGAAAACTGCCTGCTTGAAGTGCGGTAATGGAATCATCGACCAGCACGGTAATGCCAGCAAATAACAGCCCCCATCCCAACGCTCTTAAAACCCACATCATCGTCTCCGCACTACCTGTAAGGGTTGGTTTATTAGCAAATGCAGCAAGCACCCTAACGGCCTGACCCGCTTACGTAAAGTGCCTCAAAAGACCAACGCGTAATGACGCACCAACCCTAAACTCTAACGTGAAACCTTACGGGTGAGAGATCAACAAGAAGTAAAGATCGCGCCAAAGCCCACAATCCTGCCGATTACAACCGGCCAAACCACGACTTTCCACCCAGTTTTCGAGTGATTTTGCCGCAATTTCACGAAAGTGCAAAAAGAGGGTGATTGGCCCTTGTCAAGCAAGGTCGGGTCGGCTAATGTCCGCCCGCTTTCGCGATATATAATAGATCGCATGTGGAGAGGTGGCCGAGTGGTTTAAGGCGCACGCCTGGAAAGCGTGTTGGGGTGTAAGCCCCTCAGGGGTTCGAATCCCCTCCTCTCTGCCACTGAGCAAAACCCCCAAAATCAAATGATGAAGCACCGCGCAGTATTGCTTGTGATGGCTTTGTGATGGCTTGACTTCCGTAGTCGCGTTCAGGCGGCTCCCTTGCTCTGAAAAGGGGTCTGCCCCGTTTATTTTGAAGTAAAAATTCCCAAATCAACCAACTGACCACCACGCAACATTATTTGTGCGGTTTTTTGCGTAGTATGTGAACTTTCCAGCAGAAGTCTGATCGTCACGAAGTCTTTTCAAATATTACCCTCTTGTGGGCCGTCAGTAAGGCGGAGTCTCAATTGATGCTTCATTCATAGAAGTCATCAAGAGCATCTTGATTAATCCGACTGTTTTCTGAAACTTGAACATACCGGTTCTGTATATGGCGTAAACACCCAAAATACATTACAACTTAGAGTTATGGTTACCAGCAACACTTCCCAGCCATCAACTGGCAACGAAAAAGTCATCCCCTCTCAGTTTATGAGGCAGCGTAGACCTGATTGCTATTCCGATACCGAAGATAGAACAGCCTATCTCCTTGATGCGCCAACTCTGGAGTATCATCTGGAAACACTGACAAACCGGAATCAAGAGAACGATTTTGAAGTGTTTTGCCGTAAACTGTGTGAACGGACGATATGTCCGAACTTACGCGCCCACACAGGACCAGATGGTGGCGGCGACAGTAAGGTAGATACAGAAACTTATCCTGTCTCAGAAAATGTAGCCACGTTGTTCTACATCGGAGCACCCGCGGCGAGCCAAGAACGGTGGGCTTTCGCATTCAGCGCAAAAGAAAAGTGGGATCAGAAGGTCAAGGACGACGTAAAGAGCATTGATGGAACCGGACGAGGCTACAAAAAGATCGTTTTTGTCACAAGCCAGTTTGCAAGAGACAAGAAACGGGCCCAGATGGAAGACTCTCTCTCAAAAGAGTACGGAATTCCCGTCACAATCCATGACCGCTCTTGGATCATACAAGAAGTTATTGAACATGACCGGAAGGACATTGCCTTTAACTACCTGAGCATTGGCGAAGAGAAATCCAATCCATTAAGGTTAGGACCAGAGGATTATTCTCGTGCGCAACAACTGGCGGACATTGAAAAAGCTTTCGATTCTCCTGAGGCTTTTGACGGGATGGAGACTCAAAGGGTCACAGAGGCGCTAGTTGCAGCAAAACTATCGCGCAACATGGAAAAACCACGGGCTGAAACTGAAGGTCGTTTTGACCGTGCGGTACGCCTTGCCGAAGCAGACGGCACCTATCGCCAAAAATTAGAAACCAAATATGAATATATTTGGACTGAGTTTTGGTGGTTCGATGATTTTCACTTTTTAAAGTCGTCATATCAAGCTTTTGAAGCATTGGCCCTTCGTTCCGAGCACTCTATGAATTTGGAGCTTCTGAGCAATATCCTCCAACTGTTGGTGAACTCAGTCGTTCACAAGCACCTGACCGCAGATGAATGTAAATTATCGGAACGCACAGCGCGGTTAAAACAAGCGCTTGAAAAAATCGCAGCGGACACCGGCTCGCCCAACAATGCGCTGGAAGCGAGAACCCTTCTCCTCATGTTGAGCATGAATCAAATTCCCCTTTTGAACCAACCCGAGCGGTTTCCGGAAATATGGCAGGAAATGTCAGCCGTTTTGGACGAAGCCAAAGGGCTTGGTGAATTTCGTGCCGATAAGTTGGTGCGTCTAATTCAGGAAATGGGAGACATTGTTGGCAATGATCCCGATTACAATGTTCTAATTGAAAAAACAGCTCGCTTCATTACGGAACGGAAGGGTGAAGCCGAAGGTGCGTTGGTGCTTTTGAAACGCGCACAAAAACTTGATTTCAATAGCAACCTCGACATGATCCGTTTTCTTGGCAAGGCTGCGATTGGTCTGTCAAAAAAAGAATACGCTGAATCCCTTACCGAGGCTCTTCAATTACTCATGCTTGCGTATCGTAGTACTGGACTACTGTGGGCGTCGCGAGCTAGTTGCATGTTCCTCAGCGCCACCCTCGTCATAGAAGGTGAAGAAAACAGCGAAATACCAATAAGCATAGTGCCCACAATGAAAGTTTGGGCATGGGTTGCGTTAGGGCTTCGTCATATCCCGGATTTCCTGTTCGCAATACAGTTGCTAAACGGTGCCATAGAGTCTCTGCCCTTGAGTGTAGAAACGAAAAAAAAGTTTGAAAATGACCTACAAGATTTAGATGCAGCACTCGGTTGCCTAATCCTGAATTCGGAAGAAGCCGAGATTCGGAAACTGGAAACGCTCCCAGATATTCTTGAAGCTCTTGGGTTGCTCATTGCCCGTGCGGCCTTGCTGTATTGCATGGGATATTTGGATGATTTAAGAGTCGAGGGCTTTCCGCCGGGAAATAAAACAGATGAAGAAGTTCATCATTTCTTTTCAATGCTTGCAAGTCAGCCAGGCGCCAATCGCTTAACCGGCGAACTTATTTTGAATGCTGACGTCTCAGAGATATTCAGCACGAAAATCATAGGCATGACCGTCGAAGCCAGAACTTCAGGAAGCGTCAATTCAATTCTTGTTGCCGAAACCATACTTGGTTCATTGGAAGCATTTTTCGCAACAGCGATTGACCATAGTGTCGGTTCTCACACGGAAAAGTTCCGGCTTGTTATATTGGACGGAGAAGAGGTTGTACCATCATTCGCAGTGGATGAAATAGACATGTCGGCTACAGTTTATTGGCCGGCTGGTCTCTCTCCGGCCAACTTCGAGGATCGGAGAGAAAATCAGGAATTCTGGATTGAAGTATGCAGTCAGATTCTCGCCACATGCTGCTTTATTCAAAATGTTGAGGATTTTCTGGAAAGTCTTTTTGCCAATGAAGCGGTTCTGCACCGAATGACGATGATAGCATCCGCCACAACGAGCTATCATCGAGTTGCAGCAAAACATGTTTCCCGCTTGTCAGATTGGCAAAAGGTTCAGAAAAACGCCTATGAGCTTCGGCCAAATCGCCCTTCAGTCCAGCCTATACCGTTAGATGATCCAAAAAACAGCCAAGAAAAAGACGCTACCTTCACAGAGAAGTCACCATTGCCGAAAGATCATCAAGCCTACAATGTTCATTCTGTCATTGATGTTCACGCTTGGAATAGTGCCAATTGGCGTGGCGTAGCTTATGCAGACTATGGGCCTCAACACCCGCCGTGTATGGCGTTCAATTTTGCAAATGAGGCAAGCGGCCAGAAAATTTTCGAACGGTGGAACGAGCGCATTGGAAAGCAAGATGAAAACGAGGAAATCTACGTTTCAATCATCCGCGACTTACCTAGAAAGAGTCGCCATCACTATGGCGTCGTCATATCTCGAAAGTTGCCAAAAGAAGACCTGCCAGAACTAAAACAAGTTAACATGACGGTAAGTCGATCAATGATCATGGAGCCGCGCAACAGCAACAATTTGGAGCGGTTTCTAAGTTCATATCAGAGGATTGGAGCATTCTATCTATTACCGGCTTTTGGAGGCGATAACGGAACGCCCACACTTGCAACCGAGTTGGCAATAGTTAAGAGAGAGCTAACTATAAAATCGGCAAAAGATATTGTTGAAGGTGACATTGAGTATGTGTCACTTCAAAGTCACCTATAACTCCCCCAATCATGATCAAAATGAAAGTTGCGCGACCGTGAATTGGAGTCTTCCTCAAAAGGGGACGGGTCCCCTGCTGCCCTCACGTCGTTCACACGCACAACCTTTTGCGCAATCAAAACGGCCAAGTTGTTTTCCGTGAGTACAAGCCCTTACAATAAAGCTTGTGTGAGTTCGAAATTTCCCGGCCCAAACCGTCACCTCACGGAAAACTTTATGATTATAGGTACTTAGCTGCCAGCCAGCCATTTGCGTAGCAAACCATCAAGCTGTTCTTGTTCATTCGCACTGAGTGCATTGGCAAGGCGGTGTTGATTGGTGACATGGTCGGTGACGGCGGCGTCAATCAAATCGTGACCCTTTTTGGTTAGGGCGATGACGAAGCCACGGCCGTCTTCCGGGTTCTTTTCGCGCGAAATCAGGCCAGCCTGTTCAAGTTTGTCCAGCCGGTTGGTCATTGTGCCCGATGTCACCATCGTCCATTCAATCAGGCTTGACGGGCTAAGCGCATAGGGTGGGCCAGAACGCCTAAGCGTTGCCAGCACATCGAAGCTCGCCCCATTAAGGCCATGTGTTGCAAAGACTTTGTCCATTTCTGCGGAAAGAATGGAACGCAGCCTGCCAAAGCGGCCAAACATGCCCATGGGCGCCACATCAAGGTCAGGGCGTTCTTGATGCCATTGCGCTAAAATACGATCTACCTGGTCCATGAAGTAAGGGATGCCAAAAATTTATCTTGACGTCAAGATTTCTCCATTTATCTTGACGTCAAGATAAATGGAGAAGCCCCATGAACCGAACAACTGATTTATTGCTTACTGCCATTGCCCCGGTGATCTGGGGCAGCAGCTATATCGTTGCGACAGAACTTTTGCCGCATGGCTATCCGTTAACGGTGTCGCTTCTGCGTGCGCTGCCTGCTGGATTGATCCTGTTGCTTATTGTCCGCAAATTGCCGCCAGCCGGATGGTGCGGCCGGGTTTTCATACTTGGCGGGCTTAATTTTGCGATTTTCTGGTCGATGATGTTTCTTGCCGCCTATCGCCTGCCGGGCGGGGTTGCGGCAACCTTGAGTGCCGTGCAGCCGCTTTTTGTTTTGTTCCTTGCGCGGTTTGCGCTGGGCAGCAGCCTTAATCTTATGGGGATTGGGGCAGCGGTATCTGGCCTGATCGGGGTTGGGATGCTGGTTCTTGATCCGGGTGCGGTTCTTGATCCGATTGGCATTATTGCCGCCCTGATTGGCGCAGTTTCGATGGCCTTGGGGGTTGTTTTAACCCGCAAATGGCAGCCCCCCGTATCGCCCCTGACCTTTACCGCCTGGCAATTAACCGCAGGCGGGGTGTTGTTGATCCCGGTTGCGCTGATTGCCGAGCCGGGCTTTCCGATGCCGACAGCCGCCAATATCGCAGGACTTGTCTGGTTGGGCCTGATCGGGGCGGCGCTGACCTATTTCCTGTGGTTTCGAGGGATTGCGCGACTTGGCCCGACCACGGTGACAAGTTTTGGATTTTTAAGCCCGACCAGTGCGGTTTTGCTGGGCTGGATCATTTTGGATCAGCAGTTATCCGCCCTGCAATTCATCGGTGTTTTCGTTGTGTTAGCAAGCATATGGGCAGGGCAACGCGCATCGCGCCCCAAGGAAGCCACCGCCCAAACCGACATGCCCGCCCCACTTCAGACCGCCATCAAATCAAATTAAAGGATCGCTCCCATGATCAAGAATTCATCCGCAAAACACCCGCTTAAGATCGCTGTTTTTGGTGCGACCGGCGATGTTGGCCGCGAAACCGTGATGGAGGCGGTTGCGCGCGGCCATCAGATAACCGCGATTGCGCGCAACACTGATCGTCTTGCTGCACTGTCTGACATCGTCACACGGCAAAGTGTTGATATTCTTCAACGCCCGGATTTGATCAGCGACATTTTGGCCAACCATGATGTGGCAATCAGTGCGCTTCGCCCCGGTACTGGTCATGAAGGATTGCTTGTTGATATGACCAAAGCCCTTTTGGAAGGGGCGCGCACCAGCCAAACACCGATCTTTGTCACCGGCGGGGCTGCGACCTTAAAGCTTGCCGATGGCAGCGGGCATACGGTTTTAACCGCGCCTAATTTCCTGCCCGATGCGGTGCGCCCGATTGCCGAGGCCTGTGCCAAGCAAGATGCATTGTTTGATCACTATGATGATGTGCAATGGAGCTGCCTGCGCCCACCGGCCATGCTGTTTGCTGGTGAGAAAACCCGAAGCTATGTCCGCGGGACCGACACACTGATCCCCGATCATGATGGTGTTGCGCGGATTTCCTATGCTGATTTCGGTGTGGCGATGGTGGATCTGATTAAGGATGCCGATGTGCATCATCAACGTTTGACGGCTGGCTATCAGACGCAATTTGCTGCTGCCTAAGCCCAGTCATATCTGCACATATATTCTGCACATATATAAAGTACAGCCAATCGGGCGGCACATATTGGCCGCCCGTTTTGGTTTCGCGTTTCTGAACTTACGCGGACGCAGCCCGCTTAATCCGGGCAAAGACTTCATCAAGGGCGGTGTGGATGGCAGTGCAGCCTTGTTCGCGTTCAAACGTTTTGGCGACCTGTTCGTTCAGTCCCCCCGGCGTTGAATGGCCATCGACCAAGGCGGCAAAGCTTTGATCGGGCGATTTAAGAGTGTTTTCCGAAAGCCCGCCAAACAGCGCAGCAAGATAGCGCCGTGCATCGGTATAATCCGATCCATGTGCGACCATCCATTGGGCGGAACTTTCCAGCATTGTGAAATAAGTCGCCATTAATGCACTTCCGGTCGCATAGCCATCAAAGGCATCAATGGTTTTGGCCGCCACCGCCCCGCCGAGCTTTTCAAACAATGCCATGACATCATCTGATCCGGGATAGACCGCCGTCACACATGCATGATGTTCGACTGCGGGCAGCGGAATGGCACGGTCAAACCGCGCATCGGTTTTAAGCCATGCCTTCATGTCGTCAATCGGGATGGTTGCGATCAAACTGACGAGTTTTTTATCATTTGGGGCGGTTAAGCTTGATAAGACGTCCTTGGCAATTTGCGGCAGGACGGCAAGGAAGATCATATCGGCCTGATCAATGATTGCTTGATTGTCGTCTTCGATCCGGACCTGATCAAAGTCCGCGGCCAGCTTTGTTGAAAACCGATCCCCCCGGCGCGAGATGATCACCTGATCAATCGGATAATCGGTTGTTAGCAAACCACGAATCACCGCATCGCTGATCGCACCGGTGCCAATAAAGCCAAGTTTCATTGAAAATCCCCTGTCACAAGTTCGTCGGCCAGATCAAGTGTTTGGCGTTTGCTATCGGTACCATCATATGCGGCAATCACACGAAATTCCGGTCCGTCGGCGGTTGAATGGCTTTGATACAGACAGAACCGATCAATGGTGAATGCCCGTGATGACAGATCAATATGATCGGCCACTGCCTGTTCGATGGTAGCACGTGCGGCATTTCGGTTCCGGCCCAGCGTGATGTGCGGGGTGAATTTGCGCATTTCCATATCCGGGCATTCTTCAAGGGCCAGAAGGGCGTTTTCAACCCTTGATGCCAATTGGCGCATGACCGGTTGGTCTTTGACCCCGGCCCAGAAAATGCGGATTTTGCGGCTTGATGCAAAAACGTTCAGTCCTTGAACCTGAAGATCAAATGGTTCAAACGCGATTTTTGCCAAGGCCTGATCAATTTCGGCGGCCAATCCCGGATCGACATTGCCGATGAATTTAAGGGTGATGTGCATATTGTCCGGGGTTTGCGCATCCAGCCCCTTAATCCCACGGGCAAGCGGGTAAAGATCGGCTGCGACATCGCCGGGAATTTCCACACCGACAAACAAACGCATTGTTGGGGTATCCAATTCAATTCCAGGGGTGGAGACTTATCCGGTCGAGCGGCCCGGTAGCGGCAAAACATCGTCTTCGCCGTCAATCTGCGGGAAATTGCCCGATGCCCAATCGGCTTTGGCTTTTTCGATCCGGTCTTTTGAACTGGAAACGAAGTTCCACCACAAATGACGTTTGCCAACGGACAAGCCGCCCAGCAACATCACGCGGCAATCAGACTGGGCGACGATATCGGGGATTTCTTCGGGGGCGACATAGATAAGATTACGCGGACCATAGGTTTCGCCATCAATCGCCAAGCTGCCCGAGACAACGTAAACAGCCCCTTCCTGATTTTCACCGGGAAGCAAAAGCTGCGCACCTTCATCCATATGAACATCAAGGTAATAAAGCTTGGACTTTACCGGTACGGGGGCAGTTTTGCCAAAGGCCTCGCCCGCGATCAGGCGCATATGAAGCCCGGCATCGTCAATCACCGGAAGGTCTTTTTGCGAGACATGATAAAAGGCCGGTTCGGATTCTTCTTCCGCCTCGGGCAAGGCGACCCAAAGCTGCAAGCCATCAAGTTCATGCACCGAATTATGGACAGCGGGCGTTTCGCGTTCGGAATGGGTGATGCCAGAACCCGCATTCATCCAATTAAGATCACCCGGCGTGATTTCCAAATTGCTGCCCAGACTGTCGCGATGAAGAACCGCACCGGTGAACAAATAGGTCACGGTGGCAAGGCCAATATGGGGATGGGGGGCAACATCAATGCCCTGCCCCGGTTGGAATTTGGCCGGGCCCATATGGTCAAAAAATACGAACGGCCCAGCCGACCTTACATCCCGGTGGGGCAGAACGCGGCGCACGGAAAAGGCACCAAGATCGGTTTCTTTGCCAAAAATCTGCTTTACCATGCGCCGCCTCCGTTAAGTCAATTCGGGCAATCGCCCCCATAAGGACCGCCCCGCTCTATGGGCCTTGGTTTTACCAACCATGACAACCATGACCCTATGCCCGATTATGGGCAAGGATATGGCCAGGTTTGATGGATGTTTTCGATGGCCGAAAGAACGTCCTCAGACAAAGTGATATTGGCCGAACCAATATTAAGTTTGAGCTGTTCCATGCTGGTCGCGCCAATGATGTTTGAGGTCAGGAACGGGCGCGAATTAACATAGGCCAGCGCCATCTGGGACGGATCAAGACCATTGTCCTTGGCGATTTTGACGTAAGCTTCGGTTGATTTGATGCCATTTTCGGTCAGGTAACGGCCAAAATATTGCGGCCATTTGGCAACGCGGGTGCCATCCGGGCGGGCACCGCCAAGATATTTACCCGAAAGCGCCCCACCGCCAAGCGGCGAATAGGCCAAAAGACCGGCATCTTCGCGGATCGAACATTCCGCCATGCCAACTTCATACTGACGGGTCAAAAGGCTATAGGGGTTTTGCACCGACACCACGCGCGGCCAGCCGTTCTTTTCGGCCAGCTCCAAGAACTTCATCAGTCCCCACGGGCTTTCATTCGACAGACCGATATGGCGGACCTTGCCGGCCTTGACCAATTCATCAAGTGCTTCGAGGCTTTCTTCGATCGGGGTGGATTCTTCGTCGGCGTCATGGACATAGCCCAGCTTGCCAAAGAAGTTGGAATTACGATCTGGCCAATGAAGCTGATAAAGATCGACGTAATCGGTTTTAAGGCGTTTGAGCGATCCATCAATGGCATCAAAGATCTGGCCACGGGTCAAACGCGGCCCACCCCGGACATAATCAAACCGATCCGCCGGACCAACGATCTTGGTTGCGATCACAAGGTCATCGCGACGACCGCGCTTTTCCAACCAATTGCCGATGATGGTTTCGGTCGCCGTAAAGGTCTCTTGCATTGCCGGAACCGGATACATTTCGGCAGTATCAATGAAATTGACTTCATTGGAAGTGGCGTAATCAAGCTGCTCAAAAGCTTCGTCTTGCGTATTTTGCTGGCCCCAGGTCATGGTGCCAAGGCAAATAACACTGACATCAATGTCAGTTCGTCCCAATCGACGGTATTCCATCTATCAATCCCCTTTTGCAGCCCGCCGCCATCAGGTGCTTGGCGGAATGCGAAATTTTACAATGGGATGAATATATCCTGTGAGAAGCAGGATGAAACCGCCCATGGCAAAATTTCTTGGAACGTCACAGATTTGCAAGACAGTTCGCGGCGATGTGAACGCAACAATGCGCTTAGATAAACAGGGTCAGAACCCCGGTATAGCCATAGAACCGGTCATTGCAAATTTCGCCATTGCCATAAAAACCGGTCAGCGGCAAATCGCCCAATTCATCCCGAATGATCATCATTTCGCGGCTTTCTGTGCCAAACAAATGCGGGCCACGGGCGACACAGCTACAATAAAGTGCGCCGCGCGGCTTGCCCGGCAGGCGTTTTTGCAGATCGGTCAGCATCCGGCGCAAATCCTGTTCGGCTGCTGCACCATCACGGCGAACAAACCGGACAGCATCGCCCGCCTGCACATCGCCACTGATCGCGATCATATGGTTTTGCGGATCAATCCCCATCAGATTACGGACAACAAAATCGCCGGTATCTGATCCCGGCACCATCAGGGCGGCGTGATAGCGCCCAGATGCCATGGAATGTTCACTGCCATCGGCATCAAGTTCTTGCTTTAAAACGTCAAGGGCGGGTCGATCATCAAGGGTTGAGACAACGCCTTCGCGGCCATCGGTCACACGATGCACCGGGCCGATTGGTGTGCAGGCCTGACTGATACCGACCTGAACGGATGTTTGAGAATCAAACAACACACCTGAAAGGCCACCACCAACAACCCGATCAGCAATTTGCGGCGCGCCCTTTTCACCCGATGCAATCGCGCCAACCAGATAGGTTGATCCCATGCGGGCCAGTTCGGAAAGTGTCGCCAGACTATCAGGCGCGCCCGGATCGCCATGGACCACGCCAAAGATCGGTTGCAACCGGTCGATTGCCGTTTGCAATTCCGGTGCATCAAGATCGCCATCGGTCTTGATCGGTTCGAAAATGTGGAATGTGTCGTTCTCAAAGGGCGCGATCATGACCGATGCGGCGGGAACCCCAAAATAAGCACGCCCCGATCCACAGACACCAATGCCAACTGTCCCGGTCCAATGTTCAATCGATAGCCGGGATCGCAGGAAGGTCAGGATGCTGCCAATATCTTCTGAGAGGGCTTCGGTGACATACAAAAAAGCCAAGGCCTGCTGCGGCACTGGTTCTTTTTCCAAAAGGTCTGCCAGCTCTGAGGCAACAGAGGCCCAGTTTTCTCCGCTGGCATGTGCCGCCCGAAATTCCGCCGTCATATTTTCTCCCGATCTTATCTGGTCGCCGCGTCCGGGTCTTACGCCCGATACATTTCCAAGAGTTCAAGTGCCCTTTGTTCAAGCTTTGTATCTTAGCACTCTATCTAAGCCCCTATCTAAGCATTGCGCCCTACCTTCCACAAGGGTCAAGCACCAACAGTTCATCCATCCGCGTTGCATCTGCCGGTGATAAGGCGCAATCAGGAAACATGTTTGCGCAAAAGATCCATCGCCGCGTTAAGCTGGGTCATGCGTTGATGCGATCCATAATTGCTGTCGGGGTGATGAATGGCGGCAAGAACGCGGTATTTGGACCGCACCGCGCGCATATCTGGCCGGGCATTGGGCGCAAAACCCATAACATGCAGGGCTTCGTTAAAGGTCGTCACCCCACGATCAAGCGGATCAAAGGCAAGGTTGTTTACAATCTGACGCAGACGTTCAAGTTCTTCACGTGATTGCAAAAGTTCGACTGGTGGTTCTGCCTGACGTTGTTTAAGGGCGCGGGCTTCTTCCAGAACGACTTTTTCTGCGGCCAGCACATCGGACTTTTCAACCCGCATATTGACATCCCCGGCATCAAAATCGATGGCCATTTTAAGGGCTTTGCGCACCGTCACCACCGAAAACCCCGGTGGCAGACGCAATTGCAGGCGCGGTTTACGCCGCCATGGCCGGCCTTCTGCCGGGCCTGATTTTAAAACGATGGTTTCACGGTCCCCCTTGGGCGGATCACCCGGATCGTCGTAATCATCAATCGTTTGTTCGGGCACAATGAGCATTACCGAGCGCGCCAAATCAGCCGCGTTCACCCCCCGGCGTTCGGCCAGCGATAAAACAGCGTCGCGAAAGAGTGATCCACAGGGAATGGTGTAGGACTGCTTGACCGTTGCAGATGTCGACACGGCACGACCCCCAATAACTTATTGATTTAATTTATAAAGTCTCATCGCCTTTGGTATGAAACAGGCTTTGATATTGGTTTGATTTGGAAAGTTTATCTGTCGAATTCAACACCTGCAACTGCATTTGCAGTCAAAAATCGAATCGCTTCCGATTCATCCACAGGACAAATGGCGACTCGAAACAATCCGCCAGACTCCGCCAAATCGCGTAAAACCCTATATATCAAGCCATTATCACGGAATACCCACGGAATCCGTGGTGCGACTCGGTAGATAAGTATTCAACAAACTTACCCACAGGCGAAATGTGCAAAATCCCACGTAATAATCGCTAGATCATTGAATTATATAGCCGATTTATATGAATCGGCAGTTTCAAATATAGCCGACAAAAGGAACCACACCGATCTTCACCGCCCGCTTGCACGGACGCAAAGCATGATTGCAGAACCGCAAAACAACGTATGCAGTTATCGAGATCAGAATTCGAAACATAACCGAAAGTAAATGAGGTGTTAATTTTACAGTATATGCGGTGTTTTCAGGGCCAAAACCGGGTTTTTGACCCTTTTTTTGCCTTTTTCAGTTTTATCTGAAATAGAGATAACTTATTGATATTAAATGATTTATTTGCTTAAGATAGATATCTTTGCGTAAGAATCGTCGTGGATGGTAAATTCGTTTCGGGTTGTTTTCATTTTCTATCTACATATGCAGTTTTTTATGAATCCAGAACCGCAAAATTCGATAAAATGCCCTGAAAATTGAAATTCTGATCCTGCGCCATAGCGTGCAACCCCTTGAGAACAGGATTGTTTTAGCATCAAGGAGCAACCACCCGCCATGGCATACAAAAATCGATACACGCGTTCGCCATGATGAATAACAAATGATCAAATCACCGGCTTGCGACGCAACAATCCTTAAATCTGGTCCAGACGGCTTTCCCACGGGCGCACTCAATGGCTGCATCGGGCAGCCGTCTGGCTCTTAGCGGGTATCAGGATGGGGTTTTCAGGATATCTATGACGTTTGGCAGGATGCGCTCGACAATTACGGCAATACCATCGGCATTTGGATGCATGCCGTCATCTTGATTAAGTTCCGGTGCAGCAGCAACGCCTTCTAGGAAAAATGGATATAAATCAATCTGATAGCGCCCAGACAAGTCGGGATATATGCTGTTAAACTCATCACCATATGTCGTGCCCATATTGGGTGGCGCCATCATGCCCGCCAACAGGACGTTAATATCCATCGCACGCAGCTTTTCAATAATCTGGGCCAAATTATCGCGGGTTTGAGACGGCTCAACCCCGCGCAGGGCATCATTCGCCCCAAGTTCAAGCAATACGGCATCGGGCTTATCAACAAGCGCCCAGTCAAGACGGGCCAACCCAGCCGCCGAGGTGTCACCAGAAACCGAGCTGTTGATTACCCGCACATTATATCCGGCCTCTTTAAGCGCGGCTTCAAGCCGTGGCGCAAAGCCGTCATTATGTGCAAGGCCATAGCCCGCCATCAAGCTATCACCAAATAAAACAAGGGTTTGCGGGTTATCCTGCGCGGCATTTGCCTGTGCGCCAAGCGACAGAATGCTTCCTGCAGACAGGGCTAAAAGCCCCAAAAGAACCAGCCCTTTAAGATATGCTGTCATCTGCGAAGTGACCTTGATTACAGTACAACCTTGCCCGGAAGCCAAATTCATTACAAATCTCACCCTATAAGCTGCCATCTTGTTGAAACGGTTACCTTGCGGTTACCCTTATGCAGCGCATTCAAATCAAAGAAGTTTGAACCAGAAACGTCCAGATCCGTAAGCTTATGTAACCTGCTTTGTTGATCTTGCAACACACCAAGCCCGTTAGGACCCAAAATGAGCGTGACCGAAACTGCTGCAATCGCGGAACAAATTGATGTTTCTTCGGGTGAGAAGACCCCAAAAACCATCGATGTGCAAAACCTGAAATTGCGGCTTCAGGGTCCGGCAGGGATTGTTGAAATCCTGAAAGGTGTCGATCTGAGTGTCAAAGCGGGCGAACGGGTCAGTCTGGTTGGGCCGTCTGGTTCGGGCAAAACGTCGCTTTTGATGGTTATTGCCGGACTGGAACAAGCCCAAGAAGGTGTCGTCAATGTTTGCGGCAGTGACCTTCGCGCCCTTGATGAAGATGGCTTGGCCCTGTATCGCCGCCATCATGTCGGTATTGTTTTTCAGGACTTCCATTTGATCCCGACCATGAGCGCATTGGAGAACGTTGCGCTTCCGATGGAATTTGCCGGACGTAAAGATGCGTTCGAAAAAGCCAAGACAGAACTGGAACTTGTCGGGCTGGGCCACCGTATTGGTCATTATCCCGGCCAATTATCGGGAGGCGAGCAACAGCGCGTGGCACTTGCCCGTGCGATGGCAACCGACCCGGAACTTCTTTTAGCCGATGAACCGACCGGAAACCTTGATGGCACGACCGGTGAAACGATTATTGAATTGCTGTTTGATTTGACCAAACGGCGCGGTTCCACATTGCTTTTGATTACCCATGATGTGGGCCTTGCAAAACGGTGTGACCGGACGGTGATGCTGCGCGATGGCGAGATCGTTTCGCAACAGGAATCGCAGGCATGAACACGGTTTTAAACCCATCAACCGATACGGACCGGCTTTGGTCAATTGCATGGCGGGTGTGCCGACGTGAGCTCCGCGGCGGTCTTTCGGGGTTTCGCATTTTCCTTGCCTGCCTTGCCCTTGGGGTTGGTTCCATTGCCGCTGTTGGAAACGTTTCGGAATCCGTTCTTTCTGCGCTTGAGCGCGATGGCCGCAAGCTTTTGGGCGGCGATGTTGAACTGCGCCTGACCCATATGGAGGCCACCGGCCAACAGCTTGATTGGCTTAAGGAAAACACCGAACGAGTTGGCGAACTTGCCACCATGCGCACCACGGCCTATGGCCCCGATCAGCGCCGGCTTGTCGAATTAAAGGCCGTTGATGATGCCTATCCGCTGTTTGGCGAGATGGAACTTTCGGGCGGCATTCCCTTTGAAGGCAGCCTTGAAAAAAAGGATGGCGTTTGGGGGGCTGTGACCGAGGCAGGGTTGCTTGAACGCCTGAAGGTTTCGATTGGCGATACAGTCAAACTTGGTGATCTTGATGTTCAAATCCGTGGGGTGATTTCCAAGGAACCGGACAAGGCAGTTGGCTTTTTCAATTTTGGCCCGCGCCTGATGGTATCGAAATCAGCCCTGATGGAAACCGGGCTGGTTCAGCCCGGCAGCCTGATCCGATATTATTACGCTTTGGATTTGAACGACACTGAAACACCAACAGCCTTTCGCGAACGGTTAGACAACCAGTTCGAAGATGCCGGTTGGCGCGTTCGCGATACCGCCAATGCCAATCCGGGATTGCGCCGTTTTATTGAACGCCTGACCTTGTTCCTGACACTTGTGGGCTTGTCCGCCCTTTTGGTTGGGGGCATTGGGGTTGCCAATGCGGTACGCGGCCATATCGAAAGCAAAACATCCGTCATCGCCACATTGAAATCCATCGGGGCATCCCATGGGTTGGTGTTGCGGATTTACTTCCTGCAGATATTGGTTCTTGCCCTGATCGGGATTGCGATTGGTCTTTTGATCGGTGCGGTCACCCCCGCAATCATTGCGCCGGTTTTGGCCGGGCGTTTGCCGATTGATGTAACGCTTGGCCCGGCATTGCCGTCGCTTATCATTGCAACCAGCTTTGGGGTTTTGACCACCTTGGTCTTTGCCCTGCCATCGCTTCTACGCGCACGTGAAATTCCGGCAGCACGACTGTTTCGTGCCAGTGCCGGTCTGTTTAACGGAAGCCCCGTGCGCAAGCGTGACCTGCCATATATTGGCGTGCCGCTTGTGATGTTGCTGGCCCTTACGGTGCTGAGTGCTACGGACAAGGCCATTGCCCTTGGCTTTATTGGTGGATCAATGGCGGCTGTGGTGATTTTTACCTATGCCGGTCAAGGAATTGTATCCCTATCGAAACGGTTCATTGCCGGACGCGATGCTTTTTCCCGCTTAGCGCTGGCCAATTTGCACCGCCCTGGTGCAAACACCATTCCTGTGGCCTTGTCGCTTGGATTGGGCTTGACCCTTTTGGTGACCATTTCCGGGATCGAGGGCAACCTTGATAACGAGATCAACGAGAACCTTCCGGATTCCGCACCGGCGTTCTTCTTCCTTGATATTCGTCCAGATCAGATGGATGGGTTCAAAGATCAACTTCTGGCACAAGATAATGTTTCGGATATCGAACAAACGCCGATGTTGCGTGGGCGTGTAACCGCAATTGACGGGGTTGCTTCTGATGATGTCGGGCCGGGTGATGATCGCTGGTTCCTGCGCGGGGATCGCGGACTGACATTTGCCGCCGCACCACCGCCAGAAACCAAACTTGTTCGCGGTGATTGGTGGCCAGCAGATTATAACGATGCCTCCAAGCCATTGGTGTCGATCAGTGCCGATATTGGCAATGCCTTTGATCTAGAACCGGGTGATACGATCACGGTCAATATTCTTGGTCGGGACATCACCGGAGAAATTGCCAATTGGCGGGAAGTTGAATGGCAAAGCTTGCGGATGAATTTCGCGATGGTGTTTTCACCGGGCCTGATTGACAAAGCCCCCTATAGCCTGATTGCCACCGCCCATATGCCGCGCGAGATGGAAGAACCGGTTGATCGCATGATTGGACTGGATTTCCCAAATGTGTCGGCCATTCGGGTGCGTGAGGCATTGGAAGCCGCCAACGCCATTCTGGCAGGGATTGGCACCGCGCTTAATGCGACAAGCATGATTGCGATTGTTGCCGGTGTGCTTGTTCTTGGCGGGGCGGTTGCAGCAGGACGGCGCAAGCGTATTTATGACGCTGTGGTGCTTAAGACCCTTGGTGCGACGCGGGCCAACATCCTTTATGCCTATGCGCTGGAATACGGCATCCTTGGCCTTGCAACCGGGGTGATTGCCGCGTTTGTCGGTTCCCTTGCCGCATGGTCGGTTCTTGTTCTGGTGATGGAAGCCAACTGGGTCTTATTGCCAGCCACCATTCTGGGGCCGATTGGCATTGGCCTGTTTGCAACATTATCAGCAGGGTTTATCGGTACATGGCAGGCACTGCGCAGCCCAGCAGCACCATTGCTGCGCAACGAGTAATGTAACCATCCCATATCGCTTGCGGGCAAAAACAATCTTGCCCGCATTCAAGTAAAACAAGGCCGGTCGAAAAAACGACCGGCCTTGTTTGTGTTCTATTCGTTTCGAATAAACACTGAAATCGATGAAGCGGCCTTACGCCAGATCGCGCAACTCGCGCCGGACGACTTTGCCGGTTGTCGTCATGGGGAGTTGATCCAAAAAGGCAATCTCGCGCGGGTATTCGTGGGCCGCCAACCGGGTTTTGACGAATTGCTTGATGTCGCTTTCAAGTTCGTCACTTTGGGCAAAGCCATCAGCCAGCACGATAAAGGCCTTAACGATCTGGCCGCGCTGATCATCGGGTTTACCGATAACCCCCGCCATACGCACGGCTGGATGAGCAATCAGGCAGTCTTCGATCTCGCCCGGTCCAATCCGATAGCCTGCCGAACTGATGACGTCATCATCGCGCCCGACAAAGCGGATATAGCCATCGGCATCGACACAGCCCATATCGCCAGTCAAAAGCCATTCGCCAACAAACTTGTCGCGGGTGGCTTCGGGGTTGCGCCAATATTCCAAAAACATCACCGGATCTGGTGCGCGTACCGCAATCCGGCCCATTTCACCGGGCTCAAGCACTTTGCCGCCAAGATCAATCACCGCAACATCATGTCCGGGGGCTGGTCGGCCCATCACACCGGGTTTTGGTTTCATGATGGATTGGCAGGAACTGACCACCATATTGCATTCGGTTTGGCCGTAAAACTCATTGATCGTGACATCAAACACCCGACGCCCCCAATCAAGAAGTTCCGCACCAAGGGTTTCCCCACCACTTGCAATAGAGCGAAGATTGCATTTGAATTTTTGCGCCACATCGTCACCGGCAGCACGCATCATCTTCAACGCGGTTGGCGGCAGGAAGGTATTGCGCACGCCATATTCCGCAATCAGGCCAAAGGCAGCTTCGGGGGTGAACTTTTCAAACCGGTGCGCCACGACCGGTTTCCCGTGGTGCCACGCGGGAAGCAAAACATCCAAAAGCCCACCAATCCACGCCCAGTCGGCCGGTGTCCACATGACGTCCCCATCTTGCGGGAAGAAGTCATGGGACATTTCAACACCGGGCAAATGCCCCAACAACACCCGGTGGGCATGAAGTGCGCCTTTGGGCTGTCCAGTGGTGCCAGATGTGTAAATGATCAGGGCGGGTTCATCGGCACGGGTTCTTACCGGCTCGAACGCATCGCTTTCTTCGGCAGACAGGGCTTTGAAGTCAAAACAGTTATCGGGGGCGCCATCAATGACATAGACATATTCAAGGGCCGGTAACAGATCGCGAATTTCGGCAATCTTGGCAGCCCCTTCTTTGTCCGTCACAAGGGCCTTGGCCGCACAGTTGCCCAAACGATATTCCAGCGCATCGACCCCAAACAGGCCAAAAAGCGGCACAGCAATCGCACCCATTTTGTAGGTCGCGACATGGGAAATCGCCGTTTCGGGGCTTTGCGGCAGCAAAATCCCGACCCGGTCCCCACGGCGAATGCCATGACGCCGCATGACATTGGCAAAGCGGTTTGAAAGCCGTTTGATCTGGGCAAAGGTATAATCGCGGCGTGAACCATCGCGTCTGCGATGCATCAACGCCAGTCGATCCGGGTCATCCGCCCATTTATCACATACATCAACGCCGATATTATAGTATGTCGGTATGTTCCAGACAAAGTCTGAACACACCGTCGCGTAATCATCACGACAGGCCAGCATATTTCCTCCCTGAATTTACCGCTGTTATTTGTTTTTGGCTGCGGCAAATGTTGCGGGGCATGCTAGTGCCAATTGCACGAAAATGGAAGGTCTGTATGCGCCCTATACAACCAGATAAGGGCTTGTGATCCGGTGAATTTTACGAGGCCGGATCAAGCAAAAATGTGAAGTTTGCCGGTTGTCCGGCATCGGTTGCTGCACGGGAATGACACCCGAGGCAGGTTGCATCCGATTGGTTCTGCATAAAGCTTTCAAGCGCACTGTTGGTCAAAAACCGGGGAACTTCGCCAACCCCGAATGGCGCACCACCGGGATTGCCGATCCATTGCGTGCCCAAAAGCATGTAATTTTGCCAAACCGTCCCGGCCAGCTTGTTCTGCCAGACAAAATTGGTTTCTGCTGTCCCCGAAAATAGCCGCCAGCACCGGACAATATCGGGGGGAACAACTGCGCTACCAGAAACCGTACGAGCGTAAGGCGGGCGATCGGCCCAGCGGATATCACCCGAAATTGGTTGATTGGCCGTCCTTCCCTTTACTGTGTCCGCGCCATAAAATGCATAGGGTTGATCCGTCTCATCGGGTGCAAGGCACCCATTGGCAAAAGGATCATCTGTTATGATGCTGTTTGGGCGGCGGGCATTAGATGCCAAGGGCACATTATCGACATGCTCGAAGCTTGCCCAAATCCAGCGATCCCCATTGCCACTTGCGACACGCTGCACGATATGAAGCCCAACCAGACCAACAGTAACATCAAGGCATTTGGCCTGCCCATCCACCGTTTGATCAGGGCCAAGCGATATACGGGCCGGTCGCGTGTAATGGGGGCGGGTATAATAGGTGTGACCAGTCCCCTGATCTTGCACCGATTCCGAAGGCAGAATACGCCAAGCAAATTTCAGTAATTGTGCCCCCATCACGCCGGGTGCTGAAGGGGGGATTGCCGATGCAGCCTGTTTGGTCCCAACATCACTGTCCTGCCGCGCCAAGCTGGTTTCAGAAACATTGGTCTTGGGCACCATATGCCCGATGGGAAATTCAATTGCTGCCCCGGATTTGGCAAATGCCGAACGGCCGTCTTTGGTATCCAAGCCATTGCCAAGGATATAGTCCGCGGCACCCGGATTAATCCGGGTTTCAAACAGGACAAAATTCCCTGCCTGATCGACCAATATATCGCCGGTTGATTGCACATAACTTGCCAGCAAAAGATGCCCTTTGGGTAATCCTTCACGGCAGGCCGGGTTGGGATATGTCATCTCGGAGATCAGATCACGCCGGGTTGGGAAGCTTTCCCAAGGGGCGATTTGATCAGGGGCTTTATGGTCCCCCATCAAGGCGGTAAATGCCTGCCATGAAAAACGATCAAATGGGCGCTGGGCGTGATAGGCCAGAAATCGATAGACGAAGCTTGCATCAAATTCCGGCACATCAACCGGTGCCACACCACACGGCTGATTGCCCTTGCCATTGGCACAAAATTCGGCGCCATCATACTGATCGGTAAAAACCGGAATATCACCCTTATCCGGAGTCGCATTCAAATTGGCATTTTGCGCGGTCACGTCAAAGGAAATGAACACCGAAAGCAGACCGAATATCAAAGCGAACGCCAAAGAGACCTGACGCCGAAAAGAACGCGCACGCAATCGACCCAGCGTTAAAGATATGTGATTTAATTTGATCAAAACGGTCTCTGACATGCCATATCTGGCCTTTATCATGTTCTGTCACGACATCGCGATCCGCCGCCAGAAGCGATAATATCCCCGATTGCCGACCCTGTCGCGTGCCTGTCACGTTATTTGTCATTCCAAATATGACGTGAACAAGGTCACACCTGATGCATGCCCAACATTACCGTTTCCGTCAAACCGTTGCTTTTCACAGAAATCCTGCCATATTTTGATCATCGCAGGATTGTAAATTGATTCTGCTCACAATTGGATCAAAGAGGGATTTCAATGGCTTTTGAAACGCGTCAACGTGGCTATGACGTCTCGGTTGGCCGGTCGGCGGCCGAGATCGATGCAGGTCTCCGCTCCTATATGCTGAGTGTCTATAACTACATGGCATCCGCACTTGCCTTGACCGGTATCGTGGCAATGGCTGTGTCGACCAGCCCTACCCTGATGCAGGCTATTTTCGGCACCGGACTCCAGTGGGTTGTCATGCTGGCCCCGATCGGGCTTGTTTTCTATCTGAGCGCACGCATCCACAAGATGAGCTTTGGTGCGGCACAGGCGACATTCTGGATTTATGCCGGACTGATGGGCTTGTCCCTGTCGTCAATCTTCCTGGTTTATACCGGTGAGTCGATTGCACGAACCTTCTTCATCACCGCAGGTACTTTTGGTGCGATGAGCCTTTATGGCTACACCACCAAGAAAGACCTTTCGGGTTGGGGCAGCTTCCTGTTCATGGGTCTGATCGGCATCATCATTGCCAGCGTGGTCAACATCTTCCTTGGAAGTGGCATGCTGCAGTTCGTTATCTCGGCTGCTGGTGTTCTGATCTTCACCGGCCTGACCGCGTATGACACCCAGCGCATCAAGGAAGAATATCACGAGCATGATGACGCAACCACCGCAGGCAAAAAAGCCCTGTTTGGTGCGCTGCGCCTTTATCTGGACTTCGTGAACCTGTTTATCATGCTGCTGCACTTCTTCGGTAACCGCGAATAGAAGTATTCCGGCAGTCGCAGTCAAAACCCCCGCAGCCGATGGCTGCGGGGGTTTCTTTTTGTCCAATATTAATCGGCGGATTAAGAAGTAGATGCCTTGTCCGTGGTTTCGCCACCTGTGGCATCCATAACCGACTTGCGATGACCAAGCTGGGATAATGTATTTTCCGTGCGTGAATAGCCGCCCGATGCGGCACGGGCAGCCCCCTTGGCCCCTGCATCAACGAAGGCTTCGTAAGCGTGCGAAAAGCCCCGGCGCGCAAGTTCCAACAGGTCCGTATCTTTGTGAACGGTACCGTTGGTCATATGAACGGTCGCAAGTGCAAACATGGTCCGGCCCCAGATATAGGGGTGGTCACGGCGCGCACAGACCTTCAAAGCCGCCTTAAACACTGGAACAACCTGAGAATCGGGAATATGGATATCATTGATGATGGCCGATGCCACAATTGACTCTGCCAGTCCATAGGCCGTGATTGCATAAAGCGGGGCATGCGCCCGATTATTGATCATGCCTAGTGCACGCCGGTACTGTACGCCGCCGTCTTCAACTATGGCGGCATCATCGGCATCCTTACCGCTTGAAACCAAGGCTTCGCCCAATTTGCAAATACACAGTGCACGATCCACCGAAGACCCGGTCGACATTTCAAAACGCCGTTCAAGCAATTTCCAAACGCCGGTGGCAACCGCACCAGAACGCACTTTGAGGCCAGCGACTTGTGACCAGTTCACCAGCCCGCCATACAGGGCAATAACCGCTGTCGAACCAGCATCTATTTTTGAATAATCACTGACTTGGGAAATAAGCTTTTCGGTACGCACTTCTGGTGTAGCGACATCCTTTACCGCCACTTCTTTCTGTGAAGATGGCTTGCTCAAAAGCGCCTTAGATGTCTTGACCTTGGCAATTTCTTTGGGTTTAGCATCCCCTGCACTCATCAATATCTTGCGCACATGGGGTTCAAGAACCCGCAGGGCACTTGCACAATAGGTACGATCTCCGGTTTCGCTTAAGACAAATGCGCCAAAGGCGAATGCCGTTGCAACACCCGAACCGACAGCGTTGAAAAGGTCGCCTTGGTTAATCCGTTGGTGAAAATCTTCGAGATAGGTCGTCAGACGCGATATTTGCAACAAACGTTGTTCGCCACCGCGCGATTGAAGCGATATCTCGGCACTTAACAAAATACGAAGAGCTTGTGCCACATCTGCATGGTCTGGCTGTTTAAAACTATACGTCAAAGGCAGCATCAGATCATATAGTGAAGAGGTCAAAGCTTTGCTGACCAGACGGATATTCAGCTCGCCACTATTGGGGTCCTGCTGCCCCCAAAAGATCGCATCTGCATCAACCCGGCTGCCCGCATTGAGCGCGCTAAGCTGTGCTTCGCGCATCGCCTGGACTGGGTCTGTGACCTCTGGATTGGGGCTGAAAAACTGATCAAGCTTGACCGGGCGGCTTTGAGGCACCTGTTGCAAGCTTGCCAAAATCATCTCGGCCAAGCGATCAGATGGCTGTCCACCAACAACGACTTCCGGGTCCGCATTGCTGAACTTGGCAACTGCATACACACATAGGGGCACTTCTGCTGCTACACTGTCTTGTGCAGCTTCTCTTCCCAATCCTGCTGTTGCTTCGTTGCCGGTGATCAATGATTTGATCACCAATCCAACCATCGACCAGAAACCAGCCATCACTGCCCTTATCTGCACCCTTTTCTTGTTGCGGACAACTCAAAGGGATTTCCAACTCTAAAGAGAGCATTGTTATCTGGAGAGCACCCATGGTCAATGGCATGAAATGCAGTTTTGGCCCATACCGGAGTATAGTGTGCACAGTCCTAAAACAGCAATATTATCAGCCAATTAAGCATGTTTTGCCGACAATCGAGCAGATTTGTTTAGTTCCATGGACGGTTGCGACGACGTGGCGCAGATGTCGTTTTGGGCTTGCGTGCCCAAGGCCCGGATCCCGACGCGGATGCAGCTTTTGGTTGTTGGGGCAACTGCGTCATGACCTGAAGCCGTGCGATGCGATTGGCCATGTTTGGATGGGTCGAAAACAGGCTATCCACCCCCTTACCCGATAGCGGATTGGCAATATACATATGTGCCATTGCTGGATTGCGTTCCGCATCCATATTGGGAATGGCGTGAACACCTTTATCAAGCTTATTCAGCGCACTTGCCAACCACAGCGGATGGCGACAAATTTCCGCCCCGATGCGGTCTGCGTCATATTCGCGCGACCGTGAAATCGCCATTTGCACGATCATGGCAGCCATTGGCGCCAAAATGGCAATCAAGATCATGCCAATCCCGCCCAAAGGATTGTTATTTTCACTGCGATTGCCGCCAAACATACCGGCAAACATCGCAAAGTTTGCCAATGCCGAAATTGCCCCGGCAATGGTGGCGGTAATTGTCATGGTCAGGGTATCGTGGTTTTTCACATGGGCCAGTTCATGGGCCATGACGCCGGCAATCTCATTGCGATCAAGAAGTTTCAAAAGGCCCGTTGTTGCCGCCACCGCGGCATTTTCCGGGTTTCGACCCGTGGCAAACGCATTGGGCTGTGGATTTTCAATCACATAGACCTTGGGCATCGGAAGTTCAGCATTGCGCGCAAGTTCGCGCACCATGGCCACAAGTTCCGGGGCGGTTTTATCATCCACCTGACGCGCACTGCGCATGCGGAGCAACATCGCATCGGAATTCCAGTACGCAAACACGTTCATTGCGGCCGCAAACAGCAACGCAATGATCATGCCCTGCTGCCCGCCAATCATCATGCCAACAGCACCAAATAGCGCTGTCAGTCCCGCCAGCAACAAACCTGTACGCACGTAATTCATGCTTAAACGTCCCTAAGACAATCACTTTGAGCAAAAGATAGGACGAAGTCTGCACAAGGCAAGGCATAGGTGTAAAGGGTGAGATCGAACTCACATCACGCGATCACGACGATTGTGTACAACGAATGAGCCGAGTTGGGTTTTATGCATTTTAAAAGAAAAAAACAGCCGGACCTACGGGGTCGGGGGAGGGGTTTAGGCCCGGCTGTTTTAGCAACGATGTCGTTTACTCCGCAGGCTGATGTGTGTCAGCCTCATCAAGTGAACGCACTTCGTTGCGCCGACCAATCATGCGCACGAGCACATAAAAGACCGGGGTCAGGATCAGGCCAAATATCGTCACACCCAGCATGCCAGAGAAAACGGCAATACCAATCGCGTGGCGCATCTCGGCCCCTGCACCGCTGGAAAGAACCAGCGGCACAACGCCCATGATGAAGGCCAGTGAAGTCATAAGGATCGGACGCAGACGCAATCGGCTGGCTTCAATCGCAGCCTGAACCGTGCCACGTCCCTGATGTTCCAGTTCGCGGGCGAACTCGACAATCAGGATCGCGTTTTTGGATGCCAGTCCGGCCAAAACAAACAGACTGATCTGGGTGAAGATATTGTTGTCCCCCCCAAACAGATAAACACCAAAAACAGAAGACAGGATGCTCATCGGCACGATCAGGATCACAGCCAGCGGCATGGTCAGGCTTTCGTATTGGGCGGCCAGAACCAGGAACACCAGAAGGATACAGATCGGGAAGACAAAGATCGCCGTATTGCCCGCCAGAATCTGTTGATAGGTCAGCTCCGTCCATTCATAGGACATGCCCGGTGGCAGCGTTTCTTCGAGTATCTTCGTGATCGCGGCTTGTGCCTCGCCACTGGAATAGCCCGGTGCGGCATTGCCGTTCAAATCGCCCGAACGGAAGCCGTTATAACGCATCGCCGTATCGGGCCCGAAGGTTTCGGAAACCGACAGGACACTGCCAAGTGGGACCATATCGCCATCGGCATTGCGTGTTTGCAGACGCAGGATGTCTTCCGGGCTGGATCGGTATGGCTTATCGGCCTGTGCGATCACCTGATAGGTGCGGCCAAACGCGTTGAAGTCATTGACATACATCGATCCAAGATAAACCTGCATGGTCCGGAAGATTTCATCGACCGGAATGCCAAGTTGCTGGACCTTAGTCCGATCAAGCGATGCCTGAAGTTGCGGAACGTTGATGTTGTAACTGGAAAACACACCGGTCAATTCCGGGGCTGCCCATGCCTTGGCCAGAACCTGTTTCATCGCATCATCAAGCGCGCGATAGCCTTGATCCGAGCGGTCCTGAATTTGCAGTTTGAACCCGCCAACGGTACCAAGCCCCTGCACCGGCGGTGCCGGGAAGATGGCGACAAAGGCCTCGTCAATGGCGCCAAACTTCTGTTGAAGTTTACCGGCAATCGCCAAACCGGAAAGATCATCGCTTTTGCGTTCGGCAAAGTCGGTCAGCGTGACAAACACGATGCCCGCACTTGAACTGTTCACAAACCCATTGATCGACAAACCCGGAAACGCCACGGCACTTTCAACACCGGGTTCTTTCAAGGCAATGTCGGACATTTCACGAATGACGTCTTCGGTCCGATCCAGTGTTGCGCCCTGTGGCAGTTGGGCAAAACTGACCAGATACTGTTTGTCCTGGATCGGGACAAAGCCATTTGGCAGGATTTGGAAGCCCTGATAGGTCAGGACCAGCAAGCCGGCATAGAGAACCATCATGATCGATTTCACACCCAGAAGGCGTTTGACACCCCCGGCATAAAGATCGGTACTGCGGTTAAAGAACCGGTTGAAGCCGCGGAAGAACCAGCCAAAGACAAAGTCCATCCCGCGTGTCAGCCAGTCTTTTGGTGCATCATGGCTGCGTAACAGCAAGGCCGACAAGGCCGGGCTAAGTGTCAGGGAATTGATCGTTGAAATGATCGTTGCAATCGCAATGGTCAGGGCGAACTGCTGATAAAACTGACCTGTCAGGCCGCTGATAAAGGCAATTGGCACAAACACACCGGTAATCACAAGCGATGTCGCAATAATCGGCCCGGTTACTTCGCGCATGGCGGCAACCGTTGCATCGCGTGGCGATAAACCACGTTCGATGTTTCGTTCAACGTTTTCAACAACGACAATCGCATCATCAACCACAATGCCAATGGCAAGGATCAAGCCAAACAGTGACAGCACATTGATCGAAAAGCCCATCAACAGCATCAGCGCGAATGTGCCAATGATCGATACCGGCACCGCAAGCAACGGAATGATCGATGCCCGCCATGTTTGCAGGAAGATCGTTACCACCACCACGACAAGGGCGACGGCCTCAAGCAATGTCATGATCACGGATTTGATCGAACCACGCACAAAGACGGTCGGGTCATAGACGATGCTGTAATCAAGGTCTTCGGGGAAGTTTTGCTTCAGCTCTTCCATCTCTGCGCGGACGTTGCTTGAAATATCAAGCGCGTTTGAACCGGGCGATGCAAAGATCGGAATTGCCACAGCAGGCTTGTTATCAAGCAAGGAGCGCAGCGCATATTGCTGTGCCTCCATCTCGATCCGGGCAACGTCGCCCAGACGCGTAATCGTGCCGTCTTCACCGCGTTTGATGATGATGCTTTCAAACTCTTCCGGGCTTTCAAGACGGCCACTGATATTGATCGGCAACTGGAACTGAACACCGCTGTCATAGGGTGCACCGCCAATGATGCCTGCGGCAACCTGCACGTTCTGACTTTGGATGGCAGCAACCACCTCGCCCGCCGTCAGGTTACGTTCAGCAACCTTGTCGGGGTTAAGCCAGACCCGCATGGCGTAATCGCCTGAGCCAAACAACCCCACCTGCCCGACACCGTTAATACGGGCCAGACGGTCACGAACATTGAGCGTCGCGTAATTACGTAAGTAAAGCATGTCATAGCGTTCATTGGGCGAACGCAAATGCACCACCATGGTCAGATCAGGTGACTGTTTTGACACGGTCACGCCAAGCTGACGCACAACATCTGGCAGGCGCGGTTCGGCCTGCGACACGCGGTTCTGGACTTTTTGCTGGGCCAGATCAGGGTCGGTGCCGATTTCAAACGTCACGGTCAGCGACAGGTTACCATCCGTCGTTGCCAGTGAATTGATATAAAGCATCCCCTCAACCCCGTTGATTTGCTCTTCAAGCGGGGATGCGACGGTTTCAGAAATTTCGGCCGGGTTGGCACCGGGAAACTTGGCTGAGACCACGACCGTAGGCGGCACGACTTCCGGATATTCGGAAATCGGTAAACGCCACATGGCAATGAGGCCCGCCAGAAGGATCAGGACGGACAGGACACCGGCAAAAATCGGGCGATCCACAAAAAATTTGGATAAGTTCTGCATGACGGTCAGCCTTGCTTATGCGCGCAGTAAAGCACCCGTTAGGATGCAGAGACTTGCAGAATTTCGGGGGAAACAGCCATGCCGGGTCGGACCTTCATGATGCCGTTGACAATGACAAGGTCGCCAATCTCAAGACCGGATTTGACAATCCGCATGCCATTGATTTCTGAGCCCAATGTCACCTGACGATAGGCAACAGTGTTATCGGGCAAAACGACATAGACGAATTTGCGGTCTTGATCGGTGCTGATGGCTTCGGGTGAAATCAGGATGACCTCTTCCTTGGCAAGTGTTCCGACCTCAAGACTGGCAAAGCTGCCGGGCAAAAGGGTGCCGTCAAGATTGTCAAACAGCGCACGGGTGCGGATGGTGCCGGTGCGGGGATCGATACGGTTATCAAAACTGTGCACATGCCCCGATACATGGCGCCCACTTGAAAGCGTCATATTGACCGGAATGCTTTGGGCCGCATCGTCAATCTTGCCGCTTTTGCCGAGACTTGCAAAGAAGGCCTGCTCATCCAGATCAAAATCAGCATAGATTTTCCCGGTTGAGACAATCGTGGTTAGAACCGGCGCGTTGGCCCCTGCATTCACCTGATTGCCAACCGTTAGCTCAACACGGCTGACACGCCCGTCAATCGGGGCTTTGACATAAGCATGATCAAGTTCGATTTCAGCCAGTTCAAGCTGTGCCTGGGCGCGACTGACCTGACTTTGCGCGACTTGATGGGTGCTTAGGCGTTCGTCATAGACACGCTTTGACACCGTTCCGTTTGAAACAAGCTTTTCAGCCCGTTCCTTTTCCTTGAACGCCAATGAAAGGCTTTGTCGGGCCGCGGAAAGTTCTGCGCGGGCTTGATCCACCGCCGCCTGATAACTGCGCGGGTCAATCACAGCAAGGATATCGCCCTTGGAGACCAACTGACCGTCTTCGAACCGAATTTCGACGATCGCACCGCTGACTTGCGGACGCAGTTGGACTTCTTCGACAGCACTGAGACGGCCGGAAAAGTTGCTCCAGAGGTGGACGGAATTGCTTTTTACACCCGATACGGTGACCGGGGTTGCCATGGGCGCGGATTGAACTGCGACCTCATCAGCCGAAGAGCCGGAGATATGCAGACCATATCCCCCAGCCGCAACTGCCAGCGCCAACACGGCCGCAGACAGCACTATTTTGCGTTTTGATCGTGACTGCATCTTACCATCTTCCAAAAGCGTGAACCGCATAGATCGCGGACTATTTGATGGGAAGATGCATACCGATCGGTTTGTCCGCAAGGGGAAGAAGGCAAAAAAATGGCTATTTTTTAAATTATTTTTGTTTTAGGCCGCAATGTCAGGCAGCGTCAGTAGTATCTAATGATTTGAATTCACATCGTAAATTAAGGATTCGACAGATCCCTTCGCGCAGATCAGACCGAACAGTATCAAGATCATTAAAAACTTGCCCATATGTCAATAAACCATGGACATACTGGAAAATCATGCGGGCAAGCGTTGTCACATCACCATCCGTGCCAAGCATGCCCTCGCCTTTCAGGCCACGTACCATCGAAGCAAGGTATTTGATCTGTTCTTGCGCCAGTTCGCGTGAGCAATTCTGGATTTCAACATCTTCCGGGCCAACCTGCCCACCGGCGGTAAAGATCGGGCAAACACAAACTTCGTTTTCACCGGGAACCGCATATTTTTCCTGCTTATTGCAAACAAGTTCGATATAGCGGTTTAGCTGCTCAATCGGGGGAACATCAGGGGAAAATATGGCGCGAAGCTCGTCCTTACCTTTTTCCCAATGATGGCGGGCCGACGCAGCAAACAGTGCCGCCTTGCTGTCAAAATGGTGATAAAACGCCCCCTTGGTGACACCGGCATGCTTGCACACATCACTGACGCCAACATCGTGATAACTGCGGGTCGCCAATAGTTCGATGGCGGTTTCAAGCAGCTTGATCCGGGTTTCCGAAGCGTTCCTCATAGCTTTGACCTGTTTTTTATTTGCATAAGCTAAATATGCGTACCGGTTGGTATTTTTCAAGAAACCCATCCTGATACATTTTTAAATCATCATGTAATCATGGCAGGAGGATGACAGGAATGTTTGATAATTCAAATATTTAAGTTCGCCCTTGCGCAAAACGCATAGCAGGTAGCGCAACGGTATTTAAATGCGCAGCCAAGACACGTTTGCAAAACCGCCCTGCCAAAAAAAAGAGGGCGCGAAATGCGCCCTCTTGATCGTTGATTGCATGTGTAACCAACCAATCAGGTCCCCATAAGCGACCTGATCTGGCGGTTGGCGACCGTGATCATGGCAAAGTCGATCTGGCCGACATCGCCTAGTTCTTCGAGCAATTGATCGCAACGGGTACAACCGCGCCAATGATTTTTGGTCCATTCCGCGACCATATCGGCTGGCGCACTGCCGGCTTTGCCTTCGGTCAGAACCACACGGGTCAGTTCGCGCTGATGACCAAACAAATCATCAATCAACGCTGCACGTGCGAGTTTTTCCCAATGGGTATTGGCATCTATCGAATCCGCTGCGGCCCGCAAAACGCCAAGTTTGAAGCGAACACCGACAGAGAAATAAGCCCCGCCGACTTCGACAACATCACGGCCGGTTGCTTCTGCGATGCGGACAACATCGCAAACTGCAACCATTTGCGCCATTGATGCAATACGGCGGGCCAATTCTTCGGGCACATCTTGGTCAATCAATGACTGCGCCTTTTTTTCCAACGTCTTCCGGAAAGCAGCATCCATCGGAACGATATCGTCAAAAGCGGCAATCACCTTGGCCACCGCAGGCCGGAACAATTCGATCTTGTCCCCAACATTTAGCTCCTCGCAATTGCGCAGGAACCATTGCGTCACGTCATTAACCATGCGGTTGATGTCGCGGAACATACTGGTCTGCAATTTGGCCGGAACTAGATTATCAAGGGCCTCAATACCCGCCCAAATATCGCGCAAGCCAAACACTGCCCGCGTGATCAAATAACCGCGCGACACATCAACGGCAGAAAGCCCGGTTGCTTCCATCATGTCATGAACAAACGTCCCACCAACCCGGTTGACCAGACTGTTGGTCGCAACCGTTGCGATGATTTCGCGTTTCAGACGGTGGTTCGATATCGCCTTGGCGTATTTTTTCCGCACTGGCGTTGGGAAATAGCGCACCAGTTCTTCGACCAGCACCGGATCATCTGGCAAATTAGATTCCAGTACTTCGTCATACAGCCAAAGCTTGGCATAAGGCATCAGAACCGAGACTTCCGGTCGGGTCAGGCCTTCATGTGCATTTGCACGGCGTGCCAGTTCTTCGTCATCGGGCAGATATTCAATATCGCGGTTCAGGCGACCTTCGCGTTCCAACATGCGAAGCAAGCGAACCTGTGCGTCAAGCAGCTCGGAACTTACTGCGTCGGCGTTCGAAATGGCCTGACTTTGCAGATAGTTATCGCGCAAGACCAGATCACCAACTTCATCGGTCATTTCGACCAGAAGTTTGTTGCGCTGTTTTTCGGTCATATCGCCTGCGGCAACCACTTCGCCAACAAGGATCTTGATATTGACCTCATGGTCAGAGCAGTTCACACCCGCGGCATTATCAATCGCATCGGTGTTAAGGCGCCCACCCGCATGGGCATATTCGATACGGCCACGCTGAGTTGCGCCAAGATTTGCGCCTTCGCCAACGACTTTGGCCCGAACATCCCGACCATTGATGCGGATGGCATCATTGGCCCGATCCCCGGCATCGGCGTTGGTTTCAGCATGTGACTTGATATAGGTCCCGATCCCGCCAAACCACATCAGTTCGACTTCGGATTTCAGGATGGCCTTCATCACGTCCGCAGGCGTTACCTTGCCACTGCCAAGCCCAAGCAATTTGCGAACTTCGGGTGACGGATCAAGGGTTTTGGCTTTACGGTCATAAATATCACCGCCTTTGGACAGCAGATTTTTATCGTAATCTGCCCAACCAGAACGCGGCATATCAAACAGGCGTTTGCGTTCGGCAAAGCTTTTGGCAACATCCGGATCAGGATCGACGAAAATATGCATATGGTTGAAGGCTGCCACCAGTTTGATCTGTTCAGATAGCAGCATCCCATTGCCAAACACATCGCCCGACATATCGCCAACACCGGCCACGGTGAAGGGAACTTTCTGGATGTCTTTGCCCATTTCGCGGAAGTGGCGTTTGACCGATTCCCAAGCACCACGGGCAGTAATGCCCATTTTCTTGTGGTCATAGCCCTGTGATCCGCCAGATGCGAAGGCATCATCAAGCCAGAAGCCATAATCACGCGCCACACCATTGGCGATGTCCGAGAAGGTTGCAGTACCCTTGTCAGCGGCAACAACCAGATACGGATCATCATCATCAAGACGGCGCACACGTTTTGGCGGAATGATGTCGCCCCCGACAATATTGTCGGTGATGTCCAGCATGCCGCTCATCAGTGTTTTGTAACAGGCAATGCCTTCTTCAAGGAAAGCTTCGCGCGTGCCATCGACCGGGGGGCGTTTGACAACAAATCCGCCTTTGGAGCCAACCGGCACAATCACCGCATTCTTGACCATCTGGGCTTTGACCAGACCCAGAATTTCGGTACGGAAATCTTCCTGACGATCAGACCAGCGAATACCGCCACGTGCAACCGGACCACCGCGTAAATGGACGGCCTCGACCCGTGGGGAATAGACAAAGATTTCGCGCCATGGGCGGGGCAATGGCAAATCTTCGATCATGCCGGAATTGAATTTGACCGATAGATAGGGTTTGGGATGACCATCGGCACCAATTTGGAAGAAGTTGGTGCGCAGCGTTGACTGAACCAGATTAAGGAAGGCCCGTAAAATACGGTCTTCATCCGGGTTCATCACATCTTCAAGACGGGCAATAATGTCGGTTTCGATCTCTTCGATCTCGGTCGTGCGATCCAGATCGCGATCCGGGTCAAACCGGGCAACAAACAACGATACGATTGAAGATGCCAATACCGGATTATTCGCAAGGGTCTTGGCCATATAGCTTTGCGAAAAGGCCGATCCCATTTGACGGGTATAGCGCGCATAAGCCCGCAAAACGACCACTTCGCGCCAATGCAGATTGCCCAACAGGACCAGACGGTTGAATTCATCATTTTCAACTTCGCCATGCCAAATGCGGACAAACAATTCCTGGAATTTGTCGCGGACGTTATGAAGGTTAAACGCCCCATCCACCACGACACCGAAATCATGAATGCGAACATTGGTATCAGCGTCGCGTGGCTCCACCGTAAACGGATTCTCGGTGATGACCTTAAGCCCCATGTTTTCAAGCATGGGAAGAACGTCTGATAACGGAACCGGTGCGCCAGGATTATAAATCTTAAAGCGCAGTTCGTTTTCAGCCGCCTCAATCGGACGATACAGGTTTACCCGAAGGTCGTTGGCCTTAATCACATCTTCGATGCGTTCAACATCAAGGGCGGCACTTTCAACCGTAAACCGTTCGCGATATTCGCTTGAGAAGCTTTCGCCATAACGACGATAAAGCGCCAGACCGCGTTCTTCGCCCATTTCGCGGACAAGTACCTGACGCAGGGTATCGGCCCAGTCACGTGCGGCTTCAACAAGCTGGCGCTCGATATCGGCCACATCATATTCCGGAAGTTCCCCCGGATTGGTCTTGACCAACAGATGCAGGCGCGCAAGCGGGCTGTCCCCGATCAGGGTGTAGTGCGCTGTCACCTTGCCATCAAAGGCATCTTCAATCACTTTTTGGAATTTGAAGCGCAGCTTGGTCGAAAAACGGTCCCGCGGACAGAACAACTGGCAAGAAACAAACCGTTCAAACGCATCACGGCGAACAAATAGCGCAATGCGTTGACGTTCCTGCAAATGCAGGATGCCCATACAGATATGATACAGGTCATCAAGTTCGACCTGGAACAACTCGTCGCGCGGGAAGGTTTCCAGAATATTGACCAGCGCCTTGCCATCGTGGCTGGCAGGCGGGAAACCGGCACGTTTAACCGTTTCAGCCAATTTCATCCGCAACAACGGAATCAGACGCGGGCTGAGGTTATAGGCAACCGAGGTAAACAGACCGACAAACAGGTGCTGACCGACGACTTTGCCTTTGGCATCAAACTGCTTAACCACAATGGTATCAAGATGAACCGGGCGATGAACCGTCGATTGCTTGTTGGCCTTTGTCACCATCAGAAGGTTCGGGTTGGTGACAAAGTCGCGGACTTCTGATGACAGATTGCCAATTTGACGCAATTCATCAAAAACGTGCGTGCCTTCGCGCGACAGGATGCCAAGCTGGTTTTTCACCTCGACATCGACCGGGGTTTTCTTGCCGGTGGTTTTGAATTTATATTCGCGATAGCCAAGGAAGGTGAAATGGTCATTGTGAAGCCAGCCAAGGAAATCTTGGACTTCCCGCCGGTCTTCATTGGTGCCGCCACCAGTCGTCTCGCCGATTTCATCAAGAACCTCGGTGACCTTTTTAAGCATCGGCTGCCAATCACGTACAGCCAGCCCGACATCGGTCAGGGCGTTTTCAAGACGATTGTGGATTTCCTCAAGAACGGCCTTGTCGGTTTGTTCGTCAATTTCGACAAGCATCACTGACTCACGCGGGTCTTGTGATTCTTCAACCCCTGCAACAGATTGAAGATCACCATTTTCATCACGGGCAATCCGCATGATCGGGTGAATCACAAGATGAACTGTCAAATCCAACGCATGCAAAGCCGAGGTCACCGAGTCGACCAGAAACGGCATGTCGGTATTGTTGATTTCGATCACGGTGTGATCGGATTTCCAGCCATGTTCTTCAAGATCGGGATTATAAACACGGATCTTGGTGGTATTGGCTGATGGGCGCTTTTGCGCAAATTTGTATAGCGTTAACGCCGCGCCATAAAGCGAGTCGATAGATCGACCCGCCATGTCGTCGGGCGGAACATCCTTATAAAAAAGGCGAACGAACGCTTCTGCATCCTTCGCCGTCTTGCCTTTTATGCGTTGCTGGATCTGTTCGACAACTTTGTCGATGACTTCCCGTTTCGGGTCGTCTTTTCGGGCTTTCATGTCCAATTTCCCTTTTTCCCGGATCTGTTTGCCAGATCCGAAACACCGACCTTTGCAGCCGGCATCACACACCACGGATGTCATAATTATTTGGGAAGGAAATCAGAGGTTTTCCGACATTGGATCATACGGAATTCCGAAGATTTCCTCCAAAGCTACACATAGCGGATCAACTGCCTAAAAACTATGCTTCTGCACAAAAAAAATTCATTTATCCAATAACCTAGCCGCAAAAGGTTGAAATAACCGCCCACAAGCATTGTCACAGAATTTTGCACTTTCCCGCACCGCAAAATAACCTACACTTAGGAATACAGCGAAAATTAGATGATCCCTTCGCAACCGCACATTTCCAAAATGGAGGCATGACATGCTAGAAGGCAAAAAGGGGCTAATTGTTGGAATTGCCAATAAAATGTCCATCGCCTGGGGTTGTGCACGTGTTTTCAAGCGCGAAGGGGCTGATCTTGCAGTCACTTATCTTAATGACAAGGCCGAACCCCATGTTCGCCCCTTGGCCGAAGAAATCGATGCTTCAATCATCATGCCCCTTGATGTTCGCAACGAGCAGCAATCTGACATGTTGTTTGCCAAGATCGAAAAACAATGGGGAAAGCTTGATTTCCTGCTGCATTCCATTGCCTTTGCTCCGGCCGAAGACCTGCATGGTCGGGTCGTTGATTGTTCGCGAGACGGTTTTTTGGCCGCGATGGATATTTCCTGCCATTCCTTTACCCGCCTTGCCAAACGCGCTGAACCTTTGATGCGCGATGGCGGTGCGCTTTTGACCGTTAGCTATATGGGGTCAGAACGGGTTGTTGATCATTACGGCGTCATGGGGCCGGTGAAAGCAGCCCTTGAATGCACTACGCGCTATATGGCGGCCGAACTTGGCGCAAAGAATATCCGCTGTCATGCTATCTCGCCGGGGCCATTATTGACCCGTGCAGCATCGGGCATTGCCGAATTTCAACATCTGATGGATGAAACAGCCCAGCGGGCCCCATCGCAACGATTGGTCACGATTGATGAAATCGGCGAACTGGCGGCCTTTTTGGCAAGTGATCGTTCGCGATCACTAACAGGCGATGTCGTCCATATTGATGGCGGCTACAACATTATGGGCTAGCCCGGGCAACCGCCCCCTGACCAGCCTTTAACGGCGCTTAATCGCGTCTTCTGCCTTGGGCACCACCCTTTTGATCTGCTTGGCCAGTGCAAGTTTGAAATCGGCATCGGGTTCCGGTGCCACGGCAGCAAACAGATCGGGCACATCCCCGCCATTAAGCGCGATCATGCGTTCTTCGGTGTCAGACTGCTGTTCGACCCGACCATCAACAAGATGGCGCAGATCAAACCCTGCCTCCTTTAAGGCTGGCGCGATCAAAAGGGTCCGATGACAATCAAGCGGGTCTTTTTCGGCGCACATCAAACAGATGCGATATTTATCCGCACCCGATACAAGCCGTTCTATCCCGGTTTTAAAATCAGGCCTTTGCGCCACCAAACCGTAATCAAGCTGCCCATCTGGATATAGATCAGGCACCTGTGGCTTTCCGCCCATAACATCGCCCATAAAAACATAGGCAATGCCGTTTTCACGCAAAAATGGCGCAAAACTGTCCGAGTCAAAAGCCGTCCAATAGCTTGATCGTTTGAAAGTGCGGATATCAACCACCGCCGTAATGCCGTGCGACCTGAAAAGGGCGAGCAGACTGTCGCGATCATGTCCAGCATACCCGACCGTGTAAATTATCTGGTCCGGCTTTTGCGATGGCGGTGTCGATGGAGATGGGTTTTGGCTGTGCATGCCCCAAAGACACGATAAATCGCATCGGCATGCAAGACCGAAATCAGCGACAGCCTTGCGAAACGGGCGAATAAGGGCAAAAAGCAAAAGGCCGCCCCGAAGGACGGCCTTTGAAACTTTCATCATGGAGCGGGCGAAGAGATTCGAACTCTCGACCCTAACCTTGGCAAGGTTATGCTCTACCCCTGAGCTACGCCCGCATCATCATGAAAGCTGATGCTTAAGGAAAGTGACCTGATGGAGCGGGCGAAGAGATTCGAACTCTCGACCCTAACCTTGGCAAGGTTATGCTCTACCCCTGAGCTACGCCCGCATTCATCAGTATTTCCTGCCCCTGTGGAGCGGCGCGGATAATAGCCCAACAAAGAGCGATTGCAACCCTTTTTTCCACGAAATCGTAATAGGACAAATTTTGGCGGTTTTCCTTGACTTTAGCCGGTTCAATTGCCGAAATCGGGCCGGACTTGCGCAAATTTGCGTCTGGTTTTGAACTTGGTTATCTTCTGCCCCACAGCCACAAGGGAAAGAGCATGAGCGATCCATCAACCATACTGTTCGATCATCTGACAAAATTGGCGATCGAAACAACGACGCATGAACACGCGCCGCTTTTTACGGTCGAGGATTCGCAAAAGCTTCGGGGGGATCTTCCGGGACTGCATTCCAAGAACCTTTTTGTCAAAGACAAGAAAGGGGCGTTGTGGCTTGTCGTTGCCGAGGAAGAAGCCGAAATCCGCATGAACCATCTGCACAAACGGCTGGGTTGCGCGCGTCTGTCATTTGGCAAACCGGAATTGCTGATTGAAACGCTGGGCGTCAAACCGGGTTCGGTAACACCCTTTGCGCTGATCAATGATTTGGAACGTAAAGTAAATCTGGCACTTGATGCCAAACTGGCCAATGGTGAGGTTTTGAACTTTCACCCCTTGCGAAATGACAGAACCACGACAATTTCGTCGGCAGACCTATTGAAGTTCACCTCCTCGATGGGCTACGAAGCAATGATTATTGATTTCGAAACTGACCTTGATCCCACCGCCCCTAGCTGAACGGCGAACATTTAAGTTAAACCCCTAGTAAACCTTAGATTTAAGTATAGTCAGACGCCAATATCACTGCCCTCCCTCTTGTCGTCAGGGCATAGCGGCATCATCTAGAATTTTAGATTTAGCGAGTGAACAGTAATGTCGATTATTCTTGACGCGAATGCGCCTGAGACCACCAACAGCCAAAATCAGGCCTCAGACCTGATCAAGGACAGCAGTGTCGAAACTTTTGTCCAAGACGTGATTGAGCCATCAATGGAAATGCCAATCGTCGTCGATTTTTGGGCGCCGTGGTGTGGTCCGTGCAAAAACCTGACCCCGGTGATTGAAAAAGTCACCCGCGAGGCTGGTGGGCGCGTCAAGCTTGTCAAAGTCAACATTGATGAAAATCAGGAATTGGCAATGCAATTGCGCATTCAGTCCGTTCCGACTGTTTATGCCTTTAAGGGCGGGCGCCCGGTTGACGGCTTTCAAGGCGGACAGCCCGAAAGCGAAGTCCGTGCCTTTTACGAGCGCCTGATCGGCGAGCCGATCGAAAGCCCGATCGAGGCATTGCTTGAACAGGCCGCAACCGCATTAACCGAAGACGACTTTGAAACCGCCCATGGTCTTTATGTCGGCGTGCTTGAACGTGAAAAAGACAATGAGACGGCCATTGGCGGCATGATCCGCTGCATGGTTGGTATGGGTGAAGTTGAAGAAACCCGCCATTTCGTTGATAACATGGCCGAAATCGAGCGGTTAAAAGCGCCGATCGCCGCGGCAATCAGCGCACTTGAATTGGCCGAAACCGGATATAGCAGCGAAGATCTTGACGCCGCACGGGCAAAGGTCGCAGCCGATCCAACCGATATGCAGGCGCAATACGATCTGGGCATGGCATGTTTTGCCACCAACAAACGCGATGACGCCGTTAATGCCATGATCACCATCATTCGCACCGACCGCGAATGGAACGAAGATGCAGGCCGAACCCAGCTTCTGAAGTTTTTTGAAGCATGGGGCCCCATGGACCCTGCCAGCGTCGCCGGGCGCCGCGCACTATCAACGGTATTGTTTTCATGAGCATATGCGGCCCATTCGACCCCAGCTTTACAGATCTGCCCGATGTCATGCCGGTCTTCCCGCTTAATGGCGCTCTTTTGCTGCCACGCGGGCACTTGCCGCTGAACATTTTTGAACCGCGCTATATCAATATGGTGACGGATGCGCTGGGTCAGGACCGCATCATTGGCATGATCCAGCCCCGCCCGGATCAACATAACAACTATTTCATGGACCCCGATCACCCGCCGATCTTTTCGACCGGGTGTGCGGGCCGAATCACGGCCTTTAGCGAAACCGATGACGGCCGTTTTTTAATCACACTCACGGGTGTTTGCCGGTTCAATGTCATCGAAGAATTGCCCAGCAATGACAGCGGATACCGGACCGTAAATGGTGATTTTGCGCCGTGGAAAGATGATCTAGAGATTCCAGCCGATGACAGGCCGATCAATCGGGACCGCCTGCGCATGGCACTTGAAGCCTATTTTTCCCAGCATTCCTTGCGTTCGTGCTGGGATACGCTGGCCGATAGTGATGATGAAATGCTAATCACGACAATTTCCATGGGCTGCCGGTTAAGTCCGCTTGAAAAACAGGCTTTGCTCGAATGCACAACCCTGTATGATCGCGGCGATATGCTGACCACCCTGCTTGAAATGGCAATCTATGGCGATCCGAAGCAGGCGCAAAGTAGCACCAATTGAATCTGAACTGACTTTTCTAAGCGCACATCAAACCCGAAGGCCGAATTCATGACCGCGACCCACAGCCCGGTAGACCCGAAACTTCTTGAAATCCTTGTTTGCCCGGTGACCAAGCAGGCGCTTGAATATGATCGCGAAAACAACGAATTGATCAGCCCGAAGGCCGGTCTAGCCTATCCGATCCGCGATGGTATTCCGATCATGCTGCCCGACGAAGCCCGCCCGATCGAAGATTAAGGCAAGGCGACATCGCATGTCACAAGATGGCTTCACACCGGAATTCACCCCCGTTGAAATCAATTATCTGCGTGATGAACGCATCCTTGAAATCGTTTGGGATGACGGTGCATCAACCCGTTTAAGCGCGGAATTGCTTCGGGTAGAAAGCCCGTCTGCCGAAGTACAGGGCCATCACCCATCCGAAAAGAAAATCATCGCCGGGCGCCGCCATGTCGGGATTATGGATATTGTTCCGGTTGGCAATTATGCCGTGCGGATCAGTTTTGATGATCTGCATGATAGCGGGCTTTATAGCTGGCACTATTTGCGTGAAATGCATGATGCGCAGGATCGGTTATGGGCGGATTATCTTGCCGCACTAAGCGCACGGGGCCTGTCACGCGATCCGCGCTAAGGCGCTATAAGAATATTCGTGCAAAAGCCTATTCGACGCTTGGCAATCTGCGCACCACTTTCCACTCCCACAGCCTGCACAAACTAAAACGGCCCCACCCCAAATGGCAGGACCGTTTAAAGCGATCAGCAGTGGTAAAAACGCCGCCTAGCTGGCCTTAGAACCGATAGCCAACACCCACACCAACGACCCATGGGTCAAGATGGGCTTTTGAGGTGTTTGCACCGTTATTGATGCTGACATCGGTATCGAGGAAGATTTTCTTCACATCGAAATTGACCGACCATGGGCCGGAAATCGCATAGTCAAAACCCGCCTGGAAAGCATAGCCAAATCCATCGTCATATTTGACGGAGTTAAACTGACCGGGTTTGGAATCATAAAAGAAGGTGTAGTTCACACCGGCACCTACATACGGGCTCCAGCGTTTTTCCGGCATGAAGTGATATTGCAACGTCAAAGTCGGCGGCAGCAAACGCACCGAACCCGCATCAAGACTGGGGTCCTTCCATGTCAGGTCATGCTTTGTGGTCGCCGCAATCAATTCAAGTGCCAGATTGTCTGTCAGGAAGTAGGAGAAATCGACTTCTGGAACCACATCATTGTTCAACTCACCATGGCCGTTGCCATTGCTGATATTGTGGTCATAGGTGTCTTCATCCGGCACCAAAGCAATACCACGGGCACGAATAACGATGTCACCGGCCTCTTTGGTCTTGAACGACGCAGTTTGTGCAAATGCCGCACCGCTGGCGACAAGCAGGGTCGCCGCAATGGTTCCCGCCGCAACAGAATTTAAAAGTTTATGGGAAAATGTCATGTCCTGTCCCCTTGTCATTTACTCAGATCGGGGGGGACATTGCGCCTTCGCCACTAATGACTTGTTGACACATATCAACAATCATCGACTAAAACCGACAGGTTTTTGAACGATTTTAACTGATTGATGTTCATTAATGGAAAAAATGGGCCGCACGACATATCGTAAGATGCCAAATCGCAAGCAACCGCCCTGCAACCGTTTAAAGCGATTTACCCTGCATTAATTTCGGCAAGGTTCCGGCATAGCCCATAGCATGGGACATAAAGGTCTTCTTAAGCGGCGGGATCTTTTGCACAACCGCCAACCCGATGTCACGCGCCCAACGGATTGGGGCGATATCATTGGAAAACAGCCGGTTGGTCACATCGGTCACCGCCAGCATTACCGTATTGTCAAACCGGCGCCATTGTTCATATTCGGCCAAAACATCGGCACTTCCAATATCACGACCAAGACGGCGTGCATTGACCAAAATTTCGGCCAGAACTGCAACATCGCGAATACCCATATTAAGGCCCTGGCCGGCAATCGGGTGCATCCCGTGCGCGGCATCGCCGATCAGCGCAATCCGGTCATCGGTGTAGTGATAAGCATGCTGCAGCCCAAGCGGATAGCAAAAGCGCGGACCAACCACTTCAAGATCACCAAGATAGCCTTCAAAGCGACGATGCAATTCATCGACAAAGGTTTCTTCATCGAGATTGACCAGATAATTACCAAGCTCGGTACTTTCGGTCCAAACGATCGAGCAGCGATTATCGGTCATTGGCAGAATGGCAAACGGCCCGGCAGGCAGGAAATGCTCAACCGCAAGGCCATTATGGGGCTGCTTGTGCTTGACCGTGCACACCACTGCACTTTGCTTATAGGCCCATTCATAAGTCTTAATGCCTGCCCATTTACGCAGCATCGAATTGCGGCCTTCGGCCCCAATGGCTAGGGGGGCACGAACGGATTGGCCATCCTCAAGGGTGATGGTAACACCACCCTGATCACGGGCAATTTCATCAACCCGCGCAGGGGCGATCATTTCAACCAGATCATTTTCGGCAATGGCGCGATAAAGGGCACCACGGGTGACAAGGTTTTCAACGATATAGCCCAGCGGCTCGTCACCAAGATCACGATGGTCATAATGCAAGAAAAGTGGGCTTTGACCGTCTGCAATTCGAATATCAAGGATCGGCTCTGCGGCATCGGCCATGTTCTTCCAGGCACCGATGACTTCCAGCACGGATTTGGAGGCCGCCGCAATCGCACAGGTTCTGCCATCGTAATTGGCACTTAGGATGGTTTTCGGATCAGCATAATCAATGACCACGGACGTCATGCCCCCATGCGCCAATGCCAGCGCCATGGCTGCACCATTCAACCCACCGCCCAGAATGACGACATCGGTATGAAGTGGCTGCTGATCATGCATCTCGCAAATTCCTGTTTCGAATGGCCTTGGTCAATAAAGTCGGTCTTAGCCCGGTGATCATATTGGCACGTTGATCTGACGCAACAAACGCGCGCAAAATTATCGCCCATCTTTACCTTGCTCGATACGTTGCCACAACCCGCACCGATCATGATGCGGTGTAAAATTTGGATCTTAGCATCCCGGCCCGATACCACCGCTGTCATCCCACATCAGATGCTCACTGCCGTCACAAGGCTGCTTCGCCATTTCAGGACGCGTTCGGGCTTACTTCAGTGTTTACTTTGGGCCCATCACCACCGCGCAAAATGGCGCGATCCCGACAAGAAAGGCCTCAAACGCAGCCTAGGTACGCGACAACACCCGCAACATATGTCCTTCAGCGCCCCATGCATCACCTTGAGGCACAACAGCTTTTCCATATTGTCTTTATTTGATTAAAAAATATGCACAATTTTTAAACAGCCCCTGATTCTGCGCATATTTTAATCCTGTAATTTTCGCCAAACAGGGCTACACGACTGAAGCAATTCCCAATTTTATTGTTCTATATCAATTGGTTGATAGTTTTATTTTGAGTCTGGCACGATTCTTGGTTTGAGGGTTGGGACTGCGAAATCGTGATTACCACGTTGGTACTCAACGGATATGCCGGGAGGTCGCAATATTATGAAACTTGTTACTGCCGTAATTAAGCCGTTCAAACTGGACGAAGTCCGCGAGGCGCTTAGCGCACTGGGCGTTCAGGGATTGACGGTCACTGAAGTTAAAGGTTTTGGCCGCCAGAAAGGCCAGACCGAAATTTATCGTGGTGCTGAGTACATGGTCAGCTTCCTGCCGAAAGTGAAGCTGGAAGTCGCCATCACGGATAATCTGGTTGATCAGGTTGTCGAGGCTATCACCAAAACAGCTCAAACCGGGAAAATCGGGGACGGTAAGATTTTCGTTCTTGATGTAAGCCAGGCGGTTCGTATCCGTACTGGTGAGACCGGCGACGACGCCCTGTAAGTCCAGAGACAAGGGGAGACATTATGAACATCTCTATGAAGAAAACCGGCCTTGCCGCTCTTGCAGGCACCGCCCTTCTTGCAATCGCTTCTCCGGCCTTTGCTCAGGACGCTGGCGTTTCGGCCGAGACTCAATACATTCTGAACAGCTTTAGCTTCCTGTTCAGTGGCGCACTGGTCATGTGGATGGCGGCTGGCTTTGCCATGCTGGAATCCGGCCTTGTTCGCACCAAAAACGTATCTACCATCCTGCTGAAGAACATTTCGCTCTTCGCTGTTGCAGGCATCATGTATTACCTCATTGGTTATAACCTGATGTATATGGATGTAACCGGCTGGATCGGTTCGCTGAGCCTCTGGAGTGCTGATGATGCAGCCGCTCTTGGTGGTGATTTCTCGGGCGGTTATTCCGCAACGTCTGACTGGTTCTTCCAGATGGTCTTCGTTGCCACCGCAGCTTCGATCGTATCGGGCACTGTTGCCGAGCGCATCAAACTGTGGCCGTTCATGATCTTCGTCGTTGTTCTTACCGGCGTTCTGTATCCGATTACCGGTGCATGGACCTGGGGTGGCGGCTGGTTGTCCGAAATGGGCTTTGCTGACTTCGCTGGTTCGACCATCGTTCACTCTGTCGGTGGCTGGGCTGCTTTGACCGGTGCGATCATCCTTGGCGCACGTAAAGGCAAATATGGCGAAGACGGTTCGGTTCATCCGATGCCGGGTTCGAACCTTCCGCTTGCAACGCTTGGTACCTTTGTACTGTGGCTCGGCTGGTTCGGCTTCAACGGTGGTTCCCAGCTTGCTATGGGTACCGGCGCTGACGTCATCGCAATCGCCAACATCTATGCCAACACTTCGATGGCTGCTGCTGGTGGTGTTGTTGCCGCTGCGATCCTGACCCAGATCCTTTACAAAAAGGTCGACCTCACCATGGCACTTAACGGTGCACTGGCTGGTCTGGTTTCGATCACTGCTGGTCCGGATACCCCGACCATTGGTTCTGCCATCATCATCGGCGCAATCGGCGGTCTTCTGGTTGTTGTTGCAGTTCCGCTGCTCGACAAACTGAAAATCGACGACGTCGTTGGCGCAGTTTCGGTTCACCTTGTTGCTGGTATCTGGGGCACGCTTGCTGTTCCGTTCACCAATGACGGTGCATCGTTCGGTGTTCAGCTTACCGGTATCGTTGCAATGGGTGCCTTCACCATCGTTGCTTCGGCTATCGTCTGGCTGGTGCTGAAATTCACTGTTGGCATCCGCCTCAGCGAAGAAGACGAACATATCGGTTCTGATGCTGCTGAACTTGGTCTGGAAGCTTACCCGGAATTCGGTAAGGGTTCCCAGCGCTTCTAAGCGATTTGATTTCCTGACGGGTACCGGGTTCGCTTGGTACCCGCCTATCAGACAAACGAGCCCGCCCGGGATTATCCTGAGGCGGGCTTTTTGTTTTTGCACTCAACGCTTACTGAACACATTTCAATGGCTGAAACCATCTTGATCCGACAGACAGCTCGCCAAGCTATGGTCATCTCCAACCTTCTGTTCGCCTCGGAAACCCTCGCTTTCAGCAATTTCAGCGCCTTAAGTGCCTAATTTAGCGCCACTTTGAAGATTGAGTGGCCCTTGCGCAGTGTTGCTGCCTTTTTGGGCAGCGTTATGATCATTGTGAAGGCAAAGATGATTGTTTACGGCTTATCGCGATTGCCAGAGCCATCAACCCATTCCCCAACTAGCGCCTTGATGTTGTTATGCCAAATCAGATTTCTTGTCGCCTTGGCACGAAAATTGATCTTGCGACCTCCGAACCAGAGTCCGGCTGCCCCTACAAGACCGGACCGAGAGGAAACGCTATTAAAATAACAGGGGGATGCCTTATGGAGGCTTTCCAGACTGCCTCGGACGTATTTTTCGTCCTGATGGGCGCCATTATGGTGCTTGCGATGCATGCCGGTTTTGCTTTTCTTGAAGTTGGCACCGTGCGCAAAAAGAACCAGGTCAATGCACTGGTTAAAATCATTGTCGATTTCGCTGTTTCGACAATTGCCTATTTCTTTGTCGGCTACAGCGTTGCCTATGGTGTTGATTTCTTTACCGGCGCAGCAGTTTTGAGCGGTCAGGCAGGAAGCGACGGCGTGCCGGTCTTTGCATCTAGCGGCTATGATCTGGTCAAGTTCTTCTTCCTTCTGACCTTTGCGGCCGCGATCCCGGCAATCATATCGGGTGGCATTGCCGAACGGGCGCGTTTCTACCCACAGCTTCTTGCGACTGCCATTCTGGTCGGTGTGTGCTATCCGCTTTTCGAAGGCATGGTTTGGAATAACAATTTTGGCTTCCAAGACATGATCGAAGCCAATTTTGGCGCACCGTTCCATGACTTTGCCGGTTCCATTGTTGTTCATGCCGTTGGCGGCTGGATTGCGCTGGGTGCGGTCATAACCCTGGGAGTGCGCCGCGGGCGATACACCAAAACCGGCGGTCTGGTTGGTATTCCGCCGTCAAACATTCCGTTCCTTGCGTTGGGTTCGTGGGTGCTTTGTGTTGGCTGGTTTGGCTTTAACGTTATGTCCGCCCAATCGGTCAGCGGCATTACCGGACTGGTTGCTGTGAACTCGTTGATGGCAATGGTTGGCGGTATTCTGACCGCATTGCTGGCAGGGCGAAACGACCCCGGATTTGTGCATAACGGCGCGCTTGCCGGTCTGGTTGCGGTCTGTGCCGGGTCTGATGTCATGCATCCGATTGGCGCATTGATCACCGGCGGCCTTGCCGGGGCATTATTTGTCTGGGGCTTTAACCAGTGTCAGGCAAAATGGAAGATTGATGATGTTCTTGGCGTCTGGCCGTTGCATGGTATGTGCGGTCTTTTGGGCGGCATTTCGTGCGGCATCTTTGGGCTTGAGGCCTTGGGCGGCATGGGGGGTGTTTCCTTTGCGGCCCAGCTTGCAGGGTCGCTGATCGGTGTGGCCTTTGCCACCGTCGTCGGATTTGTTGTCTATGGTGCGATCAAGAAAACCGCCGGTTTCCGTCTGTCGGAAGAAGACGAATTTGATGGTGCGGATATCTCGATCCACAATATCAGCGCCTATCCAGAAGACGATCTTCGCGCCAGCTAACACTTACGCGAAATAGCGTCACCAAATTATCAAAGCCCGGAAAGCCCGTCTTTCCGGGCTTTTTGCGTCAAAACCGCCCGTCTCTTAAATCTTTCTTTGCACTTTTCGCATAGGGGTAGATTGAGGGGAAATTGCCCGCATTTAACCAACAAGCATCGGCAACACGGCTTTGCCGTGATGCGCCAGACCAAGCTGGAATGACGACGACCATGTTTAACGAACGCCTGGATCAATTGCCTGCCTATCCGTTTCCGCGACTGGCGGCCTTACTTGACGGCATTGAACCGGGTCAATCCCCATTGGTCATGTCGATCGGTGAACCGCAGCACGAACCGCCTGCGATGATCACCGAAGCCATGGTTAAATACGCATCACTTTGGCATAAATACCCGCCCGGTGCCGGAACCCCGGAATTGCGCGAGGCGATCAAAAACTGGCTTGATCGGCGCTATAATCTGCCAACGGACATGATCCATCGTGATGATCATATTTTGCCTGTGGCGGGCACACGCGAAGCCCTTTATCTGATTGCTACCACCGTCATCCCGCAAGATCAGCCCGGCCCCAAACCCAAGGTGCTTTTGCCCAATCCGTTTTATCAGGTCTATTGTGGTGCCGCCGTTCTCAATGATGCAGAAATGGTCCCACTTGCCGCCCATGCCAAAAATGGCTTCCTGCCTGATCTGGATCAGATCGACACCGAAACGTTGGATGCTTGCCGGTTATTTTTCCTGTGCTCTCCGGCCAATCCGCAAGGATCAATAGCATCACGCGACTATCTTGAACGGGTGATTGATCTGGCGCACAAGCATGATTTCGTTCTGGCGATGGATGAATGCTACGCCGATCTTTACGACACCCACGCACCGACTGGCGCACTGGAAATCTGTGCTGCGCAAGGTGGAAACATGGACAATATCCTTGTCTTCCACAGCCTGTCGAAACGATCCAGCGCGCCGGGGCTTCGGTCCGGTTTTGTTGCCGGTGATGCCAAAATCATCAAACGGTTTAACGCGCTGCGCAGTTATTGTTCAGCAACCATTCCAATGCCGGTAATGGCAGCATCAGAAGCCCTGTGGAATGATGATGTTCATGCACAAGAAAACCGTGATCTGTATCGGGCCAAGATCGACATCGCCGAAGAAATATTTGGCAACCGGTTTGGCTTTTACCGCCCGCCGGGTGGGTTTTTCCTATGGCTTGACGTGGGCGACGACGAAGCGGCCACTAAGAAAATCTGGCAGCAGGCCGGGGTGAAAGTCATTCCGGGCAGCTATCTTTCGATTACAGATGCAAATGGCGACAATCCGGGCAAACGATTTATCCGCATTGCCCTTGTACATGATCTTGAAACCACACGAGACGGTCTGACCCGCATTGCACAAGCACTGGAAAGCTAACTTTCCGCGTTTGATCGCAATCGAGCGCCCAACAGGACTTAACCAGAACGGATACCTAGATGAGCAGTCAGTCGAACACTCTTGGAACCGCCTTTATGCCCGGCAGTCTTGTGACACTGCTGAAGCGAAGCGGTTTGCGGATTTGCGGCCTTGGTCTGGTTTTCATGGCCATTGCCCTGTTCATCATGCTGATCGGGTTCCATCCCGGCGATCCGTCCTTTAACCATGCAACCGACCACGAAGCGATTTTCAACCCGCTGGGTGTTTTTGGTGCTTATGGCGCAGATTTGATGTTGCGCACACTCGGTTTGGCATCTGCCCTTTTGACCGTGCTTATGCTGGGTTGGGGATTGCGCCTGATTGCGGTTAAACCGTTTAACTGGATGTGGGTGCGGTTTCTTGTCTTGCCGCTGGCGTTGCTTTTGGTGGCGATTTCGGCCGCCGCCATTCAGCCGGGCATGCATTGGCCGCTGACTGTTGGGCTTGGCGGCTTTGCTGGCGATTTACTGCTTAGCAAGCTTCAAACTGGCTTTACCATGATCGGCCTTCCTGGTGCACGCGCCTTGATCGCGCTGTCATCGATGGTGCTTGGTCTGGTTCTGACGATCTTTTGCATGGCCTATTCACTTGCCGACTGGGAACGTCTGGGCAATGTGCTTTCTTATGCTGCCGGAAAAGTCATTTCAGGTGCGCGGGCCATCATCCCGACGGGCAGCAATGACGAACCGGTCGCCAAGCGCGCACCCGGTTCGCGACAGGAACCGTCCCTTGATAAAGGGAAACCCAAGCTTGCCCCGACCATCTCGACCCGCCGTTCTGAACCCAAGACCGATGTGAATGATGATGACGGTTTTGACGATGACGATGATTATGATGGCGTGGATAACGAACCACCCGTGCATATCGTTGCCGCCCCTGCGGCCAAATTGCAACCCAGTGAAAAGGCATCGGCACAGCGTCAGGCATCCTTTGATTTGGGATCAGAAGAATACCGTTATCCGCCGCTTGATCTTTTGCATGAACCAGACCCCGCCGATGCCACCCAGATCGATCAGGAAGCCTTGGCGCAAAATGCCCGTCTTCTTGAAACAGTTCTGCAGGACTTTGGCGTTAAGGGCGAAATCGTTCAGGTTCGCCCCGGTCCCGTTGTGACCCTGTATGAACTTGAACCAGCCGCCGGGGTGAAATCATCGCGGGTGATTGGTCTTGCCGATGACATTGCGCGCTCCATGAGTGCGATTGCCGCACGTGTTGCCGTGGTGCCGGGACGCAACGTTATCGGGATTGAACTTCCAAATGCACGGCGCGAAACCGTGCATCTGCATGAAATTCTGGCCTCCAGCGATTTCGAAAAGAATACCGGCAAGCTTAATATGAGCTTGGGCAAAGACATTGGCGGAACACCCGTGATTGCCGATCTTTCGAAAATGCCGCATTTGCTGATTGCGGGTACGACCGGGTCGGGTAAATCGGTTGGTGTGAACGCAATGATCCTGTCATTGCTGTATCGCATGAAGCCCGAAGAATGCCGCTTTATCATGATTGATCCGAAAATGCTGGAACTGTCGATCTATGACGGCATCCCGCATCTTTTGACGCCGGTTGTGACAGACCCGCATAAGGCCGTGGTTGCCCTGAAATGGGCGGTGCGTGAAATGGAAGACCGCTATCGCGCCATGAGCCAGGTCGGGGTGCGTAACATTGCCGGTTACAACAAACGCATCAAGGAAGCTGCGGCCAAGGGGGAACAGCTTACCCGTCGCGTTCAGACCGGGTTTGATCCTGAAACCGGCAAGCCGATCTTTGAAGATCAGGAACTGCCGATGGAACCGCTGCCGTTCATCGTCGTCATCGTCGATGAGATGGCTGATCTTATGCTGGTGGCTGGTAAGGATGTTGAAGCATCGATCCAGCGACTGGCCCAGATGGCCCGTGCGGCGGGCTTGCACCTGATCATGGCGACCCAGCGTCCATCGGTTGACGTCATTACCGGGACGATCAAGGCCAACTTCCCGACCCGTATTTCCTATTCCGTGACGTCCAAGATCGATTCCCGCACCATCCTTGGTGAAATGGGTGCCGAGCAGCTTCTGGGCCAAGGGGATATGCTTTATATGGGCCAAGGCGGCCGATTGCAGCGTGTCCACGGCCCGTTCGTATCAGATGAAGAAGTCGAAAGCATCGTCAAGCATCTGCGCGATCAAGGCGATCCATCATACCTTGAAACCGTTACCGAAGAACCCGAAGAAGACCCGGTTGCCGCCTATATGGCCGGTGGTAATGCCGGTGCGGGTGGCGGCGGAAATGGATCGGATGATGATTTGTATAATCAGGCGGTCGGCATTGTTCTGCGCGAGAAAAAAGCATCGACAAGCTTTATCCAGCGCAAACTTTCCATTGGCTATAACCGGGCAGCCCGCATCATCGAACAGATGGAAGAAAACGGCGTCGTATCAGCGGCCAACCATGTCGGCAAACGCGAAGTTCTGATGGAAAACATGGATGGGTCCCCTTACGAGTATTAAGTCGCCAAGCTGATCCAGATTGAAAATTCCAAAGAAAAAGGCGGGCTGAAATTCAGCCCGCCTTTTTAAATCTTGGTCTCGCCCGGTGATTAAACCGACTGGTTAATCCACTCAACCAAAGCACTTTTCGGCAATGCGCCGACTTTCATGGCTGCGACTTCGCCGCCCTTGAAGATCATCAGGGTCGGGATGCCACGCACGCCGTACTTCGCCGGAGTGTTCGGGTTTTCGTCGATATTCACCTTGGCGATCTTGACCTTGCCACCCAATTCAGCAGCAATTTCATCAAGATAAGGTGCAATCTGTTTACACGGACCGCACCATTCAGCCCAAAAATCGACCAGAACAACGTCTTCTGAATTCAAAACGTCGTTATCGAACGAACCATCGGAAACTTTAATCGTGGTCATACTTTCAGATCCTAGTTGTTACGAGGCCGGGGGTTTTCCCCCGCGAACCTCGATCCGCTTCATGGGGCCAAGGTAGGCAGCACTGAGACAAACGTCAAGCGCATTGGGCAAACAAGAACCATGTCAGCATTGCCAAGCCATCACGGACACAGAGTCGCACCATCAGCCAAATGTCAGAATATGGTCGGGAAGTTCGACCATCCAAGGTCCGTTTGTCCAAAGAATGAAACATCTGACCTTCTTTCCCGGATACATCTGGGCAAGGGCAGCACGATAAATCGACATCTGCCGCCGATAGGCTTTGGGCGTTGCGTCAACATCGCGTGGCGGCGGGCGGTTGGTTTTGTAATCGACAATCATGACATCGTCACCCCGCACCACCAGACGGTCAATCTGCGCAGAAACAACATCCCCACCAACAATACCGACCAACGGCACCTCGGCCCGCGATCCGGGGGCAAATACTGGGGCAAATACTGGATTACTGAAAATTCCGATGGTTTCATCGGCAATTTCAGCTTGTTGATCGGGTTCAAGCGCATGAACAGGCTGGGCCAAGAACCGTTCTGCCGCGGCACGGCGGGCGGCATCGGGCAAGTCTGGCAGCAGTTCCAAAAGCTTGTGGATCAAAATACCACGCTTAAAGCTTTGTCCTTGATCACCACCAAGCGGTGACTGCACAGCAAGTTCTTCTTCCAGCGGGCGGCTTGGCGCAAGGGGTTTGGGCGGAAAGGATTCTTGTGGGGCAACCGCACGGATCAGGGTGCGCTTGACGCTCATCTGCCCGGCATCACGTGCTTCTGCCCGATCAGGTTTTGGCACCTCGGATTGATCGGTTTGCCAAATCCAGCCTTCCCCGTCCCAACCAGAACCGGAATAGGTGCCCAGATCAATCTGGGCGGGCTTGGCATAGCCTTCCATGGCCTGCTGACACAGATTGTACCAGCAATGATCAGGCGCCTTGCGGCGTCCCTGCCAGCCACAAATATAAAGCCGATCTTCTGCGCGGGTCAGGGCGACATACAACAGGCGATTATATTCCTGATCCCGCTTGATCGCGATGGCATCGCGCAGACGCGACACCACATCGGTTTCCAATGCCACACGCGGCAACCAGAACATCAAATTACGGTCTTCCTGCCAAAACAAATTGGGGGCCTGTGTCGGCACCTGCATGGTATCGGGCAAGAACACGATCGGCGCCTGAAGCCCCTTGGCCCCATGAACAGTCATGATGCGGACTTCATCGCGCCCGCTTTGTTCAAGGTCACGCTTGATCTCGGCATCGCCCGCCATCAACCAATGCAAGAACCCCTGTAAGGTCGGGGCGTGGTCTGCCTCATAGCCCATGGCAAGGTTGAGAAACTCGTCAATCGGGTCATTGGCCTCGACCCCCAAACGCCCAACAAGACGCGCACGCACCCCACGGGCATCTTCGCCACGACCGCTCAGCAATTCGCCATACAATTCAAACGGACGTTCGTAATCAACCCGCCCAAGCCATTTGAACAAAAACCCATAGGCACGGGCAAAGATCGATCCATCATCGACCGTCACAGCCTTTTCACGCAGCGCATGCCAAAGGGTTCTTGGCCGGTTATGGGCAATTTCAAACAACTGATCGTCATCAAAGCCAATCAGCGGGCTTTTAAGAACTTCGGCCAGTGTCAGATCATCTTCGGGCATCAACAAGAACCGACCGAATGCCACCAAATCCATCACCGCCAACTGATCGGTGATCTGCATACGGTCAACACCGGCAACCGGCACATTGCGTTCTTTAAGCGCCTTGACCACTTCATCGACAAAGGCAGTCCGACGGCGAACAAGGATCATGAAATCCCCCGCCCGCACCGGGCGCCCCCGCGATGTCAGAATTTCGCCTTCATCAATGGCATGGCGGATGCGCCCGGCAATCACACGGGCCAAGCGGATTTCCGGGTCTTCAAGCCGCACAATCCGGGTTGGCGGTGTCCATGGGTCTTCGGGCGCGCGTTCTTGTGGCTCAACCGCGGGCCACAATTCAATTCGCCCAGCTTGCCCGACGCGAAATGGACTATGAAGAACTTCTGCCCCATCATCGCCGACACCTTGCTTTGCCACAGGTCCGGCAAAGACGCGATCCACGGTGCCAAGAACAGCATCGGTAGACCGAAACGAGATGTTCATCGGCACTTCGCGCCACTGGGCTTCAATATCCTTGGCCCGTTCGCGGAAATAACGGCGCATCTCGGCGAATTTTTCGGGATCGGCGCGCTGGAAGCTGTAAATTGATTGTTTCGAATCCCCAACGGCAAAGATGGTGCGCGGCTTATCGGCCTGGCGCGCGGCATCTTGGAAAAACTCATCGGCAAGGATGCTGACGACTTTCCATTGTTCGGGGTTGGTATCCTGTGCCTCGTCAATCAGGATATGATCAAGGCCTTCGTCGAGTTTGAACAGGACCCAGCCTGCCATGTTGCTTTGCAATTCAAGCAATTTCAAACTGGTCAGGATCAAATCATCATAATCAAGCCAGGCATGCATCGCCTTTTTCGTGGCATAACGATCAAGCATCGCATTGCCAATCGTGATCAAGGCACTGGTCGCCCCCGCCATTGCGGCTGCCTTGCGTTGGCGATCAATTTCGATCAGTCGGGCGGCTTCCTCCTCTAAGGCATCGGCCCCCATCGGATGGTTTTCCGCCGCCCCCTTTGTGATCAATTTGGCGCGTGGTTCGCCCGCAGTCGTAAAAAACACACTGCGGTAATCGTTAAAGACAGCAAGCCGTTCTTCGAGTTTGGTTTTTTCCAAAAACTGGGCCAAGGCAGGAACGCGCGCCTGATCGGTTTTGGTGCCCGCTTCAAGGGCGGCAAGACCGCGCATCAATCCATCGCGGTCAAAGGCATCATCTGAAAGCGCCTTGGCAAGAATAGTTTCCTCGCTCACCCCAACCGGGACGCCAAGGGCGGCATAAACCGCATCACGCATCCGGTTGGCACCGCCAAGATTGGCCAGCATGCGTTTCAGGCGACCGCGTTCGCGGGCAAGCTCGCTCATGACCTCGCCAAAGGCACCTTCGCGGACCTGTCCTGTGACAATTGACAATGCCTTTGCCAAATCGTCATCCCGACCCGTCCGGGCGAAGGCCAGAACTTCTTCTTGTACATCGGCCATGGTTTCGGCCGCGGTGCGGTCATCCATGATTTCAAAATGCGGGGCAAGGCCTGCTTCAAGCGGGAAGCGGCGCAATAATGACTGACAAAATGCGTGGATGGTCTGAATTTTCATCCCGCCGGGCGCATCCAAAACGCGGGCAAACAGTTGCCGCGCGCGCATGGTTTCATCACCGCTTGGCGCTGTGCCCGCAAGATTGGTCAGATCGTCATGAAGTTCGCGATCTTCCATGGTTGCCCAACGACCAAGCCGTTCATTCACACGGTTGGCCATTTCGGCTGCTGCGGCCTTGGTAAAGGTCAGGCACAAAATCCGGTGGGGTTCGGTTCCCGAAAGCATCAATCGCAAAACACGGTCAGACAGAACCTTGGTCTTGCCTGCCCCAGCCGATGCCGACACCCAGACCGATGCATTCGGGTCTGAGGCATTGCGCTGAAGGATATTGGGATCAGTACCGCGCAACTCGGTCATGAGCTTTCCCCTTCGCCAAGGTCAGATACCGCCTTGATGTTAGCGCTAACATCATCCTCCTCGACATCTTCGCTGCCCATCCATTCGCGCAAGCGTGATAGATGGACATAATCGGAATATTTCGGGGCGTGATCGGGGTGCGGAACACTTAAATACGGTGTGGCCGGATCGGCAAAGGCCGCGGCCAATGCGTTCACACCATCTACCGCCTCATGGGCCAATTCGGCAGGCGTTTTTTTCATGCGTTTTGTATTGATCTCGACAATTTCACCGGCCGGATCACCACCGGAAAGCTTCCAGAACGCCATGGATGCCGGTGGCCCGGCGGGGACATCGCCAAACCCGCCTTTTTCGGCAATTGCGGCTTCAAGTGGCAATTGCGGGGCAAAGCCATTTGCCACATCCCCCTGACTGGGCGGGGCGCCGGTTTTATAATCAATGATCGCAATCCCACCATCGCGAAGCGCATCAATCCGGTCGGCACGGGCATAAACCTGAAAACCACTACTGGTATCAAGGGTTCCGGCCTGTTCGGTATAGGATTTTCGCACACTATCGCGCCGGGTTGCTTCGGTCTGAATGAACCATTTGGCGATCCGTTCAAACCGCGGCCACCAAAACGCCCAAAGCCCCGGGCGTGCCGCCATTGGTTTAAAAACCTCGCGGCCAATGATCAGCAATTCCTGTTCGCCATCTGGCGGCAAATGGTCGGGATAACGCGCGATAAACTGATCAAGTGCATCATGGATCAGATTGCCGTAATCGGCCGCACCGGGGTCTTCATCCACCCCATCAAGTTTGCGCAAGCCCAGAATATGGCGGGCATAAATCGCATAAGGATCGCGCATCCACGTTTCGATCTGGGTCACCGACAGCCGTTGCGGGCGGGCAGATACGGGGGGCTTGGGGGCCGGACGGCCAATTTTAAGGCGCATCTCATCGGCGGGATCATCCAATGTTTCGGCCAAAGCCCGCCAATCGGCGGCCTCTGGCGTTTCCATCGCAACACCTGATTTGCGCAGAATGTTTTCAATCCGTAACAACCAGCGTGACGGCACGGTTGGCGTGCCTTCAATACGCAAAGCACGGGTCATCACCACATTGGGCGCACAAAATAGCTGCTGGAAATCGTGGGCCGACTGACCCACCCGATGTTCTGGCGCTGGCAGACCAAAATTGCGCCGCATCGGGCGGCTCATCCATGGATCGGCCCCGGCTTCGGGCGGCCAGACACCTTCGTTCAAGCCCCCCAAAATCGTCAAATCGGCTTGCTGCATCTGGGCTTCGACCGTGCCCCAAATAAACAGACGCGGATGTTTGCCATAACGCGGGCGCACCGCGCGATCCGCCATCAATGCATCCAAAAACGCGCCATATCGATTGCCCGGCATGGCAACAAATTCACCCAGCGCATTCAGCAATTCATGCACAAAATCGGCCAACGCTTCGCCTGCTTCGCCGCGCCACAGGCGGTCTGCACCAGATTGGCTGTCGCTTGCTGCCAAGGCCTCGGCCGCGGTGATGTGACTGCGAAGTGCGCCAACCGGCGAAAGCGTTTTTTCGGCATTCAGGTCGGTAAGCGGCGCCAAACAGGCATCAAAACGGGCGACAAGATCGGTCATGCGGGCATGATCGTCGCGTATGCGTTCAATCCGCGCATGCGCATGATCAGATTGGCTGTCCTTCAAGCGTTCGATAAATTCATCCCGCCAGCCATCAAGGGCGGTTTGCAACCCATCTAACCCCGGCCCCGGACGCGCACCGCGCAAAACATGTTGTTCAAGCAAACGGGTCAGCACACGGAAGGTTTCCGGCGGTAATCCCGCCGCCGATAGCGGATGTTTTAACAATTCAAGTAACGGAACGGGCGCGAATTGTTCTTGCACCGCGCGCACGACCAAACGCAGATAAATTGCTGGTGCCGTGTCATGAAGCGGGATACCCGCCGAATCATCAATTTCAACTTCCCAGCGGCGAAGTTCGGTTGCAACACGGCGCGCCAAACCACGATCTGGTGTCACCAGCGCACAGGTCATGCCGGGATTTTCAAGGGATTCGCGCATCATCACGGCAATGGTGGTGGCTTCTTCACGTGCCCCGGAACAATCAATGCGCAACACCCCGTCCAGAACATCGGGGACAAAGCCCGTGATATGACGCCAATGATGGGTGGTTTTGGCCGGGCGCAGGGCTTCGCGGGCCAAACGACGGCGTTCTATGGTGGCATCACTATCCTGAACGAGCGCAGGCCACGGCAGGACGCTATCGGCATGGCGGCCAATATGGGCCAATGTCTTGCCCAGCAAATGCTGTGGATGGGTGGCATCGTCTTGGATGGCAGACCAATCTTCGTGATTTAACCCGGTCATCAGGCCGGGTAAAACCACGCGGCCTTTTGGCATGGCAAGGACTGCCTTCATCAAATCGCGCAAGGCCGGAAATGGTCCGGTGGACCCAACAATCAAAACGGGGGTTTGCGGCGCATTTTCCTGCCACAGATCAATCTGGGCCTTAATCAGGGCGTTACGGCGAAGTGCCCGGTCACTGACATCCTGCGTTGCCAGAATACCCGGCCAATGCAGGGTCAGGATTTGCAAAAACTCTAACGTCAGTTGCCAGTGTTCGGCGAATTCTTCGGGGACCAGACCTTTGAGATCATCAAAGACGCAATTTTCCGTTTGAACCTGATCAAGAAACCGGGCGAGTTCGCCCGCCAATCGGGCAGCTTGGTCTGCACTTGGCTTTTCGCCGCGATGATCGGGCCGGTTCATGATCAGGCGGGTTAACAGCAATTTGCGCTGTAAATCGGGAATGGCCGGTGGCAGATCAAGGGCGGCCTGCTGTCCGCCTGCGCCATAAATTGCCAATTCATCTTCGTCTGCCTCGCCCAAAGGGCGAATGGTTGGCAGCAAGGTCACCGCCCCACCCGATTGGCGCAAGAAGGCATCACGCATCACCTTGGCGGATCGGCGGTTGGGGACCATTAAAACGTAATCGGGCAGTTCAACCGGCTGATCGGCGGTTTCAGCGATCAGTTGCTTGGCGATCAGATCGGCAAAGGCTTCGCCCGGTGGAATGAAAAACAGGTTTTCCGGGTTTGCAGAGATGCCTGCAAACGGATCATCATTAGGATCGACTGCGTCCATGTAATCAAACAGGTCCGCCATCAACTTCCCCCGGATACGGCTTGTTTCGCCCGTTCAATCGCCAAGGCATCTGCGATCACGGGTTCAGATTCGATCAGTGCTTCTGGCGTGCCAATATGGAAATGCCCGCCATCATGAACCAAACCATAGCACCGCCCCGCCGCCAGCGCCTTGTCATAAACAACATTCAACGAAAAGGCGCCATCTGGTGTGTTTTCAAACAATCGCGGCGAGAGGACTTGAACCCCGGTAAAGAAATACGGTGCTGATGACGCATCTCCGCGCCGTTTTAATCGCCCATCCACCTGCCAGAAAAAATCACCCGCCCCGTCATAACCATACCCGTCCGACACCGGATAAATCGCAAGCAACGCATCCATGTGATCGGGATCAAAGCCGGTTATCAGACGATCAAACAGCGGGTCGGCACCTTCAGTCCAAAATACATCGGCATTGGCAATCAGAATGGCTTCTTGATCAAGCATCGAAAGGGCGTTTTTAACCCCACCGCCGGTTTCCAGAATGTCTTGTTCCGGTGAAGTCAGCACTTTGGGAGCAGTGCGTTCTGCAACATGATCAACGATCATCTGCCCCAGATAGTGGCTATTGACCACTGCCTGATCAAACCCGGCCAAGGCCATTTTATCAAGCACATGATCCAGCATTGGTTTTCCGGCAACCGGCACCAATGGTTTTGGCATTTTATCCGTGATCGGACGCATGCGTTTGCCAAAACCAGCCGCCAAAACCATCGCCTGTGCGGTGTTTGCCGTGCGGGTCATTGATCTGCCTCTTTTCCTGTCTTGGTCGTGCTTGTGGATTTTTGCATGTTTGGAGCATGGCGGGCATCTGGCGGGATGTGGGTATCCACCCAGTTTTGCAAGGCAGGCAAGTTGGTCGCAGCCCCGCGCAAAATCAGGTCCCAGCAGCGCGGAATAAAATCGAAATACCGCTTCTTTCCGGCTTTAACCGCAAGCCAGCCAAACCGGCCGAGAATACGGAAATTGCGCACCATGGAGGTCGCGATATAGGCCGTTTCGAATTCGGAACGATCAATATTGGGAAAGGCTGCAAGATAAAACTGTTTCATCCGATCTTCAAGATCGGTGCCAATATCATGACGCACATCGCGCAACAATGACGCCAGATCATAAGGCCGGGTGGCAATGGCAGCGTCTTGGAAATCAATGATCCCGCAATCATCGCCCCCGTCACCATTTTCAACCAGCATCAAATTATCGACATGATAATCACGGTGAATGATCACATCCCCTGCCTGCCAACACAATGGCAATACATCATCTAACAATTGATCAAACGCCGCGATCGCCGCCGTTCGCTTGACGTCATCGGCAATGATCAAGGGCAGATAGTCATTCTTGAAACTGGCCAACATCCGACGCAGGTTTTCTGGTGCATAGCGGACAAGCCCGCATTCTGCCATGCCATCAGCATCGCAAAACCGATGTAGGATGATAAGCTGTTCGACTGCGCGCAAATAAAGTGCGTCCTGTCCCGTACCGTTCAAAACAGCCCCCGCCTGCAAGGCGCGGGTGAACGTCAGATCACCAAAATCTTCGATCAAAACCAGACCACGTTTTTCATCCGATGCCTGAATTTCAGGGACACGCCACCCGGCCCGTTCAAACAAACCGGTTGTGTGCAGGACCGGCACCACGGAGGCCGGGCCTTCGGGATTGTCATGAATACCATGCGGATCAACGTGAATGGCATCAGGCGGAAAATCCATCAAAAGTGCTGTGTCGTGGCGGCGTTCAAGCCTGAAATATTTCCGGGCCGAGGCATCATCCACCAACGGGGAAACTTGCGCATTTTGCCAACCGCAGGACACCAGAAAATCCTGACGTTCAAAATTGCGGCGTTCCTGATCGGGGTTTGGGTGGGTCATCGGACATCCCCAGAGATGGCATCAACCCGTTTTGACCAGTCATCACCATGCGGATCAAGCTTAAACACCCGCCCATCAACGTTTGATCCGGGTTCGATATGAATATCAAGCCGGTTTTCCGGGGTCAGGTATTCCAGCCGATCAGGCCATTCAATCAGGCTAACAGCATCGACAAAGGCATCTTCGATATCCAGTTCGTGGACTTCTTCGGGGTCTGAAAGCCGATAAAGATCAAAGTGCCATACTGGCAGCGGATCAAGTTCGTAAATCTGGACCAGTGTGAATGTCGGACTTGGAACTTCTTCATGCGGGTTCTTGGCCATTGCGCGAATAAATGCGCGGCAAAAGGCACTTTTGCCCATGCCAAGAGTGCCATGCATCAAGATAACATCACCCGGCTTGGCCATGGCCGCAAGGTCACTTGCAAGGGCCTCGGTCCCGTTTTGATCACTGACAGTAATTATCTTGCTCATAATGTCCGTTTATCGGTTGGCGACCAGGGTCTGAACCCATTTTAAACATTCAATTGGGTTCAGACCCTAGATGTCTTTGATGTCTCTTTTGTAGGGTGTGTCGCCCTTTGTTCGCAATGATTTTACGTTGCCATGATTATGCACACAGCAAATCGGACCAAACACAGCTTATTTACCCAGTTTACATTGCGATAAACGGCCCTAAATGCTATTTCGCCCATGTTAGTTTTCCCGCACATCGCCGGGCCCACGGTTATACCAAGCCCAAATTCAATGTTATTTGGATGGAATAAATATGTCAGACGCATCAAACAGCACAGATATTGCCATTATTGGCGCAGGCCCGGTCGGGCTTTTTGCGGTTTTCGAAGCCGGTATGCTGGGGCTTAAATCCCATGTGATTGATGCGCTTGAAATGGTCGGCGGCCAGTGCAGCGCGCTGTACCCGGAAAAGCCGATCTTTGACATCCCGGCCCATCCACAGATCGCAGGGCAAGACCTGATCGATCAGTTAGCCAAACAGGCCGCCCCGTTTGAACCGACCTATCATCTGGGTCAGCAGGTTATCAAACTGGAAAAGCGCGATGATGGGCGGTTTACCCTGACCACCAGCACCGGAACCGTAATTGATGCTGGTGCAGTCGTCATTGCCGCGGGATGTGGTGCTTTTGGCCCGAACAAACCGCCAATGGACGGCCTTGAAGATTATGAAGGTTCCGGTGGGGTTCAATATTACGTCAAACGCCGCGTTGATTTTGCGGGCAAAAAGGTCGTGATTGCCGGTGGCGGTGATTCGGCAGTCGATTGGGCACTGTCACTGCATGACATTGCCGAAAAGGTCATGGTTGTCCATCGCCGTCCGAAATTCCGTGCGGCACCTGATAGCAGTGCCAAACTTCAGGCGCTGGCCGATGCCGGCAAGGTCGAAATGGTCATCCCCTATCAGCTTAAGGGTCTTAAGGGCGAAAACGGTAAGCTTAGCCACGTTGTTGTCGCGACCCTTAAGGGCGAAGAACGCGAACTTGAGGCCGATCATCTTCTGCCGTTCTTTGGCCTTGCCATGGAATTGGGCCCGATTGCCGATTGGGGCCTTAATCTTGATAGAAACCATATCGGGGTTACGCAGGCGACCATGCAAACATCGGTTCCGGGCATCTTTGCGATTGGCGATATCGCAAACTACGAACATAAATTGAAACTGATCCTGTCGGGCTTTGCCGAAGGGGCGAGCGCCATTCATGCGGCACGTTCCTATTTGTTCCCCGATAAGGAATTCCATTTCGAATATTCGACCACCACAGGTGTTCCGAACGAATAATCAAATTCCAGAATTTTTGGGAAGCGCACCATGACCACAAAAAACACAAACCATTCCGGTGGCTGTCTTTGTGGTGCGGTGCGCTTTTCTGCTTCTGGTGATCCGATTGGCGGCAACCATTGCCATTGCGGCATGTGTCGCAAGGATAGTGGTTCGGGTGTTTCGACCTTTGTCAGCTTCCCGGCCAATGCGGTTAGGTGGAATGGAAAACCCACCGATTTTGAAAGCTCCCTTGGGAAATATCGCGGCTTTTGCCCAAAATGTGGATCAAGCATCACCTGGCGCACAGAATCAGATGACAGCTTCATTGATTTCCGCCTTGGCAGCTTTGACGATCCCACCCCGTTCAAGGCCCAAAAGCATCTTTGGATCAGCACAGCCCTGCCAAGCTTTGCCGACATTGATCGCGATATCGACCATTTCGATCAAGGCAGCTAACGCATTGGCGTGCGGTAAGCCCGACATCTTGAAACGCAGATCTGATCAGACACTTTGTCTCTGGCTCTAAATCCGCATTCATGACAGGCTGCTAAATTCTACCGAAAGTAGATTTTGGTAACCAACGCTTTCAAGGGGGCTTTTATGAGCGAAGAAAATCCGGAAACACCAAAGAAGCCAAACAAGATTAACAACATGCACAAACTGATTCTGTTTGGGTCTGGAACATTGTTACTTGGAACGCTGCTTATGCTGGTGACGATTCAAACCGCACTCAACATGATGATGATGCATGGTCATTCTGGGGGCAGCTTTGTCGTCATCATTGGCATAGCCGTTGCCATTGGCCTTCTGGTTGCCGGTTCGACCATTATCTCGAAATGGGTGTCGCATAAGGTACAGCAGATTTTGGAAGAGTAACCAAGGCCCGCACAGTGCGATCGGGTAATTCGATCAGATCGCACCCGCCTTCAAAACTTCCGCAAGTACATCGACAATCATCCCATGATCTTCATGCGATGCCAGTCCCGAAACCGTAATTGCCCCGATCACACCCACACCGGCAACCCGGATCGGGAAACTGCCGCCGTGATCGGCATAGTCGGCAAAATCAATGCCATGATCGGCAAGCGTCTTGCCCTTGGCTTTTAATTCCGCACCAAACCGCATTGAACTTTGATGTTCGCGCAGGACAAGATTGCTTTTGCGCCGTGCCCACGCGTCATTTGCGGGTTTCGCACCGGGCAAGGCCGCATGAAACAAGGTTCTGTCCGACGTTCGGATATTGATGACAACCGGTGCCGCCTGCGCCGTTGCGACCGCAACCAATTTCGATCCGACTGCCCATGCGGTGTTTTCGTCAAAGCGATCAAACACCAGCGTTTCTTCCTGTTTGGCAAGCAGTTCTAGGTCCATCATACGGCTCCTGCGGCAAAGGGTTGGGTGACGTCATCCATACCCCAGCATGACATCTTCTAAAAGCAGCAAAGAAAAAAGGCTGCATCCTTAACAGGATACAGCCTTTGTTTCGATATCGTAATTTGGCTTATTTATCGTCGCTCATTTTCAGGGCGTTGATAAAGGCCGATTGTGGAATTTCGACCTTGCCGAACTGGCGCATCTTTTTCTTACCGGCCTTCTGTTTATCCAGAAGTTTGCGTTTACGCGACACGTCACCCCCATAACATTTGGCGGTAACGTCTTTGCGCATGGCAGAGACGGTTTCACGGGCAATCACCTTGCCCCCGATGGCGGCCTGAATGGCGACTTTAAACATCTGGCGCGGGATCAGGTCTTTGAGACGCTTACAAATCTCGCGGCCACGATGTTCGGCAGCAGAACGGTGAACCATCAATGCCAACGCATCGACCTGTTCTTCGTTCACAAGGATGGACACCTTAACCAGATCACTTTCGTCATAGCCTGCCAGTTCGTAATCGAAGCTGGCATAGCCGCGCGAAATGGATTTTAGACGGTCATAGAAATCAAATACCACTTCGTTCAGTGGCAATTTGTAAACCGCCATTGCACGGTTCCCGACATAGGTAAGGTCCTGCTGAACGCCACGACGTTCGGTGCAAAGGGTCAAAATTCCGCCAAGGTATTCATCCGGCACCATGATGGATGCTTTGATCCATGGTTCTTCGATTTTAGTAATCTTGGTGACATCAGGGAAATCTGCCGGGTTATGCAGCAGGATTTCTTCGCCCTTGCTCATCGTGATCTTATAAGACACCGATGGTGCCGTCGTAATCAGATCAAGTTCGAATTCGCGTTCGAGACGTTCCTGAATGATCTCAAGATGCAGCAAGCCAAGGAAACCACAGCGGAAACCAAGACCAAGTGCGGTCGAGTTTTCCGGTTCGAACTGGAACGATGCATCGTTGAGATGCAGCTTTTCAAGCGCATCACGCAGGGTTTCATATTCGCTGGTATCAACCGGGAAAATGCCACAGAAAACGACCGGGATGGACGGTTTAAAACCGGCCAGCGGTTTGGCGCATTGGCGTTTTTCTTCGGTAATCGTGTCACCGACTTCACATTCAGCCACGGTCTTCATACCGCAGTTGATAAAGCCAACCTCACCCGGACCAAGTTCATCAAGCGCAAGCGGTTTTGGTGTAAAGACCCCAACACGATCAATGGTATGGGTGACTTTGGCGTTCATAAAGCGGACCTTCTGGCCCTTTTTAAGCGTGCCTTCTTTGACACGCACCAAAATCATCACGCCAAGATAAGAATCATACCAGCTATCAACCAGAAGAACTTCAAGCGGTGCGGTTGCATCGCCAGTCGGTGCCGGAAGACGGGTTACCAGTGCTTCAAGCACATCAGGCACCCCAAGACCGGTCTTGGCCGAAATCATCACCGCATCAGAGGCATCAATGCCAATGACTTCTTCGATCTGTTCTTTGACACGATCAGGTTCGGCAGCAGGAAGATCGACCTTATTGAGAACCGGCACGATTTCGTGATTGTTCTCAATCGCCTGATAGACGTTGGCAAGGGTCTGGGCTTCAACGCCTTGTGCGGCATCAACCACCAGAAGCGATCCTTCGCACGCCGCAAGGGAACGTGAAACTTCATAGGCGAAGTCAACGTGACCAGGCGTATCCATCAGGTTGAGCGTGTATTCGATCCCATCCTTGGCCGTGTATTTTAGACGAACGGCTTGTGATTTAATGGTGATGCCACGTTCGCGTTCGATATCCATCGAATCGAGAACCTGTTCGGCCATTTCACGTTCGGTCAGACCACCGGTCAACTGGATCAGACGATCAGCCAGGGTCGATTTACCATGGTCAATATGCGCGATGATCGAAAAGTTACGAATATTTTTAAGGTCAGTCATTTTTGGCTGCTTCTGGCACTAAAATTGGCTGGCATTTCGCCGCGTGGCACATTTATTTCGAAACGACGTGATTGCCGATATCTGGCCGATATTTGAACCGCAAGCCGCACGATTTCCATCTGTGGCCCATCCCGGTCAGCTTACCTTAATCGGTCGCGACGCTGGGCTGGATCACATCCGTTACCGGACTGGCATAACCAGGAAAACCCGTCTTGCGTGATCATCATATCGCTCGGAAAATTGGATATCCAAGTCCCCGGATCAATCACCAGCCGGTTTATAGGGGTTTTTGCCTGTAATTAGAAGCGTTGTGTTACGTTCCATCATCAACGATTTCACATGTCAGACACGCAAGGCCACAGACCAAATTCCCAGAACGGGTAAAAGAATGCCCCCCAATGACTGCCAAATAGGCGGCATTAAAGGATTTTTATGAGCATACGCGCCTGAATTCATATGCTTGCCTCCTTTTCAACTGGACCAAAAGAACTTAAGTTTTATATCGCGCGCCCATAAACAATCCTGACCGGGACCCCTGAGAACATGTTCATGACGTCAATCGAGCCATCTCTGTCCCGGCGCAGCCTTGTAAAATTGCGCAAACGGCTTGCGGTATTGACCCTGACGGGCGTGTTTGTCCTGCTGTTTTCTTTCTTCTTTATCCAGAAAACCCTTTATGACAGCGCGGTCGAGCATTCCAGCGCCCAGCTTGAAGCAACCGCTTATCGTTTGGGGTCAATATTGTTGCAGCACGACGATGTCGATCTGCAAAAAATCGTCGAAGAAAATTCCGGCATAACCATTGGCGTATTAAATAGCCAATTTCAGCAGATCGAAGGTTCCATCCCGCCGCATTTGATTGGCGACCTTGCCGAACATATCAGCAAGCAAGAAGCTGATCGCGATTCGCTTTTGTGTGTCCACGGGCAACAGGTCATGGTTCTGGCCTATAGCAAACTGCCGCAAATCAACAAGATCGTTGTTGCCTTTACCCCGCGCAGCACATTGATGGAAAACTGGCGTGATGCCATCATTTTGCATGCGCTGATGTTTATCATGGCGATGGTGATTTTGTGCGGGCTGGCTGTATGGCTGTGGCAGCGCCTTAAACGCCAACACATGCGTGCCGCCCATCTTGCCGAGCATTTCAGCGATACTGAAAACACTTTGTCGGAATGTGGCTGTGCGGTGATCAGTTGGCCGGTAAATACCAAGGACGGTAAACTCAGCACGCATTTGAACTGGCCGGAGATTTTGGGTCCGACAGATGAAACAGTCGGCCCGTATATGACGGAATTCCTTGACCGCCTGTCACCCGCCTCACGCGAAAGGCTGCGCGGACCTTTGATCGACAATATCTGGCCCGATGCCCGTGTTGGGGCAATGGTTGATATCCGTACCGATGCCAACCTGATGCAGCGATTTTATCTGATGGCGCATCAAATTCAGGATGATGACCGAGGTCTGATTTCGGTTTTGCTTCTTGAAACTGCCGCCCAGCAGGAACTTTGCCATCCGTTTGAAACTTATCTGCATCATACCCCCGAACCATCGGTCGCAATTGGCGAAGACGGCATTTTGCGCGGGTTTAGCCCAGCCCTTGAAAAACTGGTTGGCCTACATCTAAGCAATCACATTGGCCAACCCTTCTTTACGCTGTTTGAGCCCGAAGACCAGCAAGAAGCAAAGGCTGCATTCAAACGGAAACTTGAAAAACATAACACCGAGGATGAGAAAACCATTCTGCGCCTCCGTGATAGTGACGGCAATATTCACTGGCTGGCGTGGCATGGGATTGGGCCATTTGATGGCTTGGTATATGGCAGCGCACGTGATGTGACCGAGTTTGTTGAAAATGCCAACAAACTGCGCGATACCCTTGATCAACTCAAACGCAGCAACGAAGACCTTGAACAGTTTGCCTATGTTGCATCCCACGATCTGCAACAGCCGCTTCGCATGGTCGCAAGTTATACCCAGCTTCTAAAACGCCATTATGGTGGCACCCTTGATCAGGAAGCGGATGAATATATTGATTATGCAGTTGATGGTGCAAAACGGATGCACAAGCTGATCAGTCATCTGCTTGAATATGCGAAAACCGGAACCAACGAGGAATTCGTAGAAATCGACTGCAATCAAGTTCTGAATGAAGCGCAAGCGAACCTGAAAACCGACATCAGTCAGGAACAAGCAACCATCACCCATGGGGATTTGCCAAACATCAAAGGCGATCGTATCGCCCTGTCCCGCCTGTTCCAGAACCTTTTGTCCAACGCCATTAAATATCGCCGCCCCGGCGTGCCCCCGCATATCGAAATCACGGTAGAACCTGATCCAACAAACCGCGAGTTCTGGCGCTTTTCCGTTCGCGATAACGGGATTGGCATTCATCCCGAACATGCCCAACGTATCTTCCGGCTTTTCCAGCGCCTGCATAAAGACGAGTTTTCCGGCACCGGACTTGGGTTATCGCTGTGCCGCAAGATCGTCGAACAGCACGGCGGGCGAATCTGGCTTGATACCAGCCGCCCGATCAGCGATCCCGGCACAACCATCATCTTTACCCTACGCGCCAATCGCGCTGACTAACTCCCGGCAAAGTCATTGCGCCCAGCCGCGCTGAATTTCGGCACAATTTAGCGATCTTAAGTGGCAAGCATATTGCTTATTAAACTGGGTAAATGGATGGCCGGGTAAAAGCTGCCGTATCTTGCGATGGAGAAATGCATGTTCAAAATCACTGCCGTATCGTGGAACTCGATCAAAAGCGTGATCGCAATGCTGGGCATTATGGCCCTAAGTGCCTGCGGTTCGGACATGAGAACCATGAATGACAGCCACATGCAAAAGCTTGCCTATTACTTTGCCAACCATGAACCGGGTGCGCCATTGCCACGCGGGTGGCGCAAGCTGGACGGCGCAGAAATCAACTACCGTTTTGCAAACGAAACATATGCTGTTTATTCAATCGACGAGGATGAGCAACTTCTTGTCATGCATCTGTATGACAATGGTGAAGGACGCCTTGAAGCCGATGATGATCGTGAACGGTGTGTGTGGAACAGCATGATGGATCAACTCGCGATCGAATGCGACGACACGGATATGGAATGGCATATCTTTACCAACGGTCCCGATTTAATCGCACTTGATCTGGATGAAGATGAATATGCCATCCTGCGCAAACGCCCTGGTCGGTAAATTTGTCCCTGCTGTACAGTAGATGCCGACAAGCCTTTTACAAAAAAACGGGCCGCACATGGCGACCCGTTTTTAACATCTGATGACCTAAATGCTTAGGCGCGCAAGGTGCCACCTGTTGCTTTTTCAACCGCTGCGACGACCTTTTTGCTGACCGCTTCAATTTCTTCTTCGGTCAAGGTTGCCTTGGTCGGCTGTAGCGTGATCGAGAAGGCCAGTGACTTCTTGCCATCTTCAATGCCTTTGCCCGCATAAAGATCGAAGATCACCACGTCGCTGATCAAATTACGATCAGCACTGCGTGCGGCCTTAATGATCGCTTCGGCTTTGACGTCCGCATCCATCAGGAAGGCAAAATCGCGCTCAACCGACTGGAAGCTTGATGCATTCAGAGCCGGGCGCGAGGTGCCTTTTTTCTTTGGCATCGGAACGTTTTCAACAAACAGCTCAAACGCCACAACCCGACCTTTTACGTCCAGCGCCTTAAGTACTTTCGGGTGTAATTCACCGAAATAGCCAAGAACGTTTTTCGGACCCAACTGCAAAGCAGCCGAACGGCCCGGATGATACCAGCTTGGCGCGCCATCGGTGTTGACCTGAACGTTGGTTGCGTTGGTGCCAAGGGATTCAAGCAAGGCTTCTGCATCGGCCTTAACATCAAACACATCAACATCACGGCGCGAACCCGTCCAGCTACGCTGTGTGGTTGCACCAGAACGAAGGCCCGCTGCCACCAGACGCTGATCGCCCGGTTGATCGCCAAAGAATTCCGGACCAACTTCAAACAGCGCCAAATCAGCAAAACCGCGTGCTTGATTGCGACCGGCAGCCGCGATCATGTTGATCAACGCATTGGGGCGCATGATGTCCAGATCAGAACTGATCGGATTGGCCAAAAACAGACCTTCTTTCAACTCGCCAAACAGCTTTGCCCAACGAGAATCGGTAAAGGCCCAGGTTACGGTTTCATACATACCACGCGATGCCAGAACACGACGGGTCAGACCAACGCGCTTTTGCATTGGTGACAAAGCCGGAACCGGAAGACTGGTTTCACGTTCAAGCGCAACGGTCGGAATTTTGTCGTAGCCGACAATGCGCAGGATTTCTTCAACCAGATCGGCTTCGCCAATGACATCCGGGCGCCATGTTGGTGCCACAGCGGTAATAACCGGTGCCGAACTACTGACTTCAAAGCCAAGCGATGTCAGAATTTCAATCGCACGGTTGGCCTCGACCGCAACACCGCCAAGTTCAACAATGCGGTCAATCCGCAAATCAAAGCTGTTGCGCGGGTTTGGAACGTCGCCAGCTTTGACGACGTTCGAGACTTCGCCGCCACAGATTTCAGTAATCAGATGGGTGGCAACTTCCATGCCCCAAGCAATCGATTTTGGATCAACGCCCCGTTCGAAACGATAACGCGCATCGGAATTGATTTGAAGCTTACGACCAGTCTTGGCAATGCTGATCGGATCAAACAGCGCACATTCGACAAAGACATTAACCGTGTCTTCAAGACAGCCGGTTTCTTCGCCGCCAATGATGCCGCCAATACCAAGTGCCTTTGCCTGATCGGCAATGACAACCATGGTCTGGGAAAGCTCGTATTCCTTGTTATCAAGGGCTGCAATCTTTTCACCATCGGTCGCATAGCGGACATTGATGTCGCCTGACAATTTGTCGGCATCAAACACATGCAGCGGGCGGCCCAGATCGTGGGTCACCAGATTGGTGATATCAACAAGGGCTGAAATCGGACGCAGGCCGATGGATTCCAGACGGGCTTTAAGCCAATCGGGGCTTTCTGCGTTTTTCACGCCGCGGATATAGCGACCATAAAATGCAGGAACCGCATTGTTGGCGGCAATATCACTGCTGATTGAGACCCCAACCGGGCTGTCGAACTTACCCGCAACCGCTTCTTGACGCGGATCAGCCTTAAGCGTGCCGATACCGGCAGCCGCCAAATCACGCGCAATTCCGCGCACACCTGTACAATCCGGGCGGTTCGGCGTCAGGCCAATTTCGATAATCGGATCATCAGCACCCAAAACAGCGGCAACTGGTGCGCCAATCTCGGCATCTTCTGGCAGCTCAATAATGCCGTCATGATCTTCGCCAAGGCACAGTTCACGGGTGGAACACATCATGCCCTGGCTTTCGATGCCACGGATTTTGCCCGGTTTTAGTTTGGAGCCATCAATCGGAATAATCGCGCCTGGCTGTGCGAGTGCGACTTTAAGGCCGGTGCGGGCGTTTGGCGCACCACAGACAACCTGAATGATCTTGTCCCCGGTATTGACCCGGCACAGTTTCAGACGGTCGGCATCAGGGTGCTGACCGGCTTCCTCGATATGGGCGACACGAATGTCGGCCAATGCGGCTGCGCGGTCGGTTAGGCCTTCGATTTCCAGACCGATATCGGTCAGTTTTTCGGCAACGACCTCGATCGACGCATCGGTATCAAGGTGCTGTTTTAGCCAATTAAATGTGAACTTCATGATCTCAGCCCCTTACCATGTTCGGTACATCCAGCGGCACGAAACCATAATGTTTCAGCCAGCGCAGATCGGTATCGAAGAAGGTGCGAAGATCAGGAATGCCGTATTTCAGCATGGCGATACGTTCAATCCCCATCCCAAAGGCAAAGCCCTGATATTCTTCTGGATCAAGGCCGCACGCAGACAGAACCCGCGGGTGGACCATGCCACAGCCAAGAATTTCCAGCCAATCGTCGCCTTCACCAATTTTCAATTCCCCGCCTTTACGCGAACAGCCGATATCCATCTCGGCACTTGGTTCGGTAAACGGGAAGAAACTTGGACGGTATCGGACTGGCACATCATCAAGTTCGAAATAGGTTTTCACGAACTCAAGCAAACAGCCTTTAAGGTGCCCCATATGGGTTTTCTTGTCGATCACCAGACCTTCGACCTGATGGAACATCGGCGTGTGGGTCATATCGCTATCTGAACGATAGGTCCGCCCCGGCGCAATGATGCGGATCGGCGGGGTTTTGTTCTGCATGGTTCTGATCTGCACCGGTGACGTATGGGTACGCAGCACAAGGCGCGACCCGTCTTCGCCTTCGGGCAGATAGAAGGTGTCTTGCATTTCACGCGCGGGATGTTCCGGCGGAATATTCAGTGCTGTAAAGTTATGGAAATCGTCTTCGACGTCCGGGCCTTCGGCTAGTGCAAAACCCATCTCGCCAAAGATTGCGACAATTTCATCAATCGTCTGGCTGATTGGGTGAATGCGGCCTGCGGTTTCATCCGGGCGCGATGACAAAGTGACGTCGATCCGCTCGCCAGCAAGACGCGCTTCAAGGGCAGCGTCTTCAAGGCCGTTCTTGCGGGTTTCGATTGCGCCTGCAACCTGGTCTTTGACCGCATTCAGCGTCTGACCAAATTCACGGCGCTGATCGGGGTCCATCTTGCCAAGGTTTTTCATCAGGCCGGTAATGCGGCCTTTCTTGCCAAGGGCGCTGATGCGGACATCTTCAAGTGCAGTCAGATCAACCGCATTTTCGATTTCCGCCAGAACCTCTTCGCGCAATGCTTCGATGTTTTCCATAACTTCCGACGCTTTGGCTTGGGTTTAAAAATCACAAAAAGAAAGGGGACGGCCAATATGGCCGCCCCCGATCAAATCAGGCAAGTGCCTATATAAACCTTTTTACAAAGGTTTATTAGCCGAGTGCAGCCTGCGCCTGAGTTACCAGAGCTTTGAAAGCTTCTGGTTCACGCACTGCGATGTCAGCAAGCACCTTGCGGTCCAGTTCAACGCCAGCCTTCTTAAGGCCGTTCATGAACTGCGAATAGCTCAGACCGTTCTCACGTGCACCAGCGTTGATACGCTGAATCCAGAGTGCGCGGAACTGGCGTTTCTTAACGCGACGATCGCGGTATGCATACTGCAGACCTTTTTCCACAGCCTGAACGGCAGTGCGGAAAGTATTCTTGCGGCGACCGCGGTAACCCTTGGCAGCCTTAATAACCTTGCGGTGACGAGCGTGTGAAGACACGCCCCCTTTTACACGAGCCATTTAACTCTCCTTCACCTTAACCGTACGGCAGGAATTTTTTGACGATACGGGCATCTGCATCACAGAGAATCTCTGTGCCACGTGCCTGGCGCTTCATCTTGGTCGATTTCGCAGTCAGAAGGTGGCGCTTATTTGCCACGTTGTGACGCACTTTCCCGCTTGCGGTCAGGCGAAAGCGTTTTTTCGCACTCGCTTTAGTCTTCATCTTGGGCATTTTTCTATCCTTGCATAAGCAATGAAAACGAAATCCCCCACGGCGGCTGGGCATGCCCTGAAGGTTCATAACAAACCTTCCAGCCTCACCACCTGTTTTGGGGACGGGTGGTTATAGACTCCGAGATTGCCTTTTTCAAGGACCAATTCACCCCTTTCCCCTTGCTTTTTGCGGGCCCGACCCGCCATTGTGCCTTTGCTTGTTCCTATCTTACCGCATCTACCAACCTGATTTCAGCTATCTGACTGAACATATGTCACAAATCACCTCTATCATTTTGCCGTTCTTCACCCTGATCGGACTCGGCTGGATTGGCGGAAAATTCAAAATTGTTTCCCCCGACGGCATGCGCGGGATCAATGGTTTTGTCTTTTACTTTGCCTTACCTGCCCTTTTGTTCCGGGCATTGGCGACACGCACGCCATCTGAAATCTGGCAACCTGACATCATGTTGGCCTATGGCGGGGCGACTTTGCTGGTATATGGCGGGACACGCTTGATCGCAGCCAAGGTATTTGACCTTGATCCGACCAGTCAGACGCTATTTTCCTTTGCCGGGACCATGTCCAATGTCGGCTTTATGGGCCTGCCTTTGATTATTGGACTTTTGGGGCCTGCGGCAATTGTTCCTTTGATCGTCGCCCTTGCCTTTGATTTGATCGTGATGCTGTCACTTTCCTTATTGCTGCTTGAAAGCGCAAAGCATGCCAATGGCATCAACCCGGCAGGAAAAATCATACGTGGCACGCTGACCAACCCGGTTGTTCTGGCCATTATCCTTGGCGTTATCGCAAGTTCGCTGGACCTTAGCTGGCCAGATGGAGTCGACTATCTTCTGGAACTGCTGGGAAGAAGTGCTGGACCTGCGGCACTTTTTGCCATTGGCGTTGCTCTTGTTGGACGACCAATTGCCGAAAAACGCGCAGAACTTTTCGCCATGTCATTTGCCAAACTGGTTGTTCATCCACTGGCAGTCTTTGTCGGATTTTATATGGTTGGAACAGTTGCCAATCTTGAAGCCAAGGCCGTATTGCTGTTGGCAGCCCTGCCAACAGCAGGCAACGTTTTTGTCGTTGCCACCACGTATGATCGCTATATCGTGCGAAGCTCATCGATTGTCTTAGTGACCACTGCCGTGGGCGTGATCAGTTTTTCGATATTCTCGCTTTATATCGACCCTATCGTTGCGCTTCTAACAAGCGCAAATCCATAGCATGGAAACCCTGCCTGCAGACGATCAATGCACGTTCACACGCAATGAACCAAAGCAGCGCACCCCATTCCAAAATAGGATATCGGCTAAAACGCAATGTTGGATTGTTTGATCAAACAGCCGTTTTGATCGTATGGGCCCGGCCGATCCACTTTTCGACTCGACTCATAAGCTTTTCGCGGTTGATTGGCTTTAGAACGAAATCATTGCCACCGGCGGCAACGCCGCCACGAAGATCTTCTTCCCCCTGACGTGCGGTCACATAAATGATCGCACACCCAAGATCAGGAAAATGGGTCCGAACATTAAGTGCTGTTTCAAACCCGTTCATTTCGGGCATCATAATATCCATCAGGATAATGCGCGGACGCTTGGTCTTCAGAAGCTTAAGAAGCTCCTTGCCAGAGGAAACACCCTGAAACGAGAAACCGCCGCTTTCGACGATTCGCTTCAACAAGACCAAGCTCTTGGGGTCATCATCGACTCCAACGATCAGAAGATCATTTCCAGCTGGCATGGCATTCCCTCTTTGGCTTGGACCTTTTGGGGCAGATCGGCAAAACGCCGCGTCTTAACGCGGCGCCAATACCATAATCATAACACGGCCTTCCATCTTAGGCATCATTTCCGGCTTGGCGAGGTCCTCAAGGTCCCCGGAGAAGCGCTGGAGCATGCTAAGACCGAGATCTTGGTGAGCCATTTCACGTCCACGAAAACGCAACGTGACTTTCACCTTATCTCCGCCGCCAAGAAACTTCTGCGCGGCACGCAGTTTGACATTGTAGTCATGGATATCGATGTTCGGACGGAGTTTGATCTCCTTAACCTCGATAACCTTCTGTTTCTTTTTGGCCTCGTTCTGCTTCTTGCTTTGTTCGTATTTGAACTTGCCGTAGTCGATCAGCTTGCACACAGGTGGCTCAGCATTGGGAGCGACTTCTACAAGATCAAGTCCAACTTCCGCTGCCTTTTCAATGCCTTCACGCACCGTCATCGGGTCGGACATATTGCCTTCAGCGTCAACAACACAGATGGCACGAGCTTTGATATCCTCATTGACGCGCGGACCTTCCTTGGTCGGCTGCATCGGTTTGCGTGGTCGTGCTATGGATAATCTCCTATGGTAATCAAACAAATCGGTCAGAAACAGAAACGAGGAAAGCACTGCTGCGTTCAACAGTGTTTTCCTTCGGACCTGACCTAGCATATCTGCATGCGTTCAGAAAGCAATGTTTTTAGGCAATTACACTGGGCGTAAGGCGCTATTTTCCGCGCTTTTGCTCAGAGCGATAGTCTGAATGCTATGGACACCAGAAATTCTAATCCGTCAGATCAAGCCGACGGCAGACTTCGTCCATGACCCGATTTACCGTCAATTGACGCAAATCGCTTTCGCGCACAATGCTCACTGCATTTTCGCCAATCCCGCGTGGCGCGCTCAGCTTAGGGTCAGATTCGCGTGAAAAAAGCACAATTGATGGTGCACCTGCTGCTGCAGCGATATGCATCGGTCCGGTGTCATTGCCAATTGCCAAGACCGAGCGCGCTGCCAAGGATGCAATATCAAGAAACCCTGTACGCCCCATCAAATTGCGCGCCTTTGGGCACATCTGATCAATCTTATTGAGAACATCGCCTTCCTTGTCCGTGCCAATCAAGACCGGGGTTAAGCGATAATCTGCAAGTTTCTTGGCCAACAGACCAAACCGTTCGGCTGGCCAGCGCTTTGCCGGGCGATGCGGAGCCCCCCCCGGGCAAATCAGGACAAACGGGCTTCGAATCCCAAACCGATCCAGTTCAATGTCCGGGCCGGAAATGAAAGGGGCTGGAACTTCCGTGATCCCTGCATCAGCAAGCTGATCTGCTGTGCGGTCAATCGAATGCATATTATCGCGGTCGGGATTGGTATGCGGATGCGAACATCCTCTGGCGATACCCGACCATTCCGGTTTGGGCCCCGGCCAAAACAGCTTGTAGTAAAAACCACTTCGGTCTGATGTTTGCAGATCATAAACCCGATCAAAATGACCATTGCGCAGAAAGCGGCGCAGTGCCAACACTTCACGCGGCTGACTTAGCTTTGGCCTGCGGTCAATCGCAATTGAATCGAAAAAGCCACTGGCCTTGATCAACTCAACATATGGACGGGTGGTCAGAACCGTAATATGGGCGTCCGGGTGTGCTGCGCGAATGGCGGCAAATGGCCCCATCGCCAAAACAACATCCCCCAAGGCCGAAAGCTTGATCACAAGGATGCGTTCCCGGTCATGCTCGCTCGTTTGCACAGCAGTTTCTTCTGCCGCAGCCATTGCTACGGTATCCTGTGCACCTTCAATTTTCTGATCTGTCATGCTGCGTTCCTGGTGACGCGCTTCAGTGCCTTGGCATAAACGCCAAGTGTTCTCTCAGCCATTTGTTCAAGCGAAAATTCATCAATCACATGCTGCCGCCCTTTCGCAGCAAGTTTCGCACGCTTTTCTGGCGTAAGGTTAAGCACCTGAATAAGCGCACGCGAAAGCTGATCAACCTCATTTGGGCTTACCAACCAGCCAGTTTCGCCGGGCAAAACCGTTTCCATCGCCCCACCGTGCGCCGTTGAAACCACAGGACGGCCCATCGCCTGTGCTTCGGATGGGATACGACCGAATGCTTCGGGCTGAATAGAAGGACAGGCAACCACATCTGCCAACATGTACGCCGCTGGCATGTCCGCACAATGATCGACAATATGCACGACGTCTTCCAAACCGAGTTTACGTGTGCGCTGCAGGATTTCATCGCGATAACCTGTTCGCCCCTGATCAGACCCGACGATCAGGCAGCGAACTTTACGATGCCCAAGTTGCTCAAGCACTGCTGGGAGGGCGCGAATCAAAAATCCATGCCCCTTCCAGCGAGTAATACGACCGGGCAACATGATGACATATTCTTCGCCGTTCAAACGCCATTGGTTAGAAAGCGCGATCAGACGTTCCTGACTGACATTTTCCGGATTGAACAGATCGACATTGGTACCGCGCGGCACAATGTTCAAACGGTCTGGTTCAACTTTATAATATTTGTTGATGTGATAGGCGATGTGCTTGGAAATCGCGATCACCTGATCTCCCATGGTCATGATCGCGTTATAGCGACGCTTGAACGGATTGGTATATCCGGAATAAGTCCCATGGAAAGTGGTCACAAACGGAATGCCCGCCTTACGCGCTGCAAAATACGCACTCCATGCCGGCGCCCGAGAGCGGGCATGGATAATGTCGACGCCTTCTTCGCGAATCAGTTTCACCAGCGCATTTACATTCTTGCGCATGGTAACGATGTTCTTTGATTTCAGCGGCAGATTGATATGTTTTGCACCAAAACGTGCCAGTTCGCGCTCAAGCCGTCCGCCTTGGGATGCGACAAGCGCCTTGCCACCACCATCAACGATTGCACGGGCAATATCGACGGTGCCACGTTCAACACCACCAGCATCAAGTTCGGGCAACACCTGCAAAATTACCGCAGGACGATAGTCACCACCTTGCGCTTGGGGCTCTGATCGATAGACTGTTTCTGTCATTACTTCTGACGCGCTCATGCAACTCCAACCATCAACACCCAAGGATTTCGCCCCGGATGACACATGACATGCCGACGCCACAGCTTGAAAAGCCCAAATATCTTAACCGGCCTGACGGATTAAAAATCGCATACCATCACGTGCCGGGCAAGCAATCTGACGTACAGGCGCCCAATACTCCCGGGGTTATGTTCCTTGGCGGGTTCATGTCGGACATGACCGGCACCAAGGCAACCCATCTTGAAGCACACTGCGTTCGGCAGGGGGTGGCTTATACCCGCTTTGACTATTCCGGTCACGGACAATCGTCGGGTAAATTTGCCGATGGTACAATCGGTCAATGGGCGGCTGATGCCATTGCTGTTCTTGATGAAATCACCACAGGTCCACAGATACTTGTCGGCTCTTCTATGGGGGGCTGGATCATGCTTCTTTGCGCCCTTGCACGCAAAGAACGGGTTGCTGGTCTGGTTGGGATCGCTGCTGCCCCCGACTTCACCGAAGACTTGATGTGGGCGCAATTTAGTGAAGCGCAAAAGAAAACCATCATGGATGAAGGGGCATTGATCGAGCCGACGGAGTATGGCGATGATCCCTATACCATCACCCGCGATCTGATCGAGGATGGCCGCAATCAGTTATTGCTGCGTAAACCGCTTGAACTCACCTGCCCAGTCCGTCTGGTACAAGGCATGCAAGACCCTGATGTCCCTTGGCAAACCGCCATTCGCCTGACCGAGGCGCTGGTAACCGACGATGTACGGATTGATCTGCTCAAAACAGGCGATCATCGCCTATCAGAACCAGATCAGCTTGGTGTCATCACCAAACATCTTGATGAAATGATCACACAGGCGGCGGGATAAACCGCCGCCTGTGGATTAGATTTCATTGAAGGGTCGTCAGGCGAGAATAACCATCTCGTCCTGAACCTTAACCGCGACAGGCTCAAGCACATCACCCGTGCAAGGGCCAGATACGCATTCCCCATTTTCGATGCGAAACCGCGCACCATGGGTCGAACAGATGATCTCATCGCCAAAATCGCTGATGAATTCATCTGGCTCCATATCAAGTGGCACGCCGATATGCGGGCAACTATTCACATAGCCAAAGACACCTTGATCGCTGCGCACAACAAAAATGCCCGTGCCATCCAACTGCAGCCCCTTGGCCCCTGTTGCATCAAGATCGGCAAGCTTGCATAAAACAGTGCCTGCTTTGGGCAGATCGCTCATGGTTCGACCCCGCCCATTTCACAGATCGCAGCCCAGGATGCATCATCAATCGGCATCACGGATAAACGCGACTGCTTCAGCAATGAAAGTTCTGCAAAGCGCGGATCGGCTTTGATATCAGCAAGGGTTACAGGTGATTTCAACGGCTTGACCGTTTTAAAATCAACCTGAACAAACTTGCCCGCCGCATCCGTTGGATCGGGATAAAATTCACGCACCACTTCGACGATACCAACAATGCGTTTTTCATTTACCGAGTGATAAAAGAACGCCTTGTCACCCATTTTCATGGTGCGCAAATTCTTGGCCGCCTGATGGTTTCGCACACCATCCCAGCCCTCGACATCCTTCTTGACCTGATCGTCCCACGACCAGCTTCCCGGTTCGGTTTTGATCAGCCAATATGCCATGGATCAGAAAACCTTCTTGAACGGACGGATCACAACCGATTCAAAAAGCCCGGCTTTGGCGTAGGGATCATTGGCAGCGAATTCACGAGCATCTTCGATTTTATCAAATTCAATGATAAAGACCGAACCGTTCATGCCTTCCATATCAGGATCAAGGGTCGGACCAGCCGCAACGATGCGATCGGCAAAACCACCTTTGATATAGGCCAAATGATCATCGCGGTTGGCTTTGCGGACATCAAGATGACCGGGCTTATCAACACAACGGATATAGAAATGCATGGACTGTTTCCTGCTTATTTATGGGTTCAATGACCATAAACTGCCAGAAGGGCGTCGCATTCTCAAGCCGAACCAATCGGAAATGAACTGCTAGGCATGTGAATCAGTCGGCAGCTTCAAGCTCGTCACGGAATGGACGCTGTAACAAAGCATTGATTGTGCTGCGCAGATCAGCCCCGTGATTGGCCACCTGATCCACCGCCGAACATATCGGCATTTCAATTCCGTATTTCGCTGCAACGGCTGTAATCGAAGCGGCGGTATGAACGCCTTCGGTCACCGAACGCCGTTCACCCAGAATATCTTCGGACTTCCGACCTTCGCCAAGTGCGACCCCAAAAGTGTAATTACGCGACAAAGTCCCCGTACAGGTCAGTGTTAAGTCACCGATACCCGCCAATCCCATCATGGTTTCAACCCGCCCGCCCATGGCAACGGCCAAGCGCGACATTTCGGCAATCCCGCGGGTAATCAGCGCAGCACGGGCATTGTCACCAAGTGCCAGCCCCGCAACCACGCCACTTGCAATCGCCAAGACGTTTTTGATCGCACCGGCCACTTCAACACCGACAACATCGGTGCTGAAATAAGGGCGAAATTCCTGTGTTCCAATCAGTTCGACCAAACGTTTGCCCAAAACCCGATCTTCACAGGCAAGGGTAATGGCTGCTGGCAACCCAACAGCCACTTCCTGCGCAAAGGTCGGACCAGAAAGGACTGCGACGGGAACATTACCAAGGGCTTCTGCAACAACCTGCGCCATTAGCGCACCGGTTTGTTTTTCTATCCCCTTACAGCAAATCACTGCGGGCAAACCATCGATCCAATGGGCTGCAAGTTTGGTCAGGGTTTCACGAAGATGTTGTGCCGGGGTTACCAACAAAACCGCATCTGATTCGCGCAAACCGTCATAATTGGTGGTCGCGCGCAATGCACCGGGCAAAGCAACACCGGGCAGGTAAAGATCGTTTTCGCCCTTGGTGTTGATCCGGTCTGCCAATTCCGGGTTGCGCAAAATCAGTTCAACATCTTCACCGGCACGCACCGCCTGCACCGCCAAAGCCGTTCCCCAGGCACCGCCACCAACAACTGTAATGCGCTTTTTCATGTCTTACGTTCCGGCAAAATGTGAAGTCGTTTTCGGAATGTTCACCAGCACGACCAAGTGGTCGCCTGTATTTTAGGTTTTAATGCCCTATGCCTTGACCCCGGCACCCGGTCGCTTGGGCGCTTCTGGATCAAGCGGCCAGCGCGGACGTGGTTTGAAATCAAGATCATCGCGCTCACCAAGGCGGAAGCGCTCCAACCCAGCCCAAGCAATCATCGCTGCATTATCGGTACATAGATCAAGCGGCGGCGCGACAAGCTTCATGCCGGCTTGGTCGGTAAGTTCGGTCAAACGCCCGCGAAGGTATTTGTTCGCGGCAACGCCGCCTGCAAGAACCAACGTCTTGCCGGTTGGGTAATCACGCATGAATTCAAACACCGCGTTTCGCGTCCGATCAATCAAGGTATCGCCGACTGCGCGCTGGAAGGATGCGGCAAGGTCGGCTTTAACTTCTTCGGTCTGTTGGTCAACCGGAAAGCCATCCATATAGGTCCGAACCGCCGTTTTAAGCCCTGAGAACGAAAAGTCACAGCCGGCACGGCCACGTAACGGACGCGGCAAACCAAACCGGTCCGGATTGCCTTTGGTTGCAATTTTTTCCAGCGCTGGACCACCGGGATACCCAAGCCCCATCATTTTGGCGGTTTTATCAAATGCCTCGCCAACCGCATCATCAATCGTGGTGCCAATACGTTTGTATTTCCCGACACCTTCAACAATCAAAACCTGACAATGGCCACCAGAAACCAGCAGCAGCAAGTATGGGAAAGGCACATCATCGGTCAAACGCACGGTCAGTGCATGACCTTCAAGGTGATTAACCGCAAGGAATGGCTTTTTGGCCGCAAAGGCAATCGCCTTGGCCGTCATTGTCCCAACCATGACCCCGCCAATCAGCCCCGGCCCCCCCGTACAGGCGACCGCATCCAGATCAGAAAACTCAACACCGGCATCATCCATGGCTTCGGCCACCAAACGATCAAGATGTTCAAGATGCGCACGGGCAGCAATTTCGGGAACAACCCCGCCATAAGGGCGGTGATCATCAAGCTGGGACAAAACACGGTTCGCCAAAATTTCGCGCTTGTCATTAACGACAGCAGCGGCAGTTTCATCACAGCTTGTTTCGATACCAAGTACGATCATGCTTTTGATCCGGTCAGGGTCTACCAAGAAGTTCGGCAATCGGAATCCAATATACGCGTCGCGATGATGTAGCGGAAACTTTGCATGCTTTCCACCCCCGACCGGCGCATTTGCCATATGCAGTTATCGCGTTTCACGCATATTTCTGGTGATGAGCAAACCAAAATCACCCGCCGGGCACGCAACATAGATCAAAGAACTATCTTGCAAATGGGTTAGCATCACGATGATCTTAAGTTGGATTTTTTGCGCCCAGAACCCACCACCGGACCTTGTTTTCAAACAGTTTTAAGACTAAGACTCCCACCATGACAGATACAGCAAAACTTCGCATCGGCACCCGTGGTTCGCCCTTGGCTTTGGCTCAGGCGCATGAGGTCCGCGACAAACTGGCATCCGCCCACCCGGAACTTGCGCAAGATGGCGCCATTGCCATTACCGTAATCACCACCACGGGCGACAAGATCCTTGATCGCGCCCTGTCTGAAATCGGTGGCAAAGGATTGTTCACCAAGGAAATCGATGACGCCCTGATGGGGGGCGAGATCGACCTTGCTGTGCATAGTATGAAGGATGTTCCGACGGTCCTTCCCGATGGCATGATTCTGCCAACCATTCTGCCGCGCGAAGATGTCCGTGATGCGTTTATTTCGCTGAAATATAAAAGCTTTGCCGAAATGCCTGCCGGTTCTGTCATCGGATCAGCATCCCTTCGCCGTCAGGCCATGATCCTGAACAAATACCCGGACCTTAAGGTCATAACTTTCCGCGGGAATGTTCAAACGCGCCTGCGCAAACTTGGCGAAGAACAGGTTGATGCGACCCTTCTTGCGATGGCCGGACTGAACCGGTTAGGTCAGCCCGAAGTTGCCACCGCACCAATTGCCGAAGACGATATGCTTCCTGCCGTGGCCCAAGGGGCAATTGGCATTACCATTCGCCAAGAAGATGTTCAAACCAAAAACTGGATCGCAGCCCTGCATTGTGAAACCTCGGCCGTTCGTGTCGCAGCGGAACGTGCAGCCCTTAAGGCATTGGATGGATCGTGCCGGACACCGATCGCCGCCTTGGCCGAATTTAATGCTGACGGCAGCATGCGCCTGCGCGTCAGCATCATAAGGCCAGATGGCAGCGAACGATTAGATACCGAACGCACAATTGCCAATCCGGATATCCAAACAGCAATGGCCGCTGGCACCGATGCCGGTGAGGAGCTTAAACAGCGTGGCGGACCAGACTTCATTTCGTCCTGACCCAACAAACTGACGGGAACGCAGATGGGACCATTGGTTTTAAACACCCGGCCCGACACCGACTCTGCCGACCTTATTGCCGCGCTGGATCAGCGCGGCTACCGTCATTTGTCTGCGCCGATGTTGGAAATCACGTTCCCTGAACCGGAAAAATCGCTTGATACCAGCCCTTATCAAGCACTGATATTTACGTCCGCCAATGGAGTTCGGGCGTTTGCCCGATTATCAGACGATCGCAGCTTGCCAGCATTATGCGTTGGCGATGCCACGGCACGTATCTGTCGCGAACTTGGCTTTGGGCATATCCATTCAGCCAATGGCGATATCCATGATCTGGCCGCCCTTATCCGTGAAAAGATTGCCCCGGCATCTGGGCCGCTTTTCCATCCCGCAGCGCGCAAAACAGCAGGTGACCTTGGTCAAATGCTCCGTGAAGATGGCTATCAAATAGACCGACAGACGGTTTATGAAGCCCGTGCTTGCAGCGAATTGCCGCAAGATGCCCTGAATGCTTTGATTGGGCATGATGTTGATACAGTTTTATTTTTCTCTCCCCGCACTGCGGAAACCTTTGTTAAGATAATACATCGGTATAAGCTTCAAGGGGATTTGGCCGGGGTAAGTGCAATTTGCCTGAGCCCGGCGGTGCAATCGGCGATATCCGACCTTACATGGCATAGAACGCACGTTGCATCACAACCAACACAAGAATACCTTCTTTCTTTGTTAGACCAGTCCCTTTCATAAGTTATTCCTGCACCTATCGCCGTTTTGGGCATAACCGCAAACTGCAATGGTCCGATCGTGAAAAAACCAGAAACGCCAAAACCCAATGCTTCCGCAAATTCGGCCGATACCAAAAAATCGACCGACACCATTTCCGTTGATAGCAAAGGAAATGCCAGCCCGGACCCCAAAAAGGCAGATGCAGCACCTGCATCCAAGCCAAGCCCGTCCGCAGCAGATAGCAGCAAACCCGGCAATAACACGACTGAGAAACCCAGCAGCAACACCAGCCCCGATGGTCCGGCAAAACCGGCAAGCAGTGGCGCGAAACCCAACGACAGCCCAAAACCCGACACCAGCAAAACCGCCCCCAAAGCAGAGGATACAAACCCATCTGAACCGGCAAAACGCAAAGGTTATGGCGGCAAGGCACTTGTCCTGTTTGTGGTGATCATAATTGGCGCACTGGCAGTAGGCTGGTTGACCCGTGCCATATGGTGGCGCGATGCGGAACCGATCCTAAGCCAATATGTCCCCGATCAAATCCTTGCCGAGATTACGCCAGATGACCTTGGCACCGATAATGCCCAAAGCACAGACATCACATTAACCAATGAGCCTGTCGCTTCAGATACGGCAACGTCAAATACGGTGGCTTCAAACACCGGGGCTTCAGACACGGCAGAGGACGACAGCGCAAATACGCTTGTTGCCCCCAATCAAGAAGCCCCCATCGCCGAAAACGACGACGCAGCAGTTGAAATCGAAGATTTCGTTCCAGTCGTGAGTGATACCGCATCTGACATGGCTGCAAGCACAGCGATTCCGGAAGAATCGGTTGTCATTGATCCGGAATTGACGGAGCGTTTGTCACGTCTAGAAGGCACGATCGATGCCCTGCGCGAACGCCTGAACAATGAACGTGGCGATACGCTCAGCAATTCAGTCGCGCGCCGCCTCGCCGAGATCGAAACCCGGTCTACTCCGATCGAAGAACTTGCCCGCGTTGAAAGCGAACTTGCCGGTGTTGCCAATGAAATGCGCGAACTTTCCGCACGTCTATCGACAATGGAAGAAGAAGTCCGCGCGACGGAAGGCCTGCGTGTAGAAAGCCGTGGCCAGGCAATTGCCATGGCCGTTTCAATCCTGCGCGATGCCTTACAGCGTGGTGGACCATTCGTTATTGCCTTAAACCAGCTTGAACGTAGTGCCGGTGACGACGTCTTTATTGCCGGGCAACTCGCAATCCTTAAGCCGCTTGCCGATCAAGGTGCGCCAACCATCGAACAACTGCGGCAATCCTTCCCGGCGATGGCACAAAAGGCTGTTCAAGCTGGCACTGATGATCATTCCGGCAGCGTCCTTGATGCGACATGGGCCAATATCAAAAAACTCGTTCCGGTTCGCCGCATTGATGCAGCAGGCGAAGAATCGCTTGAAGGTCGTTTGGTTCTTGCGGAAAACGCATTGGCACAGAACGATCTTGATGCCGCAGTTATCGCCCTTAAAGGGGTTGAAGGTGACCATGCTGCAGCCGCAGTCAGTGAATGGCTGAGCGAGGCCGAGCATCGCCAAACCCTTAACGAGGCGATCGCCGACCTTAGTGCGCACGCCATTGGTCTTCTAACCGGGACGGAGGGCGGCCAATGATCCGTCTTCTAACGTTTATCCTTGCGACTGCAGCCTTGGTTTTCTGCACGGTCTGGTTTGCCAACAATCCGGGAAACATGACCATTGTCTGGCTTGGCTATCGTTTTGATGGCTCAATCGGTATGGTTGCCCTTGGCCTGCTTGCCCTGACAGCAATTTTGGTTCTGGTGTGGCGCGGCTGGACAATGATTGCCAATTCACCGGGTTGGATCGGCCGCCTTTTGGGCAGCCGACGTCGTAAAAAAGGTCAACAAGCCCTGACCATGGGATTGCTGGAACTGGCATCTGGTGATGTACGTCAGGCACTGAAACATACCCGCGCGGTTGACCGTTATCTTGAAGATGACACCCTGACCCGTCTTTTGACCGCACAGGCAGCAGAGCTTGACGGCGACAATGATGCCGCCAAGCGCCAGTTTGAAGCAATGCTTGAAAAACCCGACTCGGCCTTTTTTGGCCTGCGCGGGTTATTGCAACTGGCCCTGAAATCCGATGATCGGACGGCAGCACTTGATTATGCCGAACGTGCACATCGTTTGCGCCCCCGCAATCCGGCCGTGATCGTAACCCTGTTTGATTTGCTTTTGACATCCAAGCGTTGGGACCGTGCACTGGGCCTTTTGGTCGATGCGCAAAAAGCATCGGTGTTTGGCGAAGAAGAACTTACCCATCGGCGCGCCTTGTTGATTACTGCCAAGGCAGAAGATGCCATTGCATCAGGTGACAATGCCGAAGCAATCAAACTTCTGCGCAAGGCCCTAAACGCGGCAGGTGACATTACCGGGGCGGCTGTTTTGTTAGCCGGTCTTTATCGCGACCTAAAACAAGACGGCAAAGCGCGTGACGCTGTCATGCAAAGCTGGCGTGACGCACCATCAGCAGCCCTTGGCGCAATTTACCGTGAAACACTTACCGGTGATCCATTGGCCAAGGTCAAAGCCGTTGAGAAACTTGTGGCAACCAACCCCGATCATGTTGAAAGCCAGATTGTTCTCGCCGAAGCCGCCCTTGAGGCCGACCTTTGGGGCGTTGCACGCAGCAATCTTGAAAAGGCGATGGCGACCAAGGCCGAAGCCCGCCATTACCGTTTGCTGGCCGATCTGGAACTGCGTGAAAATCAGGACGGTGCAAAAGCACGCGATCTTCTGATCAAGGCAAGCCATGCCAACCCCGACCCGGATTGGCGCTGTGGTGCCTGTGGGGCGGAAACGGATCGTTGGGTGGTTTCCTGCCCATCTTGTCATTCGTTTGGCAGCATTGAATGGCGTGCCCCACTGCGTGTGCATCAAGATCAAGCAGCCAAGCCCAAAGCCAGTCACAAAGCACCGATTGCGCTTGAACAAGACGGAACTGTCATCGAAAACAGCGATGATGATGGCGCCACCAATGGTCCTGACGGCACGAACGATCAGTCCAAGGGTTCCCAGCCAGCGATCTAAGCCATCTGGCAGAACGGTAAAAAATCATAAACCCCCGCAGCGAATACTGCGGGGGTTTGTTTTAATATCCCTTGAACCAGTGCGGCCTGCTAATTCTGGGCAGCCCATTGCGCAATCGCATCAAGGGTATGGCGCGCACTGGCAATCGTTGGTGTGGTGACCTTTGCCGAATCAAGAAACAAAATACGACCTTCGCGTTCGGGTTTTGAGAACCGCTCCCAACCGGGCACAATCGCATCAAGCTTTGCACGAATGGCATCCTCGTCACGTTTTCCGCCGGCATAACTGTTCATGACAAACAATAAATCGGGGTTCAGACGGGCGAAAAGTTCGGAACTAAGCGGCACGGCAAATCCGCGTCCATATCCGGTGGCCTCGCCATCACCTTCCAAATCCGCGCGGGTAAATCCAAGGTCCTCAATCGCCTGAATGACCCCGGACATATGACCAACGATATTGATCTGATCGTAAATCACCACCGCCAGATAGGTTTTACCCACCGGATCGAACGGCAACTGATCGCGCACGGTATCAAGCTTGGTTTGATAATCAGCATGAAGGGCATCAAATGCCTGATCTGCCCCCAAAACAGAGGCAAGCCTGCGCTGGGTCGTGAACCCTGCGACATCACCGGATCGGACATTGTGCAAATAGACCGGCGCAATTTGCGACAGCATATCGACCTTATCGCCATCGGTTTCACCCCCAATGATCAGATCAGGTTTAAGCGCCCTGATCCTTTCAAGGTCGATATTGCCCAATGGCCCAACCCCCGAAAGCCCCAGCGTCCGCCCATCCTGATCCAGAACAGTGGCGATAAAATCAACTGCAAGCAACCCTGACCCGTCCGTTGCCCGGCCATACGACCCAACCACCTTCGCACCAAGTTCAAGCATCGGCACTGCCAGCATTGGTTCCTGCAAGGCTATGATCCGTTTTGCATGATCGGGAATGACAAGATCCCGCCCGGTATCATCGCGCACGGTATGGCTGGCGGTTTGGGCTGCGAGCGGATCAACCAAAGCCATCTGCAACCCAGCAAAAAAAGCAAACATCAAAATCAAATTGCGCATGTCACATCCAGTTCATCGCGTTAAATCATTTTCGATTGCCGCAATGCGCGGATACGAAGCGATATGATGAAAAGCGGTGCACCCACAATCATGATGGCAAGCCCCGTTGGCAGCGCAACATCACTGCTGATCCCACGGGTTAAACTATCCGCACCAATCACCAAAACCCCGCCCATCATCGCGCTTAAAAACAATCGTGCCCGCCCCTTGGCAGGTGAAACAAAGCCCGCCAAATGCGGTGCCATCACACCAAGAAACACGAGCGGCCCAACCGCCGTGGTCGCAGCCGCACTTAGCAACACAGATACAAACAAGATCAGTGGTTTTGTCCAATGGACAGGTTCGCCCAATGCCATCGCCATGTGATCCCCAAGATCAAGGCTGCGCAATTTGCGGCCGATGATCAAAATGGCCGGAATGGATGCGGCGAACCAAATGGCAAACCCAAATACGGTTGGCCAGTCAGAACGAAACAGCGATCCTGCCAACCAACTGGAAAGCGCATAGGACATTTCGGCTGGGGTATAGAGAACAAGGATTGATGTGACCGATGATAGGGTGGTTTCAATCGCAATGCCCATCAAGACAATGCCAAGTCCCCCGGTATGATGCCGCCCAACCAGAACCAGCAACAAAACCGCGATCACAATTCCACCAGCAAACCCGGCAAGCGGCATAAAGATTATCGGGAATGCAGGAAACAGGACCAGCATCAACATGATCATGACCATGGACCCCTGACTAAGGCCAAGCAATCCGGGATCAGCCAACGGGTTTTGCGCCAATGACTGTAACATTGCCCCCGTCAGGGCCACACACCAACCGGCCATAAAACCCAGTAAAATCCGTGGAAGGCGCACATCCATGATGGCAAACACGGCATCATCAGAAACACCCGTTCCACCGATCAATGCGATCAGATCGCCCATGCCGGTATTGGTTGTCCCCATCATGATCGATGCCCCGCCGACAAGAATGCCAAGACACAAAAGCACCATCACCGTCACAAGGTTATGCACCCGGATTTCCAAACCATTTGCCAAACGCAAAATCGAATGGCCATGCAAACCGGTTGTCACTTTGATCATAGTGATTTCCTGACATTGGGGGTCAGATAGTAACGCCGGACAATCACCGCAAAGACGATCCCGCCAATCAAATCCATGATCAAACCGGCATGCAAAACATACGGGGCAAAGGCCATCCGTGCGACCATATCGGCAATCAGGCAAACCGTTGCACCGACCAAAATACAGGCCGGAAGAACCGCGACTAATCCGGCCCCCACCAATGGGCGAACCATATGGGGAACGATCAATCCCACAAACCCGACCGGGCCACAAATTGCCACGGCTGCACTGCTTGATAAAACCACCGCGATGGTTGCAACCCGCGTCACCACCGCAACATTCACCCCGGCTGATGCCGCCTTTTCACCGCCAAATGTTAACAAGGTCAGGGCACGCGACAGGATCAAAAGTACGACAATACCCGCGACCCCGATCCACCAAAATTCGGCAAGTCGATCAGCATAGACATGATTGATATTTCCGGTAATCCAACCAAGAAAATCGTTCCGCCGTTCGGGACTTGCCAAAAGAAGGGCATTGGCAATCCCGATATAAAGCATCGAAACAACTGCACCGGCCAAAATCAAAGGCATCCCTTTGGGATTGCGATCCTGTCCGGCCATACGTGCGACAAACACACAACTGGCAAACCCAAACGCCCCACCAAACAGGGCTGCAATCCCCTGTCCCGTCGATGTCAGGCCAAAGAAAAGCGCCCCTGTCACCACAAACAAAGACGCCCCGGCATTGATACCAAGGATGGAAGGTGCTGCCAGCGGATTGCGCATCATGCCCTGTAACACAGCCCCACTGACCGCCATCACCGATCCGACAAAAACAGCAATCAATACTCTGGGAAGGCGTTGATAAACTACGATGAAATGGTCGTAATTATCCCCATCAAATAAGAATAATGCGCCCAAAATGTCGGGGATCGAAAACCGGGTCGCGCCAAAGGCCAGATTGGCCAGAACAGCAATCAGCAATGCCGCCACTGCCAGCGCAAAGAACACAAATCGCTGGCTCATGGGCGTACTGCCGGATCGTTTTCATCATCGGTGATTGGTCGTGTGGCGGCGCAGTCTTCGTCCCTATTTCGCGGCAGGCAAACAATCTGATCATTGCGGGCGAAGACATCGGCATCAAAATCAAACACGGTACGCACGTTTTGCGGGGTGATTACTTGCCGGGTCGGACCAGACACAATTGCCTTTCCTGCGCGCATCATCACCATGTCATCGGCAAAGGCACTGGCAAGGTTCAAGTCATGCAAAACCGCAATGATGGTTTTGTTTTGATCCCGACAAAGACGTTGAACCAGTTCAAGCACACCATATTGATATTTCATATCAAGATGATTGACGGGCTCATCCATCAGGATGATCTCGGCATCCTGTGCCAACACCATTGCCACCCAGGCCCTTTGGCGCTGCCCACCTGACAGTGAATTAACCGGGACATGCGCCATATCGTCCAAACCAACTGTGCGCAGCGCATCGGCAAACAATTGCCGGTCTTGTGCTGTTGGTCCACCAAACAATGAATAACGCGCATAACCGGCAAGTTCGATCAACTCCCCCAGAACAATGTAATCCGGGCAATGATTTTCCTGTGGCAAATAGGCAATCCGCCGGGCGAGATCGCGCCTTGGAATCCCTGTAATTTCGCGGTTTTCAAGGGTGATAGTCCCGGCCGACTTTGGCAAAAAACCAAGGATCGATTTGAGCAATGTCGATTTGCCACAACCGTTTGGCCCGACAAGTGCGGTTACGACACCGGGTTTGAACTGGACGCTAAAGCCATCCAGCACCGGTTTTTTTCCATATGAAACAACAAGGTTTTCGGCGCAAAGCACGTGCAAATCTGCCCATTCATTCGTCTTTGCCAGAACATAGATCAATGCGTTTTAGGCTGCAAATGATATTCATTCATAGTATCAACATGATGACAGACGCCGATCAAAGGAACCTACCCCACCATGACCACCCGCAAACAAATCCATATCGGTTTGTCCATTGCCCCAACTTGGCTGATGAATGATGGCTGGCGCCGGGATGACAGCAATGTGGAAAACATCTTTTCGACCGACTTCTATGTCGATATCGCCAAGAAGGCCGAAAAGGCAAAACTCGATTTCCTGTTTCGCCCTGACACGTTGTTTATGAAACCAGAAATGGTCGCAGGATCGCCGGGGTTCTCAAGCCTTGATCCGACCATACAGCTTGCCGCAATCGCCGAACATACAAGCCATATCGGGTTGGTCACGACCGCCTCGACGACCTTTTACCCGCCCTATATCGTCGCACGGCAACTTCAGTCGCTGAACCTTCTGTCCAAAGGTCGGGCGGGGTGGAATATCGTCACATCGCTTGATGGGAACGAGAATTTCGGACTATCGGAAATGCCATCATCCGAAGACCGCTATCGTCAGGCGGCCGAGTTTAGTGATGTCGTCCATAAACTTTGGGGAAGTTACCCATCGACGGTTATCCGCAATGATCGTGATGCAGGTGTCTATGGCGACCCCGACGCAATCAGCAGCATTGACCATCACGGCGAATTTTACGATGTCACCGGGCCGCTTAACACCCCGGCATTTGGCAATGGAAAACTACCGCTGTTTCAGGCCGGGGCATCGCCCGCCGGGCGCGACTTTGCCGCATCGGTTGCCCACGCAATTTTTGCCGCCACCCCGGATAAGGAAGTTGCCCGCGAATTGCGAAGCGACCTGCGCGAACGTGCTGCCCAAAAGGGCCGTGATCCCGATGATATTCGTATCCTGCCAGGATTAAATATGTATCTCGCCCCCACCCGTGAAGAAGCCCGCGCCATTTTCACCCAAACACATGCCCGCATGGACCCGGCACGTCAGATTGCCAAGGTCTGCGAATTGATTGGTCTTGATTTGAAAAACCATCCAATGGATGCGCGGGTTACCAAGGATATGCTACCGGCCCCTGACACACAGGTCCGCAGCAAAACCCACGGCGATCTGGTCCGCCGTCTGATTGAACGCGAAGAACCGACCGTCAAAGACCTTCTGACACGTCCGGAAGTGATGGGATCATCGCACTGGATCGTGGTTGGCACGCCTGATGATGCGGTCAATGAAATCGTTGCCTGGGCCGAAGTTAAGGCAGGCGACGGCATCATCGCCCTGCCAAGCGGATCAATCCAGTCGGTCGATCTGTTTTTGGATCAGGTTGTTCCGCGCTTACAACAGATGGGACTGTTCAGATTGGATTATTCGGGCAGCACACTGGCCGATCATTTGGGCGTGCGTTAATTCACCCACAAACCGCCCCAGTAACCAGACAAACAAAAACCCCGGGAACATGCCCCGGGGTTTTGCATTTTATCGTGCCAGAACTCAGTTCCAGAATTTAGTGGCGGAAATGACGCATGCCGGTAAAGACCATGGCAATGTCATGTTCGTCGGCCGCAGCAATGACTTCTGCGTCACGCATCGAGCCACCCGGCTGGATCACCGCCGTTGCACCGGCCTGAACTGCGGCCAGAAGACCATCAGCAAACGGGAAGAATGCATCAGATGAAACCACCGAACCCTTGGTGCGAAGTTCATCTTCACCGGCATTTTTACCAGCTTCTTCTGCTTTCCACGCTGCAATGCGCGAGCTGTCGACACGGCTCATCTGCCCGGCACCAACACCAACGGTTTTGCCGTCTTTGACATAGACAATGGCATTTGATTTGACGTGTTTGCCAACGCGGAAGGCAAACAGAAGGTCATCAAGCTCGCTATCCGTCGGGGTGCGCTTGGTGACGACTTTAAGTTCGTCGCGTTTGACACGGCCTGCATCGCGGTTCTGCAAAAGATACCCACCCGCAAGGGAACGAAGCGTCATGTCTTCGCCTTCTGGGTCCGCCATGCCGCCCGTCACCAGCAAACGCAGGTTTTTCTTAGCCGACAGAACTTCCTTGGCCGCGTCATCCGCATCCGGGCAAATCACGACTTCGGCAAACAGCTTGGCGATTTCTTCGGCAGTTGCCTTATCAAGCGTACGGTTGACCGCAATGATGCCGCCAAATGCCGAAACCGGATCACATGAAAGCGCCTTGTGATAGGCTTCAATCAAGGTTGCACCTTCGGCAACGCCACACGGGTTGGCGTGTTTGATGATGGCAACAGCCGGTTTCTCGTCAAACTCGGATACCAATTCAAACGCAGCATCGGTGTCATTCAGGTTATTGAATGAAAGTTCCTTACCCTGAAGCTGGGTTGCGGTTGAAACACCCGGACGGTTTTTACCGTTGGTGTAAAACGCAGCCTGCTGGTGGGGGTTTTCACCATAACGAAGGGTCTGTTTCAGTTCGGCAGAAACATTAAGACGCTGCGGGAAGGTTTCACCAAGTTCACCAGCAAACCAGCTTGAAATGGCCGAGTCATAAGCACCCGTACGGGCAAAAGCCTTAGCAGCCAGAACGCGGCGGGTATCAACCGTGGTGGCACCGGCATTGTCTTTCATCTCGGCAACAACGCGGTCATAGTCGCCTGGATCAACAACGACGGTCACCGATTCATGGTTTTTCGCCGCAGAGCGGATCATGCTTGGCCCGCCAATATCGATATTCTCGATGCAGGTGTCAAAATCGGCACCCTTGGCAACGGTTTCTTCGAACGGATAAAGGTTCACCGCAACCAGATCGATCGGGGCAATATCGTTGTCTTCCATTGCCTGCATATGGCTTGCAAGGGGACGACGGCCCAAAAGGCCACCGTGAATTTTTGGATGAAGCGTTTTAACACGGCCATCCATGATTTCAGGGAAACCGGTGTGATCGGCAACTTCCTTAACCGGGATACCAGCGGCTTCAATCGCCTTGGCAGAACCACCGGTGGACAGGATTTCAACACCCTGTTCGTGAAGAGATTTGGCAAATTCGACCAAGCCGGTCTTGTCGGAAACGGAAATAAGCGCGCGCGCAATACGAGCAGTCATTGGGTTCGCTTTCATGCATCAATGTGATGAAGGTTGCGGACCCATTGATGATATATCGGCCCACATAATACAGTTTGCACATGGCTGCTCGTGCATGTGCAATTGATAGTATTGCGGGCAAGACCGGCCTTTAACGGGATCAGAATGCCTTTATTCCAATCCGGGCCGACACATGATCAATGAGTCCGAACCATGGTTGTTTCGCGCGGAGCTTTAGCATGTGCAGCGCAAAAAGTGGACCCCGAATTCTTGCATGGCGGGTTTTAACATTCCGACCATCTAGGGTCTCAACCCGCACCAAAAACGGCGCCGCCAATGGTTTGCATCAACAACCACCCCGCCAAAATGGTGCCAACCATCAGATCAGGCGGTCTTTTTCTGAACCCCCAAGGCATCAAGCGCCTGTTTAAGTGATGCCTGTTCACGTTCAGCATACAGGGTCAGCTCATCACGCACTGTTGCCCCCAAACACTGTTCAAACACGTCCTGATTTGACTGTTCCTGATAGTTTTTCTGCGCATCACTTCCAAGGTTTGACTGGAAAATCCCCGCGGCACTAACCGGCAGGAAGTCTTCGTAAATGATCGGATCGGCACGCAAATATCCTTGATAAATCAAATCATCAACCGATGAGAAGGCGTTTTTGCTGCTTACCGCATTCAGCCCTGCTTCGGTGACGCTGTAATGGAAAAATGCCAGTTTTTCGACACGAAGGGTTTCATAGTCATCGGGAAATGCCGCAAAGCGTTCAGACAATTCAGCTTCATAGTCTTGGGCGTTCGATCCTGCCGCATTGATCTGTACTGCTTGGCGGGTTGCAGCCAAAAGCGTGTCATAAAGTTTGCGGCCTTCGGCGGTTAAGGCAACCCCGCGTTGCTCGATCTCGCCAAAGCGGGCGGTATGTGTTCCGGCCGTGCCTTTGGGGCTGCCCCCGACGAAATAAACCTGTTCTTCAAGTGCCTTGAAACTGGTCTGGCGCAGAAGGATCGGGCAATGACGTGCAGGTGGACCTTCAACGATCGCCTTGGGCGCGATGCCGCGTTCGGGCATCGCACGCTGCACCGCATCAATATCCAAAGTTCGCGGCGTTAAATGATTGATATGCGGCCCTTTGAAACACACCACATCGGCAATCAGACGATGCGCATCACAAAGTGTTTGATAGGTTTCAAGCGACACCGTCGCATCACTGTGCCACCGGAAAGTTTCAAGCGCCTCGGTCACGAACTGTTCAGCCTGAACGCGGATAAGACCACCATTCTTTTCGGCCAGATAGATCAGCTTGATGGCGTCAGCGGTAAAGATATCGCGCTGTGCCAAAATGCCTTCTGCCTTGGCCCGAAGGTTTTCATCTTCGATCAGTTCAAGGCGCAAAAGCGAGGTAAAGACACGAAACGGATTACGGCGCAGTGCCGCGTCATCAATTGGGCGAAATGCTGTTGAATGCACGGGCACACCGGCAACCGAAAGGTCATAATACCCCACTGGATGCATGCCCATGACGGCAAACAAACGGCGCATATTGAACAGTTCTTCTGGCGTGCCCAAACGGATCGCACCATGGCGTTCCAGATCAATCCGGTCCATCTCATCATTGCGCACCAACCCATCACGTAAAACCGGATCACCCGCAAGTTTTTGCGCATTGATGTCCGATACCAGTTCCATCAGGGTTCCATATTGCGGCACTTCTGCGCGGTACATATCCGACATTGCACTGGAAAACATTGAACGGATTTCATCCGCATGGACAAAAGAGTCTGCCGACATGGTGGCCTCCAAAAGACGGGATTGAGGTGGGGTTTCAAATGACCCTGCCATCAAGGTCATTCCCATTTGTCATTCTGATCGCAAAATATTGCCCATAAATGGCAATGACAAACGACAAATCCGCACAAATTCATTCCATCAAAGAATGAACTTGTGCGGTCTAACAAGGTAATGTTCTGGAGGACGTGGTTTCGAAACCAATCGCGGGTTTAAGCCGAACGGCCTGCTGCCTTATCCAAAGCATCAACCGGTACGTTTTGTGAAACGCTATCGGTGTCTTTGGCGAAAATTGATTTCACACCGATTTCTGGTGGCTGAAATTCCGGCACCAACTGGCTGATCAATTCCAACGTTTTGTGGGTATTCCGATTGGTCGCACTGTCTTCAAGTGCATCAAATACCTTCTGGATCAACGCGTAATCAACAACACGCGGTGCGGCCAACATCACACCATCGGTATCGGTTGGTGCGGGAGGCTCTGAATCATGGAACAGTTCTTCATAAAGCTTCTCGCCCGGCCGCAAACCGGTGACTTTGATCTCAACATCCTTGCCCGGCTGCAACCCCGACAGCAGGATCATCTGACGGGCCAGATCAATGATTTTGACCGGGCGCCCCATATCAAGAACAAAGATTTTCCCGCCATCGGTCACACCATGACGGCCAAGTTCGGCAGATTGCAAAACAAGTTCGACGGCCTCGGCAATGGTCATGAAATAGCGGGTGATGCCTTCATGGGTAACGGTAAGCGGCCCACCGGCTTCAAGTTGACGCCTAAACAGGGGCACGACCGATCCGGTTGATCCCAAAACATTGCCAAAACGAACCGTGACAAACCGCGTTGACCCGCGCTGATCGGCAGGCAAGGTTTCAAGCGCTTGACAATAACATTCCGCCAAACGTTTCGACGCACCCATGACATTGGCCGGATTGACCGCCTTATCGGTTGAAATCAACACCATCGTGGCAACACCGGCCGCACGGCATGCTTCGGCCACGTTCCGTGTGCCCAGCGTATTGGTCAGGATGCCTTCATTGGGGTTATGTTCGACCAGCGGCACATGTTTATAGGCCGCAGCATGGAAGACGATTTCAGGCGAGATTTCTTCAAACACTTTGGCGATGCGGGTGCGATCACGCACATCGCCCAAAATGCTTTCGCGCGGAAGATCGGGGTATTTTTCTGCCATCTCCATATCGATGGCATAGAGATTATATTCCCCGGAATCGACCAATGTGATGCTGGCCGGGCCATAAGATGCAATCTGGCGCACCAATTCCGATCCAATAGAACCACCGGCACCAGTGACCAAAACACGCCTCCCGCCAATCATTTCACGCACGCGGTCACGATCAAGGCGGGCTTGCGGACGGCCAAGCAAATCTTCAATCGCCACCGGGCGAATTTGCAGCGGGTCGGCAAGACCTTCTTGCAAGTCACCCAGTTTCGGCAAACGGGCCAGTGTCATGCCATAACGATCGGCAATCTCGACCCATTTGGCATTATCTTCATGGCGCAAGGCACCCCCGGTCAGAACCAGACGACTTGGCAAACCGTGCCTGCCCATTTCAAATTTCTTGATAACGTCTTCAAGCTTATCAACCGTGGCAAGGACGTCGACACCATGCATGTTACGGCCAACCCGCCCCGCAGACAGCGCCACAATCCCGATTACTTTATACGGCGTATCTGCTGAACGTTCGGTCTCGCGGATGAAGGCTTCTGCTTCATCGCCTGCCCCAATCAACAACACGCTAAGACGTTCGGTTCCCTGACGCACAAGTGCCCGTGCCGTCGATTTATCCTTGGCAATCCGATAGGTCAGGCGCGATCCGCCCAACAATGACATCAACAAGAACCATTGAATAATCGGTGCCGAACGCGGCATCCAATCAAGGCGCGTGGTTAAAAACAGCACAACAAAAAGAAGTGCGACCGCAACAGATACCGCCTTGGCGATACGGGTTAAGTCATTTAATGACGCATAACGCCAAATGCCGCGATAAAGACCGAAATACCAAAATGAAATAGCCGCAATCAGGGTAAACAGCCCCGAAGAAAACAAAATGTTTTCCGTCGCATAAAAGCGCACGCCATCGCCAACCCGCAAATAAAGTGCGAGTGGGAAGGAAATTGCCGCCATGAAGATATCATGGACAAAGGCGATATGGCTTCGCTGTAAAATGCGCGACATGCGGTCCCTAGCGGCAGTTTTCTATGTTTATAAAGGATATACCCGCTGGTGATCAGACGGATAAGGCTTTCTTTTCGCGCCCACCTGAAAACAAGTCAAGCAATCGACGCAATCCTTAACAATGCTTATGCGTCCGGTGCAGTCTTAACGGGCATGCGCACCATCATGCCAATCAGGCCAAGAACAACAAACAGGGCGGCAAAAACACGCAGGCCATCGGGTGTGTCATTTTGCGCAAAACAAACCCCGATCAGAATAAGGTTACTCACCCCGATCATCGTCGAGACCTTGGCATGCGACAGGCCGCGCTGGGTCGCCTGCTGATAAAAATGTTCGCGGTGCGCCTGCCAAATCTTTTCCCGACGAAGGGCGCGCTTGATCAGCGTATAAGTCGCATCAAACAAATAATAAGACGGCAGGATCAGCGCGATCGCCCATGCCCCATTTGATGCAATATCAAGCAATACCCAACCTAGAATAAAGCCAAGCGGGATCGATCCAACATCGCCAAGAAACAGTTTTGCCGGATGCCAATTCCAGATCAAAAAGCCGATCATGATTGCGGTTACGCCAAGCCCGATATATCCAGCCCCGACGAACTCTGTCACTGGCACCAAAAGGGCAAGAATGAAAACACCAAGCCCGATTGATCCGGCCTCAATGCCCGAAATGCCATCAATCCCATCCATGAAATTAAACAGATTGATAAACCAGACCCAGGCAAACACCACCAACACATGATCCAGCCAAATCGGCACAACCCCGCCCAAAACCGGCTTATCAAGGGCAAACACCCCAATGATCACCGCAATGAACTGAAGCGCAAACCGCATGGCTGCTGATAGGTCATGGCGATCATCAAACCAGCTTAACAAACCAAGCCCAGCAGCCGCGGCCAACATCAGCCAATGGCTGATTGCGCTGACCCCGGTATGGATAAAGACCACCGCCACCAAAACGATCAAAAGCGGCGTTACAGCAAGCCCACCGCCACGTGGGGTTGGCACCGCATGGCTGGAACGATGGTTTGGCATATCAAGGATCGCCTTGCGCCGCAGATAGTTCAGCACCCCCCATGTCAGCAACATCGAGCTAATCAGAAAAATGCTGGAAAAGGTCGCAAGTCCGGCGAAAGTCATCGTTTGGGTTGTCCTTGTCCGTGTCCCGGTCAAAATCGTCTGTCTGGATTAGCCGTGCCGGGTTTTCATCGCAAGGCTTTTCACCCCAATGGTTTGTCAATCAGATGCGAAACACCCTGCAGAACAAGGCAGCCATGCTGCATGAACAGACGCTTGGTGCTTTACACTTGGCTATCGCGGCCTTAACTACACGTCATACCATAAAACCGGAGATATCCCTTTGACAGAACGTCGTTCCCGTCCGCCACAGCGCAATGCCTCCCGCCATCAGGCGGTTGAGGCACCCGATCCACGCATGCTTGCACTGAAAACGTTGCAGGAATTGCGGGGCGGCGAAGTAACGCTGGACGAACTTCTGTCAAAACATGGATTTGGCCTGCCATCGCTTGATCGCAATTTCCTGCGTCATTTGCTGGGCACCACGTTACGCCATTTGGGCGAAATTGATGCGGTTCTCGCCCCGCGTTACCAACCACCACAAGACCGCGTTGCCGCCCGCCTGACCAACATCATGCGTCTTGGTGTCGCGCAATTATTCTTTATGGACACATCCGATTACGGTGCAGTTGATAGTACAGTCAACCTGACCCGTGATGCTGGTTTGCATAAATATGTGAAACTGGTGAATGCGGTCCTGCGCAGTTTGCAGCGCGACGGGTTTGAATGGCCCGAAGGCGTTGAAGACTGGCAACTTAACATCCCCGCATGGCTGCGTGGATCTTGGAAAAAGGCCTATGGTGCGGAGGTTGCACAGGAAATTGCCGAGGCAAGCCTTGGCCACGCCATGCTGGATTTATCCATCAAGGATCGCAACCAGTCCGCAGATTGGGCAGAGAAAATGGATGGCCTTGTTCTGCCAAGCGGGTCGGTCCGCCTTGAAAGCGGTCGTCGTATCCGTGATTTGCCGGGCTATAAAGACGGTCATTGGTGGGTTCAGGATGCGGCTGCGGCCATTCCGGCCACACTTTTCTCTGCCTATAAAGACAAAACCATTTACGATCTGTGTGCGGCCCCGGGTGGCAAGACCATGCAGTTGGCATCCCTTGGCGCAAGTGCCATTGCGGTTGATAAATCCGAAGGTCGTTTGAAACGCGTTTATGAAAATCTTGAACGGGTTGAACTGGGTGCAGCAGTTGTGATCGGTGATGCCACCGATCTGGCACCAGACACCCCCCGTGCCGACGCGGTTCTTTTGGATGCACCTTGTTCGGCAACCGGCACCATTCGCCGCCACCCTGATATTCTTTTGCGCCAAAACGACAAATTGATGCGCTCGCTTCTGCCAATCCAGACCAAGCTGCTTAATCAGGCGGACAAACTTCTAAATGTTGGCGGTGAACTGATCTATTGCACCTGTTCACTGCAACCCGAAGAAGGCGAGCATCAGGTAAAATCGTTCTTGGCCGACCATCCCAATTATGAACGCAAAGCCATCATCGCAGATGAGCTTGGCGGCTGGGATGAAGCGATCAATGAAGCAGGCGAATTGCGCGTTTTGCCAATCCATATGGCCGAATTTGGCGGCATGGACGGCTTTTTCTGCGCCCGGCTTGTCAAGAAGTCCTGATTTCGAGTCACCATACCTGTTTTCCATGCACACAAGGCTGCCATGACATCCCATTCGGGTGACAGGACAGCCGATTTGGGTTATGAAAAGGCCGAATTTCCCATATCCCGCAGTGTTTCAGGACCGATGAGCATGACCACCTCGAACATTAAAATCGCACCTTCGATCCTTTCAGCCGATTTCGCCCAGCTTGGCGTTGATGTCCGCGCCGTTGACGCAGCTGGCGCAGATTACATCCACATTGATGTGATGGATGGCCATTTCGTACCAAACATCACCATTGGCCCGGACGTGGTAAAGGCACTTCGCCCGCACAGCGACAAGGTGTTTGACGTGCATCTCATGATCGCACCGGTCGATCCATATATCGAAGCATTCGCCAATGCCGGTTCTGACATCATCACCATCCATGCCGAAGCTGGCCCGCACCTGCATCGTTCCTTGCAGCTGATCAAGTCGCTGGGCAAAAAGGCTGGTGTATCGCTGAACCCGTCGACCCCGGAAAGTGTCATCGAGTATGTCATGGACATGGTTGATCTGGTTCTGGTCATGACCGTTAACCCCGGCTTTGGTGGTCAGAAATTCATTCCAAGCCAGTTGGAAAAGATCAAACGCATCCGCAAAATGATCGACGCAACTGGCCGCGATATCGACCTTGAAGTTGATGGTGGCGTAAACCCGGAAATCGCCCCGCAAGTGATTGAAGCAGGGGCAAATGTCTTGGTTGCCGGGTCAGCCACATTCAAAGGCGGCCCGTCAGAATACGCCAACAATATCAAGGCAATTCGCGGCGCATAAATCCCGCATACAGCAATGCCGATCTTAATGCGGCCCGAAACCCAACAGGTGGTTTCGGGCCGTAATGATTTTTATCCGCATTTAAGAATAAGCTTTAAGGGTTTGATAAATTTTTTCTATCACCCCATTAGGTATGCATACTTGACCTAATTTGCGATATCGCAAATAGATGCCTGTATGAACGAAAGCTTTATTGGAAAAAAATCATCGGCGGCAGGCGGATGGGGTGCGCTTAAAAGTTGCGGCAAGCAGCTTTTGCAAAGCGGCAATCCATTATCCGGCGCACGCGCGATGCTTAAGGCAAATCAACCCAATGGGTTTGATTGCCCCGGTTGTGCATGGGGCGATCCCGCGCATGGATCTTCTTTTGAATTTTGCGAAAACGGCGTCAAAGCCGTTTCGTGGGAAGCAACAGAAAAACGTGCGACCCCGGCCTTTTTCGAAAAGCATACCGTTTCTGAACTAAGCAAACTTTCCGATTACGAGTTGGAACTAAATGGTCGTGTGACCCACCCGATGCGCTATGACGCGCAAAGCGACAAATACCTTCCTGTCGCGTGGGAAGATGCCTTTGCCGAAATCGGCGATATTCTTAAAAGCTTGGATTCCCCGGATCAGGCCGAATTTTACACATCCGGTCGGGCCAGCAATGAAGCAGCCTACCTTTATCAGTTGTTTGTGCGTCTTTATGGCACCAACAATTTCCCCGATTGTTCGAACATGTGCCACGAGGCAAGTGGTGTCGGCCTGCGTCAAGCAATTGGCGTTGGCAAAGGCACGGTCTTGCTGGAAGATTTCGAACAGGCCGATGCCATTTTCGTGCTTGGGCAGAACCCCGGCACCAACCATCCGCGCATGCTGGGCGACCTTCGCCGGGCATCCATTCGCGGGGCAAATATCGTTGTCTTTAATCCGGTCCGTGAACGCGGTCTGGAAAAGTTTTCTGACCCGCAGGCCAAACTTGAAATGCTGCATGGCGGATCAACCGATATCGCAAGCCATTATTTCCAACCTTTGCTGGGCGGTGACATGGCCGCTGTGCGCGGTATGAGCAAGGCAGTCTTTGCCGCCGAAGATGCCGCCATCGCATCAAACAGCCCCTCCGTGCTTGATCATGATTTCCTAAGCGAACATTGTGCCGATTTTGCTGATTATCGCGCGATTGTTGATGCCACAAGCTGGGATGAAATCGAAGATCAATCTGGGTTATCGCGCCACGACATCGAACAGGCCGCACAAGTTTACATGTCTGCTGACCGGGTGATTTGTACTTGGGCCATGGGAGTTACCCAGCATCTTCATTCTGTTGCGACCATCCGTGAAATTTCCAATTTCATGTTCCTGCGCGGCAATATCGGCAAACCCGGTGCCGGATTGTGCCCGGTACGTGGCCATTCCAACGTTCAAGGCGATCGCACCGTTGGTATTAACGAAAAGCCACCAGAAGCATTCCTTGATGCGTTGGAAAAAGAATTTGGTTTCACGGTTCCACGCAAACACGGCCACAATGTTTTGGGCGCCATTGGCGCGATGCTTGATGGCAGTGCCAAAACATTCATCGGGCTTGGCGGCAACTTTGCCCGCGCAACGCCTGATAGTGCACTGGTCGCCAAGGCGTTCAAGAACCTTAAACTGACGGTTAATATTGCCACCAAACCCAACCATTCACATCTGATGCCAGGCGAAGTCAGCTTTATTCTGCCGTGCCTTGGCCGGACTGAAATTGATCTGAATTCCCAAGGCCAATCACAGGTCGTCAGTGTCGAAGATTCCATGAGCATGGTTCACGGGTCCGCCGGGATCAACCGCCCGGCATCGCCACACCTTTTGTCCGAAGTCGGCATTATCGCCGGCATTGCCGAGGCAACTGCTGGCACCCAAACCGTATCATGGGCCGCCCTTGCCGATGATTATGAACGCATCCGCAACCATATCGAGGCAACCGTTCCCGGCTTTGATGACTATAACACCCGCCTTCGCACCCCGCGCGGGTTCCATCTTCGCAACACGGCGTCTCATCGGGAATGGAATACGCCAACCGGCAAGGCCAATTTCTTTGCCGGGGCACTGCCCACCCAAACTGTACATCAAAAGGCCCGTGCGGCACAAACCAGCTTCGCGCTTCAGACATTCCGTTCCCACGATCAGTACAACACTACGGTTTATGGCCTTGATGATCGTTATCGCGGGGTTTACGGCGAACGAAATGTCATTTTCATTCACCCCGACGATCTAGCAGTCCTTGGTGCCAAATCCGGTGATCGGGTGAATGTTGTTGGTGAGTATCACGATGGAATCGAGCGCATTGCTGCCGATTTCCGGTTCGTGTCCTATGACATCCCGCGCGGCAGTGTTGCGGGCTATTACCCGGAACTCAACGTGCTTGTGCCGCTTGGCAGTGCCGGGGATCAAAGCGACACGCCAACATCAAAATCCGTCATGGTGTCATTTCACACAGGCACGGCCGCGTGACGTCTGTTGCAGATAATCCTCAACAAGGACCTGATGCATTCCTTGATCTGGTTGGGCAGCTTATTGCGACCCGGCCAGAACTGACACCCATACAAGCAAGCATCCTGATCGCAGCACAGCAAGATATCGCCCATGACAGCCGCACATTTGCCCGCCTTCTGGGGCTTTCCCACGCGCTTGTCCTGCGGGAGTTAAATACCCTTTTGCAAGCCGATGATGTTTTAAAGCTGATAAAGCGCGACCCGCGCACATTGCGAACGCACTATGTTCTGGGCCGGGCAATCAATATCAATGCGGCTTAACCTTAGAAGTCGATACAGCGACCCTTGTTTTCCCAATCGCCAAAGCGGGTTGGTTCCGGGCCTTTTGGTCCACCAATTTCGCGGGCCTTGGCGGCTTCTTTGAACGCTTTGGCTTCTGCAAGCGCATTAATGGCATCTTGTGATAGCTCTGGTGCGGCTTCGCTACCTGCAACCTCATTGGCATTTGCCTCGGTCGTGTCGGCTTGCGGTTCGGCCTTTTCTTTTGGCACCTGATGAATGACGGTCTCGCGGAACTTTCCGGCCATTCGGCTTCTCCGTTAAAAACCTCTAGTTTAATCAAATATAGATCTCTAACTGCTTTACTCTAGTTATAAAGCCAATAGACTTACTATTCCTTTTCACACAACATCAGGAAAGACACTCCGAATGGAGGGGAAACTCGCCGGGAAAACGCAATATCGACGGAGAGGATTCGGAATAGAAATTGGTTAATCAAACTGTCGCTACTTTCACGCTCAATCTTTTCATAGGCCCCGAATAAATCACTGACTTTACGGCCTAGAAAAATTATTGGTAGCAAGACGAAATTAAAATAATAACTCTTTAATTCTCTCATACCACTGCTCGCCACAAGTTTGCGAAAGCTCCCAGCCGTGTATCTGCGTTTATGATGACAGGCATCATCATGGTAACTCCACATCCATTTATAAGCCGGCACCGTCAGAAGAGCTATACCACTAGGCTTAAGAACTCTCTTTATTTCTGCTATCGCCGTTTTATGGTCATCCACATGCTCAATAATGTCAGTCGCCAGCACTAAGTCAAAACTGTTCTCCTCGAATGGCAACTCAGTAACGCTTCCTTTTCGTACGTTCTTCAGACCTCTTGCAGAGCAAAACTGAACTGCTTCGTCGGAAAAATCGACGCCATGGATTTCTCCAATTCCCATATCTTGGAGCATTTCCATATTTGCACCCGAAGACAGTCCTATATCGAGAACCTTTGCAGCTCTTACATCTTTCAGTTTCTGACGGACTATATCAGCAAAAAGCTCTCTACGAGCACGGAACCACCAATGGTATTGCTCGATTTTGTTCTCTGTTTCATAAACAAGCGTGTCCATAAGATCTCTACTTTCGATGATCCTGCTTTGGCGCAAAAACATACAGTTTTGCACCAAAATACGTTACAAACATCGATACAATCGTTGCTGGCACAAGGGCCGTTTCCGGGTAAATTTTGCACAATGGTACAAATACAACGCAAACAAAGAACACGCCATAATTAGTCAGCGACGCCATCAACATTGAAAACATATATTGAAGATATTCTCTAATAGTCGGCGATATACTTACTCTGAATGTATATGTCCTGTTAATCCACCAACTCCAGCTCATCGCGAACACGACACATGGCAATTGAGCTATTAGAGGAGACCAATCAAGATAATTGACCATTAAGTGGAGCAAACCCACATTGATAATTGCGGCTCCAGCCCCAGCGCAACCAAACCATGCAATATGCCTTGTTTTCTCAATCACAGGAGAAGCCCAGTATACAATCTATCTTGATCCATCAGGAAACAGACACAACTGAGGGGGAAAGTCCGAGTACATACCATTGCCAAAGTGCAAATCGGTAATCACCCTTTTTATCCCAATGCAACTTTTGCCACTCCCTCATAGCACTTTCATTTGCTCCGATCGTTGCCAAAACCGCATCATTCATTGGCAATTCATTTACCCAATCAACGACTGGAATACCAAAACCCTTCTTCTTTCGGTACAAAATCTCGTCAGGAAGCTCCCCCTGCAAAGCACGCTTTAGAATGTATTTCCGCTCGGAACCTTTCAGTTTGAGTTTGGCTGGAAGTTTCCGACAAAACTCGACAAGATCATTATCCAAAAATACTGCTCTTGTTTCGAGACTGTTAAGCATGGCGGCCCGATCAACCTTCGTTAGGATATCGTCCTGCAAATAGAAACGAACAAAGTACTCGGAAGAACGGTCAACAAGATCCGTCGAAGCGCAACCGTCCCAATGACGAATTGCATCTTCATAAAGTTCTTCGGCATGCGTTTCTTCACCAAGCAAATCCGCAATCATATCAGGATAGAGCGGCGCCATCCAAAGTGGGTTCCAACAACCCGATCCATGACCTATTCCACCAAGAGCACGTCTGATCTTAAACTCCAGACTGACGTTATTTGACGATCGCGGTAAAAGACCAGCAAGACTTGCTGCACCTTTTCGAACGGATTCAGGTATGTAGTTTTCAAAAATACGCGCTATTTTCAGTGCAGCAAAAGTATCATATCCTGCAAACAGTTCGTCTCCACCATCCCCACTTAGAGCAACCTTGACCTTGGAGGCTGTCATCCTCGAGAGTGCGTATGTCGGAATTATAGATGGGTCTGACATCGGCTCATCTAGCCTCGTTAGAACTTCCTGTCCTACTGACTTCAACACTTCCAAATCGACAATCTGTTCATGGTGATTGCTGCCAATCTGTTTCGCTACAATTTTGGCAAACTCGCGCTCATCATAACTGGCTTCTCGAAACCCCATCGAGAACGTATCGAGCGGTCGGTCAGAGAGCGAGGCTGCCAATACCGCTATCGCAGAGGAATCTATCCCCCCACTTAAAAACACTCCCAGAGGGACATCCGATACCATTCGACGAGAAACAGACTGCGTAAGGAGTTCCCTCAACTCGATCGCCAACGCCTCTTCAGAAGTATTTGTGAACTGTTCGTCCCGCGGCGCAATCTGATACGACCAATAACAAGATTGTTGTATTTTGCGTCCTTCTTCGCGGACCCACATCCAATGCCCCGCTGGTAGCTTGTTGCATTCTGTGTAGATCGTAGAAGGTGCAGGGATGAAGCCATAGGCCAACAACTTCTTTAGCGACTTGCGATCAAGCGATGTGACAAATCGTGAGTGATTCGAAAAAACCGAAAGCTCCGAACCGAAGCAAAACAAGTCACCGCTCAGCCCCCAAAAGAGTGGCTTTTCCCCAAAACGGTCTCTCGCGAGAAAAAGTGACTTGCACCTAACATCCCAAAGCGCAAATGCGAACATACCGTTCAAGCGCTCTGGTAGGGTCTCACCCCACTCCCGGAATCCGTGCAGTAGTACTTCGGTATCGGAATGATCAGATTGGAAAATATGGCCACGCTGTTCTAGCTCTAAGCGCAGTTCCGCGTGATTATAAATTTCCCCGTTGAAGACAACAACCAGATCACGTTCAACAGTGATCATAGGTTGGCTCCCCCCTTTGACATCGCGGATGGACAGCCGCCTATGCCCTAGGAACAATGCTTGGCTCTCGTCAAGATAAGTTCCGGAAGCATCCGGACCGCGATGCCTCAGACCATTAGACATCGACGCCAGATCGTCTACATCCCCAACTCCCCAAAAACCTAGAACTCCACACATAATCAGGGCTTCTTGCTGTAAACTTCACGAACAATATAAGGCCGCTTATTCTGGGATTCGTGATAAGTGCGGCTGATAACTTCAGCAAGAAGTCCCATCAGAATTGACGTAAATCCGGTAACAATTAGCAATGTTGCAAGAAGAGGCAAGGGCGTCTGGATAAGCGCGACCCCCTCAATTACCTTCAAATAAAGAGCATATATTCCCGCCAAGAAAGCACCAGATAGACATGTCAAACCGACACCACCAAACAAATAGATGGGTTTGGTCAAATACCTTTCCAAAAAGACGATAACCATCAAATCAAGAATCACCTTGAATATCCGGTTCAATCCATATTTTGAAACGCCTTTTGTCCGGGCATGATGATCAACCGGAATTTCACAAACCTTGCCGCCTTGCCAACTCGCGTAGATCGGAATGAATCTGTGCATTTCACCATACAAACGTACGTTTTTTATTACATTTGCCCGATAGGCTTTGAGCGAACATCCATAATCATTGAGATGCACGCCAGATATCTTCGAAATCAACCGGTTCGCAATGCTGCTTGGCAACTTTCGTGAAACAGCTTTGTCCTGCCTGTTCTTCCGCCAGCCAGATACAACATCAAAGCCTTCGTCCAGCTTTTCAATCAATTTCTCGATATCTTTAGGGTCATTTTGGCCATCGCCATCCATCGCTATGATCACTTCATTTCTAGCATGATCGATACCAGCCATCATTGCCGCTGTCTGACCTGCGTTCACTGCAAGCTCTACAAAGATTACTCGATCATCTTCAAAGGAAATCTGCTTTGCAATATCAGCAGTTTTATCTTTGCTACCATCATCAATAAGAACGATCTCAGATGTAAGGTTCAGGTTATCAAGCGCCGATGCAATTCCTGAATATACATCTCGAATGTTTTCTTCTTCGTTGTAGAATGGGACGATGACTGACAAGCTTTTAATCATAAAATTCCCTAGACTAATTGGTTTTAGCCGTTATTTTTCGGCTGCTCAGAAATGAAGAAATGACACTTAGCCCAATAATACTCACACTGATGTTTGCTGCAGATAAATATCTGGGCTCAGTATGTATCAACGCGAAAATGCCCCACACTCCTGCGTAAAACAACCACAATCCGACCATCCCAGTCGAGACACCAATTACTCCTATTTCATGACACCTCCAGATCTTTCGAAAAATGATAAAAGGAAAAACCGCAAAGCAAGAAAAAATAGCCAAGTTGATCAATCGAACACACATCAGTAGCAAAAAGATGGGGAGTAACTGATATTTGCCCTGATCAAAAATCTCTAAAAAAACAAACCTTGTTTTCCATAGTGAATGGTCACCAGTTTTCAGCGCATCGAGCATCAATATATTTTGAAATGGCTGAAACACACCAAACACAGTCGTTGGTCGAACATTAAAGCCAATGATTAGTCCGATTGCCATCGGATATCTGCTCATAACTTCGAAATATTTATGCTGACCCAGCTGAGAAATTTCATATTCAGAGTAACCCAAATCTTTTTGTAATCTACTGTTTAGGTTAAATACTTTTTGCGTTGCCGCGTATACATCCCAAGGTGAAAACCCTCCAACCTCTTCCCTGTAGATCTGATCAACTGGATCATCTCCAGCAAATATTTCAGGAAAAAAACTGAGGTAAGGCGTGCTCAGAGCAATCCAGTAAACAGTTTTTCCGCCCGTGGTCACTGCTGGAATACCGTAATTCTTATCGTGGTAAGCCTTAATCAGTTCATTCAAGCCCAAAACCGGCGCAACTATTATCGCTATTCCACCAACGATCTGCATGCCTTTTCGCATACGGTCTTTTCCATCTTCCCAAGCTGCAAATGAAAGAAAGACGGAAATTGGGAACAGCAAATACAACGTCGACTCCCGAAACAGGAACGCAAATGCCAAAACAATCCCAGCAAGCAAAAATCGACCAGGCCACATCGCGCGCAAACAAAGCGCAAACCAAATAGATATTATCAACAGCGACGTATAAATGCTGTCGGCTAAAACAACACCGTCAAGAAACATCTGGATTGAGAAAGCGTAAGAGAAGGCGCTAAAAAATGAGACCCACCGTTTGCGGACTAGGTATTGAGCTATTTGATACACACAAACCGACGATATGAACGTCAACGAACACTGAAAAATATAAAGTGTCAGTCGCCACGCATCACCAAACAACAGTTTGTGAAGCAAGATAACAATGGAATATCCAGGAACACGTGTATTATAGAGATCAAAAGCTGGATATGCTTGATCACGAAGGATCATGTCAGCAAATTCGATATATCCTGATGAATCACCACTTTCGAGCAGACCAAAAGCCAAATAAGTCGCGAGACGTGACACAAAAAAAAGCATCAAAGCAATTACTATCGCACAATCTTTTCCACCGTCCAAACCTCGAACTGACTTCACTATTTGCACCCACAACAATTCCATAATGATCAAAGCCTACTAGCAGCGTTATCAAGCATACTTATGCATTTCACAAGCCGTGTTCGCAATCTTGTATTGAACTGAAAACTAGGCTCAGATAAATCCGCTATAGTAAATCTATAAAAAGCTAGCCAGGCTCGAAACTCCTCCTTTTCCAAAAGCTGCAAAGCAGCTATTTCAGGCATACGAGCAAAAAAGGAGAAACCATGCGTCCAATTCCCCAGCGTATCGCCGAAGAACTTTCGGTTCGTCCGGAACAGGTCATTGCCACCATTGAAATGCTTAATGAAGGCTCCACCGTTCCGTTTATCGCCCGTTACCGAAAAGAAAAGACCGGCGGGCTTGATGACACTCAATTGCGTACGCTGGAAGAACGCTTAAGGTATCTCACCGAACTTGAAGAACGCCGCTCATCGGTTCTTGCAAGCATCCGCGAGCAGGAAAAACTGACCCCGGAGCTTGAAGCCGCGATCAACGAAGCCGATACCAAGACGCGCCTTGAAGATTTGTATCTGCCCTATAAGAAAAAGCGCCGCACCAAGGCCCAGATCGCCCGTGAAGCCGGGCTGGAGCCATTGGCAGATGGCCTGTTTAACGATCCAACCTTGGACCCGGAAACCGAGGCGGCCAAATTTGTCGATGCAGATAAGGGCGTTGAAGACACCAAAGCCGCCCTTGATGGTGCGCGTCAAATTCTGATGGAACGCTTTGCCGAGGATGCCGACCTTGTCGCCAAACTGCGCGATCGCCTGTGGAATGACGGCGAAATCACTGCAAGCGTGATTGAAGGCAAACAGGCCGAAGGGGCGAAATTCTCGGACTATTTCGAACATTCCGAAAAAATCAAAACCTGCCCGTCGCACCGCGCACTTGCTTTGTTCCGGGGTCGCAATGAAGACATCTTGCAGCTTAAACTGACCTTAGGGGCAGAAGACGAAGCCCGCCCACGCGGCGAACAAGGCCGTGCCGAGATTATGATTGCGACCCATGTCGGCATCAGGGATCAGGGGCGTGCTGCGGATAAATGGCTTGTCGATACTGTTCGCTGGACGTGGCGGGTGAAACTGTCGCTGTCAATCGAGCTTGATCTGTTTGGATCGCTTCGCGACAGTGCGGAAGAAGACGCGATCAAAGTCTTTGCCAACAACCTCAAAGACCTTCTTTTGGCGGCCCCTGCCGGTCAAAAGGCCACCATGGGTCTTGATCCGGGGGTGCGTACCGGGGTTAAGGTTGCCGTGGTCGATGCCACCGGAAAATTGGTCGATACCGCAACGGTTTATCCTTTCCAGCCGCGCAATGATGTCGAAGGCGCGATTAACACCATGGCCGCCCTTGCCGCCCGCCATCAGATCGAACTGATCGCCATTGGCAACGGCACATTTTCGCGTGAAACCGATGAACTTGCCGGTCAGATGCTGAAACGGTTCCCGGCATTAAAAGCGACCAAAGTGATCGTCAACGAATCCGGGGCATCGATCTATTCGGCGTCGCAATTTGCCGCCGAAGAATTCCCTGATCTCGACGTTTCGCTACGCGGGGCGGCATCCATCGCCCGTCGTTTGCAGGACCCGCTGGCCGAACTGGTCAAGATCGAACCAAAATCCATCGGCGTTGGTCAATATCAGCATGACGTATCAGAAACCAAACTGGCACGTTCGCTTGATGCCGTGGTTGAAGATTGCGTGAACGGGGTTGGGGTGGACCTTAACACCGCATCGATCCCGCTTTTGACCCGTGTTGCCGGCCTGACCGAAACACTGGCGCGCAATATTGTCGGTTATCGCGATTCAAATGGCGCGTTTCAATCACGCACAGATTTGAAAAAGGTCGAACGTCTTGGACCCAAGGCGTTTGAACAGTGCGCCGGTTTCTTGCGCATTCGCGGTGCTACCAACCCGCTTGATGCATCAGCCGTTCACCCGGAAGCCTATCCATTGGTCAAAAAAATTGGTGCGCAGGCATCCAAATCACTTGCCGATTTGATCGGGGATTCAGCCTTTATCAAAACCCTTCGGGCCGAAGATTATGCCGATGACACTTTTGGTGTGCCGACCATCCGCGATATTATTGCCGAGCTTGATAAACCCGGCCGTGATCCGCGCCCGGAATTCAAAACCGCGAAATTCACTGATGGTGTGAATGAAATCAAGGATTTGAAACCCGGCATGCGACTGGAGGGAACGGTTACCAACGTCACCAATTTCGGCGCGTTTGTCGATATTGGCGTCCATCAGGACGGCCTTGTTCATATTTCCCAACTGGCCGATAAATTCGTTGAAGACCCCCGTCAGGTAGTCAAGGCCGGTCAGATCGTTTCGGTCACTGTCATGGAAGTTGATGCCCCGCGCAAACGCATCGGGCTTTCGATGAAATCGGACCCGGATTACGAAGCAACCCGCGAACGCCGCACCGAACAACGCAACGATCCGCGCAGCACCGCCCCACGCGGTGGCAATGCCAATCGCGGCCAACAATCTTCTGGTCCACGCAACAATCAGGGCCATCAAAACCGTGGCAATGCCGGAAATAACAGCAGCAGTGGCGGCGGTGACGCCGGTGGTGCGATGGCAGCCGCCCTTAAAGCCGCGATGGAACGCCGCAAATAACGCGAACCAACGGACATAACCATCATCAAGGCGGCGGGATTGGGTATCAACCATCCCGCCGCCTTTTTATTTGCCGATGACCTATGCAGTCAATTGACACAAAGCGCGGAAAACTCCATTTTGCAGCTTCACCAAGGGGAGCCCCGTCAGGGGGCTGAGAAACTGCCGAGTGAAATATCAGCGCAGTGACCCGTTGAACCTGATCCAGTTCATACTGGCGTAGGGACGGTGCGAACGCTGTAACCAACGTTCTCCATCTTTCCGACTTCGAACTGGGTCTCCAACGCCGCGATATAAGATGCATTGGAGCCTCGATATGACGACCGACCTTTCCCAAACCGCGACCGATCTTTTTGAACGCATGCGCGCGACCAATCCGCTTGTTCATTGCATTACCAACTATGTCGCAATGAATTATGCCGCCAATGTCCTGTTGGCAGCGGGCGCGTCCCCCGCCATGGTCCATACGCCTGAAGAATCCGGCGAATTTGCCGCCATTGCCGGTGCCTTGACGGTCAATATCGGCACCCTGTCGCCCAACTGGGTTGATGGCATGATTGCCGCGGCCAAATCGGCCGATGATACGGGCAAACCATGGGTGCTTGATCCGGTTGCGCATTTTGCCACCGGGTATCGCCGCGAGACTGTTGCTAACCTGTTAAAGCTTCACCCGACCGTTATTCGCGGCAATGCATCAGAAATCATCGCCCTTGGCGGTGGTCAAAGTGCCGGTCAGGGTGTCGATAGCGGCGATCCGGTCGAACAGGCAGAAGATGCCGCCCGCACCCTTGCAACCGCGCAAAACGCGATTGTTGCCGTCACTGGCGAAGTTGATTTTGTCACCGATGGCACACGTTCGGTCCGCATTGCTGGCGGATCAGCGCTTATGCCAAAAATCACGGCCATGGGCTGTGCACTTACCACCCTTGTGGGTGCCTATGTCGCCGTTGCACCTGATCAGGCGTTTGAGGCAACCGTTGCTGCCTTAGCCAATTTCGCCGTTGCCGGAAGCATTGCGGCCAAAACGGCACAAGGCCCGGCATCCTTTATGACGGCCTTTGTCGATGGACTGCATAATCTGGATGCAGGTACCTTTAACACCACCGCCCGGATCGAGGTTCTATGAAGAAGTTCGACTTATCGCTTTATCTGGTTCTTGATCCCGATCTGTGCCGTACCCATTCGATGGTTGAAACCACCATGGCCGCCATCGCCGGTGGGGCAACCATTGTGCAATTACGCGATAAAAAGGTCGGGACCGACGGGCTTATTCGCATTGCCCGTGAATTAATGCATGCGATGAAAGGAACCGGTGTTCCCTTAATCGTCAATGATGACATTGATGCCGCCATCGCAATTGGTGCGGATGGCCTTCACGTCGGACAGGATGACGTGCCATCAAGTGCGGCACGCGAACGGTTGGGCCGCGATAAGATCATTGGCCTTTCGATTGAAGATGAAGCTGTGGCCCGCAAAGTCGATCCAAACGTTGTCGATTATGTCGGCATCGGCCCCGTCTTTGCCACCCCAACCAAGCCCGACCACAAACCCGCCATTGGATTTGATGGGCTAAGCCAACTGATTAAGATCGTCGGCCTCCCATCTGTTGCGATTGGCGGACTGAAACGTGACCATGTTGAACCGGTTTTAAAAAGTGGCGCAAACGGATTGGCGGTTGTTTCGGCCATCTGTGGACAACCAGATCCCGAGTCTGCCGCAGCACGCATTTCAGCGGCCTTAAAGGCCACCCGCGCAAAAGACATGAACCCCATCTAATTCGCTTTTAAACACCCCCGATACCCGAACATCCAACCCCCGCAGCGCTAACCGGCTGCGGGGGTTGGTGTTTTTGTTCTGATGAAATTTCACACCTTCCAGTCTTTGCATGGCAGTCCACCACCCCATGCACGAACTGGCACGGAAATGCCGCAATTGCGCCGCTAATTCTTCTGCTTCGCTGGTCATATTACCCGTCATGAGGAACGACAAACCGCGCGAGGAAAGCCATGCTTAAATCTTTGCGCAGCAAACCGGTTGCCATCGCCCTGATCAGTTTCATGACGATCACGACAGCCGCATTGGCTGCAATAAAGGTCGCCCCAAAACCGACCACCGACAGTGTGACGATCTATTCTGACATCAAGAAAGGTGAAGTCATCCTAAGCCGTCCTGATGGCACCATTGCGCTTTTGCGCGATTGTGTGAAATTCCCCTGTCAGATCGATATTTCCGCCCTGGGACGGGGGGAATATGGCGTGATGATCCGCAATGGCACAGACATTCAACATTTGGTCGGGCTTTATAAGGAATAGCTTTCCGACTCTGCCTTGGTCGCCATCGAAAGATTAAAATAATCACAGATTTTCGGGAACGTTTTGCCCCGCAAATTGTTCATCAGGTGTGTTTAGGCAACAGACCCTTGCCAGATGACGCATTGCATAAACCGCCCTGTGTCCTAGATAACAGAGCAAAGGCATCCCTCTTGCCGCGTTTGATGATCTTGCAACAAAGGTTTCCAACAGGTTGCACGGGATTTTCACTTTCACCAAACGCGCAAAAAGGGATATGTTGCGTTACCGCACAGACCCATAATGAAAGTCGAGGAACTGTATCATGGCATTTGAACTCCCAGCACTTCCGTATGCATATGACGCGCTTGCACCGGTCATGTCGTCTGAAACCCTTGAGTTTCACCATGACAAACATCACAACGCATATGTTGTGAACGGCAACAAGCTGCTCGAAGGTTCGGGCCTTGAAGGCAAATCACTCGAAGAAGTTATTGTTGCTTCCTATGGTGACGCTGCCAAAGCCGGCCTGTTCAACAACGCTGCCCAGCACTGGAACCATATCGAGTTCTGGCAGATGATGAAGGGCAATGGCAGCGGCGCCATTCCGGGTGAACTGGAAAAGAAAATCGTCGAAGATTTCGGCTCTGTCGATGCCTTCAAAGAAGCCTTCATTCAGGCTGGCGTTACCCAGTTCGGTTCGGGCTGGTGCTGGTTGGCAATGGACAAATCGGGCAAACTGGTTGTGACCAAAACCCCGAATGCGGAAAACCCGCTTGTTCACGGTCAGACCCCGCTGCTTGGCTGTGATGTTTGGGAACACTCCTATTACATCGATTACCGCAACGCGCGCCCTGACTACGTCAAAGCGTTCCTCGACAGCCTGGTTAACTGGGAATATGTCGCAGAGCGTTTCTCCAAAGCAGGCTAATCAGCCCCAAGCTTTGAGAAGAGATTAAAGAAAGCGGTCCCTTTGGGGGCCGTTTTTTTTATCAGAATTCATCTGGCCAACGCCGTGCCGCATGTAGAACAGCAATCACTGTCACCGTATTCGCACTAAGACTGTAAGCAACAAGATAGGGCGTCCCATTGACGATCATTTCGCGCGTATGCGCCACACGCCCGTTGCGCCCAATAAACGGATGCGTCGCAAGCTGCGATACGGACCCGGAAATTAACTGATATGTCCGAAGCGCGGCCGCCGGATTGTGTTCATCGATATAATCAATGATCTCATGCAAATCTTCGACGGCCCGGCTATCCCAGTCGATTTTCATCCGGCCTGTTTATCCGCAAACCGTTGGTCAAACTCGGCCAGCACATCCTCATGCGCAATCAAAGTTGCTTTGCCAGCTTGGATAGATTGGGCACGTTCTGCAATCACACTGACTTGCCATTCCTGATGGTCGGCATATTGCCGCAGGGCGTCATTGATTATGCTTGAACGTGTTTGACCAAAGGCATCTGCAAGATTGTCCAAGCGCTGCCGTAATTCGGCATCAACGCGAACAGCCAATGTATCTTTGCTCATGATCCACCCAATGTTTGCAATGTAATACATCGTATTATAGCGCATTTCTTCCCAAACAAAAACACCGCCGGTTTCCCGGCGGTGTTTTCTGAATCAAACCTGATCAAATAAGGGATCAGATATCGAATTTGATGCCCTGAGCCAATGGCAGTTCGCGGGAATAGTTGATCGTGTTGGTCGCACGGCGCATATAGCCTTTCCATGCGTCTGAACCCGATTCACGACCACCACCGGTTTCTTTTTCACCACCGAATGCACCGCCGATTTCAGCCCCTGACGGACCGATATTGACGTTGGCAATACCGCAATCCGAACCGACAGATGACAGGAACAGTTCGGTTTCGCGAAGATCGGTCGAGAAGATGCAAGATGACAGGCCTTGGGGCACGTCATTCTGAAGGGCGATGGCTTCTTCAAGTGTCTCGTAGGTCATGACATAGAGGATCGGCGCAAAGGTTTCGTGCTTCACCGTGTCAGTCTGACCGGGCATTTCGACCACCGACGGGGTGACATAAAATGCGTTCGGATATTCCGCTTCGAGTGTGCGTTCACCCCCATGCACTGTGCCACCATCTGCCTTGGCCTTGGTGAGTGCGGTCTGCATGTTGTCATAGGCATCCTTGTCAATCAGCGGTCCGACAAGCACACCGTCTTTAAGCGGATCACCGATTTTGACCGATTTGTAGGCTGCAATGATTTTCGGAAGAAGCTGGTCTTTAACATCCTTATGGACGATCAGGCGACGCAGGGACGTGCAACGCTGACCACAGGTGCCAACGGCCGAGAACACAACCGCACGCACAGACATATCAATGTCTGCTGACGGGGTTACGATCATGGCATTGTTACCACCCAGCTCAAGGATGGTACGGCCAAAGCGCTGTGCAACACGTGGGGCAACTTCGCGGCCCATACGGGTCGAACCGGTTGCGGAAATCAGGGCGACATCGCGGCTGTCGGTCATGATTTCACCGATTTCGCGATCACCAACAATCACCTGATGCAGATTTGCCGGGGCATCGCCAAATTTCGCCAGCGCCTTTTCAACGATTTTCTGACAGGCAAGGGCGGTAACCGGGGTTTTTTCCGACGGCTTCCAGATCACGGCATTACCACAAACCAGTGCCAACGCAGTGTTCCACGCCCAAGGAGCGACCGGGAAGTTAAACGCTGTGATCAGGCCAACAACGCCCAAAGGATGCCAGTTTTCCATCATTTTGTGGCCCGGACGTTCGGACGCGATGGTCAGACCATAAAGCTGACGCGACAGACCAACTGCGAAATCGCAGATGTCGATCATTTCCTGAACTTCGCCCAGACCTTCTTGATAAATCTTACCGCATTCAAGCGACACCAGACGCCCAAGTGGTTCTTTGGCAGCGCGCAGTTCTTCGCCCAACAGACGTACCAATTCACCACGGCGCGGGCCCGGAACCTGACGCCATGCGCCAAACGCCTTTTTGGCATTGCCGATAACATCAAGCATTTCTGCCGGTGTGGTTTCGGTGACAGAAGCAAATTCCGACCCGTCAACCGGGGTCTGAACTTTCAGCGTCCCGGTGGCAATTTCGGCGTCAGTTAGACCAAGCTCGGTCAGGATGGATTTAAAACTCACAGTAAAACTCCCTTCTTTTAAAACTTTCGGTGATTCCCACCGGACATTCCGTTGATACCTATTCCGTAACCTGCGCCACCTTAGGCAACAGCTTGGCAATGATGGCAAAAGCCTCATCGACCTGATCGAACGGAATGGTCAAAGGTGCCAGCAGGCGCACCACATTGGCGTGCTCACCACTTGGCATTAACAATAGCCCGCTTGCACGGGCCAGTTGCAATAAGCTTTGCAGACGTTTAGGCGATGGTTTGCCATCATCTGCAATCATCTCGAACGCGCGCATGGCGCCAATTCCGCGCATATTGCCGATCACTTGCCCGCCGGGCAGATCACGCAACCATGCGATATGGGTCGCGTATTTCTCGCCAAGCTGTTTGGCCCGGCTCAGAATATTTTCATCTTCAAGCACATCAAACACACCGGTCGCCGCCGCACAGGCCACCGGATTGCCGGAATAGGTCCCGCCAAGCCCACCGGGGGCAAGCGCATCCATAACGTCCTTCGCCCCAGTGATCGCGGCAAGTGGAAATCCACCGCCAATCCCCTTGCCCATGACAAGAATATCGGGTGCCACACCGGCATGCTCAATGGCAAACATCTTACCCGTCCGCCCGAACCCCGACTGAATTTCATCGGCGATCAACACCATGCCGTTTTCATCACACAGGCGGCGCAGTTCGACCAGAAAAGCCGCATCACAGGCGCGAAAACCGCCTTCGCCTTGCACCGGCTCAATCACAATGGCCCCGACCGATGCCGGATCGGCCGAGACGGCAAACAACTTGTCGATCGCTGCCATAGCATCGCCAACCGATACCCCGGTTTCAGGGCAAGGATATGGCAAATGCCAAACCGGCCCCGGAAGCGGCCCAAGCCCGGTTTTATAGGGTTTGGTCTTTCCAGTCAGGGCCAGTGTTGCCAATGTGCGACCATGAAACGCCCCGTCAAAGGCAATTACCCCGGTCCGCCCGGTAAAGGCGCGGGCAAGTTTCAATGCATTTTCCATGGCCTCTGCCCCGGAATTGGTCAGCATGGATTTTGCCGGACCTTCAATCGGGCAGTTTGTCGCCAACCAATCGGTCACGGCAACATAGGGTTCATGGGGCAGCGCGTTAAAGCAGCTATGGGTAAAGCGCTCGCACTGTTTGGCCACCCGCTCCATCACCAGCGGATTGCGATGCCCAACGGTCAAAACACCAATCCCGCCAATGAAATCGATGAAACGGTTGCCATCAACGTCCCATGCTTCGGCATTTAGCGCCCGATCCAGATACACCGGATGAAGGTTACGCACCCCTTCTGCGACCGATCCGGTCTGACGGTCGCGGAGGACGGCATTATCGTCTGCGGACTTGTTGGCATCATCACGGGGCATGTGGGGCGTGCTCCGACCTTTTGGGTTAAGAGTTTGATTTCGCAATATCGTTACGAAACCGAATTAAATTACGTTTAGTTCCAACACCGGCGCATTGTCGCGGATACGTTCATAGCCAAACACGGATAGATCAAGGGTCTGATAAGCATTGCTCGCGATCAGCTCGGCAATGCCGCGCCCGACAGCCGGGCTTTGCTGCAATCCGTGGCCGGAAAACCCGTTAGCAAAGATAAAGTTGGTAACGTCCGTATGACGGCCAAGGATGGCGTTCTGATCCAGCAAATTATAGGAATAATAACCGGCCCAGGCATTGACGACCTTGATCGCTTCAAACCGTTCACAACGTTCATAAAGTCCCGGCCAGATGAAGTCGTCAAACAGGCTGTGATCAACCTCAAAATCCCAGCATTCCGGGTCACGATCTTTGGGCGGGGCGATACCGGTTATGAAAAACTCGCCTTCGGGGCGGACATAAAGCCCGCTTGGGTCAATCAGCATCGGGCAGGATGCGCTAATGTCAGCAGCATCCCGGCAGTTAAACACGAAGATACAGCGTTTGCGCGGCTCAACCGGGATTTCAAGACCCGCCATTTTGGCAAGCTTTGATCCACCCGTTCCCGCGGCATTAACCAATGTGCCGCACCCAAACCGGCGTCCGTCTTTTAAAACAACACCGGTCACCTGATCGCCTGCGCGCACAACATCGACCACGTCACCGTCGATATATTCCGCCCCCCGACGGCGGGCTTGTTTGCGGAACGACTGCATCAGACAATAGGCGTCAAACCATCCCTCTCCCGTCCTGCCCCAACAGCCTGCTGCTAGGTCAGATACATTCATCCATGGGTATTTTGCCGCCAATTCATCAGGTTCCATCCAAACGATGTCGCCGCCAAATTCGACCTGCGTTGCGTGATTTTGGCGCAAGATGTCACGCCCAGGATCGGTCGCGAGAACCAGATAACCCTTTTCATGCAGGGAAATATCGACTTCCGCGTCAAGATCGCGTTTTAAATTACGCAGGAAATCAATGCCATAGAGCGACATTTCGATGTTAAGCGGGGTTGAAAACTGCTGACGGATTGATGCGGCGGAAAGTGCGGTCGAACAAAATTCGTAATTGGGATCTTTTTCAATCACCAAAACACGACCGTTAAAATCATCCCGGCCGGTCAGATGCCACGCGATGGAGCTGCCAATAACCGCCCCGCCGACAATGATCACATCATAGTTTTCGTCAACCAAACCCATTCTTGCGATCTCACCCGATACAGTGTTGAAGCCTTCTGACCGGCTTGTTTCCGGACATTTTTGTTATTATGCGCTGGATGCCGTCATCGTTAAAAAAGGGGGAGACATCCTTCCAAAACATTACAAACTGACAGCAATCCAGCGCGATGGTTCATCGCCCGAACACTTCATGTGGTGGCACGAGGGGGCTTGGAACCGTTTAAAACGTTACGCCTTGGACGAGAAGCAAACAAACGATATATTCGCACCATATCATTCCATTTTGTTATGAACTGTCTTTGCCCATGCGCCGCGTCCTGCCATCCCTGACTGCCCTGCAATTCTTTGAAAGTTCTGCACGCCATCTATCCTTTACCCGTGCGGCCGAGGAACTGAATGTCACGCAAAGCGCCATCAGCCGCCAAATCCGTGCGCTTGAGGAATATCTGGGTCGTGATTTGTTTCGTCGGGTAAAAAAGCGTTTGAAACTGACGGCAGCGGGCGAGGCTTATGCCGCACAGGTGCGTGATCTTTTGGATCGGGCAGAAGCCGCAACACTGCAAGTCATGGCCTATTCCGATGCAGGCGGGATGCTTAATGTCGGCACCCTCCCAACATTCGGCGCTCGCTGGTTGGTCCCGCGATTAGGCGATTTCAAAGCAACCTGGCCTGATATTCAGCTTAATCTGATCACCCAAACACGTGAGTTCAATTTTGACCGCGAAGGCATCGATATCGCTATTCATTTTGGCGATGAAAACCTGCCGGGCTGTGTGTTTCACCGTCTGATGGGCGAAACCTTGATTGCGGTATGCGCGCCAAAACTGCTTAAGGAAAATGACGATCTGCCGATTGCCCGCGAACGGGTGCGCAATTGCACACTTTTACAACATTCCACCCGCCCGCGCGCATGGCAGGATTGGCTGGCTGCAACAGGCGTTGCTGTGGTTGATGAATTGGCCGGTCCACGGTTTGAGCATTTCCACATGGTCATTCAGGCCGCGGTTGCCGGACTTGGATTGGCATTGTTGCCGGAATTTCTGGTGCGCGAAGAACTTGAAAACGGTCGGCTGATTGCACCATTTGATGTCTCAATCCCCAACCATCACGCCTATTACGTTGTTTATCCCCATGAGAAGGAAAACAATTTTGCGGTTCGGGCTTTTCGGGACTGGTTGCTTGCAACTTGTAAAAACGAATAGGGCCGGCACAGTGCTATAAACCATTGATACTATTCTTATGGATCAGAATTTGATTGTCGATTGAGGCACGCGTCCCTAATGTTCCTTTTGAATGGGAACTGTCACCGAAAAAATGTGCGCAGTCCCTATATAGAAAGAAGCTTTAAAAAAAAGCGCATCTGGGGGAATCCCGGTTCACATGCCGGGTGTTGGGAAAAGGGAATTCGGGCTGTGTCGTTACTTGAAGATCGTCTGGAACGATATGCTATCTTGCCGGCCACTTTTGGCATCTTGCGCAAGGCAGCGCGCGATATTCACGATGGATCGGCCAAACGGGCCAAGAAGTTCTATGAAATCATCGCGCAAAAACCAGAAATTAATCAGCCCGTCCTTGACGACCCAACACTTGATCAGCTTACCAATACCTTACAGGCACATTGGCAAAAGCTGTTTGATGGCAAAATCGACGAAGAATTCGTCAGCCAGTCGCTTGCCATCGGAAAGCGCCACGAAGAATTTGGCATAACCCCCAAACTTTACATCGCAGCCTATAACGCGGTTACCGATGCACTGATTGAAACCATCATCGTCAAATTCCGCTGGCGCGCAGGCGAAGCTGCCAAGATCGTCACTGCCCTGACATCCGTGATGTTGCTTGATATCGAGTTGACCCTGACCGCCTATTGCGATGCCAGCGCTGAAAACCGCCATACTGCGTCTGAGAACGCCTTTGCTGATCAACAGCTTGACCGCACAATGGATCTATCGGTTGCCATCAATGAAAGTGCCATTTCCAACGCGCGCATGATGAACGTGATCGAAGATGTCGATCGCCAAGCCCAATCAATTTCTGCCGCGGTTGACCAGATGGTATCTGGCATCAGTCACATTGCCGAAAATGGCCGGGCAGCGGCAGACAACGCCGAAGATGCAATCAATGTCACGCGCACCGGTCAGGAAACCGTCAAAGGTGCTGTCAACAGCATGGACGAAATTGCCAATGTCGTAAGTGATGCGTCAAAGCGGGTTGATGTCTTGGCCGAAGCATCGGCAAAGATCGGTGAAATCGTTGAGTCCATCGAAGCAATTGCCTCGGAAACCAATCTTTTGGCCCTTAACGCGACGATTGAAGCAGCCCGTGCCGGTGATGCCGGAAAAGGTTTTGCCGTGGTCGCCAATGAGGTCAAAGCGCTGAGCCAACAAACCGCACGCGCAACCGAGGAAATCCGAACCCGTATCACCAATCTTCAAGACGAAACGCAGGGCATTGTCGATGCAATGAATTTGGGGACAGAGGCGGTTTCACGCGGTCAAGACGTCATGGGGGAAGTTGCGCGCGAAATCGGTGACATCGGCACCAAGATGGAAGACACCACCCAACGCATTGCCGATATATCCAATATTCTTGATGAACAAAACCGCGCAACCGATGCCGTTCGCGGCGGCATTACGGGCATTGCCAACCAAACAGGTGGACAAGTCAGCGCGATCAGATCGGCGATTGAAACCGTCAGCGAGGTCGAACAACTGATCGATCAACAGGTTTCGGAACTGGTGCGCTATGACATTCCCAACCGCACCATTCGCAGTGCGCGGGCCGAACACGCCGTTTATTTCAAGGCAGTTGCCGAAGTACTTGCTGGTCTGACCGACCCTACCAAGGTTGATATGGGGGCGGCTGAAGCCTGCCGATTTGGCAAATGGTATAGCAGCGACGCCGCCGAACCGTTCCGCAAACTACCCAGCTTTGCCACTGTGCGCGTTCCCCATGAAATGCAGCACAAAGCTGGCCACGATGCCCTTTTGGCCTATGCCAATCACGATACGGCGGCCACCGAAGCCGCATTTTCCAAAATGGAAGCCGCAACCATCGACGTTTTGGCCGCCCTTAAACAGCTTGCAGCAGAAGCTCGTGAAATTGTCGCCTAAGCCAAGCTATCATCTAGATTGTGCTTTGCCTGACTGACCAGAACTGCGCCACCATCAGGGTCAGAAATCGCACGGATCGGACTTTTAAACACTGCTGACAACAGGTCGGGACGCATAACCGTATCAACGGCACCGTCCGCGACCATTTCACCGTTCTGCAGAACAACAACTTTGTCGGCATAGGCCATGACCTGGTTAAAGTCATGCAGGATCATGAGAACACCGACGTTGTTTTGATGTGCTTCGCGTCGTGCGACGGCCAACAAGGTGTGCTGATGGGATACATCCAACCCCGAGGTCGGTTCATCAAGCAGCAAGAACCGACTTCTTATTGATTGACGATGAGCTTCCATACCATCCGAACCCGTTACCAAAGTGCGCGCATAAGCATCAGCCCCGTCCATGCCCCAGACCTGAACCAATGCGCGCGCAAGATGGACGCGCTGTTTCTCCCCACCCGAAAGGGCCGGATACGCCCGCTCACTCAGATGATCAATATCGGCAAGTTCTATGGCACGTCGAACCAATTGCTGATCAAGTTGCCTTGTTGATAGCTTACGAAAAGGCGACCGCCCCAAAGCAACGACGTCGCGCACGACAAACGGGAATGTCATAGAGGCTGCCTGTGGCATTACCGCCCGTTCTTGCGCCAATTGCATTGCAGGGATACCCGAAATATCCCGTCCATTCTGGGTTACAGTGCCTTGAGCGGCATAAAGCTCGCCGGCAAGAACCTTTAGCAAGGTCGATTTTCCGGCCCCGTTTGGCCCCAACACCGCAAGAACTTTGCCCGGTTCCACCGCAACAGAAATATCGCGCAAAAGATGACGCCCGCGGGCCACAAAACTGATGTTGTCCGCAATCAGGCTCATAACCGACGCCTTTTCTTCTCGCGCATCAAAAGCCCAAGGAAAAATGGCCCCCCGACAATCCCGGTGACCAAACCAATCGGCAATTCCGCCGGAAGAACAATGATCCGGGCCACCGCATCCGCACAGGTCAGAATGATCGCACCACATATTGCCGATGCTGGCAGGACGTATCGATTATCAGGCCCGGTCACCAGCCGCACCAGATGCGGTGCGACCAATCCGACAAAGCCGATAATGCCTGACACGGCAACTGCCGCCCCAACCACAAGTGCGGTTACCACCGTCGCCCGGCGTTTAAGATGCTCCACCTCGACACCAAGATGGCGTGCTTCGGCCTCGCCCAGCAAAAACAGGTTCAGTGGCGTTCCCAACCCTAGCAGATACAAAACACCGCCAGTCATAACGACCAAGGCCGGCGTATCGGCCGGACCATTGCCCGACAACGCCCCCATCTGCCAAAATGTCAAACTGCGCAACTGGGCATCATCTGCCATATAGGTAAAGACACCCACCCCGGCAAAGGCAATGGCATTAATTGCAACCCCGATCAGCAACATGATTGCTGCATCTGTCTGACCATCTTGACGCGATAAAACCCGGATAATGCCGGTCGCCAAAACAGCACCGCCAAAGGCCGCCATCGGCACACCATATGGCCCGACCACGGGGTAATAGCTGCCCAGAACAAGGTGTCCGACAACAATCATCGCCACCGCCCCAAAGGCAGCACTGGCCGACACCCCAATGATACCGGGATCGGCAATCGGATTGCGAAACAGGCTTTGCATTACCGCCCCGGCAAGTCCAAGGGCGGCACCAATGACAATCGCGCGCAAAATGCGTGGCAAACGCAATGTATCAAGCACACGGGCATCAAACCCATCAATACCCGTGCCAGAAAGACCGATGTGATGGGCGATATGAACAATCACATCCCCCAAGGCAATCTGCGCCCCGCCTGTTCCCAGCGAAATCACGACCGCAACAATCAGCGCAAGCATCAAAAGGATCAGAACCACAACCCGATGATTGACCGGCATATGATCCCGAAGCGATGTTACCATCTGCTTCACAACACCTACTGCCCTTGTTCTTGTTGATGCAGTGAAGCGGCCAATGCGCGGATTTCAGATGCCGATTCCGGTCCAAAACCAAGGATCGTCGATGACGACACCGTAAGAACCTTACCCATCGCAACAGCCTTGTTCAGCCCAAGAACCGGATCGCCTTTCAGGCCTTCCAGCCCACCAAAATGATCAACGGTGGATTGCGGCACCAAGACATAATCCGACTGATCTGCAGCGATTATTTCCGAGGAAACCGGTTTGAACCCATCAAAGGCAGCCATGCTGTTGGCACCACCAATCAGATCAATGATCTCCGCAGCGGTCGTGTGCTTACCCGCCGAAAGCGGCCTGCCATGACCAACCGCCATCAGGAAAACGATGTCGGGTTTCTCATTCCCGGCCAAATCAGCCAGACCCGCTACATCATCGCGTACCTTTGCAACAAGGGCGGCGGTTTCATCGGGTCGCCCCAATGCATCCCCGACGATGGCGATGGCATCCGGCAGGTTCTTGATCTCGTCCAGCGATGGCAGTTTGACGATCGGAATGCCAAGATCACCAAGTTCTTTCAACACCGTGTCTGGTCCGGTTTTTTCAACCGCAACAATCAGATCCGGCTTAAGACTGATGATCCCCTCGGCGGCCAATTGTCGCATATAGCCAACTTTGGGAAGGGACGGCACCGGTTCGGGCCGCGTACTGGTGGTATCCGTTGCAATCACACTATCGCCAGCCCCAAGGGCAAAGACAATTTCGGTTGCAGGTGCGCCAACGGTGACAACACGACTTGGACGCTCAGCGCCATAACTTGGCACCCCAAAACCGATAAAACCGGCTAGAACCAATAAAAAGACAATAGGACGATGCTGCATCAATTACTCCGCGACAGCTTGTATTGTGGCATCAAAACGTGGAAGACTTTCGGCCAGTTCCTGCCATGCCGGATTTTCAGATTCCTTGGGCTGACGTTCGCCGCAGAAAATGACGAAATTGTTCAGTTCGGCGTCGTAAAGCTCGACCGTGGTGACAACGCCTTCGCGGATCGGTTTGCGCACAATCCATGCCTCGGCAATCATATCCATGCGTAAATGCAGCGTGAAACGTGGGTCCATAACATTGATCCAGTCGCCCATTTCACGGATGTTTTTAACCGGACCGGTATGGATTTGGATCGCCCCGCTATTACCGACAAACACCATGATCGGCAGGCTACTTTCGGATGCCTTTTCCAACATGGTTTTCAGCGCGTCATTGCTTAGACGTTCGGCAAATTCAGGACCAACAAGACGCATGCCTTGCTGACGTCCGACATTGAAGTCTTTCAACAATCCATGAAACTGATGGACATCCATCATCTTGCGCCAATGTGCGCGAAGGTTTTCGACGTCAACTTCTTCATCTTTACGCGTGACCGCCTTGGGCAAGGGCGGCAAGGTTTCGATACCCGGCGTCTGATTTTCTGCCTTAAATTCATTCACCAGCGCGTCATAGCCCGCTTCGTTCGATTGTTCGGTCAGGAAAACCTTGTGAATGGCTTTGCCTTCATGATCAAAGAACTGGATGCTACGGCGGCGTCCTGCGCGTGGATTGTTGGTTTCAACCGCAAATCCATGGCCCCAACGACCAAGGAACAGGCGCAAATCGACATCCCGGTTAAGAACCAAGCCCATTTCACCATTGATGCTGACCTTGCCGAACGTTCCGATCTTTTCATGAACAACGCTTGGATTACGGGTCAAAATTTTGACCTCGCCAAGGTCCTCAAGGCGCTTGATCAAATCACCCCAGTCCGCATCAAGACGGACGACATTTTTGCCGATACCTGCTGCAACCAGCTCACCTTCGGTCAGACCAAGCTCGGCTGCGATATCAACGGCGTATCCTTTTGCTTCACCAGCAGAAAATGCCGCCCAAGCATCGGACGGCGTTTTGAAATCATTTTCACTCATGGCAGTTTCACCTCTCTATATAGATCAGACGATGCAGAAGCTGCATCGTCTGATCCCGTGACCTAAAATTTCATGCTTGCGGAGATTTTTACGTTGCGGCCCGGTTCATACAGCCCGTTGTCAGCAGCCTGATAGTCGCGATCAAGAATGTTATCGATCCCGGCATTAACCATCAGGCCCGGCAGGGTTTCGCTTGCATCCCAACTGGCGAAAAGATCGAACGTGGCATAGCCCGGAACCTCATCCCCAGAAGAAATCCGGGTCAGTCGGTCAACCATGTTTGCCCGCCCGCCAAGCTCAACACCTGCGTCGACAAAACGATACCCACCGGACAGCGAGATTTTGTCAGCAGGAATGTCTGCAAGGTTCCCACCAGTTTGCTTATTCTCGCCACGAATACGCGACCCCGCGAGCCCAGCAAAAACAACCCCTGTGTCGTAGGTTAGTTCAGCTTCGAAACCTTCGATCTCAGCTTTTGGTACGTTGACACTTTTGGTTTCAGAGCTCCCCGCTACGGCACCCTGTTGCTCGATATAGTCGCTAATATCGTTCTGGAAATACGCAACCTTGGCACGCAGTGCGTCCCCTGCGCTTAGAAGGTTATCGGATTTGAAATTGGTCCCGAACTCCCACGTCTTGGCTTTTTCAGCTTCAAGGTCGGGGTTGGCGACAAAGTTGTTTCCCGGGAAGTGATAGCCGTTGGCATACATTTCAGTCATGGCAGGCGCACGGAATGCTTCTGCGTAACTGACATAGGGCTGCATCCAGGACGTTACCCGGTAGCTGGCGGAAAAACGTGGGGAGATCGCACTATCTTCGCGCGAACGCTGCCCATCTGCAGAAAGGTCATATGAGTCAAACCGCACACCCGCAGTGACATCAAACGCATCCGTTACAGCCAGATTGTTGTCAACATAAACGCCATAAATCACCATGTCGGCATCTGGGAACAGGTTGGATACTTTTGCCCCGTTACGGCGGCCTTCCTGTGAATCCTGATAAAGCTCACCACCAACCGTTACCGCCAGATCACGACCGGCCAGATCAAACCGTGATGTATTGCTGCCATCAAGCCCAATGGTATCAAGGGTACGTTCATCATGGCGACCATCGCTGACGCGTTTTTCATCAAGATCGGTCCGCATGCCATAGGTGTTGACCTTCGCATCAACCCAGTCATTGGCAGTATCATGGTAGGTATAGCCAAGCACCAGCGATAACTCTTCGCTTTCGCGACTGACAAGATAGTTGCTGTTACTCAAGGCCGCGCCGCTATCTGGTGCAGAAGGCAACAAATGATCGTCAGTATAACGCTGTAAAGTCAGGGTCACACGGCTTGCATCATTGATGTCGACCCCACCCTTAAGCAGCCCATTGATGTAATCATCATCGGTATAGGGTTGCTTGTCACCGTCCCCGGATTCAAAGTTTCCGGTACTTTCACGGGTTACACTGACAAGCATGTCGGTATTGTCCGTCGGGCGACCATAGACCATGCCGTTCGTGGTCAATCCATGATCGACAGTGGCATAACCCACCTTCACACGCGCGCCGATATTCTGGCCCGGATCAAGAAGGTCATTTGCATCTTTGGTGGTTAAGGCAATCACCCCACCAAGTGCGCCCGTACCTTGCATCGTCGAGGCCGCACCGCGATAAACTTCCACAGATTTCAGGACTTCAGGATCAAAGAAAAAGCGCCCTTTATGCCCGACACTCATGTTGGCGCGCGCACCATCGACCCTGACAACAACCCGATCCCCCGTCAAACCACGAATGATCGGTTCCTGAACCGTGCTACGTGGACCACCATTAACTTCAACACCGGGCATACCGCGCAAGATGTCGCTCAGATCGGAAGGTTGGCGGCGCGCAAGCTCTTCTTCGTCAACAATCGAAATGGATGCCGGTGCATCGATTGCGGCGGTTTCCAACTTGTTTGCGGTGATTGTGATCGCATCAAGCGCAATCGCAGTTTCGGCAACTGGCTGTTTTTCGACCTCGGAAACATTTTCGCCACGGATAGCAGGCGCGCTTGCCGGTTCGTCAGCATGTGCGGCAACGCCAAGTGCAAGTGTGGATACTGTCGCCAAAAGCAGGCGCGCAGAGATGGTTCGTACCATAGATTTTCCCCTGTAAGGCAGCTTTGTACCGATTTCGGCTGGCTGGCTGGCTTGTGCAGGGCACTGGCGCGCTGGCTGGCAAATCTGGTCAGATTTGATGGTGTGGCGTCTTTGTGACGCCTTTATTTCGTCAGAATAAGCTTGTTGTTCGACGTCATACGAAGGCGGTATTCTTCCCCTTGATGAAGAATGATGACCTCGCGGTCATTCCCCATCAGTTCTTCCACCTGTATCTGTCTTGGCTCAATGACCTTTCCGGTCTTGTTCGGTCTGACTGCGATGTCAGGCATCGCAAACTCCCTATCCAAATCACACCTCAATTAATAATGATTGTCATTCGTATAAAGATTTGAGAATGCAAGTCAACTGCATAAATTGAACTAAGGACGCAATCTGCCCACTCTTGGCTCCACTATGTGAAATAGGCCACATTCCTATGCTGGGAATGTGGCCTATTGTTCGGGTCTGCCCCCAAATCAGGTTGGTCTATATAGCTAAATAGCTAATTCCCGCCGATCTTTTCCGATGACCCTGCCCGCATCGAAGCAACAAGTTGGATGGCAACAACAACAAACAGGAAATACAACGCAACCTGCCAATCACCCAAAAGATCATGAAGTGCGCCAAAAAGCACCGGGCCAATGGCCGCAAACAAATAGCCCACTGATTGCGCCATGCCAGAAAGCCGGGCTGATGTTTGCGGATCAGCGCCACGCATGCCAACCAAGGTCAGGGCAATGCTGATCATGCTGCCTTGACCAAGACCAAGACACAGCGCCCAAAGATAGGGCAATTCAGTCGTGGCAAAGACAAAGCCGGGAACTGCAATGATCAGTGGAATATGCAGAACAAGCATCGCAAGTTTTTTGTTGCGGAACTTGGAATAGATCAGCGGTGCGGCAAAGGCCGCCGGGATGCCAAAAACGTTAAACACCGTTAAAAGAGTTGCCGCTTCGGCCTCGGAAATTCCGTGATCGATGAAGACTTTGGCAACCCAGGCTGTGCCGGTATAAAACATCAAAGATTGGCAGCCGAAAAATAGGGCCAGCCACCATGCTTCGACATTTTTCCATAGCGATATTTGCGCAATCGGTGATGGTGCCGCCGTCTTATGACGATAGCGCAGCATCGGCAACCAGCAGACAAAAGCAATCGCGGCAAACACCGCCCAAACACCCAATGACCAGCGCCAATCACCATCTGCCGCATTTCGTATCGGAATAGAAATGAATGCTGCAACCGTCGCACCGGTCGACATGGTAAAAGTGTAAAGGGCAGTAACCAACGCCACATGGGTTGGGAAACTGCGGCGCACCAAAGAAGGTGTCAGCACATTCATAACCGCAATCGCCGCACCCAGAATGATCGTCCCGATCACCATGATGTCATAGGCCCCACTGGCCCGAAGCCCCTGCCCAACCGCGATAAACAACAACATCGCAAGTAAGGTTGCCTCAATCCCAAAGCGTTGTCCCAAACGCGGGGCAAATATCGACAACACACCAAAGCTTAACACCGGCAAGGTCGTTAACAGACCAAGCTCGGTCCCTGAAAGCGACAGGTCCGTTCCAATAATCTCGGCAAGTGGGCCAAGCCCGACGATGCTACCGCGCATATTGGCGGCCAAAAGCAAAATCGCGATCAAAAACCCGATATGTGCGCCAAGGCGATTAAACCCACGCCCGGCATCAGTATTGGGACCGGCATTTGGGGCAGTCTTTTCGGTCATCGGATGGCTCCGTTTGGATCAGAGTTGATCCATGTTGATCCGTGATGGTGGCACGAATGAAATCATTGGGTAGATCATTAAATCCAATGGGCAAAAGCCCGCTAAAAACTGGTAAGGCCCCATAACACCCGCAGCGCAACCAGTACAAATAGGATCGCAACAATTCGTTCGATCCATGCTGCATGATCGCGCAGCCATGGCAGAACCGCCCCATGCGACAAACCAATTGCCACCAGGCAATACCACGCCGCATCAATCGCCGCTGCGGTAAAGGCCAGCAGGAACTTGCTGCTCCATTCAAATTCGGGCGACACAAACTGACTAAACAGCGCCAGGAAGAAAAGAGCGATTTTGGGGTTTAGAAACGCGATCATGAACCCATCGCGGGCTGCTTGCACAACAGATCCCGAAAGCCGATCAGCGCCTGAGACATCGAATTTCGCACCGGACCCCGCCGCACGCCATGCCTTGATCGCAAGCCAGATCAGATACATCGCCCCAAGGATGCTGACCGCATTGTGAAACACCGGGACGGTTTGAAACAAAATCCCAAGCCCGGTCATGGTGATGACGGCATAAAAGCCAATTCCCAAACCATGCGCAACAGCACAGGCAAACCCCGCCTGACGGGATTGCCCAACAGAATAACGCAACACAACAGCCAAACTTGGGCCCGGTGTCATAGCGCCAAGAACACAAATGGTTGCAACGGACAACCAGGCGGTAAAGCTCATGACGTTTCCTTTTGGTGGCGCAGGATTACGTCCTGCTTTATGTCACTGCCAAGCTATCTGCTTGCCAGAACCGTTTCAACGGAAATGAACTGTCGTTATGATGCCGGCAAGCGCCACCTCGCAAACGTGCTCAAATCTCCGCAAGTCACGGTTTTAATAATGTTTCTGCTGCTAAAGAACGCCAATGTTTTTGCCCCGGCACCACTTGGCCTAAACGACATCCTGATCTGCCATGACAAAATCATCGCCATTGCGCCTGATCTGGTTGTTGCTGTTCCCGCAAATCTTCAAACAATCGATCTTGGCGGCAAAACCACCGTACCGGGTTTTATTGATGGTCATGCCCATTTGATTGGTGGTGGCGGCGAAGGTGGCTTTGCCACACGAACCCCAGAAGTCGCCGTTGGCAAATTGATCGAAGCGGGGATTACATCTGTGTGTGGCTTACTTGGTACGGATGGTGCTACCCGCCATATCGCATCGCTTTATGCCAAGACCAAAGCATTGCGGACTGAAGGTATCTCGGCTTGGTTCTTTACCGGCGGATACCGGGTACCTTCCCCGACCCTGACCGGAAACATCGGTGATGATGTAACGTTTCTTGATGCCTGCATTGGATTAAAAACGGCAATTTCTGATCATCGCGGCAGTCAAAGCACGGTTGATGAACTCGCACGCATCGCGTCACAATCTCGCATCGGTGGGATGACATCGGGCAAGGCAGGATCGGTTGTGGTTCATCTTGGCGATGGTGATGGGCATTTAGATCCGCTTTGGGCTGTTATTGATCAAACTGAAATCCCGATTGCGCAGTTCATCCCGACCCATGTGAATAGAAAGCGTGCCTTGCTGGATGCTGCCAAGGATTGGGCAAAACGCGGTGGAAACATCGATTTCACCACCGGCATTGATGCAGAAACACAGGATGGCGGTGCGGTTAAAACGTCCAAAGGCATAGCAGAATGCTTGGCCGATGGGGTGTCGCTTGATCGTATTTCAATGTCATCAGACGGTAATGGATCGCTTCCTGATTTTGATGCGCATGGCAATATGACCGGGCTTAGTGTTGCCGGGTTTGACACCGTGCCGCGTGAATTCGCCGATCTGGTTGAAACTGAAAAACTTGATATCAAAACCGCCCTTGCCCCAATCACCGTCAATCCGGCCCGTATGCTTGGCCTTGAGGGCCACAAAGGACAGATCAAAACCGGCTTTGATGCCGATATTCTGGTTCTTGATGATGCACTGGCACCGGATACCGTCATTGCCCGTGGAAAACCGGCGATGATCGGCAAAAACCGTATTATGCGCGGCACTTTTGAGGATTAAGGATGGGAAACACTCATTTTTAGCGCGCCAAACAGGCCTGAATTTCGATCATTGGCGAAAATGATGCCTTTTTATCGCCCTACCTGCCCGAAATAACGCCCAATATGGTCAAACCTGCCCCTCATTTTCCCGTCATGCTCCTTTCCTTGGGCACAGATCAACGTGCGGTCTGCACCGAAATGACGAAAAGGATGCGAAAAATGCGACAGGCAGCCATCGCTATAGCTCTTGCAAGCACATTGGGACTTTCAGCATGTAGCGGATTGAATGACCGCAACCAAAAAATGCTGAGCGGTGCGGCCATTGGTGCCGGTGTCGGGGTTGTTGGAACGGTCATTACCGGCGGCTGTGTGACCTGTGGCGCTGTAATTGGCGGCGCGGTTGGTACAGGTGCTGGCTATATCCTTCATGAAAATGAACAGGCCCGTAAATGATTGAACCTGTGATCTTCGCACCCCCAAAAGGCTGATCGCGTCCGAAGTCCGGCAAAAGATAGCATCAGGTGTGACGCCTTTTTGGTTGCCCAATCCGGAGTCGCGGCCCAGCGATAACGTTATATCAACCGGCATTTAACGAAATGAACAAAACAGCCATTCCCCCGCAAGCTATGCAAGCTGTAGTAACGGCTGAAAACTGCGGAAAAACCGCATCACAACCGGCCACAAAGCCGGCAGAGCTTAAAAAAACATCCCCTTAACCCAATACGTGCTTCAGGGTATTTCACATTGTAATTTCGCCTCTCTCAAGCCCGGCTTTGCTGGGCGATTTTTGTGTCTGTTTCGTATAAACTTGCAGCTTAAAATCTCTAAATTTCAATCCCTTATTCGTCGCTATAGTTTCGCTTTAGTAATTTAGTTTACGTTAACGTCAGTTTATATTACAGTCAGTTCACAACCATAATAAAAATAACATCTGACTGAGGGAGGCGTTCGTGGATGACATCCTCGACACCGTAAAACAAAAGCTGCCGCAACTTCGCGGCCTGAATGCTGTCGTCGCATTTGATTGCGGAGATGACGGTCATATCGTGATTGATGCCACCGGTGATGAACCGGAAATCAGCGATGACGATCTGTCTGATGCGGATTGCATTCTTAAAATCAAGAAAGCCAACCTCGAAAAACTGATCGCTGGAAAACTTGACCCGATGCTTGCCTTCACACTGGGCAAACTGAAGATCAAAGGATCCATGGGAGTGGCGGCGAAATTGTCATCCATGTTGGACTGACAACGCTAAACTGATCCGTTCTACGGGGGAAACATGCGGAAAAGCGTCCTAAAACGCACCGTATCGGCCGTAATAGCAGGTCTTTTTGCCCAATGTGCCGTGGTATCGACGGCATATGCGGGGGAAATCCTGAATTTCCGCGTCTTAAAAGACGGGAAACCGATCGGCTATGAAAAGGTCGAAATCACTCAAACAGCCAAGGGGCGTACAGTCACGGTTGAAACCATGACCGATGTTCGCGTGCTGTTTTTGCAATTCCACTACGACCACCAACGCACCGAATACTGGGATGGCGATGCGCTGGTATCTGTCGAAACCACCACAAACGATGACGGCACACACTACACCTATCAGGCAAGTTACACAGATGATTGCTATGAGCTTGCTGGCAAAGGTGTTGGGAAACGTGAAGCCTGTGACCGCGCTTGGCCCTTAACTTTGTGGCTTGAAGACGTCACTGGCAAAACCGATCTCTATAGCGTCATTGATGCCGAACCTTATGGGGTTGAAACCAAAAAGGTCGGCTTAGAAAAACTGATGGTCTCAGACCGGGAAACACCGGCGATCCATTATGTCATGTCCGGCGATATCAAACGTGATCTTTGGTATGGCACGGACGGAAAACTGCTCAAAACGAGCTTTAAACGAAAGGGTTACGACATCGACTTTATTCGGGTTGATGCGATTGCCCTTCAGAATTAGGAAGCGGGCGTTTTGAATTTCGGATTTAAAACGTTTTAAGATTAAGGGAGAAACAGATGTCCAAGTTTACGAAAGGCTGCCTGTGGGGGGCAGCTTCGGGTACGGCACTTTTGTGCGCACTTGCCAGTGTCGGCACCGCACATGCGTCGGGTTTTCAGGTTCGTGAAACCAGCGGCACACTGCAGGGTTCAAGCTATGCGGGGATGTCGACCCTAACCACCGATGCTTCAACCATGGGAAACAACCCGGGGTCTGTCGGCTTGTATGAAGAAACGACCTATAGCGTAGGCGGGTCGATCATCCGGCCCGTTGCAAAGGCCCGGAATATCAGTGCAAAAGGCGGCGCACGGACAAACACTCAAACCTTTAACCAAGGTAGCTACAAGGATATGGCCCAAGATGCGTTTGTGCCAAATACACACGCAGTCTGGAAATTGAACGAAAAATTCAATCTTGGCATTTCCATCACGTCACCTTGGGGGCTTGTCACTGATTACGAACCAGACTTTGGTGGACGTTTCTACGGAACGACGTCTTCGATCAAAACGATCAACATTAAACCCGTACTTGCCTATCGTTTTGACAATGGGCTTTCCGTTGGTCTCGGCCCGCAGATCCAGCAAATGGACGCTGCCCTTTCAAAGTCGGTGACCAATTTGGCCGGCTCCGGTGAAGGTAACAGCGAAGTCAGCGGTGACTCCGTTGATTTTGGCTGGACCACAGGCATAAACTGGGAAGTAATTGAGGGTACACGTGTAGGTGTTGCCTATAACTCTGAAGTCAAACACGACCTTAAAGGTAAGATCGACTTTGACAGCGCAGCAGAGAGCCTTACCCTTGCCTATATTGACCGCAATGCTACAGCGGAAGTCATCACCCCGGAATCCTTCACATTCGGTGTTTCCCATGATCTGTCAGATAAATGGACAGTTATGGCCGATGCACAATGGACAAACTGGAATTCCATCGACACGCTAACGTTCAATTTTGACGGCAGAACTCTGGCCTCTGTTGCATCTAGTACCAGCTCCTCTGACGAGTTCAAGTGGGGTAGCGCATGGTTTGGGGCGCTCGGCACGCAATACCAATACGACGAGAACTGGGCATTTACCGGCGGCCTCGCTTTTGATGAAACGCCTGTGAAAGACAAGTATCGCTCTGTTCGTCTACCTGACTCCAATCGTTACTGGGTTTCTGTTGGCGCACAGTACAAGGTCGCCGACTGGGTCGACGTTAATCTTGGCTATACTCATATCTTTGCGCACACAGCCGAAGTCAATCTGAGTGACGAAAACCTCGGCAACTATAGTGCTGCTTACGACGCACATGTCGACATCATCGCACTGCAGGCGAACTTCAAGTTCTGATCTGCTATACTCTCGCGGCGCGGGGTGGCGGTTGCTACCCCGACCGGGCCGCTTTTTTTTGCCCGCAAGGTGACGTTAACGTAATGGAGTTAACGCAAGTGAACCAAGTAAACGTTCAAGAAGCACCCACACTGATGAATGGCGTTGATATCAGCACGCCCGTTCATACCCGTCCGGTGCACGAGATTTTCGATCATGCTGCCGCGCGGTTTCCGCTGCGCCCCTGCCTTGATTTTCTCGGTCGAATCTATGATTACAAGACCATCGCAGATCAGATCGATCGCGCAGCAGAAGGGTTCAAGCAACTTGGCATCCGCAAAGGTGACAAGGTTGGCCTGTGTCTGCCCAATACGCCGTATTACGTGGTGTGTTACTACGCGATTCTGAAATGCGGTGGGGTTGTGGTTAATTTCAACCCGCTCTATGCCAAACGTGAAATCGCCTATCAGATTGAGGATTCCGGCTGTCGCCTGATGGTGACCTTAAACCTCAAACAGATTTATCCCAAGGTCGCGGCCTGCCTGGATGAAACCTGCCTTAAGCGGATTGTCGTCTGCGAAATGAGCAGCATTTTACCGCCGGTCAAAAGCGTTCTGTTCTCGCTGTTTAAACGAAGTGAGCTTGCCGACGTTCCGACCGACCTTCGTCACATTCCCTATTCACGTGTGATAGGCTGCAAACCGATTAACACAGTGGTTGACGTCAACGTCAATGATCTGGCCGTATTGCAATATACTGGTGGTACGACCGGCCGGCCCAAAGGGGCAATGCTGACCCATGCCAATCTAAGTGCAAATGTCGATCAACTGACCCGATGGATGCCAGACGCCAATCCGGGTCACGAAGTCACCCTGTGCGTTTTGCCGTTTTTCCACGTCTTTGCGATGACGGTTGCCCTGAATACCTCGATCAATCTCGGTGCTGAACTTGTCTTGCATCCGCGGTTTGAATTGGGCGCTTTGTTGAAATCGCTTGATAAGAAAAAGGCAACCATCTTCCCCGGTGTGCCAACGATCTATACCGCGATCAATAATTCACCAGAAACACCCAAACATGACCTGTCCCATATCGGGTGCTGTATTTCTGGCGGCGCGCCTTTGCCGGTAGAAGTCAAACATCGGTTCGAGGAAATTACCGGCTCCAAGGTTGTCGAAGGCTATGGCCTGACCGAAGCCAGCCCGGTTTGTACCTGCAACCCGGTGAAGGGTGAAAACAAAGAAGGCTCCATCGGGATTCCAATGCCCGGTAGTGAAATTGAAATCCGGTCACTGGACCGCCCTGACCAAACCGTGCCGCTTGGTGAAAAAGGCGAAGTTTGCGTTCGCGGCCCGCAAGTCATGACCGGATACTGGCAAAACGATGCCGCCACCCAAGAGACATTTGTCGATGGCTGGCTCCGCACTGGTGATGTCGGTTATCAGGATGATCAAGGCTATACGTTCCTGGTTGATCGCCTAAAGGATGTCATTTTGTGCAGCGGATACAACGTTTATCCCCGCGCAATTGAAGAAGCCCTTTATTTGCACGATCAAATTGCCGAGGTAACCTGTATCGGTGTGCCCGACCAATATCGCGGACAAGCCCCAAAGGCATTTGTTCGCCTGAAAGACGGCGTCACAGATGTGACTTCCGAAGATCTTCGCGCATTTCTTGATGACAAGATTTCAAGAATCGAGATGCCGCGAGAAATCGAAATTCGGGAACAACTTCCTAAAACCATGGTCGGCAAATTGTCGAAAAAAGAATTGGTCGAGGAAGAACGCCAAAAACGTGAAGGAAAAACAACTTAGTTACAATGCGTTAGCGTCACATCACACACACTGAAAAAAATCATGTGACGTTAACGTAAACTAATTGACGTTAAGATAAAAATATATACGATAAGGGGCGAAATATGACCAAATATGACGACCAGTTCTATACTGTTCCCGAATTGGCCGACGATCTTGGAATTACGCCGCGCACGATCCGGTTTTACGAGCAAAAAGGGCTTTTGAACCCGCAGCGTGCCGGGACCACACGGGTTTATACCCGCCAAGATCGCGCCAAACTGCTTCTCATTTTGCGGGGCAAGCGACTTGGGTTCAGCCTGAAAGAGATTGCTGACTATCTTGATCTCTATGGCGCGGACCCAACCCAGGCAGAACAGATAAAAATGTTGCTTGGGCGCGTAAGGGAACGGATTTCCGACCTGGAGGAACAGCGCCAGGCGCTGGACGTCACATTGGATGAATTGCGCGAAATCGAACAACAATCGGTTGATGCGCTTAAAGAAAAAGAACTCGATCCGAATTCGTAACGAATACCGGGCACGAGGACAGCTCAGGAAGGAAGATACCGCCATGACCAACGCCGTTATTGCCGGATATGTCCGGTCGCCATTCACCCCGGCCCGTAAAGGTGCTCTTGCCAAGGTTCGTCCTGACGATCTGGCCGCACAGGTTGTCAAAGGTCTGGTTGAGAAGACCGGCATTGATCCCAACCACGTTGAAGATCTGATCCTTGGTTGCGCCTTCCCCGAAGGCGAACAGGGTTTCAACGTTGCCCGCCTTATCACCTTCTTGGCAGGTCTGCCGCGCTCGGTTGCTGGTGTAACTGTTAACCGGTTCTGCGGATCATCAATGCAATCAATCCATCAGGCCGCGGGCGCGATTGCCATTGGTGCCGGCGATGTTTTCATCTGTGCCGGCGTTGAAAGCATGACCCGTGTTCCGATGATGGGCTTTAACCCGCTTCCGAACCCGGACCTTTATAAAGAAATGCCAGAAGCCTATATGGGCATGGGCGACACGGCTGAAAACGTGGCCGCCAAATATGGCCTGTCGCGCAGCGATCAAGAATCTTTCGCCGTTGAAAGCCATAAAAGGGCCTCAGCAGCACAGGCTGCAGGCAAATTCACCGATGAAATCATCCCGATCCAGACCAAAGACGGTGTGGTTTCCGAAGATGGCTGCATCCGTGCGGAAACCACCGCCGAAAGCCTTGCTGATTTAAAACCGGCATTTAAGGCCGACGGCGTTGTCACCGCCGGGACGTCTTCGCCGCTTACCGACGGCGCATCGGCTGTTCTGGTTTGCTCGGAAGACTATGCGAAGAAACATGGCTTAACACCGCTTGCCCGCATCAAATCGGTCGCGGTTGATGGCTGCCTTCCGGAAATCATGGGTATTGGCCCGGTGGGGGCATCGAAGAAAGCCCTGTCACGTGCAGGCCTGTCTGCTGCTGATATTGATGTCACCGAATTGAACGAAGCGTTCTCATCACAAGCCATTGCAAGCATGTCCGATCTCGGCCTTGATGGCGCCAAGGTCAATATTGATGGCGGTGCATTGGCCATTGGTCACCCACTGGGTGCCACGGGTGCACGTATTGTTGGCAAGGCAGCAGCCATTCTGAAACGTGATGGCGGCAAATATGCCCTTGCCTCGCAATGTATTGGCGGGGGTCAGGGGATCGCGACCATTCTGGAGGCGATGTAATGCCCAACGCAAAATCCGACATCAAACAAGTCGCCGTAATTGGCGCTGGTGTGATGGGGGCGGGAATCGCTGCCCATATCGCCAACTCAGGGACGCCAGTCCTGTTGCTTGATATCGTCCCCGAAGGCGCAAAAAACCGCAATGTGGTTGCCGAGGGCGCAGTCGCCAAAATGCTTAAAACCGATCCGGCCCCGTTCATGTCCAAACGGGTTGCCAAGCTGATCACGTGCGGCAATATCGAAGATGACCTTGGTAAATTGTCTGGTTGCGACTGGATCATTGAAGCGGTCATTGAGCGCCTTGATATCAAACAAGATCTTTATCGCAAAATAGATGCGGTCCGCGCCAAGGGGTCGGTGATTTCATCAAACACCTCGACCATTCCACATGCCACCCTGATCAACGGCATGGATAAGGCGTTCGCCCAGGACTTCATTATCACCCATTTCTTCAACCCGCCGCGCTATATGCGTCTGTTGGAACTGGTTGGGTCTGATGTAACCCGTGCCGGTGTCATAGACATGATTGCCGATTTTGCCGATCGCAAATTGGGCAAAACCTGTGTCACCTGCCATGACGAACCCGGCTTTATTGCCAACCGTCTTGGGGTCTATTGGATTCAGGCTGCCATGACCGAGGCGGTCGACCGCAAGCTGACCGTCGAAGAAGCCGACAGTGTCATTGGCCGACCGTTTGGCATTCCCAAAACCGGCGTGTTTGGCTTGATGGATCTGGTTGGTCTGGATTTGATGCCCCATGTGCAGTCCAGCATGGCAGGTCTTTTGGATAAGTCCGATCCGTTCCACGCGATTTACCGCGAAAGCGAACTGGTCAGAAAACTCATCGCTGATGGCTATACCGGGCGCAAAGGCAAAGGCGGATTTTACCGCCTGAACCGCGAAGGCGGTCAGAAGGTCAAGGAATCGGTTGATCTGCAAACCGGTGCATTTTCCCCATCGGAAAAAGCCCGCGTTTCAAGTGTCCGTGCAGCAGGTAAAGACCCGCGCAAGATGATGGAAGCAACAGACAAGGGTGGTCAATATGGCCGCGCTGTGATGGGTAAAACCCTTGCTTATGCTGCCTTCATTGCCGAAGTTGCCGCCAATTCCATTGTCGATGTGGATGATGCGATGAAGCTTGGTTATGCATGGAAAACCGGCCCCTTTGAACTGATCGATGCGATTGGGGTTGATGCACTGATTGCCATGCTTGAAGCAGACGGCGTTGAAATTCCGGCATTGCTGAAAAAGGCCGCTGGCAAATCGTTCTACAAAGTCGAAAACGGTGATCTGTTCTATCTTGGCTTTGATGGTGAATACGCCAAGGTCAGCCGACCGGATGGCGTCATTCTGCTTGAAGACATCAAACGCAAATCCGGACCCGTGGCGGGCAACCGTGCGGCATCGCTTTGGGATATTGGCGACGGTGTTGCCTGCCTTGAATTCCATACCAAGATGAATGCGCTTGATTCAGACGTTCTTGCTGCGATCAAAACATCAATCCGAACTGTCAAAAAGCAGTTCAAGGCAATGGTGATTTATAACGAAGGCAGCAATTTCTCTGCAGGTGCAAACCTTGGTCTGGCATTGTTTGCCGCCAATATCGCAGCATGGCCAGAAATTGAAAATCTGGTCGAAACCGGTCAGGAAACTTACAAGGCGCTGAAGTATTCGCCGTTCCCGGTTGTTGGCGCCCCAAGTGGCCTTGCCCTTGGCGGTGGCTGTGAAGTGCTTCTTCATTGTGATGCGGTTCAGGCACATGGGGAAACCTATATCGGGCTTGTTGAACCCGGTGTTGGCCTGATCCCCGCATGGGGCGGATGTAAGGAAATGATCCGTCGCTGGGCGGAAAATCCGAAATTCGTCAAAGGTCCGATGGCGCCAAGTGCCAAGGCGTTTGAAATCATCTCGGTTGCGACAGTTGCCAAATCGGCCATGGAAGCCAAGGAAAGCCTATTCTTCCGTGAAAGTGATGGCATCACCATGAACCGTAACCGTTTGCTGGCCGATGCCAAGGAACGCGCCCTTGCAATGGTCGATGGTTATGAAGCCCCCGAAGAATTCACTTATCGCTTACCCGGTGAATCCGCACGCGTCGCCTTTGAAATGGCGGTCGACGGGTTCCACCGCCTTGGCAAAGCAACCGATTACGACCGTGTTGTTGCCGGCGAACTGGCAAAAGTTCTGGCCGGTGGCGATACCGATGTGACCGAAGAATTGTCCGAAGACGACATTCTTGAGTTGGAACGCGAAGGCTTCATGCGTCTGGTCCGTAACGAAGGCACCATGGCCCGGGTCGAGCATATGTTGCTGACCGGCAAGCCGTTGCGCAACTAGGCACGGCCCAGGAGGAAATAGAAATGGCTGAATATAAAGCACCCTTGCGCGATATGCGCTTCGTCCTGACCGAACTGTTTGATTACAACGATATCAATCAGATGCCCGGTTGCGAGGATTTCACACCCGACGTCGTCGATGCGGTTCTCGAAGAAGCTGCCAAAGTCTGTGAAGAAGTCCTATTCCCGATCAATCGATCTGGTGATGAGGAAGGCTGTCACTGGGATGACGGAGTCGTTACGACACCGAAAGGTTTTAAGGAAGCCTATCAGACCTTTGCCGAAGGTGGCTGGACCGGGATTGCCTGTGATCCAACCTATGGTGGTCAAGGCGCCCCTAAGTCGCTGAATGCCTTGGTCGAAGAAATGATTTGTTCGACCAACTTGTCCTTTGGCATGTATCCCGGTCTGTCTTTTGGGGCCTATGCCGCCCTTCACAGCCACGCATCCGATGCATTGAAGGACAAATTCCTTCCCAAAATGGTCGAAGGAACCTGGGCGGGCACCATGTGCCTGACCGAACCACATTGCGGAACCGACCTTGGCATCATCAAATCCAAGGCAGAACCGCTTTCAGATGGATCTTATTCCATAACCGGAACGAAAATTTTCATCTCGGCCGGTGAACATGACCTGACCGAAAACATCATCCATCTGGTATTGGCCAAATTGCCCGATGCCCCCAAGGGCACAAAAGGTATTTCGTTGTTCCTTGTTCCGAAATTCATGGTTGGTGATGACGGATCGCTTGGTGAACGCAACGCTGTCAAATGTGGTTCCATCGAACATAAAATGGGGATCAAGGCATCAGCCACCTGTGTGATGAACTTTGACGGGGCGGTTGGCTATCTGGTCGGTGAACCCCATCAAGGCATGCCCGCAATGTTCACCATGATGAACCAGGAACGTTTGTCTGTTGGCATTCAGGGTCTTGGTCTTGGCGAAGCTGCCTACCAAGGTGCTGTTGCCTATGCCAAGGATCGCCTGCAGGGCCGTTCTCTTAAGGGTGCGAAATCGCCTGAAAAACCTGCTGATTCGATCATTGTTCATCCCGATGTCCGGCGCATGTTGTTAACCGCCAAGGCCACCAATGAAGGCTGCCGCGCGATGGGCATGTGGGTTGCACGTGCGCTTGATACCGCCAAACATCACACCGATCCGGTCAAACGCGAAGAGGCCGACGAGTTCGTTCAGCTCATGACACCGATCGTCAAGGCGCTGTTCACCGATTGGGGCTTTGATAACACCAACCTTGGTGTGCAGGTCTTTGGTGGACACGGTTACATCCGTGAATGGGGCATGGAACAATATGTCCGTGATGCCCGCATTGCCCAGATTTACGAAGGCACAAATGGCATTCAGGCACTTGACCTTGTCGGGCGTAAAATGCCGACCAAGGCGGGGCGTTATCTGCGCCGGTTCTTCCACCCGGTGCAGGAATATATCGAAGCCAACGTGTCCAATGGTGAACTTGGCAACTATGTTCAACCGCTGGCCAAGGCGTTCATGCGCTTACAACAGGCCACGGGTGAACTAGCCCAACGCGGCATGAAAAACCCCGAAGAAGCTGGTGCAGCAGCAACCGAATTCCTGCGGTTGTTTGGTTTGGTTGCAGTTGGTTTCATGTGGGCACGCACCGCTGAAATCGCACTTGCAAAACAGGGGGATGACCCAGATGGGTTCTATAAGGGCAAGCTGATCACAGCAAAATTCTATATGGAACGCATCCTGCCGCAATCAGGGGCCCTGTTCAGCCAGATGATGGCGGGTTCTTCGACCATGATGGCGCTGGACGAGGAGCTGTTCTGATCATGGCATTGGGCCGCACGCATCGTCACATTGTATTGCTGCACGGAGAAATGTCGTGAACCTGATTTTCCGACTGATCCGTGTGGTGATCTTGTCGCTGTTGCGGCCCGGCCTTCATCCGCTTGATCCATCAAGTTTGCGTTTTCGGGCGTGGCCGTTGGATTTGGACATCAATGTGCATATGACCAATTCGCGCTATTTCGCCCTTATGGATTTGGGGCGCACCGAACTGATCATACGCAATGGCATTGCCAAACAGATGCTTAAACGCAAATGGCAGCCCGTCGTGTCCGGCTCCACCATGCGGTTTAAACGTGCGATCAAACCGTTTCAGTCCTTTGCGCTCGAAACACAGGCACTCTATTGGGACGATAAGGGGTTTTATCTTGAACAACGCTTTGTCTCAGGCGGCAAAACCTTGGCCCTTGGTGTCGTAAAGGCAGTGTTTGTTGGCCCAAATGGCATTGTACCCCCTGATGAAGTTTGCCGGTTGGTTGGGGCGGATGAAGCATCGCCTTCGATGCCAGACTGGCTTTCGGGATGGCCCGATATGGAAAGTGCCATCGAAGCACGTCTTGCGATCTAAAAAACCGGGTGAAACCCTGCGGGAGAAACCAAATGGCATCGAATGACGCCGTCTTGCTATCAATCACTGATCAGATCGCGACGATCACGCTCAATCGGCCGGACCGGATGAATGCGCTTGATCAGTCCATGATTGCTGGTTTGTCCGATGCACTTGATCAGATCGAAGCCGACATTGCCAATATTGGTGCGGTCATCATCGAAGGATCGGGCGGCACATTTATGGCCGGTGGCGATGTGAAGTTTTTCTATCACCTATCGCAAACGCCTGCGGAAGAAGCCCGCCCACTGATCGAAACCATGATCAATCGGGTCCATGACATCATCGCCCGTATCACCACCCTTCCCCGTCCTGTGGTGGCAAAGCTTGAAGGTGCTGTTGCCGGGTTTGGTATTAGTCTGATGAATGCCTGTGACCTTGCAGTTGCAGCCGAAGAAACGGTTTTCACACTGGCATATATTCATATCGGCACATCCCCGGATGGCGGCTCAACCCATTCGCTGGCCCGGTTGGTCGGCATGAAAAAAGCCAAGGAAATTGCCCTTTTGGGTGACCGGTTCGGTGCAGAAGAAGCCCATGATTGTGGCTTGATCAACAAGGTTGTGCCGCATGACCAACTGGCATCGGCCACGGCACAATATGCCACCCGTCTTGCCAATGGCCCCAGAGACGCCATTGCCCGCACGAAGGAACTGTTAAACGCCGCACCGGAAAACAGGTTGCAGACACAATTGGCATCCGAAGCACGATCCTTTGCCGATTGCGCTGTGAGTGCCGATTTTCGCGAAGGTGTCACTGCCTTTGTCGAAAAACGCAGCCCGCGTTTCGGCAAATCATAAAAAAGACTTCAGGGAATTACATCCATGGCAACACTTGCAGGCAAAACACTGTTTATCACGGGCGCATCACGCGGCATCGGCAAGGAAATCGCCCTGCGTGCTGCACGTGACGGGGCCAATGTGGCCATCATCGCCAAAACCGATGAACCACACCCGAAACTGCCCGGCACCATTCATAGTGCAGCAGCCGAGATCAATGAGGCTGGCGGCAAGGCATTGGCGTTAAAGACCGACATCCGCGAAGAAGACCAAATCGCGCAAGCCGTTGCCAAAACCGTCGAAACTTTTGGCGGGATTGATATCCTGATCAACAATGCCAGCGCGATCAATCTGACCCCGACGCTGCAAACCCCTATGAAGCGGTTTGATTTGATGCATCAGGTTAATACGCGGGCCAGTTTTGCCTGTGCTCAGGCCTGTTTGCCGCATCTTTTAAAATCGGACAATCCGCACATCCTGACCATGTCGCCACCGCCCAATCTATCTGCGCAATGGTTTGCCAATCACACGGCCTATACCATTTCAAAATACGGCATGAGCTTGGTGACACTTGGGCTGGCGGCGGAATTTGCCGATGAAGGTGTGGCGGTCAATTCGCTTTGGCCTGTCACAGTCATTGAAACCGCGGCCCTGCAAATGATCCCCGGACTTGAACAGGGCCGCGCCCGCACACCAGATATTCTGGCCGATGCCGCGCATACCATCCTAACCGCGCCATCGCGCGATATTACCGGCGGTTTCTTTACCGATGAATGCGTCCTTGAAGCGATCGGTGTGACCGATTTTGAAACCTATAACCTGACACCAGGCAAACCGCCCTATCCGGACTTTTTCCTTGAGCTTGATCGCAATGGGAAAAACGATCCGCAGGTAGCCAAACTTTTGGAAAAACTCAGCCGCTTTCACCAAGCAGCCTAGGGTCAGTACCGACTAGTTTGACGCCGGAGAAGTGTGTGCTTCGGCGTCTTGTAGGGGCCTGATTTAACCATGATGGTTTTTATCAGGTTCTCTCGCCCGCTGAACTCAAACCCGCCCTTTGTGGCGGGTTCTTTTTTGGCAAAATTCAGACCCGATAAGACGGTCGACAAAAATAAAGACACCGCCAACCATGTGGCGGTGCCTGCCTTCGCAAGAACGTATTAACGTTGAGGGTAAGACGAAAAAGCGCGAAACGAAGGTCTGTTAGCAGATTACGAAGCCCGGCGTTCGAGTGACTGGCGCGGCATTTCACATGACTTCAAGCTTGGAGTTGGCAGCATCATCTGAACCGAAAGCGCCATCGCCAAATCACGATGATCGCGTTCAGAATCAAGGAAATGCTCCGACCAGACCCCATCGCGATTGGCCGACAGGAATGCACAGCGCAGCATCGAAAACGATGTTGAACCATAACAATCGTGTTGCCCGGTTACTGTTGCAAGCCAACCGGCAATCGCATCATGCGCAGCCTGATCCAAAAGATCTTGCATGTTCGTGCGATCATTGGCCGCAAAGCTATCTTGGGCAAGGGCATCACGTAGTGCGGTAACCAGACGGTGATTGGCCTGCGTATTCGCCATTCCAAAGGACCGAAGCCACGCACGCGCCGTATCTTCAATCAGGCGGGTCATCGCGGCCGACTCAAAAGCAGCATAGGAAAATCCCTGTGTTGCAACGGTCATATCAGTCATCTATTCGGCCCTCCGGGCGGTAAACGATCATGGGTGATTAACGTCTCGTTAAGAAGAAGAATCACCGATAAAACGCGGGATAATTTGCCCGAATCTGGGCGTTTTTGTGGCGCGCAACATAGTTTTAAAAACAAATAGTTACGACTGTTTTTTTGGGTTTTCTGACGGATGAACGTCCCGCCCTGCCATGATTTGATCAAGCGGTTTGACCGGCCATGACAAGATCAGAAGTTTTTCATCGCGTGTCAGGCTTTCAACACCAAGACGCGCAAGTTTTTCATAGATAATGCCGATCTCAATCGCAGTGCGGGCATCGGGTTTGCGTGCCGGAAGCAACGCCGAATGCAGCGCATTGGCATAAGGGTCTTCAATCAGGCGCATCAACCCGTCTTTTACATCACCCTCGCCGGCTTCTGCGGTAAACCGTTTCAACGCCCGCAACTCGTCGGGGCTGTCATATTCTTCCGGGGTGACAAACAACCCCATCCGACGCGCAGCCTTACCAACCGCAAGGCTGCTTGAATAATGTGTCAGCCACGGTGACAGAACCAATCCCGCCAAAATCGGCGACAACCACCAGAAAAACGCTGTATCGACAAAGATCGCAACCGCCCCCCAGACCAGACCAATCACAATGATCGTCCGGTGGGTTTTCAAGGCCGCCTTAAACGGAACCCCCGCATCATCGCGTTCCTGCGCATCCCAGCCGACCTGATTACCGGTCAGAACCGAAAAGACGAATTGCGAATGCAGCATCATCATGATCGGTGCCTGCAACGCGGAATAAAGCGTTTCAAGCAAACCGCTTATCAGCACCATGACACCGCCATACTGCTTGCGATCCCGGCCAAAACACACCATCAGGATCGAGATGATTTTGGGAAGAACCAACATCCCGATGGTAAAGATCAGAAGGACAAGCATCTCAAACGACCGATCAACCGGCCATTGCGGGAACATCGTGAAATGCCCTGGAAAGAAGCTGTGGGTTAGCTGGGTGTTCTGCAATGTCGCAATGGTCGAACTTAACAACAGCAACAGCCAAAGCGGTGAAGAGACAAAGCTCATCACCCCCATAAAGAAATGCAAACGACTTAGCGGCCGGAACCCGTGGGCCACCATCAAACGACCATGCTGCATATTGCCCTGACACCAGCGGCGATCGCGAATGGCAAAATCAATCAGATTGGGTGGCAATTCTTCCCAACTGCCTTCAAGTTGCGGGATCAACCAGCACCGCCAACCGGCCTTACGCATAAAGGCAGCTTCAACAAAATCATGGCTGAGGATATGCCCGCCCATTGGCGGCTTACCCGACAAAACCGGCAGACCACAACACTCAATAAACGCTTTGACCCGAATGATCGCGTTATGGCCCCAATAGTTTGAACTGCCCATACACCAAAAAGACAACCCAGCCGACATGGTTGGACCATGCACCCGTGAGATGAACTGCAAAATACGGGCAAACAAAGTCTGACGCCCGGTTGGTTGCGGCGGGCTTTGGATGATGCCGGCATCGGGGTTGTTTTCCATCAGATAGGCCATGTTAACCATCGCCTCGCCCGACATGACACTATCAGCATCAAAAACGATCATATGGTCGTAATTGGCCGCATAGGTTTCGCAGAATTCCTTAAGATTGCCCGATTTGCGTTCCGTGTTTTCCGCACGACGGCGGAAGAAAATCTTGCCGCGTGCATTCAAATCCGTACAGGCCTTGGCCCATGCCAATTCCTCGGCGACCCAGATATCAGGATCGCGGGTATCTGACAGGACAAAGAAGTCAAACGCATCAATTTCGCCGGTTTTGGCAAGGCTTTCATAGCTTGCCCGAAGCCCGGCAAAAACACGATCCGGGCTTTCGTTATAGACCGGGATAACAACAACGTTCTTTGATCGTAACGATCCTTTGCGCACAATTGGTTTAAGGCGTTTGAGCGTAATCGCATCACGCTTTAGTCCACGCAGGATCAAACCGACAATCCCGGTAAAGAACGATAGCGAAATCCAGGCAAAATTGATGGCAAAGAACGCCACCACCACCATTTCCATGGTGGTTAGCTGATCGGCACCCAAAACATCGGCCATCAACCACGCCGCATAGGCAGTTGCGGCAATCGATGCCCCAAACAGGAAAAACCTGCGTTGTGCGACGCCCGGTCCGCGCAATTGCACCGTTGGATCATAGACTGTGCCGTCGATATCGGTTTCAGATAGGACTGCCGACATCTTTGCACTCTTGGGATCAGACAATTGGCTCATCTGGCTTTACCTGAATATGGTATGGATCAACAAAATTCTCAGTACAGAAAAATGCGTGAATTAGAACACCCACGGCATCGTCCAGGTTTCGCTTAAAACCTGCTGATCATACAAAAGAAACACCCGCAGATTGCTCGACGCGGCATCACTGTTACGCACCAGATCAAACATCACCCGCACACCGCCATTTTCCGGATCGGCCATCACACGGATGTTTTTGATCGCCCCTTCTGACGCGCTGATATCGGCCTTCATTTGCGCAATATTCTTGATGAAATAATCGAGATCTCCACCAGCAAAGTTCAGAATAAACCGTGTGCTGGCCTGATCTTCGTCATCTTGCGGGGTAATCTGCACCATGCGCGTATCTGTCGCCTGTGCAAAGCTATGCAGGCCCGTGCCATCGCGGGTTGCGGTGATGCTGTAGTCAACCTGCATCTCGCCACCAGCAACCGGTTTGGTTTCAGGCACCCAATAGGCAACGATATTGTCATTGCTTTCAGACGGGCTTGGGATTTCGACCAGTTCGACATGGCCCTTGCCCCAATCACCTTTGGGTGTCACCCAATAACCGGGTTGTTGATCAAACCGGCGATCCAAATCCTGATAATGGTCAAAATTGCGATCACGCTGCAAAAGACCAAACCCACGCGGGTTTTCATCCAAGAACGAGCTCATCTGTAAATTGACCGGGTTATCAAGTGGCCGCCACAGCCATTCGCCACGGCCGTTATTGATCAAAAGCCCGTCACTTGAATGAACTTCACCGCGATAATCATTGAACGAACGTCGGCGCTGTTCACCAAACAGGAACATCCCGTTTAATGGCGCCAAACCAATCTTATCCACACCATCGCGGAAAAACAGATTGGCACGCACATCCGCCCGGCTTTGCCCACCCGGTGTAATGTCAAATTTATAGGCTCCGCTCACGCGTGCGCTATCCAGCAGGGCATAAACCGTAATTTTACGCTCGCCCTTTTGCGGCTCGACAATCCAAAATTCGCGAAAAACCGGGATTTCTTCACCGGTCGGTCCGGCCAAGTCAAGTGCCAACCCGCGCGCCATCTGACCAATCGACTGGCCTTGGCCCTGAAGTCGGAAATAAGAAGCCCCCAGAAAACGGGTCAGCTCGTCATTGGCATCGACATTCGACAACGGATAACGCAACCGGAACCCGCTATAGCCCTGTGCCGAGAAATCATTGGCAGATAAACCCGCATTGGCGAAATCAAACAGGCCCGCGGAATACGGAATGACCTGTATTTCCCCATTGCGCACCAGATTAATCGCCACCGGCACATCATACATGTTGCCCGGATGAAACAGCTCAAGCGAGAACCCGGAATTTGCCGGATTAAAGAAGGCCCGCTGTGATTTAAAACGGATCTGCTCATATTCATCCGTGCTGAGATTGGCCAGAACATCTGGCAATTCACGGTGCGGGTCTTCAAATGGCTGCTGCGCAAGCATGCGTGCACGATCCACCACCATTGCCGGATCAAATGCGACCGGTACAAAAACCGTTGGGCTCTGCACGTCATTTGCTGGGGCCGCGTCGGGTCGCGGATCCGTTATCGTTTCATCGGACGATATAGCGGGCACAGATGCGGCACTAGGTGCAGGTTGCACCGGGGCTGCTTCTTTGGCCGGTGTATTGGCAAGCGAACCACTATCTTGCGCACGAAGCGGCAAAGACATCCCAAACAGAATGGTTCCGGCCGCAAAGGCAACCAGAAGAACATGGTTCAAGCTCAGCGCTGCGCGCTGTTGCAAATGTTGCGTCATACTTTTGTGCGCCACCAACCGTTGGATTTTTCTAAATTGTTGATTGTGCTTGTCCACAAAAAACAGGGCAGGAATGTGTCGTCATCAAGGAAAGAATCCGCAAAACCCGATGTCACGATCTACCAATAATGCGTGCTTTATACCCAGTTACATTATTGACGAAGCGACATTTTTGCATGGGCTATCATACGGAAATGCACGTGTTCATTGCTTGACGAAAGGCAAAAACGCGATGGCACATTTTGCAGCGCAACAGTCTTAGTTTTTGCTGCTAAATTCGTGGCGTAATGCGCGGGGCGACAGATTGTGTTTTTGCTCGATTGCACGTGCCAGTGCCGTCGTACTGCGATATCCGACCTGATCGGCAACTGATTGCAGATTTTTACCATCACGCAGCATCGCAAAGGCCCGATCAAGCCGAATGGTTTGCAAAAAATCACCCGGCGATGTGCCAATCAGATCACGAAACAAAGCCGCAAAGCTAGCCCGCGACATGCCGGCAATCTCGGCCTGACTTTCGATAGACCAGTTTCGGCCCGGATTCTGATGAAGTTCACCGACAACGCGGGTAATACGCTGGTCACGCAGGGCCGCCAAAATACCCGGCTGCACCAAATTATGTGCCTGACAGTGGCGCAGAACCATCAAAAGAAGCAAATCAACCAGCATATTAACCGCAGTTCGCTTTCCCAGCTGATGCGCAAAGGCCTCTGAAAATAGTTGCCCTGTAATGGGTTCTAGTCCCGGCACTTGGTCAAAGGGCAACGCAAGACATCCGGGTATGCCAAGCCTTGCCGGTGTTGGTCCGGGGCTTGGAAACCCAAGATTGGCGCAGATAAGGTTCGCCCCACTTTCAGGTGTCTCAATTTCATGGGGTGTCGGCGCGCCAAGCAGCACCAAACCGGGACGCTCAAGCTTCACCTGTTCCCTGCCATTTAAAAGAACCCGAAGTGATCCGCTTTGCAAAACATGAAGCATTCCCTGTTGGTCTTCGGGCTGATCATCGCGCCCCGCATGGTCGCTATTGCCACACAACACCCCTGAAAAGAACACATCACCGCGCGGGTAATGTGAACCAAACACATCGGACAGAATGTCTCTTTCAGACGAATTGCGCGTTTCTTCAGACAACAAGTCAGTTTTCCACAGATAGGGTGTTTTCAGAGTTCAAGACAGGTTCTTGATGACCCGAATTAACGATCATCTGCCAGTAACAAGCTGGTGATCAGCCCCAAAAAGGAGATTTATTTATGTCCGCTACATCAAAAACTTTGCGCACGTTGAGCGTCGCAGCAGCCCTTGGCATCGCGACATTTGGGGGTGTTATTGCCACCTCGTCCCCGACCCTGGCCGCACAGGAAATCAATATTGTCGATGGCTATGCACTGCAGGGATATGACCCAGTTACCTATTTCACCGTTGGTGCGCCAACGCCGGGCAATGCCGAATTCGTCGCAGAACATGACGGCGCAACATACCGTTTTGCCAGTGCCGCAAACCGCGACCTCTTTAACGCAGACCCGGAACATTACGCCCCACAATATGGCGGCTTCTGTGCATTTGGTGCCGCAATGGGCCGTAAATTCGGTGCCGATCCGACCGCATGGCGTGTTATTGACGGCAAGCTTTATCTGAACCTGAACAAGGAAATTCAACAACGCTGGATCGTCGATATTCCGGGCTTCATCCGCGGTGCCAACCACAATTGGGGCATCATTGAATCCATCGAAGATGCCAAATTGGCTGACGAAGCCATGGCCCCCAAAGGCCTGACCATTGGTGCGCAGTAACACGTCGCCATAATGACCTTTCCGGGTTCTATCCTTGTCTCCTCTGTGGCTCCTCCCTGTTACCCGGAATAAAAATGGCCGGTCCAAATACATGGACCGGCCATAATTTTCAGATGACTGCGATGCCGATCTGAAGAAAGCAAAAGTAACTAGAATCCAACGGCACAACCGTCTTTACGCGGATCAGACCCGGCAACATAACCCGCATCCGTCTTGGCAATAAGCTGTGCCCCGCCGAACCCAAAGTTTGTGCTATCTGGTGTCTCAACCGCAATGGCGTGGCCCTTGGCCTTAAGATCATTAATCACGTCAGAACCAAGTGATGCCTCAACCGCAACCTCCAGCCCCGAAAGGGCCTGCCAGCGTGGGGCATCAACGGCCGTTTGCGGGTCCTGCCCCCAAAGCTGGGTGCGCAAAGTCATTTGCAAATGGCCCTGTGACTGCATCGGTCCGCCCATAACGCCAAAGCTCATGATCGGATTGCCCGCATCATCCATCAAGAACGCAGGGATGATCGTTTGGAATGGGCGTTTTCCACCGGCAACAAGGTTCGGATGCCCCGGTGTCAGGCTAAAGCCATGACCACGGTTCTGAAGGCTGATCGAGGTGCCCGGCACCACAACGCCGGACCCAAAGCCCATATAGTTCGACTGAATGAACGACACCATCATGCCGTTTTCATCCGCAGCCGTAACATAAACCGTGCCACCATGCTTTGGTGCCCCGGCTTTGAAATCCTGTGCCTTATTCACATCAATCAATGCCGCACGTGATTTCAAATAATCATCGGACAAAAGATGTTCGACCGTTACATCGGTCATGTGATCAAGATCGGCGACATAGGCCCGCATATCGGCAAAGGCAAGCTTCATCGCTTCGATCTCAAGATGAAGAGCCTCAGCCGAATCCGGCCCATAATCGGTGATGTTGGTATGGCGCAAAATACCAAGTGCAATCAGCGCTGAAATACCCTGTCCGTTTGGCGGAATTTCATGCAGCTTCACTTTGCCAAAGCTTTGCGAAATGGTGCCAACCCAATCGGCTTTGTGATTGGCAAGGTCATCTTCACTCAGGGCAGCCCCATTTTCGGCCGCAAAAGCCGCAATCTTGGCCGCAAGTTTGCCGCGATAGAAACTTTCGCCCTTGGTCTCGGCAATATCAATCAAACTATCAGCAGCGGCTTTATTGACGAACAATTCGCCCGCTTTTGGCGCCTTGCCACCGGGTAGGAACGCCTCGGCAAAGCCGGGCTGCTTACCCAAAAGATCCCCACCCTTTTCCCAAAGGGTGGCAATGATCGGGGAAACGGCAAAGCCGCGTGATGCATAGTCAACAGCCGGTTCAAACAGCTTCTCGAACGGAAGTTTGCCGAATTTATCGGAAATTTCGCGCCATGCCGAAACCGCACCGGGTGTCGTCACCGATTCCCAGCCACGCTGGGGCATCGTGTCGGCACCGGCAAATCGTTCTGGTGTCCAAGCCGCCGGCGCACGACCAGAAGCATTCAAGCCATGCAGTTCCTTGCCATCCCAGATAATCGCATAAGCATCCGAGCCAAGCCCGTTACCGGTCGGTTCAACCACGGTCAGCGCAATGGCAGAAGCCAGTGCCGCATCAGCAGCATTCCCGCCTGCCAACAACATCCGCAAACCGGCCTGTGCGGCAAGCGGCTGGGATGTGGAAACCATATTGCGCGCCAACACCGGTGACCGGCGTGAGCTATAAAGCGCGTCATGACGAAGTTTCATAGAAGTCTCCTCAAAAGGGTCTGTACGCGTTCACATTGTCGCACCGGCAACAAGTATGATCGGGAAATACAAGGAAAATGCCGCAGAGCGGGTGCTACCCGGTCAAGGGATTTGACGATGGAGTTGCCGATCATACTTGTTGTCCTTTGGATCACCCGAATTTGCACAGCCAACTGTGTCGCAAAACCTTGAAAGATATATATCTTCCTGCGGGTTTGCTCCTTGTATCTGCACAAATTCGGGCGACCGGTGTGATAATGTGAACGCGTACAGACCCTGGGCTTAATCGCCGTCTTGTTCATCGGTGGCAGGACGGTCTTTTTTTCGCATTTTCAGGACCGAGCGGACGCTAAAGATCACTGACAGCAAGGCAGCAACCAGCAATACAGCCGAAATCGGTCGGGTAAAGAAGACTGTCCAGTCCCCGTCACTCATCAGCGCGCGACGCAAATTGGTTTCGGCAATCGGACCCAAAATCACGCCAAGAACCAAAGGTGCCAGCGGGTAATCAAGGGATTTCAACCCATACCCAACCAAACCAATCGCCCCCAAAAGATAAAGGTCCGAGACACGGTTATTTAGCGCAAATGCACCAATCACACAGCAAATCATGACCGTGGGGACAATGAACTGTTTGGGAATGTCGGTCACGCGCAAGAACAGGCGCATAGACAACACACACACCACCAGCATCATCAAGGATGCTACGACCATGGCGACAAACATGCCATATGCCAGATCCGGGTGATCCATGATCAGGCGCGGACCAACCGAAATGCCATGCACCATAAGGGCCGCCATCAAGATCGCATCAACTGCCGATCCGGGAATGCCCAACGCAATCATTGGGATCAAACCGCCACCCGCCGTCGCAGAGTTACCAGCCTCGGATGCAATCACACCATCAGCCGTACCTTTGCCAAATTCTTCCGGCGTTTTTGAACTGCGCTTGGCCTGATCATAGGCCAGCAAATTGGCAATCGAACCGCCAGCCCCCGGAAGGGCACCAATAAACACACCAATCAGCGATGAACGGACCAGATTAACCGGATGCATCAGAACTTCGCGCATCACCGACCAGGTCTTAAATTCGATCACATCAGGGATAAGTGCCCCTTTGTTTTCGCTTTTGCCGTCATCTTCAACTTCGCCCATCAACTGACTGATCGCAAAAATACCGATCAGAACAATTAAGAACGGCAAACCGGGCATCAAAATGGCCGAGTCAAATGTCAGGCGCGGGCGCCCCATCATCGGGTCCGGGCCAACGGTCGCCAGACCAAGCCCAATCACACCAGCGATCAGGCCGCGCATCAATGAATTCCCGACAAGGCTTGCAACGATCGTTAAGGCAAACACGATCAACGAGAAATATTCCCACGGACCAAGTTTAACCGCGATCAGCGCCAAGGGCGGGGCGGCAACAATTAGAATAACGGTCGAAATGACGGTGCCAAAAAACGACGCCCAGACACCAAGCGACAAAGCACGTCCCGGTTCCCCTCCACGCGCCATCGGAAAGGCGTCAAAGGTGGTGGCAACCGAACTTGGCGTTCCGGGAATACCCAGCAACGCCGCACTGATCAGACCACCGGTATATCCGCCAACATAAACTGATAGCATCACCGAAACCCCCTGCAGCGGGTCCATGGCAAAGGTCAGCGGCAGGGTCAGGATAATCGCCATGGTCACGGTAAAACCGGGAATGGCCGCAGCAACGATCCCGGCAATGGAACCGATCAGCATGTAAATCAGGGTATCGAATGCGAAAACCTGATGGGCACCGGCAAGAAATGCATCCAACATGATCGTAAACTTCTATTAGCTCGCGAACAAAACGCCGCGCGGAAGAAACACGTTAAAGACCTCGGCAAACAGCAGATTCAAGCCAACCGAGAAAACCAAGGCGGCGATCAGAGACTGAATGACGGTCTTTTTCGAAATGCCTGCGATCATAAGTTGGGCGATCAGCAGAAAAACAAAGGTCGCAAGTGAGAACCCGGCATAGGGCAACACGCCAAGATAAATCACCAGACACCCAAACAGCGCAAAGGATATCCGGCGGGTTCTAAGCCAGACACACAATGCTTCGCCAAGGCCGTCAAGCTGACCCAATTTGCGAATATCAAGAACCGTACGAACAGCCGATATCAGGCAAAGTACGGCCAAAACGCCAAAGACCAGTTGGGGAAAAGACCCGGCACCAAGCGGTTCCCACCGCGATGTCGGAAGTTCCCCTGCCCGAACGGACAGATAGACCGACCCAAGACCAAAAACGATGTATGAAACCAGCCGTGCGAATTCTGTTCTTGCGCGAGAAGCAGCGGGTGCCGATGCACCCGCTGCTGCTGATTTCTCAGTCCCGTTCGTCATCCTGCGAGCTTGCCAACCAGACGGTTAACAGTGTCAGACAGTTTGCCGAGATAGGTTTTGTATTCTTCCTGACCAAGGAAGACCGGTGCCGAACCGACATTCTGGATTTTGGTGCGAACGTCTTCGTTCTGCATGACTTTTTCCAGATTTGCTTCAAGCGCATCGGCAATATCCTGCGGCGTACCTTTCGGAAGAACCACACCACGGGTCACGGCCAGATCAAGATCCTTGCCAAGTTCTTTAAAGGTACGAACGTCCGGCTCTTCTGCGGTGCGCTCAGGCATACCAACAGCAGCAAAGATCAAATCGCCGTTTTCAACAAACTGACCGGCCGAAGAAACGTCACCAATCGCAATGTCGATATTGCCGCCAACCAGCGCACGGATACGCTGACCAGTACCTTCATACCCGACATAGGAGAACTGGATACCGAACGCATCTTCGATCATTGCCATGTGCAGATGCGGAACACCTGCAAGCGTCACACCCGCACGTACCGCACCCGGATGTTCTTTGGCATAAGCAACCATTTCTTCAAAGGTCGAGAAGTTGTCGTTCTTTGAAAGCGTCAGGTATTGTGGGGATGAGGTCAGCAATGCGATCGGCATGAAGCTGTCCCAGTTCAGTTCCGTAATGCCGGTACCGTTCGAGATCAGAAGACCTTCGTGGATCTGCGAGATGGTATAGCCATCCGCCGGGCGATTGGCGAATTCAGCCAAACCAACATTGCCGCCAACGCCGGGCATGTTGATGACCGGAACGGCTTTGCCGGTTTCTTCAGCCAAGCCAGCAGCAACAAGACGCATCAGCGTATCACTACCGCCACCCGGGCCCCAAGGCACGATGAATTCAATCGGTTTAGCCGGGTAGTCCTGTGCCTGGGCCGGGCCTGCAATGGCAGCCGCCATCAGACCTGCGGCAACGGCAATCTTACGGAACATGTTCAGTGCCTCCTGATAAAATCTTCTGGATCAATTGAAACCAATTCAAATTTGGTTCCTGCATTTTGTCATCATATTGTTGTCATCTGAATATTGTATTCGCAACCCTAAAAACGCAGAACAGCAAATTTTTGGCGATTTTTTGCGTTTTATTACGCAAAACCGTTGCCAAGAGGCGCAATCTGGCGTTAGTACGAATAAGATATAAGCGTAAAAATTGGTTTGGATTGGTTTGAGATGATTGAAATTGAAGGCACCATGAGCCTTTATCTGATCTGGGGTGCCGCCATGCTGTTCGCAGGTGTGCTCGGCGGGATCATGGCTGGGCTTTTGGGGGTCGGCGGCGGGATCGTCATTGTCCCGGTGCTTTATCACTTCTTGACGACCATGGGGGTCGACGAATCCTTGCGAATGCAGGTTGCTGTTGCGACCTCGCTGACCACAATCATTGCCACGGCCATTTCGTCAACGCGCAGTCACTATAGGAAGGGATCGGTTGACATCGCCCTTCTGAAACACTGGGGTCCGGCGATTGTTGTTGGCGTGATTATTGGCACAGCCATTGGTGGCCTTGCCGATGGCCGGTTCTTGACCATTGTGTTTGCCGTCGTCGCGCTTTTGGTTGCTGCGAATATGATTTTGGTCAAAGACCGCGAAACCGACGTGGCCAAGAACCCACCCAAATCGGTATGGGCCATCCTTGGCATCATCGCCGGAAGCCTATCGGCCATGATGGGAATCGGCGGCGGCACCATTTGTGTTCCGGTGTTGAATTTCCTTGGCTATGACATCCGTCGCGCCGTTGGAACCGCGGCTGCAATCGGTTTAATCATCGCCCTTCCCGGCACAATTGGTTACGCCATGTCCGGTATTGGTGTTGACGGTCGTCCACCTTTCTCGGTCGGCTATGTCAATGTGTTGGCCGCAGCCCTTTTGATCCCGATGACTGTGTTATGTGCGCCAATTGGTGCACGCATTGCCCATTCCATCCCGCGTCGGGCACTTCGCATGTGTTTTGGCCTATTTCTGGCCATTACCTCTTTGCGGATGTTCTATGATCTGCTTAGCTGATATCACATCAGAATGATCTTCGATCCGAACCAGTCCTCTGGGAAATAGCGCCATATAAATAAGGTGCGGATTGGTTCGGCGACAGGGAACGCCATAAACAAAGCATAAAGACCATGAATGACTTTGCGACCCAAGGATTGGCTGAAAAGCTTAAATCCGGTTTTGCCAGCGGCGCGTTTGTCAAAGACGGGCGCGTGATTGCCGAACGTAACCTTGCCGAACAACTTGATGTTGGCCGCCGTGCGCTGCGCAAGGCGCTTGATCTACTTGAGGCGGATGGTCTTATCTGGCGCCGTCAGGGACAGGGCACCTTCGTTGGCACCCCACCAACGCCGCGCCTGCGCAAACTTGAAGGCATCGCCACCAAAACCAGCCCGTTTGAAATCATGGAAGTACGTCAGGAAATCGAACCTTCGATGGCGCGGTTCGCGGCCCTGCGTGCATCGCAAGGCGACATCGATGCGATGCGAACAATGGTTGAAAACGCTGCCCTTGCCACGACACAGGGCGAATATGAAAAATGGGACGCGGCCTTTCACCAGAAACTTGCCGAGTCGGTTAAAAACACCCTGTTTTTAGCCGTGTTCGAGGCCGTCAATGCCGTGCGCCGTGATGCCGCATGGGCACGCATGCGCGAAAGCAGCCATTCCGGTAGCCTGATCAATGATCTAAGCGCGCAACATCGCGACATTGTCGATGCCATCGAACAACGCGACCCCAAACGCGCCGAAGACGCCATGCACCGCCATCTTGAACAGGTCGAACAGGCGCTTAAACAAGCTTGATCTGATCCCACACAAAACGGGCCAAGGTTTCCCAAAAGCCCGTCTTATTTCCTGCCCCGAAACGGCGAAGCTGCCTTGGCGGTTCACGCCTGCGGCGCGAAACCGGCAAACATCCCGTGATAGGCCTTCATCGGCGGGTTGGCATAGGCCCCGGCCTTACTGGTGCGAAGCCCCAACATCGCCATGGCTTCGATCATCTTAACCGCTGCACTGACCCCATCAATGATCGGTACACCCAATTCATCTGCCAACCGATCAGCAATATCGGTCATGCCTGCACAACCCAGAACAATCGCCTCGGCATGGTCATCTGTCAGGCAAAGCTCGGCCTGCTTTTTCAATGCTTCATAGGCTGCACTGGCATTCGCCCCTTCGAAATCAAGCGTCCGGACACCGGCAGAACGCACCACGCACTGCGATGCCGCGCCATATTTCGCCACCAGATGTTCAAGCGGGCGCACAGAAACCGCCATCGGGGTAACAATGGCAAAGCGCGATGAAACGGCTGCTGCCATGCGAAGGGCTGCTTCACACAGACCAAGAACCGGTGCCGAACTTAAACACCGCGCGGCATCCACCCCGGTATCATCAAAGCAGGCAACAACATATCCCCCGATGGGATCCACCGCTTGTTCGGGGGCTGCTTCAAGGTCACGGATGACGGACAACAACCCGACACTGGCAAAGGCTTCGTCGTAATAACCTTCGATGCTATCGGGGCCAAACTGCGGATTAAGGGCAATGATATCGGTATTTGGCGCGACAATCTTTTTGGCCTGATCACCGACCTTTTTGGTGAATCCCGCCGACATATTTGGATTGATAACCGCGATCTTGCTCATGCTTTTTGTCCCTTACGGCGGCGCAAAAGCAACACCGATCCAAGGGCAATGCCAATCACCACAAACGAGAACCCGGTGGTCACCGTGCCCAGCGCATAAAGAACCGGCGTTGTGACATTTGTCGTCATGCCATAAATCTCAAGCGGTAGGGTGTTAAGCGCACCCGCCGTCATCAAGGTACGGGCAAATTCATCGTAAGACAGGGTGAATGAAAACATCGCAACCCCGATCAGACTTGGCCCCACCATCGGCAGCACGACATATTGAATGGTCTGCCAGTTACTGGCCCCCAAATCGCGTGCGGCTTCCTCATAAGACGGATCAAACCGGTTAAACACCGCAAACATGATCAAAAGCCCGAACGGGAACGTCCATGTCAAATGCGCACCAAGGGCTGATGTAAACCATTGCGGTTGCCATTCGATAATGTTGAACAGCAAACCAATCCCAAGCGAAATCAGGATTGAGGGCACGATCAAACTGGCAATCGCCAGATAAAAGATCACGCTGTCACCACGGAACCGACGGCGGAAAGCAAGACCGGCCATAAAGGACACAACGACCGTCACCACCATGACAATCAAGCCAAGCTTCAGCGACCTGGCAAAGGACCCGCCAAAATCACCCACCGCCTGACGTTCAAACAGATTGCCGAACCAATGGAACGAGAACCCGTTCATCGGAAATGTCAGGCCGCCATTTTCACCCTGAAATGACAGGATAAAGATCGTTAGCATCGGCCCATAAAGAAACAGGACAAACAGGGCAAAGAAAGCCGCAAGGATGTAAAAACTCAAGGGGCGCCGTTCACGTGTTTTCGGGATGCTCCGGGTCATGATCACAGCTCCTTTCGGATATCAACAAGGCGCAAAAGCCCCGTCACGATCAAAAGAACCGTGATCAACAGCACCACCGCACTGGCCGCCGCCGCAGGATATTGCAAAAGCCCGATTTCATTGGAAATCTGCAAACCGACCGATGCACTTTGCCCACCACTCATCAAGCGGACCGTGATGAAATCGCCCATCACCACCGTAATGACAAAGATTGACCCAATCGCAATGCCCGGTTTGGACAGTGGCACGATAACGGATTTAAGCGTTTCAAACCCGCTGGCCCCGGCATCACGGGCCGCCTCGATCAAGGAACGATCAATGCGCATCATGGAATTGAAAATCGGAACCACCATGAACAGGGTATAGAGATGCACATCTGCCAACACGACTGCGAAATCGGAAAACAAAAGGAACTCTAAGGGTTGATCAACAATGCCAAGATTGATCAGCGCCGAGTTTAAAAGCCCGTTTCTGCCCAAGAAGGGAATCCACGAAATCATCCGGATGATGTTTGACGTCCAGAACGGGATGGTACAGACCATGAAAAGCACGATCTGCCATGTCAGGCTGCGCACATGGAACGCCAGGAAATAGGCTACCGTAAACCCGATCAACAGGGTAAATCCCCATGTCAGGGCGGCGTATTTCAATGTGTTGAGATAGATTTTCCAGGTCACAGAAGACCCAAGCAGATAGCTGTAATTTTCAAAAATAAAATCAGGCAGAATCCGGTATTCGTCGTAATCCCAAAAACTGACAACAACGATGGTCAGAAGCGGGATGACAAGAAAGATCGCAAAGATCGCCGCCATTGGCGAGATTAGAAAATAAGACGATCGTTTGGACGTATCAGAAGCCATGGTCTGTCCCTGAATGCCTGCCGGAATAAATGGTCAAATAAGGAATGATCAAGTCTGGCATTTGAAATCAATTAGGGTCTGAACCCAATCGGGTGCCGGGCGCGGCATAAACCGCGCCCGAACAATGTTTGTCGCCAAATTATGCAGCGATGAATTCATTCCATTTGCGGATCATGTGCTTGTTCTCGTCCATGACAGAGTTCCAGCACGCGACCGAGCCCATACGTTCTTCGTAAGAACCACCATCGCGAACAGCACCGGCTTTTTCCATAACCTTGCCATCCGGGCTAAGAATGTCGCCCTGTGCCGCTTTGCCTTCCATCCAGAAGCCCCATTCGTCTTCGGACATGAATTTCTGCGCGGTTGCCGGGGCAGCACTATAGTAACCCTGACGGTTAAGATACGCACCAACCCAGCCAGACAGATACCAGTCGATATATTCATAAGCTGCTTCAAGTTCGAGACCCGAAAGATGCTTGGCCAGACCAATACCACCGCCCCATGCGCGGTAGCCTTCTTTTAGCGGCTGGTATTTGCACGCAATGCCTTTAGAACGAACCGCTGCAACGGCAGGTGACCACATGGACTGAATAACAACTTCACCAGATGCCATCAGGTTGACCGACTCATCGAAGCTTTTCCAGAACGCACGGAACTGACCGGCTTTCTTGGCATCGATCATAACCGCGATGGTTTTATCGATTTCTTCCTTGGTCATGTTGCCTTTGTCACCATAGGAAACTTCGCCCATGGCTTCGCAAACCATTGCCGCATCCATGATGCCGATCGATGGAATGTTCAGGATCGATGCCTTGCCTTTGAATGCCGGATCAAGAAGGTCGGCCCAGCTATCAATCGGGCGATCAATCAGGTCAGGGCGAATACCAAGGGTATCTGCATTATAAATGGTTGGAATCAGGGTCATCCACTGGGTCGGTGCGGATGCAAATTCAACGCTATCTGCGCCTTCAACAAAGCCAACCGTATGCGGCGCGGTCCCTTGGGCAATTTCGGAATCCGGGGTCAGTTTGCCGGTGATGAACAGCTTGGAAATCGCGTCATAGTTCTTAAGCTTGGTGGTGTCCATCGGCTGCATGGTGCCCGCCGGGAAAACCTTTTTACAAATCCAGTATTCGATATCAGCAATATCAAACGAATTTGGCTGGGTTACGGCACGCTGGGCAACTGCATCGGAATCAAGTGCGGTCATCTGCAGGGTAAAACCAAGGTCTTCTTTTACCTTATCTGCAACGGCATTGATGTTTGAAACACCCGTCCCGAACTGGCGCAGCGTCACGTTTTTGATGTTCTGCGCCCAGATGGTCGGGAAGCCGGTAATTGCGCCCGAACCGATGGCCGCACCGGTTACAGCAGCAGCACCTTTAACAAAACCGCGGCGTGATACGCCGGTATCGGTAGCAAGATTCTTCGCTGATTTTTTCATATCGATCGTCATGTGAAGCACTCCTGATAGTTTGTTTGGTTTGTTTTGATTTACGCCAGAACATGTGCGTGTTCGGGCTTCCAGTAGGCGATGAACTTGTCCTGTCGCCTTACTGGCGCCTGCCGAAATTCGCTTTCGGTCTTCATCAGGGTTATTTCCTTGCCGTCGCTTGTTGTCGCGACGATCCTTACCCACAGGCCGAGATATTCGACCGTGGTAATTTCAACGGCAATTTGTCCGTTTTCGGTGTCTTCCGGGGCGGTTTCATCCAGACCAATCAGGTCGGTACGAATGGTAAACTCAAGGTCTTCACCCGCTTTGCCATCAGCAAAACCCGGCAGGAAAAAGCTGTTTTCTCCGCGCGCAAGCAAGGTGCCTGCGGGGCCAGATTCTGAAACCGTGCCTTTGAAGATGTTTTGACCGCCCATAAAATTGGCGATGAAACGCGATTTGGGCTGATTGAAGATTTCCTGCGGGCTGCCTTTTTGGCGAATGACCCCGTCTTCCATCACCACCACAATGTCCGAAAGGGCCAGCGCCTCGTCCTGAGCATGCGTGACATGAACGAAGGTGATGCCAAGTTCCTGCTGCAAACGGCGCAATTCATCGCGCATCCGGGCACGCAAAAACGGATCAAGGGCGGATAATGGTTCATCAAGCAACAGAACCGATGGTTCGGTAATCAGGGATCGCGCCAGCGCAATACGTTGCTGCTGCCCACCCGAAAGTTGGTCGGGCTTGCGATCTGCGAATTCTTCCATATGGACCCGGGCAAGCATTTCCTTGGCGCGTTCTTTGCGATCCGGTGCTGAGACGCCCTGCATCTTGAGGCCAAAGGCAACGTTTTCCGCACAGGTCATATGCGGGAAAAGTGCGTAATTCTGGAACATCATCGCCGTGCCGCGCTTAACGGGCGGCAGTTCGGTCACATTGCGATTTCCAATCAGAAGATCGCCTTCGCTGATCACTTCGTGACCGGCAATCATACGCAGCGTCGTCGACTTACCGCAGCCCGATGGGCCGATCAAACAGCAATACGCCCCTGCTGGAATTTGCAGATCAATGGATTTGACCGCCTGTGTGCTGCCATAAAACTTACTGACAGCAATTAACTCAATGGCTCCGTCGCCCTTCATACGTCCACCCATCGCTGCATGCAAAATTGTTAACAATCATGTTGTCGATCTTAGGCAAATTGCGTGCCATTTGTTTTTATTGGCAGATTCATGCGGGTTTACGGAAGTGTCGCCTTGTAACCATTGGGCCTTGTGCTTGTTTTCTACCCATCTTTTGCGCAAAATTTACGCACCTTGGTTTCATTGATGAAATTCAATGCAATCTTTTAGAAAGCGGAGAAATAGTTCGGTGAGATTTTTTATTGTCTAAATCGTCAACAATTTTGTAGAAACATATGACGCCTAAAAATATGAACGACGGAAAGTAACGTCACGATGGCCAAGGTCGAAGAAACCGGCAGCTATAAAGGCAGCGAAAAGCTACGCCCGGAGGAAATGATCTATCAGGAAATGCTCGATGCGATCCTTGATCGCCGGTTGGAACCGGGCATGAAACTGATTGAAGAAGATCTGGCCAAGACATTTGGCGTCAGTCGTGCGCGCATTCGTGCAACGTTCCTGCAACTTGCCCATGACAAACTGATTAATCTTGTGCCCAATCGCGGCGCCTTTGTTGCCGAACCGACCATCGACGAAGCCATCGAAGTTTTTTCGGCACGGCGTATGATCGAAGACGGGGTTGCCCGCAAGGTCGCCACCAGCATGACCGATGCGCGCGCCGCACAGATCAAGAACCATCTTGATCGTGAACATACTGCCCATCATGACGGTGATCACCGTGCTGCCATCATTCTATCGGGCGAGTTCCACCTTCTGCTGGCCCGCCTGACCGGTAATCTGGTGATTGAAGAATTCCTCGAACGCCTCATTTTGCGAAGCTCGCTGATCATTGCCATGTATGAAAGCCCGCAGCCCGTGGATTGCTCGCATACGGAACATGACCAATTGCTAAATGCCCTTCTAAGCGGTGATCCTGATATTGCCGCGGCTGAAATGTCACGCCACCTTGACGCCATTCGTGACCGCCTACAGCTTCAGCGCCCCAAACCGGGCAAGACCGACTTTGCCAGTATTTTTGGTCGCACCCCAAAATCAGAAGCCAGCTAAACGCTGGCACCGCCCCGGCTTTAAGGCAGTATAGTGGCTGACCATTTGAGCAGCCCCAGCATGCGTGTTGGCACACCATCAACTCCAACCTTTTTGATCCGCACAGAACAAACATCCATCAATAGGCGCCTTTTCTGATCGCGCAAAAATTGGCAGCGTCTGGCAGCAGTTTACATTGTGCAACAACGCCCGCCGATGGGGTCATCATCCTCATCCTTCCCACCGACCGTGATATAAAAGTCATACTTTGGGATAGATTTCTCCCATCCCTTCGAATCAATATTGCGATTGATTATCACAATGATTATCATGGCTTGTCCGGAACAGAATATGATCTCATGGCGACCAAAGCCGACACCCAGCAATTATTCCATCAATATGGCGAGGAAGTTCGACGCTTCCTGACGCGGAAATTGTCATGCCTGGACACGGCAGAAGACCTGACACAGGAAACTTTTGCCCGCCTTTTGCGCATTGATAGCGACATCATCATCGAAGATGGCCGGGCGTTTATTTATAAGACGGCCAACAATCTTGCGATTGATCATATGCGTTCCCAACGCCGGCGCCGCACAGATGCGACAGATCACGACACCATGGCGCTGATTGCCGATGACCGCCCCAATGCGGAAACGCAAACGGGCGACCGGCGCCGTTTACAAGTTCTTCAACAAGCAATCGCCGAACTCCCACCGCGAACGCGCGAGATTTTTATTCTCGGCCGTATCGAAGGGCAAAGTTATGGCGCAATTGCACAAAAACTCTCGGTTTCGGAAAGTACGGTGCAGAAACATTTGGCCACCGCATTGGCACACGCCATGACCAAACTTAAAAAACATCAGTCCGAATGACAAAAACCTGTACGTTTTTCGCCCCGTAAAACGTCATACTATATAGAACGATATCAGGAAGCAGTTCGTGACACCGCGCAACACCAACCAAAGAATCAATGAAATGGACCACACCGCTGCGGCGTGGGTGATCCATGATCATGGGGTTGCGACCAATCCGGAACGCGATCTAGGCAACCAGACATCAAAAACACCGCAAAAAACCAGCATGGAATGGGTTAACGCATCTCCGGACCATGCGGAATCTTATATCACCGCCCAATCTGTCTGGGATGAGCTTGCACTTTTGAACTGTGACGATCTGCGTCAACCAACCCTTGCTGCCAATGATACGAAACACCGTTCATACAATCTTGCGCGACGTGCTCTTGCCGTTGCCGCCATGGTGGTAATCACGATCATTGGCGGCATCAAAGCCCCTGAATTGATGATGCGCGGCTTTGCCGACCACAGCACTGCGCATGGTGAAGTCACCACCATTATGCTTGCCGATGGAAGCCAAGTGTTGCTTGATTCCGCATCGGCAATTGATGTGCATTTCACCGAAACCGCGCGTGAAGTACGGCTGATTTCCGGGCGGGCAAGTTTTGACGTGGCCCCGGCAAACGACCAAGTTCCAACATTCATTGTCGTTGCTGGCAACAGCACGACCCGCGCCTTGGGCACCAAATTCGATGTCCAATTTATCGAAGATGGTGATGATCATGATTTGACTGTTACGGCAATTGAACATCAGATCGAACTGACACCCGATACCCATGACAGCGCCACCAGCTTCATCCTTTCACCGGGCGAGCAAGTCTCGATCGGCAGCAAAAAAGCCGATAGCGAAATTGCGCATATAAACCTTGCGACCAGCACAAGTTGGCAAAAAGGGTTTCTGATCTTTGATCACGCCAAACTTTCCGATGTCACGACAACACTCAGCCGTTATTCCAGCGGTCCGATCCTGATTGCCAGCAGCGATCTTGCCGAACGGGAAGTCAGTGGCATGTTCCGGATTGATAAAATTGATCAGGCCGTTGATTTCATAAGCGAAGGTCTTGGTGCTTCGAATTACAGCATTCCGCATGTGGCAACTTTTCTTGTCGACTAGGGCTGCACCTTTGCTGTGCTTTTTGCCTGCGATCACCACCCCCGCAAAATAGCCGAATTCTGGCTGTTTTCGACCCGGGTTGAAATTTTCAAAAAAAGATTGAACTTTTTTTACCGGATCAGAAAAACGGCGCGTCTTCTCCTATAGGAAAGAGATAATGCGACCTACTTGCATTATCAAATATGTGAAGACCTAGGGGAGATGGCTAAATGGCCTCGAAAAGGGGAAAATCGGTAGCACGTACTACCGATTATCGTAACGCGCGCGCAAATCACCGTACCATCGCAAAGCAGCTTCTTGCTGGAACCGCCATGTCACTTGGCGCGATGATGCTGATGGTGCCAACCAGCAGTCAAGCTGCAACCAAAACCGAGATCGCGCAGGCAAGTGCCAGCTTTGATTTCAATATCTCGGCCCAGAACCTGAACAACGCCTTACTGGCCTTTGCCCAGCAAACCGGCATTCAGATTTTTTATGACACCGCGCAGGTCGAAAATCTGACCAGCACAGCCGTAACCGGCACCATGACGGCGAGTGACGCCCTGACCAAATTGCTTGATGGCAGCGACGTCAAATTCAGCTTCACCGATGAAAATTCGGTCACACTGGTTGCAGGCGGCGACGAAACATTGATGGACCCGGTCGTTGTCGAAGCGCAAGGCGCATCCAACCCCGGCGACCCTGCCGCAACTGAAGGTACAGGAAGCTTCACCACCACGGTTGCCAGTGTCGGCTCCAAGAGCAATGAAAGCCTCCGCGAACTGCCACAAACCGCCAGTGTCGTTACCGCCGAACGCATCGAACAACAGAATTTCCAGTATCTCGATGATGCGATGCGCTACACAACTGGGGTTCAGGTTGCCCAGAATACCGCAGGCCGCTCGTCGCTGTTCTCGCGCGGTTACGAAGTCTCAAGCGTTCAGACCAACGGCGTATCGGTTCCGCTCTCAAGCCGTGATGGCACTTTGCCAAACCTTGCCATGTATGACCGCATCGAAGTCCTGCGCGGCCCGGCGGGTCTCTATGGTGGTTCCGGCGAACCTTCAGCCACCATTAACCTGATCCGTAAACAGGCAAATGATGAATTTAGTGGTGCTGGTTCCGTCGGCTATGGTTCTTGGGACCATTACAGCGCGATGGGCGATGTTTCTGCACCGCTGACGGAAGACGGAAGTGTGCGCACACGTGCCATTTTGTCCGCAGACTATCGTGACAGTTTCGTCGATGTCGAAGAAAATAATAACGAACTTGGCTATGTCACTCTTGATGCAGATGTAAGTGACGATACGTTCTTGTCATTTGGCTTCTCGCATGAACACAAAGATCAGGTGCCTCATAATGGCCTGCCAACTGATTCCAACGGCAAATTACTTGACGTATCGCGCTCGACCTTTGCTGGCGCCGACTGGAACAGCTTTGAGAATACAATGGATGATGTCTATTTTGACCTCAACCATCAGTTCTCGGACCGGACCGAAGGCCACGTTTCACTGCGCTTCTCGAACCGCAACATGAACGCGCTTTATGCTTACACGACATCTCAGGCATCAGCAGCGCTAACTGCCAGCTATCGTGCACTTCAGCTTGATCTTGATGAGCAGGCCAGCGCCGCAGATGCCTATGTGAATCACAATTTTGATTTACTTGGCTATGAGCAGACCCTGACGGTCGGTGCCGATATTGAATATGTTGATCAATCCTTCTATCAGAGCCTGACAAACCTCGGAACGGCAAGCATCTCAAGCCCAGTCTTGGCAAAACCAACCTCGCTGACTGCGCGTAGTGATTATGACCTAACCAGCACGGAATTTGGTACATACGCCAAATTGAAACTGCAAACCTTTGATGATGTAACCTTCTCGCTTGGTGGTCGGACAAGTTGGTATAATTCAGTTCAGGATGGCCTTGTTAACGGCTCGAACACAGCAAACAATACGACTGATGATGCTGTATTCACACCGTTCGCCGGGGTCGTTTACGACCTGACCGATGATTTCTCGACCTACTTTAGCTACACCTCAATCTATGAACCGCAGTCGGAAAACACATCCACTGGCGGACAGATAGAACCGCGCACGGGTGAGCAGTTCGAAATAGGCCTTAAGGGCGAGCATTTCGGCGGGCTTCTGAACTCCTATATCGCGGCCTATCAAATGGAAGACGAGAACCGTGCTGTCACCGACCCTGATGATGCCAATGCAAGTGTTGCTGCCGGTAAAATCCGTACCCGTGGGATCGAAGCAGAAGTTAGCGGCGAGATTATGGAAAACTGGCAGGGCTTCCTTGGCTACACCTACATCTATAGCGTGGATGCCGGTAGCACTTCCGATAGTTCATATCGTACCTATGCGCCGAAGCACTATGTTACGTCATGGACCGATTACACCTTTGATGAAGGTGCGGTTGACGGGCTGAGCATCGGTGGCGGTGTTACCTGGTCTGATAGCTGGGTATTTAACAATACCATTGCAGCACCAAGCTACACCGTCGTCGATGGACGAATTTCGTATGCGATTACAGACAATATGTCTGTCGCCTTGAATGCCAATAACATTCTCGACGAAAAGTATTACACACGTGTCGCAGCCACCTCGACCTTCAACTATTACGGCGCCCCGCGTAACTTCTTCCTGAGCTTGAACGGTACGTTCTAAGCCAAGCTCAATCATCATACTATTTAGAAAAGGCGGGAAATTCCCCGCCTTTTCTTGTTTTATATGCTACTCAGATCGCTATAGAGCGACAAAACAGCCATATTGTATAAAATATTCGACTGTCGCCGTACACCTTGTTAAGGTGCCCGCAGGCAGTATTCGGCGCGCGTTGCAATATTATAATATTGTATGATGTTTACATCTCCTGCCCAAGAATCTAAGCTGCGCCGAGATTATCAAGACTGCGCCATTTGGCCACCCGACCGGAACGACATCTGCATAGACAATGCCCGTCATTTTTTGGTCATTTGCAGGTCAAACAGAATTGCGCAGTCCTATCAGGCACAGGATTAACCCAACAGGAGACCCACATGCTTAGTGGACAGCATTATATTGCAGGCGAGTGGCTGAACGGCCCGGATGTGTTTCAGGCTGACAATCCGTCAACCGGCAACAAACTCCCGACCAAATTCCAGCACGGCACCGAAGAAATTGTTGATCAGGCTGTTGTCGCGGCCCAAGCCTGTGCCGAAGAATTTGCGGCAATGCTACCGGCCAAACGCGCAGAATTCCTGCGGGCGATTGCCGATGAGATCGATGCACGCGGCGATGAAATTACCGAAATCGGCAATCTTGAATCCGCCCTGCCCGCAGCACGCCTGACCGGCGAGCGCGGCCGCACAGTTGGCCAGTTGCGTTTCTTTGCCGATTGGATCGAAGAAGGCTCCTGGCTTGAAGCCCGCATTGAAACAGCCCAGCCTGATCGTCAACCGCTGCCAAAACCTGATCTGCGCGTGATGAATAAGGCACTTGGTCCGGTTGGCGTGTTTGGCGCATCAAACTTCCCACTGGCCTTTTCGACCGCAGGCGGCGATACCGCATCCGCCCTTGCTGCTGGCTGCCCGGTCGTTTTCAAAGGTCATGCCGCCCATCCAGGAACATCCGAAGTTGTCGCCAAGGCGATTGAAGCCGCCGTTGCCAAAACCGGCATGCCCAAAGGTGTATTTAGCCTGATCCATGGTGGTACGCGCAAAGTTGGTCAGGCGCTGGTTGCCCATCCTTTGATCAAGGCTGTTGGCTTTACCGGGTCCACCGGTGGGGGTCGTGCGCTGTTTGATATTGCGGTTTCGCGTCCGGAACCGATCCCGTTTTACGGCGAACTGGGGTCAAACAACCCGGTCTTCCTTCTGCCCAACGCAATGAGTGACAAGGCCGCTGACATCGCCAAAGGCTGGGTTGGTTCGGTCACCATGGGTGTGGGTCAGTTCTGTACCAATCCGGGTCTTTTGATCGCCCTTAAGGGTACTGATCTTGATACCTTTGTTGACACAGCGGCAAGCGAACTTGGTCAGGTTGGCGGTGCCGCCATGCTGACAGACCGTGTTTCAAGCGCCTATCAGGGCGTCACCAATTCCATGAGCAAACATGGCAAAGTTACCTGTGCGCTTAAACGCCGCGACTCTGATGGCAAGTTTGAAGGCAGCCCGGCAATCTTCCGCACGACTGCTGCGGCTTGGAAAGCCAACCCGGAACTGGCCGAAGAAATGTTTGGCCCCGCGGGCATCATTGTTGAATGTGACAGCATTGATGAAATGGTCGCCCTTTCAGCAACCCTGATTGGTCAGTTGACCGCCACCATTCACATGGTTGATGGCGATTCAGATACCGCAGCAGCCCTGCGCCCGTCGTTGGAAAAATGTGCTGGCCGTATCCTGATCAATGGATGGCCAACCGGTGTCGAAGTTTGCCATTCCATGGTGCATGGCGGACCTTATCCGGCAAGCACGGATTCACGGTCAACCTCGGTCGGGTCACTTGCGATCAAACGGTTCATCCGTCCTGTGTCTTATCAGGCCTTCCCCGATGCCCTTCTGCCTGCCGCGATCAAGGATGCAAATCCGTTGAACATCCCGCGTCTGGTCAATGGCAAATGGCAGATGGCGAAATAAGCACTGTCTACTATCGGAGACACAAATGGCGCGGCCAACAGGTCGCGCCTTTTGTATGAGGAATACTTAAACCCATATCAAACGTCGCGCGGCACCCCGTTGGGATCATCACTGCCCCGGTGATATTTGAACGTCCCGGTCGAAGTCCCGATCACATCGCCATCGGCGTTGTAGGCAGTTGCTTCGGTAAAGACGATCTTGCGTCCCCCACCCTGTTTTCGCGCGACCACACGCACGATACCGTCCTTGGCCATCCCGATAAAATTGGTGGTCAGCGACAGGGTCATGGTTTTGCGGACATTGCCTGCAACCGGGCAATAACACACGGCATAACCACACGCCGTATCCATCAAAGTGGTCAGAATCCCGCCATGCAAAATACCGATACGGTTGCGGTGAAAATCCTTTAATTCAAGTTCGACCACCGCATGGTTTTCCGCCCATTCTACCAAGCGATAGCCAAGATGATCCTGCACAGCACTGCCATAGGCCTGCTCATAGGCAAGGTTTTCGTCAATATCGGTCATGTGCGGGGCCCTTGTTATGGATGTTTTCCAAGCTATAGCAGATATCCCACCATCCGAATATCGTGCTGCGTTTCAGATGACAGAACGGTAAGAGTCGCACATTCCCAGCACCACATTATGACGAAAAGCAACAATCTATATCCATAAAAATTGGTCACATTGCGCAGCGCAACATTGAATAATTATTTATTTTCAATAGCTTAATTCCATCGTTCTCCAATCAAGAACGGGATGGCAGTGAGGCGAGAATAGTCTGCGGCGAAGGCGTTTGGTATTCCTGAAATCACCCAAGACAAAGACCCCGACAAAGAAAATGTCGCAAAGGAATAAAGCCATGACGACGATTGCTTACAAAGACGCAACCAGCATCGAACGTGAAGTCCGCACCGGCTGGTTCACCAGCTTTGTCCGAGCGCTTCAGGTTGCAGTAATCATGAAAGCATCTCAGGCCAAAAATCACGCAGAACTGACTGCGGATTGGAACAAAGCATGGCGTCAGGTCGAGGGTTAATTTCCCCTCGCCAATGCTGGCTGCGACGATCTGCACACCGCTTCGCCAGCAAAGACCTTGACGCTTCGGGTTGAACCACCGAAAACGGTTCCATGCAAAAGTTTGATATTGTAACGATCCGGCTTTTTGTCGCCATCGTGCGCGCCGGAAGCATCAATGAAGCCGCAAGACGCGAACATATCGCGACCTCGGCTGTTTCACGCCGCATTGGCGAACTTGAAGCCATGCTTGGCGTCAAACTGTTGCGCCGCCTGCCACGCGGGGTCGAACCGACCGAAGAAGGCACGATCTTTGCCCGCTACGGCGAAAAGCTTCTGGGCGATCTGAACCATCTTTCCAATGAATTGCGCAATTTCAATGCCGGTGAGAAAGGCAAAATCTATCTTGCTGCTGTCACCTCGGCGATCCTGACCGGCCTTCCGGCCTTTCTGGCCGATTTCGAACGCGATTTCCCCCACATTACGGTCGATGTCCGCGAACTGACATCGCGCGAAAGTGCAGAAGCTGTGCGCGAAGGTCGGGCGGACCTTGCCATTATGGCCGATAACAGCCCGCTTGGTAATCTGTCCCATGATGTTTTTTGCGATGATCCGATCTGGGTGGTGACCCCCAAAGGCCATCCGTTGATCCCGAATGCGAACAATCCCAAGCCGGTCAAATTCACCGAAGCTGCCAAATACGACATCATATCGCTGCATGAAGGCGGGGTGATTGATGACCTAATCTCTGAGGCCGCATCCAAAATCAAACTTGATATGCATCCCCATATCAAAGTTGTCCGGTTTGGCTCATTGCGTCAGATGATTGCAGCAGGCCTTGGCATCGGGTTCCTGCGCAAAAGCTCTGTTGCGGGGTATCTTGGCCATATGGAGATTGCCGGTGCGCCTATCGCCGATGACTGGGCCAAGCGGCAATTATTGATTGCGCATGAAGGGGACAGCAATCTGACCAGTGCCGCGCGACTCTTCCGCGATTATCTTTTGAAAAAATCATCAGAAACCAGTTTCAAGCCGGTTCTGGGATAAGACCCCACCAACGGATCAGATCAACCGTTGAACACCGGTTATGCGGACCGCGCAGCTTGCTGGGTCCAGATGTCATCACCTGTTGGGCCAAGTGGCACTGCCTGCCCGCCAAAGCGCACAACATGGCGTTCTGCCTCGGCCAAAATAAGATCGGGAAGCTCGGCCCATTGTCCGATTGGCGGCAGAATTTCAATTTCCTCGCCGCGCCGCGCATCAATCATTTCGGGCAAATCTTCACGCGCGTGCATTCCACCGCCAGCGAGCATTGGCAGAATAAGGGCTTTTTTCCGCGATCCGATATCACGCCAATCGGCAAGCGATGGGTTGCCTTCGATATTGCCAATGCAAATTTCTGCGCCACCACAAATACGGCCAAGGCGATGACCAAAGCGAACAGTTTCGGACAAGGGTTTCGTCAGGGTTTTCAGTCCATGGGGGACAAGAAACACTGATGTTTCATCCATCTCCCAGCCCCGCCGCGCAATGGCCGTCCTGACACGGTGGGCAACCATTTCGGTAAATCCCGGAAGGTTCAAAGTCGGTGGCAGAATTACCGCATCATTTAGGCCGGCACGATCAAGATCGTTTGGCAGTTCTTCAGACACCAAATAACCCTGGCTAAAGAATAGCGGGAATATAATCAGACGTTTTGCATTTCCCGATATTTTCAAGGCATCGAGTTGTGCTGACAAAGTCGGGGTGCTACGCATGTAGCCATGGCTGACCACCCCGTTCCAATCGGGTGCTGCGACTTTCGCCAGATCACCTGCCGGATCACCGCCATTACCGCTATTGCCATGCGACACCATCATCAATGTTGGCATTTCAAAACCCGTCATGCCCGCCTCATCTGATTTGCGTTCTTTAAAAGACTGGTAATTGGTACGCAGGGAACAAGGTGTTGGATTGCCCAATCTGAAATTTTTTGCCGTGGCACGGCTGGCGTCGCCTTCTTATTGCACCAGATCCCAACGCGGCTGATCGCCAAAGCGGTCATGGATAAACTCCACCAACAACCGAATACGCGACGCCAATTGGCGACTTGGCGGATAAAGCAGATATAAAAACAGCTCTGCCGGGGCGTAATCGCAAAGAACCGTGACCAAACGCCCGGTTTGCAATTCCGGCCCGGCGATGAAAGTTGGCAATTCGGCAATTCCCAACCCGGCCAATGCCGCATCACGCAAAACTTCGGCATTGTTGCAGCAAAAAACGCCATTAACCTGCACAGCAACCGGCCCATCGGGCCCGGTCATTTTCCAACTCGACCCTGATGGCAGATTACCATAATGCAGACAGGGCAGATGTGTCAGGTCACGAATGTCCTTTGGTTCCCCATGATCGCGGATAAAATCAGGGGATGCGCATAAAACCCGGCGCATAGGAATGATTTCGTGATCAATCAGGGCCAATGTTTCTGATGGCCGGCTGATGCGAACCGTCATGTCAAACCCATCAGCCACCGGATCAATGAAATGATCATCAAGGGCCAATTCAACCCGAATATCGGGATAAGCCCGCGCAAACTCGACCAATGCGGGTCCAAGATGCAAGGTTCCAAACGACATTGGTGCATTGATCCGAATGTCACCGGCTGGTTTATCACGGCTTTCACGAATGGATTCTTCGGCATCACCCAGATCAGCAAGAATGCCTTTGGCCCGCTGATAAAAAGCCTGCCCCGTTGGGGTGACTGAAACTTGGCGGGTTGTCCGGTTAAGAAGCTGAACCCCAAGATCATCTTCAAGGGCCGCCACCGCCCGGTTCACCTGCGATCTTGATTGACCAACCGTTCGGGCCGCAGCAGCAAAGCTGCCATCTTCAACCACACGAATGAAGTTTTGCAGACTGACCAGCTTGTCCATGGCAGTTCGATCCCTGTTTCCGACAGCACAACATGGCAAATGATTGTCGCGTTATATGCAACACTATGAACAATATTACGATAATTGTCTCATTTAGTGAAAAAGGTATTCTGTCTCCAACAACAGACACCCTCATTGGAGGCAAACATGATTATCAAAATCGATGCAGACACCCGTGGCCGCGCACAGTTTGGCTGGTTGGATTCCAATCACACTTTCTCGTTCGGTCACTATTATGACCCCAACCGCATGGGTTGGGGCCCACTTCGGGTCATCAACGAAGACCGCGTTATTGCTGGTGCGGGTTTTGACACCCACGGCCACAAGGACATGGAAATCATCTCGTATGTTCTTGATGGCGCGCTTGAACATAAAGACAGTATTGGCACCGGGTCGGTTATCCGTCCGGGGCGCCTGCAACGCATGACGGCAGGAACCGGCATCCGTCATTCGGAATACAATCATTCCAAAACCGATCCGGTTCATTTCCTGCAAATTTGGGTTCTTCCCGAAGCAGCAGGCCTGGAACCGGGTTACGAAGAAAAGGAAATCGCTCGGAGCGATACCGGTTCTGGTCTGACCCTGATTGGCAGCCGTGATGGCCGTGAAAATTCCATCACCATTCATCAGAATATCAACCTGTATGTCGCCCATCTTAAAGAGGGCGAAAATGCCCAACACACGATTGAAAAAGGTCGCATCGCATGGGTTCAGGTCGCCCGCGGCAGCCTGACGGTGAATGGCGAAACCCTTCATGCCGGTGATGGTGCCGCAATCAAAGACGAAGACAAACTTGTCTTTAGCGATGCCAACAATGCCGAAGCCCTTTTGTTTGACATGGCGGCCTGAGCTGCGAACCCCGCGCCCGCCATTATTAGGAGACGTATTATGACTTCAATCTCATCGACCCAGAAACCTCGTACGATCATTCCGGCCCTTGGCAACATATGGTCCAATCTTGAACCACTTTCCCCGGTCATTATCCGCGTTACCACCGGTCTTTTGATGGTGCCGCATGGTGCACAGAAACTGTTTGGTGCCTTTGGCGGCTATGGCCTTGAAGGAACCGCAGGATGGCTTGAAAGCATTGGCTTTGTTCCGGGTTTTGCCTTTGCCCTTTTGATTGGTCTTCTGGAATTTGTTGGCGGCTTGATGCTGACAGTTGGTCTTTTGACCCGCCCGGTTGCCGCGGCTGTTTTGGTCTTTATGGCTGTTGCAATCAGTACCCATCTTCCGGCCGGTTATTTTTGGAACGACGGCGGATTTGAAATGCCCTTGATGTGGGCGCTTCTGGCCCTGTCAGTTCTGATCCAGGGCGGTGGCAAATTATCGCTTGATCGCAAGATTGGTTACGAATTCTAATCTTTCCCCAATCCCCGTCTGGAAATGGGCCGCTTTGAAAAAAGTGGCCCATTTCCATTCAAATCCCCATATGGGGATATAGAAAAACGGCTAATTCAATAAAATGAGGACACAAGCCGTTTCCTAACCAAAGGGGATTTTGGAAACTTCCATGAATACTGCAAGCCAACCTGACAATCAGAACGATATTGCCATCGCAGAAGGCTTACCTCTGTGTAAGGGGGATAGTGCCGATAAAAAGCACATTGCCAAGAAACGGTTCTTGATTGTCGATGACAGTAACGAAGTCCGCTTTTCTCTTCGCCGCATGTTGCGCGCTGCAGGTGCAAAACACATAGATCTTGCCGATACCGGCGAAGCAGCACTTGATATGATGGCGCAAATGGATGATGGCTATGATGTGGTTTTTCTTGATTACATGATGCCGGGGATGTCGGGCATTGAAATGCTAAATGAAATCAAGCGCCGCGGAATCAAAAATACCGAAACCACGCGGAAAATCATGCTGACCGGCTTTTACGATGCCAAAATGATCGAAGAAGCAAAATCCGTTGGTGCAGCACTCGTTCTTAGAAAACCATGCAGTTTGGTCAGCCTGAACATTGCCATTTCCTAACACCAAATCCACCGACCGGCCTGATATTCAGTCAGACGGTTCGGCATTCAGTTAGAAACTGGGGCAAAACGATTTCGCCTGTTGCATTTGCACATCAAACGAGGCGACTTGCCGCTTGAGACGTTACAGGAACCCTGAATTTAGGGATGCAATGCGTTCAAGTCTCTTGGCCCGGCATCCATTTTCTCACTAGATTCTTGAAGAATTTTCTGTTCTGGTTTTGGCAACCTGATCACGAATTCCGCCCCACCGGCATTGTCTGATGACAATGTCAGGTCACCATTGAAATCGTCCTGAATCAATTTGCGACAAATGGGTAAACCCTGTCCGGTGCCAACGCCACGTTCTTTGGTTGTAAAGAAATAATCAAAGATACGGTCCCGCAATTCTTCAGGTACACCACCACCGTTATCGCGTAGACGAATATAGACATTCTTGTCATCTGAATTTACGGAAAGCTTAATGCTTCCGCGCCGTTGCCCTCTTTCCTGAATGGCCTGAGATGCATTTACAATCAGATTGATCAGCGCCTGAGACAGATGGTTTCTACGGCCGTTTACTTCGATCAGGTTCGGTTGCATATCCAATTCAAGATCAGCGATATGTTTGACCTGACTGCGCGTAAGCGTAATGGCGGTATCTATCTCTTCTGCAATCGAAATCAATTCAATCGCATCATTATCTGGATGGGCAAATTTCCGAATACCCCGGACAATTTCGGCAATGCGATTTAGGCCCTGAATACTCTCATCAAGTGCCATCGGGATTTCTTCTGTCAGGAAATCAAGCTTATCCTTCTCCAGAGTAAGCCTTACAGACTGATCTGAACCATCGCGTTGAATGGACCCGACCAGATCGGAAAAACTATCAGACAAAAATTCCAGATTGTTTTGAATATATTGGGCTGGCGTATTGATTTCGTGTGCAACGCCACCAGCCAATGTCCCCAATGCGTGCATTTTGGCGTAATCTGCGGCTTCTTCGATGACTTCTTGTTCTTGTCGTGCTTTTTGTGCCGCAATGTCGGCCGCAAACACACGTTGGCGCTGCCGGATCATGAATCCGGTCAAAACCGCCATGACAACAACCCCAACAAAGAACAAATAGGACAGGGACTGAATATCGGTCTTAAGGCTGCTGATGTTATTGGCATTGTAAACCGAAACAAAATTCGTTGTCCGAACAACCGCCTGCTGCAAGGCGTCATCGAGCGGCTCTAGTAAACGATAAAGTTCGGTTAGCTTGGCTTCGGAGTTTTCGGCCTTTGAAAGGGCAAGATCAGTTTTTTCGATCTGCGTTTCAATCAACTCGATCAGTGATACCACTTCCGGGATGGAAAACAGCACCTTAAAGCCGTCCCCGTCACGCAGTAAATAGGCACGACTGACGAGAATTTCGTAATCAAGCAGGATTTTCTCGACTGCTTCGTCACTTATCCCATCACGGCCAAGGGCGGCTTCAACATTGCGTTGTATAACGAAAAACTGGCGTTGAATCTGGAAGACCGCCCAGACAAGGTTTTCACGGTAACTAAATCGCTCATCTTCAAGCTGTCGAACGATTGACGTCGACAAGATGGCGTATAAAACCACAAATAAAACCAATGCCACAAACATCGCCCTGCCTGAGGCATTGGATAGCAGGTTCTTAATTCTGAGCATCAACCGATTTCACCTGCCAAACGGAATATGACCAATAGGTATCGGTCTGGAACCGCACGTCAGTGTCATAAGGGAAGATCACCCAAAACGGGCCCTTCTCGCGGATCGACATTTCTGCGTCATTGAGGTGATAGGCCAAGATTGCGCCATCTTCTCGCAGCACACTGACAGGAACCATGACGCTGTAATCATTAAGTGCCGAAACACTTACAGTGTCTGCACCAACGTCATAAACGGCAAGCAACTCTTTGAAAGATACCCCACGAAACTTCTGCACCCCATCGGTCCAAGGTGTTGAGGTATAAAACTCGGTCGCAGGCATTTCCATAAGCTGTTCCATGGAAAGTTTGACAACGTTGCCATCTGCCTTTGTCAGGCTCAGCGTACCACCGGCAACAGCAGGTGTTACATACAAACCAATGGCACCGACCATCGTCACAAGCATCTTCATAAAGTTTTTCATATTCTTATCCACGCTCCATTGCATATTAAAAGAGTGGTCACGATCCGTAAAAATCTCAATGCCTGCCGGGTTAACTTAACGGATAGTTTGATCAACCCGAAGCACTTAACGTCGTCAATACAGCAGCTTCCCAATCTTCAAGCGAAACCGGCGAACCAAAGTGGAAGCCTTGAAGCTCGGTAATTCCATAAATCTGCAGCTTCTCAGCCAGTGGGCGGTTTTCAATCCCCTTGGCGGAAATTGACAAACCCATTTTCGAACAGACTTGGGCAATCCATTCGACAAAAGCATCATCTAGAAAGTCGCTCATGCAGCCACGAATAAGATCACGGTCAAGTTTGACCCCGGCATAGATTTCATGACGCAGCAGCTCTAGCGAATTATTGCCAGAACCAAAATCATCAATAAGAAGCGCTATTCCGCGCTCGCGCATGCGGCTGGCACTTGCCTGCAATTCCTGATCATGAAGCACGATCTGGCGCTCGGGAACTTCATAGGTAATACGGACACCACGCATCCGCATCTTTTCGTAAAACCGAATGATCAGTTCCAGACATTCCGGCGTTTTGAGCGAATATGTCGAAATATTAACCGCAATATTGGCATTATCACCAAACAACGCCCGATACCGGGGAGCCTGATCAATCATGATTGCGATCAAATGACTGGTAAGTCGATTGATCACGGGATGGTCACGGCACGCTTCAAATATCTCATCGATGCCAAATTCTTTTTCAACGGATGGCATCCGGCACAGAATTTCAGCACCGCAAAAGCTCATATCGCTTGCCCGGAATCTTGGTTGAAACACCGTTCTCAAATCACCGCTATCTATGGCGGCATTCACCATCATCGGGCTGAGGCCACAGTCAAACTTTGGCTCAGAGGATTTACTTTGAATGGCGCGTTCGATGGCTTCTTTAAGAACAGCAATCGACACCGGCTTTGCCAATACCCGTGTGATCATCGCCTGATTGATTGCTTCGCGCAGAGAAATGCTTGATACATTTCCGGACAACAAGATACGACTGACAAGCGGCGCTATGCGGGCGGACTGTTTAAAGAACGAAAACCCATCAAGAGTCGGCATGACCAAATCAGCAATGATCACATCAGCCCGGTCGTGATTTTGTGCCAGCCAATCCAATGCCTCCTGACCATCAGAATAGGTGATGAACTCAAAGCTGTCCGACAGGGTGCGACGCACCGCAGCCAGCAGCTTTTCATCATTATCAACCATTAAAATCACAGGGCGATTATCGCCAACCAATCCCATAAATGGGTAACTCCAGACTTCCAAAACAGAATGAATTTCTTCTTCGATTCGCCTTGGATACCTGTGTGAAACATGCAAGCAAAGCTTTGAACCATTCCAGAATAGTGTCAGACTGGCACTGTCCAATATCCCCATTTGTGGAGGGCGCTTTTTGATGGCTGTGAAAAAAACGGTCCGAATTGCCTTTGTCGATGATGACGAACATCTTTTGTCATCCCATCGACGAAATTTTGGGCGCCTGCGACCCGATTGGGATGCGATATATGTCACCGATCCTTTTGCAGCACGCGACACCATTGCCAAGGATTCCGACATCAAGGCTGTGATCTTGGATATTCACATGCCTGGCATGACCGGGTTGGAACTTGCTGCTGAACTGCGGACACTTCGTCAAGATCTGATTATTGTCATGCTGACCGGTTATGCAGATTTGCAATCGGCCCTTTTGGCGGTCAATGAAGTGGGCGTCTTTCGGTTTTATCCCAAACCAACGACGCTTCAGACCATTCTTGAAGGCATCGACGGTGAACTGGCAAGCCGCCTTGGTCAAAGTGAAGAAACCCTGCCAGCAAGCTTTCTTGATCTGTTGGAACTGGGCGTCATTGCCGTTGATGACACTCTTTCGATCATTCATATGAATGCGCAAGCCGCCGAAATTATGCGGCGATCTTCAATTGTGCGATCTGGGACACAAGGGCGTCTAACCATTGACCCCGCACCCGATGGACTTAGCGCGTTCTTACATCCACCAGCCAATCAAGCCCCGCGCCCCCAGCAAAGTTTCTCGCTTGAACGCGATAGTGAAAAATTATCCTTTTTGATCCGCCGCATTCCCAAAAATGCCGATGGCATATTGAATTTCATGGTGATTCTTGTCGATCCGACACAGCAAAAACCACCAGCCATTGATGATCTGATGGATTTGTTTGGCCTGACCCGATCAGAAGCAAAACTAACGCAAAAACTGGCCGAAGGATTACCTTTGGATCAGGCTGCTGAACTTGTGGGCATCTCTCACAGTTCTGCGCGCACCTACCTGAAAACCATTTTTGCCAAGACCGGTGTCAACCGCCAACCGCAACTTATGAAAACGGTATTATCGGCGATCCCGTCTCTGCGCTAAGTAGTGGAAGCATAACAAAAACAACCCTCTACCCGACCAAAGATCAAAACATAACTTCTTGAAAAACACCCAGACTTCTCTACCCTGAGTTAGTATTATATTAGCTGAGCATAAATGGTGTGGGGGGCATCAGGGTTGGCCGGGGTAAAATTCAACACAAATCAAGCTTGTGACATTTCCCACTACGCCCATTGTGGACATTCTCGACTTAAACAGTACCCAAAACGCCTAATTGATCTGATGCTCGCGGGTGTCGGCATTATCGCTCTTTTCCCAATCATGATGGTCATTACCGCATTGCTTTATGGCCTTGGGTTCAACCATCCAATTTTTACCCAACAACGGGTTGGTCAAGGCGGCCGGGTTTTCACGATTCTGAAATTCCGCACCCTGCGTGACCAAACCTGTCGACCCGTTTCGCGTCTCACATCACGCTTGGCAAAGACCTTTACATCCGCCCTTCGGGTCAGCGGGTTTGATGAATTGCCACAACTTTTCAATATCGCCTCTGGCGAGATGTCGCTTGTTGGTCCACGGCCGCACTCTCTTGCCGATCATGTCCAGTTTTCAAACAGCATCGCAGGCTATGAAGCCCGACTAGCCGTAAAGCCGGGCATTACCGGCTGGGCGCAAATCTGTGGCTGGCGCGGACCGGTTACAACAATTGACCATCTTGATGCGCGGATCAGCCATGACCTGGCCTATATCAAGCACGGGAATATCGCGTTTGATGGCGCGATCCTCATCGCGACCGCGCTGCTTCCGCTTTTGCCGTTCGCCAAACTGATCAGACCACCGCGCCCAACCAAACACCGCTTTATACAACGGGATCGCCAACATGATGGACGGATCGCATAATGCAGGCATCCGGCATATCAAAAATCTGCTTCCGTCTTTTGCCTGTTTTTATGTTCTGTGCCGCCCTCCTGCTTTCCTCAATCATCCCTGCCACCGCGCAAGTCAGCTACAAACCCGCCAATGACACAATGCGCCCCAAGGATGACGCCGGCATTCGGCTGGGGCGTTTCTTACTTTCACCGGCAATCACAAGCCGCGTGCAATATGACGACAACATCTTTCTTTCCGAAGATGGCGCAACATCCGATGTGATCACGACCGTCACCCCGCGCCTGACCCTGCAAGGTGACTGGCGGGTATTTCATCTTCATCTTGCGGCGGGTTCAGAATTGGGGTTTTTCGCCGATTCCACGGATGACGACTATCAGGATATTGACCTTAAAGCAGCAGCAAGCCTTGATCTGGGATCGTCATCAATTGAAGGTGCAATTGACTGGAACCAATCCCATGACGCCCGCGGCGACAATGATGTTCCGAGCAGCGCAACCGAACCGGTGATTTATCGCGATGTCATCGGCCAGCTTGGCGGACGCTACGCAACAAATGATCTGCGATATGAAACTTCTTTCGCGATCCGGCGGCTGGAGTTTGATGACAGCACCGCCATCGATGGATCAACGATCAGAAACGATGATCGTGACCGTATCGAAACCCGTGAAACGTTGCGAGCACTTCTTCCATTGGATTTAGGGCGCGAAGCCTATGGCGAGATCACGTTCAACCAGCGCCAATATGACCGGGTGCCCGACGATACTGAACGTATACGCGATTCTAGCGGTTTTCAGGCATTTGGCGGGTTGCGACTTGATCTGACAGACTTGATTACGGCCGATCTTGCCGCCGGATGGATGAACCAAAGTTACGCCGATCCGGCCTTTGGCAATATCAATGATTACACCCTGCGGGCCGATATTGACTGGTCTGTCACCCGCCTGACCGGTCTTAAATTTAGCGCATCGCGTGCAGTGCGTGAAACCACCGTGACGGGTGCCAGTGGTATTCTTGCATTTGATATCGGGGCAGGCATATCGCACGAATTGCGCCGCTGGCTTCAGCTTGGTGCGCGTGCGCATTACAGCGACGAAGAATTCCGCCAAACCACGCGACGTGACCGCACAAGTCGCATCGGCCTAAACATGGCCTATCAATTAAATCGCTATGCGCAGATTAATGGTGCAATCAATCATGACCTGCGCCTGTCTAACAGCGACGGCAACGATTATCGCCGTTTTCAAACCCAGATCAGCCTCAAGCTGGAGATGTAAATGACCTTCGCCAGCCCAAAACCATGTAACCGTTCAAACCACTTGTTGGGCGCAACCTTGGCAGTCCTTTTCATCCTTGTGGTCTGGCCGGGAAATCTTATCGCCCAAACCATCTATTCGATTGATAGCGGCGATACAGTGCGGGTAACGGTGTTTGGCGAACCTGATTTATCGGGCGAATTTAGCGTTGATGCGCAAGGCCGCCTTAACCTTGCCCTGATCGGGCCAGTATCAGTACGCAACCTGACCACAGATCAAGCCCGTGCCGTCATTCATGATGCTTATTTGGATGGATATTTGCGCCATCCCGATGTTGCAGTCGAAATTATTGCGTTTCGTCCGTTCTTCATTCTGGGTGAGGTCAATCAGCCCGGTTCCTATGATTACATGCCGGGCATGAATGTATTAAATGCCATTGCCATTGGCGGCGGCATCACCTATCGCGGCGATGAGGATGATATCGAAATCCTGCGCGGCAATGATAGTAACCGTGTCTCCATTCCCGCCACCCTTGCCACCATCGTTATGCCCGGTGACATCGTGCGGATTGCCGAACGGTATTTCTAAGTCACTGCGAAGTGGCATCTTTACCTTGGCCCCTGATCCGTGATGAAATCAGGTTTGCGCATCCACCGCGCCAACAACAACGATAATAAACACAACCTGCCCCACCAATTTGCCCCAAAGGGAGTTCTTCACACATGTCCGGGAAAACCCAAACGCGCCACGGCGGTCGTATTCTGGTTGATCAATTGGCCCTGCACGGGGCGGAACGCGTTTTTCTTGTGCCTGGCGAAAGCTATCTGGCAGTCCTTGATGGCCTTGTTGATCATCCCGATATTGATCCGATCATTTGCCGTCAGGAAGGCGGGGCTGCCATCATGGCCGAGGCCTATGGCAAGCTGACCGGAAAGCCCGGCATTTGCATGGTAACCCGCGGCCCCGGTGCAACCAATGCATCGGCTGGCGTGCATGTCGCCCACCAAGACAGCACCCCGATGATCCTACTTGTCGGGCAGATCGGCCGTGACATGGTCGACCGCGAAGCATTTCAAGAAGTCGATTATCGCAAAATGTTCGAACCCTTATGTAAATGGGTCGGGCAGATTGATGATATCAACCGCATCCCGGAATATCTTAGCCACGCCTATCACATCGCAACATCGGGTCGCCCCGGTCCGGTTGTTCTGGCCCTGCCCGAAGACATGCTGTCATCAAGTGCCGAGGTGCTTGATGCCAAACCCTATGTCCCGATCGAAGCCAAAACAGCCCCCGAAGATGTATCAAAGTTCCACAACGCCCTAAAATCCGCCAAACAACCGATTATGATTGTTGGCGGCGGCGGATGGACCCGCGAAGCCACTGAAAACCTTAAATCGTTTGCAAAACGAAACAATGTTGCCATTGCCACCAGTTTCCGCTGTCAGGACTATATCCCCAACACCCACAGCCATTTCATTGGCGATGTTGGCATCGGTATCAATCCGAGCTTGGCGACATATATTCGCGAAAGTGATCTGGTGATTTTGGTTGGGTCGCGCATGGGGGAAATGACCAGTAGCGGCTATAGCCTGCTTGATATTCCCTGCCCGACGCAAAAACTGATCCATGTTTATGCCGGACCGGACGAGCTTGGCCGGGTCTATCGCCCCGATATTGCAATCAACGCATCTCAGCGATCCTTCATCCGCGCCATTGCCATGATGGAACCAGTCGACGGCAGTGCGCGCGAAGACGCCATTGATGCCGCCCACGCGTCCTATCTTGCATTCTCAACCCCGGTTGATACGCCCGGTGATGTTAAAATGGCGCATGTGATTGCAACCTTGCGCGAAAAGCTGCCCGATAATGCGATTGTCACCAATGGGGCGGGCAATTATGCCGCCTTTTTGCATCGTTTCTTCCGCTATCGCGACTACCGCACGGAGCTTGCGCCAACATCGGGCTCAATGGGCTATGGCTTGCCGGCATCGGTTTCGGCCAAACTTGCCCATCCGGATCGAACTGTGGTGTGTCTTGCTGGTGACGGATGCTTTTTGATGCACGGGCAGGAATTTGCCACCGCCGTTCAATATGGCGCGAATATCATAACCATCGTGGTCAATAACGGCATGTTTGGCACCATTCGCATGCATCAGGAACGCAATTATCCCGGCCGCGTATCGGGTACCGAACTTCATAACCCGGATTTTGCTGCTTATGCCGTTGCCTTTGGCGGATACGGCGAAACCGTCACCAAAACAGACGATTTCGGCCCGGCGTTTGAGCGCGCCGTGGCCTCAAACAAACCGGCCATCCTTGAAATTCAGGTTGACCCACAGGCCCTAACCCCGATCAAAACCCTTGATCAAATCCGGGCTGGAAGCTGATTATTTCGGAAATGCAACAAGGCAGATCAGCCTTTTGACAGGCTGATCTCGCCGCTTTCAAGACCGGTTTTGAGCGCATCAACGGCACCGGCCAATTTCTCGTCAATCACATGCAAATAAGCCGTCCAATCTGACAGCTTGGAAAGCTCTTCCTTGCCATCAGAAATGCCGCGAAGCCCAATTAACGGCACATCAAATTTGTGGCAGACCCGTAAAATGGCAAAACTTTCCATATCAACCATATCGGCATCAACCCCATCATAAGCCGCCCCCGAAACCACATTGGCCCCGGTCGATAGCCGCGCATGCGGAATGCCGGGAATCCGGTGGGGAATGGCAATTTCAGCGGGCAAATCAACAAACGGCGTGCAGCCCTTCTCAAAGCCCAGAACGGACGCATCCATGTCGCGATATGACACCGAAACCGCTTGATAAACCTCAGCCTGCTCCAAGGTGCGCGACCCAGCCGACCCCAATGTCACCACCAAATCTGGCAAATCATCAGACAATTTCAATTCGGTCAGCGCCGCCGTCAGATTAATCGCAGCCTCCACCGGCCCAACCCCAATCATCAGGGGCGTAAAACGTTCTTTGAGGAAATCCCCATATTCCGCCGGTGCCGCCATACAAAACAGCACATTATGGCCTGCAAGATCATGAAGATAGCCGCGCATTTCTGATTACTCGTTTTTGAAACCTAAGATCAGTACCTTAACGGCACTTACGGATTATTGGGAGCCCCAAAAGAGATAGTCACGGACACTAAGTTGTTGAATCTTAGCGAGATGGCCTAAGGTGTGATCTGGTAGACATCGGTCGGACATTTGAAATAGCACACACGATCAAAATCTGACTGAACGGGCATCGTAACCACAAGATCTCCAAACGCGGATGCCATAGTGGGTATGAGAATTTTGGGTGGTTCTTTGGGCATATAGATCGGTGGCAATGCGCCCGCTACGATTACAAGCCAATGCTCGTCACAATGTTGATATCCTTTGAGAGCCTTGTGTTTCTTTAGGAGTATTGGCACGAGGTCCTCATCAGTGAAATCCGACAATACTCCTCCCCGCGAACCACAAACGCAGGTGAATTTGTGTCCGTCGTTTAAAAGCTGAATATGCTGTAGGAATTCGGGTATTTCCTTGCACACGCTGAGGATCTGTCCTGTGTCTCCCCTAAAATCCTCCTTGTCACGAACAAGACGTCGCACTGAGTGATGCGCCATATTTTCTGAAACACGTTCAATCTCAGGGACAACTGCGTCCAACGCCTTCGCAACAGCACTCTTGGCGACAGGTATTTCATCATTGAAGATCAGACCTATTTCCAAATGCAGCTTTGGTTTTACACGTTCTAGTAACTTTCTGGCAAAATCTCGGTGGGCTTGTTCAATCTGCTTTGAGGGAAAGTGCGTTCCATGAAGATTGCGCACCGCCATCGTGATTTCGACGCCAATTAAACGTCCCCTAACAACCATAAGGAAATCGGGCCTTTCGGCGCATTTCAAGCTGTCGTACTCGATACTGTCAGCTTTAGTAAACCAGTGTAACGCAGTCAGCTCTTCCAATTTCTGCGGGTTTTCGGCTTCCAGCTTTTCCAGAAGCGCGTCGTAGATTTTTGTTTCCATCCGGAGAGTATAACATGTGATTACCGTGCTAGGCAGGCAGCCAAATCTGGTAATTTAAGAGCCTAATCTCAAACATGTCCTCTAGGAAAACGCGACAATACAAGGACTTGAGAGAACCGTTCATGATGTTCTTTCCCGTTCCCAACTTTAAAGACGGGGCAGAGCAACCGCAGTCGCGCCAAATAACAGCCCCAAAAGGCACGTGTATTGGAGAAATAAACTTGGGGAAATTGGCGCACCCGACAGAAGTTTGCCTGTATTGATTCGAATAAATTAACGGGTTGACCGGCAACTAGGTGTGATTGAAATACCTGTCTTGGTCACCCATTTGGTCTACCGGATTGATACACGGGATGTGGTTATCGGGCAAAGGTGTTGTTTAGATTAACTTGTCGATTGAGTTGGATTCAGTTCTGACGACAGGCTTTTGGCATCAAACAATCCTTTCACGCATTTTACCGTTATGATTGCGCATGCCATGAAAAGGCTAAACCAGCTCAATGCCAACAGGAAAAATATGTATATATTTGATACATCTACGCTATTTAGAACAGCACCAAGAAAAATTCGGGGCGCGAACGCGGCGCAGAAGAGTAAGCCATAAACAAAAACTCCAAGTGATACGAACTTCCAATAGTGATTTTTGAATATCGGCTTTATTTCTATTCTGATTATGTTTCCCAATTCATCCATGATTGTTCGAATGTATTCGTTCCCAGATTTATATTTCATAATTTTATTGAATGGGTTTTTCTTCTCTAGAAGATATTTTATCTCATCTGATGTCGCGTTTAACCCATGTAGGGCGAAGAAATTTCTTTCAATTAGGTAGTCATGTGTTTCTGAGATGTTGTTGCTTAAAAATATCTTCTCTGCGATTTCCTGTTTATGCTTGGAAGTGTTCTTTACAATTGCCAAAACAGACACAAAGATACCGATAAAGACGGCCAGCATTGAACCTACTTTGAAGATAATTTCGTATTCATCACTCATTGATATCCGTCCTTCCATTGTTTCTTCGCTAATTAATTAGCGATAACATTGACGTTATTATTAATTAATTAGCGAAGAACAATCGGGAAGTTGTGGTTCAATGAGTGAAGATACCCTGATTAAAATTGTCCCTTTCATCACACCAATTTTCGTTGTGATGGTTGCGGCATCTCTCAACCATTTTCTGACCATCAGCAGAACCCGGTCCAAAGATAACTTCGAAATAGCACAGAAAATTATTGGCGAAGGCGGTATCGACACCGCACACGATTTCCTTTTGGAGGTCCAGTTTCAGAGCCTATACAAAGCGAACATCGAAGCGCCTGTAATCAGGTATTTGATGGAGCAGCCTTACCCAACAAAGAAGTTCAAATTGTATGCGCGAGGCTTCAAATTCTTCGACCATTCAAAGTCCGAAGATGGCCAAATAACTACCATCCATCTCATCGAAAAATACAGAGATGAAAAAAACCGTAAACGTACTGTTTTGAAAGGAAACATTCTCTATTGGGTCTATTTCTCAATCGGAGCAGTACCGCTCGGCTACTACCAAAATGAACTGGCAGATCTCTTTATGAGGGGAGAATATAGCCTCGCCATTCAAGCTATAATGTGGTTTGGCGGCTTTTCTTATCTCGCAGTTAAGTCGATAAAAGATGCTGTCGGTTTGGATCGGGCAAAAGAGCTCGTCGATTCATTACCAGTGGACTGATTTACGGGCTTTGGTCTTCAGTTTGGTCTACCATCATGACGAACGAGAACTCTGCGCAAGAAGAATCACATAGACAATTCAATATGTTAGGTGGAAACCATTGGGGAAAAATTGGCGCACCCGACAGGATTCGAACCTGTGGCCTTTGCCTTCGGAGGGCAACGCTCTATCCAGCTGAGCTACGGGTGCGCAATATGTGGGGCCATGACTGGATCAAGTGGCCCGAGCGGTTTGGGTGATACAGGTTTTATCCCGGTCGGGCAAGGGTTTTTGAGGCCTTGCCGCGCGTTTAAGTTCACCCCGAACTGTCACAAACAATAGCGCCCGGCGGTTAAGCAATTCTTGCCGTGGGCAGGTCGCAATCAGCTTTCGACATCGCGGCGGTCATAGGGATCACGCACCACCCATGTGCCGTTCCATGCGCGGTCTTGTTCGCGTCTTTGCAAACGTTCCATGCGGTTCATCATTAGCTGGGCGGCAAAGTCGCTGTCATCAAGTTCAAGCACAGCTTCATACAGCGGTTTGGCCAGATCAAACGCGCCTTCGCGGTAATGGGTCATCGCGGTTTCGTATTTCGTCCGCCAATCGCGACGTTCTTCGGAAAGCTGCCCGCCCTGTGCCAGCACCTCATAGAGATAGACCTCATGTTCGGTGCCAAGCAGCACAACATGGTCCAGATCGCGCATTTCGATCTCGCTTGCGGCCATTTTAGCCGTTTCAAGCGATGCAAGAATTTGCGTGCCATAAACCCGGTTGGCCTTTTCGAGACGGTTGGCATAATTCACGCAATCGCCAACAACCGTATAGGCGCGTGATTTGTCTGTTCCGATGGAGCCAACAACCACTTCATCAGTTGCAACCCCAATACGGATATCAAGCCCGTGATCGCCGATCAGATCGGCATATTTGGTCTTAAGCGCGTTAAACCGTGCGACCTGCTCAAGGGCAGCCTGACAGGCATGACCGGCGTGGGCATTCTCGCCGCAAAACGGGGGTCCCCAAAAACCAATCACCCGATCGCCAAGGAAATTATCAATGATGCCGCTGTGATTGGCGATGGGTTCGGTCATCGCGGTCAGATAGTCATTGAGGAAATCAACAAGCTTTTCAGGCGGGGTGTGTTCTGCCAGCCAGTCAAACCCGGTTAGGTTCACAACACTGACCGTCATCACGCGCTTTTGCGATGTCTCAAGCGCTGTTTCCTGATTGATAAGGTTATTGATCACTTTCGGATCGACATATTTGCCAAAGCGTTCGCGCATCCGGAACCGCACGCGCAATTCGCGCGACATACGGTTAAAGGCATCCGCCAAACGGGCAAAATCGCCCTTACCCTTGAAATCAAGGTTGGTGTCTAGTTTTCCAGACTGGATGCTGTTGAGCGCATTGGTGGTTTGGCGCACGGCCACCACCACCGCATGAGCCAAGTAATAAGCCAGCGACACGCCAATAATCACTGCGGCCAGCATCATGATGAATTCGGCCTGAATCAGGAAATCTTCCCTTTTCGAGACATTTTCCACCGTGTCGGCAGCATATTTTTCAAGCAGCAAAATCTCGTTGCGCAGATCAAGAACAATCGTGCGATGAATGCCTCGGACAATGTTTTCCTGACGCTGGGCATCGAGAAGATCATCATCATCAACCCGGCTTAGCAGCCGTTCAACACCCAAAGAAAACTGTGCCGCAACATCGGCAAATTCGCGCATCCGCACATCAAGATCAAGCAACACCCCATTATCGAAATGTCGCGATGCCTTTGCCCGACCAAGAGCAGCAAAGGTAAAGGTTTTGCGAAATGCCTGCTCAATCTGGGTTTGCTTGGCATTAATTTCGATTTCAATGCCATTTAAAAGCGGCGCATGCGCACCATCATTTTCGACAACCCGCATATAGCGATCAAGAAGCGAGATCTGTTCAAGCTGACGCGCACGCACATCGGAAAGCGAATCCTTGACCGGGGTGACATAGCGCGACACCGCTTCAAGATCGCCATTAATGCCAAGGGACTGGATCACAGAGAACCCGGTGGCCACAACAAGCCACACGACAAAAAATGCCGCGACACCCAGGAACTTCGCCCGAATGGTCCTTAGCATGTCGTTCCCGATCCTCCGATTATGTAACGATGCGTTTGTTGGCATATCGGGACGAAATAGGCATTCGACAACCCGGTTTATGCGCTGCAACTGTTTAAAAATGCTACCTGATCACCGATCAACGGTCAAAAAGCAATCATGATCCGGCACAGGAATAATTTTTTGCTGAACGGCTTTGTGCGATCCATCGGTGAATATTATCGACACCCGCGAAGGCATTAAATCACACAACAGCATAGGATATCTCCGTCTCAAGAAGACAATGCTGAAAGCCTGATAAGGCAAAACCCCGCATAATGTTGCGGGGTTTTACAAGACGGTTGATGCGATTGCCTGTGTGCAGATAAATCAGGCCGCCTGACCCGCACGCAGTTTATTATTGTCACGCGTCAGCATCAGGAAGATGTCTTCAAGGTCGCCCTCTTCGGTCGAAAGATCCTTGATCGCAAGACCACAGCCGTGGATTGCCTCAAGAATTTCGGTCATCTGGGTGTTGCTGGGACGGTAATGAAGGGCAATCTGGTTTTCAGATTTAAGCTCCGCCCCCCATGGCGCCAATGCATCGGGAACCGCATTCAGTTCATTATTCACCGTCAGAATCAGCGTTTTGTGATCAATCCGACGCAACAGACTGCGTTTATCTTCATGGGCAATGACTTTGCCCTGATTGATAATCGCGATTTCGTCACAGAGTTCTTCGGCTTCTTCAAGATAATGCGTGGTCAAAACGATGGTTACACCCGCCGCATTCAATTCTTTGACATAGGCCCAAAGCTGCTGACGCAATTCAATATCGACACCAGCCGTCGGTTCATCCAGAACCAAAACCGGTGGGGTATGCACCATCGCCTTACCAACCAAAAGACGGCGACGCATCCCACCCGAAAGCGATCGGGAATACGAGTCTGCCTTGTCAGCCAGGCCCAAAGCAGCAAGAATCTCGTCCGTGCGACGTTCCGGTTTAGGCACACCATAAAGGCCAGCTTGTAATTCCATCACCTGACGCGGGGTGAAAAATGCATCAAGGTTTAATTCTTGTGGCACGATCCCGATTGCACTGCGCGCAGAGCGCATTTGCGCTTCGATGTCATAGCCCCAGATTTTTGCCGAACCGTCTGTTTTGGTAACAAGGCCAGCCAAGATATTGATAAATGTAGATTTTCCAGCACCGTTTGGCCCAAGAAGGGCAAAAAACGAACCGCGTGGGATTTTCAGTGAGACGTTATCAAGGGCAAGTTTTTCGCCATTTGATCCCTTATAGACCTTTGTCAGCCCTTCGACTTCGATGGCATAGTCGGGCATTGCAGTCATCTGTTAGTGATCTCCACTCTTTTCCGCGTCGCTCGTTTGCGCTAAGACCTAGGAGCGCCATGAGCATGCGGAAGTATTGATTGAATATGCGCAATCGGTATCATTCCCGGGAAACCGGGGTCAATGCTAACCACATCGCGTGGCCAATCCCGATGGTCACACATGCCTTAAACCGGCAAACTTGGAACTGGATATATGAAGATCACCGAAGAAATCAAAGTCAGCACCTTAAATGTTGCCTGTGACGGCGGTAAAGGTCACCTTGGCCACCCGACTGTTTACCTCAGTCTTGAGGATAAGGGCGAGGTGGTCTGCCCATACTGCTCAAAAAAATATATCTTCGACAAATCCCTGGCCGATCAGGCAGCCCACTGACCAAATATCGTCAAATATCTGCTGTATCAGGGACAAATAAGTTTTGTCCGACAATGAAAAGCTTTCTCCAAATTCGTTCGGGTAGTCAACGTGCGGTCTCTTTTTTCGAGCAATAGAATCAACAAGTTTCTGATCAACAGAGCTTTGATAAATCGTACGGTACTTGATGGTGTCTCTATTGATCTGACGGATAAGCAGATCACCAAAGAGATTAGAAGGCATATTGCCAAGGGTACATATGAGATTGAAGAACGGTCGCTGTTGAAGAAGTACCTACAACCGGCGGATCGGGTTCTCGAACTTGGGGCTGGCATGGGATTGGTAACGGCGGTCTGTGCAAAAAACGCCGCGAAGACCATTAGTATTGAAGCCAACCCGAGCCTGATTGAGCTGGTTCAGTCAAACTTGGATTTCAACGGTCTATCCGCAACGGTTATTCACGGGATTGCAAGTACCAAGGATGGTGTTTCTGATTTCCATGTAGCACCACAATTCTGGTCTTCGTCAACGATTGACCGCGGAAACTCTAAAAAGATCTCAATCCCGAGTATCGACGTAAACAGAATCATTCGAGAAAATGACGTCAACGTCCTTGTACTTGACATTGAGGGAGGAGAAGATGAGCTCCTGCGGAACTCAGACCTGTCCAAAATCGAGAAAATCTGCGTCGAAATCCACCCGGGAGTCCTCGGGACGATTTCTGCATCAGAACTTGTTGGCTACATAATTGCGCAAGGTTACACGCTTGATTTCAATAAGTTCGATCAGGTTTTCTTCTTCTCACGACCTACCGTTGCATAATCGGAAACCCCATTTTCTATCTTTAGGATCGCGACATGTCTAAGCCCAACAGCTATCGTACTCTTCCAGACCCGGATGGGCATTTTGGTAATTTTGGCGGACGCTTTGTCGCCGAAACCTTGATGCCGCTGATCTTAGAGCTGGAACAGGCATACAAAGACGCCAAAAGTGACCCCGCGTTTAAAAAAGAGATGGATTACTATCTCAAACATTACGTTGGCCGCGCGAATCCGCTGTATTTTGCCGAACGCCTGACCGATCATCTTGGCGGTGCAAAGATCTATTTTAAGCGCGAAGACCTGAACCACACGGGTGCGCATAAGATCAATAACTGCATCGGCCAGATTTTGCTGGCCAAGCGCATGGGAAAAACCCGCATCATTGCCGAAACCGGTGCTGGTCAGCATGGTGTTGCCACCGCAACGGTCTGTGCGCGTTTTGGCCTGCCTTGCACGGTTTACATGGGTGCGAAAGACATTGAACGTCAATCGCCCAACGTATTTCGCATGAAGCTTCTGGGCGCTGAAGTCAAACCGGTGGTTTCAGGTTCGCGTTCGCTGAAAGATGCGATGAACGAAGCGCTGCGCGACTGGGTTACCAATGTCGAAGACACGTTTTACATCATCGGGACGGCAGCGGGGCCGCACCCCTATCCGGAACTGGTCCGTGATTTCCAATCCGTGATCGGCATTGAAGCCCGCGAGCAAATCCTTGAAGCCGAAGGCCGCCTGCCAGATCAAATAATTGCCGCTGTTGGTGGTGGATCGAACGCCATTGGCCTGTTCCACCCGTTCCTTGATGACAAGGAAGTCGAAGTGGTTGGGGTCGAGGCCGCAGGCCATGGCATCCATACCGGCAAACATGCCGCCAGCCTGTCGGCGGGCAAACCGGGCGTTTTGCATGGCAACCGCACATATCTTTTGATGGATGATGATGGGCAGATCAAAGAGGCCGACTCGATTTCGGCCGGTCTGGATTATCCCGGCATTGGTCCGGAACATAGCTGGCTGAAAGATATCGGGCGTGCCCGATATGAGCCAATTGGCGATCACGAAGCGCTTGATGCCTTTAAGATTTGCTCGGAGCTTGAAGGCATTATTCCGGCCTTGGAATGCAGCCATTCGATTGCCCAGATCATCAAAGAAGCCCCAAAAATGGGCAAGGACAAGATCATCCTTATGTGTCTGAGTGGCCGGGGTGACAAAGATATCTTTACCGTTGCCGAAGCACTGGGAGTAGAATTGTGAGCGAAGCTATCATCGGCGGCCAGGACCGCATCGCCAAACGTTTCGCCAAGCTCAAGGAAGAAGGCCGTGCCGGTCTTGTCACCTTTATCACCGCAGGTGACCCGGACCCGGAAACATCGTTTGAAATTCTGAAACAATTGCCAGAAGCCGGTGCCGATATCATCGAACTTGGCATGCCGTTTACCGACCCGATGGCCGATGGCCCCGCCATTCAAGAAGCATCAAACCGCGCATTGGCTGCGGGCATGCACATGCGCAAAACGCTGTCGCTGGTGCGTGGTTTCCGCGATCAGGATCATGAAACGCCGATCATTCTGATGGGTTATTACAACCCGATTTATATCTATGGCGTTGCTGAATTTCTTGAAGATGCGCGCAATGCCGGGGTTGATGGCCTGATTGTTGTTGATCTGCCGCCAGAAGAAGATGACGAGCTGTGCGTGCCGACCGTGAAAAAGGGTCTTTCCTTTATCCGCCTGACCGCGCCGACATCCGATGATAAACGTCTGCCGAAACTTGTTCAGAATACTTCCGGATTTGTTTATTATGTGTCGGTTGCCGGGGTGACTGGTGCCGGTTCGGCAAGCAATGATCAGATTATCGAAGCAATGGCGCGCCTTCGCCGTCATACCGATCTGCCGATCGCAGTTGGTTTTGGTATCAAAAGCGCTGCTCAGGCTGCTGACGTTGCCAAACAGGCCGATGCGGCTGTTGTTGGTTCGGCAATTGTATCAAAAATTGCTGAAAGTCTTGACGAAAACGGCAAGGCCACCGATAAGACCGCCTCTATGGTTACCGGCCTTGTCCGCGAACTTGCAAATGGGGTCCGAAACGCGCGCAAATAGGCTGCGCTGCGTTTGTAAAAGAACCGATATAGACAGAACCTAAGGATCAGTATCCGATATGTCGTGGCTGACTGAATTCGTCCGTCCAAAGATTCAAAAACTTGTTCAGCGTACAGATGTGCCCGAGAACCTCTGGCATAAATGTAAATCGTGCGAACAGATGATCTTTCACCGTGATCTGGCAAAGAACAATCATGTTTGCCAGCATTGTGGTCATCACATGCGGATTTCCGCTAAGGACCGTCTTGAGCTCTTGTTTGATGGTGGTAAATACCAGACCATCGAACTGCCGAATGTTCCGGTCGATCCACTGAAATTCCGTGATCAGAAAAAATATACCGAACGCCTTAAAACGGCGCAGGCTAAAGCAACCTTTAAGGATGCGCTGGCTGTTGCCCATGGCGAGGTTGGCGGTCATCCGACCGTGATTGCCGTATTTGACTTCTCCTTTATGGGCGGATCAATGGGCATCGCAGTTGGTGAAGGCATTGTTGCGGCTGCTGAATTGGCATGTGTTCAGGACGCGGCCCTGATCGTTGTTCCGGCATCGGGCGGTGCGCGTATGCAAGAAGGCATTCTTAGCCTGATGCAGATGGCCCGTACCACGGCAGCGATCGAAAAGGTCAAGGAACAGGGTCTGCCCTATTTCGTGCTTCTGACCGATCCGACAACTGGCGGTGTTTCGGCATCCTTTGCCATGTTGGGTGATATTCAGATTGCAGAACCGGGCGCACAGATCGGCTTTGCCGGACGTCGCGTGATCGAAAGCACGATCCGCGAAAAGCTGCCTGATGACTTCCAAACCGCCGAATACCTGCTTGAGCACGGTATGGTCGATATGGTTGTCCCACGCAACGAGCTTAATGCGACCTTTGGTCGTCTGATCGACATGACCCGCCGCACCAAACCGGGCGCGGCCGTGGTTCCGATCAAGGATGCCAAAGCCAAAGCTGACAAGCCTGCCAAAGCAAAAAACCTGACGACGGATAAGTAACTTGGCCCGCAGCGACGCGATTCTTGCTCGTCTTGGCAAGCTGCACCCCAAAGTTATCGACCTTTCGCTTGGGCGGATTACCCGGCTTTTAGAAAAGCTTGGTAATCCGCATCTTGCCCTGCCGCCGGTCATTCATCTGGCTGGCACCAATGGCAAAGGCTCTACCCAGGCCTATCTGCGTGCCATCTATGAGGCCGCCGGATTACGGGTTCATTGTTCGACATCCCCCCATCTTGTGCGCTTTCACGAACGCATTACCCTTGCTGGTGAAATGATTTCTGAACACGCCCTGTGTGAACTTCTTGAAGAAGTTGAGGCGGTCAATGGCAACGAACCCATAACGTTTTTCGAGATCACCCAAGCTTCGGCCTTTCTGGCCTTTGCGCGCATTCCTGCCGACGTCTTAATCCTTGAAACCGGGCTTGGTGGGCGTGCGGATGCATCGAACGTTATTGATCAGCCTGCGGCAACCGTTATTACGCCAATTTCACTGGATCATCAGGGGTTCCTTGGCGATACCATCGCCAAAATCGCCTTTGAGAAGGCCGGCATCATGAAGCCGGGTGTGACAAGCATCTTAGCCCCCCAAACGCTTGATGCCTTCAATAGCTTGGTTACACATGCCAACACCATCAATGCGCCCGTTTTCAATGACTTTGACGTCATCGAGGAACGCGAAGACGGCTTTGTCATGCGGGTCGGCAAAGAAACCCTTACTCTGCCCCATCCCGCTCTTCCGGGGCGGCATCAATATGTGAATGCCGCAACCGCCATTGCCACCGTCCGCAAGGCACAAATTCAGGGCTGTGATGGCAAAGATGTCAATATCCTTGCCCGTGGCCTCCAAAATGCAACATGGCCTGCACGGCTCCAAAAACTGACCTCAGGCCCGCTGTGTGAGGCGCTGCCTACGAAATGTGAGTTGATTTTGGATGGTGGCCATAATATCGCCGCGGCCGAAGCCATTTCTGATTGGTTATCGCATCAGAGCGATGGCGATACGCTTGTGTTGATGGGCATGCTTGATAATCGCGATGCAAAGGCGTTTCTCAAACCGCTAGCATCGCATATCGCGGCCTTTGCCGGTGTTCCAATTCCCGGCGAACATCAGGCGCATAAACCTGAAACCCTGCGTGATGCCGCTTTGGCCTGCGATATTTCCCCGTCATATGCCTGTGATGATCTTCAACAGGCGATAAACAGCCTGCTTTCCAGTTATCCGAACCCGAAACAGGTACTGATCCTTGGATCACTATACCTGGCGGGTTTGGTTCTGGAAAACCACGCCTAGGTTCGGAATAGCGGCGCGCATTAAGATCGCAGATTAAAAACCGCCTATATCCTCATGACATTCAACAATATTTATATTATAAATAATTTAATTACATTAAATATCAATTACTTACGATACATTTTCCAATGCATCAGTTAAGTAAACAATATCTAATATGCTGTGATACTGGTTTAAATATCTGGAAGTTTAACTTTGCCTTTGCCGCTGCCATTCCTGCTTGATGGGGTGTCATTCCCATCCGTGCTGCGCAGGCGCAGATTTCCAGACTGATGTGTCTTCCGGCGTTCACTTTTTACGCCAAGCGGCAAACCATTGCGGCTATTGGGTGTTTCATCGCCGTCGACTTTACCGAAATCACCGTTTTTAGCATTATCGCGCTTTACCTTTTGTCCGGTAACCCACGTATATCCAATAACATACAGCAAAAATCCACCGACCCCGATAGTCAGGGTCAGGAACTGCAGAACCGGAATGAAACTGCCGAAAATTTGCCCGCCACCATAGATCATGAAGATGCAAAGGGCCGCGACTGGTGCGAGGGCAAGAAAGAAGATGCCGCGCACCTTATGGCGGATCGGCCGATAATGCATCAGCATCGCATAAAACAGATACATTAGCGCGAGAAACACGACGAGTTTGATCAACAGAACAAAGTGATCAACATTTGCAAGGCTTTGATTTCGCTCATAAACCCCAAAGACCTTAAACAAGCCGTGAATAAGCAGGCCAAAGCTGCCAAAGGTCAGAACAAAGCGCAGCCATGCAGTGACGCTAAACAGTCGGCGCCATCCTTTGCCATTCGTGTTTGAACCACCACGGCCTGATTTCTTGTCCTTGCGCTTCCGGCTTGCGAGTTTCATATCGTCAGAAAGCTCACGTACCGGGCCTGCAGTTTCTATGCCGATGCCCTTTGGGCTAAATTCCGGCTTGCTTGATTTCCGGGCCACGAACCGGATCTCCCATGTCCCTTGGGATTAATTTATCAACCCAACATAGCAATCCCGAAGCAGACTGATAAGCACAAACAGATCATCCCATAGAAATCTTCAGAATTCCGATACTTAGCAATTTCATTCCGGTATCGAAATTTATTTGCCTCAGGGAAGAATATCCTGTTTTTTCCAGACCGTTTTTGTCAGGAGACCCGCCTTGTTTTTGGCGTTTCCAGACAGCCTGTACTCGACTTACCCGCCTGAATCAGGCATTCTGCCGCCCAACATATTCCTCGAACATAAGAGCACGAAACGCATGACAGATTCCGCCCCGTCCACCGACAAGACGCCGACCGGCCAACCCCCGCGCCGCGTCGTATTGGTTGACGGTTCCGGCTTTATTTTCCGCGCTTTCCACGCCTTGCCGCCGATGAACAGCCCGGATGGCACGCCGGTCAATGCGGTTTATGGTTTCTGCACCATGCTGATGAAGCTGCGCGAAGACACCAAACCCGACCATATGGCAGTCATTTTTGACCCCAAGGGCAAGACTTTCCGCAACGATTTTTACCCGGAATACAAGGCACACCGCCCACCAGCCCCCGAAGAACTGGTTCCGCAGTTCGGACTGATCCGGGATGCGACCCGTGCCTTTAACCTGCCCTGTATCGAGCTTGAAGGATATGAGGCCGACGATCTGATCGCGACTTATGCGAGACAAGCCGAAGCAGAAGGTTCTGACGTAATTATCGTGTCTTCGGACAAGGACCTCATGCAACTTGTCACCGACCGGGTGCAAATGTTTGATGCGATGAAGAATCGCACCATTGGTGCTGCCGAAGTCATGGAGAAATTCGGCGTTGCACCCAACAAGGTGATCGATATTCAGGCACTTGCAGGCGATTCCGTGGATAACGTCCCTGGCGTGCCCGGCATTGGTGTAAAGACAGCAGCGCAACTTATTGATGAATATGGCGACCTTGATTCCCTGCTGGAGCGTGCCGGTGAAATCAAACAACCAAAACGCCGGGAAAAACTGATCGAGAATGCCGAACTCGCCCGTATTTCACGGCGTTTGGTGACATTGAAGACCGATGTCCCTGTGGTCGAAAAGATTGGCAGCTTTGAACTTAAGGAACCAGACGGCGGCGTTCTTTTAAGCTTTGTGGCAAGTCACGGCTTTAAATCACTGCTTTCTAAAGTAAAAGCAAAATTTGGCGGCGATGTCGAATTCGAAGACCCGATACAGCCGGGCATTGGTATCAATGATATCAATGTCGAAAAGGCCGAATATGAACTTATACAAGATGAAGACCGGCTAAAGCATTGGATTGCAAAGGCCGAATATGCCGGAACCGTCGCAGTTGATACTGAAACCACATCGCTTGACGCCCATCAGGCCAAGTTGGTTGGCATTTCGCTTTCAACAGCACCTGGCAATGGCTGCTATATCCCGCTCGGTCATGGTCTTCTCGACGGTGACAGTGATGAGGCCAAAGGGTCACAGGGGGGCTTTGATTTTGGCGATGCCCCGGATGCGGCCGCAAAACCCGACATTCCAAAACAGATCCCGCTTGATCGCGCGATCAAGCTGATCAAACCCCTTTTGGAAGATTCAGGCGTTCTCAAAGTCGGTCAGAACCTGAAATACGACATGATTGTTTTGTCGCGTCATAACATTGATGTCGCACCAATGGATGACACCATGGTTCTATCTTATGTCCTTGATGGCACCAGCCACGGACATGGGATGGACGAACTTGCTGAACTGCATTTCGATTACAAACCTATAAAGTTTTCAGACGTTTGCGGATCGGGAAAGACCCAGATCACCTTTGATCAGGTCCCACTTGATAAGGCGCTTGATTACGCTGCAGAAGATGCCGACATAACGCTTCGCCTGCACAAGTTGCTCAAACCCCGCATTGCGCAGGAACATATGGCAACCGTCTATGAAACGCTTGATCGCCCTTTGGTGCCGGTTCTCGCCAAGATGGAACGTCTGGGGGTTAAGGTTGATACCAACATCCTTAAAAACCTGTCAGATGACTTTGCCAAACGCATGGCAACGCTTGAAACAACCATCCATGAAATGGCGGGCGAGCCGTTTAATCTTGGCAGTCCCAAACAGCTTGGCGAAATCCTGTTTGATAAAATGAGCCTGCCGGGTGGTAAGAAAACCAAAACCGGCGCATGGCAAACCGGTGCAGACGTGCTTGAAGGTCTGGCAGCCCTTGGCCATGACTTGCCCGTCAAGTTGCTTGAATGGCGCCAACTTTCAAAACTTAAAAGCACTTACACCGATGCACTGGCAAATCACGTTAACCCGCTGACCGGGCGCGTTCATACAAGCTATGGCCAAACCAACGTTAATACCGGGCGTCTGTCGTCAAACGATCCCAACCTGCAAAACATCCCGATTCGCAGTGAAGAAGGCCGTAAAATCCGAACCGCCTTTGTTGCCGACGCGGGCTGCAAACTGATTTCTGCCGACTATTCGCAGATTGAGCTGCGTCTTCTGGCCCATGTCGCCGAAATTGATGCCCTTCGCACTGCCTTTAAAAACGGCGAAGATATTCACGCTGCAACCGCATCGAAGGTGTTTGGGGTTCCGATCGAAGGCATGGACCCGATGGTCCGCCGGAAGGCCAAGGCGATTAACTTTGGCATCATCTATGGCATATCGGCCTTTGGTCTTGCCAACCAGCTTGGCATTCCACAAAAAGAAGCCAAGGCCTTTATCGAAGCCTATTTTGAAATTTACCCCGGCATTCGCGATTATATGGATCAGGCCAAAGACTTTGCCAAAAAACACGGTTTTGTCCGCACCCTGTTTGGCCGCCACATCCATATCAACGGCATCAATGACAAGAACGGCATGCGCCGCAGCTTCGGCGAACGCGCTGCCATCAACGCCCCGATTCAGGGCGGGGCGGCTGATATCATCAAACGTGCGATGATTGCCGTACCGGGTGCCTTGGTTGATGCCGGGCTAAAAACCCGTATGCTGTTGCAAGTCCACGATGAATTGATCTTCGAAGCACCGGATGACGAGGCCGAAAAAGCCATCAAAGTCATCCGCGATGTGATGGAAAATGCCGCCCATCTTTCCGTACCGCTGATTGCCGATGCCGGCATTGGCGATAGCTGGGCGGATGCGCATTAGGCATCACGCAACATTATTGATAACAAAGAAGGCCGGGCATCTGCCCGGCCTTCTTCATTCATATATGCCAGTGTTTGGCGTTAAAGCCCCAAAACTTCGCGCATGGAATAAAGACCGGGTGCTTTGCCCTCAGCCCATTTCGCAGCACGAACAGCCCCCTTGGCAAAGACTTCGCGTGAGGATGCCTTATGGGTGATTTCAATGCGCTCGCCCTCGCAGGCAAAGACAACCGTATGATCGCCCACCACATCACCCCCGCGAAGGGTGGCAAAGCCGATGGTGCCGTCTTCGCGCGCACCGGTATGGCCATCGCGTGAACGCACCGATACATCATCAAGCTTCACACCACGGCCCTTTGCAGCCGCTTCTCCAAGGCCAAGTGCCGTACCTGACGGTGCATCCACCTTGTGTTTGTGATGCATTTCAACGATTTCGATGTCCGCAACATCTTTGTCCAGGATGCTTGCAACCTTTTCAACCAGCGCAAAGGCCAAGTTCACTCCGACACTCATATTCGGGGCGAAAATAATCGGGGCTTTTTGTGCGAAAACCGCCAATTCATCTTTCTGGGTGTTTGAAAGGCCAGTGGTCCCAATCACAAGGATTGTGCCGGTTTCGGCGGCAAATTTGGCATGTTTCATGGTCGCGGCTGGTGCCGTGAAATCAATTACTGCATCAACAGTTTCAAACAGGGTGCGCGCATCGTCCCCGACCAAAACACCGCTTTCTTCCAAACCAGCGATCAAGGTGACATCCTTGCCAACGAACGGGCTGCCGGGAAGGTCCGTACCACCACCAACATCACAACCCTTGGTCTTGGCGGTTTCATTGACCAACATCCGGCCCATGCGGCCAGCACATCCAACAATCCCGATCTTCATTTCCGGTCTCCTCGCCTCAGCAATTTCAAACGTGCGTTTGCTTTAACACAAGGCCAAGACTGCGCAAAACAAAACCCCCGACAGAAGCTGCCGGGGGTTATGATTTTCAGGCCAAAAGCATGATCGGAAGGTTAATCCGTCAGGTCTTTCCAAATTTCTTTCATCTTGGAAAAGAACCCTTCGCTTTCCGGGCTTGATCCTTCTTCGCGCGAAATCTCGTCGAACTCCTCTAACAGCTCTTTCTGACGATCCGTCAGATTGACCGGAGTTTCAACGCTGATCTCGACAAACATGTCACCGCGTGCTTGGGACCGCAGGATCGTCATGCCCTTGCCGCGCAGACGAAGCTGCTGACCCGATTGGGTACCGGCTGGAATGTTGATCCGGGTGCGCGTGCCTTCAATCGTCGGAACCTCGATGGTGCCCCCAAGGGCGGCTTTGCCCATCGGGATCGGAATTCGGCAATACAGGTTTGCACCTTCGCGCTGGAAGAAGCGGTGATGCCCGATATCAAGGAAGATATAAAGATCGCCCGGAGGTGCACCGTTGGTCCCGGCCTCACCTTCGTTTGAAAGGCGGATACGCGTGCCGTCCTCAACCCCTTGTGGGATCGTGACTTGAAGGGTCTTTTCCTTTTCCACACGACCAACACCGTGGCACGACTTGCACGGGTTTTTAATGATCTTGCCTTTGCCATGACAGCTTGGGCAGGTGCGTTCAATGGTAAAGAACCCTTGCTGGGCACGGACTTTGCCGTGACCATTACAGGTCGGGCAATTGACCGGCTGCGAACCAGCTTCGGCACCCGAACCATCACAACTGTCGCACGAAACCGATCCTGGAATGGTGATTTCGGCTTTTTTGCCTTCGAAGGCTTCTTCAAGCGTGATCGCCATGTTGTAGCGCAGATCAGCGCCGCGCGATGAGCCGCCACCACGACGACCGCCACCGCCCATGGCCCCAAAGATCTCGTCAAAGACATCGGAAAAACCGCCGCCACCGAAACCACCGCCGCCAAAGCCGCCACCTCCACCGGGGCCGCCCTGTTCAAAGGCTGCATGGCCAAACCGGTCATAAGCTGCGCGTTTTTCCTCGTCTTTAAGGATTTCATACGCTTCGTTGACTTGCTTGAATTTTACTTCGGCTTCTGCATCGCCCGGATTTTTATCCGGATGAAACTTCATGGCCTGTTTGCGATAGGCGCTTTTTAACTCGGCTGCACTGGCGCCTTTAGCGACACCTAACAGCTCGTAAAAATCTTCTTTCGCCATCTGTAACTCCGAAATACGGTCGGGCCGTCCCCGCATTATTTGCGTCCGGAACGGCCCGATTTTTCTTTACAGGGCGTCGTTCAAGACGACCTCTGCGGTCGTCTTACTTGTCTTTTTTGCTGTCATCGACTTCTTCGAAGTCTGCATCAACAACGCCGTCATCAGCCTGTGCTGCGGCATCAGCCTGCTCGGCCTCACCTTCACCGGCTTCTTCCTGCTGGGCCTGATACATGGCTTCGCCAAGTTTCATTGCAGCCTGCTGCAGCTCGTTGACCTTTGCGGTGATCGCTTCGGCATCTTCACCCTCTTTGGCTTCTTTCAAAGCCGACAGAGCGTTTTCGATTTCCGATTTGGTCGCATCATCAACTTTGTCGCCATGCTCGGTCAGGTTTTTCTCGGTTGAGTGAACAACCGCTTCGGCCTGATTACGGGATTCGACAAGTGCCTTGCGCTGTTTATCAGACTCGGCATTGCTTTCCGCATCTTTGACCATTTTTTCGATTTCGTCATCGCCAAGACCACCAGATGCCTGAATACGGATCTGCTGTTCTTTGTTGGTGGCCTTATCTTTGGCCGACACGTTGACGATACCGTTGGCATCAATGTCAAAGGTCACTTCAATCTGCGGAACGCCACGTGGTGCCGGCGGGATACCAACCAGATCAAACTGGCCAAGCATCTTGTTGTCAGCTGCCATTTCACGTTCGCCCTGGAAGACGCGGATGGTCACGGCCGTCTGATTGTCTTCAGCGGTCGAGAAGGTCTGCGACTTACGGGTCGGGATCGTGGTGTTACGGTCGATCAAACGGGTAAAGACACCACCAAGGGTTTCGATACCAAGCGACAGCGGGGTTACGTCAAGCAGAAGAACGTCTTTAACATCGCCCTGCAAAACACCGCCCTGAATGGCCGCACCAAGAGCAACAACTTCGTCCGGGTTCACACCTTTGTGCGGATCACGGCCAAAGAACTCTTTCACGCGTTCCTGAACTTTCGGCATACGGGTCATGCCGCCAACTAGGATCACGTCATCAATTTCACCTGCGGTAATGCCGGCATCTTTCAATGCTGCTTTACACGGGGTCATGGTGCGTTCGATCAGGTCGCCAACAAGCCCTTCAAGCTTCGCACGCGACAGCTTGATGTTCAGGTGTTTCGGACCAGATGCGTCTGCGGTGATGAACGGCAGGTTAACATCAGTCTGCATCGACGAGGAAAGCTCGATCTTGGCTTTCTCAGCGGCTTCTTTCAGACGCTGCAGAGCCAGACGGTCTTTACGAAGATCAATCTGCTGTTCTTTTTTGAACTCATCAGCAAGGTAATCAATGATGGTTTTATCGAAATCTTCACCGCCAAGGAAGGTATCGCCATTGGTCGATTTAACTTCAAATACACCGTCACCAATTTCAAGAACCGAGACGTCAAAGGTACCACCACCAAGGTCATAAACGACCACAGTGCCAGCTTCTTTTTTGTCCAGACCATATGCCAGAGCAGCAGCAGTCGGCTCGTTGATAATACGTTTAACTTCAAGACCCGCAATCTTGCCGGCATCTTTGGTTGCCTGACGCTGCGAGTCATTGAAATAGGCCGGAACGGTAATCACGGCTTCGGTCACCGGCTCGCCAAGATGGCCTTCTGCGGTTTCCTTCATTTTCTGAAGCACCATGGCTGCGATCTGGCTCGGAGCCATTTTCTCGCCATTGACTTCAACCCATGCATCGCCGTTCTCGCCCGATACGATTTTGTACGGAACCAGATCTTTGTCTTTTTCGACTTCCGGATCACCATAGCGGCGACCGATAAGACGTTTGATAGCAAACAGGGTGTTTTCCGGGTTGGTCACAGCCTGACGTTTCGCCGGCTGACCGACAAGGCGCTCACCGTCATCGGTGAAAGCGACCATCGACGGCGTGGTACGGGCACCCTCACTGTTTTCAATCACGCGGCCTTCTTTGCCATCCATGACTGCAACACAGGAGTTCGTGGTGCCAAGATCGATACCAATAATTTTGCCCATAGTAAGTTCCTCTTTTAGCGGCCGGTCCGTCCCGCAGCCTCCAAACTGAAGCGCCGCGCAGGACCTCCTGGGACCAATGGTTGTAATACACGTAAATTTTCTGGGGTCTCTTCATCACCCCGCGCACCTATATATGAAAGTCCCCACAAAGTCGCAAGCGGTCAAAGTGGGGAATCTTGGGTGTTTTTGGGTTTCAAACGGTGTTTTTTATCCAATCGCGGGCAATATCACTGCTTTAGACACGCAAATCTGGCGAACAAAGCCTGTTTTCAACTGTCAAAATTCAGCTTTTCAAATCTGTCATATCCGAGTTGCGAATCTTTCAAGCCGCCTTGCCTAGATCGGGAAATCCGCCGGATTACAGCGGGTTTGACGTAAAACCCGTTCAAGTTGTTCTGCCAGATCGGTCTTTTCATCAGCCCCCAAAAACCCCGCTATTTCGAGACTTTTGCCATGTGTTTGCAAAAAAAGACTGCATTGGTCATCTTCGCCACGTTTTAAAACCACGCGCAGCCAATAGGGCTGAAAATCAAATTGCTGCCGCATGCCACGCACCGGAATTCGGGTCACCCGCAAAATACCCGGATGAAGTTCGATCCGCTCTTCTTCGCGCGCTGCCCGAAAACTAAAATAAAATGCCAGTGACAGCAAAATCACATCGATGCCAAGAAACCCAATCACTGGCCAAGCCCCGACAGACCAGAAAATCAACCCGATTGACGTGGTAAGTACCAAAACCAACAGCACAATGTTGCGCGCCGCCCGGCGCGACAAAGACCGGGGCGGAAACAAGTCCACCCGAAAGATCGGCTTTGCACTGCGTGGGACTGCTGCCAAAAAACGTCACCTGTTGCTGTGATGGTCTTATTTTGCGCCCGGCATTGGTGCGACTGCAATCAAAATTCGATTTTCGGGCATCTGGGGTTTATATAATGTCATCTCAGGAGATCGGATCAGGGACGCGGCAACTTTGACAAATGCCCGTCCCCAAATTGACCGCAAAAGCGGCACATTTAAAAAAGAGTTTGCTGTCCATGGCCCGCCCGATGAACAAAGCCGCCATCGAAGAATTTTTCCAACGTCTGTCGGATGCTGATCCAGAACCGAAAGGTGAGTTGGATTACACCAACCCCTATACGCTGCTGGTCGCCGTCGCCCTTTCAGCACAGGCCACCGACGTTGGGGTTAACAAAGCAACCAAAAAGCTGTTTCAGATCGTTGAAACCCCGCAAGACATGCTTGATCTGGGGGAAGAAGCCCTGATCAGTCACATCAAAACCATCGGCCTGTATCGTGGCAAGGCCAAGAACGTTATGGCCGCTGCCAAAATCCTTGTCGAAAAACATGGCGGCGTGGTGCCCAACGATCAGGACGCCCTTGAAGAACTTCCCGGTGTCGGGCGCAAGACGGCCAATGTTGTCCGCAATATTGCGTGGGGCGAACACACCATGGCGGTTGATACGCATATTTTTCGTATGGGCAACCGCACGGGGATGGCCAATGGCAAAACTGTGCTGGCGGTGGAAAAAGCGCTTCTTAAAAAAGTACCATCGCGCTTCATGACCCATGCGCATCATTGGCTGATCTTGCATGGGCGTTATATTTGCAAGGCGCGCAAACCACGTTGTGGCGACTGCATCGTCAATGATCTGTGCAATTTCAAAGACAAAACGCCCGCCGAAGCATGATCGGCAGGCGTTTTAAAATCATCAGACAATTTGTTTTATGGTCAGAAGACCAGATCAAACGTTGCCGGTGCGGGGGCAACGACCTTTGCCCCGTCCGGTCCAATTTGCATAATCGCATAGCCACGTTCAGACTGGCCATCAACGGTCAGCCTGAAAATGCCATCCACCCCGACAAACCCATTTGGATTGGTCAGTGCGTCGCGTGACATGGCATTTTCATCGCGCGCCATTAGGGCGGCCAAGGCCGTGCTATCATAGGCAAGGCTTGAAATGCGTGGCGGCTGTTTGGCAAAGGTCCGTTCAAACCGGCTGGCAAACAGGTCCCAGTTTTCCGGATTGGGTGCGGCAAAAATCCCGCCCTTAAGAGCCGGTTCACTAAACAATCCCGGATCGTTCCAGCCAAAGGTTCCAATGAACTGCACAACCGATGGATCAATATCGAAATAGGCGAGAAGGGCCGACACTTGACGCAAGTCGCCGCCAGTGGCCGGCAGGATCAAGGCATCAAAATCAAGCTCGCCAAATGTGTCTATACCTTCTAGACGACGCAGGGCGCGTTTGGACCCGGCACTGCCATCTGCCTCAAGCTGCGCCTTATGGGCACGCAGATTGGCGCGGCGCGCATCATAATTGGCAAAATCGCGAATGGTCTGCTGCAGGCTTTCTGATCCCGGCTGATAAAACGCCACCCGGCCAAGAGACCCACCAACCCGCGAAACCGCAGAATTCAAGGTGCCTGAAATCTGGCGACCATAATCATTTTGCGGCAATAAGGCAGCAAAACGGAACCGACCCTGACTGGTGGCATAGCCAACCGCGCGGGCAATCTGATCTTCCGGGATCAGGCCATTGACCCAAACACCGCTTTCAGCAACCCGACGGTTATTGGAAAAGGCGACAACAGGCACATTGGCCGATTTGGCAACTTCGCTTGCACCGCTAACCGAATCGGCAAATAGCGGCCCAAGAATCATTTTCGCCCCGGCATCAACTGCCTGACGGGCTGCATTTTGGCCACCTTGATAGGTGCCCTGCGTATCAATTGGCATCAGAACGAAATCATCACCGGCAATATCAAACATTGCCAATTCGGCCGCTTGGCGCATTGCCTTGCCCAAATCGGCATGCTGTCCTGATAACGGAAGCAACAAGGCAACCCGTTTTTCAAAAATGGCCGCATCGTCGTTATAAAGGGTCGGAAGCTGCGCCCCTTCGCCTTCTGGCAAGGCGGCTTCGCTGGGCCATGGGTTGGCATCAGGGATCAATCCCTGATCAGGTGCACTCATCGGATCGACGGTATCGGTGCCGGGCTGATTGGCAGTTTCAACCGGCGCCCCATCACGTTGCATGCCCAGAAGGTCCGTGATACTCGTGGTCGCATTACATGCGGCAAGCCCGATAGAGAGGACAAACACAGATGCCGTCCGGCGTGCGACCCGGCTCCAAGCCGAAAACCGATCCAAATTCTGCAACGCCTGACGCGGCAGCGCCTCTTTTAGCATCCGTTTCTGCAACGGATGACGTTTCGGACAACCCAATCTCACCTCCCGATAAGTCATTTGGCACGCAGGGTAATGCGGGCGAGGATGCAAGTAAACATGATCAAAGCCATTTGCCACTTTCATCTGGTCTTTATCTTGTTGCTACTCCAATCGGAAATTTGGGCGATATTACGTTCAGAGCACTCGAAATCCTGAAACGTGCCGATATTATTTTGTGTGAAGACACCCGAACATCGGGAAAACTGCTGTCGCGATACGGGGTCAAAACCAAACGAATCGCCTATCACGAACATAATGCCACCAAAATGCGCCCGGAAATCATGGACCGCCTTGGCAAGGGTCAGGGACTCGCACTGATTTCCGATGCGGGCACGCCATTGATCAATGATCCGGGCTATAAACTGGTCCGCGACTGCAAGGCCGAAGGCTTTAACGTCACCGCAGCACCCGGTGCTGCGTCACCAATTGTTGCGCTTATTCTATCCGGCTTACCTAGCGATCATTTCTTTTATGCCGGGTTCCTGCCGCCAAAAACCATGGCGCGCAAAAAGGAACTGGCACGTTTTGCCCCAATCCCCGGCAGCTTGATCTTTCTCGAAAGCCCCAAGCGCCTTGCTGCCAGTTTGGCCGATATGGCCGAAATGCTGGGCGGAACACGCGAAGCTGCCGTTACCCGCGAACTGACCAAGATGTTTGAAGAAGTCCGCAATGGCACTCTTGATGAACTAAGCCTGCATTACGGCGAAGCCGGTGCGCCCAAAGGTGAAGTTGTTGTCATTGTTGGCCCCGCGAATGAAGCCGATAACGAACCAAGCGCCGAGGACATTGATGCCAGACTTGTTGATCTGATCAAAACCCATCGGACCAAGGATGCCGCCGACATTTTGGCCAAAGAAACCGGGCTTAAGAAGCGCGACCTTTATAACCGCGCACTTGAACTGGCAAAATCGGATCAGGAATAGCCATGCCACAATCCGGCCGGTTGGTTGACAACAGATCAAACCGCAAACGGGCGGAAAAGGCCGGACGCCGGGCCGAAACCCTGTGTGCCATGTGGTTGCGCCTTAAAGGATACCGTATCCTCGCGACCCGTTATCAAAGTCCGGCCGGGGAAATCGACATCATCGCGCAACGTGGCAAACTAATCGCCGCGATTGAAGTCAAGAATCGCGCTGATCGCGCCACGGCACTTCATTCGGTTCGCCCGAAACAACAAAATCGCATTGCCCGCGCACTTGAAATATATGTTGGGCGCATCGGCCATCAGGGTGACGTGCGTCTTGATCTGATGATTGTCGGGAAATGGGGCAGGATCGAACATCTGATCAATGCCTGGCAAAGCACCTAGCCACAATCGATCAATCGACCTCAAACCCGTCGCCTAGGTGCCTATTTCGGGAAACTTTGCATAAAAATGCATTTTTGCTGATAAACTACCCCGGATTTTAAAACTCCTTAACCCCCGCACGCGATGATGACGTCACGAGACTGGGGGAACTGGGGCGAGACATCCGCATATGTCGGCAAGATCAGGCAATGAACGACACCAAACCAAGACAAGGGGTCGCCATCAAAAACGGTCATATGGCTTTTTCCGAAATTTGGTTCTGGCAGGGGTATGTATCCTGCCGCTTTCGGGATGTGCATCCTTTGTGATCGGTGCTGGCGCAACAGCAGGTGTTGCTGCCTTTCAGGAACGCGGACTTGATGGTGCCGTAAGCGACACCGCGATAACCGCTCAAATATGGCAGAAGTTTCTCGCACACGATGAGAATCTGTTTCTCGATATCGAAATTGAAGTCGTCGAAGGCGAAGTACTGCTTGCCGGTCAGGTTGATTCTGTTGCCGACGAACTTGAAGCCGTAAAGCTTAGCTGGCAGGTCGATGGTGTTCGTAGCGTACATAATGAAATGAATGTCGGCTCTGACCTGTCGCTGATGGATAGTGCTGGCGATCTTGTCATCACGACCAAGATCAAGGCGTCTTTGATGTTTGATGGTGACGTATTTGCCATCAATTTCAGTGTTGAGACCGTAAATGGCACTGTTCACCTGATGGGCATTGCCCAGAATGAGGGTGAACGTAACCGCGTTATCGCGCATGCCCGCGAGACCAGCTATGTAAAACGGGTGGTGAGCCATATCCGCCTGAAAGATGACGCAAACCGGCGAGGAACCTGACCATTAGTACCGTAAGCCACATAACCGCACCGACCGACCCGGATCGCCAATGGCTTGTCGACTATGGCAAGGGCCAAAAGCCTGAGGCCAGCTCGGCGGAAGCTGCCTTGCATTTTGCCCGGCTTAATCAATCCGATGGCAGTGCAAAGCGCGACATAGCCCCGTATCTGGCCCATCTTGATGATCTGGCCGATCAGTTTCGCCGTGAACTTGCAGATGCGACATTACAACCAGATTTATCCGACCTTTCAAACACGAACGGCCTTCCTGTCGATGACAAAGAAGCCGAGCCAACCATCGAACAGGTTGTCAAAGCCCTGCAAACCGTCATCGCCGAACGGAACGGCTTTCAGGGGGATGCGGAAAACTACGACGATATCGCAAATGCCGATCTGCTGCAGGTTATTGAACGCAAACGGGGTCTGCCTGTTGCGCTGGGTTTACTCTATATCCATGCTGCCCAGCGATGCGGGATTATGATTACCGGAATTGATTTCCCCGGCCATTTTCTGTTGCGGGTTCAGGCCAATGGGAAACGTCGCATGATTGATCCGTTCCATGGCGGCATTACACTTGGACCGGCAGAATTACGGGAATTATTAAAATCTTTCAGCGGATTAGATGCCGAACTAGAGCCGCGGCATTATCGCCCGTCAAGCGACATTGACATATTGTTACGACTTCAAAACAATATCAAAGTTCGTGCCCTTCGTGCTGGCGAATTGTCGCTTGCCACCCGCGTTGTCGAGCATAGCCTGCTAATTGCCCCAGACCATGAAGGGCTTTGGCACCAGCTTGGCGCGCTATATGCCCGCCTTAATCAAGACCATAAAGCACTTGGCGCGTTCGAACAGTTCGTTCAACGCTGTGATGACCCACTTCATCGCGCCCGGATTGAGGCCGTTATCGAAGAATTACGTGAACGGCTTGGTCAAACCCCACCAAATCCTAAGACTGTTTCCGAGAACATCTCGACCGTTAAGCCGGGCAAGACCGAAACCGCGGAAAACGATCCCAAAGTCAATGCGCCGATCCCTCTCTTTCCCGATTTGAAGACCTGATTCAACGCAATCTGTCCACGATATTACCTGCCAGTCATCGCAGATGATCAATTGCGTAAGGTGTGTGACTTCGTAGGGCGCATCTTTCCGATAATCGCCATATATAAGAAATTAGATCAATTAAATATCTCTATATCGTATTTATTAGCTTCATATAATTATATCTAATTAAAAACAAACCAGTTTGTTTGGATTACAATTTCCCTTCAATATAGGGAAACATCCACTTCAAAGTTATATGAAAGTGCTTGTTTCTGGTTTTTTACCGGGCTATCGCTGCGTTTCCCAAACAGTTCATCAGATTAACCTGAACAACGCGCAATCCCTTGATATACGCGGGTTTGGGACGGCGTTTAAATCCCCCGCTCGACGTCATGTACGCAAAGTTGCAACCAAGAGCAAAAATAAAACCGGAGTCAGATCGATTTTTGAGCTGACTCGTCCAAAAAAACATCTTTTGTAGTTTTTTATAGTCTTAACGACAGGTTAAACAACCGGTCACGAAACAGTCGCGACACTTGCACCGTGATCTGCAATGCATATACTCCGCGCCAGTCAGTTTTTAGCGCCCGATCATCTTTTATCAGCTGATCGGCCCATTTGTGCGGCTTACCGGGCTTAATACGGTGCCGTCCAAACCGAACAAACCGCAGGAATGAACGTACATGAGCGACACCAAAGTCGACGTCGTTGGTATCGGCAACGCCATTGTTGATGTCCTTGCACATTGCAAGGAAGAAGACCTTACGCGCCTGAGCCTTGTTAAGAACGCAATGACCCTGATTGATGCAGAAGCAGCAGACAGCTTGTATGCCCAGATGGGTCCGGGCTTGGAAATGTCTGGTGGCTCTGCTGGCAACACCATGGCAGGCATCGCCGCCCTTGGTGGTAAGGGTGCCTATATTGGTAAAGTCCGCGACGACCAACTTGGCCAAGTATTCAGCCACGATATCCGCGCGACGGGTGTCGAATTTAATTCCACCCCGGCAACCGCAGGGTCCCCGACCGCGCGCTGCCTGATCTTTGTTACCCCGGATGGTCACCGCACCATGAACACATTCCTTGGTGCCTGCACCGAGCTTGGCCCGGACGATATTGACGAAGACCTGATCAAATCAGCCAAAGTCACCTATATGGAAGGCTATCTCTGGGATCGCCCAGAAGCCAAGGCTGCCTTTGTTAAGGCCGCCAAAGTTGCCCATGACGCTGGTCGTCAGGTTTCCATCAGCTTGTCGGATTCTTTTTGTGTTGATCGCCATCGCGATTCTTTCCGCGATCTGGTTCACCACCACATCGACGTTTTGTTTGCCAACGAAGAAGAGATCAAGTCGCTTTACGAAGTCGAGACCTTTGACGAAGCACTTTTTGAAGTCCGCAAACATTGCAAGGTCGCTGCCCTGACCCGTGGGGAAAAAGGTGCTGTGATCGTTGATGAAAACGAACTCCATGAAATCAGCCCCGAACCCGTTGCAAAGGTGGTTGATACCACCGGTGCTGGCGACCTGTTCGCATCAGGCTTCCTTTATGGCTATACGCAGGGTCACGAACTTTCCGTATGTGGCCAACTTGGTGCGATCTGCGCATCCGAAGTTATTTCGCATATGGGTGCGCGCCCGGATGCGGACCTTAAAGAACTGACCGCCAAGGTCATCTGATCACATTTGAACACGTGTTAAGTGACGACATACAGTCACTTTGCAAGATTTCACGGGACGGCAACAATTGTGTGCCGTCCCGTTTTCTTTGCCCAAAAGCGCCGATTTCGAGGCATTGCAGCGCAACACAAGCATTGACTTTATACAGAGTTTGGCGCAAACAGCCCGCATTGCAGAAAAATCAACCCCGCATGGCGTGTACGAGGCTGGTCATTCGCCTTCACATTGGCTATGAGAGGGCACAGCTTCCGAGCTTGCCTGCAATTTATCTATGGGCCAGTAAACATTCAGCATGTGCCGCGCTCTGCAAATTGCGTGGGTTTGACCTTATTGATCGAACGAAATTGGTCAAACGGCGGCTGAATATCTACTGGCCTTGAAACTTTTACTGACCGATGCGCAAGGGACACATTCCGGCGCGCGGCATTTTTTATTCTGGAGTCCGCGCCAATGAATTTGCGCAATATCGCCATCATCGCTCACGTTGACCATGGCAAAACCACCCTCGTCGACGCGATGTTCCGTCAGTCCGGCATTTATCGTGACAACCAGCGCGTTGATGAACGCGCCATGGACAGCAACGATCTGGAACGTGAACGCGGCATTACCATTATGGCAAAGCCGACCGCAATTCAGTGGGGCGACACCCGTATCAATATCGTTGATACCCCAGGCCACGCCGATTTCGGTGGTGAAGTTGAACGTATCCTGTCCATGGTTGACGGTGTTGTTCTGTTGGTTGACTCGGCCGAAGGCCCGATGCCACAGACCAAATTCGTTTTGGGTAAAGCCCTGAAACTTGGCCTGAAGCCGATCGTCATCATCAACAAGATCGACCGCCCTGATCAGCGCGCCGAAGAAGTTCTTGATGAAATCTTTGATCTGTTCGTATCGCTTGAAGCATCTGATGAACAGCTCGACTTCCCGACCCTTTATGCTTCTGGTCGTGACGGCTGGGCTGCAGAGCAGCCAGAAGGCCCGAAAGAAAACCTGACCCCGCTTATGGAGCTGGTTCTAAACTATGTTCCGGCCCCTAAAGCAGACCTCGATGCACCTTTCGCAATGATCGCAACCATGCTGCATGCTGATAACTTCCTTGGTCGTATCCTGACCGGTCGTGTCGCGCAGGGTCGTGCGAAACTCAACATGCCGGTTAAAGTTCTTCGCGGCGATGGCACGGTTGAAACCGGCCGTCTGTCCAAACTGATGGGCTTCCGCGGTCTTGACCGTGTCCCACAGGAAGAAGCAGAAGCCGGTGACATCATCGCGATTGCCGGTCTGACCAATGCAACCGTTGCTGACACCATTTGCTCGACCGAAGTCACCACCGCGATTGCCAGCCAGCCGATTGATCCGCCGACCTTGGCGATGACCTTCTCGGTCAACAACTCGCCGCTGGCCGGTCAGGAAGGTGACAAAGTTACCTCGCGTATGATCCGTGCACGTCTTGAACGCGAAGCCGAAGGCAATATCGCGATCAAGATCGGTGAAACTGCAGATAAAGACGCCTTTGAAGTTGCCGGTCGTGGCGAACTTCAGCTTGGCGTTCTGATCGAAACCATGCGCCGCGAAGGTTACGAGCTTTCAATCTCGCGTCCGCGCGTTCTGATCAAAGAAATCGACGGCGTTATGTCTGAACCGTTCGAAGAAGTTCAGGTTGACGTTGACGAAGAATTTGCAGGTTCCGTTGTTGAAAAAATGAGCCTGCGCAAAGCCGAAATGACCGACATGCGGTCTTCTGGTGGCGGCAAGACCCGTATCATCTTCCTTGCACCGTCGCGTGGCCTGATCGGCTATCACGGCGAGTTCCTGACCGATACCCGTGGTACCGGCGTCATGAACCGCGTGTTCCATTCTTATGGTCCGGTCAAAGGTGCGATTGCTGGTCGTCGTAACGGCGTTCTGATTTCCAACGATCAGGGTGACGCAGTTGCCTATGCTCTTTGGGGCCTGGAAGACCGTGGCTCGATGTTCATCAATCCAGGTGAACGTGTCTACGAAGGCATGATCATTGGCGAACACAACCGTAACAATGATCTTGAGGTCAACATCCTCAAGGGTAAAAAACTGACCAACGTTCGTGCATCGGGCAAGGATGACGCCATCACCCTGACCCCGCCGCGCCGTATGTCGCTTGAAGAGGCGCTTGCCTACATTCAGAACGACGAGCTGGTCGAAGTTACCCCGTCAAGCATTCGTATTCGTAAGCTGCACCTCGATCCGAACGTGCGCAAACGTGAAAGCCGTAAGTCTGAGTCCGAAACCGTTTAATCGGTTCGGAACGGAACGATACGATACGATACGAAAGGCCGGTCTTCATTGACCGGCCTTTTTTGTATCTTGGGGCATCGTCACCCGACTTCGACCTGACCTATCAATTGAATGATTTCGCCTTTCATTAACCTGTTTGCACTAGCTTCACCTCAGTGCTTTAAACTGGGGGAAATCAATGCAAAGCGCAGAAAAGAAAAGCTGGGGCGAGGCCTTTGGCGCCTTCATTCACCCACGCGTGATTACGATGCTGTTCTTGGGATTGTCAGCAGGCATTCCAATCCTTCTGATTTTCTCCACCCTGTCGATTTGGCTGCGCGAAGCCGGTGTTGATCGTTCCACCGTCACCTATTTCAGCTGGGCAGCCCTTGGCTATTCTTTCAAATTTGTCTGGGCGCCCCTGATTGATCGCCTGCCCTTACCCGTTCTGCATGGCATTTTAGGACGCCGGCGCAGTTGGCTGATCATCGCCCAAGCCGCGATTATTGCCGCGATCCTATGGATGGGCCTTACAGACCCCGCCGAGAACCTGACCATGATGGCCTTTGCCGCGGTCGCCCTTGGCTTTGCATCTGCCACGCAAGACATCGTGATTGATGCCTATCGCATTGAGGCGGCCGATGCCGACCTGCAAGCCATGATGAGTTCTGCCTATATTGGCGGCTATCGCATCGGCATGATTGTTGCCGGTGCGGGTGCGCTGACCATTGCTGGCCTGTTTGAAGCCGAAGGAACGTACGAGCCCTTTGCCTGGACAATGGCCTATGGCTGCATGGCGCTTGCCATGTGCATTGGCGTGATAACAACGCTTTTAGTCCGCGAGCCGGATTCCCCGCGCATTGAGAGCAAATATTTCCACGAAACATCCGACTATGTCCGCTTCCTTGCGATGTTCACCGTTACCGTCATCGCCTTCATCATCGCCAATCTTTATGCCGGGGACATCACCAACCCGCTCAAAACTGCGCTTTCAGATGGCGGCATGATCAAGGAACTCTCAGGATTTATTGCCGGAAGCCTGAAACTGGCCATCTCAATTGCCGTGGCCATTCTGGTTGCCTGGCTGACCACCCGCGTCGGACTTACCCCGACCGGCATGGTGCGCGAAACCTATATCGCACCGGTAAAAGACTTCATTGATCGGTATGGCAAGGCCGCGATCGTTATCCTTGTTTTGATTGGCGTTTATCGCATTGCCGATATCGTCATGGGTGTCATGGCCAATGTGTTTTACACCGATCTCGGTTTTTCCAAGGAAGAGATCGCCGCTGTTTCGAAAACCTTTGGCCTGTTCATGACGATTGCCGGTAGCTTCTTGGGCGGGGTTCTTTCGGTACGCTACGGTGTGGTAAAAACCCTGTTCGTTGGCGCGCTGTTATCGGCTGTGACCAATATCCTGTTTGCCTTCATGGCCCAGATGGGCCCGGACACCTGGATGTTTGCTGTCGTGATTATGGCCGACAACCTGTCGGGCGGATTGGCAACAGCAGCCTTCATTGCCTATCTTTCGGGTCTGACCAACATTTCCTTCACCGCCATGCAATATGCGATCTTTAGTTCGATCATGACCTTGTTCCCGAAAATCCTTGCCGGGTTCTCAGGCACGGTTGTCGATGCGGTTGGCTATAGCTGGTTCTTTATCGGCACAGCGATTATTGGCATTCCGGTTCTTTACCTTGTTGTCCTTGCCGGACGCCTAACCGATGTTAAAGCCCCCTCAGAGCAGGTAGAGAACAAATCTGCCACCTAGGGACAAAAATTTGCTTTGCCCTTCTGTGGCGTATTCTGAGCCCCCAGAAGGGCAAAGCAATACAGGACCACCAACACGCAAATGGTGCCCAAATAGAAAAACCGGACGCCAAATGGGGCGTCCGGTTTTTAATTCTGTATTTTCTGCCTGTGCGATTACGGGGACTACCCGCCTTTTACTGACCGTTTCAGGCGGCTTGTTCAGCCTCATCCTGTGTCAGCAGCGCATAGATTGCATCAGCAGAGCCAGCCCCACGCAGTTTATCGCACATGCCCTGATTGCGCAGCAGACGAGAAATCCGTGCCAGCGCCTTCAGATGATCGGCACCGGCTTCTTCTGGTGCGATCAGCATGCAAAACAGATCGACCGGGTGTTCATCAACTGCATCGAACTCAATCGGGTTCTGTGCACGGGCAAAGACCATGTACAGCCGATCAAGATCATTCAGCTTGCCATGCGGAATCGCGACACCACCGCCTACGCCAGTGCTGCCAAGCTTCTCACGATCAAGCAGGACAGAAAAAATCTCGCTTGCATCGCGTCCGGTAACTTCGGCTGCTTTTTCGGAAAGCTCCTCAAGCACAGCCTTTTTCGCACCGGACCGCAGTGCCGGAATGACCCCGGACGGGGTAAGAATAGATGATATGTCCATTTTTCGCGTTGTCTTGTTTGGCTCAGAACCCGTGCCCGTCAAGCCCCACCGGCATCCGTATCGTTTGGATCAAGCCAACCGATATTTCCGTCGGTGCGACGGTACACAACATTCAATCCGCCATGTTTACCATTCCGGAACATAAGCGCCGGAATATCCCCCAAGTCGAGCCGCATGACAGCTTCTCCAACAGAGAGCGTATCAATACGATCGGGCGTTTCAGCAACAATCACCGGTTCATAGCCGTTTACCTGATTGTCATCCGAATGATCATCTTCTTCCTGTGCGATCACATAGTGAACCGCATCAAGGCGAGCCTGCTCATGTTGGTCCCGGCTTGCGTGATGATCACGCAGGCGCCGTTTATAGCGCCGCAACTGCTTGGCCACTTTGTCGCAGGCGCTGTCAAAGGCTGGATAAACTTCATCCGCCGATGCCTTAGCCTGTACCATCATGCCCTTGCCAACATGGACCGAAATTTGCGTGTGATAGAGATGTGCCTGTTTGGTGATTGTCACCGTGGCTTCGATCGCGTGATCGAAATATTTCTCTACCGCAGGGTCCAAGGTCTCGACGACGTGCTCCCGAAGAGCGTTTCCTACGTCAAGTTGCTTACCGATAACCGTAATTTGCATGGATCGCCTATCCCTCTTTGAGTGACTTACCAGTACATATGGATGTTTGGAGCCCCTCAGTCAGGAGGGCGCACCATATTCCCTCGTAATAGCCAAGTCAAGATATGGGTATTCTACCTTAAATTACAGCACCTTATGGTGCATTTTTTGGGTAAAAAAGTGCTAGGAAGCACGTGATTTTTTTTCGCGTCGACGCTGGACCGACGAAGGAATGCGCATCGCCTCGCGGTATTTTGCCACTGTTCGGCGGGCAATGTCGATGCCTTCCTTACCAAGCAACTCGACGAGTTTGTCATCTGACAAAATCTTTTTCGGTTCTTCTTTATCGATCAATGACTTGATCCGATGGCGCACAGCTTCAGAAGAATAGGCATCCCCACCATCTGAAGATGAGATCGCTGTGGTAAAGAAGTATTTTAGCTCAAACATGCCGCGCGGTGTCGCCATGAACTTGCCATTGGTGACACGTGAAACCGTACTTTCATGCATGCCAATTGCTTCGGCAATGTCGCGCAGGATCAGTGGCCGCAAATGCGACACACCGTGGCTAAAGAATCCATCTTGCTGACGAACAATTTCGCTCGCCACCTTCATAATCGTGGTCGCACGTTGATGCAGTGCCTTAACCAGCCAGTTGGCAGTTTGCAGCTTTTCGCTCATGAAACCGCGTTCTTCGCGATCCCGTAAACCGGACCCGATCTGGGCGACATATTCTTCATTCACCAAAACACGCGGAAGCGCTTCGGTATTCAGCTCCAAATGCCAATTGCCATTGCCGGCTGCGCGCATCAAAACATCTGGAATAACCGGTGTTGCAACTTCACCATCGGCTGTTTTGCCCGGGCGTGGATCAAGGTTTTTAATCTCGGCGATCATGTCATGCAGATCATCCGCATCAACGCCACACACCCGGCGCAACCGATCAAATTCGCGCTTTGCCAACAGATCAAGATTGGCCAGAAGAGCTGCCATCGCCGGATCGTAACGGTTCAGGTCACGCAATTGCAGTTCAAGACATTCCGCCAGATCACGGGCGAATATCCCGACCGGATCGAACCCCTGCATAACGGTCAAAACGCGCTTAACATCGTCTATTGAGCATTCAAGTGCTTGTGAAACTTCGTCAAGTTCACCGCGTACATAGCCGTTCTCATCAAGCATATCGATCAGATAACTGCCGATCATGCGCGATGACGCATCGGCAAAGGCAATATTCATCTGATCATCAAGTGATTGGCGCAGGGTTGCTTCGTCGGCAAGGGTTTGTTCAAGGCCGGGCAGATCATCACTGCTACCAGAACCCGAACCACCACCTGACCCGCCACCAGATCCACCGCTGTAAGGTGCGGAATAATCGTGATTGCCCGCAACCGGTTCACCATTGCGCGAAATTTCGCCTTCACCGCCATAGAGCGCATCGCTCGATACATCAAGCGGGCCATCGTCGCCGCCCATGGTTTCACTGGCGGTCAGACGATCCGTACCAAACTGGTCGTCGCGATCGGTAAAATTGTCCGCAGATCGGCTATCGATGCCCTCATCGCCATTGCCAACTGCCCCATCGCCAGTTTCAGCATAGGTCTGACCGGGATCAGCCCGCTCAAGCAACGGATTTTCCAGAAGCTCACTGTCAATGAAATTGGATAGCTCAATATTATTGAATTGCAGCAGTTTAATCGCCTGCTGCAGCTGGGGCGTCATGACAAGTGACTGGGACTGACGTAAATCCAGCCGCGCCTTCAGGGCCATTTATGCACTACCCCGTGTCAATCCGAACTTCCCCCAAGACTGGTATCTTTGTCCGGTGTCTTTATCAAAGGCTGAAACGATCACCCAGATAAACCCTTCTAACATCGTCATTTCTGACGATCTCATCAGGACCACCTTCCATCAAAACCCGACCATCATGCAAAATATATGCCCGGTCGATAATATCTAGAGTTTCGCGCACATTGTGGTCAGTAATCAAGACCCCAATGCCACGATCTTTCAAATGACGGACAAGATCACGGATATCACCCACTGCAATCGGGTCAATCCCGGCCAGTGGTTCGTCAAGGAGAACGAAGTTTGGATGGGCCGCAAGAGCGCGGGCAATCTCGCAACGACGGCGTTCCCCGCCCGACAGGGCAAGAGCCGGTGTGCGTCTTAGATGCTCGATCGCAAATTCGGCCAGAAGGTCTTCAAGATTCTGTTCGCGCTTAATACGGTCATCTTCGACCACTTCAAGAACAGCCATGATATTCTGTTCAACCGTCATGCCCCGAAAAATCGATGCTTCCTGAGGCAAATAGCCGATTCCCATGCGTGCGCGCTGATACATTGGCATCATCGTGATATCGCGCCCATCAAGCGATATGCTGCCGCGATCCGGGGAAATCAAACCGGTAATGATATAAAAACTGGTGGTTTTGCCGGCACCGTTCGGGCCCAAAAGACCAACAGCCTCACCGCGCTGAACCGATATGGAAACGTCTTTAAGCACCGGGCGCTTCTTGAAACTTTTACCAAGATTATGCGCTACAAGGCCTTTATTGGCACTGATCAGACGCGGACCACCTGCTGCGGATGTTTGCGCACCACCAGATATGGCAGTCGCTTTTGGACCGTCGGATTTTCCGCTTTTGCGCGACCAGAACAAATTACCGACCTTTCCTCAGTTACCGGTCCCGGCATTGGCCGGGTTGTTATTTTCATCTTTTTCAGGAACCAGAAGGCCACGGACACGGGATTTGCCACCGCCATTGCCATCTGCAGTCAGGCGACTGACCCCGGTATTCAGGTCAACCACGGCACGATCTCCGTTTAACTGGTTCTCGCCGCGCGTGATCTTAACCGATCCAATCAAGGTCGCGATACCTGTTTTCGCATCATATACGCCCTGATCCCCGACAACAAAGTCGGTTGAGGTGCGAATATTCACATTCCCCTGCCCGTCGATACGGCTTAATTCGTTTGCGCCACCTTCGGCGGCATCAAAACGGGCAGTCAAAGTATCACCGCGCAAAGTGCGATCTTGTGAAATTGCGACCGCATCACCACGGGCAACAGCAATACGTTTGGTTTCCCAGTATTCCAGACTGTCACGCGCCGTCAGTGTTTCTTTCGGCGTCGTGTATTTCAAATTCTCGCCGGTCAGAACAACCACAGATTCGTCGATGTCATAGACCGCTTTGTCCCCGGTTGCGACATCCGTATCGGATGACAGTTTGACATTCCCAGTCGCGATAATGCGGTAAATCTCGCTATTGCCATTACGGTCCCGATAAAGCGCTTGAAGTTCGTCGGCATCAACACGCGATGTGCCGCGTTTGGCCACCGCATTGCCGCGCGCAATCAGGATTTGCTCATTGCGGCGCCATTCAATGCCATTATCGGATTCAACTTCCAACCCGCCTGCGCCATTTTGCGCCAAGCCCAATGGATCTGCCTGTACCGCAGTTGGCAGGCCATAAAGCCCCAATGCAGCACATCCAAGCAGCATTGCCACCAGAACCTTGCCGGTTTTTTGGGTCAGAAGCGGCATCGCGATCATGACTTCCCTTTCAATGCGCTATCGAAAATCACCAGATGGGATTTCCCCAAAAAGCGGATAACCGCCCCTTTATCTTCAAGTTCGAACCCGGAATCAGATTTGATGGTGCCAAACGGTCCTTGCCCATTCACCGGAACATCCCCGCTGGCATTGCCCAAATTCATTTCGACTTCAGCTTCTTCTGTATGAATTTCAAAGCCGTTATCGTGATACATGTTTACCGTTCCAACAAGGTCGAGCATACCGTCAACTTCGGTATAGAAACCTTCATTCGCGGTAAGCGCAATCCAGGAACCATCAGCAAGCGTAATATCAGCTTGTGGTGCATCAAGATAAACATGGTCGCTGCGCCCCGCAGCTTCGGGGGCTTCAACCGCTTCACGCGCGGTAACGGTAAATGGCTGTCGCTTGCCATCCACGCCAAAAAAGCGCGGATTGCTCATGGCAACATTTTCCATCAAGTCTTCAGGTGAGGTCGAAAATCCAAGCCGAAAGCCGCTATCCTGAACCTGTTCGATCTGTGGCCACAAAACCACCAATGCCATCAAGGTCAGTGCAATCAGCGGCAAAACGAATTTCAGCAATGTCACAATGACCCGTCGGAACGGATTAAAGCCCACATGACGCCGACCAGAAGGCAACCGGTCGCGCGAAAGGCCTTTCGCCTCGCGTGTTTCGACCTTTGAGGTGCCTTCAGCGCTCATTCTTATGCCACTCCTGAACGCAACAGGTCATGGATATGAACAAGCCCGGCAGGCACACCGGCATCATCAAGAACGAACAATGCGGTAATGCTGCGATCATTCATAATGGCAAGAGCCTCGACCGCAAGTGCACCTTCATGGGTGACTTTCGGGCCGGTGGTCATGACATCAGTGACCTTCATCGCCACCAGATTATCGGCCATATGACGGCGCAAATCGCCATCGGTCACAATGCCGATCAACTCGCCCTTATCCCCCAGAACCCCGACACAGCCAAATGACCGGCTGGTCATGGTTACCAAGGCCTCGGACATCAGCGCATCTTTGGCAACCAATGGCAGGTCATCCGCCCCATGCATAACATCGCGAACATGCAGCAATCGCTGACCAAGTTTGCCACCGGGATGGAAAATTTTGAAATCTTCGGCCGAAAACCCGCGACGCTCCATCAAGGTCACCGCCAGCGCATCGGCCAAGGCCAGCATCGCGGTGGTCGAGGTCGTCGGCGCCTGTTTGTTCGGGCAAGCTTCCGGACTTGCCGGCAGCACAAGCGGACAATCGGACTGTTTGGCAAGCGAGCTTTCCGGTTTGCGGGTCATGCCGATCAGCGGCACATTAAAACGCCGCGTAAAGGCGATAATATCGGAAAGTTCGGGGGTTTCACCGGAATTGGACAAGGCCAGAACCGCATCATCCTTGCCAATCATACCCAGATCGCCATGGCTTGCTTCGGCCGGATGAACAAAGAAAGACGGCGTTCCGGTCGAGGCAAAGGTCGCGGCGATCTTTTTGGCGATATGACCGCTTTTGCCCATACCCGTTACCACCAGCCGGCCCTTGAGGCCTTCGATCAGATTGATCGCATCGCAAAACTCGCCATTCAGCGAGTCCGCAAGTTCACGAAGGGCGGTTGCTTCAATATCAAGAACCCGGCGCGCAATCGCAAGGTCGGCATCAGTTGCCGGTGCCGGAGCATTTTTCAAGTCTGGGGTCACTGTCATCTGTTTCTTGTTTACGTTTCCCACCCGGAAGTAAGGCGTTCCGACCTTTATGCAAGATTATTAAGCCAAAACTATGAACCCAGCGGATGTGGGGGTCAATTCCCTAACACATCCAATCTTCACAGGCGGTTAAACGTTCTTAGGAATGGGCAAAAATATCGGTGTCTTCCCAACCGGCCAAATCAAGGCTCGCGCGCATTGGCAGGAAGTCAAAACAGGCCTGCGCCATCTCGGTCCGCCCTTCACGGGCCAGACGACGATCAAGCTCTTCGCGCGCCTTGTGCAGATACAAAACGTCAGACGCGGCATAATCGATCTGTTCTTGGGAAAGCTCGGGCGCACCCCAGTCAGAACTTTGCTGCTGCTTTGAAATCTCAACACCGACAGTCTCGCGCAAGACGTCTTTCAGACCATGGCGGTCGGTATAGGTACGGATCAGCTTGGAAGCGATTTTGGTGCAATAAACCGGCGCACAGCGCACACCGAGATACTTGTCCATCACGGCAATATCAAACCGGCCAAAATGAAACAGCTTCAGAACACTGTCATCGGCCAGAAGTTTCTTCAAATTCGGTGCGCTGTAATCTTCCCCATCGAACTTGACCAGATGGGCATTGCCATCGCCGCTTGAAAGCTGCACGACACATAAACGGTCGCGGTGCGGGTTCAGGCCCATGGTCTCGCTGTCGATTGCCACAACCTTACCAAGGTCAAGGTCGTCCGGCAGATCTCCGAGATGGAGGAAATTGGTCATCGCGATGCTCCGAATATTGAGGATTTGCCTTGTCTTAACACAGCAAATCCCGCATCGCGACGCAAAAGTCATGCCATTTGCGGGGTTTTTCGAACGTTTGCTTGGGTTTCAATGACAAACGCAATCAAATTGCCCCAAAACGACAATACCCCAGCACATCATAAATGTGCTGGGGTATGGTGCCCAGGAGAAGACTCGAACTTCCACGACCTTGCGGCCACTGGCACCTGAAGCCAGCGCGTCTACCAATTCCGCCACCTGGGCATAGGGGCATCTGGTTTGTTCGGCGGAACCCGCCGGAACGGGGCGGAATATACGCGGTCAGCTTGAAGTGTCAACCACCTTTTTGATGGTTTGGTGAAACTTCAACGCCGCCAATGATGTTGATCCGAAAACATACGGGTTTTCTTGGGTTTTGGCCGTTTTACGATCACGCCGATTGGTCGAATAAATAGGCCAATACACCGTTCAAACGGTTCCGTCCCTGTTGGGTTGCGCGCAAGCCTGAAGAATCACAGACCAGATCACCCGATACAATCAAGGTTTCCAACCGCTCCGAATCAAGCACATCGCGCGGGGCTTTGCCGATAATCCGATCAAACCGCGATACCGGAATGGCTTCATTCAGGCGCAAGCCCATCATCACCATTTCAAGCAGGCGTTCACGGGATTCAAGAACGGTTTCTTCCTGTGTGCCGTGACCGTGTTTTTCCACCCGATCAAGCCAGATATCGGGTGCGCGATGACGGCGCACCGCCATTGGGACCGTGCTGCCATCTGGTTGAATAACCGCTTCGCGGCCATGTGCCCCCGGCCCGATCCCAAGATAGTCACCATAGCGCCAATAAACCAGATTATGGCGGCTTTCCTGCGCCGGTTTGGCATGATTGGACACCTCGTAGCAGCCATATCCGGCCGCACTGGTTTCTTCCTGGGTGATTTCGTAAAGTTCGGTCGCCAGGTCTTCGTCAGGCACAACAAGATCACCGCGCTGATGCAGGGTATAAAACTGCGTGCCCGGCTCGATCGTCAGTTGATAAAGCGAGATATGACCATTGGCGATATCAAGCCCTTCGCGAAGTTCACGTCGCCATGCCTTGGGATCATGTTCCGGGCGGGCATAGATCAGATCAAATGAAAACCGGTCAAACACGGTGGTCGCAACGTCCAAGGCACGCAAAGCTTCCTTGGCACTATGCACACGTCCCAAAAACTTTAAATCACGGTCATTAAGCGCCTGAATGCCAATGGAAACCCGGTTGATGCCATTTGCGGCAAAGGCCGAAAAACGATCAATCTCGACCGTGCCCGGATTGGCTTCGAGCGTGATTTCAAGATCGTCGGTTACTTTCCAAAACGTCTTGATATCGGCAATCAGCGCACCCGCCGTTTCCGGGTCCATCAAGGATGGCGTGCCACCCCCAAAGAACACTGACCCTACCGTGCGCCCCGGATGGCGCGCAGCACCCGCAGCCAATTCAGCACGCAGCGCCTTGCGCCAGCGGACATGATCAACACTGTTGGACACATGACTGTTGAAATCGCAATAAGGGCATTTCGACAGGCAAAACGGCCAGTGGATATAAATGCCAAATGGCACAGTTTCGGCCATGGTGGCGGACACAATAGGTGCGGACACGCGGAACTCGATCTCGATTACGGGAAGTTACAGCCTCAAAGTAACACGCACCGCCGATAATCACATCAGCGATGCGTGCATGGGTTCAATGCAGGCAATATGAGCTTGCAGAAGACTTACCCGAAGCAGGCCTTGACCAACTGGGCAAAAGCATCGGCACGGTGGCTCATTTCATGCTTTTTGGTCGGGTCCATTTCGCCAAAGGTTTCGTCATAGCCTTTGGGTTGGAAAATCGGGTCATAGCCAAACCCGTGACGCCCCCGTTTCGGCCAAACGATTTCGCCATCCACCTTACCTTCGAAATTTTCAACATGGCCATCGGGCCACGCCAAAGACAGCGCACAGATAAAGGATGCCCGACGGTCGGGGTGGTTTCCAATACCGTTTTGGACCTTTTCCATCGCCATGTCGAAATCCTTGTCCGGCCCGGCCCAGCGCGCGGAATAAATTCCCGGCGCACCATCAAGGGCCGATACCGCAAGGCCGCTATCATCGGCCAAAGCCGGCAAGTTCGCGCCCTTGGCTGCTGCCATTGATTTTAGCTGCGCATTGCCGATGAAGGTTTTTTCGGTTTCTTCGGGTTCAGGAAGATCAAGATCACCCGCCGAAAAGACTTCGATCCCGAAAGGTGCGAGAAGCGCGCCAATTTCCTTGATCTTGCCTTTGTTGTGACTGGCTATAACGAGTTTTTTTTCCGTAAAGCGACGGGCCATGTGTCTGCCTGAAAGCGATTTTAATTAAAGAGTTAGATCAGAATAAGGTTCTTGAGATTCGTTTCATGCTGAGCCGAAAATGGTTGGTCACGAGAACCGAAGCGCAGTTACCCGCCATTTGCAGGCCAGCATGGGACGAAGACCTGAACCTTAAAGGCCAAGTGCCTCGCGTTGTTTCGCAAACAATTCTTTGCAGCCTTTTTCAGCCAAAGCGAACATCTGATCATAGGCAGCGCGATCAAACGGAACGTCTTCGGCAGTTGCCTGTACTTCAACAATGCCGCCATTTCCGGCCAGAACAAAGTTGGCATCGGCGCCGGCATTACTGTCTTCGGCGTAATCAAGATCAAGGACTGCTTCGCCGTTATAAATGCCGCACGAAATGGCTGCGACCGGCTGAGTGAACGGGATTTCCTTGATCAGGCCAAGGCGACGGACACCCTGAAACGCCAGATGGGCAGCAACATAAGCACCGGTAATTGATGCGGTGCGCGTCCCACCGTCAGCCTGAATGACATCGCAGTCCAGACGCATCTGCATTTCGCCCATCACCTTCATGTCGGTAACCGCACGAATCGACCGCCCAATCAGGCGCTGAATTTCCTGCGTCCGGCCAGACTGACCGCCACGGGCAGCTTCGCGGTTCATGCGCGAATCGGTGGCACGCGGCAACATGCCGTATTCGGCGGTGATCCAGCCTTTGCCGGAATTGCGCATCCAGCCCGGAACTTTATCTTCGACCGTTGCGGTACATATAACGTGCGTGTCCCCAAACTTGATCATGCAGGAACCTTCGGCATATTTGGAAATACCGGTTTCAATTGAAACGTCGCGAAGCTGATCAGCGGAACGGCCGGATGGGCGCATGGGTGGGAACCTCTTGGTTGTCTGTATGGTATCCGTACAAAGGGCACGAATACAAACTGTCTGAAATTTGGCCCAAAGTAAGATGACACCCGCCAAAGGTCCAGCAGTTTCCCCGTCTGAATTCAGACGATTCGTTGAATGCGAAACCCTGTTTTCAAACCAAGTCGTTGAATCAAGTCGCGCTTCATATGATTGGGTAAGACCGGTGCGATTGACGCAGTGCCCTTGCCTGACTAAATTCCCAAGGCAACTTCAATACTGATTTGCTTAAACCGGTTGGCACGTAAACATGGCGCATTTTGACGATACATTGCTGGGCGACATGAATGCGCGGTCACGTGAAGTGTTCCGTCAGATTGTCGATGCCTATGTTGAAACCGGCGAGCCGATCGGTTCGCGGTCGATTGCGCGGCGCATGTCTGAAAGCCTGTCGGCTGCGACCATTCGCAATGTCATGTCCGATCTTGAAGAAATGGGGCTTTTGGTTGCCCCGCATATCTCAGCCGGGCGGTTTCCCAGTGAAAAAGGCCTGCGGTTGTTTGTAAACGCATTGATGGAGGTCGGTGACCTTCCCAATGCTGAACGCGACCAACTGACCAAAAATTGCGAACAAGCAGGCTATTCGCTTGATCAAATGCTGGGCGAAGCCACCACCATGTTATCTGGCCTGTCGCGCTGTGCCGGATTGGTGGTTGCGCCAAAGACCGATGGCATTCGCTTAAAGCAGATCGAATTTGTCGCACTTTCGCCGGGCAAAGTTCTTGCAGTTCTGGTGTCGCAAAACGGCAGTGTTGAAAACCGAATCCTAGATGTTCCGGTTGATTTACCCGCCTCGGCATTGACAGAAGCCGCGAATTATCTAAATACCCGGTTGGCGGGAAAGACACTTGATGATGCCAGATTGCTGATCACGCACGAACGGGATCGGCTTAAGCAGGAGCTTGATGATCTTTCTGCCAATCTGATTGATGCCGGCCTTGCAACATGGGCTGGCGGGGTCAAAGGGTCGTCCCTGATCGTAAAGGGACAATCCCAGCTGTTGGAAAATATCGATACAATTGAACAGCTTGAGACCGTTCGCCGCCTGTTTAACGTTCTCGAAGCCCGTGATCAGATGATTGAATTGCTTGATGTGACGACGGATGCCCAAGGCGTTCAGATTTTCATCGGGTCGGAAAATAAACTGTTCGGGGGATCGGGTCTGTCGATGGTGGTTTCACCCTATCAGAATGCAGAAGGTAGCATTGTGGGTGCAATCGGGGTTGTCGGACCGACTCGGATCAATTATGCCCGGATCATTCCGCTGGTCGATTACACCGCCAAACTGGTTGGTCGACTGATTGGATAAATCGCGGCGCTGCGTGTCAGGCCGCATAACGTGAAAGTATATAGGTTCGCCATGTCGGAAACCGCAAAGAACACTCCGGAAGATCTGCAGAATGTAAATGCAGAGCAAGCCGCAGCCGAAGATATCGCAGCAGAGGCGAGCGAGGCTGAAAGCGAAGATATCGTGATCGAAGATCCAGTCGCAGCGCTGCAAACCGAAGTTGCCGAGCTCAAAGACCGTCTGCTGCGTCAGGCCGCCGAGGTGGAAAACACCCGCCGCCGCGCGAAAAAAGACGTCGAAGATGCTGGCAATTATGCGATCACCAAATTTGCCCGCGAACTTCTTGACGTTGGGGATAACCTGCGCCGCGCCCTTGATGCTGCTGGCGATACGTCCAATGCCGACCCGGTGATGAAAACGCTGGTTGAAGGCGTTGAAATGACCGAACAAACGCTTCTTAAGGCGCTTGAAAAGAACGGCGTTGAGAAGCTTGAGCCGCTTGGTGAAAAGCTTGACCCGAACAAACATCAGGCCGTGTTTGAAATGCCGAACCCGGAATATCCGGACGGGCATGTCGCACAGGTGATGCAGGCCGGTTACATGCTTAAAGGCCGCCTTTTGCGCCCGGCAATGGTCGGGGTTACCAAAAACCCGGCTGGGGAAGCACCGGCAAAGGACGACACCCCCGGTGGGAATGTCGATACCTCGGCCTAAGACATATCAGAACGCATAAACCGGTTTTAGCGGATCGGGTTTATCAAGCACCCCTGCCAGACATACTTGGCGGGGGTGTTTTGTTTGCATTAATCTGTATCCTATCCGCCGCATTAAAGCCGTTAAACAGGATCGCCATCATGCCGCTTCGCACTGATATAATTGATATTCTGCGTGATGAAGCCGCCCCGATTGTCATTCTGACGGGTGCAGGCATTTCCAAGGAAAGCGGGCTGCATACATTTCGTGATCCCGATGGCATCTGGGCGAAATACGATATTTCCGAAGTCGCCACCCCGGATGCTTTCATAGCCAATCCTGATCTGGTGCATCATTTTTACAATGACCGCCGCGCTGGTTTGCTTGACCCCGCGGTTCATCCCAATGAAGCCCATCATGCGCTGGCAAAGCTAGAGGCAAACTGGCCCGGCGATGTCTTATTGGTCACGCAGAATATTGATGATCTACATGGCCGTGCCGGATCAAAAAACCTGATCCATATGCATGGTGAATTGTTGAAAATCCGCTGTAATCATTGCGATCTTTTAACCGATTGGCGCGATGACCTGGCCACAGAAACCCCCTGCCCATCCTGTGGCAAGACCAGAGGCCTGCGCCCACATGTGGTGTGGTTTGGCGAAATGCCCCTTGAAATGGATCGCATTTATAACGCATTGGGAAATTGCGGGCTTTTCATGTCCATTGGCACATCAGGCAATGTCTATCCGGCGGCAGGGTTTGTTCAGATCGCCCATGAAACTGCCGAGGCCGAAACGGTTGAACTCAACCTTGAGCCCAGCTCAGGTGCGACCTTATTTGATCATAGTGCTTATGGGGCGGCTACCGATCTGGTGCCGAAATTTGTCCGCGCTCTTTTGAAATCTAACGACTGATCAATTCGCGGAACTGGCGTTCACCTTCGGTGCTAAACCTGACAATCCGCGAATCAGCCACCCGCTTGGCCCAGCCCAGATCATAAAACCGATCAAGCAACGCTGCCCCGAACGACCCGGCCAAATGTGATTGGCGGGCACTCCAATCAAGGCATTCACGACAGAGCGGCCGGCGTTTGCTGTGCAGGGCATCAAGATCAATGCCAAATGCATTGGCGAATTCTATGCCGTTCACTGTCAAAGCCACACCATTGATGCCAGTTTCAATCAAGCCCTGCTGAGTAAGCCCCTCAAACAGCGCCACCCCCATATCACCTGCCAAATGATCGTAACAAACCCGCGCATGGCGAAGTTCCGGGTCCTTTGGCCCGGTGCGCACGCGGTTATGCCCAACCCGGTTTGCAATTCCCATCAGAACTTCAAGTGCTTCGACAATGTCCGGACCCGACAGTGTGAAGTAACGATGCCGCCCCTGCTTACGCTGGGTAATGATCAGTCCTGCTTCAAGCTTTGCCAGATGCGAGCTTGCAGTTTGCGGCGTCACGCCAGCTTCTTGCGCCAATTCAGCAGCCGTCAATGCCCGACCGCTCATCAGTGCGGTGAGCATATTCGCGCGCGCCGGATCGCCAAGCAATGCAGCCACGCGGGCAATATCGGGTCCTTCTTTCATAGTTCGATGCTAATCGAAGCATTGATGGCACACAATCGGGATAATCCGGTGACCAGCCATTCAAACACCCTCTCCTGAAAGGACGCTGTCATGATCACGTGTTTTATCCGCTATGAAATTGATCCCTATAAAAAGGATGCCTTCATTGAATATGCACGGAACTGGGGGCAAGCCATTCCGCGATGTGGTGCGGACCTTGTCGGGTATTTCGCACCACATGAAGGATCGCTTACAACTGCTTATGGTATCTATCATTTGCCCGATCTGGCATCCTATGAAACCTATCGTGCGCGCCTGAAAGATGATCCGTTGGGGCGGGAGAATTATGCATTTTCCCAACGCGAGAAATTCATCCTGCGAGAGGACCGCCAATTTTTGAAAATTGCCTCAACGCCACATTCGGAGAGGATCAAACCATGATTGCCGTGATTTTCGAAGTCACCCCATACAGCGATCATTATGACGAATATCTGAACATTGCGTCCGACCTCCGCCCGGTCCTTGAGGGGATGGATGGCTTTATCTCAATAGAACGTTTCGAATCATTAACGAACAAAGGAAAAGTACTTTCACTGTCATTCTGGCGCGACGAAACCGCCGTCAAAGCATGGCGGAATGTGCCCGAACATCGGGTTGCACAGAACGAAGGCCGGAACCGCATCTTTGCCGATTATCGGTTGCGGGTTGCGGGTGTTATCCGCGATTACGGCATGACACCCCGTGATCAGGCACCAATAGATTCCCAATCCCACCATGATCGGGGAATTGGGTCTTGATACGCTATTTACGATGACGTCAGGCCTCGGCGGGTTTCGGGGATATTCCTTCGTCCTCGATTTCCGCTGCCTCTTGCTGCTTGATGGGTTGAGCACCGCCCTTATAATCAAGCAGCATAACGGCCAAGACCACGATCCCGGCGCCGATGAAAATAAACGGCATCGGCAACATATCGAAAAAGATCAAATCCATCGCCACCGAAAATGGCAGGGCAGTATAGGCCGCAGGCGAGACAACACTGGCGTCAGCCACCCGAACGGCCCGCAGAACCATGTAATTTGTCATCATGGCAAAAAACCCCGCACCCGCGGAATACAGCCAATCGGCAAGGGAGGCCGAATGCCACATGATCACGGCAATTGGCACCCAGATCGCAATTGCAATGATCTGCGGCCAAAACAGCATGGAAAAATTGGTTTCAGTTCGGGTTAGAACCTTGGCAAACAGGGTTTGGGCGGAAAAGCAAAATGCCCCGATCAAGGCGGCTGCAACACCAAGTGGCACCCCAAACCCATCCATTTGCGGTGCGCACATGACCCACACCCCAACCAACCCCAGCAAGGTAGCGATTATTTTGCGGGCAGTTAGTTTTTCACCCAAAATCACCACCGCCAGTAAGACGGTCAGCAATGCCTCGATAAATAAATAGGCATTGACCTCGGCGATGCTCATTTGGCGAAGCGCAAAGAAAACAAAGAACAGCGACCCATACCAAAGAACCCCACGGGCAATATGGGCCATGGGGCGGCGGGTTCGGATTGATCGGGTTCCGATAAACATCAAGATAACCAGAAACACCGCGACCGTGGTTACCGCCCGCATCGCCAAAATCTGTGCGGTTGGAACATCGTGCGACACCAGCTTGGCACAAACATCTACAAAGACGCCCGATGCCATAGCCGCAGTCATCCACAAAACGCCACGAAAGTTGCCGCTTAGGCGCATCAGCGTCCCGGTCATGGTCGTTCCCAGTATTTTGAAAGCTGTTAGGGTTTCCGGCAGTCGGCAGTGACTGCTGCGTGGTGGCGCAAGGAGACATCGAAAAATCGCGGCCGGAAACCCTGTATGGCAATGATATTGCCTGCTTGTTTGGCAAAAAACGAATGAAGAGTTTTCAGCCATTGTTGAGATTTTTTTGCCCCACTTTTACATCAGGCCTGATAGACAGTAGAAACCTTGGAAAACTGTCCTTATGGAAAAGTTCAATGCGCCGAAAATTGCCCCCCTTACGCGCCCTTGTCGCCTTTGAAGCTACCGCACGCCATCAAAGTGTAAAAGGTGCGGCCGAAGAACTGCATGTCACCCAAAGTGCCATCAGCCATCAACTACGCCAATTGGAAGAAAACCTTGGCGTGGTCCTATTTACCCGTAAGGGCCGCGGCCTTAGTCCGACCAAATCGGCTGAACTTTTGCTGCCGCGCTTGACCGAGGCACTTGATGGCATTGCCGATATCACTGGCGAAGTCGGCCCGGACAAAGGTAAGGCCATTCGCATTGGCGCACTTGCAACACCAGCACTCACGGTGTTGCTGTATGAACTCGATAACCTGCGCGATCGCCTTCCAGCAGATATTCCTGTGCAGTTTCGCAAGATCGAGTTTGATGACGGGCTTGATCCCCTTGAAATTGATCTGGCTTTGCAAATCGCGCCAAAGGATTTACCCGGCCCTGAAAACTGGGTGACCGAACTTCTGACACCAGAAGTCTATACCGCCTTTGCCGCCCCGGAATGGCTGGAAAAGCGTGGCTTTGATGCCAGCAATATTGATGTCGCCCATCTTGGCCCACGTGACATTTTGCTGATCGACAGTGACAGCGAACAGTTTTCCCAGATCGAACAATGGTTCAAGAATGCCAGTTTCTCTTTGGCTGATTGCTGGACCTTTAGCCATCATATCTGGGCCTTGGAAGCTGCCCGTGCTGGTCAGGGCATTGTCGCCAGCACCGATGTGGTGGCGCGCAACTATGTTGAACGCGGTGAACTGGTTGCGCTTAATTTCCCGGACTTCATTTCGCACTGGTGGTATCGCCTGTTGATCCGTCCAGCCCGTCAGAAAGATCCGGTGGTGATTGAAGCTGCCAATTGGATCCGGGAATTGATCAACCCAAAAACAGCGTCCCTTGCCCGCAAAAAGGTCATGTAATCTGATTGTCCGTTGCCCTGAATCCTTCAAAAGAGTAGGGTTCTGCGACAAAATCACGGGCAAATTTGCCGGAAAAAGAATGGGGTTAATGGGGAAGATGACATCCTTGGTATCGGTCATCGTTACGACCTACAACTGGCCTGAAGCACTTTTCCTCGTGCTGAATTCTCTTGCCGATCAAAAAGATCGCAATTTCGAAATCATCATTGCCGATGACGGATCACGCGGTGAAACCACCCGCGTGATTGAGAATTTTGCGGCCACATCGCCAGTCCCGGTCAAACATTACTGGCACGAAGATAACGGCTTTAAAGTTGCCAAGGCCCGCAATGGTGCCATCGCCAAGGCGGAGGGCGAGCTGGTTATCTTCATTGATGGCGATTGCTGTGTGATGCCTGATTTCATCAGCCGCCACCGCAAGGCGGCAGAAGCTGGCTGTCTGGTTTCAGGCAAGCGCGTTTTCCTTAAGGAACGCCTGACCAAAATGCTTCTTGCACGCAAATGGGCATTTCACAAATGGTCGCGACCTATTCTGTTTGGCATCGCCCTTTTCGGGTTCTCAAATCGCCCGTTCCAGTTCATCCGCCTGCCTCATAAAGGCCCGTGGTTGAAGAAACATGAAAATTGCTGGCGCAAGGCACAAACATGTAACCTTGCTGTTTTCAGATCCGACATCGACCGTATTCATGGCTTTGACGAGGCGTATGAAGGTCATGGGTTTGAAGATTCGGACTTTGTCCTGCGTCTGTTACGTTCTGGGTTAAAACGCAAGAATGTTGAATATTGTTCGCCGGTTCTTCATTTATTCCATGCCCGACGAACCATTACTCCCAATGAACAAAGCGATGCTAATCAGGCACGTTTTTTAACCTTGCTACATGATCAGAAAGACCGGTTTTTACCCAGTCAGGCGGTCGCAAAACAGTCTGCCGGTTCAATTCCTGCCTGACTTTCGACCAAGGATGCATGCGCACCCCCTTGGAAGCTGCAACATTTCGCGATAAAAGGGCGGCATCATTCTCTTTGGGATGCGATTTACGCAGTTCCGAAGCCGAAAACAGCCGCCCCGTTTTGTTCGGGGCATGCCTTTATAAAAGCGAAAGGGATTTTCCCAGATGGATCTCAACAAGATTCCCGTTGGTAAAGATGTTCCGTGGGACGTAAATGTCGTCATCGAAATTCCGCAGGGCGGACCGGTTAAGTACGAAGTAGACAAAGACTCCGGTGCGGTCTTTGTAGACCGGTTCTTGCATACCTCGATGTATTATCCGGTTAATTACGGTTTCATCCCCAACACTCTTGGCGAAGATGGTGACCCGGTTGATGCGATGGTCATGTTCCGCGAGCCGGTTGTTGCCGGTTCGGTTATCCGTGCACGTCCAATTGGTGTGCTGATCATGGAAGACGAAGCCGGTCAGGACGAAAAACTGATCTGTGTTCCGCACGACAAGGTCGATCCGTATTACACCGACATCAAATCCCACGAAGACCTGCCGCAAATTCTGCGCGATCAGATCCAGCATTTCTTCGAGCGTTACAAAGACCTCGAAAAAGGCAAATGGGTTAAAGTCACCGGTTGGGAAGGCGCTGAAAAAGCAGCCAGCCTGATCGAAGAAGGTGTTACCCGCTTGGCTAAATAATTGGTTTCAAACCTTTTATATCAATTGAAAACAACGCTCTGCCAAACGGGAGAGCGTTGTTTTTTTTGACTTACTCCCAAAATTCGTGACAATACAGCCTGTCGGGGGCTCGATACACATTTTGGGAGTGGATCCATGCCCGTCAAAGAAAACACTGCAAAAACCAGCACCATAAAAATCATACAAGGTGACATCACCACGCTGGAAACTGACGCCATCGTCAACGCTGCCAATGAAGCATTATTGCCTAGCGGTGGAGTTTGTGGCGCGATTCACGCTGCTGCCGGACCACAATTAGCTACAGCGTGCAAAAAACTTGCCCCTTGCCCAACTGGAGATGCGCGTATTACGCCGGGCTTTGGCCTTAAGGCGCGCTATGTGATCCACGCGGTTGGCCCAGTATGGCAAGGTGGCATACAGGGTGAGGCAGAACTTCTTGCTGCCTGCTATCGAAATTCAATCCAACTCGCCCTACATAAAAACCTGCATTCGGTTGCCTTTCCGGCAATATCGACTGGGATATTCGGCTACCCAGAGGACCAAGCTGCCAAAATCGCCATATCAACGATTTGTGAAATGACTGGCGATTTGGCCAAACCGCCACACATTTACCTTTGTTGTTTTACACCTTCGTCGCGCCAGATCTTGGTTCGCGCTCTGGAAAAGGCCCATACCCAATGTCACAAGGGAGTTGATTGAATGCAAAGTAACGCAATCGCACATTCGACGCCCCAGCCGTTCGAGATTACCAGCTCGTCGGATGGCATTTTACGTGTGGGTGATCATGAATTTCGGTGCGCCTTTGGAATCAATGGTATCACGGATGCCCAAACCAAGACTGAAGGCGACGGCAAAACGCCTGCAGGCCGTTGGCAGTTACGCTATGTCATGTATCGCGCGGACCGTCGGACCTGTCCACGGACCAAACTGCCTGTCACAACGATATCGTTTTCCGATGGCTGGTGTGATGATCCCAACCATCCGGCTTATAACTGCCCGGTGCGACTACCCTTTAATGGCAGCCATGAAAAACTTTGGCGTGATGACCAACTCTATAACATCGTCATTGTTCTTGGTCACAACGACACGCCCCCCATTCCCGGCAAGGGGTCTGCGATCTTCATGCATATTGCCAAACCTGACTATAGCGGCACCGAAGGATGTGTCGCATTGGCGGAAAAAGACCTTGAGACCCTTTTGAGTTTGGCCCAGTACGAAACATACATCACCATCAATCAGTGAAATCATGCACTTGCCGTTTGGGCGGCGACACCCTAGGTTCAATTGCTAGGTCAATTCACAGGACAGGTCATGATTGAAGACGATTATCTGTATAAGAAAGGTGGCATCGCGGGTTTTGGGTCGCGTCTGAAATCTATTTTCGGATCGGGCAAATTCTGGGTGCGCAGTCTTGCCGTCATCGTCCTGATCGCTGTGATCTATTATCCAGCAGGTATGGCGCTGGTACATCGCATTGATGACAATCCCAATTTCGTCGGTAATTACCATGGCGGCAGCCACGCTGTTAGCACCGCTGCAGGCCTGATTGACCGTGAAGTCAACCAGAACCGCTGGACCGCAAACGATCCATTTTTCCTGCCAGGTGCTGCACTTGATAACATGCCGAATTTCCAAACCGGCATCATCTATGCACTGTCACGCTTCTCAATTGAATTATCTGATCAGATCGGCCGTACCCGTGGTTCCAGTCAGGTTGACCCGGACCTTGACGATGCCGCTGGTCTGTTGAAATTCCGTGGCGATAAATGGGTGTTTGACCCAAGTGTATCGCTTCTGCCCGGTGTTACTTCCGAACAGCAATACCGTCAGGCAATCAGATCGCTTGAAAACTATAACAAGCGCCTGACCAATGACGAGGCCGTGTTTGAACGTCGCGCCGACAATCTACAGGAAACTCTCAACCGGTTTGCCAATGATCTGGGTTCGGCATCCGCGCTGATTGATGACAAGGTCGATGATCCATCCCTTTTTGATCGCACCGCAGATGATGTTTTCTATGCGACCAAAGGCCGTCTTTATGCCTATAGCCTGATCTTGCGTGATTTGGGGACCGATTTTGAGCAGATCATTAACGAGCGCCAAGTTGCCCCTGCGTGGGCAGAAATGATTGGGTCCCTTCAATCGGCAGCCGCCCTTGATCCGCTGGTTGTTGTGAACGGCTCAGCCGATGGCATTATTTTCCCCAACCATTTGGCAGGACTTGGTTTCTATCTTTTGCGTGCCCGTACCCAAATGCGTGAGATCAGCAGCATCCTCCAACGTTAACTGTCATTTTGATCACAGTTGTACCGCTCGGGAATACCTGACCCGCGCGCTGCGACTTGATCTTTTCTGTTTTTTGCCCCATTTAGGGCCTAACCAAATGAAATGCAGATTGCTGAGCGGGCGCACATTCGCCCCGGCAATCAGAGTGAGAGGACGAACCGACCATGTTCATTCAAACCGAGCCGACACCGAATCCGGCCACACTTAAATTCCTGCCGGGCGAAGAAGTTATGGGCCGTCTTGGCACAGCCAACTTCGTCAAAGGCGATGAAGCTGTCAAATCACCGCTTGCGCGCAAGCTGTTTGAAGTGGATGGCATTGCAGGTGTTTTCCTTGGCGGCGATTTCATCACCATCACCAAGGACGACTCCAAAGACTGGCAAACCCTGAAACCGCAGATTTTGGGCGGGATCATGGAACATTACACCTCGGGTCAGCCGGTTCTCGATCAGAATTCCGATGCCGCCACCGGTGCAAGCACCGCCGCTGAAGGCGACGACGAGCTGGTAAGCCAGATCAAGGAGCTTCTTGATACCCGTGTGCGTCCCGCTGTTGCGCAAGATGGTGGGGATATCGTGTTCCATAAATTCGAAGACGGTGTGGTTTTCCTTGAAATGCACGGCGCATGTGCCGGTTGCCCAAGCAGCACCGCAACCCTGAAAATGGGCATCGAAAACATGCTGCGCTATTACGTACCTGAAGTTCAGTCCGTCGAACCGGTCATCGCTGACTGATCTTTCGAGTCGTTAAGAAATCTTAAGCCCGACGCAAACTTTTCTTTGCGTCGGGCGTTCTTATTTTATGCCAAACGAGAAGGGTTCCCCAGCGTTTTCAACTTTTGGGGATATTGCCCGTTGCGATCCATGGCTGCGACAGGCATAGATAACCGCACTTGGGATGGACAGTGTTACTGATCCTGGAGAGAAAATAATGAGTAGCGCAAAATCAGGAAATTACCGGAAAGTTGCGCTTGCTTCGATCTTCGGAGCAATCGGATTCCTGTATATTGGTATATTTTCCGGAATTGATGTTTCGCCTGCACCGGTTGGGTTCGGCAATGAACCCATCGTGGAGGATATGACAGATGGCGAAACTGCAACTGCGAAAAAGAAAAAGCCAACATTCCGACGCGGACCAGAGGTCGTCGCCCTTAACCAGTATTTTAAAAGCATCGGCTATAAACTGCACGATGTGAGCGAAGTGCCGCGCGTTTACATCAAGCGCGTTCCGAAGGGCCTTGGCGAACTGGCATCTGTACAAGAACGCAAAGCACTTTTCCTGCGTATTATGCTACCGCTGGCGATGCGGGTGAATGAAGAAATCGGTGCGCGCCGGGATCGCCTGATGGCAATCCAGGCCAAAGGTATCTCAGGCATCCCTGTGAACGCGAACGATCAGCAATGGGTTGATCAACTCATGAAACGGTATCGTGTAACAGATGGCGGCATCACGGCCCTTCTCGAACGCATCGATCTTATTCCAACATCGTTGATCCTTGCCCAGTCTGCTGAAGAAAGCGGTTGGGGAACGTCACGCTTTGTCCGGGCGGGCAATGCGCTGTTTGGTCAATGGGCTTGGGGCGATGACGAAGGTATCGTTCCCAAAGGCCGTGAAGATGGCAAAACCCACGTGATCAAGGCATTTGGCAGCCTGATGGACAGTGTTCGTGCCTATGCACGCAACATCAATTCTCATCCCGCCTATCAAGACTTGCGCGAACGCCGGGCAACGCTCCGTGTGGATGGCGATCTGATTAGCGGTTGGGAGTTGGCCGAAACTCTGACGAAATATTCAGAACGGGGTGAAGAATATGTCGACAGCCTGCATGCAATCATGCGCGTCAATGGCCTGAACGAATTTGATGGTCTGAGCTTCGCTGCTGACGATATCCCGCCGCCGCCAAAGGTTCTGGCATCCTTGGAAGACTGATCAGGGGCGCTGAAACCAAATTAAATAAAAGGGATCCGTTTGGATCCCTTTTTTGTTGGTCGTTCGGGTAATCGGCAAACCCAACCCGCCCTACTTTGAACCTTTACGATATATCCAGCCCTTTTCGGATTTCAGCAACCGGATTTCGTTTTCAATGACGCGTCGGTCACCGGGTTTAAAATCACCTTCCTTTAGTGCCAGCATCTTGGTTTTGACCAGATCAATTGCATCACTTACCGTATCGCCAACATCATCCATCGACCCCGCTGCCTTACCCCGTTCGGTTACATCATCGGCGAAATCCGATACCGTCCGGTCAAAAACAAGCTCATAGCTGACCATCACGATGACCTCGTCGTCATCTTCTGACATGCTGTTGGTTTTGGTCACATTTTCAACATGCCCAACCTTGGCATATGGGTCATCGCGAAACCGTTCGATCACGGCTGTGGTGATTTCATCGGCACTTGGACCACTGGCCTGTTCGTCTTCACAAGCCGCGAGAAACGGGAAAAACATAAAAACAGCAAGGAAGCGGGTCATCTGGCCCATAAGATGTTTCCTAATCTTCTTGGTGAAATGGCTGAACGTGCCTGCCTTATGACTAAATGATGTGGCAAAAATCGGGTCAAACGCAACAATTTATCATGCGAACGACCCGTCTTCTATCCTCCGCTTGGTCAATGGGCACAACTACCCTAAGCGTTCAGATTAAAATGACGCACAAAGTACATGCCACAAAAAATGGCGGAGATTGCCTGCGCATCTCCGCCATTTTCGATCATGCTAGTATCCGACCTTAGCCGTGCTCGGCCTCATGGGCTGCGAGGGCTGCAAGGTTGACCAGATCATTCACTGTTGCGCCCATCTGTGCGATTTGGGCTGGTTTCTCCAGACCAATCATCACCGGCCCAACCACCGTACCACCACCAAGCTTGTCCAAAAGCTTGGATGCCGTGGTTGCCGCGTGCAAAGCCGGCATAACCAGAACGTTGGCCGGGCCAGACAAACGACAGAACGGATAGAGCTTCAGAAGTTCGGTATCGAGTGCAACATCAACGGCCATATCGCCATCAAACTCGAAATCAACGTCGCTGCGCTCCAAGATACCAACAGCTTCGCGAATACGGTCGGTGTCTTCGCTATACGGGTTACCAAAGGTCGAATGCGACACAAGGGCAACGCGCGGCTCATGACCAAGCTGGCGGGCTTTTTCGGCCGCCTGAATGGCGATCTCGGCAAGCTGTTCAGCATTTGGAAGGTTATGAACGCGGGTATCTGCAATAAATACCGTACGGCCCTTGGCGATCGCAATTGACAGCCCCATCGGGATTTCGCCTGACTTGGCGTCAATCACGCTGGCAATATCGGTAAAGCTGCGATTGAAGTTCCGGGTAAGGCCGGTAATCAAACCATCTGCATGCCCTTTTGCCACCATGAGGGATGCAAAAACGTTACGCTTCTGGTTCACCATGCGCTGACAATCGCGCCACAAATAGCCTTTGCGCTGCATGCGCTCATACATGAATTCTGCATATTCGGCATTGTGCTCGGACAAAGCTGCATTGCTGATTTCAACGCCTTCAAGCGATTCAATACCAAGATTCTTGGCACTTTCATGAATGCGATCTTCACGACCGATCAGGATCGGCGTGCCATAGCCCGAATTGCGATAGGCAACAGCAGCACGAATAACGGTTTCTTCTTCGCCCTCGGCAAAGGCGATCCGTTTCGGATGGGCGCGAACATAATCGGAAATTAGCTGCAAATGGGCTGCCGTTGGATCAAGGCGACCGCGGAGCTGGTGTTCGTATTCGTCCATATCAATAATCGGACGACGCGCAACACCGCTATCCATCGCGGCCTGGGCAACAGCCTTGGGAATGGCAATGATCAGACGCGGGTCAAACGGGGCTGGAATGATGTATTCCGGGCCATATTGCAAACGACGACCAGAATAGGCGGCAGCCACTTCATCGGGCACATCTTCACGGGCAAGAGATGCCACCGCATGGGCCGCTGCGATCTTCATTTCTTCGTTGATCGTTGATGCCTGAACATCAAGCGCACCACGGAAAATATACGGGAAGCCCAACACATTATTGATCTGGTTCGGATAGTCAGAACGCCCGGTCGCACAAATCGCGTCATCGCGAATAGATGCAACTTCTTCAGGGCTAATTTCCGGGTCCGGATTGGCCATGGCGAAAATGATCGGCTTTTTGGCCATGCTTTTGACCATTGCGGTGGTCACTGCACCCTTGGCCGACAGACCAAAGAACGCATCGGCACCGGCCATCGCATCTTCAAGCGAACGGGCATCGGTTTCAGCGGCATGGGCGGATTTCCACTGGTTCATGCCGTCTTCGCGGCCCTTATAGATCACACCGCGCGTATCGCACATAATAACGTTATCAGGCGATACACCCATGCTTTTAACCAGCTCACAGCAGGCAATCGCCGCCGCACCCGCACCGTTAATCACAAGCTTGATGTCTTTAAGCTTACGCCCTGTCAAATCGCACGCATTGATCAGGCCCGATGCGGCAATGATTGCCGTGCCATGCTGATCATCATGGAAAACCGGAATATCCATGATTTCGCGCAAGCGCTGTTCGATGATGAAGCATTCCGGTGCCTTGATGTCTTCAAGGTTGATGCCACCAAACGACGCGCCAAGAAAGCGCACGCAATTGACGAACTCGTCGACATCTTCGGTCGATACTTCAAGGTCAAACCCGTCAACATCGGCAAAACGTTTAAACAGAACCGCCTTGCCTTCCATCACCGGCTTGGACGCCAGTGCGCCAAGGTTACCAAGACCAAGAACAGCCGTACCGTTGGAAATAACCGCAACGATGTTGCCCTTTGACGTGTAGTCATAGGCAGTCGCCGGGTTCTTGGCGATTTCAAGACAAGGCACCGCAACACCCGGCGAATAAGCCAGGGAAAGATCGCGCTGTGTGGTCAGCGGCTTGGATGCGGTGATTTCGATTTTGCCTGGGCGGCCGCTGGAATGAAACAGCAGTGCTTCGCGGTCACGAACCTTGATTTCTTTATCTGACATGATGTTTTCACTGACGCTTGCGTGGTGGGTGGAAAGCAATGTGTTCTTTAAGTGTAGTTTTCGAAATTCGACATGATATCGGTGTGGGACCGGCATGTCGGACCGCCCAATAAATCAGGCTTCGTGCTTCGGGTCAAAGGAGACGTTAACGGCAACCGCAAAATTACGTAGCGTTTTCCGTATGTTGCGATGCAGCAAGCGCCTAATCCAGGCCGACAACTGGTCGTTTAGATTTGCCAACATAGTTTGCCTCAATCGCCGATCAGGGCAAATCAATTGGGAAATAGGCGTGATTTTTCAGTGAAGTAATTGCGTCATTGCGCAAGTGAAAAGCAAATAGCAATTACGTTGCATCGCGCAAAGAGATCAGGGCGTTTCGCAATATTCCGGTCTCTTTCCACGATCCGAAAAATAGGCAAAACCATGAAACGCACATCACCTGCCTCTTGATGACAAGGGTAAAGGCCATAGAACCGGCAGGTGACGTGCGCTCAGATTATTTTGGCGTATGTAGGTGAATGTTGGTTGCGCCATTTTTCTCAAGAATGGCTTTGGCAGTGGCTTCTGCCCCGGCATTCTTCGGATCAATCCGCACCCAAAGGATCACGGAACCAGCATCCACCGCACGGGCAAAGTCATCGGTGTGCGGCGTTGATGTCACTTCATCAATGAACTCACGCAGGGCAACGGCACCGACCCCTGCCCCAACCGCAATTGCGGCTGGTGCGGTTGCCGCACCACCAAACAGGGCAATGGCCCCCGATGCCACAAGCGGCACCTCATATTTAACTTCACCCACCAAAGCCGTAAGCACATCTGACCATGACCGACCGTCTGATCCGGCAACGTCAATGGATTCATGGGAACTAAGTACCGACAGATCCGTTCGGGCAAAACCGCTATCTCGCAACGCACGCACTGCTGCATCAAATTTGTCTTTGGTATCAAACAATCCGACCAGTTCAGGTGCCTGCGAAGTGGTTTGCTCTTCTGCCATTTTGTGCTCTCCTTGGTGGCTGTTATTCAGGTCAAAAATCAGCGATGATCATCGCTGATCAAGTCCAGTTATACCTAGTATATATTTTACAGAAATTCAGGCGTTGCAATGGCATAGATCAAGTTTTATCACCGGCCCTCTTTCCGCCTCTCGTCATTGCCTTCAGGGTTTGCTATCAAAGTCATCATGAACAATATCGCTGATACATCCGACACAACACCAATCGCACCATCTTTTTCCCGAGAAGGTGCCACCCCGATGATGATTCAGTTCCTTGAAATCAAGGAACAGTATCAAGACTGCCTGCTGTTCTATCGGATGGGCGATTTTTACGAATTGTTCTTTGACGATGCCGTCAAAGCCGCCGAAGCCCTTGATATTGCCCTGACAAAACGTGGCAAACATCAAGGTAACGAAATTCCCATGGCCGGTGTTCCCGTCCATAGTCACGAAACATATCTTCAACGACTGATCCGCAAGGGTTTTCGGGTTGCTGTCTGTGAACAGATGGAAGATCCGGCAGAAGCCAAGAAACGCGGCGCGAAATCGGTGGTCAAACGCGGTGTCGTCCGCCTGATCACACCCGGAACGCTTACCGAAGATAGTCTTTTGGATGCACGGCGCCATAACTATCTGGCAGCCGTATCAGAAGTCCGTGGCAAGGTTGGTCTGGCGTGGCTGGATATGTCGACGGGTGATTTTTACGTCCAGCCAAGCGATATGGCAGGTTTACCTGCTGCTTTGGCGCGGCTTGATCCGGGTGAAATCCTGTTTTCTGAGAAGATGTTGAACCGATCTGACATGTTCGACATCTATTCCGAATATAAAAGCATCATCACCCCGCAGCCCAGTGCCCGCTTTGACGCCGAAAACGCGCAGCTACGCCTGAAAAAGCTGTATCAGGTCGAAGCACTTGATGCCTTTGGCGGGTTTGAAGTTGCCGAACTGTCGGCTGCTGGTGCGCTGATTGATTATGTCGATCTGACCCAAAAAGGTCAGATGCCGCGTCTTGCGCCACCGACCCGCGTTGCCGAAGGCGCGGCAATGGAAATCGATGCTGCCACGCGCCGGTCCCTTGAATTGCTGCAAACCCAGTCAGGGGAACGTAAAGGGTCACTGCTGTCGGTTATTGATCGCACCAAAACCGGTGCGGGTGCCCGTCTGCTGGCGGCCCGTCTGTCAGCCCCGCTGACCAGTGCCGATGAAGTCAATAAGCGCCTTGATCTGGTGGAATATTTTCATGACCGCGATGGCTTACGCGCTGATTTGCGATCAAGCCTTGGCGAATGCCCCGATATTGAACGCGCCCTTTCGCGTCTGTCGGTTGGGCGCGGTGGTCCGCGTGATTTGGCGGCAATGCGCGATGGCTTGGCCTGTTCCTTTGCGATTGGCACCCTGCTTGGCAAACCCGATGGCGGCAATGATGGCCTGACGGCACAGCCTGCTGCCCTTGGCGATCATTTGACCATGATGGGGCATCATGGTGATCTGATTGATCTTTTGCGTCGGGCCATTGCCGAAAACCTGCCGCTTCTGGCCCGTGATGGTGGCTTTATTGCTGGTGGATATCACCCACCGCTTGACGAATTGCGCATGCTTTCAAGCGAAAGCAAAAAGCTGATCGCCAACCTTCAGGCCCGCTATACCGAGCAAACCGGCATCACCAACCTTAAAGTCAAACACAACAATGTGCTTGGCTACTTCATCGAGGTATCGGCGAAAAATGCCGACAAGATGATGGAAGTGGACGAGTTCATTCATCGTCAGACCATGGCAAATGCAGTGCGCTTTACCACGGTCGAACTATCCGAACTGGAAAGCAAGGTTTCAAAGGCCGGTGATCAGGCGCTTGCGCTTGAACTTGAACTGTTTGAAGAACTGGTTCAGTCGGTTTTGACCAAGGCCGATGATATTGCCAAATGCGCACAAGCATTGGCTGGGCTTGATGTTTCAGCCGCCCTGTCGGAATTGGCCCGTGATCAGGGCTGTATCCGCCCACAAATCGATAACAGCCTTGCCTTTGATATCCATGCTGGGCGCCACCCGGTGGTTGAAGCCGCCCTTCGCGAAAATGCAGACTCACCCTTTGTTGCCAATGATTGCCGCCTTGAGGATGAACAAAGCCTATGGCTGATTACCGGTCCGAACATGGCCGGTAAATCGACCTTCCTGCGCCAAAACGCACTTATTGCGGTTCTGGCCCAGATCGGCGCATTCGTTCCCGCCGCCAAGGCCCATATCGGGGTGATTGACCGGCTGTTTTCGCGTGTTGGCGCGGCCGATGATTTAGCACGTGGGCGATCGACCTTCATGGTCGAGATGGTTGAAACCGCATCGATCCTTAATCAGGCAACGGATCGATCGCTTGTGATTTTGGATGAAATCGGGCGGGGCACGGCAACCTTTGACGGCCTATCGATTGCTTGGGCTGTGGTTGAAAACCTGCATGAAATCAACAAATGCCGTGGTCTTTTTGCCACGCATTATCATGAATTGACCGCCCTTGCGGCCAAACTTGAACACCTGTCGTGCCACACCATGCTGATCAAGGAATGGCAGGGTGAAGTTGTCTTCCTTCATGAAGTCGGTTTGGGCAGTGCTGATCGATCATACGGCATTCACGTTGCCCAATTGGCCGGTTTGCCAAAACCCGTGATCAAACGCGCCGAACAGGTTCTTAAAACCCTTGAAAAAGGCCAGCAAGGCGGTGCTGTTTCCAAACTTGCCGATGACTTGCCCCTTTTCGCGGCTGCCATCGAACAGGCCGCACAAGAAGAAAAATCATCAAGCCCCACACTTTCGGACAGTCAAAAAGCATTGTTAGACGCGGTTAATGACCTTGATCCCGATAACTTAACCCCGCGTGAGGCGCTTGATGCGCTGTATCGTCTGCGTACGCTAAAAGACTAGCGCACCTTGCCGCAATTGATGCCGGTTAAACGCATGAAAAACAGGCACCTTGCCCCTATATCAGGCAGGTGCCTGTTTTGATTATACCCGCACCACACCGTGGATCATGTCTTTTGGGGGAATTGGCAATTCGGCATGGCACATGCATATGATGCGGTCGCAACAGATTACCGTTATTGTAGGGTAACGGTTCTTAAAAACGGCACGCAGACCGATAAGCAGGCGCAAGGAAACAGACCAACGTGACCTATAAGATCAAGAAGCAGCGCGAAATCATTGACCGGAAAAATGTCTTTGCCGACTTAAAGGCAATTGCCAACGACCCGGATTTGAAAAATTTCAAACAGCGCACTGCTGTTTTGAACAAACTGAAATCGGTCATGGAAGCCGGGCGTGCGGTTATTCGGGCGCGCTTCGAAGAAAGCAATTCCGGCCAGGAAACAGTGTTTTCCAATAGCTTCCTGACGGATCAGCTTGTGCGCCTGATTCACGATTTTGCCATCAGTTTTGTCTACCCGCTTCATAACCCAACCAATGAACAACGCATGTCTGTGGTTGCCGTTGGGGGGTATGGCCGTGGCGACATGGCACCACATTCCGATGTCGATATCCTGTTTCTGTTTCCCTACAAACAGACAGCACATGGTGAACAGGTGGTCGAGTTCATCCTTTATATGCTGTGGGATCTTGGCCTGAAGGTCGGCCACGCGACGCGTTCGGTTGATGATTGCCTGCGCATGGGCAAACAAGACATCACCATTCGCACCAACCTGCTTGAAAGCCGCTTCGTCTGGGGCGATGAAGAAACCTATGACATCTTCCGGGCCCGCTTCATGGATGAGTTGGTCAAGGGCAGCGGCCTTGAGTTTATTGAAAAGAAACTTGGCGAACGCGATGATCGTCATGTTCGTATGGGCGATTCGCGCTATGTCGTGGAACCCAACGTCAAGGACGGCAAAGGCGGCTTACGCGACCTGCACACTCTGTTTTGGATCGGCAAATACCTTTATCGGGTTAATTCGCCGATGGAACTGGTCGACCTTAAAGTTCTGACCCGCAAAGAAGCCCAAGGGTTCCTGAAAGCCCAGAACTTCCTGTGGGCGGTGCGGTGCTGGTTACATTACCTTTCAGACCGCGAAGAAGACCGACTGACATTTGATATGCAGCGCGATATCGCGGCCCATCTTGGCTATACCGATCATGCCGGTGCTTCGGGTGTCGAACGCTTCATGAAGCACTATTATCTGATGGTTAAACATGTCGGGAATCTGACGCGGATTTTCTGTGCGGCCCTTGAAGAACGCCATCAACGCCGCCCCTTGATCCGTTTCCCCGGCAAGCTGTTTGGCACCAAGGAAATTGACGGGTTTGAGCTGCGCAATGATCGTCTGACGGTTGAAAACCTTGATGTTTTCAAAAAAGACCCGATCAAGATTTTGCGCCTGTTTCTGGTGGCCCACCAGAACGGTGTCGGTATTCATCCCGAAACCCTGCGCTGGGTGACACAAAGTTTGAAGCTTGTTGATCACAAACTGCAAAACGACCCGGATGCCAATGAAGTCTTTCTTGAGATTTTAACCCAGCGCAACAGCCCCGATATCCTTCTGCGCAAATTGAACGAAGCAGGGGTTTTAGGCCGCTTTATCCCGGATTTCGGACGTGTCGTCGCCCAGATGCAATATGACATGTACCATACCTATACCGTGGACGAGCACACCATCCGCGCCATTGGTATCCTTAATCAAATTGAAAATGGTGAACTGGCTGAAGATGCCCCGGTTGCCACTAAAATCATGGGTAAAGTCATTTCGCGCAGGGTTTTGTATGTCGCGGTTCTGCTTCATGACATTGCCAAGGGACGCGGTGGTGATCATTCCGAACTTGGGGCCGAAGTCGCTGAAAAGCTGTGCCCGCGTTTGGGCCTGTCACCCGCCGATACCGAAACAGTCGCATGGCTGGTCAAGGCCCATCTTTGGATGAGTCTGACGGCCTTTAAACGTGATTTGAATGACCCGATGACGATCAAGGCATTTGGCGACTTGGTGCAATCCCAAGAACGCCTGCGTTTATTGCTGTGTCTGACGGTTGCCGACATCCGCGCAGTTGGACCGAATGTCTGGAATGGCTGGAAGGCGACATTGCTGCGTGAACTTTACTATGCCGCAGATGATCGTTTGTCAGGTGGCTTGAACGCCGATAGCCGCGATTCGCGGGTTGCAAATGCCCAGATGGCCTTGCGCGAAGCCCTGATTGACTGGCCAACAGATGACATCGAAGATTTCATCGATCGCGGCTATCCATCCTATTGGCTGAGTTTCGATACCGACGTCCACGTTCATCACGCACATCTCACGCGCGATGCCAAAAAAAGCGGGGCGGACATTACGGTCGATGTACGCATTGATACCGAAATTGATGCCACCGAAATCACCGTTCACACCACGGACCATCCCGGCCTGTTTTCCCAGATTGCCGGGTCAATGGCACTGTGCGGGGCCAACGTTGTCGATGCGAAAATCCTGACCCTTGCCGACGGGATGGCGCTTGATACCTTCTTTGTACAGGACACCAATGGCGAGGCGTTTAACGACACGGCCAAACTGGAAAAACTGCGCGAAACCCTGGAACAGGTAATTTCCGGGCGTCTGCGGCCCAGCCAAGAAATTGAACGCCGCCAGATCAAGGATAACAAGCACCGCACGGCTGTATTTAAAGTCGAACCGAACGTCATTATCGATAACAAGGCCAGCCGCACCCATACCGTGATCGAGATTTCCGCCCGTGATCGCCTTGGCCTGCTTTATGACATCACACGCGCTTTGCGTGATTTGTCATTGCAGATCGCATCAGCGCGCATTTCGACATTTGGCGAACGTGCCGTTGACGTTTTCTATGTGAAAGATGTGTTTGGGCTAAAAATCGATAGCCGAACCAAGTTTGTTCAAGTCAAGGAAACCCTGACGCAAGCCATCCAGAACAATTGATCACGGTCCACCATTTCCCAAAAAGACAAACCGGATTTGATCCCTACCCATATGGTGCCTAAGCACCACCTCAGTAGGAGACAAATCCGGTTCCTCCGATCAAAATGACCGGAAAATCATCTTTTATCTCTTTTGGAGAATTGTGACGGACGAGGAAGGGGAAAACCAAACCCGACATCTCGACCTGTTAGTCGTGATGTCGTATTCCTCGGAGTGCAGCAGGTTGAGGCTGGTCCCCTTTATTCCCCGCCCGTCCAATATATGAGGCTCGCGTCCCAACGAATCCTCAGCGAGACCAAATTTATGCCCTTTGCACCGGGTTTTCTGTGACGGCGGTCACAATCAATCAAAAAAATGCCCAACTTCAAGGGTTTTCATAAAATGGTGATATAGCTTCTTCTCTTTAAAGCTGGTCATTACGACTTCTTCACCTTCGCCTGTCAGATTTTGCAATCCAGACAGTGATGATTTCCGCACGTTGGTAATGATCATCTGTTCACCAACCGGCTCCTTGATACGGAACGAAATCGAATGTCGCTTGTACGCTCCATCGCCACGGTCAGTGGCTTTACCTTGCTGTCACGCCTGTTGGGGTTTTGCCGGGATATTCTAATTGCCGGTATGCTAGGTGCGGGCGGCATTGCCGATGCGTTCTTTGTCGCTTTCAAATTCCCCAACCTGTTCCGCCGGTTGTTTGGCGAAGGCGCATTTTCCGCGGCCTTCATCCCGCTTCTGGCCGGTGACATTGAAAAACGCGGCATGGACGCTGCCCGCGAATTTGCGGCCCGCGCCATGTCGATGCTGGTTCTGATCACTGGTTTTTTGGTCGCAATCATTGAAATCATCATGCCGTGGGCAATGTATGTTTTCGCCCCCGGCTTTGCCCAAGACCCGGAAAAATTTGCGCTTGCTGTCGAACTCTCGCGCATCACTTTCCCCTATCTGGCATTCATTTCTGCCGTCGCCCTGATGTCAGGTGTTATGAACACCTTGCATCGCTATGCCGCAGCGGCGGGTGCGCCGATTATCCTTAATATTTGTCTGATTGGCGCACTTTTGGGCCTGTCACCCATGACCGAAACGCCCGCACATGCCTTGGCATGGGGTGTTGCCTTGGCTGGCGTCGCGCAATTCATCTGTCTGGTCATTGCCTGTAAACGGGCTGGATTTACCATTAAATGGCAAATGCCCAAAGTTGATGACCGGGTAAAGCTTTTAGGCAAACGCATGATACCGGGCATGATTGGTGCGGGGGTTTATCAGCTTAACCTTCTGATCGACACCATGCTGGCCTCATTGGTATCTGATGGCGCGGTATCTTGGCTTTACTATGCTGATCGTGTGCAGCAGCTGCCACTTGGGGTTATTGGTATTGCGATTGGCACCGCACTTTTGCCGACATTATCGCGCCAATTACAGGGTGCTGATCCCAAAACCGCGATGTATAGCCAAAACCGCGGCATTGAAATCGCTCTTTTGCTCACCCTTCCGGCTGCGGTTGCACTTGGCGTCATGGGTTTGCCCGTCATCAATGTTTTGTTTGAACGCGGTGCTTTCGGTGCAGAAGAAACCCGCATGACCGGATTGGCATTGACGATCTTTGCCTTTGGCCTTCCGGCATCGGTTTTGGTCAAGGTTCTTGCCCCCGGATTTTTCGCCCGCGAAGATACCAAAACCCCGATCCGGATCGGTATTTCGGCGATGGTGCTTAACATCGTCCTGATCGTGATTCTGATGCCGCAATTTGGGCATTTGGGGATTGCTGCAGCAACCTCTGTCTCGGTCTGGGTCAATGCGTTTTGCCTTGGTTTCCTGCTTCATCGACGGGGTGATCTGGTGTTTGATGCCCGACTTCTTAAACGGGTGCCGCGGATTTTGCTGTGCTCTGCGTTGATGGGAAGTGCACTTTGGTTTGCGATTGATGCTTTTTGGCAAAATGACGCACTTTCGATCACTCGGATCATCACCATGGTGATTTATGTGACGGGTGGTTTGGCCATTTATGGCATTACAGCACAGTTGCTTGGCGCAACCAGTTTTTCCGAACTGAAATCAACGTTCAAACGCGGAAAACCTGCCTGATCCGATTATTTCCCAAGATTTACCGACAAGCTGCTTGACCTTAGGAGATCAGACGGCTTAACTCCGCGCGTTGGTTTGCAAGCTCGTCCGCCGGCGGGTGTCCACAACCTGGCGGAGCTGGCAAACGCGTTTTTGTTTTTATTGAAATGGACGACACCATTATGGAACGTGTGTTTTCGGGCGCTCAGCCCACAGGTAACCTTCACCTTGGCAACTATCTTGGCGCGATCCGCAACTGGGTTGCGCTGCAGAAGCAATATGAATGCATCTTCTGTGTAGTGGATATGCATGCCATTACGGTCTGGCAAGACCCCGCTGAGCTGCGTTCCAACATTCGCGAACTTGCGGCCAGCATGATTGCATCGGGCATTGATCCGGAAAATCAGGTTCTGTTCAATCAAAGTCAGGTTTCCGCCCATGCGGAACTGGCATGGATCTTTAACTGTGTCGCGCGCATCGGCTGGTTAAACCGCATGACCCAGTTCAAGGAAAAAGCAGGCAAGCATCGCGAAAACGCCTCCCTTGGGCTTTATGCCTATCCGAGCCTGATGGCGGCTGACATTCTGGCCTATAAGGCGACCCATGTTCCGGTCGGTGAAGACCAGAAACAGCACCTTGAACTGGCACGCGATATCGCATTGAAATTCAACAATGATTATGGTGCCGAAGATTTCTTCCCGCAGCCAGAGCCATTGATTTTAGGCCCGGCAACGCGGGTAATGTCGCTGCGTGATGGTTCGAAAAAGATGTCAAAATCCGATCCGTCGGATATGTCGCGTATTAACATGACCGACGATGCCGACACGCTGGCCAAAAAAATCCGCAAGGCAAAAACCGATCCGGAGCCATTGCCATCTGAAGCCGCTGGTCTGGAAGGCCGCCCGGAGGCCAAGAACCTGATCACGATCTTTGCTGCTCTTACCGACAGCACGGTTGATGCGGTTTTGGCTGAACATGGTGGCACACAATTCTCGGGCTTTAAACAGTCCCTGACCGATGTGGTTGTCGAGAATCTGGCCCCAATTACCGAGGAAATGGCCCGCCTGAAGGGCGACAACGCCTATATCGATGCGGTTCTGGCCAAGGGTGCGCAACGTGCAAATGCCATTGCGCAGCCGATCCTCAAAGAGGTCAAAGAACTTGTTGGCTTTTTAAACAGCTAATCTGTTCGCATTCCAGATGAAGAGAAGCCCGCTTGTTGCAATCAAGCGGGCTTTTTCATTTCCGACGGGGTGTTTAAAACATGGTCGTCGATTAGATTGATCCCGCATTAGGCTGAGACTGTTTTTGCATCGCCTGATATTTCTTCAAGCCATCCATCATGGTCTGGCTAAACCACGCCCCTACAGGTTCATCCCCCTCGAGATGGGTCGATGCGCGCTGCATCAGCGGATGAACCGATGGATCAGCACCAGCTTCACCTTGGACAACGATGTTAGCGCTATCATCGTTGGTTTCGCTGATGGGTTGGCTGCTTTGACGGGCAGTCATACGCCCCTGATCGGCAACTGCATTGGTACTGGCAACTGATTCTGCCGCCATGGTCTGGGCTTTGTCCCGACCAAGGGCGGCATTAAACCGCGCGGCCATTTCTGCGGCTGAAAGCGGCGCGCCACCAGAACTAAGATCAGACATGTTTGAGGCAGCAGGTTGAATGCTTGGTGTCCGATCAGCAACACGATCAGTTGTCGGCGCACCTTTCGCATCCGTTAGAACATTCTCTTTGGACTGCTTATCTGCTTTTGCCGCGGCAATGTTTGCCTGACGTGCTTCACGCTGGGCAAGTTCTGGCGACATTGCCATCATATTTGTCTGTCGGCTAAAACGCCCCCCGCTTTGAGCGCGCGCCCAAACTGTATTCCCACCTTCACTGCTAAAGCTTGCGCGCGATAGTAATCCGGTCGCGGTGGATTTTGCCGCAACCGTCTGCGCAATACTTGATGCCGGGTTCGCCGTTCCAGCCGAGGCTATGGCAGTGGTCAGCTCTGCCGGGTCAGATTCTTGTTTTTGTTCAGAAGAAGAAACAGCTTCGGCTTGAGGCTGTGCTTGTAATTGCGCCTGCAACAAAGGATTTGGAGCCGATGTCGGTGCAGAAGCCACCGCCGCATTTTGTGCCCAAGGGACATTCAGATCAGATGGATTGATAGCATTTGCCGCCAAGACATTAGAAGAACCGCCTGAACCCAACACAGCCTGATCAACAGGGGCAACTGGTGCGGCCTGAACAATCGTTGCCTGCTCAGCCGGACTTGCCGCCATTCCAGAAGGCGCATTACTTCCCACCATCCAAGGCAGAACAAGATCTTCTTGATACCCACCAAGGGAAGATACTGTTGTTCCGGTAGCAGGGTTTTTAGATGCGTCGGCTATGGCAGTACCATCTTCAACGGGGCTGCCATTAAAACTGTCTTCGACAAATGCCATGACATGAGCACCGGTATCTTCACCAGTTACGGCATCGACAACCGCGTCAATCGCAGCACCGGCAAGGCCAAACACCCCACCAAACAAGCCACCACCAACCACGCGTGCGCCATTGCCCAATTCATCCCCGGTCAGAGAGCGATACACCATTCCAACACCGGGAATATGTTGCAGCGGATTAACCACGTCGAGGAAATCGGTAAATTCAAACCCGTCTTCACCGAACATATATTCGGAAAAGCTCCGTCCTTCCGCGCTATCGGAAAGCTGGTCAGCCGCGTTCGATTGCGCAAACTTATTGCTTGCCCCATCCCCCGCAGCACCCGGAACGCTACCGGGCGAAATTTGCCGCCAATTTGCACCAATCGACATGTTTGTCCTCCTCTTGCCAATTAATTTGCAAAAGGAGTGCCAGTTTGGATAACCGATAACTTATTGGAAAGTTTCACTCTTTTGAAATTCCGATCTATGGCATTCCTGCCTGTCGGAATCTTCTGCCGGGTAGATCAGAATAAATGCCCGGCCCGATCCTTCTTGGTCTGAAGATAGAATTCATTATGACCGTTGGATGGAAATTTGTGCGGCACACGTTCTGAAACTTTAACGCCCCAACTTTCCAAACCTTTGAGCTTTTCCGGATTGTTGGTCAAAAGACGTACAGTTTCAAAGCCCAACTGACGCAGCATTTCGGCCGCCGGGCGATAAACACGTTCATCGGCATCAAAGCCAAGTTCTTCATTGGCATCAAGCGTATCAAACCCGCGATCCTGCAATGCATAGGCCCGCAGTTTGTTGACTAGGCCGATACCGCGACCTTCCTGACGCAGATACAAGACAATACCGCCCTGCCCGCTCCGTGCAATTTCGGAAATCGCCCCACGTAATTGCGGCCCGCAATCACAGCGAAGCGATCCGATCAAATCACCGGTAAAGCATTCCGAATGCAGGCGGATCATGACCGGTTTGTCTTTGGCTGGCTCATCAATAACAATGGCCAAATGTTCCTGACCACCATCTTCGGGGCGAAACGCGATCACGGTTGCGTTTTCAGCATCTTCAAGCGGCACACGTGCCTGACTAACCTGACGCAAGCTTGCAGCCGAGGCGTTTTCATACCCGTTGATGCTATCAGACTGCAAAACCAAAAGATTCTGCGCACGGGCAAGATTTTCCAACTGATTGGCACTGACCGACACCGTCACCACAGCAGGCAACAGCCGGGCAAGTTTGGCCAGACGAATGGCAGCAGATTCTGCCATTGTAACCGGGCGCCATTCACCAGCCGGAAGTTTTTCAAGATCAAGCAGCGGATTGGCTATTTCACCAAGCCGGTCAGCATCAATGTTAGTACGATCATTGCTAACAAAGGCGATGAAAGGATCGTCCTTACACGCCTGACCCAATGATTTGGCGCGAACACGCGGAATAACAATTGCCGGTACCTGATCACTACCTGCGATGTCGCACAAGCGATCAAAACCAATCTGTGATAGCGGTTCTGCCGCAATCACAGCGACACTGTGGGCTTCACCATCCTGATGGCCCTGAACAAGAACGATCTCGCCGCGCCGCAAGTCTGCAACGGCGCGTGATACTGTCACCAAATCCGTAGCCGGGATCAGATTTCTGTCATTTTGGGCGGTTGTGGCAAAGCTTTGGGTCATCGTTATCTTGTCTTTGTGATCACAACATCGCGATCTGGTGGGTATGGGGCTGGATAAGGACCCGGATTAATTCATATAACCGCTTTGGTCAGTCAGACCTGTTCGAAAGCGAGGAGCAAAATCGCAGGAAGATTAACATCTTTCAAGATTTTACGACAAAGCAACTCGGACAAATCCGGCGGGCCAAGAAACAACTGGTATGACACGGCCATTCCATATCAATCCCCATTTGCGGGGAAGCACCCGCATATTGCGGGCTTTACCTTGTCTGGTCGTGTCATACCGGTTGCCAATTCGATTATATTAATTAGTCCGGGTCCTACATAGGTCAATGGATTAAAGCGAAACAGTTTGTTCTTGAAAATACACGCTAAGACCCTGATCCTAGCATAAGCACTTTATATATGGCGGGCCTGACGCCGAAGTTCCACAAAAACAATGGTGCAAAACCGCATCAGTTCAGGCCCAATATATAGATGGGATCTGGCAAGCAGCAAGGGATGGTGAATGTCGACAGGTAAACAGGTTCTCGTGGTTGAGGATGATGCAGCTCTCAGCCAGTCTTTGACCGAACAACTCCGACTGCATGAAGAATTTGAATGTGTGGTTGCCCACAGCGGCAAGGATGCACTTGATGCGGCCAAGGAAGCCTATTTCGATATGATCCTGCTTGATGTCGGCCTTCCGGATATGGATGGCCGCGATGTCTGCAAATTGATGCGTCGGGCAGGCGTAAAATCCCCCATCATCATGTTGACCGGGGCCAATAGTGATTCCGATACCATTCTTGGTCTGGAATCCGGTGCCAATGACTATGTCACCAAACCATTCCGCTTAAATGTTCTTCTGGCACGCATTCGCGCCCATATCCGCCAGCATGAACAAAGCGAAGATGCGGTATTTGTCATTGGCCCATACAGCTTCCAGCCCAGTGCCAAAATCCTGATCGAAACCGCCACCGAAAAGAAAGTCCGCCTTACGGAAAAGGAAACATCGATCCTTAAATTCCTGTTCCGGGCCGGTGACAAACCGGTTACCCGCGAGACGCTATTAGATGAGGTCTGGGGCTATAACGCTGGTGTCACAACCCATACACTTGAAACCCACGTCTATCGTCTACGCCAAAAGATCGAAAAAGACCCATCCAACGCTACAATCCTAATTACAGAACCGGGTGGCTATAAACTCATCCCGTGACGTGGTCCCAAAACAAGTCGAATTAAAAAAATCCCGTTTTGCCGGGATTTTTTTGTCACAAACTTCTTTCTCAGACGTCATTGAATTCGGGCCAATAATCGACAAAACCCCAATTTTCATATTTTTTACACCAAAAACACCAGTTTAACCGACTTAAAAGCGATTACCGCACCAATTCATGTCCAAAATGGCATTTTTAACTCAAAAACTTGGGTTATTTAGCGATCAATAGCCCCTAGACCCGAAAATAGCTGTTCCAACCCTTACATGTGTCGCCCCAAGTCGGATGGCAGCCGCGTAATCACCGCTCATTCCCATGCTTCTAATTTTCAATTCATGGCGATCAGCTATTTTGCCCAGCAAAGAAAAATGCGGCGCCGGTTCTTCATCAACTGGGGGAATGCACATCAATCCCTTGATCGGAAGCTTCAGCTCATCGCGGCACATGACGATAAAGTCATCCGCTTCCTTTGGCGAAATACCCGCCTTTTGCTCTTCTTCGCCAGTATTGATCTGAATAAGCAAATCCGGGCACTGACCCGTATTATCACGATGTTTGGCAAGGGCATTGGCCAGTTTGGGGCGATCAACTGTTTCAATCACATCAAACAGTCGAACGGCATCTTTGATCTTGTTGGTTTGAAGTGGGCCGATCAGATGCAGCTCGATATCAGAAAATTCTTCGCGCAGGCCCGGCCATTTTCCAGAAGCTTCCTGAACACGGTTTTCACCAAACACCCGCCGGCCATCAAGCAAGGCCTTACGAACATGGTCTGCTTGATGATTTTTGCTTACACAGACAAGTGTGACATCACTTACATCTCGCTTAACAGCAGCACAGGCCTGATTGATATTGTCCTGAATTTCAGCAAGATTTTGCGCAACGTCGTTCTTGGCTGATGACAGATCATGATTGCTCATGGATGATTGGCCCTTAAATCGGTGACAGCAATAAGCACTGATGAGTTGATCTCAATCCGCGCAGAATCGGGATACTATCAATGGATGACACCCTGTTAAAGCAGGCACGGCAACTCAATCTTCGCAATGGTGGTCCAAATTGCCCGATTCCCCCGATTATCCTTCTGACAGACGATCTGCGTTTGCCCGATCCCGCACCGGCAATCAGGTCTTTACCGCGCGATAGTATGGTCATTTTCCGCCAATATAATCACCCTCAGCGTGCTAGGCTTGGTGCAGATTTGCGCAGCCTGTGCCGGGCAAAAGGCATCCCGTTTTTGGTGGCAAATGATATTGCGCTGGCATTAAAACTTGATGCTGATGGTATTCATCTGCCGGAATATCGCATTTTAACGACCCCAGATGTTTATTGCCAAATTCCGTCAGGATTTCTGATCACATCTGCATGCCATAACGTTGCGACCGTCCGTCGATTGGGGATTTTACCTCGTCAATATCGACCCGACGGTGTGTTGATCTCACCGGTCTTTCCAACGCAAAGCCATCCGGGTGCCAATCCCTTGTCATTCAGCGATATTTTGACGATGGCCAGCATGTGTAAACACCATGGTATGGCCCCGATCGGCCTTGGCGGCATTAACAAGAAAAATGTCGGAAATCTGCGGTCTTCACCCCTTGCTTCTTTGGCTGGTATCGGGTTTTCTGCTTCCTGATTCTACTCTATCCCGTGCACGGAGTTCGTTTGGGAATGTCAAAACACCTACATCCTGCCCGCAAGAAGTTTACCCGGTTTTCGTCACGACTACCGTTTGAATTTGGTATGCCAAATGCAAGCAACATTCACAAACAGGCATCGGATGGCAGCCCGGTATACTTCACTCGCTCCAGCTCTCTCTTGCGTCGTCAAGTGCTTGAAAATGCCCCATCTGTTACCATCAAGTCAGATGATTATTACCCACGTGTTCTGAAACTTGAAAGATGGCAGCTAACAGATTTTAGTAAAACACGGATACTTTTTCTTGTGCCATCCGATGCGTTGGGAGATTGCGTTGGTATGGCGTTGTTTATGCGGTCATTTAGTAAACATTACCCTGGCACGGAAATTGCCGTTCTGAACAGTGCTAGCGCATCTGATATCTTTGCCTTGGTTCCAAATATAGAAATTTTTCAGTTATTCATTTCTGCACACCAAATGGCGCGTTTTAATCACATTATTGATTTGAGTGAGATGGAAGGATGGAAGGATATTGCTCAAATGCCTGTCAATACTGAGGAGACCCTTTGTGAAGCTTTTGGTATTGCCCCTGAGCCAATCACCCATCGCAAATTATCGGTAGGTCCGGGCTCAAAAATTGGCATTGTTCCCATGGCGTCTGCTCCTCTTCGAACATTACCACCTGAACTTATCCGAAACATCATTCGACACCTATCCGAGAAAGAATTTGAAGTTTCGGTACTTCTCAACGCCTATCAGGGAATTATGTCTACCTATAAGGCAGAACTTGGTGTTCCAGAATCACATAGAGTAAAATATCTGGATGGTTTTCCCACAGTTGGCGGTTTGATTCAGTTCATCAGCGATCAAGACTATATGATTTTGGCTGATAGTGGTCCTGCGCATATTACCAAGTTATTTCAAACTCAGGGACTTGCAATTTATACCTCGGCGTCAGGAAAGACTCTTCAGGGCCGTCACAAAAATCTTCGAAGTTGGCAAAGTTCATTCGCTGGGGATTGGTGTGCTGCCCCGTGTGGCCTCGCCAAACTCCGTGCGACAGAGGATGGAAGAATCGGCTGCATGGGAAGCCTGAATTTGTCAGTTGAAGAATTGAACGCATTTCCAAGCATGAGGAACAAGGGTATGGCTGAGTTTTTTACATTTAATCAACCTGTTCCTTGTGTCAGGCAACTATCATTAGACTTCGATGAAATACTTGGTCTTTTACGAAAAGATTTAGACTAATTATGGTAGATCACAATTTATCTATGACCAATCACTCCCAACAAAAAAGGGAAGCGGCAAAGCCGCTTCCCTTAAATCTGTAATTCAATTCCGAAGAATTAGAAGGACAGAACCAGACCGGTAACAGCACCATAGCCGTCATTGTCTGAAATGCTTGCACTGTCAGCTTCGTCATCGAACCAGAAGACAGAAGATTTCCAGGTCACGCCTGCACCAAGGGTGTAAGCAAGACCAAGATCAACGGTGCTGATTTCGCCGGTAGAAGTTACACCGGTGTCGCCAACTTCACGGTTGCCATATTCAGCATAACCGTAGGACAGCGAAACTTTCGCAGCGTCCATTGCGTAGGAAACGCCAACGTCATATGCGTCGGTATCGCCAGCGGTTTTCGAACCTTCACCCTGTGCGTAATCATCTTCGATGTGACCCCAGGAAGAGCCAACGACGAAGTTGCCAAAGCCAACGGTTGCGCCAACGCCATACCAGTTGCCTTCGCCCTGATTTTCACCAGTTGCGGAAACGCCGAAGGATACACCATCGAAGTCACCCTGGTAGCTTACGCCAGCAGATAGGATGTTATCGCCATCGGTTGCGGTGTCGTTATTATTCGAACCGCTGTCATCTGCATAGGAAACGCCAGCCTGGAAGCCACCCATGTTCGGGGTGAAGTAGGTTACGCGCTTCTGGTCGCCGCTCGACGGAACGGTATCAATCAGGTATGCATCAACCCAGTTGGTGAGATCGCCGTCATTGACGCCAACCGGACCAACAGACGGTGCGGTGATGCCGAGAGAATCAGCTGCGCTGTCGTCTTTACCCAATTTAACCTGACCAAAGCCACCGTTAATGAACAGATACTGTTCATCGATCTGGTCGCTTGAGGTTTCAGCTTCAAGCTCGATTTTCGCACCAACTTCGATGCCGTTATCAAGCGTGGTTTTACCGGAGAAGTGAACTTCTGCGTCGGACTGAAAAGCGTTTTTGGATTCGCCAACGTCCTGATCAGCAACACCAGCCCACTGTTCCATGTAACCACCAACTTCAAGCTGGATTTTTTCGGAAGCCTGTGCCGAACCGGCAGCAGCAACAGCGACGAGCGCGCTGGTAGCAAAAAGAATCTTTTTCATCTTTACCCTCAATAGATTGACGTTTCGGGACGAAGGGATGAACCGAGCGGCCCTTCGATCTGTCGAGAGCGATAAAGCCATTGTAATGAACAATGGTCAACTATCTTAAATGACCATTGTTTATTTAATTATCTATCTGTGTCATTTTAGCAACAATATTGAACTGCTGGACTGACCAGAATGCTATTCACTGGATATTAAATAATGCCACCGTGCTCCAATAATTTAATAATTTTGAATAAATAACTTATGGTCATTAATTATCTCTGCAGAATGCTTGTCTTGGTCTGTGAATGTAACCATCACAGTTAGGTCTCAATGAATAGAATCATAAATGGGAAATAAAACAGCAGCCAGAAAAGGCAATCTGGTGCTTATCCTGTTAGCAAGGCCAATGCTGCTCAGCCAACATAGGATAGAGGCATCTCAGAAACTTAACCAGTCGCAGCTCCTGACGTCCTTGCCACCCTGAGAGAAACACCTGACAAAACCTTTTGGCTTAAACAAAAAAAGAAGGAGGTGGAAAATCCACCTCCTTCAATTTTTCAACTAACCCTAAAAGGATTAGAAGGACAGTGCGAGACCGGTAACAACGCCGTAACCGTCGTTGTCGTCAGCCGAACCTGCGTCTTTACCTTGGTCGTCGAACCAGAAGACCGAAGACTTCCAAGTCACGCCAGCGCCGAGCGTGTAAGCAAGGCCAAGGTCAACGGTGCTGATTTCATCAGTGCCATCGATGGCAGCGGTATCGTCTTTTTCGCCGTAACCATAACCAAGCGAGATTTTCGCTGCGTCCATTGCGTAGGAAACGCCGATATCGAAATCGGTGGTGTCGTCACGATAGGACGTTGCTTTGCCTTGGCCGAATTCGCCTTCTTCCTGCAAAACAGAACCGCCAACGGTGAATGCGCCAAAGCCAACATTCGCGCCAACGCCGTACCAGTTGCCTTCGCCTTGTTTCTCACCAACAAGAGAAACAGCAACGGAAACACCATCAAAGTCGCCACTGTATTCTACACCAGCAGAAACGATGGCGTCACCACCAGTGGCTTTATCAACGTTTTCAGAACCGCTGTCATCCGTGTAAGAAACACCAGCGCGGAAACCACCCATTACTGGGGTGTAGTAGGTCAGACGCTTCGCATCACCACCAGCCGGAATGACGGTATCTGGAAGAGTATTAACGGTAACCCAGTTGCCAAGATCGCCATCGTTGACGCCAACCGGGCCAACAGACGGTGCGGTGATACCCATATCAGCAGCAGCGCCGTCTTCGGCACCAAGCTTAACCTGACCGAAGCCACCATTGATGTAGAGATACTGTTCATCGATCATGCTGGTGTCGTTACCACCTTCACCTTCGAGCTCGATTTTAGCACCAACTTCGATGCCGTTATCAAGGGTGGTCGAACCGGAGAAGTGGACTTCGGTGTCGGACTGGAATGCGTTTACGGATTCGCCTTTGTCCTGATCAGCAACACCGATCCACTGTTCCATGTAACCACCAACCGAAAGGCTGATTTTTTCGGAAGCCTGTGCCTGGCCTGCGAATGCGACAGCGACGAGTGCGCTGGAAGCAACAAGAATCTTTTTCATCTTTTCCCTCAACGTCTTTGTTAGCGTATTTTTACGCTACAAAAATTATTTGGACAGCTTATGCCGCCCGGTTCGAGACGAATGGAGCCACCATTTGAAAGCCACGTCAACCAATCCTGTGACCAAAAGGATACATTCGCCACACACTGTGGCAAAAAAAACACACTGGTTTTCTTTGATTGCAAAGAAGTTCCGCCCTATATTCGCAGCAAATCTTGGCTTCACCTCTTTTCAAAACGTCTAAAGGCCGGAAATGGTAACCTTTTCTTCCATCAAATCACTGATGTCAGGTGCGGGACTCGCTTTGGTCCTTGCTGGATGTTCTTACGGTTCCGTCGATTATGATCAGTTTCCTGGATCTGCGACGACAGATGAACGTGTTAACGGCAAAGCAATGACTCGCGCCCAGGAAAAGGAGCGTGGCGGTCTGTTTGGCGAAGATGGCCTGAACATTTTTGGCGGCGAAGACAGCCAAAAAGGTGGTGGAACAGGTATTGGTGTAAATACATTCCTGTGGCGCGCCACCCTTGATACGCTTTCATTCATGCCGCTGAATTCCGCCGACCCGTTTGGTGGCGTCATTATTTCTGATTGGTATACGCCGGTAGAAACGCCGAATGAGCGTTTCAAGCTAACCGCCTATATACTTGGCACGGCCCTTCGTTCGGATGCCATCAAGGTTTCAGTGTTCCGACAGGTCAATGTCGGACCAAACCAGTGGCAAGATGCCGTTGTTGAAGATGGTACTGTGACTGCGATGGAAGATGCGATTCTAACGCGTGCACGCCAGTTGCGCATCGACAGTGCAAACGCCCAATAGGCTTATGCCAGCCCGCACTTCCTATATATCGCCAGAATATAACCCCCATTCGCTAGAACGCGATTGGGGGTTCTTCATGCGTACCCAGCACCCGGAAATTTATACTGAGTTGCCAATCGGGCTTGGTGCGTTACGCCAAACATTATTCAAAACGATATCGAGGCACTGCGTTTCGGACATACGCTCTGACGCCCTGACAGATACCGATCAGATAGAGACGACCTCCGTGCCAGTAAAGGTTTCCACCGATACCGTTCCAAACAGCGCATCAGAAATGTATCGCGAAGTTGGGTTGGATGTTCTGACCTTATCACTGCTGGCAGATGTGCCAATTCACCGGCCACGCCATCTAACCCAAAACAGTCTGGTCGGCCATTGGCGCTGGCTTCGGCAGGTTTGGCGACTCATGGCACCGTTATCAGATGCTTCCACACCGCCTGCGCACGTGAGCCCAGCAAAAGTGCATCACAACATCGCTGAGGCCATAGCACAGGGCCGCAACAACATCGCCATTGCGCTGCTCCGCCAAAGTTTCCAAGAGATAGAAGACGCAGATGCGGCCGAGTTGGCAGATTCGCATCAATCTTTCCTTGCCAATCTAACTCTGTTTTGCCCTTTTATCGGAACCGAACTATTGTGGCGGCAGGGTCTGATCACAGCACCCAAGGCAGAAGGCTTGATTGAATGAGATTGCGTGCGGTTTTTCCAGTTCTGGCACTTGTTGCACTTACCACCCTTAATGCATGCGGCTTTCGCCCGCTCTATGCAACCGACAGCAGTGGTCAAAGTACCGCATTCGATATGGCACAAGTTGATATTGCCTTGATCAATGATCGAGTCGGACAGGTGACCAGAAACGCGCTTATTGAAACACTTACCCCGCGTGGGCAAGTTTCAAACCCGCTTTATGATTTAAAAGTCACGTTATCTGAATCAACAAGCGGGCAAGGCTTCACCAAAGACAATGAAGCCACCATTTCTGATTATCTTGTGTCCGCAACATACGAACTGACACGCAAATCCGATTCGAAAGTGTTGCGCAAAGGTACGGTCCGCGCCCGCACAAGCTTTAACATTGTCGATTCCGATTATGCGAGCATCGAGGCCGAAGATGCCGCCCGAAACGACGCGACCAAACAGCTTGCCCAGCAGCTTGCCAATCAGGTCGCAATCGGATTGCGATCGCAATAAACTCCTGGTCAGCATATCCAGCGCGATACGGCTTAACCACACAGACGAATAAGGGGCTCCATGAAGCTTAAGGCTGCTCAGGTCGAAACCTTTTTGCGCGCACCAGATGCAAAGGCACAGCTCGTCCTGATCTATGGTGAGGACGAAGGTCTTGTACGTGAACGTGCCGTGCGTCTGGCAAAAACGGTGGTTGAAGACCTTAAAGACCCCTTTCGCGTTATCGAGCTTGGCATTCCCCACCTAAAAGAAGATGGCGGGCGCCTGCGTGACGAGGCCGCTGCGCTCAGTTTTGGTGGTGGACGCCGCGTTATTCGAATCCGTGATATCGGCGAAGCACAAGCCCCCCTCATTGCCGATTTTCTCGGCGACCCGGCAGGTGATGCATTGATTGTCATCGAAGCAGGAAGCCTTCCGACCCGATCCAAGCTACGTCAGGCTGTTGAAAAGGCCGGCAATGGCATGGCCCTGCCCTGCTATGCTGATAGTGGCCGCGACATTGAAGGCCTTATCCAATCGATTATGGAAGACCACAAACTGCGGATTGACCGTGATGCAACACGCTATCTGGTCGCCAATTTGGGCTCAGACCGCATGATTTCACGAAGCGAGCTTGAAAAGCTTGCCCTTTATGCGCTTAAGGAAGGGCAAGTCACCCTTGCCGATGCCATGGCCTGCGTTGGGGATAGTTCTGCCCACCACTATGATGATGTCATTCAGGCCGTTTCACAGGGCAATGTCGTCAATCTTGATGCAGCCTTGACCCGGTTGGTCGAAGAAGGCCTCAACCCGGTTGGCGCGCTTCGTATGATGATCGGCTATTTTCAGAAACTGCATTTGGTCAAAGGTCAGATTGCCCAAGGTACGAACGCCGAGCAGGCAATGAAGTCCCTGCGCCCACCGTTGTTTTTCAAGGCAGCAGACCAGTTCCGTGCAAACCTGAACAATTGGGCAGTTAATAACCTCCAACGTGCTTTGCAAATCCTGCTTGAAGCAGAAAAAGACTGCAAAAGCGGCCTTGCGATCCCAGAAACCATCGCCCATCGCGCAATGATCAAGGTCGCCGTTGCCCGCCAAAAACAAGCACGTCGTTAGGATAAAACCGAATCGGGAACCCCCACAACAAATCGCGGTTAAAGCGCCCCATCGACAATGTATCCAACCGATACAGAAAAACGGGCCACCCAATGGATGACCCGTTTGTAATCAATCATGACATCTGATTTGGCTTAAGCTTTGTCATTGATGATCAACTCATCAAGCTCATCCTCGCCAATCTGATCGGATTCGATCGGCGCATCGCCTTCGGGCCCGTCAATGATCATCGCTGCATCCGCCATACCTTCGTCTTCTGGCAAAGTCGCATCAGCAATGTTTTCCAGCTCTGCTGTCAAGTCATCGTCACTGCCTGTATCGCCGTCGCCGTCACTACCGCCGTCAGATGCAGAATCAACATCGCTGTCATCATCTTCGATAAACATCGAGTCGAACTCGTTCTCTTCTGGGTTTACCGAATCATCCATTTCTTCATCGCTGCCCAGATCACTGGCTTTGCCATGCGTCAGGCGCTGTAAAATATCGTCGAGCTGTTCAAGCGTTTCATACCGAATGGAGATTTTTCCAGCAGCACCATCAAAGTCGATATTGACCGCTAACCCCAACATATTGCTAAGGTCACGCTCCAAAGACACTGTATCTGGGTCTTTATTCACGGAAGCCCCACCATTAGACTTCTTCGGGCGAGATGCTTTACCGCCATCTGTTTTGACCAGTTTTTCGGTCTGGCGAACATTCAAACCCTTTTTAACGATCTGACCGGCAAGCTCGACGGCATTTTCCGCGCCCAATAACGCACGTGCATGACCGGAGCTTAGAACCTTATCAGACAACATCTGCTTAATCGGTGATGGTAGTGCCAACAGACGCAAGCTATTGGCAATGTGGCTTCGGCTTTTACCCAGCGCCTGCCCCAATGCTTCCTGCGTATGCGAAAATTCGCTCATCAGGCGGTTATAGCCTTCTGCCTCTTCAAGCGGCGAAAGGTCCTGACGTTGCAGGTTTTCGATTAGGGCAATTTCGGCCGTTTCGCGATCATCGAAATCACGTACTAAAACCGGAACTTCATGAAGCTGCGCACGCTGTGCTGCACGCCAGCGGCGCTCACCAGCAATGATTTCATAGGTGGTTTCGCCCGTCGAAGACGCACGCACAAGAATCGGCTGAATGATGCCTTTTTCGCGGATCGAAGCCGCCAGATCATCAATCGCTTCGTCGTCAAAATTGCTCCGCGGCTGAAACGGCGAAGGTCGCAGATCGGTAATTGCAATCAATTGGGTCGTACCACCCGGCCCCGGATGAGCAGCAGGTGCAGTGTCGCCACCGGCAACCGCAACGCCAACATCCTCGTCTTCTTCCCCTAGAAGTGCCGAAAGCCCACGTCCCAAGCCGCGTTTCTTTGCATCACTCATGCTTTAACCCCTTCGCGTTTTAGGACTTCACTCGCAAGATTTAAATAGGCCTTCGACCCTGGGCACTTCATGTCATAGACCAACACAGGGGTTCCGTGACTTGGCGCCTCAGACACACGTACATTGCGTGGAATGACAGTCCGGTACACCACATCACCGAAATAATCCCGCACATCATTGGCGACCTGTGCCGACAGGTTATTACGCTTGTCATACATGGTCAGAACAATGCCCTGAATTTCAAGATCCGGATTGAAGGCCTTTTTAACCCGTTTGATGGTCCGGACCAGATGACTGATCCCTTCAAGCGCAAAGAATTCACATTGCAATGGCACCAAAACCGCATCTGATGCCACTAGCGCATTCAGGGTCAAAAGCCCCAAGGATGGCGGGCAATCGATTAGAACGTAATCAACATCCTGCGGCAATTTGGCCAGTGATTCTTTTAACTGCATTTCGCGGCGTTCAAAATCGACCAATTCAATCTCGGCACCGGAAAGGTCCATGCCGGATGGCACAATCGTCAAACGCGGGATCGATGTATCCTGACGCGCTTCTTCCAACGAATTGCCATTAATCAGCACATCATAAGAGCTGATCTCTCGATCAGATGAACGCAACCCAAGACCGGTACTGGCATTCCCCTGCGGATCAAGATCAACAATCAAAACCCGCTGGTTAACTGCAGCAAGTGCCGTTGCCAAGTTAATCGTGGTGGTGGTTTTCCCAACCCCGCCCTTTTGATTGGCAACTGCGATGATACGGGGGCGATGTTCAGCGCCCTTAGACTGGGTCGAAAGCGGCAAGTCAATTACATCAGTCACCGGCCAACTCCTTTTAAGATCATCACGACACCGTCCGGGTCCACTAGGCTGGCATGCGTGGTTACATCAAATGTCCAACCGGCTTCGCGTGCGTCAGCCAGCTCATCCTCAAAGGCACGTCCCTTCAGCAGCACATAATGGCCGCCGGCTTTTAAATGTCTTTGGCCAAGTTCAAGAAGCTTTGGCAAAGGCGCAAAGGCCCGCGCCGTAATCACATCAGCGTCGCGCGGTGCCGCAGCTTCGATCCGTTCCCGAGCAATTTCGGTCTGATCTAACACGCCGCAAACGCGGGCTGCTTCCATCAGAAAGACGGTTTTCTTGGTGTTGGATTCCATCATCGTGACATTTCCAGCGCCTAAAATCGCTAAAACGATCCCAGGAAATCCTGCGCCAGAACCAAAATCAACGATTTTCCCGTCCGCAGCGACATCCTGCAGATACGGCCAAAGCTGTGCAGAATCCTGTAAATGACGTCCCCAAACGTCTTCTGCCGTGCTGGCGCCAACGATATTAATACGCGGCTGCCACTTAACGACAAGATCTGCATAAAGGCTCAAACGGTCCAATGTTTCACGTGAAACATTCAAATCGCGCTCAAACCATGTTTTTACGGGTGCGGAAATGGATTGCATAAATGATTTATACGTCCAGTTTGAAAAACAAACCAGACTTGTTTTCCAAACTTCATCACTTTTCGGCATATCCGACAGGATAAAAGCGCCGAAAAATACGCCAAATGTTTCACGTGAAACACTCACATCATCTTATTTGATCACCGCCCCTCGTATTTTAGGCCTTTACACGGAAAGGACTAATACGGATCAGACAGCCAAATCGAAAGATACCTTCCTTGCATCGGTTAGCTGCACTGCCCCCTCCGACTTCATACTCTTCATACTCTTCCTCCCATCGTCGAAAATACGGGATTGCTGTGAAGAGGGATGAAGGGACAGAAGAGACGTGAACAGAGAAAGCTAAAAACGACTCGGACAGACACCCCCGAACCGATACCAAAAAACCCGGCTGCACAGCAACCGGGTTCATGAAGGCCAGATGGCCAGAATTGACTATCAAAAATTAGGCACTGCGTGCCTGGCTCTTGCCCATATGCTTATGGCTTTTGATATGACCCAACAGTGCAGTTACAGCCGCAGGGGTAACACCGGGAATACGTGATGCCGCGCCAATGGTTTCCGGCTGGATTTCTTTAAGCTTAAGCCGGATCTCTACCGATAGGCTTCCGACCTTATCAAAATCAAGATCACGCGGTAGACGCAATTCTTCATCACGACGGAAAGCGGCAACATCAGCAGCCTGACGATCAAGATACCCTTTATATTGGGCATCAATCGCCACCTGTTCCTTGATCGCAGGATCAAGTTCGGCAAGCTGCGGCCAGACTTTTATGATGGTTGAAAAATCAATGTCGGGATATGCCAACAGGTCATAGGCACTGCGACGCACCCCGTCCTGATTAATCTTGATCCCAAACTTGGCCAACGCATTTGGTGTTTCTGCCAGATTGGAAACTTGATCTTTGGCAGCATGAAGTGCTGCTTTTTTATCGCCCCAAACCTGTTCACGGGTTGATGCAACACAGCCAATATCAAGCCCCCGATCGGTTAGGCGTTGGTCGGCATTGTCGGCCCGCATCATCAAGCGATATTCCGCACGCGAGGTAAACATACGATACGGCTCACGCGTACCAAGTGTAACCAGATCATCGATCATGACACCGATATAGGCATCCGCACGATCAAGGATGAATTCACGTTCGCCTCCATCTGCCACCAACGCAGCATTCACACCCGCGATAAGCCCCTGCCCGGCAGCTTCTTCGTAACCGGTCGTGCCATTGATCTGACCAGCAAAGAACAAAGCCCCGACCTTTTTCGTCTCCAGCGTATGGCGTAATTCACGTGGATCAACGAAGTCATACTCAACAGCATAGCCCGGACGGAAAACCTTGACCTTCTCAAGCCCAGGAATGGTGACCAGCATCGCAAGCTGGACATCTTCGGGAAGCGAGGTCGAAATACCGTTTGGATAGATCGTCGGATCATCCAAGCCTTCTGGCTCAAGGAAAATCTGATGCTGATTCTTTTCAGCAAAGCGAACGACCTTATCTTCAATTGATGGGCAATAGCGCGGGCCGCTGCTTGTGATCTGGCCGCTATACATCGGCGCCCGATGAAGGTTGGCACGAATGATTTCGTGGGTTGCTTCGGTCGTCCAAGTCATATGGCACGAAATCTGCGGAACAGTAATTTCCTTGGTCAGGAAGGAAAACGGATCAGGTGGCGTATCGCCCGGCTGTTCCTGAAAGCTGCTCCAATCAATGGTCCGCCCATCCAGACGTGCCGGTGTGCCGGTTTTAAGACGACCTAATTTGAAATCGTATTTTTCCAGCGTATCGGAAAGACCCATGGCCGGTGCATCGCCGATGCGACCTGCAGGCGTGGTCTTTTCACCAATATGAATAAGCCCGCGCAAGAATGTCCCAGCGGTCAGCACCACCGCACCGGCGCGATATTCCGTGCCATCACCAGTGATCACCCCGGCGACACGATTGGTCGCATCAATGATCAGGTCTTCGACGCCGCCTTCAAGGATTGTAAGGTTTTCTTGATTGGCCAGAATATCCTGAACCGCTTGGCGATAAAGTTTGCGATCTGCCTGTGCGCGTGGCCCGCGAACAGCCGGCCCCTTGGAACGGTTAAGCATACGGAACTGAATGCCGGCCCGGTCAATTGCGCGGCCCATGACACCGTCAAGCGCATCAACTTCGCGAACCATATGTCCTTTGCCCAAACCACCAATGGCCGGGTTACAGGACATTTCACCAATGCGGTCTGCCCGATGCGTGACAAGAGCTGTTTGCGCCCCCATGCGTGCAGCAGCAGCCGCGGCTTCGCAGCCAGCATGTCCACCGCCAACAACAATCACATCAAAACGGCTATGCGACACATTCTGTGACATCGAATTCCTCACTCAATCCCCTATCAGCACATCTGACGGGTTTGAACCTTGTCTGGTTCGAATAGGCTTATTCGGCCCATCGACGGGCCAATGTTTCACGTGAAACATTTCTAGGGAACAGTCCCTGATCTTATTTGCCGATACAGAAGTCCCCGAAGATAATATCGAGCAAATCTTCTACATCGACACGTCCGGTAATCTTGCCAATTTCGCGCACTGCAAGGCGTACATCCTCGGCAGCGAGTTCAGCGATATCGGTCTGCATTCCGCGATCCAAATGGTCGCTGGCACTTTCAAGTGCCCGCCGGTGCCTGATACGCGTTAGGGGCACTGGCCCGGCAAAATCGAGCCCCTCTTTTACGCGAGTCTCCAGCAGTTGCAAGAGGGTTTCCATCCCAAGCCCGGTCATGGCCGATATGGTCAAAACGGGAAGCTCAAGAGCATGACCTTCAACCGAAGCGCCCTGCCAGACTTTCGGGATTGCCGTCCCACCGTCATCATCGACCTTGTTGATCAGGATAAGGGTATTGGCATCAATCACCCGTGCAGCTTCTGGATCAATATTTGGCCAGTCGTCACGGTCAATAACCACCAAACGAAGATCGGCATTTTCCGCCCGTTCCGTCGCCCGGCGCACGCCTTCAGATTCAATGGCATCGCCGCTTTCACGCAGGCCCGCCGTATCCACCATCGTCACCGGGAAACCACCAAGATCAAGATGCACTTCGATCATATCGCGTGTGGTACCTGCGATCTCGGAAACGATCGCGGCATCGCGCTGTGCAAGACGGTTCAGCAGGCTGGATTTACCGGCATTGGGCGCACCCAGAATAACAATCTGGAACCCTTCGCGCAGGCGTTCCCCGCGGCGGTTATCGGCCAGATGGCGTTTAACTTCGTCATTCACAGCAGTCAAATCACCGCGCACGACCGGCACAATACCATCAGGTAAATCTTCATCCGGGAAATCGATATCGGCTTCGATATGGGCCAATGCCTTCATCAGACGCGCCCGCCAGCCTTCATACAGGCTGCCGAGTTCACCGGCCATCTGGCGCACAGCCTGACGGCGCTGGGCGGCGGTTTCAGCATCAATCAGATCGGCAATGCCTTCAGCCGAGGTTAAGTCCATTTTGCCATTTTCAAACGCACGGCGGGTGTATTCACCAGGATCGGCAATGCGCAAACCGTCTTGGCGCGACAGGCAATCAAGAACGCCTTCAATCACTGCCCGCCCGCCATGAACATGCAGCTCAACCACATCTTCACCGGTAAAGCTTGCCGGACCTTTGAAATAGATCGCCACCGCATCATCAAGCCGCTCAGCCGATAACGGATCACGGATTGGCGCATAAACCGCATGACGCAGTTTGGGGACTTCGTCGCGGCCCAAAAGCGCACAAAGCGTCGGCCCGGACAACGGCCCGGACAAGCGGATTACGGCAACACCGGCACGCCCGGCCCCCGATGACAGGGCAAAGATGGTTTCTCGGCTTGCAATCATGTTTCGTCCGTCATTCTTGTGGTCGCCGACCCGGACAATGCCGCGCACGAGCAATATTGAAATTCTATGCTGTCGATATCGTTCAGACAGAGCAAAAGGTCAACATATCGCTTTGTCTGAAAACGAAAACGGCCCCACCTTGGGGACCGTTTGCATCATCCCTGATCAGGGGAAAGCTGTAATCTTTCGACCACCCTACCCGCAATCAAATGATCGGTCAGGATGGTGTCGATATCTTCCATTGTCTCATATCGATACCAGATGCCTTCTGGATAAATCACCATCACCGGACCCAGCTCACAGCGATCAAGGCATCCTGCGGTGTTAATCCGGGTCATTGGCAGGCCAAGTTCCTTGGCGCGGACCTTCATATAATTGCGAAGCTTCGTTGCCCCCTTGGATTGGCAACAGCCGCGCTCATGGCCGCTTGGCCGTTCGTTCTGGCAGACAAAAACATGTGCCTGATAGTAATGGTCGCTCACGCTTTTCAGTCCTTGTCGCTGCTTCCGCCCTTGGTGGCATTGAATTGGCCCCAGAAAGCTTTTTGCAACTGTTCCCAGTTCTGAATGCCTTGGGGCATCCAGGTATTGATCATGGTTTCCGGATCCATCGCTGAAAGGTTCGCTTTCATGCGGTCTTCGATCTCTTTCATCATCGCCTTCTGCATCGGCTGAACATCAGGTAGACCAAAGAAGGTGCGCGCCTCTTCCGGCGTGCAATCAATGTTAACTGTAACTTTCATCGCCCTGATCTCCTGTTTTCTTTTCTGTTTTTCTATTCTGTTTGGCTATCTCATTATGACCACCGCCACGGGCATCTCAATCACAATAACCCATTAGAGCAACATATTGGTCCATAACCCGGCAATATCACGGTTTTGCGACAAAAGATTACAGCCATTTGCCTTTGTGAATGATGCCGTTACCCTTAAAGTCAGTCAAACAACGCGGGCTCATATGTATTTACAAGATCAGATTCCGCATTGATCTGGTATTTTGCCCACCCAAAACAATAAAGCTGCCCGGCTTTTCAACGCCAAAGGGCGGCAAGGAAATGACATGGAACGCGCACGCAATAATCTTGGTTCGGAAACCAGCCCCTATCTCCTGCAGCATCGCGATAACCCGGTGCATTGGCAGCCCTGGAGCTCAGAGGTTCTCGCCGATGCCAAGGCTGCAAACAAACCGATATTGCTTTCGATCGGATATGCCGCGTGCCACTGGTGCCATGTCATGGCCCACGAAAGCTTTGAAGATGAGGCCATGGCCGCGCTGATGAATGATCTGTTCATCAATATCAAGCTCGACCGCGAAGAACGCCCGGATTTGGATGCGCTGTATCAAAATGCCCTTGCCCTTTTGGGCCAACAGGGCGGCTGGCCGCTAACCATGTTTCTAACGCCAGATGGCGAACCGTTTTGGGGGGGCACGTATTTTCCAAAAACTGCGCGCTATGGCCGGCCCGGTTTTGATGATGTTCTTAAAACCGTTTCGAAAATCTATACCGAAAAGCCCGATGACGTGCGCCATAACGTCACGCAGATTTCAAATGCCCTGATTAAAATGAACAGTGCAGCAACGGGTTCGGTTCCAAGCCTTAATATGATTGATCGTTGTGGACATGGCTGTTTGCAGATCATGGACGGCGAAAATGGCGGGACATCTGGTGCCCCTAAATTCCCCCAACCCAGCCTGCTTGCGCTTTTGTGGCGCACCGGTATCCGCACCAACGATCTTGATCTGAAACGCATCGTCACACACAGCCTTGATCGTATGTGTCAGGGCGGAATTTATGACCATCTGGCAGGCGGTTTTGCCCGATATACAGTTGATGACCAATGGCTCGTCCCGCATTTCGAAAAGATGCTATATGACAATGCCCAGCTCATAGACCTTCTGTGTGATGTTTGGCGGGTTGATCCCAATCCGCTTTATGCCAAACGGATCGAAGAAACCGTCACTTGGATATTGTCCGAAATGCGCATCCCCGGTGGCGCATTCACCGCAAGCCTCGATGCCGATAGCGAAGGTGTCGAAGGGAAGTTCTATGTTTGGTCCGAGGACGAGATTAACGACCTTCTTGGCAAAGATGCCGACCTATTCAAAAAATTCTACGATGTCTCGCGGACGGGGAACTGGGAAGGCCACACCATCCTGAACCGCACGGTATCTGGTCTTGGCCTGTCTGATGACGAAACCGAAGAAAAACTGGCGAATATTCGCCAAATATTGCTGAAAGCGCGAGCCAAACGCATTCGTCCCGGTTGGGATGACAAGGCGCTGACCGATTGGAACGCGATGACGATTGCCGCCTTTGCCGAAGCGGCGATGACGTTCAAGCGTGCAGATTGGCTGGATTACGCAAAGCTGGCCTATAATTTTGTCACCAGCACGTTGATGGATGGTGACCGGTTCCTGCACAGCTACCGCGATGGCAAGGCCCAGCATGCTGGCATGTTAGAAGATTACGCCCACATGATACGGGCGGCCCTTCGCCTATTTGAATGTTTTGGCGAAGATGCCTATTTACGCGATGCTATTGCATGGTCCGAAACCGTCGAAACCCTGTTTGCTGATGCAAAGGGCGGCTATTTCCAATCGGCATCCGATGCCAATGACCTGATCATTCGCCAGAAACCACACATGGACAATGCCGTGCCATCGGGCAATGCAATTATGGCCCAAAATCTGGCAAAGCTTTATGCCCTGACCGGGGAAACCAAATATCGCGACCGGACAGAAATCACCCTTTCAGCGTTTAGCGGGCGGATCGAAGAACAATTCCCCAACATGCCCGGCCTGCTCCTTGCAGCAGAAATGCTGCAAAACCCGGTTCAAATCGTGCTGATCACCAAAAACCGCAGCCAGAACTATATTGAGATGCGCCGGGCGATCTTTGCCGCCTATCTGCCAAATCGTGCGATCACCATCCTGTTAGACGATGCCGCCCTGCCCCAAGGTCACCCAGCCCATGGCAAAACCGCAATTGATGGCAAGGAAACCGCTTATGTCTGTCAGGGACCAGTTTGTTCCGCTCCCGTAACAGCACCTGAAGACCTTGCCAAATTGCTTGCAAACCTACCAGCCAAGGCGGCATAAGGCAAAAAGACTCAAACGCCATCATTGCTACCACCGCCACCATACATCATCGCCCGGAAAGACCCCATCATGCCGCAAATTTCGATCAATAGCCCGATTGGCGCACTGACAATTTTTGAATTCGACGATCAAATCGTTGCACTTGACTGGGGCTTTGTTGACGAGATGGAGCCAAGCCCGGTGCTAGAAGAAGCCAAAAAGCAGCTTAGCGCCTATTTTTCCGGCACGCTGGCTACCTTTGATCTTCCTTTAGCACCCGATGGTACGGATTTTCAAAAAGCCGTCTGGAAGGCCATGTGCAAGATCCCTGCGGGTCAAACTGCGACCTATAAAGACCTTGCTGCAGCAGCCGGATCACCCAAAGCATTCCAATCAGTCGGCACCGCATGTGGCTTGAACCCTATCCCGATTATCATCCCCTGCCATCGCGTTCTGGCATCGGGTGATAAACCGGGTGGCTATTCCGGCCAAGGCGGGCTTGAGACCAAACGTGCCCTGCTTAAAATCGAAGGCGTCGAGCTCCCGCTTGAGACCGATCAGGCTAGTCTGGATCTGTAACGCGTTTGTGGTTTTCTACTCTGCGAAATACATAACTTCCCCTGCTGCAAATCCTTGATATCTGACCTACACTCCACCCATTAATCAAACAAGCGTTCGATCGGACGCAAAAAATGGGAGGTCTAGATGACCAAAGCTTTTCGCTTTTATGAAACCGGCGGCAGTGATGTGCTGCGGTTCGAAGATGTAGAAGTTGGTGAACCAGGCGCGGGTGAAGTCCGCCTTGCGCAAAAGGCCGTTGGCCTGAACTATATCGACATTTATTTCCGATCTGGCGTTTATCCCGCCCCTTCCATGCCATCTGGCCTTGGTCTTGAAGGTGCTGGCGTGATTGAGGCCATTGGCGATGGCGTTACCGATCTGGCCATTGGCGACCGTGTGGCTTATGCCGCACAACCGCTTGGTGCCTATGCTGAATCCCGCGTCATGCCTACCAAGGGGCTGGTGAAAATCCCCGATGATGTCAGCTTTGAACTTGCAGCCGCCGCGATGTTGCAGGGCATGACTGCCCAGTATCTTTTGCGCCGGACTTATAACGTCAAAAAAGGTGACACCATCCTGATCCATGCCGCAGCTGGTGGCGTTGGCCAGATTGTCTGTCAGTGGGCCAAACATCTGGGTGCAACCGTGATTGGTACAGTTGGTTCCAAGGAAAAAGCCGAAATCGCCAAGGCCAAGGGATGCGATTATCCGATCCTCTATCGTGATGAGGTCGTATCAGAACGTGTAAAAGAAATCACCGGCGGCCAAGGCGTTGAAGTTGTTTACGATTCTGTTGGTAAAGACACGTTTGATGACTCGCTTAAGTGCCTGAAACGTCTGGGCATGATGGTCAGCTTCGGTCAATCATCGGGTCCGGTACCGCCGATCACGCTGGCACAGCTTGCCCCCGGCGCTTATTTCCTGACCCGACCAAGCATCTTTAACTACAACGCCACCCGTGAAGAGCTTCTGGCGAGTGCCAAGGATCTGTTTGACGTGCTGAAATCAGGTGCGATCAAAATCGACATCACGGCGACCTATAAGCTTTCAGATGCACCAAAGGCCCATGACGATCTTGAAGGCCGTAGAACCAACGGATCAATCGTCTTTACGGTCTAATCATCAAGCAATTTAGTGCATTGATATAAATATATTTTTTAGGAAAAGGCAGGTTATCCCCCTGCCTTTTCTTTTTGATCTTCATGGAAGCCGCGGACATCCCGGGCAATTGCATCAAAGCGATCTGACAGACCGCCACTTACCTCGCGGCACGGGGCGACGACAGCCTCGGCCCAATCGACATAAGCCAGTATTTGCTCTTCATCCCAGCCAATTGGGGTATCGGTCAGCATCGCGCCCACATTGGCGACCTTATCGGCCAATCGCACAAGTTTGGCACCCGCACTCAGATGCGGCGCCCCTTCGATCTGCTTGGCCTTGCGTTCATCACGTGGCAATTGCTTGTCATCACTGACTTCCAGAACGATATCGGCGACACAGTCATTAAAGCAGGCGGCGATTTCATCACGGGTTGCACCGCAATCTTCGATCACATCGTGCAAAACAGCCGCACATAGAATATCGATCTCGATATCAGGTTCGCATTCGACGATCAGTCGGGAAACTTCAATCGGATGATTGATATAGGGTTCCTTGGCTGGTCCTTTGCGGCGCTGATCACGATGCGCGCGGGCTGCAAAATCAACGGATTTCAGTAAAAGCTGCATTGAGCTCATAACGGTAATGAATGAAGACCAATAGAGTCACACGGCTTTTCGCACGTTTCAAGCTTTCATCCCCTATCGACTTCGAAAAACCTATGCCTACATACAAAACAGGCCGATATTTCAGACAGGAAGGGCACCAGAAATGCCACAGGACATGCGACTGAAGCTGACCTTATGCAATGAAAGCAGCCAAAACCCCCTGCATTTGACAAGTTTAGCCCCGCGGGATGGTTGGAAAACAGATCCCCCGCACCATTTGCCGATTGGCAAAGCCGCAACTTGCGAAATCACGACCGCCAGTGAATTGGCAATTACAATGCACTATGGCGCCCATCATATCGGGCTTCACCTGGGCGATGGGACCTTCCGCTTCGAACCGGGCGATGCCACGGTCAAAGATCAGAAACTTGATGGCCATCTTGCCGAACTGACTCTGGAGCTTCGCTAATATTCACTAGGATTAATCATTTATCTATTTGAAATAGAATTACTTTTTCTATTCATCAGACAATAAAAAACGGGGCCTGAAAAGGCCCCGTTAATCATCAGACAATTAACCCAAACCGGCGAAATCCGCCGTTGTCTGGTTATCCATTCATCGAATCGAAGAAATCGTCGTTGCTTTTGGTTGTCTTGAGCTTGCCCAAAAGGAATTCCATCGCGTCCTGTGGCCCCATCGGGTTGAGGATACGGCGCAGAACCCACATTTTCGACAGAACCGATTTGTCGACAAGCAGTTCTTCCTTACGCGTACCCGATTTAAGGATATCAATCGCCGGGAAGATACGTTTGTCAGACAGCTTACGATCCAGGATAAGTTCGGAGTTACCAGTCCCTTTGAATTCTTCAAAGATGACCTCGTCCATGCGTGAACCGGTATCGATAAGGGCGGTTGCGATAATGGTCAAAGAACCACCTTCTTCGATGTTACGTGCCGCACCAAAGAAACGTTTTGGACGTTGCAGTGCGTTGGCGTCAACACCACCGGTCAAGACCTTACCAGAGCTTGGAACCACCGTGTTATAGGCACGGGCCAGACGGGTAATGGAATCAAGCAGAATAACGACATCATGCTTGTGTTCGACCAGACGCTTTGCCTTTTCAAGAACCATTTCAGTAACCTGAACGTGGCGCTGTGCCGGCTCATCAAAGGTCGAGCTGATAACCTCACCTTTGACCGAACGGTCCATGTCGGTCACTTCTTCCGGGCGTTCATCGATCAGAAGAACAATCAGATAGGCTTCCGGATGGTTTTCTTCGATCGCGTGCGCAATATTTTGCAGCATCACGGTCTTACCTGTCCGCGGCGGAGCCACGATCAAGGCACGTTGACCTTTACCAAGCGGCGCAACCAGTTCAATCACCCGGTTGGTCGTATCCTTATTGCCTTCCTGATCGACATTACGCTCCATCTTGAGCGGTTCATCAGGGTAAAGCGGGGTCAGGTTATCGAAATTAACGCGATGACGGACTTTTTCCGGCGCATCAAAGTTGACTTTGTCGACTTTAAGCAGCGCGAAATAGCGTTCGCCTTCCTTTGGCGAACGAATCTGCCCTTCCACCGTGTCACCGGTACGCAAGCCAAAGCGGCGCACCTGACTGGGGGAGACATAAATGTCATCGGGTCCAGCAAGGTAATTTGCCTCGGGACTCCGCAAAAATCCAAAGCCATCCGGCAGCACTTCAAGAACACCTAAACCAAAAATGGCATGGTCGTTCTCGGCCAACTGTTTGAGAATGGCGAACATCAACTCCTGTTTGCGGAGCGTGCTGGCATTTTCGATTTCAAGCTCATCAGACAGAGCAACAAGCTCGGTCGGAGTTTTCTTTTTAAGGTCTTGAAGATGCATATGTGCGTTTAATGATCTGTGGTTGCCGGGAGGGCGAAGATGTCATGGGATAGGGTAGAGGTGCGGTTGACCGTCAGGCAAGGCACTCAGGCAGATGCTTGGGCGTGCGGACGGTTCGAAACCTTGTAGTTGCATAAAGGCAGGGCTTATTCATGTTTCTGGATCGAAACACTTCCGATTGATAACCTCGATAATCACAATAGTCAAACCGTGTTTCACGCAATGCAGCTATTTTGTTGCTTCTGATGCACAAAAAACACGATTCGTAAGTCAATTTGCGGTTTGCTGATCATAAAACTGGCGATTTTAACGCCCGTAAACGTTTCGATCTTCCCAACCAGGGGATTATTCGGCGTCATTTCACCAACGGCGCTTACATTCAGCCAAAATCATTAAAACCCGATCATCAGATACGCCCGACGACGATCCCTTATTTGATCGGGCCAAGTATTTCGGCTTTAAGCGTGCCGCTCGCGGATGATTTCAAGCATGCGATTAAGCTGATCATCGCTTAAACCCGCAATCCGTTCCGACAAAAGATTGGCAAGTTCGGTTGCCTCGGGATCAAGACCTGCTGTATCGACGGTAATTTTTGGATGGGAAAGCTGTGCGAGGCGTTTGATATCATCGACATCATCCCAGACCAGATTGAAATAGCCGCAAATCTGCTGCACCAATCCGGGGCTTGGCCGGCCGCGATGGCCATGTTCAAGGGCTGAAAGATAGGCCGGTGAAAGCTGCAATGCCGTTGCCATATCGGTCAATGTGACATTGTTCCGCGCCCGTAATTCCCTGATGCGATTCCCAAACGGTGTCACGGGCGTCTCCGTTTCAACAAAACATAGAAGGCCCCGGAACCGCCATGCTGAATCTGGGCCTGATTGATTGCAAGTATACGTGTCCGCAAGCGCGGGGCACTTAACCATTGCGGCGTTCTTTGGCGCAAAAGTCCCGTGCGGCCATATTCATCGGACCGTGATCCTTTACCCGTAATCACCAGCACACAGCGTTTTCCTGCCCGCCAGCTTTCTTCGATGAAGGAATTTAGCGCATTATGCGCCACTTCTTGGGTCATGCCGTGCAGATCGATTCGGCCATCAATCTGCATTTTGCCTTTTTGGAATTTATTGGCCGTTGATCGGTCAATCCCATGCGTAATACCGGGCTTTAGATCATCAAGTGCGCGGTTTTTAATCTGCGGCCCCCGATCAGCATTCCGCGCTGAGGGCAGATTACGCGCTGCGCGATTCTGTTCGGATTGTTCAATATTTTCCGACAGTTTATCGGGCCAAGAAATCGCAGTGTCGCTAGAATGTGTCTCTTCGTCTTCAGGCACAAACACAGCATCACCTCCTTTGCGCTTTTTACGGCGCAAAGGTTTGACGTCACGGGTGAAGACCTCCCACAGGGTCTTTTCATCCTCGTTGACGGTGCGGTGTCGCTTATTTGTTTTCTTTTGTGTCATCCACCAGAACGATATGCAGTCGGCGCGGACCATGTGCGCCAAGCTGTATCGTCTGTTCGATATCACCCGTTCGCGAAGGCCCAGTCACCCATAGGAATGCTCGCGGCATATTGCCGTGTCCTTCCTTTTCACGCAACCGCGCCCATACATCTTCGTATGTTCCAACAACATCGCTGACCCGAAGGACCGCAATATGCGTGTCTGGAAGCATATTAAGCGTATAAGGCGTGTCTGCCCCGCTTCTTAACATCAAGCTTCCTGTTTCTGCCACCCCCGCAAAGCTTGGCGTCACAGAAACCACATCTTCTGCCCCGGCAATTCCAGTGCTGACTTCAAGTGCTGTATCACTCCAAGGAAGGCTGGAAACCGCAGAATCTGGTGATATTTTAATCCGTGCTGGCAGATTATGCTCGGCGAGAAAACGGGCAATTTCGCGCGGAATATCACCATCACTGACAACCATGCCAACGGTGGCATTGACATTTGTTGCCATCTTTTCAAACAGTTCGACCTGTTGATCAGGGGCAATTTGGGCACGTTTGGGCACAACAGGGTTTGCTTTGGGCGATGCCAAACGTTCGGTGACCGACGAAGGTGCCGTTTCCCCAGTCGCGCGGCCAAGACTTTTGCGAATCCGGCCCAAAATCGCATCGCGGGAGGTGACTTTTGATGCCGTGCTCATTTCGAACCTCCTTTGCCCGATTGTTTTTCAGCCCAAAGTTGCTTGAAGGTTTTGCCTTCGGGTGCCGGGAAGTCACGCATATCCGTCCAACCGCCTGCCAGTGGCAATTTAGCAATACGTCCTTTGCCGCGCGACATTTTGCTTAGAACCTTGGAAGCAATACCGGTAACGGTCCGGTAAAGCTTTGGTTTTGAAGCAAAAAATGCCCATGTTTTGATACCGTAACGAAATGATGCGGGGCTTAGATGCTTCTCAAATTCCCGTTCACGCCAATGGCGCATCATTTTTGGCAACGGAATGCGCATCGGACAGACTTCTTCGCACTTCCCACAGAAAGTAGATGCGTTGGGAAGGTGCCCTGCTTCATCCACACCAATCAGCGACGGGGAAAGAACAGATCCCATCGGCCCCGGATACACCCAGCCATAAGCATGTCCCCCCACCGCGCCATAGACCGGGCAGTGGTTCATGCAAGCTGCACAGCGAATACAGCGCAACATGTCCTGAAATTCGGTGCCCAGCATGTTGGACCGGCCGTTATCAAGCAGGATCACATGATATTCTTCAGGCCCATCAAGATCATCTGATCGGCGTGGTCCGGTCGAAAATGTCGTATAGGATGACATTTCCTGTCCTGTTGCCGAACGGGCCAAAACCCGCAGAATACTTGACGCATCTTCAAGGGTCGGGACAACTTTTTCCAGGCTGGCAATCGCAATATGAACCCGTGACAAAGTTTGGGTTAGATCGCCATTGCCTTCATTGGTCACGATCACCGAGCTGCCCGTTTCGGCAATCAGGAAGTTCGCACCCGTAATCCCAACATCAGCGGCAAAGAAATGCTCGCGCATTACATCACGGGCTTCATCAAGCAATTCACGCGGCTCGACCAACGACCGGTTCGGGTCACGGCCCTTATGTGTTTCGCGGAAACTTTCGGCCACCTGTTCCTTATGAACATGGATGGCCGGTGCAATGATGTGGCTTGGCGGTTCATGGCGGAGCTGGATGATATATTCGCCAAGATCGGTCTCAACGACTTTTAAGTCCTGTTTTTCAAGAAAGTCGTTCAGCCCGATTTCCTCGGAAATCATCGATTTGCCCTTTAGGACCGATTTGGCGTCCTTATCACGGCAAATTTTGGCAACCACTTCACGGGCTTCGGCAGCATCGGCACACCAATGGACATGCCCACCATTGGCCTTGACGTTTTCTTCGAATTTCAAAAGGTAATGATCAAGATTTTCAAGCGTGTGGTTTTTGATGTCACGGGCCTGATCACGCAGCGCCTCAAATTCCGGCATCTTAGAGATGGCATTGGCGCGATTGACCTGAAAACCGGATTTCAAACGGCCAAGGGCACGCTGTAGGCTTTCATCACGGAGCGCATCATGGACATTTTCTTTGAATTTCGGGGATGTTGAAACATTCATGGCTTATTCCCCTTCTTTACCGGTAATCGGCGGGGCAGCCATTGTCATATCTGCCAAAACTTCTGCAACATGACGAACTTCAACCTTCGATCCTTCACGCGCGAGCTTTCCGGCCATATTCATCAGGCAACCCAAATCACCAGCCAAAAGGGTTTTCGCCCCGGTTTGCGTGATATCGCGGGTTTTATCCCCCACCATCTTTCCCGATATTTCCGGGTATTTGACGCAGAAGGTTCCGCCAAACCCACAACAGCTCTCAGGCTCACCCAGTTCGGCAATTTCCAATCCCTTGATGGAATTTAGCAATTTTCGCGGCTGTTCTTTAACGCCCAATTCGCGAAGGCCCGAACAACTGTCGTGATAGGTAACCTTGCCATCAAATTCCGCAGGAACCCCATCGACCTTCATAATGTCGGTCAAGAAAGACACCAGCTCATAGGTCTTGTCAGATAGCGCCTGAACTTTTTCCGCCATTAACGGATCATCGGCAAATAGTTCGGGGAAATGTTTTTTGATCATGCCTGCACAAGACCCGCTTGGGGCAACGACATAATCATAATCGGCAAACATATTGATCAATGGGCGGGCAACCTTGCGGGCAGATGCATTGTCACCGGAATTAAAGGCCGGTTGCCCACAGCAGGTCTGATCCATCGGGACATCTACCTCGCATCCTGCTTCTTCAAGCAGTTTGACAGCAGAAAACCCGACCGTGGGCCGAAACATGTCGACCAGGCAGGTAATAAAAAGACCAACGCGCGGTTTGGAAGGCGTCATGGCGTATCCTCTCTCGGGGCTTTTTGACCATGAACGGACGGGATAGGAATTTGCGGGATTCCGTTTGGCCAATATCTTTTATAATTGGTATTACCAATTTTAGAGATTCAGGTCCAGACCAAGAACATCCAAATTCGCACTCTTAGGGTTTTATGGGCCAACCTCGCCAAGATCGACACAGCCAACACCATTATTATTAAGGTTGAGCATGGCACTCAGGAAAGAGCTTTCGACATTTGTCGACAAGCCATGTGCGGCGCGGTTTTCAACAAAAAATCCATTTGTTTTAAACCGGTCAAGCTCGGCCTGAAGGCGCGAAACATCCTGATCAGGAACATCCCCACTGATTGCGACATATAAATAACAATGACGATAAGAAGCAGCCCGACCAATATCAGGAAGCTCTTCGCCACCATCTTGATCTTGGGCTGCGTCGATATAGTGGCGCAAAATATTGCGGCCCATCGCAATTAAATCGACACGGTCCGCCAAAAGCATCGGAAGTAAAAGTTCTTCGCGTGGCACGGTTACGATTTTCTGCGCCCCGCGTTGGCGCAAATAGGATTCTCGTGCTGATCCCATAAGGGTCCCAATACGGGCCTGTACCAAAAGGTCGTTAAAACTTTTTTCTGACCAGTTCTGATTGGAAAACCCATACAGGTTCCAAATCGTACGGCTTACCGGCCCAACCCATTTAAACTGGTCTTCGCGGTCCTTTGATCGCGTTGTCGGGTAAATCACATGGCCTGATTCCCGTGCTGCCAGCTCCATCTCGCGCTTCCACGGCATTTGCACAACAATGTCTGGTTCGAATCCGGCTTTTCTAAACAGTTGGATCGCCAGACTGTCAAAATAGCCCGGCTCCGGGCGGCCTGATGATCGGACGCGCGGGTTTTCAGACAAATGAAGGACATAGCGGCCGTTAAACGGTTCCTGCACCGATTCTTGATACACAAAACCAGCTCCGTCTTGGGCAAGAACGGGCGCAGTCCCAAAAGTCAGAACAAGATAAAGAAAAAAAGCGGAAACAACAGAAACAGCACATTTAGAAAAATACGGGCTCGGACAATAGAATGCCTGCCAATTCGGCATTCTCATATCACGCCTCGTTCTTCTTCATCCAAAGCGCCTCTTTGACCTTGCTTTCAATATACGCTTGATGAGCAGCAAGTTCCGCATCACTTACCAGATGAGGACGGGGTTCTAGCCGATTTGATTTCGGCCCCAAAACCCGCGTGTTTTGGTGTCCTGCGTCATCATTTCTGGCATTAGGGTCAAGCGAAAGGCCATGTTGCCGTCCACCAAGGAGTTCCAGATACACCAATGCCAAAAGATCAGAGTCAAGCAGCGCCCCGTGAAGGGTTCGGTTCGAGTTATCAATTTTGAACCGGCGACACAGCGCATCAAGACTAACCGGTGACCCGGGAAATTTTTTGCGCGCCATCTGAACCGTATCAAGGGCACGACCCATCGGAATGCGCGGCTTATCAAGCCATTCAAGTTCCGCATTCAGGAACTTCATATCAAACGATGCATTGTGAATGACCAGCACGGAATCATCCCCAATGAACTCGATAAAATCATCGGCAACTTCGGCAAAAACCGGCTGGTCTTTCAAAAACTCATCGCCAAGACCATGAACATTAAAGGCCTCAATCGGCATTGGGCGTTGCGGATTGATATATTGATGATACTGCCGGCCGGTCGGCATGTGATTGAAGAGTTCGATACAGCCAATTTCCACCAATCGATGGTCGGCATAGGGGTCAAGGCCGGTAGTCTCGGTATCGAGGACAATCTCACGCATCTATTCAGGTCCGATGATCAGCTTAGTTGGTCAACAATACCCTGAATATATTGAAAAGTTACCGAACGACCCAACCCTGTCGGAATAACAAAATCGGCACGGCGACGCTTTTCAATATCGGGCATCTGTTTGGACAGAATGGCGTAAAATTTGTCATCCGTCATCCCTTCTCGCGCAAGAACACGCTGGCGTTGAATAAATGCCGGAGCAGAAACAACCGCAACGTTATCACAGCGTTTTTCACCGCCCGTTTCGTATAAAAGCGGAATATCAAGAACAACCAATTTACGTCCCAACATGCGTTGGTTTCGTAAAAAGCGGATTTCTTGTGCCCGTATCAAGGGATGCAAAATTGCTTCAAGCTTTTTTAAAAGTACGCGATTGGAAAAAACCTGCTTGCCCAGCGCCTGACGATCAATTCGCCCATTGATAATGACATCGGGAAAGGCCTTGGCAATCGCATCGAAAGCCAATCCATCTGGTGCCATCAAAAGATGGCTGCTGGCATCGGCATCATGAACGGGAACCCCAAGATATTTAAACATCTTGGCCGCGGTGGATTTGCCCATTCCAATGGATCCAGTTAACCCCAAAATCACCATAATAAGATCATCCCAGGCTCGTTAATCTGGTGAAAGAACAAAATCGCGCAGTTCCTGCGTCACTTCAGGATCAATCCCAAACCAGCGATGGAAACCCGGTCGTGCCTGATGAAGCAGCATACCCAAACCATCGACAATCGGATTCCCACGGGCTTTGGCCTGCACTAACAGATCGGTCATAAGCGGCGCATAAACGATATCGGTCACCAATGCCGATGTTGGCAAACCATCAAGATCGATGTCCAACTTAGGCTGCCCGACCATGCCAAGGCTTGTCGTATTGACCACCAAGGACACATCGCAAAGGGCTTCGGACGCCAAAGGCCAATCCACCACTTTGATCCGGGGGTCATTGATTTCCTTGGCCAATTCTTCTGCACGTTTGCGGGTTCGGTTGGCGATCCGAATTTCCGGACTGCCTTCATCAAGAAGTGCAACCAAAACCGCCCGTGACGCGCCACCAGCGCCAAGCACCACCGACGGACCGGAACAAAATGCAACATCCGGGGCTTCTTGCCGCAGGTTTTCCATAAAACCATATCCGTCGGTATTGTCCCCCCACATGCGACCATCTTTGGAGAATGTAACCGTATTAACCGCGCCAATTCTGCGCGCACGATCAGACAATTCGTCGCATTCAGGCATTGCCATTTCTTTTTGCGGGATCGTGACATTCACCCCGGAAAAACCCAGATTTCGCAAGGAAATCAGCGCTGCCTGAAAGTTTTCAGGTTCAACTGGAAGCGGCATGTAACAGCCATCAATTCCGTATTTTGCCAACCAATACCCATGCAAACGCGGCGATTTCGAATGTGACACCGGCCACCCCATAACACCTGCCAGGCGCGAGGTTCCAGATAAGGTTCGATAAGGATTACGGGGGGTCATGTTGCGCTATTTCCTGCCTGAAGATCGGATCAGTTTATTATTTTCATTATGCTTTTAGCACACCGTGATCGCGTAAAAAGCCAATCAATGGCAAAAGCGGCAATCCAAGAACGGTAAAATAATCACCGCGCACTTCGGTAAAAAGCTGCGCCCCAATACCTTCAATCTGATATCCACCGACACATTGAAAGATTTCTTCACCAGCGGCATCAAGATATTCATCAAGCCATTCTTCAGTGAAATTGCGCATGGTCAGATGGGCGGTATCAATCGTTCCCCAAATGCGCGATCCCTCTTTATATATAACAGCCGCAGAAACCAGTTGATGGGTTTTGCCGCGCAGGGCCAAAAGCTGTGCCCGAGTATGATCACGATCAACAGGCTTATCAAACCAGATACCATTGCATTCCAACATCTGGTCAGCGGCAATGACAATCGCGTTTGGTTGCTGACGATACATGCGAAGTGCCTTCATTTCCGCAAGCGTTTCGGCGGCTTGCGCAGCATTCGCCCCCTCGGCCTTCATTGCCTGTTTATAGCCGTCTTCATCAATCATTGAGGCAACAGCTTCGCATTCAACACCGGCATTTTTCAGCATGGTGTGGCGTGCTTTACTGCTTGAGGCCAGAATAAGCCGGTGGTTCATCAGTCAAATATCCTATTAGTGACCGCGACGGTCATACATGGTGGCCAAAATCATGGCCGCGGTTTCTTCGATCGATCGGCGGGTAACATTGATAATCTTCCATCCGCGATCGGTAAAATAACGCCTTGCCTGATGCACTTCATCGCGCACGGCTACCGGATCAACGTAATCGCCCCCTTCACCACGTTCGATCTGGCGCAGACGGTTTTTACGGATTGAAACCAATTGATCAACATCCTTGATCAGGCCAACCACCAACGGTTTTTTCAATTGATCCAGTTCAGGAGGCAATGGGCATCCCGGTACAAAAGGAATGTTGGCAGTCTTGATCCCACGATTTGCAAGATAGACCGAGGTCGGGGTTTTTGATGTTCGCGACACGCCGACAATCACGACATCGGCTTCTTCAAGATCCCAACCAGATTGGCCATCATCATGCGATAATGTGTAATCAATCGCCTCGATCCGGCTGAAATATTCTTCATCCATTTTATGAAGTGCGCCGGTCCGACCGCGCGACTGTTGGCCAAGATAACCGGCCATCATGGTGACTGTATTATCCAAAACATGGCTATGGGGCACCTGAAGTCGACGACATCCTTCTTCGAGTTTGCGGCGAATATCGCTGTCAAACACGGTGTAAAGGACAATCCCCGGATTGCGTTCGATATCTGCCAAAACACGGGCAAGCTGCGCATCGGTTCGGATCAGTGACCAGACATGTTCATGGGCACGCACATCAGGAAATTGCGCAATACAGGCGCGCGCCACACCATCAACGGTTTCACCGGTTGAGTCTGAAACCAGATGAAGATGGAAAATTTTATCTGTTTCAACCATGGCCCATCCGTCTTTTGGCGATTTTTGCCGATGCAAGGGTACAGTTATCCACTTTTTGCAGCCCAAGCGATTTTTGAACTTATTATTTTAGGTGTTCGATATTTCGATCACTACCCGGATGGATAAGGTATATTAGCCCAACCCGGAGTTACGAATCCGGAGTCGGGCCTGTGGACAATTGTGGATAACGGGAGCGACTCCGGTGCAAACTTTTCCACAGGAATTATCCTCCACGTCATACAAACTTTCTCAAGATGCCTGTCCCGACAGGGATAAGTGTTTATTTTTTCCCGTAATAGCAGGGATAACATCACAAAAACCAGCCTTATTCACGTTATCCACGTTATTCAAAACTGGCTTTTCCCAAGGTAGAGTCTGAGAGTCGTTTGGAGTCGTGCACAGTTTTCCCCAAATCGACTTGAGATGAATCATTTTTCCCGAGTCGGAATGTGAATAAACTGTGCGTTAAATTTAATCCCTGTTATCCACAGGTATCCACCTACAAACAACATCCTTTTTTATTAAATAAGGTTTTGGTAGGCAGAACGTGGAAAACGTCCCGGCCAAGGCCACAGGACAAAATTCACGAAATTAGAAAACTGGTTCTGATCCTTTGGGTCAAAGCTCGGAACCAGATAAAAATCGATCGGGAAAGACGAACAGGAAACCAAATGCCCAACACCAAAAAGACTTTCTTGCGTGCCCTAGATGGCGAAACACTCTCCGTGCCGCCAATCTGGCTGATGCGCCAAGCAGGTCGATATCTGCCAGAATACCGTGCAACCCGCGGCGAGGCAGGATCATTTCTTGATCTTTGCTATAATCCCGATCTTGCCTGCGAAGTAACCTTGCAGCCCCTACGGCGCTATGACTTCGATGCGGCAATTTTGTTCTCCGATATCCTGGTTATACCGCAGGCACTTGGACAACATTTGGCATTCAAGCAAGGTGAAGGCCCACAGCTTGACGCCATCCGAGATGCTTCAGGTCTTGGTGAATTATCGGTTGATGGCATCCATGACACCCTTGGACCCATCTACGAGACCGTTTCAAAGCTTTCTAGCGCTATCCCCGCTCATACAGCCCTCATCGGGTTCGCAGGTTCCCCATGGACTGTGGCGACCTATATGGTCGAAGGCAAAGGCAGCAAGGATTTTGCCAATATCCGTCGTTTTGCCTATGGCGATCCCGAAGGTTTTGGCAAATTGATCGATATTGTGATTGAAGCAACCACGCAATATCTGCTCAAACAGGTTGAAGCCGGGGCAGAATGCATTCAGCTGTTTGAAACCTGGGGCGGTGTGTTGTCTGAAACCGGCTTTAATCGCTGGGTGATCGAGCCGACCAAACAGATCGTTGCCAATTTGCGCAAAGTTCATCCTGATTTGCCGATTATCGGTTTTCCGCGTGGTGCGGGTCTTCATCTAATTGATTTTAAAATCAAAACCGGTGTGACCGCTGTTGGTCTTGATAGTGGTGTCAAGCTCGACTGGGTGGCTGAAAACCTTCAAAAACTGGGTCCAGTGCAGGGCAATCTTGATCCGATGCTGCTGATTACGGGCGGGGATGCAATGTTTGATGAAACCAGACGCATTCTTGATACGCTGGGCAAAGGGCCGTTTATCTTTAACCTTGGTCACGGCATTACCCCGGAAACGCCGCCGGAAAATGTCGATAAGCTTGTGAAATTTATCAGGAATCAGCACTGATTTTTGAAATCAATCAAATCGATTGAAAAATTCAATGCGTATAAGGGTCTAAATCCGTTGCGCTTCGATCTTGATTAGCCAAAATAGGCCTCGGAGCGGACGGGTTTATCCATCAAAGACTGCCAGTTTGTCGGGAACTGGTCAAAACGCCATGAAGGATACGCCAAATGTCCGAAACTACGCGTAAAAAACGCGCCATTGTTCTTTTCAATTTGGGGGGGCCGGACAGTCCCGCGGCGGTTGAACCGTTTTTGTTCAATCTGTTCAATGATCCGGCGATTATCAGTTTACCGAACCCGTTTCGGTATTTGCTGGCCAAATTGATTTCGCGACGTCGTGCCCCGGTTGCCCAAGAAATCTATGCCCATATTGGCGGTAAATCACCGCTTTTGGAATTGACTCAGGATCAAGCCGATGCCCTGCAGGCTGCGCTGAATTCTGAGGATGATGAATATGAAAACCGTTGTTTCATTGCCATGCGTTATTGGAAACCATTCGCCGATGACACGGCTGCTGCGGTTAAGGCATGGGGGCCGGATGAACAGATATTGCTTCCGCTATATCCGCAATTTTCAACAACGACCAGTGGATCATCGGTCAAGGATTGGAAACGGGCTTGCCATAAGGTTGGGCTGAGTACGCCAATTAAAACAGCGTGTTGTTATCCGACCAATCCGGGCTTTATTGATGCCTCGGCCGAAATGATCCGCGAAGGATATGAAAAGGCGGTGGCAAAGGCCAAAGAACTGGGCATTGCGCCACCACGTTTGTTGTTTTCAGCCCATGGCGTGCCCAAGGCAGTGATTACCAAGCGCGGCGATCCCTATCAGTCGCAGATTGAAAAAACGTCTGCTGCAGTGGTCGAAAAACTGGCGATTGAAGGCCTTGATTGGAAGGTTTGCTATCAAAGTCGGGTTGGACCAATGGAATGGATCGGGCCATCGACCGAAACCGAAATCGAACGGGCGGGCAAAGAAGGTGTTGGTTTGGTCATCGTGCCAATTGCCTTTGTTACCGAGCATTCGGAAACGCTGGTCGAGCTTGATATCGAATATGGCGAGCTGGCCCATGAAAAAAGTGTACCGATCTATGAGCGCGTGAAAACGGTTTGCTCCCATCCGAAATTCATTGGCGGACTTGTTTCGGTTGTAAAACAAACGCAAATCGAACTCGATCAAAACGGGTCGGACGATTACACGGTCGAGAAGCGTGGTTGGTGGTGCCCGGATGAGCATTCCTGCGCCATTGCCAAGCAACCCGGTGGGGCTTAAAGCATATAGACTAAAACTTGGTTGCTGCTTTTGTAAATTTATCAGCAAAATCAGGCCGGTTACCGCTTAGGGACCGGCTTGAATGCTGTTATGGTTTTGGCGATCCCGCAGATCAATGCCAACCACAATTGCAAAACCGCCAAATCAGAGAAGAGAGAGATGGATACATACAGCATTATCAAATCCCTGCATGTCATCAGTGTGATTTCCTGGATGGCAGGCCTTCTCTATTTGCCAAGGCTTTTTGTCTATCACTGCGAAGTTGAACCGGGCTCGGAAGCCAGCGAAAAGTTCAAGATCATGGAACGCCGGCTTTTGCGGGCGATCATGAACCCCGCGATGATTGCGTCATGGATATTTGGCGGATATTTGATCCACGAAATTGGCGCAATGTCCGATGGTTGGTTCCATGTGAAGCTTCTATGTGTGGTTTTGATGTCGGCGATCCACATGGTTCTGGCGCGCTGCCGCCGCCAATTCGAAGCGGATGCAAATACAAAGTCAGATAAATTCTATCGTATTATCAATGAAGTACCGGCTGTTTTGATGGTTATCATTGTCTTTATGGTCATCGCAAAACCGTTTTGATTTTCAAAGATGTCCTGATTGTCTGTGATCGGCATAATATTTATTACGATAATCAAATAAAAAGGCCGCCAGATTGGCGGCCTTTGTTTTGGTATCGAACCAAATAAAGATCAGCGGGTCAATTAGGCGTTTCCAGCCGGTTGACCATCCATCTGTTTGGCGAATTTCTTGCGGAAAAGATCAGCAAAATCAATCTGCTGCATCATCAGCGGTGGGAAGCCACCATCTGCGGTAAGGTCAGAGATGATTTTACGGACATATGGGAACAGAAGACGCGGAACTTCAATCATGAGAACCGGCAGACGATGCTGTTCTTCAACATTCAGCGTCACAACCGCGCCGTATTGAAGCTCTGCGATGAAGGCAACCTTTTCGGCAACGTCGGCTTTGACATTGATTTTGATGGTGACTTCATGAAGCTTCTGATCCTGCGTGGTGCGCGCTTCGACATCGACATCAATGTTGATTTTCGGCTGCTCTTGAAGGGCAACGCTTTCCGGTGCATTCGGATTTTCAAAAGAAAGATCCTTGATGTACTGGGTGTGGATCGTAATCGGATTAGCGGCTGGCTGCTGCTGTGCGCCGCCCTGTTCTGCACCGGTGGTATTCTCGGCCATTAAAGTCTAGCTCCCTTAATTCATTCGCTCGTAATCAGAAAAAAGCCTTCGAGCGCGTATTGAATGCGTAGATGCCTATAAGCCTTGATCGGCTTTTGGTCGTTCAAGACCGCTGAAATGCTTGTTTCTGATGCCGCGCATTTGCGGCAGATGATCTGGCCTAGCACGGATGACGTGTACGGGCAAGCCAATCAAACCGTCTGCAAAGCCTATATTTCTGCGGGTTTGGGCGATGTGGGGTTCAATCGGCAATGACGAAACCAACACAGACTCAAAGAAGGCTGGCCGTTGGGATTGGCCAACCTTCTGAAATTATGATTTTCCGGTGAAATTACCTGTGAAATTACAGATACATTTGACCAAGAATTTGGTGATCATTGTTTTGGCGGCAGATTGCGCGGGCCATCTGATGGGGAAGTATCTGTATCCGTACTGTCATTTGCAGCATCATCGGGACTGACATTTTCGAATTCTCCGTCAATGATCGGACCTGGACCATTTGGGCCAGATGTATGCGGACCAGACCCATGCGGACCGGACCTGTGGCCAGTGCCACCAGCGCCACCAGCACGGCCAGTGCCAAATCCGGCAGTGCTGAAATTGGTGCGGATATTGCCAGACTGGACCAGTTTCATAATCACCTTTGCCCCGACAAGCTGTCGAAGCGGCGGGATAAGAAGCAGGAAACCAAAGGTATCGGTGACAAATCCCGGCGTAAGAAGCAATACACCGGCAATAAGAATACAAATGCCATCAAACATTGGTCCGATTGGCATTTCACCCTGATCCATTTGGCTTTGTGCCTTGGCCAAGGTTTGTAGGCCCTGGGCACGCATCAAGGATGTTCCGAGAATAGCGGTCAGGATGACGACGCCAATGGTTGGCCACAAACCAATCAGTTCGCCAGCCTGAATGAAGACCGCGATTTCAATGATCGGCATTGCGACGAATATGACGAGGAAATAAAAACCCATTTCTTCTCCGTTATCTGGCGAATTTGACCGCGAATTTCTGGTTTAAAACAATGTATTTTAACGTCAAACCTGACGAAGTACTGAAACTATTGCAGAAAACAACTTGGATTTCAGTGATTTCCCATTAATCTGCAGTGTGTATTGGTCGGGAAACTAATGCCATAACTGGACGAAAATGCGGCAAATCCATAATTTTCACCTTATATAAGGGTGAAGATGATCACATGGATAAACGTGATCATTGGTTGCCCTTGCATTTGGTTCGGTTCATACCATCTCTCGACCACGGTTGTGATGTGAATCCGGCCTGTTTGAAACCACTAGGATCAAGAGATCGGTCTTGCAGTATTTCGATATCTTCTTATTCGCACTGATTGCTGTTTTCCTTGTACTGCGTTTGCGCGGTGTACTTGGCCGTCGCACGGGGAATGAAAAACAGGGTCCGTCTGATATTTTTGGCCGTCAGTCTCATGAAAATGACTCTGATAAAGGTCAGAATGACACCGCAGCGCAGACCGACAATGTTTACCGTTTGCCAGAATCTGATAACGATCTGGACGCGGAAAATGTTCCTTCGGACACCTTTGCAACCCTGCAACAGATTCAAAAATACGACCCGAACTTTACCCAACAGGACTTCCTGAATGGTGGGCGTATGGCATTCGAAATGATTGTCGAATATTTTGCCAAGGGCGATAAGGATGGCTTGAACCCGTTGCTTTCGCCAGAAGTTTACAAAAACTTCGCCGCAGCAATTGATGCGCGGGCGGAAAAGGGTGAGCACGAAGAAACCACCTTGGTTGGTATCAAAAGTGCTTCGATTCACGATGCAAGTCTTGAAGGCCGCACAGCCTATGTCACGGTGAAATTCGTATCCGAGGAAGTCTCGGTAATCCGCAATTCCGAAGGTGATGTGGTTTCAGGCGACCCCAACAAGGTGATCGAAGCCGAAGACCTTTGGACCTTTGCGCGCAATATCGAAAGCCGGGATCCAAACTGGCAGCTTGTTGCGACCGAAACTCCGGAAGAAGAAGCCGCTAACTAACCGGCTTCAAACCAAGCAGATTTATCAGGCGACCCGATTTAGTCGGGTCGCCTTTTTTGTGCGTGTGTCGTGCGATACTTCCATCAGATTATCGGCTTGTTAAGCATGCTTGGGGCAAGATCAGCTAAACATCATGCCGTGATAGGAACGGCGCATTGTGCTTGTCATTAAACGGGTTCTATCTTGAAACGACGTCTGGTTTTATCACGCAGCCTTAGTCTTATTTCCGTTCTGTTTGGGGCAGGTGCTGCCCTGATCTGGATGTTCTGGCCCGAAATTACCGGTCAGATAAAAGAGCGACCCAAGCAGGAAGATATTCTGACCCTGCGTCCGACAACATTTTCTGATCTTGATGGTTGGCAAAATGACGACATGCGGCCATCGATCCGTGCTTTTGTGCGGTCCTGTAAGGCAATGTTACGACGTGACGATGCCAAGATGGTTGGCCCAGATGACCGTATGGGCACCATTGGTCAATGGCGCAATGTCTGTGAGACGGCGGTTTCTTTGGATGTTGATAGCCTGCGCAAAGAAGATGCGCGCGCCTTTTTCCAAAGCGACTTCAAACCTTATTTAACCGGAAATAGAGATAAGCCAGAAGGCCTCTTTACCGGTTATTATGAGCCGGAATTGCGTGGTCGGCTGACCAGAGGTGGTAAGTTTCAGACCCCGATTTACCTGAAACCTGATGACATGGTGTCGGTCGATCTTGGTGATTTCCGCGAAGACCTTAAGGGGACCAAACTGGTTGGGCGCCTGACAGGCAGCAGTTTGAAACCTTATTTCGATCGGGCAGATATTGAAAAAGGCGCTCTTTCTGGCCGCGATCTTGAAATGGTTTGGGTTGATAACGCCATTGATGCCTTTTTCTTGCAGATTCAGGGATCAGGGAGGGTGGTCTTGCCTGACAGCAGCGTCTTGCGCGTTGGCTATGCCGCGACCAATGGGCGTCCTTATTTTGCCATTGGCCGTGAATTGATTGAACGCGGCGCGTTAACGCGCGAAACGGTTTCCCTACAGACCATTCAGAAATGGTTGGAAGACAATCCAGACGAAGCTGATGGGGTGATGAACACAAACGCATCCTATGTCTTCTTCCGCCCGCTTCAAACCGACCCAAATGACCCAAACGCCGGTCCGCTGGGATCGCAAGGGGTGGCGTTGGAGCCAGGTCGGTCATTGGCTGTTGACCGGCGCTTTCATGCAATGGGTGTTCCGGTTTGGCTTGAAACCCGTGATCCGATGAACTTGGACCGTAAATTCAATCGTCTGATGATTGCCCAAGATACGGGTGGGGCCATTCGTGGACCGGTGCGCGGGGATGTCTTTTTCGGTCCCGGGGATGATGCTGCGCTGTTTGCCGGGCATATGAATAGAACCGGTCAGAAATTTATTCTTTTGCCGAGTGTAATTGACCCGGCGAAATGGGTGAAAGAGACAGCAAAATGATCCGTCATATCGTTCTGTTGCAAGTTTCTGGAAGCATTCCGCCGGGTCAGATCAAAGAAGTCCTGATCGGTGTTGAATCCGCAGCCCTTGCAACATCGGGAATGGTTGCCTTTGCCGGGGGCGAAAAGACCACAGGCAGCGGCCTTAGTCAGGGATTTACCCATGGCTATACCATCGATTTTAAAGATGACGAGGCCCGCGATCATTACTTGGTTGCACTTGATGAGGACGGCCTCGGACGGAGATTATCCGATATTGCGGTCGGTGGTCTTGGTGGGATACTGGTGATGAACATTGATATTTCAGATATCAAAACACCTGAAGATACCAGCAGCAAGAAGCTTCAAGCACGCTGGGTTTGATCAAAATAGAATAATCATACTATTTCTATTTCCCGATTTATTGCCTTTGCATCGTGAAATGAAGCTGAATAATTCCCATCAAAAATATTAATCAAAAAACCAGCCTGAAACCGGCCGGAAGTTGTGCTGTTTAAAACAAAAACACCGAATAGCGATGCTACCCGGTGTTTGTTTGTATTTGGTCAATTTAGCTGGTGGATGCCTTACTGAGCGGCAACAACGCCTTCGCTGCTGGTCTCGCCGGCACCCGATTTGCCACAGCCCGATACGCGGGATTTGCGCTGGCGCTGGCTTTCGGATTTCAACTGACCACAGGCAGCCAGAATATCGCGGCCGCGCGGCCAGCGAATTGGCGCTTCATAGCCGTTATCAAGCAGGATCTGTGCAAACTTCTTGATATCGTTGGTTGGCGTGCATTCGTAATCCGATCCCGGCCATTTATTAAACGGGATCAGGTTAAACTTGCAATGAACGCCTTTGACCAGTTTGGCCAATGCACGGGCATGCTCGGGCTTGTCATTGATGCCTTTGAGCATGACATATTCCATCGTGATCGGCCGGGAATTGGACATGCCCGGATAATGACGGCAGGCATTCATCAATTCTTTCAGCGGGTATTTCTTGTTGATCGGCATGATTTCATTGCGCAGATCATCTTCCGGCGCATGCAGCGAAATTGCCAGACCAACGCCCAGTTCTTCGCCACAGCGCACGATTTCAGGCACCACACCAGATGTCGAAAGTGTCACGCGACGGCGTGAGATCGAAATACCTTCGCCGTCCATGGCAATGCGCAGAGCATCGCGAACATTTTCATAGTTAAACAGCGGTTCGCCCATGCCCATCATGACGATGTTGGACAGGCGGCGAATACCGTTGGATGGGGTTGGCCACTCGCCGTAACTGTCGCGCGCAATCATGAACTGGCTGACGATTTCACCCGGTGTCAGGTTGCGTACCAGAAGCTGGGTGCCGGTGTGGCAGAACTTACAGGTCAGCGTGCAACCAACCTGGGATGAAATGCACACAGCACCGCGGTCTTCGTTGCGATCTGGGATATAGACAGTTTCGGCTTCATTCCCGTCATGGAATTTCATCAGCCATTTATGGGTATCATCCGAGCTTTTCTGATCGGCGGTCAAAACCGGGCGACCAACATAGAATTCCTGAGACAGGCGATCGCGCAGCTTTTTGGAAATATTGGTCATATCCTCGATATCAGTGACACCGCGGTTATAGATCCAGTTCCAAAGCTGTTTGACGCGAAACTTGCTTTCGCCCATGTCAGCCATCAATTCGGTCAGTTCTTCACGCGGGATTCCCACCAGATCGCGACGACCATCGGCTGCCTGCCCATTGGCGGCGCGCGTAACAAAGTCGGTAAGCGATGGGCCGTCATTGCTGACGGTGGCTTCGGTCTGGGTCGCGTTTTCGGTCAGGACGTCGGTCATCCCGGGCTCTCTCTTTTGTTCTGGTGGTATTGCCGGTCATTTTGATACGGGGCATTTGCCAGCGTCTGCGGGACTATACCAGAAAATGCGTCAAAAAGCGCCGGAACGTAAAATGTGCACGTAAAGCTATGGCCCCGCATATAGCGGGGCCGGGCCGATTTAGAAACGATAAATTTCACATTGCAGCTATCGCGCATATGCAATCACGGTTGCAAATCCGCCCGTCCGTGCCGCACTTACCGGTTTGGTAAGGGAAAGTTCTGTTAGATCGGCTTGGTGTTACAAGCCTTTGAAATCGCTTTATAGGCGGCGGTAAAACCAGACAGTGAATAGGTATCAGTGGTTTTCGTCCCGCGGGAGGAATAGCCAACCAAAACCATTTTCGAACCTGATTTCATTGCACCGACCAGTTTGCGATCTGTTTCAGCATCAACCGCCCAGGCGGAGTCCGCATGGGTAAACAGGCTGAACTTCTTGGAATCGATTCGAAGATCAACCGTGCTTTTGTCTTTATAGGTGTAACCGGTGATGAAGCTGACTTCATTCACAAGCTTTAAGGCCGGGCGATGGGTAACCATCACATAAATCTTGCCGCGCTGGGTATAATCACCTTTGGCCGAAGTTGGCTGACTGCCCATATAGCAGACTTTTTGGCCTTCTTCGGAATAGGTGTAGGCTTCCCATTTGCCGTAAACATCAATCAATTTCGGCGCATTCTGGGCCTGTGCTTTGCTGACAGGTGCGCTAATTGCGATGAGACAGACAAATGTAGAAATAACTGCTGCAAGCGAAGTTCTGACGAGACGATGGGCGTGTTTTTTCATGAGGTCGCGTATCGTGTCTGAAGTTTCGGGACTGACCCTAGGGCCAAGAAGACGGTACTAAAGCCACAGGATATGGCAAATTTATGAGGTTCCTTATCCGAGCCTGCCAACAAAAGGTAAAGATTAAACCAAGGAAACCGGAGGGTTCGGGCAAAAATCAGAATTAACCAGATTATCTTGCCGTTTCAGGATGCTAGCAAGGCCTAAAACCGCAGAAAACAGACCTTTTTATCGTGATACTTATTGCAGTACTGCGCGGGATTAACCTCGACCAAGATTGAGTTTAACCACCTGATCAAGGCAATCTTGTAGGGAGATGGCGTTATTTCCGCGGCGCATTCGTGCAAGCATATGGCCCAATTTGCGGGTTTCGCCTTTGGCTTTTGGGACAAAAAACGCATCAAACGAACACTGTTCGGAGCGATATTGCCAAACCCGGATGTCACCTTCGGCCCGGATCATTTCCGGTGCGCCGATTTTCGATTCGAAATCAGTTTCCGTCAGACCTTTAAGCGCTTCAGTCGGAATAGATTTAAACGGAATGGCGGCAACACTTGGTTTAGGCCGGCTTTTTGGTTTCTGGCGTGCCGTTGTACTTGTGGCTGGACGGGGTGTTGAACCAGTTGCCAAGCGGGTGGCTTTGGCGTCGTCCTGATTATTGAGCTTGCCGTAATTGGTATTTGTCGTGCCCGGTGGCACGGTGGCACCGCCACAGGCACTTAAGGCCAGTCCAATCACGGCTAAAAGCAACAACACCCCGAACGGACGGATGATGTCTGTTCGGGGTGTTTGTATGGTCAAATTTAATGCGCGCACGGGGATCAGGAATCTTCCGATTTACGCGGAATGGTGATGGCAGCGCTATTGCCGCTGCGCGACGTTCCATCGTCGCTGCTTTCGACATAGTCGAGTTCACCTTTGATGCGGGCACCATTTTCGATCTGAAGCGATCCATAAGTGATTTTGCCGCTGATTTCGGCAGAATTGATAATGGTCACGCGACGTGCGTTGAGATCGCCTTCGAACTTTCCGCTGATTTCAGCTTCATCAACCTGTGCGGAACCAACGAAAGTACCGCCATTGGAAACTTCCAGACGTGAGCATTCTTTGATCTGTGCTTCGACGACGCCTTCAACCACCAAAACATCGCAAGAACCAATCTCGCCCTTAAGCGTGATGTCGCGACCAACCGTCAGCCTTTTGCCTTCGGCATTGCTGCTAGCACTTGCCGGGCGGCCTGAATTGCCACGGGTCGGGATTTCAAGCGGGCGTTTTGGGATTTCCGGGCGGAAGCTGGTGGAATGCGGTTTACTGGACATTTGCGGTTCATCCTTTGTGCGCGGCTTGGTGAATAGCTGCGGCTCAGTTCGTTTTTCTGTTCTTACGGCGTTGCCGGTACTGGTGGCCTGGTCAGTCGCAACATCAGATGGCTTGGTCTTAGAAAGCGTGTCTGATCCACCTAACGGAGATGTATCGGACGAAGCCGCACTGCTGTCGACTGTTTTATTGGCTTTTTTCTTTCCAAACATTGGATGACCAGATCCTTAAAGTTGCAGTTTCGGTTCTTTAGGCCGTTTTATTCGTTTGCCAGTGACCTTAAATGGTGACTTTAGGCCGTGGCTTTTGGCACATAGGTACCAAGGCGAACAGAATAGTGGACCATAAAGGCAGTTGCGATAATTGGTGCGACCAAATTAACAAATGGAATTGTCATCAAAAAGGTCAGGCCAACCCCGGCAACCCAAAGTTTTTTCTGGCGGCTTTTGCGGATTGCTTCGACGGTGCGCGCATCATAGCGACGTGCGGCAACCAGTTCAAAATATTCACGCGATAAAAGATAGCCATTCATCGTGTAAAACGCGATGACATAGAGCGGCCCCGCCAGAAGAAGCGGCAAAATCAGAATGTTAAGCCCCAAAGCGGTCAGTGCGAATTTAAGACCATTGATAAGGGCTTCGCTGATCGGCTGTGGGCGGGTATCGGGGAGTGTTGGGTAATGTTTGTCTTCGACTGCATCGGCAATCTGATCAAGCATAAGGCTTGAAATCAGAACCGTGGCTGCGGGGAACATCAGCAAAACCAACAATGTCAGGCCAATGCCAAGCACCCCGTCGACCAAGCTTTCAAGCCAGCCACCATCGGTAAAGAAGGTGATGGAGTTCAGGCCAAACCAGATCAGAACCCACAGACCAACAATGGTTGCCAGTGCGCCGGCAACACCAATCAGCACGACTTTGCGAAAGCGCGGGTCGGAAAATTGTGCGATGGATTTCAGAAAGTCATTGATCATCGAAGATGTCGGTCCTGTTCTTATGTCGAAAACTTCCCTGTAAGGGAATCATGCCTGACATTCCTAGGCAATTAAAATTAACAGCCCGTGAAATCCGATGCCCGAAGCATGAATTTTCATAAAATTGTCGGAAGGCTGGCATCCGTTGAATTTTGTCTTATCGTGGGGATTGGGCAAAAAAAAGGCGTCCGGCCAGGGGGGAGAACCGGACGCCAGCGCTCCGATGATCTGGAGCGTGAGGAAAGGTAGGGGAGACCTTTTCCTCACACCGGGTTCCAATCATTTATTGGGAACCTTGTGACAGACTCACATATAGGGATCAGAAAGGTTCTGTGCCATAGAATCCCAGCCCGAAACCCAAGAATTTTCAAATGATCGGACGATTTTCACGCAGCACTGATTTCGTTACGAAACCACAATGTTGCCAAGGGCTTGAATCGAAAAATAATTACGTTTTCGCGCCTTACTTTTGGCGATGATGCGTTTGGTGCGAAGAATAATCAATTTTTGTGATTAATTGCCCTTATCGGGCCAGATGCGCTCAAATTTAAACAGTTCCGGGTCAAGTGAAACGCCTTCTTCAGTGTTAAAAAGCGTCACTGTGGTTTCAATTCCGGTCGGATCGGTGACGATCCATTGGCGCAACTGCATCGGTGCTTCGGCAAAAACCAAGGTCACACTGCCAGCGCCCGGATCAGATTTGCGCACCAGCTCAACCCGGACGGTTTTGGCTGTGCGGCTATAATCAGCAATCTTGACCTTGTCGGTCAGCGAGACATTTTCTGCCAGAATGATGCCCGCGGGGGTTTCATCAATGTCGAAATAGGTCGGGGCGTTGATTTCCTTGTCATAGTAAATGAAATCATGCCCGGTCGAGACCAGAAGGATCTGGGCTGGCGGATTATATTCAAACCGCATTTTGCCCGGCCGTTCCATGTAAAGTTTGCCCTCAGCAGCGCCACCATCTGATGAAATCTGAACGAAATCGGCCCGAAGGGTCGTCATGTCGCCAAGATAGCTTTCGATCTTGTTGATCATGTCAGGGGTGATTTTGCTTGCTGATTGCGCATGGGCGGCTTGGGGCAGGAAGGCGATACTTGTGACCGCACCAAGACCAACTGCAATGGCAATGACGGCAGCAGCAAGGACAGAACGGTTTTTCTTGCGTTGCGTTTGCGCATTTTTCTGCGGATTTCTGGTCAAAAAAGTCATTTGCCTGCCTGGTCTTCAAAACATTTAGTTGATCGCGATTGCGGAAGATGAATGGCGGATGATAAAAATCCTGCCAAATGAGTATTCATCAATTGCGAATTACATATCGCATCATTTGGCCGGGAAGGCCAGCCGGGTCAAGCCGTGCCCGCAAATGATCACAATTGGCCGCTTTGGGCCATATTTGCAGGCACGGCGTAACTGCCGGTGAATAGGAGAACGCGTTTAATGAGCCGTATCGTCGCCATCCAGATGGACCCGATCGAGTCAATCGACATCAAAGGGGACTCCACCTTTGTCATGGGCCTTGAAGCCCAGGCACGTGGATATGATCTGCTGCATTATCATCCCGATGACATGTTTTATGACCGCGGACGTGTTAAGGCCGAAGTCCGGCCGATGACCCTGCGCTATGAACACGGCAATCATCATGATCTGGGAGATGCCAAGATCATTGATCTCGCCCGTGAAACCGACGTGATCCTGATGCGTCAGGACCCACCGTTTGACATGAATTACATCACCGCAACCCATTTGCTGGAATCCATCCACCCAGAAACCTTTGTGGTCAACCATCCCGGCCATGTGCGGAATGCCCCGGAAAAAATCTTTGTGACGGAATTTCCCGATCTGATGCCCCCGACCCTGATCACGCGATCGGCCGCACGGATCAAGGATTTCCGCGAAGAATATCACGACATCATCGTCAAACCATTGTTTGGCAACGGCGGGGCAGGCGTATTTCACCTGAAACCCGGTGATGAGAACCTTAATTCCCTGCTTGAATTGTTTGCAGCCCAATCACGCGAACCTTTGATGGTTCAGGCTTATTTGCCTGATGTGCGCAAAGGCGACAAACGCATCATTTTGGTTGATGGCCAGCCGGTTGGCGCGATCAACCGGGTTCCAGCCGAAGGCGAAGCACGATCAAACATGCATGTTGGCGGCGTTGCAGAACGCTCGCTTCTGACCCCGCGGGAGCTTGAGATTTGTGAACGCATCGGGCCGGAACTTAAAAAGCGCGATCTGATCTTTGTCGGGATTGACGTGATTGGCGATTATATGACTGAAATCAATGTCACCTCGCCAACCGGCCTTCAGGAAATCAACCGTTTTGATGGCTCTAAGCTTGAAGGTTTGATTTGGGATGCGATTGAAACCCGCCTGTCATGATGTGATCGTTTAGATCGCTTAGACACCAAGGACAGACTAATTTTAAGCAACTATTGGGCAGGTGCAAATCACCTGCCCTTTTTTATGCTGACCGCTTTGCTATGCCTTGGTTGTTTTGATTTCGATTTCAACAAAGGTAAAGGCAAAATCATTGTCATTAATGACGTTGTGGGCAACGCCTGTTTTGCGGGCATAGGATTGGCCAGAAGTCAGGTCGGACAGAACAATATTTCCATCATGCATTTCGATGGTCAGTGTACCGCTGGTCATCGGAACTACGACGTAATCCATGCCATGGACATGATTGCCGGTTTCGGCACCGGGCGGGAAATGCCATTCGGTCACCCGAACAGTATCGTCATCGACCTGAACCGTTGGAATTGCCTTGGGGCGCTTTGTAACCAATGGTTTTCTCCAGATGATTGGCAGGAAAAGTGATGATAGTGGCAAGTGATCGGGCGTGCTTACCCTTTTTTGCGGACAAGTCTTAATCTTGTGGTTTGCAGGCAGGTATGATGATGGATCATGCGATTTCAAAGCACTCGCCAAGCCAAAACCGCTATTTTGAGGGCAAAGGTATCTATTGTGCGGCGCGAAATTACCTTACACTGATTGCTAAACGTCAGAACCGGGATGCAAACTGGCATCTTGAAGGGATCGGCAAGGCACTGGATTTGGCGGTTTTGGGTCGTCGATTTCCTGTGCACTGAGATCAGGATAAGGGGCTTTGGATCATGATGCAGCTTTACTATTCGCCAACTTCACCATTCTCGCGCAAGGTGCGCGTTGTTTTGCGTGAATTGGGTCTGGAAAAACAGATTAGCGAAATTCTGATCGATCCGTGGACCGATGACGCCCTTCGTGCCCATAACCCCTTGTCCAAAGTGCCGACATTGATCCTTGAAGATGGCATGGCAGTTTTTGAATCAGCCGTGATTTGTGACTATCTTGATCAGCTCGCACGGTCTACTGGCAATGCGCATGGCGTGATCCCGCAAGAGGGTGTGCCCAGACTGAATGCCCTGAAATGGCAAGGTCTTGCCGATGGCATGATGACGGCGACGGGTCGGTTATTTGCCGATTCAAAGCGCGATGAAAGTGATCGTTCCCAATTCGTAATGGAACGCCAAACGCAGGCCATTCAAAGCGGCATTGATGCGATTCTTGATGGATTGCCGCAACTTCGCACCGAAGATCCGCATTTGGGCACCTATTCGGTGCTGGTTGGGCTTTATTACATTGATTTTCGCTGGCCGGACCGACGTTTTGACATTCCGGTTCGCGTTCGCGACTGGATGGCGATCATGTCCGAACGGGAATCTTTTGCCGAAACCGTTTTTCATTTGATGCCAACGCAATAAGCCCCGTTCAACAAGGCCGCAGAATTGCAGCATGGAATGGCCAAGCAGAACCGCAGAAATATGCCTTTCATATTGCCTGCTTCTAGATTTGGCTTCGATTCTTGACCCAACCACCCCGGCCTCGCTCCAGCCCGACAACGACAATGCGCCAGCATGGCCTGAATAATCTTTCTTAAAAGCATGTGGCCCAAAAAAAACTGCCCGGTTTTGCACCGGGCAGTATGTATTGGTGAATGGTTCGGGGGGGGGATTAAGACCATTCACCAATTAGGTTTGGCGCGTTTTGGCCTAGGCGGCTTGGGTTTTTTCCCACAAAAATTTCTGGAATGGTTTGTCGACAGGGGTTTGTGCGACGTGGTTGACATAGTTCGACATGACTTTTTGCGCCAAGCCCAAAATGACTTCCAATACTTGCTGTTGGCCGTAACCCGCAGCATAGAACGCATCAAGCTGCGCTTTGGTGACATTTCCACGTTCGCGAAGGACTGCGAGGGTAAAGGTGCGCAGCGCTTCAAGTTTTGCCGTCGAAAGCGGGGTTTCATCGCGCAGGGCATTTACAATGTCAGCGCTGACTTTCATTGAATTCGCAATGCCGGTATGGGCCGGAACGCAATAGTGGCACGCATGTTCAACATTGATCGAAAGCCAGACGACGGTTAGCTCATCGGCATCAAAACTGGTGGTTTGAAAAAGCTTATGAAGGGTCTGATACCCGTCAAGCAGTGCTGGGGCTTCGGCCATTACGGCATGCAGGCCGGGGATCATGCCAAAACCGTCTATGGATTTCTGCAAAAGCGGTTTGGCATCCGCCGGGGCGGTTTCGATATCATGAAGCGTGAAGTCAGACATTCGGCTATCTCCTATATTTTTGAGCGATCACTCAATAACTATGATCCGAACCTAACTTGACGATTTTACCTTTGCAAGCTATTTTTGAGTGAATGCTCAATAATACGGAATTTGACGTGGCAAGACCAAGTTCGTTTGACCGACAAGAAGCCCTTTCGAATGCGCGCGACCTGTTTTGGCGCAAAGGGTTCCATGCGACCTCGCTTAAGGACATCGAAGGTGCGTTGTCGCTTAAACCCGGCAGCATCTATGCCGCCTTTGGTAGTAAAAAGGCCTTGTTTGCCGAGGCGTTGAAACTTTATGCCCAAGAAGCACAGGCGGAATTCCTTGACTGTCTGAAACAGGAAGAATCGCCGCTTGACGCTGTGATGACCTATGTTCGCGGCCTTACAATTCCCAAAGAACAGTGTGCGCCATCAAATGCCTGTATGGTTTTCAAAACGGCGTTGGAGCTGGTCGAAGATGATACTGATCTTAAACAAATCGCCGGTCAGCAATTATCAAGCATGGCGGAAAGGTTTGCAGAAGCATTTGAATTGGCCCGTCAAAAAGGCGAACTGGCCGACAATGTCGATCCCCACCGTGCAGCGTTGAAACTTCAATCCAATTTGACGGGTATGCGTGGGATGATTGAAGGTGGATTGCCGCCAGAGGATATCAAAAATCTGAATGACGATATTATTTCGGATCTAGAACGATTGCGCGCCTGATGGCAAACGGCTTTTCAATTCCCAAATAAGTACGACAAACTCTAGCAGACGTGGTATCGCCACAGTCTTTGATATAAAAATGTGAAAACCAACATGACCGAACCGACCATTACCAAAGCAATGCGTGAACGCGCCTGGGCCCGTGCGGGACGGATTGACGGCGAAGATGCCAGCACCGTGCGCAAGCATGAAGAAAGCGGCATCACCATGAAAAAAGAAAGCTTTGGCAAGTTCCGCAATTTCGGCTGGACCGTGGTCAACGAAGAAGCGGTTCCCTGCCGCAAGGAATTCCTGCCGCCGCGTTAATCCGGTCTTCCATTACCTGTGTTCGGCAGATGGACGTTTCCCGATCAGCAATGACTTACCCGGGCAGCCTTGATATAGGCAGGAAGGCCGCGCCTATTGGCGCGACCCCAAAAATTGTTGTAGCCGGGATCAAAGATTACACCCGCATGCCTTTGCGTAGCCGTAGTCGTCGCAGATTTCGGCAATCTTTTCTCTGAGCCGAATTGGAGTCGCTGTATCTGAGCAGTATTTCTTGGCTGCCGTGGTATCAAGCCCTTGCTTGTCAACGATACGTTTACTTTGCTTTCCCCCGCCGGCGCTGTAATTTATCCAGCGTTTGTTGCAGTGTAGGTGCGGGTAACCATTATTAGTCGGTGTCGCTCCGTAATACTCTTGGCTTCCACAATAGTCACTTTGAAGGCCGTTTGCCTGAGCAGAACCCGCGGCCCCCAGCATTAGGGTGGCGACGGCAATGGTTGCAATGATGAATTTCATGACTGTCTCCTTTTTGGGAAAGACAGCGCTGCCAGACCATTTTTCTCATCACGACTTCACAACATCCGGGCAATAGACGTCATATCTGTAGCCGGAACTAAGGCTACTGCGAAATGCGGTGATTGTGATGAAGTCAGCGGCATGGCAGGCTGCTTGGCGATTAAGCGATCAGGAAGCGGATTCGAGCCGGCCGGGGCCGGCGTATACATAAGCTTTGCCAGGTGCCACTAGGAATTCTTCACCTTTGTTGTTGTTGGGGTGGATTTTGAAAAACACCCCAGATGCGGCAACCGTGCCATATGCACCCGATGCAATCAGGGTTTTCTGGGCCGGAACCCAGTTGACCAGATCGCTGTAGTTATAGACATGGAACGTGACCGGTTTGCCGGAGTTGTTGAAAATGACAGCACCATCTACCGCAGCGCCTGCGATCAGTTTGGCGATATCTTGACTGGCAAGTTTGTGAAACTTGTTCAGATCGATTGTTCCTTCGATTTCAACGCCCATCTTGTGTCTCCAATTGATTACTTTGATGCGCATTCCCGTTAGCATTGTGAAGCAAGGTCAAAGCCGCCGGTTTTGCATCGTTTGAAAAAATATGAATATTTTCAGTTATTTTTTGACCTCGCATTACAACTTTTAATTTAATTTTCAGAGTAATGTCGTTTACCAAGGCAGGCCGAAAAATACGGGCCAGTTGTGGAAAAAATTTTCCATAAAAGGATTTTGATGTTTGGAGAACGTTGGCTCGAATAGGTTTGCTGAATTAATCTCACAGGCCTTGCATGAGGAGTTTGGCGACAATCGAAGTTCGGTGAAAATGATTGCTCGATTGATCAACGCCAATGAGCGTGCTGTTAAGAATTGGTTCGACGGCACCAATGGACCAAATGGCGAATTTCTAGTCCGGTTATGCCGTCATTCAGATCTGGTGCTAGAAACGGTTCTTCTGCAATCAGGTCGGACAGAGTTGGTGAAGGTCCGAAATCTAATTTGTATGCGTGAAAAACTGCACCAAATGTTGTCGATATTAGATGAATTGGAAATGATGGAATCAGACTAGGGTTGGCTACATGCCAGCGTTATCTGACAGGGTCGGCGCAATACCAACATCCAAAATACTGCTAAGGCTGCTTCACATTCTTAGATAACGTAATCAAATGTTTGCGTAACATTGGTTGCACCACGATTATTGTCATTCCTTGCCAACTTATCCCAATGCGTTAAAAGTAACACAACTTTGGGTTTTGGGTGCGGGGGCATATGACAGCACGGGTTACAACGGTTGCCTTTGCCGGGATTGAAACGATTGCTGTTGATGTTCAGGTGCAAATGGCAAGTGGCCTGCCGGCCTTTACGGTGGTTGGTCTACCGGATAAGGCGGTGTCCGAGGCCCGCGAACGCGTGCGTTCCGCCTTGTCTGCCATGGGGTTGGCCCTGCCGCCCAAGCGGATCACGATCAATCTTGCCCCGGCTGATTTGCTCAAAGAAGGATCGCATTTCGATCTGCCGATTGCGCTTGGCCTTCTGGCCGAAATGGATGTGATCGGGCATGAAGATATTGCTGGATTCCTAGCCCTTGGTGAGCTTGGCCTTGATGGCAGTATCACAAGTGTTGGCGGCATTTTGCCTGCGGCAATGGAAGCAGGTATGCAGGAATGCGGGATTATTTGCCCGCATGATAATGGGTCTGAAGCCCTTTGGGCTGGTGATCTGGAAATACTTGCGCCGCGCAATTTGATCAGCTTGATCAATCATTTCAAAGGCACGCAAATTCTTGCCCGTCCGGTGCGACGCGATGATGTTGATGTTAGTGCAGTGCACAGTGACCTGCGGGACATCAAAGGACAGGAAAGTGCCAAGCGCGCGCTTGAGATCGCAGCGGCCGGTGGCCATAACCTTTTAATGTCGGGGCCACCCGGATCGGGAAAATCGATGCTTGCCGCACGGTTGCCGGGTATTTTGCCCGATCTTGATGCCAGACAAGCACTTGAAACCACGGTTATTCATTCGGTATCGGGGCTTTTGCCCGAAGGCGGGCTGATCCGCACCCGACCCTTTCGCCAACCTCATCATTCTGCATCAATGCCAGCCCTTGTCGGTGGGGGACATCGGGTTAAGCCCGGCGAGATTTCATTGGCCCATAACGGGGTTCTGTTTTTGGATGAATTGCCGGAATTTCAACGCAACGTTCTAGATGCCTTGCGCCAGCCGCTTGAAACCGGCCAGATTTCCGTGGCACGGGCCAATGCGCATGTGACCTATCCGGCACGGGTGCAATTGGTGGCCGCTATGAACCCATGCCGGTGTGGGTATCTTGGCGATAACGAACTTGCCTGTAGCCGCGCACCCCGATGCGGAGAGGACTATCAGGCGCGGCTTTCAGGCCCGCTTTTGGATCGGTTTGATATTCAGATTGATGTGCCCGCGGTAAAGCCGGAAGAACTTGATCTGCCAAGTAATGGTGAAACCAGTGCCGTGATCCGCGAACGGGTATTTTTGGCCCGTGAATTGCAAATGTTACGATATAAAAATGAACAAATATCGACCAATGCGCTGGCCGACGGTGAAGTCCTGCAAGAAGCCGCATCGCTTGATGCTGATGGTCGTGGATTGCTTCAGGATGCTGCGCGCCAGATGAAGCTTTCGGCGCGTGGGTATCACCGGATTTTGCGGGTTGCCCGCACGATTGCCGATCTGGCGGGAAGTGGTGGCGTTAAACGCGGACATATCGCCGAGGCACTTAATTACCGTCAAATGGTCTATCGGACATAAACCCGATGAGGTTAGCCGTTATTATCAGCACTGGACGAGGGAATTATAGTGCCAAACGGTTCAACGATCTGATCAAGCTCCCCGCTTTCGCGCAAAAGCTGCAACTGCGTATTCACAGCTTCAAGAACCTCTCTCGCCTCTGCAAGACACACAATTGCTGACTGATTTACAATAATGGAAAATTCTTCCGAGAATTGAACGCGACCTGTTTGACGATTGCTGATGTCAATTGTGGTCAGGAAATGTGGGTGATAGGCGAGAACAGCATCAATCCGCTTATGCATCAGCATGTCATAAAGATGACTTTCATGTTTTGCAGCATATACGGTTGCGCCCGACGCGATTGCGATCTTTTCAAGTGTTGAGTTCGCCAAAGTCCCTACTGATCGACCGTAAAGTTGCGAAAGTGAATTAAACACGGCGTCATCTTCGCGGCTATAAACCTTGCTGTTCGTGAAGAAGAAAGGATCGCTTTCGATCAAGGCGACATTTTTGTTTTCGGGAAATGTCTGGCGCGAGGCTGCTATTGATGCCGGATACTTGCAGGATTTTTGGTTTTTCCAGAACTCGTCCAGAGCCCGGCTGAGCGGAAACAGCCGTGTTTTAACCGGTGTTTGTAAGCCTTCGAGTGTTCTTAATAGAAGTCGATGAGGCGGCAGAATTTCGGTGCTGCTTGCCACACCTTCGATTTCGAACAGATAAAGCTCTACCGGATGTGTGCCATTCTGTGCCGATGCCCCAGTTGGTATCCATAGGGTCAAAAGCAGAAGCGCGCCCATCCATCTCAATGTGCTTTGCATAATCCAGCAATTTTACCGCGGTTAGACATTGTTGCCTACATTAATAGGTGTGGTTGGCATGACGGTTTACAAGGATCGCAACTTTCTGCCCAGCTTTTCGGGCCTAACCGATACCTGTTTTGTCACACGCAGACATATCTATTCGGTTGGAAATTCGTTGCTTATGCAGGCTGATTTGAACTGGTCCGCACGGTTTAGGCGTTCAATCTTATAGACTGAAGATGGCGGCATGTTTCGCACCGTGGTTCCGATGCGGGTTGCATGTAAATTCAGTCGGGCAAGAATAGCCGAAGGTACGGGGCATCGTGGGCCATAGGTGAATTGATAAAATGCCCCGTCATCGCGCAAATAGCCAAATGCACCGCCAAGGATGCCCATGATTTGGCGGGGAGTCATCGATAGCAATGGTAGACCGCTGATCGTGCTTGAAAGTTCGCCACGCGAAAACAGGTTTGCGCGGCCCAGTCGCGAAGCATCCATTTGCAGAATGCGGGCATCAGGATAACGGTCTGCCAGAAGGCTTGAAAAATATGGCCCGGCCTCGATCAGGGTCAGGTCATTTTGACGTAACCCACGATCAAGCAGCGCGCGGGTAAACACCCCCGTCCCTGGGCCAAGTTCAAGAACCGGGCCCTTATCAGGATGGACTTCTGACGTAATCAAATGTGCCAGTGCCGGGCCAGAGGGAGAAATAGCCGAAACCTGTTTGGGATCGGTCACCCAGGCGCGAAAAAACGGCAAAAGATCCGACATGTGCGTATCTGCCTCGGTAAAGTGTGTGCTTCACGATAGAAGCTACTGATCCTTTATGTCGTGACAGGTGCTTATTTGTGTTCATTTTACGAAATTATGCGCCGACCCCCAGACACATCATGGTGATGTCTGGGGCCGGCGGGGGTTAGTTGGCTATATGACGTGTTATGCCAATTGGTGGTTAGCCTTGCTGGTTCTGGCGCAAAGTATCAATCAGGCGTGCTTCATCTGGATCAGCATGGAAGCTGTTGGGGATGATCATGACGCCTTTGGTGCCGTCTTTGGCCTCGATCATGTAAAGGGTGACGTCATCACCCGGATCGGTACCATGATCGGTGCTGTTGGAATGAACAAGATGCAGCTCATCAGGGGTGTAAAGATGCCCGGTGCCATCGCTTCGCACACCATCTTCTTCACACATGAAATGATGTTCAAATCCGTGTTCTTTGGCATTTGCCTGAAGATCAGCCAAGGTCATTTGGTCCTCCTTAATCGAAATGATGTCGATACAGGGAAAACGTTGGACCAAAGAACTTGTTCCAAAGATCAGGAATGCTTGCGCCGCAAATGATCAACCAGATCGGCTTTTTCGGGATCGGTATGGAAGCTGTCTGGGACGATTAGCATGCCGCGTGTGCCATCATTGGCTTCGATCATGTAAAGGGTGGCGTCATCGCCCGGATCTGTACCGTTATCGACGGTTCTGTAATCAATAATGGTCAGCTCATCTGCGTGATATTTTGCCTGTTTTCCATCACACATCACATGGTTATCAGATGCGCTGAAAACATGCGAAAACCCTTTGTTACGGGCGAGTTCCTGCAAGTCGACTAAATTCATGATGAACCTCCGTCGGTTTGATTTTTCAAGATCGTATGTCGCAGATTAACAGATGTTGCGCATAACGTATTTGAGCAAACGCAAACCGTTGAATTTTCTGATGCGTTTTTTCTGATTAATTCGGGGTAAGCGCCATTTTCATGCCTTCGTGACTGGCGACAAAGCCAAGCCGTTCATAAAATCGATGGGCATCTTTGCGGGTTTTATCTGTGGTGAATTGTACCAGTGCAGCCCCAAGTAATTTCGAAATCGAAACAGATTCGATAATGAGCTTTTCGCCGATTTTTTGCCCGCGCACCTTGCTTGAAACCCGAACCCCTTCGATCTGGGCACGCAATTGTCCACGGCGCGACAATCCGGCAATCAGGGTTAACTGCAAACAACCAACAACATCATTTCCCTGACAGGCCAGAAGGTATTTGTTGGGAAGTGCATCGGTTGATTGTGATTCCATCGCATCAAATGCCGCGTAATAGGCATCGGGCAGCGGATCGGTAAATTCTTCGCGGGTTTTGCCTTTTTCGTCATCGGCCAAAAGGGCAACAATTGCGGGCAAATCATCGCGGTTGGCATAGCGGAAAGTCAGGGTGTCCGTTGGTGTCATTTGTGTTTCTCTTGCCAGTTGATTGTATGCATAACAACTGCGCCAATATGGTGGAAAAACCTTCTAATTGACAGAAACATATCCCTTTGTCGCTAGTCACATTTGGCGATGGGGGCCCCTGTAAAATGGCAATATCAACGGTTGGTTACAGATCAAGTTTCCAATGCTGCCCGATCAGGTCATGACCAAAGCTGTGATGTGGTTCTTCGGTGAGGAGGGCAAAGCCAGCTTTCTCATAGATATGTCGGGCTGCATGGAGGTTTGCATTCGTCCACAGGACGATTTGTTGGTATCGAGCACGTCGTGCAAACGCAATACAGTGATCGACAAGATACCGTCCAATCCCCAATCCGCGGGCATCTGGTTCTACAAACAGTAATCGTAGCTTTGCGACTTGATCACTTTCACACACCAGCATAACCGAACCAACAGGTTTGCCATCATATAGCGCGATCCAGCATCCTTCGCGGCGGGGATCATGTTTGGTAAGAAACTTTGCCGCGATTTCGGCAACCATGCCTTCAAACGTTGTATCCCACTGATATTCCGTCGCATACAACGCGCCGTGCCTTTGAACGATCCACCCTAAATCGCCGGGTTGGTGATCGCGGATGATAACGGGGTGTTGGCGTTGCTTGGCGGGTTCTATGAAATTGGGTTCCAAAATTTCTTGAATGCTTTGCATGGCTTGTGAAAGCGCATTGCGCTGATTTGGTGATAGCGGCTTGATCAGCGTTGCAACCTCGTCGCGGGCGGCAGTTTGCAGTGTGACGTAAGTGGCATGCCCGGCCTGCGTAAGTTCGACAATTCGCACCCGGCGGTCATTGGGATCGGTTGTCAGGGTTACGAGGCCGGCCTTTTTAAACCGGGTCAGAATGCGACTGAGATAAGCCGGGTCAAGTTCAAGGGTGGCGGCCAACTTTCCAACAATCTGTGCGCCGCTGCTATCAAGCTCAAACAGAACACGGGCTTCGGTCAGCGAAAATGTGCTTTTATGCAATCCCTCGCTCAGCAATCCGATCTGACGGGTGTAAAACCGGTTAAATGCTCGAATTTCATCAATTTGCTGAACATCCATGGTTTGTTCTCGTGCGTTGGAGATTGTTTATATGACATAGTCCAATATATACTGGACCAAGTCAAATAAATTGCCAACTCAAAGGGGCACGATGTTTTCATCGCGCCCCAAAATGGCATGTAGCTTTGTGGGGGTGGGGAAAAGATTTAAGCCAGTCCGCCATTTGCACGAAGTGTTTGACCATCGACCCAGCCCGAATCCGTTCCGGCCAGGAAGGAAACCACACCGGCAATGTCATCAGGCTGACCAAGCCGTTCAAGCGGTGGCATCTTGGCAAATTGTGCGATCTGTTCATCGGTTTTACCGGTCAAGAACAGCTCGGTTGCGACCGGACCAGGTGCGACGGCATTGACCGTGATCTGACGACCGCGCAGTTCCTTGGCAAAGACGGCTGTCATGGCCTCAACCGCGGCCTTGGTCGCATTATAGACCGCATAGCCCGGCAGTTTCAGATGCAGGGCCGTGGTTGAAAAATTGATCACCCGCCCCTGATCGCGTAGATGTTTCGCCCCTTCGCGCAGCATATTGAACGTGCCACGCACATTGATATCCATCATCGCATCAAAGGTGGCGTCATCCATCTCGGCGATCGGCTGGGTGGTCATCACCCCAGCATTATTCACAATCACATCAACGCCGCCAAATTCGGTAATGGTCTTGTCAAACAAGGCGGTTACCGCATCGGGGCGCGAAATATCAGCCTTGATTGCGATGGCCTTATGGCCTTGTGATTTCAGCTCATGGGCAAGATTTTCGGCTGCTGTTGCTGAATTGGCATAGTTGATGACAACGGAAAAACCATCGACAGCCAGCCGTTTGGCAAGGGCAACACCAATGCCGCGTGATGCACCGGTGATGATGGCGGTTCTGTTTTCATTGGCAGACATGAATAGTCTCCTTGGTCTGGGTGAAGGGGTTCAAAAGCGATGACCCAACTATGACCCGGATGACATTTCGGATAATTAGCCTATATTCGAATTAACTGTTCGAATTTTAATAACAATGTGGCGCTTATGGATCGATTTGAAGAAATGCGCAATTTCGTCCGGGTGGTAGAGCGCAAAAGCTTTACCAAGGCGGCCGGGGATCTTTTGATCCCGCGTGCAACCATGACCAATTCGATCCAGCGGCTTGAAGAACGGTTGGGAACAAGGTTGCTTGAACGCACCACCCGCACGGTTAATCCAACCCATGATGGTGATGCCTATTATCATCGCTGTGTGCGGATTTTGGCCGAACTTGAAGAAGCCGATGGCATCTTTACCAAAACCGATCCCAAGGGGCTTTTGCGGGTAAACCTTCAGGGCACACTGGCCCGAACCTTTGTCGTGCCAGCCTTGCCGGATTTCAAGCAACGCTATCCGGGGATTGATCTTGTGCTGGCCGATGGTGATCGATTTGTCGATCTGGTCCATGAGGGGTTTGATTGTGTGCTGCGCAGTGGGGAGCTGGCCGATTCATCGATGATTCAGCGCCGTTTGGCATTGCTTAATGAAGCAACCATCGTCAGCCCGGATTATTTGGCGCGGTTTGGCACACCCAAAACCTTTGATGATCTGATCACGCAAGGTCACCAGATGGTCAGTTTCCTGTCGGGGGCGGATGATAAACCGATCCCGCTTGATTTTACTGTTGATGGTAAAATTCGCGAAATCACCCTGCCCAGCAGCATTTCGGTCACGGGTGCTGATACCTATGCCGCCTGTGCGGCGGCGGGGCTTGGCCTGATTCAAGTGCCACGTTATCGCGTGGCAGCGGATTTGAAATCCGGGAAACTGGTAGAAATATTGGCCGATTTCCCACCTGATCCGATGCCGGTATCCGTACTTTATCCACAAAACCGGCAGCTTTCCGCCCGCGTGCGGGTGTTCGTCGATTGGCTCAGCAAGCTGTTTGCCAATACCGCCTTTTAACGCCGCTGTTGTTTGATTATTTAATCCGGTTTCGCAATGAAATAGAATGGGCTTGCCACTACTGGGTCATAATTGGCTTAAATGGTCTGCGTGAAGACGTGCCTATAAGGACCCTAGTAGCCAATCTGGCGATCAACCAGCCCACGCGGTTTTTCACCCTTTTTGATGCGATCAATGTTATCTGCGATTTGATCGACAGATTCTTCAAACCGTGTAGCAGCGGCAATATGCGGGGTGATGCGGATTTTTGGATGATCCCAGAACGGATGGCTTTCGGGCAGTGGCTCGGTAACCGCAACATCCAAAAACGCACCGCGTAAATGCCCGGTATCAAGGGCACGCAGCAAATCGGCTTCATTGATCATGGCACCGCGTGCGGCATTAATGATGGCGGCCCCTTTGGGCAGGAAAGAAAGCGTGCTGCTGTTCAAAACATTTTCCGTTTCCGGGGTGCGCGGCAGCAAGCAAATCAGGATATCGGACTGGCCCAAAAATTCGGCCAGTGTTTCTTGCCCGGCATAGGTTGAAATGCCGTCAATTACCTTCATTGACCGGCTCCAGCCTGAAACCGAAAAGCCAAGGTTTGCCAAGGAAGTCGCAACCGCAGCGCCAAGTGCGCCAAGCCCCATCACCCCGACCCGGCATTTGGCAATGCGTGCAACATCATGCTGCACCCAGGTCGCCTTCGCTTGTTGGGCGCTATAGACGTCAAAATCGCGCATGAAGTGAAGCGCTGTATAAAGATGATATTGCACCATCTGATCGGCCATCCCGGCATCTTCAAGGCGAATAACCGGAAGATGGCTTGGCAGACTGGGAGAAGACACAACATGATCCACCCCGGCCCCCAGCGAGAAAATGGCTTTGAGATTGGTCAGTGTTTTGATCATGCCCTGGGGCTGTTTCCAGAACATGGCATAGTCAATCGTTTCAGGATCGTAATTTTCATCACCCGTGACGATATTTGCCTCAGGCAGCCGTTTAACCAGCGCTTTTTTCCAAATGGCGTCATCGCCTGCTGCGGAAATAAGGATATTGGGCGTGGCATTAACGGTTGGCATGGGGCTTTCTCCTAAGCGCGGGACATCTTTGCAAAGTGGCAAAGTGGCAAAGTGGCAAAGTGGCGAGTTGGCAATGTAGCAAGCTGGTAGATGTCTGTAACCGATTACGTAAGGCATCCATCATGATAAACGCGCCAGATCGCAAAGCGTTCCTTTGCATATACTGGCGCGTTTATGGATTGCAGGGTTTAGGGACCTGACCTTCGTTGGCTTGGTTCCGCAATTGCGATCAACCAAGCCAATGTTCAAATCGTTCGATTAATGGGCAAAGATCATTGCCGGATCGCGGAAGGTCTTGAATTCAAGACCATTACCAGCCGGGTCTTCGACAAAAAATGTCCCCTGCTCGCCGGGTTCACCTTCAAAGCGGATTTTCGGGTTCAGCAGGAATTTAACCCCGGCCTTTTTCAAACGATCGGCCAGATCATGCCATACATCCCATTCCAGAACCGCGCCAAAATGCGGGATCGGCACCGCATCGCCGTCAACCGTGCCCGAACCGGCATTCTGTCCGGCATCTTTGCGCACATGGGCGGATAACTGATGACCAAAGAAATCAAAATCAATCCATGCCTCGGTCGAGCGACCTTCGTCACAGCCCAGAATATCGATATAAAACGCGCGCGTATCGGCGATCGATTTGATCGGGAAGGCCAGATGGAACGGGGGTAAGGACATGGTGATCTCCAATTAATCTAATGCTTGTTGTTAGGATCAGTCTAAACCGGCATAATATGGTGGTCAAAATCAGAAGTTCTTAAGTTATCAATAGGAAATCTGTTGTAATGGCGCTGCGCCCAACCACTCCGCCACTCAATGCCCTACGCGCCTTTGAAGCTGCTGCACGGTTGGGAAGTTTCGCCCGTGCGGCGGATGAACTTTCGGTCACGGCCGGGGCGGTTAGCCAACAGGTCGCCAATCTTGAAGCCAGCCTTGGCATGGCGCTGTTTGATCGCAATGGGCCAAAGCTTGCATTACGTGAAGCAGGTCGGGCCTATTTGCCCAGTTTGCGCCATGCCTTGGACGAGATCGAAGCCGCCACCCTTGATCTTGTCACCCATGGTACGGGCGAACGCCGGTTGGTGATTGGGGCCCTGCATACATTGGCCTGTTCATGGCTGATCCCCAGGTTAAATCGATTTCAAAACGACCACCCGGATATCCGCCCGGTGATCGAGACACTATCACTTAATTTCGCCACCCCGGACCGCAGCCCGGACCTTGGCGCAAAGCAACTTGATGTTGGGCTGTATTTCGGCGACGGCCGTTGGGCAGGTGTGCGATCTGATAAGATTCTTGATGAAATTCAAGTGGTTGTCGCCAAGCCGGGATATGTTGGCGCGGCTGAGAAAGCCGATCTGAGCGGGCTTGTGTCCAATCACCCACGGCTTGTTCATACCACCCGGCCGAAGGCATGGCATAGTTGGGCGCAAGCCAACGGCATTACGGTTACAGGTGCCCCCGGACCGGGGTTTGAGCATTTCTTTATGTTGATCGAAGCCGCCAAGGCAGGGATGGGCATTGCCCTTTTACCGCGTGTTTTGATCGAAGGGCAATTGGCTGAGGGCAGCTTGGAAATCATCAGTGATGCGAGGCTTGAAAGCCCCGGCGCCTATTACCTGATCACACCCGAAAACCGGATTGATGTCCCGGAAGTGACTGTTTTTCGTGACTGGATTTTGCGAGAGGCTTCGGTAAGCGCTGAGCCGTAAATGTATCGTAATACCTTGACTTAAAAAGATATAAGTCGGGAACTAAACGCCCTGCTTACGACGATAAATGCTGTGAAGCATATGGTCTTTCTTTGGGCCTGTGATTTTTATTTTAGTTTCGAAATGAGTGTCATTCTGCCAGATCATGCAGTGATGATAAAAGTCTTCGCCGCAGGGATGAATATCGCGCGCGCAAAGACCCTCATCGGCATCTTCGCCAAACTGCAGCATGACATAGCGGTTGCCAAAGCTTAAGGGGTCGCGAAACAGAAGCTCAATCCCCGCTGGGTCTTCGTGCAGGACGAAGTCATATTCCCGATAACCGTCAAAGCGTTGACCGTCACGACGGGTCAGAAAACCCTCTTCACGATATCGCAGCACATCGGGCCTATCGGGCTCTGCGGCATTGAAGGTGACATCACCGACAAAACGCCCGGCCTCACCCAGATCGCGTTCAAGTGTCCAGTTCCCGGCAAGAGCCGCAAATATCTCTTGTGCTGAGATTTTCAATTCCGCTCTTGCCCAGTCCCGAGTTTTGCCACTGTCCAATCTATATCAAGTTCAAATTCAATGAAGTCATCATCCTTATCGATCCCACCCTCAACTAGCCTCACGCTGTTTATTGCGTTGCCTCTCTCCTTTGATACGGAAAAGAGGTTTTTGCATCCATGAAATGCAAACTTGTCGAACTTTTCCTGGCTTATTGAATGAGACAACAGATCAAGTAGAAGTCTGGAAGAGATTTTAATGGTCATTGAACCATCACCGCGCTCTGTAATTGTCGAAGGTAGATAAGAAAAAGAATTACCGGGCTTTAGGTGTCCTTGAGAGTGGAGAGAGCGAGCCTGATATGCCTCGAAGTGTGGCCGTGGTAACATCGATGCTAGTTCATTTAGCTTTCTGTAGTCATTTGTCTGTTCAAGCATTGGGTCGATGATCGACTGTTTATCAAAAACGGTCACTTTCCACGTCTTGTCATGTTCCACGTTTACTGAGAGGAAGCTCCTGACTTTGTTTTCAGAGGACGGTGAGAGAACAATCACCGAGTCAATATTCATCTTCTGCAAACAATGGAGAATAATCTCATCGCCGCCGAATTCAGTTTGGCCAAGCTTTCTGAGACGCTTCAGTGTGTAGCAGCCTGCATCATATAGAACGACACAGCGGAAGTACTTTCGGTCAATATTTGCCAGCTGTTGAGACTTGGCTTTCAAGGCGTTGAAAATAGGATTTTTTTCAATATCGTATGCTATGGCTGGCATACTACAAGACACTCTATTGTGCCTTAATGGTTTTCCGGCTGATCGTGAAACAATGACATCAGTAAGACCTTCAGAGATACGTAAATCTTCGAATTTTTCCCATGCCTCCGAGTGCAACCAATCCTTGATTTGGCTTTTTGTGTGCTCTGACAATTGAAATTCAGGGTCTACGCATCGCGACCTATTGAAGCCTCTATGGTTCCAAAAAGACCGGTCAAGAAAGCGAAACAGTAAATGCGTCCCCGATTTCTTTCTTATGGTGTTGGAGAAGCTGGATATAATATGCGCGGTTTTTTGCATATCAGTTTCGCCGGAAAAGCTGTCGTCCGATATTGCGCGAACCTCAAATACAGCAGGTCCAAACGGGAAAAAATCTTCTGATGAAGCTTCCGGCCTTCTAGCAGTGCCGAGATTGGGCTCTACAACGATATCTGTGGTTTTAGAAAGAGCCCAAACAAATGATATTTCCGCTTCAGTCGCTAGAACTTCTGAAGTTGATGAACTTTCAAGTTTAGTTACCCACTCTTTGACCTTTTGGGCTTCAGCAATTTGCGAAAGCTCATTGATCATTACTTGTAGGCTTCTTCTTGAAAAGATCGCCACACCTATCTCCCTTCGGTCTAAGAGCGGCTTGGTGTCTTTAGTCTTTCGGCAGCATCAGCGGAAGTTTTGTGCCACCAAGAATGTGGATATGCAAATGCGGGACGTCTTGACGGCCATTTTCGCGGGTATTGGCGATCAGGCGATAGCCGTCCTCAATAACACCGGCTGCAGCCGAGATTTTGCCAATCGCGCGGGTATAGGCGATGATTTCGGCGTCTGAAGCATTGGCGGCAAAGTCGTCATAGGATGTATAGGCACCCTTTGGGATCACCAGAACATGGGTCGGGGCCTGTGGCGCGATGTCGTTAAAGGCCAGCACATGGTCGTCTTCATAGACCTTGGTGCACGGGATTTCACCGCGCAGGATTTTGGCAAAGATGTTTTCCGGATCATATGGTTGGACGGCCATTGGGGTGCTCCTGATCGCTATATTTGATGTGTGGATGCCATATTGGACAGGCTTGGCGTCTGGTGCAATTTCGATTTTGCGAAAGTGCGACCATTTTCCGATTTTCGTCATGCCGGGCGGAGCAAGGCAGAGTCCCGGCATCCATGGTGGCGTATGGGGCGGGATGGATGCCCGCATGCGCGGGCATGACGGATAAAGGAGGTTTTTATTGTCTTGCCTCTATACAGCGTCACCCCCGCGCAGGCGGGGGGCCATGACGTGGATGTGGGGCGGTCGTGGTGGTCGCCCTTATTAGTCGCTTTTGCGCGATGCCTTTTCGGCAAGACCCGAAATGCCCTGACGGTCGGCCAAAATGGCCCAAACGTCTTCGGGTTTAACCCCCTGATCGGCCCAAAGAACGGTCAGATGATACAGAAGATCAGCACTTTCGGATGCAACCTTTTCCGGTGTTTCGGCAAGGGCGGCAATCACGGTTTCGACCCCTTCTTCACCGACTTTCTGCGCAATTTTGGCTGTGCCCTTGGCAAATAGCTTGGCGGTATAGCTGGTGTCGGGATCGGCCCCTTTGCGCGCAGCAATCGTTGCATAAAGGGCATCAAGCACGTGTTTGGATTGATCGGTCATGACGGCCCCTTATGCCTCGCGCACGGGAATGCCCGCGGCTTTCATGTGGTCTTTCACCTCGCGGATGCGATAGGTGCCAAAATGGAAGATTGATGCCGCCAAAACAGCGGATGCATGGGCATCACGCACCCCTTCGACCATATGATCAAGCGTTCCCACCCCGCCCGATGCAATCACCGGAACATGAACAGAATCGGCAATGGTTTTGGTCAGCGGAATGTTAAAGCCCGACTGGGTGCCATCGCGATCCATCGAGGTGACAAGAAGTTCGCCCGCCCCATATTCAACCATTTGTTTTGCAAACGAAACGGCGTCAATGCCGGTCGGTTCACGCCCGCCATGGGTGAAGATTTCGAACTTGTCCGGCCCAACCGATTTGGCATCAATCGAAACCACAATGCATTGCGATCCGAACTTGCGCGCAGCTTCGCGCACGAAATCGGGGTTTTTGACCGCGGCGGTATTGATCGAGACCTTATCCGCACCAGCCAAAAGCAATTTGCGTATGTCTTCAAGGGTTCGCACGCCACCGCCAACCGTGACGGGCATAAAGCAGGCTTCTGCGGTGCGCGCGACCACGTCAAAGATGGTGTCGCGGTTATCACTTGATGCGGTGATGTCTAAAAAGCACAGCTCGTCAGCACCCTCGGCATCATAGATGCGGGCTTGTTCAACCGGATCACCGGCATCCACCAGATCAACGAAATTGACCCCTTTGACAACGCGGCCGTCCTTAACATCAAGACAGGGAATGACACGGGTTTTTAACATGGTCGGTTTCCTGTTGGCTCGGTTACGCGAGGGCTGCAATCGCAGCAGCAAGGTCGATCCGTCCGTCATAAAGCGCACGGCCCGAAATGGCACCATCAATGCCCGCATCGCTATGCTGTTTAACGGCAATCAAATCCTCAAGCGACGATACCCCGCCCGATACAATCACCGGGGTCGAGATTTCAGAGGCCAAGGCGACTGTGCTTTCGATATTTGGCCCACCCATCGCGCCATCGCGGTCAATGTCGGTAAAGATAATGGCAGCCACACCGCAATCTTCGAATTTCTTGGCCAATTCAAGGGCGGTGACTTCGGATGTTTCTGCCCATCCTTCAACCGCGACATAGCCATCGCGGGCATCAATACCAACCGCCACTCGGCCCGGCCATTTGGCACAGGCTTCCTTGACGAAATCAGGATTACGCAGTGCTACGGTGCCAAGGATGACACGGGTGATGCCTTTATTAAGCCAGTAATCAACCGTTTCCATGGTGCGGATACCGCCACCCAACTGGGTTTGGGCTTTGCCATCAACCGCGGCCAGAATCGAATCAACAGCAGCACCATTGACCGGTTCGCCAGCAAAGGCACCGTTCAGATCAACGATATGGACCCAATGGCAACCGGCGGCAACAAATTCACCGGCCTGTGCGCCGGGGTTATCGTTAAATACGGTTGCTTTGTCCATGTCGCCACGCAAAAGGCGAACGCAGGCACCGTCTTTTAGGTCAATTGCGGGGTAAAGATTCACTGATCCGTGTCCTGTATTTTCTTGGTGTAGTAATAACCTTCGACCATCTCGCCGTCGATCATCGCGTAATAGGGATTAATGCCCCAACGGACATAACCAAGCCCGTGATACAGTGCGATGGCGGCTTTCTGGGTTTCACGAAGGTCAAGTTTCAATACGCTATAACCCGTTTCGCGAGCGAAATATTCAATAGATCGGACAATCGCCTTGCCATTGCCGCGCCCGCGCGCCCATGGGGCGACGAAATGACTGGAAATCTGGGCGGAATGGCGCTGTGCTTCGAGGTTGGCGGGTGTTTCAATCAACTGGGCAGCACCGGAAATCACCCCATCGACCCGCGATACAAACAAATGCCGACCGGGCATCAACAAGACACCGCGCCAGTATTTTTCCATATCCGGGCGATCGGGCGGGGTCAGCCAGCCAAAGCCACCCCCCTCGACAATCGCTTGCGTACAAGCATCAACAATGTCGGAAAGATCGCCTGCCGAAAGCTTGGTCACATGTTCGGAGACGACGCCATCCTGAATGGTATCACTGGGCTTGATCATGGTTTCCATCCTAGGAAATTACCAATGATGGTAAGTCCCGTTTTCTGGCTTTTTTCGGGGTGGAACTGAGTTCCGACCATGTTGTCGCGGCCGATCATCGCCGTAATTTCCGCACCATAGGAAACCGATGCCAGACGTTCATTCGGATTGGTGACATGCATGTGATAGCTGTGCACGAAATAGGCGTGATCGCCGTCCGAAATGCCGCTCAGTACCGGGTGGGATTTGCCTGCTGGATCAAGCACCAGTTCGTTCCACCCCATATGCGGAATTTTAAGGGTTGGGTCATTGGGTTCAATCGCAACAACCTCGCCCGAAATCCAGTCAAGACCGGGCGATTCGACAAATTCACGCCCGACTGTCGACATCAGTTGCATGCCAACGCAAATGCCAAAGAATGGCTTGCCGCGTGCAATGACCTGTTCGTTTAAGACTTCAACCATGCCGATAACCGCATCAAGACCCGCCCGGCAATCGGCATAGGCGCCAACACCCGGCAGGACGATATGGCTGGCGTTGCGGACCTTTTCCGGATCATCGGTGACAAGGATGGGATCGGAAAAGCCGGTTTCGCGGGCGGCACGTTCAAACGCCTTGGCAGCAGAACGCAAATTGCCTGAACCGTAATCAATAATCGCAACACTCATGGGTAGGATGGGCTCCCGGTTGTGGGGGTGGAGACAACAGCCTGTGCTGATTGTGGGGCACGTCGTTGTGGTTTGTTTTGGCGGTTAAAACAGCGGTGTTCGGCTTCGCTTTCATCGTGACCAGCAACGATATCGACAAGTTTCCAACCCTGTGCGGCCAATTTACGGCGCCGAAGATCATTGGCAATCAGGCCAAATCCAATGCCGGTGACCAGTGCCAGGGCAAAATCCATTTCCGGTCCGCCGTCAAAGGCCATCACGGCAAAGCTGCACAGGAAGGACACGGCAACCAGACCAAAGAAACCCAGCCAAAGCCGATGATACAACGCCCAAAGTCCTGACAGCAAAAAGGCCCAGAAATTAAAGCCTTCGCGGATCAGGATGGCGTTTTCCATCGGTTCGGCATCGCCGGGATGGATATGGACTGTGTAAACCTTCATCGAAAACCGATTTTCTGGTCCCGGCAGTGCGCGGGCACTGCCGGTATATTCCCGATCATGATCTGATCAGATCAAAGCGATCCGCCAAGAACACCCTTGGTTGACGGAATGGCATCGGATTTGCGCGGGTCAATTTCAATCGCTACGCGCAAGGACCGTGCCAGCGCCTTAAAGGCGCTTTCAATGATATGGTGATTGTTTTCGCCATACAGGTTCTCGACATGCAGGGTAATGCCTGCTGCCTGGGCAAAGCCCTGGAACCATTCACGGAACAATTCGGTATCCATATCGCCCAGTTTGTCGCGGGTAAATTCGACATTCCAGATCAGATAAGGGCGGCTTGAAATATCAAGTGCGACACGGGTCAGCGCCTCGTCCATCGGAAGCAGGCAGCTACCATACCGATTGATGCCCTTCTTATCGCCAATGGCTTGCGCAACCGCTTGGCCAATTGCGATGCCAGCATCTTCGGTGGTGTGGTGGAAATCAATATGCAGGTCGCCCTTGGCCCGGACTTTAAGGTCCATCAGGCTGTGACGTGAAAGCTGTTCGAGCATGTGATCAAGGAAGCCAACCCCGGTCTCGACGTCATAAACGCCGGTGCCGTCAAGGTTCACTTCAACCGTGATCTGAGTTTCGTTTGTATTACGCTCAACGCGGGCCTTGCGCATGCAAAGCTCCTTTCCTGCAGGTATTGATGCATATGATGAGACGTATTTAACAACAAAGTCGCGCAAATGCCAGTTTAAGTGCCCAAGTATTCGCCGCAAAGTCCAACCAAGTCGGACATGCAGCGATCATTTTTCGACCAAGCTGCCAAGGATACCTTACACAAAGTCGAATTTATCGACATCAAACAGGCCGCGATCGGTCATTTTAAGATGCGGTATGACGGGCAGTGCAAGGAAGGCAACCTGGAGGAACGGCTCGGGCAAAACGCAGCCTAAATCCTTGGCCGCCGCCCGCAATTTGATCAGGTCATTTTCAACCACTTCAAATGGCTCAAGGCTCATCAATCCTGCGACCGGTAAGGGCAATTCAGCCGTGACTTTGCCGCCATTGGCAACGGCAAATCCGCCGCCCATTTCAATCAGGCGATTAACCGCGGCAGCCATATCGGCATCATCTGCACCGACCACGGTGATATTGTGGCTGTCATGCCCGACGGATGATGCAATTGCACCGCGTTTAAGGCCAAAGCCGCGCACGAAGCTGCGCCCGATATTGCCATTAATGCCGTGGCGTTCGACGACTGCGACCTTGATGACGTCATTGGCAAGATCGGGTTTAAGGCCATTATCGCCAATCTCAAGTGTGGCTTCATCCCGGAAGGTCAGGATAAGGCCCGGTTTGACCTTGATCACCGGGGTCTGGTTTTGCCCCGGTTTGGGGTCGCAGGCAAAGGCGGTGGCATCAACCGGGGTGGCCTTCATCGAGCTTAATCCGACTGGCGCAATGGTTTTACGTGCGGCAAACAGATCATTGGTGACAAGGCGGCCAGCGGCAATCACATCGACGACATTACAGCTATCGAGATCATCCAGAATGGCGATATCAGCCCGCCAGCCCGGTCCGATCAAACCGCGATCCTTTAGGCCGAAAATGCGCGCAGCCGAATGGGACGCGGCGCGATAGGCATGATGGATCGGGCAATTGCGCGCTTTTAGGTGACCAATCAGGCGACGGACAAGGCTATCGAGATGGCCTTCTTCGCCAATATCAAGCGGGTTGCGGTCATCGGTACAGAGCGCGACGAAGCTTGAACTGTTTTCGTCCAGAATTTCAGCCAGTGCTTCAAGGTCCTTGGAAACCGATCCTTCGCGGATCAGGATCGCCATGCCCTTTGCAAGTTTTTCACGGGCTTCTTCGGCCGATGTCGCTTCGTGGTCGGTGCGAATGCCTGCGGCCATATAGCCATTAAGGTCAAGCCCGCGCACAAGTGGTGCATGACCATCAATATGGCCATCCTGAAAGGCTTCAAGTTTGGCCATGATGCCCGGATCAAGGTTAAGCACGCCGGGATAATTCATCATTTCAGCCAGACCGACGACCTTTTCATGGGATCGGAACGGCAAAAGGTCTTCGATTTCAAGCCGCGCCCCTGCGGTTTCAAAGGCGGTGGCAGGCACACAGGATGACAAGTTCACTCGCACATCCATGATGGTCTGTTCGGCACTATCAAGGAAATATTTGATCCCTTCAGCACCCAGCACATTCGCAATCTCATGCGGGTCGCACAAAACGGTGGTAACCCCGTGTGGCAACACGCACCGATCAAATTCAAGCGGGGTGACGAGCGAGCTTTCGATATGCAGATGGGTGTCGATAAAACCAGGCGCGGCGAATTTGCCGGTGCAATCGATTTCGGTTTCACCCGCGTAACTGTCATGGGTGCCAACGATCCGATCGCCAACAATTGCGATGTCGGTCACAGTTACCTTGCCGGTGATGACATCAAGCAACCCGATATTGCGCAGGACCAGATCCGCTTTGATTTTGCCCTGTCCGGCAAGAATGCATTTGCCAAGATGGGTTTGGGAAAGATCATTGCGGCTCATAGCTTTTGGTCCTGTGTTCCTGGAAATTCTTTTGGTGTTTAAGGGTAAAGCATGTTGGGAAACTGTGCTTTGAATTTTTTATGCATCACTGCGTTGAAACACTGTTTGCCAAGCGATGAAGGTTTTCCGATCGGGGCCGGGTGGCTTCTGCCCTTGACCGGGACGCCTGCCGTGCTAACTCTTGGTCGAAGCATTGGATGATATTCAAGGATAATTCATGAGCGAACAACAAAGCTGGCATGGGACGACGATCTTGTCTGTGCGCAAAGGCAACGAAGTCGTGGTGGCCGGTGACGGTCAGGTGTCGTTGGGCCAGACCGTGATCAAGGGCAATGCCCGCAAGGTGCGCCGGATCGGGAACAAGGGTGAAATCATTGTTGGTTTTGCTGGTGCGACCGCCGATGCCTTTACCTTGCTTGAGCGTCTTGAAGCCAAATTGGACCGTCATCCGGGGCAAACCATGCGGGCCTGTGTTGAATTGGCCAAGGATTGGCGCACCGATCGCTACCTGCGCAAACTTGAAGCCATGATGGCGGTTGCCGATAAGGACGTTTCACTGGTTTTAACCGGTCAGGGGGATGTTTTGGAACCTGAAGACGGCATTATCGCCATCGGATCAGGTGGCAACTATGCCTTGTCTGCTGCCCGTGCCTTGATTGATCTGGACCTGAGTGCCGAGGAAATTGCCCGCAAGGCGATGAAGATTGCCGGTGAGATTTGCGTCTACACCAATGGCAGTGTCACGCTTGAGAAGATCGAGGATGCGAAATAAGCAGGGTGCCGTTTCGGGCCCTGATGTCGCATTCGTCGCAATAACTAAACGGAACACCAAAATGACCCAAAATTACAGCCCGCGTGAGACGGTTTCCGAACTTGATCGCCATATTATCGGTCAGAAAGACGCCAAGCGCGCGGTCGCCATTGCAATGCGCAACCGCTGGCGCCGTCAGCAGCTTGACGACACTATGCGCAATGAAGTTCTGCCGAAAAACATCCTGATGATCGGCCCGACCGGCGTTGGTAAAACCGAAATTGCGCGCCGTCTGGCAAAGCTTGCCGATGCACCGTTCATCAAGATTGAAGCAACCAAATTCACCGAAGTCGGCTATGTCGGGCGCGATGTTGAACAGATCGTGCGTGATCTGGTCGAAGTTTCCATCGATCTAACCCGCGAAACCATGCGCAAAAAAGTCCGTGCCAAGGCCGAAATGCAGGCTGAAGAACGGATTTTGGATGGGCTTGTTGGTGAAACGGCATCCCCTGATACCCGCCAGAAATTCCGCAAAATGCTGCGTGAAGGCGAGTTGCAGGAAAAAGAAATCGAAATTAACGTTCAGGAAAACAGCGCGGCTTCTATGCCGACGATGGAAATTCCCGGTATGCCCGGTGCACAGATGGGCATGCTGAACCTTAATGACATGTTCGGCAAAGCATTTGGCGGCAATACCAAACCCAAACGCATGACCGTTGAAGAAGCGTTGGAACGCCTGATTGATGAAGAAGGCGACAAGCTGCTTGATATGGACAAGGTCACCGCCGAGGCGATTGATAGTGTCGAACAAAACGGCATCGTGTTCTTGGATGAAATCGATAAAATCACCGCCCGACAAGAGCGCGGTGGCGATGTATCACGCGAAGGCGTGCAGCGTGACCTGTTGCCTTTGATCGAAGGAACCAACGTTTCGACCAAGCATGGCACGGTCAAAACCGACCATATTCTGTTTATCTGTTCGGGTGCATTCCACTTGGCAAAACCATCGGACCTTCTGCCGGAATTGCAGGGCCGTTTGCCAATCAGGGTGGAGCTAAAAGCCCTGACCGAAGGTGATTTCCGACGCATCTTGCTGGAACCGGAAGCATCCTTGATCAAGCAGTATATTGCGCTGATGAAGACCGAAGAAGTCACACTGGACTTCACCGATGATGCAATTGATGAAATTGCGCGAATTTCGGCCAATGTGAATGAATCGGTCGAAAATATCGGCGCACGTCGTTTGCATACGGTTCTGGAAAAGCTGCTTGATGACATCAGCTTTACCGCAACGGATCGGGCCGGTGAGACGTTTAAAGTTGACGGTGCTTATGTCCGTGAACAGGTCGAAGAATTGTCGAAGGATACCGATCTTTCGAAGTTTATTCTGTAATCGAAACGTTCGATTTCGGTTGGAATATGCAAAGGGCCAGCATTTCGATGCTGGCCCTTTTCTTTGATGGTCGTCAGATGTGCGTCGTGTTGGGCGTTAAGCCGAATGCAATTTGCGCACATTGCCGCCAGTTTTGGCGGGCAAATAGACGGTAAAGACCGATCCGACACCCTTTTCGCTTTCGATCTGCATCGTACCGCGGTGACGTTGGACAAGGTGTTTGACGATGGCCAAACCAAGGCCGGTTCCGCCAACTGCGCGTGATCGCGCTGTATCGACCCGGTAAAACCGCTCGGTCAGGCGCGGCAGATGTTCACGGGCAATACCATCGGAATGATCACGAATGGCAATGGCCATGATGCGGTCATGGCGGAATCGCGCCAATGCACCCGGTGGGTTTTTGGCAAGGCTGATGGTTACTTCGACATCGGTGTTGGGATGGCCATATTTCAGGGCATTCTCGACCAGATTGACAAAGACCTGGGTCAGTTCCTTTTCTTCGCCAATCATTTCAGTGTTTTCAAGTTCGCGGGTGACGCGAATGTTCATGTTTTTCGCATGGGCCTTCATGGCAAGGGTTTCGGCAACCTTGCCAACGATCTTGCCAACGTCGCAATCGTCAGACGGCGGCGTATGTTCATTAAGCTCAATCCGCGCCAATGACAGCAAATCTTCGATCAGATGTTGCATACGTTGGGCCTGATCGCGCATGACCGGCAGGAACTGCTCAAGTGCGTCCGGGTCATCCTTGGCCGGACCTTCCAGCGTTTCGATAAAGCCTAGAATAACCGACAAGGGTGTGCGCAATTCATGCCCGGCATCGGTGGCAAAATCAGCACGCATCTGTTCAAGTTTGCGAAGTTCAGTCAGGTCCGAGAAACTAAGGACAAAGTTTCGATCCCCGGTCGCAGCCGGCAGGCGCGCAGTCAGAACGTCAAAATGACGGTGCGCGTCACTTGCCAGAATAAATTCGGCATGTTTCATGGTTTCGCGGCCATTCGCGACATCATCAAACGCATCAAGCAAGATTGGATCACGGATAAAGCGCGTCAAGTCGCGTCCGGTTTCCATATTATGAAACAGTCCCTTTGCCGCTTGGTTAAAGCCGGTCACGACGCGATGGCGATTGACCATCACCACTGGATTTGGCAGGTGATCAAGGATTTCGGCATCGGTGCTGGTTTGTGCTTCAAGCAGGGCAATACGGTCGCGAAAGGCTGCTGCAATTTGGGTGTAAAGCGATGAAAGCTCGGATGCGGCAGAAAACGTGATTGTTTGCGGTGGTGTACCTTTGAACCGGTCACGCAGATCGGTGGCATAGCGTGCCACCCGGCGCAAATCGCCAAAATAAATCCGCAGCATGGCAAAAACGCCAAACCATGAAAGCATTGCAGAGAGCACCGCAGTACCCCAGCCAAGCTGCTCCATCGCCGCAAGGACGATAAAGACAACGCCTGCCGGAAAGGCAACGGCCAAAGCTGTAAGTAATAATTGGCGGAAACCCAATTAACGCTCCTGTCTATAGGATTTTCTGACGTTCTAACGCACGTATAACTAAAAGTGGACCTAAAATGGTTATGGGCCAGTAAAGATCAAATAAAAGTTTGATGACAGTTTTTAAGCCATTCCATCAGTTGAAAAAAAACGTCTAAAGCCAGATTGTGATCAGATGCCATAAGTTATTTTCGGATCGATCATAAAAAGGCCCCCGATTGCGGGGGCCTTTTGTAAAAATTCCACATCACGTCTTTTGAACGCCGGGCTAGATAACTTCTGCCCCTTGATCAAATGTCAGGCGCGGGCTGCGATCATGAAGTGATTTGGGATCGCCATAACCGATATTGATCAGAAAATTGCTTTTGATCGGGGTGCCGTCAAAAAATTCTGCATCCAGTTTTGAATTGTCGAACCCTGACATCGGACCACAATCAAGCCCAAGACCACGTAAGGCCAGAATGAAATATCCTGCCTGAAGTGAGCTGTTGCGAAACGCGGTGGTTTTGATGGCGTCTTCGTTGCCGGCAAACCAAGATTTGGCATCTGCATGCGGGAACAGATCGGGTAACTTTTCGTAAAATTCCATGTCCTGCGCAACGATGGCAGTCACCGGTGCCGTCATTGTTTTATCAACATTCCCTGCGGCAAGGCAGGGTTTTAGCCGTTCTTTTGCCTCGGCTGACTGGATAAATGTGACGCGCATTGGTTCGCAATTGGCGCTTGTCGGTGCCAGAACGGTCAAATCCCAAGCCTGTTTAAGCAACTTGTTTTCAACCTTGCGATCCTGCCAGGCGCTATAGGTTCGGCCATTGTGAAACAGAAGATCGAGTGCGTCAGAATTCAACATGGGGCCTCGTTGATGTGATGGGCATGTGATGGGCATTTGATAGGGTTCAAACCCTCGTGTGAGCCTGCTTCATAGGTAAGGCTGCGGATTCAATTCGCAACCATCCATAAGAAATATGGAAAAACAATTGGTTCACTGGTATTTTTCATGACGAGTATCTGCATTTACGTGCACTGTATCGCAAGGGTTTGGATGGATCATTGTGTCGCTCTACCGGGCAAGGCGATGAGTTTTGGTGCGGTAAAGCCTTTGAACCCAGCTTAAGTCCACCGCGATTATCGCAGCTATCAACGTATGTGCAGACCCAAAATGATCCCGGAAAACGGGACGCAGCCCATGGCCGTTGACCAAAAAGGCACGACCATAGGCTTCAGGATCAGAACAGTGTTTTGGTTCTGATTGGAGTGGTTGGAAGAAGACTGGAAAGCGAAATGAAATTTAAGGCCAAAGGGCAAAAACCGTCCTCTGAGTCGGTGCTTGTTGATAGCCGGTCCATGCTGCGCAGCATGGTTTTCGGTATGTCTTTCGCCGTCGGTTTGACGTTCGGTGCGGGTCAGGGCATTGCGCAGTCTGATATGTCAGAACCCCAACCGGCAGCGGACACAGCCTTAACGGGGGCTGCCAATGCTGAAGCTGGTGCTGAGGCAAGTGTTGAAACCAAGATAAATAAAATGGCGCCGAAAACCGAACCATCGGCTGCACCTGTGGCTGTGATGGATGGGCCAACCGGGGATGCTACATCGTCGGTGATTTTCATGTATCACCGCTTTGGCGAAGACCAATATCCATCAACCAATATCAAGCTTGATCAGTTCAAAGCGCATGTCAAAGAACTGACCGATGGCAATTACACCGTGATGGATGTCCCTAAAATTGTCGCAGCTTTGGAAACGGGCGGTGGTCTTCCGGACCGTGCGATTGGCATCACGATTGATGACGCCTATCGGTCGGTCTATCAGGAAGCCTGGCCGATTTTCCGTGCCAATGACATGCCTTTTACGGTGTTTGTCTCCAGCCAGCAGGTCGATGACGGTTATTCCAATTACATGACATGGGATATGTTGCGCGAAATGGCCAAGGCCGGCGTCACGATTGGTGGGCACAGCCAAAACCATTCCCATTTGCCAGACCTAGATATTGAGGCAGTCAAAGCGGAACTTGCCCATTCAGCAGCACGGTTTAAGGAAGAATTGGGCTTTGTGCCGGAAATCTTTGCTTATCCGTACGGCGAAGCAAATGCCGATGTGATCGCAGCGGTCAAGGAAGCTGGATACAAAGCGGCCTTTGGCCAACAAAGCGGTGCAATGAGCAATGAGTCAGATTTCATGTATCTGCCGCGCTTTGCACTGAACGAGCATTACGGGGCGATGGATCGCTTTACGCTGGCGGCAAATTCGCTGCCGCTGCGCGTTAGTGACATTACACCGGGGGACTATACCCTGACGCGCAATCCGCCTGCTTTTGGCTTTACGCTAAAAGAACCAACGCCAAATATTGCCTGCTATCCCTCAGATGGTCAGGCAACCATGAGCCGACTTGGTGATGAGCGGGTTGAAATCCGTCTTGATGGTCCGGTGGCATCGGGGCGCTGGCGGATTAATTGCACGGCAATGGGGGCAGAGCAGCGCTGGCACTGGTTTGGCATGTTATATACAGTGCCATAAGGTTTCGGGACCAAGCCCTGCCAACATCCTGAAAAATATAGAAAAGAAATGCGCTGCGCTCTCGTTTGAGGCGTGGCGTTTTTCATTTCATCTTTGGGTGCTTGCGCCGAATAATGCGACAATGTAGGTTAACCACACTTCTTAACCGTAATTATTTGGTAATCACAGTGCAACCTGCTCTAACAGGAAAAAATATCCTTCTGATCATCTCGGGTGGCATTGCTGCCTATAAGGTTCTTGAGGTGATCCGCCGGCTCAGAGATCGCGATATCAACATTCGCGCGATCCTGACCAAAGGCGGTGCAGAGTTCGTGACACCGCTATCTGTGGCGGCTTTGACAGAAAACAAAGTCTATCAGGATTTGTTTTCTCTGACCGACGAAGCCGAAATGGGCCATATCCGCTTGTCGCGTGAGGCTGACCTTGTTCTGGTCGCCCCGGCAAGTGCCGATATTCTGGCAAAAATGGCGACCGGTCAGGCCGGTGATTTGGCAACCACCGCCCTTTTGGCAACCAATAAGCCGGTGATGATTGCACCGGCAATGAATGTTGAAATGTGGCACCATCGGGCAACCCAAGCCAACATCGCAACGCTTGAAAACCGTGGGGTGATCCGGGTTGGGCCATCTTCTGGTGATCTGGCCTGCGGCGAAGTGGGCTCCGGGCGGTTGGCGGAACCAGCCGAAATTATTGCTAGTGTGCTTGATTTCCTTGAAGCACAAGAGGCGCCCAAACCGCTTGCGGGCAAAAAGGCCGTGGTTACCAGCGGCCCGACGCATGAACCGATTGACCCGGTGCGCTATATCGCCAACCGCTCATCAGGCAAACAGGGCCATGCCATTGCCCAAGCACTTTGCGATGCGGGTGCGGATGTGACCTTGGTTTCTGGTCCGGTAAATTTACCTGATCCGGCTGGAGTTAAGGTTGTGCAGGTTGAAACGGCCCGCGAAATGCTGGCCGCCGTTCAAAGCGCCCTTCCCGCTGATATTGCGATTTGTGCCGCAGCGGTGGCAGATTGGCGCACCGCAGGCGAAGCCGGACAGAAGCTTAAAAAGGATGGAGCCGGGTTCATTCCGGATCTGAAACTTTCGGAAAATCCCGACATTCTGGCAATAATCAGTGCCGCGGGTCCTAAGCGCCCAAGCCTTGTGATCGGATTTGCCGCTGAAACGGAAAATGTCACCGAACATGCGCGCGCCAAACGGACGCGCAAGGGATGTGATTGGATTCTGGCCAATGATGTTGCCCCGGATACTGGCACATTTGGCGGGGATCAAAACGAGATTTGCCTGATATCAGGCACTGACGAAAAAACCGATGAACGTTGGCCACGTCAAAGCAAAACCGGCATTGGCCGTGCTTTGGCCATGCGCATCATTGACCATTTTTCCTGATTTGGGCTTTGCCCGCCGGGAATAAGGAATACAGGCCCGGCATCATCGTCGGGCAATGCATAAGGATAGAATATGTCGGCTCTTCACGTTGATCTGAAACAGCTTCCCCATGGGGCGGATTTTCCCCTGCCCGAATATGCCACCGCGCAATCAGCCGCCGTGGATTTACAGGCGGCCATTGATGGGCGGCTGGTTCTCGCACCGGGCAAACGGGCCATGGTGGAAACCGGCATTGCGATTGCCCTGCCCGCCGGGTTCGAAGCCCAGGTACGCCCGCGTTCGGGACTGGCTGCCAAAAACGGTGTGACGGTGCTGAACAGTCCGGGGACGATTGATGCCGATTACCGCGGCGAGATCAAAGTCATTTTGATCAACCATGGTGATGAGGCGTTTGAAATTGAACGCGGCATGCGCATTGCCCAGCTTGTGGTCGCACCGATCACGCAGGTGGCATGGCGTGCTGTTGATGATCTTGATGAAACGGCCCGTGGTGCGGGTGGTTTTGGGTCGACCGGTACGGCAAGCCCGGTCAAGTAAATCTAACATATGCCGGCCATAGTTTTGGCTGGGGTATGACGCAACGGTTGCTCTGTCGAAATTAGGTTCGCACACCATCTGGGGGGATGGCCGAACCGCAAGGGGAGTAAAGTGAGAATATGCTAAAGCTTTCAAAAAAGATGTTGTTTGCAATCGAGGCGGTTGTGGATATTGCCTATAACGCTGCGGGTGAACCGGTACAAAGCCGTGACATCACAGCACGCCAAGGCATTCCCAAACGTTACCTTGAACAGACCTTGCAGCAGCTTGTGCGCGCCGAAATTTTAACTGGTGTGCGCGGTCCGCGCGGTGGGTATCGTCTGGCGCGTGAACGTCGTCGGATTACATTGGCTGATATCGTATCGGTGATCCGGTCGATGGAAACATCCGATGATCCAATTGAAGATCCGGCAGGTTCGCCATTGGGTAAGGAAGTTGTCCGCCCACTTTGGCGTGAATTGCAGGACGAAATGATCAAGCAGCTTGAAAAAATCACGGTCGAAGACCTGTGCAATCGGGCACGTGATGCCGGTTTGCGCAGCGGGATCGAAGAATCGCCTGATTTCATCATTTAATCTTCTGGAACGGCGGCGGTTTATTGTATCGTCAATCAACAAAAAACTGCTGCAGTTCACTTAAATCTACAGGCATCAGGAATGCCGTCTGGCATGACTTTTATGTAAAAATTCCTACTATCCCATTTGACTTGGATAGATAGCGATATAAATACAAATCAATCGTGTGCTTGATGGCATAAATACAAAACGTGCGAGGAAAACATGACTGAGTTTCGCGGCAAGATTTACGACAGCATTATCGACACCATCGGTGCAACCCCGCTGGTGCGCCTTTCGCGTCTGGCCGAGGCCGAAGGTGTGAAAGCTGAACTGATCGGCAAGCTTGAATTCTTCAACCCGCTGGCTTCGGTCAAGGACCGCATTGGTTTGGCGATGATTGAAAACGCCGAGAAATCCGGCAAGCTTGTGCCGGGTGCAACCCTTGTTGAGCCGACCTCAGGCAATACCGGTATTGCATTGGCCTTTGTTGCCGCGGCCAAGGGATACAAACTGATCCTGACCATGCCTGAAAGCATGTCGCTTGAACGTCGCAAGATGCTGATGCTGCTTGGTGCCAAGATCGATCTGACCCCGGCTGCCAAAGGCATGAAGGGTGCGGTTGCCCGCGCTGAAGAACTGGTTGCTGAAATTGACGGTGCGGTCATGCTCCAGCAGTTCGACAACCCGGCAAATCCGGAAGTTCACCGCAATACGACGGCCGAAGAAATCATCAAAGATACTGCCGGTAAGGTTGATATCTTTGTTTCGGGTGTTGGAACCGGCGGGACATTGACCGGCGTTGGCGAAGTGCTGAAAAAGCATAACCCGAACATTCAGATCGTTGCCGTCGAACCCGAAGACAGCCCGGTTATTTCCGGTGGTGCACCGGGACCGCATAAAATTCAGGGCATCGGGGCTGGTTTCATTCCGGGCAATCTCAATACCGATGTGATTGATACGGTTATGACCATTGGCAATGAAACGGCCTTTGCCACTGCGCGCAAATTGGCCGCGATTGAAGGTCTTCCGACCGGTATTTCTTCTGGGGCGGCTGTTGCTGCGGGCATTGAGCTTGGCCAGAAACCGGAAAATGCTGGCAAACGTATTGTTGTCATCATTCCAAGCTTTGCCGAACGTTATCTGTCGACCGCGTTGTTTGAAGGTCTGCAATGACCGTTTTGTCCTGATGGACAAGGCAAAAAGGGTCCGGAGCGGTTGCTTCGGGCCCTTTTTTAATGGCTGTGAAGGCGGCGGAATGGGCTGGCGATTGACCGGTTTGCCAAAATAAAATCCGTCGAAAGATCGATCTAATCATGGGAAAAACAAATCTTTTCCTTGAGGGATCTTATCGGCACGCTATATCCAGAAGTTAGATATTTTAATCTGACTGATCCGTCCTGACAGGAAAACGGCCCGCGTGACTGATTTCGATTTTAGCGAAAATGAAGTGCAAAGATATGCCCGGCACATTGTCCTTAAAGAGGTCGGTGGCACCGGCCAGATGAAGCTTAAGCATGGTCGGGTGTTGATTGTTGGCGCAGGCGGGCTTGGATCCCCTTTGGCGATGTATCTTGCAGCGGCCGGGGTTGGAACCATCGGTATTGTTGATGCCGACACGGTTGAATTATCAAACCTGCAACGCCAAATCGCGCATGGCATGCGCGATATCGGAACGCCCAAGGTCGAAAGTGCCAAGGCAACCATGAATGATATGAACCCCGAAGTTACGGTTCATGCCCATAACACCCGCCTTGATGCGTCCAATGTTATGGATTTGATCGGCGATTACGACGTGATTGCCGATGGATCGGATAATTTCGATACGCGGTTTTTGCTAAATGATGCCTGCTATATGGCGGGTAAAACGCTGGTATCGGGGGCGGCACTTCGATTTGACGGGCAGGTTTCAACCTTTAAGGCCCATCAAGGTGCCCCGAACCCGTGTTATCGCTGCATTTATCATGCCCCGCCCCCCGCTGATGCCATCCCGTCCTGTGCCCAAGGCGGTGTTCTGGGATCGGTTGTTGGAATGATCGGTGGGATGCAGGCAACCGAGGTGCTCAAGGAGCTGATGGGCATTGGCGATGGCCTGTCGGGGCAGCTTTTGATCATTGATGCGCTGTCTGCTTCTTTCCGCAAGATTAAGGTGCCGCGCGATCCGGGGTGCCCGCTTTGTTCAGAAAACGCCACAATCAAGGATCTTTCAATCCATGACCACTGAGTCCGATACCGTTAAGAAACTTTCGCTTGTTGTGTTTTCCGGAAGCTATGAAAAAGTCCATTACGCACTCGTAATGGCATCGGCTGCCTTGGCATCAGGTCGCGACGTTACCCTGTTTTTCACTATGGAAGCCAGCCGCGCCCTTTTGGCACCCTCGGGCTGGCGCCATTTGCGCACCGATGCGGAGGGTGCAACCGCGACCTCGATTGATCTGACCTATTCCACCCGTGGCATTGGCAGTTTTGAAGAACTTCTGTCGGCCTGTGTCAGTCTGAATGCCAAATTCATGATTTGCGAGATGGGTTTGCGTGCCCTTGGTCTGGAAACTGCTGCCACCCGTGATGAAATTGCGATTGAAACCGGTGGTGTTGTAACGTTCCTTAACGATGCCAAGCAAAACGGCGAAATGCTGTTTATCTAAGTCCTGACCCAAAGGGGGCTAAACCCGGTCTCAGCTTGCCAAAAGCTTGATGCCAAGCCCCGCAAGGCAAAGACCAGCAGCGCGTTCAATCCATTCTTTGACAGCCGCAATGCGGGCCTGGACAGCAGGTAAGGTTAGGGCAACCGCAACCAGCGCGAACCAAATCATGTGGCAGGTCGCAATGTAAATGCCATACCCGAATTCCTGAATGATCGGTGTGTTGGGTGAAATCACCTGACTGAACAGGGAAACGATGAATAACATCGTTTTTGGGTTTAGTGCATTACAGGCAAATCCAGCCCAGAATGCTGATCCGTTCCGCTTCTGATCCGGCTTGGGTTGCATTGGTCCCAGCGAGGGTGATGCTGCAATGATGTTAGCGCTAACATCATTGGTTTTCTGCGGTTTCTTCCAGATAAATAAACGCCGGATATCGGGCCAAAGTGCCGATATCCCCAGCCAGATCAAATAAGCCGCACCAAGATAGCGCAGGCTGGTCAGAATCCAGACATTGCTGGCAAACAGAACCCCCAAACCAATTACCGTATAGGCAAGATGGACGGAAACCCCGCTTCCGATCCCAATCGCACACATGACCCCTGCCTGTCGCCCGCGCGAAATCGCAAGGCGGGTGACCATGGCAAAATCTGGTCCCGGGCTGATGACGGCAAGGATGGTGATGATGCCAACGGCGATGATTTCCATCGACAGGATATCGGTTGATAAAAGGGGCATGATCCCGGTCCTTGTGCGTGATGAAATTGATTGATCTGTGAGTTGATTGAGTATCAAACTGTGTGGATCATATGAAAATCGAAAAATTCCGGGATATATTGTGAGTAATATTCACAGAAAACGCAGCCTGCCCCCACTTGCCGCCTTGCCAGCGTTTGAGGCCGCTGCGCGCCATCAAAGCTTTTCACGTGCAGCCGAAGAACTGCATCTGACACACGGCGCAATCAGTCGCGCGGTGGCCCAGATTGAAGAACGTTTGGGTGTTGATCTTTTTGTTCGGCGCAATCGCAGGGTTTGGCTAACGGCTGCGGGCGAGCGCCTTTTGAAGGCAACAAGTTCGGCACTTGATGGTCTGGATCACGCGGTTGAGGAGATCCACCGCCATGACGGCACATCTCCGATATTAACCGTGTCGTGTGAGCCCAGCCTTGCCATGCGGTGGTTAATGCCGCGTCTGGGCGCATTTCGCCAAGCCAATCCTGATCTAAACATTGATCTGCGGTTGGCCGGTGGTCCGGTTGATTTACTATCAGATGGCTGTGATGTTGCCATTCGCCGGGCCGATTACGGCATATCAGAACATTACATAACCACCCATCTTTGGGCCGAATACGCCGGGCCGGTTTGTGATCCCGAATGTTGGGAGAACATTCTTGTTTCTGATTTGTCCAATGCCCGGTGGCTACATACCCGAACCCGCCCGGATGCGTGGGATGCATGGAAACGCGCAAGTGGGATCGCGGTTTCACCTGCAAGCGAGCAATATTTCGACCATTTCTTTTTTGCCTTGCAAGCCGCAGTGAACGGACTTGGTACTGCAATTGGGCCGTTGCCGCTGGTTTATGATGACCTTGCAGCGGGGCGTTTGATTGCCCCGCATGGTATGGTGCCGACCGGATTTGATTATGTTCTGATCACGCTTGACCCGCCGGGTCGCGACCCGCGCATAGGTCTTTTCTTTGACTGGTTGATGGCAGAGGCCGGGGATATGGACAAAGGCGTGTTACCCGAACCTGATCGCAACATCACCGATCTATAAGCCTGTTCAAATGGGTCAAAAAAACGCGGGCTCGGAACATTTATCGAACGGCTGACGTTTCAGGAGTATCCGAAACTTTGCAGGCCCGCCACATATTGACCGATCTTCCCAATTTTGCGATGGCAGAAAAATATTTCGATATCGCAATTATCGATATTGTGATGCGGCTTTGTGCGGCAACCGTGATTGGGGTGATGATCGGGTTGAACCGCGATGTAAATGGCAAGCCGACCGGTATGCGGACCTTGGCCCTTGTTGCCCTTGGGGCGGCAGTCGTATCGGTGGTGGCTGTGCATTTTGAGGATTTGATCGACCATCCCGATGCGCTTTCACGGGTGGTGCAGGGATTGTTGCAAGGTGTTTTGACCGGGATCGGTTTTATTGGCGCGGGGGTGATTTTACGCCAGCCCAAAAGCATGTCGGTTTCGGGGCTGACAACGGCGGCCACAGTATGGATTACAGCAGCCCTTGGGATTGCCTGTGCGCTTGCAGCTTGGCACATTGTTGTGATTGCCACGGTGCTAACGCTTATTGTGCTGATTGCACTTAAACCGATCGAGGTAATTCTGGTGCGCTGGATTGGTGCCGGGGATGCGGAAAATGCTGATAATCCCGAACATCAAAAAGCAAACATCTAGGCTAGGTCCTGCCCCCAGGTTTTGTGTGTTAACCCCGTGCGTGGAAATCTTCGCCTTCGCGGAAAGCTGCCAAATCATCAATCCGGCGATAGGGCAGCAAAGTCTGGAGCTGTTCGGGCGGGGTGCCGTTCATCAGATCATGCAGATGGCGCGCAAGCACTTCACCGACATGGCGTTGTGGCTGGTAATAATAGGTAAGCTTTTGTTTTGACAGCATGCGGAACGGCATGCCGCCAAACCCGACAACCCCAATGCCATCGCGAATGGTATCCAAGCCAAGTTCAAGCAATGCTTCGAGTGCGCCAATCATGGTCATCTGGCTGGCACAGACAACAGCAGTGGCATCGCGTTGATCGGTGAAAAGTTTGGTGGTTGCTTCGCGTGCGGCGCGAACAGACACATCCGATGGCATCCAGATCAGACTTTCCGGGTCAAGTCCGGCATCCGTCATCGCACGCCGCGCGCCCTGTTTGCGATATCCAAAGAAGGTTAGGGCTTCGTGTGGATCAATCATGCCGATCTTGCGGTGACCATCCTCAATAAGGCGCTTAATCGCATCATAGGCGGCTTGTTCGTCATCGTGATCGACAAAGGCATGTGGGGTCAGAAGTTCGGTGCGGCCAAAGCTGACAAATGGAAAGTCATGTTGCAGGCAGTATTTAGCGCGCTTGTCCTGCAAGGTGGTGCGCGAAAACACAACAGCATCGGCCATGCGTTGTGTATGGACTTTTTGCACCGGTACCAACGGGTCTTCGCCGCTGGTTTGGGCCAGAACCACCAGTGTATAGTGATCGGCCTCAAGCCCTTGGGCAAGGCTTTCGACCTGGGCGAGAAAGCCCGGATCGCCATAGTCGCCGACTTCTGGGGAATAAAGAATAGAACAGACCTGCATGGTTTTACCCGTGCGCAACATCACGCCGCGGGCATCGGGTTGATAGCCGATTTCGGCTGCGGCCGCCTTGACCTTGGCAACGGTGCCCGGCTTGACTTCCGGCCCGTCCTTAAGGGCGCGGGACACTGTCGTAACCGACAGGCCAAGACGGTCGGCAATGGTGCGAAGGTTGGGGCGTGCAGCAGGCATATACAGGTCCGTTCTTTGAATATGTCGGACAATCTAATCGCCCGGTAGGTTCTATGGCAACGAGTTCTGTGAAATCACATCACGCATAAAGCCATAGGATGCTTTGGGGGTGCGTTTTTGGGTTTCGTAATCAACATGCACCAGCCCGAACCGTTTGTCATAGCCGTATGCCCATTCGAAATTATCAAGAAGCGACCACGGCATATAGCCCAAGACATTCGCACCTTCGGAAACTGCCCGCTGAATCGCACCAAGATATTCGGTGTAGTACGCAATGCGATCCTGATCGTTGATGCGGCCATCAGCCCCTGGAATATCGACAAAGGCACCGCCATTTTCGGTGACAAAGACCGGCGGGTTGCCATATTGATCCTGAAGAATTTTCATTGTGTTATAGAAACAATTCCCGTCAATCGCCCAGCCCATCTCAGTTCGGCGGAAATATTTCGGTGGTTCAGCATGCCTAAATGGCCATGCATGGCCTTCGGCAGCTTGAATGTAACTTGGGAAATACTGGTTTAACCCTTGAAAATCGACCGGGGTTTTAATCGCTTCTAGATCGCCTTGGTGAATATGAGGTTCCATACGATCCATGATCAATTCGGGGTATCGGCCATAATAAACCGGATCAAGGAACACACCGTTCCATTTTGCTTCAAACAGTTTGATCAGATGCGCATCCTGTTCTTGGCGATGGGGCAGGGTATAACCTTTGTGCATCGGCAAAACGAAACCAACCGGTGCATCGGAAAAGTGGCTTTTGATGATCCTTGTTGCGCGTCCGTGGCACAGGTTTAAGTGATGTGCGACGCGCATTGCAGCGCGCGGGTCAGTGATGCCAGGTGCATGGCGGCCTTCTTCATGGCCAACCCAGGCGACGACATTGGGTTCATTAAAAGTAACCCACGACTTTACCCGGTCCCCCAAGCGCGTGACGAGAAGTTCCGTATAGTTCCCGAACCAGTCAACAATGTCACGGTTGGTCCAACCACCACGATCCTGAAGGGCTTGTGGTAAGTCCCAATGATACAGACACAGCCAAGGATCAAGCCCGCGCTCAAGCATGCCGTCAATCAGGCGACTGTAAAAATCAATGCCGGTTTCATTAACTTTGCCCGTACCTTCTGGCATGACGCGTGGCCACATGACTGAAAAACGGTAATGTTTGGCACCTAGCCCCTTGATCAAATCCAGATCTTCGGCCCAGCGGTGATAATGATCGCAAGCAACAAGACCATTGTCACCATTGGCGACGCGGCCCGGAGTCGCGCAATATGTATCCCAGATGCTGTCGCCGCGCCCGTCATCTACGGCACCGCCTTCGATCTGATAGCTTGAGGTCGAAACACCCCATCGGAAACCGTCGGGGAATGAATTGGTCATGTTTGCTTCCTTGCCCTGTTTTGGGTGTCATCAATTGAATGCATCCAAAATCGTAACGTTTCGAAAAATGAGGCAAAAAAATATAGCCACATCAATTTTGCCTTATTATGCGGGAGATTTGTGGATTGACAAGGGCGAATAAAGCGCTTATCAAAAAAATCGTAACGTTACAAATTTTCGACCATTAAGAAGTCGGACGTGAACGTATCCATTAGGGAGGATCATCGTTATGAAGAAATTCTCAAAGGTCGCGGTGCTCGCGGCATTTATGAGCACAGGTGTCTCTGCAGGTGCGCTTCACGCCCAGACCGCAGAAGTTTTGCATTGGTGGACATCGGGTAGTGAACAAGCAGCCTTGGCAGAAGTCCGTAAGGCGTTTGAAGCAAAAGGTGGCGCTTGGGTTGATACCCCGATCGCAGGTGGGGGCAATGCCCGTGCCGCAGCCGTCAACCGTATGCTGGGTGGTGACCCGGCATCGGTGTTTCAGTTTTCAATTGGTCAGCAGCTTCGCGAACTTGCCGATCAAGGCTTGCTTGCCAATGTCGATAAAATTGCCAGTGAAGAACATTGGGATGAAAAGCTGCCGCCGCTGATTGTCAAAGCAGCGAAATACGATGGTGAATACATCGCAGCGCCGATCAACATCCACGGAGAAAACTGGATGTTCTTTAACAAGGCAGGCCTTGAAAAGGCTGGCGTTGATGTTCCAAAAAGCTGGTCTGAATTCATGACTGCGGCCAAAAAGCTTGAGGATGCCGGGATCATTCCAATTGGTCTTGGTGGTCAGCCTTGGCAGGAACGCATCATGTTTAACAGCGTCCTTTTGGGCGTTGGCGGACGTGATTTTTATGCCAAGCTTTACAGCACTCTTGATGACGATCTTTTGGCGTCTGATACCATGGGCAAAGTTTTTGAAACCTTTGCTGCGTTGAAACCGTTTGTCGATGAATCAAGCCCCGGCCGGAATTGGAACGAGGCAACCAATATGGTGATTAAAGGCGATGCAGCGTTTCAGTTCATGGGTGATTGGGCCAAGGGCGAAATCATTGCAGCAGGGGTTGAACCGGGCAGCACGGTTGGCTGTGCATTTGCCCCGGCAATCGATACCGCTTACATCATGACCGTTGATGCGTTTGCCTTTTCGGCGATGGACGGCGAAGAAGAAGCCACCCCGGCACAGGCCAAGATGGCACAAGTGATGCTTGAGCCAGATGTGCAGATTGCCTTTAACAAGAAAAAAGGCTCGATCCCGGCCCGTCTTGATGTTCCGGCCGACAGTTTTGATTCCTGTGCGCAAATGGCGATCAAAACCCTTCAGGATCCAAAAACCCATCTTGTCAGCACCGGATTGTTTGGGGTGCCAAGTTCCGTTTCGGGCGCAATTGATGACAGCATCTCCAATTTCTGGAACAGTGCTGACATGAGCCCGCAAGAGGGCCAGGAACAATTCCGTCAGGCTATTGCCAACGCCAAATAGGGCTTGGGAAACGAGACTTTGCAAGGCATGCGCCGCTGCGATTTTCATTTGCAGCGGCGTCTTTACAAAGAAGCGAGATTATTCATGGCCGAACCGGCACAGGGTGGGTTGAAACCTTCGCAGGGTGGCAGGCGACGTTGGCGGCCGCAATGGACGGCCCGAATGGCGTTGATCCCTGCTATGACGATTACGATCGTTTGCTTTTACGGGTTCATCATCTGGACTTTTGTGATTTCGCTGACCCGGTCGCGTTTGCTGCCGGTTTATAAATTCACCGGATTTGATCAATATTTCCGTCTGTTTGCCAATGAACGTTGGTGGACGGCGATGCAGAACTTAGCCATTCACGGTGTGCTGTTCATTGGTGGATGCATGCTGTTTGGCTATTTGCTTGCGATCCTGATTGATCGTGGGATTAAGGCCGAAGGCCTGTTTCGCACGGTTTTCATGTTGCCTTTGTCGATGTCGTTCATCGTTACCGGGGTGATTTGGCAATGGGTGATGAATCCGGGTCTTGGACTACAAGAAGCCGTGCGGGCATTGGGCTGGGCCAGTTTCGAATTTAACTGGATCGTCCGCCCGGACCGGTCGATTTACACCCTTGCAATTGCCGGTATCTGGCAACAGGTCGGGCTTTGCATGGCGCTGTTTTTGGCCGGGCTTCGCAATATTGATCCCAATATCTGGAAGGCAACCCGTGTGGATGGCATCCCTGTATGGCGGGTTTACCTGCACGTCATTACCCCGATGCTGCGCACGGTATTCTTCACGGTTTTCATTCTGATGAGCGCGATTGTCATGAAGGCCTTTGACCTTGTGGTCGCATTGACTGGTGGTGGGCCGGGCTTTTCATCGGATTTGCCTGCGCGGTTCGTAGTTGATCATATCCTGAACCGACAGGAACTGGGGCTTGGTGCGGCGGGGGCGTTTGTGCTGCTTTGTACCGTGATCGCGGTGATTTCGCCCTATATCCATTTTGAACTGCGCAAAGAGCGCGGTGGGCGGGGGCATTGATCATGCAATATAACCGTCTGGCTCTTTATGGGTTGCTGGGTATTGCCGCACTGATGGTGCTTTCGCCGGTTTTCATCATGGTTTCGACATCGCTTAAATCCATGGATGAAATCCGCAATGGCAGTATTTTTACCCTGCCCGCAGATCCGGGGTTTGCCGCCTGGGGCAAGGCATGGTTTGGCGATTGCGCCAAAACACTTGGCGATAAATGCGGTGGGCTTTCATCATCCTTCCTGACGTCGGTTAAAATCGTTATTCCGGCATTGGCTTTGTCGGTTGGGCTTGGGGCCATTACCGGATACGCATTGGCGGTCTGGAAGATGAAGGGGGCGAACCTAATGTTTGCCGCCCTTTTGGTCGGCATGTTCATCCCACCACAGGTGACGCTTTATCCTTTGATCATCATGATCCGCGAGCTAGGCATTTTTGGCTCGATCGGGGGATTGATCCTTGTGCATGTCATTTGGGGAATTGCCTTTACCACCATGATGTTCCGCAATTTTTTCAAAACCGTGCCACAGGATTTGCTTAAGGCAGCCCGCATCGACGGGGCGGGATTCTGGCGGTTGTTCTGGCATGTGATGTTGCCGTTATCCCTGCCCATCCTTGGTGTCGCGATGATTTTGCAATTTACCTATATCTGGAATGATTTCCTGCTTGGCCTGACCTTTGGTGGGCGATCAGGGCAGCCGATGACGGTAGCCTTGAATAACCTTGTCGGATCGCAATTCGGCGAGAAGGAATACAATGTCGATATGGCTGCAACCATGCTGACGGCGTTGCCGACACTGGCGGTTTATCTGCTGTCGGGACGGTTGTTTGTGCGCGGTATTGCCGCAGGTGCCGTGAAAGGGTGATGGCTATGAATGGCGTTGAACTTTGCAACGTGACCAAGGCCTATGCTGGCCTGACCGTGATGGAAAACATCAATCTTGAAATTGCCGATGGCGACTTTCTGGTTTTGCTGGGGCCGTCGGGCTGCGGAAAATCCACGCTGTTGAATATGATTGCCGGGCTTGAACCGGCAACAGGTGGGGCCATTCACATTAATGGGCGCGATGTGACCGACCTTGAACCCGACGAGCGTGATATTGCGATGGTGTTTCAGTCCTATGCGCTTTATCCAACCATGTCGGTGCGCAAGAATATCGGCTTTGGCCTTAAAATGCGGGGCATGCCAAAAGACGAGATTGAACAAAAGGTTGCCGAGGTCGGTGATCTTTTGCAGATCGGGCCGCTTTTGGATCGCAAGCCATCGCAGCTTTCAGGTGGGCAGCAACAGCGCGTTGCGATTGGCCGGGCGTTGGTGCGCGAACCATCGGTCTTTTTGTTTGATGAACCGTTATCAAACCTTGATGCCAAGCTGCGTGCGGATATGCGGATTGAACTTAAACGCCTCCATGAACGGCTTGGCCGAACAATTGTTTATGTCACCCATGATCAGATCGAAGCCATGACGCTGGCAACCCGCGTGGTTGTTCTGGATCGTGGTGCTGTTCAGCAGGCAGATACCCCCGAAAATGTCTATCGCCGCCCGGCCAACCGATTTGTCGCCAGTTTTGTTGGCGCACCGACGATGAATTTCATCGATGGCAAGCTGATGCAAAGTGGCGATGACATCGTTTTTGACAGTGGGGCGGGTGCCTTGCCATTGGTAGATGTGCCGGTTGGTGCGCGCGATTTGATCGGGCGGTCGTTAACCCTTGGGGCGCGGCCCGAACATCTTTTGTTTGATCCGGCAGGCATCGCATCAAGGGTTCTTCTGGCCGAGCCAACCGGCCCGGATCAGTATGTTCGTCTGGCGGTTGCCGGATCGGAACTGACCGCACGCATTGGCCCGGAACAGCCTTTTAAATCCGGGACAGATGCGCGGATTCTCATTGATGGGGCACGGATGTCATTGTTTGAACCACAAAATGGTCAAGCCATCACGTTAGGCTGATCAAGCCAGTGGCCGACTATTTCCCGCGATTATACCGATCACACTGATCATCTGGGCATGTGGCGCTGTTCTTTATGGAAGCAGCGCCACGGTCTTTTGGCGGTGTTTGGCTATGCCATCATCGGTTGGGCAAGGGCGCTATCGGAAAAGGTCGGGTATTTCGATGCGGCATTGGGCAACTGATAATGCCACCATTCATGCGTATAAAATTCAAATCCGGCACTGACCATGATGCCAAGCAGGATGAAACGGTTGGCTTCGGCCTGTTTTGAGATCAAATCAGAGCCGTGATACGAGCGGCTATGCATTTCATCAAACCCTGCCCCCATATCCAGTTCCTTGCCGTTTTGATCAATCAGCGTTAGATCAATGGCCACACCACGACCATGTGGCGATCCAAAATCCGGATTGGCGACGAAATCGGGGTTGGGCGAATGGTTCCAAAGTGCACGTTGTGCTTCTTGGGGCCGAAACGCATCCAGAATGCGCAATTTGACCCCCTGACGACGCGCCATTGCAGCAGCCTTTTTCAGGCAGATGGCTGCATCCGCGTGAAGATAGCAGGCAGGTCGTGTATAAATTGGTGCCCCGGTGAAATTGCGATCCGTGGCATAGACGATATCAATTTCGACATCATATTCGTTAGGCGTAATTTCGACCAGCGCCATCGCCGGAGGCTCCCTGTTCTTGTCGTTCACCAAGTATATAAAGAAGATGCTGACTGGACAGTCGCATTCATCAGATAGCGCAGAACATGCGACGTCGCAAACGGCTTTGCCAAAGGCAGCAAAGACCGGACCGACGATTTTGGCCATTGATACGGCATCAACGTCCATGTCGACAGCGGTTTTGATCAATGGCGAGGTCAAAGGCGAATTGTATGAGGATATGGATCGCGGTCAGGCCGAACATTTGATGAGCTTCATTGCCCAAAGCCTTGATGCGGCCGGGATTGAGTTTGACGAGGTTGATGGCATTGCCGTTACCGTTGGCCCCGGCGCGTTTACAGGCATGCGCATCGGTCTTTCGACGGCCCGCGCCCTTGGTCTGGCACGAAAAATTCCGGTGGTTGGGGTAAGCTCGCTTGAGGCGGTTGCTTACGGCGTATCTGAACGCGATCAGCAAGGCCGCAATATTCTGGTTGCCCTTGATAGCAAGCGAAACGAGGTTTTTGCCCAAGCGTTTGATGGCCGAAAAAAGCCGCTGAGCGCGGCGGAATGTGTTGCCCCGAGACAGGCCCTTATGATGGCGCCCCCCGGTGACACAATATTGGCCGGGGATGCGAAGCCGCGCCTTTTAACCGCTGCTGCCCATGCGCCAGATGCGTTTTATGATTGCACGGCACCGGGTTTACCGCGCGCGGGCAATGTTGCACGCATTGCCGAAGAACGTTGGGACAGTGGTGAAAACCTTGCACCTGTTCCGATGTATTTGCGCGCACCTGATGCACGGCGCATCGAAGATCAGGGACCAAAGAAAAAGAAATGAGCCCGTCAGACCCGCTAGACTCAACGAACCACGACGATAAACAGGACGAGGAGATCGTGTTGGTTCCGCTGACGGCCGCCTTTGCGGAGGTTGCAAGTGCCCTCCATGCGCAAGGCTTCGAGGATTGCTGGGATGGGAATGCCATTATTCGAATGCTTGATGTTCCCGGTGCGTTTGGTGTGTTGGCGTTTCAGCCGGGAAATGTGGCCCTGAATGGTCAAGATCAGCCGTTGGGATTTGTGCTTATTCAGGCCGTAATTGATGAGGCCGAGATAAATACCATAACGGTTGCCCCCGCCGCCCGCCGATTGGGTGTGGGTAAAAAGCTGCTAGCAGCGGTTGAAGAACGCCTTCGCAACAACGATGTGAAACGCATGTTGCTTGAAGTTGCGGTTGATAATGATCCGGCGATTGGGCTTTATCGCCAAAACGGATTTGCCGAAGTCGGTCGGCGCAAAGGGTATTACAGCCGAAATGATGGCCGGAAAACGGATGCATTGGTGCTTGAACGCATCTTGTAATCGTTACATCTGTTGCAAGAATTTGCTACGAAAAGCACATGATGGCAAAGATAGTTCTGCAGAAAAGCACTTGCGCGAGTTGGACGCATTTTAATAAGCTATATCCACATAAATAGTGTGGTTTTGCGGATCAACCTGTTGTACTGTAAGCCGCCTTGGAACTGCTGGGTTGACTATCCCTTGCGGATTGTTAATCGAAAAGTTCCCGGTATTTCGGCAATTTCGACCAGTTCGATGACGTCGTCACCCATCTCGGTAACCGAGCGCGGAACGTTTTTTAACGGTTCACCAGCGCCCAGCGTTACCTCAAGAACCTGACCTTTTGTCATGGTTTCAAGTTTGAGGCGGGTACGAACGAACGTCATTGGGCAGACATCGTTGGTGATGTCGATTTTCTGGTCGGGTGTTTTGATGTCCATACGGGGCTCCTGCCTTGGTGCGCGAATGTGAAGTAGCGCTCTTCTTGGTGGGTGGCAAGTGGGACACAGGAAGATGCTGTTTATTATGTGGTGATGTGCGTTTTGGCGCAAATGATCGCAGGAATACGAATTTATCGTGAATTGAACCTTGCGATATGTGGCAGATTTTTCAATATTCAGCCACAAGAGAGCAGAGCCTAGGGGTGAAGTCCTGGCTGGGGACAGGCGGAAACGGAAACGAGTAAGACAATGCTTGCAGAATCAACCATCGAGCAGAAATGCATCGACGCGGGTCTTAAAATGACAGGTCAACGCCGGGTTATCGCCCGTGTGCTGTCTGAGGCTGATGATCACCCGGATGTGGAGCTGGTCTATCGTCGGGCAACCGATATCGATCCTAAGATTTCGATTGCAACTGTTTATCGTACTGTTCGTCTTTTTGAAGAGGCGGATATTCTTGAGAAACATGACTTTGGTGACGGGCGTGCGCGTTACGAAGAACTCACCGAAGAGCATCATGATCATTTGATCGATATGCGTTCAAATAATGTGATCGAGTTTTCAAACGACAAAATCGAAAAGCTTCAGGAAGAGATCGCCAACGAGCTTGGTTACAAGCTGGTGGGGCATCGCCTTGAACTTTATGGTGTTCCTTTGAAAGACGATAAGTAAATCCGGTTTTCAACCGCACCAAAGATTTAAGAAATTCAAGGCCACTTGCTTAATTAGGCAAGTGGCCTTCATAATTTTGTTACGCGTTCTTCACAAACCCTTCACTCGCCCTTCACGCAAATCTTGCGCAAAATCCGGGCAGATGAACAAAAGGGTGTTGTCATGCGCGACGAAAGACAGCTTCAGCGGCTTGAAGTCCGCCTTGCGGAAAATCAAGACGAAATTCTCGCCAGCCAGAAACTCCGTTACAAAGTATTTTACGAAGAACGTGGTGCAAAGCCGACCGCAGAAATGGCGGCCGAAAAACGTGACTTTGATCACTATGATCCGCTTTGCGACCATCTTCTGGTTCTTGACCATAGTCGTGGGGTTGGCCCGGACGCGGTTGTTGGAACCTATCGCCTCCTGCGCCAATCGGTTGCCAACGAACATGGCGGCTTTTACAGCGCAGATGAATACCACATTGAAAGCATGCTCAACGCGGTTAAGGAAACCGGCGAGATCATGGAACTTGGTCGTTCCTGCGTTGAGGCCGATTATCGCACCATGCCGACCCTGCAGCTTTTGTGGCAGGGGATCGCGGCTTATGTTTTCAAATATGACATCAAATTGATGTTTGGCTGTGCTTCGTTCCATGGAACGGACCCGGATGCCTTCAGTGATGTTCTGACCTATTTGCATCACAACCATCTTGCACCTGAAGACATGCGCCCACGCGCCATCGAAGAACGCTATGAGCCGATGTTGCGGTCAGAAATTGGCGGCATTGATCAACGCCAAGCCCTTCGTGACCTACCACCCCTGATCAAAGGGTATCTTCGTCTCGGCGGTTTTGTTGGCGACGGGGCGGTGGTTGATCATCAGTTCAATACCACTGACATCTGCATTGTGTTACCGACTGAAAAAGTAACTGATCGCTATTACAAGCATTACGAACGGACCGCGAGGGTATCGTGAACTGCTATGTGTGTGCCGCTATCCGGCTGACAGCCTACGCACTTTTGACATTGGTATTATTGCCAGTTCAGATGGTGGCCATCGCGTGCCGTCTGCGTCTGGCAGATGAATTGCCGCGCTTTTATCACGCACTTTGCCTGCGCATCCTTCATATCGAAGTGCGTGTATCGGGCGGGGAACTGATCGATGGGCCGGGTGTGATTGTTGCCAATCACGCGTCCTATCTTGATATTCCTGTGCTGGGCGCGCTGACCCGCGGTAGTTTCATTGCCAAAACCGAAGTGGCCAGTTGGCCGGTGTTTGGCTTTTTGGCAAAACTGTCGCGCACAACCTTTGTCGAACGCCGTGCGGTGCGATCGCGCGAACAGAACGATCAGCTAAGTGAACGGTTGCAGGGCGGTGATAAACTGATCTTGTTCCCGGAAGGCACAAGCAATGATGGTAACCGGGTCTTGCGGTTTAAATCGACCTTGTTTGCATCTGCTGAACGGGCCATGCCCGATGGATCCCCGGTAAAGTTTCAACCGGTTTCAATTGCCGCCACCCGTTTGGATGGTGCGCCAATTGGGCGCGATTTGCGTGCGTTTTACTCCTGGTACGGGGATATGGACTTGGCCCCGCATTTGTGGCAGTTTTTGGCACTCGGCAAAGTGACGGTTGAAATTGTTGTTCATCCGCCTGTGACCTTGGCAGATGCTGCCGGGTCGCGTAAGGAACTTGCCCGGATGTGTGAAGCCAGCGTTGCCCGTGGACATCAGGCAGCACTGAGCGGTCTACATCAGGGGGTTCCGGTTCAGCTAATTGACAGTGATTTGTCTGGCGAGCTGGTTGGATGTTCACCCCTTGCGATTATTTCAGAAGATTTTCGGCTGTTTGGTCCGGATCGACAGTTCGGCTCCTGACCGTTTTGCCGTATAATAAACCGGTTGGCGTGAAATTGGGTTTCACCTGACCGGGAATTCAGATATCGAGATGTCCAGAAAGTTCCGGTCATATGAATATGCGGAACTCAAGCGCGGTGTGAGAGATCACACCGCTTTTCGGCGTTTTGAGAGAGCGAAACGGATCTGGTGTGACTGAACCGAAGAAACTTTTTGTAAAAACCTATGGCTGTCAGATGAATGTCTATGACAGTCAGCGCATGCAGGATGTATTGGCGCCACTGGGATACCAGTCGGTCGACACTGCAAAAGATGCGGATATGGTGATCCTCAATACCTGTCATATCCGCGAGAAAGCAGCCGATAAGGTGTTTTCCGATCTTGGGCGTGTGCGCAAACACAAAGAAGCCAAAGAGGCCAAAGGCGGCGACAAAATGATTGTCGCGGTGGCTGGTTGTGTTGCGCAGGCCGAAGGTGCGGAATTGATGCGGCGCGAACCAATGGTCGATATGGTGTTTGGCCCGCAGACCTATCACCGTCTGCCCGAAATGGTGGCGCGGGCAAACCGTGCGATTGGCCGCGACCGGATCATTGATACCGAATTCCCGGCCGAGGAAAAGTTTGATCACCTGCCGGCCCAGATATCGAAACAGGGTTATTCGGCGTTCCTTGCCATTCAGGAAGGCTGCGACAAATTCTGCACATTCTGCGTCGTGCCCTACACCCGTGGTGCCGAATATTCACGCCCCGGTGCGGATGTGATCAAGGAAGCCCGCCAGATTGTTGCCCAAGGGACCCGTGAGCTGACCCTTTTGGGGCAGAATGTGAATGCCTATCACGGCGAAGCGCCGAACGGGGGTGAATGGTCACTTGGCCGTTTGCTGCGCGAACTGGCCGAAATTGATGGGCTGGATCGCATTCGCTATACCACGTCGCATCCACGTGATGTTGATGATGATCTGATTTCGGCCCACCGTGATCTTGATAAACTGATGCCGTTCTTACATCTGCCGGTACAGGCCGGATCGGACCGCGTGTTACAGGCAATGAACCGCAAACATAATGGCGCAGATTACCGCGACGTTGTGGCAAGGTTGAAAGATGCCTGCCCGGATTTGGCATTGTCGTCGGACTTTATCGTTGGTTTTCCAGGCGAATCGGATAAGGATTTTGAAGACACGATGGATATCGTGCGCGACATTACCTTTATTCAGGCATTCAGTTTTAAATATAGTCCGCGTCCGGGCACCCCGGCATCTGCGATGGAATTACAGGTGCCTGAAAAAGTCAAAACCGAACGGATTATGCGTCTTCAGGCGCTTTTGGCAGAACAGCAGTTGGACTTTAACCGCAACTGCATTGGCAAAGAAATGGATGTGCTGTTGGAACGGTTTGGCAAACTTGAAGGCCAGCTCGTTGGTAAAAGCCCCTATATGCAGCCTATTCACGTCAGCGGATTGCCAGAATCGGCAATGGGCCAGATCGTGCGGTTGAAAATCACTGAAGCGCTGCCTAATTCCCTTGGTGGCGAGCTGGTCAACGCCCCACTGAGTGACCAGAAATCTGAAAGGAACGTTGCGTGAGCGGCACTTCTGCGAAAACCACCAAACCAAAAAGCACGGCCAAAAAGGCAACACCGAAAAAAATCGCGACCAAAGATCAAGACAAGATCGAGTTTTCTGATAACGCGCTTGCGCAGGTTCTTTATGGACCACAGGCAGAAAATCTGACCCGCCTTTCCGAAAAAACCGGGGTTCAGGTGTCAAGCCGTGGCTTGGTTGTTACCCTTGCAGGTGAAGCACAAAAGGTTGCTCAAGCCAAAAAGGTTCTCTCCCAGCTTTATGCGCGTCTGCGCGATAAGGAAATAGATCTGATTGATGGGGAAACCATTGATGGTGCGATCCGATTATCCGAACCCGATGGCGAAGATCCGTGGAACGGCCAGACCAAAGACATGTTTGGTGGATCGCGACTGACCATTCAGACCAAAAAGCGCCGGATTTCGCCGCGCTCCAAACGTCAGAAAGACTATGTCGAGGCGATCCTTGATAATGAACTGATCTTTGGCATTGGTCCGGCTGGTACGGGTAAGACCTATTTGGCGGTCGCTATGGCCGTGCAGGCCTTTATTCTGGGTCAGGTTGATCGCATTATCCTGTCGCGCCCGGCGGTGGAAGCGGGCGAACGGCTGGGCTTTTTGCCCGGTGATTTGAAAGATAAAGTCGATCCGTATCTTCGTCCGCTTTATGACGCGCTGCACGACACGCTTCCGGGGGATGTGGTGATCAAGCGCATGGAAAGCGGCGAGATCGAAGTCGCCCCGCTTGCCTTTATGCGCGGACGTACGCTTGCACATGCTTTTGTCATCCTTGACGAGGCACAAAACACCACCCCGATGCAGATGAAGATGTTTCTGACCCGGTTGGGCGAAGGATCGCGCATGGTAATCACCGGTGATATGACACAGGTCGATTTACCCGATGGGACAAAATCGGGTTTGCGTGATGCGTTGGAAACCATTGGTGATGTTAAGGGTGTTGCAACGATCAAATTTGATCAGCGCGACATTGTTCGCCATCATTTGGTGACCAAAATTGTGCAGGCCTATGACGCGGCGGACGAGTTGCGCGATCGCTTGAAAAAAAGCTATCGCGGCAATAAGGACGATGCCAGCAAGGATACGGACAATGACGGCACCGCTTGATCTTGATCTGGACGTCGAAGCCGGTGCTTGGGAAAAAGCCGAAATTGACGCGATAGAAGCCGCGGTGATCGCCGCCCTCGATGGTGCGCTGGCCGATGGTGCGCTTTGGGAAGAAAGTGCGGTTCCAACCGACGGCACCGCTGATGAGGGTGATGGTGCATCGCTTTTATCTGTTGCCCCGGTGGTTGAGGTTGGTGTTCGTCTTTCTGATGATGCGTCGGTGCAAATCCTCAATCGCGACTACCGCGACAAGGATAAACCCACCAATGTTTTGTCTTTTGCGGCCCTTGAAAGTGCGGATGATGCTGATGCCTTCATGATGGCCCCGGACATGCCCTTGATGCTGGGTGACATTGTCATTGCCCGCGAAACATGTGCCCGCGAAGCGGTCGAGCAGAACAAGTCCCTGAAAAATCATCTTGTTCATCTTGCCGTTCATGGCACGCTGCATCTTGTCGGTTACGATCATATGGTTGATGATGAAGCCGAAGAGATGGAAGAACTTGAACGGCAAATTCTTGCAGGCCTTGGGATAGATGATCCCTATGAGCCAATTGAAGATGAACCGGTTTAGAATCTGACCCTAGATACACAGTTCGTTTGAATTAAAGGATGTCGAACCCGACCCATGAACGACAGTAGTCAACGCGACGACGATCACGACAGTATGAACCCTCGCACAGGCGAGGATTCAAACCAGGATGCCGAAACGGGCTCCTTATGGGGCAATATGGCCTCAGCACTGGGATTCCGGCGTGGTAAATCACGTAACGGCGAAGCGTCACTAAGCGATACGCTTGAAGAACTCGCCGAGCGGACCGGAGAAGACGACGAGCCGGTTTCGTTGCATGAACGTTCCCTGTTTGAAAACATCATTGCCCTGCGTGACATGACGGCAGAAGACGTCATGATTCCCCGCGCCGATATTGTCGCAGTGCCCAAAACCATCGAACTTGAAGAATTGGTCGAGGTGATGGTCAAAAAGGCGCATTCGCGTTTGCCTGTTTATGGCGATACGCTTGATGATATTGCTGGCATGGTGCACATCAAGGATGTCTTGGGGTGTGTTGCTGCAGGGCGTGAATTTAGCCTGCAGGCTCTTTTACGGCGGGTCTTGTTTGTGTCCCCCGCCATCCGTGTTCTTGACCTTCTGTCGGAAATGCGGTTGTCACGCACCCATATGGCGCTGGTGGTTGATGAGTTTGGTGGCATTGATGGTCTGATCACGATCGAAGATTTGGTCGAGGAGATCGTTGGTGAGATTGATGACGAGCACGACGTTGATCAAACGCCCAAACTGATCCGTCTTTCAGATGGATGTTACATTGCCGATGCGCGCTATGAGGTCGAAGACCTTGAAGAAAAGCTGTCCTTTGGCTTGCTTGACGAAGATGAAGACGAAGATATCGACACACTTGGCGGGCTTGTCTTCTCGCTCGCCGGACGGGTTCCAGCCCGTGGAGAGTTGATAGATCATCCAAGTGGTATTCAGTTTGAAGTGCTTGAAGCTGATCCACGTCGTATTCGCCGGTTGCGTATTCATATGGTCCGCCAAGATACGTTGCCCTTGGCCGAAGAACCCAGTGTTCAGGAAAAATCGGATGATTAAGACAGTGGCGATGCGTCTTGCTGGTCTTTCTGGCTGGCGCAGACGTTTTGTCTGGTTGATTTCCGGGGCGGTTGCGGTATTGGCGCTGCCGCCCTTCTTTTTTATCCCAGTCTTGCCGATCTGTTTTGCACTCCTGCTTTGGAGCCTTGAAGGCGTTCGATGCAATAAGGGGGCTTTGTCGGCGGGGTGGTGGTTTGGAACCGGGCATTTTGCTGCCGGGTTTTATTGGGTCAGTCATGCCTTTTTGGTTCAGCCAGAAATTTATGGCTGGATGATCCCGTTTGCCTTGATCGGTCTTGGCGGCGGGCTTGCGATTTTTCCAATGTTGGCGGTATGGGCAAGCTGGCGGTTGACCGACGGACTTGTTCGGCGTGCGGTGTTGCTTGCAGTTTTCTGGTCCGTTTCTGAGTATGTTCGCGGTCATATCCTGACCGGATTTCCATGGAACTTACTGGCTCATATCTGGGCGATTGATCCGGCTCCGATGCAGTTTGCATCCGTTGTCGGGGTTTATGGACTTTCGTTTGTCACCGCATTGTTTGCGACCTTGCCTGCGGCAGTGGTTTCGGGAAAAACCGGGCGCGTTGCCGCATCTTTGGGTGTTTTGATTGCTATTGTGCTTTGGGGTGGTGGAGAATTACGGCTGTCATTTGTTGGTCCTGCTGCTACGGATGTGCCGCTTTCTGAATTGTCACCGGATGTGCCGGTGGTTCAGATTGTTCAGCCCAATATCGCGCAACGTGATAAGTGGCGACCGGAGCTACAAAACCAGCATTTTTCCGAACTGATCGAAATGTCGTATCGTCCTGATGGGATGAAGCCGGGGCAGAAACGCATTGTGATTTGGCCAGAAACGGCAGCGACCTTTTTTGTCGAAACGCAAACAACTGCCAGAATGCAGATGGCAGCGACACTGGGGCCCGACGATATCCTGATTACTGGGGCACCGCGAACCTATCCACGTGATACAGGTGAATACAAGGTGTGGAACGCGATTCAGGTGATTGATGCCAGCGGCGAGATTATCGCCAGCTTTGATAAGTTTCATCTCGTGCCATTTGGCGAATATGTGCCGTTCCGATCCATATTGCCATTGCCAAAATTGACCGCGGGCCGGACGGACTTTTCAGCAGGTCCGGGGCCTCAGACCCTTTCAGTGGCGGGGATGCCCAGCTTTTCACCCCTGATTTGTTATGAGGTGATTTTCCCCGGTGCGGTCGCTGATGATGAAAATCGACCTGATTGGTTGTTGAATGTGACCAATGACGGTTGGTTTGGCGATAGTGCGGGCCCATATCAGCATATGGCAGCAGCGCGTTTTCGTTCTGTTGAGGAAGGTTTGCCGCTGGTTCGGGCCGCTTATACTGGCGTATCGGTTTTCTTCGATCCTTATGGACGTAAACTTGCGGACCTCTCCTTAAGAACAAGGGGCACCCTCCTTCACCCCCTTTTGAGTGATAAAAACCATACTACAGTATATTATTTGTGGCGTGATATTCTATTTTACGGTATTGTGACCTTCTTCGCCGTTCTCGTTATGGGATATAACCGGGTGTCAAAATCCCTCTAGGCGGCTGTGAAATGCGCTGAACCGTCCAGAGATTGTCCCATCTCAATAAGGGCGGATAGGCCGGAGTGTGAGAAGGAACAATTTTATGTCGCCCAAGGATGATAGCACGATGGTAAAAAACACACGCGGCCGTGGCCGTGGCCGGACTGCAAGTGGCAAACCAAATCCTGTCGATATACATGTTGGGGCACGTGTGCGCCTTCGCAGAACCCTGCTTGGCATGAGCCAGGAAAAATTGGGTGAAGCAATTGGCCTGACGTTCCAGCAAGTCCAGAAATATGAACGTGGTGCCAACCGTGTTGGTGCCTCGCGACTTTATGATTTGTCGCGTGTTCTTGAAGTACCGGTATCGTTCTTCTTTGACGATATGCCTGACGAAATTTCGTCGAAATCGGTTCATGAACGCCGCGAAATGTCCGAAAGCCCCGACCCGTTTGACAATGATCCGATGAATAGACGCGAAACGCTTGAACTGGTGCGCGCCTATTACCGGATTACCGATCCCAACCAGCGCAAGAAGATTTTTGAACTGGTTAAGTCAATGGGCGCTTTGCAAGCAACTGATTCCGATCAGAAATAAGTTTGCTGTGCTGTAGGTCTATGAAGGGCGCATTTCGCAAGCTACGAAGTGCGTCTTTTCTTTTGGCGTAAAATGGCCGTCAGGCTATGCAATTTTTTGGTTACTATTTTGCGTCGATGATGCTTGACCTTGAATTTGTGATCAGGCAAAAGCGTCAAGCAGTTTGAAACAAAGCTGCATCATGTGGACGGATTTGGACCGCTTGCCACCACACAAAAAAAGGCTAAGTGGGCGCTATCGATACATTCAAATGTATTGGGAGCCCTCCGGTCCAGTTTTGGAAACCCATTACCGGAGAAGGTCATAATGTCTCTTTCCGACTATCTTTTTACCAGTGAATCCGTCTCGGAAGGTCATCCGGACAAAGTCTGTGACCGCATTTCCGATTCCATCGTTGATGCATTTCTTGCAGCGGATGAAGATTCGCGCGTTGCCGTTGAAACGCTTGCGACCACCAACCGTGTGGTTCTTGCCGGTGAAGTCCGCGGCCCTGAAAGCGTGACCAAAGAGGTCATGATCGAAAAGGCGCGTGAAGCCATTCGTGCAATTGGCTACGAACAGGAAGGCTTCCATTGGAAGACTGCCGAGATTGAATGCCATGTGCATGAACAGTCTGTCGATATTGCACAGGGTGTGGATTCTGCGGGCGAAAAAGACCTCGGCGCTGGTGACCAGGGCATCATGTTTGGTTACGCATGTAACGAAACCGATGAACTGATGCCTGCCCCTATCCAGTTCTCGCACCGTATTCTGCGCGCGATGGCCGAAGATCGTCATTCGGGCAAATCAGCCCAGTTCGGTCCGGATGCCAAAAGCCAGGTGACGCTGCGTTATGTCAATGGCAAGCCGGTCGGCGCGACCTCGGTGGTTGTTTCAACCCAGCATGCTGAAGGCCTGAGTCAGGATGATGTTCGTGCGCTGGTTCTGCCTTATATCGAAGCAGCTCTGCCAGAAGGCTGGTTGCCGTCCGCCGATGAGATTTACATCAACCCGACGGGTCGTTTTGTCATTGGGGGTCCTGATGGTGATGCTGGCCTGACCGGTCGTAAGATCATTGTTGATACCTATGGCGGTGCTGCACCACATGGTGGTGGCGCGTTTTCTGGTAAAGACCCGACCAAGGTTGACCGTTCGGCTGCTTATGCTGCGCGCTACCTTGCGAAAAACGTGGTTGCTGCTGGCCTTGCAGAACGTTGCACCATTCAGGTTGCTTATGCGATTGGCGTTTCCAAGCCGCTGGCACTGTATGTCAACAATCACGGCACGGGTAATGTCGATGAAATTAAGCTGGGCAGTGTTCTGCGTCAGTTGATGGATCTGAGCCCGCGTGGCATCCGCGAACATCTTTCGCTTTGCCGTCCGATCTATGTCCCCTCCTCAGCTTATGGTCACTTTGGGCGCAAGCCGCTTGAAGACGGTCACTTCTCTTGGGAGCGCACCGACCTTGTTGGCGAACTGAAATCTGCATTCGGCGCCTGATCATTAGGCAGCTGCATTGCAAAAGTGCGATTTGCCAAAGTCGCATGACGTGATATGAGGCGGGCGGCCCGGAAAAATCGGGTCGCCCGTTTTGATTTTGTGGATATCGCCATCCAATTGGTGATGCCGCAATGAGTGATTTTGTCCCGACCCTGATCGACTGATACGACATGCGCAATAAAGACCGTCCAATTCCAACACCTGATCGTCCGAATTTTTATGGCCGCCGCGGCAGCCGGCCGCTGAAGGATTCTCGTAAGGCGCTGGTAGATGCGATGATGCCAACGATCGGGATCAGCTATCCCGATGAGGAAGGTGTCGATCCCAACAGCTATTTTGGGGGCAAGCCCGAACAGTTGTGGCTTGAGATTGGGTTTGGCGGTGGAGAGCATCTGGCAGGTCAGGCCGAAGCCAACCCAAATGTCGGAATAATTGGTGCGGAACCGTTCATGGATGGTGTCGGCAGCCTGTTGCGTCATCTCAATGATCGCAACCTGACCAATGTTCGGGTGATTGCCGATGATTCGCGCCCACTGCTTTATAAGCTGGTGGATGGCTGTTTTGATCGGGCGTTTCTGTTGTTTCCTGATCCTTGGCCGAAAAAACGGCATTCGGAACGTCGCTTTATCGGGCCTAAAAACCTTGCCTTGCTTGCGCGTCTTTTAAAAGACGGGGCGGAGTTCCGGGTGGCCAGTGATGATATGCAATATATTTCCTGGACCTTGCAGCATATGCACGATCATCCTGATTTCGAATGGCTGGCCGAAGGGCCCGATGATTGGCGCCTGCCGCCAGCCGACTGGGTGAAAACCCGGTATGAGCAAAAGGCGCTGGGTCAGGGCAAGAAATGCAATTACCTGCGCTTCCGTCGTAAGCCACGTCAGGCCTAGCCAAGGCTCATCCCTCTCTGATTTTTCCTGCTTTTGCAGATATCAGCATCGTCTTTGCGCGTTTCGAATCGCGGATGGGTGCGGTATTGGCGCGTGGATTGGTCCGGTATGAAGCCTTATACCCGTGTACAGGAATCAAAAGCATGTATTGCGAATGATTGTCATATGCGATAAAAGAGCTCCGTTAATGACTTGAAGTCAAATCATTGCAACGCCAATCGCCCCAATGAACCCGGCGCAAATGCAAATCGAACCAGCCAGAGGTCCATACCGTGACACACTGGGATGTTAACACACTTTTCAGAACGTATCGTCGCCGCTTGCTTCACTTTGTTCAGCGCCGAAAACTATCGTGGCATCTCGCCGATGATATTGTTCAGGATACCTTTCTTCGGGTTGTAGCAACGCCATCACTGCCTGAACAACGTTTTGCACAGTCCTATCTGTATCGGACGGCCAATAATCTTGTGATTGATCATTTTCGCCGCGAGAGAATTCTTTCATTTGTATCTGACCCGGATATGGCGTTTGAATTGATTGCCGACGATACACCAGACCCCGAGCAAATCGCTTGGTCCCGTCAGGAGCTTCGCCGGTTGCAAGTGGCACTTGATGCCTTGCCGCGCGAATTGCGTGATGTGTTTATGTTGGCCAGGGTCGAAGGCAAAACTTATGTCGAGATCGGGAAAAAGCTTGGGATTCCAAGCCAGACAGCTTTCAGTCGCATGGTCAAGGCGCTAACCATCGTAAAAGATGCGATGGAGCCGGGCGAAAAAACGTCTTTGCCAATCAGATAAATCTCACCGCCACTCGTCATAAGTCAGAGTCCATCTATTTTCCGCAGGAAATGAGATGGATTTGGATCTGCATGAGCAATTCACTGAAGCACTGATATGAACCGTTATTCAAACCCGGAACGTGGCTTTCACGAACTGTCAGAGCAGGCAGTCTATTGGTTTGCGCTGTTTCTTGATGGCAGTGAAACCGAAGAAGACCGCCGTGCATTTGCCCGTTGGGTCGAGAAAGACCCACGGAATATGGAAGCCTTTGGTGAAGTTGAACGCCTTTGGAGTGGCAGTTCAAGTTTGCAATTGTCTGCCAACAACAAGGTTGGGCGGCGTGCCTTTATTGCCGGTGGCGTTGTAATGGCAACCTTGGCAACCGGGTGGGGTGCGCACCGCTATTATCCAACAGCAGATTTCCGAACCGCGACGGGTGAGCGACGCGACGTCACCTTGCCGGGCGGCGTCAAAGCGACGCTTGCCAGTGGGACCACGATGTCACTCGTGACCGGACATGGACTATCGGGTGTTGAGTTGCACGGTGGTGAAGTCTGGTTTGATCATGCTGCTGAAAGCGGGGATTTCTTTGTGGCTTCTTCTGGCGGGCAAAGCTGGTCGCGTGGCGGGCAGTTCGATGTTGCCCAATTCGATGGCCAGACAACCGTTACCGTTGAAAGCAGCACCATATTTGTTAAGCAAGATGGCAAAACAGCGCGTGTTGCACCAGAGCATGCGGTGACCTATCAGCCGGGCCTTATGGGGCAAGTCCATCAGGTTGATGTCGCAAATGCACTGGCTTGGCGTCGTGGACAGCTTGTCTTCATGGGCGAAGAACTGGCAGATGTCGCACGCATTCTTGAACGGTGGCAGCCAGGCAAAATCATGATTATTGGCGAGGGGGTCGGGCGTCGCAAAGTGACAATGGTTGTCGACCTTGATCGAACCCGCGGCGTTTTACCGGCCCTTGCCAATGCCCTGTCATTGAAGGTCGATCAGTTCACAGAATATTTGACCGTAATTCGCGCGGCGTGATGGGCTAATTCACCCGTATATGCATATGTTGCGCATAATTATTAATGCGAATAACAATTATTTTCAAAAAATATCCATATCTTTCAGATAAATAGATTTCTCTCTCGTCACAGAAAGTAGCGAAAAACGAATGCGATGCATTTGCATATCGTGAAATCAGGAGAAGAGTAAAATGCCTTCAAACGGGGTGGATCGTGTGAACGACACGATTAAAAGAAACTGGACGACCGCGGGTTCCTTGGGGGTAACACGTGTTATTGCAGCGACAGCATTGGGCACTGTCCTGTTTGCTTTTGTTCCGATTAATGCCTTGGCCCAATCATCAGACGCAGTGTCAGTCAAACCGACGTCTGAGGTCGCACAGGTAACTTTGCCGTCACAACCGCGACTTTTTGATATCGAAGCGCAATCGCTTGGCCAGGCATTGGTAGTGTTTTCACGCATTTCTGGCGTCGACGTTGTGATCAATGGTGTCCTGCCAGATGGTGCAATGAGCCCGGCTGTCAACGGGACGATGACGGCTGCTGCTGCTCTTGACATTCTTGTCTCGCAAAGCGGACTTGCTTGGGTTCCGATCAACAATACAACGATTTCTGTTGTCGTCCCGCAGTCCGATACGAGTGTGGATAACGGTGCGGTGACGCTTCCAGTTACGGTGACGGCATCTAAACGTGCATTGGGGCCAAATGGTGTCCCTGACGAGGTCTATGATACACCGGGATCGGTCGCGGTCATTACGCGGGAAAGCATGCGTAAAGCACCAGTGCGCGAAGCCCGCGAGATTTTCAATCAGGTTGCCGGTGTTGATATTTCAAACGATGCCCGTGATCCGGGGCTAACGGTGAATGTGCGCGGTCAGCAGGAAATGGGACGTGTAAACGTCAATATCGATGGCGCGCGGCAGAACTATAATCAGCTTACCCACGGGACAGCGTCGCGTGTTTATCTTGATCCGGCCTTACTGGCAGAAGTCGAGATTGAAAAAACAAATCTGGCCAAAAATGGTGGGGCCGGGACATCGGCAGGGATCGTGACCATGCGGACCCTTAACACCGACGACATCCTTGATGAGGATGAAGACTGGGGCGGTAAGGTCAATATTAGTCATGGTACGAACAGTTATGACTTTGCAGGCGATGCATCCGCCGGTGTGCGCATTTCCCCGAAGTTCGATATGTCCGCAACAGTTAGTCGCAAGGTAATTGGGAACTATCGCGCCGGTAATCATAACCCGGGCCTGTTCACGTCAGGCAGCGGAACTTACTATTCAACTGAAAATTCCCGACCCAAATATACATTTTTGCGTCAAACCTCGGGCCTTCTGAAGGCGAATGTCTATTTGACGGAAGAACAGGAATTGAACCTTGGTTATGTCGGCACCAAGAGCGACTACGCAAAGACAAATGACGTTGCCAACGTATATACCGACTTCAACGAAACAAAGACCCACACCCTGACCGCCAAACATAACTGGGATCCGGTATCGAGCTTGGTTGATCTTGATACCAATCTGTTTTGGACCCGAACAGAAAACAATCAATATCGACCGCCACGCTACAACGCGTCAGGATCAATTACCCACGATCCTTATGACAACTACTACAGGGTTGATACTGCTGGCGGTGATATCGGTAACCATAGCAAGCTTGATCTTACAGCGCTGGGCGATGGACTTAGTCAACTGCGCTTTGATTATGGAACGGAATACTTTCACGACAAAGCAACAACACGTTCTGAAATTGAAGATCTTGGTGGTACAGGGGACTATGCCTATCAGGTTGAAGGGAGCACCCCTGCGGGCCAGCGAGATGTCTACGGGGGTTATCTTACCGGGACATATGGGTGGAATGATCTTTTTGAATTGCACGGGGGTCTTCGATATGACCGTTTTAATCTAAACGGTGATTCCTATTGGTGCGAAGCGGTACCAAACTTCTTTGGTTCGGCAAATCAGTGTGGGCAGGACAAAGACGTACCTCTTGATATTGATCTGGTCGAAGACAAGGTCTCGCCATCCTTTGGCGTAAGTCTTTCGCCGATTAATGGCGTGCAGCTATTTGCAAATTATCGCGAAAATTTCCGTGCGCCGACTGTTATGGAAACGATGTTGAAAGGATCGCACATTGGCGGAACGCCGGTCTCATTCTTTTCAAATTCAAATTTGCAGGCTGAAGAATCCCGGACCCAAGAAATCGGGGCCAATTTCAAATTTGATAACGTTCTTCAACAAGGGGATGGTTTCCGCGCCAAACTTTCCTATTACCGCACAACTGTTGATAATTACATCACCATTGGCTACGTGCCGACACCGTCACTTCTTTTGGCAAGTTTGACGGGTACATATCAGGCTGCGGGAATCGTGAACCTGACCGATCCGGTCTATATCAATGGGACCGAGTTGGAAATGTCATATGACGCAGGTGCTTACTATGTTGGTGGGACGCTTACGACTTCTGACATGGACTTAGAAGGGACTTATAACCCTTATATCCTTGATACGACATATACTGCAGCGGCACTTTCCGTTGCTAATCAGTATGGGTCAGCGTCCAGTTTGTATGGCCTTTATGCCCCACCAGAGCGCAAATACACTGTTGATGGCGGCGTCCGGTTGCTTGATCAAGACCTGATAATGGGCATGCGTGCATCCTTTGTTTATCCCCAGGATAATTTTGGCAACACGACACTGTCATCTGCGGTTGGCGAGTATTTCAAATACCGCGTCTTCGACTTCTACAGTTCCTATGACATCAACGATAACGTTTCGCTGCGATTTGCCGTGAACAACTTGTTTGACGAAGCTTATGTCCAAGGTTCGGGCGGTACTTATTCCCCCGCACCCGGGCGTACGGCTGTCGTGACCCTGAGCGGCAATTTCTAATCAGAAATTGCCTTTGGAAACGCCGTGCCAGCCAGATAATTCTATCTGGCTGGCATAAGGCGTTTGCTATTTAACTTATTGTTTTTAAACAATTTATTTTGTTGACTCTGTGTGATAATACGAGTCATTCTCAGCTATCGCTCCAGTAGTTGGAGTGAACTAATAGTGGAGAAAACGACATGACAATTACGATCAACCTTACCGCGGACGGTTCCGGCAACGGTGTTGACTTTCAGAGCCTTCTTGATGATTTCGATGCGAACTTTTCAAAGGGTCTTTTTAACTATGGTGAGTTCCTGAATGGCAGTGGCCTGTTCCAAGGTTCACAATATTACCTCAGCGATGAAGATAGCGGTTCAAGCTATACCGAAGGCTTCTTGGCAAGCACCGGTACTGGTGACGATTTCTCCTATGATATCGGCACCCACCAGATCGTTGGAAACCTTGATACTTTGTCATTCGGCGAGACCAAAGTTCAGGACGCCAACGGCGATTATTATCTGAGCGATTCAAGTGTCGATATTTCTGGCCTTGACCTGAGCTCAAGCGAGACCGGTACTGTTTTGACTGGTCTGTACAGTGGCGACAGTTCTGAACTGCAGTCGGTCTTTGCATCAGAAGGTGTCGAAATCAACGGCAGTACTGGTGATGACGTAATTGGCGGCTGGGCCGGTGATGATGTTCTGACCGGCAATGGCGGTGCGGATACTTTTGTATTCGATGCTTCCGCAGATTTCGGTGACGACACCGTTACTGACTTCACCGATGGCACCGACCTTCTTGATATCGATTATGCATCGGTCAGTGTTGCTGATGATGGCAGCGGCAATGCTTTGATCACCCATGCAAATGGCACGATCACCCTGACTGGTGTTGATTACACCGATATCGACGCAACTGACTTTGTTTAAGAAAAACGGCCCGCTCCGCGAGCGGAACGGGCACAAAGTCTTGATTGCAGGGTGCCGCGTAACAGCGGCACCCACCCCAGCATAAAACATCTTTGGAATATAAAAAACGTGTTTGGCAAAACTTCAGTCCAAGGCACTTTGCAAGGTGCATCTCACTCACCGCTTGAATCCGCGATTGCTTCTTTGCATCGCGTCTTCTGGGTTGTTGCGGGATTGAGCGGTGTCTCAAACTTGCTGATGCTGACAGGCCCGCTTTTTATGCTCCAAGTTTATGATCGGGTGCTGGCCAGTCAAAGCGTTCCGACCCTTCTGGCTTTGATTGGACTGGTGGTCGGTCTTTATCTGTTTCTTGGCGGTGTAGATGCCTTACGCGCGCGCATGTTGGTGCGGATTGGTTGGCGGGTTGATGAACAAATTGGCCCTAAGGCATTAGATCAAACACTGGCTATTCGTTTGCGCAATGGCCGGGATACGGGGCAGCCCTTAAATGATCTAGACCAAATTCGTCAATTCCTTGGCGGGGCGGGGCCAATTGCGATCTGTGATTTGCCTTGGATGCCCCTTTTTCTGGGCATCGTGTTTGTTTTCCATCCTTGGCTTGGAACATTGGCGCTGGTTGGCGGGATTGTGTTGATTGCGCTGACGTTGATCAGTGAATTGGCGACCCGCAAGAAGGTTGCGCATATGAACGCGCAAACCGTCATGCGCAACAATCTGGTCGAAGCAGGATGCCGCAATGCTGAAGCCATCCGGGCGATGGGGATGCTTGGCGCATTTCGGAATCAATGGAGCTTGCAAAACGATCGCTACCTGATTGAAAATACAGCAGTTGGCGATGTTAATTCAACATTTTCAGCCTACATCAAAGTCATCCGTCTGGCTTTGCAATCCATTGTTCTGGCGCTTGGGGCTTATCTTGCGATCCAGCAGGAAGTGACACCGGGTGCCATGGTCGCGGCATCGATCTTGACTGCGCGCGCCCTTTCACCGGTTGAGCAGGCAATTGCCAATTGGCGTGGGTTTGTATCAGCACGGCAATCGCGTGCGCGTCTTGATAAAGTTCTAAGTCATCAGGAATCCCAACCCGAACGGATGGATTTGCCAAGCCCAACACAGGATTTGACGATATCAAATCTTGTGGTTGCGACACCCGGTGGCAAATCGACGCATGCGCAAAAAGTGTTGCTACGCGTCAATGAATTGACCCTAAAGGCCGGCGACGGTTTGGGGATCATTGGGCCCAGCGGATCGGGGAAATCAACCCTTGGGCGGGCCATGGTCGGGATCGGTACGATCCGGGGTGGCACAATTCGTCTGGATGGGGCGGAACTATCGCATTGGGACCCTGATCGTCTGGGGCGTCATATCGGGTATCTGCCACAAGATGTGGAACTGTTTGACGACACAATTGCCCGCAATATTGCCCGCCTAATCCCGGATGCCCGATCTGAAGATATCGTATCAGCGGCCCGGTCTGCGGGGGTTCATGATCTTATTCAGTCTTTGCCCAATGGGTATGACACCAAAGTTGGGGCGGGTGGTGTGGTCCTGTCTGGTGGACAACGCCAACGGATTGGTTTGGCACGGGCCTTGTTTGGGCAGCCATTCCTGATCGTGCTTGATGAGCCGAATTCCAATCTTGATAGCGCCGGTGAACAATCGCTTCTACAGGCAGTTCGTGATGCGCGTGAACGCGGGGCAATCGTTGTTTTGATTGCCCATCGTCCCGGCGCATTGGCGACCGTCAATCTGACAACCATTATTCAGGACGGGCGTCAGGTCGCATTCGGGGCGCGCGATGACATCTTGCGCAAAACCGTCCGCCAGGTGGGAGAAACAGCATGACCGGTGTTTCGTCTGTGCATGCGATGCCTGCACCCTTAAACGCAATTGCCCGACAAAAGGCTGGCGGCCAGTCCGCGGCTCAAATGGCCTTAAAGCAGCATATGCTTTGGGGTGGTGGGGCTGTTCTTGCGTTGATGGCAGGACTTATGATGTGGCTGTTCCTTGCCCAGCTTTCCGGTGCAGTGGTTGCGTCGGGTAAAATGGTGGTCGAAAGCAACGTCAAGGATGTCCAGCACGCCGAAGGTGGTATTGTTGGTGAAATCCATGTTCACAATGGGGACCGGGTTAAGGCCGGTGATCTGTTGATCCGCCTTGATGATACAATGGCGCGGGCCAGTCTTGGCATTGTCGAAACACAGCTTGATGCCTTGCGTGCCCGTCGGATGCGCTTGATTGCAGAGCGCGATGTTAATGATGCCCTTGTATTGCCCGACGTTTTTCAAAGCCGAAAGCAGGACGCAAAACTTTCCGAATTGATAACTGCTGAACAACGCTTGTTTGCAGCGCGCCGCAGCAGCCTTGAAGGCGAAAAACAACAGCTTGGGCAAAAATTGGCACAGCTTTCCGAATCCGTCGCGGGATTAAGTGCCCAGAAATCGGCAAATGAGGAAGAACGCAGGCATATTGTAGACGAGCTTGCCGGACTAGAGATGCTGTATGCCAAGCAGCTTGTGCCGATAACACGGGTCGCAGCATTACGCCGTGAACGGGCCAGTCTTGATGGAACCCATGGGGAATTGATTGCGCAAATTGCCGCAACCCATATGCAGATTTCTGAAACCGAAATGCAGATTTTGCAACTGGATCGGGACCGTCAGACAGAAGTTCTGTCTGAATTGACTGAAATTGACCAGCAACTTGCCGAACTGCTGCAACGCCAGATCGCCTATAATGATCAACTGCGTCGGATCGACATTCGGGCACCCTATGACGGCACAGTTTATCAAATGGCAGTTCATACAGTGGGCGGTGTTGTTGCCGGTGGGGACCGGATTATGGGGATCGTCCCGGACCGCGATGAACTGGTCATTGAGGCGCGTGTTAATCCACGTGATATCGAACAGGTCATGCCGGGGCAGACCGCAATGCTGCGTTTTACTGCCTTTAATCAGCGTACAACGCCTGAATTATCCGGGAAAGTGTCGCGCATTTCAGCGGAACTGGACCGCGATGAGCTGACCGGTGAAAGTTATTACGTGGTCCGCGTGCGCATCGGTGCCGGCGAGCTTGATAAGCTTGATGGCCAGGAACTTGTACCGGGCATGCCGGTTGAGACCTTCTTGGCAACCGGGGAACGTTCAGCGCTGAGTTACCTGTTCAAGCCCCTTTCCGATCAGTTTGCCCGTGCATTTCGCGAAGATTGATCTGCGAATGTCGGCAATATTGGGCAACAGTCGGCAATATATAGTGCGATCATTAGGTCTTGATGATCAGATATTCCCGCGCCCGGATCGTTTCAGACTCTATGGGCTGTGTAAACGCAGCCCAACAAAACAGACGCGACTGAAACAAGGGGCTTTGACGTGAATGAGATAACACAGGTTAAAACAATTGATCCCGCGGCGGATCGTCTGACGCGTTTGGCCGAATTGAAGCAGTCAACACGCAGTGATCATCAAAGTGTCGATGACATGGTGATGGAAATGGCGCCATTCGCCAACCGCGAGAATTACGCCCGGTTTCTTCGGCTGCAATATATATTTCATAGTGCAATGTACCCGCTTTATCTGGCCGATGACCTTAATCAACTAATGCCGGGCCTGGCGGATCGAAGCCGACAGGATGCCGTGTTGATGGATCTAGCTGATCTGGGATGTGATGTGCCCGATCACAGGAGTCGTCACGCATTGCCCCAAACCGGGGCGGCACGAATTGGTTGGCTTTACGTTTGTGAGGGGTCATCGCTTGGTGCTGCCTTTTTGCTAAAAGCCGCTGCTGGTATTGGTTTGAGTGCGGATTTTGGCGCGAGCCATCTGGCTGCTCATAGCGACGGTCGCGGGCGTCACTGGCGGGAATTTGTTGATCAGGTCAATGGGTTGGCTCTTGGCGCTAAAGAAGATGAGGCCCTTCGCGAAGGGGCCTGTGCGGCTTTTGAATTTTTTCGGAATCTGCTGATTGCAGACGCGGCAAATATGGCCAAGTTGGAATCCCAAGGTTGAAAGGCTCTGGCGGTGGGTATCCCGACTTGATTTCTGCTTAAACCGGCTGTATAAAGCCGCCAAGCTTTTTGTAAATTCTGACAAAGAGTGGGCCTTGCGCCCGCTCTTTTGTGCTTTTTGGGGTATGGCATCGCTATATGGCTGAGCTGATTGGACAAATGTTAAGAGACCCGTTGATGGCGAAAATCACGGCAATTATCGAGCCGTCGATCAACGCGCTGGGTTTTGAACTGGTCCGTGTTTCCATGACGGGACAGGACCATAATATCCTGCAAATCATGGCAGATCGCCCAGGTGCGAAAGGCAGCATCAATGTTACTGAATGCGCCGAAATCAGCCGTACGGTTTCTGCCCTTTTAGATGTCGAGGATCCGATTTCAGGTGCTTATCACCTTGAAGTCAGCTCCCCGGGGATCGATCGTCCTCTGACCCGTGCCACGCATTTCGATGTGTGGAAAGGATTCGAGGCAAAGGTCGAACTGGTGATGGCCATTAATGGTCGTCGCCGTTTCAGCGGATTGCTGGATGGGATTGAAGATAATGCGGTCGCCCTGATTGTTGATGGCGAACGTGTCTTGTTGCCGCTGGCCGATATCGCGAAGGCGAAATTGGTGCTGACGGATGAATTGATCGCGCACGTCACCGGCGAACGCCGCGCTGACGACAACGCAGAATAGAGGTTGGATATGGAAGCCACTTCGGGAATGCCGCGGCCGGAACTTTTGCAGGTCGCAGATGCCGTTGCCCGTGAAAAGGGCATTGATCGTGACGAGGTTCTTGGCGCGATGGAACAGGCCATCCAGAAGGCTGGTCGTTCCAGATATGGCCATGAGCACGATATTCGTGCGCATATCGATCGCAAAACTGGCGAAATCAAACTTGCACGTTTTGTCGAAGTTACGGATGAAATCGAGAACGATTTCACCCAGATGTCACTCGAACAGGCGCGTATTCGCGATGAAAACATCAATCTGGGTGAATTCCTGATTGATCCGCTGCCGCCGATTGACTTTGGCCGTATCGCTGCGCAGACCGCCAAACAGGTTATCGTTCAGAAAGTTCGCGACGCAGAGCGTGAACGTCAGTTCGAAGAATATAAAGACCGTGCGGATGAAGTCATTAATGGCGTCGTCAAACGTGTCGAGTTCGGCAATGTTCTGGTTGATATCGGTCGTGCAGAAGCCATTCTGCGCCGTGAAGAACTGATCCCGCGTGAAACCGTGCGTCAGGGGGATCGCGTTCGTGCGGTTATCCTTGATGTTCGTCGTGAGCAGCGTGGCCCGCAGATCTTCCTGTCGCGTACCCACCCGACTTTCATGGCAAAACTGTTTGCTCAGGAAGTTCCGGAAATTTACGACGGCATTATCGAGATCAAATCGGTTGCCCGTGATCCGGGTTCGCGCGCTAAAATCTCGGTTCTGTCTTCAGATACCTCGATTGATCCTGTCGGTGCCTGTGTCGGTATGCGTGGTTCACGTGTGCAGGCGGTTGTTGCTGAACTGCAGGGTGAAAAAATCGACATCATTCAGTGGTCGGAAGACCCGGCAACCTTTGTTGTGAATGCATTGGCTCCGGCCGAAGTCACCAAGGTTGTTATTGATGAAGAAACCAACCGTATCGAAGTTGTTGTTCCAGACGATCAACTGAGCCTGGCCATTGGCCGTCGCGGCCAGAACGTCCGTCTGGCATCCCAGCTTACCGGTTGGGATATCGACATTCTGACTGAAGAAGATGAAAGCGAACGTCGTCAGGAAGAATCACGCAAGCGTGCGGAAATGTTCATGACCGCCCTTGATGTTGACGAAGTTGTTGCACATCTTCTGGTCGCCGAAGGCTTTACCTCGATCGAGGAAGTCGGTTATGTGCCGTTGGCAGAACTGGCTGAGATCGAAGGTTTCGAAGAAGAAATCGCCGAAGAGCTGCGCACCCGTGCGCGGAACTATCTGTCGGAAGAAGCCGAGCGTCTTCAGAAGCGTCGTGAAGAACTTAAGGTTGCTGATGATCTGGTCGAATTTAACGGCCTGTCGTTGGGTGTTGTTGTTCGCCTTGGCGAAAATGATGTCAAAAACCTTGAAGACTTCGCCGATCTGGCAAGTGACGAGCTGATCGAATATGTCGGTGATGCCGACAACATGACCATGGATCAGGCCAACGACCTGATTATGGCAGCCCGTCGCAAGCTTGGCTGGTTCGAAGGTCTTGAAGAAGAGACTGAAGAAGCTGCTGAAGAAGCGGTCGAAGGCGAAGAGGCTTAAGGCCGATCGGAGGACACCATGTCGCACCGTAAAGGCGGCAAGGTAGCCGAGGTTCCGGAGCGCCGGTGCATTGTCACCGGCGAGGTCCGGAATAAGGAAGATCTTCTTAGGGTTGTAATCGGGCCGGATGGTTCGGTTGTTCCCGATCTTGAGGAACGGCTACCGGGACGGGGATTATGGTTGTGCCCGTCGCGGGATGTGATAAATACCGCCTGTGCAAAGAATGCCTTTGCCCGGGCGGCACGGCAAAAAGTCGTGATCGACCCCGCGCTTGCTGACCGGATTGAGCAGCTGCTAACGCAGAAATGTCTTGATCTGCTGTCGCTTGCGCGACGTGCCGGTCAAGCCGTTGCCGGCTTCGAAAAAGCCCGTGCCCAAATTGCTGAGGGTGCGGCACTGATATTGGCAGCACGCGATGGTGCTGCAGACGGAAAATCCAAGATCGAGGCCAAGGCCCGGGATCTGCCGATTTATTCCGTTCTAGATGCTGCTGAAATCGGCGCGGCTTTTGGTCGTGAAAAAGCAGTACATGTGGCCGTTGCGCCAGGGGGACTTGCCAAACGGCTGGGTCGTTCCTTGACGCGGCTTGAAGGATTTCGCGCAGTCTGACAACAGGCATGCGCCGGACGGACAGGACAGGATCGGCATATAGGCTTGATCCCGCAGGAAATGAGGAAGTTGGACGGATTATGAGTGATCGCGATCAGGAGAAGAAACCGCTGAGCCTCAACAGATCGAAACTTGAATTGAGCAAGACGGTCGAGGCAGGGCAGGTTCGCCAAAACTTCTCGCATGGACGGTCCAAATCTGTGACCGTCGAAGTGCGTAAGAAGCGTACATTCGAAAAGAACGAATCCGGTCGCTTCCGTGAAGTGAAGAAGGATCTCGTTGCTGAGCAGGAAACGGTCGAAGCACCGGCACCGGAAGTTAAGCAGGCGCCGGTTGAAAAACCGAAGCCAAAGCCAAAACCGCGTCCGGCTGTTGAAGATCATGGCAATCTGACCGACAGCGAACGTGCTGCACGTATGGCTGCTTTGAAGGCTGCTGAAGAGCGCCGCAAGCAGGACGAAGCAGCCGCCGAAGTGCGTGCCCGCGAAGACGCTGCACGCAAAGCTGAAGAAGATGCCCGTAAGGCAGAAGAAGCCAAGGCAGCGGAAGCAGCTTCAGCGGCTCAGAAGGAAGAAGCACCGGCCAAGGATGATTCTGAATCTGTGTCGGTTGAAGAAGTTGAGAAAAAACTCGCTGCTTCAACGGCAAAAGGCAAAACATCCAAGCCAAAACCGGTTTCCAAGCCGAAAGCTGCCGAGAACGTTATTCAGGGTGAACCGGCCGAGCCGCTGGTCCCAGAAGAACGTCGTCGTTCTGCACCGGCTGATGCGAAAGCAAAAAGCCGCAAGGAAATCGACGAGGAAAATGCCCGTTTGGCCGCGCGTAAGCGCGCCGAAGAGGAAGCAAAAGGTGCGGCACGTGCAAAGACCAATGATGGTCGTCGTCGCGGTAAGCTTTCGATCAATAACGCAATGAGTGGTGATGAAGGTGGCCGTCGTCGTTCGATGGCCTCGATTAAACGCCAGCAGGCAAAAGCAAAGGCCCGTGCACAGGGTCCGCAGAAGCCAAAAGAAAAAATCGTACGTGATGTGATCATTCCTGACGTCATTACCGTTCAGGAACTTGCAAACCGTATGGCTGAACGTGCAGCCGACGTGATCAAATCTTTGATGAGCATGGGCGTTATGGCGACCATCAACCAAAGCCTTGATCCCGATACCGCACAGCTTGTTGTCGAAGAATTCGGCCATAACATGCGCCGCGTTTCGGATGCCGATGTTGAAGAAGCACTGGTCACCGTTGATGACAATGACGAACAGCGTGTTGGTCGTCCGCCGGTTGTGACCGTTATGGGCCACGTTGACCACGGTAAAACATCGCTGCTTGATGCGCTGCGTGCAACCGACGTTGCCGGTGGCGAAGCAGGTGGTATTACCCAGCATATCGGTGCCTATCAGGTCACCATGGCAACTGGCGCAAAGATCACCTTTATTGATACGCCGGGCCACGCCGCATTTACCGAAATGCGTTCGCGCGGTGCCAAAGTTACCGATATCGTGGTTCTGGTTGTTGCAGCCGATGACTCGGTCATGCCGCAGACGATTGAGGCCATCAGCCATGCCAAGGCCGCTGGTGTTCCGATGATTGTTGCGATCAACAAGATCGACAAACCTGGTGCGGATGCGACCAAAGTTAAGACCCAGCTGCTTCAGCATGAAGTCGTGGTCGAAGAAATGGGCGGTGACGTTCAGGCTGTTGAAGTTTCTGCCAAACAGCGTACCGGCCTGACCGAACTTGAAGAAGCAATCTTGCTGCAGGCTGAGGTTCTTGACCTTAAAGCCAACCCGCAGCGTGCTGCTGATGGTGTGGTTGTTGAAGCCCGTATGGAAAAAGGCCGTGGTCCGGTCGCGACCGTTCTGGTTCAGCGCGGAACGCTGAAAACCGGTGACATCTTTGTCACAGGTGCAGAATGGGGTCGTGTTCGTGCATTGGTCGATGACCATGGTAACCGCGTTTCCGATGCCATTCCGGGCATGCCGGTCGAAGTTACCGGTCTGAACGGTGTTCCGTCGGCTGGTGATGACTTTGTGGTTGTCGAAAACGAAGCCAAAGCCCGCGAAGTTTCTGACTTCCGTCAGCGCCGCATTCGTGAAACTCAGGCTGCTGCGATGAAAAAATCCGCACTTGAGAACATGTTTGCTCAGAGCGGCGAAGTTAAAGAACTTCCGATCGTCATCAAAGGTGACGTGCAGGGTTCTGTCGAAGCACTTATCGGTACCTTGCAGAAGCTTGGTAACGAAGAAGTTTCGGTCCGTGTTCTTCATAGCGGTGTTGGTGGTATCAACGAATCTGACGTGACGCTGGCACGTGCATCTAATGCATTGATTATCGGCTTTAACGTGCGTGCAAACCAGCAGGCCCGTGAACAGTCGCGCCGCGACAACGTTGATATTCGTTACTACTCGATTATCTATGATGTAGCTGATGACATTAAAAAGATGCTGTCGGGTATGCTGTCACCAGAAGTTCGCGAGAAGTTCCTGGGCTATGCAGAAATCCGCGATCTGTTCACCATTTCTGGCAACAAGATCGCCGGTTGTATGGTTACCGAAGGGACCGTCAAGCGCGGTGCCGGTGTCCGACTGCTGCGCGACAACGTGGTTATTCACTCGGGCGAATTGTCGACCCTGCGTCGCTTCAAGGACGAAGTCAAAGAAGTCCGCGAAGGTTACGAATGTGGTATGTCGTTCGCTAAATATAACGACCTTCAGGTCGGCGATATGATTGAGTGCTTCGAGAACGAGGAAATCGCCGTCGAACTGTAAGGCGGTGAGGATCTGAAATGGCGAAGCAACCAGCCAAAGCACCAAGTCAGCGACAGCTCCGAGTGGCGGAAGAAATCCGCCAGGCGCTGTCGCGGGCGTTGGAGCGTGGAGACATTTACGACCCGGAACTGACACGCCGCCCGGTAACGATTACGGGTGTCAGTCTTTCTCCGGATATGCGCAATGCTATGGTATCCTTCACCCCGCTTGGGGGTGGTGAAGCCGAAACGTCGCTTAAGGCGTTGACGCGTCAAAAAGGACACCTGCGTAACCATGTGGCCCATACGGTCCACATGAAATATGTGCCGGCATTGCGATTTGTCGAAGACAAAAGTTTTGACGTCGCCGACCATCTGGGGGCTTTGTTGCGTGATCCGCACGTTGCCCAAGACCTTGTGGACGGTGGAACGGACAAAACGGAAAACGAGGACGACTGATGGCGCGTCGCCGTCGCGGTATAAGCATTAATGGCTGGCTGGCGGTCGACAAGCCCCTAGAGATCACGTCATCGACGGTGGTCAATCAGGTGCGTCGTCTGTTAGATGCCAACAAAGCCGGACATGGCGGGACACTTGACCCGCTGGCGTCTGGTGTACTGCCAATTGCCTTTGGCGAAGCAACCAAAACGGTTGCATACGTCATGGATGGCAGCAAAAGTTATCGTGTAACGCTGAAATTCGGCGAAGCACGCAGCACGGATGATGCTGAAGGCGAGGTTATTGAAACCTCTGACCATCGTCCGTCTGAAGACGAAATCAAGGCTGTGCTGAATGAATTCATTGGTGAAATTCAGCAGGTGCCGCCAAAGTTTTCGGCAATCAAGGTCAATGGCAAACGTGCCTATGATCTTGCGCGCCGCGATGAAGAGGTGGTGTTAAAACCACGTCCGATTCTGATCAAGGATCTTCGACTGGTCGACATGCCAGATCGTGACCATGCCGTGTTCGATGTTGTATCGGGCAAAGGGGCATATATGCGATCTTTGGCGCGCGATATCGCGCTGCGCCTTGGGACTGTCGGCTATATCGCCGCGCTGCGCCGAACTTCGGCGGGGCCATTTTCGGAGGAAAACTCCATCCGCTTGCAAGATTTGCTTGAGATGGAGCCCGAAGAGGTGATGAAGAAAATGCTTCCGGTTGAGACCGCGCTGGACGACATCCCGGCGCTGGCCCTGACCGAAGTCGAGGCGCAACGCCTTTCCTCTGGCCAGCCCGTTGGGCTGTTGGCAGTGGCAAAGCGCAATGCCCTTGAAACACCCGTCGTGCAGGACGAAATCGTCTGTGCCATGCTCCATGACCGCGCAGTTGCGTTGGCGGAGATTAATGGTGGCGAAATCCGGCCTGTACGTGTTTTTAATCTCTAAAGGCGAAAGGATGCCTGATGTCGATTACTGCTGAACGCAAAGCTGAGTTGATCAAAGAATACGCTCAGAAAGATGGTGACACCGGTTCCCCCGAAGTCCAGGTTTCAATCCTGACCGAACGGATCAAGAACCTCACCGAGCACATGAAAGAACACAAACACGACTTCCATAGCCGTCGTGGTCTTCTCATGATGGTTGGTCAGCGTCGCCGCCTGTTGAAGTATCTGCAGCGCAAAGACCAGTCGCGTTACGAGAGCGTCATCGAACGCCTCGGTATTCGCCGCTGATTTCAAACTGCGGCGGAGGGTGACCTCCGCCGTCGTTTTTTATTGTTTCGGTGGATCGGAACACGAGAAGCAGGGGCGGATGGGCCGACCCAATGCTTGCGCCGGACCCATTAATCATGCGGCTGTTACCAAAGCCTCATAATTAATGTGTTCGGAACTCGTGTAGTATCTCGGGTCCGCCAGAGGTTTGTAAGAGGAAGAGAAAAATAATGTTTAATGTCGTCCGTAAGGAAATGCAGTGGGGCAATGCCAAACTGACCCTTGAAACCGGTAAAATTGCCCGTCAGGCAGATGGTGCGGTTAAGGTCACCCTTGGTGAAACCGTTGTTCTTTGTACTGCTGTTGGCGCCAAACAGCCGCGCCCGGATGTCGACTTTTTCCCGCTGACGGTTAACTATCAGGAAAAAGCATTTGCCGCTGGCAAAATCCCAGGTGGTTTCTTCAAGCGTGAAGGCCGTCCGTCGGAAAAAGAAACCCTTGTTTCGCGTCTGATCGACCGTCCGATCCGTCCGCTGTTCCACCCGCTTTATCGCAATGACACCCAGATCGTTTGTACCGTTCTGTCCCATGACATGGAAAACGATCCGGACGTGGTTGCCATGATTGGTACCTCGGCGGCTTTGACCATTTCTGGTCTGCCGTTCCTCGGCCCTATTGGTGCGGCGCGCGTTGGTTACAAAGATGGTGAATTCCTTCTCAACCCGACGCCAGAAGCCATCAAAGAAGGCGATCTTGATCTTGTTGTTGCGGGTACCCGCGATGGCGTGATGATGGTTGAATCCGAAGCAACCGAGCTGTCAGAAGACATCATGCTTGCTGCGGTTAAATTTGGCCATGAGCAGTTCCAGGGCGTTCTTGACCTGATCATTGACCTTGCTGAAGAAGCTGCCAAAGAGCCGCGTGCTATTGCTGAATTGCCAGAAGGCTATGACGCATTGGTCGAAAAAATTGCTGGTCTTGGCACCGATGCCCTGACCAAAGCATACGGTCATGTTGTTAAACAGGAACGTTCGGCTGCTGTTGCTGCTGCCAAAGCAGAAATCGTTGAGAAACTCGGCGATGAAGTTCCTGATGCGCTTAAAGGCAAAGTTTCCTCGATCATTAAAGATCTGGAAAAAGACATCGTTCGTGGTGCGATCCTGAAAACCGGTACCCGTATTGACGGCCGTACTGGCGCAGATGTTCGCCCGATTGTTGGCGAAGTTTCGGTTCTGCCGCGTTCGCACGGTTCGTCGATCTTCACCCGTGGTGAAACGCAGGCACTGGCTGTTGTTACCCTTGGTACCGGTCAGGACGAGCAGATCGTTGATGCGCTTGACGGCGAATACCGTGAAAGCTTCATGCTGCATTACAACTTCCCACCGTACTCGGTTGGTGAAGCTGGCCGTATGGGTTCACCGGGACGTCGTGAAATCGGTCACGGTAAACTTGCATGGCGCGCCCTGCATCCGCTGATGCCGACCAAAGATGCCTTCCCATACACCACCCGTATCGTGTCGGAAGTAACCGAATCTAACGGTTCTTCGTCGATGGCAACCGTTTGCGCAAGTTCGCTTGCCATGATGGATGCAGGTGTTCCGCTGGTACGTCCGGTTGCGGGTATCGCAATGGGCCTGATCAAAGAAGCAGACGATTTTGCTGTTCTCTCTGACATCATGGGTGACGAAGATCACCTTGGTGACATGGACTTCAAAGTTGCTGGTACCGAAAATGGTATTACCTCGCTTCAGATGGACATCAAGATCACCTCGGTGACCGCAGAAATCATGCAGATTGCTTTGAAACAGGCACGTGATGGCCGTCTGCACATTCTTGGCGAAATGTCCAAAGCCCTTCCAGAAGCACGCGGTGAAGTTTCGGGCAATGCTCCGACCATCACCCAGTTCTCGATCCCGAAAGACAAAATTCGTGATGTCATCGGTTCGGGCGGTAAGGTCATTCGCGAAATCTGCGAAGAAACCGGTGCAAAAGTCGACATCGAAGACGATGGTTCGATCACTGTCGCACATACCGATGGTGCAAAAGGCAAGCAGGCTGTGGATTGGATCAAATCCATCGTTGCGGAACCTGAATTGAACCATATCTATGACGGTAAGGTCGTTAAGGCTGTTGATTTCGGTGCGTTCGTAAACTTCTTCGGCGCGCGCGACGGTCTTGTTCACATCTCCGAACTGGCACCTGAGCGTGTCAAACAGGTTTCGGATATCGTGAAAGAAGGCGATCAGGTTAAAGTCAAAGTCATCGGCTTCGATGACCGTGGCAAAATCAAACTGTCTATGAAACGTGTCGATCAGGAAACCGGTGCTGACCTTGAAGAAGGTAACGCCGAATAAGCTAACGGAATGCCGGACGACGATAAAAACACGACGTCGTCCGGCAAACTGCGCGATACCCCGGTGTCGCGGGCAATTGCCGAATGGGAGAGACGAACTTGAAAGCCCTTAATCCGCTCGTCATGTCGGGTAAAGAAGTCTTGCCAGTTATCGAAGGTGGCAAAGGCGTTGCTGTATCGACGGGTAAAAGTTCCGGCGCATGGGCTGCTGCCGGCGGTATCGGGACTTTTTCCGCTGTGAATGCCGACTCGTATGACGAGAATGGCAATCTGGTCCCGATCGAATATGCAGGGAAAACCCGCGGTGACCGCCATCAGGAACTGATTGCGTACGGTATCCGTGGTGGTATTGCACAGGCGCAAATTGCGCATGAAATGCGAAACGGCGAAGGCCGTTTGCATATGAATGTCTTGTGGGAAATGGGCGGTGCTGAACCTATCCTTGAGGGGGTTCTTGAAGGTGCCAAAGGCCTTATTCACGGGGTAACCTGTGGTGCGGGCATGCCTTACAAAATTGCCCAGATTTCAGCTCATTATGGTGTTCACTATTATCCGATCGTGTCTTCGGCCCGTGCTTTCCGCGCATTGTGGCTGCGTTCGTATAAAAAGACCCCGGAATGGTTGGGCGGCGTGGTCTATGAAGATCCATGGCGTGCTGGTGGGCATAATGGCCTGTCGAATTCCGAAGATCCGCTGGTGCCCGAAGATCCGTTCCCGCGCGTCCGGGCCTTGCGTGAATTCATGAATTCGGTTGGCCTTAATCATGTGCCGATCATTATGGCTGGTGGTGTCTGGTTCCTGCGTGATTTTGAAGACTGGATCGACAACCCGGAAGTCGCCCCGGTGGCCTTCCAGTTCGGTACCCGTCCGCTTCTGACCCAGGAAAGCGAGATTTCCGACGAGTGGAAACAGCGTTTGACCAGCCTGCAGGATGGCGACGTATCGCTGCATAAATTCAGCCCGACTGGTTTCTATAGCTCGGCTGTTCGCAATGCCTTCCTCGAAGACCTGCATCAGCGTTCTGATCGTCAGGTACGCTATTCGCGTACTGCCGAAGCAGACCTGCATGTTGGTATTCCGCTGGGGCGTCGTGGTCGTCCGATCTATGTTCGTGAAGACGATGCAGACAAAGTGCGTGGCTGGATTGAGGCAGGCTATACCGAAGGTATGCCGACCCCTGACGACACCATGGTGTTTGTCACGCCAGAAAGCGCATTGACGGTCAAGAAAGACCAGATCGATTGCATGGGTTGCTTGTCGCAGTGTCAGTTCTCTAACTGGGAACAGCATAGCGGTACGACCGGCAAGCGTGCCGATCCGCGTTCTTTCTGTATTCAGAAAACGCTTCAGAACATTGCCCACGGTGCAGCGGTTGAGAACGAGCTGATGTTTGCAGGCCACAATGCCTACAAATTTGGTGAAGACCCGTTCTATGCCAATGGCAATATTCCGACTGTTAAGGAACTCGTTGATCGCATCATGGTTGGCGATTGATCCCAAACGCAGCATATGAATTTAAAGGGTCGGTATTTACCGGCCCTTTTTGTTTGTTTTGTGCATCTTTGGGCCTTCTGATTTGAGTTGATCAAAATCAAAGAACTGTGGGCAGCTCTTGTCTAATCTGCCTTTGGGTTTAAAAAGGGTCGCACGTTTTGACCTTGCTGGAATTAAAGGGGCAAAATCATGGGATATACACCACGTCCATATACTAACGCGCTGAACAGGCTAAAAGAAGCCAATCTGCGTCCGACACGCCAACGCTTGGCATTGGCGCGGTTGCTGTTTGAAGACGGTCATCGTCACATCACCGCCGAACAGCTTCATTCCGAAGCCATGACCAACAATATCAAGGTCTCCTTGGCGACGGTTTATAATACGCTGCATCAGTTTACCGATGCCGGGTTGCTCAATGAAATTGTGATTGATTCCGGTCGATCCTATTTCGATACCAACACCGTGCCGCACTATCATTTCTATTGCGAAGAAGACAAAATGCTGTCCGATATTCCCGCTGAAACCGTTCAGATTGCGGGCATCCCGAACACGCCTAGCGGTACTGAGCTGGCATCAGTTGATCTTGTCTTCCGTCTGCGCCGCCGGGGCGCGGCGATGGATGCCGCCTAAAAATACGACTTCTGATATCTCCATGCGGGTTTGTACGTAACAGACTGATGAAATCCGATGTCGGGACAGTGCAAATTGCCCCTGCTCTGGTTGACGGCGATGGATTTCACGACACATAAGAAGGCGACAGGACCATGTGGTTCCGTCGCCTTTTTTCTTACGTCTTTCGCCAGCGTGCAGAAAGCGTTGCGCGAACAATAATAAAGGACAGCGCACATGGCGCTTAAGGGAACACGTACCGAGCAAAACCTACGGGCGGCCTTTGCTGCAGAAGCCCAAACAAATCGTCGCTATCTTTACTTTGCACAACAGGCTGACATCGAAGGCCATGTTGAGGCCGCTGAACTTTTTCGCACCGCTGCCGAGGCCGAAACGGGCCATGCCTTTGGCCATCTGGAATTTCTTGAAACGGTTGGTGATCCGGTAACGGGTAAGGAACTTGGCACCACCAAGCTTAATCTTGAAGCCGCGATTGCGCAGGAAAAGCAGGAGGCTGAGGCAAGTTATCCGGACATGGCCCGAATTGCCCGCGAAGAAGGGCTTGAAGACGTTGCGGCATGGTTTGAAAGTCTGGCCCGCGTCGAGGCTGCGCATGCGGACCGGATAGAACGTTTGCTATCGCGGATGACGGGAAAATCAAGTTGATTCATATGTTTTCGGAACGCTCGGGCTCAAAGCCCTAAAGGGTTCATCCGGTCAGTTGATCGAAAAAAGAAGGGGGGGGCGAAAATATTGCGCCCCCCTTTTTTTTCTTTATCCGTCGATCAGGAGTGTGCTGGATGAATTGTCTTTTAGCGCCACACCCGAAAGCCCCAGTTTGCGGGCTTCGATCATAAGATAAGCGATCTTTTCCGCAGCCTTTTTTGGGGTGAGCCCGGCGGGGCGGATGTTTGAAACGCAATTTCGATCCGCATTCGATTGGCCGCGTTTGGGGCCCCATGTCAAATAGGCACCAAGGGAGTCGGCACTTGATAAGCCGGGGCGTTCGCCAATTAGCATGACGGTCATTTTGGCCCCCAGTGCCGAACCGATTTCATCGCCCAATCCAACGCGCGACTGGGTAGCAAGGGTGATCGGGGCGACTGACCAACTATCACCCAATTGATCAAGGATCATCGACAAGGTTTCCGCCCCGTGATCTTGGGTCGCACGGGCTGACAATCCATCGGCAAGAATAAAGGCAACGTCATAGTTCTGCTTGTGCTGTGCCAAACTGTCGAACGACGCATCATCAAGCAACCGGCCAAGGTCAGGGCGTTGCAGATAGGTGGCCCGATCCGGCGCTGCGGAATGGACATCAAGAATGGGATAATCAAGCACGCCAAGTTTAGCCCGGACGCTATTGGCATCAAACGGCATATGAACGGAATCGCGTGCGCGTGCGTGGGCCATCTGGAATTCAAGTAACCGTTCGGTAGGCAATCCATCCCCTACCCGGCCAAGGCCAATACGGGCATCAGTATGCACACGCAAGGCATTCCATGGATCAAGGCCGCTTGGTGTTTTCTTTGTCATCGGATTGCTCATTACGCTGCCCCCGACCATGCTAAAAGGTTCTGTGCGGCTTGCCCATCTAGTTGGGGGCGGGTCCGACCATATTGATCAAGGATGTCCATTTTACTTAGCCATGCGGCAAATTCCGGTGCTGGTTTAAGACCAAGCACAGAGCGCAAATACATCGCATCATGGAAACTGGTACTTTGATAATTCAGCATGATGTCATCGGCACCGGGCACCCCGATCACGAAATTACACCCGGCAACCCCCAAAAGGGTCAGAAGGTTATCCATATCATCCTGATCGGCTTCGGCATGGTTGGTGTAGCAAACATCACATCCCATCGGCACGCCAAGCAGCTTGCCACAGAAATGGTCTTCTAGCCCCGCACGGGTGATTTGTTTGCCATCAAACAGATATTCAGGACCGATAAAGCCGACCACGGTATTGACCAGAAGCGGCGAATATTTCCGCGCAACCGCATAAGCACGGGTTTCCACCGTTTGCTGATCGATACCTTCGTGGGCGTCGGCTGATAATGCGGCACCCTGTCCGGTTTCGAAATACATCACATTGTTGCCAATTGTGCCGCGCTTAAGGCCCTTGGCGGCGTCTTCGGCCTCGGCCAGCATGGATTGGGTGATGCCAAAACTTTCATTGGCCTTTTGAGTGCCTGCGATTGATTGAAACACCAGATCAACCGGGGCATTGCGCGCCATGACGTCAATGGCGGTTGTAACATGCGAAAGCACACAAGACTGGGTCGGGATATCGATCCGTTCGCGGACTTCGTCAATCAGTTTCAAAAGATCAATCATGGCTTCCGGGCTGTCGGTCGCAGGGTTGATCCCAATTACCGCGTCCCCACTGCCATGCATCAAACCATCAAGGATGGATGCAGCAACACCTGCTGGATCATCGGTTGGATGGTTGGGCTGCAAACGGACTGAAAGGTGGCCGGGAAGCCCGACCGTATTGCGAAAGGCGGTGACGACATGGCATTTCTTGGCCACAGAAATCAGGTCTTGATTGCGCATCAGCTTGGACACGGCCGCAACCATTTCAGGCGTCAGGCCAGGGGCAAGGTTTTTAAGAACCTCGGGCGTTGCCTCGTCACTTAACAGCCAGTTGCGAAAATCACCAACCGTCAATGAGGAGACAGGTGCAAAAGCATCCATATCATGATCATCAATGATCATGCGGGTCACGTCATCGTCCTCATAGGCGACAAGGACTTCGCTTAGAAAGCGTTTTAGCGGAACATCAGCCAATGCAAAACGCGCAGCAACCCGTTCTTCATCCGATGCGGCAGCAAGGCCTGCCAAAACATCGCCAGATCGCAACGGGCTTGCCTTTGCCAGCAGGGATTTAAGGTCGGGAAAGGTAAAGCGTTCGAAACTGAATGGCGCGGCGGTCTGCAAGTTCTGCCTCCTGAAGCATGCATCACACCGCAAAAGCACCCTATTTGGTACTTTTGCGGTGTGGGATCATCATGCGCCCATGGAAGCAGAAAATTCCCCAAATGCAAAGTTTTTAATCACGATGCAAATTGCGCTCGCCTATTGAGCAGCCTTTGGCATTTCCACCCGTGGCTCAGTCGGTTTTCCGGTGTTTGCTGCGCCACTATGCGCCCCGTCTCTGGGACCACGCAAAACGATATGTCGATGACCAAGTGAATTGACCTCGACATGACCATCTACCTGATAAACATCACGAAGAAGATTTTGGTCGATAACTTCGGAACACGGTCCATAGGCCACCATACGACCATCAAGAATCGCCATTGCCTGATCGCAATATTGCAGGGCGTGGTTCAAATCATGAATGGCGATCAGAACGATGATGTTTTGGCGTTTGGCAACATCGCGCATGAAAGACAAAACTTCCATCTGGCGATGCAGATCAAGCGCCGAGGTTGGTTCATCCATCAAAAGGATTTTGGGATCACGGACCAGCGTTTGCGCGATGGCAACCAACTGGCGTTGCCCGCCACTAAGTTCGCCAAGGTTCCGCCCGGCCAGATCAGAAATGCGCAACGCATTAAGAATGCCATCAATATGGGCCAGCTCATCTGCCCGCACGCGAAGGCTTGAACCTTGTTTTGCGGCAAGAATGACGGATTCATAAACCGATAGGACCGCCGTTGATCCGGTATCTTGTGGCATATAGCAGATGGTATTGCGCTGTTTGGTGGCTGTTCCCAAATCAACCGTGCCGGTTCCGCGCGCCAAACCGGCAACGCGTTTAAACAGGCTGGATTTTCCTGCGGCATTGGGGCCAATCACCGCGGTAACCGATCCGGGGTGGATAACGGGTGTTGTAACACCGGTTACCACCTGCACCTTGCCATAGCGGGTGCCGATATCATTAAGGCGAAGCGTTACCATGATTTTCTCCGGCTTGTGAAAATCAGCGAGAAGAAGAAGGGCACGCCAACAAGGGCCGTAATCACCCCGATTGGCAAAATCGCCCCCGGTATCAGAAGTTTCGAGAGAACCGATGTCGCCGACAAGATCAATGCCCCGCACAGAACCGATGCAGGTAGGAAGAAGCGTTGATCTTCGCCAACCAGCATCCGGGCGATATGTGGCCCAACCAACCCGATAAAGCCAATGGTGCCGACAAAGGATACCGGGATTGCGGCCAACAGGCTGACGATCAGCATGGTCCGAAGGCGAAGCCCCTGCACATTGACGCCAAAACTTTCGGCCTTGGCATCGCCAAGTCGAAGAGCGGTAAGCGCCCAAGCCTGTCGGGCAAATAAGGGAAGGGCAATAACGACCACAGCGGCAGTCACGCCGACCTTGGTCCATGTCGCTTTCACCAGACTGCCCATGGTCCAAAAGACAACAGCAGCCAAGGCTTGTTCGCTGGCAAGATATTGTAACAAAGCCAAAAGCGCGTTGAAGGTAAAGACCAGCGCAATGCCAAGCAAAACAATGGTTTCAACCGTAACGCCGCGCAGGCGGCTAAAGAAATGAATGATCAGGGCCGTGCCCATCGCCATGATAAAGGCGTTGATTGGAATGATGAAATTGACAAAGGCCGGGAGCAGCGCAACCCCAAAAACCAAGGCCAATGCCGCGCCAAATCCGGCAGCTGCCGAAATGCCAAGCGTAAAAGGGCTGGCAAGCGGGTTGGCAAGGATGGTTTGCATTTGTGCCCCCGCCGTTGACAGGGCTGCCCCCACCGTCAGCGCCATTAAGGCCACCGGCATGCGGATTTCCCAGATCACCACGCGCAACTGATCAGATGCCGCACCGGGGTTCAACAGGGTCGCGATCACATCGGTCAGCGGATAGTTGGCCGGCCCTGTTGCCAGATCAATTGCAAAGGATAAAAACAATGCCCCGCCCATTGCGAGCAGGATCATAAAACGACGCAAGGAGCGTGCTTTGTAATGCACGCTCCCGGCCTCATTGGTGAGTTGATGGGTTGTCATTAGTTTGTGGCGGTATCACTGACTGAGATGAAGTAACCCGGCTGGTAATCCAGCGGCAGGAACCGGTTATGCAGTTCCTTAAAGGTCGCTTCCGGGTCGATGTCGGCAAACAGGTCCGGGTGGAACCATTTGGCCATCTGTTCGATCACCACAAACTGATAGGGGCTGTTATAGAATTGGTGCCAAACCGCGTGAATCTGACCGTTTTTAACTGCCTTGATGCCGGTGAATGCCGGACGTTCCATCAGGCCAACCAGTTTGCGACGGGCTTCGGTCATGTCTGCATCCGGACCAAGACCAACCCAGGCACCACCTGGTGAATATGCTTCCCAACTTGCGCCGGTGCCAACGAATTGATCCGGGTTGCTTGCGACAACCTGTTCAGGGTTAATCGTGCCAAAGGTACCCGGAATGATGGATGCAGCGATGTTTACGCCACCCGCCATTTCAACCATTTTGCCGAAATTCTCGTTGCCAAATGACATGCAGCATTCTTCGGAATAGCCCGCAGCGCGTTCGATAAACACATTTGGTTTTGCGGGGTTTGCCTTGGCAAGACGTGCGGCAACTTCGTTGATATGATCAGCACGGAACTTGATGAATTCAGCAGCTTTTTCGTCCTTGCCGGTCAGTTGACCAAGGATTTTCATGCTGGTTTCGGTGTTTTTCATCGGGGCTTCACGAAAATCGATATAGACGATCGGAATGCCAACAGAAGCCAGTTTCTCGTCAAAGCCGCCATCTTCGGTGGCACCTTTGGCCTCAAGATTCATGATCACGACATTGGGCTGAAGCGAAATCGCCTGTTCGACGTCGAACGTGCCATCCTTCATGCCGCCAAAGGTCGGAATATCATCAATGCGCGGATATTTCGCGGCATAGATGTCATAGGTTTGCGGATCGGCTTTTTTCAGATCGTCTTTCCACCCAACAACGCGCTGGAACGGATCTTCGCTATCAAGTGTCGCTAGGCCATAAATCAGGCGGCCTTCACCCAGAATAACGCGCTCAACTGGCAGTTCGATGGAGACTTCGCGCCCAGCAACATCCGTTACTGTGACTGATTCTGCTGCCTGTGCGGTTCCCGCAACCATCATGGTCAGCGCAGTCAATGCACCAAAAATTTTCATTCCCGTTTCCTCACATTTGGATTGCCCGACGCGGGGATTATCAGTTATTGAGAATGCAAATCAATCTATTTCGCAAAAAATAAAAATCATTGATTTATTATAATTAATTAATATTCAGCTATAGATTGATGTGATGCGTTGTATTGCATTGCATCGTTTTCCCGCGAAAGAGGCCGAAAACCGATGAGCCAAGCCAGCAATTACAATCTGCGTGAAGAGATCAAAGAATACTGGTCACTGCGGGCGGCGACCTTTGATGAGCAACCCGGGCACGAGATTTTTTCTGATGCTGAACGACTGGCTTGGCACCGGTTGTTTGAACGGCATTTTGGCAAGGGCGAGGGCCGCAAGGCACTTGATCTGGCAAGCGGGACCGGGGTTATCAGCCATTTGATGCATGATCTTGGATTCGCTGTAACGGGCATGGATTGGTCAGAGGCGATGCTTGAAAAGGCGCGGGCGAAATCAAAACTTCGCGGGTCAAACATTCGGTTCTTGCTGGGCGATGCGGAAAGAACGCTTGAAGATGATGACTGCTATGACGTGGTTGTTACCCGCCATCTGGTATGGACCCTGATTGATCCTGCAGCGGCCTTTGCCGAATGGTTCCGCGTTCTTAAACCGGGTGGGAAGCTTTTGGTGTTGGATGGCGATTTTGTTTCGCCGACTTGGGCAAGTAAACTTAACAAGGCGATGGCGGGGTTTCTGGAGTCGCTTGGCCTACGTAAGCCGGTTGACGGCGTGCCCCACCTGCAAACACATCGCGATATTTTGGCACGGGTGCATTTTTCCAACGGTGCGCGGGCGGATGACGTTGCAGGCCTGCTTAAGCAAACCGGGTTTGATCCGATTATTGTCGATTTCGATCTGAAACAAATCCACAACGCTCAAAAGAAGCATATGAGCTTTGCCAAGGGGTTAGAGCGCGGCGCACAGCATCGCTATGCCATTTGTGCGCAAAAACCGCAGGCAAGCTAAGCTTTCTCAAGCGGGTTCGACCGTGACTTCGGTTTTGACCGAATTGGCCAAGAAGCATGCTTCATGGGCCCGGTGATGCAGATCGGCTTCAAGATTGGCGTCGGGCGCAGTACCGTCATAGGTGACGTTTGGCTTCAGGATGACTTTGCTGATCATGGTCTTGCCATCAACCGTCGCCATCTCGCCGATTGCAGCGTCAAGATAGCTATTAATGACCAAACCGCTATCGGATGCGAAATGCAGGAAGAACAGCATATGGCAGCTTGAAAGGGCGGCGACAAAGGCTTCTTCCGGGTCAACATTGGCCTCAATCGAGTAGGGAATAGGCACGACATGCGGTGATGACGAAGCGGGGATTTCGACCCCACCATCAAACCGCCAGATATGCCCGCGTGAATATCGCCGATCGGTGAAAATTTCTGATTCGGAACGGGTCCAGAGGACTTCGGCGCCAAAGCTGCTCATGCGGGCTCCTGATAGGGGATTAAGTTCGATAGTTGTCCAGTTTGATCATCGGTGTCGGCAAAAATAGTACAGATACGGATAGCGGAAAGGTCATTCCGCCGGAATCGCACAAGGCTGTTCCAGCGGGGCGGCACAGTGCTGTTTGACAAACTCTATGATCCGATCATGCGCGCCGTCGATGTCTTCATTAACAATGCCATGCCGATCTGATTTTAGCATCTGAACATCCATTTTCGCCGCGTTGGTCGCAAGCCTTTCGATCATATGTGAACTGGCCGGATCAACCACCTGATCGCCATCGCCCTGCAAGATCAGGGTTGGGCATTTAACACCGGGTAGACGGCGATGCATTGCTGCCACGGTACGACGTAATTGATGCAGGCCGCCGATCGGTATGTTGCGATAATTGATGTCGGGATGTTCTGATTCGTTTGGTCGAAATGTTAGCAATTCCTGTGCTGATGGCATCCAACCCATCAGCTTGTTCGCACCATAAAGCAACGGCACAAACATCAGGTTGCGATTGCGGAATTTAAGCGGTGTGCCAGCAAGAACAAGACCCATAAGCTTGTCGGGTTGTTCTGCTGCCTGAAGGACACAAAGTGCTCCGCCTGTGGAAAAGCCAACCATCACCACCTGATCACAGAACGGGGCGAGTATTTCATATCCACGGCGCACCGATGCCTGCCAGTCGGTCCATTTGCGCTTTTGTAATTCATGGGGGGAAGTCCCATGCCCGGCAAGGCGAACCCCCAGCACCGCATAACCAAGGGCGGAAAACTTTTCGCCAAGCTGACGAAGCTCAGCCGGGGATGCCAAAAAGCCATGCACAAGCAATACACCACAGGAAAACCGGGTCTGGCCATTGGGAAGCATCAAATAGGGGCTGCTATCTGCGGTCGCGGTTTCTTGTTGGTTGATGGCATCGTATTTTGGGTGTTGGTATTTTGTTCGGTTCCAATGCCATGCGCGTGTTTCATCATCAAACCGCCGATGGGCAATGTCGATGTCACTTAGATGGTCAACCTCGATCCTGGCTTTTTCCAGTGCCTGCCACGCAGCATGGATCGGGGCCATTTCATTGGCATAGACCATGATCGGATTGTCCATACGGATCTGGTCGAAATTGACCTGTTCGCGCAATTTAGGCAGGAAGCAATATTTGTTGTCTTCGCGTTCGATCAGGCCAAGCTGAACGGCACTGTCGATAAAGAACCGGATTTGCGGGCAGTTTAGGTCAAAAATCCCAACATAATCGGCCGGGTTATGCATGCCGCGATGCAGATGAACATCGGTGGCCTGTTGGATGTTTTTGATCGCGAGATAAAGCGTTCGGTCAAAATGGCTTATATCGACCTCGGTCACACCATCGGCCAGCCACATCTTAATCAGACGCGATGCCAGATGACTGACATTGATCGTCAGGTTGGAATACATCACCGCCATGCAATGATCACGAAGCGGTGTGATATGGCGGGTCAGGGCATATTGTGTTACCCGGTCTGTTACTTTTTCAAGGCTGCGGGCGGGTCTGAACAGATCATCAATGCAGGTCGCATTTTGCACCCGACGTGACAACAACCGCCGATCAAGCCAATTGAACTGTTTGCGTGGATCAACCGGATTGCCCAACCGAATATCCATATCGGTTTTCTTAAACATCAGGTTGCCTTCAATGATCATCTCTTCGGCCATTTTGGGGCTTAATCCGCCGGTAAACATATCGGCAGCCCACGCCAAAAGGTTCTGATCAACCCGCAAAGGGTGGAACGTGATATTGGCCGGAAACATCAAAGTTGGCCTTGCGATCATTGCCAAAAGTCCATCTTCATCGCATTCAAGAATTTCCGACCAGCGCCTAAGTTCATCCTTGTTGCCATGCTTGGTCAGGTTGGACAGCCCGATTTTAAACCCGTCGATACATAAACCCAAAAGAGCAGCCCCACTATGATGCGCGCGTCTGGCGTCGGCGGACCGGGAATAGATGCTGTAATCGGGGCGTTTGGGGTGGGGACGATCATTGGTAAATACCCGACGATCCTTCACCATGCCGCCTTCGGGAAAGACCACGACCTTGCCACCGCGCAGGACTTCTTCGGCCAGAAATGGCAACAGCCGTTCATAATTATTCGGTACACCGCCAAGCGCACGCAGATAGCGCGAAAACGTATTGTCTTGCGCAAAAAATTCGCCGGATGCGATGGACCGGCAATAGACCCCGGTTTCAAGTGCGATCAAAAATTGCGGGATAAAGGTTTCAAACCGGGCGAAATGGTTGAACATAAAGATATCGCCCTGCGACAGATGGTCACGCGGACCATGCATCTTGATATTGATATCAAGATTGGCGCGCAAAGCTGTCATCGCACGAACGGTCCATTCACACGTTTTAGTATTGATCGCGAATTTTTCACGTTCGATATCGCGCGAATTCTGAACCATATAATGCGATACCCCGGCGCGGACTAATAGACTGGTTTCAAGGACGTTTTATCGATTTTGACCGATCTTCTTATTGGCTTTGATATGTGTCTTAACGGTTGCTTTTGGAAGGGATGATACCGGCTCTTTGCGAAGAATTTATGTCATGTTGCATCGGTTTTCGTATAATCGCTGACCTGCTTGCCAACCTGTCTTGCTTTCTTTTTATCCATTTTCGTGACTGTTGCGTTGCCGTTGCCACTTGCTGCCAAGATTGGCAAATGGATATATATCCCTGCCCGCTTCATTGATCGGAGGCCGCGTGCCAACATCCGCCCCAGAACCAAAAATGCAAGATAAGGCAGGCGACGCTGATGGCAAAACGCCATCGATCTTTTCGGATCGCAATTTCATCCTGTTTCTGGTTGGGCAATGCATCACCACACAAGGATTGTGGATTCAGAAAATTGCCATGTCATGGCTGGCTTGGTCGCTGACCGGCTCGGCATTTTGGACGGGGGTGATCGCGGCTTTGAATTTTGCCCCGGCCTTTGTTTTGGGTCCGATATTTGGTGTTATGGCGGATCGGGTTGATCTGCGCCGAACGGCGATGGTGATCAATCTTGCGCAGGCCGGGGTTTCGGTTCTGTTGATGGGCTTGTCCTTTGCCGACAAAATGACATTGCCTTGGATGGTGGTTCTAGCCGGGTCACTGGGGATGTTGGGAAGTGCCATGACCCCGGTTCGTCTGTCACTGGTACCTGTCATCGTCCGTCGCGAATTCATGAGCCGGGCTGTGGCCTATTCGGCGATGAATTTTAACATTTCGCGTTTGGTTGGTCCGGCGGTTGGCGGGATTGTGATTGCGACGTGGGGTACGGGTGTTGCCTTTCTGATCAACGCGCTTAGCTATCTTCCGATGATTTTTGTGATTTCGGTGGTGACCATCCATATGGAACGCGCACCCGATGCTAAAAGTACGCGTATTTGGGCTTCACTGGTGGATGGTGCAAACTATGCCCTGCATCACCCGATGATCCGATCCGTTCTGGCTCTGTCATGTTTTGTGTCTTTGGCTGGAACAGGCATGATCGAACTGATGCCGGTCTTTGCCGAGGCGGTTTATGAGCGCGGTGTCACCGGGCTTGGCGTGATGGCGTCTGCCGGGGGGATTGGTGCGGTGGCATCAAGCTTTATGCTCTCGCGGGTGAAATCCAAGCCAGAAGAATTTCAACGCATTGCCATCATTGGCGCGTTTACCGCGTCAATTGGCATTTTAGGACTTGGGTTTTCGCCGTGGTACGAGCTTGCCGTCGGCTTGGTCGCCTTGGCGGGGTTTGGCCTGACAGCGGTTGGTGTTGGATCACAAACGGCCTTGCAATTAACCGTCGATAACCGATTGCGCGGGCGCGTCATGAGTTTCTGGAGTGCTACAAGCTTTGGCGGGATGGCATTGGGGGGCACGTTGCTTGGTGCGATTTCCGAAGTCGGAAACATCCAATATACCGCACGCGGGTCCGGTGTTTTGATCCTGTGTGCGGGCTGTATCGGGCTTTGGCGATTACATAAGATTGGCGCACTTGGCCGCCGCGATGCAATATCCTCGGATGCAGCGCAGTAAAGGATTGTTAAGGCATCTCACACTAAGCTGGCTTCAACGTGATAAATTTGGGGATCTTCAGATGCGTTTGGTTGGCATTGTAGGGTTGTGTTTGTTGCTTTCGGCGTGTTTTAGCACGGGTAATTCAGCAACACGGGCAACAGGCCCGATGCCAAGTGACACAGTTCAGGCGTTATCAAGCGTCAGTGTGCCAAATTCGCGATTGAACGCGTTTGCCCCGACCAACAAGTTTTTGCAATGTGTGCCCTATGCCCGTGAAGTATCGGGGATTGAAATTTATGGCGATGCCTGGACGTGGTGGGGACAGGCAGGCAAAAAGCATTTCCAACGTGGCAACGCCCCGCAAGTTGGCGCTGTTCTTGCGCTGCGTAAAACATCGCGTTTGAAATTGGGTCATGTCGCCGTGGTTTCAGCGATTCTTGATGACCGCAGAATTATGGTCAATCACGCCAATTGGGGCAGCGATTCGCGCACGCGCGGCAAAGTCCACTACCGTCAACCGGTGGTCGATGTATCGCCCAATAATGATTGGTCGGAAGTGCGGATGATGAATACCTTAGGCACATTCGGCCGTGTTTATCCCGCCCATGGTTTTATTTATCAGCCGCAAGAAACCGCAGAAGCAAACTAGGCCCAATAGTTCAAGGCCCAGTTCAAGGGCCGGATTGGCCGCACAGAATTTGGCTGCGTATCAGGATATGTCGCGCCGCGATGCTGTTTGCTTTGCAAGGTTATGTCATGCAATCGCTTGGGCGCATTTTCCCCTGACCCAAAGGACAGCAGCATAATCTGTGTGCGGCATACGCCCAATCCCAAGGATTGGGGTTTCCAATCCTTCCATGCCGATCCGCATTTCCAGATGTTAAAGACCGAATGTTGCCATAAAAAATGGCGAAGCCCCGACTGAGAAAAGGGGCTTCGCCAGATAGAACCAGCACGGGCGGTGCGCTGGCTCTGGGGGTTGAGCGATGTGCAATCACCATCTTGTTTGCGCAAGCTCAATGCGTTGGCGCAGCAAATCTGTGGTTTTGCAAAACGGTTCGTGATGACCTTGGTCTGATGCGTTTTGGCATGATGTATCGCTTCATGGTCGGCTTCTGATCGGCTTTTGTTGGTCGGATGAAGGCCCTTAAGCTGGCGAACTCTTTTCCCTGCCAAATCAATCGATCAATTTTATCTATAAAATGACGGTTAATCTGTTAATTACGCCGTGACAGAGCGTTAAAATCAATCCGAAATATTGATCTGGTATCGAAAATTATACATTTTTGGCGACAAGTATAGTTAAGCATTTGTTTTGTATGGTTAATAATTATCTATAAAATTAAATAGATTCGCAATTTTCGTGCCGGTGCCGACTGAAACAGGCAGCGTTGGCGGAAATATAGTGCTGATGCCGCTTAAAAATCGGGTTTATAGATAAAATTTCAGCGCCAAGTTTCGAAACACCGCTGGGTTTGCTGCGGGGTATGTTATGGGTGGCACATCGCATGGCGTGACCTGCGCCACATTGCTAAGGGGGATCGTGCAAGCCTCATCCACGCAGGTCGAAATGATGTTGATACCCATCATCCGAACATGTGACTTGCACAACTAGGTTTAGTTGGATCAGGTTTGATCTGGGCTGGAATTTGGTCGACGGCGTGGGGCATCGCCAGGTTGACTGCCGATCCATTTGACATGACGGGCCAGAGTTGCGGCCGCAACATCGATCTGATTGCTGCGTAGGGCCGCAAGAATTGCGCGGTGGTCGCTGTCAGTCGATGCTTCCCATTCCATGCGAAACCCGGAAAACAAAAACCGGGCGCTGGCGGCATGAAGGTCATCAATGGTCGCCATTAGACGCGGCATATTGCAGGGTTCAAGAATGATGCGGTGAAACCCCTTATTGGCTTCTTCCCACGCCCGAACGTCAGGGGCACTTTCGCCTGCCTTGTTAAAGGCTTCGGCCTCGTCAAGGATGTTGCTCGTCATGTTTGGGGCAGCGTGGCGTAGGGCCAAAACTTCAAGAGATGCCCGCATTTCCGCAACTTCACGGATTTCCGCAACGTCAAAACTTGCAACCCGGACACCACGGCGCGGTTCGCTAACGGCCAGACCCTGCGCTTCAAGGCGGCGAAAGGCTTCGCGCACGGGAACGTGGCTTGCGCCAAATTCTTCGGCGAAATGGTCCTGTCGCAGTTTGGTACCCGGTGCAAATTCACCGGAAATAATGCGATCAGCCAAGGCGCGTGTGATGCGACCGGCAACAGTGGTGTCTGTGCTGCTGTTTTTCATATTTTATAGATAATTTGATCAAGCCAGTTTGTCGACAAGATTGATGATCTGTCGCATAGCCGGTTGGCCCGTTTGGTCAGGGCAATCAGGTCAAAGATCTGGGCTTTGTTGCCATTAGGTCTCCGCATCATCCTTGTAAGCAATCTGGGCAAGTAATCCGCGCAAGAAAAAAGCCGGACCTGTTGGATGCCGGCTTTGGATGTTGATTTTTTAGCGAGATGGCAGGTTATTCTACCGGCTGGTCACAATGTTCATCTGGCATATCGGCAAAGGCATCGCGAAGTGCATTTGACCATGCATCAGAAAGGGCACGGAAGCCCATATCGTCGGCTTCGATCCGGCGGAGTTCCGAAAACTCGCAACTGTCATCAGGCAGAACCGCAAGATCAAGCGGCATGCCAACCGACAGGTTCGAGCGCAATGTTGAATCCATCGATAGCAAAACGGCCTTTACCCCGTCTTTAATCGGGGTATCGGGTGTAATCACCCGGTCAAGGATCGGTTTGCCGTATTTATGCTCGCCAATCTGAAGATAGGGCGTATCCGAGGTTGCCTCGATAAAGTTACCTGCGGCATAGACCAAAAACAGGCGTTGTTCGCCGCCTTTGCGCTGCCCGCCAATCATGATTGAGGCAGCACTGCTTTCGTTATGCTGTTCAAGGGTGGTGTGATATTTCAGTTGGACCTTTTGCATGGCTTCCCCAACCAGTTCGGCAACGCGAAACAGGCTTGGCGCGCTCAAGATACAGTCCCCCGGTTTGGTTTCCGGGTCGTCTATCGCTTCATGCAGGGTGCTCATCACCGCTTGGGTAATGGCAAGGTTGCCGGCTGAAAGTGCCACAATTGCGCGATCACCGGGAACTTCCCACGTGAACATCTTGCGATATCGCGAAATGTTATCAAGGCCAGCGTTGGTCCGCGTATCCGAAAGGAACACAAGCCCTTCGTTAAGCATCAAACCGACACAATAGGTCATTTCTGTTTTGGTCCGGCTATTGTTGAGATTGCGCGATGACGACTGTTACATCCAAATTTTCATTCGCGCCACCAGTATGTACACCGCGTATAGGTGTAGCTACCTGACCATCAAGTCCAGACCCCAGACGAATATAATTATCGGTTGGGCAACATTTATTTGCCGGATCAAATCCAAGCCATCCCAGTTCGGGCAAATGCAATTCGGCCCAAGCATGGGATGCCTCATGCGGTTTGCCATCCTGATCGGCAAAAAGGTATCCCGATACATATCGGGCCGGAATGCCGAGATGACGGGCTGCTGAAATCAAAACATGGGCGTGATCTTGGCATACCCCTTCGCCATCGGCCAGCGCATCGGCCGCTGTTGTGTGCACAGTGGTGGTTCCAGGAGCATATTTAATGGCATCTGATACGGCTTCTGCCAATGCATGTGCGCGTTCAAGAACCGTTCCGTCCTTGGTCTTTTTCGCAATCTTGTCTGCCAGCTTCCGGATCGCAGCACTGGATTTTGTCATTGGCGTTGAACGCAGAAATACAGCAGGAAAGGCGCGTTCTTTGTGACCGCGCAAAACACCGGCTGTATCGGTTGTTTCAACCTCGCCCTGAACGACGATTTCGATGGCCTCCATCGGTCCATCTGCGGTCAGGGTGCTGATGATATCGCCATTACCATCGGTAAATTCCGACCCGATCGTGCATCCTTCGGCGGAAATTGACCAACTTAGGATTTTCTGCCCATCAAACTGTGCTGGTGTCAGTTTCAGGCTTTGCACCGCGTGGCGGGCCGGTGATTCATAACGATAATGGGTTCTATGTTCGACCGATAGACGCATCTTACTGTCCCCCGAAATAATAGGCTTCGCCAATGGCATTCGAAAGTGCCCGGTTGCGCCCCTGAAAATCGGTCAGGAATTCATGCAATCCGTTCGAAAAGATTTCGTCCATCTCGCTTTGCGTCAGAAGTGAATACATCTCGACGGCCTGTCCATGAACGTTATGACGTTGGCCATAGTGACGGGCAAGTCGGTCGAGATGGTAGGTAATTTGCTCAGCACAGTGGGCCAAAGAACGCGGGCTGAACGGATTAAGGATCAGAAAATGCGCAATGCGGTGCGGCGAATAGTCATCGCGATACACCCAGTGGAACGCCCGCAAGGATGATGCCGCACGCAATACCGTCGTCCATTGATAGTTATCCACACCATCGCCAACCATGCTGGTTTCCGGCAGCAAGACGTAATATTTCACATCAAGAAGACGCGCAGTATTGTCTGCACGCTCAATAAACGTGCCCAAACGGATAAAGTCATATCCGTCATTGCGCAAAATTGTGGAATCGGTGGTTCCACGGAACAGCGACCCCTGCCTTTTTACCCAATCGATGAATTCGGGAAGCTCGTTCTTGGCCAGGTTTTGCATTGAAGGGCGGCGAAGTTCCATCAAGGAGTTATTAAGCGCTTCCCACATTTCTGCTGTAATGGCTGTGCGCATGGCCCTTGCACTTGCCCGCGCAGATTCAAAGCAATTTATGATAGATGATGGATTATCTCGGTTAAAGATCAGGAAATTGGCGACTTCTTCCTGACGAAGTGGCGCATCGGGATCATAGCTTGATGCGCAGCCCGAAGCGGATAAAACCGATTCCCATTCGGATCGGTTACCATCCACAACAGCAGGCATCAGCGCCATGCGATAGCCCATTTCCATCAGGCGGGCCATGTTTTCGGCCCGTTCAACATATCTCGACAGCCAGAAAAGGTTGTCTGCGGTACGACTAAGCATCTCTCAACCCTTTCTTTGATTAATCACTCATGATCCAGGTGTCCTTGACCCCGCCGCCCTGCGACGAGTTCACGACAAGCGATCCATCGCGCATCGCCACACGGGTTAAGCCCCCTGGTGCCAATCGGATGTCATCGCCGACAAGGCAGAAGGGCCTGAAATCGACATGACGTGGCGCAATGCCACTTTCAACAAAGGTTGGGCAGGCCGATAAGGCCAAGGTTGGCTGGGCGATGAAATCATCGGGGTCGGCTTTGATGCGCTGGGCATAGGCGACCTGTTCTTCCTTGGTCGATGCCGGGCCGACCAGCATGCCATAGCCACCCGATCCATGGACTTCTTTGACCACCAGTTCCCCCAGATGTTCGAGAACATATTTCAAATCATCGGGTTTGCCACATTTCCAAGTTTGTACGTTGTTTAGGATCGGCTCTTGTCCCAGATAAAAACGGATCATATCAGGGACATAAGTATAAACCGCCTTGTCATCAGCCACACCGGCCCCCGGTGCCGAACAGATCGCAACCCCGCCGGATCGATAGACATTCATCAGGCCCGGAATGCCCAGAACAGAGTCTGAGCGGAAACAAAGTGGATCAATATAGGCATCATCAATGCGACGATAAATAACATCCACCCGGGCGGGCCCCCGTGTAGTGCGCATGTAAACCCGGTCTTCATAAACAAACAAATCCTGCCCTTCGACCAGTTCGACCCCCATTTGGTCGGCAAGGAAGGAATGTTCGTAATAGGCACTGTTCATTGCACCGGGGGTCAGGACCACGATATTGGGTTCGCGGTCGCATTTGGGTGGCGCAATGCTTTTAAGCGTCTTAAGCAGCATATCCGGATAACTTTCAACCGGCTCAATCCGCAGGCTTTTGAAAAGATCCGGGAACATGCGCATCATGATTTCGCGGTTCTCAAGCATGTAAGACACGCCCGATGGTGTTCTGCAGTTATCTTCAAGAACATAGAAATCTTCGGGGCCGGTGCGCACGATATCAACACCGACAATATGGCTGTAAACCTTGCGCGGTGGATCAATGCCAATTACGGCGGGTTCAAACGCGTCATTTTTAAAAATCAGATCAGCGGGGATAATCCCAGCCTTGATGATTTCGGCGTTATGATAGACGTCATACAAAAACAGATTAAGCGCGCGCGCACGTTGTTTGACACCGCGGTCAAGCTTGCGCCATTCGCCAGCAGTGAAGATACGCGGAATTAAATCAAACGGAATAAGTCGCTCTGGATCGCCGCCTTCGCCATAGACGGCAAATGTAATGCCGATTTTGCGAAACAGGGTTTCGGCTTCAAGACGTTTTTGTTCGAGGACCTCGGGGCCGCTTGCTTCCATCCAGTCAACCAGTGCGCGATAAGGTTCGCGAACCTGATCGTCCATCTTCATCTCGTTGAACATGCATTCTCCCCTTTATGACCCTTTGATTAAAGGGGGCCAAACAACGGGTGGTCAAGGATGTTCACGGTTGAAATGACAGATTTTTCAGCAAACGACTGATCTGATGAAAAAATAAACTTGGTGCTTAGTCGGTTTGTACAAAAAACGGGCGGACATAATGTCCGCCCTGTTCGATTACGTCTTTGCCGGACGCAAAACATGGGTGTGATCGGCGGCATAAAGCCGGGAGTCGGTGAAATCTTTGCGCCCGAAAACTTCGCCCACCATGATAAGTGCCGTTCGGGTAATGCCGCTGCCTTTGACCTTGGCCCGGATATCGCCAAGGGTGCCAAAGATATATTGTTGATCGGGCCATGTTGCGCGATAGGCGATCACCACCGGACAGTCTTTTCCGTAATGCGGGGTCAGGTCGCGCACAACATTTACCAGATTATTGATCGACAGATGCACAGCCAATGTCGCACGGGATTTGCCAAGTTCGGCCAAGCTTTCGCCTTCTGGCATTGCTGATGAGCGCATTGTCGTCCGGGTCAGAATCACGGTCTGTGAAATATCAGGAAGGGTAAGCTCTGCCCCGATTTCAGCCGCGGTCGCAGCATAGGCCGACACACCGGGTGTTATGTTATAGGCGATACCAAGTTCATCGAGACGGCGGATTTGTTCAGCAATCGCGCCATAAATTGACGGATCACCGGAATGAACACGTGCGACATCCTGTCCCTTGGCGTGGGCGGCCTCGATTTCGACCATGATTTCATCAAGGTTCATCGAGGCTGTATCAATTACGCGCGCACCTTCTGGGGCGGCAGTAACGATTTCTTCTGGCACCAGTGATCCGGCATAAAGGCAGACCGGGCATTTTTCAATCAGACGCAAACCGCGCACAGTGATCAGGTCCGGGGCGCCAGGACCAGCGCCAATAAAATGAACAGTCATTATTCTGCCTTGTCGTTTTTGGGGGTATCGCTACTGCTGTGAACTGGTGCCTTGGCAGCATCCGGCCCTTTTTTCGCATAGCCGCGCGGGGTATAGACCCATTCATTCTCGCCGCGGATGATATGGCGGCTGTTGCTTGATCCGACCAGAACCGTGGTCAGCATATCGACCATATCGACTTCTAGTTTCGAAAGCGGAACGACTGTGATTTCTTCGTCCGGGCGGCCAAGCTGACGGCCCAGAACCACAGGTGTGTCTTCCTGACGATGTTCAAGCAGAATATCGCGCGCTTTGGCCAGTAAATCGCGGCGACGCTTGGATACCGGATTATAGAACGCGATAACAAAATCGCCTTCGGCGGCAGATTTCAGGCGTCGCAGGATGTCTTCGCGCGGGGTCAAAAGGTCTGAGAGCGAAATCGCACAAAAATCATGACCCAGCGGCGCGCCAATGCGCGATGCAGCCGCCTGAAGGGCGGAAATACCCGGTGAAACCTGTACGGCGACCCGGTTCCAATCAGAACGGTTTTCGCGATCAAGCAATTCAAACACAAGCGTTGCAAGCGCATAGATGCCTGCATCACCCGACCCGATCAGGGCAACATCCTTGCCGGTTGCGGCTAGTTCAAGGGCGTGACGCGCACGGGCTTCTTCCGCGCCAAGATCAGAATGGTGGCAGTCTTTGCCATCAATCAGTGGTCCCAACAGATCAAGATACATCTGATAGCCGACAATATCGGATGCCCGGCCAATCAACGCGCTGGCCTCAGGACTACGCCAGCCAACCTGCCCCGGCCCGATGCCGACAATCGACAAACGCCCTTGCGGACGGCCGATATCGGCAGGTGTTATATCTTCTTGTGACAGGGCAACGGCACAGGTTGCGCGTTTGGTCTTGTGCTTGGGTACGATCAGTTTGCCGGTTGGACCCACAGTCGCAAGGGCCGCACCTTCGGCAACGCCGTGGCATCCGGTTTCGGCAAAGACCACATCGGATGGCGTGACAAGGCGTTCTGCCTCGGCCTCAAGCGTTTTGGCATCGAAGAACCGCGCGGGAACGCCAAGACGACGTGCAAGTTCATGCACCGCTGCTTCGTCGGCCTTAAGATCAATCGAAGTGACACAGGCAATTGCCTTGGAGCTCAGACATTGTCCAGTCAGTGTTTCAATAACAAGATCGTACAAGTCATCAACCGGACAGCCGCGCTCACAACCAACACCCAGTGCAAGGACAGGCGGGTGATAGGTAATGGCGGTTTCGGCATCATTGCTGATTGCATCATCATTGGCACCTTCACGTGCGGTTGCCGTGATCAGGATGGTGCCATCATCGGACTGTGCAATGGCGCTGTTGGTCAGCCACGCACCTGACCCTGCCTCGATCTCAAGGCGGGCGGATGCACCGGCCAAAAGGGCGGCGGTCGCGGGTTTGACGCTGTCGGGTGTGCCCAATTTCCACCCGACGGGCGGCTCATCAAGTGCAATACCCAGCATCGCATCGCCCGGTGTGGTGATGGCAGCCGTTCCGCCAAGGCGTTCAGCCAAGTCGCGTGCCAATCGGTTCCCACCGTGATGCCCGCCCAAAAGCGGGATAAAATTATGCCCGCCTTCATCAACGGCAAGCACGGCGGCATCTTGCCACTTTCCGGCCAAAAGCGGGGCAAGGGCACGGATCAGAATGCCCGATGCACAGACACCAATGATAACGTGATCAGATGCAAAGGTTTGTTGCAGATGCGCAATGGTATCATCAAAGGCAACATCAACATCATTGACCGATACCCGTGTGCGCAGGCCATGAACGCTTGCACCTTGTAGGCTGGCGGCAATCTTGCGTGCGGTCGGAAGAGACCGCTGCGTCAGGCAAATCACCGCAATCGGGGCAATCGGATCGGTCGGCAATGCCGGACTGTTTGAACTGTTTGGGGTGGTCATCGCCATGCGTCTCCGCGACGGTGGATCAGGATCATGGAAAAATACGGTGCCTTGGCATCGGCCGGAAGGTCGGCCAGTGGCACCATCTTTTGCGTTTCAAGGGTCGCGCGTTCGATATAGCGGGCCCGATCGGTCAGGCCGAGTTCATTGATAACTTCACGCACTTTGGCAAAGTGACGGCCAAGTTTGATGATGGCGGCGGCATCGGTCTTGGCAAGCTGTTCGCGCAGGCGGTCAGCATCCAGCGGGCCGGGGATGACCTGCAATACATCATTTTTGGCAGCCAACGGTGCGCCAAGCTGTGCGGCACAGGCCATCATGGAGCTGACACCGGGCACGGTTTTAACCGGGTGACCGGCTTCTGCCAGACGGCCAAACAGATACATGAAGCTGCCATAGAAGAACGGATCACCTTCGCACAGCACAGCAACGCTTTTGCCATCGGCCAGATGTTTGCCAATTTCAATGGCTGCTGCGTCATAGATCGGATCAGCAGGCTTTCCCATTTCAATCCGAATGGCAATCTCAATGCGGCCTTCGGGGATGTGGGGATCAACAATCTGGCGGGCAAGGCTAACCCCATCCTCAAGTGCGGGATAGGCAATGACATCCGCCTTTTGCAGGATGTTATAGGCCTTAAGCGTGATCAGATCGGGTTCACCCGGTCCAATGCCAAGGCCATAAGCCGTTCCGGCAACCGGAAGGCTTTCTGCGGATGGAAATTCCGCACTGCTCATGCTTTTACTCCGAGGTAATGGGTGACCGGGGCAAGGTTGCTCCAGCCCTTAAAGCTGCCGCGCGGAACCAGTCGGGAAATCGACAGGCGCGACAAGGTGCCACCCTTTTTATTATAGAAACGTAATATTTTTTCTTCGCCTTCAAGTGTCACCGTGTTGGCGACCAGCCGCCCATGCAGCGCTAAGAGTTCCCAGCATTGTTCAAGCAAGCCATCATTGGTAATGCCGCCGCCAATAAAGATCGCATCGGGCTTGGGCAAACGGTCGGCAAAGGCAAGGGCATCTTCGATGGCTTTTTGCTCAATCGCTAGGGTCGGTACACCAAGGCGAATGGCGTTTTTCTTGATCATGGCACAGCGTTCAGCGTTGCGTTCAATCGCAATTGCTTTGCCGCCCATACGCATCCATTCGATTGAAACCGAACCGCATCCGGCCCCGATATCCCACAACACACCACCATTAAACGGGTCAAGGGACGATATGGTTTGCGCGCGGATTTCCGATTTTGTGATCATGCCATCATGGATGAAGGCATGATCAGGAAGACCGGGCCCCTTGGGCAAGATTTTGGCGTTTGGTCCAGCTTCCAGATCAATCATAATCAGATTAAGCGGATCAATCGGTTTGATATCTGGCATCGAGGTCGCGGTGGACTGCCACGTTTGGGCGGTTTGAGTCGTAATGCGTTCTTCCGTCCCGCCAAGACGCTCACAAACGGTCATGCGGCTTTGGTCAAATCCGGCTTCACACAACATTACCGCGACCAGCGCCGGGGTTGCGCCATCGGCACTCAGCGCGATCAGTTTGCCATGGGGGCGCAGATGGGCGCGCAAGGTTTCCGGATCACGGCCATGCAGGGTAATCACATCACATTCCGCCAATGGCCATCCCAAACGCGATGCCGCCAGCGAGATGCTTGATGGTGCCGGGATTGCATAAATCGGTTCGGGTCCGAAATATTTAATCAGCGTATTACCGACACCAAAATACATCGGATCGCCACTGGCCAGAATCACCGGGTTCTTTTCAAGGCAGTCTTGGATCAATGGCAGGTTGGCTTCAAATGGGGTGATCCATTTGTTTTGGGTTGCGGTGTTTGAACCGGGCAACATAGCAATATGGCGCAATCCGCCAAAGATAATGCTGGCATTTTCAATTATTTGGCGGGCGATTGGCGACAGGCCATCATAACCATCTTCACCAATGCCAATAACCGTTATGCGACCTTTGATCGGGGCTTGTTCATTCATGATGGATCCCCTGCCTTACGATTATGGGTGCCATCGGGTGTTGTGACATCATCACGGGCAAGCCGTGCCAATGCATTTACTGTGGCGGCAGTAACCGCACTGCCGCCAAAACGCCCGCGCAGCGTGATGAACGGAACGTCACCAGCGAATTCGATCAGCGCGTCCTTGCTTTCGCGTGCGCCAACAAACCCGACCGGCATGCCGATAATGGCGGTCGGTTTGGCCAATCGGCCTGTATGGATGGCTTCAAGCAGATGGAAAAGGGCGGTGGGTGCATTCCCAATGGCAATTATTGCACCTTCGATATGATTTTCCCATGCCTCGACTGCGGCGGCTGAACGTGTCGTTCCCAACTGGCTGGCAAGTCCTTGGGTATCATTGTCATTTAAGGTGCACATAACCGGGTTTTCGGCGGGCAGCAGGCGGGAAATAATGCCGTGACGGACCATTTCTGCATCACACAGGATCGGTTTTCCGGCACGCAAAGCCGCCGTGGCGGCAGAAATGACATCGCCGCCAAAGGCAATTTGATTGGTAATTTCCACCATGCCGCACGCATGGATAATGCGGATGGCAATCGGCCGCTGATCTTCTGAAAAGCGGGCAAGGTCGGCCTCGGCTTCGATGGTGGCAAAGCTTTGGGCATAGATTTCCTGCGGATCACGCAGATAGTCAAACATTGCCGTGCCTTTCAGATGGTCGGGATCGACCGGTTATGAACCGGTCGATTTTTTTGCTTCGTCATGATCATGGCTGTGGCCATGATGGTGATGATGCCCGTGGCTATGTCCATGGCTGTGCCCATGATCGTGACCATGACCATCTGTACCGATGCCCATCACATGGTGGTGGTGACCAACTTGCGGGGTGCCAACATCGCCTTCATACCCAATGATCTGTTCGCGATATTTGCAAAGCTGGCAGTTCATATTGTTGTCGCCGGTATCAATTTCGGCCAGACGTTCAGCAAAGCTTTCAAGCACCATCGGGTGATCTTTGAGATAGCCTGCCTTGATGAACTCGACATCGCCAAATTCTGCGGCGACTTCATCGGTATGGCTGTAGATACGGTCGATCAGAATGCCTGCAAACAGGAAATAGGGGAACACGACAACGCGCTTATATCCCAGTTTCATGGCTTCGCGTAAGCCAGCATTGACGCGCGGATGGGTAACGCCGGAATAGCTGATTTCGGTACGCCCGAAACCAAGGCCTTCCTGAAGCATGCGTGCGACTTTATAGACATTTGAATTGGCGTCCGGGTCGTTCGTGCCGCGCCCGACAACCATCAAAAGCGTGTCTTCGCGCGAAACGCTGTCATCGGTGGTGGCAAGTGCTTCTTCAATGCGGTCTTTGGCCGCACTTAGCAATTTCGGATCAATCGCCAGATCGCGCCCAAATTTAACGTCAATATCGGGATTTTCATGCGCGAAATTGTTTACTTCGCTGGGCAGGTCGTTTTTGACATGACCGGCGGCAAACAACATACCCGGAAGGGCATAAATCTTTTTGTGGCCTTTGGCTTTGAGCTTTTCAAAGCCGTCGCGCAGGATCGGGTGCGCAAATTCGAGAAAGCCGCTTTCGACATCATAGTCGGCCAGGTGGGTCTGTTTCATCGTTTCAACCATGGCGTTGAACTGTGAAACCGCGCGTTCGTCACGCGAACCATGACCGCAAATCATTACTGCGCCTTTGGGGGACATAAAAGGCTGCTCCTTTGTCTCTCTCTGATGGTGTTCTGCACGATGCGCATTTGGCGCAATCGCGGTACCCGATGCCACCCCCGTTTTCACCGATTGGCTTGCGGAATGCAAGCGGCAGGTAACAGAAGATGTATCGCAGGTGACGCGGGGGGCGGAAATACTACTTATTGTGGCCAATATACCCTTCGATATCGAATATGTTGTAGTTGGCTGATTGTCTTTCAGGTTTCATTTAGCGGTAAACGCGGGGGCAATTAAGGTCATTTGGCATGGTTTGGCTTTGCGAGGGCAGTTATTGTATGACAAATATAAAATTCGTATGAAATTGTTTTAGCAAACCCGTTTCACATTGGCAAATCATGGTGCTGACAAAGGGGTTTATGCCCCGAACATGTTCATTCTGATTGACGGTTTCGCAAGCACGCCGCAAATTGCGGCCATGGAACCAAGCTTTGCAGATTTTCTGATTCCGGCATCCGGCTTTTCCGGACCGCTTTATACCATACTGGTGTTGGCACTGGTGTTGGATGGGCTGTTTGGTGACTTTCCGTGGTTATTTTCGCGCATTTCGCATCCGGTCGTTTGGATTGGCAATCTGATCGGTTGGTTTGAAAAGCGCTCAAACAAATCAAAGCGCGGGCAAAGCGATTTGATTTTACGCGGCACTGTCACCAGTTTGGCGGTAATTTTTGCTACTGGCATGGTTGGCGGGCTTGTTCAGTATATTTCATCATTCGGCGACGTTTTTTTGCTGCTTGAAGTTCTTTTGGTGGCTGTCCTGATTGCGCAAAAGGGCCTGTATCAGCACGTCAAAGCCGTTTCGGATGCGCTTAAGAAAGACGGGCTTGCCGGTGGGCGCAAAGCCGTTTCCATGATTGTCGGGCGTGATCCCGACACCCTTGATGAAGCCGGTGTTAGTCGGGCCGCGATCGAAAGCTGTGCCGAGAATTTTTCTGATGGCGTTGTCGCACCGCTCTTTTGGTATGTGGTTGCTGGCCCGATTGGTATTTGTATCTATAAGGCGATTAACACCCTTGATTCCATGATTGGTCACCGCAATGCGCGTTACTTGTATTTCGGGCGTTTTGCTGCCCGATTGGATGATGTGGTTAATTTCATTCCGGCGCGCATTGCAGGGGCAGTGATTTGCGCGGCGGCGGTAATCGGGCCAAAAACCAACGGCAAAGCTGCATGGCAAACTTTGTTGAGCGATGCCAGAAAGCACAAGTCACCCAATGCCGGATGGCAGGAAGCAGCCTTTGCTGGCGCGTTGGGGCTTTCACTTGCAGGTCCGCGGCAATATGGCGATGAGATCGTTGATGATCCCTATATCGGTGACGGGCGGCATGATGCGAATGCAACTGACATTGATCGGGCCTTGTCGCTTTATACGACCTCCTGCCTGGTCAACGCTGCTTGGCCAATTGGGCTTAAGCTTCTTTTGGTGGGGTTATGAGCACCGATTGTGCGATTGATCAGATACCCAAAGGACCAGAGTTTCTGGAATACGTCCTTCAGAACCGCTTTAACACAGCAATTCTTGACCGGGTTTCACAGCTTGGCCTTGATGATTGGTGGCTGACGGCTGGATGCCTTGCCCAGTCGGTTTGGAATATAAAGGCTGGTAAAGCGCCCGACGCAGGGATTGCTGATTACGATTTATTTTATTTCGATGCCGATATAACATGGCAATCTGAGGATCGAGTTATCCGCCAAGGTCATGGATTATATTCTGATTTGCCGGTTAATGTTGAAATTCGCAATCAGGCACGGGTGCCGATTTGGTACCCTGAAAAATATGGTTTTGACTATGGGCCGGTTCTTCGCGCGCGTGATGGTATTGATCGGTTTGCCTATCAGACAACCGCGATCGGTCTGCGCAAAGAGGGCAGTGGCACCTATCGCATTTATGCCCCGTTTGGGCTTGATCTTGTCATGCAGGGGCATGTGATCCCCAATGATGTTTTACCAATTCGGGATGTCTATGAAGCCAAAGTTGCGCGGTGGCAAAAAATATGGCCGGATTTAAAGATTATGCCATGGCCTGATGCGGATAAGGAGCAAGATCACGGCCAAAGCCAAAGTTTTGGCCGAACGGCCGCCAGACCTTAATCCCAGGCCTTAATTCTTGTCTTTATTCATCCGGGCAATGGTCGAGGTGGTTGAAAAACCGTCTTCAAGATTGGCCAGAACCACTTTGCCACCATATCCGTGGACGATATCGGCACCAACCACCTTATCAATGGTGTAATCCGCACCCTTAACCAGAATATCGGGTTTGATCGCCTCGATCAGATTGATCGGCGTGTCTTCGCCAAAAATTACCACACCGGCGACCGTTTCAAGCGATCCAAGCACCGCAGCACGGGCGGCTTCGGACTGGACCGGGCGGGTTTCGCCCTTAAGCCGTTTAACCGACGCATCGGAATTCAGCCCGACGATCAGGCGATCACAATTTGCGTGTGCCTGTTTAAGCAGGCTGAGGTGGCCCGGATGCAAAAGATCAAAGCAGCCATTGGTAAAGCCGACTTTATATCCCTTGCGGCGCCAGCGCTCGGCACGATCGACCATGCGATCAAGCGGCATCAGTTTGGCTTCGCCAATCATCAAATCATGATGATGCAGGGCGGAAACCAGCTCGTCAGGATAAACAATTGCTGTGCCGATTTTGCCAACAACGATGCCCGCGGCAACATTGGCAATCCGTGCAGCATCAGCCAAACTTGAACCAGCAGCAACTGCAGATGCAAGACAGGCAACAACCGTGTCGCCAGCACCTGAAACATCAAAAACTTCGCGTGCTTCGGTCGGCAGGTGAATGGCATCACCATCCTTGGTAACCAAGGTCATGCCGTCTTGGCTGCGCGTAAGAAGAACACTGTCGATGCCGCATTCCGTGATGATTTTGGTTGCGGCGGCAACGGCGTCTTCATCGCTGTTAACTGCAATACCCGTCGCAGCCTGTGCTTCGGCGCGGTTGGGTGTGACAACAGTCGCGCCACGATAAATGCTGTAATCGCTGCCTTTTGGGTCAACAATGACGGGTTTGCCTGCTTTGCGGGCGGCATTAATCGCCGCGGCGACAACATCGGCGTGCAAAACACCTTTGCCATAGTCTGACAAAATGATTGCTTCGACATCTGATGCCAGTTGACCGGCAAGGGCAGATAGATTGCTGATTGTCGCAGGCGCGATATCTGCGGTGATTTCATTGTCAGACCGTAATAATTGCTGGCCGCTTGCGATATAGCGGGTTTTGATCGTGGTTGGCCGGTTGCGTTCGGTCTGGATATAGGGCTCAACACCCTTATCATTGGCGACATATTCCATGACCTCGCGTCCAGGAAGATCATCGCCAACCAAGGATAAGAATTGCACCGAAGCCCCAAGGGCGGTGGCATTGCGTGCCACATTGCCTGCACCGCCAAGCATGGCGCTTTCGCGTTCAACCCGAATAACCGGGATCGGTGCTTCGGGTGAAATGCGGGTAACAGAACCATAGATAAATCGGTCAAGCATGACATCGCCAATGCATAGGACCTTGGCATTGGTAAGTTCTTCAACCTGTCGGGCCAAATGGCTGAGATCGATCATGGTATCTTATCTTTGTTCTGTCGTTTGCTTTGGGCGTGTATGGGATCGGCTGTTTATTTCTTGGTCAGGCCAAGCGTGTGTTCAAGGGCGCCAACCAGCATCTGACCAAGCTGGATATGCATTTCCTGAATGCGGGCCGTAGTGTTGCTTGGCACGATCATGATCGGATCGCACAAATCAACCATGTCACCGCCAGTTTTTCCCGTCCAGCCAGTGGCAACCAAGCCCATCTCACGTGCCTTGGCCAAGCCAAGATTGACGTTTTTGCTATTGCCAGATGTTGAAATGCCAATCGCTACGTCATCTGGGTTGCCCAGTGCTTCGATCTGGCGCGAAAACAGGTAATCAAACCCAAAATCGTTGCCAATTGCGGTTAAGGCCGAACTGTCGGTGGTCAAGGCAATTGCTGGAAGGGCGCGGCGGTCATTGATATAGCGAACGGTAAATTCGGTCGCGATATGCTGGGCGTCTGCTGCTGATCCACCATTGCCGAAAAACAGCAATTTATTACCGTCATTCAGCGCATCGGTGCAGATTTCAACCAACTCGACAAACCCGTCACGGGTGGCTTCGCGGGTTTTGTTGACCAGATCAAGATGCTCGTCAAATTCGGCATCGAAAAAGGCATTGATATCCATAGCTCTTCCGGGTCCTGAAAAGTCGTATTAACCGTGTTGCGCAATCAGATTGCGGAAATAATCGATGGTGGAACCAAGACCGGCTTCAAGGGTGACGGTCGGCTCCCACCCCAATGTGTTGCGCGCAAAGGTAATATCAGGTTTGCGCTGCAAGGGGTCGTCTGCCGGTAGGTCTTTGAAGATAAGTTTGGATTTGGCGCCGGTCATTTCGATCACGCGTTCGGCAAGCTCGCGAATGGTGATCTCATAAGGATTGCCAAGGTTCATCGGCCCACTTACCGATTTATCGGTCGCCATCAGGCGAATAAACCCTTCGATCAGATCGGTATAGAAGCAGAAGGATCGGGTTTGTTCGCCATTGCCATAAATGGTGATGTCTTCGCCCTGCAGGGCCTGAATGATAAAGTTCGAAACCACACGGCCATCTTGCGGATGCATCCGCGGGCCATAGGTATTGAAAATACGGGCGACTTTGATCTCAAGCTCATGCTGGCGGTGGTAGTCAAAAAACAGAGTCTCAGCGCAGCGTTTGCCTTCGTCATAGCAAGCACGCGGACCGATTGGATTGACGTTGCCGCGGTAATCTTCGGTTTGCGGATGGACTTCCGGGTCACCGTAAACTTCGCTGGTTGATGCCTGGAAAATCTTTGCCCCAACCCGCTTGGCGAGGCCAAGCATATTGATCGCACCATGCACGCTGGTTTTGGTCGTCTGGACCGGGTCGTGCTGATAGTGGATTGGCGATGCCGGACAAGCGAGGTTATAAATCTCGTCGACTTCAAGATAGAGCGGAAAGGTCACATCGTGACGCATCAACTCGAAATGCGGCTTGTCAAGCAGATGGACAATGTTGTCTTTGGTTCCGGTAAAGAAGTTATCGACGCACAGCACGTCATTACCTTCTTCAAGCAGACGTTCGCAAAGGTGCGAACCAAGAAAACCTGCACCGCCAGTTACCAAAATACGCTTGCGTCGCCACATATCGTTCTAAAACCTATCGCTCAGATGTAAAATCGGGCTGAAACTAGCAGCTTGGATGGCGGAAAGCTACGACTTATCTTTTGTGCGGGATGTCTGAAATTGTCCGATTTTGACCTTTGGTTTCAATATGCATGAATGCTAAATACATAACCTGTTAATCGACAGGCTCTATGGTGGACCGGACTGGGTATCGGCTCCGTTTTCTGCAAAACATTAATCTGGTCATTGCATTTATGTCTGATAACGCACTTCCATCACCTGAAGCCTTCCTCGTTGACTATGTACGACGCTTAGAGCGGCGCAAGGATGGTGTCGGTGCAATTCATGTGCATTTCTCGAAATTATTGGCGTTTAACCGCCGTGACCACCATATCCGGACAGCCATTGCTGCTTTTGAAGAAATCGTGCCCGAAGTCACCGGTCGGATTTTTACCCTGTCAAATCAGGATCTCATTTTCATTTTTGATGCTGCAGAAGTTGATGAGGTCAATGCCGTTATTTTCCGCCTGAAATTCTTGTTTAATGATGATCCATTGATTGGTGAAAACAAGGATGAAAGTGGCGCGCCTGCGAACTTCACCGACTATTTCGATGTTGGTCAGCAATATAAGGAATTCCTGCATCTAACGCAGATGCTGGTGCGTGCAAACGCCAATCGCCCGCGCGTGGTCAGCAAGGCGGCCGAACGTCATAACGATCACCCGGATTATGGCGATGATCGGCAACCTCTTACGCCAAAAATTCTCGGCCGGATTGATGAATCGCTTCGTCGTGCAGATTTGTCTAACCTGATGCGCAGGCAAGCGATTTGTGCCGTCGTTGGGGATGCAAATCCAACACCGGTATTTCATGAATTGTTTATATCGATCAAGGATTTGCAGGAAACCTTGCTGCCCGACGTCAATGTTCTGTCGAACCGCTGGCTGTTTCAGCATCTAACCGAAATTCTTGACCGCCGTATGTTATCGCTTTTAACGCGCAGCAATGATGCGTCGGTGACCGGTTCGGTCAGTATCAATCTGAATGTTTCAACGCTGCTGTCACCGGATTTCCTGACATTTGATAGTAATGTTAAGGCAGGCCAGCGCGGAACCATCGTGCTTGAACTCCAAAAGATCGATATTTTTGCTGATCTTGGTGCGTTCTTCTTTGCCCGCGATTTCTGTCGTGACCGTGGGTATCGTATCTGTATTGATGGCATCAGCCATCTGTCACTTCCCTATATCAACCGTAATAAAATCGGTGTTGATATGATCAAGATGATCTGGGATGCGGATATGGAAAACATGGATGAAGAACACCGCGAAGCCATGCGTGCAGCGGTTGCGGAATCCGGTGATACCCGCGTGATCCTGTGTCGTTGTGATGATGAACGCGCGATCAAATTTGGTCACTCGGTCAATATCACCATGTTCCAGGGCCGCCATGTCGAACATTTGATGAGCGAGCGGACAAAAAAATAGCGCCACATGGATTGGCGCTATTTTCAAGGCGGTTAAAGCAAACTTGCTTGTGCCAGTTGTTTATTCCTTGCCGTCGATCCCGGCTTTTTCAAAGGTCGCCATGCTGTTGTGGCATTCCGCAGCCGCCCGCAAAAGCGGAATGGCAAGGGCTGCACCGGACCCCTCGCCAAGGCGCATGCCGAAATTAATCAGGGCTTCTTTGCCAAGTTTTTCAAGCAGGCGTCCATGCCCCGGTTCGGCTGAAACATGCCCGACCAAGCAATGATCAAGCGCATCGGGGCGCATAGCGGCCAAAACAGCCGCCGCCGCACAGGAAACATACCCGTCAAGCAAGACCGGCACGCGGGCAAAGCGCGCGGCAATGATTGCACCGGCCATTGCGGCAAGTTCACGACCGCCAACACAGCGCAGAATGTCGAGACCATCATGCATCTGGTTTTTATGCAAAATAATGGCATCCCCGACAACGCGGGTCTTAAGGGTTAAGGCATCGTCATCAATGCCTGTGCCGCGCCCTGTCCAGTCCGCGGCATTTCCACCGTAAAGCGCATGCGATATGGCCGCTGCCGAAGTCGTGTTGCCAATGCCCATTTCACCAGGCACAAACAGATCAAGACCTTTTTCAATCGCACTCATGCCAAAGGCCATGGCTTCGGCACAGCCTTCATCATCCATGGCCGGTTCCTGACTGAAATCGTTGGTCGGGATTTCAAGTGCGACTTCCATCACCCGCAGTTCGGCATCAACCGATTTGCAAATCTGGTTAATCGCGGCACCGCCATTGATGAAGTTCTCAACCATCTGTTGGTTCACACTGGCGGGGAATGCGGACACACCCTGTGCGACGACACCGTGGCTGCCGGCAAAAACCGTTACACGTGGACGCGACATCCTGGGTCGCGAAGTCCCCTGCCATCCAGCAAGCCACAAGCTGAAATCTTCCAACCGGCCAAGTGATCCTGCAGGCTTTGTCAGGGTTGGTTCACGTTTGATCACAGCAGCCTGTGCTTCAGCGTCAGCAGCCGGCAGATCGGCAAGAAGTGCGCGAATTTCATCAAGGCTTTGGGGGGGGTGCTTGGGATTGAACATGTTGGTCTCCGGCTGGCGGCAAATCGTCGAATGCCTGTTCCGCTTGGCTTCTGTGGTGGTTAAGATTAGGTTCTAAAACCAATTTCTTGGTGCGTTTTACCTTCCGCCGTTTGCCAGATCATGATGGGTTTTGACGGGCATTTGGCTGATGTAAAGTATAACGGACCAAGAAATCGGCCTGACCCTAGGCTTATGTGCAACAGATTGCCAGTTCGAAAATCGGAATTTGATGGTGCCCGAAGATCATAACCAAAACGAAACAAATATGCAAAGTGCAGATGAACTGCAAGATGCATCAAAGGGTTCTGCGGCAATGACCAACAGCAACATGTCTGTAATGTTGGATTTTTGGCGCGCAATGGTGTTGCTCAGCCGGGTGCCTGTTTTTCAAGTGGATGATTTTCGCCCCGCCGTGATTGCGCGTTCGGTCTGGAGTTGGCCGTTGGTTGGGTTGGTTTTAGCCGGATTGGCACTGTTACCGGCCATGCTGGTTCATAGTTTGACCGAAAACACCATGATCTTTGCGATCATTGTTGTCGCGTTCATGGTGCTTTTGACTGGCGCCATGCACGAAGATGGCATGGCTGATTGCGCCGATGGTTTTGGCGGTGGGGTGGAACGATCCCGCAAACTTGAAATCATGCGCGATAGCCAAATTGGAACGTACGGGGTTGTTGCGCTGATCCTGTGTCTGAGCCTACGCCTGACATTGCTTTATACCGCGGCAAATATCGGCCAAGCGGCGATTTTGTTGCTGTGCACCGCGGTCATGTCTCGTGCGGCAATGCCAGTTGTCATGCGCGTTTTGCCGCCTGCCCGCGACAATGGGTTGGGCAAGGGGGCGGGTCGACCGGGTCTGTTGCTAATGGCAATTGGCTTTGTCATCGCGATTGCAGTTGTGTGGGCATTGGCCGGAATTGTTGCGACATTGGCGGTTCTGCTGGGGGCAGTGATCGCCATTTGTCTGGTTGTTCTGATCGCCAAAAGGCAGATTGGCGGGCAAACGGGCGATGTGCTTGGTGCAACGCAATTAAGCGCAGAACTCTTTGCCGGGATTGGATTTATCGCGGTTATGGGCGGAATCTGATGCTATGATGTTAGCGCAGTCAAAATTACTTTTTGGCGTGGATTTGGCCCGGCATTTCTGAGGATGGCATGCATAAACCTGAAACAACGCGCTGGTGGCTTGTGCGTCATGCACCAGTTGAGAACCCAGAAGGTTTGGTTTACGGCCGCAGTGACATGCCTGCTGATTTATCCGATGAAAAAGCCCTGCGGGCTATTGCGCGTCAGTTGCCGCGAGACGCCGTTTGGGTCACCAGCCATTTGTCGCGAACCCTTGATACGGCGTTGAAGCTTCAGGAATTGACTGATGAAGATGTCATTCCAACCCGTGAAAGCGGTTTTGCCGAACAGCATTTTGGCGCGTGGGAACTTCAACACTGGAATGATCTTCCCAAAGGTGAAACCACACAGTTTTGGACGGATTTTGCCCGACAACAGCCGCCGAATGGCGAAAGTTTTGCAGACGTGGTTAACCGAGTCGGTCCGATTTTTTCGCGGTTGAACCAATATTGGGCTGGGCGCGATATTATCGCGGTTATTCACGGTGGCACAGTGAGGGCGATCATGGCCAATGCACTTGGCCTGTCGCTTGAAACCACCTTATCATTTCATATTGATACGCTGGGACTAACCAAGCTTGAATATATCTCGGGCGTGGATGAACCGGGTTGGCGGGTAACTGCCGTTAATCAGCGGTATTAACCCCAAAATTCCCGCGCTAACTACGGCACCAATCGCCAGTGGATTGATGCCGCTTGGATCAGCCAAATTGGCCATATTCCAATCTAGTACCCGACTTATGCCGATTGTAGTTCTGGGTCTGGTGTCAGATCTTGCACGGCATGTTCTGCGAGATAGCGGTCAAGCATATCTGCCGTAATGTCATGTTCTTCACAGATGAGTGCAACATCCTTTAGATAGGCTTCGTAATAGGGCATCGGTCGGCTGCGTGACTTGTGGCGCAGTTTTGCGACATTCGGAAAGTCTTCTGCAAGTGACGTGCTTTCAATTGCCTGAATGACATTGTCGTCAATGATTGCAGCGGTCATCCTGCGATAGGTTTTACCGCAGGCAGAAAGCATTTTGCTTGCTGTTGGGACTGAAATGCCCGGCTGTGCCAGCAACTCGTTGAGTTCGTCTTGGTCGAAATCGGAAATCGACATCAAGGTGATCAAAGTCGGCAAGTCGCGGACAAGCAGCGACAAGGCATTTACGCGGATGCCACGTGCATGGGACCAGATAATGGTCGCAATGACACCTTTTGAAGCATCCTGAGCAAAGATATCGCGAACATCGCGACGGGCGAGTGTGATGTCACCGTCTGTTGCGTATTCTTCCAAAAAGTTCTGAAAAGAACGGTCGTCTGAATTCAGACGGTCGAGCAAGCCAAGCCACATCTCCTTACGTGATGATGTGATCCAAGTTGGCGTTTTCGGTTTTCGGATTTTTTGTAGGTGCGCATTAATTGCCATTGAATTTTGCAAAATTCCAGTTAACCCCAAGAGTTTGAATGTCGCAGATTTCCGCGACCGACCGGATTATGTTTGTTTTGTTTCCGGCGATCATCACTGAATGGTGGTTTTCCCGAATTCCTATTCCAGCGTGATCATATGATGTTCTCTTAAAGAAGGTCTCCTCTCAAGCAGGCAATTCTTACAAATACTGACCTTCTGATAAGGGTGTGCAGGGAATACGGAGAATGCCCTTTGGCTTAAAGGGCAAACCTGATAGGTTCGGCACACCGTTCGGTGATGGGAAATCGGTGCAAAGCCGATGCTGCCCCCGCAACTGTATCGGGTTGGGTGATCTAGGTGTTGGTAATAGCGCAACACCAGCCACCGGGAAACCGGGAAGGCGGATTGCTTTCATGCCCGCAGCCAGGAAACCAGCCGAAGGTGTCACTTCTTAATCGGGGTGGCGACGCAATCGGGCCTCGGTGGGAGGCCATGGCGAGGAACCTATGGAATGAGCCAAATAGAACGGCCTGCCGGGATACATTTGATCCTTGGTGGCGCCCGATCAGGCAAAAGCCGGTTTGCCGAGAACATTATTAATCAGGCAGGTGGCGGGATCTATATCGCGACCGGGCGGGCCTGGGATAATGAAATGGCCAACCGCATTGACCTTCACAAACAATCGCGCGGCGATCATTGGCAAACGGTTGAAGAACCGCTTGAACTTTGTGCTGCCCTTCGAACATGCAATATCGCAGATGGCAAACCGGTTCTGGTTGATTGCCTTACTTTGTGGCTGACCAACCTGATGCTTGAAGAGCGCGATATTGATGCTGAAATTGCTGCCCTGTGCGATCTTGTGCCGGAACTGCAGATTCCTGTAATTCTGGTGTCAAACGAGGTCGGCTTTGGAATTGTGCCGGAAAATGCGATGGCGCGGGCCTTTCGCGATCATGCCGGACGACTGCATCAACGCATTGCCGAACTGGCCAATAGGGTAAGTTTGGTGGTTGCTGGCATACCGATGCAGATCAAATATCAACATAAATAATTGAAATTTAAGGACTTTAAAGATGGCACAAGTGGGAAAAATCCCGGCAACCGTCATTACCGGTTTTCTGGGTGCGGGCAAGACGACCATGATCCGCAATATGCTGGAAAATGCCAATGGCAAACGTATTGCTTTAATCATTAACGAATTCGGTGATCTTGGTGTTGATCGCGGCATCATTAATGGCTGTGGCATTGAAGGCTGTGCTGAAGATGATGTTGTTGAACTTGCCAATGGCTGCATTTGCTGCACGGTTGCGGATGATTTCCTGCCAACCATTCGCGCACTGATTGATCGCGAAACCCCACCGGATCACATTGTTATTGAAACCTCTGGGCTGGCATTGCCAAAACCGTTGGTCAAGGCGTTTAACTGGCCGGAAGTCCGGTCGCGCGTGACGGTTGATGGTGTGGTTGCGGTTCTTGATGGTGCTGCTTTGCGCGATGGCTTATTTGCCCATGATCATCATGCGGTTCAGGCCCAGCGCGAAGCGGATGACAATCTTGACCATGAAAGCCCGCTTGAAGAACTGTTTGAAGAACAGCTTCATTGTGCCGATATCGTCATTTTGAACAAAACCGATCTTTTGACGGTCGAAGAACGGGCCAAGGTCGAAGCCGACGTTCGGGCAGAACTGAAAAAACCATCGGTCAAAATCATCGCGACAGAACATTCGCGCGTTGAAAACGCCATTTTGCTTGGGCTTGGTGCCGCGGCAGAAGACGATCTTGATAGCCGCCCTTCCCATCATGATGATGGTCACGATCATGACCACGATGATTTTGATAGCTTCGTTGTGTCGCTTGATGCGATCGACGATCCGGCTTCTTTGGAAAAGCGTTTGGTTGATGTGGTGCGTCAGTTTGACGTGCTGCGGATCAAAGGGTTCTTGGATGTGCCGGGTAAACCGATGCGCCATGTGGTGCAGGGTGTTGGTGAACGTTTCCAACGGTATTTTGACCGCCCATGGTCCGATGGTGAAACCCGCCGATCCGAACTGGTGGTAATTGGCCTGCATGGTTTGGACCGTGCAGCGATTGAAGCGGCGATCAAAGCCGCCTAATTTCCAGAAACGCTGGAAAATACCGAAATTTCAGATACCGGGTGGCATTAATCATCCGGTATCTGCACATCATATGACCTAAGAAGACGGAAAACCTCGATGCATTTACTCGCAGCCCAGCCCGGAATGGTGACAGATGGCAGTGAGGCGGTTGATCTTGGACAGGAGCCCGGTGACGTCGTTATTCTGTCTGCGGCTGAGTCAGAGCTTGCCTGTCTGGCCGGGGCGCAAGCGCGCCTATGCGATGCATTTGGGGCAGATGTGCCATCCTTGCGTTTGGCAAGCCTTCTGCAGCTTGGTCACAATATGTCGGTCGATCTGTATGTCGATGACGTGCTTAACGATGCCAAATTCATCATTGTGCGCATTCTGGGCGGGCGCGGATATTGGGATTATGGCATCGAACAACTGGTGGCCTTGGCCCGGTCCAAAGACATTCCCTTGGTCTTGTTGTCCGGCGATGATCAACCCGATGCGGAACTGCTGTCGCTGTCCACGGTCAAGGGCAGCGAATATCAGAAAATCTGGCGCTATTTGATCGAAGGTGGCCCACAAAATTCCGAGAATTTACTTCGTCTTATATACGAAAAGTTAAATTTAAAGGTGAGCTGGAACTGGGCACCTGCCGCACCATTGGTAAAAGCGGGGGGATATTGGCCGGGAAAATCACAGGCCAGCTTGGATGATGTGCGTGCGGAATGGATTGAAAATCAACCGGTTACGCCGATTATCTTCTATCGTTCATTGGTGCAGGCGGCAAATCTGGATGTCATTGATGCGCTGGTTGAAGAACTTCGTGCCAATCACTTGAATCCGCTGCCAATTTTTGTCGCAAGCCTCAAAGATCCGCTGGCGGCAGCTTTGGTCAGTGACTGGCTTGCGGAAACCAAGGCGGATTTGATCCTTAATACCACGGGCTTTGCGCTATCCGTTCCGGGTTCAGAACGAAAAGATGGGCCGTTTGATGCCGTCGATGCCCCGGTATTTCAGGTCGTGCTTTCGGGCGGTGGCGAAGAAGCTTGGCGCGATGGCGTCAATGGGCTTGCCGCACGCGATATTGCGATGAATGTCGCCCTGCCCGAAGTGGATGGGCGCATTTTGGCACGGGCAATATCGTTTAAGGGGTCGGCGGGTAAGGATGATCTGACCCAGATTGATCTGGTGAAATATATCCCTGTCCGGGATCGTGTGGCTTTTACCGCCAAATTGGCCGCCAATTGGGTGCGTCTGCGCAAAACCGATGCCGCCACGCGCAAGGTGGCAATGGTCATGGCGAACTATCCCAACAAGGATGCGAGGCTTGGCAACGGGGTCGGGCTTGATACCCCGGCAGGCATGATTGAAACCCTGCGCGCCATGCAGGGTGATGGCTATGTGATTGAAAATCTGCCAGAGGATGGCGATGCGCTGATTGCAGCGGTTAAGACCGGGCCAACCAATGATTTCAAATCCCTTCTGGGTCGTGAAATTCGGGTGACTTTGCCATTGGCGGCATATCAGGCGGCGTTTGATGCCCTGCCGAAATCCATCCGCGATCAGGTGATGGATGCATGGGGCGATCCGAAAACCGATCCGTTTTATCTAAGTGATTCTGAAAGCTTTGCGCTTTCGATTTTGCCAATGGGCAATGTCGTGGTCGGGCTACAACCCGCACGCGGCTATAACATTGATCCGCTTGAAAGCTATCACTCGCCTGATCTGGTGCCGCCGCATAACTATTTCGCGTTTTATATCTGGCTGCGTCATGAGTTTGGTGTTGATGCGATCATTCATTTTGGCAAACACGGCAATATGGAATGGTTGCCGGGCAAATCATTGGCCCTGTCCGAAGATTGCTTCCCCGAAGCGGTTTTTGGTCCGACCCCGCATTTCTATCCGTTTATCGTCAATGACCCGGGCGAAGGCACACAGGCCAAGCGCCGCGCACAGGCCGTGATCCTTGATCATTTAACCCCGCCTTTAACGCGCGCTGAAAGCTATGGTCCGCTCAAAGACCTTGAAGCACTTGTTGATGAATATTACGAGGCAGCCGCGGTTGATCCGCGGCGCTTGGTTATCCTAAAGCGCGATATTCTCGAACTTGCCATTCGCATTGGCCTAGATCGTGATTGCGGGATCGAAGCGGGCGAAGATGAAGAAAGTGCGCTTGCCAAGCTTGATAACTATCTATGTGAACTAAAAGAACTTCAAATCCGCGATGGTCTGCACATCTTTGGTAAGGCGCCCGAAGGCGATCTTTTGACCGATCTTTTGGTCGCACTTTCCCGCCTTCCACGTGGGGCGGATCATGGGCCAAAGGCATCGCTTCACCGGTCAATTGCCAAGGATATTCTGGGCGATGCGGGGTTTGATCCGCTTGATTGTGCCTTTGCCGAATTTTGGACGGGGGCAAAGCCCGCAATTCTTAACCATTATGACGTCGGGCCGTGGCGAACCAGTGGCGATACGGTGGAACGGATTGAATTATTGGCCAGCGATCTGGTGCGTGGATCTGTAAAGCCTGATCCAGCGTGGATATCGGTTTGTGAAGTTATTTCTGATATCGAAACGAACATACGACCAGCCGTAACCAATTGTGGGGCCGCCGAAATTGCCGGTATGCTAAGCGGTCTTGCCGGTAAGTTCGTTGAACCCGGTCCATCTGGGGCACCGACCCGGGGTCGCCCGGATGTATTGCCAACCGGGCGGAACTTCTATTCGGTTGATACCCGAACCATCCCAACCCCGGCTGCGTGGCAGTTGGGGTGGAAATCGGCTGAGTTGCTGCTTGAACGTCATGTGCAGGACCATGGTGAATGGCCCAGTGCCCTTGGCCTTTCGGTTTGGGGAACCAGCAATATGCGCACCGGCGGCGATGACATCGCACAGGCACTTGCCCTGATGGGGGTGCGCCCGACATGGGATAGCGCATCACGCCGGGTGACCGGGTTTGAAATCATGCCGGCATCGGTTCTGGGGCGTCCACGTGTGGATGTCACTTTGCGCATATCGGGGTTCTTCCGCGATGCCTTTCCCGGATTGATTGATTTGTTTGACAGTGCGGTGCGTAAAGTCGCCGATCAAACCGACGAGCCCGCTGACATCAACCCGATTGCCACGCGCGTTGCCGCCGAAGCCGAAAAACTCCGTGGGCAGGGTGTCAGTTCGGATGAAGCCGATCGCCAAGCAGGTTTTCGCGTCTTTGGCTCCAAACCCGGTGCCTATGGCGCCGGGCTACAGGCCATGATTGATGAAAAACTGTGGGAAGATGAAGACGATCTTGCCGATGCCTATCTTGCATGGGGCAGTTACGCCTATGGAAATGGGGCCGAAGGTACGGCCGCCCGTGGCCTGTTTGAAACCCGGCTGTCGAATGTTGATGCGATTGTCCATAATCAGGATAACCGCGAACATGACCTGCTTGATTCCGATGATTATTATCAGTTCGAGGGCGGAATGACGTCTGCTGTGCGCAGCTTGTCGGGCAAACAGCCGACCGTGTATCACAGCGATCATTCACGCCCCGAAAGCCCTAAGATCAGAACACTGGAAGAAGAAATTGCCCGTGTGGTCCGCGCCCGGGTTGTGAACCCCAAATGGATCAAGGGTGTGATGCGTCATGGCTATAAGGGCGCGTTTGAAATTGCGGCAACAGTTGATTACCTGTTTGCCTTTGCCGCCACCGCGCGCTGTGTTGCTGACCATCATTTTGATCTGGTCTATGACGCTTATCTTGATGATGCCGAGGTGCGCGATTTTATCGAACAGCACAATCCCGATGCGCTCCGCGATATTCAGGATCGCCTGCGCGAAGCAATTGAACGCGGATTATGGCAGCCACGCCGTAACAGCGTTGCGACGAACTTGATCGATCAGTCATAGCAAGGCGGTTAACACACGGGATTCACAAGAATTTTACCACAGGAACAATGTTGGGAGTTGAAACGTTACGTTTTCGCACCATATCTCAATTAATCAACTGTTAATAAGTTGTGAGGGACGGGGCACCCCTTTGGGACATCTGCCGGGAAGCAGGTTGATCCAGATGATAGGAGGCCGCGATGGAAAACAAAACCAACGTTCGTTTGCCCGACTATTTGCAAACTCCCTTGCCTGTCCACAAAGGACATGCAGAGACAATTGATTTCCTGATTTCTGACTGCGACATACCAGACTGGTTGCGCGCTGATTTGCACGGGCAGGGGCGTTTTCGTCCGGCACGTGGTGCCATCCGCCCCGTTCTGGACTTGCGTGAACGGTTTAACGGTGTCCATCACCCGGTTGGCTTTGACGAATTTTGCGACGGCATGATCGAACTTGCCCGTCATCTTCCCGGCCCCGATCAAACCAAGGTCGAGATCGAAGCTAAAGTACGGATTTATTGGCGCTACCTTCAAGGGGTCGAACGTCAGGTTTGGCGCACCGCCATTTCGGTTGCCCATATTGCCCTTGATCACTTCCCGGTTGTACGAGAATTCAAATCCCTGATCGAAAACGTTGTGATCAGCCGCGATTGGCTTGAACGTCGCCTTGAAGTGATAGAAAAAAGCTTCCAAACCCCGGTACATGCTAAAAACGAAGCGGTGCGCAAGGCCTTGATGCGCTTGCGCCGGATGTCGCCGGGCGATCGGCTGCAGCTATTTAACAAGGCCCGAATGCGCCGACCAGAATTGCGCAATATCGATATGCGTGAACCCGATAAATGGGCCGATCTGGTGACGGGGGATCTTGGCCTATCCCCGCATCAAGGAACCATCTGGTAAGCCTAGGCTCAGGACCTATTAATTTGATTGGAATGGCAGATGTTATATTTGTGAAATACAAGGAAAAGCCCGCCGGGTGGATTGGTATCCCGTCTAAGGGATTTGACGCAGGAGTTTGCAAATATAACGTCTGTCCTTTGGATTGACCTGATTTGCAC
>JAHQVT010000011.1 GCA_019634165.1 Rhodospirillales bacterium
AACCAAAGAACAGGGTGCTGATCCATTCTGATCAGGGCTCCCAATATACCAGCATCGACTGGGCCGCTTTCCTTCGACAGCACAATCTGGAACATAGTATGAGCCGCCGCGGGAACTGTCATGACAATGCTGTTGCCGAAAGTTTCTTCAACTTGCTTAAACGCGAACGCATCCGCCGCAGGGTCTATAAATCACGGGATGTTGTCACCCGTCGAATTCGAAAGACGACAAATCTGATCAAACCGGGTGTCTACAATTCCAGGGGCTATTCACTCTTTGCATGTCGTTGTTACCTCTTATCCGTAAATGGCTACATATTGCTGTCGAGAAAGATAAACTCGGCACTGAAGAGAGTATAACCGCGCATTGTTCGGGGTTATCGTAACCTAATTATAACTACATCAATTAATGCAAAAGAAACTGCCGCATTGCAGAATAGACACAAATACTTCAGAGCAAGATTGATGGTGTCTCTTGAGCAATCGAAGCTTTGTAAAACCGACATGAAACTCTAGAATTTTTCTGCGATTCTCAAAAGAGGTACGTCGGTTAAATATTTGAGATTAAAAGATTTTATCGGTCACGCAAAAATTGTGATTTAATATGTCATATGCATTGAGCTTTATATGTCATCAAATGACTGATTTCCGACGTTACGGTCGATTTTGAATCTAATTTTATGAGTCACTTCACACATTTGGTGAATTGACTCATAAAACTGGAAACGTGACGCATAAAGTTAGAACGGGCAGATATCCAATGACAGAGTAAGCTTGCGCAAATGCGATGAGCTTACTCTGTCGTGTTTGTTCATAGAAAGTGGTTTGGATTTTCGAGAGCGCTAAGATATTGGTGCTCTCGTTTCTTTTGGGCTGTGTACTGATCGTCGATTGCACCGCGAGAGGGTGTAACGGGCAATTTCCCCTTTTGTTTGATCAAGGTCCCTGCATGACAAGCAAGGGCATAAAACAAGAGAAAAGCTCGGCCTGAGACGAGATGTTGCACTTGCGATAGAGCTGTTTTCGGATGACCTTGACCGTCTGAAAACTGATACCAAGCTTTAAGCCAATTGAAACCGAAGAATGCCCGCGCAAAATCAAAATGGCGATCTCCGCCTGACGTCGGCTGAGCTTAACCTTTAACTCATGTTGCCCGGCTTCAATCAATCTGCTGGTCAGATCTGCCTCGGAATAGGTGCCGCCGCTTTTGAGTTCATGCCATTGTTGTTCAATCAGACTACAGACAATCGGGGACATCATGTGTGCGAAATGTACATCACGGCTGGAAAATTTGCGGCCCGATGAAGCATCTCTGCCAAGGCAGACATGCACCGAAACACCTTCCGAAGGATACGCAATATAGGCTATTTCGTCGACCAAAGTCGTGCGCTGGTAATATGTGGCAAAATACTCGTTTCGTTGAAATTGGTCCGGCGCAATATCTTTCAGTCTGTAAAGTCCGGACGGCGCGCTTTCAACATGCAGGGCGTGGAAGGGATCAAGCAAATAAATCCCGGATATATAGTCACTATCTAACTTTTCATGGACGTGTTTTTCGACCGCATGTGCAAACAGCACCTCTGGCGATCGGTCCTGAAAATAGGCAAGCATTGTCGTGTTATCGATTTGATAGCACCTGCTAAGCCACTGAAACAACTTACCCTCAAACTTATCGCCGCCGAGTGTTGCGATCGTTTCACCGAGGAGTTTCTCTGCGGAATTCGGAAGATCCACCACATACCTCCTTAGGGGTATATACCCCCTTATATAGATGGTTTTACCTTTAAGCCGATCAAATGAGGGGTATCACCAAGAGGTGTGTATGGCTAGTCCGGAAATTGCAGTATCGATTGATCAGGTTGTTAAGCGCTATGGCGGCTTCACTGCCCTGCACGGTGTATCGATTGATATTCGTGAGCGTGAATTCTTCACCTTGCTTGGGCCGTCCGGATGCGGAAAGACCACTTTGTTGCGCGCCATCGCCGGGTTTGAGGATGTTAACGAAGGTCGCCTTCTTCTGAAGGGGGTCGATATCACAAATCTTCCGCCGCATAAGCGTCCTGTTAATACGGTTTTCCAGCAATATGCGCTTTTCCCGCATATGACAGTGTTTGAAAATGTAATGTTCGGTCTGCTCCGGAAAAATTGGATCCAATCCGAGGCGCAAAGACGGGTGCAGGATGTTCTGGAAATGGTCCAGCTTTCTGATTTTGCATCGCGCAAGCCTGCTCAGCTTTCGGGTGGACAACAGCAAAGGGTTGCACTGGCCCGCGCACTGGCCCCGCGTCCGCAGGTCTTGTTGCTTGATGAGCCTTTATCCGCACTTGATCTAAAATTGCGCCAGGCTGTACGCAGCGAACTAAAGGCGTTGCAACGTGAGACCGGTATTGCATTCATCTTCGTGACCCATGATCAGGAAGAAGCGTTAACCATGTCTGATCGTGTCTGTGTGATGTCCAATGGGCGAGTACAGCAGATCGGTTCCCCCAAGGATGTTTACGAAGCACCGGTCAATCGATTTGTGGCCGACTTCGTTGGTGAAACAAATCTTCTTGAAGTAACGGTCAATAAAATCAAAGACGGCTTGGCTTCGGTGGCCTTACCGGGTGGGAATGCTTTTGAGTGCCCTGCGGCTGCGGTTGTTGATCCGGGTGTCGGTCATCTATCGGTGCGGCCTGAACGGATAAAAGTAACAGCGGACGGACAAGGCGATCTGGACGCGGTTGTTACAGGTCACACCTATCTTGGTACGGACATCCAGCTTCTTGTGCGTCTGGCCGATGACGAAGTCATGTCGGTGCGGCTGCAAAATTCGCAAACGACCGAAATTCCTGAACAGGGTGCCGCCGTCGGACTTGTGTTGGAGGCAGGTGCCGCGCGCCTGTTGGCAGACTGATGGCCGCCGGTGCGCCGATGGGTGCTGGGACAACGTCCGATATCTACAAGGGTGATGCCGCACGATTGATGATGCCCACATGGTTGATCATCGGCATTTTCTTGCTCGCACCCGTGATCATGATGGGGGTTTATTCCTTCCTGACGAAAGAGTTCCGTGGCGGCGTGGTCTGGGAATTTTCGTTTGCGGCCTATGATCAGTTCTTCTTTGATCGTGGGTTGTTTGGTGACGATCCTCCGACCCTTGAATGGACGTATATCGGTATCTTTTGGCGATCAATCTGGCAGGCAGGTCTGGCGACGATCATGTGTTTGCTGATCGGTTTTCCAACGGCATGGTTCATTGCCACCCGCGATCCGAAATCGCGGTCAATTTGGCTGTTTCTTATAACCATCCCTTATTGGGTCAATTTGTTGATCCGGACTGTCTCGATGAAATTTCTCATTCGTGACACGGGGCCGCTCAATGAGTTTCTTCTCGCAGCAGGGGTGATTGATACACCGCTTGGCCTGATCAATACCGACTTTGCTGTTCAGCTAGGGCTTTTCTATTCCTATCTGCCGTTCATGGTCTTGCCGATTTATGCCGCTGTAGAACGGTATGATTTTGCGCTGTCCGAAGCGGCTTCTGATCTTTATGCCGGGACTTGGACTATCCTTCGGCTGGTCATTTTTCCTGTTGTGAAGCCGGGCATCATAGCCGGTTGTATTCTGGTTTTTGTGCCATCGCTTGGGGCCTTTCTGGCCCCGGACCTTCTGGGCGGTGCAAAAACATTCATGATCGGTTCGTTAATCGAAGAACAGTTTAAGGGGAGTGCTGGCAACTGGCCCTTTGGTGCCGCGGCAGCGATGATTCTTCTGACCCTGGTTCTGGTCATTCTTCTGATTTATGCCCGTGCACAAAACAAGGTGGAGGACCGGTAATGGCAGCCAAGATCGACCTTCGCCGGTTTCCCGGATTTCTCGGCATCACACTGATCTGTCTTGTGGTTCTTTACGCGCCCTTGATCATTGTCGCGGTCTATTCTTTTAATGACTCAACATCAATCACCAACTGGGGTGGCGCTACGCTGAACTGGTATGTTGATGTTTTCACCGGCCCCGAATCACCGAAATTTCAACAGGCAGCGCTTAATTCATTGATTATTGCCGTCTGCGCTGCTGGTGCAGCAACCTGTATCGCAACAGCCGCAGCTGTGGCCATGACGCGTGCCGGGCGTTTTCGCGGTAAGACACTTAGTTTTGCGCTGATCAATCTTCCCTTAATGGTGCCCGAAGTGGTGACCGCGGTGGCAAGTCTCGTATTTTTCTCTGCCATCGGTTTTACTAATGGTCTGTTCACCATTCTGATCGCCCATACAGTGTTTTGCATCCCATTTGCGTATCTGCCGATTTCCGCACGCATGCAGAGCATTTCCGATGTGTATGAACAAGCGGCCATGGACCTTTATGCCACACCGCGTGAAGCCTTCACCAAAGTTCTCCTTCCTTTGATGATGCCAGGAATCCTGTCGGGTTCGCTTCTGGCTTTCATCATTTCCCTTGATGACTTTCTGATCACTAACTTTGTCAAGGGCGCGGGCGTTGAGACCCTGCCAACAGCAATTTTCGGCGCAGTCAAACAGGGAATCAAACCCAACATTATGGCGATTTCGACGCTCATGCTTGGGGTGTCAATTGTCTTCGTAACCCTCTCTTGGCTTGTCGGCCGGGTGGGGCAAAACAAACAAAAATAGCCAAAAACATTTAACAGAGTGGAGTTCGAAATGAAGAAACTACTTGCTTCGACTGCCCTGATATTTGTCGGTCTGACCGGCGCCGCACAAGCGGAAGGCAAATTGTCAATCTATCACTGGTTTGAGTATATCCCTCAGGAACTGCTCGACAAGTTTTCCCAAGAATATGACGTCGAAGTCACTATGGACACCTTCGACAGCAACGAAGCCCTGTTGGCCTCGCTTAAGGCAGGCAAACTGGGAAGCTATGATGTTGCCGTTCCGGGCGACTATATGGTCAAGATCATGAAGGACGAAGGCATGCTCGATACCTTCGCGCCATCTGATCTTTCCAACTTCAACAATATTGAAGAAAAATGGCTTGATGTCGGCTTCGATCCGGGTCGCGGTAGTTCCATTCCATATCAGTGGGGATCGACATCCTTTGCGGTCAACAAAGACGTCTATAGCGGCAAACCCGACAGCTTGGCGTTGATTTTTGATCCGCCTGCCGAACTCAAGGGCAAGATCAATGTGCTGGATACTGCCGGTGAAACATTGACGCTTGCCTCGCTTTATCTCGGGATTCCCCAGTGCACAAGTGATCGGGAACAATTGAAGGAACTCAACGCTCTTGTTCAGAAAGCCAAAGCTGATTGGGCATCCTTCGGTTCTGACGTTGCAAAAGACGTATTGGTATCGGGTGATGCCGCTGCCGGTATGATTTGGTCGGGCTTTTCGGCCAAGGCCAGACAGGAAGGTGCGAATATCGAATATGTCTTCCCGAAAGAAGGCATGATCGTCTGGATGGATAATGTGGTGCTGCTCAAAGATGCACCTAACCGCGAAAATGCGCTGAAATTCATGAACTTCCTGCTTGAACCGGAAAATGCTGCTGCGGTTACCAACTACGCTCAATACAGTGCAGGGGTAAAAGGTGTTCAGGAATTCTTGGCACCAGAAGTAGCCAATTCCCCAGAATCCAATCCACCCGCAGATGTGAAGGCCGAATTCGTTCAGGCCTGCACCGAAGATGTGCAGGTTCTTTACGATGCTGTCTGGACCAATCTGAAGAAATAGGGTGAGGGATATCACGGCCATGAAACTGGCGATTTATCAAGGACCGCCAATTCGCGGGCAAATCGAGACGGGTTTTGAGCGTCTTGAAACTCAGCTTTGTGCAGCCGCCATTGCGGGTGCCAAAATGGTCGTGTTTCCCGAACTTTTTCTACCGGGCTATAACCGCCCGGATCTTCACCAAACGCTTGCCCAGCCGATAAACGGGCAGTGGACGGACCGGTTTGCCGATTTGGCACGTAAAACCGGTTGTGGTCTCTGCCTTGGCTGGGCGGAGCGTGACGGCGATAAGGTCTATAACAGCGCATCCGTCTTTGATGAAACAGGCGAGTTGCTTGGTCACTATCGCAAAATTCAGCTCTTTGGCGAGATGGAAAAGGCCAGTTTCGAACCCGGGGACCGCTATCTGGTTTTCACACTGGCAGGCCAGAAAGCCGCACTTTTGATCTGCTACGATATCGAGTTCCCCCAACATTGCAGGGCTCTTGCCGATCAGGGTGTTTCCCTTGTCCTTGTGCCAACAGCCAACCCGCTTGGTTTTGAGCATGTTTCAAACACATTTGTTCCCGCACGGGCAGCCGAAACCGGCATGACGATCGCGTATGCAAACTATTGCGGTTCTGAAAACGATCTGCGGTTCGCCGGACTTTCAGTGATCGCAGGGCCAGACGCCCAAATCCTTGCCGCAGCAGGTCGGGGCGAAGCTTTGTTGATTGCTGATCTTGATGTCGCAAAGCATGTCGAACCGGACATTATGTCCATGCAAAGTAAAGATTTTCGGGAGGTAACGACCCAATGAACACTTTAAAAAAACTCACAACAGATGAGATTCTTACCGCAGACACCCATCTAATTCAGTCTTTTGCCGATCTCGATCATCTTAAACAGAATGGCGCTCGAACCGTGATCGTCGGGGCAGAAGGCGCCATGGTGCGCGACAGCGAAGGCAACGAACTGATCGATGGCATCGGCGGTTTATGGTGTGTCAATGTTGGCCACGGGCGTAAGGAAATTATCGATGCGATCAGTCAACAGCTGACCGAGCTTGATTTCTATTCGACCTTTTATAATTTCACTCACCCGGTCGCGGCCGCTCTGGCCGAAAAGATTGCTGCGTTGGCACCGGGCCACCTTAATGCGGTGTATTTCGGCAATTCTGGTTCGGTTGCCAATGACAGTGCCATCCGCATTTTACACTACTACAACAACCGTCTTGGACGCCGGAAAAAGAAGAAAATACTAAGCCGGATAGGCGCTTATCACGGGTCGACACATCTTGCGATGGCTATGACCACACCGGCATATTCCGAAGGCTGGGATACCGCAGAAGGTCTGGTGCATCATCTAAAAAGCCCTCATTACTGGCGCGAGGGCGACGGCATGAGCGAAGCAGAGTTTTGCGATGTGCTGGTGGATGATCTGAAAACGACCGTCGAACGTCTTGGATCGGAAAACATCGCGGCTTTCATCGCGGAACCCATTCAAGGTGCCGGCGGTGTTGTCATGGCTCCGGATGGTTATCATGCGCGTATGGCCGCACTCTGTGCGGATTACGACATCAAATATATTGCGGACGAAGTTGTCACGGCATTCGGGCGTCTGGGACACTTTTTCGCATCACAAGATGTTTTCGGACATACACCAGATATCATCACGACGGCCAAGGGATTGACCTCAGGCTATCAGCCCCTGTCGGCAACGATTGTCTCAGATGAAATCCACGAAGTGATTTCAAGGCCGGGCGGCATGTTCCTTCATGGCATGACCTATTCTGGGCATCCAGCAGCAGCGGCTGCCGGTCTGGCAAACATTGCCATCATGGAACAGGAACAGATCCCCAAACGGGTACGCACAACGGGTAAACTGTTTGAAAAGACCATGCACAGCCTTGCAGACAACGACATCGTTGGTGAAGTGCGCGGTAGCCATTTCATGATGGGTGTTGAGTTTGTGAAGGATAAGGAAACCAAGCTTGGCTTCGCACCAGAAGATGCCATCGGGCTGAAACTGGCACGTGCAGCACAAAAACGTGGCCTTATCGCCCGTCCGCTTGGCAATATCCTTATTCTGTCGCCGACACTTGTCATGACCGATGAACAGATTGCGACGATCGGAGAGATCCTGCAGGACAGCATCGCGGAAGTTTCAGCAGCTCTCTAGTCCTACTACTTTAAGTCATCCATAGGTCGGAACAGAGGAACCAGATGGTAAACGCGTTCGACTTTCTTGAGCAGCTGATTGCGTTCCCGTCCGTCAGTCGCAATGGTAATCGCGCGCTGATTGACTGGGTGCTTGATTCGCTGAAAAAACACGAAATCGACGCAACGCTTTATCCAAACCCATCCGGGGACCGGGCCAGTCTTTTTGCCTCAATCGGCGGAAATGGTCCAGGTGGCCTCGTTCTTTCCGGGCATACCGATGTGGTGCCTGTGGATGGGCAGAACTGGATGTCGGACCCGTTTAATCTGAGCGAAAAGGACGGGTGTTTGTATGGACGCGGTGCTGCCGACATGAAGGGGTTTGTTGCCTGCGCCCTAGAGGCGTTCATAAATGCAAAGGATCAGGTTTCCGGACCTGTCCATCTTGCTTTGTCCTATGACGAGGAAATTGGTTGTGTCGGTGTGCGCCCGATGCTCAATGATCTTAAAGAAAGTGGGTTGCGGCCTGACTGGGTTCTGGTTGGTGAACCGACATCAATGAAAATGGCAACCGGACACAAAGGCAAGATTGCCGGGCGTGCAACTTGCTGCGGTTTTGCAACACATTCTGCACTTGCGCCTCAGGGCCTCAACGCCATTCATATGGCTGCAGACTTTCTTGATGATATTCGGGATTTGCAGATCGGACTGGAAAAAGACGGCCATCGGGATACGGCCTATGACATTCCCTATTCAACGGTACATGCCGGGGTGATCCATGGTGGAACTGCACTTAATATCGTTCCCCAGACTTGTACTCTAGACTTTGAAATCAGGAACGTCTCGGCCGACAATCCAAACGATATTCTGGACCGCCTGATTGATGCCGCTCACAAGCAGGAAAAAGTCCTTCGCGATAGATTTCCGCAGGCTGCGATTGAGATCGACGTTTTGAATGACTACCCGGGCCTTGAAACGTCATCCGATGCACGAGAACTCACCCGATTGAAAGCATTGGCAGACGGGTCCGGGGCGACAAAAGTTGCTTTCGGTACTGAGGGGGGATTATTCCGTGACATATTTGATGTCCCGGTGGCTGTATGTGGTCCCGGAAGCATGGATCAAGGCCACAAGCCAGATGAATTCATTGCCCGCTCACAGATGGAAGCATGTCGCACCATGCTGGCCCGGTTGCTTGGCCAATAAGGGAATTGGATCGCGGATTCCCGAACTATTTTATTCTCAAGATAAGGCACTTTTGAAATGGCGATTGAAAAACTAGACGTAGTTGTCGTTGGCGGGGGGCAGGCCGGTGTCGCCATGAGCGAACATCTCAGCGCCAATGGCTTATCCCATGTTGTGCTTGAGCGCGGTCGGATAGCAGAACGCTGGCGTTCGGAACGTTGGGATTCCTTGGTTGCCAACGGCCCGGCATGGCATGACCGTTTTCCCGGACTGACATTTCCCGGTGATCCGGGTGCCTTCGTTCCCAAGGAACAGGTTGCTGATTATTTCGTCTCTTATGCAGAAAAGATAAAAGCGCCGATCCGTTGCGGTGTAGAGGTCATTTCTGTAACCCGGTTAGACGGCAAATTTGGGTTTAGCGTCGAAACGACAGATGGCACCTTTGAGGCAGGCTTTGTTGTTGCCGCAACCGGTGCATTCCAGACCCCGATTATGCCTGATCTCATTCCTGCCCAAACCGGTATGCATCAAATTCACTCGGCGTCATACCGCAACCCTGATCAGTTGCCCGACGGTGCTGTTCTTGTAGTCGGGGCGGGGTCTTCGGGGACGCAAATTGCCCAGGAACTCATGACATCCGGGCGTAAGGTCTATTTGTCGGTGGGGCCGCATGACCGTCCACCACGCAGCTACCGTGGCCGAGATTTTGTCTGGTGGCTTGGGGTTCTCAATAAGTGGGATGCTGAAGCCACCCCCGAAGCAGACCACGTCACGATTGCCGTAAGTGGGGCAAATGGTGGCCATACAGTCGACTTCCGGAATCTGGCGCATCAAGGCATGATCCTTTTGGGAAGAACCGAGGGTTATAACGCCGGAAAATTGAAAATCGCACCCGACTTGGCAAAGAATATCGATGCCGGGGATGCCAATTATCTTGCGGTGCTTGATGAAGCCGATGCCTTTATTGCCCAAAACGGACTTGATCTGCCCGAAGAACCTGAAGCCCGGATGATCGGTGCAGACCCAGAATGCATTTCTGATCCTGTGCTTGAACTTGATTTGCAGGATGCCGGGATTTCGGCTGTAATCTGGGCAACCGGCTTTGAGCGGGACTACGGTTGGTTGAAGTTCGATATTTTCGACGAAACCGGTGCACCGTTTCACACGCGCGGCATATCAAAGGAACCGGGTATTTACTTCTTGGGGTTGCCTTGGCAAACCCGCCGGGGCTCATCCTTTATCTGGGGCGTGTGGTACGACGCAAAATATCTCGCGGACCATATGTCCAAACAACAGAATTATCTGGCCTATTCCCCGACATCCTAACTCTTGCCAACATTACACTGGCGTAAGGAGAAAGCCCCATGGCGCATACCCGTATTCGCAAATTCAATACCAAAGACACCTATCCGGAACAGAATATCGACAATGACCTGTGTCAGGTTGTTGCCGCCAAAGGAACCATGATCTTTGTGCGTGGGCAGATTGGTCAGGATCTCGACAGTTCCGAAAGTGTTGCCATTGGAGATGCGACAGGTCAGGCAGAAAAGGCGATGGCAAACATCAAAATGCTGGTTGAAGAAGCCGGTGGCCAACTGGACCATATCACCAAGATCACGATCTATCTGATTGATCCAAGATACCGTGAAGATGTCTACCGCGTTGTCGGGAAATGGCTCAAGGGCGTCTTCCCTGTCTCTACCGGCATTGTTGTGTCGGCTTTGGCGCGTCCGGAATGGCTTGTCGAAATTGATGCGATCGCGGTCATCCCCGACGATGAATAACCTTTTGATCAAACCAAAGAGCTTGCAATGACCTTTTCCATTTCTGCGCGTTGTCCGCAAACCGGTACCATGGGTATCGCGATTTCTTCTTCATCGCCGGCCGTTGCTGCCCGATGTGCTCATGGACGGGCCGGTGTTGGTGTGGTGGCTTCTCAAAACATTACCGATCCGTCTCTTGGTCCAAAGGGACTGGATTTGATGCAGAACGAACTCGGCGCAGAAGAGGCCCTTGCCGCATTGCTCCGGGATTATAAAACAGCTAATTGGCGCCAGCTTGTGGTCCTTGATCGTACCGGGAAATCCGCTGTTTTTTCGGGATCTGAAACGCTTGGGATCAATGCCGTGGCCCAAGGCAAGGATTGTGCCGCAGCCGGTAATCTTTTGGCGAACGATTCCGTTCCTAGCACAATGGTTGGTGCTTTCGAAGCCGCACCAGGCGATTTGGGCGACCGACTGCTTGCTGCCATGAAGGCCGGACAGGAAAGCGGTGGGGAGGCCGGGCCCGTCCATTCCGCGGGCCTTTATCTTGTAAGGGATGTCAGTTGGCCGATTGCAGATCTTCGTGTTGATTGGACCGAAAATAATCCGATCTCTGAACTGACGGCACTTTGGCATATCTACAAGCCTCAACTCCAAGATTATGTAACCCGGGCCATCGATCCGACAGCCGCACCGAGCTACGGCGTGCCAGGCGACCAGTAAAACAGAAAGGCAAACCGATATGGAACTTTCCCACAAGGATTGGCTTGCAAGGGCACACGCCCTTCAGTTCCCGACCAAAGCATTTATCAATGGCAAGCATGTTGATGCTTTGTCGGGCAAGACGTTTGAAACAATCAATCCTGCCACAGGTGAGATTTTGGCACGTTTACCCGCCTGCGAGGCGGCAGATGTGGATCTGGCAGTCAAATCTGCACGCAACGCTTTTAATGACGGACGTTGGTCCCGCAAATCACCGACAGAACGCAAAGCTGTCCTTTTGCGTCTTTCTGCGCTGATCATGGAACATCAGGCTGAATTTGCACTGCTTGAAAGTCTGGATATGGGCAAGCTGGTGCGTGATGCCGCAACGATTGACGTGCCGGGTGCTGCTGCGATTTTCCAATGGTATGCCGAAGCCATAGATAAGGTGTATGACGAAATTGCACCCACCGGTTCGGGTGATCTTGCCATGATTCGGCGAGAGGCCATTGGGGTTGTTGCGGCCGTTGTACCATGGAACTTCCCTTTGGATATGGCGACGTGGAAATGTGCTCCGGCGCTTGCCATGGGCAACAGCGTCATTCTGAAACCAGCAGAACAATCCCCATTATCGGCCTTGCGTCTTGCCGAACTGGCGCGTGAAGCTGGTTTGCCTGACGGTGTTTTGAATGTGGTCACCGGGTACGGCGAAACAGCGGGCAAGGCCATCGGACTGCATCCCGATATCGACTGTGTTGCGTTTACAGGCTCTACAGAAGTCGGGAAGTATTTCTTGGAATATTCCGGGCAGTCCAACATGAAACAGGTTTGGCTGGAATGCGGTGGCAAAAGCCCAAATCTCGTTTTTGCTGATTGCGATGATCTCGACAAGGCCGCTGAAATGGCTGCAACCGGCATCTTCTTTAATCAGGGAGAAGTGTGTTCGGCCAATTCACGTTTGCTGGTCGAAAAATCAATCGCAGCAGAATTCCTTGAACGCGTTGCTCAACAGGCAAAAGGGTTTGTTCCCGGCGATCCGCTTGATCCTGCCTCGACCATGGGGGCCATTGTTGATGAAAATCAGGCAACGCGGATCATGGCTTATATTGATAAGGGCCGCGCGAGCTGTGAACTCGTACATGGCGGCAATCGAAAAACGGTGAATGGCAAAGGTTTCTTTGTCGAGCCAACGATATTTGCCAATGTGGCACCGGATAACCAAATTGCCACCGACGAAATTTTCGGGCCGGTTTTGGCGGTAACAACTTTCGATACCGAAGACGAAGCTGTCGCAATTGCCAATGACACGATCTACGGCTTGGCCGCTTCTGTATGGACCTCCAACCTGTCACGTGCCCACAGGGTCTCTGACAAGCTTAGGGTGGGTACGGTTTCTGTAAATGCCGTTGACGCGGTGTCACCGATGACGCCATTTGGTGGTTTCAAGCAATCGGGCATTGGGCGTGATTTGTCACTACATGCCTTTGACAAATTCAGTGCTCTGAAAACGACATGGATTAAATACTAGCATCAGACCCCATCAGGGTTGCACCGAACTCGGGGTGCAACCCTGCAAGAAAAATAGCGGTTAATAGATGATTTGACCGGGCGGAGCACAATGTGGGACTGGCGCTCCATTTCCCATTTTAACACGGCTAGTATTTAGCTTTTTTCTTCAGGTTTTTCGACAGAATCTTGGTGATTTTTGTCCGATAAACTTGGAAATATTCCGAATTAGGCAATGGTCAAAATCAAGTAAGAGTTTGAGTTAAATTACGAGGTGTCTAAAGGGTTCTTATTCCAGTTATCTGCGACATGGCTATCTAATTACTTTCCTGTCAGCAGTGCTCCATGTGTCTGGATTACTCTTGCAGACAGGGCTTGCCCATGTCGTATTGCATCTGCTGTCTCTTTACCGCCAAGCCGGGCAGCCAAAAATGCTGCGTTGAACGAATCACCTGCCCCGGTGGCATCAACGACGTTTGAAACAGGTGGGGTCTCAATGCATGCTACACGGCCATCCTTTAGAAAGGTGCATGCATCCTTACCATTCTTGACCACGACCTCTGCGATGCCAAGATCACGGTATCGCATGACCGTTTCCTCAGGGGAACGATCACCAAATAGTTTCGCCTCATCATCGAAGCTTGGCAGGACAACGTCGGCCATTGCGGCAACTTCTGACAGGGCCTTTTTGCAGACATGTTGATCCTCCCAAAGCGCGGGCCGGATATTGGGATCAAATGCAATCTGTGTTTGTGTCGGCTGTTGTCTGAGCAAATCAATCAATGCCGCGCGCCGGTCATTGCTTAGGATAGCAAGCGTAATACCCGACAAATATATGACATCTGCATCGCGAAAAGCTGCCGCGAGAGACGGGATATCATCGGCCATCTTTCGTGCGGCAGAATTCTCGCGCCAATAGGTGAAAACGCGGTCGCCGTTTTCCTGATCAATCAGATACAGGCCTGGACGTTCCCCAAAAAGGCGTTGGATGGCGCTGACATCAATCCGCGCATCGCTAATGAACGTTGAAATCTGGTCCGAATATCGATCCCCGCCAAGGGCGGTGGCATAACGAACCTGCCAATCCTGATCATGCGTGGCGTTACGGAAATGCCATGCCGTATTAAGTGTATCGCCCGCTATGCCCATTTTCCAATGGCCATCGGCTCCCCCCGACATTTCAATCATGCATTCACCAATGGCAACAAATCGTTTCATTGTCATATGGCAAGTTCACGCTTGATTGCCGTATCCGCACCTTCTGAGAGCAACAAGGACAATCGGTCGATCACAGCATTGCGCCATACCGAATCGTCTTGCAACTGTTGGGGCATCCACCCCGGCAAATATGCCAGCTTTTCATAAATAACTATCGGGTCTTGATGATTGCCCACAGCTTTGACGATGTCATTGGCACGCGGATCATTAAGCTGCTGATCAACCTCGTTGGGTTTTGCCGAATTGATCCGTTGGCGCATTACGGCCAGCCATGCGGCAAAACAAAGCGCGAATGTGCCCAATCGTTTGCTTCCCGCTGGCAGATCACAAACGGGGGCAAAAATCCGTTGAGGGAGTTTTTCTGTGCCATCCATCGCGATCTGGTTGGTTTCATGGGCAATTTCCCGATTGCCGAACCGTGCCACCAGATCAGCACCGTAGTCCGAAAAATCAATCCCGTCCAAAGGTGGCATTGTTGCCGCTGCATTTTGCATGTGTAGCGTCACAAGACGCGAGAAGGCATCACTTGCCATCGCATCGCGAACATATCGGTATCCGCCCAGTTGCCCCATATAGGCGATCAGTGAATGACTGCCATTAAGCATGCGAAGCTTCATGCATTCATAGGGTTCGACATCGGCAACAAGGATTGCACCACCTTCTTCCCATGCAGGTCTACCATCGGGAAAGGCATCTTCAATCACCCATTGGGAAAACGGTTCAGTTTCAATTGCCGCAGGATCGTAAAGGCCGGTCAAATACTTGGCATCTGCACGGGTCGCGGCCGTTGCGGCCGGGGTAATCCGATCAACCATGGTCGCAGGGAAAGAAACATTGTCCGTAATCCAAGCCGCCAGACCCGGATCAAGACGTTTGGCGAAATCAATCACACCATCGCGTAGTAGACGGCCGTTCGATGGCAGGTTGTCGCACGACACAATTGTATATGCGCGGACACCGGCTTCTTTACGACGCTTTAGTCCTGCAACAAGGAGGCCAAGAAGTCCGGCTGGCTTGTCTGGGTTCGCAAGATCATGTTTCACTGAAGGATGTTCAGCCTGAACCATCCCCGATACGCGATCAATGCCATAAGCCTTTTCAGTGACCGTAATGGTCACTATCCTGATGGCAGGGTCCGCAAGTGCTTCGAGAACTGGTGTAATATCTCGGGCGGCGGCAATGGCATGGGACATGCTGGTGATTCTACGTGCTTTGGGGCCATCCGGATGACGTTCGATCAGTGTAAAGGTGCCGTCCTGCGCATTCAGGGCATCCACAATATCCGTGCTGCGCAAACTAACACCGATAATACGCCAGTTGCCGCCTTTGGCTGCCATCGCGGTATCCGTATAAGTCGCCTGATGGGCGCGGTGAAAAGCGCCAATACCGATATGCACGATTCCGGCCGTAGCGGCATCGGGGTGTGAAGTCACATCAGAAAGATCAGGGTTGCTCATTTTTCAGTTCCAAGCCGATCAAACCGTGCTGACAAGGCCGTCATGACACCACGTAGTTCAGCAAGTCCCTTAAGGCGTCCAATCGCCGGATATCCCGGTTGCCCCTTGCGGTTTAGATCGTCAAGGATGTCCTGACCATGGTCAGGACGTATCGGAATATTCCAGTCTGATCGTCCGGCAGATTTGCGTAATGCTTCCTCGCGCAGAATTTGCTCAATCAGCGAAACCATATCGGTATCGCCATCAAGATGTTCTGCTTCATGGAAGCTGCATGGCAGACTCTGGCTTTCACGTTTGGTGTTACGCAAATGAATGAAATGTACGCGCACACCCCAGCGTCTCATCATGCCCGGCAAATCATTTCCCGGATGCACACCAAGTGATCCCGAACAGAGCGTGATGCCATTTTCCGGAATATCGACGGCTTGCATGACAAAGGCATAATCTGCCTCGGTCGACATGATCCGGGGCAGTCCCAAAAGCGCAAAGGGCGGATCGTCTGGATGGCAGCACATGCGAATGCCGACCTCACGTGCAACAGGGACGACTTCTTCAAGAAAGGCAACCAGATTGCCACGCAGTGTATCGGCATCGATATCGGCATAGGTTTCAAGCAAGGCACGCAGATCATCAAGCGACAGGTTTTCGACTGATCCCGGCAGGCCAAAGGCAACAGTGCGTTCCAGCTCAGCACGGCGGTCTTCGGACATTTCGTTAAAGCGGGTTTTTGCCTCGGTGATGATTTTGGCGGTATAGTCGTTTTCTGCGCCTGCACGGCCAAGGATGAACAAGTCAAACGCAACAAAATCGGCCAAGTCGAATCGCATGCAGGTTGCACCGTTTGACAGTCGCCAGTTCAGGTGGGTACGTGTCCAGTCAAGGATCGGCATAAAGTTATAACAAACAATACTGATTCCAGAATCCGCCAGATTACGCAGACTTTCCTTATAGGCCTCAATATGGTCGCGCCATGGACCGACCTGACGTTTGATGGATTCTGAAACCGGAAGACTTTCAACAACATCCCAAGTCAGGCCGGATGCGGAACCGTCTTTCATCGTCGCAATCTCGGTATGACGCTTTGCAATTTCGTCAGGAGTCCAAACCGCATTACTGGGAATGTGATGAAGGGCGGAAACCACGCCATGTGCACCAGCCTGACAAATATCGTCAATGCTAACCAAATCGTGCGGGCCGAACCATCTCCAGGTTTGTTTCATATGCTTCTCTCTGTGTTGGCGTGCTTTCTGCAAAAGCAACTATAATTGCTTGGATGATATCACGTCATAATTTTGTTGACTAGTATGGTAGTATGCATCATGAATCAGAAAGGCAAGGAGAGTTTGATGGGTGACCCTGAAGAAAATGACTGGGAAGTAACGAATGATCAGGCTGTGGGACCGCAGATCCATCGCATTATCCGTGAACGGATTGTCTGTGCGGATTTGTTGCCCGGTGTGCGCATATCCGAAGCCGAACTTGCAAAACGTTACAATGTCAGTCGCCAGCCCATCCGCGAAGCCTTCATTAAACTTTCTGACGAAGGTCTTCTGGAGGTCCGCCCGCAACGCGGCACTTATGTCAGAAAAATCTCTGTTGCGGCTGTCCTTGACGCCCGCTTTGTCCGTGAGGCGGTAGAAGCCGACATTGCGCGCTTCGTTGCCAAAGAGCCGAACGATGCATTTTTGAGGCATCTTGAAAATTTGATCCGCGATCAGCGCAAAGCGATGAAAGGCGATGCGCGTGCCTTCTTGAAGCTTGATCACGACTTCCACCGCAGCCTCGCAGAAGCAGCGGGCAAAACCTACGCCTGGAAGGTTGTTGAGGATGTCCGTGCCCAACTCGATCGCGTGCGTTACCTCAGCTACTTCCAGTTCCCGATGGAAGAAATCATTGATCAGCATGTCCAAATTGTTTCGGCAATCACATCACGTGATCCAGAACAAGCCAGCGCAGCCATGCGTGAACACCTTCGTGAAATCTTGCATACGCTGCCTGATATCGCGCGCTCCAGAACGGAGCTATTCGACGACGCCGACACTATCGCGTCGTCACCCTAAGGCATCACCAAACAGGGAGGAACAGATGCTTACAATACAAACAACCAAGAAACTGATACTCGCAGGCGCAGCCGCCATCCTTATGAGTAACTCTGCAATCGCAGCAGAGATGACGCTCAAGCTTGGCCATCTGGCCAACGAGCAGAACGCCTGGCACAAGGCCGCAGTGAAATTTGGCGACGAACTGTCAAACCTCACCGATGGCCGTATTGAAGTTCAGGTCTTCCCGAATGAAACGCTTGGCAAGGAAATTGACCTGATTAACGGCATGCAGCTTGGTGCCGTCGATATGACCATTACCGGTGAAAGCCTTCAGAACTGGGCACCAAAAGCCGCACTTCTTGCCGTGCCTTACGCCTATAAAAAACTTGAAGACATGGATGCCGTCGCCAGTGGTGAAATTGGTGATCAAATTGAACAGCAAATCATCGAAAAGGCCCGCATCCGTCCAATCGCCTATTTTGCCCGTGGCCCACGTAACCTGACATCCAACCGGGCGATCAAATCACCCGATGATCTGGATGGCCTGAAAATGCGCGTTCCAAACGTTCCGCTGTTTGTTGATGTGTGGAAGGCGCTGGGCGCACAGCCAACCCCAATGGCGTTTTCCGAGGTTTTTACCTCTTTGCAGGCAGGGACCATCGACGCACAGGAAAATCCATTGGCGCTAATTGACTCGGCAAGTTTTGACGAAGTTCAGAAATTCGTGAACAAGACAGAGCATGTCCGTTCTTGGATTTATCTGACCATCTCGGAAATCACTTGGGGTAAATTGTCCGATGCCGACAAAGATGCCGTCATGGAAGCCGCGAAACGCGCACAAGCTTATGAGCGTGATCTGTTTGCTGCCGACGAGGAGCGTCTGACAGAGGAACTGCAGTCCAAAGGCATGACCTTTGTCGAAATTGACAAAGAAGCCTTTGCCTCGAAGGCAAAAGACGCTGTTCTTGCAAATGTCTCTGACGAAATCCGTCCGATTGTCGAAAATCTTTTCGCAAACTGAGTTCTGCCGGTTCGGCCGCTTGATTGCGGCCGAACCTTTTCCGACGAGGAAGTAAAGTGCTTTCAGCCAGATTATACGCGTTCATCATTGCACTTTGTCGGGTTGGAACAGGGGCCGCTTTTGGTCTTCTGATCTTGACTGTTCTGACACAGGTGTTTTCGCGAACCTTTCTGCCCAGTTCTCCGGTCTGGACCGAAGAACTCACCCGTTATGCGCTACTGTTTCTTGCCGCTTTCGGGGTTGGGCTGTCTTTTCGCAATGGTGACCTTGTAAATGTCGACATCATTTGCGATTTGCTGCCTTTGCCGATCCAGCGTTGGTTGATGGTTGTTTCCGCAGCACTCACTGCTGGGTTCTGTTTGATATTGCTGTCTCCGGCCTGGATGTTCGTTTCAATTGGTGTCCTTCAAACTTCTCCTGCACTTGGGGTTCGGATGGATTTCATTCACGCCGTTGTTTTCATTTTACTTGCCGTTCTCGGTCTTTTCGCAGTTTTGCGCATGATCCGGATTATTGCCGGCGTTTCTGACGGTAAAGCCGAAGATACGACAAAGGACTTCCCATGAGCCTTGCAATTCTATTTGGCGTTTTTGCTCTCGGCCTTGTCATTGGCCTTCCTGTTGCAGTGACACTGGGCCTGTCCTCGCTGTGTTATCTTCTGCTTGAAGGCATTCCGCTCGTCGTGATCCCGCAAAAGCTGTTTGCGGGAATGGACGTGTTTGTTCTGCTGTGTATTCCGGGCTTTATCCTTGCAGGAAATCTGATGAATGGTGGGGGTATCACACCGCGTATTGTGCGTTTTGCCAATGCTATGGTCGGCTGGATGCGCGGCGGCCTTGGTCTGACCAACGTCACGGGGTCAATGCTGTTTGGCGGCATTTCCGGAACGGCAGTCGCTGACGCGGCATCAATTGGTGGCATGATGATCCCGGGCATGGTGCGCGCCGGATATACCCCGGCGTTCTCTGCTGCGGTCACAGCGGCATCGTCAACCGTCGGGCCAATCATTCCGCCAAGCATGCCGATGATTATCGTTGGCGCCCTGTCGGGGATTTCGGTTGGCAAGATGTTCATTGCCGGTGCCATTCCGGGTATTCTGATGGGGCTTGCGATGATGGTGACCTGCTACATCATCGCCGTAAGACGCAATTTCCCCCATCAACCCTGGCAAGGCTTTGGCGAGCTTGTCCGTTCCTTTACCGGTGCTTTCTGGGCACTTGCGATGACGGGCCTGATTATTGGCGGATTGCTGAGCGGTATTGTCACTCCGACCGAAACGGCTGTGATTGCAAGCATCTATGCTTTGATCGTCGGTTGTTGTGTCTATCGCGAACTGCCTTTGCGTAAAGTGCCGAAAATTGTCATCGACAGTGCGGTGACCGCAGCGGCCATTCTGGCGCTTGTCGGGCTGGCAAATGTCTTTGGCTGGATATTGGTCTCCGAACGCATTCCGCAGATGATTTCAGATGCGGTTTTGTCTGTCACCGATAACAAATATGCCGTGATTCTGCTGATCAATCTGGTTTTGCTGATTGTTGGTATGTTCATGGAAACGATTGCCGCTTTGATCATTCTGTTTGTGCCGCTTTTGACTCTTGCAACGAATGTCGGCGTCGATCCGATTCACTTTGCAGTGTTTGCTGTTCTGAACCTGATGATTGGTCTGACAACACCACCGGTGGGCATTTGTATGTTCATCTGCGCGAATATTGCAAAGGCACCTGTCACCACTGTGATCAGGGCACTGATGCCATTCCTGTTAACCAACATCACGATCCTGTTTCTTGTTTCCTATATTCCGGCGCTGTCAACCTGGCTGCCGTCCCTGATGGAGTAACCAATGCAAACACGTGTTTGCCGACTTTACGGTCAAGATGATCTTCGTATCGACACCGAAGCAACGCCAAATCCGGTCAGGGATGAAGTCCTTGTCCGGGTCGGGGCTGGCGGTGTGTGTGGTTCGGACATGCATTATTATTTTGAAGGCGGGATTGGTCAGATCCGGGTGCGTGAACCGATTATTCTTGGCCATGAAGCGGCCGGAACTATTGTTGCGCTGGGACCAGATGTAAGCGGTTTGGCCGTTGGGCAAAAAGTTGCCATTAATCCAAGTCACCCTTGTGGCACGTGCAGCTATTGTCAACAGGACCTACAGCAGCATTGCCTGAATATGAAGTTCTTCGGATCGGCCATGCCAATGCCTCATATTCAGGGGGCGTTTCGTGATTTGGTCAATGTGGGGCAAGGTCAATGCTTTGCCATTAGTGATCAAACTGATATCGGCAGTGCTGCCTGTGCCGAGCCACTTGCAGTATGCCTGCATGCCGTCGCCCGCGCAGGTGACCTTTCGGGTAAAAAAGTCCTGATTACCGGTTCGGGTCCGATCGGAAGTCTTTGTGCTGCTGCGGCCAAATTTGCCGGTGCCAGCGAAATTGTTGTAACCGACTTACAGGATTTTGCATTGGATGTTGCCCGGGAAATGGGGGCAACCCGGACAATCAATATTGCCAAGGCTGGCGAAGAACTAACACCTTATGAGAAGGACAAAGGACAATTCGACGTTTGTCTGGAATGTTCTGCTGCCCCCGCGGCATTGCGGACAGCAATCAACACCCTCCGTCCGCAAGGTTTTCTTGTGCAGGTCGGGGTCGCCGGTGAAATGCCGGTGCCGTTCAATCCGTTGGTTGCCAAGGAAATCACAATTTCTGGCACGTTCCGTTTCAGCACCGAGTTCGCCGAGGCTGTTGGCATGATTGATCGGGGTGACATTGATGTATCGCCGATTATCACCCATAGCTTGCCGCTTGAAACAGCAAAAGAGGCCTTTGAGATTGCACGTGATCGCAGCAAATCGGTAAAGGTTCAATTGGTATTTGCAAGTTGATTCGGTGCTTTCAAAAAGACTGCCATGTCATTGGTCCTCTGTCTTTTGACGTTATAGCCCCACCGAACCGTTAAACTATTCCCCCGCCACTTCCGTGACTTTCTGGACGTTGTTTTGCAACAGCGGTTCTATATCCGGCATTGCGATATGTGACCACCGGGTCGATCGCACCGCCCGCTCGATGGCGAGCCATTGCAAGGATTGACGAAACATCGGTATTGTAAGCTGTTTTGAGAGTCCGGTTCGCCATTAGAACGTCGTTTTCGCCCTGATAACATTCAAGAGCGGTATGGTCGACGAGCAAGGCCTGCACATAGGCACGCTGAACTTCAATCGCACTCGTAATAAGGCTCTCAATCGGATCGGTTACATTGTGCGATTGATCAAGCATATAGGCCGGATCGAATTTTTCCGGTGCGCGGCGTTCTGCTTCGACCAGTTCATTAAACACCAAGAACAGCTGATAGGGGTTGATTGATCCGCTATCAAGATCGTCATCACCATATTTACTGTCATTGAAATGGAACCCGCCCAGTTTCCCGAACTGGAAAAGTCGTGCGACAATCATTTCAATATTCACATTCGGCGCATGATGGCCAAGATCAACAAGGCAGGATGCCTTGGGCCCCAGTTCGGTTGCCGCCAGATAGTTGCTGCCCCAGTCCTGAATCACGGTGGAATAGAACGCCGGTTCAAAAATCTTGTGTTCGATGAACAGTTTCCAATCGTCGGGCACACCGGCATAAACCGATTTCATCGCATCAAGGTAACGTTCGAAACTGCGGGTAAAGCTTTGCTGACCGGGGAAGTTCGTCCCATCACCGATCCACACTGTAAGCGCCTTGGAACCAAGCGCCTTGCCGATTTCGATACATTCCAGATTATGCGCCACGGCCTGTTCTCGAACCGCAGCATTGCTATGGCTTAAACTGCCAAACTTATAGGACTGGTTCTGGTCATCTTGATCCTGAAAGGTGTTGGAATTCATGGCATCAAAACCAAGCCCGTAATCAGACGCCGTTTCACGCAATTCCGACAGATCATCGACCTTGTCCCACGGAATATGTAGTGAAACTGTTGGGGTCGCCCGCCCCAATTGCGCGATCACGGCACAGTCGGCCAGCTTTTCATAGATGTTACGTGGCTCACCCTGGCCCGGAAAACGCGCAAAACGCGTGCCGCCTGTACCCACACCCCATGACGGGATCGCAACGGCAAAATCCATGGCCGCCTTGGTCAGGGCATCAATATCAATTCCCTTACGCGAAAGTTGTGCACCAAGTGCGGCATAGTCACTTTCAAGTGCACCAAGTTGGGAGTCATTATGATCGGCTATCAGGTCGGCTGAAATCGGTGCCTTTGATGACATTTGGGTTCCTCCCGGACTGTTATTTTCAACCCTGTATTTGTTTATCGGGTGAATGACGGCGCGTGACCGGCATCGACATTAACCACATTGCCCGTTGATTTTGCAGCATTGTCAGATGCAAGGAAATAAATTGCCTCGGCAATATCTTCGGGCAACACATTCAGTTTCAGCATGCTGCGCTGACGGTAATGCTCTTCAAGCTGATCAGGTGCCATATCATAGGCCTTGGCACGCTGTTCACGCCATTCCCCTGTCCAGATTTTCGATCCGCGCAAAACCGCATCCGGATTGACCACATTAACACGAATGCCAAACGGCGCACCTTCAAGGGCCAGACACCGGGCCAGTTGAATTTCCGATGCCTTTGCCGTGCAATAAGCCGAGGCCCCCGGCGATGCCACCAGACCATTTTTCGACGCAACAAACACCATACTTGCGGGACGCTTTTGCAGCTTCATGATCTTGAACGCTTCGCGCGCCACCAGAAAATACCCAGTCGACAGGATATCCATATTGCGCTGCCAGACCTCAAGACTGGTTTCATCAATTGGCGCAGCAGATGAAATACCGGCATTGGAAACCAGAATATCGATCCCGCCAAATTCGGTGCAGCTATCATGCATCAGCTTGATAACGGAGTCTTCGCTGGTGACATTGACCGGAAGTCCCCGGACCTGATCCTTGCCAAAAACCGACCTTAGATCAGAAACCGCTTCTTTCAACGCGCCTTCATCAATATCGCAGGCAACAACACATGCCCCTTCCTGCAACAATCGTCCACATGTAGCTTTGCCGATCCCGCCAGCACCGCCGGTAACCACTGCCACACGACCCGCAAGGCTTTTAGGTTTCGGCATACGCTGCAATTTGGCTTCTTCAAGCAGCCAGTATTCGATATCGAACGCTTCTTGTTCATCAAGCCCCATATAGGTGCTTACCGTATCAGAGCCGCGCATTACGTTGATTGCATTGACATAAAACTCGCCCGCAATTCGTGCTGTTGCTTTGTCCTTGGCAAAGGACAGCATCCCCACACCTGGGATAAGATAAATCACCGGATTGGGATCACGAATGGCCGGGCTGCTATCGCGTTTACACCGTTCATAATAGGATTGGTAATCTTCGCGATAAGCCGCAAAGGCATCGCTCAGCCCCTCGATCACGGCTTCAAGGTTCGGGTTCGCCGGGTCCAAGTCAATGATAATTGGTCGGATTTTTGTACGTAGGAAGTGATCCGGGCACGATGTCCCAAGGGCAGCCAAAGCTTCGAGCTTGTTGGAATTAACAAACTCCAAAACGGCATCACTATCATTGAAATGACCGATCTTGCGTTCACCGGCATCAATAAAGCTTCGGATACGCGGCATCAGGGTCGAGGCAATCGAACGACGGGTATTCGCATCAAGGCTCTGATGGCGCACCCCACCAAAAGCTTTGACCCCTTTGGTTTTTACATCGAACCAAGCAATCGCCTTGTTGATGATCTCAACCGTGGTTTTGTAGCATTCTTCTGCACTATCCCCCCACGTAAACAAGCCATGGCTTTCAAGGACGACACCCTTGCTATTCGGGTTATCGTTGAAATATTGCTCAAGCATCAGGCCAAGCTGATATCCCGGCCGTTTCCATGGTAACCAGCCAATATCATCGCCAAAAATTTCCTGCGTCAGCGCACGACTGTCTTTGGATGCTGCGATTGCAATCACCGCATCAGGATGCATGTGATCGACATGCGGCTTGTTGATATAGGCATGAAGCGGGGTATCAATGCTTGCGGCACGCGGATTAAGATTAAAGGTGCAATGGGGCAGATACCCCACCATCTCGTCTTCAAACTCCTCGCCGCGGTAAAGCCCCTTAAGGGCGCGCAGCTTGTCCATATAAAGGGTCGAAAACCCATCAAGATTCATGCTGCCAACATCACCACCAGACCCCTTCACCCAAAGAACTTCAACTTCTTCGCCACCAAGCGGGTCTTTCTGCCAAACCTTTGCCGATGTGTTACCGCCGCCAAAATTGGTAATGCGTAAATCGGACCCAAGCAGGTTGGAACGATAAAGCAGGCGCTCTGGCTCGTTTAAGTCTGCGGCGTGGTCCGCGTCCCATTTATTTGGAAGGAGAATTTCAAAAGGAACAGATGACATTATCCGATAACCTATCGCTTGGACGTTACACATGGCGGTCTGCTATTAATGCGAATGCCGCCTCCTATTTTTTTCAAGCAAGTAAACCGGTTTTCAATCACAGTCAATCATAAACGATCATATTCTTTCAATATTGCACTGCAATATGGTCAATTATGACATTTTTTGTTTGACAATGATTGGAATTGCGCGAATATCAGGCAAACGGAGAACCAATATGCATGAACGCGAAAGACATAGATTGATTTTGCGCGCGGTCGGGGAACACCCCGTCGTAACGGTCGCCCAGCTTGTTGATATGCTCGATGTTTCCGAAGCAACCATCCGTCGTGACATCGCCGCACTTGATGATGACGGCAAACTTCGTCGCATCCGTGGCGGGGCAGAGGCCATCAATCCTGTCACCAGCAAGCAGCTTCTTGGACGCCCGTTCTTTGTGACAAAAACGCTCAATGTTGCGCAAAAGGCGGCGATTGCCGCCAAAGCGGTTGCGATGTGCGAAGAAGGGGACTCCATCATCATCCACGGTGGATCAACCACCTATCAAATGGCACCGCTTCTTAAGTCCAAGAAGATGCAGGTCCTGACCAATTCTTTCCCGCTGGCCGATTACCTGATCGAGCACAGCGAAAACAGCGTGGTGGTTCCCGGTGGGACGATTTACCGCGAACAGAACATTATCCTAAGCCCGTTTGAAAGCGACGTGATCCACAATTTTTATGCCTCCAAGGCATTTGTTGGCGCACAGGGCATCAATTCCATGGGGCTTATGGAAAGCGACCCCATGATCATCCAGTCCGAACAGCGCCTGATCGCGCAGGCCGAAAAACTGGTGGTCATGATTGACAGCACAAAATTCACCCAGCGCAGCAACATGTTCCTGTGCCGGTTGGACAATATCGACACCCTGATCACAGACGACGGTATCCGTGATGAAGACCGCGCCATGATTGAGCGCGCGGACATCAAACTTGTCGTCGTGCAGGCAGACGAAGAAGAAGACCAAAATACGGCAAGCGCATAGCCCAAGGGACAAAAAGAGCCCGGCGTCTGTCAGATAAAAAGCAATAAAAACCAATCATGGAGGAAACGTTATGAAGTTTAAAAAGTCTCTGATGGCAGCCGCCATTTTTGCCATGGGCATGGCATCTGTTACCGCACAAGCCGCTGATCCGGTTCGGGTCGGGCTTGTTGTTAAATCGCTTGGCAATGGTTTCTTTGAAGCCGCACGTGACGGCGCAATGGAAGCGGCCAAAGAAATTGGCAATGCCGAGGTCATCTATACCGGCCCAACGTCAACCACCGCCGAAGGCCAGATTGAAAGCATCAATGCTTTGATGGCACAGCGTGTCGATGCGATTGCCGTATCTGCCAATGATCCCGACGCCCTTGCACCGATCCTTAAACGGGCAATGGACCGCGGCATCAAGGTTATTTCATGGGATAGTGGCGTTGCCGATGACGCACGCATTGTTCACCTTAACCCGTCGAGCAACGCCTTGATTGGTGCGATGTGCGTAAAACTTGCGGCTGACGTTGCGGGCAATGCCGGTGGTGAAATCGCGATCCTGTCGGCCACTCCAACCTCGACCAACCAGAACATCTGGATCGACGAGATGAAAAAAGTGCTGCCTGATTACAGCCAGCTTAAACTCGTTGATACCGTCTATGGCGATGACCTCGCTGATAAATCTTACCGTGAAACCGTCGCCCTTCTGAAGAAACACCCGAACCTGAAAGTCATTGTTGCTCCGACTTCGGTTGGCATCGTTGCGGCCGCGCAGGCGGTCGAAGATCAGGGGAAAGTCGGTGAAATTTTTGTCACCGGTCTTGGACTTCCATCCGAACTTGCCGGCCATGTTGATGCCGGCTCAGTCAAAAGCTTTGCAATCTGGAACCCGATCGATCTGGGCTATTCGGCAATGATGATTGCCTATCAGCTTACCCAGGGCGACGAACATATGAAGATCGAAGCTGGCCGCATGGGTGCCATTGCGTTTGATAAGGACGGCAATGGTGCGATGTCTGATCCGTTCATTTACGACGCATCAAACGTTCACAAGTTCGCTGACATCTTCTAAGTCGAACCACGAAACTGGCGGAAACTTTTTGCTCCCTGATGCAGTTTCCGCCACTCTTTTTCAGTGATTGCAGACTTTCAAGCATATGCGGGCATCCCCCGATAACTTGAAAATGAATTTCCCGTCTCAGATTTAAAGGCTTGAGAATCATGAACAGGCCTGTTCTTGAATTGCGCAATATTTCCAAGACATTCCCCGGGGTGAAGGCGCTTGATGGTGTTGAGCTGCAACTTTATCCCGGTCAGGTTACCGCCTTGATCGGTGAAAACGGCGCAGGAAAATCCACACTCGTCAAAGTCCTAACCGGCATCTATGCGCCGGATGGTGGCGATATCCTGATTGATGACGAACCCGTCACCATGGCGGCTGCAACCGATGCCAAACGCTTTGGCATTTCGGCGATTCATCAAGAAGCCGTCATGTTTGACGAACTGACGGTGACCGAAAACATCTTCATTAATAATCAAAACCGTAACGTTTTCGGCTTGCTTGACTGGCCCTTGATGCGCAAACGCGCAAAGACGCTTCTGCAATATCTGGATGTCAATATCGACCCGGACTTGCCATTGCGCGAACTTAGTGTCGCGCACAAGCATCTTGTGTCCTTTGCAAGCGCCCTTTCAGTCAATTCCAATATCGTGATTATGGACGAACCGACCGCATCCCTGTCACACCACGAAATTCAAGAATTATATCGCTTGGTTCGACGTCTGCGCGACGAAGGCAAGGCCATCTTGTTCATCAGCCACAAGTTCGACGAGATTTTTGAAATATGTGACCGTTACACCGTTTTTCGCGATGGACAGTTCGTCGGATCGGGTGAAATCACCGACGTTACACAAGATGATCTGGTGGCCATGATGGTGGGCCGAACCGTCCAACAGGTTTACCCCAAAATCGACGCCGAAATCGGCGATGCCGTCATGTCCGTCGAAGGCCTGTCGCACCCAACTGAATTTGCCGATATCACCTTTGACCTGCGTAAGGGCGAAATACTTGGCTTTTACGGTCTTGTCGGGGCGGGACGTAGTGAAGTCATGCAGGCCTTGTTTGGTCTAACCCCAATATCATCGGGTGCTATGCACTTGAACGGCAAACCGTTCAAACCCCGCACGCCAGGCGATGCCGTTGATCAGGGTTTGGTTTACGTCCCCGAAGACCGCCAGCATCAGGGCGCGATCCTGACCCTCCCGATTTTTCAAAACATCACCCTGCCGCAACTTGGTGGTTTGTCGCGTTCGGGATTTATTGACATGGCCCGGGAATATGATGTGGCGCGTGAATATGCAACACGCCTGCAACTCAAAGCATCCAGCCTAAGCGAAAATGTCGAAAACCTGTCGGGCGGTAATCAGCAAAAAGTCGTCATTGGCAAATGGCTTGCGACCAATCCAAACGTGATCATTGTCGATGAACCAACCAAAGGCATTGATATCGGATCAAAAGCAGCCGTGCATAAATTTATGGGTGAACTGGTCGCGCAGGGCTTGTCTGTCATCATGGTGTCATCCGAACTGCCCGAAGTAATGGGCATGGCGGACCGGGTTATTGTCATGCACGAAGGGCGCATTGTCGCACGCTTTGACCGCCAAAACATGACGGCCGAGGCCATCGTTACAGCCGCGACGGGGGCCTAAACATGAAAAACACATCTTTCTTCGGAAAACTGATCTCGCACCGCGAATGGCTTCTTGGTGCCATCATTGTTTTGATGTTGGTCGGTGTTGGCTATACCGCACCGTTCTTTGTCACGCCAAGTAATCTGGCCGAAGCATTCGACGACACATCGATCTTAATCATGCTGGCCTGTGCGCAAATGCTCGTGATTCTGACGCGCTGCATTGATCTTTCGGTGGCATCCAACATTGCCCTTACCGGCATGTGCGTTGCGTTATTTAACGTTGCCTATCCTGAAACCCCTGCCCTTGTCACATTGATTCTATCGATTGGCATTGGCATTGTTCTTGGTGCCTTTAACGGGGTTTTGGTCTGGCTGGTTGGTATTCCTTCAATCGTTGTCACCCTTGGTACCATGAGCGTTTATCGCGGCTTTGTCTTTTTGCTCAGCGACGGGGAATGGGTAAATGCCCATGAAATGACGCCCCAATTTTTGGCCCTGCCGCGCGCCACGTTCCTTGATCTAACGGTCCTGTCATGGATTGCGATTGCCGTAACCTTGGCCTTGTTTGTCTTTACCCGTTTCACCAAAACCGGATTGTCGATCTTTGCGGTTGGTGGCAACCCCAAGGCCGCTGTTTATAGCGGGCTTAATGTTGGCAAACACCAGTTCATTACATTCTGTATTTCAGGGGCGGTTGCGGGCATGTGCGGATACCTTTGGGTATCACGCTATGCGGTCGCCTATGTCGAGGTGGCCCTTGCCTTTGAACTCCAAGTCGTTGCCGCCTGTGTGATTGGCGGGATCAGCATTGCTGGTGGAATTGGCACGATCTGGGGGGCGGCCCTTGGCGCGATCTTCCTTGGTCTGATCAAAAACGCCCTGCCGGTCATTGGTATTTCGCCGTTCTGGCAGTTGGCAATTTCCGGCCTTGTGATTGTTCTGGCCGTGATCATTAACTCGCGCAGTGAAAAGCGTGGTGGTCGTCGCATCCTTCGGGAGGCACACCAATGATGAACGAAGAAGTATTGAAACAACCCATGACCCAAGAGTTTCCCAAAGAACTCCCCAATAGTCTGAATGGTGATCTGCGCAGTAAATTAATGCGTTGGGAAACCCTGTTGATGGTTTTTGTCGCGATTGCGTTTTTCACCAACACGCAAATTTCGCCCTACTTCCTTGATCCGTGGAGCCTGTCAGACGCGACCTTTAATTTCACCGAAAAGGCGATCATTGCCTTGCCGATGGCATTGCTGATCATTGCACGCGATATTGATTTATCCGTCGCATCAACCATCGCACTGGCATCGGTTGCCATGGGATTTGCCAACACAATGGGCGCCGGGCCAATTGAACTGGCTTTGATTGGCATGGCGGTTGGAACCGTTGCTGGTTTTGTAAATGGCTGGATCATTACCAAGTTCGACATTCCAGCAATTGTCGTCACCATTGGCACCATGAGCCTGTATCGTGGCATTGCCTATATCGTTCTTGGCGATGATGTTTATCGAAGCTACCCATCGGACTTTGCCTTCTTTGGGCAGGGATATGTTTGGGGTGTGTTGTCCTTCGAGTTCGTGCTGTTTCTTGGCTTGGCCATTGTCTTTGGCATTTTGCTGCACAAGACAACTTTTGGCCGCAGGGTTTATGCCATCGGCAACAACCCGACCGCTGCCCTGTTTTCGGGCATTAATGTCAAACGCCATCGGTTGTTCCTGTTTACACTTGTCGGGCTTTTTGCCGGTGTTGCGGCGGTGCTTTTGACATCACGCATTGGCTCCACCCGGCCTTCAATCGCCATGGGCTGGGAACTTGAAGTCATCACCATGGTTGTTCTGGGCGGGGTTAACATCCTTGGCGGAGCGGGCAGCATTGTTGGCGTATTTATCGCCGTTTTCCTGATGGGGCTTGTGACCTTTGGCATGGGCTTGATGAATGTACCGGGCATCGTGATGTCTATCTTTACCGGTTTCCTTCTGATCCTTGTGATTGGCACACCGATCATCTGGCGACGCTTTTTGACTGTGCGCAAAATGCGATCAAAGTCGGGGGGATAGTGTAATGGAGAAAATCGCCTTCAAGATGATGCTCAATCCCGGTCAGGCCAACGAGTACAGAAAACGCCATGATGAAATTTGGCCTGCGCTTGCCGACCTTTTGAAAGATGCCGGAATATCCGACTACAGCATCTTTCTTGATGAAGAAACCAACATCCTGTTTGCCGTGCTGTACCGAACGGCGGACCATAAGATGGATGCACTGCCAAACCATGAAATCATGCAACGTTGGTGGGGCTTCATGGGGAATATCATGGCGACAAACGACGATGGCAGTCCGGTCGTTGTTCCCTTGAGCGAAATGTTCCATCTGCCATGACCGATGCCCGCGCCATTGCCGTCATAGATATCGGCAAAACCAATGCAAAACTTGTGGTGTGGGATGCCAAGACCGGTGCCATCCTGTTTGAAACAAGTCGTGCCAATCATTCAATTGATGGTCCGCCTTATCGCCATCTTGATGTCGAAGGTCTGTGGGGTTTCTATATTGCTGCGCTGAAAGATGCAGCAAGTGAAACCGTGATCGGGCGGGTCGTTGTGACTACCCATGGTGCCACGGTCGCGGTCCTTGCGGGGGATGAGCTTGCTTTGCCTGTTGTGGATTACGAAAACACCTATGCCCCGGAAATCAGTCATGCTTATGACGGCGCGCGTGATGACTTCGCCGACAGCCAAAGCCCCTGTCTGCCCGCCGGGCTGAATTTCGGGCGACAGATCTTTGCGCTTGAACAAACCTTTTCCGCAGAAATGGCGCGCGCCACCGACTTTCTGCCCTATCCGCAATATTGGGCATGGCGGCTGTCTGGGATTAAGGCCTGCGAGGTCACATCGCTTGGCTGCCATTCTGACCTGTGGCGCCCGCATGAGGCCGATTGGAGCCACCTTGCCAAAACCCGAGGATGGGCTGAAAAATTCGCGCCTATGCGCCGGACAAGAGATGTCTTGGGTAAAATTCTGCCGGAAATCGCTGCCAAGACCGGCCTTCCAGTTGATTGCGAAATCCACTGTGGCATCCACGATAGCAATGCGTCTCTGGTGCCGTTGATTGCCAAGGTCGAACAACCGTTTTCGCTTGTATCATCGGGCACTTGGACAATCTGTTTTTCCGTTGGTGCGCACGCGCGACCGGACCTTGATGAACATCGCGATACTTTGTGCAATGTCGATCTCAACGGCAATGCCGTGCCCAGTGCACGGTTCATGGGCGGGCGGGAATATGCGTTCCTCGCTGATGGCCATACAAATAATCCTGATATCGCCGACATCAAACGTTTGATGGCATTAGACTGTGTAGCTGTGCCGTCATTTGCCGAAGCAGGCGGACCTTTTGGCCATCTCGTCGGTCATGTGATCAACAAGACCGCACTGCGAACCGCGCGCGACAAGGTTGCTCTCGCGACAATGTATTGCGCGTTGATGGTGGATTACGACCTTGAAATGATCGGCAGTGACGGGCCGGTGATTGTCGAGGGGCCATTCGCGACCAACACGACCTTCTGTCAATTGCTCGCCAGCCTCCGCTCAGATCAGCAGGTTTTTGCTTCAACCGACAGCTCGGGAACCAGCTATGGTGCTGCACTTTTGACCGGTCGGGTGCATGCGCATCAATCGCGTGGTTCGACGCGAATAGACCCGATCAAGGATAATGGTATCTTGGCCTACAAGGACCTATGGCGAAACAAGCTTACAATGCTTGATAAGGACCATGAGCATTGAAAGTTGAGACGTTTCATTGTGGATGGATTTAACGGCTCTGCCACAAGTCAATCGGTTGAAGCGTGACGTATAAAATCAGAGATGACTGAATATCATCTTGGGCTTTTTCTTTTACCATCCTCACCTATCAATATTGGCCCGGTCATAGCACCTTCGCGCCCATAGCCTGTAGGGCGCTTGATCAGTGTGCAGGAAACATCACGTCCATGATCGGTTTTATGCAGATCACGCATCCAAAGGTGGTTGGATTATGGGTCGACTGCGTGTTGTTATAATTATGTGACAGCGGGTTCTCCCCTTTTTTGCGCGGCTTTGGGATGATATTTGTCATTGTTGCCCCACCGACAGGAGAAATGCGGCAATGAAGGAAAACCTGATACCGATGATCCGGAACTGCGCCCGTTGCTAAATGCATCGGCACCACAACAACCGTTTTATCTTGGGCGGATCACATGACCTCAGCCTTATCCGCCCCAGTGCGCGACAATTTCCGCTTTCTATGGATCGAGGCAAGCACACAAGTCGCAGAGCTCCGTGATGCATTGGAACAGGGATCGGTCGATTTAGCGCGCAAGGTCGTCGACCGAAGCGGCTATGTCGATAATTTGAAAATGCGTGTGCGAGACGGCTGCATCACCGCCATCATGCAGATGCCAAAATCAAGCCCGGATGCATTGATGCTGCGCGCAGTGGAATCCATTGCGATTGATTTGGGACGGCTGACGCGGCTGTGTCGCGAGTGTGTGGCGCAATATGAAACGCTTGAACATGTTCCGCGCCGAAAGCGCCGCCACCACGCAGCCCTTCTGGCCTATGTCGAACAGGGCCTCCAACTGATCGAACAGGCAACGGACGAAGCTGATACCTCAACAGCGGTCAAGGCCATCAAGGTCAAGACCAGGATCGACGAAGATTACAAACAGCTTATTCGTGCCTGTAATGCCGATCTGACAAAACGCAAAGACCCGACGGTCGTGATTGCATCAATCTTCATGGCGCAGCGCATCGAAGAGATGGGCACGATCATTCAGGATATGGGCGATGCGATCATATCGGCCAATATGGGTCAGCAATTGACAGCAGATCGCTACCGGTCTCTTTCGGCAACTGTAAAGCGCCTGCGCGGGAACAGGAAGGCCGGTGACATCACAATCGAACCGCTTGCCCAAACCCGGTCGGGAAGTGCTATTTCCGGTGTTGCCGATATTGGTGCAGACGATGACAGCTATATCGCGGTGTTCAAGGATGGCAAACGCCGGAAGCTTAAGGAAGAACGTCAAAAGGTCGATCGGTGGAACGCAATATATCCCGGTTTGGCGCCAAAGATTTTGTCGTTTCACAAAAAACAGGATCAGGCCGCACTGCTGATCGAACATTTGCCGGGACTGACATTCGAGAAAATCCTGCTGCAGGAAGATCCGGCTTTGTTGGATGAGGCCCTAAAGGAATTGAAAAAAACGCTGCGTGCGGTTTGGCGTAAAACACATGCCGAAAAACCAATCGCCGCGCAGTATATGGCCCAACTGGCAAAGCGGATGGATGCTGTTTACGACATCCATGCCAACTTCAAGGACGATGGGTGTGTGATTGCAGGTCACTCCGTTTTGTCGTTTGATGACCTGATCAAAGCCTGTGCTGCGCGTGAAGCCAAACTCAAAAATCCTTACACGGTTCATATCCACGGCGATTTCAATTTCGATAACATCATTTACGATGACGAAACCCGTTCCATACGGTTTATCGATCTGCACCGCTCGACGGATATGGATTTCTTGCAGGATGTTTCCGTTTTCATGGTGTCGGGCTACCGGCTTCAGGCACTTGATGCGGAACGCCGCAGAAGAGTTCATTATGTTATCTCTGACTTCTATGGGTTCGCCCGCCGTTTCGCGCTTAAAGCCGGAGATGATACCTTCCAGCTTCGGCTTGCTCTTGGCTTGGCGCGTTCTTTTGCCACATCGACACGGTTTATTCTGGATCAATCACTGGCACGCAGCATGATGACCCGTGCGCGGTTTTTGCTGGAACGTGTCGTTGCCTCAGACCCAAGAAAACCCCAAGGCTTCACCGCCCCGATCGAGGACCTGTTCATTGATTAACAAGAAAATTGCCGTTGTCGGCATTCCCGGAAAATGGTCGACCGAGGCCCTTGCAGACGCGTTGGAGGAAAAAACCGGTTTCCGTCTTGTCGTCGATATGGCCGACGTGACCGCCGATCTTGCGGCCGGGACGGTGATGGCCAAGGGCGTCGATCTAACGGACCTTGACGGTGTGGTGGTGAAAAAAATCACGGAAATCTACAGCCCGGACGCGCTTGACCGACTTGAGCTGTTGCGCATTGCCGAAGCAGCCGGCGTGCGGGTGTTCAGTCCGGCTGTAAACATTCTGCGCCTGATAAATCGGCTATCCTGCACGGTAACCCTGCGTAATGGCGGCATTCCGATGCCCAAAACCCGGGTGACCGAAAATGTCGATGTTGCCATCGCGGCAGTCAAAGCGTTCGGGTCAGCCGTGTTCAAACCGCTTTATTCGACCAAAGCACGTGGGATGACGGTCATAGACTCCATCCAACCCGATGCGGAAATCTTTGATGCAGTCACCGCGTTTAAGGCGGAAAACCCGATGATGTATATCCAGCAGAAATTGTCGCTGCCGGGTCAGGACCTTGGTCTGGTATTTCTCGGCGGTGCCTATCACGGCGCCTATGCACGGGTGGCCAAAAACGATGCCTGGAACACAACGATCAACAGCGGTGGAAAATATGCACCGTTTGAATGCGATAAGGATGTGATTGAAATGGCGCGCCGCGCACAGGCCCTGTTTGACATGGACTTCACCACGGTCGATGTTGCGCTGACCGACCAAGGCCCGATTGTTTTCGAAGTCTCTGCCTTTGGTGGTTTTCGCGGTGCAAAGGAAGGCATCGGTATCGATGCCGCCGCCCTTTACGCCGACTACGTTCTGGATGCTGTGTCATGAGCAATCCTGACACCCGAATGATGTCAAAAGACATTGCCGCGCAACTGGCAGAAGGCGTAAGCCTTCAGCCGGGCAGCCTCTTGCTTGGCCTTCCTGAGATGACGATCCGGCTGCGCTCCAATTCCACAGCCCTTCTCGAAAAATTGCGGGCGTATTTTAAACATACCGTGATCGATAGCGGTGACGCGACCGTGGAAATTCATGCGTTCGATTGCGCGCCCCCGGACCTTGGGCTTCACTATACCGACTGGCTGCGCGAAGCCGGAAAAACCGGACGTAAAGATGCGGTTTTTGACCTTTCCGATGGTCGCGTCGTCAAAAAGGTACGTACCGGCATGATGTTCCTGCAAAGTTTTGATCACAGGATTGCTGCGGGGCCTTGTCTGGAAAACGACAATCAGGTGATCAATTTCATCAACGCCCAATATATGAGCATGCTGCAACACAACGGATGGTCTATCTGTCATGCCGCCGGTTTGGTTCGCAATGGGATGGCACTTGGATTGGCAGGGTTTTCCGGCGGCGGTAAATCAACACTGATGTTGCACATGCTTAATGAAAGCGGCACGGCGTTCCTTAGCAATGACCGCCTGTTCGTCCGGCGCACCGATGATGGTGTCATGGCGGCGGGCATTCCAAAACTGCCCCGGATAAATCCCGGTACGGCGCTGAACAATCCACGTCTTGGCGATATCGTCACCCCTGAGCGACGTGATGAACTGGCTGCGTTGCCCTTAGCGGAACTTTGGGACATCGAAGAAAAGTATGACGTCGATATCGAGAAAACCTATGGCCCGGATCGCATCGCAGCGCGGGCACCCTTATGTGGGTTCGTCATTCTGAATTGGTCGCACAGCGCTGATGACCCGACCCGGATCACGGAAGTCGATCTGAATGATCGACGCGACCTTCTTGCTGCAGTCATGAAATCGCCCGGCCCGTTTTATCAATTGGCCGACGGTTCCATGCATGCTGGTAATTCGGTTCTGGATGAAGAATCCTACCTGTCGACTTTCCAAAATGTGCCGGTTTACGAAGTCACAGGCCGCGTGGATTTTGATCAGATCGCCAAACACTGTCTGGACAGGCTTTTTAACAAAGGCCCGCAAGCATCATGACCCGTGAATTGCTGATATTGCGCCACGGCAAGGCAAAAGACCCGGAATACAATATTGCTGATCGCGACCGGCCCCTCAGGACCAAGGGAAAACGTCAGGCTCAGCGCATGGGTGCCTGGCTGCAAGAACATGATTTGGTGCCCGATGTAACCATTTCTTCCCCGGCGGAACGTGCCCATGTCACGGCGCAAAAAATGCTTAAGGCCGGTGGTAGGCACGCCCATGATATTGCGGTGGATGACAGAATTTACAATGCATCTGTGGCCGCATTGCTTGACGTGCTTGCCACGTATCCAACCGCCCCGAACAGAGTAATGATTGTTGGGCACAATCCGGGCCTGGAAGGACTGGTGCATCATCTTGCTTCATTGTCCTTGCCCGGTACAGATGATGGGCGGCTGCTTAAAACCGGTACGCTCGTTCATCTGGCCATGCCCGATGACTGGCGGAAATTTTCCGGTGATTGCGCAAAAATCGTTCATTACATTCGGCCCGATACATTGCCAGATGGGTTTCCCTACCAAACCCCGAACGGCTTGGAATGGCGCGACCGGCCAGCCTATTATTACACCCAGTCTGCCGTGATCCCATATCGCCAAACGGAACGTGGGCTCGAAATTCTTGTGATCACTTCCAGCAGTAAAAGCCATTGGGTCGTGCCCAAGGGAATACATGAACCGGGATTAAGCGCCCAGGATTCCGCCGCCCAAGAAGCACAAGAAGAAGCCGGTGTATTAGGGCGCGTGCACGCGGCTGCAATCGGCAGCTATACATATGAAAAATGGGGTGCTACGTGCCGCGTGAACGTTTATCCGATGGAAGTAACGGGCGAACTCGCCCCCGAGTTATGGGAAGAAAATCACCGTCAACGCCGCTGGTGCGCACCTGATGAGGCTGTCCTGCACATCAAGGAAGACGCGCTAAAGGCGATCATTCTGGATTTTGCGGCGTCACGCGGTGAGGGGAACTCATAGTCATGGCCCGACATTTTGCAGCACTTGTTCGCCACGGCGATTACCATCAAAGACCGGGCGCACCCAGCGCACATCAGCCCTTCGCCCTGACAGAGCGTGGTGCGCGTCAGGCATACGAAGCCGCCAGGATTCTGACCGAGATGGCAACAACGCTTGGGGCCGATATTCACCCCCGGATCGACAGTTCACAAATGCTGCGCGCTTGGGCCACCGCCGACATTATGCGCACGGCCCTGAATGGTGATTTTTCGATAAGCTGTCATGATGCGCTGGCTGAACGAAGTGTCGGTGCGGCGGCAAACCTGCGTGTTGAGGAAATCAAAGAGATCATCGACGCCGACCCAAGATTTGAGCCATTGCCCGAGAACTGGAAATCTGACAGCCATTTCCGTCTCCCCCTTCAAGGGGCCGAATCATTGATGCAATCTGGCGAACGGGTGGCGGCGCATTTGACTGAACGTATGAATGGTTTACCTGCGTGCGACACCATCAAGATATTTGTCGGTCATGGTGCCGCGTTCCGTCATGCCGCACACCGTTTGGGGGCCTTGGCATTTGACGATATCGCACGCCTGAGCATGTATCACGCGCGTCCGGTGTTGCTTGAATATGCGCCAGACGGGACTTGGCGTCATGCCGCAGGCGATTGGAAAATTCGCAGCACTGCGGAACCGCTATTGGATTAAGCCGATGACAGAACCGACCAAACATCAAGATCCGCAGATCGACGTTGCGTTGCCTGAGTATAAAGGCCCTTGGCCGTCATGGCTGTATCCGGAACTTCCCCGTGAAGCCCGCGACTGGACCTTTGGCGGCGATAAATCGTTTGGCGAAGAAAACGGGGATCGCAATTTGCTGCTGGGCGAGCTTGACCGCCTTACAAAGCGCAAATTGTGGACATGGCCAAAGCGCCCGGTTCTGTTCTTTTCCGATTTACATGCCGATCGAAAAGCCTTCGTTGCGTCACTGGTCGCATCGGGCGGGGTGCGTCGTACGGGTCCGGGGGTGATGAATTTCCGCCTGACCAAGCTTGGTCGGCAGGCGACATTCATTATTGGTGGCGACTGTTTCGACAAGGGGCCGCACAATCTGAAACTTCTGCGCGCGGTACGGCGTTTGATTGAACTTGATGCGCGGGTTCGTATTCTGGCCGGAAATCACGATGTCCGAAACCTCCTTGGCATGCGGGTTGTCGGTGCAGATGTGGATCATCGCAACGACCATTTTTTCCTGCGCCTTGGCCCCAAGGTGGTGCCGTTGCTCGTTGAAATCCGCGATGACTATTTGACCGGGCGCGATGCATTTTCCGGTATTCCCGACGAACAAGAATGTCGCCGCCGTCTTATGCCCGGCCCTGACTGGTTTGATGCTTTTCCCAAAATTGCCGCCGCCGATCTTTCGCCCAAGCAGATCGAGGTCGAACTCAAGCGGATTCGCAATAAGCGCAAAAGCTTTGAACCGGCCTGCCATGCTGCCGGACTTTCGATGCGTCACTCTTATGCTGCGGTGATGAAGTGGCGCGAATTATTTTTGGAACCTGATGGCGAATTCAACTGGTTTTTCAAACGTATGCGACTTGGGTATCACGTCGGCTCTTTCATGTTTGTGCATGCCGGGTTTGACGACGAGATCGCAGACCTTCTGCATGCGGACGGGGTAAAGGCACTTAACCGGCAATTTCGCGATGCCCTGTCTGGTGAACCGTTTGATCTGTATTACGGGTCAATCGCCAATACCGTCCGGACAAAATACCGCCCGGTCGACCGTCGATTAAGCCGGAAGGGCGTGGAAAAACTGCATGACAGCGGCATTCACGCCATCATACATGGCCATCGTAATTTGCTCGATGGTCAGCGGATCATGCTGCGGCGTGGTCTGATCAACTTTGAATGCGATTCAACCATCGACCAACATTCGCGCCATAAAGAGGGGCTGACAGGGTCTGGCGCTGCCGTCACGGTCGTCCACCCGGAAGGCTATATTTTGGGGATTAGCACGGATTTTCCCTATGCCAAGGCCTTTGATCCGAAACGCACACTGACCGCGCTGAGTTCTGTGCTCAAGTTCGAAGACAAAAGCGGAAAAACGGACCGATGAAACAGATCAAGAAAAAGTTCAGACACGATTCTTTGCAGGATGCAGATTCGATCAAGGCGATCTTGAAAGCCATCACCACCGGACTGGGCAAGGGGAAGGTCGTCCTCAGCGATGATCAGGATGAAATCATCCTCAAGCCCGAAGGCCTTTTGAATCTGAAGGTTTCCGCCTCTCAGGACGAAGACAGAAGCAGTCTGACCTTACGCGTCAGTTGGCACGCTGATCGTGATGTTCCCAAAAACCGAAAACTGGTCGTTGGCGAAACCAAGTAAGCCCCGTCTGAATATAAGAAAACGGGCCCGCATTTGCAGGCCCGCTTTGATATCAAGATTACCCGACCACGTTGAATTCCGGCCCGTATGGATAACCGGTGATGTTTTCATTGCCGTCTTCGGTAATGACCAGAATGTCATGTTCGCGGTAACCACCGGCACCGGGTTGGCCCTCTGCAATGGTCAGCATCGGTTCCATACTGATCACCATGCCCGGTTCAAGAACGGTGTCGATATCTTCACGAAGCTCCAACCCGGCTTCACGCCCGTAATAGTGCGACAAAACGCCAAAGCTATGCCCGTACCCGAATGTGCGATATTGCAGCAAATCGCGTTCGGCAAAGAAATCATTGATCTTGTGCGTGACCTCGGCACAGGACATACCGGGCTTAAGCAATGAGATGCCATATTCATGCGCGCCGACATTGGCGTTCCAGATTTCAAGGCTGGCATCATCAACGGTGCTGACAAAAAGCGTTCGTTCAAGGGCGGTGTAATAGCCCGAAATCATCGGAAAAGTGTTAAGCGATAAAATATCGCCACGCTGTAATTTACGCGCGGTGACCGGATTGTGTGCCCCATCGGTATTGATCCCCGATTGGAACCAAACCCACGTATCGCGGTATTCCGCATCCGGGAAGCGTTTGGCAATTTCAAGTTCCATCGCATCGCGTCCGGCCATGGCAACATCAATTTCGCGCACCCCTTCTTTGATGGCGTCTTTGATGGCATAGCCACCAATATCGGCAATCTCGGCACCGGCACGGATCAGGGCGATTTCAGCAGGCGATTTATGCATCCGCTGGCGCATGGTTAATGGGGCAATGTCACGGCACGTTGATGGCATCAGGAATTCGTCCAGCAGTGCTTTTTGGACAAGGTTCATATGATCGGCTTCAAAACCAATCACCTTGCCCGGCCCCGTAACCGAATGGATCGCCCGCCAGTAATTGTTTCGCTGCCAGTCGGTATAGGTGATGTTGTCACCAACGCACCGCCGCCATGGCTGTGCGGCATCAATGCCTGCACTGATCGTTACATTTTCCGATGCGTTGACAACCAAGGCATAGGGGCGGCCAAACGCGCAATACAGAAAGCCGGAATAATAGGCGATATTGTGCATCGATGTGAAAACACAGGCCTCAATATCGGCCGCCGCCATCAAAGTACGCAAACCGGCCAAGCGTGCGTCATATTCCGCATCTGCGAATGGCAAACTGCGGTTTCCTTGGTGAAAACGGTAAAAATCTGGGCGGTTCATGCGCAAAATCCCTCTTTTAGGCGTTGCCTCAAAGGGGGGTGTGACCTCCCCTTGTCTTGGTAACGACAAAGCAAGATCCCGGCGTTCAGGATGTACATCATGATGGAGAACAGGGTGCGCAGTTTGCGCAGGCGACGCCATCGCCGACCCATCTTGGCATATTTGGGGTTTGGCCACGGTTTGACAAGAAAAATCTAATGCGTTTGTCAAATCCTCGGTTTAATCGGTCATCGCCAAATTGGTTTGCCCAATTTCGCCTGTAAAACCGGACGTTAAAGTATTTTCTTAACAGCTTGGCGTTTTACTGTTGGGACACAATATAAAAACGCGAGCAACTATACGGATATTTGGCGTGGCAGAAGAAGACGAAGAACAAGGCGGCGGACAATCAGCAGCTCAAACAGCAATGAAGCGCATTGCTGAAAAAGAACTGCAGGCAATTCGTCGGCGTATTCGCAGGCGCCGAACGATTTTGATTAGCTTTTTTCTGTCCGTCACGGCGTTGGCGGTGTTTGGTATCGGTTATTCCATCCAGTCCAATCTGGATCTAAGCCGCAATATGATCCGAAGCCCGGAAATTCGTATTCTGGGGTATGACGGGGCGCTGCTTGAAACGATTGGTGGGCGCTATAGTCAGGATGTGTCGCTGACGATCCTGCCCGAACGAATTCAAAACGTGTTTGTCGCGGCCACAGACCCCGGTTTTTATGATCATATGGGTGTTTCGGGTTCTGATTTTGCCCGCATCTTTAGCGGCCGTTCCGGGTCGGGATCGACGATCACGATGAAGGTCGCGCGCACGTTTTTCAAAACCAAGGAAAACAGTGTCGGTCGCCATTTTCAGGAATTTTTGGTCGCCCTGTGGCTGGAAACGAGTTTTAGCAAGAAAACCATCCTGCGAAGCTATCTTGAACGGTCTTATTTAGGGCGCGGTATTTTTGGCATCACAGCCGCATCGCGCATTTGGTATGGCAGCCCATCAGAACGCATGACCTTGCATCAGGCTGCTGTTCTTGCCGCGGTCATCAGCGATCCCGAAAAATTCGATCCGCTGTTTAATCCAGGTGCTGCCGCGGCCGAAGCCAACGACATTCTTGCTAAGCTTGGCCGTTATAAATTCATCGAAGCAGACCGTGTTTCCGCCCTGAGCTTGGTCAGTCCAAAGCTTGACGTGCAATATGAAGAAAACGTGCTGTCAGGCTATCTCGTGGACATGGTGCTTGAAGAAGTTGCTGATATCGTCGGCTATAGCAGCCGCGATATTGATGTTGTGACAAGCATTGATCTTAAAGTGCAAAATCTTGCTGTCGAAGTCGTGCGTGAAGTCTCCGAATTACGTCTTAAACCGCGCGGGGCAGATCAAACCGGTCTGATTTCGATTAGTCCAGAAGGCCGCATTCGCGCCTTGGTTGGCGGGGCGGAATATACCCCTTTCCAGCGCAACCGGGTGACAGAAATCCGACATCCGGCAGGCCGCATGTTGAAAATCGCCACCTATTATTATGCCTTGAATGAAAATAGCGATCCGGCCCAATGGGTGCGTGATAACCGCATGGCGGTTGGTGGCTGGCGGCCGGTGAACCCCGATCGCGAATATAGGGGGCAAATTTCCCTGCGCGAAGGGTTTGTCCGTGATGTCAATACCGTGCCAACCAATCTGGCCGACCATTATGGCTTGTTGAATGTTCGTCAATATGCCCACGACATTGGCATCAAAAGCCCCCTTTCAACCGATATCCGAACCGTGGTTGGTCTTGACCCGGTAACGATCAGCGATATTGCCGCCATCCATGCCTTGCCGCAAAATTCCGGCAAACCGGTTCAAATGACGTTGATCAACAGTGTTTCCTATAGCGGATTGGTTGACGCAGAACCGATTTATCGGCGCGTGGATATCACACAGGAAAAACGCCTGACCGATGAAGCCATTCAGGCGTCTTATGTTCTGTATGCCAGTGTTACGGACCCACAACTGCGCCTTGATCGTCAGTTTGCCGGTTATGGCACCGAGGCCGGGGGCGGAACCGATGCATGGTATGTCGGTTTTTCGTCTGATCTGATTACCGCTGTTTGGGCGGGCAATGATAAACGTCAGCGAATAGATGTTCGCGGCGAGGTAGAACTTGCGTCTTTGTGGCGGTTATTTATGCTAGACGCACATGACGGATTACCCATCCGTTCGATGGTCCGTGCATCAACACAGCGACGTCGCGAAGGCGATGGTGTAAAAGACCTGTGGAAGCTGGATTTGAACGACAAAAATTGAAAAAATAGTCACTAAAAAATAGTCACTAAACGGGGAGACGGGGGACTCCCTCCTCGGTTGGGGCACACGACATATAAAGTACGCCAGATTGCGCGGCGCACTTGTTGTTTTCGCAAAGTACCGCTTTGTCAAAGCAACAGGTGTGCATGCTGTGCGTCTGGACCAGACCGATAGGTGCATTTGTGGCCCAAAGAGAATTCAAAAGGCGAACAAGCGTTCGCAAAGGCGCAACAGGAAACAAGCGTAAGAAAAAGCGCGTCAGTAGCGCTGGAAAACGCAAAGGCGGTCTTTTTGCCAATCTGGGGGATATGATCCCGGGCCCAGAAGCCATTGCCAAATTCATCGTGTTGGGCAGCATCTGGGTCGCTGTTCTGGGCGGTGGTGTTGTGGCCTATTATGGCTATGGTCTGCCCGAAAAAGTCAGCTTCGATGTCGCAAGTGAACGCAAACCATCCATCCGGGTGATCAGCATTGATGGGGCAACGCTTGCCTCCTATGGCAACCGGTATGGCAACCCGGTCGAGGTCCGCGACCTTCCCGAATATGTCGGACAGGCTTTCGTTTCGATCGAAGACCGCCGCTATTACGATCATTTTGGCGTTGATATTGTCGGGATCATGCGGGCTGCGTGGGCCAATCTGTCATCCGGGCGGATTGCCGAAGGTGGCAGCACCATCACCCAACAGCTTGCCAAAAACCTGTTTTTGTCACCTGAAAGAAGCTTTGGCCGTAAGATCGAAGAAGTTCTTCTGGCGATCTGGCTTGAATTCAAATTCGACAAACAACAGATTTTGTCGTTGTATCTCAACCGGATTTATTTTGGATCGGGTCTGTATGGCATTGATGCCGCCGCCCGGCATTATTTTGGCACCGACCCCCGCCGGTTGAACCTGTATGATGCCGCCGTTCTGGCGGGCCTGCCAAAGGCACCAAGTCGCTATAATCCGATGGTTGATCCGGTCAAATCGGCTGAACGGGCCAATCTTGTGATCGATGCCATGGTTTCGACCGGGGCGCTTAAAAAAGCCCGCGGCGACCGCGCCAAACAGTTCCGCGTTCGCACCGCACGTAAGGCTCAAACAGGTCCGGGTGTGCGCTATTTCTCGGACTGGGTGCTGGATCGTGTGCGCGATTATGTCGGCTATGTCGATCAGGATCTTCTGGTTCATACAACGTTGGATTCCCGGCTTCAGGAAATGGCCGAATTTAGCCTTGAACGCACCTTGGAAAGCAAAGGGGCCAAGGCAAAGCGTGTAACACAAGGGGCATTGCTGGCGATGACGCCCGATGGTGCTGTGCGTGCGATGGTTGGCGGGCGTGACTATTTTGAAAGTCAGTATAACCGGGTGACACAAGCACGGCGTCAACCGGGATCGGTGTTTAAGCTGTTTGTCTATCTGGCCGGTTTGGATAAGGGGCTTGGCTCAAACGACTGGATGCGCGATGTCGCCATTTCGGTTGATGGGTGGGAACCGCGTAACTTTGACCGGAAACACCATGGCACCATGTCAATCCGTGATGCGGTGGCAACGTCAAACAATTCAATCGCCGTTCAGATGGCGATGGAAGTCGGTCTGGATAAAGTCATCCAAAAGGCCCGCGATATGGGGGTTTCATCTCCGTTGAAAGCCGAACCAAGTCTGGCCCTTGGCACAAACGAGGTTTCGATGCTTGAGCTTACCGGGGCTTATGCAATTGTCGCCAATGGCGGTTTTGCCGTCTTCCCGCACGCGGTTAGCAAGATTGTCGGGCGTGGGGGCGAAATCCTTTATGAACGGACCGATGATTTCCCCGGCCGCTTGATGAACCCGCTTCATGCCGGTGAAATGAATAATATGCTGGCATCCGTCATTGCCAAGGGCACCGGCCGCAACGCGATTATCGACCGTCCTTCTGCCGGTAAAACCGGAACCACATCCGATTATCGCGATGCCTGGTTCATCGGGTATAGCGCCGAACTGGTCGCCGGTGTCTGGATGGGCAATGACGATGGCAGTCCGATGGATGAAGTCACCGGCGGGCAGCTTCCCGCAACGCTCTGGCATGATTTCATGCTCCATGCCCATCAAAACCTGCCCGTACGTTCTTTGGGCAAAGCGGCGCTGGCCCGGTCGAAAAAAGTCGGCGAGGATGATAGCTGGCGCGACTTCACCGCAGGCTATAGTTCGGGCAACAAAAAAGACTAACCTGAACAACGCAACACGTATCGATTTAACACACACAGGCACCCAATCGGGTGCCTGTTGTTTTATGGTCGCTATGTGCAAACGCAAAAAAGACCGGCATCGTTAATGACTAAAAAGGGGACAGATTTATTTTTATGCGCTAAACTGTCCTTTTTAAGGTTCTCCACATGCCCCGCACCGGTCGGATCATTATCCCGAACTTTCCCCATCATGTGGTTCAGCGCGGCCATAACAAGCAGGCTGTTTTCGCATCTGATGCGGATTTTCAACTTTATCGCGATGATTTACGCACGGTAAGCAAGGCGCTTGACGTTAAGGTCTATGCATTCTGCCTGATGACCAATCATGTTCATTTGCTGCTTGATCCCGGCACTCAGCCCGACAATCTGGGCAAGCTTATGAAGACCCTTGCCGGGCGGATGACCCGCTATCGCAATAAGCTCGAAAACCGTTCCGGCACACTTTGGGAAGGACGGTTTAAGTCAAGCCCGGTGCAGGCGGATAGCTACTTGCTGGAATGTTGCCGATATATTGATCTTAATCCTGTGCGCGCCGGTATGACGCCACATGCCAAGGACTATGCATGGTCAAGCTATCGCTCCCGCACGTCTAATGGCGCAGACCAATGGCTGGCCCCGATCAAGGGTACAGAAAAATGGGGCAAGGGTGCGGCCTTTCACAAACGCTATGCCAGCTTCGTTGGCGAAGGCATTTCCGATGAACGCTACGAGCAAATCCATGCCGCCATCCAGCGTAACCAGTTAACCGGCAACCAAAAGTTTGTTGATGACGTTGCCAAAATTATCGGCCGGCGGGTGGAGCATAGAGGACCGGGACGACCGCGTAAAAACCTTGAGACACCCGAAGATTAAAAGATAAATCTATCCCTTTTTGGGCATCAAACTTAACGTCTTGGACGAAGGCTGCTCGATCATGACTTTAACCGCACCCGTTTTCCGGGTTGAAAAGCTAAAGCGGCGTCTTTCTTTGACGCTGGTCGTGCTTTATGGCCTCGGTGTTACCATTGGTGCGGGGGTTTATGTCCTGATCGGCGAGGCCGCCGGCCAAGCAGGCATCTTTGCACCGATGGCCTTTGGCTTATCGGCCGTGGTGATGGCCTTTTCTGCGGCGACCTTTTCTGAATTTGTCGGCCGCTTGCCGTTAAGTGCGGGCGAATCTGCTTACGTCCAGTTTGGCTTTGGTTCGCGGATGCTTGCCCTTATTGTCGGCAGCATCGTTATGCTGGCGGGGATCGTTTCCTCTGCGACGATCAGTTTGGGAAGTGCGGGCTATCTTGGGGCATTGTTCGCCCCGTTTTGGCAATTTGACCGCGATGTGCTGGTCATTTTGATTTTGCTGTTGGTTGGGGTGATTGCCTGTGTCGGCATCCTTGAATCGGTCGTGTTTGCCGCAGTCATGACCGTGATCGAGATCGGTGGCCTGGTTGCGATTATCGCAGGCGGTTTTTTAACCCAGCCTGACCTGATCAGCCAATTGCCAAGCGTCGTGCCACATAGTCTGGATGGCGCGATTTGGTCGAGTGTCCTGAGTGCTAGTCTTCTCGCTTTCTTCGCCTTCATTGGCTTTGAGGATATGGTCAATATCGCAGAAGAAGTCCGTGAACCCGAACGCACAATGCCGCGCGCCATTTTCATCACACTGGTGATTGCGACATCGCTTTATTTTCTGGTCGCCGCCATCGCGGTCCTAAGCGTTCCGATTGACGAATTGGCACAATCGGACGCCCCGCTTGGCTTGGTGTTTGGTGCTGTCACCAATCTACCGCCAGCAACCATCAGCGCAATCGCGATCATCGCAACATTCAACGGCATCGTTATTCAGGTGATCATGGCAAGCCGCGTTCTTTACGGCATGGCCGACCAAGGAACAATTCCCGGTTTGGCCGGGCGAATTCTTGCATTTGTGCCAGAACGAACAGGCACCCCAATTATCGCCACTACATTGGTGTCGGTGATCATCGCGATCTTGGCGCTAAACTTCGATATGTCGGGGCTGGCAACCCTGACCTCGCAATTGATATTGGCCGTATTCGTTGTCGTTAATCTGGCCTTGGTGCACGTCAAATGGCGGGAACGCACAGGACTTAGCGAGCCAGCCGGTGCCCATATCTTTCAGGTGCCGTTCACGGTGCCAGTGCTTGGCGCTGTGTTAAGTCTTTGCCTGTTGGTGTTTGGTCATTAAAGTTTCGGGAAAATAAATAAATCGGTCTGCGTTGTGGTCGTCTCCGTTTGTTGTTATTTGGGTTAAAAATTTGAGATTTATTCAATTATGAATATCAGTAAAATAATAAATATTAGACCTAGTTTTATAAATTTATCGACTTCATTTTTTGTGTCGTGGTTAGCAAGTATTGCAAGTTACGTAGTATTGGCTTTTTTTTACGATAAAGATTTTAATTTTATTAATTATTTATTTAATTCAATATATTTTTCGACAAATTTTGTACTGATTTACGTAGTTTTGTTTTTATTAGCTGTTGTTGTCATGGTATTAAGTGCAAAAATATTTGTAATATCATTGATGTTATCCATATTTTTTATGTTAGTTGTTTATAATTTTAGTTATTTTTTCTTATTATTTCCTTTTCTAGTTTTTGTTTTGACATCTCTGTTTTTGATCCGCCTACGAAATCATACCGAGAATTCATTCGTATGAAATTAGAACAGGGGATCAAAATAAACGTGAAAAAAGGGGACAGAAAAAAGGGGACAGATTTATTTTTCTTCTTTGAGGAAAAAAGGGGACAGATTTATTTTTCTTCTTTGCGCGCGGGCACAAAAAAAGACCGGCATCGTTTTCACGAGCCGGTCTAAGTTTGGTTTGCTTGCGGCTGCACCCCGTGGGGGCAGGGGATGCAGCCAAGGAGTTCTCACCTGTCGGGCGCTTAAGGTTCAGGGGCTTTCGGTGTGGAAAGCTTCCCGAAATTTCGCGGCCAGATGGCGCTGAGGGTGACGCAGCGCCGCGGTGAGCTATCAGGCAGCTATCGCCTGATTGGTGAGCGCCTCAAGGAAGTCCAGACATTCCTCGATCTGCGAAATTTCTATAAATTCATTGGGTTTGTGGGCCTGCTCGATGCTGCCCGGACCACAAATGATCGATGGGATATTGCCCTGTTTTTCAAACACCCCACCTTCCGAGCCATAAGAAACCTTGCCCGAAACATCGGGGATAATGTTGCTGACAAACTCAAAGCCACTTGCTTCGGTGCAATCGCCCATCCCCGGATAGGAAAATATCTTTTCCCAGACAAAGCCGGTTTCTGGTTCCTTGGCCTTCATTTCCGCATCAAGGGTGGTCATGATGGTATCGCGAAGCGCGTCAATCACGGCTTCCGCGTCATGTTCAGGAAGGTGGCGGATTTCAAAGGTAAATTCACAGTAATCCGGGGTGACGTTGGTCGCCGTTCCGCCGCCAATGGTGGTGGTTAACATCGTGCTATGCGGCACGGTGAAATCATCGTCAAACGGGCCGTTTTCTTCAAAGTCGCGGGCTTTTTGCGCAATCAGATTGATCGCACGGCTGGCATATTCAATGGCATTGACATGATCGGGCGCAAACGAGCTATGGCCTGCCGTTCCGGTTACACCAACCCGCATCGAATATTTGCCTTTTTGGCCATTAATGACCTTCATATTGGTCGGCTCGCCAATAACGGCCAGGCGCGGGGGCGTATCCATTGCCGCCAAATGATCGACCATTGATCCAACCCCGATGCAGCCAACTTCCTCGTCATAGGACAGGCAAAGATGGAACGGGATCGTCAGATCGCGTTTGACCAAATCAGGGATCATCGCAAGCGCACAGGCCGAAAACCCCTTCATATCCGCCGATCCACGCCCAAACAGCTTACCGTCACGTTCGGTTAACTCAAACGCCGGGCTGTCCCATGTGGTTTCAAGGGCCGGTACAACATCGGTATGGCCCGAAAGGGCGATGCCCGGAACCCCTTTGGGGCCAATGGTGGCCAAAAGGTTGGCCTTTTCGCCGGTTTCATCATGGAACAGGGTGGATTCAATGCCATATTGCGCCAAATAGTCGCGGACAAAATGGATCAGACCGAGATTCGAGTTTTTGCTTGTGGTGTCAAACGCAACCAGCTTGCCAAGCAGATCAATGGCATTGTGGAGACGCGACATGTTTGGTTTGGACATTTCTATTTTTCTCGTTTCTCGGATCAGGAAGCAGACGTCGGGGTCGCATCGCGTTTTTCACGCCATTTCTTCCATTCGCGGCGAATGGTCAGAATGACGAACAGAACGGTCAGGGCAAAGAAGCCCCATGAAATCCATGACTGGAAGAAGACACCAAGATCACCGCGCGAAATTGCCAATGACCGACGCATATTGTCTTCGAACATCGGACCAAGGATGAAGGCAATCAGGAAAGGTGCAGCCGGGATGTTGAGCAACATCATGGCAAAACCAACCACACCCATCACCAGAAGGACGGTAACGTCAAACGGGCTGGCCCCGATCGAATAGATGCCATAAACGCACAGGATCAAAATACACGGCAGCAACAAAGTCTGGGGAATGCGCGATATTTTGGTAAAGGCACCTGCCGTTGCTTTGCCTGCAATAAACAGGAAGACGGAACTAAACAGGATGCCAACAAACAGCGCATAAACCTCGCCAAGGTTATTCTGGAATAAAAGCGGACCGGGGGTCAGGCCATGGATCATGAACGCACCGAGCATCACACCGGTAATCACATCACCGGGAACGCCAAGGGCTAAAAGCGGGATCATGGTCGCACCACACGCACCGTTATTAGCTGATTCCGATGCCGCGACACCTTCAAGTTCGCCTTCGCCAAACTTATCGCCGTTTTTCGATGTCCGGCGGGCTTCGCTATAGGAAAAGAACGCAGCGGTCGATGGGCCAATACCCGGAATGGCGCCAAGAACCACCCCGATCAACGACCCGCGACAGATCGATTTAAGCGACCCGCGGAATTCCGAAAGTGTCAGGCGGTTATCGCCAAGTTTCATCGCTTCGGTGTTTTCTTCTGACCGGAACACAATCATTTTGATCAGTTCAGGCAGGGCAAACAGGCCAATCAGAACCGGCACCATACCAAGACCCGATTTCATGTCCTCAGAAAGGGCGAAACGGTAAGACCCATAAATATCTTCGCCAACCGTTGCCAGCAAAAGACCAAGACAGGCCGAAATGATGCCTAAGACCAACGATCGGCCTGAAATACTTGCCACAATGGTCAAGGAAAACGCCATCAGCATAAAGAATTCCGGCGGACCAACCCGCAAGGCAAACATCGCCAAAGGCATGGCAAGGAAGAACAGCGAAATGTTCGAAATAAAGTCGCCAATACAGCTTGATACCAGCGCCATATTAAGCGCCTTGCCGCCTTTGCCGGCACGGGCCAGCGGATAGCCATCAAGAACCGTACAGGCTGCTGATGCAGTCCCCGGCGTTTTGATCAGAATGGCCGAAATCGACCCGCCATAGGTCGACCCTTTATACAGGGCAACCAAAAGAAGGATGCTGGTGACGGGGGGCAGATAAAACGTAAACGGCAAGGCCAGTGTCACGGCCATTGTGCCGGTCATGCCGGGGATGGCACCAATAATCACACCACCCCAAATTCCGGCAAACATCGCCAGAAAGTTCGGAAGCGTCGCTACAGACTGGAAGGCGAAAAGTAATTCATTCCACATAACGAGAGGACTTTCGATCAGATCAGGGTGATGAGGTTAGAAAGACTGTTTGAAAACAGCATGCCTTCGGGGAAAGGCGTATGGGTGACTTCGGTAAACAGCAGATACAGCAAAACCGGAAAAATGATTGTCAGGCCAAACATCCAGAACTTGCGTTCGAAATTGCCGGTCATGATGAATAAAACGCCCAGCAAAAGAACGGTTGCCGGGACAAATCCAATCACCGGCAGGCCATAAACAAAGGCGGCAAACAAAACCAAAACACCGACAAAACGCGCGATCAGAACCTTGTGCCGGTGAATATTGCCGCCAAGTCCGGTGACCTGATGTTTGCTGGTTTCACGCATTTTTGGAAAGGCCAGGACAAGGGCCAAAACACCCATGACAAACCCGATAATGGCAACAACACGCGGCCACATATCAGGCGGTGGGGCAAATCCGGGGATAAAAGACGGAACCTTCACATAGATCGGGATCAGAACGAACAGGACAAGGGCAAAGAACGCCGTTGCGACCAGTCCAGCATAGAAATCGCGATTTTGGTTCATGGTTCCGTCTCGCATTAAAATCTTCAATTAAAGAACGTTTGAACAATTCCCGGCATGGCGAACACATCCGCCCCTGATTGCCGCCACCGTCATTCCCGCGAAGAGCCTGTGCCCGCGAAGGCGCGGTACGGGAATCTGGCGAGGTCTCAACAAAGATGGCTTCCGGGTCTGTGCCGTGCGCAGCCCGGAATGACGATGTTGGTCAATTCCGGGCTTTGCGTGCCATTGGGCCGGGCTTTGCCTGCTATTCGGGACGTTTGCAAACGCCTTACTGGATATAGCCGAACTGTTTGGCCATGCCGTTGTAAAGCTCGAACTGGCTTTTAACGAAAGCAGACGGGTCTTCATCACCGATGATCGAAACCGAACCGCGTTTCTTCGCCAGATCAAGCCACTGTGCATCGGTTGCAACATTGCCAAGAACTTCGGTCCATTTTGCAACGACGTCATCAGGAAGACCTTTGGGGCCATAAAGACCGCTCCAGCCGCCAACTTGACCTGCTTGGGTGTAACCAAGTTCTTTGGCGGTCGGGACGTCTGGAAGGGCATCCATGCGTTTTGGCGAATAGACCATCAAGGCGCGCATTTTACCGGCTTCGATGTGGGGCATCAGGGAACCAGCAGCAATGGCAAGAAAATCAACGTGACCGCCAAGAAGGGCAGCGGCCAAAGCAGAGCCGCCTTTATATGGCACGAGGGTGGATGCGGTCAGCGGGTCAAGATCGACGTCAGACAGAAGTGCTTGAACAGAGAAGCCGTCAATCGCGGTGGGGCCGGATGCGGCATAGGTGGTTGCACCGTCGCTGTCTTTGATTTTGGTCAGCAGATCATCAATGGTCTTAACATCGGAATTTGCATTCACAGCCAGGATCATCGGGGTCGATTCCAGCATGCCAAGGAAGGTATAGGCATCCCAGCCAACCGGGCTATCGGTGTAAACCGCCGGATAAAGCGCCATGCCGACACGCGACAGAAGCAGGGTGTACCCGTCTGCTTTGGACTCAGATACGAAACGCGCACCATTCATCCCGCCATTACCGGTTTTGTTGACCACAACAACCGGCTTTCCGTCGGTGTAGTTGCGCGCGGTTTCTGCCAGCGCACGGGCGGCCAGATCAGAAGCACCACCAGCACCGTATGGTGCAACAAGGGTGATTGCTTTTTCAGGATAGGCATCGGCCTGCGCGGTCGAAATCATGGTGGTTGTCGCTAGGATGGCGGCAGCAAGGCCGGCTGCTTTTTTGAGCTGACGAAACATTTTCATGTCTCCCTGTTTGGTGGTGGCAAGATTGCCGGAGCTCGTTCTTTTCTTTTTGTGGCTTCATCCATAGACAAACTATAACCCGTGACGCAAAAAATTAATTCCAGTATAACTTATTTACATACTGGAACAGCCTTGAGCTGGTAAGAAACAGCCCTGAGCTGATAGGAAACAGGCCATGAGCTGATATGGAGAAAGCCCTGAGCTGATTAAGAAACAAGCCCTGAGCAGATGTGCAAAGCTCTGATCAGATTGGAGAAATAGCGCAAAGCAGGTCCAGTCAGCAGCCCTGTGCCGCCAAACCACGCGCCATGTGCGAACAGACCACCATCGGAGTCCTCGAATGAAACTGCGCGAGCTTGAAAGCTTCAACGCCTTTATGACCTACGGCTCGGTCACCAAGGCGGCTCAGGAAATGAATGTCAGTCAGCCGATGGTCAGCCGCTTGCTGAACAACTTTGAAAAATCCGTTGGGTTTTCTTTGTTTATCCGCAAACGAAACCAGTTGGCCGCCACCACCGAAGCCCAACAGTTTCACGCAACGGTGTTACGATCCTTGAATGCGTTTCGCGAAGTCGAAACCCAGGCCCGCGCGATTGCCAATGATCAGTTGGGTTCAATCCGCATTGCCGCTCAGCCGATCTATGTCGACACGTACCTTCTTGATGTGGTGGCAAAGTTCAAAACGGCTCACCCCAATGTGTCGGTCAGTGTCACCGATACCGGTCTTGAAGGCATGCTTGATATGCTGGCGACCCGCGAATGTGACCTTGGCATTGGCATCACCCTTGATCTGCAAGACCCCAATGTCGTGATCACGCCGCTTGCGCAATCGCGTGCGGTTTGTCTGATGCCAATTGATCATCGGCTGGCCGGGTTTGAAACGATTGATATTGATCTTTTGCGCGGCGAAGACTTTGTCGAACTGTCCATCGGATCGCCCTTGCGCACCAAGATCGACTATATTTTCCAGATTGCCGGTTGGCCGCGCAAAATCGCGGTCGAAGGCCGCACCATCAGAACCATCTCGCGGCTGGTTGAACGCAATGTCGGCATCGCCGTCAGTGATCCGTTTGCCGCCCTGCTGGTTGATAAAGACAAAGTCGTCGCCCGCACTCTGACCCCGGCCATTGAATGGGATGTTGCGCTTTTCACCGCATCACGCGAACTCAGTGCGGTCGAAAAAAGCTTTCTGGCATTCTTGCGCGCCGAACTGCCCAATTTGCGTGCGAGTGGTTGTATTGTATGAGGATTTATCTGACGGTTTCGAAGGCGCTTTTGTGGGGGCGGATCATTCTTCAAAAATAGAGCAGGCCATTATTCAATAATTTTGAATAATGGCCTTTATTATTCATCCGCGTTGATCAATCGCCACCTTGGCGGCAAGGCCCAAAAACACGCAGCCGGTAAAGATTTGAAAGCCCCGCGCAACCTTGGCGGACCGCGATAAAACCGCACCGAGTTTCCCGGCAAATCCACCCACCAGACAATTAATAATCGTCCCGCCGACATTTAAAATCAGCCCGAAAATCAAAAACTGCCCCAACACCGATCCCCGTGATGCATCAACAAATTGCGGGATGAAGGCCAGCACAAAGACAATGATTTTCGGGTTTAGCAGGTTCACCACAATCCCGTCGCGCCAGGCGCGAAAGGCGCTGGAACGCTTGGTTTTCGCAGGTGTCAGGTCCTGATCCTGACTGCGAAACGCGCCAATCGCCAACCACACCAAATAGCCAATACCCGCCCAACGCAGAACTTCCAGTGCAACCGGGTGGGCAGCCATCAAGGCGGCCAGTCCAAGACCGGCCAAAAGCGTATGGATCATTGCCCCGGTGGCAATCCCGAAACTCGCGGCATTGCCTGCTTTGGGGCCGGATTTAATCCCCTGTCCCAAACAAAACAGCATGTCATTGCCCGGCGTCATATTAAGGGCCAAGGCCGTGGGGATAAAAATCGCCAGCGTTTCAATCGGGATCAACATGAAGGGGCCTCTAACACTTGGGTTTGCTAGCTTCCTTCACCATAACGGTGCAGGGCAGAGCCGTTCTTTTTAAGCCAATGTTGCTGTTTTTTCGATGGCCCATACAGGTCTTCGACCACGGCCCAGAAGCGGGCAGAGTGGTTAAGCTCCTGCAGATGGGCGACTTCGTGGGCAACCACATAATCAAGCACATCTTCAGGGGCCAAAACGAGTCGCCAGCTAAAGGACAGATTGCCATTTGATGAACAACTGCCCCAGCGCGTGCGGGTGTCTTTTAACGAGATGCGATTGACTTTTTTGCCAAGTTTCTCGGCATATTCATGGGCGCGCGGGGCGATTTCAAGTTTGGCCTGTTTCTTGAGAAAGTCGGTCACGCGGCGATTGGTATATTCGGGTAAACCCGAAACCCAAATGATGCCAGCCTCGGCCCAGACACCGCGCTTTGCCTCGGGCACGGCGCGAATGGCGTGGTCTTGGCCCATAAAGGGAATCCACGCACCGGGGACAAATTGCACCCGGTCTGGCAGACGTTGAATATGGGCTGTGACCCAATCGCCATGCTGAAAAAGCATCGAAATCGCGGTTTTGCGCGATACCCCGTTGGGCACGACAATTTCCACCCCGTCAAAAGCCGGATCGATGCGCAATTTGAGTCGCGACGCGCGCGCACTGGGCCGCAATCGCACCGGCAGCGGTCCGATTTTTGGCATATCGATTTCGGTTTCTTCGGTATTTATGAGCATTCGGAGTGGTTTTTTCCAAAAGCGATGCAAAATTTTACAGGTTTTTGTGCCTTTTTGGCATCCAGCCCAATCTTGGGCCTTGCCCCCTGATAGTGTTTTCCTATACTCCGCGCTCAAGGTCTAGGGCTCTTTATGCAAGCTGCCGTGCATTTTGCATAAAGAGCCGCCGGGTGCGCCCGGGACCGAACGCGACAGTTGCGTTGCAAACCCCACAGGACGCAGGCCGATCCGTGCCGCGCCCTGAATTACATCGGAAGAAGAAAGGCGTCACTCCAATGAGCGATCAGGTCAAAAAGGTAGTCCTTGCCTATTCAGGTGGGCTTGATACTTCCATCATCCTGAAATGGCTGCGCGAACAGTATAACTGCGAAGTCGTGACTTTTACCGCCGACCTCGGTCAGGGCGAAGAGCTGGAACCGGCCCGCAAAAAGGCGGAAATGTTCGGCGTAAAACAGATCTTTATCGAAGATCTGCGCGAAGAGTTCGTGCGTGATTACGTCTTCCCGATGTTCCGTGCCAATGCCCTGTATGAAGGTGTTTATCTGCTTGGAACCTCGATCGCGCGCCCGCTGATCGCCAAACGTCAGATCGAAATCGCCAAGGAAGTCGGTGCCGATGCGGTTTCGCACGGTGCAACCGGCAAAGGCAACGATCAGGTCCGTTTCGAGCTTGGCTATTATGGCCTGAAGCCAGACGTCAAAGTGATCGCCCCTTGGCGTGAGTGGGAACTGAATTCGCGTACTGCACTTTTGGACTTTGCCCAGAAACACCAGATTCCGATTTCGGCCGACAAAGCCGGTGGCGATGAGCCGCCCTATTCGACCGATGCCAACCTTCTGCATATTTCTTATGAAGGTAAGGCGCTGGAAGATCCGTGGACGAAGCCAAACGAAAATATGTTCATGCGCACGGTTTCGCCGCAAAATGCACCTGATGCCATCACCACCATCGAAATTGAATTCGAAAAAGGTGATCCGGTTGCCATCAACGGCGAACGCATGAGCCCGGCCACTTTGTTGACCGCCCTTAACGAGGTTGCGGGCAAAAACGGTATCGGTCGTCTTGATCTGGTTGAAAACCGTTATGTCGGCATGAAGTCGCGCGGCGTTTATGAAACACCGGGCGGCACGATCTTGCTGACCGCACACCGCGCAATGGAAAGCATCACGCTGGACCGCAACGCTGGTCATCTTAAAGACGAGCTGATGCCGCGTTATGCCGAGATGATCTATAACGGTTACTGGTGGTCGCCAGAACGTCAGGCATTGCAGCGCCTGATCGATGATACCCAGCGTTCGGTAAATGGTACGGTCCGCCTTGATCTGTATAAAGGCAACGTCACGGTTACTGGTCGTAAGTCACCGAATTCGATCTATTCCGAAGAACATGTCACGTTCGAAGCAGACACGGTTTATGACCAGCATGATGCAGAAGGCTTTATTAAGCTGAATGCCCTGCGTCTGCGTCTTGGCTATGGCAATGACGATCTGAAATAATCACACATTCTGTGTGTGACGCGAAACGAGGGGCATTAATGCCCCTCGTTTTCGTTTCCAAGCCCGGATATAAGGCATCCTATGCAACGCTATAAATGCACCGTCGAATATGATGGCCGCCCCTATCACGGCTGGCAATATCAGGACGAAGTGATTTCGGTTCAGAAGGTTTTTGAAACCGCAATCGAAGACTTCGTTGGGGAATTTGTGCGCGTTTATGTTTCGGGGCGGACCGATGCCGGGGTGCATGCGCTGGGTCAGGTGGTGCATTTTGACCTGCCAAAATACTACCCGGCCGATGCGGTGATGAATGCGATTAACCATTACCTGAAACCGGCCCCGGTTGCGGTCAAAGTGTGCGATGAAGTAACCGAAGATTTCCATGCCCGTTTTTCATCGAAAAAACGCTATTACATGTATCGCATCATCAACCGTCGTGCGCCGCTAACATTTGAAGCAGGCCTTGCATGGGGCATTTATAAGCCGCTTGATATTGACGCAATGAACGAAGCCGCCCAGCATTTGATTGGCACATTTGATTTCACCAGCTTCCGGGCCAGCGAATGTCAGGCCAACAGCCCGGTCAAGACGCTGGAAAAGCTTGAAGTCACGCGCGGCATCGAAAACCCGCTTGAAATCCGTATCCACACCGAAAGCCGATCCTTCCTGCATCATCAGGTCCGCAATATGGTCGGAACACTGGTTCTGGTCGGCAAAGGCAGTTGGAAGCCGATTGATGTGAAAACCGCACTTGAAGCCTGCAACCGTGCCGCAGGTGGCCCGACCGCACCGGCAGATGGGTTGTATTTCGTGAAGGTCGATTACTGATCGGGCTTAGGCAATCAAGCGCCAAACTGCACACTGTTTAGTGCAGGTTCTTATTCCCGTATGTGTATTAGAAAAATATGTGTAACACGTTGGTACAACGTGGGTTTTTGCATGTTTTAACCTAGGGTAGATTTGTTGCGCTGCAGCGGCGATTTTTAAAGACAAACTTCATATTTTGATGCCAACCTGACTCCTATCCAGTTAGCTTAATACCTATACGAACAGCTTAATTGTGATACTGTATACATTAATGGGAATGTTAATCCCTGGCGCTAAGACCGTTGTGAAATGTGGATAGAAACATCCACTGGCTGGGCTTTCGCTTTCTGCCAGTGATGGTGAAGAGTGAGAGAGCATGTCGAAAAGCCTGATATTAAAAGTAGCCCTAGCTGCCGTTCTTATTCTTGTGAGTGGCATAATCTTACTTGGTGCGCTGATCATGCAGCGTGTCGATCAGCAAGTCGCCAGTGACAGTCTGGCGTCTCAGAAACTTAACCTGCGTGTTGCAGCCATGCTGCTTCAGGATGCACATCCTGAATTCACCATGAAAATTACCGAGGATGGCGAAACATCCGAACTGGTAATGCCTGAAATTCCTGATCTGTCTTCCCATGCCTTGATTGACCGTATTGGCAAAGCCACAGGTCAGACGGCGACGGTATTTGCGTTTGTACCCGCGGAGAAAGATTTCGTCCGTGTTTCAACCAATATCATTAAACCGGATGGCAAACGCGCGGTTGGAACGATGCTTGGCAAAGGCAGTGCGGCTTATGCGCCGATCATGTCAGGCAACACATTCCGCGGTGAGGCCTTAATTCTTGGTACTGAATATGTCACCCAATACAGCCCGATTATGTCGTCGGCGGGTGATGTACTTGGGATCCTTTATGTCGGGATTAAAAAGGCAGAAGTCGCAGCCGTTGCGGGCGAGATCGAAGCACGTATCTTAATCGTTGGCGGTATTGTTGCTGTCGCGGCGGCGGTGTTGCTGCTGCTGTTGCTGCGTTGGCAGCTTGGCCCGCTTCCGGTTTTAAGTCAGACGATTTCGCGCTTTGTTGATCGTGATTTCAGTGCTGATGTTTCCTTTACCGATCGCAAAGACGAAATTGGCTTGATTGCCAATGGGTTGTTGCGTTGGCGTGAAACCGCCGAACAGATCGATAAGGCGGAAGAAAACCGTATAGGTGCTGAAAAACGTGCTGAGAAAGAACGTGTTGAGCAGCGCAATCGACTTGCGGTCGAACTTGAACAATCCATCGGTCAGATCGTGACATCGGTGCGCCAAGCAACCGGTGGCATGTTGAAATCAACCGAGACGATGCGCACTTCTGCAAATCATTCCGTCAGCCAAAGTCAGAAAGTGTCTGAGGCCGCCAACAATTCTGCACATAATGTTCAGACGGTGGCTGCGGCAACTGAAGAACTATCTGCATCCATCAGTGCGATCGGCGGGCAGGTAAGCGAATCAACCGCGATTGCCGAAGCTGCTGTGGGTGAAGCATCGCGGGCCAATGAAATGGTCGGTGGTCTTGCCGAGGCGGCCGAACGTATCGGCGAGGTTGTTAGCCTGATTAACGACATCGCATCGCAGACCAACCTTCTTGCACTGAACGCGACCATCGAAGCGGCCCGTGCAGGTGAAGCGGGTAAAGGCTTTGCCGTTGTTGCCCAAGAGGTCAAAAACCTGGCCAATCAGACGGCAAAGGCAACCGATGAAATTGCCCAGCAGATCGGGGCTATTCAAGGCGAAACCAAGGTCACGGTCGAAGCAATCGAAAAGGTTACCCAGACGATTGCATCTATCAGTGACATCGCCAACGGCATTTCAGCAGCAGTGAGTGAGCAAAACTCGGCTGTGAATGAAATTGCCAGTAGTGCTACCAATGCTTCTGCCGGATCGACAGAAGTGGTCGCCAACATTGACGAAATTCACCAAGCAGCCACCCAGAGCGGCGCTGCAGCAGGTGAATTGGATACCACCGTTGGCGCACTTGCCAAGCAGATTGATACCCTGCAAGGAACCGTATCTGACTTCCTGACCCAGTTGCGGGCAGGCTAATCAGAAAGCCGGGTAAGCGTTTGCTTGCCCGGCTTTTTTTTATCCAAAAATCCAGTGCCAAAGAAACGGAATGGTAAGGGCGGTCGCCAAGGTGTTTAAGCCCATGGCAAGACCGGAAAATGCCCCTGCCGTTTCATTGACCTGAAATGCACGGGCCGTTCCGATGCCGTGTGATCCAACCCCCATGGCAAATCCACGGGCGCGCCAGTCTTTAATACGCGCTATATTCATCACCATCGGGCCAAGTGTTGCGCCCACAATCCCGGTTGCAATAACGCAAACCGCGGTTAAGGCCGGAACACCACCGATGTTTTCGGCAATCCCCATGGCGACCGGGGTGGTGACCGATTTTGGTGCAAGGGACGCAAGGGTTTCCGGGCTTGCGCCCAAGCCCCATGCCAGAAGAACCGTACTTGCACTGGCGATCAAGGATCCAAACAGAACCCCAAAGATAATCACCGGCATGGCACGTTTAAGGGTTTCGGTTTGACGAAACAGCGGGACAGCAAGTGCGACCGTTGCCGGACCCAACAGGAAGTGCACAAACTGCGCACCTTCAAAATAGGTGGCATAAGGTGTTCCGGTGACTTTCAAAAGCATGGCAATCAACGCAATGGCAATCACCACCGGATTGCAAAGCGGGTTGCGGTCGCTTTTTTGATACAGCCAAAACCCGACGGCATAAGCGACAAGTGTGATGGTCAGCCCAGTCAGCGGCTTGGCCGATAGATAAACCCAAAGCTGTGTGATGTCTGTTTCCATTACGAGGCATCCTTTGCGGTGTCAGCAGCGGATGGCTCGGTTGGTTTAGGCAGAAGCTTCGACATCAACATGGCCGTTAGAACAATGGCCAGCAAGGTCGATATGATCAGGGCTGCGGCAATTGGCAACCAATCACCTTTCAGACGATCCATCTGTGTCACGACGCCAACACCGGCCGGAACAAACAGCAATGAAAAGTGAATAAGAAGGTTGTCGGCAGCGTCGGTTAGAACCTTGGGCGGCTTGCGCTTGATCAAGAGGCCAAAGAACAACAGAACCAATCCAATCACCGGACCGGGTACTGGAAGATCAAAAAGTTCCGATACCACCTCGCCAAATAATTGGCAGACAAGGATCAGGGCGAATGCAGCAATCATCAATGACCTCCCCACAGGTAAATGCGCGTTTTTTCTGCGCAAGACATAATACGTCCGGTAGAGTTCTAGTTTTATTAATTACGCAAAACGCCCGTGCCGAGGCGGCACAGGCGTTTGCGAAAGCGGTGCTTTAGGCCAGATGGGTTCCCGCCTGCGCGGGAACGACGGGGGTGTCGTCATACCCGCGCAGGCGGGCATCCAGAAGCCGCAGCGTTACAGAATTTCCAGAACATTTTCCGGCGGACGGCCCAAAACGGCCTTATCCCCATTGACCACAATCGGGCGTTCGATGGCGCGCGGATGGTCGCAAAGGGCTTTGATCAGGTCCGCCCCGCGCAAATCAGAAATGCCTTCTTCCTTGGCTTCTTTTTTACGAATGATGTCTTCGGGGGCCATGCCGAGTTTTACCAGAATATCTGTCAGTTCTTGCGGGGTCGGTGGCGTGTCTAGATAGGCAATGACATCAGGGGTGATGCCCTGTTCTTCGATCAGGGCCAAGGTCTGGCGAGATTTTGAACAGCGCGGATTGTGATAGATGCGGACCATGATGTGTCGGGTCTCCGTATCGGGGAAAAGGGATGCTTGTTGATAGCGGGCAATTTCGGATCAATCAAATGCCGTCGATCATGGACAAAAGATCGCTGAGTTCTTCAAGGTCGCTATTGATGATGCGGGTTGCGGTGTCATAGCCAAATCCTTGGCGGGCGAGTGCGGCCATGTCCTTTTCACGTTTTTCATCGCGGATATCGGGCCTGCGCCACGGGCCAAGACGCCGACGTCTGGCATAGGCGGCGGCCGCAGCAATGTTTGGGTCGGTCCCACGGACTTCTTCATAAGCCGCCTGTTCGGCTTCGGCCTTTAATTCCGTGATTGCGTGGTCAATTTGATGGGATGCAATGCCGCGTGCGGATAAATCAGCGGCAATCACCCGGATGGCCTTGCCTTTGCGCAGTAATGATCGCGCGCGGCCCATGGCATAGGCATCATCATTGATAAAACCGGCTTTCTCGCAGGCTGAAAGGACCGATTTCATCCATTGTTCGGCTTCTTCGGGGTCGGTGCCATATTCTGCGACCGAAAGGCGGATTTTGCCGCGCATCAGTTTTTCAAGCCGGGCGCGCGATGCGGCAAAGCGTTCAAGGTACCAAGTGGCATAATTCATCAGATAGTCACGGGTGACCTTGCGCGGCCGTTTGGGATCGCGTTGCTTATCCTTTGAATTTTTGGCCCCGGAATTGGCCCCCGAATTGGCAAAGCGGGCGTTGCCGCCAAGCTTTTTTTCAGGCTCTAACGCCACTGTTTCCGGGCTTTGACGCTGTTTGTCGTTCATATCAGCCGTAATGAATGAATTCGCACCCTTGCAACGAGTACCTCACTCTCCCTATTTTACGCGCAATTGTCTGCATTTTTCCGAAGGAAATTTCATGAGAGAGTCAGAGCAGAATGCTCTAGCCCCGCGTCAGTTGGGCGCGGTGAACTGGCTTGGGCTTTGGACACTTTATGCCAAAGAAGTCCGCCGGTTCCTGAATGTGCATTTGCAAACTGTTGCGGCACCTGTTGTAACCAGCTTGCTGTTTCTTGCTGTTTTCCTGCTGGCCCTTGGCCGTGCGGTTGAAACGGTAAACGGTATTGCGTTTTCCACCTTCCTTGCCCCTGGCCTGATTATGATGACCATGGTGCAAAACGCCTTTGCCAATTCGTCGAGTTCGATCACGATTGCAAAGGTACAGGGCAACATTGTCGATGTTTTGATGCCGCCGCTTTCGGCGGGTGAACTGGTTGCCGGATTTGCCTTTGGCGCGGTGACGCGCGGTGTGGTTGTCGGCGTTGTCACGGCGATTTTCATGGCCTTCTTTGTCGAGGTTCACATCCACAACATCTGGGCGATCCTGTATTTCGGGATTTCGGCATCCTTGATGCTTGCACTTGTCGGGATTGCCGGTGGTGTTTGGGCCGAGAAGTTCGATCACATCGCGGTTGTGACCAACTTTGTCGTCACCCCGTTATCGTTCCTGTCAGGTACGTTTTACAGCGCGCAAAGCCTGCCGGAAGCTGGGCAGATTCTGGTGCATTTCAACCCGTTCTTCTACATGATTGACGGGTTCCGTTATGGCTTTACCGGGATTTCCGATGGCACGATCATGACCGGCGTCATTGTGATGGCGGTGGTGAATAGCGCACTTTGGCTGCTGTGCTATCGCATGATCAAAAGCGGCTATAAGCTTAAGGCATAACACCGCCATATTGTGCCGTTTGGCACTACAGCGAACAAAAAGGACAGCAGCCTTTGATGGATGCTGTCCTTTTTCATTTTCAGTATCATGTGCGAAACTACGATCTAAGTGCTTTTTGCGACGTTGACAGGGATAGCGAATCTCTTGATACTCCCCGGCTTCCCGGTATTCTGCCGGCATTGACCAAACGGTCAAGAACCAAGTTTTTACCCGAAATAAGGAATGAAAAAGTGATTACTCCCGTCATGCCGACCTACGCGCGGGCCGATTTGGCCTTTGAGAAAGGTGATGGACCTTATCTCTTTGCGCAGGACGGCCGACGATTCCTTGATTTCGGGTCAGGTATTGCGGTTAACACGCTTGGCCATTCACACCCGCATCTTGTCGAAGCGCTGACCGAGCAGGTTGGTAAGCTTTGGCATACGTCGAACCTGTATCGGATTCCCGGTCAGGAAAAGCTGGCCGAGCGGCTTGTTGCCAACAGTTTTGCCGATACGGTGTTTTTCTGTAATTCGGGGGCCGAGGCCAACGAAGCCGGCATCAAGATGCTGCGCCGCTATCAGCATGTGACAGGCCACAGCGAAAAGAACCGTATTCTGGTTGCGACCAATGCGTTTCATGGCCGTACCCTTGGCACGCTGACCGCAGGCTATAGCGATAAATACCGCGAAGGTTTCGGTCCGATGCCCGAAGGGTTCGATCGTGTGGCCTTTGGCAATTTGAACGAATTGCGCGATGCGATCACGCCCAATACCGGTGGCATCCTGATTGAACCTATTCAAGGTGAAGGTGGCATTTGCCGTCCGCCAGAAGGGTATCTTGAAGGGGTGCGCAAGGCAGCGGACGAATTTGGCATGCTGGTGATGTTTGACGAAGTTCAAACCGGCATTGGCCGAACCGGCAAGCTGTTTGCCTATCAATGGTCAGACATGGTGCCCGATATTGTTTCGTCTGCCAAAGGGCTTGGCGGCGGGTTCCCGGTTGGGGCGTTGCTGGCCAATGAAAAGGCGGCCCAGGCGCTTCCGGCAGGGATGCATGGCACGACGTTTGGCGGTAATCCGCTTGCGATGGCGGCGGCCAATGCGGTGCTTGATGAAGTTTTGAGACCCGGTTTCATGGATCATGTTCTGGAAATGAGCAGGTTGATTCAGGATGGACTGGAAATAATTGAACGAAAACATATGGGCTTCATTGAAGAAGTTCGTGGCATGGGGCTGTTGCTGGGGATGAAAACCGGCCCGGCCAATGTTGATGTTGTTGCCAAACTGCGTGAGTTGAACCTTTTGACGGTTCCAGCAGGCGACAATGTGGTGCGCCTTTTGCCGCCGCTTAACATCACCAAATTCCATGTCGACGAGGCGCTGGTAGCAATTGATGCCTGCGCGGCAGCCTTTGGTAAATAAGGGCGCAGGAAGGAAAACGAAATTATGACTGATATCCGCCATTTTCTTGATCTCGACAAAATGACGTCGGGAGACCTGAAAGATATTCTCGCCCTTGGCGATTCGGAAAAAGCAGGCAAAGCACCCTTTGGCGACAAGCCGCTTGCGGGCAAAACGCTTGCGCTGATTTTTGAAAAACCATCGACCCGGACGCGCGTTTCATTTGAAGTCGGCATGCGTCAGCTTGGTGGCGATGTTGTTATTCTTGATTCCGACAGCACCCAGCTTGGCCGCGGTGAATCGATTGCCGATACGGCACGCGTTTTGTCGCGGTTCGTTGATGCGATCATGATCCGTACCACCGATGAATCCAAACTTTTGGAACTGGCGGAATATGCGACCGTGCCAGTGATCAATGGCCTGACCGATCAAACTCATCCGTGCCAGATCATGGCGGACCTTATGACGATCAAGGAACATAAGGGTAAGCTTGAAGGCCTTAAAATCGCATGGGTCGGCGATGGTAATAACGTTCTGACATCCTTTATTCACGGGGCGTCGAAATTTGGCTTCTCGCTTGATATGGCGTGTCCTGCGGGTTATCGCCCAAATCAGGGTTTGATTGAAACCGCCAATGCCGAAGGCGGCAAGGTGCGTCTGACCGATCTTGATAGCGCGCTTGAAGGGGCCGATGTGGTCGTGACCGATTGCTGGGTTTCGATGGGGGATGAAGATTACGATTCCCGTATGGAAGCGCTTGCACCCTATCAGATCAACGCCAAGACCATGGCACAGGCCAAGGATGATGCGATCTTCATGCATTGCCTGCCTGCGCACCGAAATGAAGAAGTCACCGACGAGGTGATTGATGGTCCGCAGTCTGTGGTCTTTGACGAAGCGGAAAACCGTCTGCATGCGCAGAAAGGGGTTCTGCTATACTGCTTTAACGGCTTGCCATCCTGAGTGTGGCGACTAAATAAGGCATATCGAATTTGAATTGAATTTGAAGGGCGGCTTTGGCCGCCCTTTGCTATGCTGTCAGGCGATTGGTTAAAGCGCCTCGACAATCCGGGGTTGGTCTTGTTATACGGCCCCAAACACTCAGGGTCAGGAGCCATTCATTTGATTGGAGTGGTCAATCAGATTAGTGCGTCGTGACACGAACAACCGGAAGCCGAACATGCAGATCGCTGTCGATTTTTGCCAGCCTTTCACGCTGGATCATTCCAATATCCGTGGCCGCTTTACGCGCCTTGGCCCGACGGTGCAGACCATTATCGGTCAGCACAATTACCCGCCGCTTGCCAACCATTTGCTGGCCGAGATCATTGGTCTTGCTGTTCTTTTGTCTTCGTCGCTGAAATATGATGGGTTGTTTACCCTTCAGACATCTTCGGACGGGCCGATCAGCATGCTGGTGGTTGATGTTGATAGCGATGGCAATGTGCGTGCCTGCCTTCGGGTGGATGAAGAACGCCTCAATGCCATGATCGCAGCCGAAGAAGGCGGTGAAGATGCCCTTCGTGGTCAGGTTCTTAAACTGATGGGGCGTGGGCATATTGCCTTTACCGTTGATCAGGGCGATGAACATGAACGCTATCAGGGGATTGTCTCGCTTGAGGGGGAAACGCTTTCGAAATGTGCAGAAACCTATTTCCGCCAGTCCGAACAGCTTGAAACCAATTTCAAACTTGAAGTCCATCGCGGTGAAACCAGTTCGGATTGGTGGGTTGGTGGATTGTTCATACAGCGCATGCCAGTCAGTGCATCGGGTGATGCATCGACCCCGGAAGAAGCCGAAAAGGTTGCCGAGGATTGGAACCGTTCGACCATTCTGATGGCCAGTGCGACGGAACATGAGCTGGTTGATATTTCGCTTTCAGCACATGATTTAATCTGGCGTCTGTTTCATGACGAAGATCCGCGCGTGTTTGAGCAATCGAACCTTCAGTTCAAATGCCGTTGTTCGCGCGAGAAGATCGAAGGCGCACTTGTGACCTATCCGCTGGAAGAATTGCTGTCGATGCGTGAAGACGATACCGGCGAAGTTGGGGTTTCGTGCCAATTCTGCAACACGCGATATGGCTTTAACGAAGCCGAGTTGCGGGCCCTTAAGGCCAATGATACGCAATCGGCACCGTCCAAGGATTCCTAAGCGATTATAGGGCGCTGTAACGGACATCTTGCTGTTATAGCCATAGCCTTGCCTTAATCATCTAGCAACGTCACCATGGCTATAAACGCTGTGGTGGCGTTTTTTGTAAGACGTTTTGAAAATACATCTGCGTGGCAGGGGAGTTTGAAGTCATGAAGCTATTGTCCATCAATGGTCTGCGTACCGCGCTGGCTGGGGCGGCGATTGCGCTGTTGGCGGCATGCACAAGTGGACCGGTGGCGACTTATCCGGATGTGACATGGCGCCATTTGCCGCCGATCGTTTTTGCAGCAGGGCCGATTGAAAAGGTTGCTGCGTGGAACAGTGCGCCGGACGGATCGATTGCATCAGATGTGCCCTTTAATTTGGGCAAAATGGCAATGAACTGGCCCGATGACCGCATTCAAACGGCCGGAACCAGCGACATGCTGCGCTATTCCGTGACCGAAGCATCGATCACGTCAAATGCCCTTAAAACCACCAAAGGCATCAAAGGTGTGTTTACCGATGATCAGTCCGACAAGATTGATCTGAAAGTTGCCGCCAAGTTGGAACTGCTAAATGCCAATGGGGTTCAAAAAGGTGAAGTGCAAGCCATGGCAGCCCGATCGCGCACCTTGTCAGAATCGATGTCGGTTTCTGAACGTGAACAAGCGATCTATGAGGCAACCTCTGCATTGTTGATGGATCTGGACCGTGAACTGGAACGTCAGATCAATGCCAATCTGGGACGGTTCTTGCTGCAGTAATTCAGCATTTTTCATTTGTATGACAAAAGCCCGACAGGCCATCTGTCGGGCTTTTTATTGTCTGATGATTGTAAAACGTACCCGCCCTTAGCGGAACATCATCTAAACATCATCACCGGAACATGGCAGGAGCGCACCATTTCGGTGGTGGTGCCGATGATCAGGTTGCGGATGCGCGAATGGCCATAAGCCCCATCATCAAAAGATTGATCCCGTCGCGGTTATTTTTGTTGCCCGCCAATGCGATCCGCGGGACAAACATTCGTCACCATCGCCAGTTGCAAGATCGTGCCGCGTACCATGTTTGAAATACCCCTGCCTTTTGTTGTTGCCTTGTTGCTGGCGATTTTGCTGGTGCGGTTGATCATGCGTGGACCGGCTGGGCGTGTCGGGCGGAGTATGCGGGTATTCGTTGCCGCCAGTCTGGCACTTGTCATTATTGTCGGTCTGCGTTGGCAGTTTGATGTGCTGGTGTTTCGTTTCTTGCGGCCGTTATTTGCCGCGATGCTGCCGCCAATTGCATGGACATGTTTCGCGGCACTTGGAACGCAGGAAACGGCGCGATCTAGATTTGGCTGGCTGCATGTTATTCCGGTGTTAGTCATTTTGATCGGCTATTTAACATGGAAAACATGGCATCTTCCTGTTGATTTCCTGATATCTATTCAGTTTGCCGGATATGGCATTGGCCTGATCATTTTGGCCAGCCGCGGTGAAGAACGCTTTGCGCAGGCGCGTTTGGGGGATGTCGGGTCGGTACGTGGCATTATCGCCGTAGTTGGCGGCGCGTTGATTTTATCAGCGGTGGTTGACGGGTTGATTGCCCTTGATTTTAGCATCACACAGGGCGCATATGCGGCCGCGATTGTCAGCTATGCCCATATGATTATTTTGGTGTTGTTGGCGATGCTGATGATGTGGTCGGAACGGTTAAGTCCGGCGACGGCGATATCGGGCGATCTGGTAGCAGAACCGGCGTTGGCAACGGGAAAAAATGACCTTGAAGCTGACAACGATATCGGTGGCGATGACGATGCAACCTTGTCCGCGATTGATGGGGTGATGACAGCCCAGCATTTATACCGTGATCCTGATTTGACATTGGATCGATTGGCCCGCCGTCTGGTGATACCGGCACGGCAGATTTCCGGGGCGATTAACCGTCGTTTTGGGCGAAACGTGTCACAGGTTGTCAATGAATACCGCATTGCCGAAGCACAAATTCTGTTGCACAACACAGAAAAACCGGTGACCGACATCATGTTCGATTGCGGGTTTCAGACCAAATCGAACTTTAACCGCGAATTTGGCCGCATTACCGGGATGAGCCCACGGGCGTATCGCACCGTGGACCCAGACCCCAGCCAGCCGTTTGGTCCCATCAAGAAGCTGTTTTTAGCTGATGCAGAAAGTCGCGAATGATGGTGATGGTCTGTTGATGTAAGGTAGATCGATCACTTTTTGGATCGCCATCCAGACAGATAATACCATCGCCGGGAACGTCTTCTTCAAGGAGTGCCACCGCATTTGGTTTGCATTCCGGAAGGAAGCTGAAATGCGCGGCACCTTGCACGGCGTGATATTGTTGTAATTCTGTCGGCAGGTGATTGATCAAATACCCCGATTCAAGTTCCTTTGGAATTTTCGGGTTGTGCCCACCTGCGGCGATCACCAGAACGGGGATGTCGATGGTGGCCAGACTTTCGGGCGTGAAACTGCGGGCAAGACCCAAATCAAGTGAGATGGCCGCACGGATGCGTTCGTCTTTCAGATTTGCGGCCAGCTTTGTCCGATCGGCGGTTATATGACCGACTTCGAGACTGGCAATGCCATCACAGGCGGCGAATTCGGGGTGCAGTTTACAATCCGCATCCATACGATCCATATCCATTCGCGCCCCGGCAAGTTCAAGGGCCGTCCAACCGCCCAGCGAATGACCAATCACCGTGATGTCGGATGCATCCAAATAGGCGGACCATGCCAGGTTTTCGAGAAGCGATGTGATTAGATGGCTGATATCGCGGGGACGTAACCACAATGCGGACCCGATTTCGGCGGTGACGTCGCGGCTGGTGGTGCCCGGATGATTGATTGCGGCAACGATATAGCCCGACTGGGCCAGTGCGGTGGCAAGCCATCCCTGATTGCGCCAGTTGCCACCATACCCATGTGACATGACGACCAATGGATAAGTGCCATCTAAAATTTTGGCATCGGGTTGAACCATTTGGCCGACAAGAACCGGATTGTCCCCGACAGGAACGGGTGGGTTGCTATCCCCGGTCGGGTACCAAATTGCACCGGCCAATGCGCGCTCGCCATTTGCCGCCGAGATGGTGATCTCCTGAAACCCAACGGTGCTAGGCGATGCTTTTAATGGGATGGAAGTAACAAGAATGATGATAATGGCCAAAGAGGCACAGGCAATTCGCAACATGATCGAACCCTTTTTCTAAATGAAGTCATGTGATGAGCATTGCCTGTTTGGCATCTTCTGGCGTCCTAGATCGCGATCAAGGACCTTTTGGGCAAAAGAAAACCCCGGTCGACTGACCGGGGTTTGGTATTTGATTGCAGATTGAAAGATGTTCTAGCGCAACGCTATTACCTGAACATCATCACGGGCACCTGACAGGAGCGCACCATTTCGGTGGTGGTGCTGCCAATGATCAGGTTGCGGATGCGTGAATGGCCATAAGCGCCCATCACTAAAAGGTCGATATTGTCGGCCTCAATCCGGGCTTTGATCACGTCTTCTGGTTCACCCTGTGCAAATCCGGCATCGACTTCGTAACCGGCCTTGCGCAACAGAGTGGCCGCTTCATCAAGTTTTTCCTGCAGGCTGTCGGTTGGCTTGCCAACGCAGAGAAGCGTGCAAGGCAAATCGGTAAACAGTTTGCCCGATGCGATATGGCGCACGGCCTTCATCGCACTTTCGCCGCCATCAAAGGCAATCAGGAATTTCTGGATGGGTTTGAAGGCGCGTGAGGCCACCAGAACCGGCTTGTTTGCGGCGCGCACGACACGTTCAAGGTTCGATCCGAGATGCAGTTTGGCAAAATCGGCTGCTTCGCCGCGTTTACCAACAAGGATCAGATCGGCATCGCCTTCGAACTCGGCAATGCTTTCAATCAGGTCACCATGACGCAATTTGGTGCCAACGGTTTTAACCCCAGCTTGTTCAAGCCCGGTTTTGGCTTCTTCCAAAAGAAGACGCCCGCGTTTGAGTTCAAGCTTGGCTTTTTGTTCGTCGAGTTCGGCAAGTTCGGCAAGCAAGGATGAACGTTGACCAAGCTTGAGATTGCCGCTGAGATCGGCTGGTTCGGAACCAACACCACGACGGCCCAGTACATGCATCAGATCAATTGATGCGTTGGTACGCTCAGCAACCCAGCGGGTCAGGTCACACACACTTTGCGAATAACTTGATCCGTCTATCAGTGCGATCAGATGTGTCATTGATCGTTTCCCTGTTCCTAGTGGCCCATCAGACGTTCAAGCGCGCCGGGCTTATCGTGGATGGCCAGTTTATCGACGATTGTCTCGCTGGCTTCATTGAGACCGATCAATTCGACCTCGGCCCCTTCACGGCGGAATTTGAGCACGACCATATCAAGGGCTGCAACACTTGAGATATCCCAAATGTGTGCGTGGCTGACATCAATGGTAACTTTATCAAGTGCTTCGCGGAAATCGAACGCCTTGGTGAAGTCTTCGACCGAGGCAAAGAAAATCTGACCGCGGACATCATAAGTGCGGTGCGTGCTGTCACTTGAAAGCGTGCTGGTGATGCGGAAAATCTGCGCGATCTTCCAGGCAAAGAAAATACCCGAAAGCAACACACCGACCAGAACACCAATCGCAAGGTTGTGCGACCCAACCACGGTAATCACGGTTGCGAGCATCACGATGGAGGAGCTGCGCGGATGATGTTTGAGATCCTTGATCGATGACCAGCTAAACGTCCCGACAGACACCATGATCATGATGGCAACGAGGGCTGCCATCGGAATGATCGCAACCAGATCGCCCAGAACCACAATCAGAATCAAAAGGAAAATACCCGCCAAGAAGGTCGAAAGACGGCCACGCCCCCCCGATTTGATGTTGATCACGGATTGACCGATCATTGCACAACCGGCCATGCCACCGATGAAACCGGTAAAGAAGTTGGCAATGCCCTGACCGTAACATTCACGGGTGCGGTTTGATGTGGTGTCGGTCAGATCATCAACGATCTGCGCGGTCATCAGGCTTTCCAAAAGACCAACTGCAGCGACAGCCGCCGAGTAAGGCAGGATGATCAGGAAGGTATCAAGGTTCAGCGGAATGTCGGGGAAATAGATTGCCGGGAAGGCATCGGGCAGTGCGCCCATATCGCCCACCGTGCGCAGATCCGCATCGATAAACAGCGATAATCCGGTCAGCACCACAATGCAAATGAGCGGTGAAGGGATGACCTTGGTGATAATCGGAAACAGATAAATGATGGCAAGACCACCTGCGACCATCACATAGGTCATGTAGCTGACATTGGTCAGTTCAGGCAATTGCGCCATGAAAATCAGAATGGCGAGCGCATTCACAAAGCCGGTCATCACCGATTTGGAGACAAAACGCATCAGATTGCCAAGGCGAAACGCGCCGGCCAGCATCTGAATAACACCGGCCAGAACGGTTGCCGCCAACAGGTAATCAAGCCCGTGTTCACGGACAAGCGATCCCATCAAAACAGCCGTTGCGGCCGTTGCGGCCGAAATCATGCCCGGTCGTCCGCCAAAGATTGCGGTAATCACGGCAATCGAGAAGGAGGCATAAAGCCCGACCTTCGGATCAACACCGGCAATAATTGAAAAGGCAATTGCCTCTGGAATAAGGGCAAGTGCCACAACAAGGCCCGAAAGCACATCGCCGCGAATATTGCCAAGCCATTCAGCCCGCAAGCGCGGAAGAAAATCGCTGTTCACAGAAAATCTCCGTATCCGTAAGCCCACTTCGTTCACGGGAAGACCCCGGGGCTGGAATGTCATCAGGTGGTGCCAATAAACCCGTCAGCCATCATTTTCAGCGACCAGGTCGTTCGTACCATCCGTTAAGGTGCTGCATCGCAGCAGGCTGTACCTATACTAATTTAAAGATCAGCACAACCGCAGGGCAGGCATGGGCACCTGTACAAAAGGGATGAGCTACGAAAAAACCCGCCGGATTTCCGGCGGGTTTTAGCAGGTATGTATTTGACCCAAACCGTATCATCGGTTCGGTGGTGTGAATGTGCGATTAGCGATTCTGACGGTTATCGATCAGATCGTCGACAACGCCCGGATCAGAAAGGGTCGAGGTATCGCCAAGCTGGTCATATTCGTTGGCCGCAATCTTGCGCAGGATACGGCGCATGATTTTGCCCGAACGGGTTTTCGGAAGACCCGGCGACCATTGCAGGAAGTCGGGGCTTGCGATTGGGCCGATTTCTTTACGGACCCATTTGACCAGTTCAAGACGCAGCTCTTCGGTCGGTTCTTCATCGGCATTCAGGGTGACATAAGCATAGATGCCCTGACCCTTGATGTCGTGCGGAACGCCAACCACTGCGGCCTCGGCGACTTTCGGGTGAGCGACCAGCGCGCTTTCGACTTCGGCCGTCCCCATGCGGTGACCAGATACGTTGATCACGTCATCAACGCGGCCGGTGATCCAGTAATACCCATCTTCGTCACGGCGGGCACCGTCACCGGTGGTGTAAACCCCCTTGAAGGTGGTGAAATAGGTCTGGATAAAGCGTTCGTGATCGCCGTAAACCGTACGCATCTGACCCGGCCAGCTATCTTTGATGACAAGGCTGCCTTCGGCGGCACCCGGAAGGTCTTTGCCTTCGGCATCAAGCAAGGCGGGCTGAACACCAAAGAACGGCAAGGTGGCCGAACCCGGTTTAAGATCGGTTGCGCCCGGAAGCGGGGTGATCAGGATACCGCCGGTTTCAGTCTGCCACCACGTATCGACAATCGGGCATTTCCGTTTGCCGACATGCTCATGATACCATTCCCATGCTTCGGGGTTGATCGGTTCACCCACCGAGCCGAGGATTCGCAAGGATGACAGATCGGCTTTTTTCACCCAATCGGCACCTTCGCGCATCAGCGCGCGGATCGCGGTCGGGGCGGTATAGAAAATATTGACCTTGTGCTTTTCACAGACCTGCCAGAAGCGTGATGCGTCCGGATAGCTGGGAACGCCTTCGAACATCAAGGTCGTCGCACCATTGGCCAGCGGGCCATAAACGATATAGCTGTGACCGGTGACCCAGCCGACATCGGCCGTACACCAGTAAACATCGCCATCATGATAATCAAAGACGTATTTATGGGTCATCGACGCATAGACCAGATAACCGCCCGAGGTGTGCAAAACACCTTTCGGTTTGCCGGTCGAGCCCGAAGTATAAAGAACGAAAAGCGGGTCTTCGGCGTTGATTTCGGTTGGCGGGCAATCCGGAGAAGCTGCTTCGCAGACTTCGTGATACCAGACGTCGCGGGCATCATTCCACGGAATGTCTTTGCCGGTATGTTTGACAACAACCAGTTTTTCGACCGATTTGACACCCGGATGCGACAAGGCTTCGTCCGCATTGCGTTTCAACGGAACACCACGACCGCCGCGTAGACCTTCATCAGAGGTAATCACGACTTTGGCGCCGCAATCTTCGACACGACCGGCCAAGGCTTCTGGCGAGAAGCCTCCAAAGACGATGGAATGGATCGCACCGATGCGGGCACAGGCCAGCATCGAAACGGCTGCGGCCGGGATCATCGGCAGATAAATGACAACACGGTCACCTTTGCTGACACCCATCGATTTCAGGGCGTTGGCAAAACGGCTGACGCGTTCATGCAGGTCTTTATAGGTGATGTTTTCCGAAACGGAGGGATCGTCACCTTCAAAGATGATTGCGGTCTGATCGCCGCGCGTCGCAAGGTGACGGTCAAGGCAGTTGGCCGAGACGTTCAGTGTGCCGTCTTCGTACCATTTGATGTACAGGTTATGCGGATCGTAACTGACATTCTTGACCTTGGTATAGGGCTTGATCCAGTCGATGCGCTTGCCGTGTTCGCCCCAGAAGCCATCCGGGTCCTCGACCGACTGTTTATACATGGCATCGTATTTCGACTTGTCGATCAGGGCGCCCTTTGCGATGTCGCTGGGTACGGGATAAACGTTCGCAGACATATGTGGCCTCTTGTTCGTTTCCTGTGGTCTGTACGTTCACATCAGGCGGTGGCTTGTGTTCTGAGTGTTTTCAGAAAAAAGGCCGTGTGCCGATGCAATATTTCGGTGCGGTTCAGTATCCAAGTTTCGCCAAGCTATGCTGTTGCATTTTACAAACGCGGCACGGCAAAACCGATCCTGTCGCTTGGGTCCCATGCTAGTGCGCAGAAGATGTTCGGGAAATACAACTTAAGACGGGGGCGGGTATGCCGAAACTGGCGGATTGCTTGCGGAATTTCGGTGTTGTTTGTTCCGAAAAATGAGGTTGGCGGGCGTTCTGGAAAGATTCAACTTTGGTGGGCTAGCTTGGCGTATTGTTGTTATCTATTTGATATATAGCGTAAATTTTAGGTTTCGCCAGTATTCTGCCGATAATTGAGGAAATAAATTCAGACCCGTCTTGCGCGCAATTAGGGCTGTTCGGTTCTGGATTTGATGGAACAAAACAGATACAAAGAACCCAGATGATAATTAAATGGTGGGATGATGGATCCGATTTCTTTGGCCGCAGGTGCGTTGGGCGCATCTGTTTTAGCGCTGGCATTCAGTATCATGATGGTCAAACGCATCAAGGATGCGGCAGAGGCCGAGACAGAGTCGCGCACGGCATTGCTGGCATCCCAGCTTGATCAGACCGAAGCCACCCGGCGCGATTTGGCCTCGGAACTGGCGGTAACACGCGAAAAGCTTTCGGAAAGTTCGGAAAAGCGCGCCATTGCGGAAACCACAGCCCATCGTGTGCCGGTTCTTGAAGCGGAAATGCGTGACCTTCGCCTGACTCTTGATCAGTGGCGCGAAAAGGGGTCCGAGCTTGAAACCGCGCTTGAAAAAGAGCGCGAAGCAGCGGCCGAAAAGCTTGCCATGCTTGAAGATGCCAAAACGAAGTTGCTTGATAGTTTCAAGGCGCTGTCATCCGATGCGCTTAAGGTTAATAATGACGAGTTCATGAAGCTGGCACGGGAAAACTTTTCGCGTCTTCAGGAAGGGGCCAAGGGTGATCTTGAAAAACGTCAGCAGGCAATTGACGGGCTTGTGAAGCCCATCAAAGAACGTCTTGAGGCCTTTGATACTAAGGTTAATGAACTTGAAAAAAACCGCAAAGAAGCTTACGGCGAGCTGCGTGAACAGGTCGGGACCCTTGTACAATCACAGACCCGTCTGACCAAAGAAACCCAAACGCTAAGTTCTGCGTTGCGGTCAAGTTCATCGGTATCGGGTAAATGGGGTGAGTTGCAGCTTAAGCGGATTGTCGAGCTTGCCGGGATGCTCAAGCATTGTGACTTTGACGAGCAGGTGCATTTCAACACCGATGAAGGCATTCAAAAGCCCGACATGGTTATTAATCTGCCGGGCGGAAAGAACATCGTTGTCGACGCCAAGGCGCCAACATCGGCCTATCTTGATGCGATTGATGAAAAGCATGATGAGGTGCGCCGCGAAGCATTGATGGCGACCTATGTGACCAATGTGCGCAAAGTGATCGCCGATTTGGCGAAAAAATCATACTGGAAGTCGGTTGATAGCCCGGAATTTGTCGTGTTGTTCCTGCCTGGTGAAAGCTTCTTTTCGGCTGCACTTGAACGTGACCCGCGCCTGATTGAAGACAGCTTCCGCGATGGGGTGATCCTTGCCACCCCGACAACATTGTTGGGTCTTTTGAAGGCGGTGGCATATGGCTGGCGTCAGGAAGCCTTGGCCGAAAATGCCCGCGATATTAGCGAAATCGGCCAGCAACTGTTTGATCGACTGGGCACCCTTGCCAAGAACTTCTCATCGATGGGCAAGTCGCTTGAAAGCACGGTTAAAAATTACAACAAAACCCTTGGGTCGCTTGAAGGATCGGTTTTGGTTTCGGCCCGCAAGCTTAAAGAAAAGCACATCGTTTCTGATGACCGCGTAATCGAAGAACCAGCCCCGTCAGAAACCCATGTGCGCGATATCACCAAGATGGAATTGCTGGCCGGACCGGAAGATGCCGGGTTGGAAGATGCCGGGTTGGAAGATGAAAGCACGGATGGACATGATGGCGAGGGTGTCGATCGCTGATGCAGATCGCTAAATGCGTTGGAGCATGGCTGGTATCGGGTTGGAATCGGGCAGTTTGCTTGACTTAGGCGCGTGAAGACCTTATCTCAAGGCGCGAAATTTGCTATAATCTAGGGTTACAGCCCTAACCAGAATTTAGATCGAAATCGGAATACTGACCCATGGCCCTGCGTGAAATTCTTATCGTTCCAGACCCCCGCTTGAAAAAAGAGTGTGCGGCGGTCACGGAAGTGAATGATGAGATCAGACAACTTCTTGATGACATGCTTGAAACCATGTACGCGGCACCAGGCATTGGCCTTGCAGCGCCGCAGATTGGTGTGATGAAGCGCGTCGTGGTCATGGATGTTTCCGATGAAAAGGACAAGCCTGAGCCGCTGAAACTGATCAACCCGGAAATTATCTGGGAGTCGGAAGAATTGGCGGTGTATCAGGAAGGCTGTTTGTCGATCCCCGATCAGTATGCCGATGTTGAACGCCCAGCCGAAGTCGGCATGCGCTACATGGATGAAAATGGCAAAGAGCATGAGATCGAAGCAGATGGCTTGCTTGCGACCTGTATCCAGCATGAGATTGATCATCTTGATGGGGTGTTGTTTACCGACTATCTCAGCGCGCTTAAACGCAACATGATCATCAAAAAAGTTCAGAAGCTGCAAAAGACGAAAAAGTCTGCCTGATCGTTTTGAGAGTCAATCCATCAAGGGCCGGGTTTTCCGGCCCTTTTGTTTTGCGCAATGGTTGCTGTTGTTTCGTTGAATTGAGCATGAGTTAGTTAACTTACTTAATAGATTTTCTTATCAGTCGGGATGTCATTTGACCGTGTGGTGGGTGGGGTTAGATTATATTGTTTGCGCGCCCTTGATGAATTAACGGGTTCAAGGGCAGGCTTGGCTTGTCATTTGTTCAAGATAGCGCCAAATTGCCGCCAGATGATCTAAAACCGCTGCCGCCCTGATGATGAATGGACCAAGAACATGACCAAGCTGCGCATTGCCTTTATGGGAACCCCGGATTTCGCCCTTGTGGCGTTAAAGGATTTGGTCGCAAGCGGGCATGATGTTGTCTGCGTTTATTCACAGCCGCCCCGTCCTGCTGGGCGCGGGCAAAAGGAAACGCCAAGCCCGGTGCATGCATGGGCGCAAGAACAGGGTATTGAAGTCCGTACCCCGGTGTCGTTGAAGTCCGATGACGAAAAGCAGGCTTTTGCCGATCTTGATCTGGATGTTGCGGTGGTCGCGGCCTATGGCCTTATCTTGCCCAAGGCGATTTTGGATGCGCCGAAATATGGCTGTTTGAATATTCACGCATCGCTTTTGCCGCGTTGGCGCGGTGCTGCCCCGATTCAACGGGCCATTTTGGCCGGGGATGAGGCGACGGGTGTGACGATCATGCAGATGGATGTCGGGCTTGATACCGGGGATATGTTGTTGATCGGTGAGATTCCGATTACGGCAGAAACCTATGCCAATGCGCTGCATGACGACCTTGCCACCCTTGGCGGAAAGATGATTGTCGAGGCATTGGAAAAATTGCCAAAAGGTGCGTTGGTTGCGACCAAGCAGCCAGAAGATGGCGTGACCTATGCGGCCAAGCTTGACCGGTCTGAGGCCAAACTTGATTTCAGCGATGATGCAGATGCGCTTGAACGCAAAATTCGCGCGTTTACCCCATGGCCCGGTGCGTATTTTGAATTGGGTAAGGAACGGATCAAGGTGCAGGCAGCGGTGGTAAGTGATCAATCTGGCCCGGTTGGTGAAATCCTTGATGATCAGCTTAGCATTGGCTGTGGCAGCGGAGCATTGCGCCCAACGCGCATTCAGCGCCCCGGTAAGGCGGCAATGGATGCCGATGCGGTTTTGCGGGGGTATGACAAACTGGCCAAGGGGGTCGTTCTGGGCTGATGGCGGGCGATGTTGTAAATCAGCCGGATGTAACCAAGGGAGACCTGACCATTCGTCCGGCCTTTAACAGCGATGGTGATGGGATTGCTGCCTTGATTAAGGCAGTGTTTGGCGAATATTCGGGATGCGTGTTTGACCGCGCTGGTGAGTTCCCCGAACTTGACGCGATTGCCGATGATTTCAAAAACGCCAATGGCCGGATGTGGGTTGCTGTTAATGATGCGGACCGCGTTGTTGGCTGTTTTGGTGTGAAATATGATGGTTCGTCAAATGAGGCCGAACTTCATAAAGTCTATCTGGATGAAGACAGCCGCGGACAAGGAATGGCCCAGCGCCTGATGGCCAAGGCATTGGCGTGGTTGGGGCAAAATCACCCAACCTGCGCGACCGTGATGCTGTGGACCGATACGCGATTTGAAGCCGGTCATCGGTTCTATGAAAAATGCGGCTTTGCCCGAACTGGCGAAAGCCGCATTCTTGATGATCTTAGCCAATCAACCGAATATCAATTCCGGTTTGATTTTAGCGCCTATCAGCAGGCGTTGCGCAGTTAGGCGACCTTTTCCAAGCCAATATTATTGGCCCGATCCATCTGCGGTCGTGCGTGTATCGGGTGAACCATCGGGGTTCTTTTTGACCGCACGGGCATCGCGGAAGCCAAGCTCCCACGGCGGGACGGGCGTGAATTTCTCAGCCAAGAAGTCAACAAAGGCGCGGACCTTGGGCGATAGGTGGCGTTTATGGGGATACACCGCCGAAATCCAAGCTTGATCATGGACATATTCGGTTAGAACCGGGGTCAGGCGGCCGGTGCGGATATCTTCATGGACAAGATATTCAGCCAATCGCGCCATGCCCAAACCGGCCAAAACGGCCTCGTGCAATACATCGCCGTCATTGGCCGAAAATGACCCTTGTGCACGGAAGGCAACATGGCCGTTTGGTGTTTCAAAGTGCCAGTCATTGAAGCTTTCGCGCGATGACAGATGCAGACAGTTATGGTTTTCCAATTCCTGCGGTTCGCGGGGAATGCCATTTTTCTCAAGATATTCCGGCGATGCGACGATCATACGGCGGTTGACGGCGTATTTACGCGCGATCAGCGATGAATCTTCAAGCGCGGACAGGCGAATGGCTAGGTCATAGCCATCGTTGACCAGATCGGTGAATTTATCATCAAGTGTGAGTTCGATCCGCACATCAGGATAGCGGGCAAGGAATTCCGGGATCAGCGGCACCACCTGCATTTTGGTGAAGGCCACCGATGCGTTAATGCGCAGCGTCCCGCGTGGGGCGGCATAAAGCTGGGTGACGACTTCTTCGGCTTCTTCAATCTCGGTCAGGATCGTGCGTGCACGTTCGTAAAAGGCGCGGCCTTCTTCGGTCAGGCTAAGCTGACGGGTGGTGCGCATTAACAGACGTGCACCAAGGCGATCTTCCAATCGGGAAATGTATTTGGACACCGCAGAGGGTGACAGGCGCATGGTCCGGGCAGCAGCCGAGAAGCTTCCTTCTTCAACTGCATGGACAAAGATTTCCATTTCCGCGGCGCGATCCATATATCGGGCATCCTATTTATGACGTTAATTCACAAGTAATGTGCATATTGAGGGAATTATCTTTCCCGGTAAAGAAAATTAGATTGGGTTTATCGAAAGCGACGGGGTCGTCGCAAACACCGAAATTTAAGGAGGTCATCATGGCCACTTACGAAGAAATCACCACCCGTTACATCTCCACCACCGAAATCGAAGCTGGTGTGCGGAAAGGTCAGCAGCTTCGCGCTGAGTTCGTAGGTTCCTTCTTCCGCAACCTGTTCAAAGGTTCGGATAAGGCTTCCGAGATCAAACACCCGGCCGGTACCGTTGGCGGTGCTGCCTAATCAGCTTTGATCGCCGGTTGAGCACCGATTGATTTTCCTCCCCAAGAGGTGCTCCCGCGAGCTGATTGAACTCTTTCTATCTAGCGTCTTCCTCCCAAGTTTTGACGCTGTTTTCCCGACTGGCCCGGTCACTTTTGTGATCCGGGCCATTTTTTTGGCCGATGGCCGAAAAGGCATCCCGGAATTAGTGAGGATCGTGCGGCGAGACATCCGGCGGCATGTAAAAGCCCGGTCGTTCTGATACCCATGACATCACACTAATGACGGCCATGACGATCAGCGTAATGACCAACATTGTTTCAATGCGCATGTTTGCAGCAAACATCCAGCCATACATCGCCGGCCCCATTGCAGATGCCAGTACCATGACGGCGGTTAATGTGCTGCGCACCGCGCCGATTTCATCCAAAGGAACCAATTCCGGGATGATGGCGGTGCGAAGGGTGGTTGCGAATCCAACCGTAATCCCGACCAATCCCATATAGATCAGAATCACATAGGGTTGATGGGTGGTCGCAAGGACGGCAATGCCCGCCATCATCGGGATTAAATGCCAGGGGAAAAGACGCCGGGCAGAATGTTTGTCGATCAACGGGCCACTGCCAAAGGCACCCAAAACCGACGTGATGGCAAATACAGTAAAGCCCGCCGCAAACCAGCCAAGATCAATATCCTTGTTTGTCGAAATTGCTCCTTGATGGAAAAACAGGGCGGTCATGATCAAGGGCGGTGCGGCAAGCATCGGCAGGCACAGCCAAACATAAAGTGATTTAAACAAACGCGGATGGCCGGTTTGCGGGGCGGGGGCGTTAATTGGGCGTTCGTCGGTTTGATCAAGACTGCCAATGGTTTCTTTGGAGGTGCTGGTGTCACCGGCATCGTCGCCATCACCATCACCATCGCTATCACGGATTTCACTGTCTTGATCTGAGGCTGCTGTTTTGTCCGACTCGCCCGATTTTGTTGGGGCGGTACGAAACTTCTGATCGCTGCGGATCAACAGGATGGCAAGCGGGATGAGAATCAGCAGGATAAATGCGGCTGATCCGGCATAGGTATATCGCCAGCCAAAAGCCGCAATCAGGGCCAAAAGGGTTGCGGGCAGGATCGCCTCGGCCAAGGGGAAGCCAAAACTGGCAATCGCTAAGGCCCGCCCGCGGTTGCGGCTGAAATATCGGGCGATGCCGGTCATGCTGACATGGGTCATCAATCCTTGCCCGGCCAGTCGCAGGACAAACAGGGCGGCAATCAACATCCAGACATTGGTCGCAACAGAAATCATCAAACAACCCAAGGACAGCAATGCCATTGTTGCCAGGCTGTAGGGCAGGATATCGACCTTATCGATCCAGCGACCAACGACGGGCAGGCAAAGGGCACTTCCGATCGTTATTCCAGCATAGATATTGGCAAATTCGGTTTCGTTTAAGGCCAAGCTTGCTGAAATGAATGGTACAAACAGCGCGACCAAAAAGGTCTGGCCAAAAGAAGATCCGAAACTGTGCAATGCGCCAAAGGCAAGCTGCCTTGGGGCGGCGCACAGCAGATGAATAAACTGCATGGGAAATGACGTATCCAGAGTTGAATGGCGCCCTTAAATGTATCGATTCAATTGGTTTGGGTCTACTGCCCGCCCGGATAGGGCCAAAGCAAAGAGTTTTAGACAAAGAAAAAGCCCGCAGGCGCGATGCTGCGGGCTTTTGCAATGTGTTGTGGGATATGGCGACCTAGCTGGCGGCAACTGCCGGGGTTGGGTCGTTGTTTTTACCCTTCCACCAGTTAACGCCAAGAATAACCAGAAGGACGATGGTGCCTGCAATTTCGGCTGTCAGGTCGGGATAGAACACACCGATTGTTGCCGGTACGATCAGGACCCGTGACAAGATGTCCATATGGGCAAACAGATATCCTTCGAGGGCTGCGGCAAAGGCCACCAGACACAGGATGGCGGTAAAGCCGGTCCAAAGAACAATCTGGATTGAACCACCTTCGATGATTTCAGGGTTAAACACCATGAATGCCGGAATCAGATACAGGCCCTTGGCAAATTTCCAGGCTTGGAAACTTGTTTCCATGGGACTGGCCCCGGCTATTGCCGCCCCGGCAAAGCCGGCCAGCGCAATGGGCGGGGTAACGTTACTATCCTGCGAATACCAGAACACCACCAGATGTGCGATCAAAAGCGGAATGCCAAATTCGTTCGAAAGTGCCGGACCAACCAGAACGATCAGAACGATATAGGATGCCGTGACCGGCAGCCCCATGCCAAGGATCAGGCTGGCGATCAGGACCAGAACAAGGGCAAGAACAATGTTGCCGCCCGAAAACGCGATCATCATTGACGAGAATTTCAGGCCAAGACCGGTCAGGCCAACAACACCAACAATGATACCGGCAACCGCACAGGCCATCGAAACGGCAACGGCGTTTTTCGCGCCAAGTTCAAGGGCGGCGATGGTGATGTGGACACCCTTGAAGAAGGCTTGTTTCAGGGCATCGTGGCTTGGCTTTTGCCCGTTCTGCGGTGCGACGATGAAGAACCACAACGCATAGCGCAAGGCGGCAACCGCCATAACCGATATGATGGCCCAGAAACCAACGCGCATCGGCGATATGTTGAGAACAAGCAGATAAATCAAAATGCCCAACGGCAAGATGAACTGCCAACCTTCTTTAAGAACTTCACGCCAGTTTGGCAGTTCTTCAACCGGCATGCCCTTCATGCCGTTTTTCAGGGCAACGATGTGGACAAACAGGTAAACCGTTCCGAGATACAAAATCGCCGGGAAGATCGAAACCATAACGATTTCGAGATACGGCACCTGCGTATATTCAGAAATCAGAAACGCACCAGCGCCCATCAGTGGCGGGGTAATCTGGCCACCGGTTGAAGCAGCAGCTTCAATCCCGCCGGCCTGTGCCGGGCGATAGCCAAGGCGTTTCATCAGCGGAATGGTAAAGGCACCAGTGGTCACCACGTTGGCGATGGCTGATCCACTGATCGAGCCCATGCCAGCAGATGCCAAAACAGCAGCCTTTGCCGGACCGCCGGGTTTTTTACCCGTGGCGGCATAGGCCATGTCGATAAAGAATTTGCCAGCGCCAGTGACTTCAAGGAACGCACCAAAGAGTACGAACATGAAGATATAGGTCGCTGCAACGCCCATCGGCAGGCCGTAGATGCCTTCTTGGCCAAGGTAAAGCTGACCAACGAGGCGGTCTACATCTGCACCGCGATGGGACAGGATACCGGGCAACCATTCGCCAATCCATGGCAACGCACCGCGCGGACCCGACAGGGCATACAGAATGGCGATAATGCCAATCACGGTCATGCCAAGGCCAACTGCGCGACGGCTTGCTTCAAGCACGGTGACGGTGGCGATGATGCCAATGATCAGGTCGGCCTCGCTCCAGAAACCGGCGCGATTGATGATCTCGTCGAGATAGAATGTAAGATAAAAGCCCGTGGTAAAGGCACCGGCAAGGAAGGCGATGTCAATCAACCAACCCAATGCACCACGGTTTTTGTTGCTGCCAAAAACCGGGAACATCAAAAAGGTCAGGAACATGACGAACGCAAGATGGATGCTGCGCTGATAAAAAAGACCAAGCGGTTCGATCCCTGCGCCATACATCTGGAACAGAGAAAGGGCGACTGCAATAATCGAAATCGCCATCACAACCATTTTTGGCTGCGGCAGTCTGTCCATCATGGACGGAAGCGGTGCCGGTTCAGACATTTAACTTATTCCCCGGTATCAAGACGGATGGTGACACGGGTGTGTTCAGCCATCTTTGAAAGATAGATTTCGTCACCATCTGTTGTGACGATGCGATGGTTAACGGCAAGGCTCCCGACGCGCAGAACATAGGCATTGTTCCGGACGGGTTCGTCAATATCTTCGATCCAGTATCCACCGCCTTCTGCGCTGGTCAAAATTCCGCGGCCGGGATAATGGCCAAGACCTGCTGCAAAGTCGGGTTGATAGGCGCGATGGAGAACCATCTTGCCAAGATCGTCTACGTAACAGTCAATCACCCCGTCGCCCGTTACCGAGTGGTTCCAATACAGGCACCAGCCAGATTGACGAGGAATATCGGTTCTGGCCAGAACCGACCCGTTAGCGGCAATCACTTCAAGATGATCAACCACTGTTCCGGGTTTTGTTTCATGCCGACTTTTGGGGCCAGCACAAGCCGTGATCGATAGAAGAAGAAGGGCGGCCAATAAAGGCCGCCCAAATCCACGTAAAATCATGGATAAAGCTTAGGCGGAATCGGTGAACCGGTTTCTTCGTAGTAACGAAGCGCACCCGGATGCATCGGAATCGGGGTGGAGTTCAGAGCGAAATCAACCGTGGTGTCGTTGGCTGCCGGGTGAATGGCAATCAGTTCATCGACCTTTTCAAACAGGGTCTTGGTGATCTGATAAGCCAGTTCTTCGTCCATTTCTTCGTTCACGAACAGAACGTTCGGGGTCGAAATGGTGTTAACCGGTGCAGTAACGCCTTCATAGATGCCTTTACGCAGCGCGTAAGGTGCGAAGGTCGGTTCTGCGTCAAGTGCAGCAACGATTTCTTCGTCGGTCAGAGCGATCAGCTTGATGTCGCGGGTGGTTGCGAGGTTAAGGATCGAGCTGGTCGGCGGGCCTACGCTCCAGAAACCGGCATCGATGTCACCATCACGGAGCGCATCAGCGGTTTCGTTGAAGTTCAGGCGCTGTTCTTCGATGTCATCATAGGTGATGCCATTGGCAGAAAGCAGGGTCTGCGCGGAAACTTCGGTGCCCGAACCCGGTGCGCCAACAGATACGCGTTTGCCTTTAAGATCGGCAAGACCGTTGATGCCGCTGTCGGCCATGGTCACGATCTGAACTGCGTTCGGATAGATTGATGCCAGTGCACGGACGTTATCAAGGGTGCGGCCTTCGAATTTACCGGTGCCGGTGAAGCCAGCATAAACGGTATCGGCAAGACCGATCGCAATGTCACTGTCGCCACGGGAAATCAGACCCATGTTTTCAACAGATGCGCCGGTAACTTCGGCAACTGCGCTTGAACCATCAATGTATTTGGTGATCAGTTCCGCAAGGCCACCGCCATACGGATAATAGGTGCCACCGGTACCGCCGGTTGCAACTGAAAGCTGCTGTGCCGACGCAGGTGCGGCGGTCAGCATCACGGCTGCGGCTGCTGCTGTAAGCAGAGTACGAAGCTTCATGGTAGTCCTCCCTAGGGTTAACACTCTGTAGGTCGCGATAATCAAAAGATCGTTTAAGAACATGGCTCTTTACGTTCTTCATCAGCCATTTGGCATGGCCTGTTGTTTTTGGATTTCATGCGTGGGACACCAAAAGACTTGTTCGTCTGTATTTTGACGAAAACGTCCGGTCCCTTCCACCGCGACATGCAAAATGCTGTCGGCGATCAAAAGATCGATGAAATCTTATAAGTTTAAGGTGAATTGCAATACAGCCAAATCGAGCGGCCCGGATGGGCTGGCTGATTGGTATCCTCCCTTATGTTTTTTTCATTTTATCATTTTGGCAGTTGGATGTGCAATGAGTATGCCAGAACGGAGATAAAAAATATTGTTTTAAATCAAATGCTTATTTCACTGCAATTCCGTAAATAAGCATAATCTTGCCGATTTACGGAATTTGATCGGCGGATTATTGCCGATTGTGGCTGTCTCATACATTGGCCGGACGTAATCGTTAGATTGGTTTGTCACGGCGGATATTTAGCTTTTTCATCTTTTCATTTAGGGTTCGGCGCGGAATGTCGAGTTCTTCCATGACCGATTTGACATTACCATCATGTCGGTCAAGCGCATCGCGAATAATGCGTTCTTCAAAGTCGCGAAGCTGATCGGCAAGGGCAAGACCACCCGGACCGGATGTTGCGGTTTCAAATCCACCTTTAAACAACCGTTTGAAACGTTCTTCGGGGCTTCCAACCAGCAAGACATAGCGTTCAGCCATGTTTTTAAGCTCGCGGACATTGCCGGGCCATTCATGGGATTTGATCTGGGCGGTTAAGGCCGGGGTGACCCGTTCATAGGGGCGTTCGAACCGTTCAGCAGCACGTTCGGCAAAAATATCAAACAGCAGGGCGACGTCATCCTTGCGTTCACGCAAGGGGGCAATGGCAAGTTCAAACGTGTTGATACGAAACAGCAGGTCTTCGCGGAATTGCCGCGCTGTTACAGCGTGGACCAGATCTTCGTTGGTCGCACAGATCAGGCGAAAATCAACTTTGACAGGCGCGTTTGAGCCGACCCGAACCACTTCGCGTTGTTCAATAACACGCAGCAATTTGGCCTGAAGGGCAAGCGGCATGCTTGATATTTCATCAAGAAACAGCGTGCCGCCAATGGCATGTTCGATCCAGCCGATCCGTTGGCCTGCAGCCCCGGTAAAGGCGCCTTTTTCATGACCAAACAGTTCGCTTTCGGCAGTGCTTTCGGGGATGGCAGCACAATTTACGGCAACGAATTTGTCATCGCGGCGGTCGCTTAGATCGTGGATGGCGCGGGCAACAAGTTCCTTGCCTGTACCGGTTTCCCCGGAAATCAAAACCGGCACTTCGGTCGGGGCGATATTGGCGATTTCGTCCTTAAGGGCGCGCATCGGAGGGGAATTGCCGATCAGGCGGCTGTCCAAACTGCCGCGATGGGCAATTTGGCGGCGCAGAGTGCGGTTTTCGATGACCAGACGGCGTTTTTCAATGGCGCGTTCCAGGCTTTCGACAATGTCGGTTGGCTCAAACGGTTTTTCGACGAAATCATAGGCACCACTTTTCATGGCCTCGACCGCCATCGGGACATCGCCATGACCGGTCATGAGAATGATCGGAATGTCTGGGTCGGCGGCAAGAACGGATCGGGTGAATGTAATGCCATCAAGACGGGGCATTTTGACATCGGTCAGGATCACACCGGCAAAATCAGGATTGATGTCGCGAAGGGCTTCGCGGGCATCTTCATAAACCGTGACGGCAAAGTCCGAGAGTTCCAGCCATTGTGACAGGGCGATGCGCATTGCCTCGTCATCATCGACAATGATGATGTGGGCTTTGTGGTCGGCGTCTTGTGTCTGGGTGCTGGTCGTCACGATTTCTTGTCCTTTAGGGGCAGGCGAACTTCAAAACAGGCCCCGCCAGATGTGCTGTTATAGGCTTTGATGGTGCCGCCGAAGTCACGCACAATGCCATAAGTTACTGAAAGTCCCAATCCTACACCCTGTCCTGGGTCTTTGGTGGTGAAGAACGGATCAAACAGCAAAGCAAGCGTTTCGTCATTCATGCCTTGGCCGGTATCGGCAATGCGCATGATGACATCATGATCGCTTGTGGTCAGATCAATACGAATGCGTTTGGTCGGGCTGCTTTCCATGGCATCAAGCGCATTGCGGATGATGTTGACGCAAATCTGTTCAATCCGCACCAGATCGGCATGAACGATCAAGGGGGTGTTTGGTTGATGGCGTTCAAGGGTGCATTCTTCGGATTCGAGTTGCGGACTGAGCAATTGCAGGGCGTTATCAAGGGCGACTTTCAAATCAACCGCTTCAAGTACCCCGGTTGATTTGCGTGAAAATGTTTTAAGTTGGCCGGTAATCGCGCCCATACGTTCGGTCAGCGACGAAATCTGGCTGATATTTTGATCAAGTTGTTCGGTCTTGCCCCGCTCGATCATAAGTTTTGCACTGGCGCAAAAGGTTCTGATGGCGGTGATCGGCTGATTAATTTCATGGGCAATAGCAGCGGACATTTGCCCAAGGGCGGCCAGTTTCCCGGCCTGAACCAATTCGTTTTGGGTGCCCCGCAACTCGTCTTCGGTTTTGCGTCGTTCGGTGATTTCTTCTTCGAGGCGGGTATTAAGGGCTTGAATATGTGCGAATTCGCGGGCTTCGCGCTGGGATGCCAATTTTAATTCGCGTTCGCGCAAAAACAGGATGACCAAAATGATCATGCCGCCCCCAATGATCGCGATCAGCATGACCGCCCCTTGACGGTCGGTGACCTGATCCATCGAGGTCAGATAGTAAATGCGCCAGTCGCTGCCGCGGATTGGTTTGCTGTCAAACAAGAAGCGCTGGGAACTGATGGTGACGATCCCTGAGCCTTTTGCCAATTGCCGCCCGACATTGAGCGATGTGAGTTCACGGCCCGAATATTGGCGGTTGCGGACAATGCGTTCGCGATCAGAATCAGAAAGCGGTGAAAGGGTTTTATATTTCCAATCGCCGCGGCTGGTTAGGGTGATAACCCCGTCGGCATCCGCAACAAAAACGGTTTCGCCGCCTTCTTGCCAGTTTCGTTCAAGTTCATCGAGTTCAAGTTTGACAACGACAACCCCGATGGCTTCGCCGTTTTGTCGAATGGGGTTGGAAATAAACAGGCCCGCGCGCCCGGTGGTGACACCGATGCCAAAAAAGAAACCTTCGCCACCGGCAATGGATTGGTTGAAATACGGTCGGAAAGAATAATCTTCGCCGACGAAACTTTCGGGCGTGTGCCAGTTACTTGAGGCTACGGTTTTACCGGTTTTATCGAGAATATAAAGTGCTGCTGCACCGGAGCGTTCATTGACCCGTTGAAGATACAGATTGGCAATATGGGCCGTGCCTTTTTGAAGGATGGCTTCAATTACCTGATGATGGCGCGCAACGACATACGGCAAATAGCGATAGCGATCAATCGCAGCACGCAAGGAGCTGTCATACAGGGCCAAGCGAGCTTGACCGGTGGTTTCAAGCTCGCGGATGGTCAGATTGCCGGTCGAACTGACGGCAAGCCAGACGATCAGTGCCGAAATCAGCGTCGCGGTGAAGGTCAGACTTGCGCGGCTGAAATTACGTAACCAGTAAAAAATTGCGGCCTCCCGTATGATCAGGGATCAATTTCGCATCTCGGGCGTTTGGGATGGATTGGGTGATTTGCCTGATCAAGGTGATTGTTATTGGGCGAGGTGGCGCAAAGTCAACAAATACAGAGAATTCGGGCAAAAAGACGCTGGTGTATTCGATAGGCCTTATTTATGCCGCAAGTGGTTATTTTTTCGCCACATTGGAATGTAAATTGTATAGTCACCAAACGAATGGGTTCTAACCCGAAAATTGTATCTGTCCAGATGACGAGGTCTATGTGAGTAAGATCGCACTTGTTGATGACGACCGGAATATCCTGACGTCTGTTTCCATGGCGTTGGAAGAAGAAGGATATGAAGTTCTGACATATTCTGATGGTTCAGAGGCGCTTCATGCCCTGACCAAAGAAGAGCCGGATCTAGCGGTGCTCGATATCAAGATGCCACGCATGGACGGATTGGAACTTCTGACGCATTTGCGCAAAAAGACCGAGATGCCGGTCATTTTCCTGACATCGAAGGATGATGAGGTTGATGAGCTGACCGGACTTCGGATGGGTGCAGATGACTATATCAAAAAGCCGTTTTCCCAGCGTTTGTTGATTGAACGAATTCGCACCTTGCTGCGCCGTTCTGAAATCATGCGGGCCGGTGGGGTTCGCCCGAACGGATCAGATGACGTGTTACAGCGCGGTGATCTGGTTCTTGATCCATCCCGGCATATGTGTAGTTGGAAAGGTCAGCATGTTAACCTGACCGTGACTGAGTTTTTGTTGATTCAGGCATTGGCAAAGCATCCGGGCCATGTGAAAAATCGTGACCAGTTGATTGATGCTGCTTACGGCGAGCATATCTATGTTGATGACCGTACCATTGACAGCCACATCAAACGCCTGCGCAAAAAGTTCCGTGAAACCGACAAGGAATTCAAGGAAATTGAAACCCTGTATGGTGTTGGTTATCGGTATCGCGATACGGCCACCGTGGCGGGCTGATGACTGGGATTTATGGTGCCGGGGCGTTTGCGTTCCGGCACATTTCGTTTTGCAGGCCCGTTAAATCGGGCCAGTTACGCAGGTTTGAATGAGCGATCTTAGTGCTGGCGAACAGGACCAGACAACGGGCCAGTCCGAAACACGGGCCGCGCGCATAGAGGAACGCCACGGGCTGTTTTCCCCTTTGACCTGGCGCATTCTGGCGGTGAATGCGCTGGCTTTGTTTGTGCTGGTGGCGGGTATTTTGTATCTCGGCCGCTACAAACAGGAACTTATTCATTCCGAACTAGAAGCAATGGCTGTGCAGGCGGAAATGTATGCCGCAGCCCTTTCGACATCGGCGGTTAGTTCCGGTGACGATGCGACCAATCGGGTCAAACTTGAAGTCGCCCGTGAAATGGTGCGCCGGCTTGTTGGCATTACCGGTGCGCGCACACGCTTATTTGCCACCAACGGCAAATTGATGGCTGATAGCCGCAATATCCAGACCTTTGGTTCGGGCACCATTCAGGCCGAAGAACTTCCGGCACCCGGCGATGAGGACGCGTTCGCCGATATCATGCGCAAATTGACCGATGGCATTCTGACGCTTTTTGAAGGCGAACAACCCTTACCATTATATGTTGATCCGCCGGTTGCCAGTGCCGCAGATTACCCGGAAGTTCGTGCTGCCTTGGCGGGATATTCGCGCGGCGTGGTCCGCGTTGATAGTCAGGGACGCAGGATATTGTCGGTTTCTGTGCCGGTTGCGCGGTTCAAGCAGGTTCTGGCATCGGTGATGCTGACCAAAAATGGCGATGCGATCGAAAATGCGCTGCATGCGGTGCGGCTTGATATCCTGAAAATCTTTGTGTTTGCCTTTGGCATTACGGTGTTGTTGTCGATCTATCTTGCCGGGGTGATTACCCGTCCGCTTAATCGACTGGCACGGGCGGCAGAACGGGTCCGACGCAGCAAGAACCGTCAATTTACCATTCCCGATTTGTCGGATCGCCGCGATGAGATTGGCGATCTTTCAACCACCTTACGCGATATGACCGAAACGCTTTGGGACCGTATGGATGCGATTGAACGGTTTGCCGCCGATGTTGCCCATGAAATTAAAAACCCGCTGACCTCGCTTCGCAGTGCGGTGGAAACAGCAACGCGGCTTAAAGACCCGGAACGTCAACGCCGCCTGATGGAAATCATTGCCGAAGACGTTCAGCGACTGGATCGGTTGATCAGTGATATTTCGGATTATTCGCGTATGGATGCCGAATTATCACGTGCCGAAAGCGAAGAAGTCGATTTGTCGATTTTGCTTCAGACCTTGGGTGAGCTTTACAATGCCGATCCAAAAGGCCCGCGTATTCGGGTTTCGGTTTCAGATGACCTTAATGTGCCAGCACTTGAAAGCCGTTTGACACAGGTGTTTAGAAACCTGATTTCAAATGCGATTACCTTTAGCCCCGAAGGCGGGGAAGTACGTGTGCGCGCATGGCGCGATAAGGACTGGGCAATGATCACGATTGAAGATGACGGGCCGGGAATTCCGCCGGGCAAGGAAGAAGCCATCTTTAACCGGTTCTATACCGAACGTCCGGCGAGCGAGAAGTTTGGTCAGCATTCGGGTCTTGGTCTGTCGATTTCCAAGCGGATTGTCTCTGCCCATAACGGCGAGCTTTCAGCACAGAATCGGATGGATGATGACGCGGTAAAAGGGGCGATCTTCACCATTCGCTTGCCGCTTGATTAAGTTTCTTGCGCTGCAAAACCGCGAAACGCTTATGCGGGAGGTTAGTTCTTTGCGTTCGGGCGCGTTTGGGGTTTGACAAGAAACCTTATGCCAAGCATCGTTTTTCCATTATGTCCCAACTTCATGCAAACTGTGTCCAGATTGGCGCCCATGCGGTGTTGCTGCGCGGGCCTTCCGGATCTGGCAAATCCAGCCTGTTGCTGCGCCTGATTCATGCGGGTGGTTTCCTGATTTCAGATGACCGTACCGATTTGGTTGCGCGTGGTGGGCACCTTATTGCCACAGCCCCCCAAACGATCGCCGGTTTATGCGAGGTGCGCGGGATTGGGATTGTGCATGGATTGCCCGCGCGTAGCGAAGGTATGGTCAAGGTGTTGATTGACCTTGTTGATGATCCCGATTTGGTTGAACGGATGCCCGAGCCAGAAAGTGAAGAGATTTGTGGCATTCCCATTCCACGTTGGACATTATGTGCAACCGATCTGGCAATTGAGGCAAAGATTGGTGTCGCTTTGGCGCTTGCGACCGGTGAAATACGACTAGAAGCTTAATCTACAGGACCCTGTTTTGCAGAAAAAATCCGTCACATCTTCGGAAGAAGCCTTGTCAGAATCCCCGGCGAAACTTCCCGATAACCCAACGCCTGCCCTTGGTGCGTTTGATGGTAAAAGCGGCCTTGTTCTTGTGACCGGGGTTTCGGGTGCCGGCCGGACAACGACGTTGAAAATTCTTGAAGATTTCGGGTTTGATGCGGTTGATAATTTGCCACTTCGCATGCTTTCGGCTTTGGTGCCCAGTGATTGCCGCCCGGAACAGCCGATTGCCATCGGGCTTGATATCCGCACACGCGATTTCGGCGTTGACCAGTTTGTCGAGATTGTTGGCAAATTGCGCACACAGACCGGCATGGACCCATTGATGATTTATGTCGATGCGGACACAACCGTTTTGCAGCGCCGCTTTACCGAAACCCGCCGGCCACACCCGTTAAGCCATGATCGGCCGTTGGTCGATGCGATCGAACATGAAAAACGTCTGATGGCGCCGATTGCCGCCACGGCAGACATGCGGATTGATACATCACGTTTGAAATCAGCCGAGCTTCGCAAGATCCTTCAGGACCAGTTTGATATTGGCGAAACCGAAGGTATGGCGATTTTTGTCAAAAGCTTTTCCTTCCGCCAAGGTGTGCCAGCAGAAGCCGATCTTGTTTTTGACGTTCGCTTTCTGCGCAACCCGCATTATGATCCCGAGCTTCGCATTTTGACCGGCATGAATGCGAAGGTGGGCCAATATATTGAACAAGACCCGGATTTTTCCGGGTTTATCACCCGGCTAAAGGCGATGTTGGAACCTGTTTTGCCGCGATATGCGCAAGAAGGAAAAAGCTATCTGACCATTGCAATTGGCTGTACGGGTGGACAGCATCGTTCGGTTTATATCGCACGGATACTCAATGACTGGATTGCCGAACTGGGATATGACACTCATCTCAGTCATCGAGACAAGCCAGACGAACCGACCTCGGGGGAGTGAATAAAATGGAGAAAACTGCATGATCGGAATGGTGCTGGTCACCCATGGCGATCTCGCGAAAGAGTTCGTTTCTGCTTTGCAGCACGTCGTTGGCGAGCAGGAAAATGTCGCAGCGGTCTGTATCGGGCCGGATGACGATATGGAACAACGTCGCGCAGACATTCTTGCCAGTGTTGAAAAAGTCGATAGCGGCAAGGGCGTTGTCCTGCTGACCGACATGTTCGGCGGTACGCCGTCCAATCTGGCGATTTCCATTATGGAACAGGCAAATGTCGAAGTTATCGCAGGGGTTAATTTACCTTTGTTGATCAAACTGGCATCTGTCCGCATTGATGGGACATTGGCCGAGACGGTCAATGCCGCACAGGATGCGGGACGCAAATATATCAACGTTGCGTCGCGTTTGCTAAGCGGTGAAGAATAAGACAGAAACAAGAAAAACATGGCCGGGTGCACGGGGACAGCGTATCCGGCTGGCGGGGACATAAATGGCGCAGAAGGAAAAACGCATTTTAACAATCAGCAACCAGCGTGGATTGCACGCGCGGGCGGCGGCGAAATTTGTTAAACTTGCAGGTGAATTTGAATCCAGCATCATGGTACGCAATCGCGGTACCGAGGTATCTGGTGTGTCGATTATGGGGTTGATGATGCTTGCGGCATCTATCGGCACCGAAATCGAGGTTGAGGCAACCGGGCCGGATGCCAAAAAGGCGATAGAGGCCCTGAACGAACTGGTCGATGACAAGTTCGACGAAGAATAATAAAGGCGCTACCAGCGCTGACTGATCTGCTTTCGGGAAACAACAAGAATAGGTCCTGACCTTAGGTTTGAAAGTTCCTCCAAAAGACCTAACCACATCAGATGAACCTTCCGCAGGCGTTCGCCGGGTCATAACCGGATTGGGCGCATCGGGCGGGATCATGATTGGCCGGGTTTTCGTGATGGACCGGCAATACATCCAGATCAGCCGCAAACGCATTGCCGAGGATGCGGTTCAGACCGAAAGCAAACGTCTACATGATGGTGTCGCCGAAAGTATTGATCAGCTCAGACGTCTGAAATCCCAATCATCAACAGCCGAAAGTGCCGCCTCTGAGGAGCTTGGGTTCCTTTTGGATGCCTATATCCACATGTTGACCCAATCGCGGTTGGTACGTGGGGCGGAAGAGTTGATTGTATCGCGCAAATTAAATGCGGTGCATGCGGTAAGCGAAGTGATTGATGCGATTGCTGAGCAGTTTTCGGGCATGGATGACCGTTATATCGCCGCACGGGCAACAGATATCCGCGATGTTGGCCTGCGCCTGATGCGGTGTCTGATGGGGGAAACAGACCGGGTTGTTGATACGGCCCCCAAAGGTGCGATCCTGATTGCCGAAGACGTCAGCCCAGCGGATATGGCGCGGTTTGAACCGGGCCAATTGACCGCCTTTGTCACAGCCCTTGGCGGGGCCGAAGGCCATACGGCGATTATGGCAAGATCGCTTGGCATTCCTGCTGTTTTGGGGGCGGCGGATATTATTCGCGGCGTTTCAGGCGGCGATCAGATCATTGTTGATGGTGGTCGCGGGGAAGTCATCCTATCGCCCACCGATGCCGATATTGCCCATTATACCCAGCGCCGCGAAGATTGGTTGGCAGCGCGCGATAAACTGGCAAGTTTGCGCGATGTGCCGTCTGCGACGCGCGATGGGGTTGATATTGATCTTCATGCCAATATCGAATTGCCGATCGAGCTTTCAGCCGCCCTTGAAAACGGTGCCGCCGGGATTGGTCTTTTGCGTAGTGAATTCATGTTCATGAACAAGGATTACCTACCAGATGAAGACGAACAATATGGTGAACTTGCCGATATCGTAAAGCGGATGGGGGGCAAGCCCGTTACCATCCGGACCCTTGATATTGGCGGCGAAAAGCTTGCGGTTGCGCTGCAGGCCGATATGGGGACAGGACCAAACCCGGCCTTGGGGTTACGCGGTATTCGGTTGTCCTTGCGTAAACCAGAATTGCTTGAAGCCCAGTTCGGGGCGATTTTGCGCGCATCCTTGCATGGGCCGGTGCGGGTTTTGATCCCGATGGTGGTTGGCGTTCATGAAATGACCCGTGCACGGCAAATCTATGAAGCGGTGGCAAAACGGTTGCGCAAAGAAGGCCATGCCATTCCTGAAACATTGCCGCCACTTGGGGCAATGATCGAAATTCCAGCCGCGGCCATTGCGATTGATACCCTTGCGCGTGAATGTGATTTCTTTGCGATTGGGACCAATGATTTGACCCAATACACATTGGCGATTGACCGAACAGATGACCAGGTGGCGGGGCTTTTTGATCCGTTACATCCTGCTGTTTTGCGCCTTATCCGTGATGTGATCAAGGTGGCGGGCGAACGCGATATTCCGGTCAGTGTTTGCGGCGAGATGGCCGGTGATCCGCGCTATGTGCCGTTGTTTGTTGGGTTTGGTCTGCGTAATCTTTCGATGTCGCCGGTTAATTTATTGTTGGTCAAACAACGGATTCGCCGACTTGATACCCGCAATTCCGAACATCAGGCCAACCGGGTGATGGAGCAATGGGATTCCGCGCGGATCGCCATGATGCTTGACGATTTTAACGACCTTGCCTGATAGGTCTTGCCGTAGGCGGTCATCATCCCGACATAGGGGACAGCCTTTGTCCCGGATGAATTGCCGATTTTAATCCCGGTTTCATATCCGCGTTAAAACCTTTGGGAATTCAAGGCTGATGGGCTTTGGATAGCTGTTTGAAATGCCTGCTTGGGAAAATTGCGCAAGAAAAGACTTGAAATCCATATAAAGAAATCTTTATATGTGACCCATCGCGGTCAAGCGGATGACCGCAACAGAATTTATCGGCGTATCGGCAAGACAGATGTCTTTGGCGGATGCGCCATTCTTGTTTGATTGGAGACGACATGTCGAACTTTACCGATTGCAAGGTCGCAGACATCTCGCTGGCCGCTTGGGGCCGCAAGGAAATCGCGATTGCCGAAACCGAAATGCCGGGCCTGATGGCGCTGCGTGAAGAATATGGCGCAGCCCAGCCGCTTGCGGGCGCACGTATCATTGGCTGCCTGCACATGACCATTCAGACGGCAGTTCTGATTGAAACATTGACGGCACTTGGTGCGGAAGTTCGTTGGTCTTCCTGCAACATCTTCTCGACTCAGGATCAGGCTGCTGCGGCGATGGCTGCTGCTGAAATTCCGGTATTTGCTTGGAAAGGCGAAACCGAGGAAGAATTCTGGTGGTGCATCGAGCAGACCATTACCGGCCCGAACGGCTGGAAGCCGAACCTTATCCTTGATGATGGCGGCGACGTTACCCAGCTTATCCACGAAAAATACCCGGAACTTCTTGAAGACATCAAAGGTCTGTCCGAAGAAACCACGACCGGTGTTCATCGCCTGTATGAAATGGCGAAAAAAGGCACCCTTAAGGTTCCGGCGATCAACGTTAATGACTCGGTCACCAAATCGAAATTCGACAACCTGTATGGTTGCCGCGAAAGCTTGGTCGATGGCATCAAACGCGCAACCGACGTTATGGTTGCCGGTAAAATCGGTGTTGTTGCCGGTTTTGGTGATGTTGGCAAAGGTTCGGCTGCGTCGCTTCGCAGTCAGGGTGCCCGCGTTCTGGTAACCGAAATCGATCCGATCTGCGCATTGCAGGCCGCGATGGAAGGTTACGAAGTCACCACCATGGAAGACGCAGCACCGGTTGGCGACATTTTTGTCACCACCACGGGTAACATCGACATCATCACGCTTGACCATATGCGTGCGATGAAAGACCGCGCAATTGTTTGCAATATCGGTCACTTCGATTCCGAAATTCAGATCGGTTCGCTGAAGAACTTCAAATGGGAAAACGTTAAGCCGCAGGTCGATGAAGTCGAATTCCCGGATGGCAAACGTTTGATCGTTCTGGCCGAAGGCCGTCTTGTGAACCTTGGTTGTGCAACCGGTCACCCAAGCTTTGTGATGTCGGCTTCCTTCACCAACCAAGTGCTGGCACAGATCGAACTTTGGAAAAACTTCGCCAATTACAAAAACGAAGTTTATGTCCTTCCGAAACACCTTGATGAGAAAGTTGCAGCCCTGCATCTTGACCGTCTTGGCGTGAAACTGACCAAGCTTTCGCAGGAACAGGCTGATTACATCAGCGTACCGCAGACTGGTCCGTTCAAGCCGGATCATTATCGCTACTAAATTGGCTATCGTCGATTTGCATCAAAGCCGGTCCGTTTGTTCGGACCGGCTTTTTTGTGTTCCGAGTTTGAAAATTACTGATAAAAAGGTCGGCGACCACCAAATGGACCGGAAATAATGCCCCAAATTGAAATCGAATATTCTGCGAAGCTTCCGATCAAGGACGAATTGAGCAAGCTGGCGGTTGATTTACATTATGTCATCGCGCGTGAAGCAGATGCCGAACTGGGATCATTTAAAACCAGAATTTCGCCGCTGGAAAATGTCGTGATTGCCGATGGCGATGAAAAATACGCCATGGTGCATCTTGATATTCGGTTGTTATCGGGGCGGAGGGACGCGGTGAAGTTCGCGACAGGCGAAGCCGCACTTGCTGCCCTTCGTGATCGGCTGGAATGGCTTGTTGGTGATTATGCTGTGCAGTTTACCGTCGAGGTCCGTGACCTTGATCGGGCCAATTACCATAAACATGTGACGGATGTTTCTTCGTAAGCAACCAAGTCAGAATTCAGCTACATCAAAAGAGCTTCGTGGATCGGATGATCCGGGCCGTAGCGGTCATTTAAAAGTTTGATCAGCTCACGCGAGAAACCTTTGCCGGCATCCAAAAGCGATCGCAATTCGGCATCATTGCGATCATGCGGGCCGACACCTTCAAGGCGTTTGCGCACATCCGGGTCGGATAATTCGCGCAAGAAACGATCATAAAGTTCCAATGCAGGCAGGCTTTTTTCCCCAAATACGGTTTGCACGCGGGTAATTGGTGGGAGCTGCAAAAGTTCCGATAATTGTTCGCGTTTTCCAGCGTAATCATGGCCTGATGTTTCTGCGGCCGCAATAATGCCGCCAAAATAAAGCATTTTCCGGGAAAATACGAGTTTTAGGCGGCGGGGTGCCCATGCCTTGCTGGCATCGCCTTCGCGGGTTTTGATTTCAAAATCAACGCTGATGGTACGGTAATAGCGGATAACGTCATTGACCAGAAAACGCGCGATCGATTCACGGGTGACGGATGTTGTGACGTAATTGGCAATCAGATCGTCAAAAAACTTGCGTTTGCCCGCCTCGTTATACAGCCATTCGCATTCCAGCAAAAACAGCAACCGGCGGGTGGTGATGGAATTGGTGTCCCCATCAAGCCCGATGCGGTTCACCAGTTCTTCGGCGGTGATATAGGATGAAAACGGGCCGTTTACGGCGGGTTTCTTCGTCACCATCTTGCCAAGGATGTCGGCGACTTGTTCATGCGGCGCCTGACTGCGTTCGGCTTCGCGCCCGATGATGAAGTAATCCAGATCAGACTGGTCGGATGCTTCGTGCCGCCCATAAGACCCGGTGACCACCACGCAAAACGTATCGCCGCTGAGGCGTTCACCCAATGCAGCACGCATCTCGGCCAAGCGCGCGGCAGAGTATTCCTGATTGGTTGCGATGGTTTTGGGTAACAAGATCGGGACGGTTCCTTGCTGCGACTCGTTGATCACCAAGTATCTGCCTATAGGGTAAAGATTAATACCGCGTTTATCTGATATGTCAGGGATGCAATAGGCTGCAATTGACCTGCTTTTGACGGGGCAATAGTTTGATGTGGTTATCCGCAGTCGGATTGCACGCCCCACATTTCACAGAAAGCAATCTTTATGGATATTTCGAATTTACCGTTCGGGACGACGGACTGGTCAGCGATTGAGCCAACCGAACATCTTGGTGAAACTGGCATGGCCACTTGGCGCACACAGCAATTTGGTCCGATCCGGGTCAGGATGGTGACATATTCGCCGGGGTATCTTGCAGATCATTGGTGCAGCAAGGGGCATATTCTGTTTTGTCTTGAAGGCGAATTGGTCACGGAACTTGATGATGGCCGGATATACACACTGCACCCGGGGATGAGCTATCAGGTCGCGGACAATGCCGAGGCGCACCGTTCATCAACCAAAATCGGTGCGACGTTGTTTGTTGTGGATTAGGTCCGGCTAGTCAAACAAGCTGGCAGCGGCGGCCTGTTGGGCTGGGTCGGTTAGGCTGCCAACGCGGCGCAGGAACGAATTTTTTTCTTCGTAATAGCGTTTTGACAGATCCGCAAAGCAGCGGACTTCGACATCTTTGTTGATGTGGAATTCGCGTCTGGGCACTTTGGCTTCGTTCAGATCAAGGGTGCTGGCCGATGCGCTGATATGGGTATCGACTGCATCGGCGACGCCATCCAACTCGATGCGGTTTTTTAAGCTGTGGAGGAACTTCTTGAAGGCCGGGTGGCTGTTTAAGAATGCCTTTTCAGTCAGCAAGAAATCATCAGCGGCAAAGTCCGGGGCATTTTTAACAACGAATTCGCGGCATAAATGGTCGGTGGCAAAGCACATCGGACCAAAAATGAAATTGCGATAGATGTCTTCTTTGAGCTGCCAGAATTTATCGAGCCGTTTAAGCGAGTCGGCATCAAGCTTTACCGCAGCTTCAAGCAACAGGCGCGGGTGACAATGCACATGGTTGGGATGGACATATGTCTTGGTGCGGCTGATGCCTTCTAGCGTGTCGATATTGACCGGACCGGAAAACAGGCTGGCATGCGGATGGGTGGATTTTTTCGACAGCAGCGCAATCACTTCATCGGGATCAACGTCATGCTTGACCAGTAAATGATTAACCGACAGGTCAAGCTGGACTTCGCCAGTGATGATCTGATTGGTCAGTTGATGATGGTTGCGATCAAACCGCCGGGCAAATTCCGGTTCCAGCGTATGGGAAAACGGTCCGTGACCGATATCGTGCAAAAGGGCCGCAGCGCCAAGCAAATCACAATCGGCATCTGATAGACCCATCAGGCGGCAATAACGTTGCGACAGCAAGGCAACGCCGATGGTGTGATCATAGCGCGAATGACGGATATTGGCCGGGCGCCCATTGGGATGGAACAGATAGTCGATCGCGCCAAGGAACGATATTTCACGCAGGCGCTCGAACGCATGCGAGGCAATCAGCTTTTTGTGCAGCGGACGGTCAAAGGCGGATGCGATCTGGGCGCGTTTGAAATGGTAGTTATATTGCGGGACATCGCGAAACAGCAGTTCCCATTCAGCGATATCAGCAGCATTGAAATTGGTGTCAAACAGATCGCCGATTTCCGGGGCTGCGTTCTTGGCGGCCTTGAGTGCGGCAGACTCCTTTTGCGGCGCGGCAGGCTTGGCCTCTGCGCGGGGAGCAAAAAGATCTAGCTGCGGCTTGGGACTCATCTTCGACAGGTACGCTGTATCTTTGTTAATGACTGAACCGCAGACATAGCCCGATTCAAGGGTCGTGTCATCGCGGTTTTTCCACAGGCGCGCCCCGTGAAATGCGGCTTTCGACAAGGCTGTTGCCGATATGATGCGAAACGGTGGTAAAAGCACACCGTTTTCACCATAATAATAGCTCATAAACACAAACGGTTAACAACACGTGACACGGCGAACATCCGAGCAAGCATCTGATCAGGGTAAGGGAAAGAAAAAGGTGGGGGCATTTTTGTCCAAATTGCCCAAATTCCGGCTGTCTGCATTTGCCCAAGGGAGTGTTGGCGCATTTGCGACGCTGATTGTTAGTGCAAACCTACACGCACAAGAAAAGTTCCGGGTTAATCAGGCCGCCGACGCAATGGCGCCTGAGGGGATTGGTGCGACCATCTTTGGAAGTCTGGCAGGGTTAAGCGACCGTGATTGGCTGGTTGTTGGATTGGCGGCAGTTGGTGGGGCGGCGATTGCCGGCTGGGTTGGTTGGCGATTGTCCTTGCGGATGAAGCGCCATCTTGAAGAAGTCGAAGATCACGAACATGAATTGGCCGGGGAAACCGAACTTTTCAGCCACCTTTTGTTTGCCGGTCCTGACCCGGTTTATTATTGGAGCCAAAAGGGCTTTGTCGAAGGGGCGAGCCCGTCTTTGAAGCGCACCTTTCAGTTGGGCAATGATGGTCGTTTTCCCGATCTTCTTGACCTTTTGCGTGATGAGGATGCCAAAGCGCTTAAAGAACGTGTGCGCAACCTTAAATCCGGTCATGACCGGTTTGAGTTGTGGATAACCACCCTTGATGAACGCAAGTTCCATGTAACGGGCATGGCCGCGCGCAAGGATCGTTCGGCCGTTGTTTTGGCACATGCATTATGGTTCCGCGATGAAACCCGCCATACCCGGGAACGCGAAAGCCAGTTTGGCGATTTTCAGGTTTTAAAGCACGAGGTTTCCGGGCTTCGGGCGTTACTTGATAGCTTGCCTTTCCCGGTATGGCGACGTGATAGCGAATTGCGCCTGATTGATTGCAATGTGGCCTATGCCGATGCGGTTGAACAATCTTGTATCGAAGATGCCCTTGCCACCCAGTCGGAAATCGGGGCCGGGATTATCCCCGATCAAGGGCGGTCCTTAGCGGCATCGGTGCAGCGCAATGGCGAAGGTTTAACCCGCGATTATCATGTGGTTATTCGCGGTGATCGCAAATTGATGCGCATTACCGAAATGCCTTCACGTCAGAATGACGGGGCTGATGGCCTGATTGGATTTGCCATTGATTGCACGCCGGTCGAAGAATTGCAGTCCGATCTGTCACGCCATATTCGCGCCCATGCAGAGGTTCTTGAAAACCTTGGCACGGCCATTGCGGTTTATGGCGGCGATAAGGGGCTTATTTTCTTTAACACCGCTTTTACCAAGCTTTGGGATCTGGATGACGAATGGCTGTGGACCGAACCATCCCATGATGATGTGTTGCGGCGTTTGCGCGATGAACGCAAATTGCCTGAAGTCACCGACTTTGCCCAGTTCCGCAACACTGAAAATCAGCGGTTCACCGATCTTATCAAACCCGAAGAAGACCTGATGCATCTGCCCAACGGCATGACTTTGCGGCGCTTTATCTCGCCCCATCCGTTTGGTGGATTGATGTTTGTCTATGAAGATGTCACCGACAAGCTTGTGCTAGAAAGTTCTTATAACACCTTGATTGCGGTACAGCGCGAGACGCTTGAAAGCCTGCATGAAGCCGTTGGCGTGATCAGTGGTGATGGGCGCTTGCGGCTTTATAACCATGGGTTTGCCGATCTGTGGGGGCTTGAGGCCGAGTTCCTTGATGGGGCACCGCATTTGGCCGAAGTGGTCGAAAAGGCCAAGGATTATTGGCGCGATCGCGATGATTGGGACAAGTTCAAAAGCCGGATGGTCGCACGCATCACCAATCATGAACCGATGAATGGCCGGTTGGAGCGATCTGATAACACCATCATTGATTTTGCGATTGTACCACTGCCCGATGGGGCGGTGATGATGTCCTATATTGATGTGACCGATACGATCCGGGTTGAACGCGCCCTTCGCGAACGTAACGAGGCGCTTCGCACCGCCGATCAGATGAAGTCGGACTTTATTTCGACCGTGTCGCGCGAATTGACCAAGCCGCTTGATCATATCAATGGTGAATCTGATCGATTGATCCCGCATTTAACCGGCAATGTCGCCCGGTCCGTCGAAACCATCCGGGCAGAAGCGCAAAGCATGCTAGCACTTGTTGATGATATGCGCGATCTGGCAACCCTTGGATCAGGGCAGGTCGCCCTTGAACTTGATACGGTTGATCCAAGGCGGTTGTTACGATCGCTTGAAGCATTGACCCGTGCGCGTCTGGCAGAATTGAACGTGTCGTTGCGGCTTTATTGTTCGCGCAATATCGGCTGGATGGTGGCCGATGAACGCCGCTTGAAACAGGCTTTGTTCATTCTGGTAACCAACGTTTTGCGTACAGCGCCCGAAGGCAGCGAGGTTTCTGTTGTTGCGCGTCGACGCGGCGAGGATATCGAAATTTCCATCTCGCTTTCCGATGAAGCCCCGCAGCCGATGTTGTTTGAGGGTTTGCGCGATGGCGAATCCCCATCTGCACGGCGTGCTCTTGGCATGGCGATGGTGCGCGCCGTGGTCGAAATTCATGGCGGTCGGGTCAAGATCAGCCGCGATGGCCGCGAGATTGCCTGTATCCTTCCTGCAGGCGAAGAAAGCGATCTGTAATCAGTGATGCCGGCAGGTCGAACATGAAAAAGGCGCCGATTGCGGCGCCTTTTGTTTTGATCAGGTATGTGCGTTTGGTTTTAAACGGTAAACGGCACATCCTTGCCCGCGATAAAGGCATCAATGTTATCAAGGGCGCGAAAACCCATGGCATTGCGGGTTTCGACCGTTGCTGACCCCAGATGGGGTAATAAGAACGTGTTTTTAAGATCGCGATAGGCCGGTTCGATATTGGGTTCACCGGCAAACACATCCAATCCGGCCGCCGTTAGCTTGCCCGATTTAAGGGCGGCAATCAGGTCACCATCATTCACCACATCGCCGCGTGCCGTATTCACAATGATCGCGCCATCGGGCAGTTTGGAAATGAAATCCGTATTGACCATACCGCGTGTTTCCGGGGTTGATGGGCAATGGAGTGATAGAAAATCACACTGGGGCAGAAGGGCATCCATGCTGTTGTGATAGGTGGCCCCAAATTCTTGATCGGCGGGCAATTGACGGCGGTTGTAATAATGGATTTCCATATCAAATCCGCGGGCACGTTTGGCAACCGCTTGGCCGATCCGACCCATTCCAACAATGCCCAGTTTCTTGCCGGTAACCTGTGTGCCCATCAGATGGGTTGGGCGCCAGCTTGACCAAGTGGCGTTGCGGACTTCGGCCTCGCCTTCGCTGGCGCGGCGTGCTGCGCCAAGGATCAAAAGCCACGCAATGTCGGCGGTTGCATCGGTCAAAACACCGGGTGTGTTGCCAATAATGACACCCTTTTTCTTGGCGGCAGCCAGATCAATATGATCGGTTCCGACCGAGAAGGTGGCGACGATTTTGACACTGTCTGGCAGTTCTTCGAAAAAGGCGGCGTCAATCGGATCGCCAACCGAAACAAGGGCAGCATCTGCCCCATGACACAGGGTCAGAATTTCATTGCGCGACAGCGGATCGTCGCCTTCTTGCGTTCTGATGTCATAGCTTTGGGCGGCGCGTTCCGCGACGGCATCTGGCAGTCGGCGGGTAACGACAAGGACGGGCTTCATGTGTGTTTCTCCCTGATAAGGATTGCGTCTTTTTTGAAGTTTCTAATTTTAGAATAGCACTAGAACAACTGGCCGATGGCAAGGCGAATACCAATTGATGTGATCACCATTGAGAGCAGGAAATCGGCCATGACAATCGCACTTGCCGTTGGCAGCGGAACCGACAGGGTCAGTCGCGCAATATAGACGCCGTAAACCAGTGTTGCGATGACCGCGACCATAACAAACCCGCCCGGTCCGAGTGACGGGAAAAGAACCCCCAAGGTAAGGGCGGTCAGATAAAGCGCCATCTGCAGGACGCTTGACCAATTATAAACCGTGATAAAGCTGATAAAGCGTTCTGCCCGACCCAGCATCGGAAGGATGTGAAACATCACAAGCGGAAATGCCACCCATTTGATGACATAGGCAATGACTTCGACCGTCATATAACGCCCGACTGGAAAATTTTCCGGTGCTTCGAGCAGATCATGCCAGCGCAAGAAGGCAAAGGCGGGGAAAACGATCACAGCGGCCAAGAAAGATCGCCAGAACCCATTGATCGAAAATTCAAAAAAGCCAAGCCCGCTTGCATCACCTCGGGCAATACGCCAGGTGCCGTAAAGGGCGCGCAAAGTTTCGGTTTGTATGCTCATGCGGGGCTGGTTTCCGGGCTGTAGGGCAAATGGACGAATTGATTGTCTATCAGGCTACTGGATGCGGTGAAACAACTTATCCCTGATTACCTATCGTTCACAAGTCACCCGCGATGAACGTCTTTTCTGTACATGGCTTAATCAGTCATGTGCGGTCATGTTACAAAAAGAGGTGCGGGATCAGGATGCAGGACAAATCGGACGAATATGCGTTGCGTTTGTCCTATCTTGAACAGACAGATGCCGATTCCTTGGCAGTAGCGCGGCTGTATCTGGAAATGGCCAGCAATCAGCATCACAGCGAACGGAACTATGCGCTGAGCCTGTTTGACAAGGCTGATGCGCTTTTTGCCCTTCATTTGCCGACAGCGCGCGATGCAGCGGTGGCCGGATTGGCACTTAGCCTTAATAACCGGGCCGCACTTGAGATCGAAGCACAGGAATGGGACTGGGCCGTTGATGCGGCCAGTCAGGCGGTGTCGCTGCGTCAGGATCGGTTGCGTAACTGTGTCGGGCGCAAAGATGATACCGAGCGACTTGATCTTGGTTATTCCTTTGCCGCCTTGGTGTTGGCGACGCGCGGTGCTGGGAAATATGACCTTGCTTGCGCGGCGGCAAGCGATGCGATCAAGGTGCTTGGTAAATTTGCCGGGATGAGCAATCAGGAAGCATTTGTTTTGCTGACCAAGCTGATTTGCATTTACGCCGATCTATGTACAGAAACCCATCAGTTGCCAGATGCCGGTTTGTTAATGCCTTTGGCCAAAGCGTTCTACAGCACGCGATCAAGCGGGAAATCATGAAAAAACGGCTATAAAGCAAGATTGCCTTATAGCCGTTCAATAAGTGGTTTTGGATTTAACGGGTGCTGTCGACCGACCAGCTTAGGGTCACCTCGCCCTTGGCCGGGACTTTGATTTCCCATGTGAGCAGGCCCGGTTGTGGGCGTTGATGTTTGTGACTTTCCGATGTTACGGACCAATCATTTGGCACATTTTCCCGGATGGTGATGGTTTCTGCGCGTGAACTGGTGTTGCGCACAGTCCATTTCAAATCAGCGCTGACGTCATCAGGAAGGTTTGGCCGGGCTTTGCGCGAGAATGCGGTGACTTCGCGGGTGCCGGAAAGTTCGCTTGCCTTACCAAGACGTAATGTCGCATCACGCCCAACCGGGGTCAGGGAGATATTATCTTCGGCCAGAAACCCGGTGTCACCATTTGGTGTTTTGGCAAAGATGCGAACGATGCCGTCAGGCCACGGGCTGCTGGCATCTTTTCCACCGTCATTGGTCAGACTGATTTCCAAATCCGGGCGGACAAAATCAGGTTTGCCATTTACATCCATGCCATAGGGGCTGCTGGCACCGTTAAAAATGGCGTGGCGGGTAACAGACCGTGATTGTGCGTCAATCAATGGCAAGATTGCAGTGTCGCCATCCTTCATGCTCAGACCATCAAATGGTCCATAGACATGCAGATTTTCAAAATTTGCACGTTCCGGGGCGCTTGCCGCAGACCCGACAGAATCAGCCATCGTCATCATCATTTCGCCGCGCGCCGCCTTGGCAATTGGTGCTTGCCCTACGCGGTTCTGATCACCGGCCACCAGACGCAATTGTGCACCATCAAAAGCACTGCCGGAATGGTTGGTGATCCGTGCAATGGCCGAAAGGTTCAATTTGTTTGCATCACTGTCATATGAGGCAATATAAGAAGTGCCCCAGCCAATTCCACCCAGCAAATATGCCATTGAAACATGTTCAAGTGATGCGCTTGTTGCGATATCGGCATCTATGAAGGGTGAGGTGATGAAGCCTTCTGGAAGGTCGGAAATAATGATCTGATCGGTTGGGACCTGTTCAATGCCAGCATCGGTTTTAACCAAGGCAATGTGGGTCAGGGCGACAAGGGTGCCTTCAATCAGTTCATTATCGTTTCGACGGATGGTGACGGTTTTTCCAACCTGGTCTTGCAGCAGGGCTGCGAGCGCGTTGTAGCCATTCGTGCGTTTGCGCAAGGAAGACCAAACAAGATTGCTTTCCCGAGACGAACCAATCAGAAGCGAATCATCAATGATGGTCGACGGTAATCCGCCAATGCGGAGCGTGCTTTGACCGTCTGGAATGGCGATGTTGCGTTGCTCGGCGATCATGGCGAGATTGCCGGGATAGACGGTTAGTTGCAGTTTGCTGCGTGCATCCGCTGAAAGTGGGATGATGGGATGTGCATTGCGGTCTTCGACCGAGTTTTGCGCGCGGGCAGTTTCGATGCCCGGTCCGAAAAACACCGCTGTTCCCAACAGTGCTGCCAGTGCAAAACGGTTTCGCATTGTTGCAGTCATGCCCGATCCCTTGTTTGGTTTTGTAAAATGCATTGATGCCACTTTCGCGCGAAAAAGTGGCAGGATCAAGGACATGGCAAGACGATTTGAAGGGAATGGTGAAAACGCGACCATACGCAGAAGCGCCAAACGTTAGTTGGCGGACAGCCGATATTCGGCGTCTTCGTCAGGTAGTGATAATCAATTTGGTGCAGCTTCTAGTCTACGACATGGTGGAATGAATACCCGCCAATTTCTGGTAGATGATGTTGATACGCTGACTGACGGGCGGTATCGATAATGATCGGAGCCCGCAGATTAACCGACATGATCACATCGCCATCTTCTGGCTTGTGCAAAGTAACGATCAGCAAAACGGCACCATCATTTTTCTTGATGCCATGAATATTAAAGGCCTGCTCAAGATGTTCGGGTTTGATCGTATTGCTGTCGAGATTGTAGGGGGCAACGATGAAGGCGAGTTCCGGTTCGGTCAGGCATTGCATCAAGATAAAGGCGCTTCCCTGTTCGCCAGGGAAGCTGGTAAGCGCAAAGACATTGTGATCAGGAAAGCCCTTAAGACCGGCGGGGAAATAGATCGCCTTGTCCCAGGAAAATTCACGTTCCCCAAACAAAGTCGATAATTTAACGGCTGTCGGGACGGCATCCGCTGCCGGTGAATTCGAGTCTGACGTCGTTACCATCGCTTCCTCCTGTTGATCACATGGTAGAGCGTGCTTGGAATTATGGAAAGCATTTTGGACTGGTATGCCCAAATTTCAAGGGTTTGGCGGATTGGTCCGGGTTTTGTGACCCGTTTCAGGCATCATTTGGGGATGTTTGGTGGAACAAGACAGCAACGGGTTCGCTAAACCCTTTGACTTGAATGGTTTGGGTTTGTGCATATCGTGCCAGCAATATCGGTGCGCTTATCGGCGTTTCGAGATGCATTTTCTGGGCGAATTTCCCACTCATGACGGTGTCGCTGTTGAGTTCGCGGGTGGCTTGTTCTAGCCGCGCTGCCAAATTGACAGTTGCGCCAATAACGGCAGGTGTCACAGCTTCGCGTTGGCCAATATCGCCAACCACAGCAGGGCCAAAGTTCAAACCAACGCCGATTTGAAGCGGATCTGCACCATCGGCAGGTTCGCGTTCCTGCCATTCGGCGACTTGGGCGATGATTGCCTGTGCCGCGCAAAAGGCATTGGCTGCGGGTTGGTCAAGATCGTCAAAGGCGGCAAAACTGGCCATGACGGCATCGCCAATATATTTTTCGACAATTCCACCATAGGCACCGATTTGCGATGTTGCAATTTGGTGGAATTGGTTGAGGAAGCGCATGACTTCCTGTGGGTCGCGTTTTTCGGCAAAGCGCGAAAAGCCGATGATATCGGCAAATAAAATGACGCATTCGCGCCGCTCCCCGACCCGGATCGGTTCATCGCGGTCGGCAAGTTGATCGGCAAGGGCGGTGGGAAAATACCGTGCGAGGTTGCCATGCGCACGTTCGGCTGCGGCAAATTGATTGATCAGAACACGCAGGCGCGAAACCATCACGGCACAGGCAAGTGTGAAGACAATGACGATCACGACCTGTTCGGCGAGTGCCGAGATATCAACAAATTCTGGCAGGTTATAGGTATCAATCGATTCTTGCTGGGTCGGGTTCCATTCATCGCCAAAATGTTGGGAAACAATCACGCCCGGCCGGGTCATCAACCACCAGATTGCCCCACACCATGCGGCAAACAGCCAAAAGCCAAACCACAGGATCAAACGCGGCGAAAACGTCATGATGACAAGTGCCATCATGATCATGGAAAAGACGACGCCACGGTCACGCACGACAAAGCCATAAAGCCATGCCGGATGATCGATTAAGGGATTAAGTGGATCGGGCACGACCGAGACATAGACAATCAGCCCGGCATCTATCACGGCAAGGACATAGATCATCCAATAGGATTTGTTGCCGCGCATGGCGACAAATAGCTGAATGAAAACGCCGGGAATGAACCAGCCCAGAACTTCAAGGAGGGTGTAAAGCTTGCCGGTTGGGGAATCCGGTTTGCTAAACAGCAGCAGGATAAAGGCCAGCATGCAAATGCGCAAAAACGCGACAAGGATCAACCCGCGCTTTTCTTCGCGTGCGACAAGGCGGTCAAATAATGAATCCGAAGGTTCAGTTTTTGATAGCATCAGCAAGAAGTTGTTTGAGCCCGTCGCTATTCTTGATGACCAGGCGACCGTCGCGACGCGTGATCATATCCTGTTTTTCAAGTTCACGCAGTTTCTTGTTCACCGCCTCGCGGGTGACACCAAGCATCAAACCAAGTTCCTGCTGCGAGAGCGGAAGGGCAATCCGAATACCTTCTGGATCGGGACCGCCGTGACGTTCGGCAAGCCACAGGATGCGTTTGATCAAACGGGCGGTCAGATCAAGGAAATTGGCATCTTCTAAAAGATCGCTGACCCAGCGCAGACGACGGCACAAAAGGGCTGTGATGTGACGGCGCAGCGGTGCTTCGCGGTCAAAAATTTCAAAGAAATCATCGCGTGAAATAAACAGGGTCCGGGTCGGGCCAACCGCACGTGCGGTTGCGGTGCGTGGTTCGCCATCAAGAAGGGCGATTTCACCAAAAACAGCACCGGGTGCCAGAACATTCAGCACGATTTCCTTGCCGGTTTCGGACACAGATGAAATGCGAACTTTCCCGGCCTCTACCGCATAAAGACCATCTGCGGGCGCGCCTTTTTCAAACAGCATCTGACCGTCTTCAAACCGGCGTACAGTGGCCTGACTTGAAAGTTGTTCAAGCAGTTCGGGATCGAGATCCTCAAACAGGAAACTGCCTGCTAAAATTCGCGACGCGATTTTTGCGAGTTGCGGAGATGTTGGGCCGTTGACACTGTTCACGAGATTCACTTTGGAAATAACGTTATTTCAAGGGTCGAATCGAATAATTTCAAAGCCAAAGTAGCACAAATAACCGGATTTACAGCAAGCTGTTTTCTTTTAGTTGGTTATCGATGTTTCACACGGTTAATCCCGCACTTGTTCTGGGATTCGCGTATCTTACATGTGTTATTCACCCCACTTTTTGTTGGGTGCATACAGTGGGTTTGCTGTCAGGTGTCGGAATTTAGGACGCGTTCTTGGCTTTTGGGTCCGCAAAAATTTTGCCGTGCGGCGTTTCAAAGGACGTTAGCCCGGCTTAAATCGCTGTTTTGACTAAAAATATAGAACGTTTGACAAAATCTCCTATGTTTTTTAAATTATCCTAATTCCGAATACAGATTGCTCAAGAACAAGATTGTCATAAGCAACCACGGTCTGCGGAATTTCGTTCAATCGGGAGGAAGTAATGAAGATGATTTCCAAAGGTGCCTTGTTCGGTGCCGTTTCAATCGCTGCTGCGTCGTTTGGTTTTTCTGCGCATGCTGCTGACGTAACCTTGAACTTTGCCCATGTTGACCCGGCAGAGTGGACCACCTCGAAAAAAGGTGCTGCATCCCAGGTCTTTAAAAATATTGTCGAAGCAGAATCAGCTGGCCGTATTGAGGTCGCACTTTTCCCGGCAGGCGCGCTGGGTGGTGAAACCGATCTGCTGCAGAATACGCAGGATGGCACTCTGGCCATGTCGATGGTTTCAGGTCCGTTCTCAAAAGTCTGCCCAGAGGCAGCAGTTCTTGATATCCCTTATGTTTTCCCGAATGCCAACGTTGCTTGGAGCGTTCTGGACGGTGATTTTGGTAAAGAACTTGCCGCACATTGCCAGGAAAAAACCGGCCTGCGTACGCTGGCATATGGTGAAACCGGTTTCCGTAACTTCACCAACTCCAAACGTGCCGTTGCTGAGCCAAAGGACATGGAAGGTCTGAAAATCCGTGTCATGACCGTTCCGCTGTTTGTGGAAATGGTCAAAGCACTTGGTGCCGACCCGACCCCGATTCCATGGCCGGAAGTTCCGACTGCCCTTACCACTGGTACGGTTGATGGTCAGGAAAACCCGATCAGCGTGATCTATGCCAACAAGTTCTACGAAATGCAGAAATATCTGACGCTTGATCGTCACGTGTATGGCACCGACTTCATCGTGATCAATGAGGCAACCTATCAGGGTCTTTCGGATGCTGATCAGGCACTTCTGCGTCGTGCAGCCGGTGTTGCCGCGAATGTTGGTCGTGCAATTCAGCAGTTCAATTCTGCAGAAGGCGTTGCCAAGCTGGCATCGGAAGGCATGGAAGTTACCACGCCAACTGCCGAACAGCTTAAGGCATTCCGCGATGCTGCTCAGCCGGCCGTCATCAACTGGCTTTCCGGTCAGATTGATGCCGAGTGGATTGAAAAACTGCAGACAGCCGTTTCGAAAGCAGAAGCTTCGATGTAATCGGTATTGGCAGGCCGGGTGCTCCTCCTTGCGCCTGGCCTGCTCTTTTTCCCGCCACCGTGTTTGTAAAAACACATGAATTTTCTGCGATCCGGGGGAACCCATGCAACGCGCCGAGAATGCGTTTAAGCGTTTGCTCGCCGGACTTTCGGGGCTCAGTATCCTCGTTGTCTTTGGTGTTGTTTTTGCTGGCAGTGTCAGCCGCTATTTATTTTCTTCCCCGCTGCAATGGAGCGAAGAAGTCGCGAAATACGCGATGATCTATGGCTGCATGTTTGGTGTGGCATATGCCTACCTACAGGGTACCCAGATTACGTTCAGCATTGTGATTGATACCGTCCCGGCACGATTGCGCCGCAAGCTTGCGATTGTTGTTGACGCGGCGACGCTGATCCTTGGCGGTGTTCTTGCTTATGCCGGTTGGATTTTTGCAGCTAAGCGTGGCGGCATTGTTGCCTCGGGCATTGGCATGCAGATGTATTGGGCCCAGATCGCGATCACCATTGGCGGAGTATGCCTTGTGATTGCTGCGATCTTGCGTCTTGTTTCCTATTTCAAAGCCGATCCGAGTGAGGGTGAAGCATGATTACCGGCGTTACCCTTTTTGTGCTGCTTGCGATTGGTGCGCCGGTTGCCTTTGCGATTGCACTTGGCATTGTTGCCTATATCTCGACCGGGACGTTTGGCATTGATCTTTTGCCGCAACGTATTTTTGCCGGGATGGACAGCTTTACCATTTTGGCGATCCCATTGTTTGTTCTGGCAGGCGAGTTGATGAATGCCAGTGGCATTACATCGCGTGTGATCAATCTGGCGAATGCGCTTGTTGGGCATGCCAAGGCTGGTTTGGCACAGGTCAATATCTGGTCATCGGTGATCTTTGCCGGTCTTTCAGGGTCTGCTGTTGCCGATACGTCCGCGATTGGCCGTATCTTTATTCCGTCGATGGAAAAAGAAGGCTATCCGCGTGATTTTGCTGCTGCCCTTACCGCGGCATCATCGGTCATTGGTCCGATCATTCCGCCGAGCATTCCGGTTATCATCTATGCCCTGATTACCACCAATGTTTCGGTGCCTGCATTGTTCCTTGCCGGGATTGTACCGGGCGTTTTGTTGGCAATCGCACTGTCGGTTTATGTCCGTTTCTTTGTTAAGGACTACGCCAAACCGCGCGAACGGATGAATGTCACCGAAAAGCTTAAAGCGGTTTGGAATGGCTTAATCCCGATCTTCATGCCGGTCTTTGTGATTGGTTCGATTTTAGCAGGGATTGTGACCCCGACCGAAGCCGCAAGCTTTGCAGTGTTTTATGCGCTGGTTGTGGGTTTGTTTGTTTTCCGGGAACTGAAACCAGGTGATCTTCCGGGTATTTTTTCCGGTGCGATGCGCGATTCTTCAAGCATCTTAATCATTATGGCAACGGTTGCAGCGGCCAATTGGTTCATGACGTTTGCCGGAATTCCACAAACCATCAGCAAGTTTGTTCTGGGCTATGTTGATAGCCCGGCCACCTTCCTGCTTTTGATCAATTTGATGCTTTTGGCGGTTGGTCTGGTGCTTGAAGGCATTGCTGCGATGCTGGTGTTGGTTCCAATTCTGCATCCGATTGCGATTAGCCTTGGGATCGATCCGACGCATTTTGGCATCATCGTCATCTTTAATCTCATGATCGGTTTGATTACGCCGCCAATGGGCTTGTGCCTGTTTGTTGCGGACGCGGTTGCCGGTGTCGGGATGGCGCGAATGATCCGGGCGATCATGCCGTTCTTCTTTGTTGAACTGATGGTGTTGCTGATCATTACGTTTGTTCCGAGCATCGTCACCTTCTTGCCTAACCTGTTTGGATTTTAGGATACCATTCCATGTTGAAACTCGGTCTTATCGGTAAAGGCATTTCACGTAGCCAGTCAGCGCGACTGCATGTGTTGCTGGGCCGTATGTGCGGAATGGATGTGACGTACGACTATCTTGATAGTGATCAGATTGCTGATTTTGATTTGATCAAACAGCTAACTAAATGTGCGGATACCGGTTATGCGGGGGTGAATGTTACCCACCCTTATAAAACCAGTGCCCGCAAACTGATCACACCGCGCAAACGCCTGCCAAGTGCGCTTGGCTCGGTCAATACGGTGGTTTTCCGTGAAGATGGCTGGCGCGGTGACAATACCGACTTCGTTGGTTTTATGCGCGGTTATCGTCAGCAATTTAGCGATGCAAAACCGGGAACTGTTTTGCAGCTTGGCGCTGGTGGTGTTGGTCTTGCAACCGCCTTTGGTCTGCGGGGGCTTGGCGCGGATAAGATCCTTATTCATGACAAGGATGCTGAACGGGGCAAAGAACTGGTCGCGACCCTTGTTGCGGCGGATGCGGATGCTGCTTTTATTGAGGAGCATGACCTTGCCGATGCGGTCCGCAGTGCAGATGGTTTGATCAACTGCACACCGGTTGGCATGAACCAGTATCCGGGCAGCCCATTTGATGCCAATTTGCTTGGGGGGCAGAAATGGGCTTTTGATGCGGTTTATACCCCGGTTGAAACCGCTTTCTTACGTTCAGCGGCAAAATCGGGGGTAGAAGTCATGACTGGCTTTGAACTCTTCTTCTTTCAGGGTATTGAAGCATTCGAAGTTTTCAGCGGGGCAGAAATTGATGCCGATGCTGCACGCGAAGGATATTTCAATGCCTATCCTGAGGCATTGACAGGCTAGGGGATACTGATGAGCAGCAGCACAATTGCCGAGACAGTCTATAACGAAATTCGCGATGACGTTTTGTATGGCGAATTACAGCCGGGGTCCAAGCTTAAGCTTGAGGCGCTCCGCGAACGTTATAGTGTTGGGGTTAATACGCTGCGCGAAGTGTTGAACCGCCTTGTTGCGTCGGGATTTGTCTTTGTCGAAGGCCAGAAAGGTTTTCGTGTTGTCGAAACATCGCCGTCCAATTTCATGGAATTGACGGCGATGCGGCTTTTGCTGGAATGCGATGGGTTAAGCGCATCCATCAAGCATGGTGATGTTGAATGGGAAGCCCGCGTTGCGGCGGCTCATCATAAACTGGCGGCAATCGAAAAGAAAATGATGGTCGAAGACAGCCGCGAATTGACGGTGCGTTGGAGCCAGTATGACCGTGAATTTCATCAAGCCCTGATTTCGGCATGTGGTTCTGATCTTCATCTGCGACTTCACCGCGAGATTTTCGATCAGTTCCGGCGATACGTCGTGATCGAATTGAAAACCCACGGTTTTCGCGGCCAGGAAATCATTGATGAACATCGCGATCTTTGTGAACTCGCCCTTGCGCGGGATGAACAAAACGCGATTGCGAAATTAACCGATCATATCGAAACATACCGGCATCGTTCACAGGATTGAACTTCGACATGGGCGCTTCGCGCTTTGTCCATTGCTTGTTGCATTTGGCACGTCGCAGCATTTTTTCCTGAATGGGCCGGAGACCTATTTTGATCACCCCGGAGGGATAAAATGCTGACCTCGATTGCCACAGTTTCACTGTCTGGCGACCTTCAGGAAAAACTCGATGCCATCGCCGCTGCTGGCTTTGACGGTGTTGAGATTTTTGAAAACGATCTTTTATCCTTTGATGGTTCACCCGCCGATGTTGGCAAGACAATCCGCGATCTTGGATTGAAACTGGTGACCTTCCAGCCTTTTCGCGACTTTGAAGGTATGCCCGAACCGCAGCGGAGCCGTGCGTTTGAGCGGGCGGAACGCAAATTCGATTTGATGGAAGAACTTGGAACAGACCTTTTGATGATATGTTCGAACGTATCCCCGCAATCGTTGGGTGGGCTTGATCGTGCGGCCAAAGATTTGGCCGAACTTGGCGATCGCGCGGCAAAACGTGGATTGAGGATTGCGTTCGAAGCCCTGTCATGGGGTAAGCATATCAGCGATTATCGCGACAGTTGGGAAGTGGTGCGCTGGGCCAATCATCCGAATGTCGGTTTGGTTCTTGATACGTTTCATATCATCGCGCGCAAAGTGCCTTTGGATGCGATTTCATCCATTCCGGGTGATAAGATTTTTCTGGTTCAAGTGGCCGATGCGCCAACCCTTGAGATGGATGCGCTGTCTTGGAGCCGGCATTTCCGCTGCTTCCCGGGGCAGGGGGACTTCCCGCTTGATGAGTTTATGCGCAATCTTGCCATGACCGGATATGACGGGCCGCTGTCGCTTGAAATTTTCAATGATCAGTTCCGGTCAAGTTCAACCAAGAACGTCGCCAAGGATGGCTTGCGATCGTTGATTTATTTGGGCGATGGCATAGAAGGTGTGAAAGTCGGTGAAAAGGCCACCGTTCTTCCGCCCAAGGCGCATGCGCAGGAAGTCGGGTTTGTCGAGTTCGCGGTTGAAGAAGAAACCGCTGAGAAGCTTGGCAAACTGTTTGCCGGTTTGGGCTTTGAGAAGCGCGGCAGTCACAAATCCAAGGCTGTGACATGGTGGAAACAAGGTGACATCAACCTTGTGATCAATTGCGACAAGGATGGGTTCGCCCATTCTTATAACATTGTCCATGGCCCGTCGGTTTGTGCCGTAGGGCTTAAGGTGGACGATGCCAAGGCAACACTTGATCGCGCGCAATCATTGCTGGCGGCACCATTTAGTCAGGCGGTTGGCGAAGGCGAAATTGAAATGCCGGCCATTCGCGGTGTTGGTGGCAGCTTGGTTTATTTCCTTGATGATCACAGCGAATTGTCGCGCATTTGGGATGTTGAATTTGATCTGACCAAAAATTCTGATGCCGGGGCGTCTAAGGCCAAGCTTCGTTCGGTCGATCACGTTTCCTATTCGATGCAGTATGAGGAAATGCTGACCTGGCTTTTGTATTTCACCTCGATCTTTGATCTGACCAAAATGCCGACCCTTGATATCCCTGATCCGGGTGGACTTGTGCAAAGTCAGGTGGTGCAAGGTGACGCGGTGCGTTTGATTTTGAATGGATCGCAAAGCCCCCATACCCAGCATTCCCAGTTCTTAAACGAGTTCTTTGGAAGCGGGGTTCAGCATCTGGCCTTTTCGAGTGAGGATATTTTTGCATCCCTTGATTATTGTGCTGAGAACGGGGTCGAGATTTTGCCGATCCCGGAAAACTATTATGACGACATCGAAGCCCGCTTTGGTTTGGCGCCAGAACTTCTTGATCGGTTGCGTGCACGTAATATTCTCTATGATCGTGACGATGAAGGTGAATATTATCAGGCCTATACGCGCACCTTTGCCAACCGTTTCTTCTTTGAACTGGTGGAGCGTCGGGCGTATCGTGGGTTTGGGGCGGCAAATGCGCCGATCCGACTGGCATCGCAAACGCGGATGAACCGCCGCAGTGATGCCGCGAAATAAACAGACGACGTAAACCAGACGAACAAAAGAGCCAAACGACACACAGGGCTTCAGGGGAATAAACACATGAGCGCGCCGGAAATTCTTGTCATTAATGGTCCGAATCTGAACCTGCTGGGGCAGCGTCAGCCGGAAATTTATGGCTATGACACGCTGCAAACCATCGAAGCAAAATGTTCTGAACTGGCCAAGGATCTGAATGTCAGTGTGCGGTTCGGTCAGTCAAACCACGAAGGCGCGATCATTGATTTGATCCATGAAGCCCGTGAAAAGTCTGCGGCAATCATTATCAATGCCGGTGCTTATACTCATACATCTGTTGCGATCCATGACGCGCTTAAGACCTTTGATGGCTATATCATCGAGTTGCATATTTCCAACCCGCATGCCCGCGAAGAGTTCCGCCATAAAAGCTGGATCAGTTCGGTGGCCGATGCGGTAATGGCCGGGGCTGGTGCCTATGGCTATGAATTGGCGACGCGTTTGGCAGCCGAGAAGATCAAGGGCAGCTAAAAACGGGGTTAAATTATTAAATCGTATTTGGTTTTTTCGCCTAAAATTGGCGATAAAATGATTTGAATAATAGCGACACGTAACAATATCAGAACGAAGATGGGCAGCATGTGCTGCCCTTTTTCAATGGGGGTGTCGCCATACCGAAAGTTTGGATTTAGACCGAACTTCTTGATCGCAAGGCAGCAGCCAGCGTTCCGTCATCAAGGTAATCCAATTCGCCCCCAACCGGGACACCATGCGCAAGCCGGGTGACTTTTACCCCGGTTTCGATCAGTCGTTCGGTAATGTAGTGGGCGGTTGTTTGGCCATCGACCGTGGCATTGGTGGCAAGGATGACCTCGGTCACGGTTTCATCGCGGGCGCGATTGATTAATTGATCAATTTTCAGATCATCCGGGCCGACACCATCAAGCGGGGAGAGAGTTCCGCCAAGAACGTGATACTGGCCTTTGTAAGATGCGCCGCGTTCCAGCGCCCAAAGGTCTTGGACTTCTTCGACGACACAGATGATATCAACCCCGCGGTTCTGATCAGCACAGATATGACAAGGATCGGTCACATCGATATTGCCGCAGTTGGTGCATGTGGTCATGGCTTCTGCGGTTTCGTGCAGGGAATTTGCCAGTGGAATCATCAGGGTTTCGGGTTTTTTGAGCATCTGCAAAACCGCCCGGCGTGCTGAACGCGGGCCAAGACCCGGTAAGCGCGACAGAAGCTTGATCAGATTTTCGATTTCCCGTCCGGTCATTATAATCCCGTTCCTGAAAGTAGCGTCTTGATAGCTTGTATCAAAAACAAAGGGCGGCGCAATGCCACCCTTTATTCGGCACTTTAAGTAAGTGCAAAATTTTGCATCGGCGTGTGGCCAGATCAGAACGGAAGTTTGAAGCCTTCGGGCAGGTTCATGCCGCCGGTGACGTCTTTCATTTTGTCCTGAACGGCGGCCTCTACCTTGACCTTGGCGTCGTTATAGGCGGCCACGATCAAGTCTTCGAGAACTTCGGTATCGTTGGGGTCAACGATGCTTTTATCAAGCGAAAGGCCGCGCATTTCGCCTTTGCCATTGAGCATCACTTTGACCATGCCCGCACCGGACTGGCCTTCGATTTCGAGTTCAAGCAATCCTTCTTGCATTTCTGCCATTTTGGACTGCATTTGCTGGGCCTGTTTCAGCATCCCTGCAAGATTCTTCATAGCTCGTCGTCTCCTTCGAGATAAAATGCGTCGTCATATACTGAACCGCTTTCGTCTTCTTCACCCTCAGTCAGTTCCTGACCAGGTGGCAGATGGACGGCAACGATTTTGGCTTTGGGTAAACCTTCAAGAATGGCTTTGACCAGGGGGTCTTGCGAGGCGTCTGCCTTGCGCTGTTCAAGGGCTTCAAGTTCTTGTTCTTTAAGGGTCGGTGCCCCTTCTTCGCGTTCGGAAACACTGACCAGCCAGCGATGCCCGGTAAGGGTATTCATGGCCTTGATCAGTTGGGTGGAAAGGTCCGAACGTGCACCGCGTGCCGGACGGAATTCAATCCGGCCCGGTTCGTATTTCACAAGGTGCATGTAGTTTTTGACCTGCATGGCAATGCCAGTGGTCTCGCGGTCCTTTGACAGGAGTTCTGCGACCTCTTCAAAGCTTTCAGGCATCTTGGCATAGACCGGCTGTGCGACCTGTTCAGGTTCGCCAAGCGGGTCTGGACGGCGTTGAGCAACAGCCGCGGCACCGCCGCCGCCATTAACAACCTGCATACGCGGGCCCGGTCCATTGCCACCGCCGTTTCCGCCACCATTGCCACCACCTTGCGGGGCGTTGCCACCGGACGCATTTGCCATGTCCTGACGCAGTTTTTTGATCAAATCGCCGGGGGGCGGCATTTCAGCGGCATAGGCCAAACGGATCAAGATCATTTCAGCGGCCTGAATCGGCGAAGGCGCAATCCGCGTTTCTTCCAGCCCCTTAAGCAACATCTGCCACGAACGGGTAAGCTGCGGCATGGCGAGTTTGGCGGCAATTTCCTTGCCGCGTTCGCGTTCAATCTGTGACACGCTGGGATCATTGGCCGCATCAGGTGACAGCTTTACGCGGGTCAGCCAGTGGGTCAGATCAAGCATGTCTTGCAGCATTACGGCCGGATCGCCGCCAAGCGCATATTGCGCGCTTAGAAGTTCAAGCGCCTCGTTGATTTCGCCTTTCATTGTGAAATCAAACAGATCGAAAATACGCGACCGGTCAGAAAGACCCAGCATGTCACGGACCTGCTGGGTGGTGACTTTGCCTGCACCATGCGAAATCGCCTGATCAAGCAAGCTCATGCCATCGCGCACCGAACCATCGGCAGCGCGGGAAATCAGGGTGACGGCTTCTTCTTCGATCTCGGCCTTTTCCAGCCCGGCAATGCGGGTGTAGTGGGCGTTGAGTTCTTCGGTCTGGACACGGCGCAGGTCAAATCGCTGACAGCGTGACAGGACCGTAATTGGAATTTTGCGAATTTCGGTGGTGGCAAAGATGAATTTCACATGCTCTGGCGGTTCTTCGAGCGTTTTGAGAAGCGCGTTAAACGCACTTTTCGAAAGCATGTGCACTTCATCGATGATGTAAATTTTGTAGCGTGCGGATGTCGGGCGATAGCGCACACCTTCGATCAGTTCGCGAATGTCATCAACACCGGTGCGCGACGCGGCATCCATTTCAAGAACATCAACATGGCGGTCTTCGGCAATGGCGCGGCAATGTTCGCAGACACCACAGGGATCAATCGTTGCGCCACCTTTGCCATCGGGACCGATACAGTTCAGCGCGCGGGCAATGATACGTGCGGTGGTGGTTTTACCAATCCCGCGTACCCCGGTCAGAACGAATGCATGGGCCAGACGACCGCTTTCAAGCGCGTTTGACAGGGTTTTAACCATCGGGCCATGACCGATCAGCTCTTCAAAGGTTTTCGGGCGGTATTTCCGCGCAAGAACCTGATATTCGCTTTTTGGTGCAGCGTCGGCAGGCGCACTGTCTGTTTTTTCTGTGGCGGCTGCCGCAGGTTCAACAGGTGCGGCAGCCTCAACGGCACTGCCTTCGGGCGTATCTTGGCTGGCGGTCTCGATCTGATCCGTCATTCATCCGGTCCGGAATGTTATAATCTTGTAAGGTTTTAGCAGTTTCCATCCCCTATGGGAAAGGGCAACTGATCAAAATTACCATACAAAAACATCTCATGCTCAACTGCGTCATGAGCATGGTGGGAAATGGCAATTTTAAGGGGAAATGTAAAAGGGTGAGAGACTGAACCGCGACCCGGAAAAACTCGTTACGGCTGCTACCTTCCGGTCCTGACCGGGTTGGCGAGCGGTCCGTCCACGGCCAGCCTCTCGCCCCCTATATCGCGCAGCAGAGCATAAAACGCAAGTCTTGGCTGGGATTTTTTCACTGATCGCGCAATCGTGGCTTTTTGCATTGGTTCATGCGCGTTAATGTCTTGACCCGCCACCACAGAAAACACCGGTGTCTCAGTGGGTTGATCACAGTCCAAACCGGGAATGAATTTAAGGAAGCGCACCACCATGAGCAGGCAGTTCTTTGAGGCCATTGATCTTGATCGCGATGCCCTGCTGCGTAAGACCGAGAATTGGCAACAGATTCTGTTGCATGATGAGTCGTTGCGTATCCTGATTTGCCATGCGGGCGATCCGCTTTTTGCGTGGCCCGAAGACATAGATGCCCATGAATTGGTGGTCATGGGTGCACCGGCCGTGCCCCATTTGGATGTTGATCTGACGGGGGGGCATTGGATTTATCTTGGCCGTGATGTGCAAGGCCCGGTGATTGCAGTTGATATTGCACCAGTTGTTTCTGATCGCGACGATGCGGTACGCCGACTAGGCGGTGGGTTTGGTGATATGCGAACACGCATGGCCGCCCTTTCAAGTGATGAAGCGGCCTTGGCTGCACAGGCGCGTGCGATATTTAACTGGCATCGCGGGCACCGGTTTTGTGGGGCTTGTGGGCATCCTAACCAGATTGCTGAGGCGGGGTATCGCCTGCAATGTTCGAACCCCGAATGTGGGAAGTCGCATTTCCCGCGGACGGACCCGGCTGTGATTATGCTGATCCATCATCAGGATCATGTGTTGTTGGCCAGATCGCCGCAATTCTTGCCCGGCATGGTATCGGTTCTGGCGGGGTTTGTTGAACCCGGCGAAACGTTGGAACAGGCCGTTGCCCGGGAGGTTTATGAGGAAGTCGGGGTTAAAATCAAACGACCGCAATATGTTGCATCACAGCCCTGGCCGTTTCCCGGATCGCTTATGTTAGGGTTTATTGCAGAGGCCGAAACCACCGAACTTTCCCCGGATAACGAAGAAATCGAATTTGCCATGTGGGTGCACCGTGACGAGGTCGCTGGCCTTCCTGAAAAGGGCATCAACCTTCCGCGTCCGATTTCAATTGCGCGTTACCTTTTGGAAAACTGGTGTTCGGGACGCCTTTAGGGCAGCAACGCAATTACCCGAGGGCCATACCCGGTCTGGGTTTTAACGATCATGGTGGCGTGGGTCAGTCTAGGGGCGGGATACGGGCAATGACGTTGCGGCGCAGGGTTTCTGGGCGCTCACGCCATGCGACAATTCCCTTTTCGCTATCAGCATAGCGGGTGGCAAGGTCGCAGAGGTCATCGATCATGCTTTGTGGATCGACATTGCCATAAACATATCCCCATTTTCCGGTGCCACTGAGTGCAACCGAACAGCCAGATTTGCAATTGGTCAGGCATTCGGCCGGATGCAGATCAAATGGCAAATCACGTTCGGCACAGATTTCCTGCATGCGATCAAAAAGCTGTTTGCCATGGCGTGGATCAGTTTGGCCATCGGCATTCGATGCCGTGCAGGTGATGCAAATATTCAGGCGGGACTTGGCGGTCATGGTGTTGATCTTTGTCTGGCAGGTTACGGGCAACCTTGATTGCGGGGTGCGCATCCAATCAGCTTGCGGCCTGTCGGGTCAAGTTATCATCGAGATTTTGACTGACATATTCTTGGATGGAACTTGCCAATTGGCGTGAAACCAGTGGATGGGCGTTTTCGGTGAGCATCAAGGCAACGCCAACCGCGGGCAAGGGTGGGAAGCCATCATGGGTATCAAGAATTTGAAATTCATCGGTGACGCTAGCCGCCGCCAAGGCGGCAACACCAAGACCATCGCGTACCAAATGTAAAAGGGATGCGGCTTGCCGGGTGGTGGCAAACAAGGTGAAGGGGCGATCCGATTTTGAAATGGCATCAATTGCCCATGCATGAAATTTGCAATCTTCGGCCGGAAGAACCAATGGCAATGGATCAAGTTTATGTTGCTTGTGAAACGGCGATGTTACCCACACACCGGGTTCGTGACGCAGAAAGTACCCTTCTTCCCCCATGGCCGAACGACTGACGAGCGAGATATCAAGTTCCCCCTGATCGAGCATGCGTTGCAGCAAGATGGTCGGGTTGATTGAAATGAAAAACTTCGCATCCGGGATAACTTTGCGGATGGCGCGCAGAACAACAGGCAGGATTTTTTGGGCATAATCATCGGGGCAACCAATGCGGATTGGTCGGGATGCATCCTGTGTGCGCAATGTGTGCATGGCTTCATCCTGAAGCGATAAAATCCGCCGGGCATAGCCAACAAAGGTGATGCCGTCATGGGTCAGAAGAACATTGCGGCCATCACGTTCAAACAACTTGTTATCAACAAGTTCTTCCAGCCGTTTCATTTGCATGGAAAAGGCTGATGGGGTGCGACCAATTCGGTCAGCAGCACGGTTGAAACTGCCGCATTCGGCAAAGGCAACGAAGCTTCGCAAAAGATCGGAATCCATGGCGTCTCCTTTGATCAGAAATTATGATCAATTATTTTGAATAATCGGGTCAAAACTATTCGATTGTTTGAAAATCATCCAGCGGCAAATATCACTCCCGGTCGGCCAATGCTTTTAACGCCAATGCTTTTATGCATGTGCCACAAGGATGTTTGTGATGATTTTGAACGACTATTTACTGTCGGGGAACGGATATAAAGTCCGTTTGTTGTTGTCGATGATGGGCCAACCGTTTGAGTATATTGAACGCGATATCATGAAGGGCGAAACCCGTACCGCGGAATATATCGAAAAGATCAACCCGAACGGTAAGATCCCGGCACTTGTCCTTGATGATGGACGGGTATTGGCCGAAAGCAACGCCATTCTGACCTATCTGGCAGAGGGGACAAATTTCATCCCGGTTGACCGGTTCGAGCGTGCGGAAATGATGGGTTGGTTGTTCTTTGAACAATATGACCATGAACCCAATATCGCAGTTCTGATTTCATGGCATGCCTTTAAGGGATTGCCTGAACATGCCGATATTTTTGTGCCAATGAAGGAAGCAGCAGGCAAGCGTGCGCTTGATCTAATGGAAAAGCGACTGTCAGCGCATAACTGGTTGGTCGGTGAATCGCTTACCATCGCGGATATTGCGCTTTATGCCTATACGCACCGTGCGGAGCTTGGGAAGATCAGCTTGGAACCCTATCCGGGCATTCGGGCATGGCTTGATCGGTTTGCGGCCCTTCCGGGCTATGTTCCGATCACTTGGACGCCGTAACCAGAATTAAAAAAGCAGCCACCACAGGCAAGAAATCCGCCGTTCACATTGGGGATGGGGGATGACAAATTCCCGACCTATGGTGGCTGAAAACCCTTGTGCGATTAAGGGGAACACAAGGGAGGGGGCAAAAACATCAAGCTGACTTTAATATCTGTTCGGGCAAGAGCGGGTCGGTTTGGGATGCAGAGCTCCGTGCCTTAAAGCGTTGATAGGCATCATGCACATTTGGGGCATCTGCCAGCATTTCCGATCCGCCGGGCATGGCATTTAGGTAATGCAACATTGGCATGATCATCATGTCGGGAATCGTGAAACGCTCACCAAAGAGCCAGCCTTCATCATAAGCCGGGTTTAGAACCGACAGATCATGCCGGATGGCATCGGCCAGTTGGTTCATATGAATGGCAAAGCCCGGATCATGGCGTTGTGGAGCGTCGGCAAAAACCATTGGAATGACGAATTTTCGAATGATGTTTTGGTCAAGCCGTGTCATAGCAAGGCTGATCCATTGGTTCATCCGGGCAATCTTTTTACCCGCGACCGGGCGCAAAAGCGGGCCGGAGAAAGTGTCATCTATGTAGCGGCAAATGGCTGCTGTTTCATAGAGAATGAAGGGTCCATGTTTAAGAACCGGCACCTTGCCAAACGGGTTGTGTTGCAAGACCGTTGGTGTGGCATCTTGGCCGGGATTTTGCACATTCCGACTTCTGAATTCATAGGGAATTTCTTTTTCGATACAGGCAATTCGAACGGTGCGTGTCAGGTTACTGCGCGGCATTCCGACAATGGTGACATCCGACATGGCGGGGTCCTTTGCTGCATGACTTCCGATTGCGGTTTGCCTGCGCCGTTTTGGTACAGGTTGGTCAACCGGACATGCAGGTAGGATTGCGGATGGCATAATATGTTCAAGAACATATTATAAAGATGTGTCATGTTTTCACCATCAGCAGACCGAAACACCGTTTGCCGGAGTAAAATTTGCCGGAGTAGAAAATGCCCTATAGCGCCGACCATAAAGCCAAAACACGCATTCGCATCCTCAATGCCGCAACTGCCTTGTTTAAAAAGGAAGGGTTTGAAAATGTTACGATTGATCAGGTGATGGCCGCGGCCGGGTTAACGCGCGGTGGGTTTTATGCCCATTTTAAAAACAAGGAAGACTTGTTCGTTGCCTGTGTTGAAAATGGCATGTCGCTTTTAGCATCGCCGATACTGGCGAAGCTGCGCAAGGCAGAGCGCGGTGGCAATGACTGGATAACGTCCTATGCCGAACTTTATCTTTCGCGTGCCCATATCGAAAATCCTGAGATGGGCTGTGTCTTGCCGACATTGTCGACCGAAGTGGCCAGGTCGGGAGACAAGGCCCGGCAGGCCTTTACCAAACTGATTAATCAGGCATCGGAAAAGCTGGCGTGGAAATTGGCGAAAGAAGGCGGCGTTCCGGGGATTGATAACCACATCAATCTTGATGCCGAGGAAAAACCACGCAATGTTCCCGCAGAATATGAACGGGACTCGATGGCGATGTTGGCGATGATGGTTGGGGCGGTGGTGTTAAGCCGCGCTGTTGATGATGACACAGCTGATCAGATCCTTAAATCCACGCGCGATAGCATTGTGGAGGGGCGTGAAAAAGGATCGGAACATTCCAAATTGGCCGAGATTAAAAAGACCGGTTAATCAGTCAAAAAATCCGCTGAGGACTTCGGCATAGATGCTGACAAGGTTTTCGATGTCATCGACCATCGCGTGTTCATCGACTTTGTGCATGCTTTGCCCGACAAGACCGAATTCTGCGACTTCGGTATATTTCTGAATGAAACGAGCGTCGGATGTGCCGCCGGTGGTACTCATTTCCGGGCGTTTGCCAGTGATTTTTTCGGACGCATCGGCAATCAGACCGGCAAGTTTTCCGGGATTGGACAGGAATGCTTCGCCAGAAATTTTCACCTTAAGATCATGCGCGCCAGCATGCTTGGCACAAACATCTTCGATCCATTTTTTCAAATCCGCGCCGATATGCTGATCGTTAAAGCGGATGTTAAAGGCGGCACTGACCTTGGCGGGAACCACATTGGTTGCCGCATTGCCGGCATCGACAGTTGTGATTTCAAGGTTGCTGGGCTGGAAGTGGTCGGTTCCTTGATCAAGTTCGCGGGTATTTAACACATCAAGCGTTTTGATCATGCGCGGGACCGGATTGTCAGCCAGATGGGGATAGGCAACGTGGCCTTGCGCACCATAAACCGTCAGCCAGCCGGTGATCGATCCGCGACGACCAACTTTCATCATCTCGCCAAGATATTTTGGGTTGGTTGGTTCGCCGACAAGGCAACAGTCAAACTTCTCACCTTCTTGATCGCACCATTCAACCAGTTTGACCGTACCATTGATTGCATCGGCTTCTTCATCGCCGGTAATCAGGAACGAAATGCTTTCATCAAAATCCGGGTGTGCTGCCAAAAACGCATCAACCCCACCGACAAAACAGGCAATACCGGTTTTCATATCAACCGCGCCACGGCCAAACAAACGACCGTCAATGACGTCACCACCAAACGGATCAACGGTCCATGCTGCACTGTCACCAGCCGGGACAACATCGGTATGTCCGGCGAAACAGAAATTGCGGCCTTTGGTTCCAAGGCGGGCATAAAGATTATCGATGGCGTCACTGTCATCGCCGTCAAATACCTTGCGCTTACACTCAAATCCACGGGCTTCTAATGCCTTTTGCAAGACATCAAGCGCACCTGCATCTGCCGGGGTGACAGACGGGCAACGGATCAGGGATTGGGCAAGTTCAAGGGCGGCAGACATCGGCAATCTCTTGTTTGGTTGGCGGACGGGCAAGGTGCCCTTCTGCAAGAAGAATGTATGGAAAAGGGCAAAACAGCCAAGCCGTTTTGCCCTTTATAATTCAGGATCAACTTTGGTGACAGAAATCAGTCACGCAGCAATTCGTTGATCGAGGTTTTTGAACGGGTTTTTTCATCAACACGTTTGATGATGACCGCGCAATACAGGCTTGGTCCCGGTTTTCCGTCTGGAAGAGGTTTGCCCGGAATGCTGCCTGGAACCACAACCGAATATGCCGGGACACGACCAACAAAGGTCTCGCCGGTGGTGCGGTCGATGATTTTGGTCGATGCACCGATGAAGACACCCATCGAGATGACGGCACCTTCTTCAACGATGACACCTTCGACGATTTCCGAACGTGCGCCGATGAAGGCATTGTCTTCAATGATGACCGGACCGGCCTGAAGCGGTTCAAGAACACCACCGATACCCGCGCCACCTGAAAGGTGAACGTTTTTACCGATCTGTGCGCAGGAACCAACAGTTGCCCAAGTATCAACCATAACGCCGGTATCAACATAAGCGCCAAGGTTCACAAAGCTTGGCATCAAAACGGTGCCCGGTGCAACATATGCCGAACGGCGCACAATGCTGCCCGGAACGGCACGGAAACCAGCGGTCTTGAATTCTTCTTCGCCCCAACCTTCAAATTTCGACGGGACTTTGTCCCACCAGTTGGTGTTTTCGCCCGGACCGCCTGCAATGGTGGTCATGTCATTGAGGCGGAAAGACAGCAGAACTGCCTTTTTGGCCCACTGATTGACGACCCATTTGCCGTCATTTTTTTCGGCAACGCGCAGCTCACCGCGATCCATCGCGTTCAGTGCCTGATTAACGGCTTTGCGGATTTCACCTTGGGTGGCGGAGCTAATTTCGTCGCGGTTTTCCCAAGCGACGTTAATCACGCCTTCAAGTTCAGTTCTGTTCATGTTCGAAGGTCCTTGCGGTCAGCCTTAAATCTGTCGGGCGGAGAATGGTCAATGCTGCCCATGAAGTCAACTCCGCCAGTTTGCGTAGAAATGCCCATTTCAGGCAGTTCCCGTTCCTGATCCCTATGCGGGCTAGACATAGCGGATCAGGCGGCAAATCTCAATCGTGGAACGGTTACAAATCGATCATGCGCCGACATTCCCTGATGGGCAGCACCTGTTTGGCGGGTGCGGGCGAAATTATGAATTTACGATGGAGCCGCGAGGTTGCGCAAAAATCCAACAATATCATTGGTTTCATGGTCAATACGCGGATCATCCCGACCATTTTGTGCCCATTCAAGATCGGTATGCACCCAAACTGTGGTCATCCCCATATCTTTGGCGGGAAGCAGGTTTTTGGCCATGTCTTCGAAATAAACCGCACGGGTTGGGTCAATTCCGTCGCGACGCAGCAGTAGGTCATAGGGTTGTTGCTGTGGTTTGGGAATATAATCGGCATCAACAATGTCAAAGATGGTTTCAAACCGATCCGCAATGCCAAGCTGATCCATAACCCGTTCGGCATGGCCACGTGATGCATTGGTGAAAATAAGTTTCCGGCCGGGAAGATCATCAAGGGCCGTTGCCAGATCGGGTGCAGGTGCAACAACCGAGACATCAATGTCATGGACCTTGGCAAGATAATCAGCCGGGTCAATATCATGTTCGGTCATTAACCCGCGCAACGTCGTGCCATAGCGATGGAAGTAGTCTTTTTGCACCCGATAGGCGGCATCGGCTTCGAGTTTAAGCGCGTCGCGGACATATTGCCCGATCAAGTCAGAAACCTGCGAGAACAGATCGCATGTCGATGGATAAAGCGTGTTGTCGAGATCAAAGATCAGGACAGAATTTGGATCGATCTGAGGCAGCGTGGAACGCTTTATCGGGCGCGTGGTCATGATTGGTGGCCTTGTCGCGAGAATTTTTTGGGCAATGGTCGCGTCAGTTGTAAGCGATCAGCGCCGACTTGCAAACAACGGAGCTGGGTATCTAGTTGGCTTTGATCATTCAAAAAGTCAAAAAACAGCGCCAGTTTTTCTACGATTTTGCGTGTGCAGTTTTAATGGACCCTATTTTGAAGTTTAGGCAGGTAAGCCCAACAACAGTTAAAGACCGTCAAAAGGCCGCCTTGAAGGCTGCCTTTTTTGTTTTTTTCCCGGCGGAAAATTGGGTCAGCGAAAAATAATTTTGAAAAAATGACATTGGGCGCGCCAGTTTTTTTCACCCCGCGCGTGGGCACCTATATCGGCCCAAAGCGGGGTCGCGTTGGCAGGTAGGCCAAATCAAATCCAAATAGGAGAAGCGAAATGGCGAGTATTAACACAAACATGTCGGCAACCCTTGCGGTGTCGAACCTTAATAAAACCACAGATGAGATGACCTCGGTCTTGACCGCAATGTCGAGCGGTAAGTCGATCAACTCTGCATCTGACGATGCTGCAGGTCTTGCTGTTTATACGGCAATGTCGGTGGATTATGCCGCTTGGGAACAGGCTGGTGATAATGCCGAGGTTGCCACTGCAATTCTTGAAACCGCAGACGGTGGCTTGTCAGAAATCGGTGACATTCTCGAGCGTATGTACGAACTGGCATCTCAGGCCGCGTCTGGTTCGGTGACCGATACCGAACGTGCGTATCTTGACGATGAATATCAGGAACTCGTTTTACAGATTGATTCCATCGTTGATTCGACGACCTATTTCGATACTGGGTTGCTTGATGGCACATATGATGAGTCCTTTACTGTTTCTGCAGACTCAAGTGTTGCAGCGATTGATGTGACTCTGGCGACTGCTTTTGACGCGGCAAGTCTTGGTCTTGCTGGTGATCTTACCAGTTCCACGAATTCCACCACCGAACTGACGGCGATTGAAGCAGCGGTTACGACCGTATCTTCTGGTCGTGCAACAGTTGGTGCGCTGATGTCGCGGTTTGATTACGCCGCAGGCAATATTGACACGGCCCAAACCAATCTTGAATCGGCCATGGGCGTCTATATGGATGCTGACATTGCGCAGCTAAGTGCGGATCAAACCGAACTTGGCGTGAAGATGGATTCTGCCATTCAGGCCTTGTCCGTTTCGAATGAGAATCTCGAGAAGCTTTCGCGTTTGCTGAGCTAACTCGTGACAGGGCCATCCGGTGTTTGAGAGCCCCCGGATGGCCCTGAATTTTAACGGATGAAAAAGGGAGAAGAACATGACGACGATCAATTCATCGACCACGTCAAGCTATGCTTCCTCATCCTATGTTTCGGGCCTGACAGACCTTGATACTGCCGAATTGGTGCAGGATGCGTATGACGCAAAAATCGCAGTCGCCGATACCGTCGAAGCCGAAATCGACGAGGTCGAACTTGAAATTGCTGCCTTTGAAGATCTTCAAACCTTGCTTGAGACATTTGAAGATGCAGCAGAGGCCCTAACGGCGCAGACCGAACTTGAAAGTTCGCGCGATGATGTCTGGGTTGGGAAATCGGCCTATTTGACATCGTCCGATGCCAATACTGAGGCATCCGATGTGGTTGGTGTTCTGGTCGAAGATACGGCTGCGGCGGGCAGTTACACCCTTGAAATTACACAATTGGCAACCGCCCACAAGCTGGGCGGGGATGTGTCTGACGACAGTACGGTTGAGTTGGGGCTGAGTGGTACGCTCAATCTTGTTGCGGGTGACGATTACACGGCGGTTGATGTTGAAATCACCACCGACATGTCGCTTGATGATATTGCAGATGCCATCAATGATCAGTCTGAAACATCCGGGGTTAAGGCAAGTGTCCTGCAGATTTCCGATGACGAATATATGCTGGTTTTATCTGCAGTCGATACTGGTCAGGAAATTACATTTGATACGGATGGCGCGGATACAACATTGGCCCAATCATTGGGGTTTGTTGACGCCACCGGTGCCTATAGCAATGAGTTGGTAACGGCCGATCAGGCGATTTTTTCGATTGATGGTGTTGAAGTCACGCGCAGCAGCAATACGGTTGATGACGTAATTGATGGCGTGACTTTGTATCTTTATGCCGAAGAAGCGGGGACAGAGATCACGCTTGAAGTCGAAGAAGATGCCAGCACGGCCTATAGCGCGATCGAGGCATTTGTTGATGCCTATAACGAATTGCGCAGTTTCGTCATTACCAATCAGGCCTATGAAGCAGGTGAAGGTGCGGACGAAGATGCCGTCTTATTCGGTGACAGTCTTTTAAGTTCGATTTCTACAGCAGTTTACGGTGCCTTATCATTTTCGACAGACAGCGACACATATAGCTCGCTGGCATCCATCGGCATTACCCTTGATGACAGCAACTATCTTGTCATTGACGAAGAGGTGCTTGAAGAAGCGTTGGTGTCAAATTTTGATGATGTTGCAAATCTGTTTTCCTATTCCGGTGAAACGAATTCGGATGATCTTTTGGTTTCCGAAGCAGATGGTTCTTATACCGGTACTTTCACCGTCGATATTGTGACGGATGCAGATGGCAACATCACATCGGCCAGTGTAGATGGCGATGATAGCGCCTTTACCATCAGCGGTAATAAGCTGGTTGGTGCGGAGGGTAACGATTACGAAGGTGTGACCTTGTTCTTTGGCAGCACCACGTCCCAAAGCGTCGAGGTCACGATTTCCAGCGGTCTTGCATATGACCTTAACAATACGCTTGATCGTTACACCAACAGTTCAGACGGACTAATCGCCAACCGTCTTGAACGGCTTGAAGAGCAGGTCGGTGAACTTGAAGACGACGTCGATGACATCACGACTGCGGCTGAGGAATACGCCGCCAAATTAACCGAGCGATATTCCGCGATTGAAGCCAAGCTTTATCAATTACAGCTTTTGCGTGAACAACTTGAAGCCTTATGGGGTGAAGATGACTAATTATACACCAACGGCCCCGCAGCAGGCTTATCGCTATGCCGGGGCCAGTGCGCAATATAACAACGCGCTGCGCACGACTTCACCCGTGGCAATGATGGTCATCGCGATTACCAAAACCCGTCATCACCTGCGCAATGCACTGCAATATCGGGTTGACAAAAAATTTGATCTTGAAAGCCGGGAAAAGGCGGTGGCGGTGAAACGATTAAAAGCGCTGCAAGCCTGTGTCGCGCCTGATGCTGCACCCGAACTATCGCGAGATCTCTTTGCCTTTTATGCCAGAATGATTAAGTTGCTTGCACGTAATCGCAGGGACGCTTCCATGGAGGAACGTTACGCAGTCGTTGACCGCAACCTGCAAGAGCTTGCGCGCAAATGGGAAAAATTCTCGAAAGTCGATCCAGGTAGGACTGTTCAGGCCCAGTCAGGGCATTCGGTAATCGGAACAGTGTTGTGAGGGACATTTGAGTGTAGGTCTTCGCCCAGTAGTGTCGACAAGCTCTGATACGTCGGATATGGCATCCGCCCAAGAAGTTCTGCGCGAGTTGGATGACAACGCCCTTGTTGCACGCATGGTGCAAGGTGATAAGGGTGCATATCGTGTTGTTGTTGAACGCTATTATCGTGGAATCGTTGGTATCGCCCGAAGAATGGGACTGGTAAGCGGTGATGCCGAAGATGTGGCACAGGACGTGTTTGTACGTGTGTGGCTGCACCGCGAGAAATGGCGTGCAGATGGCGGTGCGACTTTTAAAACCTGGCTTTATCGTGTGGCGGTAAATCGGGTTATTGACCTTAAGCGCAAACCACAATTTGTCGATGGCACGGAACTTGACGAGGTGCCTGATGAAGCGATGTCAGCGCTTGATAAGCTTGCCCAACATCAGGAATTCAAACGATTGCGCATCGCGATCAAAAAATTATCTGACCAACAACAAATTGCCATCAATTTATTTTATGACCGTGAGTTGTCCAATCAGGAAGCTTCTGCCATTATGGGTATATCGGTTAATGCGATGGAATCACTGTTGAAACGCGCCCGCAAGCGTTTACGTGAAGAGTTGAAAACAATCTGATATACGATTAGTTTTACGTCCTGTTCGAACAGGTAAGTTCGTCCTATGAAAAAGCGGTGTGCTGTGAAAATCGAACGTTTCGAAGAATTATTGGATCAGTATGGCTGGGATTTAGCGTCCTGGCCGGAAGCATTGCGTCGAGAAGCAAACGTTTTGATCGCGCAGGATGCGCATGCGGCAGAGCTTTTGTCTTCATTGCGCAACGTCGAAGACATTCTTGCTGATGATCCGGTGCCGATGGGCAAACATCAGGCGGTCGACGATATTTTTGCCGCCATTGAGGCGGAAGAAACACGTATTGCCGCGACGGATCAGGTTAGTGCGCAGGATCCAAATAACCATTTCAAATCGATTGATGACCGACCGAAATCGCGCGTGCAATTAACTGTGGAAAACTTTATCCCGGTTGGTGATGGCCCGGCGCGAAAAACCTATCCTGCGAAACCGTCTGTTTCCCCGGTCAATTCTGCGATTGTCAGTGATGGTGCGCAATTTAACGGTCGGGCCAAGGGGCTTCTTCGACTGTTGGGCAAAGGCGTGTTTTCCGGTGTGGGAATGGCGGTTTGCGTTGTGGCCGGATTTGTTTTTGGCGTTACCATGACGGCACAACAAGGCCATCAGGTTAGCGCCCATGCGACGGAAGCCGAGATGGTCGATCTTCTGGAAAATCATGTTTTTGCCATTGATCCTTTGACCGTGGATCAATCTGAAAACGGTGCGAGTTTGCCGACGCAAGGGGGGCAGGCACAATGAGCTTTGCGTTCCGTCGTGTGTCATCAATGCGCAAATTGATGTTGGCTTCTTTGGCCGTTAATTTGTTTTTGATTGGCGCGGTTGCCGGTAGTTTTGTGACCGGGATTCCGTTGTTTCATCGCTTTGTTGGGCCACCAATGCCACCGCCCGGTTTTGACCAAGCCGGTGATCCACCTGGTGTGCGAATGTTGAAAATCGTACGCAGCCGTCTGAGCTATGAAGGCAAAGTGATTTTTGATGCAGAGTTCAGTGATTTGATCGAAGACATGCGCCGTAATCCCGGTACGCGTTTTTTGATGGATGAACTGCATGAAACACTGGATCGCGCGAATGCGTCGGATGCAGAAATCCGTGCAGCATATGACGAATTGGAAATGGCCATTGGGGATGATCTGGACAAAATGCTTGAAAGCATGGCCAATGTCGCTGTCAAAGTTTCGCCAGAAGACAGATCACAAATGACTTTTATCGGTCCGGGCGATATGCCGCCGCCAAGACGGAACTAGAGTCTAAGTTCACTTAAAGTCATAAAAAACCAAGGGATGCGAAAGCATCCCTTTTTTAATTTCAGGAACTGCAAAACTTTCTGCGCCAGTTTTTGCTGATCCCACCGTGCAAAGAACATAGACGCCCTAAATCGTTCTTGCCCGGAGTTGGTGATGAGTTTCCTCAGCAGTCTGACATTAGATAGCCTGACGTCCACGACCTCGACGTCAAGCAGCAGCACAACGTCTTCGACGACGAGTGATGACTCGACTTACGAAACGTATATGACGTTGTTGTTGACCACGTTGGAAAATCAGGACCCGACTGATCCGGAAGATGTTTCGGAAATCACCACCCAGTTGGCGACGTTCGAGCAGCTTGAACTGGCCGAACAAAATAACACCCTGTTGTCCAATCTGTCTGAGTCGCTTTCAGCCCTTCAGGGGGTTGTCGATGACAGTGCGGCACAGGCTTATCTTGGAACCGATATCGTTGCTGTGGGGGATACCGCCCCGCTCGAGGATGGCGAAGCCGAATGGTATTACGTCCTTAATGATGATGCCTCAAGTGTCACGGTGACGGTGACCGATGAAGACGGAAATACCGTCTATGAGACAACCGAGACCGGTTCTGAAGGCACGAATAATTTCATCTGGGATGGCACCACCGATGCAGGTGGAACGGCAAATTCGGGGACTTATACCCTGTCAGTCAGTGCCATTGATTCCGATGGAAATTCCATTGATTCCGAAATTTTGATGACTGGTGTTGTGTCGGCACTCGACCTCACCGGCGATGAAGCTGTGCTGTATGTGAACGGGGTCGATGTTTCGATCTCGGATGTACAGGGCACGCAAACAGCTTCCTGAAACAAAGGATTAAACCCATGAGCCTCAGTAGCGCCCTGAATTCCGCAGTTTTAGGTCTGAATGCACAATCGACATCGCTTGGCATCATTTCTGGCAACATCGCCAACAGCGAAACGGTTGGTTACAAAGACAGCACGGCTGCTTTTTCTTCGTTGGTGACAACGCCCGGATCAACCACCCAAGGTTATTCCAACGGTGTGACGACCACGACCCTGACCAATGTAACGTCGCAAGGTTTGATCGCATCAGACGACACCGCGACCAGTCTTGCGATTTCAGGGGATGGGTATTTCGTTGTCACGGATGGTAACGGGGAAACCTATTATACCCGTGCGGGTGACTTTTCGACGGATTCTGAAGGTGATCTTGTTAATAGTGCAGGCTATTACCTGATGGGTTATGCCCTAAATTCCGATGGCGAATCAGCTTCAGGCACGGTGCCAACCAGCACCTCGGCCCTTTCAACCATCAACCTTGATGATCTGACCGGCACGGCGGAAGAAACCACCGAAGCATCCATCGTTGCCAACCTGCCCGCAGATGCGGAGGTCGGTGACAGTTTTTCGATTGATGTTGAGGTTTTTGACAGTCTGGGGACCAGCCACACGGTTACCTATAATTACAGCAAGACGGCCGAGAACGAGTGGGAACTGGATTATTCCGACCCGGTTTTGACATCAGACGGGACGACCGTTACCGGCACATCTTCTGGTGGGCCACTTACCATCACCTTTGATTCTGACGGGCAACTTTCATCCATCGAGGATACTGGCGGGACCGATGTGACAGATAGTGCAACGCTCAGCGTGACCGGCTGGACCACCGGGGCATCAGACAGCACGATTGTCACGGACATGGGAACGGCTGGCGACAATGATGGTCTGGTGCAATATGCATCGGACGATGAAGACGGCGATATGACGCTGTATTCAGTTGATCAGAACGGGTCGAACTTTAGCGAAATTTCCGAAATATCGATCTCTGATGATGGTGTTGTTTCCGTGACCTATGAAAACGGTGAAAGCGAGCCCGTCTATCAGATCGTGTTGGCCGATTTTGCCAATGCCGATGGCCTGACGGGCTATAGCGATACGGTGTTTAAAGAAAGCAACACGTCAGGGTCATACGTTCTGAAAACGCCAGGCGATGGCGGAACCGGTACGATTTCGGACTATTCGCTTGAAAGTTCGACGGTGGATACGACCACGCAATTTTCAAAAATGATTGTCGCACAGCAGGCCTATTCAGCCGCCGCCCAGGTGATTTCAACCACCAGCGATATGTATGACACCCTGATTTCATCTGTGAATTAAGGCGAGGCTGACATGACCGCAATCACCGCAACCGTTCAAACCATTCCAGAAGATGATGACAAAATCAAAAGCATCATGACCCGCCTTACCCGTCTTCTTGACGTCGAATGGCGGATACTTGAACAGGCGCAGTACGATCTTCTGCCCGACATCACGGCTGAAAAGAACCTTCTGGAAGAAGAACTGCATTCCGAACTGGCCATGCAGCGCAAGGCTAAGTCCGGTAACCCGCATGCCGGTTTGATCGTTGATTTTGAGATGGTCAAAACCCTGCGGGCGAAGCTTGATCGCAATAATGTTCGGCTTAAAGCCAAGCGTGAAGCATGCCTGAAGCGTATTCGCGCCGGTTGGGCCGCGACGGCAGGAGACGGTTCTACTTCCTATGATCAGCAAGGTGATCTGCGCGCTAAATCCAACCAGAAAATCTTCAATCTGAAAATGTGAAATTTGAAAATATGACCGGTGTTTTCTAGCCGGTTTCATCCATCTCACACCATTAGGTCAGGTTCCGATAGGTCCCGTCATGTCAATCCGTGCTGCACAATCATCTGCTCTAAGCGCCTTGCAGTCGAGTCAGGCCGGGATCAGTGTGTCTTCGGAAAATATCGCCAACGCGTCGGTCGAAGGCTACACCGCAAAATCGCTTGGTCTAGCAAGCAGTGTTACCACCGGATCAGCAACCGGTGTGACGGTGACCTCGGTTGGATCAACGGTTGATAGTTATCTTTTAAAATCGATCAGCGAAGCGGCATCTGAAAGTGGCTATGCATCCGTGTTTGAGAGCCCACTTGAAATGGTGGCGACCGGGTTTGGCGATGTTGGGGATGATGGGGCGATTTCGACCCAGATTGCCAATCTTGAAACAGCGCTTGCCGCCCTTGCAGTTAGTTCTGATAGCCAGTCTGAAAAATCAACAGCACTTAGCCAGGCAAATGCGATTGCAGACGAACTGAACAACCTGTCGAGCACTGTACAGGCGCAGCGCGCAAGTGCAGATCAGTCGATTGAAGATACGGTGGATCAGATCAATGATCTTTTGAATGAAATTCAGTCCTATAACAATCAGTTGAACGGATCGGACACCACGACCCTTGCGACCAGTGAACTTGAAGATGCCCGAACACAGGCGATCAATGATCTGTCTGAACTGATTGATATTAGCTACTACACCAATGATTCCAATTCGACACAGATTTATGTCGGGGGAACATTGGTGGTTGGAAGTCAGGTGCAGGAACTGTCCTATAACGCGGTTGGGGCAGTCAATGACGAGACAACGTTTTCCGATATCACGGTCAACGGCAATTCGATCATGGACGATATTTCGGGCGGTAGCTTGGGCGGTTTGATTGAACTGCGCGATGAAACGTTGCCCGACATTCAAGCAGAACTGGATAATCTTGCCACCACCTTGATGGATAGCATCAATGCGGTGACCAATCTTGGAACGGCATTTCCTGCGCCCAGTGAGTTGGTGGGAACAGAAGAAACAGACGTCACGGATGCTTTTAGCGGGACCGGGACAGTGCGCCTTGCCGCGACCGATGACGATGGCAATGCTGTTGAGGTTCTTGAGATTGATCTGAGCACGATTGCGACCGTGCAAGATCTTGTCGATGCGATAAACGGGTCAACCTATTTGAGCGCATCGGTAGGCAGTGACGGCACATTGGAAATTGCCACATCGGATGATGATTACGGTGTTTCGATCATGAATATGGATGCCAGTGTCGGTGCGGATGGGCAGGGTTTATCCGATTATTTCGGCCTGAATGACATGTTTACCGGTGATGATGCCGGCGATATTTCGGTTAATTCCGTGTGGCTTGATGACACCAGCAATCTTCCGGTTGGATCGGGGGCGGATGACGTGACCCTTGCCGTGGGCGACAGTGTTATTTCATCAGGCAGTTCAGATATTGCCGAGGCGCTTGCAAACCTGTTTGACGAAAATATCAGTTTTGATACGGCCGGGAATCTTGGATCCACCAAAACGACCTTGTCTGATTACGCCGCCGAGATTTTATCAGATGTCGCACAACAGGCTTCGACTGCTGAAACAGAAGCGAGTGTTGCGACAAGCGCATATGAAGAGTTGGTCGAAAGTTTTTCAAACCAGTACGGTGTTAATACCGATGAAGAAGCCCTGACACTGAGCAATCTTGAAAGTGCCTATGAAGCCGCCGCCGCGATTTTGGAAATCACCCAGTCGTTGATGGACACGCTGCTTGAGGCGGTCAGGTAAGGGGTCAAAATATGAGAGTTTCCACAGCCGCAATGCAGCAGAATATGCTTAGTCAGATCCGTTCGGTACAAACACAACTTGCCGAAGCAACCGAACAATCAAGTTCGGGAGTAAAGGCAGATTCCTATTCCGGGGTGGCAGATAATTCTTATGTTATTGCCACGTTAAGTGCCGAAATATCAGAAGCATCGGCTTATGCCGATATTGCCGAAGAAATCCAGACCAGGGTCGAGGTGTATTATTCCACCTTGAATGACATGGTCGATATTCTTACCGACATGACGTCAGATTTATCAGGTGCTTTAAGCACCGGGACCGATCAGGCATTTGGGATAAATGAATCGGCTGCTGCTGCGCTTGAAACCTTCGCATCCCTTTTAAATACCCAGTATGAAGGTCGATATATCTATGCCGGATCGGCGTCTGATAGTGCGCCGGTTTCTGTTGATACGGCTGATTACGCTGTCATCACCAGCCCATCTACGACGGATTTTAGTTACTATTCAGGCAATGACGACATTGCCTCGGCCAAGGTGGCAGATGGCACAACAATTGAATATGGCATTACCGCCCAAGAAGACGCGTTTGAGCAGGCCTTGCGTGCGCTAAACCTTGCGGGGAATGCAAGTTCAGATCCGGTTGACGAAGATGCCCTAAGCGAAGCAATGGAACTGGTTGAAACGGCGGTGGCTGGCCTGTCCGAACTGCAAAATCAGGTGTCTTATACGCAGGATCAACTTGAATCTGTGGTCGATATGCATACCGATTTTCAATTGGCCGCCGAAAGCACAGTCACAAATCTAAGTGATGTTGACCTGGCGGAAGCTGTGGTGACTTTGGAAACTTTATCGATACAGCTTGAGGCGTCCTATTCGGTAACCTCGCAGATTACCGATATGTCCTTGTTTGAGTATTTACGCTGATCGAATGCGGGCTTTTGTGCGTTACTGATTTTGGCCCAGTGAATGGGGGCTGTTGTCCGCAGTAACCCCGTATTTCGCGAGAATATTTTCATATAATCCGTTTTCGCGGATTGTCTTCAGACCAATGTTAAGTTGGGTCATCAGGCCTTGCGAATTTTTAATGTTCCGCGTGATGCAGGAATAGTAGGGATTGTCGGCAATGATCTTGGTTTTGATCAAAGAGACGTCTGGAAGGGCGTCTTTACGATTTTTAATCAGGTAGTCCATCGGTGATTTGAAAGACAGCACGGCATCCAAACGCCGCGATAGCAGCAAGTTGACAAGGGTGGCTTCGCTGTTGGCCATGATAAGGTCGATACCGGCATCGCGTGCAGAAGCTTCAAGGCTATAGCCATTGACGACACCGATTGTCATGCTGTGGGCGTCTTCGATAGTGTTAATAATATCAAGCGCTTCTTGTTGGATCGCATAAACAGCGACCCGCACATTGCCAAGCAGATCGGAAAACAGGAAATCGTTTTCGCGTTCTGGCAGATAGCTGCATGAACATAAACCATCAACCTGTCCGGTCCGTGCCAGAAAATAAGCCCGTTTCCAAGGATAGAACGGGGTGATCAGGGTGATATTCCGTGTGGCGAATGCAGCCCTTAGAATCTCGACATCGTAACCCGGCTCATAAGGAGCATCTGCGATTTTGGATGGCGGAAACGGGTTGCAGGCGAGTGTCACCGTCATTTGATCGCCGGCCGGAGTAATGAGCGAATTCTGTGCATGCGCTGCTGTCTGGACTGAAAAGAAAGCTGCAAAGCACAGGCAGTAGATAGCAAGCAGCCAATCGCGACGGCGCAAGGCGAGGACAAAGCGTCCTTTGTCTGTGGCACCTTTTAGGTGTTGGGATACAGAAGTTTTTAGAACATGAGCGGTCACGCGCATTGAAGGTCCAAAATTTGGGGGTAGTGATTATTCAATAACATCAGCTTGCTATCACGGTGTTTGGGATTGTGTGTTCGATCTATCGTGCTTTGTAAGATAGTAAGCGCGAAAGTGTTTAAGACATGATTACGCATGTGCTGGAATGTGATGATGTGTTGCGGAACGGCACCAGAACAAAAAAAGGCCGATGCAACGCACCGGCCTTTTTGAATTGATCAGCGAACAGATTATTCTGCTGCTTGGACTTCTGCGCTGTTGCGGATGGCCGCTTCGCGAACATCGTCGGTGACATGTTCTTCGAACTTCGTGAAGTTCTTTTCGAACAGACCGGTCAGGTTTGCAGCAGCCTTGTCATAGGCGGCTTTGTCTTTCCAGCTTTCACGCGGGTTAAGAACTTCTGCCGGAATGTCGCCACATGCTGTTGGGTAAGACAGGCCGAAATACGGATCGGTTGCAAATTCGGTGTTTTCAAGTTCACCATTCAGGGCTGCATTCAGCAGGCCACGGGTGTAACCGATTTTCATGCGTGAACCCGTGCCATAACCACCACCGGACCAACCGGTATTGACCAGCCAGCAATTGGCTTGGTGTTTTTCCATCAGTTCACCAAGAAGCTTGGCATAAACTGACGGATGACGTGGCATGAACGGGGCACCAAAGCAGGCAGAAAATGCTGCGGTCGGTTCTTTAACACCTTTCTCGGTGCCAGCAACCTTTGCAGTATAGCCCGAAAGGAAGTGATACATAGCCTGTGCCGAGGTCAGTTTCGCAATCGGAGGCAGAACCCCGAATGCATCACAGGTCAGCATGATGATGTTTTTCGGATGACCACCACGACCACTTTCCGATGCGTTCGGAATGAATTCGATCGGATAGCTTGAGCGGGTATTTTCGGTGTGACGGGCATCGTCGAGATCAAGCTCGCGCGATTGCTTGTTCATCACAACGTTTTCAAGAACGGTACCGAAACGCTCGGTGGTCGCGTAAATTTCCGGTTCGGCTTCTTTGGAAAGTTTGATGACTTTCGCATAGCAGCCGCCTTCAAAGTTAAACACGCCATCTTCGCCCCAGCCATGTTCGTCATCACCGATCAGGGTGCGCGATGCATCAGCAGAAAGGGTTGTTTTACCCGTGCCCGACAGGCCAAAGAATACGGCGGTGTCGCCATCTTTGCCCATATTGGCGGAGCAATGCATCGGCATGACGCCTTTGGCCGGAAGAATGTGGTTCAGAACCGAGAAGATCGATTTCTTCATTTCGCCGGCATACCAAGTGCCGCCGATGATGACCATTTTACGTTCGAAGCTGACCATCACGAACACTTCGGAACGCGTGCCGTCAACTTCCGGGTCTGCCTGAAGGCCCGGTGCGTGCAGAATGGTGAATTCCGGTGCGAAATCGCGCAACTCTTCTTTTTGCGGCTGGATAAACATGTTCCGCGCAAAAAGGTTGTGCCATGCATTTTCGTTGATCACGCGAACCGGCAGGCGGAAGCGCGGATCAGAACCGGCAAAGCAATCTTGAACAAACAGTTCGGTGCCTTGGAAGTATGCGCGCACTTTTTGATACAGGCGCTCAAATACTTCTGGGCTGACCGGGCGGTTTACATCGCCCCAATCAATGTCTGCCTTGGTGCTGTCTTCTTCGACAACAAAACGGTCCAGTGGGGAACGGCCGGTATGTTCGCCGGTCAATGCGACGAAAGCACCGCCTTTGGCGATTTTGCCTTCGTTGCGACGGATCGCATGTTCATAAAGGCCGGCAGCGTCGAGGTTCCAGTGAACGGCGCCAAGGTTTTTGAGGCCATGAGTTTCAAGGCCTACGCGGCTGACAACGGGTCCTGATTGCAGCACGAATCTCTCCTGGTGGGAATTAAAAGCTGGGGGTTAAATCTTAATTCTACACAGCAAGTTGTGGGAAACCGGCTGCGCTGAGACATATTGTTACAAAGGTGTCTTAAAAGCAACCGGTCCTTTTGCCTAATACCGAGGAAAACGTAGCGATTTTTGCGTTTGCGAAAATTTGGTTTTCAAGGGTGAGGATTAAATGTTCACAATACAAATGGTACGACTTATGCGCGCGATTTTTTGCACATTTCGACCAAAATATTGCGGGCCTCAGCCGGGGTGTGGATGGTTTCGGCAAAGTCGATTCTGAGGCGCGGAAAATCGAGGTTTTTTGAGGCCAAAAACATCCCGTCGCAATCAATCGAATGCATGTGCCACGCAGCAGATGGATTTTGGGATGAATAATGTGAAACGATGTCGGCCAGTGCATCAAGATGATCGGCATTCATATGCGCGACGATATCGTCATGACCAGACTGTAACGCGTGACAATCCCCAACCGTAAATTGCTGTCCGGTTATGCGGCGCTGTTTGCCAAAGCCACCGACCCAATAAACGGCATCAACGGTAATCCGATAAAATCTAAAATCCCCAAAATCGACATATTGCGCAGCGTCGGGATGAGCGCGCAGATAATGGTTTCGGGTTTCTTGCGTGGTGTCAGGTTCGGCGCGTCCGAAAACTGTCAGGCGGGCATTATCGGTTTCAATTGTCCTGGTCTGGGAAGACGCAGGCGACTGACCCGTGAAAAGTAACGAAACACGGTTGTCAGCTTTGATATGACGGGTGTGATCGGCCAGATCAGAAATCAGCAAGATCGGTGTGCCATCAATATCACTGGCTGGAACCACCATCGATGTCACCGGCCATCCATCGGCAACTTGTTTGTGGCCGACCGCGATCGTTGCAAGTGTGGCGCTGGTTGAGGTGCGGCACAGTCGGCGAAGGTCGCTTGCAGCGGAATTTGGGGATTCTTGGGACATTATCCGTTACCTTTTGGCAGGCTTTGCCGATGTCGATGCCGATCATGGCTGGTTTACTTAGTTTCGGTATATCGCAGGCTTTGAGGGCGACTGTAAAAGTAGCTTTGATCGGTTGAGGATATATCTGATCAAGGCGGCGTTTTAGGAAACGTCGTTCGTTGATTTGGCAGATGTGGTTTTCATCTGGCTTCGGCGCTGCTTGATCTTGCCAAGGACGCGCTTTTTGGCGCCGTCGCTCATCCCCATCCACGCACCGATTTCATCACCTGTGCGAAAACAGCCGATACAGTAACCTGCTTTTGGATCAAGCACACAGGTGCCGATACAAGGTGATTTAACTGTCATTTGAAATCTTAAAGTCGTGTGCGTTTAATGTGTTCTTATAAAAAACAGGTTTGGCTGCCCGGATCAAGGGATGTGAAGTATCAGGGGATGTGAAGTATCAGGGGATGTGATTGGCTGAATGGTGCAGTTGTTGGTGATAGGCCGGTTACTTGCCATAAGTGCCTCATAGGGGTATAGCCCGTTCCACGTTTTGTTCATGGAGTTGATATCGCACGTGCAGAGCTGTGGCCATAACGTGCGGCACGGAGGAAGATATGCGCGGCTATTTCGGGATTGGAATTGAAGGGGCAAGCAAGCCTTTGAATGTGGGCACCTTGTTTCGTTCTGCCCATGCTTTTGGCGCAAGCTTTGCCTTTACGGTTGATGCGGACTTTCGTGAGGAACGTTCAAACATCACCGATACGTCAAAGTCCGGCGAACAGATGCCGTACTATCATTTCCCCAATCACGATAATTTCTTTCTGCCTTCGGGATGCCGGATGGTCGGTATTGAACTGACACCTGATGCGATTGAACTGCCAAGCTTCAAGCATCCATCGCAGGCGGCCTATATTCTTGGCCCGGAACGTGGAAACCTGTCACAGGGCATGCAGGATAAATGTGATTTCATCATCAAAATCCCCATGAGTTTTTGCGTCAATGTTGCGATTGCCGCCAATATCGTGATGTATGACCGCTTGATCAGTTTGGGCCGTTTTGCACCGCGCCCGGTGCGTGCCGGTGCCCCGACCGAGCCAAAACCCGAAGGCCAATATGGCGGGTGGATTTCACGTACCAGAGAAAAACGCACAGGCGACCCGGAAAAGTTCCGCAAGGACCCGCCGCCGGACTACAGCGTGATTGATGGTAATTTGGATGACCAAGACGCTTAAGCCGTTGATTGGCGCACGACCACCGTCAGAAAACCTGTAAAAAAAAGCAACGGCCGCGAGGGAGGAGCACGGCCGTTGCGCTTTGTGATCTGTGCTTTGTTGCCATTCACAGGGGGGATTTGGCACAGCACAGATCAGGTGCAAATGTAATCGTCAGGCTGCCTTTACATTGGTTGGCTGAGATTTATCTTGGGCTTTGTCACATATTTCGTCGTCTTCCTTATCTGGCAGTCGACCATGCGGATTGCGGAGCAAATTCGCGATCATGCGCATTCCGACATCGCCTTGCAGGGTTAGAAGGCTTTCGGGGTGGAACTGAACCGCACTGATCGGAAGGCTGTTGTGACGAATGCCCATGATCACACCGTCGTCACTGCGCGCGGTGACGGTTAAATCGGCGGGTAATTCGGCAGCCTTGGCAAACAGTGAATGATAGCGCCCGACAACAATGTCTTCGGGTAATCCTTCAAAAAGCGGATCGTTCGTATCGAGTTTCACCTTTGACGGTTTGCCATGCATCGGTGTGACAAGTTGCCCAAGAGCACCACCGAAAAATTCAACAATGCCTTGAAGACCAAGACAGACGCCAAATACCGGCAAGCCCGCAGCAAGGGCGCGTTCGATACTGTCACGCAGATGGTAATCATCTGGCCGTCCGGGGCCGGGGGACAGAAACACAAGATCAGGTTTAAATTCATCAAAGGCCTGATCGGGGAAGCCCGGACGTAAGGTCAAGGTTTGCGCACCTGTTGCGCGGATATAACTGGCAAGGTTTTGGACAAAGCTATCTTCGTGATCAATCAGAAGAACCCGTTTGCCGAGCCCTGAACTTGCTGGATCAATGGCAACTTCATCCTTGGCATCGCGGGTAACGGCATCAATCATTGCCGATGCCTTCAGAACGGTTTCGGCTTCTTCGGCATCAGATTCACTATCATAAAGCAATGTCGCACCAGCCCGGACTTCTGCGATACCCTGTTTTAGGCGCACAGTTCGCAATGTCAGCCCGGTATTTAGATCGCCATTGCATAAAACAGCCCCAATCGCCCCGCCATACCAAGCCCGCGCACTGCGTTCGACGGCCTCGATATGTTTCATGGCAGCCCGTTTTGGCGCGCCAGTGACGGTTACAGCCCAGCAGTGGGTCAGAAACGCGTCAAGTGCGTCAAACCCATCCCGCAGGCGGCCTTCGACGTGATCAACCGTATGGATCAGGCGCGAATACATTTCGATCTGACGACGGCCAAGAATGCGGATGCTGCCGGGTTTGCAGACGCGCGCTTTGTCGTTGCGATCAACATCGGTGCACATGGTCAGTTCCGACTCATCCTTGGTCGAATTGAGCAATGTCCGGATGTTTTCCGCATCTTCGATCGCATCACGACCGCGTGCGATCGTGCCCGAAATCGGGCAGGTCTCAATACGTTGGCCTTTGACGCGAACATACATTTCCGGTGATGCACCGATCAGGTGTTCACCATCGCCAAGGTTGATCAGGAAACCATAAGGGGCAGGGTTGCGGCGTTTGAGACGGCGGAAGATTTCTGAGGGTGCGGTGGTGCAAGGGGTGCGGAAAACGCGGCTTGGGACAACTTCAAATAACTCACCACGGGCAAAGCGCGGTTTGGTTTCATCGACGATGGCGGCGTATTCGCCGGTTTTCATATCGTTTTCAACAACGGCATTGTTGCCGCGAGACGGGGGATGGGGTTGCGATACCCGTTCCAGGCCAACCGTGCTGTGGCCATTGGAGGCAATGAATTCATATTCTATTTTGGTTGCGATGCGTGATGCATGATCGACTGTGACCAACTGATCAGGCAGGAATAGATGGATGTCTTTGTGGTCGGATGGGCGATCTTGGGTCAGGTTGATTTGTTCGAAATGAAGTGCGATGTCATAGCCAAACGCCCCATACAGGCCAAGGCGTTCATCGCCCTTATGACCGAACAGATCACGGAGCGCGCGGACCACAGAAAACAGGCTTGGTTGTTGGCTGCGTTCTTCTTCTGGGAACCAGGATGCGGGTGTTTTCACCACGCCAAAAAGACCGTCTTCGCCGTTGGTGATACTTTCGATATGGGGATGATTGCCCAAGGTGTCGGATATGATGCCAAGCAAAACCCGCCCACGATCATTTAGGGCATGCACAGCAAAGCCGCGTTCACGTCCGATGATTTCAAGCGGTGGCGCATCAAAACCCATGTCCCAGCGTGAATAACGACCCGGAAACTCGTAACTTGATGACAGCAACACACCCTTGGTCTGATCAAGGGCATCAATCAGGCCTTCGGTTGCGTCTTCGTAGGTAACGGTGGTCATGCGGCGAATGACCGAAACACCACCATCCGTGGAGTAGCGGTATTCGCTGCTGTCTTCCGTAATGTGGGTTTCCTGATGTGGGGTCGTCACGTCTGATACTCCTGTGTGGGCCTTGCGCCGCAGGAGGATTGTGATCATCAGGAAGAAAATAAGGTCTGAAAACACAAAGCCGCCTGCAAGAATGAGGCGGCCGGTATGGTTAGGGCATGTGTTTTGGCCGCCCGCTTATGCGAGCCACCACCAACGATTTGAAATGCGAATTGGGTTCATGCCGTGTGTTTTCATGCCCAAACCATGGGCGTAAAAATTCCGGGCGTCAAGGCTTTTGCCAACAGGCTTAGGTTTCTGCGTCTTTTACCGCAAGATGAAGGGGCTGATGACAATGTGGGCAAGTCAGAATTTCTTCGCTTTCGGCTTTATGGGCATCGTGAATATCGTCAAGAATTGATAAGGCCTGTTCATCGCTTAGGCCCAATTCCTGCTGATGAGATTTCAATTTGTTGCGGACGCGTTCGGTCAATCTTTTACCGGCCAATTGATGGCTGACTTGATGACGATAGGCGTTTTCACGCCGGCGCAATTCACTGTTGAATGCCGATGCCAAAATACCGGCGGGAACGGCAACAATCCCGATGCCGGTCAATGAAATCACGCTGGCAAGGAATTTGCCGAAGGGGGTCACGGGAACCACGTCGCCATAACCGACTGTTGCGAGGGTAATGACACTCCAATAAAGCGCGTCAAGCAGGTCGGCGAATTTACTTGGTTGGGCCTCGTGTTCGGCCATATAGATGGCACCGGCACTGAAAATCAGCATGCAGGCGAGGGCGGCTGACGCGGCACCAAAAATACCCAGTTGCTGACGAAACACCATCAGCATCAATTCAAGCCCGGTAGAATATCGGGTGAATTTCAAAAGCCGTAACAAGCGGATAATTCGGATGAACCGCAGATCAACAGATGTAAACAGCCACAGGAAGATCGGCAAAATCGCCAAAAGATCAATCAAGGCCATCGGGCTTGCCATATAGCGCAGCCTTGCCCAGCGCCCGACAAAGCGGGGATCATCTGGTGCAGACCATACGCGCAGCAGATATTCGACCGTGAAAATCAGCGTGCAGACAATTTCAATCGCGGCAAACAGGATATAATAGTGATCAGCAAGAACCGCGACCGAGTCAAAAATGACCGAGACGACATTGACAATGATCGCACTTGCCAGAACCAGATGCACAATCAGCGACAGGCGTGATTGCGCGTTTACGCCATGAAGAAGTGTCTGAACTTTTGATCGTAGGGTTGGCTTCATTTGCGCGCGTCCATCGGGCAACTTTCAATCGGTGTGCCCGTGATCTTCGCGCCAATCGTTTCAGAAAAGGTTAAACTGCAAACCCAACAGGTTAATAGCCCTTGGCCGCATGGATGAAATTGGCAATTTTGCGGGCATCTTTTACGCCCTTGGCTTTTTCAACACCAGATGACACATCGACCCAAGGTGCCTGAGAAATTCTGACGGCTTCGGCAACATTGTCAGGATCAAGCCCGCCTGCGAGCATCCAGTCGCTTTTGAAATGCTGCCCAGTCAAAAGAGTCCAGTCAAAGGAAACGGCATTGCCACCCGGAAGGATGCTGTCTTTTGGTGGTTTGGCATCAAATAGCAGAAAGTCTGCAACGCCATCATAATTGGCTTTGGCGTTTTCGATGTCATCGGCCGTGCTTACAGAAATCGCCTTCATGACTTTCAGGCCAAACCGTTCCTTGACCGCCATCACGCGTTCCGGGCTTTCTTTACCATGGAGTTGGATGACATCAAGGTTTCCAGCCGTAATCGCATTTTCAAGCGCCTCGTCGCCAGCTTCGACAAACAGGCCAACCTTTAGAATGCTGTTGGGAACCCGTTGGGTGAGTGTCTTGGCCCCCTTAAGCGAAATGTGGCGCGGACTTGGTGGGAAAAACACATAACCCAATGCATCTGCCCCGGCACTCATGGCCGCGATAAGGGCATCTTCGCTGTTAATTCCACAGATTTTCACCATGCAGCTCATTGGGGTATCCTGTCTTGTCGTCACGTCATTGATTACGGCAGATCATTACCGGTTAACCATTGCCTTATCAGAAACTACTTCGATCCAACAGGATATTTGCGATTTTGCGTGGCTTTCCACTGGCAGGATAATCGTTGCTGCGCTATTTTCCCGACCATGAGCAAGAACACAGACCCTGCCGCGGGCGAAAACGGCGAAAACACAACCCACTTCGGGTTTCGGGATGTTCCTGAAAGTCAGAAGGCATCTATGGTGCGCGAGGTTTTCGACACTGTCGCGTCCAAATATGACCTGATGAACGATCTGATGAGCGGTGGCGTTCACCGCTTGTGGAAAGATAGTTTTATCAATGAGCTAAAGCCGCGGCCGGGAATGAAGCTTCTCGACGTTGCTGGCGGCACGGGCGATATTGCTTTCCGTTTTTTGAAAAATGGCGGTGGGTCGGTCACGGTTTGTGACATCAATTATGAAATGTTGCATGTCGGTCGTGACCGTGCAGCAGATCATGGGTTGCTTAAAAATATCAATTGGACGGTCGGGGATGCGCAGAAATTGCCGCTGCCTGATCAGTCGGTTGATGCTTATACCATTGCCTTTGGTATCCGTAATGTGACCCGCATTGACGAAGCACTTTCCGAAGCGTTTCGTGTTTTGCGTCCGGGCGGGAAATTTCAGTGTCTGGAATTTTCCAAGGTCGTGGTGCCGGGCTTTGATAAGATTTACGATACATATTCATTCAAACTTCTCCCGGAAATTGGTCGGTTCTTTGCCGGTAACCGCGAGGCTTACCAATATTTGGCAGAAAGCATTCGCCAATTCCCCGATCAGGAAACTTTTGCATCCATGATCCGGGCTGCCGGGTTTGAGCGGGTAAAATACCGAAATCTGTCGGGTGGGATTGCCGCCATTCATTCCGGCTGGCGGGTTTGAGGGGCTTTGACGAATGATCCGTTTTGTTCGCAATAGCTTTCGCCTGCTTGCCATGGCGCGGACCCTTGCGCGTCATGATGCGCTGTTCCCGCTGGCATTGGTGCCGGGCGGTAAGCTGCTTGCGTTTTTCGCACGGCTGACGGCACCATTTTCGCGCCGGTCGGATTTGCCGCCGGGACGCCGACTTGCACGCGCGCTTGAAGAACTTGGTCCTGCCTTTATCAAGCTTGGCCAGACATTGGCAACGCGTTCGGATTTGATTGGGGATGATGTTGCAGCCGATCTTTCGACCCTGCAGGATCGCTTGCCACCGTTTTCGGCCAAGGTTGCCAAACGGATCATTACCGAACAACTGACAGAGCCGTTTGACGTTCTGTTTGCCGAATTTGACGAAAAGCCAGTTGCAGCAGCGTCGATTGCGCAGGTGCATTTTGCCACCACGCCAGATGGGCGCGAAGTTGCGGTTAAGGTACTGCGGCCTGATATTCGTTATCGCTTTGCCCGTGATCTTGACCTGTTTTACTGGGTTGCTGAAATTGTCGAGCTGACCCAGCCGCGCCTGCGTCGGCTTAAACCGATTGAAACCGTTAAGGCACTGGAAGACAGTGTTCACCTTGAAATGGATTTGCGGTTTGAAGCGGCTGCAGCATCGGAATTTCGCGATAATTTTGAAAGTGACCCGACTTATTATATTCCCCAGATTGATTGGGAACGGACCGCCGAACATGTGATGACCATGGAGCGGGTCAAAGGGGTTCGGATTGATAATGTCGCGGCCCTTGAGCGCATGGGCGTTGACCGTTCAGCCTTGCTTGCCAAGGCGGCGGGCGCGTTTTTCCAACAGGTGTTCCGCGACGGTTTTTTCCACGCCGATATGCATCCGGGTAACTTGTTCGTCGATGAAACCGGCCGGGTAAGCCTTGTTGATTTCGGCATTATGGGGCGTGTGGACAAACAGACCCGTCTTTATCTGGCCGAGATGCTTTTGGGCTTTTTGACCCGTGATTATCACCGGGTTGCCGAAATACATTTTGAAGCAGGCTATGTTCCACGTAACCAGTCGCTTGAAAACTTCCAGCAGGCCTGCCGTTCAATCGGCGAGCCGATCCTTGGTAAGGAACTGGCAGATATTTCGGTTGGGCGTTTGTTGGGCCAGTTGTTCCAGATTACCGAACAGTTTGGAATGGAAACCCAGCCACAGCTTCTGATGCTACAGAAGACCATGATCGTTGCCGAAGGGCTTTCACGGATTCTGAGCCCGAATGAAAATATGTGGGAATTGTCGCGTCCGTTGATCGAAGACTGGATGCGTGAAACGCTTGGCCCGGAAGCCAAAATCAAGGAAGCCAGCCTTCAGGCGGGGGCAATGTTGCGCCGCTTGCCACGCGTTCTTGAGGCCGCCGAACAGGCATCATCGGTTCTAACCGATCAGGGGTTGCGTCTTCATCCTGATACGGTTGCGGCCATGCGCGGTAAATCGGCAAATGGTTCGCGTAATTCAGGTGGCGTTTCGCGCCAGACACTGGTTCTTTGGGTGGCGATTATTGCGCTGGCTGTTGCGGTCTATCTGAAATAAGACGCAAGGCCAACAGGGCGGGAAACTCAAAATGGGTGACGGGGCGAAAACAGTTGAAATCAGCGCGGATCGCACCCGTCTTGATCTTTCATACTGTTATGATTTTATCGCCAGTTTCTATTGGTCGGGCGGGCGAACGCGCGGCGAGTTTGACAGATCGGTTGAACTGTCCTTTCCAGTTGGTGCTTATTGCGATGGCAAACAAGTCGGCTTTGCCCGTGTGGTCAGTGATCAAATCGCAATTGCCTATGTGGCAGATGTGTTTGTCGATCCAGATTTTCGCAGGCGTGGCATTGCGGCTAAATTGATAGATGCGTTGCATGATCATCCCGACTTGCAGCGCGTTAAACGCTGGATGTTGGCAACGCATGATATGCAGCCGCTTTATCGTCAGCATGGATATGATGATCTTGATGACAAGATCATGATGCGCCTTGACGAATATGCGCAGAAGCGGACACCGTTGCGCTAGTTGACCTAGATGAAATCAAAAAACGCCGCCCGGGAATCCGTGGCGGCGTTTTTTAGGTCTTGGCTGTATTCAGTCTTGATTAGCTTTCGCGAACCTCATTCAGGAAGTTGCCGACTTCGCTGCGCAATGTGCCTGACTGGCTGTTCAGTTTCTCAGATGCACCAAGAACCTGATGGGCTGCTTCGCCGGTTTGGCGGGCGGCTTGGTTCATTTCGTGGATGTGATTGGTGACTTCTTGTGTGCTTTGAACTGCCTGCTGAACAGATGTGGAAATCTCAGAGGTGGCTTGGCCTTGTTCTTCGACGGCGGCGGCTACCTCGGATGCGATTTCGTTTAAGTTTGTAATAATTCCGGTAATGCCATCAATTGCGCCAACAGCTTCCTGTGTTGATCCCTGAATGCCGGAAATTTGTGCGGAAATATCTTCTGTCGCACGTGCGGTTTGATTGGCAAGGTTTTTGACCTCATTGGCGACCACGGCAAAACCTTTGCCTGCATCACCGGCACGAGCGGCTTCAATCGTTGCGTTCAGCGCCAGAAGGTTGGTCTGTTCGGCAATCGCCTGAATGATTTGAACGACTTCACCGACTTTTTGTGCCGAAACGTCAAGTCCCTGCACCATTTCGTTCACACGGTTGGCTTCGGTGCTGGCATTTGCGGTGATGTTAGATGTTTCATTCACGCGTGCACTAATGTCACGGATCGAAACAGCCAATTCTTCGGCCGCACTGGCAACGGTTTCAACGCTGTTGTTTGCTTGCTCTACAGCGGCGGCAACTGCCTGTGATCCGGCTTCATTTTGCTGAACCGCAGCAACCATGGTCTGGGCAACTTCCTGCATTTCACCAGAAGCACCCGACACCCCATCAACAACCCCCATAACGGTTTGTTCAAACCGCCCGGCAAGGCCCGACATGGCTTCACGGCGGTTGGCTTCGGCGCGTTCGCGTTCTTGTTCGCGTTCGCGGTCAAGCTGGGCAACGCGTTTGGCGTTTTCCTTAAAGATTTCAACCGAGGATGCCATTTCGCCGATTTCGTCATTCCGGTTAAGACCGGGAATATTGACATCAAGGTTGCCATCAACAAGCGCCCGCATCGCGGCATTGATTTCAACCATTGGGCTCAGAATTTGCTGACGAAGAACAAACCAAGTGACACCCAGCAGAATGATCAGAATGACTGCAGCAATGGCGACTTGTACGACAATGGCTTGTTTGACTTCGGAATTTACACGATTCAGCGACCATGCAGTGACAATCATGCCACGGTACATATCGGCGTCGCGACGCTTGGAATATTTCGTGATTGGGGCCGCGACAACAACCGAGTCTTCGGTAATAAAGCTGATGACTTCCTTATTCTCGATTTTTTCAAGATAAGGTTTGATCAAAGCAGCAAGGTCGTGTTGACGCAGGGTTTCTGATTGATAGGACCCTATGGAATCGCCACTTGGGTTGGTTGCGACCAAACTTGCAAGCTGGGATCCCTCCTTATCCGTGATTTTACGGAATTCTTTTTCGACGGATGCCCCATCCATTGCAATAAAACCGGGCTGTACAGCGGTTGACAGCATCTCGGTTTTTTCGACCGACTCATTAAACATGATGTCGATCATGGCATTGCGCTCAGAGAAGGTTTGGATGGTCATCATCGCACCAAACCCGACAATCAAAAGTGCAACGATAACAAAGATAACTTTACGTCCGACAGAGGCGCCGGATCTTTTTGGTTCGGCCATTTACGGTCTCCCAGTCCTTCAAAGGCTTTTTACCCAATTCCCTAGCGCGCTTGCCAAACACATTAACCTTTGGTTGTGAATGATGGTCCGGCAGCCAGTGGCAGATTGTTTCCTGATACTTTGGCGATCAGGACCAGTCTGCGCATTTGATTTATTGTCCCTTTATGGGGTGTCTCTATAGGAAATGTAAACGTCAGAGTTGAGGTGATGATGTTTTCTTCCTGCCTCAGAAGCTACCCCATACGGCCGGATAATCGAAATAAGAAACGACGGTTTTGCCAAATATTCTGATTCAATGAAATCAAATGATAAATCCATCTATTCGTAAGGTATTTTTTGGCAATTTATACTACTGTGCTTACGGGAAAACAGGCAGGTGACTCGAATTTGACGGCTTATTCTCTGTGAAACGAGTTCTGCCTTAAAAGGACGGTTGCCACCATTCGGTACAGTTTGGGGTGCGAAGGGGTGATAATGGCTAAATCTGCGAGAACGACAAAAAAGCGACCTGCTAAAAAGGCGACGACTTCTTCGCGAGCCAAAAAGACCGTAAAGTCGGACGAAACCAATAAGCCAAACGCCACAGAACAAAACGCCACAGAACAAATGGACGTGGCGGCAGATGACACATCAAGTGATGCGGGCAAGGTCAAGCCGGGCGATGCCGAACGGAAAACTGTCGATGCGACTGCTGAAAAAATTGCAGAATTGGAGGCTGAGGGAACGGCAACGTTCGTTGCTCAGAAGCGCCGCGTGATCAATGATCTTTTCCAACGCGGATTGGCCGCCCATCAGGCCGGCCAGATTGATGATGCCATCCGCCTGTACAGTACAGCCCTTCGCCAAAATCCAAAACAGCCAGACGTCTGGAACAATCTTGGTGTCGCGTTACGTCGCAGTAAGAAGTTCGAAGCAGCCCTGATTGCTTATCGTCGTGCTGCTGATCTGCGCCCGGAAAATGCCGGGTTGTGGTCAAATATGGGTAATTGTTTGCGCGAAATGATGCGCTTTGACGAGGCATTGATTGCCCATAAAAAGGCGCTTGAACTTGATGACACAATTAAATCGCATACTTTCAACGCCGGTCTTGTCTATCGCGATCTAAATCGTTTTGACGACGCACTTGAATATTTCAACCGCGCACTGGCAATTGACCCTGACTATATCGATGCCAATTGGGACAAGGCATTGGCGCAATTGGCATTGGGCAATTATGCCGATGGTTGGGCCGGATATGAGACGCGCCGTAAACTGGCAGACAACCCGATCCGCCCCCTGAATATTGCCCCGGAATGGGATGGCAAAACCGATTTGCGCGGCAAGCGTATTTTGCTGCGTGCTGAACAGGGTTTTGGCGACATGATCCAGTTCGCCCGCTTTGTTCCGTTGGTGGCAAAGAAGGCCGGGCATGTAATTTTGGAATGCCGTAAGGAATTGATTCCGATCATGCGCACAGTCGCGGGTGTCGGAACGTTGGTTGAAAAAGGCAGCGCTTTGCCAGAATTTGACCTGCATGTCCCGTTGTTAAGCCTGCCCCATGTTTTGGGGGTTGGGGAAAGCGAACTTCAAAAAATTTCAGCAGATCCTTATGTAACGCCGCCTGCGGGGAAAAGTGTTCGGTTAGCACCGCCGCCCGGAACGGTGCTTAAGGTCGGTTTGATTTGGGCGGGGAAGCTGAATCCGCGTGACCGGTCCTGCCAACTTGAAAGCCTCATTCCGATTTTGTCGGCTAAGGGGGCAGCGTTTTATAGTTTTCAGGTCGATGGCCGACGGGCTGATTTGGAAAAGCTTGGCCTGAATGCCTTTGTTACCGATCTTGGTGATCATATTCATGATTTCGGGGACAGTGCCGCGCTAATGCAGGCCATGGATTTGGTGATCACCATCGACAGCTCACCTGCACATCTGGCCGGTGCGTTGGGCGTTCCGGTTTGGATGTTGCAGCTTTACACAACTGACTGGCGCTGGTTGGTCGATCGTTCCGATAGCCCATGGTACCCAACCATGCGCATCTATCGCCAACAAAACCCAGGGGACTGGTCCGTTCCAATCAACAAGATGGCAGGCGACTTTTCAACCTTCCTTCAGGCGAGGTTGAAGGCGGCAGAACATTTGAAATGAGCGAAACCTTGCCATTGGCGTAAACAAGGCGTAGTTAAGCGCCTTAATTTTTTCAAACGGTCCTTGACGGTTTGCTGCCCTTCACAATGTGAAGGCAACCCGTTTTGGCAAACAGATCTGGCGCAGGAGAATTCTTGTGAGCGAAGCTGCTTATAACAAAGGTTTCCCGGTTTCGTGGGAACAGATGCATCGGGACGCACGTGCATTGGCATGGCGTCTTTTGGAACAGGGCCCTTATAAGGGCATTATTGCGATTACCCGCGGTGGCCTTGTACCAGCCGCGATTATTGCCCGCGAACTTGATATTCGTCTGATCGATACCGTTTGTATCCGAAGCTACTCCGACAAAACCCGCGGTGATCTTGAATGGCTTAAGGGCGTCGAAGGCGATGGTACCGACATGTTGATCATTGACGATCTGGTCGATACCGGCAAAACCGCCAAGGCCGTTCGTGAGCGTCTTCCGCATGCGCATTTTGCGACCGTTTATGCCAAGCCGCTTGGTCGTGAAATTGTCGATAGCTTCGTGACCGAAGTATCCCAAGATACCTGGATTTACTTCCCGTGGGACATGGAGTTGTCGGTCAACGCACCGATTTCTGAACGTGCGCGTTAAGCGCGTCTAGAAGCAGTCTTTGCTTTCTTTCGGAAGCTTGCCCGATTGAATTGCATCAACGATCTTGCGTAGAATTTCGCCCGGTCCCCATCACAATGCGATTGCATGGCGTGATGGGGACCGGGCGGTTTTGTTTGTCCTGCGAGGTGGTTGCAATCAAGTGCGACAGTGCGAAATAAATTCGCTGCGATCAACGTGATCTTCTTGCGCCTATGGGGAAAGCGGGCTATAAAACGCGCCGCTCAAGCGGGTGTAGTTCAATGGTAGAACGGCAGCTTCCCAAGCTGCATACGAGGGTTCGATTCCCTTCACCCGCTCCAGCTTTTCCCAGACAGTTTCGATATTAGCTTGTTGTGCAGGTCGCAGTGCTTTTGCATGTGTCCTGACAGCCATATGGTGTGCCATCAGGACAGCATGCGATCAAACGATTCCGCAATCGTTTGCGAGCGCGTTGAATGCGCGACTTAACCGTTGGGAGGCCAATTGCATGACGTATAGCAAATTCTGTTTGCCGGGTTCGTTTCAGGTCGATCTCGGTCAGGATGGTTTGATCGTTATCTTTCATACCCGCAATAAGTTCTGACAGGCACGTGCTTAACCCGGCTTTATCGGACTGTGTATCGGGCGGATGAGTTTCAGAAAGTCCGTGCAGGGTTGGATCAATTTGAAGGGTTTCGGTTGTATTGAGTGTGCGGCTTTGTCGGCGATAAAAATCAACAATCTTACTGCGTGCGACAGCATAGACCCAAGCCGATGGATTACTTGCCGTGGCCAAGGTTGATTGGTTGCGAATGATCGCTTCAAGAATGTCGGAAACGATATCCTCGACTTCATTGATGGGCACACGTGTTTGCGCGAACCGGTGCAGGCCCTTTTGAAGAGCCTGCCAGTCGGCGGAACTATGGTGTGAGGATGCGAATGTCATTGGTCTTTACGCACAACATACCTGATAGGAATTTGATGCCTGGTCTTGCTGTTGACCACAGCAACCTGCTTGTGATGGATCGGTATTTTTTGTCTCGCCTTTGGGACCATCATCAAGGATACGATACCATTCCCATGACAAGCCGTCAGGTTCTGTCGCCCAGAATTTGTCTTGTTTGGCGTGGCAGCACCCTGTTTGCGCAATGTCACTTGTTGCAAGGTCGCTTTTGGTCAGGCGCGTTGATGCCTGATCAAATTCGTCCATGGTCAAGCATTCAACCCCAATGTGATTGAGGTTTTCTGATGGGTTTGGATGTTCAAATAAAACAAGTTTAAGTGGTGGCTGACTGATTTCGAAATTCGCATAACCGTCACGTTGTTTATGGACTGGGGTTGCGAACATCTCGCTGTAAAATGCAATTGCATGATCAAGGTTTTTGACGTTCAGGGCAAGTTGCAGGCGCATTGCGCGTCTCCTATGACATCGATTTGATGTTTAGGAAGACGCAAACTCTTGCAAAAGGATGCAGGGGAACATCAAAATTTCTGGAAAAAGCCAAAACCATGCGCCAGAAGGCGGTGCCCCGCTATTGACGAAGTTGTGGGCAAATGCGGCTACTTATGGTGCGGGGGCCAAATAAACAAGCTTCTTGTCGCGCGCTTCTTCGTCACTGCAAATTTTGATGCTGTCTTTTGTGGTCGTATTGGCAAAGCGTGGGTCAAGGGTGCTTATATAGCGGCCTGTTCCCGTAGCCTTATAAAGGCAGCGTCCAGCTTCACCATCAAGGCGGTTCCCCATGCGCCATTGTTCAGGATCAATCATATCTCCCCCATGGATGCCGATGGCGGCATTGTCAGCGTCGGCAGAAAGCCGATCATAACGGTGTGAATAGCCGGCAATCGGAAGGGCTTCACCATCCGTGATCATGGCGGCAGCCACGTCGCGTTCACCAATGCCGCATTCAACAATGGGAAAATCACCCGCCTTGCCGGATCGATCTTGGTCACCCGCCCAGCAATGAACCGTGAACGGTGCCATGGCGAAATATTTGCGAAGTTGCATGGCCGATGACATGCCGCAATCCCAAAAACTGCCATTATGGAGGCATTGTTGACCAAGTTCGGGGGCGTCCATCCCAGCAATATCAACAACTTGCCCGCTGATCATGATGGTGTCGCCATCAATGACCTGAATGTCGCGACCCTGTGATTCAAGCACGGGGATTGCCGAATTGGTCATGGTGTAGCTGGCAGCGTGAACCGGACTGTCTTGCAGATAAAGGGCTGCGGATAACAGGGCAGCAACAGCAAGGGCCAGAATCAGGCGGGGTAGGTGTTTCAATTGGGCCTCGGCTGTTTGTCGTTGGGAGGGCTTTGAATATGCCATATCAATCTGCATATCAGAACAAGAGAAAAGAACGGCGAAATGATGACGCAGATGGAAAATTGCCGGGAAATCGTAAATTCCATCGCAGGAGCCATGCGTAATAACCGGATGCATTGAGTGTCATTTGGCGCTAAAAGCGGATTTGTCATTGTGATGTCAGGGACGCGTTTTTGTTTCGTCTACAACCCATCTTTTTCGTTGTCGGGGTTATGGTCATTATCATCGGAATTGCGATGATGGTGCCGTCTGCCGTGGATTTGTATTACGGCAACCCGGATTGGAAAATCTTTGCACAGGCCTCGATCACAACGATCGGGCTTGGTGGGATGGCATGCCTTGCCTGTCGTTCGGACATTGGGCCGCGGGTTACTGCCCGACAGGGTTATGTCCTGACAGTTGTGTCGTGGATCGCGATCAGCGTGACCGGGGCTTTGCCGCTTTGGTATTCGTCACTTGGTATCAGTTTTTGTGATGCGGTGTTTGAAACCGTATCGGGTTTGACCACCACGGGATCAACTATTCTATCTGGTCTTGATCAATTGCCGCCAGGGTTACTGATCTGGCGATCGATCATGCAGTGGCTGGGCGGGATTGGGATCATTGTCACTGCGTTGGCATTGTTGCCGATGATGCGGGTTGGCGGGATGCAACTTTTCCAGATGGAAAGTTCTGATCGGTCCGAAAAACTGAGCGGGCGCATGCGCGACATGTGCCTGCAGATCGTGATCATCTATAGCAGCCTTACTTTGATCTGTGTCGTGCTGTATCGGGCGTTTGGCATGCGTTGGTTTGATGCGATTAATTATGGCATGACCACGCTGTCTACAGGCGGCTATGCGACATCTGATTTGTCTTTTGCCAAATTTGATAGCAGCCTGTCGCTTCACTGGGTCGCCATCCTGTTTATGTTTGCCGGTGGATTGCCATTTACGGCCTATGCGATGGTTTTGCGGAAACGTAATCTCAAGGCTATGACGGACAATCAGCAGATTAAGCTTTTTTGCATGATCATTGCCGGGTTTACCCTGCTGTTGACCTGGCGGTTGGTGCATATTTCCGATGATAGTGTTTTCCGGTCATTGACCATGGCGGCGTTTAACCTTGTATCGGTGATTACGACCACGGGCTTTGCATCGGGCGACTATTTGTTGTGGGGGCCAGCGGCGGTCATGCTGTTCTTCTTTGCAACATTTATCGGCGGATGTTCGGGATCGACATCTGGTGGTTTTAAGATGTTTCGTTTCTATGTCGTCTTTACCGGATTGCGGGCGCACTTCATGCGACTGCGTAGCCCGTCTGCTGTGGTGGTAAGCCGCATTGATCGACATGAAATTACCTCGGATATCTATAACGCGGTCACGGTTTATGTCTTTTTGCTGACGATCAGCTATATCGTTGTGACTATTGCGCTTGGGCTGACCGGACTTGATTTGATTACGTCCATGAGTGCGGCTGCAACATCGCTTGCCAATGTGGGGCCGGGGCTTGGCAATATCATCGGTCCAGCCGGTAATTTCCAATCCTTGCCGGATTCGGCCAAGTGGATTTTGGATGTTGCAATGGTTCTGGGCCGGCTTGAATTTGAAACCTTGCTTGTCCTTTTGATGCCGTCTTTCTGGCGGGACTAAACAATTCTGCATCTATGTGACAAGTTTGAACCGGCTGTGACGAATGCCACAGACCAGAGGGCAGATTTGCGTGAAACTGGGATCAGAACGCGCATGTCGTCGTTCAAATTTTTGGCAAACCTGATCAAAAATCAGGGTTTGTAAACGGACATGACGATGCAGAAAAAGACCCGCTGCAAAACAGTTGGACCGTGCCGAAGGCGGATATTTGTACCAAATACTGCCTTTTGGGGGCTTCTAATGAGACGTCCCCACGGCACTGGGTGCCCGATTCTTGTCAATTGTCTGGAAATGCCGTCCCTGTGACGGTTATATCCGCCCTTCGACACCTGCTTGGCGGTGGTATTGTCGAAGGGCGGATTTTTGCGTAATCCCCTTAAAAAACGATAGGGAACAATCCATTTTGGGGTGCGTTCTATACAGAACATTGCCGCGCATAAGTGCGATGCAGCAAGGTACATTTGCGTTACCTTGATAAATCCCTATAATGCGCCGCCCGCGAAAGATCGCGGTAGTCGAATACGGACACAATTTTTATACGAGGTTAGACAATTATTATGAGTGCCGAAAATCTCCATGTCGGTGTGATCGGCGCAACCGGTGCGGTTGGCGTCGAGCTGATCAACGTTATGTTTGATCGTAACTTCCCTGTAGGTGAACTCACCCTGTTCGCATCCGAGCGTTCCGCAGGAAAGACCGTGGAGACTAAATTCGGCACTAAGACCGTCGCGCTGTTTTCTGTTGAAGAAGCCAAGCAGTGCGACATTGTCTTCCTTGCTGTTTCTGGTGACTTCGCCAAGGAATACGGGCCGAAAATCGCCGAAGGTGCCTTGGTCATCGATAACTCCTCGGCATTCCGTCTGAATGACGATGTTCCGCTGATCGTGCCGGAAATCAACGGTCACCTTGCCAAGACCGCAAAACTGATCGCGAACCCGAATTGCACCACGGCAATTGCTGCGGTTGCACTTTGGCCGCTGCATCAAGCATTTGGCTTAAAGAAAGTCTTCGTCTCGACCTATCAGGCGGCATCTGGTGCGGGTCAACCGGGCATGAATGAGCTGCGTGAAGGTCTTGCTGCTGGTCTGGCAGGCAAGCCGGTTCCGGCTGAGGTTTTTTCGGCACCGTTGGCATTTAACGTGATCCCGCATATCGATAGCTTCCAGGAAAATGGTTATACCCGCGAAGAAATGAAGGTGACCTGGGAAACCCGAAAAATCTTCGGTGTACCTGATCTTGCTGTTTCGTGCACCGCGGTCCGTATTCCGACCGAACGTACCCATTCGGAATCCATCGTGATTGAAACCGAAAAGGTCGTAACCCCGGATGCTGCGCGTGACGTTCTGGCAAAAGCCAAGGGTGTGAAACTTGTCGATGATCCGGCAAACAACAAATACCCGATGCCGTTGACCGCGACGGAACAATATGATGTCGAAGTTGGCCGTATCCGTACCAATCTGATCTTTGGTGATCATGGTCTGGAATTGTTTGTTGCAGGGGACCAGTTGCTTAAAGGGGCCGCATTGAATGCAGTCCAGATCGCAGAAGCATCGATTGCTGATTAATTCCAGCCGGAATTAACACCAACGCATAATCAACGGCCCGTCAGATGAACTGGCGGGGCCGTTTTGATTTTGGCTTCTCAATTTTACGTTTGCGAACCTGCAATCACGCCAACGAAATATGATCGCGACCTGCGGCCTTGGCGGTATAAAGCGCGTTATCAACCCGTGCCATCAATGTATCAAGGTCTTCAGCGTCGCGGTATTCGGTGATACCCGCACTAATCGTGATCGCGATGTCGTCGCGGCCAAACGGTACGGGTGTTTCACGAATTTGATCGGCAAGTTCCCGGGCCTTGATCATGGCTTCTTGACGATTGGTTTCGGGGAACATCACGACGAATTCATCCCCACCCCAACGGCAAATCAGATCAGATTCTCGAACATTCGTTCGAACAGACATTAGAACTTCGCGCAGGACCGCATCCCCGCCAGGATGCCCGTAAGTATCATTGATGTTCTTAAAGCCATCCAAATCGAAACACATGACCGAAAGTGGCGTTTTCTGCCGTTTGGCAGATTTTGTTGCCTGATCAAACAGCATATCAAACACCTGGCGGTTAAAGCTTCCGGTCAGTTTGTCCCGCGATGCCAATTCTTCAAGGCGGTTTTGATAGTTTCGCACGGTCAGATAGGCGACCAGTCCGACAATGACCGTAATCAAAAGTGAGATGGCGATATTGATGAACAAGGTATTCTGAATGCGACTGTTTGATGAGAAGTCGCTTTGTTCAACAATCAACAGCCAGCCAAATTCCGGCACCAGTCGGCTATTGACGAAATAGGTGTGGCCTTCTTCTTCATAGGATATCGAGGAGCCCGGCGATGTTAGGATTTGGGTTGCATGATGGCGCATGCCGCGACGTTCATGCAGACTCTTTGCATTGCCAAAACCACTGCCGCGCAGGGTGATGTGTCCCTGGGTGTCCACGAAGTAAATCGTCCGGCCATAACGGTTCTGATAGGTTTCAATCAGGTTGGTGACAGAGCTTACCGCAAGCCCAACACCGGTAATGCCAATGACATTGCCGTCATAATCACGGACCTGATAATTCACGAAAATTGACATGCGCGACCGGTCAACCGTGTCGTGATCAATATTGATCTCGTAAACCTTTTTGGCATCACGGGCATGGAAATACCAATTATCGGCGGTGTCTTCTTCGCTGACCTGTTTTATCACGCCGGTCGGGTGATAGTAATTGCGTGTTTTGTCCGAGATAAAATAGGACGTGATCGTGCCGTAGCGCGATTGGATTTCGCTAAGATATTTAATGATCTTTTGTGGATTACTTTCGCCAGACAAAGCCCAGTCGCGAACAAATGTGTCATGGGCCATCAAGGAAGAAATGAAAATCGGCTGCAGAAGATCGCGCTGTATTTCCGAATATATATTGTCGCTGGTCAGCGGCAGAGCTGTCTCGGAAATCTGTTCTTCAAGCGATTCACGTGCGACATAAAAGCTGACAAAGCTGGTGGTTAGGAAACCAACCGCAAGAAGGATACATAGAATGACAGCGAAGTATAACTTCTTTCCCTGCACGGAAAGCTCCTTAAAAACAAAGTCTTAATACACTGAGATTTTGCGCATCCAGCATTTTCGACTTTTGTAATGTAGGGGAAAGAGCCGCCAATTGCACAGACCAAAATTGTTGGCGGCCTGCTTTGTTTTCTTTGAATGCATATGGGGCAGGAAAAATAAACCACCGATTATTAATGGGTGGTTTCTTGATGATGTCTGGTTCAGTGCATAGAAGATTAGCGGCGGAAAATAATGGTTTTGTGGCCGTTTCGAAACACGCGATGTTCGCAATGCATTTGAATGGCTCGCGAAAATACAACCGATTCAATATCGCGGCCGATTTCAACCATGTCTTCTGCCGTCATCGTGTGATCAACGCGTTCCACCGCCTGATGAATGATCGGACCTTCATCAAGATCAGCGGTGACATAATGTGCTGTTGCACCAATCAATTTCACTCCGCGTTCATGGGCCTGATGATAAGGCTTCGCCCCCTTGAAGCTTGGCAGGAATGAATGGTGGATATTAATGCAGCGGCCTTCAAGTTCGCGGCAAAGATCGGTTGAAAGAACCTGCATATAGCGCGCCAACCCAATCAGGTCGGCATCATGTTCTCCAATCAGGTCCAGAAGCTTCTGTTCCTGCGCTGCTTTGGTTTCTTTGGTAACCGGGAGGTGGTAATAAGGAATGCCGTACCATTCGACAATGTCGCGCATGTCTTCGTGGTTTGAAACAATTGCCGGGATTTCGATATGCAGGTTGTTTGATGCCACCCGATGCAAAATATCATTCAGGCAATGGCCGAACTTTGAAACCATCAGAAGTACTTTTGGCTTGCGACGGACATCATGCAGTTTCCACTGCATGATGAACTTGTCGGCAATCGGGGTGAATTTTTCGCTAAATTCAGCTTCGGTGCGCAACGCCTGATCAGCGTCAAACTTCACACGCATAAAGAAGCGTTTGCTTTGAGGATCGCCAAATTGTTCAAGTTTGGTCACGAACGCGCCTTGGTCAGCAAGGAAACTGGAAACACTTGCGACAATCCCGAATGTATCCGGGCAGGTGATGGTCAGGATAAAGGTTCTGGCGTGTTCGGACATTTCCACGGCTGCTTTCGTTCTTGAATATGTTTAGATCGCCGATATAGCGGTGATCTAGCACGATGCCAACCCAGAAATGGCGGATTTCTGCCTGTGCCAAACCTGCTAGACCGAAAACGCATAGCCGATAAAGGGCTGGACATTATCAACGCTTGTGCCAAGAATTCCGCTGCTTGTCATGAATGGGGTACATGTCGGCTGCAATTTCGGTTATGCAATGCCCTGAAAAACGAGAACAGCAGTTTGCGTCAGGCCGCATTGTCCGGGGGACCATGCGGCACATTATGCCAAGAGGCGTTTCATTGATCGATTTCCGTCCCATTCTTTTCATCGTTGGTATTCTGCTTTGCACCTTGTCCGTGGGCATGTTTGTCCCGGCACTGGTTGATCTTTATTACGATCAATCAGATTGGATTGTGTTTTCAGCAGCGTCGTTTGTGTCGTTGTTTGTCGGCGGTGCGCTGATCATGATGAATCGCATGGAAAACCTGAAAATCAATTCGCGGCAGGCCTTTATCCTGACGACTTTGAGTTGGCTGGTTTTGACCGCGGCTTCGGCATTGCCATTTGCCTTTTCCGATCTTGATATGTCCTATACCGACGCGTTTTTCGAGGCGATGTCAGGTATCTCGACCACGGGGTCAACCGTAATGGTTGGTCTTGATAGTGCGCCACAGGGCATATTGCTTTGGCGGGCATTGTTGCAGTGGCTTGGCGGTATCGGGATCATTGTGATGGCGATTGCGGTCATGCCGATGCTGCGTGTTGGTGGGATGCAGCTTTTCCGTATGGAGAATTCCGATAAATCGGACAAAGCTTTCCCGCGTGCGACACAGATCGCCATGGGCATTGCTATGCTGTATCTAGCTTTTACCGCGCTTTGGGCGATAATGCTGTGGTCGGCAGGCATGACCCCGTTTGATGCGATTGCGCACGCTATGACAACAATTGCGACCGGTGGTTTTTCGACCAAGGATGCCTCGATCGGGCATTTTGACAGCGCAACGATTGATGTGATTATCACGCTTGGCATGGCGACTGGCGCACTGCCGTTTATTCTGTATCTACAGATGCTGCGCGGGCAGGGGCGCGCCCTGTTTCGCGACAGTCAGGTTCGCTGGTTCCTGACGATTGCAGTTTCGATCATTGTCGGGTTGGCGTATTGGCATTCGGAAACCAACGGTGTCGGGTTCTTATTCGCGCTTCGCTATACCTCGTTCAATATTATGTCGGTCATGACCGGCACGGGTTTCGCTACCACTGATTATGGTCTTTGGGGGCCATTTGCGGTTACCGTTTTCTTCTTTGTCATGTTTATTGGCGGCTGTGCAGGATCGACGACCTGTGGGGTGAAGATATTCCGCCTTCAGGTGCTTTACGAGATCGCCAAAATCCAGCTTTCGCATATGTTACGCCCGCATGGCGTTTTCATTGCCTACTATAACCGGAAGCCACTGTCAGAAGACGTTACCGAATCGGTTTTGAGTTTCTTCTTCCTGTTTGTGTTCTGCTTTATCATTCTGGCAGCGGGGCTTGGCGCGATGGGGCTTGATTTCATTACAGCGGTTTCAAGTGCGGGGACGGCAATTGCCAATGTTGGGCCGGGGCTTGGCCCGATTGTTGGCCCATCGGGCAATTTCGCAACCTTGCCTGATGGCGCGAAATGGTTGATGTCAATCGGGATGCTGATTGGCCGGCTTGAGGTGTTTACCGTGCTGGTTCTGCTGTTCCCAGCCTTCTGGCGAGATTAGACGACCTTTTGATCCAAGTTCTTGAACAGATTTCAAACACCACTGGCAGAATGTCAGCGACCTGAATTTTTGATGGTTTGACCTATGAGCAAAACAACAATCAGCGAAGATGGCAAATGCCGGTGTTCATGGTGTGGCGCAGCACCGGAATTTAACGCCTATCACGATGCGGAATGGGGTTTTCCGGTTTCCGATGATCAGCGTTTGTTTGAAAAGGTTTGCCTTGAAGGTTTTCAGTCTGGGCTAAGCTGGCGGACCATCCTGTCAAAACGCGAGAACTTCCGGGCTGCGTTCAAGGGGTTTGATTTTTACAAAGTTGCAGCGTTTGATGTGAGTGATGTCGAGCGCTTTATGAATAATGCCGGGATCATCCGTCATCGCGGCAAGATCGAAGCGGCGATTAACAATGCCAAACGGGCATGTGAAATGGTCGAGCGCGAAGGTTCACTGGCAGCTTATTTCTGGGGATTTGAACCTGATCCGGCAGAAGTTCCAGTACCGCAAACAATGTCGACCTCGCCGACATCTGTTGCATTGTCTAAAGACCTTAAAAAGCGTGGTTGGAAATTTGTCGGACCAACCACCGTATTTGCCTTTATGCAGGCTATGGGATTGATCAATGATCACGCGGATGGATGTTTCCTGCGTCCAAAGATTGATGACATACGTAAATCATTTGTCCGCCCAACGTGATTAAGTGTGACCCGGATAAAAGACACCCCCTGCCCGAAGGCAAGGGGTTTGAGGGTCAGGGGCCGGTTTCAGACCCCTCGATGATAATCCGGCAAGGATTATGAGGGCTGCCTCTAATCATGCATCAACTATAAAGCGTACCACCGTTGTTTTTGTTGGGGCGCTGACGTTGGTCGCGCTGATCATGATTGAGAGGTAAATCAGTTTGGCGATGCCGAACCTTGGGTCAGGAGCGGATCGGGGATCGGGATTTCGGCCCGGCATCGCCTTGACTTCAAGGTGCCAAAACTTGGGGAAAAGATAAAATTGAATATTAAATAAAAATCGATAGATAAAAGCTATCGATTAGGTGCGTTGCGGCAGTGCGATGCACAAAGATCAACTGAGATATGGCAGTTTTACGCAGAAAACAGCGCCATTTGGCCCGGTTGATACGAGATGAAGGTCGCCATTATGCGTGCTTATCAACTCCCGCGCGATTGCAAGGCCAAGCCCGGTTCCTCCTGTGCGACCACTTCCTGCGAATGGGACGAACAGGTTCTTGATCGCTTTTTCAGGCAACCCGGGGCCATTATCACTGATGAAAACGTCAATGAAACTGGGGTTCTTGGCCGATTCGTCTGTTGGGTCTTTGGCCGGGATCAATTCATAGGTGATGATGACTTCATCCGCACCTGCTTCTAGCGGGTTGCGGATCAGGTTGCTAAAGGCGCGAAACAGCATGTCATAATCGGCTTCAAGCATGACATCATCGGGCATGTCGATCTTAATGCGTGCGCGACAAGGTTTTGCCTGTTCGGAAGCATCAGGCTTGTGGCCATCCAAAAGAGGTTCAGACTTTTGCAAAAGGATCTGATCGCGGACTTCTTCGATCAGTTCAATCAGGGTGAACTTTGCCAAGTCGCGTGGCGGAGGCGTATCACGGGCGAATGACAGGGTTTGTTCGCTGATATAAACGGCACGTTCCATGGATGATAGAAGACGTGGGACGACAGCCCGTACTTCATCATCTTCACTTTTGGCAAGCTGTTCGGTCATCAGCATGGACGTTGCTAAGGCATTACGCAGATCGTGGCTGATTTTGGTTGCGGCTGTGCCAAGGGCTGCAAGACGACGACGCTGGTTTAGCATTGCCTGAATGTCTTGCTGCATGATGGCCAGTTCTTGGCGGGCGACCCCAATTTCATCATCGCGTTGACCGGGGGTAATAACCGATGCCTTATCTTGCGGGTTTTCGCGGAAGCGGATCATATCATGGGTAAGGGTACGCATCGGGCGCACCATCAGGCGGTTCAGTGCGAAATAAACCAACCCGGCAGTAAAGAACGAAATCATCAGAGACAGACCAAAAACCCGCCAGCCGAAATTACGCATCGCGTCGGTTAAGGCTTTCTCATGGACGAGAACTTCGATCTCAAAATCTGGTGCCATGGATGGCATACCCACCACGCGCAGCATGCGGTCTTGGTTTTGCGACAGGGTGGATAAGCCTTCCATCAAGGCCATCGGGATGGAAAAGTCCGTCAGATTGACGTCTTTGTCGACCTTGGCAGGCATGTCGTCGCGTTGAAGCAGCAATTTACGTTCTTCACGGCGCAAGATAACGGCCTCAATCCCGGCATTTGAAAGCAATTCCTTTTCAAGATCATCGGGGATCATTTGATCTGGGGTCGCTTCAAGAGCAAGGGCAGCAAGATAGCCAGAATCAAGATGTGCCTTAAGCCAATCAATCCGAAAACGGGCGACGGACGGGGCAAAGACAAAGATTTCGGCAAGCATGATAAAGCTTACCGTGAGCACCAGTAGGCGTGCGGAAAGCGATTTGGCCCATGGGGGCAATTTTAGATGCGGACGTTCCATCGGCAATGTTAGTCAGAGACCATCAAAAAAGTACAGCGATACAGATGCTTGATCGCCTATGCGAATTTCAAAAGGAACCGAACAATTTTGCGGGTTCTTTCGCTAAATAAGCTGGGTGTATACCACGCCCCGGCCACCCGTTTGGAAAGTTCGCCCAAGGTGGGATAGGGGGCAATCATCCCGGCGATCGCACCGATCTTCATTTTCTTGGAAATGGCCAAGGACCAGACACCGATAAGCTCGCCTGCCTGCCGTCCGACAATTCCAGCGCCCAGAATGCGCCCCTTTTTTGTCGTGATAACCTTTATGAAGCCCGTTGTATCGCCTTCGGCACGCGCGCGATCATTTTCGGCATAATCCCATGTCACAACACGGATATCATCGCCAATTTGTTTGCGTGCGGTGGCCTCGGTCATGCCGACCTGTGCGAGTTCCGGGTTGGTATATGTCACCCAAGGAACGGCACGATGGTCAACCTTGGCCGGAAGACGAAACAGCGTATTTCGAATAACGATACCGGCATCATAGCCTGCCATATGGGTAAATTGCAGGCCGCCGGTCACATCGCCAATCGCAAAGATTTTATGGTTGGATGTACGAAGGCGGGCATCGACGGAAATTCCGCTGGGCTCGAACGTCACACCGGCCTGTTCAAGGCCAAGATTTTCGACATTGGGTTTGCGCCCGGTGGCGAGTAAAAGGTGGCTGCCTTCAAGGGTAATCTCGATGCCATTGTGGTCAACTACGACCCGGACCTTATCGCCGACGCTTTGGATTTCTTTGGTCTTGGTTTGCTCGTAAAGGGTGATGCCGCCAGAAATGATGCTTTTGCGGACAACGGCAACCATGTCTGGGTCATCTTTGGGAAGGATGTTCATCATCTCAACGACGGTGACCTTGGCGCCCAATTGCTGATGTGCTTGCGCCATTTCAAGGCCAATTGGACCGCCGCCAATAATGATCAAATGATCCGGGCAGGTGCGGTTTTCAAAGATGGTTTCATTGGTGAAATAACTGACATTTTCCAGTCCCGGAATCGGGGGAACTGCCGCCCGCGACCCGGTGGCAATCACAAACCGTTTGGCATGAATGATGGTGTCCCCGGCAGTGACTTCTGTCGGGGATGTGAATTGGGCTTCCGCCTGAATAACGGTGCAGCCAAGTTCTTCGAACCGTTCAACCGAATCGTGGGGTGCAATGCCATTGATCACGGAATGAACGTGATCGACTGCCTTGGGGAAATCGACGTCCACAGAAACCGTGAACACGCCAAACCGGTTTGCGGTGCGGGCGTTCTCGGCGGCATGACCTGCTGCAAGTAATGCCTTGGAGGGAACACACCCGGTATTAAGGCAGTCGCCACCCATTTTGCCCTTTTCAATCAGGACAACATCAGCCCCCATTTGCACGGCCCCGGCCGCAACGGAAAGACCACCCGATCCTGCCCCAATGACGCAAATATCTGTCTTGATGGTTTTAGGCATCCAAAGTGCCCTCGCTTTTTGTTTTGCGCAGTTTCTTATAGGCAACTGGCAAAAGTGCCAGTACGGCAAGTCCGATAATCGGTGTCAGGATACGGGGTTCGAAAATAATACCAAGATCGGGTGTTTTACCCTGATCAAACAAAGCGCCCAGACCATCCCCGATAGAGGCATAGACAAAGGTTCCGGGAATGATGCCAAGCATGGTGCCAAAGATAAAAGAACGGAGCTTAACACCCAGCAACGCAGGAACCAGATTAACCAGCCAGAACGGGAAGATCGGGATCAGGCGCAAAACCATGAGATAGCTAAAGGCGTTTTCAGAAAAGCCTTCTTCCATCTTGCGAATGGCGTTGCCCGCCTTGGCATGCATGAGATCATAAAAGGCATAGCGCGCTGCCAGATAAATGATTGTGGCACCAAATGTTGCGGCGATGACGACATAGGTCGTAGCAAGCCAGGCGCCAAACATAAAGCCGCCAGATATGGTCAAAATCGCCCCAATCGGTAGCGATAAGGCGACGGAAATCATGTAAATCGCGCTAAAGGCCAAAACGCTGATGGCTGGATTCTCGGCGACATAGTTTTGCAAGAACACGCGATTGTCACGCAGCGTGTCAAAGGATAGCAGATCAAGAACCCCGCCTGACCACGCGGCGAACAGGCCAAGCACCAACACCACCAATGGCAATATTCTGCGCCAAAGCGGTTTTGTTGTGGTCGGAGGGCTTGGAGTGATATCTGGTTCTTGATTAGACACTTTTGACGCCATTGAACTGGTCTTAGTCATTGATTTCACGTTCTTGCTGGGGCTTTTAGATTTAATAAAGAGCAAGCCCGATAAACAGGATTGCATTAATTTCCCGAAGATTAGAGCGAAATTTCCAAAGATGCTTATGAACTGCTTTCACCATTGCGTGAGTAGGTCAAATTAGGGCCGGGGTCGCATGGGTCGGTGACGGGGATAAATTCCTGGGCCGGAGGTGCTTGACGTTACAGGAAACTGGACGTATCGTCTGCCAATCGTGGGATTTGTCGACCGGCTTGCGGCCACGTAAAAAATCGCTAAAGAGGGGCAAGAAGGCTTCGGCCCTGACCCATTCATGCCGGTCAGGGTTTTTTTGTGCCCGGAACACACCATATTGCGGGCATGTAGGAGCAAGACAATGACGACCGAAAAAAAGGCTTCCGATAATTGGCGCGCAGCCACCCGTTCCGTACGTGGCGGGACAGTTCGCAGCGGCTTTTGTGAGACGTCCGAAGCCATCTTTATGAATTCCGGCTATGTGTATGACACCGCAGCAGAGGCAGAAGCCTCCTTTGATGGCAGCGGCCCGGAACGTTATGTCTATTCCCGTTTTGCCAATCCGACTGTCGGCATGTTTGAAGAACGCCTCGCATTGCTTGAAGGTGCCAAATATTGCCGTGCAACGGCATCGGGGATGTCGGCCGTTTGGAACGCGCTTGCGGCTTGTACCAAGGCCGGTGGGCGGGTTGTTGGTTCGCGTGCCTTGTTTGGGTCGTGCGAATTTATTCTGACAACACTTTTGCCGCGTTTCGGTGTTGAAACCGAACTGGTTGATGGCACGGATAAAGCGGCATGGGAAAAAGCACTTTCCAAGCCAGCCGACGCTGTTTTCCTTGAAACTCCATCGAACCCCACACTTGAAGTCCTCGACATCGCGTTTGTTTCTGAATTGGCACATAAGGCCGGTGCAAAGGTTGTCGTTGATAACGTCTTTGCAACACCGATTTTGCAAAAGCCGATGAAACTCGGTGCGGATATTGTTGTCTATTCCGCGACCAAACATATCGATGGTCAGGGACGCTGTTTGGGGGGTGCGATCCTGTTTAACGACAAGGAATGGCACGACGATCATTTGACCACGTTCTTGCGTCACACCGGGCCAAGCATGAGTCCGTTCAACGCATGGGTTTTGCTTAAGGGTCTTGAAACGCTGAGCCTGCGGATAGATCAACATATTTGCAACGCAACGGCATTGGCCGAGTTCCTGTCGGAACAGCCGCAAGTTTCGCGCGTTATCTATCCGGGACTGAAAAGTCACCCGCAGCATGACTTGGCAATGAAACAGATGTCTGGCCGCGGTGGTGGATTGATTGCGATTGAGCTTGCCGGTGGCAAGAAAGCGGCCTTCTCGCTGCTTGATAACCTTAAGCTGATCGATATTTCCAACAATCTTGGCGATGCCAAAAGTCTGGCGACCCATCCTTGGACCACGACCCATCAGCGTGTTCCGGCTGAAGATAAAATCACCATGGGCATTACCGAAGGCATGCTGCGTCTTTCTGTCGGTCTGGAAGACATTGATGATCTTAAGGAAGACCTGTTGGCAGCCCTTGCTGTTTGACGGTTCGCAATACAGTAATCCCTATCTTAAAACGGCCCGTACAATGTGCGGGCCGTTTGATTAGGAAGGCATGCGTTTCTGAACGTCACTATGTGGTCTGGTATTGTTTTAAAGCAATTTTCAGAGGCCACTGGTGCTTCGGCTTTGGACTGTCTACATTTGACCCATCAATCGCAATCTTGGCTGACGCAAAATGATTGGAACACACTTGGCCTGGAGACGTGCATGTATTCGACCGTAACCAACGATATCAAGGTTTCGGTACAACCCGTATTCCTTGAGGACGAATCTGATCCTGACACCCATCGCTATGTTTGGGCTTATCGGATCGAGATCGAAAATCTTGGGTCAAAAACCGTTCAGTTGCTGAACCGGTATTGGCGCATTACTGATTCTCGCGGTGAAACGCAGGAAGTCAAAGGTGCTGGCGTTATTGGGGAGCAACCCGTGTTGGCGGGGGGCGAGCGTTTTAACTATACAAGCGGCGCACCACTTGCGACACCAAGCGGCTTTATGGTGGGCACCTATGAAATGACTGATATGGATGGCAATCACTTTGATATCGCTATTCCGGCCTTTTCTTTGGACAGTCCCCATGGGCAACATACGGTAAATTGAGATAGAAGCGGGTCAGGAGCCCCACCAAGCCGGGACGTAATCCCGTAAGAATAAGATAAAGGATTTAGTATGTGCAGCGAACATAGTGCGGTAAAACGTCCGACACGTGAGGAAGCTGAAGAAGCTGTTCGAACCCTGCTTCGTTGGGCTGGCGATGATCCCGACCGCGAAGGTTTACGCGGAACGCCAGATCGTGTGGCGCGTTCTTATGGCGAATTCTTTGCTGGTTATCAGCAAGACCCCGCAGAAATCCTGCGTCGTACCTTCGAAGAGACCGATGGCTATGACGAAATGGTTGTTCTGCGTGATATTCGCGTTGAATCATATTGCGAACATCACATGGTGCCGATCATTGGCGTGGCCCATGTAGCCTATCTGCCGCGCAACCGTGTTGTTGGTATTTCCAAACTTGCCCGTGTTGTCGAAGTTTATTCCAAGCGCCTGCAGATTCAGGAAAAAATGACAGCACAGGTCGCCAATACCATTCAAGAAGAACTTGATCCGCTTGGCGTTGCGGTGGTCATTGATGCCAACCATCAGTGCATGAGCACACGTGGCGTTCACAAGACCGGCGTATCGATGGTTACCAGCCGTATGCTGGGTGCTTTCCGTGATGATCCGATTACCCGTCGTGAATTCTTTGCCATGATCGGCCGCTAAGGCTGATCGCTATCAGGCAAAATGACAAAGGCCGCAGCACAAAACTGCGGCCTTTTGCATATCTAACACCCGATATGGGGTTGGCTGTCTATTCGCGGAAACTGCTGTGGCAGGATTTGCAGGTTTTCAGCATGCTGCCCAGTGCGGCTTTGAAATCGTCTTCTGATCCGTTATTCGCCGCAACAGTTTTCAAAGCATTGGCACTTGTTTCAAGTTCCGATGCGATGTCGCTGAACTTTTCCCACTCATCCCAGATTTCCGGCAGGGCTTCGGATGGCTTGCCCGTGGTATTTTCAGGGAAAAGTTTGGTAAAGCTTTCACCCGAGTGGTGTTCAATGATGCCAGCGGACGTGGCGACCTGTGCCGGGTCATAAGGCAATGCTCCTTTAAGCATCGGAACCATGATCTTGACCTGATGGCCAATGGTTTCCATACCGTCCATACGTTCTTTAACCACACCGGTTGCCCCTTCATGGGCGGTGGCGACAATGCTTACAGACATGGTCAGTAAGGCTGCTCCAACTAGAATTTTCAACTCTCTCGTCCCTTTTTTACGTGGTTTTGTGTTGACCTGTGCGGGTAGGTTTTAGTGACCAAACCGGGAAAGTATTTGATCAACAGAACCGATATAAGACCCGCCAAACAGGCGAACATGTACCAATAATGGATATAGATTATACAAATCCCGGCGTTCTTCAAAGAATCCCGGTTCTATCGGCGTGATTTCGTTATATCGGCTGAAAAATGCGGGCGTTAGATCGCCAAAGAGCGTTCCAAAGGCCAATTCAATCTCGCGATCACCGTAATAAACGGCCGGATCAATCAGTGCCGCGAGCTTGCCGTCCAGACACAGGATGTTTCCACCCCACAAATCCCCATGCAGCAAGGATGGGCGGGGTGTGTCATCAATCAAATCACTAAGATGCGCGATCAATTTATCCATCCGTGCGGCCATTGATCCAGGTAGTTTTCCCTCGCGAAGGCTTGCTTGGGTCATATGGCGTAATCGATGTTCGCCAAAAAAAGTCACCCAACTGGTGTTGGGGCTGTTGGGTTGGTGTAACCCGCCAATCAAGGTATCGAATGGCAATCCATATGTATCTGCCCTGACTTGGTGCTGAGTAGCAAGCTGTTCTGCCAGATCGAGCTGCACGGTATTGCTCATACGGTTATCATTGGTAATGTATCCCATAATGAGGCAGTTCGGATCAGCGTGAAGAACATCGGGGCAAGTGATGGGTGAATGTTTCGCAAAATGTCGCAACATATCGGCTTCGATATTCAGACCGCCATCTGTGGCGACGTGATTGCAGCGTTTGACGACAAGCGATCGGCCATTCTCAAGATCAAACCGAATAACATTGGAAATGGCGCCACCCCCAAGCTGGGACGTGGTGGAAATATCCGCACCGGTGAGTTCTTTGATCAAACTGTTCATGGATATGGTGTCCATGCCGCGTATTGTGGATCAGTGATTTAGATACGGTGTTGTTGGCGAATATGATCAAGTAATTTGTTGGACGTTTGCTCTATCATATCAAATACGTTCGAAAATCCATTTGCCCCGCCGTAATAAGGGTCCGGCACACTTTGTCCGGCCATATCGGGATGATAATCCAAAAACAGTTCGATCTTGTGGTGGTTTGCAGCCGGGGCTTGGCGGCGCATGTCGTGTAAATGTCCATCATCCATCGCAAGGATGTAGTCAAATTGGACATAATCACCCGGTTTGATTTTGCGCGACCGAATGTCATTCAAACTATAACCCCGACTTTGCGCCATTTCCCGGGATCGCGGATCAGCAAGCTCGCCAACGTGATAGGCGGACAACCCGCAACTATCGACTGCGATCTTCTCAGAAAGCCCAGCGGCCTCGACAATCGTGCGAAACACGCCATCAGCAGTCGGGGACCGACAAATATTGCCAGTGCAAACAAAAAGAACCTTGATCATTTTTGGCATCCGCGTTGGGTTTTGAACCTGAATGTCAGACTGACATGACCATGCAATTCCGGCAATGGTCTGAATTCTGGCACCTTAATTTCAAGGGCGGTTTTCAATCCGATTTGACGTTAATGTAACAGGACCGTGACATTTTGAATCGTCCGCTGACAGTTTAATTAATAATTTGTATGATCGCGCCACATTTTGATTTTTGGCGTGCTTTGATGCAGGAATTTGTCTCTTTTGGATTGCATGTTGCCCTGATCCGGCAACTGGCCTGGTTGCCGCGGGGGTATGACCTTGTGCCGGCCGGAACGGTTGTGACCTCGGCCAAGCTGCGCAGCATCATGCTTGCTCTTGAAAAGATAAATGGGCCGGCTGTTCTGGTTCGGCTTGGTCGGCATCTTGCGGCGAAGGAACAAGAACCGATCCTGACCATGTTGCGCCACTCCGCGACCCCGGAAATGATTGCAGATCGTTGGCGTCGGCTGGAAGGTTATTCCCATGCCCGTGCGCGCAGTGAATTTACGATCACCGGAAAATCCATGACCATCCATCGCGGGGTCGTCCGTGGGCAACCTCCTGCGCGTGTGGAAAACCTGTTGCTCCAGGGGTTTTTGATTGGCCTGCTTGAAGCGGTCGGTGCAGAAAACATTGATAGTACGATTTTGCCAAGTCACGGGCCTTCGGTTCGGGTTGTGCATAAAGACCGGATTAATAACAAATTGGCCTTTGCCGGGCGTGGATTGCGCTTTCGGATAAATTGGACCAGTTTTGAACCGGTTTCCTCATCCTATCCATTCTTGGCCAATATGCCGGGAACCGCCCCGCCGATTGGTGCCCAACGCCCCATCGTTCAGCAGCTTTGCGCGATCCTTGAACAGGATATAGGGCGTAGTTGGACGATTGATGAGGTCGCCAATGCGCTGGGGACCTCTGGTCGGACGTTGCAGCGCCGCTTGCAACAGGCAAGTACGCGTTTTTCTGATTTGCTGCGCCTTGTCCGTGTGCGTGAAGCATGTCGATTGTTATATGGCACCGGGTTGTCGGTTGGTGAAATTGGCTTTTGGTGTGGCTTTACCGATAATGCCCATTTCTCACGCGATTTCAGACGTTTGATTTCCATGCCACCATCAGTTTACCGCGAAGCCAGCATTGGTCATGCCGGACTGACCCGGGTATAAACCGCGCCTTGCGGCGGCGGAAGTTGGCGCACATCATAAATTTGCTTTCATCGGGTGTGATTGACCTGATCGACAACCTTGTTTATCAGCAGGTCGCAGATCCTGCACCCTACGTGCGCCACTTGCTTAGACGAGGCTGCCATGACCGACATTTCCAATGCTTCCGGCCAGTATTCGGGATTCCTGCCGCCGCGTTTCAATGATCGGCCTGATGCCGATGACGTGATTGTCAAAACTTGGGTGGTTGGTGATGCCTTGGCGGACCATACGGTCCCGGAAATGCCCGCTCCTTTGGCTTTATTCTTTGATCTGGTTGCACCTTCCGCACAACGTGCCGGGGCATCCGGCTTTGCCATGTTATGGCTTGATCATCACCCACATGAACAACCGGGCTGGCGCCTGTCAGTCGGCCATTCGGGATCTGTTGATGATCTCGAGCGTGCGGTGGCAAAACCACTTGCCCGTCTGGTTGATGCGATGGCTTTGGCAGAGTTTGAAACTGAAAACTGGCACATGACCCGACCGCTGTGGCGTAAACGGGCGGAACCGATAAAGTTGGTTTTCTGGGGGGCATTTGCAAAACATGCCCGTGCGATCTTTGATCATGGTGATGGTGCGTCTTTTTATCAGCCGTTGGGGGCGGGGCTTCGCGCCGATCACGTTGCGGCATCGCTTCCCTTGCTTGAAGATATGCTGGATGATCCGTTCCTGATGGGCGGAATGGGGTTTGAAGATGCTCTGCGTCTTGGCGTCTCACTGGGGCGGGCGCATTTGATTGAAAGTTGGATTGAGGCAGGTGGTTCAGAAAAGGAACCTTACTTCCGGCCGATGCGCATCTGGCATCAGGCGTGGCTTTCTACCGCATTGATCGACCCAGCGGTGGCAAGCCTTGCCATGTCGGGTAAACCGGCAATGCCTGCACTTGATTTTGCGACGGATGGCACGCCGGACAGTCGGCGTAAATCGCTTGATGATCTTTCGGCTTGGCTGACGTCCGTATTCTTTGGCGATGAATACCCTGCCTTGCGCAATGCCTTTGTTGCCGGCGTGCAAAATGCCGTTTGGCTTGATAGTGATCTTCAACAATATCTACAGCCACAACAACGAGCTGAAATTCTTCAAGGCCTGATGCCCTATTGTCGCTGGTTCCTTGCCATGGCGCTTTACAATCATTTGGGCAATCTTGCATCTGGCGATGCACGCGATGATCAGGTTGAATTCTACGCAACATTGCTTAATGCCCTGCCCGAACTTGAACCACTGGGGGATTTGGCAACCCAGCGTGACATCGAACAGCACATCATTCGGATTGATGCGGCCCGTGCGGCATCTGCTTTTGATACATTGGTTTTGCCTTTCTGCGATTTACTGATGCCACGTCGTCAATTTGATGCAGTGCGCGCTTAAACAAGCCGATTACTGTTCCAAAATGTAAAAGGTCCGCCGGATTAATCTGGCGGACCTTTTGATTTCCAAATGACGGCTTTGCTTAACGATGTCCGGTATATGCCGGAATTTCTCGGCCAGAGACAATTTTAAACCGGATCGCAAGGCCAAATACGGCGATCAGGCTTGCAATCACGATGCCCCAGAACAATCCGGGTACACCCATTTCCAAGACGAATGTCAGGTAATACCCCACTGGGATCATCACAAAGATGTAAGACACCAGATGCAAAACCGTTGGTGCCCATTTATCCCCTGCACCGCGAAGGGCGCTGATTGCGGCATTCTGCCCACCATCGGTCGGAAAAATGATTGGCATAAGAACAAGAACCGAAACCGTGGTGGCAATGACGCTTAAATCTTGTGTGAATAGATGTGATACGGCATTTGGAAACAGATAAATCGGAATGCTTAGACACAGCATCACGGCCATCGTTGTCAAAAGTCCGGTCCATCCGGCCAAGGCCATATCCGGACGATCACGCCTGCCATAGGCAATGCCGACCCGCACCGACGTTGCCGATGCCAAGCCAAGTGCGACCATAAACATTAATGCCAGCAGCGTCATGGCGATGCCATAGCTTGCCGCAGCGACAACACCTAGCCGACCAGCAAAAAGCTGCATGGCGGCAAAGGCACTTGTTTCCATGCCTTGGCTGGTACCTGCTGCATAACCCAAATGACGCGCGTCACGGGATCCACGCCACCAACCGGCAAACCCATTGCGAATGCCATAAAGATGATGGCTTCTCATCAAAAGAATATATGCCAACAGGCTAAGGGCCATAAACCAGCGAATAGCGCTTGATGTCCATGCAGCACCCTCTGCGCCAAGTTCGGGCAACCCAAATGCCCCGTACACAAGACCATAATCCAGAACAAGGTTAATCAGATTTGCTCCAATTATCATCACCATGCCCGGCAACGGGCGTTGCAATCCTTCAAGGAAAAACGCGCAGGTAATATAGATCATGGCAGCGGGCATCCCGATTGACAGGATCACCGCAAGGTTTCCGGCATTCTCGGTAATTTCGGCGGGCTGGCCGGTAACGGCAAATAGCCACTCTGATTGCCAAGTCAGGATGGTAAACAAAATACCGATCAAAACCGCATATGGCATGGCATTGCGCCACACGGCCCCGGCTGCCATCAGGTTTTCTCGACCTTTTGCATGCGATGTCATGATCATCACACCGGTCAAAAGGCCGATACCCGTTACCATCAAGGATGTGAACGGCGCATGTGCGACATTCAAATAGGCCAAACCCGCACTGTCATAGTTGCCAACGACGATGGTATCAACAACCGCCATGATCAACATGCCAAGCCTTGCGATAGTAACCGGCAGGGCAAGTCGAAAAAGCTCGCTTAAGTGGCGCTTGAAGCGGTTATTGGGATAAAGCGGTGTCGGTGAAATAGTTGGATCGGGCGGCGGTGGGGCCACGGTCCCATCTTGTGGGGCGATTGTCATTGGAACGTTCCCTGTATTCTTTATGTATCGGCAACATGGTCGGGCGATGGTGGTGGCAATGCCCGAACTGTTGCGCTTTATGTTCCCGGCATGGGGGCTTATCTGTGTGCCGCGAACGGGCGGCGTGGGATCGACATCAGTAATTTGGCCGGGTCATCGGTGATGACGGATGTCACCCCCCAAGAAAACAGCTCTTTGGCCCGTTCGACATCATTGATGGTATAGCAAACCAACGGCACACCAGCATCGACAATCTCTGCCGCACTCACGGGGGTCAATGCAGCATGGTCGATATGAATGGCGGATGCCCCAAGGCGGTCATATTCAGACTTCCAGTCGTCGGGCAGGGTTTCAAGCAACCAGCCGCATGGAACTTCTGGCGCATGTTTGCGCATTTCGGCAACCGCAATGTCGTCAAAGCTTGAAATCAGGATTGGCAGGTTTTTAGCCGCTTTAAGTTCGGCGATGACTTCATGGCACAATCGAACAGGATCGCAGCCCGATGGCTTGATCTCAAGATTGGCCCCCATATCCATAAAATACAGTGTCTCAAGCGTATCGCTCAGGGTTGGGATACGTTCACCTTTATATATGTCTGAAAACCACCCGCCAGCATCAAGTCCGCGAAGCGTCGCCAGATCACTGTGATGAATGGGGCCCGCGCCGTTGGTCGTGCGTTCCAATGTGTCATCATGAATAAGAACACATTTATTATCGGAACTCAGTGTAACGTCGCATTCAATCCATTTGGCACCGCGTGCACCTGCAACCCGAAAAGCGGCAATAGTATTCTCTGGTGCTTCAATGGACGCACCGCGATGGGCAACGATATGCGGGATTTCAATCACGGTCTTTGGCCTTTTAATTGCGAGGTGGTGCAACGCATCTCATCAATGCCCGTTAGGATGGCTTGTCAGACATTTGGCATTGCAAAAGCTTTGGTGGGATTCTCTTACGCCACTTGGTTTCGGTGAAAAAGCGAAAATCTTGTTGCGGTTTGAACGTTATCCTTTTCGCTTTCGCAGCGAAGTTATTGGACTCCATATTGTAATTCTCGCCCCTGAGTCGAACAAACCGGCAGTTTTCAACGTTATGCATCCATGTTGGTCAAGCTATGCATTTAGGTGATCCCTACGCGAAACCGCGTAAAAGCAAGGGTTTGTGCGGGCTGTTTCGAAGTTGCAAAAAACAATCCCCGAAAAACTCAGGAAATCTCGAAAAAAGGTATTTACAGGTTTGGAATAGGGCCCTATAACCCGCCTCCACCGACGGGGTGCGGCGCTGCGATGCGGCGACGCGGACTTGAGGGACGGAGCTTCGGTTTCGGTAAAGTTCTTTGACATTGTTGATCAGTAGGAA
>JAHQVT010000012.1 GCA_019634165.1 Rhodospirillales bacterium
ACGCCGCTTCTTAATTGACGCGGCGTTGTCTGTTTAAACAACAGACATACAAAATACACCCTGACGCGGGGTGGAGCAGCCCGGTAGCTCGTCAGGCTCATAACCTGAAGGTCGTAGGTTCAAATCCTACCCCCGCAACCAAAATGTTAAAGGCTCGCCAATAGGCGGGCCTTTTGCATTTTTGACTGTCGGGTGAATGTGGATGGGAAGATCGCAAACAGGCCATGCCTGTTTGCAAGGTTCTTTGCAGAGGCCATAGGCCGGAGCTGGCGGAGCCCAAACGGCGGAGACTAATCCTACCCCCGCAAACAAACGAACAAAACCACCTTTTTTTGACCAGATCGGTAGGCAGTGGCATTGTCGATTGATGGGGAGTCAAAGTTAGGGGTACAGGTGATGAAAGTCGGGATTGTCGGGGCTGGAATGGTTGGAAGTTCTGCGGCCTATGCTTTGGCGGTTATGGGCTTGGCAAGCTCGGTTGTACTGGTTGACCGGAACCATGATTTGGCTGTGGCACAGGCGGAAGACATTGCACATGCGGTGCCGTTTATGTCTTCGACAGTAGTTGAGGCAACCGGCTATGACGGGCTTTCGGGGGCGTCGGTGATTATTCTGGCGGCGGGCGTTAGTCAGAAACCCGGTGAAACCCGACTTGCATTGCTAGAACGTAATACAGCGGTCTTTCGTGATGTGATTGGTCATGTTTTAAAAGCCGCACCAAATGCGATCCTTTTGATTGCATCAAACCCGGTCGATATCATGACACAAGTCACACAGCGGATTTCTGGATTGCCGGCAAACCGGGTGATTGGGTCGGGTACCATTTTAGATACTGCACGGTTTAGAAATTTACTTGGCCGCCATCTTGGAATTTCGCCGCAATCTGTGCATGCCTATGTTCTGGGTGAGCATGGTGATAGCGAAGTGTTGGCTTGGTCGAATGCCAAGGTGGGGTCATTGTCCCTTGCCGAAATTGCCGCACAGGTGGGCTCCCCCATTACGCAAAGCGTGCGTTTGACCATTGATGATGGGGTGCGCAATGCAGCCTATAAAATCATTCGGGGTAAGGGGGCGACCTATTACGGGATCGGGGCGGGTTTGGCGCGAATCATAAAAGCCATTGCAGGTGATCAGCATGATGTTTTGACGGTGTCTTGTGTAACGCCAGAAGTGGCTGGTGTGAAAGACGTTGCGTTATCCATTCCGCGGGTGATTGGTGCCAATGGAATTGAAGTGGACCTGATGCCTGATCTGAATGCTGAGGAAACCGAAGGTCTTGGTCAAAGTGCGCGGATTCTTAAAGATAGCATTGAAGCGATTAGTCTTTAGAGAGCGTATCGAGCGTCAGTGTCGGCACATAGGTTTCACTGCGGCGTCGTGACCGTATGGCGCGAATTGTCGTGCCATAACTTTGCGAAAAGGCACGGCTTAGGGTAGCGCTGCTTTTAAAGCCGGTTTGCAGCGCAATGTTTGACAGCGGAAGGTCGGTTGATTGGGCCAAATCGCGCGCGCGCCCAAGCCGCAGCATCTGATAATACTTCCCCGGTGCCATTTGCAGATTGTTTTGAAACACCCGATCCAAACTGCGTAATGAGCAACCCGCATCCTTCGCAATTAGGCTGAGCGGAAGGGGCGTTTCAATATGCAACAGCATCTTACCAACAGCGCGACGGAGGAAGTCGGCACCCGCGCCGTGTAGGCGATCAGCACCACGGGTGCGATGAAGCTGATTTTCTGCGTCATAAACAAACAGATTGCTGACATCAAATGCGACGGCGGGGCCAAATTGCTGGGCAAGAAGATGGAGCATCAAGTCCATAACGGTTGATGCTCCACCCGATGTGATCAGTTTTCCGTCCTGAACAAAACGATTGCTCTGAACCTGTATATTCGGGAATTGTTCGGCGAATTGATCAAGTTCCTGCCAGTGAATGGTCGCGGATTTATTGCGAAGCATATCGCAGGCTGCAAGTATCCATGCAGCAGTATCAAGTCCGATGATATTGCGCGCATGCTGCGCAGCATGGATAAGCCGCGCGCGGGTTTTAACATTTAAGTGATGTCGCATGCCATACCCCGAAATCACCACCAGATAGTCGATGGGGTCCTCAGACGGGGTGGATGCAAGAACGCCATCAGGTGAGATAACCAAACCACTGGAACTGGTAACGGCAAGGCCATCGATCGTGCATATCTGCCAGTTTATGTTTGGTCCATTCGGCAGTCCCTTTGCCGCACGCAATGGTTCGAGGGCACTTGCCAACACCATGTTGGAAAACCCGTCAAACAGAACAAAAACAAAGTGCTGAGGTTTGGTTGGATCAATATCTGGCATAAAATGCAAAATAAGTGACGGAAGATGCAAAATCAAATTCTGCTTTCGCCCGTATGCTATTTGCAGATTTTTTGATTTTACAACCCAAAGAGATCGCCATGCCCCTTACCATGAACCGCGACGTTTTCATCACTGCTGCCGTTACCGGATCGGGTGCGACACAGGACAAATCACCGCATGTGCCCCGTTCGCCCGAGGAAATTGCAAACAGTGCGATCGATGCGGCCAAGGCCGGGGCGGCGATTGTTCATTGTCATGTGCGGGATCCGAAAACAGGCGCACCGTCGCGGGACCTTGGGCTTTATCGCGAACTGACCGAACGTGTGCGCGCCTCCGATGTTGATGTTGTCTTGAACCTGACAGCGGGTATGGGCGGGGACATCGTTTTTGGTTCGACCGAGGCCCCTTTGCCGGTCAATGAAGATGCCACCGATATGATCGGTGCGTCTGAGCGCATGGCCCATATCGCAGATTGCCTGCCGGAAATCTGCACGCTTGATTGCGGGACGATGAACTTTGCCGAAGCAGATTACGTCATGACCAACACACCGGGCATGTTGCGTGCCATGGGCCAGATGATGACGGATCTTGGTGTTAAGCCTGAGATCGAGGCGTTTGATACTGGTCATTTGTGGTTTGCCAAGCAACTGGTCAGTGAAGGCATTTTGAAAAGCCCGGCACTGGTGCAGTTATGCATGGGGATTCCATGGGGCGCACCAAATGATCTGAACACGTTTATGGCGATGGTTAATAACGTGCCGTCTGACTGGAATTGGTCTGCCTTTTCGATTGGGCGTGATCAGATGCCTTATGTTGGTGCCTCGGTCCTTGCAGGCGGGAATGTCCGGGTTGGACTGGAGGATAATATTTATCTGTCCAAAGGGGTTCTTGCCACCAATGCCCAATTGGTCGAACGCGCTGTTGGCATCATCGAAGGTATGGGTGCGACAGTAATTGGACCGGACGCAGTGCGTAAAAAGCTTGGTCTGATTAAGCGGGAGCCGCGCTGATGACTGCTGTATCGAACAAAAAGGTCGCGATTATAGGTGGTGGTGTCATCGGTGGTGGTTGGGCTGCACGATTTCTTCTAAACGGTTGGGATGTAGAGGTCTTTGATCCTGATCCGCAAGCCGAACGCAAAATTGGCGAAGTGATCGAAAATGCTCGTCGTAGTCTTCCTGCGCTTTATGATCGTGCTTTGCCGGTCGAAGGAAAGCTGACTTTCCACAGCGAAATGGCGGCTGCGGTATCAGGTGTTGCATGGGTTCAGGAAAGTGTCCCAGAACAGCTTGCCTTGAAACATAAAATCCTTGCGGAAATTCAGGCCCACGCGCCGAAGGGGTGCCTGATCGGGTCATCGACATCCGGGTTTAAGCCAAGCGAGCTTCAACAAGGATCATCTAATCCGGGGCAGATCGTTGTCGCACATCCGTTTAACCCGGTTTATTTGCTGCCCTTGATCGAAGTCGTCCCGTCTGCGGAATCGGATAAAACGGTACTTGAAACTGGGTGTGATTTGTTGCGTTCGATCGGGCTAAAGCCGCTTGTCGTGCGTAAGGAAATTGATGCCCATATTGCAGATCGCTTGCTTGAAGCGGTTTGGCGAGAAGGGCTTTGGTTGGTGCATGATGGTATTGCCACAACTGAGGAAATTGATGATGCCATCCGGTTTGGATTTGGCCTGCGTTGGGCGCAGATGGGATTGTTTGAGACGTATCGCATTGCTGGCGGCGAAGCCGGAATGGAACATTTCATTGGGCAGTTTGGTCCGGCATTGAAATGGCCCTGGACCAAATTGATGGATGTGCCGGAACTCACCCCGGAGCTGACCGCGCGTATTGCGCAGCAATCTGATGATCAATCAGGCCATATGTCGATACGTGAATTGGAACGCCTGCGCGATGACAATCTTGTTGGGATGATGCGGGCTTTGAAAAAGTCGGGCAGTGGGGCGGGTGGTACGATTAATGACCATGAAGAATCGTTGCCAGATGTCGATGCGATTGATGCGTTGCCTGTTACGGTGAACCGCCAGATCCCGCAAAGCTGGACGGATTATAACGGGCATATGAACGAAGCCCATTATGTCGAAATCAGCGCACAGGCCAGCGATTGTTTCATGGAAATGATTGGCGCGGATGCGGATTACATTGCCGCGGGTGGCAGTTACTTCACGGTGGAAAACCATGTTTGTTATCTGCAGGAAATCAACGCAGGTGACCGGATCATGGTAACGACCCAATTGATCAAAGGGGTGGGCAAGAAGCTACATCTTTTCCATCGTTTGATGACGGATCAGGGCAAGGTCGCAGCGACGGTTGAAACCTTGTTATTGCATGTTGATTTAAAAACCCGGCGCACATCCGAACCAGGTGGCGTGGTTGCAACCAATTTGGCTGCAATAAGCCTTAGACACAGTGGTTTGGCTAAACCCGAACAGCTTGGGCGTGCCATCGGCTAAGCCGTGGGGGCGAGTTGGCTTGGCGATATCATCAATAATAATGCCATGATTGCCCCTGCAGTCTTTAACTGCGGGGGTATCCGCGCTACCTTGGAATAATACTCCTTTCCATAAAGGATCCGTTGATGGCCAATTCCAATCAGGTTTCGTCAGACCTTGTTTATGATCCAATGCCTGATGAAGAAGGCATTCGGTTATTCATCGCCAGATGCGAAAGCTTTTATCCTCCTGATGCGGTTGCCGCCGGGATAGATCAACAGCGTAAATGGTATGATGCGCTGTGTTCTGAATTTTCTTTTCCCCATCCTGATGGGATGCAGGTCGAAGATGACGTTATTGCCGATGTGCCGGTTCGTCACTATCGCCCAGCAGATGTGCAAACCGCCCACAAGATTATCTATATGCATGGGGGCGGATTTGTCGTCGGGTCACGTGATAGCCATGATGCGATCTGTGCCGAAATTGCCGAGGCCGCCCATGCAGAATTGATTGCCATTGATTATCGTCTGGCCCCAGAGCATGTCTGGCCCGCCCAACATGAAGATTGCCATAGGGTCGCGCAAAGTTTGTTGTCATCAGGCAAGAAGCTTGTGCTGGTGGGCGATAGTGCTGGTGGCATGTTGGCATCCGGTCTTGCCGTGCGTGCGCGTGAAGATGGTTTTGGGGATCGGATATTGGGGCAAGCGCTTATTTATCCGGCCCTTGGCGGTGATTTGAACTGGCCAAGCTATGGTCAAATGGCCAATGCGCCGGGGCTTAGCACCGATGACGTGATTTATTATCGCGATGTGCTTAAGGCACCGATGGATGATCCTTTTGCCCATGTGTTGTCTGTTGATGATTTGCGTGGGCTTCCGCCAACCTATATTACGGCGGCGTATTTTGATCCGTTGCGTGATGATGGGCGGGAATTTACAGCCCAACTTGCACGGGCGGGTATCTGGGTCCAGTACCGCGAAGAACCACAAATGATCCATGGGTGGCTGCGTGCGCGCCATATGAGTGACGGTGCCAAAGAGGGCTTTAGGCATCTTTGTGATGCGATCACGGCGATGGCAGCACAGGATTAACGTCCTGACCGACCCAAAATGCGGATAAGAAAACACAAGGGCCGGATAACCGGCCCTTGTGTTGTTCTGAGGATGATTTTGCGGATTACATGAAATTGCGGGGAATGGCTTTTTCCCATTTCTTTTCAAAAATCTGCTCGCTGCCTTCATAGGCGATCACCCATGCAGACACATACCAATTGTCGCGATCACAGCTTAGTTCAGCATGGCAATCGGTTCGGACAGACCAGTCATCACGTTTCAGATCACATGTCCACGCCGCTTCGCCGCGCATGGTATTAGGATCAAGCGGATTGATTTCCCATGTTTCGCTGCGGACTTCGCGGGTTGCAAGGCGTGAGTCCGGATGTTCAAACAGGCCGGTATCTTCATAGATACGGTAGCGCGTTTTGTTCTGGATTAAGTTGCGCTGAACACTGCGTTCGGTCCGACTGGGTTTGTGTTCGATATAACTTGGTAGTGGATCAGGGTTATCAGGTTCCTTGACCGAGATTTTTTCATGTTCGCCAAGTAACGGCAGATCAAAACGGATTGAGGATGGCGCAATGGTAAGCCCGGCATCGAAGGGTGGCGGCAGGATCATTGGCCAATAGGATGTTGAGAGGGACAAACGAATACGGTGTCCGGGCTTAAAGCGGTATCCACAGGCATCGAGGGTTAGCGTGATGGGGACTTTCTGACCATGGGGCATCGGTTTGGGATTGTCGTAATTCGCATCCAAATCGCGATGGGCAAGGTTTAAGACCCCAAATGACACACGGGTCGCCGTACCATCGGGATGGACATCAACCAGACGTGCGCACAGGTTTGACCAATCGGCGTCACATTCCAGATCAATGTTTAGAACCGGGCGCCCTAAAAGATCGATCTCGGCTTCAAGTGGGGTGGTTTCAAAGACCAGTGATCCGGCATCGTCGCTGCGCTGATCAATTGCCATTTCGGCATCAGGTTTCAGGGTGAAATATTCCCCCGATGCCGTTCCGGTATCGAGCGGTGATTTCAGATACACATTCGCTGCAGGGTTTGTTTCATCCCCGCCATCAAAGGATAGCTTGCCGTCCGAAACATAAAGTGTGCTTGTTTCCGGTGCAGTCCAACTGTCCTTGGCAATCCAGAATCCCGGATCAAAATCACGCCGTGGGGCGGGTTTTACCCCATCAAGGATATAGGCACGCATCTGAGGCAGGTTTTCAACACCATTTTCTTCATTGCGAAGCCACTTGTTCCACCATTTGATGGCTTCGCCCGTGAAGTCTGCGCGCGGCTTGGGCCAGGCGAAGTGCGGGTATTTATGCACCCAGGGGCCAATCAAGGCCTTGGCACGGTCTGGCATGCCTTCAATCGCCCGCATAGGGGTGTTGCGATAGCCATCCGCCCAACCGGCCAGAACCATGGATGGGATTTTTACTGCGTCAAAATCCTCGCAGATTGAAGCATGTTTCCAAAATTCATCACGAGTCTGATGGGCTAGCCATTCTTCCATAAAGAACGGCTCTTCCTTAAGGCGGTGTAACCACATTGCCCGCCAGTCATTGCCGACCAAGGCCGGATCAGGTGTGCGCGACTGATAGGCAAGCATGGTGGCCGCCCATGAGAGTTGCACGGCCAACTGACAGCCATTTTTATAGTGAATGTCATCATTATAGCGATCCACTGTCGATGCGATGGAGATCACGGCCTTAAGGGCAGGCGGATTAAGGGCGGCAACCTGAAGGCAGTTAAATCCGCCCCATGAAATACCCATCATCCCGACCGATCCATTGCACCAGGATTGATCGGCAATCCACGCGATCAGTTCACAGGCATTGGCCAGTTCAAGTTCGCTATATTCGCCGTCAATCACACCATCGGATTCACCTGATCCACGGATATCAACCCGTACCCCGGCAATGCCGGCCTTGGCGAATTCGGGATAGGTTGATTCATCGCGCGCACAGGTGCCATCGCCCTTGCGATAGGGCAGGAATTCAAACACGACAGGAACAGGATCGGATTGCGCGCCATCTGGCATCCATATGCGGGCAGCAAGGCGGGTTCCATCGGCAATCGTGATAAAGGTATTTTCTATAACGTGATAGTCGTGTTCGGACATGGTGGGGCGTCCTTTGGGGCTGATGTTTATGGTATGGTGGTGGCTTATCAGAAAAGGCGGCCCGTTTGATGGGGCCGCCTTTCTATGTATGTTTGGGGTGGCTTTTAGTGTCCGGCACTTTCCATTTTGCGTGTGGCAAGTACCTTTTCCAACCATCCCAATTCCATTTCTGGCACCGATTTCAACAGAAGGTCGGTGTAGTCATCAAATGGTGGGTTCAGAACTTCGGACCGTGGGCCGAAATCAACCAGCTTTCCCTGCAGCATGACGGCAACAGAATCGGCAATTGCCCGGACAATTGCAATGTCATGGGTGATGAACAGATAGGACACCTGATAGTTCTTTTGCAGACGCATCAGAAGATCAAGAATGCCTTCGGCCACCAATGGATCAAGGGCGGACGTCGGTTCATCGCATAGGATTAATTCCGGTTTGGCAGCCAAGGCACGGGCAATCGCAACGCGCTGTTTTTGGCCACCGGAAAGCTCGGCTGGATAGCGATCATAAAAAGTTTCGCCCATCTCGATTTCATCAAGAAGTTCGATGACTTTTGCTTTGCGCTGCGCACCGCGAACACCGAAATAGAATTGCAGCGGTCGGCCAATGATCTGCCCCACCGTTTGACGGGGGTTCATAGCAGTATCAGCCATTTGATAGATCAACTGAATGCGGCGTAATTGATCACGGGACCGATGTTTTTGTTCGGCTGAAAGTTCATCGTCGCCAAAGGTAACTTTGCCTTCGAATGGGGGCAAAAGACCGGTAATCACACGGGCCAAGGTTGACTTACCCGATCCAGATTCCCCAACTACGGCCAAGGTTTGACCGCGTGGCACATGCAGCGATACGTCATGAAGAACCTGCACGCCATTGCCATAGGCCGCCGAAATGTTTTCGACCTTAAGTAACGCATCAGACTGATCGCGGGCTTCGGCCAGCTTGGTCTGACGGACATTGACCAGTGCCTTGGTATAGTCTTGGCGCGGGTTTTCGATGATCTGTGCGACCGGACCATATTCGACCGTATCCCCGTTGCGCAGAACCATGATGTCATCGGAAATTTGGGCGACAACGGCCAGATCGTGGGTGATGTAGAGGGCCGCAGTTCCGGTTTTGTCGATCGCGTTTTTGATGGCGGCCAGAACGTCAATCTGGGTGGTTACATCAAGGGCGGTGGTCGGTTCATCAAAGACAATCAGTTCCGGTTTGGGGCAAAGCGCCATTGCCGTCATTGCACGTTGCAATTGACCGCCTGAAACCTGATGAGGATACCGATCGCCAAAGTTCTGCGGATCAGGAAGGCCAAGAATATCAAACAGGTAATTGGCCCGCTCAACGGCTTCTTCGCGCGTCATAAGGCCGTGTTCAAGCGCACCTTCAATCACCTGATCACCCAGTTTGTGTGCCGGATTAAAGGATGCTGCGGCCGATTGTGCAACATAACAAACACGGGCTCCGCGAATGCTGCGGATACCCTTTTTGTTAAGTTTCAGAATATCTTCGCCATCCAGCATCACCTGACCGCCGGTGATACGAACCCCTCCCCGCCCATAGGCAAGGGCAGCTAAACCAATTGTTGATTTACCCGCACCAGATTCCCCGATCAAGCCAAGGACTTTGCCACGTTGCAGATCAAAGGAAACGCCATGGACAATTTCAATGTCCTGTGGGTCTTCGCCCGGTGGAAAGATGGTCGCGCCAATGCGCAGATCGCGTACCGATAAAAGATCAGACATCGCCGCGTCCTCCTTTCAGGCTGGAAGTACGTTTAAGCAACCAGTCGACCACCATATTCACACAGACAGCCAAGGCGGCAATCGCCCCGCCGGGAATAAGGGCCGCCTGAATACCGAAAATGATGCCGTCCTTGTTGTCTTTAACCATACCACCCCAGTCGGCTGCGGGTGGTTGAATGCCAAGACCAAGGAAGGACAATGTGGACAGGAACAGGATCGAGAATGCGAAACGCAAACCAAATTCTGCCAAAAGCGGTGAAAGCGTATTGGGCAGAATTTCGCGGAAGATGATCCACATCCGACCTTCGCCGCGCAGTTTGGCAGCTTCGACAAATTCCATCACCGCAACATCCAGCGCAACGGCACGTCCGAGTCGATAAACACGGGTGGAATCCAAAATGGCCATCACCGCAATCAGGATGAAGATGTTTTGTGGCAAAACGGCCAAAACCACGAGGGCAAAGATCAATGTCGGGATCGACATCATCAAGTCGTTTAATCGCGACAGGCCCTGATCAATCGGACCGCCGGAAACCGCCGCCGTGAAGCTAAGGAATATACCGATGGAAAAGGACAGGATTGATGCGGCAAGCGAGACAAACAAGGTTGTCTGTGCACCGTAAATAAGACGCGACAATAAATCGCGGCCAAGGTTATCGGTACCCAAAAGATACAGATCACTGGCGGGCTCCCAAACACCGGCAACAATTTCGCGTTCCCCAAAGGGCGCGATCAAGGATGCGAAGACAGCGCAGAAAAATGCGAACAGGATGCCCAGAATTCCGATCCAGGCGGTCAGCGGGATTTCACGTAATCTCATCGCGGATGCCTCAGTCTCGGATTGGCGACAATGGCGACAATATCGGCCACCATGTTGAGCAGAATATACACCGCAGCAAAGATCAGACCGCAGGCCTGTACCACGGGCATGTCACGTACCGTCACGGCATCGACCATATACTGGCCCATACCCGGATAGACAAAGACAACCTCGACCACGACAACGCCAACCACCAGATAGGCAAGGTTAAGCGCAACAACATTCACGATCGGTGCAATGGCATTCGGGGCGGCATGTTTGACAATGGCCTTGAATGCGCCAAGGCCTTTAAGCTCTGCTGTTTCCATATAGGCCGATGACATCACACTAATGATCGCCGCCCGCGTCATGCGCATCATGTGGGCAAGGACAACCAATACCAGCGTTGCCGTCGGAAGCGTGATTGCCGAGATACGTTCAGACCATGACATGCCGTCATAGACGGTCGATGGGAACGTCGCGACACCCAACTGAACGGCAAAGAATACGATCAGCAAATAGCCGATAAAGAATTCTGGAAGCGAAATTGCCGCAAGCGAGAGGATGTTAATAATACGGTCTGGAATGCGGTTGCGATAGTGAACGGCAACCATGCCAAGACCAACCGCAAGCGGAACGGAAATTGCCGCGGCAAAGAAAGCCAGGAACAAGGAATTGCCAAGGCGTTTGGTGATTTGTTCGCTGACTGGCGCGCCACTGGCCCAGCTATTGCCAAAATCACCTTGCACGACACCACCAAGCCATTCGAAATATCGCGTGGTGATCGGACGATCAAGGCCAAGGTCGGCCCGGATGTTGGCGATTGCTTGTGGTGTAGCAGATTGGCCAAGATAAGTTTGGGCGAAGTCACCCGGAAGGGCTTCGACCCCTGCAAAAATTAGGACTGAAACAGCCCATAGCAACAAGACGCTTAATGCCAGCCGTTCGACGATCAAAAGCGTCAAAGGATGGCTTTCTTTCAGTCTGTGTCGCGCGGCGTGCACGCCGGCCAATGGATTGGCCATGAACACATTCTCCCCAAACGGGCCTAAGCGGCAATTCAAGACGGGTAGGACATCGAAGCATATCTTCGAAACCATCTGGAATTGTCGATCAGGCCTCAGAACAAACAAGGTGGGTTAACAACAAGATGGGGATCACGGCCAAAAACCGTGATCCCGCACATCATCAATCGGGATTTTCCCGATTAGGTCTTTAGCTGTTCAGCCACAGGCGTGAAGCGACATAACCGTTGGACATGTCGTTGCCAATATCATGGACAAAGCCTGAAACGCTGTTGGTGGTAGCATTCACAAAGTCGTTGAACATCGGCAGGATCAAACCGCCAGTGTCACGGACCATCAGTGCCATATCCCGATACATTTCTTTACGCTTGTTCTGGTCAAGCTCGGCACGGGCTTCAAGCAACACTTTGTCAAATGACGTGTTCAAGAAGCGGGTGTCGTTCCAGTCTGCCGTCGACAGGTAGGCCGTCGAATACATCTGATCCTGGGTCGGACGACCACCCCAATAAGAGGTTGAGAACGGCTGAACGTTCCAGACGTTCGACCAGTAACCATCACCCGGTTCACGTTTGATTTCGATGTTGATGCCAGCTTTTTTGGCACTTTCCTGATACAGAACAGCCGCATCAACCGCACCCGGGAAGGCAACATCGGATGTGCGAAGCAGAACCGATCCATCATGACCGGACTTCTTGAAGTGGAAGGCGGCTTTATCGGCATCATAGGTGCGCTGTTCGATTCCTTCTGGGAACAGGGCATAGGTTTCATTGATCGGGAAGTCGTTACCAACTTTACCGTAACCACCAAGGATCTTCTCGACCATGGTTTCGCGGTCCATCGCATATTTAAGTGCGAGACGCAGGTCGTTATTATCAAACGGCGCAGTGTTGCAATGCATGATGAAAACATAATGACCACGGCCTGAAGTGGTCTGAATATCAACATTCGGTGCGCGTTTGAGCAAACCAACCGTTTTGGGATCGACACGGTTGATGAAATGAACCTGACCCGATGACAGGGCTGCCATACGTGCGGTGGCATCGTTCATAACGATCATTTCAACCGAATCAACATAGCCACGGTCGCTGCGCCAGTCGTTTTCGTTTTTAACAAATGTTGCGCGGACACCGGCTTCGAAATTGTCGACCTTGAACGGACCAGTACCGATACCGGCATTTGGGTTGTCATACCCGCCGCCCGGCTGAATCACGAGGTGATAGTCGCTCAGCAACAGCGGAAGATCGGCATTGCCTTCTGAAAGGGTCAGGACAAGATCGCCACCATTGTTTTCAATGCCTTTGATCGAACCAAGAACACCAAGGGCGCCAGATTCCGATTTTTCATCGGTGTGACGGTTCAGAGTTTTGACAACATCATCAATGGTTAAATCCGCACCATCATGGAACACGACACCCTTACGGATTTTGAAGGTCCAGACAGAAGCATCGGCATTTGGTTCCCATGACTCAGCAAGGGCCGGGACAGCCAAACCACTGGTCGGGTGGGATTCAACAAGTGTGTCACCCCAGTTGCGGTTCATGGCAAAGGTGAACTGCGACGAAGATTTGGCCGGGTCAAGAACGTCGGTGGAAGAACCACCCTGCAGGCCGAGCTTCAGATGCCCACCCCGTTTTGGTTCCTGTGCCATGGCAGATTTGCCATACAGGCTGGTGGCAGCAGCGAGTGTAAGGCCAGCAGCCATCGAACGGCCGATAAACTCACGGCGGTTCATTTCATGTGCGCTGACGCGTGATGCAAAATGCTTGATAGGGTCGGTCATCCCTGTTCCTTCTCTGATACGTCTTAACTTGTTGAATTATGTAATTGTGTGGCAGTTCCGACCTTTTGATTACTGTTTGTTGTTCAAGGTCGGTTGGTGTCATTTCGGCATATTGGGGCATGCTGCAGTTTTACGCTCTGCCTGTTATGTCATGCCACTGCTGTTACGCAGGTGATGCGCCCCCTTTGCCACAAAATTGATGCCCTATGGGTGTGTGCACTGTCATGGATGCAACTCCAGAATGGAAAAGCACCCAACAAGCCAACGTCGCCGAAACCAATTAATGTTTCCGCGCTGCAGCACAAGTTGTGGGACAGACAGTGCACAAATCTGCAACATCGTGACACGGCTGCCTTGTATGCATCAACCCGCTGGCAGGAACTGTCAGGTGATTTTCGCACCTGAAAATTGATATTTGAGCAAATATTATCGCGAAAAAATAGTATAGAACGTCGATGGAGTTTTTCTTCGAAATCCTTGGTGGATAAGGGATTGAACCCGTAAGAACGGTGTCTGGTATATGAGCAAAATATCCGTTGGAAAAAAAAACGAAATTTTCGCCTTCGAACACGAAAAAGATCAAAACCAACTGACAAAAGTCAGCTTGGTTGGCCAAAAAATATTCGAATTGGCGATTCGAACCCGATTCCAAAGTTTTAGCCACATCGAATCAGATTTCACAAAGAACTATTGTCAAGTATCGGGTGACTAGTTTTCACAGACTATTTTACGCCCCTAAAGAGCAGACTTGTAAGTGGTAATTTTGATTTAATGGACTGTCGGTGTTACGCTTTTGGAACTGTCCTGTTAATCGTAAGCAATCCGATTACAAGGGTGGCGCACATAACGGAGGAATGTATGTATCAAAAGATGCTCGTGCCTGTCGATTTGGCCCACGTTGATAAATTGGAAAAGACAATTCAAACGGCGGTCGATCTAGCTCTGCATTACAAGGCAGAAATCTGTTTCCTTGGCGTAGGAACAAATACGCCTTCCGAAGTGGCACATACCCCAAAAGAGTTTGAGCAAAAACTGGCTGAGTTTGCAAAAGATTGCCGTGCACGGTTTGGCGTTGTCGCGATGGCAAGTGCACATATCTCACACGACCCTGCCATTGACCTGAGCAAAGCAATTGTCGCGCAAGCCGATGAGCTCAGCGCCGATCTGATCGTGATGGCAACACATGTTCCTGGCATCGCCGACCATGTTTTCGCATCCCACGGCGGATATGTTGCATCTCATTCGGATCTTTCAGTGTTCCTCGTGCGTTAAGCACGTGCTGATCTAGTTTCGGCAAGGGGCGACTGTAATTTTAATAACCTTTGGGAGTTTGAAATGGGGTCTGAAGCTGAGACGGGAATTGAAAGCCCGGATGGTGCCGCGAACCCGATTGATACCGACTATGAAATCGGGCAGGACAATTTCCAGACGCAACTGGGGCCTTTTGGCCTTGATGTCCACAACCCGGTCTTTTTGATTTCGGGGTTGTCGATTGTTGCCTTTGTCTTTTTTACGCTGGCATTTCAGGAAAGCGTCGGTCCGATGTTCAACGACCTTCGGGTTTGGCTGACATCAAGCTTGGACTGGTTCTTTCTTTCAGTAGCCAACGTGTTTGTTCTTTTATGTCTGTTCCTGATCGTATCCCCGCTTGGGCGGGTGCGTCTTGGTGGGGCAGATGCAATACCTGATTATTCCTATTCTGGCTGGTTTGCGATGTTGTTTGCTGCGGGCATGGGCATTGGCTTGATGTTCTATGGCGTGTCTGAACCGATTTCACATTTCTCGTCTTCGATAGGCGGTACTGCAATTGGTGAAAATGGCATGCGAACCGACTGGGCGCCGCTGGGTGCTGCGGCGGGCGATCCGGATGCGGCATTTGATCTTGGCATGGCGGCGACCATTTTCCACTGGGGCCTTCATCCGTGGGCGATCTATGCCACGGTAGCACTGGCCTTGGCGCTGTTTTCCTTTAACAAGGGCCTTCCCCTTACGATGCGGTCGGTCTTTTATCCGATCTTTGGCGAGCGTGTCTGGGGGTGGACGGGGCATATCATCGATATTCTGGCAGTGTTTGCCACCCTGTTTGGTTTGGCGACGTCGCTTGGTTTCGGGGCAGAACAGGCAAATGCCGGTCTTGATTTCCTGTTTGGTATTCCGGTGACGGATGGCTCCAAGGTCTTTTTGATTATCGCGATTACCGGTGTCGCGTTGATTTCGGTTCTGGCTGGGCTTGATGCCGGGGTTAAACGGCTTTCGGAAATCAATATGGTTCTTGCGGCCATTCTATTGTTGTTTGTTGTTCTGGTCGGCCCGACCATGGACATCATCAAGGGATTTTTCACATCCCTTGTTGCCTATGTTGAATATCTGCCAGCCCTGTCAAACCCGATAGGCCGCGAAGACGCGAACTTTAGTCAGGGTTGGACGTCATTCTATTGGGCGTGGTGGATTTCATGGTCACCGTTTGTCGGCATGTTCATCGCGCGTGTGTCGCGTGGTCGTACCGTTCGTGAATTCATCACCTGCGTTTTGATCATTCCGTCGCTTGTTTGTGTGTTGTGGATGACGGCATTTGGTGGCACGGCTGTTCACATGGTGACCGAAGGTGTGACGGCAATTGCCGAGGCGGGGCTTCCGATCAAATTGTTCACCATGCTTGAACAGTTGCCACTGCATGAAATCACATCTTTCCTGGGTATCGTTTTGGTGATCGTCTTCTTTGTGACGTCATCTGATTCCGGGTCGCTTGTGATTGATACCATCACTGCAGGTGGCAAGGTCGATGCACCGGTTCCACAACGTGTCTTCTGGTGCACATTTGAAGGTCTGGTTGCAATTGCATTGCTTTTGGGCGGTGGTCTTGGATCATTACAGGCAATGGCTGTTTCAACTGGGTTCCCGTTTGCAGTGATCCTTTTGCTGGCCTGTTACTCGATCATTCAGGGGCTGCGGAGTGAACCAAAATCGGTTGGAGCCGGCGCGCAAGCATCTGATAATAAAGATTAGATTTCGTCTGCTATACCAGATGCAAAATCGGAGAATTAAAAGGGCGCCATTTGGCGCCCTTTTTTTGCGCGCGTGGCTCGTTGGGTCAGGGTTCTGGATGATGTTTGGTCTTTATAAAAGATGGCTATGTGCAGTGATGCCAATGTCATAGACGAAAACGCCTTTGCCTGATGGCAGGTCATAGGGCTATGGTGGTGAACCTTCCATCCTTCACCAACAACCCCGTCATATCTAAATCCCAAGGTCCATTACGATGAAGATTTCCCTGTCTGATGCTCATGCGCTTGTCAGCAATACCCTGATGCGCTGCAACGTAAGCCAAGATAACGCGGCCTCGGTTGCAACCGCGCTGGTTGCCGCAGAGGCATCCGGGCAGGGTGGACATGGTTTTCGCCGTGTTCAGGCTTATTCCGCACAGGCTCGCGCAGGAAAGGTCGACGGACTTGCCGTGCCAAAGATGGAAAAGCCGGCACCTGGTGTCTTGCGAATTGATGCGCAGCATGGATTTGCCTACCCAGCACTTGATTTGATGATGGAACATTTGCCTGAAATGGCCCGCCAACAGGGGATTGCGATTGCTTCTATATACAAATCGCACCATGCCGGGGTGATGGGGCTGACGGTTGAACGTTTGGCACAACAAGGACTGGCGGCGATGATGTTTGCCAACGCGCCTGCCGCGATGGCGGCATGGGGCGGGCGGCGACCGATGTTTGGCACCAATCCGATTGCCTTTGGCGTGCCAGTTGGTGATGCCGGTGATCCGATCATTATTGATCTGGCCCTGTCGAAAGTTGCGCGTGGTAAAATCATGGCGGCCAAACAAAAGGGTGTTGATATTCCGGATGACTGGGCGTTTGACCCAGAAGGCAATCCGACAACCGATCCGGTTAAGGCCTTGGATGGAACAATGGTCCCTGCAGGCGGGGTTAAGGGTGCCGCTCTGGCCATGATGGTCGAACTTCTTGCCGCAGGACTTACTGGTGCACAGTTTGGTCATCAGGCATCGTCACTATTTGACGATAAAGGTAAGCCGCCAGCCTTGGGACAGATGATCATTGCAATTAACCCAAAAGCATCGGGTGGGTCGGGTGTTGGCGCGCATCTTGCCGAAATTGCGAATGAACTCGCCGCAGAAGATGGGGTTCGTCTTCCGGGGCATCGGGGCAAGTTGGCGCGTCTTGAAGCCGAAGCCAATGGAATTGAAGTCGAAGACGATGTCATCGCAGCAATCGAAGATATTAAGTAGTTTATGCTGATTTGAACTAATGTTTTTGCGAAATATACCGATTTCAAGGTTTTTATTTTAATCGTTCGCACGAAATGTGACAATTTTTACCTGAATTACGCAAAATTTTGGTGTCTTGTTACAATTGTTATTTAAATAACGCGTTTAAATACTTTTATGAATACTTGATGTATAGACAAGTTTAATTGTTGTCGGGAAAATTAAACCCTCGGAATCATCGAACTGTAACATCAGTGTCACCGTAGAGTCGCCGTTCATGCGTAGTTTCTTCATCCAGCGAAACACATGCAGGCGATTCTTTAATGCTGGTTGTAGATATCTCTGGACTGAACAAAAGCTTTACCCGTGACAAGCGTGCGCTAAATGGCGTCAAGCTGCAGGTGCGGGAAGGCGAAATGGTGGCACTTATTGGTGCCTCGGGTTCAGGAAAATCCACGCTCATTCGTCACATTGCCGGTTTGCTGCGCGGAGATCGCGACGGCGGCAAGATTGTCGTGTTTGGTGAAACAATTCAGGAAAATGGCAAAATCTCGCGCGGGGCACGGAAAGTGCGTGCCGAAATTGGCGTCGTTTTCCAGCAGTTCAACCTTGTAAGCCGTTTAACAGTTCTGACCAATGTGCTGATGGGGCTGTTGGGGCGTGTGCCGTCATGGCGTGGGTCACTTTGCCTGTTTACCAAATCGGAAAAAATGCGTGCGATGAACGCACTTCATCGTGTGGGCATCGATGGGCATGCGACCAAAAAGGCACGTAACCTTTCCGGTGGTCAGCAGCAGCGTGCGGCGATTGCACGTACCATCACACAGGGTGCCCGTCTGATCCTTGCGGATGAGCCGATTGCGTCGCTTGACCCGGCATCCTCGCGCAAGGTGATGAACACACTTGATCGTGTGAACCGCGAAGACAACGTGACCGTAATCGTTTCTCTTCATCAGGTTGATTACGCCAAGGATTACTGCAAACGCACCATCGCCATGCGCGATGGTGAAGTCGTATTTGACGGGCCTTCAACCCAATTGACGCCGGAATTCCTGCGCGAACTTTACGGCGAATATTCTTCCGAGCTTTTTGCGGATGGTTCTGATGACACCGAAATGCCGGTGAAGGAAGCCGTCGCAGAAAAGACCCTGGCTGAAGCAATGAGCTAGCCGGGCGACAAATCTGGACTGCCTTACCTCTTCGAAATCATGTCTAACCAAATCTGACAGGGGACTTCTTATGATCGTTAAGACAATTGCATCTGCAGCGCTTGCTGCTGGCATTCTGGTATCGGGCGTTGCACGCGCCGATGTTGAATTCAAACCGCTTGAAAAAGACCCGGAAACTATCGTTTTCGGTATCATCTCGACTGAATCGACCTCGAACCTCAAAGCTCAGTGGCAGCCGCTGATTGATGACATGGAAGAAGCGCTTGGCAAAGACGTCGAAGCATTCTTTGCACCTGATTATGCAGGCATCATCGAAGGCATGCGTTTTGGTAAGGTCCATGTTGGCTGGTTCGGCAACAAATCAGCAATGGAAGCTGTTGACCGCGCAGGTGGCGAAGTTTTCGTTCAGACCTCCAAATCTGACGGTTCGAACGGTTATTATTCCCACATCATCACCCAGGCAGATAACGACAAGGTCAAAACCCTTGAAGACATGCTTAAATGTGATGGTTCGTTGAACTTCGGTATTGGTGATCCGAACTCGACCTCGGGCTTCTTGGTCCCGTCGTACTATGTGTTTGCCAAAAACGGTGTTGACCCGAAAGAGTGCTTTAAAACCGTTCGTAACGCCAACCACGAAACCAACCTGATGGCGACTGCCAACAATCAGGTTGATGTTGCAGCGAACAACTCCGAGCAGCTTGCACGTACCCAGATGGTCAAGCCGGAAGTTACCGATAAAGTTCGTGTTATCTGGACCTCGCCGCTGATCCCGTCTGATCCGATGGTTTACCGCAAAGACATGTCGCGTGAACTGAAATCCGAAATCAAAGCATTCTTCCTTGGTTACGGTCGTTTCGGTGACGTTGAAGGTGCCAAAGAAGTTCTTGCCAACAATTCTGATGGCATGGGCCTCTTCATGGAAAGCTCCAACGCACAGCTTTACCCGATCCGTCAGCTTGCTCTGTTCAAAGACAAGTTGAAAATCCAGAACACCGAAGAACTTTCTGCTGATGAGAAAGCAGCCCGTGTTGCTGACATCGACAAAAAGTTGGCTGAACTCGACATTCTGGTTTCTTACCAGTAATCGGCCTTATGGCAGGGAGCGCACCAAAAATGCGCTCCCTGTTTGCATTTACCATCCGGGATTAACACGATGAACAGCAGCATTTCTTCCGCTTCATCTGCCGCAACGGAACTTCCGCCGCGTGACCTTAAACGGTCGGTAATGAGCCTCCTTCTTTGGGCGATTGTTTTTGGCCTTTTGGCCTTGTCATGGGAGGGGGCAGATATGCGCCCGATGTCGCTGATTGAAAACAGCGGCAACATGGTTGATTTTGCAGATGGTTTCTTCCCACCTGATTTCCTGATGTGGAAGATGTATGTCGAAGAAATGTGGATCACCATCCAGATCGCGATCTGGGGGACGGCATTGTCCATCGTCTGTTCCATTCCGTTTGGCATTCTAAGTTCGGAAAATATTGTTCCGTTCTGGGTGTATCAGCCGGTTCGCCGCCTTATGGATTCCTTCCGTGCGATTAACGAAATGGTCTTTGCCATGCTGTTCGTTGTTGCAGTGGGCCTTGGTCCATTTGCCGGTGTCCTTGCCCTTTGGATTCATACAACGGGTGTTTTGGCCAAGCTTTTTTCCGAAGCTGTCGAGGCGATTGACCCGGAGCCTGTTGAAGGCATTCGGGCAACCGGGGCCAACGCGCTTCAGGAAGTCATCTTTGGCGTTATTCCACAGGTCTTGCCGCTCTGGATTTCCTATTCGCTGTATCGGTTTGAATCCAATGTCCGTTCGGCAACGGTTCTTGGCATCGTTGGTGCGGGCGGTATTGGCATGGTGTTGTGGGAATATATCCGCGGGTTCTATTATGCGGAAACAGCCGCCGTCATGATCATCATCATCATTTCGGTCAGTTTGCTTGATATGGTTTCACAGCGTCTGCGGAAGTTGGTGACCTGATCCATGAGCTTTCATATTACGCAGGCCAAACCGGCCATGAAGGCACTGTCGCAAGAACCGACCATTGATCAAACGGCCATTGTTGTAGATTGCGAAATGGGGATGTGGACCGAAGTCGGTCCACGCACCTCGGTCCGTGAAACGAAAATGGATGACTATTCCTATGTCGTGAATGACAGCGAAATCATCTATTCCGACATTGGAAAGTTTGTAAATATTGCCGCCCATACCCGGATCAATCCGGGGCAACACCCGATGGATCGCGCGTCGATGCATCATTTTCAATATCGTTCCAGCGCCTATGAGCTTGGTGACGATGATCCGTCCTTTTTCGACTGGCGTCGGGAAAAACGGGTGAAGCTTGATCATGATGTATGGATTGGTCACGGGGCGATTGTTCAAGGCGGGGTCACCATCGGGATTGGATCTGTTGTTGGATCTGGTGCTGTAGTTACCAAGGATGTCGCACCTTACACGATCGTAACGGGCATTCCCGCCGCCCCACTGCGGCCAAGGTTTGAAGCCGATATTGTCGATGCCCTTTTGCGCATTCGATGGTGGGACTGGTCTCATGAAATGCTGCGCGACAGCCTGACTGATTTTCGCACTTTGCCAGTCCGGGAATTTTGCCTGAAATACGATACGATCTAAGTGATCATTTTATCTTGGATAGTAGGAAACACATGCCGGGCGTAACATTGACCTTCGGCATTTTCTTTAATTTCAAAGTTGCGTTGCATCGATGGCCTTTCCAAGATGTAAGTAAGTGATACTTCAAGACCCGTCTTTCAAAGAGCACCCATGACCGATTTTCAACGTTACGCGATCTATTTTGCCCCAAGCCCGCAAAGCGCACTTGCACAGTTTGGTGACGTCTGGCTTGGCTATGATTGCGTTAGTGGGGCTGAGGTTGCGCGATTGAAAGTAGATGGCCTTGATCAAGACGAGATCATCACTGCAACAACCTCGCCGGTACGATATGGTTTCCATGGGACCCTTAAGCCCCCCTTTGCGCTTAAGAACGGGCGAGGCCGATCTGATCTGGAAGCAGCGATCAAAGATTGCTGTGCAGAACTTTCCCCGGTTTCTTGTGGACCTTTGACGCTAAAAGCTATTGGGCGGTTTTTGGCATTGGTGCCGACCAATCCGGTTGCGCCGTTGGGCGACCTGGCGGTGTCCTTGGTAACCGGCCTTGATACGTTTCGGGAACCAGAAGACAAAGCTGCGATGGATAAGCGTCGTGCGGTGGGGCTGACAGACCGGCAAGAAGCCAACCTTACCCAGTGGGGCTATCCTTATGTGATGGAAGAATTCCGTTTTCATCTAACCTTGACCAACAAGCTTAACGCTGATCAGGTCGCCCGGTTTGAGGGTGCCCTTAAACCCGTTGTCGCACCGCTATGCCAAAGGCCATTTTCGATCACGGATATTTGCCTGTTTGGCGATCCGGGGAATGGAAGACCGTTCCGGTTCTTAAATCGGTTCGCGCTGGCGGAATAAAAAATGCTGCAGCAAAAAACCGCAGCATTTTTCACTGAATCACCGTGTTGGGTTTATGCCTGCTTGCTGATGGGTAGGGGCATTTCGATGGCTTCGATAAACCGTGTAATCCCTGCTTCCAAATCCCCGTCATTATCAACATGAACGATATTGTCACCATCCACCTGATAGGCCGATGCGCGGGCAAGTCGGCGTTCGATATCAATTGCATCTTCACGCCCGCGTGCTTCCAGCCGTTGGCGCAAAACATCAATATTGGCGCGGATGCTAACCACCCGGACGTTGTCCGTCCCAACAAGTGTGCGGGCATCGTCAATTACGCTGCGTGATACATTGACGATCACGGTTTTGCCCGATACCACATCTTCATGGACATGGCGCGGAATGCCATAACACAGATCATGTGCCTTCCAACTTAGCAGAAAGGCACCTTGCCGTGCCATCTGGCCGAAATTTTCTGGCCTTACTGGAATATGGACTTCACCAACTGCGCCGGATGGTCGGGTGATGCAGCGGCGGGGGAAGTAAATATGTTCAACCCCGGCCAGACGATCACGCGCTGCATCAAGAAGTGTGTCCTTGCCGACCCCACTGGGGCCGACAACAAGGACCAGAAGTCCATTTTTTGGGGCGCCATCATTTGTATGGCGCCCGGTCATGATACGCGCCCACCTTGGCGCCAGACACCACGCACGATCGGGTGATGCGGTGAATGATGCACCCGGATCAGATCGCCGCGCTTGCCAACCGCAATTTCACCACGATCGGTCAGGCCAACCTGAGTTGCTGGGTTCAGTGATATGGTGCGAATGGCACGCGGAAGGTCATAGCCTTCAAAGTCATCAAACAGCTTCATCGCGCCATGCAGCAAGCTGTGTGGGACGTAATCGCTTGAAATGATGTCGAGATAACCGTTCTTGGCCAAATCACCGGCGGCAACGTTACCGCTATGTGAGCCCCCGCGTACAAGGTTCGGTCCGCCCATCATCACGCCAAGGCCACCTTCATGCGATGCTTTTGCGGCTTCAAGGGTGGTGGGGAACTCTGCCACGGTCATTTTGTCAGCAACAGCTTCGGCGACGTGGGCCGTCGTTGCGTCATCATGACTTGCAAGGGCAAGCCCCTTGGCATGAGCGGTTTCGACAACATGTCGGCGATGCTTTGCCGAATAAAGTTCAGCATCACGTTTGCGGGTGGCGATGAACTTGCGCATGTCATCGTCGCTGAGGCCATATTTGCCCTGATAGTAGGTGTAATAGGCATCCAGACTGACGAATTGGCGCTGCCCCGGCGTGTGATCCATCACCGACAGCATTCTGACCAGTGGCATATCGACAAGCTTGCCAAGGGCATCAACCATGCCGGGGAAGGATGTTTCACAGCGCAGATGCAATTTATGCTCTGCACGCAAAAGATCATTGTCCTGGGCATGGCCAAGGGCCTCTACTGATTCAACCAACCGAACAATCCGCTCGGACCCTTCGTTGACATCGCCAATCGATACCGCGTCAAACACCGTGGTAATCCCTGCACTTGCAACCTGATTGTCATGGGCAACCACGGCGGCCGTTGCGGGCCAGCGGGTTTTGGGGCGCGGGGTCAGGTGTTTGTCGAGATTATCAGTATGAAGTTCGACCAGACCGGGCATCAGGTAATCCCCGCCCATGTCTTCCGCCCCCGGAAGGTTGGAAGGCCGGTCGGAAACATCCGTGATCAGGCCATCTTTGACCTGAACCGAACCGTCAATGACTTCATTTGCCAGAACAAGTTTGGCGTTGGTAAAAATCTGTTCAGTCATTGGCCCCAACTTTAAACGAAGTCACATCAAACGACCCGGTGCAAACGGCATCACGGGTCTCATGGTCATGGAAAATGCCGGCAATGGCAGCGCCACGTTTCTTGGCTTCTTCAATCAATTCCAAAACAGTGGCACGATTTTGGACGTCAAGCGATGCGGTCGGCTCATCAAGCAGCATGATCGGATAATCGGCAATAAAGCCACGCGCAATATTCACGCGCTGTTGCTCGCCGCCTGAAAAGGTCAATGGCGAAAGCTGCCACAGACGTTCCGGGATGCGAAGCCGCGTTAAAAGATCACGCGCCTTATCCATTGCAGCTTCGCGTGATGTGCCTAATGCGACAAGTGGCTCGGCAACAATTTCAAGGGTTGGGACACGGGGGATCACGCGCAAGAATTGACTGACATACCCCAAAGTGCGTTTGCGAATCTCAAGGATCGAATGCGGGTTGGCGGTCGTCAGGTCAAGCCATCCACCATCATGGAACACCTTGATGGAGCCTTGTGAACATGTGTAATTGGCATACAGCATACGCATGAAGGTACTTTTTCCTGATCCGGATTCCCCGGTCAGCGCGATGCATTCCCCGGCCGACAGGCCAAATTCAACGCCTTCAAAAACCGGGATAGTCACGCTGCCTTGAGTATGGAGCGTAAAGCTTTTGGCGACATTATGAGCATGAAGCATTTCAGACATTTTCTGCGCCCCGGTTAGTTCTGAAGAATGGAAGAAACAAGTAGCTGGGTATAGGGATGCTGCGGGTCATCAAGGACCTGATCGGTCAGGCCATGTTCAATGACCTTTCCCTGTTGCATCACCATCAGCCGGTGCGAAAGAAGACGTGCGACTGCCAAATCATGGGTCACAATAATCACCGCAAGATTAAGGTCGTGAACCAGCCCGCGCAGCAGATCGAGCAATCTGGCCTGAACGGATACATCCAAGCCGCCCGTGGGTTCGTCCATGAAGACGAGGCGCGGACTGGTTACGAGGTTACGGGCAATCTGCAGACGTTGCTGCATTCCCCCGGAAAAAGTTGATGGCAAATCATCAAGACGTTCAGACGCGATTTCGACCTTGCCCAGCCAGTTATCGGCATTTTGGCGAATATTGCCGTAATGACGATCCCCAATCGCCATCAGCCGTTCACCAATATTGGCCCCGGCACTGACATTCATCCGCAAGCCATCGCGTGGGTTTTGATGCACAAACGCCCAATCGGTGCGCATCAAAAGGCGGCGCTGGGCTTCGGACATTTGATAAACATCGCGCGTGCCATCAATGCGGGTTTGATATTCAACAATGCCTTTGGTCGGTTCTTGCTGGGCAGAAATGCTGCGCAGCAAAGTTGACTTGCCAGAACCAGATTCCCCAACAATGCCAAGAACCTCGCCGGGGCGGAGTTCAAAACTAACATTCTTACAGCCAACCCGATCGCCATACATCATGGTCAGGTTGTCAACGCGCAGAAGCGGATCGTTCATCTGTCTCATTATTCTGCTGCCTTTCCGCTCTGGGAGCTGCCAAGGGGTTGGTCGTGATGTTGCGGGCCGCGATGGCCGGATTCCTGACGTTCAGTGCAGTAATCGGTGTCGGAGCACACGAACATGCGGTTGCCCTTGTCATCAAGGATGACTTCATCAAGGTAACTGTCACGTGCACCGCACATGCCGCATTCATCTTCCCACGTCTGGACGTCGAAAGGATGATCTTCGAAATCAAGGCTTTTGACCTTGGTGTAAGGGGGCAAGGCATAGATGCGTTTTTCACGCCCAGCACCAAACAACTGCAAGGCCGCCATATCGTTCATTTTCGGGTTATCGAACTTTGGCGTTGGTGATGGGTCCATGACATAGCGATCATCAACCATCACCGGATAGGCATAGGTGGTGGCGATGTGACCGTGACGCGCGATGTCTTCATACAATTTCACATGCATCAGGCCGTATTCTTCAAGCGCGTGCATTTTACGTGTTTCGGTTTCACGCGGCTCAAGAAAACGAAGCGGTTCAGGGATTGGCACTTGATAGACAAGAACCTGATCTTCGCGCAGTTCCTTTTCCGGGATGCGGTGGCGGGTCTGAATGATCGATGCCTCGGCGGTTTTTTCCGTGGTCGCAACATTCGCTGTTTTGGCAAAAAACTGACGGATTGACACGGCATTGGTTGTGTCATCAGCGCCCTGATCAATAACCTTCAATGTATCATTCGGACCAATCACGGCTGCGGTAACCTGAACCCCACCTGTTCCCCAGCCATAGGGCATTGGCATTTCGCGCCCGGCGAACGGCACCTGATATCCCGGAATTGCAACGGCTTTAAGCAATGCACGCCGGATCATGCGTTTGGTTTGTTCATCAAGATAGGCGAAGTTATAGGCCTGTGCCCCATCCGCCGGATTATTCGCAACATGTTCCATGGGATTACTCCGCGGCTTCTGGTTGGGATTTGGCGGCTTTGCCGTCAAGCTTGGCAAGGCGTTCTTCGACCTCGGCCCGCATGCGCCGGACCAGTTCAAGTTCACCTTGGAAATCGACATAGTGCGGCAGCTTGATATGCTCGACAAAGCCAGTGGATTGCACATTGTCGCTATGTTCCATAACGAACTCGCTATCCTGTGCCGGGCCCATGATCTGTTCGCCCATTTCATTGGCGCGCATGGCCCGATCAACCAGTGCCATTGAAATGGATTTGCGTTCGTTTTGACCAAATACCAGCCCGTATCCACGGGTGAATTGCGGCAGTTTGGTTTTCGACCCTTTGAACTTGTTGACCGTTTCACATTCGGTCAGTTCGATATCGCCAATATCAATGGCAAAGCCCAGTTCTTCGGGCTCGATTTCCACCGACACCGTGCCATAGCGGATTTCACCGACAAAGGCGTGGCTATTGGCATAGCCGCGTTGCGTGGAATACCCCAGTGCCAGAACAAACCCTTCGTCGCCTCGCGACAGGTTTTGCAGGCGTAAATCGCGACCTGCCGGGAACTTAACCGGTTCACGGGTTAGATCGGCAACCGGGGCATTTTCATCAACCGGGGTTGGCTCATCCTGAATAAGGCCTTCGTAATTCAGGATGTCATCCAGAACGCGCGGCATATTTTCATCAATCGGGAAATCACCACTTGGCGCATCGGCCGGTTCTTGGCCATTCGCCATCAGGGTGAAGTCCAACAAGCGGTGGGTATAGTCAAAGGTTGGGCCCAAAATCTGCCCGCCCGGAAGGTCTTTAAAGGTTGCGGAAATGCGGCGTGATACGTCCATTTCCGCAGTCTTGATCGGTTTGGAAAAGGCAAAACGCGGCAAAGTCGTGCGATAGGCCCGCATCAGGAAGATCGCCTCGATCAAATCACCGCGGGCCTGCTTGATGGCAAGGGCGGCAAGATCGCGGTCATACAGCGATCCTTCGGCCATGACGCGGGTGACCGATAATGAGAGTTGCTGTTCAATCTGATCGGTTTCAATTTCGGTGACGTCTTTATTGCCCCGGCGCTGTTCTGCCAGCAGCTTGTGGGCATTGTTGATGGCGCGTTCGCCACCTTTAACGGCAACATACATGATTAATTGACCTCAACCTTGGTGGTGCGCGAAAGGGCGGCGATCTTGGTGGGGCTTGCGAAAATCACATCAACGCCGCACGGGAACATGTGATGATTTTCGGCCCGCCAGGCATGAAAGCTTTCAGGAAGGTTTTTGATTTCGAGGTGATGCGTGTCCTTAATGCCCGGACCTTTAAGCGTCATGGACGGCGCATTGGCAATGTCATCGACCATTATGATCAGGGTGGCGGATTGATCCGGATATTCGGCATTCCCCACCGAAAGATCAGTGATGAAGGATAAATCATCATCAATCCGTGCGACGGCAAAGTCGGCCTGCTTCACATCCGTGCTGATCGGGCAGCCGCAATGAAATTTCAAATGGTCGGTTGCCGCTTTGCCAGCGCAGGAAGGGGACAGCCAAATGGTGGTGTCCATATCGGCCATGGCAAGAAGCGTTGCTGTGATGGTCGCGTTCAACCCATCGGGGGATGCCATTTCAAGCGGTAATTCATAAATCCGGCCTGGACGCGACATGGCATCAAGCAGTACGCGAAACACTGCGTTTGAATCAAATGCAGCATGCTCAAAACCCGGCAGTAATTCGGTTGTCTGGGGCTGAACGGTCATTCGTCTTCTCCGCGGACAAGGGTGAAGAAATCAACTTTGGTGGCGGCAACCTTGCGGGCGTGATCGCGTTTGGCGTTTGCCTGTATTTTTGCAAGGTCGTCGATGAAATCGCTTGCCGACCCATCGCGGAGCATGATCGCGTCAAACAGGGCGGCATATTGCGCCTGCACCCGGTCGCGTCCTTTGACGTAGGAATGACCGACGGTTCCATCCGATAATGTTACAGCACACCGTGTCACGGTCATTTCACCAAGGTTAAAACGTTGACCTGCACCCCCGGCGCGACCACGCACCATCACCATGCCGATTTGTGGTTCGCGCAGATGGTTCCAGTTCACATCGCCATATTGCGCCGTCCATTCGGCTTCAAGTGTCGTGCGTGGGGTCCGGGCAAGAACCGACATCCAGCGTTGTCGTGCAACAGTTGTCGGATCGACAGCCTTGCCAGAGTCCTGATTTTGATGGTCCTGACGTTGTCCGGACCCGTCGGTCGGGGCGGTTTGCGCGGTCATCTATCTGATCCTTCTTTCCTGCAAGTCGACAAATTTAAAATTTGTCTAGACGTCTATACATATTGACGTTATAAGACGATCTATCGACCTTGGCAAAGGTCTTGCGGTGAAAGTTTTGTGAACGGGGAAGAGATGGATTGGGAGCCGGGGCTATCTATTTGGAAACAAATTGAAAAAAAGCTTCTAAGTGATATTTCAGAAAGTGTATTTGCACCCGGTGATAAGATGCCGACCGAAATGGAACTGGTCCGGCGTTTTGGGGTTAACCGCCATACAGTCCGACGCGCCATGGCCGCACTTGTCGATTCTAATGTCGTGCGGGTGGAACAAGGGCGCGGTGCCTTTGTCCAAGAACAGATCCTTGATTATCCACTTGGCTCGAAAACACGGTTTTCCCAGATTGTGTCAGGCCGCCATCGCCTGCCTGATAAACGGCTGGTGTCACATGAAGTGCAAAAAGCGAGTACCGCCGTTGCGCAACATCTTGATGTAAAGCCCGGCACAAAGGTGATTGAACTGTTTTCCGTTTCAGAGGCCGATGGCGTGCCACTTGCCGTGGCGACAAGTTATCTGCCTGCTGCGCGGTTTGATGGCATCGTCGAGATTTTCATGGAGACCAAATCGCTGACCGAGGCATTTAAGCGTTTCGGGATTGATGATTATAGCCGTAAAACCACGCGCATTTCGGCTACCTTACCGTCCTCGCGGGTGGCAAGCTTGCTTAAACAAGCCAAGAACCGCCCGGTAATCTCGACTGAAAGCGTTGATGTCGATTCCGCAGGTGTGCCAATTGAATACGGCGTGACCGCCTTTTCAAGCGACCGCGTTCAGCTCATCGTCGAGTAGTCATAAATCGTCGGTCAATAGCGGTCGCGATCTTTGCGGTGGGGCGTAAGCGGTCGATAATTTGTCGATGAAAGTTAATATTCCCGACCGGGACGCGCCTTATAAACAGGGAAGCTCAGGCCAAACTTGATCGCACTGGCGCGCAGTATGAAAGCCGCAAAGAATGCGATCATCGCAACTGGGCCACGTGGTAGTTCCAGAATGGCCGTGCCGATGACATAGATGCTTGCACCCAGAAGTGCGCAACTGATGTAAATCTCTGGTCGCAGAATAAGCGGGATTTCATTGCAGACAACATCACGCACCATGCCGCCAAATGTTGCCGTGATCATGCCAAGAATAATCGCGACCAGCGGAGAAACACCAAGGTTAAGTCCAATTGCCGCCCCCGTGACGCCAAACAGTGCCAGTCCCAATGCATCAAGCCAAATCAGGGCCACATACCGCCGTTCAACCAGATGGGCGGTAAAATAGGTAAAGACCGCAGCCCCGATACAGGTGATGATCCACGCCGGGTCCCTGATCCAGAAAACCGGTGTTGCGCCGGTAATCACATCGCGGACGGTGCCACCACCAATCCCGGTGAAAGTCGCAATCAGGATAAAACCGACGACATCCATCTGCCGACGAGATGCTTCAAGCGCACCTGTTATGGCAAAGACAGCAACCCCGGCCAGTTCAAGCCAATAGATGATCTGGATAATGGTCATGATGTCCTGTTAGCTCGTCTTTTGTGTTAAAGGGCGTTTGGTCGGCGCTTTTAGTTTTAATGAAACGACATCTTCAAGTTGCTCGCGCAACCATTGATGCGATGGATCATGCTGATAGCGTTGATGCCAGCACATATAAATCGGAAGATCAATGGTTCCCGGTTTAAGCGATGTAACGGGAACGGCGGTTTGCGCAAAATCGCGTAGTGCGTGGTTCTGCAAAAGGCTTGGTAGTGTCGCGATCATTTGGCTACCGCGCAGAAATTCGGCGATTGCGGTAAAGTTTGGCACCCGTAAAACGATGTTTCGATCAATCCCCTGATCTTCAAGTATCTGGTCAAACTCAAGAGTTCGATTATTGCCATATCGCACTGTGATATGGCGCGCGGCTAAATACTCATCAATGGTTTTGGGTGCATCACGCATTTGGGGATCGTGAAAGACAACATAATGATCGGTCAGTAGATGTTTTTGAACAATATCGATCCCTTCGGGCGGGCGTGGGGATATCAAAAGATCACAGTGGTTTTCGCGCAGCAAAGCAGGGTTGGGTAATAGCGATGGCACAATCGACATACGGATTGAACCAAGCTGTTCTTCAAGTCTGGAAAAAAGACCGGGCAACAACAGGTCGCGTTGCAGATCATTAGCAGCAATTGTTAGCGTCATGTCGGCATTTTGGGGATCAAAATCAGCCCCACTGGCAAATGCCTGAATTTGATCAAGAAGAAAGCGCGCCTGTTGCGCCAAGCTTTGGGCATGTGCGGTGGCGACAATCCCCCGACCCGACTTGGTAAAAAGTGGATCGTGCATGATCCGGCGCAGTTTGTTCAGATTGTGACTGACCGCTGATTGGGTAATGCCAAGTCGCTCGGCTGCTGCAGTTACCGATCCTTCCTCAAGAACCGCCAAAAACAAGCGCAATGCATGGCCGTCTAATTCTAAATGATCGAAATTACTCATGAGTTATATGATAATTCATGCATTTATTTTATGCAATCTGCCGCGCAAAATGATTTCAAGCTGACCCCAACGGGTCTCAGAACAAAATTTTGCGGAGGAAACGCCATGGAATTCTATCAGCGCGACAGAACGCTTCAGCCAGCAGGCTATGCGCCGATCTATAAAACGTCGGTTGCGCGATCGCCACGCCAATCTTTGTTGTCACTGCAAGGATCGCTGTCGGAAACCACCGGGCCAGTTTTTGGCCAGAATGAGCTTGGTCCGCTTGATCATGATTTGATCCGCAACTATGCCATGGATGGTGACCCGATCGGCGAACGTATTATTGTTCATGGTCGCGTACTCGATGAAAACAACCGTCCAGTTCCCCACACACTTGTCGAGTTTTGGCAGGCAAATGCCGGTGGGCGCTATCGCCATAAGAAAGATACTTATCTTGCACCGATTGATCCAAACTTTGGTGGCTGTGGACGGGCACTGACCGATGAAAACGGCTACTATTTCTTCCGTACAATCAAGCCGGGGCCCTATCCGTGGCGCAACTATGTCAATAGCTGGCGCCCGGCCCATATTCATTTCTCGGTGTTTGGTTCTGGTTTTGCCCAACGTCTGATCACTCAGATGTATTTCGAAGGCGATCCACTGATCAAGGAATGCCCGATTGTGCATGTCATCCCGGATGAACACGCCATTAATCGCCTGATCGCACCGATTGATCTTAATGGGTCAGTGCCGCTTGATACCCTTGCTTACAAATTTGACATTGTGCTGCGCGGTCGTCGTTCGACCCTGTTTGAAAACCGTTTGGAAGGGAATTGATCCATGGCCCAGCCCCTTGACTATCTCAAAGAAACCGCATCCCAAACGGCGGGTCCGTATGTCCATATTGGCCTGATCCCGAAACAGGCTGGTTTCGATATATTCGAAAACAACTTCACCAACATTATGGCCTCCGAAAACACCCGTGGCGAGAAGATCATTATTGAAGGTCGGGTGATTGATGGCACAGGGACACCGCTTCGCGATGCTCTTTTAGAAATCTGGCAGGCCAATTCAGATGGTCGATATAACCACGAACTGGATCGCCAGAAGACGGGTGATATTGATAAAGAGTTCCGTGGTTGGGGGCGTACAGGTACGGATTTTGACACATCTGTCTATCGGTTCGAAACCATTAAGCCAGGGGCGGTTTCAGGTCGAAATAATCGCGATATGGCGCCGCATGTCAATTTTTGGATCGTTGCGCGTGGCATCAATATTGGCCTGAACACCCGAATGTATTTCGCTGATGAGATTGACGCGAATGCCAATGACCCGGTGCTTAACCTGATAGAGCAAGAAGAACGGCGTAAAACCCTGATTGCCAGCCGTGACGATACCGGCCTGGTACCGATCTATCGTTTTGATATCGTTTTACAGGGTGAGAGCGAAACGGTGTTTTTTGACATCTGATCAAACGATAAGTTTGTCAGCTAAACCATAGATATGATGCGGCAGTCATTATGGATGGCTGCCGTTTTTTTTAATCTGCGTTGTTCTTCAAAAGGATCATGGCGATCCCTATATCCTCCAACAATAAGCGGCATGACTAAATGCCATTTACCAAAGGCCTGAACGTAAGAAGATGGCCATGGATTGGAGAGTGAGAGGATCGGTTTTGAAGAACTTGCTGCGTGTCGGAATTCGCGTGCAGATAGCTTTGGCAACAGCCCTATTGGTTGTTGGCTTGGCAGTTCTCATGAGTTTCGTGGTTGGCAAACGATCAGGTAACGATTTGCAAAAGCAGATCGGTCTTGGCGTGTCCGACATTGCACTGCAAATGGCAGATGAACTTGATCGCACAATGTGGACCCACCGGGGTGAGGTTTCTGTTCTAAGTACATTGACCGCGATACGTGAACTTAAAGATGCTCCGCAAATTACAAGTATCATCAACCGGTTACGTCACGAATTGCCAATCTTTACATGGATTGGTGTCATTGACCGTAAAGGAATAGTTTTTGCAGCGACCGGTGATTTGTTGGTTGGCGCGGATGTTTCGCAACGCCCGGTGTTTCAATTTGGCAAGAATGGCCCATTCATAGGTGATGTTCACGATGCCCAACTCCTTGCTGAGAAATTCCCGCTTTATAACGGTGAGCCGATCCAGTTTGTTGATATCGCCGTTCCACTGAACAATCACAACGATGAGTTCGCTGGTGTTCTTGCAACGCATCTTAGCTGGGAATGGGTCGATACTGTTCGCCGCACATTATTTAGCGGTCAGGGTGTTCACCGGAATGTTGATATTTTTGTTGTTGCAGAAAATGGAACGGTCTTGCTGGGGGTAGAGCAAACACTGGCAGGTGCTTCCTTGGACATTGATGCATTTCACGAAGCGCGACTTGGCCATGTTGGTTGGAAAATCAGCACTTGGCCTGATGGGAATGAGTATTTGACCGGCTATGCTCCAGCAGATGGGCATCTTGATTACTCAGGTCTGAACTGGTCAATCCTTGTCCGCCAGCATGTCGAAGAAGCCTTGGTCCCTGTGTATCAGTTGCGCCGCGATATTCTTGCCTGGGGTTTGGTTCTTGCCGTGGTGTTTAGCGTCATCGCTTGGTGGGGGGCAGGGTTCTTTGTCGGACCGATCAGCCAGATGGCAAATGCCATTGAAGCGATGAAGCGTGGCGAAATTGATAAACTTCCCAATGTGGAAGGTGCGCGTGAAATCAATATCCTGTCAAAAAGCCTGCAAGCCCTATTGACCAAGTTGACAGAAAAGGATGTTGCCCTTGGCGAGCTTGAACATATTGCGCATCACGATACCCTGACCGGGCTTGGAAACCGTATGGCACTGGATGTCTATTTTGAGCATGCAATCGCCCGCGCAGAGCGCAAGAAAAACGAAGTTGCTGTCTTGATGATGGACTTGGATGACTTCAAACCTATCAATGACAAATTTGGCCATGCCGCAGGTGACGAGGTACTGCGTGAAGTTGCAAGAAGATTGCGGCGTTGCGTGCGCGGTGGTGATCTTGTTGTGCGGCTTGGCGGCGATGAAATGGTGATTGTTTGTAATGTTGAACGCGAAGGTGCAGTAGAAGCAACCATACTGGCTGAACGGATTCTCCACGAAATTCTGATGCCTTTTGCTTCAAGCGGAAGCCGGGTTTCAATTCATATGAGCATCGGCATTAGCCTGTATCCGTCAGACAGTACCAATGCAGACGAACTTCTGGAGCAAGCCGACAGCGCGCTTTATGCAGCGAAGGCCCAAGGGAAAAATGGCTATGCGATGTATTCGGACACGACCATAGCGTCGAGTGAACGTTCGTCGATGGCTTAAGCCATGAGCTTGAGACATGTCTTGATGGTGTAAGGTTGGGTTTTCTTGACTTTGGGGGCGGTCATCGCAATAAGCAGTTCATGACGATTTCATCAGAAAAAGAACTTGATCACCTGCGTCGGATTGGACGGATTTGTGCGCGTGCACGTGACATAATGGGGGCTGCTGCCGTTCCGGGTATTACCACAGCCGAGCTTGACGATATAGGCCGTAAAATCCTTGAGAATGCCGGTGCAATTTCCGCACCGGAAAGCGAATATAAGTTTCCGGGTGCGACCTGCATTAGCGTAAACGAAGCTGTTGCCCACGGTATTCCGGGTAATCAGGTTTTGGTCGAGGGGGATTTGGTCAATATTGATGTCTCAGCATCTCTAAATGGCTATTTCTCTGATACCGGTGCCAGTTTTATGTGCGGCACGGCAAAGCCTGAAATTGCTAAGCTTTGCGATGATGGCAAAAAGGCCATGTGGGCGGGGATTAAGGTTGTTCGTGACAAAGCGCCAATCCGCGAAATCGGTCTTAAGATCGAAAACTTCGCGCGCAAAGGTGGTTATACTCTGATCCGCAATTTGGCCAGTCATGGGATTGGTAAATCGCTACATGAACATCCGCATACCATCCCGACATGGGATGATCCCAAGGAGCGCCGGGCACTTAAAAAGGGGCAGGTGATCACGATTGAGCCATTTCTGTCTTATGGTGCAAAATGGGCACTCGATAGCGATGATGGCTGGACGCTGTATGCTGATACCGGCGATGCGACAGTTCAGTATGAGCATACTCTTGTCGTGACCAATAATGGCTACGAGATCATGACGCTAGGCGGTTGATCCAACCTGAATTGCTGCATTTTATACTGCAGCATTTATCGCAGCATAAAAGCCGCCCGAATGAACCGGGCGGCTTTTGTTTTTTCGATCAATCTAATCGTATGATTGATTATGCGCCGTATTTGGCTTTGGCTTCGCGACGACGTGCGTGCAAGACAGGTTCGGTATAACCGTTTGGCTGTTCGCGACCTTTGAATACAAGGTCGCAGGCCGCAGCAAAGGCAACGCTGTCATCAAAATTCGGTGCCATGTTGCGATAGGTTGGATCGCCGGCATTTTGTTTATCAACAACTGCTGCCATGCGTTTCATGGTTTCCATCACCTGTTCTTCGGTGCACAGACCATGATGCAGCCAGTTGGCGATGTGCTGACTTGAAATACGAAGTGTTGCGCGGTCTTCCATCAGGCCAACATCATTGATATCAGGCACTTTGGAACAACCAACACCACTATCGATCCAGCGGACGACATAGCCAAGAATACCTTGCGCGTTATTGTCGAGTTCTTCCTGAATTTCGCTTGGCATCGGTTTGATGTCACCAAGACGCGGGATCGCCAGAATGTCATCAAGGCTTGCACGTTCGCGTTTGCCAATTTCATCCTGAACTGCACGAACATCAACCTGATGATAATGCATTACATGCAATGTGGCTGCTGTTGGGGAGGGAACCCAAGCACAGTTTGCCCCGGCTTTGGGATGACCAATTTTGACTTCCATCATCTCGGCCATACGATCAGGCTTGGCCCACATGCCTTTACCAATCTGGGCGATACCCTTCATGCCGCATTCAAGACCAACATCAACGTTCCAGTTTTCGTATGCTGAAATCCAGTACTGGTCTTTCATTGCTTCTTTGCGAACGACCGGGCCTGCTTCCATGCTGGTATGAATTTCGTCACCAGTACGGTCAAGGAAGCCGGTATTGATAAAGACAACGCGGTCTTTGGCAGCACGGATGCATTCCTTAAGGTTTACCGTCGTTCGGCGTTCTTCATCCATGATGCCGACCTTAAGGGTGTTTTCCGGCACATCAATCGCACCTTCGACAAAGGCAAACAGGTCATTGGTCAAGGCAACTTCTTCAGGGCCGTGCATTTTCGGTTTTACGATATACACACTGCCATGGCGGGAATTGGCCAATTCGTTTTTGTCTTCGACGTCATGTTTGGAAATCAAACCAGTGATCATGGCGTCAAGGAAGCCTTCAGGGATTTCATTTCCATCGGCATCAAGAATTGCATCTGATGTCATCAGATGGCCGACGTTACGCACCAACATCAAGCTGCGCCCCGGAAGGACAACTTCGTTGCCGTCAAAGCCCTGATATTTGCGATCTGGGTTCAGGCGACGGGTCACCGTTTTACCGCCCTTGTCGAACTTTTCTTCAAGGGTGCCTTTCATCAGGCCAAGCCAGTTGCGATAGACAAGTGTTTTGTCTTCGGCATCAACAGCAGCGACTGAATCCTCGCAATCCTGAATGGTGGTAAGCGCTGATTCCAAAATGACATCGCAGACGCCTGCGGCATGTTCTTTGCCAATCGGATGGGTCGGATCAATGCGAATTTCAACATGCAGGCCGTGATTGCGCAGCAGGATTTCCGTCAATGTGCCGTTGTTGTCATTGTAACCGATGAACTGGGACGGCTGTGCCAAAGCACTTTCATTGCCATCTGACAAGGTCGCAACCAGTGTCCACCAACCCGAACCGTCTTCACGGACTTCGTATTTGGTAACGTCTGTATGTTTACCAGTTGCAAGCGGGACGGCCTTATCAAGGAAATCTGCTGCATAGGCGACAACCGCTGCACCGCGTTTCGGGTTAAAGCCCTTGGTTTTTTCTTTGCCATCGGCATCGTCGATGACATCGGTACCATACAGCGCATCATACAGGCTTCCCCAGCGCGCATTCGCAGCGTTAAGGGCATAGCGTGCATTCATTACTGGCACGACAAGTTGTGGGCCAGCAACGCGGGCAACTTCGGGGTCAACATTGGTGGTGCCGATATAGAAATCATCGCCTTCAGGCAGAAGATAGCCAATCTCGGTCAAGAATTCTTTATAGGCAACCGGGTCGCGGGCCTGATCCTGACGTGACAGGTGCCATTCATCGATCTTGGCTTGAAGGTCATCACGCTTGGCCAAAAGCGCCTTGTTGCGTGGGCCAAGTTCAGTGACGAGCTTCTCAAACGACGCCCAGAACTGATCGGCATTAAGTCCTGTTCCTAGAATGATTTCGTTGGCAACCAGATCATGCAGAACTGCAGCAATCTGAAGGCCGCCTTTTTGAATACGTTGGGTCATGTTTTCTCTCACCAGACTTGGAACCGCCGCGGCAGCAGCGGTGCACCAACCATTGGGGTGCTCATCCGCATTGCTTTTCCGCGTTATCATTTGATCCAACATATGGGCAGGAATGCCAATGGGTCCACAGCAGGTTTGGTTGTTTCGGGATGTTTTCCACATGATGGAACGAAGTCCATTGAATGTAGCACTTGCAAAAGATTACTGCATTTCCCAATCACGTGCTGGGTTGGCTCAGCATTTTGTCCAAGGTTTTTTGCACTTAATGCATGCTTTTGCGTTCGTTAGTGGTCTTGTCATTTCCCATCACGTGCGGACCCGAAACGCAAACCATCAATCAAAAGATCAACCATACGCCGTGTATGGTCCGCACCATCAGCATCTGCTGCAACGGAAAGATTGCCAATCGCGCGCAGCAAATCAAATGGCGCAATGCCCGAACGAATTTCACCTGCACTGACGGCTGCGTTCAGCAATGCTTCAAGTGCTGGTTCGAAATTGGCCTGAAAATAGGCGGGTAAAGCATCAAACGCCGGATCGCCTGAATGCAGGGCGCTGGCAAGGCCACGTTTGGTCGTAAGGAAAGCTGTATAGCGGCGAAGCCAAAGTATAAGCGCATCACCCGGCGTTTTGGTGGCGCTAAGGACACTGGCTTCGGCCGTGCAGGCATCGACTTCGCGTCGGAAGACAGCGGCGACCAGATCAGACCGCTTGGGGAAGCGACGATAAAGTGTGCCGACTCCAACCCCGGCTTTGGCGGCAATTTCGCGTACGGGCGCATCCACACCCGATATTGCAAAGATCTCTTTGGCGGCTTCAAGCACCGCATCTTCATTGCGCTGCGCATCGGCACGAACGCGTTTTTTCCCCGGAATAGTGGTGTCGTGTGGGGCTTCTGCCCCTTTTTTTGCCTCGGCCAAGTGCCACTCCATACGCAGTCACATCACGTCTGATCCGGAATATCTCTTGATAAACGGATCTGTGTTCCATATATGAATCTCATAAGCGGATCGATGTTCCATATAATTGCGGATCAATGTTCCGGTTCGAATTTATAGGCGAATCCAGTGTTCTTTGCCACGAAAAACCAGGAGCCCCCGATGAACAATCTGATTAAGACCGCGACGCATATCCCTTGCTCGGAACCGTCCCAGACGATCACGATCAACCCGGTCATTCTTGATGCCCCTGATCGGGGCCTGCCGATTGAATTGCGCATAACAGCACCGGCTAAGGGCGACAGGCTTCCGATTGTGCTGCTGTCGCATGGTCATGGTCCGTCGCTTTATATTCCCTCGAAGGATGGCTATGGACCGATTGTTGATTTCTATGCCGCACGCGGATTTGTTGTGATCCAACCGACCCATGCGAATTCAAAAATCGCGGGCCTTGATCCGGCTGCACCGGGTGGCCCGTTATTTTGGCGATCAAGAATAGCGGACATGAAACAGATCATTGATCAGCTTGATAAGATCGAAGCTGCGACACCTGCCATTGCCGGACGTTTGGATCATAGCCGAATTGCGGCGATTGGCCATTCGATGGGCGGGCAAACGGTCGGCATGTTGCTGGGCGCGCGTTTGACGGACATATCCGATGAAACAGCCGTTGATGTAAATGTGATTGAACCACGCATTAAGGCTGGTGTTCTTTTGGCTGCACCGGGGAATGGCGGAGACAGTCTAAGCGACTTTGCCCGTGAAAATTATACGGCATTAAACCCGGATTATTCACATCTAGACACAAAGACATTGGTTGTTCTCGGTGACAGTGACGTGAACCCGCATCTTACGACACGTGGTGCTGATTGGCATGCTGACCCCTATCAACATGGTCCGGGGGCAGATGCGTTGTTAACTTTGATCGGGGGTAAGCACGGCCTTGGCGGCATTGCAGGCTATGATGCAAAGGAAACAGATGACGAAGACCCAGAACGCCTTGCCATTGTTCAGCGGATGAGTTTGGCTTATGTGCGCTCTGCACTTTACGATGATGACCCATCCTGGGGTGCTGCGTGTGCGGCACTTAAAGATCACGCCAACGCACATGCATATGTCGATCTTAAATCATAAGATCAGATCACAGCATTCAGGCAGCGTCCTGAATGCTTAATCTTGGTTCTTTCAGGTTTTCTCTGATGGCGAGGCAGGTTTAGATGGATCTATCTCGACGGTTTCGTCCTGACCATCTGGTTCATCAACGGGAACCTGGCCGATGTCATCAGGGTGGGCCGTGCCATCAGGGGTCAGAAACGCGGTAATATCATGCGGATCATTGTTGACCGAAGCATCGTCTGTTTGGTCAGCGGGAATGATTGGATCGCCGTTTTCATCTGTTTCATCGGTGATCGGGGACAGCTCGAAGGCCATTGGTGTTGTCCGCGGAACGGCAACGAACTGACCTTGTTCTTCGATGGTGATACGACGGCCAAGGCCGGCGCGATAAATCGCGAAACTTGCAACGCTGACGCCTACGATCGAAAAGAAGACCGGCATGGCCCACGGCCCGAAATAGCCAATTGCACTGCCGCCCAAAAGCGGGCCAGACGCAGCAGATGCACCATAGATGATCAACAGGCCGCCAGATGCCGGAACGATGTCTTCGGGATTGAGGTAATCATTCACATAGGCCACAGCCAAACCATAGATCGGCGTGATGAAGACACCCGTGATGCCGCCCCAAAGTGTTAGATTGTCACGAACGAACCCCGGGATAATCAATGGAATCAAACCACAGACACCAAGACCCAGCAGAACGACGATCATGACATATTGGCGCGGTACAATGTCTGATAGTTTACCAATGGGAAACTGCATGATCATGCCGCCCAGAATGACGAAAAACATGAAATAGGCGACGTCGGTGGTCGCAAGACCAAGATCGGTCGCAAAGATCGGACCGACACCATACATTGCACCCGACAAAACACCGGCACCGGATGCGGCCACAAAGCCCAGTGGCGAAATTTTATAAAGACGGCGGAATGTCATGCGTTCGCCGCTAACGGCCGAAGGCGGCGGTTGGCGCGTCAGGGCAAGTGGCACCAATGATAGCGAAAGCAAAACCGATGCCACGGTGAACAGCTCGAAGCTGCTGATTGGCGAGACATTAAGCATCAACTGACCAATTGCAAGACCACCAAGAGACACCGTCATGTAAATCGCAATTGTGCTTCCGCGTGACGTATTGTCCGACTGCGCGTTCAGCCAGCTTTCCACCACCAGATATAACCCCGACAGGCAAAGCCCGGTCATGGCACGGAAAAGCGACCAAGTTATTGGATCAACAAAAACCGCATGCAGCAATGTGATGGCCGAGCCGGTTGAAGCAAGGGCGGCAAAGGTCCGGATATGTCCAACCCGGTTCACAAGGCTGGCCCCCCAGATGATCCCGGCGACAAAACCGACATAATAGGATGCCATGATGATACCGGTATAGATCGGTGCAAAACCCTCAGCCGAGGCACGCAGTGCCAGCAGGGATGATTGCAAGGATGAGCCCGTGTTAAGCGCAAAGGCGGCAAAAAGCGTTGCAGACAACGCAATGATCAGGGCAACCGGCGAACGCGGCATGACTTCCTCGTAGGGTTTTCGGTAAAGCAGGGTAACCCTGCGGCAATGGCGTGAAACCTGTCAATCCTTAGACGCCAGACCGGTAATAAGTTCTGACCCTGAGTGCATATTGGCTTTAACGCCGCTTTGCATAAGAAGTTCCATTCGAATTCGAATGCTTCCTTTATGCTTGAAGCTAGACCGCGAATAGCGCCGGTTTTGCACAACTGGCATGTGAAAACTGGACCGCTTTGGCATTTTCTGGCTGTTTGTGTGTGACAATTCGTCACAAGCTGCTTGACCTTAGGGCGCTTGATGCTTTCTATGTCCGGGAAATTAGTTCTTTTTGCTAAAACCATCCTGAAACATGGTTGGTTTTTGCGCTGCGCGTCACCAGTGAACCGGTTCGCCCCAAAGTTCGGTATTCAAAGCCGACCAGCGAGCCACCACACAAGGGGAGGAAACCTTGAAAATTTTGCGTAAATTCGGTGTCATCACCGCCGGAATTTTGGCCTTGTCTGTTGCAACCGCAGCACAGGCCGAAACCCGTGTTACTCTGAAATCGGCCAAAGCGGCATCATCTTATTATCAGATGGCGGCCCAATTCGCTGAAGCGATGAAAACCGGCACCAATGGTGACGTCATTGTTACGGTCGAAGAAAGCCAGGGTTCGGTTCAGAACGTTATGGAAGCCATGGTGCGTTCGGGCAATTACGTTTTTACCTCTCCGCCCGGTCTGGTTGGGTTGGCTCAAAATGCCAAAGGCCCGTTTAAGGACCGCCCGACTGAAAAATTTCAGGAAGTGCGCGCACTGTTCCCGATTCCGTCCCTGACCATGCATTTTGTTGTGCGTGCTGATGCCGGTGCCACCGACTTTGCCGGTCTTGAAGGTAAAACCATTCTTCTGGGCAAAGGTTCTTTTGGCGCACGTGAAGGTGAAAAATATCTCAAGCTGTTTGGTCTTGAAGATAAAGTCGAACTGGCCGATGCCGAGCTTTCAAACGCGGTTGCAGCCCTTAAAAACGGTCAGATCGATGGTTTCGTAACGGCTGGTTCTTGGCCTGCACCAAACGTGATCGAGGCGGCTGCTGGCACCGATGTGAATGTTCTTTCACTGTCTGACGAACAGCTTGCCCTGACGAAACGCGACAAGACGGTTATTCCGGCAGGCACCTATAACGGTCAGGATTCTGATATCACCACTGCGTCCCTTTCGGTCGTGGCCTTTGCCACCACCCAGATGGATGATGATACCGCCTATGCGCTTACCAAAACGTTTTGGGAACAAAAAGCAAAGATGGGTGAAAGCTCGTCTTGGTGGAACGGTGTTGCACCGGAAATGCTGGCCAATATCGGCGGTAAAATTCATGCAGGCGCATTGCGTTATTATGCCGAAGCAGGCTTTTCCGTTCGTGATGATCAGCGTTAAGCTCTGATCACGCCATCCAAATGACAGGCCCGGCAGTATTGCCGGGCCATATCTTTCTTAAACAAACAGATCAAACATGTCGGCCATTTCTCGCCCCTTCTGGATTACCCTTGGTGCAATTTCGATTGCATTTCATCTTTGGCTGATTTTTTCAGGCCTTGTCCCCAACCTTGTCAGCCGCCCCATCCACATGGCGCTTGCCTTGCCATGGGCGCTGATCTTTGTTGCCAAAACCCGACCACAGCAAATATCGGGTGTGGTTCTAACGGTCATTGGGTTGCTCGGATGTGGGTGGATTGTCTGGAACCATTCAAGCTTGTCTGATCAGTACGGGTTTTTGATGGGGCAGGGGCAGATTGCGATTGCAAGCGCCTTGCTGATTGTGGTGCTGGAAATGGCCCGTCGTGCCATTGGCTGGCCTTTGCCAATGGTTGCGGGTGTTGCATTGCTTTATGCGCTGTTTGGGGAATTCATCCCCGGCGAGTTTGGCCATGCGGGGTTGCCGGTTGAAAGCATGTTGGGGACATTGACCATTGCCGAAGGTGGGCTTTGGGGTAGTCTGACCGGGGTGTCGGTAAGCATTGTTGCGATATTCGTGATTTTCGGTGCGGTGCTAAATGGCGGTGAAGCTGGTCAGGGCTTTATGAATGTTGCCGGTGCGGCGGCGGGTCGCCTTAAAGGTGGGGCTGCCAAGGTATCGGTGATTTCATCGGCTTTGTTTGGGTCAATCTCGGGGTCGGCATCGGCCAATGTTGCCTCAACCGGGGCCATTACATTGCCTGCGATGACCCGCCTTGGTTATCCAAAACGCCTTGCTGCCGCGGTCGAGGCGGTTGCGTCATCCGGTGGCCAAATCATGCCGCCCTTGATGGGGGCAGGGGCCTTTGTCATGGTTGAGCTGACCGGTCGGCCCTATGTCGATATTATGGTGGCGGCCATGTTGCCGGCGATCCTTTATTTCCTGGCAGTCTGGGTCGGTATCAATGCCTTTGCCCAGCGCTATGATCTTCCCGGTGTGCCGGAAAACGAACGGCCAACTGTGCGTGCCGTTGTTATTACATCCTGCTTCTTCCTTGTTCCGTTTACCATCTTGCTGTGGGGCATGTTTGGCGGGGGATATACCCCGCAATATGCTGCCTGCCTTGCCTTGGTTGCCGGGGCTGCTTTGCTGTTCTTTGATGGCAATCTGACTTTTAGTGTGCAGCGTGCAAAAAGCCGCTTTTGCGATGTCTGCCTTAGTGCCGGTCGGCAAGTGGCCATGATCGGGTCGATCATTTTATGTGCGTCCATCGTGATTGGCGTTCTTGGCTTGACCGGGCTTGGGGTCAAGATCACCTCGCTATTGTTGTCGGGATCGGCCGGAATGTTGTGGCCGGCCTTGCTGCTAACAGCTCTTGCCTGCTTGATATTGGGGATGGAAGTTCCGACCACAGCGGCCTATGTCATCTGTGTTTCGGTGGCAGGGCCAGCCTTGATCGAACTCGGCCTTGATCCACTGCAGGCGCATTTGTTCGTGTTCTGGTTTGCCTTGTTATCCACCATTACCCCACCGGTTTGCGGGGCGGTGTTTATTGCCGCGGGAATGGTCGAAGAAAACTGGCTTAAGGTTGCCGGCACAGCCATGGCGCTGGGTATTGGTCTTTATATTGTTCCGCTTGCGATGGTGGCAAACGCGTCTTTGATTGATCTTGCCAATGACCCGTTCTTGGCAATTGCCGCCGGGCTTAAAGTCGCGGTTGGGTTGACCGCCATTTCATTTGGTTTGATTTCACCGCGACCCGTTTGGGTGCGGGTTGGGCTTGCCGTAGTTGGGGCTGTTATGATCTTTGCAGCAGGCATCTAAATCCATTTGCACATAATTTTGCGCAATATAAAAGGCCGACAGAAAACTGTCGGCCTTTGTTTTTTTTGGGGGGGGTGAAAGTCTTTGGGGTGGGTTCTATGCACGTCCGCTGCGCGGACCGGCAAAGAACCAGATGATCAGCCCTAAAACCGGCAGGATCAGTATAAGCACCGTCCAAATCACTTTTGACCCGGTGCTTGCACCACTGCCCATGACATTGACGATGGCCCAAACATCGGCAATCAGGATCAAAAGACCAATAATTCCACCATACTCAAGCATGTTGAACCTCGTTCCTTGTTGCAGCGACACATTTGGCCGCACTTAAACATGAAACGGTTGGGAACGAAGGTTGTTCCATGTGCAAGGAATCAAAGCTGGAAATTGGCGTGGTGAAGCCTTGTTTAGGCGACCTGTCCGGCTGACCAGCCCGATGACCATGCCCATTGGAAATTAAACCCACCAAGATGTCCGGTCACATCGACGACTTCGCCAATGAAATAAAGGCCTGGCACATCGCGCGCTTCCATGGTTTTCGATGAAAGGGCATTGGTATCAACCCCGCCAACCGTGACCTCGGCTGTGCGATACCCTTCGGTGCCGCTGGGCATGACCGTCCATTGATTGACATCCATTGCAAGCTTGCGAAGGGCTTTATCCCCGGTTTCTCCAATCGGGCGTTCCAAGCCATGAAGGGCCGTAATCATCTGTGCAAGGCGATTGGGCAGGATGCGCGACAAGACATTGTGAACAGCTTGTTTGGGGTTTTCACCCTTGGCCGTTTTCAAAAGATCAAATGCATCTTCTTCGGGATTGAGATTGACCGAAATGCTATCGCCTTCATCCCAATAGGACGAAATTTGCAAGATCGATGGGCCCGACAAACCACGATGGGTAAACAGCAAGCCTTCACGAAACTGTTTCTTGTTGCATTGGACCACGGCATCAACCGAAATACCCGAAAGTTCACCTGTTTTTGCCCTAAGATCAGGATCAAACACCAACGGCACCAAGGCAGCCTTGGTCGGAATGACATCAATGCCAAATTGGCGGGCAATCTGATAGCCAAATCCGGTTGCGCCGATTTTGGGGATTGATAGACCACCACAGGCAACAACAAGGGATTCGCAAGTCCATTGCGCTCCGGTCCGGGTGGTCACGTCAAATCCGTTGTCATCGCGGCGCACAATGTTGGAAATTTCGGTGTTCAGGCGAATTTCGACATCTGATGCGTCGCATTCATCAAGCAACATGTCGATGATTTGGAATGATGTTTCATCACAGAACAATTGACCCAACGTCTTTTCGTGCCAGCCAATGTTATATCGGTTCACAAGATCAAGAAAATCATGCTGGGTATATCGTTTTAGCGCGGAAACGCAGAACCGCTTATTTTGCGAAATGAAGTTTTCCGGACTGGTATGGATGTTGGTGAAGTTGCACCTTCCCCCACCTGAAATACGGATTTTTTCAGCAGGCTTTGTCGAGTGGTCCACAACCACGACGGATCGACCACGTTTTCCCGCTTCGATCGCGCACATCAGGCCCGCAGCACCGGCACCAATGACAAGGACATCAATTTTTTTCACGTAAACCAGACCAGTTGGAATTTGATAACTTGGCCTGCCTTATACGGATAAACGGCGCACTTGTCAGCGACTGACAATGCAAGGCCCTATGCGCCAAAGACAAACCCTAGGCTTTTGCTGCCGATTCCACAGGTCGTACCAAAAGATCATTTTCGGTCATGATCAGATTGCGGCCGTGTGATTTTGCAAGATAAAGTGCCTGATCCGCCCGTTCGATCATGCGTGCAAGCGGTTCTCCCAATTGGAAACAGGCAACCCCGATGGAAACCGTGATCGTACCCATCGCCTCGCTGCGGTTTTCACTTACCACGTCAAGCGTCTCGACCGTGCGACGGATGTTTTCGGCAAGACGTTGTGCGTCTTCAAGTTTGGTGGCTGGTAAAATGATGGCGAATTCCTCGCCGCCATATCGTGCGGTTGTGTCGCGCCCCTTAACACTTTGCTGAAGCGTTTTTGCCATTAGACGAATGATTTGATCGCCAGCCTGATGGCCAAAACGGTCGTTGAGCCTTTTGAAGAAATCGATATCAACCAAAATCAGGCTTAGTTCCTGACCATTTTCCATGGTTGTCATCGCAGCATCACGCAATTTTTCGTCAAATGCTTTGCGATTGGCAATTCCGGTCAAGCCATCGGTTAGGGCTTCGCGTTTCATTTTTTCCAGATCATCCCGCAATCTGGAGACTTCGCTTGATGTCTCATCAAGTCGATCTTCCAGATTTACATCCACATCAGCATGATGGTCAGGAATACCCAAAACCGCTTGCAGGGCTTTTTCCAGATCGGCCAAATGGTGGTGTTGATGGTCTTTGGCAAACTGATCGAAAATCTGCACCACTTGATCGCGCCATTCGGCACTCAGCGTTTCAATGATTTCCTGTTCGCGCGGTTGTTGCACATAGCACTGATAAAGTTCATGGCATTGCACATCGTCAAAAACGCGCTTGTTACTGTGTAAAATATCAATGGCTGTTACCAGGCCGTCGTTCGATTTTTCCAGATAAGCATAAAAAACGGAAAAATTGACCGGACTCGCACTAACCCCAAGTTTGTGAATCAAAGCCAGTGTTTGCCGAGAAAGCACACGGGACTTTTGTTGATATTCATCTTGCTGGGTCATTGTTCCTATCAAAAGGAGTGGTGGTGGGGGTGCCATTTCTGGCCGAAAATGGTGCAGTGCGGGAATGCTGCTTCGCTTTCTATCAGAAACCCACTCAAACGGATAGTGCTCTTGACGGGTTATTTTATTGGTTTGTTCAAGCTTGTCCGATAGTTTCGTCAGCTTGGAAATGGAATTAGTTGCTGTGGATAAGGAAAGCGGGAAAATGCCAAAACAACTGAGCTTGGCCGCAATAGCTATGACCATGATCGGTTTTCTCATGTTTGGGGCTGCTGCAACGGCACAGGAAAAAGACTTATCCGCCGACAGTAATGTGACGGTGCAGTCCGTTGAAACTGAACAGGTAACGACGCCACAGATTGATTTCCGTCCACTCGCAGGAAACGAACGTTCCAACATGCCGCCATTAATGGAACGGTATGTTTTAGATGAATTGAAAAACCTTCGGACCGAGATGCAGGGCATGCGCGCAGAGCTTTTGCGCGAAGTGGTCAACCGTCAACTCGAAGCAATCGACAAGGCAATTTCCTATTCCTCTAACACGGTGACCTATTTCTTCTATTTTGTTGCGGCAGTTGGCGCGCTTTTGACGATGCTGGGTTGGCAGTCCTTGCGTGAGTTGAAGTTAAGTGTGCGCAATTTGGCGAATACCGAACTTCAGCGTTTATCTATGGAATTTGAAACGCGCCTTAGCTCTTTGGAAGATGAGCTGCGTCTGAAATCGAAGTTGATTAACGAACATCAGCACGAAATCGAGCGCACCCAAACCATTCATGCGCTGTGGCTGCAAGCCAATCAATTGGCCAATCCGCGTTCGAAAATCGAAACCTATGACAAGATTTTGGAACTCGCACCGGGTGATCCAGAGGTGATGGCATATAAGGCCGACGCTGCCTTGCAACTTGGGGATCGCGATTGGGCGCTTAGCCTGTGCAACAGGTTACTTGCCGAGGAACCAGACAGCGCAAATGGCCATTATCAGCGTGCTTGTGCCAATGCTGGCCTTGGGTTCCGCGAAGCCGCCCTTGCTGATTTGCAGCGCGCGGTTGAGCTTTCGGAATCCATGCGTCACCCGGCATGGAGCGAAGAAGAATTCGAACCATTGCGCGATATGCCGGAATTCGAGCAAATCCTTGGCGATCACAATGATATGCCCCCTGCGGAGTAGTATTCGCAAGCGCGATCAGTTTGTTCATTGGAATAATAAAAAGCCCCGCGGTTTTACCTGCGGGGCTTTCGTTTAATCTGAAATCAGAAAGACTGATTTACGTCGATGGCAGCTCATTCCAAAGCGGATGGATCGGTGCAACGTCTTCATCGATCTTGGTAAAGCGCGCATCGCAATCAAAGAAATAGTTATCGGCCAGATCATCATTAACCTGGGATACTTCCCCGACAATCACCGGGCCTTTGCCTTCTTGCCCATAGAATCGATGCACAAGGGTGCGCGGCAGGGTCACGCTTTGCCCCGGCTCCAACACAACCTTACCGCCAGCGGGCAGGATATTAAGCTTGCCGTCGGTGCGGACATGCACGTCATTGACCCGGTCCATTTCGCCATCTTCGGTCAGATTGCAAAGTTCAATCACCAGATTGCCGCCACCCCGGACGATGATGTCTTCCATTTTGACCTTGTGGTAATGCCATGGGCATTCCTGATTTTCGCCAACGATCATGATCTTTTCGGCATAGGGTACTTCGCCCGGCTGACGCAGGATGCCATTGCGCAGACAAAACAGGATCAGACCACGTGTCTCAAACTTACCTTCGCCGTAATCGGTCACGTCCCAGCCCATCTGATGACCGCGGCACCATTTCGCAAGATCAGGGTCGCTTTCCCACTGCGCGGGGCTGTAATGCGCCCATTCTGGCAATTTGAACGCGATAGATGCGTAAAGTTCTTTGGCGTGCGTGATGCAGGCATTGATTTCAGAACGCAGCATGGATGACCTCTTATGACGTTTGTCAGGCATATGGTGGCTTGATCAGGGTGTCCTGACCACAATTATGATGGCGGCGGTTTTAGCATGGTGTGATTAAGAATGCGATAGCATTTTGAATGCATTCAAAATGCGGTATAGCCAAAGTCAGTACGTTTTCTTTTGCCTCTCTATCGCCGCTTTTTCTGTTGATACCGTAAAATCAAAGGTATGCTTTTCACAGAGATTTTCATCTAAAGGATGCAGGGTATGGGATCAGACATGGCGCAATCATCGGGTTTTGTAAAAGTTGTAGCCGCACTTTTTGTTGCAGGCGGGCTTGTGGCGTCAGGCTGGTTGGTCGGCAATGGCATTGAAAATGTACGAGCACTGGACCGCTTTGTAACGGTTAAGGGGTTGGCAGAACGCGATGTGAAGTCTGATAAGGCCGTTTGGCCGATTACCTTTGTTGCGACAGATGACGTGTTGCAAACCGCACAGGCCAAAATCGATGCCGATACCAAAACCCTGCTTGATTTCCTCGCAACCCATGGGATTACCCGCGACAAGACCGAACTGCAAAACCTGCAAGTAACCGATCAACTTGCGCAATCTTATCGGTCAGGTCCGATTGAAAGCCGTTATATCGTCAACCAAACCATTCAGGTCCGCACCGATGATGTCGATGCGGTGGTCAGCGCGTCACAGGACATTGGAAAATTGCTGCAGGGTGGCATTGTTCTGGGCGGGCAGGGCTATAATCCGGGACCGAGTTATTTGTTCACCGGATTGAATGACATCAAGCCAGAGATGATTGCAGCGGCCACCGAAAATGCCCGCAATGCTGCCTTGCAGTTTGCGACGGATTCCGGCGGGCAGATTGGTGGAATTCGCCGCGCGACACAGGGGCTTTTTCAAATTATGGCAGCAGACGGTGCGCCAAACATGAATGTGGGCGGTCAGATCTACAAGACGGTCCGGGTAGTCACCACCATGGAATATCTGATCCACGACTAAAATTCTTAAGTTGGCGTGATGATCATGCGACCGATCTGTTGACAGCCGCGTCAAAGCTGGTTTTATGCGCGCCATGGCGCAATTGATCCTGTTTAACAAGCCGTATGGCGTTCTGACCCAATTTACCGACCGTGAAAACGGCCGGGCGACTTTGGCTGACTATATCAATCTGCCCGGTGTTTATGCGGCCGGTCGACTTGATCGCGATAGCGAAGGGCTTTTGTTACTGACAGACCATGGGCCGCTTAATGCCCAGATTGCCCATCCGAAATACAAAAAACCCAAAACATATCTGGTGCAGGTTGATGGTGAGCCAACCCAAGAGGCCCTTGATGCCTTGCGTGCTGGGGTCGAGTTGAAAGACGGCATGACCCTTCCGGCCAAGGTGCGCCTGATTGATCAACCGGCAAATCTTTGGGAACGGGATCCACCGGTGCGTTATCGTAAGGCCATCCCGACCAGTTGGATTGAACTTAGCATTGTTGAAGGTCGTAACCGTCAGGTGCGCCGAATGACGGCTGCTGTCGGGTTTCCAACCTTGCGCCTGATCCGTCATGCGATTGGGGATTGGACCTTGGATGGTTTGGCTCCGGGTGAATATAAAATCATTGAAGTTGATGCGCCCCCGGTAACCCATCGTCGTTTAGCACCCGGATCGGCGAAGCCGCCGCGTAAGGATGAATTACAGGCATCCGGGCTTCATGACGCAGCAGACAGCTCAGAGCGGATCGATGCCCCGCGAAAGCCGCGCAAACATGGTGGCTACAAATCCGCACGTCAGCGCGCTAGGCCCCAGAATGCAACCGCCGAAACCAGCGGCGAAAAAGCCACTTCGGGGCGTCAAAAGCCCCATTCAGGCGCGCGTGGCAAGCCAATTGCGAAACAAAATGCCAAACCAAATACCGGTAAGGCGGGCCGCAATCGGTCGCGCCCAAAGAAAGGATAAGCGCAATGTTAAGTTATTTGCACGGTTTTCATGCCGGGAACTTCGCCGACATGCACAAGCATGCCGCATTGTGGTTGGTTCTGCAGCATCTGCGCAAAAAGAAGAAACCATTTTGTGTGATTGATAGCCATGCGGGATCGGGCTGGTATGATCTTGGCAGCGCGCAGGCCGCAAAAACCGGCGAATGGAAAGATGGCTATGCCTTGGCAAAGGCGGCATCTTCATCGTCGGATACCCCCGAAATGCTGGCGCAATATCTTGATCACGTTGCCGCGTTTGATCCGATTGCCAAAGGCCGCGATTACGGTGTGCGCGAAATTGATGAATCGGACTATGTCGGGCCGTTTTATCCGGGATCGCCGTTCATTGTACGTGAAATGCTCCGCGATGAGGATGAACTGATCTTGATGGAGCTTCATCCGCGCGAATATGAAGCCCTGAACCACCGGGTTAAGCGCGATGGGCGCATTCATCTGCATAAGCGTGATGGTTATGAAGGGTTGGTTGCCATGATGCCCCCGGCCATTCGCCGTGGTTTGGTGTTGATGGATCCCAGTTACGACGTAAAGCTGGACTATCAAAAAGCAATCAACGCAACCCAGCGTGCATGGGAACGCTGGCCTACCGGCACTTTTATGCTGTGGTATCCGATCCTTGAAGACGGTTTTGATGCTGAAATGCGCAATGCATTTGGCGTGATTAAGGCGCCGGGTGGTGTTTTATCAGCAGAACTTGCCAGTGATCACGGTGGCTCAAAAGGCCGGATGCGGGGCACCGGATTGCTTGTGATCAATCCGCCGTGGCAGTTCGATCAGCAGATTGACGAAATTGGAGCTTGGCTGGCAAAGACCTGCAAGTTACCCGGACCGGCAAAACATACGGTTCGTTGGCTGGTTGCCGCCCAATAAAGTAAAGCCCCGCGGCGTTGAAACCGGCGGGGCTTTCTGCGTTGGGACGCAGGGGGACTTTAATGCTGTTAGATGCCAAAGAACGGCTGTAGCAATTTGGGCAATAGTTGGTTGAACTTCATCGGTGCATCGGTTGCGATCAGGCAGATGCATTCTTCGGCGGTGTCGGCAATCGGTTGGTGATCAACATCATCATCAAGATCGGCAACATCACCAGCCCGGAACCGCCCGATTTCATCAATGTAAGACCCTTTGATCAGCAAAGTCATTTCATGCCCGTGATGTCCATGATCGGGGATTGAAACACCCGGTGCGATCTTCATCAGGCGCACTGTGCCCTTGCTTTCAATCGATTTCAGTTGGAAATGCTTCACACCGGGGGCAAGCGTCTTCCAAGGAATATCTTCAAGCGAGTTAACACCAACCGGAAGGAGTTCTGCCAATGGACGCGGAAGGGCGGTCATTGCACTTCCGGTGATGCTTTCACCAACCGCAATCTTGCGCGGTTCGATAACTTCTTCGACGGTATTTTCATTGGCGGTATCGCGTTCAAGCATCGCCATCACGTGATCAAGCGAATGATTTGCCATCGCCATCTTATCGGTGGATTCAAGTGCGGCACCAGCCATGGTTTCAAACCCACTTACCTTGTCTCGGCAATGTGGGCAAACGGTCATGTGGGTGGCAACCAGAAGTTCCATCGCTTGTGATAGCGAACCACCGGCATAATCCATCAATGTCTGGTCAGTTGGATGATGTTTGATATTCATGCGACACCTTCCAGTCCGCCGCGCAGCTTGCCAAGGGCAAGTCGCAAGCGAGATTTAACTGTCCCAAGCGGGATATCAAGACGCTCGGCAATTTCGCTGTGTGAGCAATCTTCAAAAAACGACAATTCTACAACTACCTTCTGATCGGCGGGCAATTCCTGCATCGCGGCTTTAACCAAAACGGCTTCTTGATCGCGGTTGACCACTTCATCGGCCAACGGATCCTCGTCAATGATTAAAGTCGGGTCGGAATCATCCACCTCGATATGTTTGCGTTGCCGGAACCTGTCAATCCGAAGGTTCCTGGCAATGGTAAAAATCCAAGTGCTGGCAGCAGCTTTTGCCGGATCATACAGATGGGCTTTACGCCAAACCTGCATCATTGCTTCTTGTGCCAATTCTTCTGCGGTTTCGGAATTTCCGCCAAATCGGAACATGTATGCTTTCACGCGCGGGGCAAAATGCGCGAAAAGTTGCGCAAAAGCTTCCCGATCGTGAGATGCCGCAACGGCAACGATCCAATCGGCACATTTTTTCGCCTCGACAGGGTCCGTCGGTCCGGGGCGTCTTGTTGTTGTGCCACTCATTCTGCTTTCTGGTCCCCTTTGGGGCCGAGCCAAGATCATGTTCATCATACAGATCGTACGGCGGCCACATGCATTCGGATCAAATAAAAATTTATGGCTTTGTCAGGTGGTTATATTGATAGCGCTTCAATAATATCCTGTGATCCGCTCGGTTAAGTCATGCGTAAATATATGTAGTTTTGAAATCATAACTGCAAGCAGGCCAAGCTCATATGAACAAAGTCACTTCGGGAAAACTCAATATTGCGGTTGTCGGGTCCGGTATCTCGGGTTTGTCTGCTGCTTGGCTGCTCAGCAAGTCTCAGAATGTCACCTTGTTTGAAAAGGATGATCGCCCCGGCGGCCATTCCAACACAGTTGATGCTGGCGATACGCCCGTTGATACCGGGTTTATTGTTTATAACACTCGTTGTTACCCCAACCTTTGTGCCTTGTTTGATCATCTTGATGTAAAAACCCGTGCAACGGAGATGTCTTTTGCCGCCTCCATGGATAAGGGGGGCTTGGAATATGGCGGAAGCGATCTTGCCGCCCTGTTTGCACAAAAACGCAACATAGTCCGTCCCAGGTTCCTTAAAATGGTGCGCGACATTTTGCGGTTCTACCGCGAAGCGCCTGACGCCCTTGAAGATGGCACGGCCGAGAATGTCAGTCTTGGCGACTATTTGCGCGACAATCGGTATTCCAAACCGTTTATAAACGATCATTTGCTGCCGATGGGGGCAGCGATTTGGTCAACACCGGTAGATACCATGATGGCCTATCCGTTGGCCGCGTTCGTTCGTTTCTGTCAGAACCACGGACTTTTGCAAATCAAAGACCGCCCACAATGGCGGACCGTCGTAGGTGGATCACGCGAATATGTAAAACGCATGACTGCGGGGATTTCCGGCGGTGTTATTTTGGATCGTGCGATCACCAAGGTTGGACGTAACCCGGTTGGTGGGGCTTATATCGAAGACCGGTATGGCAAGCGTGATGAGTTCGATCATGTGGTGCTGGCTTGCCACGGTGATCAGGCATTGGCACTTCAGGAAACACCAAACCCGCGTGTGGAAGAATTGCTTTCGGCGTTTAAGTACGAACGCAATCTGGCGATCTTGCACAATGATCGAAGCCTGATGCCCAAAAATCCCAAAGTTTGGTCAAGCTGGAATTATCTGGCCGAAGATCATGACGGTGAACAGAAAGTTTGCGTGACTTATTGGATGAACCGTTTGCAGCATCTAGATGAAAACACACCGCTGTTTGTCACACTTAATCCGCCGCGCCAGCCTAAGGAGGGCAGCGTCATTCGCTCGTTCCTATATGACCATCCCCTGTTTGATGCAGGTGCTATGGCGGCCCAAAAAGATCTTTGGTCGATCCAAGGGGTGGATAACATTTGGTACTGTGGCAGTTACTTTGGCTATGGCTTCCACGAAGACGGCATTCAATCGGGCCTTGCGGTGGCAGAGGCCCTTGGCGGGGTTCGTCGCCCATGGAATGTCAAAGATGAAAGCGGCCGTATCCATGTGACAGATCGCCTTTCTGACAAATCAAGTGAGGCCGCATGACACAACAACCTGCCTCAGTTAACTGGGCATCAGCCCTTTACGAAGGTGTGGTAACCCATTCCCGCTTGCGCCCGAAAAAGCACAAGCTGCGCTATTCTGTGTTTTCCTTCCTGCTTGATCTTGACGAGATTGATGATTTGGCAGGGAAACTTCGTTTGTTTAGCCGCAATAAGTTCAATTTGTTTTCTTTTCATGATCGTGATCATGCCGACGGGGCGGGTTCCGATTTGCGGGCCCGGCTTGAAACCATTTTGACCCAGCATGATTTGGCTGATTGTGCGCACAAAATTCAACTGCTGTGCTATCCGCGTTTGTTGGGGTTCGTGTTTAACCCGCTGTCTGTTTATTTCTGTCACCGTTCGGATGGGACAGTTGGGGCGGTGATGTATGAAGTTTCAAACACCTTTGGCGATCGCCATAGCTATCTGATCCCGGTTGGCGACGATGCACTGGATGAAAAAGGCGTGCTGCGCCAATCTTGTGCCAAGGGTCTTTATGTTTCCCCCTTCATCGATATGGTCGCGGATTATCATTTTTGCATCAAAGTGCCGGGCGACAATGTTGCGGTCACCATCCGCGAGACCGATGCCAAGGGGCCGTTTTTAAACGCTGCTTTTGTCGGTGATCGAAACGCGCTTTCGGACCGTAAACTATTAGGTGCATTCATTCGTTACCCACTGATGACGTTAAAGGTTGTCGCAGGGATCCATTGGGAAGCGCTTCATCTTTGGCGCAAAGGAATGAAATTTCACAAAAGACCAGCCCCTCCGCGTGATGCGGTGACCTATGTTCTTGAAACGGGGACAGCAGCGGCCCAAGCAGGAAAGAGATAACAAAAAATGTCAGACCGCAATCGTATGGCTTCCGGGGTCACCAACCCCCTGCGTGACCGTCTTGTACCGATGCTGGGTAGCATGACCGGCAATCGCGGTATCTTGAAATCAACGCTTCGCCGGGTGTTGTCGCATCTACATTTCGGGCGCTTAACAATCGTGCTGCCCGATGGCGACAATTTGCATGTAACAGGCAAACAGGAAACCGACCTGCAGGCCGCGATCCATATTCATGACTGGCAGGCAATTCGCAAACTTGCAACTGGCGGGGACCTTGCCTTTGCCGAAGCCTATATTGATGGAAGTTGGAGCTGCCCGGACATCACCCGTCTAATGCGTGTTGCAATGCTGAATGAAGCGATTGTCAAAGCGCGTCTCGCGGGTGGATTTTTATCGCGGACAATTGCGAGGATAGGTCATTTGCGCAATGCCAATACGCTCGAAGGATCAAAACGCAACATCTCCTATCACTATGATTTGGGGAACGATTTTTACAGCGCCTGGCTCGACCCCAGCATGACCTATTCGTCGGGCTATTATCACCAGAAGGATATGTCACTCGAATCAGCGCAAATTGCCAAATATCAACGTATCTGCGATCTGGCAGAATTACAGCCGGGTGAACAGGTTTTGGAAGTTGGTTGCGGTTGGGGTGGTTTTGCCGAACTTGCGGCGGGCAAACACCGTTGCAATGTAACGGGATTGACGCTTTCGCAAGAACAGCATTCTTACGCACGCCGCCGTGTGCTGGTGCAGGGATTGAACAACCGCACAGATATTGTACTGCGCGATTATCGTCATCAAGAGGGCCAGTTCGACAAGATCGTTTCAATTGAAATGTTTGAAGCGGTCGGTGAAGAACATTGGGCAAGTTATTTTGACATGATCCGCAATCGCCTGAAGCCCGGTGGTAAGGCTGTTTTGCAGATCATCACCATTGACGATGATCGGTTTGAAACCTATCGCAAGGGTGCCGATTTTATTCAGCGCTACATCTTTCCCGGCGGCATGTTGCCATCGCCAACGGCATTGGGCTCAGCAGTTGCAAAAGCCGGATTGCATCTTCAGCATGCTGAATTCTTTGGAAAATCCTATGCCAAAACTTTGGCTGAATGGCAGCGCCGTTTCCAGCATGGTTGGGATGACATTGCCAAACAAGGGTTTGATGTCCGGTTCAAACGGATGTGGGAATATTATCTGGCCTATTGTGAAACCGGATTTGATTGCGGTTCAATAGATGTCGGTCTGTTCGTTATCGAACATCCCCAAAATGCGACGGTCTGATTACACCCGAAATACCGCTGTCTTTTATGCACTTCCGGCAATGGCCGCTGCTGTGCCGACAATTCCGGCCTATGTTTTGTTGCCAAGCTATTACGGCGATGACCTTGGGCTAGGGTTGGGCATTACGGGGGGCGTTTTGTTGCTGGTTCGCGTGATTGACATGTTGACCGATCCATTGATCGGATGGTTGTCCGACAGATCGTCAATGCGCAAAATCTGGGTTGGGTTTGGTGCGATCATTGCTGGGGTTGGATTGTGGTATTTATTCACCCCACCCCAGTCACCAAGTGCGGCATATCTGTTTATCTGGGCCAGTGTTTTGTTCTTGGGATGGACCTTGTTTCAAGTGCCCTATCTTGCATGGGGTGCGGATCTTTCGGGCGATTACAAAAAACGCACGGCCTTAACAGCCCTTCGCGAAGGGGCGGGCTTGATCGGCATTGTTCTTGCAGGCGGTATTCCGGTTTTAATCAATGCGCCGGATCGGGCGGCTGAAATTCGCACGCTTGCGATTGTTACCCTTGCCCTTGGTGCGGTCTTTATCAGCCTTTTGATTTGGAAGGTTCCAGATGCGGTTGCGCAGCAAAAACGTGCAGCAAAACCCGTTTCGGGGAACCTATCTGCAACCTTCCGACTGGGCCTGCGTAGCTTGCGAGGCAACAGATTATTTGTGCGCTTACTATCGGCTTGGATGATCAATGGATTGGCCGCAGGATTGCCTGCGGTCTGTTTCCCGCTTTTTGTGCGCTATTACCTTCAGCTTGATCAGGATGTCGAAAACAAACTGATCCTTTTGTATTTTGCCGCCGCCATTTTTGCGATCCCGCTTTGGGTGTTCTTGTCAGGTCGTATCAGCAAACACAGGGTGTGGTGTCTTGCCATGGGAATGGCGATTGCAGCTTTTGGGTTTGTACCGTTTATGGGGGCGGGGGATGCCACCGGATTTGCGGTTATTTGCCTATTGACCGGTGCGGCATTGGGGGCGGACCTTGCCCTGCCGCCGGCAATTCAGGCAGATGTCGATGATTGGGATCACTATCGGTTTGGTAAACGGCGCACCGCCCTTTTGTTTGCCCTTTGGAATATGACCAACAAGCTTGCCATGGCACTTGCAGCCGGGATTGCATTGCCGATTTTAGCCGCCTTTGGCTTGACCGATGTGGGCCGCGATAATTCGTCGGCATTGATTGCACTTGTTTTGATCTATGCCGTGATTCCCATCGTACTGAAATTGGGCGCAATCGGGATGATGTGGCGGTTTCCATTGGATGCTGTGCATCAGGTTGCCATTCGCCAGCGTCTGTTACGCCGCACCGTTTGACCTTGGAATTATGATTAGGAATAAGCAAATGCTGCGCAATGTAATGGTGTCATGTTTTGTTTTGGTACTAACCGGATGTGGATCGATGAAACCGCAGGATTTTGCGCAAAAAGAACCCTTCTTTGATGTCTTTGACTATTTCGAAGGAAACAGCCGTGCCTGGGGTATATTCGAGGACCGGTTTGGGAAATTACGCAGGCAATTCACCGTCGACATCACAGGTACGATTGATGATGGTGTCCTGACGCTTGAAGAAGACTTCATTTATGATGACGGCGAAACAGATCGTCGGGTCTGGATCATCACAAAATCAGGTGAACATACCTTTGAAGGCAAGGCCGATGATATTATCGGCCACGCAATCGGCAGCCAGTATGGCAATGCGTTAAACTGGTCTTACGACATGGACCTTAAAGTCGGCGACGGTTCTTGGCGAGTCAGCTTTAATGACTGGATGTTCCTGCAGCCCGATGGTGTTTTGGTCAATCGTGCACGGGTGAAAAAATGGGGCTTTGAAATCGGCGAAGTGACGTTGTTTTTCACAAAGCCGCAACCCGCCTTGCAAGCCGCCGAATGATCCATCCCAAGATGGGCAATTTACCATAAAAATTCTGCCCTGCGTCCCAATGATCAATGTGGGATGCGACCAAGTTACCTTGTTTGTTGAAGGTAACTTCTGTCATGCCGATAAAATCCCAAAGCCCAATCACCGGTACTTTGGCGCTAAACCGCCAGCGCAAGAAACCCATATTGCCATCAAGTGCTTGGTGGGTGACCTCAAAACGCGGGTTTTGGGTTTCCTTGAACGTTTTGGCAAGATAGGCACAGACATTTTCAGGGCCGTGCAATGTGGTGAACGGATCGCGAAATTCGAAATCATCCGTCACAATGTCACGCAATTGATCAATCGTATCGGGGGCCAGTTTTTCGAAATATGCGGCATATTCGCCAAGCAATTGACGCTGCTTTTCGATGGGATCATTCATGCGCGCACCAATTTGCTCATCAGTTTGAAATAAAGCCAGTATGGCAAAATACGCATCAGTTTTAACTGCCGTACAAATGGCGGCGGAAAGGCAATTTCAAACCGGTTATTTCCGCATAGATCGCGATACATAAAATCTGCTGCCTCTTCAGGAGTAAGCAAATAGGGCATGGCAAAATCGTTCTTGTCTGTCAGTCTGGTTTTCACGAAACCCGGATTAATCACGCGCAGTAAAACGCCGCTATTGGTCAATTCAGTGTGCAATGTTTCACACAAATTAATCAAAGCCGCCTTGGTTGGACCATAGGCCGCAGCATTGGGCAATCCGCGATACCCCGCGACCGAGGCAACAACGGCAATTTCGCCAGATTTACGTGCGCGCATCTTGGCCAGTAATGGTTCCAGACAATGTACGATGCCCATATAATTGGTATCAACGTGACTGCGAATGGTCGCTGCCGAAAAACCACCAACCTTCATCGGTGAATAGATACCAGCCGCCAAAATCACCAAGTCAGGCAGACCAAATTGGCTTTCAATGCTGTTTAGTGCGGTTTTTACGGTATTTGGATCCGTAATATCGACAGAAATTGGGGTGGATCCTGGAAATGCATCCGATAAATCACCTAATTTATCCGAATTTCTGGCCGAAATGATGATTTTTTGGTCAGGGGATGTTGGGTTGGCATGGAATTTTTGTGCTAACGCCGCGCCGATCCCGGCGGATGCACCGACGATCCAGATGGTGCCGAATTGCTTTTTCATCCCCGATCCTCAAATGCAGTTTGGGTCATACAATTTACACAGCGATAAATAATGTCTGATCCGTCGCGCGCTTTGAACTGCAACCCGACCCAGCGGCCTTCGTGATCATACCATGCATTGGTTTTCAGATCGCCATCATAGGTGAATTGGGTTGCGCGAAGCACCCCGTTTGTTGTGCGCAGCATTTCATCTGGTTTGGCCGTGATGCCAACATCATTGGGCTTGCCTGTGATGGTATTAAGAACAGATGCGCTGCCCAGAACACCGCAATGCCAATGATCCGTTGGAAAGATGCCAGATGGCAGGGTTTCGATACCATCCGGGCCGCTGACCAACATCCCTGTCTGATCGTGGGTAGCTGTAACACTGGATATATCGCCGTCGTCATCAACGTTTACCGAAAGAACGGCAAGCTGGCCATTTTGCCAAAGGCTTTCAGACCGATAGCGAAAGCTATAAGCGGTAAAGCCAAAGAAACTGATATCGATATTGGTTTGGGCAATCACCTGAAGGCCATCACGACCACGGTTAAATTGCACAATGTGGCGACCAACCGGCGCATCGTTACGCCGAATTTGAAACTGCAAGATGGACCCGTATCGGCTAATCGGGTCAAACGTTTGGCAGGTTGTGGGGTCGGCAAACCCAACAGCCAATGTCGATAGGTCACGCTGATCAGTATTCGGGATCACAGGGTCGTTTTGGTTCACCGGGGATGCATGGGCGCCACCAGTCAACAGCGGTACGTTAACAACCATTGAAACAAGCAATGTGAGTGCAAAGAGTAGAGGGCGAACCGGCATTCTCGAAGACGTCATGATCCTGAATGTCCCTATTGCGCTTGGACCGATTGAATAAGTGATGGTTTCTTCTTGTTACGTAAGCCGCACATTCATGGATCAAACGTCATGATCATTGCCGCCACCGGCCTGATGGGGTAAAGCAGGGGCATATATGAAAGGCCACGCCATGCTCCACCCAATTGCCGAAGACCTCATTGCGCATGTATTGCACCGTGATTCCAACATCATCGTGTTGAACAAGCCGCCCGGATTGGCATCGCACGGCGGGCCGAAAACTTATTTTCATGTCGATGCCTATCTGCCGGATTTGAAATTTGGCATTCAGCCCGAACCGACACTGGCCCATCGATTGGACCGTGACACAGCAGGATGTCTGCTTTTGTGTCGCCATCCAAAATCGTCCAAGAAAATCACCCGTCTGTTTACCGAAAAGAAGATCGGCAAAACCTATTGGGCGGTGGTGCGTGGTGCGATGGCAGAAGATCATGGCTTCATTGATCAACCGATCGGTAAAACCAACGATGAAAGTGGCTGGCGCATGCTGGTCCACGAAGACGGCCAGCCGTCCAAAACCGAATATAAGGTGCTGGGCCGGGGGAAGGATGCCGATGGTCAGGACATCACATGGCTAGAACTGGTACCCCATACCGGGCGCACCCATCAGCTGCGTGTGCATCTGGATCATATTGGTCATCCAGTAGTCGGTGATCCGTTTTATGGCCGTGCGGACGGAGTTCCGATCTTTGGCGCACCACCGACTTTGATGCTGTTGTCTCGCCAGATCATTGTTCCATTCCACGAAGAACGTGATCCCGTGATCGTCGATGCCCCGCCGCCGGAATTGATGCGCGCTGGCTTGGAAGCCTGTGGCTATGACGGTGAATACGCCGCCCATGCAAGCTCAATTGATGCTCAATACACCGGCGATGACAGCGACGCTGAAGGCGGAGAGTAAAGTCTCGAGCGTGATGATCGATGCCATGGCGTCGGGGTCGCCGTTTAATTGACGGGCCAGAATATAGGCGTTTCCGGCACACGGCATCCCGGCATAGAAAACCCCCATCGCCAACACCATGCCATCAATCCCGGCAAGATGCAGGCAGATGCCCGTAATGATCGGAAGCACTGCCAACTTGATCGTGGTTGCAAGGGCAATGGCACCTAATGCCTGTTTATCCAAGATAAAGCGAAGACCTGCCCCCACGGAAAGCAGGCTAAGCGGCAAGGCAGCTGTTTTAAAAAGGGCCGCAGTATTTTCGATCGGAAGTGGGACGTGAATATTGCTTACATTCAAAATTGCCCCAGCCCCCGCCGCTACGATGATCGGGTTTTTGATAACACCGCCGATGATACGTTTAACGTTGCTTTTGCCACCACTAAACGCACTTAAAACCACAACACCAAGCAAATTGGTCGCAATCACCATCACGGCGACAAAGACGATGGCAAGTGCAAGGCCCTCAGCCCCATAAAGCGCATCGGCAACGGCAAGCAGTACGTAGCTGTTATAGCGCACCGATCCTTGAAAGATTGATGTAAATAGCGGTGTATTCTGCGTGATAAAAGGCCGCAGTAAAAGCAATGCGCCTGATACCCCAAGCGTTGCAGCAAGGGTAACCCCAACGGCGCCTCCTGCATGGCCGCTTGAAAAATCAGCCCGGTAAATCTCGACAATCAAAAGCGATGGCAGCAACAGATAATAGGTCAGCCGATCAATCCCAGCCCAGATATCCGCACCCGTGATCAAATACCGTTTAAGCGCCGCCCCAACAAGGATGGCAGCAAAGATGGGAAAGATCGCAGCGATCAGTTCATAGGCAAGTTGCATGACGTATGGGGCTCGTGGTGGGTAAGGGGCTGATTAAGCGGCGCGTTTATGATGATGGCTGGTTTAAACTTTGCGATTGTTATAATCGGCAAAGACCTGTTCGGGGGAATGATCGCGATATTGCTCGCAGATTTCCTCGAACTTTGGGTTGCTGATCAAAAGGTCGGCCGTGCTTTGATTACACGCGATAGGAACTTCATAAAGGTTCGCCAGCCGGATCAATGCTCTTACATCGACATCATGGGGATGCGGGGTCATTGGATCGGTGAAAAAGAACATCGCTTGGAGTTGGCGGTGCGCAATCATTGATCCAAGCTGCTGATCCCCACCAAATGGGCCACTTTTTAGCGGATTGATATCAAGTTCTGGGAACCGTTCCTGTAACACGCGCCCGGTGGTGCCGGTGGCAAAGATGCGGGTATTGGCAAAGCTGTCTTTGTGCTTTTCCAACCAGTCGGCCATTTCGCGTTTACGACGGTCATGGGCAACCACGCCGATGGATAAGGTCATGTTCGGACTCCGGGCCTTTGATATTGATTTATCATCCTAATCCCGAAGGCATCGAAAGGTCACGCGCCAAAAGTACGACAATTGTGCAAAACAGTTTTATCAGAAAGACTTAACAGGAATGCCAAGGCGGATTTGAAGACAAAGTAGCCCAATTCGAAAAACAAAACGGCCGCCCCAAATGGAGCGGCCGTTTGCCGATCAGACAATAGTCTGATGAATTACATATGGATCGCGCGTTTGTCGGCGTCCATTGCGGCTTCCTTGACGGATTCGCCAAGAGCCGGATGGGCGTGACAGGTACGTGCAATGTCTTCGGCAGATGCGCCATATTCCATCGCCAGAACCACTTCGGCAATCAGATCGCCAGCAGCCGGACCGACAATATGCGCGCCGACGACACGGTGCGTTTTCTTGTCTTCAAGGATTTTGACGAACCCTTCGGTGCTTTCCATTGCTTTGGCGCGACCATTGGCGGTGAAGGGGAATTTGCCGACTTTATAGTCAACGCCTTCTTCCTTCAGCTGCTCTTCGGTTTTGCCAACAGCAGCAACTTCTGGCCAGGTGTAAACAACACCAGGGACCTTGCCGTAATCGACATGGCCGTCTTCGCCAGCAATCATTTCTGCCAGTGCAACGCCGTCTTCCTCAGCCTTATGGGCCAGCATCGGACCGACGATGGTATCGCCAATCGCAAAGATGCCACCAACATTGGTCTGGAAATATTCGTCGGTTTTGACACGACCGCGTTCGTCAAGTTCAACGCCAACTTTATCCAGGCCAAGGCCAGCAACATAAGGACGACGACCGATGGCAACCAGAACCACGTCTGCTTTGATTTCCTGTGCATCGCCGCCTTTTGACGGTTCAACAGTCAGGGTCACACCAGACTTGGTGGCTTTTGCCGCAGTTACCTTATGGCCGAGTTTGAAGTCCAGACCCTGCTTGGCAAAGATGCGCTGGGTCTGTTTGACCAGATCGCCATCCATGCCCGGCAGAATGCGGTCAAGGAATTCAACAACGGTGACTTCGGCACCCAGGCGACGCCAGACGGAACCCAGTTCCAGACCGATGACACCAGCGCCAATGACAACCATTTTCTTCGGCACTTTCGGAAGAACCAGTGCACCGGTCGAGGAGACGATGTTTTTCTCGTCAATTTCAACACCGGGCAGCGGGGTGACTTCCGAACCCGTCGCAATGACAATGTTCTTGGCATTCAGGGTTTCTTCGCCGCCATCAAGAAGCGAAACCTTGACCGAGGTCGGCGAGGTGATCTCGCCAGCACCTTTGACATAGGTAACCTTGTTCTTCTTGAACAGGAATTCGATACCCTTGGTGTTGCTTTCTACAACCTTGTCCTTGCGGGCCATCATCTTTTCAAGATTGACCTTCGGCTTGGAAACTTCGATGCCGTGGGTATCGAAATGTTCCGTTGCTTCTTCGAACAGGTGTGACGAATGCAGCAATGCCTTGGACGGAATGCACCCGACATTCAGGCAGGTGCCGCCAAGTGCGCCACGTTTTTCAACGCAGGCAACTTTAAGGCCAAGCTGTGCGGCGCGGATGGCGCAAACATAACCGCCAGGACCGCCACCGATCACGACAATGTCGTAGTTCTCACTCATGAGTTCTGTGATCCTTTTGTCTGATCAGATGTCGAGCAGGATGCGTTCCGGGTTCTCGATGCATTCCTTGACGCGTACCAAGAAGGAAACGGCTTCGCGGCCGTCAATGATACGGTGGTCATAGGACAGAGCCAGATACATCATCGGACGAATTTCGACTTTGCCGTCGATTGCGACCGGGCGCATCTGGGTTTTATGCATGCCGAGAATACCGGACTGCGGTGCGTTCAGGATCGGAGATGACAGAAGCGAACCAAAGACACCACCGTTCGAAATGGTGAAGGAGCCGCCGGTCATTTCGTCCATGCCAAGCTTGCCGTCACGTGCACGCTTGCCGAAATCGACAATGGTGCTTTCCAGATCAGCAAAGTTCTTTTCTTCTGCCGAACGGATAACCGGAACAACCAGACCCTGCGGCGTACCAACGGCAACGCCGATGTCACAGTAGTTTTTATAGATGAAGCTGGTGCCGTCGATTTCGGCATTAACAGCCGGCCATTCTTTCAGCGCCGTGGTGCAGGCTTTGATGAAGAAGGACATGAAGCCAAGCTTCACGCCGTGTTTCTTCTCGAAACCGTCTTTGTATTTGTTACGGCAAGCCAGAAGGTTGGTCATGTCCACTTCGTTATAAGTGGTCAGCATGGCCGCAGTGTTCTGAGCTTCTTTCAAACGGCGCGCGATGGTCTGGCGCAGTTTGGACATTTTGACACGCTCTTCACCGTCGCGCAGGGCACGTTCAGGTTTCGGCGCTGCCGGTGCGGTGGCGACCGGTGCCGCAGCACGCGGTGCCGGTTTGCCACCAGCAAGATAATCCATGACGTCACCCTTGGTCAGACGACCGTCTTTGCCGGTTGCCGGGATGGCAGCCGGGTCAAGATTGTTGTCTTCGACCAGTTTGCGTACTGCCGGCGGCAGCGGGTGATCGGTATTGGCTGCGGTCGCAGCGGCTGGTGCGGCTGCAGGTGCCGGAGCAGCAGCAGGTGCTGCTTTCTCTTCTTTGGTCGGTGCGGCTTCTGCTTTTTCTTCTGCCGGAGCAGCAGCAGCGCCTTCGGCACCTTCGTTGATCATGGCGATAAGGGCGCCAACTTCAACTTCGTCGCCTTCAGCAACAACCAGTTCAGCAATCGCGCCGGCAACCGGTGCGTTAACTTCTACAGTTACTTTGTCGGTTTCAAGTTCGACAATCGGTTCATCGGCAGCAACAGCTTCACCGACTTTTTTGTACCATTTTGCCACTGTGGCTTCGGATACAGACTCGCCCAGCGCGGGAACTTTAACTTCAGTCGCCATTTTTTCCTCGACCGTTTTTTCAATCAGGCAGTGTGGGTCTGCCATGATGCGAATGAATTCTAAATGAACGTAACGAACGGGCGATTTCTCGCCCGTTCGGTAAAGTTATTTGACGCTTAGTGCCGCATCGACCAATTCGGCCTGTTCACGCAAGTGGGCTTTCAGAAGACCCGTTGCTGGCGAAGCGGATGCTGCGCGACCGACATAGACGGGACGACCCGTCTTGTGTTTGATGCTGGCAAGCGTGGCTTCGATACGACGATCAACGAAGTACCAAGAACCCATGTTTTCAGATTCTTCCTGACACCAGACAACATCAGCGTTCGGATATTTGGCCAGTTCGGTTGCCAGTTCTTTTTCCGGCCACGGATAAAGCTGTTCAACACGGACAAGCGCGACATCATCAATGCCACGGTTTTCGCGTTCGGCAAGAAGGTCGTAGTAAACCTTACCTGCAGATAGAACGACGCGTTTGACCTTTTTGTCATCGGCAAGCTTGCCGGTTTCACTGATCACAGGAAGGAATGTTGTACCTGCGCCAAATGCGGACAGGGGCGACACAGCCTGTTTGTGACGCAGAAGCGATTTCGGCGTCATCAGGATCAGCGGTTTACGGAACGAGCGACGAATCTGACGGCGCAGGATGTGATAATAGTTTGCAGGGGTCGTGACATTGGCCACCTGCATGTTGTTTTCACCACAAAGCTGCAGGTAACGTTCCAGACGTGCAGAACTATGTTCTGGACCCTGGCCTTCGTAACCATGCGGCAGAAGCATCACCAGACCCGACATACGCAGCCATTTGGCTTCGCCCGAGCTGATGAACTGGTCAATGATAACCTGTGCACCGTTGGCAAAATCACCGAATTGGGCTTCCCAAAGAACCAGCGAATGTGGTTCTGCAAGGGTGATGCCGTATTCAAAGCCAAGAACACCTGCTTCGGACAGTGGCGAGTTGAGAACTTCAAGCTCGGCCTGACCGGTACGGATGTTGTTTAGCGGGGTGTATTTTGCTTCGGTGGTCTGATCGACCAATTTGGCATGACGTTGCGAGAAGGTCCCGCGTTGGCAATCCTGACCAGACAAACGAACCGGGGTTCCTTCACACATCAAGGTACCAAATGCTAATGCCTCGGCGGTGGCCCAATCAAAGCCTTCGCCGGTTTCAAACATCTTGGCTTTGGCCTTGAGCTGGCGAAGGATTTTTTTGTTGATGTTGTAATCGCTTGGCGGGGTGGACAAAGCGCGCCCAACTTCGGCAAGCAAATCATCTTCAACACCGGTTTCACCAGTCCAGTCGGCATCTTCACCATGCGAGGATGCAAGCCCCGACCATTTACCTTCAAGCCAGTCAGCTTTGTTCGGACGGTAGTTTTCTGACGCCTTGAATTCTTCATCAAGATAGCTCTGGAATGACTTGTCCAGTTCCTTGATGCGTTCTTCGGTCAGAAGACCTTCCTTGATCAACTGCTGTGCATAAATGTCTTTGGTGGTCGGGTGTTTACCGATCACGTCATACATTTTTGGCTGGGTGAATGCCGGCTCATCGCTTTCATTGTGGCCAAAGCGGCGATAGCAGAACATGTCGATGACAACGTCCTGTTTGAATTCCTGACGGAATTCAGTCGCGATACGCGCAGCATGAACCACAGCTTCGGGATCATCTCCGTTTACGTGCAGGATTGGTGCCTGTACGACTTTGGCAATGTCCGAGCAATAAGGCGAAGAACGTGAATCGGTTGGTTTGGTCGTGAAACCGATCTGGTTATTGACGACAAAGTGGATCGTACCGCCGGTACGATACCCTTTGAGGTGCGACAGATCGAAGGTTTCTGCGACAAGACCCTGACCGGCAAAGGCCGCATCACCGTGCAGGAGGATACCCATAACCTGCTCGCGATTGGTGTCTTTGCGTTGGGCCTGTTTGGCGCGGACCTTACCCAGAACAACGGTGTTCACAGCCTCAAGGTGAGACGGGTTTGCCGTCAGCGAGAGGTGAACAACATTGCCATCAAATTCGCGGTCGGCAGATGTGCCAAGGTGATATTTAACGTCACCTGAGCCCATCACATCTTCCGGCTTGGACGGGTTGCCCATGAATTCCGAGAAGATTGCCTGGAACGGTTTGTTCAGAACGTTCGCCAGAACGTTCAGACGGCCACGGTGCGGCATGCCAAATACAACCTCGCGGATGCCAAGCTGGCTCCCACGTTTGAGGATCTGTTCCATGGCCGGCATCAGGGCTTCGCCACCATCAATACCGAAACGTTTGGTCCCGACATATTTGGTATGCAGATAATTTTCGAAACCTTCGGCTTCTACCAAGCGCTCAAGGATGGCTTCCTTGCCGCGTGCAGTAAACTGCGTCTGGTTACCGATGCTTTCGATACGCTGTTGAATCCATGACTTCTGTTCAGGTTCCTGAATGTGCATGAATTCAATACCGATCGACCCGCAATAGGTTTTGCGCGCAAGCGATACGATCTGGCGGATGGTCGCGGTTTCAAGGCCAAGGACATTGGCGATGAAAATCGGACGGTCCAGATCGGCTTCGGTAAAGCCATAGGTCTTGGGATCAAGTTCTGGATGCGGATCACGCGGCGCAATGCCAAGCGGATCAAGATTGGCTTCCAGATGTCCGCGCACGCGGAAAGAACGGATCAACATCAGTGCGCGAATGGAATCATTGGCCGCAGCACGGATGGCGTCAGAATTGACCTGACCAGCCGAAGGTGCTGCATGAGCTGCCGGCGCGTAACCCATCATCGGGGCTGGGCGTTCGGCATGCCCTTGTGAGACGTCGTATCCCTCCATGCCGCCAACAACCTTGGTTTCCCGTGGCTGCCAGCTTGGCCCACGCATTTCTGCGAGGAGTTCAGAGGCGTCGTCCTGCAACCCGTCAAAAAACTCAGCCCAGCTTTGATCAACCGCAGACGGGCTTTCCAAATACCGGGCGTAGAGTTCAGCGATGTAGGTTGCGTTCGACTCGTTCAGAATCGTGTCGAGATCTTGAGGTTTCATTTGTGGTCTTGGAAGGCATGGTCCCCAAGAAGGACCACGCCCCCCCTTGCCTTTCCTCTGACTACCCAGATTAGCCCTTCAAAGCCTTCAGCATCGTCGAGCCGAGGCTTGCAGGAGAATCCGCAACAAGAACGCCAGCGCTACGCATTGCGTCCATTTTTGCTTCTGCAGTACCCTGACCACCCGAGATGATCGCACCGGCATGGCCCATGCGTTTGCCCGGAGGTGCGGTTACACCTGCGATAAAGCCAGCAACTGGTTTCTTGACAGCCGAAGCTTTCAGGAACTCACATGCTTCTTCTTCTGCAGTACCACCGATCTCACCGATCATGATGATGCCTTCGGTTTCCGGATCCTTCAGGAACAGGTCAAGGCAATCGATGAAGTTGGTTCCGTTAACCGGGTCACCACCAATACCGATACAGGTCGACTGACCCAGGCCTGCGGCCGTGGTCTGTGCAACTGCTTCGTAGGTGAGCGTACCGGAACGTGAAACGATACCGATTTTACCACGGCGGTGAATGTGACCCGGCATGATGCCGATTTTGCATTCGTCCGGCGTGATGATACCCGGGCAGTTCGGGCCGATCAGGCGGGTCGAAGAACCTTCGAGCGCACGCTTGACGCGGACCATGTCAGCAACCGGAATACCTTCGGTGATACAGACAGCCAGTTCGATTTTTGCATCGATGGCTTCAAGAATTGCATCTGCTGCGAAGGGCGGCGGAACATAGATTACAGAAGCATTTGCTTCGGTAACGTGTTTCGCTTCAGCAACGGTGTTGAAAACCGGCAGGTCAAGGTGCTTGGTGCCGCCTTTACCCGGGGTTACGCCACCAACCATTTTCGTGCCATAGGCAATTGCTTGTTCGCTGTGGAAGGTACCCTGCGAACCAGTGAAACCCTGGCAGATAACTTTGGTGTTTTTATCGACGAGAACAGCCATAGTTACGCGGCCTCCTTCACAGCTTTGACCACCTTCTCGGCGGCATCGGCAAGGTTATCAGCCGAAACAATCGGGAGACCCGATTCTTCGAGGATCTTCTTACCAAGTTCGACATTCGTACCTTCAAGGCGAACGACCAGCGGAACGTTCAGGCTGACTTCGCGGGCAGCTGCCACAACGCCGTCTGCAATCACATCGCAACGCATGATGCCGCCAAAGATGTTGACCAGGATGCCTTCGACATTCGGGTCAGACAGGATCAGTTTGAAGGCCGTGGTAACGCGTTCTTTTGTTGCGCCGCCACCAACGTCAAGGAAGTTTGCCGGTGCGCCACCATAAAGCTTGATGATGTCCATGGTTGCCATGGCAAGGCCTGCGCCATTAACCATGCAGCCGATGGTGCCATCGAGCTTGATGTAGTTGAGGCTGTGTTTTGCAGCTTCAAGTTCAGCCGGGTTTTCTTCGTCTTCGTCGCGCAGGTTTTCGATGTCCGGATGACGGAACAGCGCGTTGTCGTCGAAGTTCATTTTGCAATCAAGCGCAATGATGTCGCCTTCACCGGTTACGACCAGCGGGTTGATTTCAACCATGGCTGCATCGGTGTCGAGGAAGCACTGGTACATTGCCGACATGAATTTGACAGCTTTGGAAACCTGCTTGCCTTCAAGGCCAAGTGCGAATGCCAGTTTACGGCCGTGGAAGCCAGAGAAGCCAGCGGCCGGATCGATATCAACGGTGATGATCTTTTCCGGGGTTGCTTCTGCAACTTCTTCAATGTCCATACCGCCTTCGGTAGACGCCATGAAGATAACGCGCGAACAAGCGCGGTCGACGAGAACCGAAAGATACAGTTCACGTGCGATATCGCAGCCTTCTTCGATGTAAACGCGTTTGACTTCTTTGCCTTCAGGACCGGTCTGGTGGGTTACCAGGGTCGAACCAAGCATCTGTTCAGCGTTTACGCCAACTTCTTCGACGCTTTTGACAACGCGAACGCCGCCTTTATCGCCTGCTTTGGCTTCCTTGAAAGTGCCCTTACCGCGGCCACCTGCATGGATCTGGGATTTCACCACGTAAACCGGACCAGCCTGTGACTGGGCAGCTTCGATGGCTTCCTGAGCGGTATATGCAACTTTGCCGTTCGGCACGGTCACACCGTATTTGCGAAGAATTTCTTTCGCCTGGTACTCATGAATATTCATGTTCGGTCGCTTTCTTGCCTTCCGTACGATTTCCTGTGGGTCAGAAATCGGGATTTCAATGTCCCCGTGATCTTGCGGGAGGGACTTTATTTGCGAGGCCCGCGATCATTGTCGCCATACGAAGTCGCCGTACAAACGCCAATGATTTAAAAATGGGCTGGTCACTGACCAGCCCATTTCGCGTTCTTAGAGCATGCCCTTGGCAGCTTCGACCAATCCACGAACTGCGTTCACGGAATTTTCGAAGTTTGCTTTTTCGGACTCATCGAGATTGATCTCGACGATACGCTCGACACCGCCAGCACCCAGAACAACCGGGACACCGACGTAAATACCATCAACGCCGTATTCGCCGCTCAGATAAGCAGCAACAGGCATGACGCGTTTCTGATCTTTCAGGTAGCTTTCTGCCATTGCGATTGCCGAAGCAGCAGGAGCATAGAAAGCAGAACCGGTTTTCAGCAGAGCAACGATCTCAGCGCCACCGTCACGAGTACGCTGCACGATTTCGTCGATTTTTTCCTGCGTGGTCCAACCCATTTTGATCAGGTCAGGAACCGGGATGCCTGCAACGGTCGAATAGCGGATCGACGGGACCATGGTGTCGCCGTGGCCGCCAAGAACGAATGCGGTAACATCCTTGACCGAAACTTTGAATTCTTCTGCAAGGAAGTAACGGAAACGTGCTGAATCCAGAACGCCTGCCATGCCAACAACTTTCTTCGGATCGAAGCCAGTTGCCTGCTGCATCACCCAAACCATCGCATCAAGCGGGTTGGTGATAACAATGACGAATGCATCCGGTGCATGTTCTTTGATGCCCTGACCAACCTGGGTCATGACTTTGGTGTTGATGCCGATGAGATCATCACGGCTCATGCCCGGCTTGCGAGCAACACCTGCGGTGACGATGACGACATCAGCGCCTGCGATGTCTTTATAGTCACTGGTACCCTTGAGGTCGGCATCAAACATGTCGACGGGGGAGGATTCAGCAATGTCGAGCGACTTGCCCTGTGGCATGCCATCAACGATGTCGAAAAGGACGACGTCGCCAAGCTCTTTCAGTCCGACGAGGTGTGCAAGTGTGCCACCAATATTGCCAGCACCGACGAGCGCGATCTTGTTGCGGGCCATTCCGTTACCTTCTTCCCTATTGCGCTTCCTGGGGGTTAAACTCAAGTTGGGAGCGCGATTGAAAATTTAAACCTGCGAACGCGAAATAATCGTTCGTAAACACCAAGTGTCCTAAACTGATTTGTCCTGATTTACAAGGGGAAACCCCGCTGTTTTTACGAGGAAAACTGCCGGTTCGCGGTTTGTTGCAACTATGGTCTAAAAGCCCAAAAACCGTTCATATTGCAGATGCGAAGATGGGCGAATGCGCAGCAAAACCAAAGCCTGTTTGCGGTTGCGGCCTGCTTAAAGGAAAGGCAGTCTGCGCCTTTGCCGCGTATTCGGGCGCGTAAGCGCAGCCAAACAGCCAGAGCATTGCGCCAAACAGCCATCTGCCATGCGGCAGATACGTATTTGAGAAATCTCCGATGCAATGAATTTTGCGCGATGATGCGTTTGTGACATGGCTCACGCAAGAATCACCCGATGATACGCGACCATACGGTGAATTGTTGCGATGGTTTTAAACTCTGGTGGGCGGAGTCGTTTTAACGCAAAGCCAGTAGGTTGGATTTAAGCAGGTTTTTGCCAGGGCGACGATGCAGAATAATCCGATGTGTTTTATCTATCCGACGTTACGTCAGGTGCGCCATGTCGAGATATTCCTGACTGCGCATTTCGGTCATGCGTGACACGGTACGCTGAAACTCAAACGAATAATCGCCGTCGGTGTAAATGTCGGTCGGGTCGCATTCGATGGCGCAAATCAGTTTGGTTTTATGTTCATACATTGCATCGATCAAGGTGCCGAACCGTTTGGCCCAGTCGCGGCGTGCATCCGGAAGCATTGGGATGAAATCAATGACAATCGTATGGAAATGGGTGGCAAGTGCGATGTAATCGCCCGGACCAAGTGGGCGGGTGCATAATTCTTCAAAACTGAATTTGGCAACACCGGCACCAACAGCAGAAATTTCAATCTTGCGGGCTTTTATCGTCAGGCTATCGGGGGCGACACGTGCCCCTTCGGTCAATGTTTTGAACATTTCATCGATTTTGCCTGCGGCTTCGTTCTGTGTGATCGGATACAGAAACACGTCGGCTGCCGTCAGGTTGCGCATGCGGTAGTCGGTCTGGCTCGCCAGTTCCAGAACATCAAGCTTTTGCTTGATCATATCAATGAAAGGCAAAAAGTTCTGGCGCTGCAGTCCGTCTTTGTAAAGGTCATCAGGCATGCGGTTTGACGTGGTGACAATCACCACACCATGATCAAAAAGCTGTTCAAACAAACGTCCAAGGATCATGGCGTCGGTAATATCGGTGACCTGCATTTCATCAAAACACAAAAGCCAAGCGTCATTGGCCAGATCCGCTGCAATTGGCGGGATCGGGTCGGCGTCATCTTTTTTCTTGGTCTGACGGTAACGATGCATGCGTTCATGCACATCCTGCATGAAGTCATGGAAATGAACCCGGCGCTTTTTTTCAATGTCGATGGTTTCATAAAACAAATCCATCAGCATTGATTTGCCACGACCAACTTCACCGTAAATATACAGTCCCAACGGCGGGGTTGGCTCGTCGCGGCGGCGGGTTAGGCCGAACCGTTCGCGCCACCCACCTGTGCCGGTGGCAGGTTCATAATGAATCAGCGCATTTTTCAGACTTTGCAGTTTTTCCGCACAGAGTTCCTGCATCGGGTCGTGGGACAGCTCACCAGAGGTGATTTTCGCGCGATAACGTGAAAGCGGGCCGTCGGTCATCAACATATCTCGAATGCAGTGAAAGGAAAATGTGGGCGTTGGGCAATGTCATAGCGCCAAGAAGCATTGCATTGCAATAAGGGGCTTTGCATTGCAGTTGCGTTTTCGGCACAGGTTATGACGCAATCGGTATTATCAGATCAGGCGCATTTTCTTAAATAGCCAGACTTCAAATGCGACGATTGCTGACAGGATGGCCGCAACGCCGATAAATCCCCACGGGCTGTCTGCGGCAGGAATGCCCCCAACATTGATCCCTAAAAGACCCGTGACGAAACTAATTGGCAAGAACAGCCCGGCAATGACAGTCAACCAATACATGGTTCTGTTCATGCGTTCGGTTTCAAGCGCCATCAGATTTTCATTCACGATATGGATGCGTTCACGCAAGGAATCGAATTCTTCAACCAGACGGATCGTTTTATCGGTCAGCGCACGCGCCCGACGTTTGAAGCGTTTATCCGACCATGCTGGTTTTTGTTCGACATAATTCGACAGCGCATCGCGCTGCGGGGCAAGGTGGCGGCGCAGGCGCGACAATTGATTGCGGACGTCTGAGCCACGTCGTCGCAGCGACAATGTCTTACCTTCTGAGACAGTTTCCTGATCTTCTTCAATCAATTCGACATCTTCTTCAAGGCCAAGCACAACATTTTCAACTCGATAAGCCAATCGTTCGGCGGCAGTCAGCACGAAGTCATCAATGCTGCGCGGGGCATTTTTTTGTGCGATGGCGTTTCGGATATCGTCAAACGCCTTAAGAGGCTGCTTGCGCAATGTGATGACCATGTTCCCGGTTACCCAAAAGCGCACCGAAATCATATCCGCGGGATCATTTTCAGCGTTGAGATTCACCCCACGCAAATTCAACGAATAACCTGGGTCGTAAAAGAACACTGCCGGGCGTGTGCCGCGGGTCGACAGAGTGTCAGTAATGATGGGGTCAATACCGGCAATATTGATCAACCAGTCGCGAACACCATCCCCCATCCAGTCAAGATGAACCCAAAGATATTTTCCCTCGGCAATCGGCGGAAGCCCCTGTAAGAGGGTTTCCCAGTCGATTGCCTGTGCGGTGCCGTCCGGGGCAATTTCATATGCATTGACCAAGGCCGTTCTGTTCATCATGGGCTCCTTGACTGTCTGTGTTGCGGATTGCGCCAAACAGAGCAGTTATCGTTTTCTTAAAATCCTGAACCGAAACGTTTGATGATTCGTTACGGTCTTCAGTGTAACCTGTTTACAAATGCGTAAAAGCGTTCAAATACCGGTCTTTGGATATCAATATGGATCATCAGGCATGACGTCACTTCGCCACGTGTTTGCAAGTCTTGCAATCGGTTTGTTTGTAATGACGGCTTCTTATGGTGTGTCGGCACAAACCACAGATAGGGTGCAAGACGCAGCGCAGAAAATCGAACTGGAAAATGCACAAAACCAGATTGCCGAGTGGGATGTCACCCTTGATGGTCTTGAGGAAGTGCTGGGCGAGGAAGATATCACCAGCCGTGTGATTTCTGACGGACGCGAAGAAATCGAAAGTATCCAGCTTGGCATCAAGACACTTCATGATCGCGCTGACGAGCGATTGAAACGCTATAAGGCCGCCCTTGGAAAACTGGGCGAAGCCCCGTCAGAAGGTCAGGAAGAAGCCCCCGCTGTTGCGAAAGAACGTGAACGGTTGGGGCAGGATGTTGCACGTGTAAGCGGCGTTATCAAACAGCTTGAACTTGTTGCATTCCGGGTCGTTGAAGTATCAGACCAGTTGGCTGCCATTGCGCGTGAGCGGTTCACGCGGCGCATTTTAGGTCGGGTTGACGTGCCGTTGCATCCGGTTGAATGGTTCAAAGCATGGGGCCAGATCGTTAGTCTGCCCAGTATGGTGCAAGCCCGCTACGCCAATCTGGAAATGAGTGATCAGGTTGCTGATGAGCTGAGCGAAATCGCGCCGGGCCTTGTTTTGCTGGCATTTATCGTCATCGCGACCCTGATTGGTGGCGAAGTATTGGTTCTGCGCTACATCCCGGCACGTTGGAAGTCCGTGCCACAAGAAGACAGTATCGCCTTGATTTCGGGAACCCGGTTTTTGTTTACTGCCGTGGTGCCCGGCATGGCGTTGTTGGTTGCGTATGGGATGCTTGAATCCCGTGAGGATGTGCTTAAAGGTGCGATGGGGGACTTTATCCATCAGTGCTTTGCTGCGGCCCTGTTTTTGTTGTTCGTCGGTGCCGCGATCCGAAGCATCCATTCTCCGTTTGCCCCTACGTTCCGTCGATCGGGCACGACGATTACAGGTGCGCGGGTTGTCGGTCTTTCGTCGCTTGTCGTGGCATTTATCTTCGCCTGGGACATGGTGTTGCTTCAGGGCGCAACAACATTGGGCACATCGCTTGATATTGCGCTTATTCAAAGTGTCTCGAACGTCCTGATCATTTCGGTCCTGTTGTTTGTTTCATCACTTGGTGTCTTCTGGATGCATGACGCCCGTGATCGTCATGAATTCTGGTCAAAATTAGAACGCCGCAGTCGACGTGGCCTCAAGGCAATCGCGATCCTGATGCCGATTTTGATGGCGTTAGGTTATGTCGCATTGGCCCGCTTTATCCTTGAAAACCTGATGATGGCGCTGGCATTTTTGACCTGTTACTGGTTGCTGCGCGGCTATTTCCGCGCGTTAATGCATACCTATTTGGTCAAACCGGAATCAGAAGATGATGATACGTCGACCAACGCAGTTCATGGCACGCTGTATTTCTGGCTTCGGGTTCTGATCGATGTGGTGATGGTCTGTGTCGCGGTTCCGGTCGCGGTCATGATCTTTACCGACATTGCGTGGGATGACCTGATACTTGCGGTTCAGCAGGCCTTTGTTGGCATTCAGGTTGGGGGAATTCATTTCTCTCTTCGCTCGATCTTGCTGGCGGCTTTGATGTTTGTGATCGTGCTGGGCCTTATGCGGTTCTTCCAGCGCATGCTCAGCACGCGAGTTTTGCCCAACACCAAACTTGATCAAGGTTTGCAGCATTCCGTTTCGGCGATTTTCGGCTATGCCGGGATTTGTCTTGCGGTTCTTTTGGCGGTGTCTGCCGCCGGGCTTGATCTTTCTAATCTTGCGATCATTGCTGGTGCGATTTCGGTCGGTATCGGTTTTGGCATGCAAAGTATTGTGAATAACTTTGTCTCTGGCCTGATTTTGCTGGTTGAACGACCGATCAAGGTCGGTGACTGGATCGTGGTCGGCGCAGATCAGGGCTTTGTTAAAGATATCCGTGTACGTGCGACTGAAATTGAGACCTTTGATCGGTCATCGGTTGTTATTCCGAACTCTGAACTGATCTCAAACCGGGTGTTGAACTGGACGCTTAAGGAGCGGTCGGGGCGTGGCATTATCAAGATCGGTGTATCTTATGGGGCCGATGTTGATCGCGTGCGCGAAATCCTGCTTGAAATGGCTGATAAACGCCGCGAGATTTTAAGCTATCCGGCACCGCAGGTTGTCTTTATGGACTTTGGCGCCAGTTCGCTTGATTTTGAATTGCGCTATTTCTTGCGCGATATTGCCGATGTGATTTCGGTTGCAAGTTCGATCCGATTTGAAGTTGTTCAACGGTTCCGCGACGAAGGTATCGAAATTCCATTCCCGCAGCGCGACCTTAATCTGCGCGATATCGACAAACTGACCGATGCGATCCGCGAAGCCGGGCAGGGGCGTAGGCAACCTGCCGGGGATGAGCAAAAGCATGATGAACCCGATCATAAATCGGCATCACAAACAAATGACAATGATGATGCACGAGCAGATGCAGATGACCTTGGCGAAGGGGCAGAAAAGAAACCGACCCCGCCGTCAGCGGCAAAGGATGTGTCGCGCGATGGTGATGCGGCAGGGCGTTCTATTCCCGATGCCGGTGGGGATTCTGATGGGGATGCGCCGCGCTAGGGCGGCGTGCACCGTCGCGGCAAGTTCGGTTTGCCGGTTCCATGGCGCCGAGATTGGCATTTAGGGCAGGAGCCTTTTTTCGTCAGGATCTAACGGATTTTCCTGCCGGGCGGTACAAGCATTATTTGATCTTGTGCTCTTGTCGTTCGGTGAAAAACTCCTCAAGTTCGGCAAAACCCATGGCCCGGTCGGAAAATCCGAATGTTCCATGGGTAACCATCTCGCGCGACGCTTCGACGAAAGCGCCATAGGCAAGTCGGGCGAGGGCAGAACCAACGCTGATCCTTTTGACGCCCGCTTCGGTCAAATCGGCTATACTAAAAGTGTTTCCGGGCATACCCATGACAACATTTACCGGTTTGCTAAGAGCGCTGCAAACAGTCCGGATCGTATCAAGATCGTACAGGCCCGGCGCATAGAGGACATCAGCGCCAGCGGCTTCAAACGCCTGAAGACGCTTGATTGTGTCGTCAAGATCAGGTCGGCCCCATAGGAAGTTTTCGCACCGTGCCGTCAGGACAAAATCATGAGGCAGGGAAGACCGTGCTTCTACAGCAGCCTGAATGCGCTCAACCGCAAGAGAAAAATCATAGAGCGGATTTTTTACGTCCCCGGTGTGATCTTCAAGCGAACATCCCGCGAGACCAATTGATGCGGCGACTGAAACAGTTTCCGCCGAACTTTCCGGACTATCTCCCATTCCTTTTTCAAGGTCGGCAGAGACCGGAAGTGGTGTGGCAGAGACCAATGCTTGGCAGTGTTTGAACGTATCCTCGGGCGATGTTTTTCCCTCCGAAACACCAAGGGAAAATGCCATGCCCGCACTTGTTGTTGCCAAAGCACGAAAGCCAAGTGACGCAAGAATTCTGGCCGTTCCGATATCCCATGGATTGGGAATTATGAATGCGCCGGGTTCCTCGTGAAGCGCACGAAATAGGGCCCCTTTATCCTGCGTCATGGTCTGTCCTCTTGCGTTTAAGCGGATAGAAACTGTGTCATACACTTGAGAACATAACAAGAACAGATAAAGAGGATGTTCCCTGTAACGAATTGCCGCAGCAGGAGCATCTCGTTGGACAGATGATCAGATATCAAATAATGCAGCGGTAATCTTTTGGCCCATCGGGGCCATCAGTTCGCGCTCGCGTGGGGTAAGCCAGCGCAGTTCGGCAATTTCGTTGGCGGGAGAAAGTGATCCGGTATAATACGCAGTGAAACAGGTCATGCGCACAATCGCACCATCTGGCTGGCTGTGCCCCTGTCCGGCAAATATCCCGAGTGTCCGAATTGTACCGGGAATAAGCTTTACGCCAAGTTCTTCGCTTATTTCACGTTGAATGGCATCGCGTGCCGTTTCGCCCGGATCGATCTTGCCGCCTGGCAGATAAAACCGGTCTCGCCCGTGGCTGCGCACAGACAGAATTTTTGCACCGTCCCGCAATATCCAGTTGGCGGTTTCAATGACCTTGGTAATAACGGGTTCTGGGCGGGGGTGCAGATGGGACATGCGGCCTTACAGGATCGCAACATCAAGCCCGATATCGACGGCCGGCGCTGATTGCGTAATGCGGCCAACAGATACATAATCAACACCGGTGGCGGCAATCGCGCCAATGGTTTGAAGGTTTACACCCCCGGATGCCTCGGTCTTGCAGCGCCCATCAACAATGGCAACCGCTTCGCACAGCGTGTCCGGGCCCATGTTATCAAGCAGGATGATATCGGCCCCTGCCGTTGCGGCCTCGGCTACCTGATCAAGGGTGTCGCATTCAACTTCAATTTTCGGAAGATTAGCCGCACGGGCAGCTTCGACGCATTTCGTGATCGATCCGACAACGCCAATATGGTTGTCCTTGATCATGACCCCGTCATAAAGTCCCATGCGGTGGTTCTGCGCACCGCCCATGCGGGTTGCGTATTTTTCAAGCTTGCGCCACCCCGGAAGGGTCTTGCGGGTATCAAGCAGCTTGGCAGTTGTATCGCCCATCGCGGCAACATAGGTGCGCGTGGTGGTGGCGATGCCCGAAAGGTGTTGGAGCGTATTCAGGGCGGTGCGTTCGGCGGTTAGAATACCGCGTGCATTGCCTTCGACCACGGCTAGAACATCCTTGGCCGATACGGCGTCACCGTCTTCACACCGCTTTTCGATTTTGGCATCAGGGACCAGCTTACGGAAACAATCAAGCGCAATATCAAGTCCGGCAATGACGATATCTTCGCGGGTTTCAAGGGCAACGCGCAGGCGTGCATCGGCGGGAATCACATTGTCCGATGTGATGTCACCAGTCCCGATGTCCTCGGCAAAGGCGCGGTCGATGAATTCCGAAATTTCAGCTTGGGTCAGGACGGTCATTTTGGATTGGCGCTTTGAATGCTGATGGGGATAAGGAAACAGCCCCGCAAAACCTGCGGGGCTGTGAATTGTTTTGGCCTAGGCCGCGTCGTCTTTTTTGACCGGAATGTGTTTTGACATTTCGAGCATGCGTTCAAGCGGCGCAACGGCAGCCACGCGCAGGTCTTCTGGCATGACAATCTGGGGGCCGTTATTGACCAGGCACAGATACAGCTTTTCGAGCGTATTAAGCTCCATGAACGGGCAATTGTTGCACGCACATGACCCATCGGCACCCGGAACTGGAATGAATTCCTTGTGCGGGGCGGCTTTTTCCATCTGGTGGATGATGTGGGGCTCGGTCGCGATCAGGTATTTCTGATCCGGGCCATTAATCACATATTCCAGAATAGCTCGGGTCGATCCAATGTGATCGGCATGTTTCAGAATGCCTTCATGGCATTCCGGGTGTGCGGCAACCTTGGCGTCCGGGTTTTGCGTTTGCAAACGGATCAGTTCGCGTTCGGAAAACTGTTCATGCACGATGCATGACCCATTCCAAAGTGTCATGTCCCGACCGGTTTTCTTGGCAAGATAGGCGCCAAGATGGCGGTCAGGGGCCCAAAGGATCGGCTTGTCGGCCGGGATTTGATCAATGATCTCGGCCGCATTGGACGAGGTCACGATAATATCGGATGCTGCCTTCACCTCTGCCGAGCAGTTAATATAGGTGATGGAAACATGATCAGGATGTTCTTCGCGGAATTTGCGGAACGGTTCTGGCTGGCACGAATCTTCGAGCGAGCAACCCGCTTTGGAATCCGGTAGCAGGACGGTTTTGTTGGGGCTTAGGATCTTGGCAACTTCGGCCATGAAGCGCACGCCACAAAATACGATGACATCGGCATCGGTTTCGGCAGCTTTGCGCGACAAATCAAGGCTGTCACCGACAAAGTCGGCAAGATCCTGAATTTCCCCATCCTGATAGTAATGGGCCAGAATGATCGCGTTCTTTTCTTTCTTAAGACGGGCAATTTCCGCCTCAAGATCCAAAGTCGGATCAATCTGCATTTCTGACATTGCGTCGGCTGATGCCTCGGCAATGGTGATCATCTCATTCATGGCGTCGTCTCATCTCGCCTGTTGCAAGCCGGAGATAAGCAGCGGGGCCCGGCATTGCAAGTTAATGACAGTTTGAAACCTGAATATCGCCATTGGACCGGGAAGGCAAGGAATAGGGGCGCTTCATGAAGGTTGCGTTGCGCAAAGCGGCATGTGCCTCAGCCTCAGATGAGAAGCTTTTTCTTGGTTTTTCAAGAGAAAATCAGCGATGAACTGCGCTATTTTAAAACTTAAAGGGGCGTTTTATTTGAAGTTGTAAAATAAAAAATAAGAAGATTGCAAAATTCAGCGAAATACTGGTATAGTAAAAGCTGGATATATTTTTACAGCGTCGCAAATATATCGGTTTCTGTTTTAAATTTTATTTTGATCAATGCGGTATCGAAAGGGATTTTTGAAATCCCGGTTGCGATCCGCGATAAAGCACGTGCCTGAAATAAATTCTGATTGTTAGGCGGCGGGAATCGTCCTGTGCGTCCTTTCGAACCAACGTGCGTTTGCGCGCCAGGAGCCTTCTTTGACAAACCGAACCACATCGAAAATTCTAAATTTTGTAAGCCCGTTCAGCATGCGCGGCTTTGCCGAAGTGTTGCCAGCCGGTTCTTATAAGGTCACCACTGAAGAAACGCAGGATGAGAGTGTTACCTATCCTACATGGCAATGGGTTTCGACAGAGATGCATCTGAATACCAATTCTGACCGTCCGGTCGATGCCCGCGTGGTCAGAGTTGACCCCCGTGATCTTGAAGTAGCCTATTTGCGCGATCAGAAAATGATTGATGCCCGCCCGAAAGTCGCATTTTCGGCCCGTGGGTCGAACACCCGCGCCAAACGCGTCTTTTAATCAGATTTCCGGTCAGGGTGACCTGACCGGAACAAGATTAGACCGAAAATCCCTAATATTCCGCCTATTTGATCTTGGTGAAGGCCTTATGGAAGCCGTCCTAAGCGGTTATTTCCGAACCAATGATACAGGCCAGAAAGCAGCCATCTGCTGTTACATATCTGCTTTGCAGAATGAGAATTATGCGTTTGCCCAGGATGAGATCATAACGCGTGTAGCTGATACACATGAGAGTCTTTGATATGGATTGGGTCCCGATCGTCTTCGGTACGTTTAAAGTTATCGCACTCCTCACGGCCATGTTCTTCGCCATCAAATGGCATTACGATCAAGGCGAGAAGAAGGGGAGGGAAGCGGTGCTACGCGCAAGCGCCAAGATCACTGCACTCTTCGTGCTGGCGCTGCTTGGCGTTGGGCTCATTACCTTCGTCCTTAGCAGGATGCTCGGTTTGAACCTGAGCTATTGATGAAAACGCATCGAACCTAGCGCCGATCTCCCGAGTAATGAGCAGGGATCAGATCGAAAGCCTGTAGAAAAGGGGACAGATTTATTTTTCTGGGAACACAAGATTAGACCGAAAATCCGTAATATTCCCATTCTGCCGCTGAAACCTTCAGCGCCATATGTTCATATTCGGCCTGCTTGATCTTGGTGAAGGCCCTATGGAATCTTGGGCCAAGTGTGCGTTTGTTGAAATCAGACGCCCCAAATTGGTCAATCGCGTCAAGCCAGTGACGCGGCAGGTCATTAGGGGCTTTTGCCTGACCGATTTCATCATCGCATGGTTTGCCCGGATCAATTTTGCCTTCAATCCCATCAAGGGCCGCACCCAGCGTGACAGCCGCCACCAGATACGGGTTGGCATCAACCCCGGCAATGCGATGTTCAAAATGGCGGGTTTTGCCCGGTGTGCCCGGAATCCGTAATGCCACCGTTCGGTTTTCAACACCCCAGTCGTCTGATGCCGGTGAATACATCGCCGATGCAAATCGGCGCCACGAATTCATGAACGGGGCCAGCAACAACATGGTTTCGCCAATGGTGCCGCGAATGCCGCCAATGGCATGAAGCATAAGCGGGCTTAGTGATCCATCGGCCTGATCAGCAAACAGGTTATTGCCGTTTTCATTGGCCAGCGACAGATGAAGATGCATGCCCGATCCGGCTTCATTGCCAAATGGTTTGGGCATAAACACTGCTTCCATCCCAAAACGCCGGGCACAAGTTCTGATCAGGCGTTTGGCAATGATCACATCATCCGCAGCACGCATCAACTCGCGGTAACGGATGGTCATTTCATACTGACCCGGACCATATTCTGAAATCAGGGTTTCAAGGGTCAGATCAAGATGCTTGGCCCCTTCGTAAACCGCATCAAACAGTGGCGACATTTCGTCAATCTCATCGACCGACATGGTGTTGCGCAGTGTGCTGCGGCGTTTGGTCATGGCATAGGATGCCGGATGATAAAGCCCGCCTTCATCCGCCTTGCGATCCACCAGATAAAATTCCAGCTCGAACGCGCCCATCGGGTGATAGCCAAGTTTTTGCGCACGTTTGACCTGTGCGCCAAAGACATTGCGCGGATCAACGTCATGAGGTGATCCGTCATCTTCATACATGCTGATCAAAAGCTGACCGCGCCCGGTATGGGGCAAATAACCAAGCGTTCCGGGAACCGGCCAGCACCGGCAATCACCCCCCCCGCCGGTCTGAACCAAGCCGCAATCATCGACATCTTCACCACTGACATCCTGACCAAAGATCGAACTTGGCAGGCCGCGCCCGGATTTATAGATGCTTTCCAATTCGTGACGGCGGATCGTCTTGCCCCGGCCAATGCCATGGAAGTCGGTCAGGATAATGTCGATTGCTTCAACATCCGGGTATTTCGCAAGGAAATCCTGTGCTTCGGAAAGCTGGCTGGCACTGGGTGATGGGGCGTTTGCGGTGGTCACGGGATGTCTTCCTGATGGTGTTTTGTTGTTGTGATCCCGCCTTGGCTGGCGGGTGACCTTGAAAGCAGGATATTACCCCTGATAGCGCTGGAAGAAATAGCGATCTTTCGGCACACCTTCAGGCAGCGGTTCGGCAATCGTGCCCGGCACGTCGATTTTCTGATCGGATGCGACAATCGCACCTTTGATCAGGGCCGGGGGCAGGGATTGGCCGATAAAGGACGCGATTTTGGCATTCAACGCTTCATCCCCGGTGCCGACATCGGAATGCACCAAAGCGACTTTACCTTTGAACCGTTCGACTGCTTTTGGCAGCGTTTCGAAAATATCGCCAAGGAACAAATGGTCATCATCGGGAATGCATTTCGGGTGGGCGGCGATCTGACGATCAAAAACGTAAATTTCCCGATCTGGCATAATTTCGCGCAAGTGATCGAATGTACGACCATTGCCCAAGCCAACTTCAAGCACGATGCCATCCTGATCTTTGATCATTTCTGCGGCCGCATTCAGGCAATCACGTTGGGCTTGCAGGCGGCGGATAACGCTGTTCAGACGGGACATATGGCTTGAAGCTCCGGTTTATCGAATTTTTGCAACTATATGGTTTAAATGAATTTACGCCCTGTGCAAGAACCAGTGCACAGGGCGCAAGAAGGCTTAGCCTTCAAATTTGGTGGCATCAAACGCCGGGACACGGGCGCGGAACGCATCAAGCCATGTCACCAGTGCCGGATAGGTTTGACGCCATGCACCGTCAAAGCGCAGGTCCAGATAACCCAGCGCACAGGCAATCGCGACGTGACCAATGGTAAGATCACCTTTAAGCGATGGCGGATTGGCGCTGATTTGATCAAGGGATCGTTTGACCTTGTCTGATTGATAGTTCAGCCAATCGGCATGCTGCTTTTCTGCTGGGCGCATGCGGATTTCATAGACCTGAAGGATCGATGCATCGACAATGCCGTCGCCCAATGCCTGAAGGGTTAAGGCTTCCCAGCGGGCATTTCCTTCGGTTGGGTGCAAGGTGGTGCCATCAACTTGTGCATCAAGATATTCACAGATCACCCGGCTATCATAAATCTTGTGATTATCATCAAGAATAAGGATTGGAATTTTACCAAGCGGGTTCTGTTGGCGCAGCGTATCTGATGGGTTGTTGGTGTCAGCAAGCTCGACAGTCAGTTGGTCATAGATACCAAGCAATTTAGCAGCGATTTTAACTTTTCGGCCAAATGGTGACGGGCCACTGGTTCGCAGAATCATGATTTTCCTCCGGGCGGATCAATTGTTTGCGCGCAGTGTAAGGGGGAAGTGCAACCCGGAGAAACCGAAATTTTGCAAAATGATTATGGCAATGCTTTTGCGGTCATCGCCGCGCACGCGGATGGGTGCCATTATAGACTGCCATCAATTGTTCGGTATCAACCGCGGTATAGCGCTGGGTGGTTGAAAGCGACGCATGACCCAGCAAATCCTGAATGGTGCGCAAATCACCGCCACCGGCCAGAAGGTGGGTGGCAAAGGAATGGCGCAGGGCATGCGGGGTTGCTGTTTCCGGAAGATTTAAAAGTTCGCGGACCTTGCGCATTTCGCGTTGGGCAACCTGCGCAACAAGGCGTTTGCCACGTGCGCCAAGAAATAAGGCTTCATCGCCGCTCGGCGCAAACGGACACGTCAGCAGGTAATCTTCAATCGCCTCACGCACGATAGGCAGGACCGGCACAAGACGCTGTTTATTGCCCTTACCGGTGATGACCATTGAATCGCCGGTTGGGCGTTGACTAGCGTTCAGATCCAAGGCCTCGGAAATACGAAGACCGCAACCATAAAGTAAGGTGAAAAGGGCTAAGTTGCGTTTGGCCAGCCATGGTTCATCCTGCCAGACACCGGCATTTTCAAGAACCGCCATAGCATCAGGAGGTGCCAACGGTTTTGGCATGGTTTGGGGCAATCGCGGATTGCGGATCGACTGTACGGCGGCATTTTGTCCGCGGCCGGATCGTTCCAAAAACCGATAGAAATTGCGCAAGGATGAAAGGGCGCGCGCGGTTGATGTTTTCGCCATGCCATCCATGCTGCGCCGTGCCAGCCAGCTTCGAAAATCGCGCGGGTTTAAACGCAGCAAATCCTTTAACGTCGGGACATCGCCAAGGTGGCTGCCGATAAAACCAAGAAAGGCATATAGGTCTGCCAGATAGTTTTCGGTGGTATGATTGGATGCGCGCCGTTCTTCGCAAAGCCATACCCGCCAATCGGCAATGGCTTCGCGGATATCAGATGGAAGATTGATCGCGGTTAGACTGTTTGAGTCAGCCATCGACGCACACCAAATTCAATGACAGAAGCCAAAAACATGATCAGGTCATTGGCCTGTGCCGGGCTGAAATAACCCGGTTCCTTGACCCCAAAGGCAACAATTCCGACCGGATCGCCGTAAAATGGTGCAAGGCGGACAATGGCAGCCGAACGAATGTCTTCTGCATGCGGGCCAAAGATCGCTTCATCGCCGGCATCATCGGGCAAAAGCCAAACATCCTGATCTTCGCCAAGAACCTGATCAACCGCCCCGGTGACAAGACGTCGGACACGTCCATCACAGCTTGGAACCGGTGCTTCGTCGCATTCTTCAAAACAAATGGCGATGGCATCAAGATCAAGCAGTTCGGGCACCAAATCCTGCAGCGCTTCGACAAAGGTTTCAAACCCACGCGCATTCAGCAATGCCAGAACGGCACGGTGAATACGGCTTTGCGTTTCGAGATTGGATTTGGAGATGTTGATAAGCTCGCTTGTCGCACCGCGAAGCTTTTCACGTTCATCGCGCAGGCGGGTTACGACATATTGCTGCATGTCGGCAACACCGTTGCCCATTTCGCGAACCGGCAGCTCAAGACTTTCGAGCAAATCGGCGCGCGTGGTGAAGAATTCAGGATGTTGGGCAAGGTATTCGGCCACATCGTCGGCGCGCAAAGCTGTCTTTTCCATCGGTTCCGGCTTGAAAAGTGAGAAATAAAAAACCCGGCTGCCACAATGCGGGCAGCCGGGTTAAATGCATGTTAAAAACCAGCGCGGATGATGGTTTTTATCTATCGAGCCTGATTAAAGGATCGACTGACCGGTTTTTTCCCAATCAGCAAGGAAGGTCTCAAGACCTTTGTCGGTGAGTGGGTGTTTGGTCAACTGACCGAGAACCTGCGGCGGAATGGTGACAACATCGGCACCCAGACGGGCGGAGTCGACAACATGCTGCGGGCCACGTGCGGATGCCACGAGAACTTCGGTGGTCCAGTTCGGGTAGTTGCCATAAACGTCAACGATGTCAGCAATCAGCTGCATGCCATCAGATGAAATGTCGTCCAGACGGCCAACGAACGGTGAAACATAAGTTGCACCGGCTTTGGCAGCCAGAATGGCCTGACCAACCGAGAAGCAAAGTGTGACGTTGGTCTGAATGCCTTCGTCGGTGAAGGTGCGGCAAGCTTTGAGGCCGTCCGCAGTAAGCGGCAACTTAACGACGACATTGTCGGCGATTTTTGCCAGCTTACGGCCTTCTGCGACCATGGTGTCGTAATCGGTCGCAGCAACTTCTGCGCTGACCGGGCCGTCGACGACGTCACAAATTTCCTTGATCAGTTCGAGAAACGGTCGGCCTGTTTTTGCTACCAGCGACGGATTGGTGGTGACACCGTCCACGAGGCCCGACATGGCCAGTTCGCGGATTGCTTCGATGTCAGCGGTATCGATGAAAAACTTCATTGGATTTCCTGTTTAGGACCTGTTGTTCAAAGGTGCGGTTAGCTGCTAGGTTCTGGGCGATCAAATGACGGTGCCAAAACCTTGCTGTGGGACCGTTTATTTCCGTGCCCAAAGGATGAGGATCCATAAAAAGGATCTGTCTGATGGGCAATCTCACGGGGTTTATAATATATGAGCGCGGCAAAGGCCACATCTGGAAATCTGTTTGCTGATGATCCGGCCTTTCAGGTTACTGCACAGACCATTTCTGTGCTGCCACCTTTGCCTTTGGCGGGGCCTTATGACTATCTGGTGCCCGAAGGCCTGTCTGTTGCGCCGGGTGATTTTGTTGAAATCCCGCTTGGACGGCAAACCCAGCGCGGTGTCGTATGGGGAGAAGCCAAGGGCGACGTCGAGTCGTCCAAGCTGCGCGAAATTTATGGCGTCCTGCCCGCCGAACCCATGCCTGCGGTAACGCGCAAATTCATTGATTGGGTTTCGGCCTATACCATGGCGCCGCAAGGGGCAGTTTTGCGCATGGCAATGAGCGTGCCCGACGCCCTTGAACAGCCCAAGCCAATTTTTCGATTTACGTTAAACCGTGAATTTGACCCATCGACTTTGCGCGTGACTCCGCCGCGTAAACGCGTCTTGGCGTTTCTGGCCGATCACCCTGCGATGGAGCAAGGCGACATTCTGCGCGAAACCGGGGCAGGGGCAAGTGTGGTCAAAGGGCTGGTTGAAGCCGGGGCCGTGAAACGTTTGATGGTAACACCGCCATCACCTTTTGAATTGCCTGATCTTGATATCGCCCGCCCTGATTTGTCTGAAGAACAGACAGAAGCAGCCGATGCGCTGTGTAAGCGTGTCGAGGAAGATGGTTTTTCCTGTACGCTTTTGGATGGCATCACCGGATCGGGTAAGACCGAAGTTTACTTTGAGCCTGTCCGTGCGGCCTTGGCGCAAGGCAAACAGGTGGTTGTTTTGCTGCCTGAAATTGCACTTTCAGCGCAATGGTTGCAGCGGTTTCGCGACCGGTTTGGTGTGGTTCCGGCCTTGTGGCATTCCGAAGTTGGGCAGGCCCGCCGCCGTGATACATGGCGCGCGGTGGCGGATGGTTCCGCAAAACTGGTGGTCGGTGCACGATCCGCACTGTTTCTGCCTTATAAAGATCTTGGCTTGGTCGTGGTCGATGAAGAACACGAACATGCCTTTAAGCAAGAAGACGGCGTGATTTATCATGCCCGCGACATGGCAGTGACCCGCGCGCATTTGGGCAGTATTCCGGTGATATTGGCATCGGCAACCCCGTCGCTTGAAACATTGGCCAATGTCGAAGCCGGTCGATATCACCGGGTTGAACTTGGTAATCGCCATGGGGCTGCGGTTCTGCCGAGTGTCGAAATCATTGATATTCGCAAGGACAAACCCGAACGGAATCGCTGGATTACGCCGACGCTAAAAAAGCGGCTGTTGGAAACCTTTGCCAGTGGCGAACAGGCAATGCTGTTTTTGAACCGGCGTGGTTATGCGCCGCTGACCTTGTGTCGGGCCTGTGGGCATCGTTTCCAATGTCCGAACTGCACCGCATGGCTGGTAGAACACCGGGCATGGGGCAAATTGCAATGCCATCATTGCGGATATCAGGCCAAGGCACCTGATACCTGCCCGGCTTGTGGGGCAGAAGGAAAACTTGCCCCTTGTGGTCCGGGGGTTGAACGATTGTTTGAAGAAGCGGTCGAAACCTTTCCTGATATTCGGATTGAGGTCGCAACATCGGACAATATCATGGGGCCCAAAGCCGCCGCCGAATTGGTTGAACGGGTTCATAAGCACGAAGTCGATCTTTTGATTGGAACGCAGATTCTGGCCAAGGGCTATCACTTTCCGATGCTGACCCTTGTCGGGGTTGTTGATGCGGACCTTGGCTTAGCAGGCGGGGATTTACGCGCCGCCGAACGGAGCTATCAGCTTCTGACGCAGGTCGCTGGGCGTGCCGGGCGTGGAGATCGGCCAGGGACTGTCATGCTGCAAACCGCTGATCCCGCCAATCGCGTGATAAAGGCAATTGCTGCTGGGGATCGCAATGCGTTTAACGAGGTCGAACTTTCCCAACGCATGACCCATGGCATGCCGCCGCATGGTCGGTTGGCCGCCCTTATCATTAGTGGCAAAAAAGAAAATGAAGTTGATGAAGCCGCATGGCGGATTGGCCGTGCGGCCCCGCGTGGCGATGGATTGATGGTTTTGGGGCCAGCCCCCGCACCATTATCATTACTGCGTGGGCGTTATCGCCGCCGGTTCCTGATCCGGGCGGATAAATCGGTCAAGATGCAGACCTTGATCCATGAATGGTTATCAAAGGTGAAAACACCGGGAAGTGTCCGCGTGCAAGTCGATATTGATCCCTACAGCTTTATGTAGATTGTCTGTGTCTTGGTGTGGCAGGGGCTTTACGCTGATGGTGAGCGCCATCACGCTGCGTTGGTCAGACAAAGATCGTTATGGGGGTAGATTTGAAAAACAGTGGCGAAATCAATGATCGCGTGCCGGAAACCCAGCGCACGATGTGCGATTGGGCGGAAAAGACTTTTGGTCCGGTCCATGACCCAAAGGCACTTTTGACCCGTGCATTGCTTGAAATGGATGAGTTGGGGCAGGCGATCGACGATGGTGATGTTGCCGAGATCGGCAAAGAAGCAGCCGATGTGATGATCTTGCTGTATCGGTTGGTCGATCAGTTTGGTCTTGAGCTGGATAAAGAAGTCCGTGCGAAAATGGCAATCAACCGGTCGCGCAAGTGGGTTTCAAAGGGTGATGGCACCGGTGCGCACGTGTGACATTATATAATGTCACAACAACTCCTTATTATATTGGCCTGTTAAGTACGGATGTTTGAACAGAAACCAAATGGCGTTGTCGACGCGGTTGGATTGCAAGGTCAGATAGGCCAACGCCATAGAAAAATTGGAAGTTTAGGTGTGACCTTGGTTACACTTTCGCGCCAATTCCCGGGTTTCTTCGGGGGGTAAGGGCAACCAAGTCAGTGTAAATCGAGGGATTCGTCGCAAAAATAGCGAAACGGGCGGATCAAAGTTCCGATAGGTTGATTGCGGCGTCTTATAAAATAGTTGTAGAGACCCTCGAAAACCCGATGATTCAGGGGTGTTTAGGCCCTTCTTTGCCAAAGAATGAAAAAGAGCGTCCAAATGCGCTTGCGCGGGGGTTGCCCATGCACAGGACATGTGATACCAAACGCTCGCTTCCCGGAAGGAGACCCTTTCGGGGGTCCATTTTTTTATACGTATCCGAGTCGTTCTCATAACCAGAATTGAGGGCTTTCACCGGTGTCCCAAAATACTGCCGCGACCGGGCTCCAAGGGCGCTATGCCACAGCACTATTTGACTTGGCCAAATCGGCCAAGCAGCTTGATGTTGTCAAAGGCGATCTTGAATTGCTCGAACAGGCCATTGCAAACAGCGATGACCTCCGGAATGTACTCCGCAGTCCCGTGATTTCCCGGGATGTGCAGGCCAAGGCGATGGCTGCTCTTCTGGATAAACTTGGTGTTTCCGAGTTGACCAAGAAGACTGTTGGGCTTCTGTCTCAGAAGCGTCGTCTGTTTGCCCTGCCGGGTGTTATTAGTTCCTACCTTTCCATGCTCTCAGCTCATAATGGCGAAGTGACCGCACAGGTGACCTCGGCAGCCGAGCTGAAGAAAGAGCAAATCGAAGCCGTTACCGGCGCTCTTAAAGACGTTGTCGGCGCCACTGTAAAAGTGGACCTTAAAATTGATCCGGCGGTTCTTGGCGGTCTTGTCGTCAAGGTCGGTTCCCGGGTTTTTGATGCCTCGCTTCGAACTAAGTTGCAGAAGCTCGAGCTCGCTATGAAAGGGGTTGCGTGATGGAAATCCGCGCTGCGGAAATCTCCGCTATTCTTAAGGATCAGATTGCCAATTTTGGCGCTGAAGCCGAAGTTGCCGAAGTCGGACAAGTTCTGTCCGTCGGTGATGGTATTGCCCGTGTTTACGGTCTGGACAATGTTCAGGCTGGTGAACTCGTTGACTTCCCAGGTGGTATTAAGGGCATGGCTCTTAACCTCGAAGAAGACAACGTTGGTGTCGTGATCTTCGGTTCTGACCGTTCGATCAAAGAAGGTGACCAGGTTAAACGTACTGGCGCCATCGTTGACGTTCCGGTTGGTAAAGAACTTCTCGGCCGCGTCGTTGACGCACTGGGTAACCCGATCGACGGTAAAGGTGATCTTGGTACCAAAGAACGTCGCCTTGCTGACGTTAAGGCGCCTGGCATCATCCCGCGTAAATCGGTTCACGAGCCAGTACAGACCGGTATCAAGTCAATTGACTCCCTGATCCCGATTGGCCGTGGCCAGCGTGAGCTGATCATTGGTGACCGTCAGACCGGTAAAACCGCAATCATCATCGACACCATTCTGAATCAGAAGCCGGTGAACGATGCTGCGAAAACCGACAGCGACAAGATGTTCTGCATCTATGTTGCCGTTGGTCAGAAACGTTCGACCGTTGCACAGGTTGTTAAAGTTCTTGAAGAACGTGGCGCGATGGAAAACACCATCGTTGTTGCAGCAACCGCATCTGACCCAGCACCGATGCAGTTCCTTGCACCGTTTGTTGCTTGCGCAATGGGCGAGTATTTCCGTGATAACGGCATGCACGCAACGATCTTCTATGATGATCTGTCCAAACAGGCAGTTGCATATCGTCAGATGTCCCTTCTGCTTCGCCGTCCTCCAGGGCGTGAAGCATTCCCGGGTGACGTTTTCTATCTGCACTCTCGTTTGCTCGAACGTGCTGCGAAAATGAACGACGAAAACGGCGCTGGCTCGCTGACCGCACTTCCGGTCATTGAAACTCAGGGTAACGACGTTTCCGCGTTTATTCCGACCAACGTGATCTCGATCACCGATGGTCAGATCTTCCTTGAAACCGACCTGTTCTACAAAGGCGTACGTCCTGCTGTGAACGTTGGTCTGTCGGTTTCGCGTGTTGGTTCGTCCGCACAGATCAAAGCGATGAAGCAGGTTGCTGGCTCGATTAAGCTGGAACTCGCTCAGTATCGTGAGATGGAAGCATTCGCACAGTTCGCATCGGATCTTGATCCGGCGACCCAGAAACTTCTGGCCCGTGGCGCACGTCTGACCGAGCTGCTCAAACAGCCGCAGTACTCGCCGCTTAAAGTCGAAGAGCAGGTCGTTGTGATCTATGCAGGTGTTAAAGGTTACCTTGACGGTGTCGCGGTAAATAAGGTTCGCGCTTTCGAAGACCAGTTCCTGTCGGACATTCGCTCCTCAGGTGCTGACATCCTCGATGCGATCCGCACCGAGAAGGTTCTGTCTGACGACAGCGAAACGAAGCTTAAAGCGTTCCTCGACAAGTTCGCGAAAACCTTCGCGTAAGACTGAAACTTAGGCGAAGGAGGAAACGCAATGGCTAGTTTGAAGGATCTGCGCTCGCGCATTGCCAGCGTCAAGTCGACGAAGAAAATCACTTCGGCGATGAAGATGGTGGCAGCCTCCAAGCTCCGTCGTGCACAAGATGCAGCGGAAGCAGCGCGTCCCTATGCTGAACGCATGGGGACGATGCTGGGTCGTCTTGCAAGTGCCGTCGGTAGCAATGAAGGTGCTCCAAAGCTTCTGGCCGGTACCGGCCAAGATGACGTGCATCTGCTCGTCGTCTTTACCGCGGACCGTGGCCTTTGCGGTGGTTTTAATGCATCGATCGTTAAAGCAACCCGTCTGAAAGCCAAGGCCCTTCGGGCTGAAGGCAAGACGGTGAAGCTGGTCTGTGTTGGCCGCAAAGGCGCAGATGCGCTCAAGCGTGAATTTGGTGACAGTATTGTCGCCCGGTATACCGGCGTCGAAGGCAAGAAGGGGATCAACTTCTCTTCTGCCACCGAAGTAGCCGATAAAGTTCTGGCGCTGTATGACGAAGGCGAATTCGACGTCTGCACGGTCTTCTATAACAAGTTCGTGTCAGCGATTTCGCAGGTTCCTACAGGACAGCAACTGATCCCATTCGTGGGTGAAGAAGTTGACGTGCAGGAAGAGGCTGCTGGTTCTTCTGCGGTTTACGATTATGAACCGTCCGAAGAAGCCATTCTGGCTGATTTGCTGCCACGTAATGTTGGCGTCCAGATTTTCGGTGCAATGCTTGAAAGCAGCGCATCTGAACACGGTGCGCGTATGTCCGCTATGGATAACGCAACCCGCAATGCCGGCGACATGATCGACCGACTGAGCATCCAATATAACCGCTCACGTCAGGCTCAGATCACCAATGAACTGATTGAAATCATTTCCGGCGCCGAGGCTTTGTAAGCGGGTCGCAGGAAGATAACGGATAGTTTTGTCCGAGCAGGAGACAACACTTATGGCTGATATGAAGTCGGGGAAAATTTCCCAGGTAATGGGCGCCGTCGTCGACGTTAAGTTCGACGGAGAGTTGCCGCCCATTTTGAACGCACTGACCGTTGACAACAATGGCCAGCGCTTGGTTCTTGAGGTTGCACAGCACCTTGGTGAAAATGCGGTTCGTACAATCGCAATGGACACCACCGAAGGTCTGCAGCGCGGTCAGGAAGTCGTTGATACTGGCGATGCCATCATGGTTCCGGTTGGTCCGGAAACTCTTGGTCGTATCCTCAACGTCATCGGCGAGCCGGTTGATGAACGTGGCCCGGTCAATTCAAAAATGAAATTGCCGATCCACCGTGAAGCACCGTCCTTCACCGATCAGGCAACTGATACCGAAATCCTGGTTACCGGCATTAAGGTCATCGACCTTATCGCGCCGTACACCAAGGGTGGTAAAATTGGTCTGTTCGGTGGTGCAGGTGTGGGTAAAACCGTTCTCATCATGGAACTGATCAACAACGTGGCAAAAGGCCACGGTGGTTATTCTGTTTTCGCAGGTGTTGGTGAACGTACCCGTGAAGGTAACGACCTCTATCACGAGATGATGGACTCGGGCGTTATCAATCCGGAAGGCGGTTCCAAAGCTGCACTGGTTTATGGCCAGATGAACGAACCTCCGGGAGCACGTGCACGTGTTGCTCTGACCGGTCTTACCCTTGCGGAATACTTCCGTGATGAGGAAGGCCAGGACGTTCTGTTCTTCGTCGATAACATCTTCCGCTTTACCCAAGCTGGTTCGGAAGTGTCGGCACTTCTCGGTCGTATCCCGTCTGCTGTGGGTTATCAGCCGACACTGGCAACCGACATGGGTGCGCTGCAGGAACGTATTACCTCGACCAAAAAAGGTTCTATTACCTCGGTTCAGGCAATTTACGTCCCAGCCGATGACTTGACTGACCCGGCACCGGCAACCTCGTTTGCTCACCTTGATGCAACCACCACGCTGAACCGTCAGATTGCCGAACTCGGCATCTATCCGGCAGTTGACCCGCTCGATTCCACTTCGCGTGCACTCGATCCGGGCGTGATTGGCAAGGAACACTACGAGACCGCTCGTGAAGTTCAGCGTATTCTGCAGACCTACAAAGGTCTTCAGGACATCATCGCCATTCTCGGCATGGACGAGCTTTCGGAAGAAGACAAACTGGTCGTGGCACGTGCCCGTAAGATCCAGCGTTTCCTTTCGCAGCCGTTCCACGTTGCAGAAGTCTTCACCGGTACTCCGGGCGTGTTTGTTCAGCTCGAGGACACCATCAAAGCTTTCGCAGCGATCTGCGCTGGTGAATATGACCACATGCCAGAACAGGCATTCTACATGGTCGGCACCATCGAAGAAGCCATCGAAAAAGCCAAGAAGATGGCCGAAGCTGCTTAAGGCAGTTTCGGTCCCCCTCCGGCTTAAGGAGCGAGGATTGTCATGACTGATACGACTGTACTGGAACTTGTTTCACCGTCTGCCCTGCTCAAATCTGAGCCGGTCGAGATGGTCGTTGTTCCGGGCACGGACGGGAATTTTGGTGTGCTGCCAAAGCATTCACCAATGATCTCGACCATTCGTCCGGGTGTCATCGACATCTATGCAGGTGGTAAGGTTTCCGAACGTATCTTCGTTGCTGGCGGTGTTGCAGAGGTTAATCCCGAGCGTTGCACCATTCTGGCAGAAGAAGCGGTTCCGGTTGCCGATTTGAAAGCTGACGAAGCGCAGGCACGTCTTGAGGCGGCTCAGGCCGATCTTAAGGCAGCTAGCACTGCACACGATAAAGCCAATGCCGAGCGTTCGCTTGACATTGCCCGTGCACAGATTGCTGCCCTGACGAACTAATCGTTGGTTCAAAGATTTTAAGAAAGGCCGCCTTTATGAGGCGGCCTTTCTTGTGTTTCTGTGACACCTTGAAGTGTCGCGATCAGACAGATGCAATGTGTTCTGATCTGACCGAAGTCGCGGTCTTCGATCAAGCCTTGCATATAGCCCTAGTCGACGCTAGCCACGCCAGCCGGGTTGTGATCGTAAGGTAAATGCTTGCAGCATCCAGCCTCCGCCCAGTCCGATAGTCATAATGCCGATCACGGCGATGATGGAAATTGGCCCAACAACCGCAATGATGGTTGAAGATGCGATTGAGCCAATCGTTTGACCAGCCCCAATGGCAATGAGTGCCCCGGCACATAGCCCAAGCATACCGCTTGCACCCAAAATTATGCCGGCCTCAAGTGCACCTGTTTTCGCAATCTGGCTTGGCCTGATCCCCAAGGCGCGCAACATGGAAAGGTCGTTTGCCTGACTTTGGCGAAGGGCAATCAGGCCGCTGATGATGACAAGCAGCGCACCAACGGTTGCCAATACGGTCAAGCTGACAAGCCCCTGTACTGCCGCATCGAACAGGTTCGTGAGCCTTGCCAATATATCGGGGACCCGGATGGACGGAATGTTTGGAAAGGCGGTCTCAAGGCTCCTGGCAACCGCGATGAGATTGCTTTGCGCTGTTTGAATGTCTTGGTGTTGCAAGCGAACGGTACTGATCACACCATGCGCAAAAACAGGCTTCATTGGGGATAGAACCAGTGGGAAGTCAAGGCCAAGACGGGTCCAGTCGATGGTGCGTACGTTGGCTATTCTGACCTCATATCCATCCCCCCGGATATTGACCGTTAATCGATCACCAAGCCCAATACCAAGGGCCTTTGCAACATCAGCATCAAGAGATGCCAGTTGCGCGTTATGGCTATTTTCCGGCCACCAGTCCCCGGCAACCACACGATTGCTTTGCATATCGGCGTTTGGCCGATCGGCCCACGAAATCCCGCGATCCCCGCGTATGAACCAATGATACCGCCGTGGGACATCGCCAAGCTTTATCGATTGCCCATTGATATGGGTAACGCGGCCATGAAGGAACGGCATTTGGGTTACTGATTTGACAGCGGGTATAGCACTGACGCGGGTGTGAAAATCGGCCTGTTGATCCGGCGGTACATCAAAGAAGACGAGATCGGGCGTTTGTACGGGCAAGACTGATTTCAAATGATGGCCGGCAAGTGCCCCAAACAAGATGACAGCAAACAGGCACGTGCATGCCAGCCCAAAAGAAGCTGCCATCGTCACGGTCGGGGCATTGGGGCGGGCTATGTTGCGCAATGCTAGCCTGATAGATGGTGGCAGGCGATGATGATTGCCAAATACCCCGGAAATTCGCCGAAGCAGGGTGCCAAAACCAGCAAAAACCACAAGGCACAGGATCAGGATGCTAATCAAGATTGCGGAGAACCAACCAAGGTCAATCAAGGCGCTGGCAAGACCGAACAGTAAAATGCATAGCCCATAAAAAAGTAACCGGTGCGGCGACCGCAGTACTTTTCCAAGATTTGCACGTTTGGGATTGTTTGTTGCCTGACGTACAGACTGATGGCGAAAAAGCAGTGCTGGTGTGGTTTGGCAGGCTGCTCGTATGGGGCTGATTGCGACAAGTGCGACGAAGCTCATCACAAAGCCAAGTATCACAGGCGCATCATCATAGGTTTGTGTAACGGCAAACCCGAAATGATGGCTGAGCAGGGGTAAAACTACCAAATTTGCCAGAAGCACGATTGATGAACTGACGGCAATTGCCGCAAGCGTGACAAGCGCTATCAGCCAGCAGATCGCAGATGCCAGTTGCCTTGGCCGGACCCCGGTGCTGCGCAGGACAGCAAAGCGTTCCTGACGTGCCGATAGATCGGCGCGCAGCGCATTGTGGATGGCGGTCATTGTAATGGCAAAAACTGCAATACCGATCAGGCCGACAAAGGCCGATGCGAAATCGCCAATGCGTTCTATCCCCGGAATGCCATCGATGGCATCGACGATGCGCCAACCGCTATCGGGAAATCGATCTTCGATCTGGGCAATAATGTGATGGTTCTGCGTTGGATTATTTTCAGGGGTTTTCAGTCGGGCATACCAGTAAATCTGCTTGCCCGGTGAAAGAAGGTTGCTGTTGCGATAGGCATCAAGCGACACAATCACCCGTGGGCCAAGCGCGAAAAGCCGGAATTTGCGTTCTGGCTCGGACGTTATCACGTCGCGAATCTGAAAGTTCTGATCGCCAAGCCTGATCATATTGCCAACGGATAATCCCGTTTTTTCTAGGAACTCTGAGCCAACGACAGCACCCGCAATGCCATTTTGGATCGAAAGCGCATCATGAATGGACGCGACAGATGACAAAGATATTGCGCCATAAAGAGGATATGTCCGGTCAATGGCCTTTAGTTCCGAAAGAATTGGTGCAGCATCAATTTTGGGGGGGATCATTACCCGCTGTTCAGCGGTCAGGCTGAACACCCCAAAGGTTCCAAGGAAGGTCATTTCTTCGGGCGAAGGTGCTCGATGAAACAAACGAAGCGAGATGTCCCCGCCAATGGTCTGTTGGGCGGACTGGCGCATGGCATCGCGCACCGAATGGGTCAGGCTGACGGTTAGGGTAAGAACCGTGATGGCAAAGACAAGTGTCGCAAAGATTGCGCACAGGCCAACCCCAGGCTTGCGCAATTCACCAAGCGCAAAGCCAAGACTGGCAGGAAACAGTCGATATCGGGAAGATTTGACGGGCAGGCGGGACACGGCAGTCTCGCTGGCAGGTGGGTTACGGCGTCGGGGTTAACGCCAACCCCAGCCAGAAAGATTCAATCATCTTCATCAGATCAATGAATTCTGTCACATCAACGGGTTTACGCAAATAACAGTTTGCGCCCGCAGCATAACAAAGATCAACATCATGATCGGCACCCGATGTGGTGAGCACGATCACTGGTATGGAAGATGAATTGGGATCGTTGCGAATATCGCGCAGCATTTCCCGGCCATCCTTGCGCGGCATATTAAGATCAAGCAAGATCAGCCGAGGACGTGGTGCGTTGCGAAATGGTCCATCTTGCTGCAGAAACTGCAAGGCGGTCATTGCATCTTTGACGTGATGAAGTTCTACCGGTTTCTTAAACTCGCGAAGAGCTTCGCGCACAAGCCGTGCGTCGCCGGGATTGTCTTCGATTAACAATAGATTATTCGTTGCACCATTTGTCTGCGCGGACATCGTACCCATTATCCTTCTGGGTGGGGCTTTGTGAGCATACCCATCCCAGTTCACTGCGAACCGCATTCACTAGATCATTGACCCAAAAGAGAAAGATGGCCCCCCAGCCATCAACGGCATCTCAATCGGATAGGATGATCCATCTCAATCTTAGCTATCCTTAAGTCTGGTTCTCATACCTTAGCACGAAAATCATTTCAATAAGGCTTTGTTAAAGTAGAAACTCTTATCCTTAAGTATGAAAGATAGTGTGGCGCAAGTTCGGGAAAAAGGGGCTTAGTCATAAATTTTGCGAATTTATCGCAGATTGATGACTAAGCTCGCTCTAATTGGTGTCGATTCCGGATTCTTTGGCAAGGGTATCAAACCGGTCAACCAGTTCAGGTTGATCAGAAAATACATTGATGGCCTGTTTGTAGGCAGCACGGGCTTCGTCGGGTTTGCCAAGAACCATATAGGCCTGCATCAATCGTGCCCAACCATCCGGATTGTTGGGTTCCGTTTCAAGACGTTCTGCCAAACCGTTGACCATCGAAAGAATCATGTCCTGGCGTTCTTGCGGCGTCATTTGTTGTGCTGCGCGAACATCTTCATCACTTGGTCCAGCCATCGGTGCGGGGGCTTCTGCGACCTTAAGACGACCTTCAATGTCGATCCCTTGCGCAAGGGCCGCGTCCTTGACCCTGGTAACCACCATCGGTAGCCATCCGGCATCAGCAGGGGCGCCATTGGCAAGTGCGATCCAGCGATCAACAGCCGCTGCAATATTGCCGTCTTGTGCATCGGCCAAACCAAGATAATACTGAATACGGGGATCGGCACTTTGGGTGGTTTCAGCTTCTTTGAGCACGCCACGTGCTATGGCATTGATTTGGCCGTTATCACTGCGAATCAGGCTTTCGGCGTACATTGCCAGATAATCACCGTCCCGGTTGGAAAGTTTGACGGCCTCAAGAAAGGCTGTTTGTGCTTCTTCCGGGCGGCCCAATGCCATCAGGCTTGCACCAAGTAGTTCCCAGCCCTGAAGGTTGTCGGGGTTCTCAATCAGTTTTTGTGAAAGGTCACTCACCGCACGTTTCAGGACGTTTTCCCGGTCGTCATTGATGGTTTCGGCCTGACGGATGGCATTTATTTCATCAACCCGGCTGGCAATTGGGCGGTCGGGCATGCCGGGGTTGCCAAGTTCAAGGTAAAGCCCAATCCCGCCAAGAAGAAAGACTGTCACGAGCCCGATGGCAATCGCACTTGTGGTTTTGGGCGCAGATGGGTTTACCGCCGCATTCGGTGCATCATTCACAGTCTGGGTTTTAATCCGCTGATCAGCAGCAAGAATGCGACGTTGTACTTCAATACGGGCAGCACTTGCCTGCTCGACATTGAGAACCCCACGGTCAATATCGCGGTCAATTTCCGAAAGCTGATCACGATAAACAGCCAAATCGCGTTCAATTTCGCTATCTGGTGCATCATCTGACGAAGAAGACACGGCTTTGTTGCGCTGCTGATAAACCGGCCAAAGGATGAAGCCCGCTACCAGAAGCGTTATCGCACCAAGAACAATCAAGATGGTCATGAAGTTTTTCTGCCCTAACGCTTATTCTGCGGGAACCGCCTTGGCGGCGGATTTATGGGAACGGGTCGGGGCACCAATGCGATAGCGCCGATCAGATAAGGACATCAAACCGCCAAGCACCATGACAAGGCCACCGGCCCACATCCATGGGATCATTGGTTTGACGTAAAACCGCGTAATCCACTTGCCCGTTTCATCCTGATCGCCAATTACGGCATAGATATCGCCGGTGAAGCTTGAATGAATACCGGCCTCGGTCGTTGGCATGCCTTCGACGGTGTAAACGCGCTTTTCCGGTGTCAGGATAAGGATGCGCTCATCCGGTGTGGTGATGGTGACTTCTGCCTGACGGGCGACAAAATTCGGCCCCTGATATTCACGCATATCAGACAGGGTAAAGGTGTGGTCCGCGATTTGCGCACTTTCACCAACCGAAAGCGACTGCACGGCTTCTTCGGTCCATGCCTGTGATCCGGTAATCCCGGCGACAACAATTGCCACCCCGGCATGGGCCAACATGGTGCCATGGGCAGAACGCGGCAGATTGCGCATACGCCGAAGGCTAACCTCGATGGGTTCACGAAACAGCTTGATGCGCCCCGCCCATTCAAGGATGGAGCCAACAAACAACCATGTCGCCAAACCCAACCCAAACAGGGCAAAGGCCGGACCACCGGATATCCATAACGTGATCAGCACAACAACAACGGTTGCCGCCAATGCGATCCTAAGTTTGTTAAACACGCCAAGAAGATCTGCACGTTTCCAAGGCATCAAGGGGCCAAAGGCCATGGCAATTATTAGGGGCGTCATGATCGGGACAAAGGTCGCGTTAAAGAATGGTGCGCCAACCGAAATCTTCTCGCCGGTTACGGTTTCAAGCAACAGAGGATACAGCGTGCCAAGCAAAACCATCGCTGCGGCAATTGAAAGCAGCACATTATTAAAGACCAATGCGCCTTCGCGTGAAATTGGCTGGAATAACCCACCGCCCTTTAATGTCGGTGCGCGCCACGCATAAAGAGTGAGCGACCCGCCAACCGCAATAAACAGTAGGAACAGGATAAACACCCCGCGGGTCGGATCGGTGGCAAAGGCATGAACCGATGTCAAAGCACCCGATCGCACAAGGAAAGTACCCAAAAGCGAGAAGGAAAAGGCAAGGATCGCTAGGAATATGGTCCAGCTTTTAAGCGCATCACGCTTTTCAACCACGATGGCGGAATGCAGCAATGCCGTCCCGGCAAGCCACGGCATGAAGGATGCGTTTTCAACAGGATCCCAGAACCACCAGCCACCCCAGCCAAGCTCGTAATAGGCCCACCATGATCCAAGCCCGATGCCGGCAGTCAAAAACACCCATGCTGCCAAAGTCCACGGACGGACCCAGCGCGCCCAAGCTGGATCAACTCGCCCTTCAATCAAGGCTGCGACCGCAAAAGCAAAAGCAACGGAAAAACCGACATAGCCCAGATACAGGAATGGCGGGTGAATGGCGATCCCCGGGTCCTGAAGCAATGGGTTCATGCCTTCCCCGTCAAGTGGCGGGTTCAAAACGCGGTCAAACGGGTTGGAGGTCAGAACGATAAACAGGATAAACCCTGCACCGATCAGCCCCATGACCCCCAAAACGCGGGCAAGCAAACTGGGCGGTAAATTGCGCCCAAATGCTGCAACAGCCCCACCAAACAGTGTGAGGATCATCACCCACAGCAACATGGAGCCTTCATGATTGGCCCAAACACCAGTGATCTTATAGATCAGCGGTTTAGATGTGTGGCTGTTTGCCAGAACGTTTACGACCGAGAAATCGGACGTGACATAGGCATAGGTCAGCGCAACAAAGCTGGTCGCGACCAAGGCGAAACACGTAATCGCCAAGCGTGGTGCAATCATCAACAGCACAGGGTCACGGCGCGATGCTGCCAAAAACGGGATAGTCGACTGCGCGATAGCTATCACAAGTGATAGTATCAAGGCGTAATGTCCGATCTCTACAATCATTAGTAGGCCTATGGTTTTCTTTTATGTGCCTAATTGGGAGATATAATGCTTTAGAAGCGGCTTGGGAACCTTGCGGAATATCAAATATGCGCTATTTGCTGCACAATACTGTGCGAAAATATGGCAATAGACATTACATATTATACCCAAACAGGCTATATAACCGTTGTCAGGCAGCGGATTGCTAGGCCAGAGGTCAACAACGTATGAGTCAATGTCCTGTCATTGACATAGCGCAGAAAGAAATGTGGGCGCGTCGTGCAACGACGGCCTCTATTGTCATTGCTGCGATCCTGATCGCCATCAAAGCGGTCGGTTGGTTCCTTACCGATTCGGTCAGCTTGTTGTCTTCTATGGTCGATAGCATGCTGGATGTCGGGACCGCTGTTGTTAATTTCATGGCGGTTCGTTCCGCATGGCGGCCTGCTGATCATGATCACCGATTTGGTCATGGCAAGGCCGAACCGCTTGCCGGTCTTTTCCAATGTGCCTTCATGATTGGTGCCGCAGTTTTTGTTGTCGCCGAGGCCGCATCACGGGTGTTTGAACCGCAGCCGCTGCGCTTTGCGGCAGAAGGCATTTGGATGATGTCGGTTTCAATGGTCATGACCTTTGGGTTGGTTCTTTTGCAACGCAAAGCCGCCCGTGTGTCAGGGTCCGTCGCGGTCGAAGCCGATTCTTTACAATATACCAGTGACATTCTGGCCAATGCGGCCGTGATCCTTGCCCTTGTGCTGGGCATGTCAGGCTTCTTGTGGGCCGATCCGGTCATTGGGGTTGTTGTAGCGGGCTTCTTGGTGTTTTCCGCGATCAAGGTTGGCAAACATTCGATCAAGGTTCTGATGGATGCCGAACTTCCCGATTCTGATAGCCAGCGCATTATTGAACTGACGATGAAAAATGCGTCTGTCATCGGCATTCACCGTCTGCGTACCCGTTCGTCGGGTGTTCACCGTTTCGCCGAGATCGAATTGATTATGGATGGCGGAATGTTGATGCGCGATGCGCACACCATCTGCCACCACGTGATGGACAGCATCCGTTCGGAATATCCCGATCTTGATATTACCATTCACCCGGAACCGCCCGAAGACATCCATCTTGATGAATATAGCGGTTACACCGAAGATCCTGAATTCTGGCACACAGGCCGTGCGAAACGCGCTGGTCAGCACGATATTCCGGTGTCCAATAGTAATGGCGGCGAAATCGCTGCGATGGGCCGCTAGTTGGGTTAAAGATCGGGCTCTATGCGTGATCTTTATCCAGAATGCCTAGCATGGTCTATTTTGATCTTATTGTTAAAAAAGGCGGGCCCATTCGGACCCGCCCTTCTTTTGTGGTTTGCGGTGTCAGACCTTAAAGAACGGTCAGCATGCTTGCGACCAGCGGGTGACGGACAATGTCTTTGTCGCGCAGTTGAACACAGGCGACATCTTCGACGGCCTCAAGGCGATCTGACATTTCTGACAGACCAGACATTTCAGGCAGAAGGTCGGTCTGGTCCGGGTCACCGGTCAGGATCATGGTTGAATTCCAGCCAAGGCGGGTCACCAGCATCTTGAGCTGCCCATAAGTGCAGTTTTGCGCTTCATCAATGACGACAAAGGCGTTGTTCAGGGTGCGGCCACGCATATAGCCGATTGGTGCAATTTCGATGGTGCCATCGGAAAGATAGGTGCGCAGGCGCTTGGTCCCAAGGCGATCATTAAGGGCATCATAAAGCGGGCGAAGATAGGGGGCCATTTTGGCTTCGACGTCGCCGGGAAGGAAGCCGATATTTTCGCCAGCTTCAACCGCCGGGCGGGCCAGAACAATGCGGCCAATATCACCTTTATCAAGGGCTTCGACAGCTTTGGAAACCGCAATATAGGTTTTACCCGTTCCTGCCGGGCCAAGGGCCAAAACAAGGTTAAAGGCGTCGATTGCCTCCATCAAGGCAGCTTGGTTTTCACTTTTTGGTCGGATATGACGGCGGAAGCTTTGATCGCGTTGTACTTTCTCTTCTGAGCTTTCAAGAGGGTGCCAATCGGCGTTCTTTTCATCAAACAGGTCATGGACATTGTTGTCAGACTGCTGCGGACGATTACGACGGCGTGCTGCGCGTTTACCCATTACGATCACCTCATCAATTGTGCCAAAAAGCAAAACGCGCCGTTCCATCATGGAAGGGCGCGCATTCAATTTTCATATTCAGATGGAAGTGGCGGTAGGAGTTTCCGCCGGTCACAGCATGTTGCATGTGCGATCCGGGGGGCGAAAATTCTCGTTTTACGACGCTTTCTCGCGGCACTCGGGAACTCCTCCTAGCGGTCCAGTTCTTGACCGTTAATTCGAATCGTACCCCTACATGCAGTGTCTTGTCACTGTTTTTTATGCGATGAAATTTTCGTGAATCTGGAAGATGAGTCTTTTCAGGTATTTATACTGCATCTGCGAAAGAACTTTTTCGACTAACCTTGCGGTTTGGCGGTGGACCGGGTCGGCAGTGCGGCACTGATGGCCCAACTTATGGTCAAAAATGCAATCGACGTCACAAGGCAGCCAACCAGCCCGCCATAGAAATAAGAAACCCCTGACAGGATGGTGCCGGTCAGTCGGCCAATGGCATTGGACATATAATAAAAACCGACATTCATCGCGACTTTGTCGCCATGCGCATAGGCAAGGATCAGATAGGAATGCAGCGATGAATTGATGGCAAAGGCCACACCAAACACCAGTAATCCGCCAAGGACGGCAAATTCCGGGGCGACATCCTGTTTGATGGCGGCGGCAATGGCGATGGTTACGGCTATCAGAACAATGATCCAAAACTGGGCGGTTCGGCCATCTGGTTCATGGCTTTGCGCACGTAGCATTTTGGGGGCGATGGCCTGAATAAAGCCATAACCAATGACCCATGCCGCCATATAGGTACCAACTTCGATATGGTTCCAGCCAAGTTCGGCGGCCAAGAATACCGGCAACCCAACCACAAACCAGATATCACGCGCACCAAACAAAAATAACCGCGCGCCAGAAAGAACATTGATCTTGCGGTCTGATGAAAATACCTCGCGGAATTTTGGTTTGGCGGCACTGCTTGGGCCTGACATTGCCTTGCCAAGCGATACGGCAACCGCAATCAGGGTCAAGGCAAGGCCTGCGGCCATGGCAAGGACGGCTCCGCTAAAGCCAAGCCAGGATAAAAGCGCGCCGCCCATGAAAAAACCGACCCCTTTCAGGGCATTTTTTGACCCGGTCAGAAGGGCAACCCAGCGGAAAAGGGCACCTTTTGCCTCAGCCGGGACCAGCACCTTAATCGCCGATTTGCTCGACATTTTGGTTAGATCTTTGGCGACGCCTGATGCGGCCTGTAGCCCCATAACATAGGCAACCGAAACGGCTGGAAGCCAATCAGGGTTGGTTAAGGAAAGGGCGGCAAGCGATAGGATTTGAAGACTTAAGCCGCAATAAAGCGTAAAGCGCAATCCGCGTGCCTGCGCTAACCAACCGCCAACAAGATTGGTGATGATGCCGGCAAATTCATACAGGACAAACAGTAGTGCAATTTCAAACGCGGAATAGCCCAGCGCATGAAAATGCAAAAGTACGAGCATACGCAACGCGCCATCCGTCAGGGTGAAACCCCAATAGGCACTTGTGACCAGCGCATAGTTGCGGATTGCGGCTGACATGGTATTTCCCCTAAAGGCTTTGTGCGACTTTGGCGGCAAGATCAGCCATCCGGCAGACATAGCCCCATTCATTGTCATACCAAGCCAGCAATTTGACCTGACGTTTATCAATCACCATGGTTGACCCGGCATCAATGATCGAAGAGCGTGAGTCATTTAAGTAATCGACGCTGACCAGCGGGCGTTCCTCATAGCCAAGAATACCGGCCAAATAGGTTTCCGATGCTTCGCGCAGCAGGCGATTGACCGTTTCAACATCGGTGTCGTGTGCGACTTCAAAGACGCAATCGGTCAGCGACGCATTTAACAATGGCACCCGCACTGCAATGCCGTTCAATTTGCCCTTGAGTTCGGGGTAAATCATCGTGATCGCAGTGGCCGAGCCGGTGCTTGTCGGGATCAGAGATTGCAGGCAGGACCGCGCGCGGCGCAGGTCGCTGTGGGGCAAATCGACCACGGTCTGGGTATTGGTCACATCGTGAATGGTCGTGATGGACCCATGCACAATCCCGATTTGTTCGTGCATGACCTTGACCACCGGGGCCAGACAATTTGTCGTGCAGCTTGCCGCTGTTAAAAGGTGATGTGTTGTGGGATCGTACAGATCATCATTCACACCATAGACGATGTTAAGCGCACCTTCCTTGACCGGTGCGGCAACGATGACTTTCGTTACCCCTTGATCGAAATATGGGGCGATTGTTTCGGGTGTTTTGAATTTGCCGGTGCATTCCAGAACAATGTCACAGCCCATACCAGCCCAGTCGGTTTCGCCCGGCGTAGCGTTTTCGCTAAACGATATTTTGTGGGTCTGATCAACCACGACATGATCGCCGATGCACTCAACGCTGTTGGTCCAGCGACCGTGAACCGAATCAAATTCCAGAAGATGGGCAGCGGTCTTAACCCCGCCTTTGATTTCGTTGATATGGACGAATTCAAAGCTCGGATGTCCCCAGCCCGCCCGTAAAACCAGACGGCCCATACGGCCAAAACCATTTATGCCGATGCGGATCTTTTTGTTCATGTCGCTAACCTGAAACCTTTAAGTCGATAGTGGGCGGTATTGATAAATGGATTAGTGGGTTCGTGTTTGCGGTGTCGCAAACCAGCCGCGGGATCGGTTGGCAATCGCAACCAATGACAACATGACCGGGACTTCCACCAGAACCCCGACAACAGTTGCCAAGGCCGCGCCCGATGAAAACCCAAACAGGCCAATCGCGGTTGCCACAGCCAATTCAAAAAAGTTCGAAGCCCCGATCATTGCAGAGGGTGCAGCAATGCGATGTTCAACGCCAAGCACCTTGTTTGCCACATAAGCAATGGCAGCAATGAAATAGGTCTGCAAAATGATTGGCACCGCCAAAAGGGCGATGATCATGGGTTGGGCAATGATCTGCTGTCCCTGAAAGGCAAACAGCAAAACCAATGTGGTCAAAAGGGCGATCATTGAGACGGGTTTAAGCTTAGCATCAACCGCGTTGAAATGCGCAATGCCGCCTTTCATCAATTGGCTTCTGATGGCTTGACCGATAATGACCGGAATAACGATAAAGGCGACAACCGAAATGGTCAGGGTTTCCCAAGGAACCGTGATGGCCGAAATGCCCAGCAGCAATGCCACAATCGGGGCAAAGGCAAAGATCATGATCGTGTCGTTCAATGCTACCTGTGTCAGGGTGAAATTGGCATCCCCCTTGGTCAAGTGCGACCAGACAAACACCATCGCCGTGCAGGGTGCAGCACCCAGCAGGATCAAACCGGCAATGTAACTTTCAATCTGGGCTTCGGGCAAAAGCGGGCGGAACAAAAAGCCGATAAAAAGCCAGCCCAGGGCGGCCATGGTGAAAGGTTTGATCAGCCAGTTCACACTTAACGTCACGCCAATGCCCCGCCATTGACGGCCAACTTCGTGCAGGGCACCAAAATCAACCTTCATTAACATCGGAACGATCATCGCCCAGATCAGGATCGTGACCGGCAGATTGATTTCATAGGCGGTTAAGTTGCCAATCATCTGAAACAGGTTTGGGAACATTTCACCAAACACGATGCCGACCACAATGCTCAGCGCGACCCAAACCGTCAGATAACGTTCAAACAAATTCATCGGGGCGTCTTCTTGGGTGGTCATGCGTCCTCGCGGTCGGTGGTTTGGCCGATTTTGTTCAGTTCCTGTTGCAGTGACATGCGGTCAAGCGACGTGAACGGCAGGCTGGTGAAAATCGAAATCCGGTTGCGTAACATGCGATAGGTATCAGCAAATGCCAGACGTTTTTCTGCTTCGCTGCCATTGGCGGCAGCCGGGTCGGGAACGCCCCAATGGGCCGTCATGGGTGAACCGGGAAAAATCGGGCAATCTTCATTGGCCGTTGCGTCACACACCGTAAAAACGAAATCAAACTTGATCTCGTTCTGTTCGGAATAGGTTTCCATCGCCTTGGAGGAAAAATCTGCCGGATTATGATCCAGACTTTTCAGAAGGTCTTGCGCATAAGGATGGACTTCGCCGCGCGGATGGGAACCCGCACTAAAACCGAAGAAATGGTCATGGCCTTCTTTTTTCAGGATTGCTTCGGCCATGATGCTGCGTGCGGAATTGGCCCGGCACAGAAAAAGCACGTTATAGATACCACCAGACATGTCGTTTCGTCCTTTACATAGGGCAGTTTAGGCTAACAGCAGCCCTTATCCGTCGCGGGTGTCAGTCCACACAGTTCGGGGCGACCATGGCAGCAATCATCTGTCAGGAAACCCAGAAGACTGCGCATGACTTCGGGAACAATGCGGTAAATCATCGACCGCCCGTCACGTGTTGCGGCAATCAGCCCCGCATTACTCAATGTCGCCAGATGCGATGACATTGTGTTGTGCGGGATGCCGATTTTGCGTGCGACTTCCCCTGCGGCGATTCCGGTTTCTCCGGCCTCGGCCAACAGGCGAAATGCCGCCAGTCTGTGTTCCTGTGCCAGTGCGGCAAGTGCTGTGATTGCGTTATTTGTGTCCATATGTCGAGAATTATCGACATAATGATGATTTGGCAAGTGACAATTGTGTTTCAGAACAAGGTTTGATGGTGGATGATGAAAATTACTTGTTAAATCAATTGGTTAAATGAGTGGCAGAAATGTCTTTAAATAACTAGAAATATAGTTATAATAGGCGCATGAAAGAAAAAGACATCGCACCGGCCTTTGCTGCCTTGGGTCATGAAGCCCGTTTGAAAATCTATCGTCAATTGGTCAAAGCGGGCGATGATGGTTTGAATATTGGTGATATCGGGCGGCTCTTGGACTTGCCGGCATCAACATTATCGCACCATCTGGGCATGCTGGTTCAGGCCGGGTTGGTGACACAGGAAAAGTATGGCCGCGAAACGCGTAACCGTGCGGATTTTGATGTGATGGCCAATTTGGTTGGTTTCATTACCGATGAATGTTGCAGCGGGGTGAACCTAACCACAGGTGGTGTGCCTGCTGCTTCTGTTACATGTGCCGATACGTGACGACACCTGATGAGGATACTGGGACGGCTGCGGGGTGCGGCCTTTCATTTGGTTTAATGCACCTAATTTTCTAGGGATATAGATATGACTGCCCTGACATTGCAACTTCGCCGTATTGGAACGTCGGCCCGCCAGGTCGATCGGGTTTTACTGACATCGATGGCTATTTTAGTTGCGGTCTATCTGTTGGATCCGACGCAACTGGTGCCAAGCATTGCCTTTACGTTTGATGCGTTTGCCGGAACCGCACCTTATTTGCTGTTATCCATCGCGATTGCGGCTTATGCGACCGCAAGCGGGGCGGATAATCTGATTTCTCGGGCGTTTGCGGGGCATCCGGTGCGTATGGTGTTTACCGCAGCGGCCTTTGGCGCTTTGTCGCCCTTTTGCTCATGCGGGGTGATCCCGTTGATTGCTGCCCTTCTTGCCATGGGGGTTCCTTTGGCCCCGGTTATGGCGTTTTGGTTGGCATCCCCGGTGATTGATCCCGCAATGTTTGTTCTAACCGCCGGAACCCTTGGGAGCGATTTTGCCGTGATCAAAATGGTTGCTGCCATTGCACTTGGCCTGATGGGTGGCTTTGTCACCATGTGGCTGGTTGCGCGTGGTTTCCTTTCTGATCCGCTGCGCGAAGGCGTTGGTAATGGTGGGTGCGGTGGTTCAAAGGTCCGTACGCACAAGGATGTTGTTTGGAAATTCTGGCAGGATAATGAGCGGGTGGCAAAGTTCAGCAAGTCAGGGTTTTCAAACATGATCTTCCTTGGCAAATGGATGGCATTTGCCTTCCTTCTGGAAAGCATGATGGTTGCCTATATTCCGGCTGAAAGTGTTAGCGGGTTGCTGGGCGGTGAAGGGATCGCGCCAATTGCGATTGCAACATTGGTTGGGGTTCCGGCCTATTTGAACGGGTATGCGGCGCTGCCGGTGATGCAAGGATTGATTGCCCAGGGCATGCAATCAGGGGCGGCAATGGCGTTTTTGGTTGCCGGTGGGGTGTCTTCAATCCCGGCGGCGATTGCGGTCTTTGCCTTGGTCAAACGGCCTGTTTTTGCGCTTTATCTGGCCTATGCACTGATCGGATCGTTTGCAATTGGGGTGATTTCGCAAGTTTGGCTGGGGTAATCGGGCGCTTACACGGGTGCTACATGTCCGATATGTCGATTTCACGGTGGCAAAAGGCTTAAAAATCGCTACATTGCGCGCCAAGAATTCATATCGGATTAAAGTTGAGTAACCATGTCGACGATTGAGCAGCAGGTATCGCGTCGCCGTACCTTCGCCATCATTGCGCACCCGGATGCGGGTAAAACCACCCTGACCGAAAAGCTGTTGCTGTTCGGGGGGGCCATCCAGATGGCTGGCGCGGTGAAGGCAAAAAAAGAACAGCGCGGTGCGCGTTCGGACTTCATGAAGATCGAACAGGATCGCGGTATTTCCGTGTCTTCTGCCGTGATGACCTTCGAGTTTGAAAAAAACATCTTCAACCTGCTTGATACGCCGGGCCACGAAGACTTTTCCGAAGATACTTATCGTGTTCTGACCGCCGTTGACTCGGCCGTCATGGTGATCGATGCCGCCAAAGGTATCGAGGCCCAGACGCGCAAGCTGTTTGAAGTCTGTCGTCTGCGCGATGTGCCGATCACGACCTTTGTAAACAAGCTTGACCGTGAATCGCGTGATCCTTTTGAGCTGATTGATCAGATCGAACAGGATCTGGCACTTGATGTGTCGCCGGTAACATGGCCGATCGGCTCGGGCCGTGATTTCCATGGCTGTTACGATGTGGTCAATGATCAGCTTCTGTTCATGGAAAAAGGCGGCAATGTCGTCAAGGAAGCCATTCCGATCAAGGGTCTTGATGATCCGAAGCTTGATGAACTCATCCCGGATTACCTTCTGGAAAAGCTGCGCGAAGATGTCGAAATGGTGCGCGAAATCTGTCCGCCATTTGATTTGCAAAGCTATCTCGAAGGGCATCTGACTCCGGTCTTCTTTGGATCGGCAGTCAATAATTTTGGCGTGCGTGAATTGTTGCGCGGCATTGGCGATATCGCACCGACCCCGCGCCCGCAAGAAGCTGCCACGCGCTTGGTCGAAGCGGTCGAGCCAAAGGTTGCAGGCTTTGTGTTTAAGGTTCAAGCCAATATCGACCCGAACCACCGTGATCGCATTGCGTTTATCCGTCTGTGTTCTGGTCACTTCAAACGCGGTATGAAGCTTAAACATGTCCGTGCAGGCAAACAGATGGCGGTGCATAACCCGATGCTGTTCTTTGCCAATGAACGTGACATTGCCGAAGAAGCATGGCCGGGCGACATTATTGGCATTCCAAACCACGGAACCCTTCGGATCGGCGATACCCTGACCGAAGGCGAAGATTTACGCTTCCGCGGTGTTCCGGCCTTTGCACCTGAACTGCTTCAAAAAGTTCGTCTTGATGACCCGCTTAAGGGCAAGCACCTTCAGCGTGCCCTTGAACAGCTTGCCGAAGAAGGCGCATCACAGGTGTTTAAACCGATGATGGGTGCGGATTGGATTGTTGGTGTGGTCGGGCAACTTCAGTTTGAAGTTCTCAAAGAACGCATCTCGGCGGAATATGGCATCAAGGTTCATTTCGAACAAACCCCGGCCTATGCCGCACGTTGGGTGGTGGGGGATGATCCGCTGGAAATCAAAAAGTTCCGCGATACCAACCAGTCAGCTTTGTTTGAAGACCATGACGAAACGCTTGTCTTTATCGCGCGTAACGCTTGGCATCTTGAAACTGCACAACGCGATTGGCCGAACCTAAAGTTCGAAGCCACCCGCGAACAGAATATGGTTGCGGCGTAATATTACGCAGCGAAAGCTGTTTACAGAAAAAGCCGCCTTCTGTTGAGGGCGGCTTTTTGTTTGGTCCCAAGGGGGGCTGGATATTTTGATGCCACGGTATTTGGAAAAGGCGACCAAATGACAGTCGATCTAAAGACCCACTGGGACAGCGTCTATCGCGAGAAGCCTGAGGACAGCCTGACGTGGCATCAGGATTGTCCGAGTACGTCACTGGAACTGATCGATATGATCGGGCTGACGCCAACGTCATCAGCAATTGATGTCGGTGGTGGAACGTCGCGGCTTGCGGCCTCATTGCTTGCCAATGGGTTACGTGATGTGAGTGTTCTTGATATTTCCGGCGTTGCTTTGGAAAATGCACGCCTTCAGCTTGGTGATACTGGCAATACCGTTACGTGGATTCAAACCGACATCACCGGTTGGGTCCCCGATCGCCAATATGATCTGTGGCATGACAGGGCGGTGTTTCATTTCCTTGTCGATGCGCGGGACCGTGTGACCTATCTCGCAAGCCTCAGGAAAGGATTGCGCATTGGCGGGTACGCCATTATTGCGACCTTTGCACCCGATGGGCCGGAAAAATGCAGTGGCCTGCCCGTGGTGCGCTATAGCCCGACCGGGCTTGGTACTGTTTTGGGCGATGGTTTTGAATTGGTTGCCCATCGCGACGAGATGCACCAAACCCCGGCGGGGCGAACTCAGGCCTTCCAGTTCAGTCTTTTCCGCCGCACGGCTTAATTGCCGATAAAATACCGACCAACCCCAACGAAAACCATTCCCACTGCCATCGCGGCAAACAGGTTGCGTGCAAGCGCCATGGTGATGACAGTGGCCGCCGCCCCGGCAATGCCAATCGCCCCGGCCGAAAGCGCACTTGGCACCCAGACCGAAATTAAAACCGCACCGGGCAGGCGTTCAAGAACATGGGCCCAGCGGCCATGTTGCGGCAAACGATCCGCCATTAAAAGCCCGCCCAAGCGCATGCCGTATGTCACAGCGGCCATACCCAAAATGGTCAGAACGGCTTCGAGGCTGAATGTTGTCAGATCAGGAAACGCAATCATTTTTGCGCCTCCGGGATGATTGTGCCTTCCGGGGCGCCATAGGCATTTTTGCCCTCAACAGCAAATTCGCCATCAAGGCCGCTATCATCCATATCTGGTCGCCACGTCAGTGCCGCGATAGCAACTCCGGCACCCGCACCTGCCAAAATCGACCAAGTGCCGGGCAAAGTGTAATGGCCAATGATTGATCCAATGGCCGCGGCAATCCACGGTAAAAAATCAACTTTGCCTTTCCACATGCCAATGGTCAGGGCGGCAAAAACCGCCGTAAAGGCAAAGTCCAGCGCATAGACTTCCGGGTCGGGAATGCCGCCACCCAGAAGGTATCCTGCCGTGTTCCCGGTTGCCCAAACAACACCAAGGAATATCCCACCGCCCAGCAAGAACCCCGGATTGGCAAGGTTTTCCTGCGTCATGGTGACGGCCCAGTTTTCATCGGCCACCATATGCATGCTGCAAACTTTTACCCAAAGCGGACGACCGCGAAAAACCGGGCGAAGGGACGCCCCAATCAGGATGTAGCGCATATTGATCACAGCCGTTGCGATAATGATCGTCGCAGCAGGGACGGTTTCGCGCCAAAGATCGACGGAAACGAACTGTGCCGATCCGGCAAAGACCGTCAGGCTCATGAATAAAAGCTCGCCCAGCGATAATCCGCGCTGGGCGGCAAGAACCCCCAGCACCGCACCAAAAATTATGGTGCTGGGCAAAAGGGGCAGACAGGCATATGCGCCACGTCTGATGGTGTCAGAGTCGAAATGCCCGATATGGGCAGGTCCGGGGCGTGACATTTTCGACGTTTCCTAGTTTGGTTGTTCGCCAGTTGTTTAAATTGATCTGGCGGTTTTGCGGTGGGCCCTGAGCCTAGGCTCCAATATGGTGCAAATCAGATAAGGGGTATTGGACGATATTGCTATTGGCGACTTTTCAATCTCGACTTTTCAGTCTCGATGAGTGCCAAAATCTTCGATCAGCATATCAAGAAACAGTTCGGCGACCGGATCAAGTTGCTTGTTAGAATCAAAGCTTGCTTGAAAAGTTGCCTCGACAAAAAACTGATCGGGGCGGATGGCCCGCATGCGTCCGGCTTCAACAAATTGCTTGGCATAATGTTCGGGAAGATATCCCAAAAACGCACCAGAAAGGATAAGGCGTGCCTCGGCTTCCATATCCGAAACCACGGCGTGCGGGCGGGCGATGGCAAAGTCTTTCAGGTCACGGCCCAGCCAGAATTTACGCCCGACAATGCGAAAACGCCGGATTTCATCAATGTCGATATCGTCATCAGATTGTTGAAACAACGGATGATCAGACCCGCAATAAAACCGATGCATTTCGGGATAAAGCGAGATGTAACTCAGGCCCAAAATCGTCTTTGGAAAGGCGCAGACCCCAACCTGAATGGCACCGGTAACGACTTCGCGCAAAAGATCATTGGGTGGATAGGTGACGACATTTAACGTCACATCCGGTGCCTGTTCGACAAATCGGGCGATGGTTTTCTCGATCTGCCGTGCAAGCGGATCGGTGATGGTGTTATCGGTCAGGCCAATGGTCAGTGTGCCGTTTAACTTATCACGCAAGGATCGCATTTTGGTTTCATATTGCGACACGGCTTTGAATAAACGATGGGCTTCTTCGAAAACAATTTGTCCTTCGCGGGTCAATGAAAAGCCGCTTCGCCCGCGTTTGCACAAGGTAAATCCAAGCCGGGTTTCAAGGTTGGTGACATAGCTTGAAATCGTTGAAAGTGACAGGTTCAATTCGCTCTGTGCCGCAGCAAAACCGCCTGCTTCAACGATGGCAAGAAAGATCCGGAGAAGCTTGAGATCTGATTGTTCTGTCGCCATGAAACCCGTGCCCTGTGATCATTACTTTGGAGATTCCCAAAGTAAGTTTTAGCAATACGTGATTTTTTAAATCTGCGCAATTTGATCTGCTGATGAAACTAGATCGCTGCCAACAAAGATCGCAGTGGCAAAAAATCATAATGGGCGGGTAGCTTGCCCCCCAAGTTATCAGAGGTGGATCACATGGTTGAGATGAAAAAGGGGATCAGTCGCCGTTCCGTACTGGCAGGGATTGCTGGTGGTTCTGCGGTTGCAATGGCGGGTATCACCGGTTTTCCGGGTATTCTAAAGGCACAGGAAAAAAGCCTGAAGATCGGTGCTTATGGCGGTTATTTCAAAGACAGCTTTGATAAGCACATCTTCCCTGAATTCACCAAGGCAACTGGCATTGCGGTCGAGTCTGTCGCACAGCCGACCGGCGAAGCATGGCTGGTGCAGATCGAACAGGCAGCCCGTGCAGGCAAAGCGCCGACCGATATTTCGATGATTTCGCAAGGCATGATGCAGCGCGGGGCTGCTGCCAACCTTTGGGCCAAACTTGATGCTGCCAAAATGCCGAATGTGGCAAATGTCATGCCGGCTTATATCAATAAATATGCCGATGGCAGCCTGTGTGGTGTTGGTGCGGTGACCTGGTACATCACGCTGGTTTCCAATACCGACGTTATCAAAGAAGCCCCGACCAGTTGGGCTGAACTTTGGAAACCAGAACGTGCCGAACAGCTTGGCCTTCTGGCATTGGTTTCAAATTCCTTCCTGTTGGACGTAACGGCCAAAACCCATTTCGGTGGTCAGGACATTCTGGATACCGAAGAAGGCATTTCGCAGGTCATGGACAAGCTGGCCGAGGTCAAGAAAAACGTTCAGCTTTGGTATCGTGACGAAGCACAGTTTGAACAGGCTCTGAAATCTGGCGAAATTCCGATGGGTCAGTATTACCACGACGTTGCCGGTCTTGCGGCAGCCGATGGTCATCCGGTGCGTTCGACCTTCCCGAAAGAAGGCGGCATCAATGATTCCGGTAGCTGGGCGGTTTCTGGCAAATCAGAAAAAATCGAGATGGCCCATGAATTTATCGACTTCATGAGCCAGCCTGAAATTCAAGCACTTCTGTCGCGTAAGGTGGGTACTTCACCGACTGTTCCGCGCGCCAAAACCGATTTGACCGATGCAGAATTTGCATCTGTTTCATCGGAAATCGAACCGATCATTCCGCGTTATGACATGTATCTGCAGCGTGCCGATTGGCTGTCGCAGAAATGGACCGAACTGATCGTCAGCTAAGTTCTGACGTCAAACCTTGTCAGGCAGTGTGCCACCTTTGCGCCATTGCGAGTTCTTGCTCCGGCATGCTGCCTGATAACTTTATTCCATGGCACTCCGTTGCCTTGTCTAACGTCATATACAGGATCGCCAATGTCCGGTTTGGTCTTCGATTCCATTGTTAAAAAGTTCGGTGATTTTACTGCCGTTCATGAAACCAGCCTTACAATCCCGCAAGGAAAATTTGTCTGTCTTCTTGGCCCTTCGGGCTGTGGCAAGACGACCTTGCTTCGGATGATTGCCGGTCTGGAAGACCCGACCACTGGACGTATTTTGTTGGAAGGTAACGACGTTACCCGCATCCCGACCCATCAACGCGATTTTGGGATGGTGTTTCAAAACCTGGCCCTTTTCCCGCATCTGAGCGTTGGGGAAAATATCGCCTATCCGCTGCGCATTCGTGGCGGGTCCAAGGCCGATTGTTTCAAGGCCGTCAAACGCCTGCTTGATCTGGTGCAATTGCCTGATATGGCTGATCGTCCCGTTGCCAGGCTTTCAGGTGGTCAGAAACAGCGCGTTGCAATCGCGCGTGCCTTGGCGTTGGAGCCAAAGCTTTTCCTGCTTGATGAGCCGTTATCTGCCCTTGATGCGAAATTGCGCGAAAGCATGCAGATTGAACTTAAACAGCTTCAGCAAAAATTGGGCATTACCACGATTGTCGTGACCCATGATCAGCGCGAAGCCATGACCATGGCCGATCTGGTTGTTGTGATGTCACAGGGCAAAGTCCATCAGGTTGCCCCACCGGTTGAAATTTACCGCAAACCCAAGGATGCCTTTGTCGCCGACTTTATCGGTTCGACCAACCTGATTTCTGGGCGGGTGAGTGCAGCGGGCAAGATCGCTGTGGCGGGCGGCACTTTGCTGGCCGATGATCTGCCAAAATCAGGCGATGTTACCCTTTCGGTTCGACCAGAAAATATCCGCTTAACCAAGGAAAACGGCGAAAATTCCCTCGGAACATTGACCGGGGATGTTTCCTATATCCGCGATCTTGGCGCGAGTATCGAATTCTATCTGAACGTTGCAGGTCAACAGATCACGGCGATTACCACCCCGTCAGACCGACCGGATGTTGTTGCCGGTGACAGTGTTTCAGTCGCCTTCCCCAAAGATGCCTGTGTGGTGTTGGGGGACGCATGAAAATCAAACCCGGAAAGTTTTCCGATTACGCGGCAATAGGCTTCCCAGCCGGGATGCTAACGGTTTTCTTTGTCATACCGTTTGGCATCATGATCGCAATGTCGTTCTTTCAGCGCGTGCAGGGTGCCTTTTATGAGCCGGCATTTGTCTTTGAAAACTATGCCCGGTTCCTAAGCACCTTCTTTGCGGGCATTCTTGGATTTTCGGTTGGATTGGCGGCCCTTGTTGCGGTGGTATCCGTCCTTTTAGCCTTTCCATTTACCTATATCCTGACCCGAATGGCACGCCAAACACAGGTCGTGTGGCTGGTGTTTTTGTTGTCAGTCCTGTCTTTGTCTGAAGTGCTGATTGGCTTTGGTTGGTCAACATTGTTGTCCCGAACAGCCGGGATCACCAATCTTTTGGTATCACTGGGCATCATGGATAAACCGATGTCACTGTCGCCAAGCTTCGGCGCGGTCATGACCGGCATGGTCTATCAGACATTCCCCTATACGGTTCTTGTCCTTTACCCCGCATTGTCACGCCTTGATCCGTCGCTGGTTGAAGCCGCACGGACATTGGGTTCTGGCCCGGCGCGCAGTTTCTTGAATGTCGTTGTTCCGGCCTTGCGCAACAGCATCGTCTCGACCCTTATCATGGTGTTTGTCTTTGCACTGGGCTGTTATTTGCTGCCGCAATTGTTGGGCAAACCATCGCATTGGACACTGTCGGTGCTGATCACGGATCAGGCGATTTATCAGTCAAACATGCCGTTTGCTGCTGCCATGGCGGTGTTTCTTGTGCTGGTCAGCCTGTCGTTGGTCGCGATCTCGCTTCTCTATGGCAAAAAGGAGAATGCAGGATGATCAACCGTTTTGTCTTGCGCCTGTTCCTTGCCGCAATGGCGCTGTTTCTTTCAGCTCCGTTGGTTGTGGTCGCAGGAGTATCGTTTAACGAAAAGAAGTCCCTTTCATTCCCGCCCGAAGGTTTCTCGCTAGATTGGTATGCTCAGATATTTACCGAAGATAGCTGGCGACAGGCCCTGTTTAACAGTCTGGGTGTGGCAATCGGGGCATCAAGCCTTTCGGTGATTATCGCCTTTCCGCTTGCGTGGTTCTTATGGCGGTTTCATGCCCCGTGGGCGCGGATTGTTCAGGTGCTTGGACTGGCACCATTCATCTTGCCGCCGGTGATTACCGCTCTTGGCTTCCTAAGTTTCTGGACCACGGCGGGGGCCTATGGGCAGCCATGGACGGTGGTGATCAGCCACGGGATTTTCTTTGTTACCTTGCCGCTGGTCACGCTGACCCTTGGGTTCGAGGCCGTCGATGACAGTCTGGTCGAAGCCGCCGCGACGATGGGGGCGGATGACAGGACCATTTTACGGACAATCATTTTGCCGCTGATCCTGCCTTACATCATTTCGGGCATGGCTTTCGCGTTCGTGCTCTCGCTGAACGAATATATCGTTGCCTATATGGCGGTCGGCTTCACGGTCGAGACCCTGCCGATCAAGATTTTCAATTCCCTGCGATATGGCTACACGCCAACCATGGCCTCGGTCACTGTGCTGTTTGTCGCGGTGGCGATAGTGGTGTTTGGTTTGATTGCACGCTTTGGCGATCTGCCGCGTCTACTTGGCGCCTGGCGTCATGACGAGGACAGCTAATGCAATCTACGCCCGCAATTTCAAACAATCAGAAACGTCCCACACGGTATTAGGAGGCCACCATGGTTAACAGTGAAAAGCTTGCGAAACTCCGCGAAAAATATGGCAATGCCAAAGGCGGCGATATGTTCGATCCGCATTTTAAGGAAGTTGCTGAAACCCAGTTTTCCGCAAGCGGTGAACGCAAGTGGCCGTTTGCCGGTGTGTCGACATTCCTTGATGCGCCTTTTGCGCCCGATGCGGCCAAAACCAACTTTGACGGTATTGATGTTGCCTTGGTCGGTGTGCCGATGGATTTGGGGGTGACCAACCGTGCCGGTGCGCGTCTTGGCCCGCGTGCGGTACGTAACATTGAACGCATTGGTCCGTATGAACATGTGTTGCGCATGGTGCCCGGTGCCCAATGCGCGGTTGCCGATATTGGCGATGTTCCGTTCAGAAGCCGCTTTTCTTTGGAAAAATGCCATGAGGACATCGAACAGTATTTTAATAAAATTGTTGATGCTGGTGTCATTCCAATTGCGATTGGCGGGGATCATTCAATCACCTATTCCATCCAGCGTGCAGTTGGTAAAGACCGCCCGGTCGGCATGATCCATCTGGATGCTCATTGTGACACCAGCGGCGAATATGAAGGGGCAAAATTCCATCATGGGGGGCCGTTCCGTCAATCGGTTATGGATGGTGTTCTTGATCCGGAACGCACCATTCAGATCGGTATTCGCGGTGGTGCGGAATATCTCTGGGAATTTTCCTATGACAGCGGCATGACCGTGATCCATGCCGAAGAAGTCCCGCAAATGGGGGTTGAGGCCGTCATTGCCAAGGCGCGTGAAGTCATTGGTGATGGCCCGGTTTATCTGTCCTTTGACGTTGATTGCCTTGATCCGTCCTTTGCACCGGGCACCGGAACACCGGAAATCGGTGGTCTGACATCGCGTGAAGCATTGGCCATTTTGCGCGGGCTTAAGGGTCTTGATTTTGTTGGTGCCGATGTGGTCGAGGTTGCCCCACAATATGATGCCACCACCAACACCGCCCATGCCGGTGCGCAGGTTCTGTTCGAAGAATTATGTTTGGTGACCGATGCGTTTAAACGTCGCAAGGGCGGGGCATAAGTCATGAAAATTGCGGTTTATCAGTCCGGCCCAAACGCAGTCATTGATAAACCGACCCGGATCGCGAGCCTTGCACGCCGCGCGCGTGAGGCCCGCGATGCCGGTGCCGAGTTGATCGTGGCACCTGAAATGTATTTGACCGGCTATAATATTGGCCGCGAAAAGATTCTGTCGGAATCCGAACCGTTGTCGGGTGAAAGCCTGTCGGCGGTATGTGATATCGCGCGAGAAACCGGCATTGCGATTGTGGTTGGCTTTGGCGAATTGGGCGATGACGGGCGCAATTACAATTCCTGCGCATTGTTTGATAAAACCGGCAAACGGCGTTTGCTGCACCGTAAAATTCAGTTGTTTGGTGAGCTTGACCGCACGTGTTTTGCACCGGGCAATAACATGCCGCTGGTGATTGACTGGAACGGCATCAAAGTATCGATGCTGATCTGCTATGACGTTGAATTTCCTGAATTGGTGCGCAGCATTGCGTTAAAGGGATGTGATCTTTTATTGGTCCCAACCGCCCAGATGGCTCCCTATGATCGGGTGGCGGAAATGATGGTTCCCATACGTGCGATGGAAAGTCAGATGTTTCTGGCCTATGCCAATCGTTGCGATCAGGAAGGCGCGCTTGATTATGTTGGCAAAAGCGTGATCTGCAGCCCATGGTGCGACCTTGCCCGTGCGGGGGATCAGGATGATCTGATCGTGGCTGATCTGGATTTTGCTGCGTTGAAAAAATCACGCGCCGAATTCCCGTATATCGCAGATCGACGCCCGGAAAGCTATTTGGGCATTCTTGACGAAAATTGATCAAGGCTTGCGATAAAGGCACCGGGGCTGACCCCCCACATTGCCTTGAAATGGCGGTTCAGATGGCTTTGATCTGAAAACCCGGTCGCAGCCGCGACATCGGCAATCGGTTCGCCGTCAAACAGCATCCGCTTGGCGCGGCGCAATCGCATATGATTGAAATAGGCGTGCGGCGGAAGCCCGGTGGCCGCGCGAAACACGCGCAGCAAATGAAACCGGCTTATCCCGGTAAGGGTTGCCAAATCATCCAGTGCGATATTCTCATCAAGATGGGCTTGCATATAATCAATCACCGTCTGGACCCGTTTGTCTTCTGATCCGGGGCGATAAAGATAAGGCGGGGCATCCGCGTGACGCAGGGCCAAGCGTGCAGCACTGTATAAAAGCTGACTGTCGCGTTCGAGCAAGCTGGTTGTTTGTGCGAAATCTGGTCGGAACATGCGGTGCAGTGAGCGAAGCTGCAAATGCAGTTCCGGGTCATCAATCACGCAATTACCAAAAAATGGTAGGCCCTTGCTATTGGGGGATAATTCACTGACCAGATCACCAAACACGTCCGGGGCGATGAACATGATTTGGTATTGATAACCATCATCGGATGCCGGACCGCCATCGTGAACCTGCATCGGGTTCATCATTAAAAGCTGCCCACGCGATGCGACATAATTCGTGCCGCGCGTCATAAATTGTTCCGCCCCATTCAGGATGGTGCCAAAGGCGTAATAGTCATGACTGTGTTTGGGAAAGGTGAAGTTCTTATAGTCAGCTTCAAACAAATCAATCCCGTTGGCTGCCCGCCAATGACGGGCAATCTCACGCGGGCGTCGGGTCGTGGTATTTCGGTTGCGCGACGCTGGGATGTTTCGCAAAGCCTGTTCCATCGGGAAATTATAGCGATCCCAAATCATCCCGGCTTGTACAATATTGTCATGGCGACATTTTAAGGCAGGCATATTCGGATTTTTCTGGTTCTAAAATGCAGAAACCAGCGAGTCGTAGCCTAGATCACCCCAAAACCGTACTTTGCAGCTTTTAAAAAGGAATAAGATGCCCCCTATATCTGTATAGGGCAATATTCATATGAACATTAGTGGCGGGCTTAAATGTTGTTTTGCGCTGCGAAATGGTTCATAGCGACCAAATGCATCTAGATGAATGCGGATTTCATCTAAGTGTTACAAAACTAACTGATCTGCCGATGTAAGGATCGCGCCAAACATTCACATATTGTTTGGATATCTCATGTTCCTTGACCGAATTCGCATTGGTTCGCGCATCTTCGCCGGTTTCTTTGTTCTGGTTGTCTTGCTTGTCGGCCTAAGTGCGCTTTCATCGACTTATCTTCTTGGCTTTGGTGCGCATGCCGATCGTATCGCCAAAAGTACCGGCCTTGTTGGCCTTGCCAATGATTACGCTCTGAAACTTGAACGTTTATCAAATCAGGTTCTGCTGTTTGCCCAAACTGTTGATCTTCAGGATCGCGAAGGCATTGCCACCATCCGTCAAGCCGCAGAACAAAGTGGCGCGACCCTTGTTGAGGCGTTGCGCAATTCTGGTGATCTTAACCGCGCCGATGCACTTGAAAGCTTAAGTGCGGAATATATCGGAACACTTGAGCCCCTTGTTCTGCGTGCCGAAAACCTGACGGCGGCGTCTGATACGATGCTGCTTGGTGCGAACCAATTGGGCAAATCTGCGGCCAAGCTTGAAGAATTCATCGCCAAACGCGATCCGGCCATTGCGGAAAAATACAGCGATAAACTTGGTGCGGCCAATCTGGCCGCCATCGTCAACAGTTTGCAATTCCCGATCTTGCGAACCGACGAAGCCCTTGAAACGGCGCGCAATCAGACATCTGCACTCACCGATCTTCAAGAAGAAATCAAATCGTCCTTTGACGGGCTTAAGCGTAACGACAAGAAACTGTTTTCTTATGCGATCCGCGACAATGATTTGCTGAAACAAGGTGCCAATCAGCTTGAAGCATCCATAAGCGGGTTCCGCCAATCGATGGATGATTTCAAATCTGCGGTGCATGAAGTGCAATCCATCACCCAAAATATCCGCCAAGAGGCAATGGCAAACCAAACCGCATTGGTCGAAGCCGCCCATGCAGAGTCGGAAAATTCTGCATTGACCAACATCATGGTCGCGGCGGGGGGCGTGATCATTGCGCTGGCACTGGCATTTGCAATTGCCATGAGCATCCTGCGCCCGCTTAAGCGGGTAAATGATGATATGACGCGCCTAAGTGAAAATGACACCAATATTGATCTGGTCGATACCAAACGGTTCGATGAGTTTGGCGCCATGTCACGCACTGTTGCGATCTTCCGCGAAAACGCGCTTAAGATTGAACAAATGGCCGAAGAACGCATCACCATGCAGCGTATCGAAGAAGAAAAACGTCGCGCATCCCTTGGTGCGATGGCCGAAACGATCGAAGGTGAAACCACCGGTCTTGTCAAATCCGTCAGCCATCAGGTCACCCGCATGCGCGAAGCCGTGACCGAGGTCGCCGCGGCGGCCGAACGTGTAACCGCCCAAACTCAAACCGCGACGGGTGCCGCACAAGACAGCCAATCGCATTCGAACGCAATTGGTGATGCGGCGAACCGTCTGACCAAGGCGATTGGATCAATTGCCAACCGGGTCGAACATCAACGTGAGATTGCCCAAAATGCCGTCGGATCGACCGAACAATCGACCAAGGCGGTTGATGATCTTCGTGAAGTCGCTGTGAGCATCGAACAGATTGTTGATTTGATCCGTGGCATTGCCGGGCAAACCAATTTGCTGGCCCTGAATGCAACAATTGAAGCCGCCCGTGCTGGCGAAGCTGGCAAAGGTTTTGCTGTTGTCGCAGCCGAGGTCAAAAATCTTGCCGGTCAAACCGAACAGGCAACCAAACAGATTACCGAACATGTCAATGCAATGGGCGCGGTGACGGATCGTTGTGTTGCATCCATGGAAGAAGTCGGTGTGACGGTGCGTTCGATGATGTCGATATCTGACGAGGTCGCGGGGGATGTCGAACATCAACGCCGCGAAACCGAAGAAATCACCGGGGCCATTTCCCTTGCTGGCGATGCCGTGCGCAATGTCGGTACAGCAATTGGTGCCGTGTCCGATGATATCGAAGTCACCCGGAAGCTTAGCCTTGATCTGAACCGTCGTGCCGATGAAGTCGAACGCAACGTCACTGAACTGACCACTTCGCTTGATCGTGCTGTGGCCTCGGCTGATGGCGATGATCAGCTATCTGAGGGCGCAGACAATGATTGGGATGGCAATGATACATCCCCGTCCTATGATTTGCGCGATCAGAACCTTGTCGCTTTTCCGCACCGAAATATGCGTGGGGCTGCCTGATCCTGTGGTTTAAAGAAGATCACGTGTAACGGACATAAGTCTTGTCGTGATGTGAACGAAATGGGCCTGCATGCCGTATCTGGTGTGCGGGCTCTTTGTTTTCCTATTCCATTTGAATTCATGTATCGGCAAGAAACGTAGAGTTTATCGAGAGTTGAGATACAAACTGAGACGTTTCTGATACACTTTTTGTGTGGTTCTGGCGGGCAGGGTGCAATATCTTTCCCGGCATACGTATTTCAAAAAAGAACATCCACCCTTCTTGGGTAATAAACTGAAATACAAAAGTTTTCCCGAACGGGAACGGGGCTCTCACGGGGAAGGTCATATGATCCGATCCGACTTGGAAGTATCAATGCGATGGCGCGTAAATCAACGCTTCTGATCGCAGGTGTTGCACTGATTATCATTGCCGCATCTGCCTATATCTTTGCCAAGGACGAAATCACAGCACTTGTGTCGCCGGTTGGAGATTCGAAACAGGCTGAACAGCGCGGTGGATTCAACGGTGGTGATCGAAGCCTGCCGGTGATTGCCGAATATGCCAGTCTGATGGACGAAAAAACCGTGGTTGAATCTGTCGGGACCGGCAAATCCGCACTGGGTGTTTCAATCTATCCGGCGGTGTCTGGCGAAGTGTCCGATGTCTTGGTGCGTGCCGGTGACAAGGTTGCCAAGGGGCAGGTTCTTGTGATCCTGAATTCCGAACGCGAACGTCTTGCCCGGGATTTGGCCGCCGTTCAGGCCAAAGATGCCCAGCAACTTTTGGGTCGCTATGAACAAGCCCGTCCATTGGGGGCCGTTGCAGAAAGTGAAGTCGATAGCGCCCGCACAGCATTGGCAGAAGCAAGAATTCAGCTTGATCAGGCCGAAGTAAATCTGGCCGATCGCACCATTTTGGCCCCGTTTGACGGTATCATCGGCATCCCGCAGATCGAAGCAGGCGACCGGGTTGATAGTTCAACCATCTTGGTGACGCTTGATAACATCGAAAGCATTCTGGTCGATTTTGAAGTCGCAGAAACCCGGTTTGACAATGTAAAGCCCGGTCAATCGGTTCGGGTTGAAACATGGAGCCTGCCGGGGGAGCTGTTTACGGGTGTTGTCGAATCAATCAGCAGCCGTATTGACCCTGAAAGCCGGACTTTTAACGTTCGCGCCCGTGTGCCCAATCCCAATGGCCGATTGTTGGCCGGGATGTCCTTTGCGGTTTATGTCGATATTGAAGGCAAACAATACCCATCCGTTGCCGAAATTTCGGTTCTTTGGGGCGATGATGGCACCTATGTCTGGCGGATAAAGGATGAAAAAGTTTCGCGCGTTCCTGTCCGTGTCGTGAAACGTACCAACGGCCGCATCTTGCTTGATGGCGGGGTTTCCAGGGGTGACTTGATTGTGGTTGAAGGTGTCTTGCGCCTGCGGCCGGGGCGAACCGTTGCGGCAACCATTCGCGGCAGCGATGAAACCGGCGTTGCCACCCGCGACGGTACTGGTGAAGGATCCTAATCATGACGGATGCGCCCGGTAATCAGGACCACAATGATCTTGCGTCGCTCAGTATTCGGCGGCCGGTTCTTGTGTGTGTGGTTTCACTTCTGATCATTCTTGCCGGTCTTGCGGCGATGTTGGGTGTCGAAATCCGCGAACTTCCCAATGTGGACCGTCCGACCGTCACGATTACCGCCGATTATAGCGGTGCTTCGCCGGAAACGGTCGATTCTGAAGTAACCTCTGTTCTTGAAAGTGCAGCATCACGGGTTAGTGGCGTTAAAGACATCAATTCCCAAAGCGAAGAGGGCAATGCCCGCATCCGGATTGAATTTTACCCCGATGTTGAAATCAACGATGCCGCCAGCGACATTCGCGAAGCGATCAGTCGCGCATCGCGCAGTCTGCCCGATGGGGTCGAAGATGTGCGTGTGGTTAAGGCCGACGCCGATGCCAGTGCGATCATGCGCATGGCAGTTGTCAGCAACCGTCTAACCGAAGAAGAACTGGCAAATGTGGTTGATGATCAAATCAGCCCAGCACTTTTGGCCGTGCCCGGAGTTGCTGAAATAACAGTGAACGGGGACCGCGAAAAAGTCTTGCATGTGCGGATTGATCCGCTGCGCATCGCAAGTTACGGCCTATCGGTTCAAGACATTGCCGATGTGTTGCGAACCGCACAGTTTGACATTCCCGCTGGTAGTTTTGAATCAACCGATCAGAAACTGTTTGTGCGTGCCGATGCATCCGTTTGGGAAGTCGACAAGCTAAACCAGATGCTTGTTCGTGGGGCGATCCTTCTTGGCGATATTGCCGATATTTATTACGGCCCGGATGATGCGTCATCCTATGTGCGTCTTGATGGGCGTACTGTGATCGGGCTTGGTGTTGTGCGTCAGGCACAATCAAACACAATCGCAATTTCCAACGGTGTGCGTGATGTCGTTGAACGGCTGAACAGTCAATATGATGATCTTGACGTTTTCGTAAATTCCGACGATGCGGTCTTTATCGAAGGCGCGTTGTGGGAGGTGATCTTTAGCCTTGCCTTGGCGGTCATTATTGTTATTGGCGTGCTCTATCTGTTCCTGCGTTCCTTTAGTGCAACATTAATCCCCACCGTGACCATTCCGATTGCCCTTATTGGGACCGTAGCAGCGATTTGGGCGATGGGATTTTCGATCAATATTCTGACCTTGCTTGCCCTTGTTCTGGCAACCGGGATGATTGTTGATGATGCGATCGTGGTTTTGGAAAACATTCAGCGCCGTCGTCATCAGGGGCTTGGTTCCATGGCCGCAGCGGTTTTGGGCACCCGACAGGTTTTCTTTGCGGTTATTGCAACGACCCTGACGTTGATTTCGGTATTCGTTCCGATTTCATTCCTGCCCAGCACGGCAGGAAGGCTTTTCCGCGAATTTGGCTTTGTTCTGGCCTTTTCAGTCGCAGTGTCGTCGTTCGTCGCCCTGACATTGTGCCCGATGCTGGCGTCGCGTCTTAAACATATCGATCCGCATGATGGGGATGCGGATAGAAAACCAAATTTGTTGGAACGCGTCGGGTTTTTCTGTGCCGGAATTTACCGCCAGATCCTTGAACGGGTTTTGCGCAATCCAGTCGTCACCTTGATGATCTGCATTGTTGCCGGTGGTCTGGCCTTTGGCGCCTATAACACCGTGACCAAGGAACTGTTGCCCGAAGAAGATCGCGGGCGCATTTTGGTGTCATTGCGTGGGCCTGATGGGGTTGGTATTGATTATATGGACCGCCAGGTCGAGGCAGTTGAAGACATTCTGCGCCCGGTAGTTGATACCGGTGATGCCCATAATATCTACACGATTGTTGGTTTGTGGGACCCTAATCGCGCGTTGGTTATTGCACCTTTGGTGCCATGGGATGAACGTATCCGCAGTCAGCAAGAAATCACCAGCAGCATACGTGGAAAACTCAACGCGCTTCCCGGTGTTCAGGCCGTTGTCTGGCAACCCAACAGCTTGGGGCTGCGCGGTGGAACAGGCGAAGGTTTGCAGTTTGCCCTGACCGGGACCAATTATCGCACCCTTGCGGCCAATGCGCGCGCCATGCAGCAGGAAATTGAAACCAGCTATCCCAACTTGACCGGGTTGCGGGTGTCCTATCAAACGACCCAGCCGCAGCTTCTGGTCAATATTGATCGCAAACGTGCCTTTGATCTTGGCATTGCTATTGATGAACTTGATACGACATTACGTGCGATGATCGAAGGATATGAAGTCACCAATATCAATGTTGATGATCAAAACATTCCGGTCAAACTGCGCAGTGCTGTTGGCAGCATCAATGACCCATCGGATCTTGAGAACCTGTTTGTATCGGGAACCAATGGCCGCATCTTGCCATTGTCATCGGTTATCACGCTGAGCGAAGAAGCCGTCGCATCCGAACTTGAACGCGAAGGCCAACAACGTGCCGTGACGGTTTCGGCCAACCTTGCACCGGGCTACACGCTTGATGAAGCCGTTCGTGATGTAAACGCAGTTGCCGATAAAACCCTGCCACCGGGTATCGGCGTTTTGTTCTTGGGCGATGCTGCAGTCCTTGGTGAAACATCAAATGATGTGCAAATTACCTTCTTGATTGCGGTGCTTGTTGTGTTGCTTGTCCTTGCTGCACAGTTCGAAAGTTTCATGTCGGCTTTGGTGGTTGTTCTGACCGTGCCCTTTGGTTTGGCCGCAGCCATTTACGCGCTTAGCCTAAGTGGCACATCAATCAATATCTATAGCCAGATCGGGCTTGTGATGCTGGTCGGGCTAATGGCCAAAAACGGTATTTTGGTTGTCGAATTTGCCGATCAGCTCCGTGATGCAGGAAAATCCGTCCGCGAAGCTGTCCATGATGCGGCAATGGTGCGTCTGCGCCCGATCATGATGACAATGATTTCAACCGTTCTGGGCGGTTTGCCATTGGTGTTGGGATCGGGTGCTGGTGCCGAAGCCCGTGCCGCGATTGGCTGGGTCGTGTTTGGTGGGCTGGGCTTTGCAACGGTCTTTACCTTGTTCCTGACCCCGGTTCTGTATTTGCTGCTGGCACCTTTGGTGTCGGCCCGTGCAGATGGCAGCCTGAAATTGCAAACTCAGCTCCGTGCGGCAGAAGACATTCCCGATACGGGGGAAATTCCAGAAGACACCCTGCATGGCACCGCGCCAGACGGGATTGAAGGAAGTGCGAAATAACATGAAAAATAATCGTCTTTTCGCAGTTTCGGGCATCGCAATGTTGGTCGGGTTGGCCGGTTGTCAATCGGTTGGCCCCGATTACACCGCACCGAATTTTGATCTGGTTGGCGCATATTCCCCGGAAATTCCAGTGATTGCCGCACGTCAGGCCGATCACGGACGTTGGTGGGAAAGCACGACTGATCCGGTCTTACAACGGCTGATCGACGAAGGGGTTGCGAATAATATCGACCTTAAAATCGCAATCAGCCGTATTCGTGCGGCTGCGGCAACTGCGCGTGGTGTGTCTGGGGCCAATGGCCCAACACTTGATGCAAGTGTGGATGGATCGGCAGATCGCACAACCTCAAGCCGGGCCAGTGGCAATCGGGTGGATGATATTGGCTATGGTGCGGGGATTGATCTGTCCTGGACGGCCGATATCTGGGGTGGCCAATCACGCGAAGAAGAAGTTGCCGAAGCCGATTATTTGCAGCAGGTTTATCTGCGTGAAGATGTCTATCGCACGATGATTGCCGACATCATCACCAACTATATCGAACTGCGTGGCACGCAAAAGCGCCTTGGTCTTTTACAAGACTCGCTTGATCTTCAACGTCAGACCAGAAACATCGTTCAGGTGCGGTTACAAACCGGGCTTGGTTCGGAACTTGATCTGTCGCGTGCGCGTGCCGAAGTCGCCGACCTTGAGGCGACCGTACCAACCTTGCAGACCAGCATCGATCGATCCATCAATGCAATTTCGATCCTTGTCGGTGCTCAGCCGGGCAAACATCGTGATGCCTTGCTTGATACAGCACCCTTGCCAGAATTCCAAAGCAGTCCGCCGATTGGCATCCCCGCCGATCTTTTGCGCCGTCGCCCAGATGTCCGTGCCGCCGAACTTTCCCTGATTGCGGCGACCTCGCAAATTGGGGTCGAAACCGCAACGCTATATCCTGAACTAACCCTAAGTGGGTCTTTGGCCTTGGGGGCGACGGGGTATGGCACAGGTCCGATCATTCGAACCGTAATGGCAGCCATTGGTGCGGTGATTGATGCAACCCTTTATGACGGTGGGGAACGTCGGGCCAATATCACCGTTGCCGAAGAAGAAGCCGAACAGGCGTTCTTGACCTATCGCCAGACGTTGTTAAGCGCGATTGAGGAAGTTGAAAGTGCGATTTACGGCTATGTCGGGGCGATGCAACAACGCGATTCCCTGATTGCATCCGTGCAATATCACCGTGATGCCTTTGATCAATCGCGGGTCCGTTATGTGCAAGGTCTGTCGGATTTTCTTGATGTTCTTGATTCCCAGCGCAGTCTGACCGGATCGTTGCAATCCCTTGCCGATGCCGAGACGGATTTGGAACTTGAAACCATCAATCTTTACAGTGCGGCGGGGCTCAGTGTTGAAGATGTCGAACGCTTTGCCGCACAAGAAGGTATGACGCTGATCAACGGCTAGGTTTTGGCGCTGTGTGGTGCCAACAATTTGCAAAAACGAATATATCAGCGATCTGTGGCTTGAGTTTCGGACGTGTTCGGCCTAGGTCTTTGGCAGAATGACTTCCGGGGAAAACCATGACCGGCGATCTGTTTGCCAATGAACCACCACGCAACCTTTTGCCGTTTGACGGCAAAGCATTGTTGCTGCGTGACATCATGCCACCCGATGACGCTGACCGGACCTTTGCCCGCCTTAAAACCGGCATTGTCTGGCAGCAGGAAATTGCCCGAATTCATGGCAAAGAAATCGCCGTTCCGCGCCTGACCGCATGGTATGGCGAAGTCGCCTATCGCTATAGCGGTGTTTACCATCCAGCCGCACCTTTTCCGTCAATCATCGCCCCGTTGCGAGATTTGGCCGAAGACCTTGCTGGGGGTGGGGTATCGTTTAACACGGTTCTTTTGAACCAGTACCGCGATGGTCGCGACAGCGTTTCCTGGCATGCCGATGACGAAGAAGTGCTGGGGCAAAACCCGATTATTGCCAGTTTATCGTTTGGCGAGGAACGCCGGTTTCATTTGCGACACAAGAAAACCGGTGATCGGATCAGCATTGATTTGCCGCATAACTCCGCCCTGATCATGTCGGGTGAAACGCAGCATTGCTGGCTTCATCAATTGCCCAAAACCGCAAGGCAGGTTGGGCCCCGTATCAATCTGACATTCCGCAAGACGCAATCGGAATCGCGATAGATGTTTGACCAATGTCTTCTGGTAGAGACGCTTGGCTTCTGGCTATAGTGTAGCCAATTCAAACCAATAGCATCGTGAATACACGGGATCGGGGAACGGGACGCATGGCAAAACGCGTAAAACTTCTGGATGTCGCAAAGGCTGCCGGGGTTTCGCAAGGAACAGCGTCGAATGCCTTTGGCAAACCTGATCTGGTGCGCCCGGAAGTTCGCGAACGCATTTTTGCGGCCGCCAAGGAACTTGGCTATCGCGGACCACATGTCATGGCCCGCATGTTGCGTACTGGTAAGGCCGGCGCGCTTGGCGTGGTTTTTCCTGACAATCTTGAATATGCCTTTACCGATCCGGCGGCGATTGAATTGCTGCGCGGGATCGGGCGTGAATGCGCCCATCACGGGGTCAATGTCATGATCATATCGGCAGAAAATCAAAAGCAGGCGATTGCTGCAGTCAATAATGCCGCGGTCGATGCATTTCTGGTCCATTGCTATTCGGATAACAATGACATCATTGCCGCCATTCAGCGCCGCAATCAGCCGTTAATTAGCATTGATACCGATATTGCCGGTGCGGCGGGAAGTGTGGTCCTTGATGATCATGCTGCGGCAAAGGGGGCGGCGGAACATCTGCTTGATTGTGGTGCGAAAAAGTTTGCTATTCTGTTGTTGCAGGCAACTGAACATGACCATTTTGGTCCGATGAATGCCAACCGCGTTGGCGCAGCCAGCCACCGTGTCGTGCGCGAACGATTGGCAGGCTATCATGACGCCTTGGTCGAGGCCGGGATCGCACCTGATGATGTGATCCATATCGAATGCGACAACCAATCTGAACATAGTGCTCGGCTGACTGTCGAAATGTTGGAAAAACACCCCGAAATTGACGGCATCCTTGCCATGTCTGATGTCATTGCGATTGGTGCTATTGATGCCGCTCATACGGTTGGGCGCAAGGTGCCAGATGATCTTAAAATCATCGGCATTGACGGGATTGTGGCGGGCGAACGCAGCGATCCCCCTTTAACGACGATGTGTCAGGATTCGGTTGAAAAAGGCCGTCTGGCCGCTGAAATGGCGCTGTCAGATGAAGGCGGCAAAGCCATCACCCTTTCAACCAAACTGTTGCTACGCGGCTCAACCCAGTCGCGTTAACCGGGAAAATCAAATTCCGGCAAGTCCCGCTTCCCCGCCAAACCATCCCAAAGCGCAAGATACCGGTCATTCATGGCAGTTAGGCTGTAATGATCAATGATCCGTTTGCGGGATGCGGCCTTGCGGAATGCTTTGCTGTTTGGGTCTTCGTTCAAAAGTTCTTCAATCGCGGTGGCCATTTCATTTGGCGCATGCAGTTTTACGGTTTTTCCCGTTCCACCAAGGATTTCGGCAACATCGCCAACATCATTCCCAACTGCTGGTACACCACATGCCATGGCTTCTCCGATAACATTGGGGAACCCTTCGCCAAAGCTTGATGAAAGAACCGCAACATCAAGGGCCGGAACAAGTTGGGCGACGTCACGGCGCAGGCCAAGGGCAGATACATGGCCCTTTAACCCATCAGGGATAGGTAGGGTTTCAGTATCCTGTCCGATCAAAACCAAATGCAGATCATGGCCGTTTGCACGGGCAAGCTCGACAGCCTTAAACAAGGTCGCATGATCCTTTGCCGGGTCTTTGCGTGCGACCATGCCAATCAGCGATGTGGTCGGGGCAAGGCCAAGTTCTTTGCTTAGGCGTTTTTTCGCGCCGAAATCAGGGCGCCATTCGTCGGTATCAAACCCGTTTGGAAGATAGGCCCACTTTTTCGGGTGATAGCCGCATGTGATGTGGTGGCGTTGTCCGGCATGGGAATTTGCGGCAATAACTGCTGGTCGGCCTGAAAGCTTTGCCTGAGCGCTTAAAACAATCCGTGTTGATCTGCCATAAAGCGACAAATCCATTTCCGCACAGCGAATGTTCCACGCCAGCCGCTTGGTTCCGCGTCCTGAAATGGTTGCGGCCAAGGTGGCGATAAAGTCGGAATGATACAGCCATGACATGATGGCATCAGGTTTATGGCGGCGCATCAGACTGGCAAGCTTGAATATCGCACCGGGCAGATCACGGATGCCCGATGTCATGCCCAGACAAAATAGCTCAACCCCTGCTTTGCGAAGGTCCGCCCCATAAACACCTTCATCCATCAGCGAAACAACGATCTGGCGCGGGGCATCAGGATCAGTACTTTTGGCATTATGGCATGCGATCCGGGTCAGGACGCGCTCTGCGCCCCCGGCATCAAGTTCATTGATGATGTGCATTACCAAAGTCATACCAACGCTATAGCAGGCCTTGGTCGATCCGAACAGATGGCTATTTTATCAGATCATGGTAGCGGTAACATTCAACCGTATGGTCCATTACAAGGCCGGTGGCCTGTAAGAATGAATAGATGATGGTGGTGCCGACAAACTTCATGCTGCGTTTTTTCAAATCCTTTGAAATGCAGTCGCTAAGCGCGTTTGAAACCGGGACATCGCCTATGGTGTTCCAGTGATTGATCACGGGTTGGTTATTCACGAACTGCCAGATATAGGCATCAAAGCTTCCGAACTCTTTTTGGATGGCGATGAATGTTTTGGCATTTTGAATAGTCGCCGCGACTTTTAACTTATTTCGAATAATCCCCGGATCGGCCAAAAGGGTCTGTTGTTTGGCATCGTCATAGGCCGCAACTTTATGCACATCGAAATTATCGAATGCCGCGCGATATGTGTCCCGCCTGGCCAGAATGGTCAACCAGCTTAATCCGGCCTGTGCGCCTTCAAGGATCAGCATTTCAAAGAAAAGCCGGTCATCATGGACTGGAACACCCCACTCAGCGTCGTGATAATCGACATAAAACGTTTTGTCAGCATGGGTCATTGCCCAGCTGCACCGTGGGGAATCCTGATGGGTCATGATTTCGGCTCCTTAGATTGCGTGGCGGTATTTTTGGCGCGAAGGGTAATTTGCTGCAAGCTGTTATCAGCAATTGCCTGACATCTCCTGACAGTTTCTGGCAGGGGTATGGTTGGCTGATTTTTGCTGTTGGCGCTGGTTTAAAGCGGTCAATTTGGTGACAGGGATCACAAAGCGATGAAAACTTGGTCCAAAGCGTGCGAAAAACAACGCTCTGCGCTTGCGTTACCGGTCATTGCCGACTAGGTTTTGCAGCGTGTAAACATCTTACCGGGCGTATATCGAATTTCGGCCCGGCGATCGTAAGGAGCGGCAATGCTGGCGATTTTTTGGCTTATTGACACTGTAGTTGGTATCTACATTTTCATGCTGATTGCATCTGCAATCCTGTCATGGCTTGTGGCGTTCAACGTGATCAATACCAGCAACCGGTTCGTTTATATGCTTGGCGATACCCTTTATCGCCTGACAGAGCCGGCCTTGCGCCCAATCCGGCGGATCATGCCTGACCTTGGCGGCATTGATATTTCGCCGATCATTCTGATTCTGGTTCTGCAATTTGCCAATATGCTGATTCAGACCGATATCCGGATGGCTCTTTTAGGTTATTAAATGTCTCAATCAGACAATGTCCGATCCTGTTTGCGAGATACTCTCTGACCAAACCGGGATACGTCTGTTTGTGCGTTTAACACCAAAGGCTTCGCGTGATGCGATCAATGGTCTGATGAATGATGCCAGTGGGCGCATGCGCCTTAAGGTATCGGTAAGTGCGGTGCCGGAAAACGGCAAAGCCAATCAGGCCATGATAAAACTTTTGGCAAAAGCGATCAAATGGCCTAAATCCTCGTTCGGGATCGCTACCGGAACGACAGACCGTACCAAATTGCTGGTCATTACGGGCAATCCCACAGAGTTAATGTCGCAAATTACCGAACTGACAGGCGGACGCACACATGAGTAACGCAAAAATCATCGACGGCAAGGCATTCGCAGCAAAACTGCGCGAAGACATTACAGCCGAAGTAACCAAGCTGAAAGCCGAGCACGGCGTTACCCCCGGTCTGGCCGTGATCTTGGTCGGTGAAGACCCCGCCAGTCAGGTTTATGTACGCAACAAGGGCAAGCAGACCCTTGAGTGCGGGATGAATTCCTTTGAACATAAGTTGTCGCCAGACACCCCGCAGGATGAACTTTTGGCATTGATCGCCAAACTGAATGCCGATCCGAACGTTCATGGCATCCTGTGCCAGTTGCCAGTTCCCGATCATATCGACGATCAGGCAATTTTGGCGGCAATCGATCCGGCCAAGGATGTTGATGGTTTCCATGTGGTCAATGCCGGTGCCTTGGCAACCGGTGGCGAAGGTTTCGCACCCTGCACGCCTTATGGCTGCTTGATGTTGCTCAAAGACACCCTGGGCGATCTGTCGGGCAAACGTGCAGTGGTTGTTGGTCGTTCCAACATCGTTGGCAAGCCGATGGCGCAATTGCTGTTAAAAGAAAGCTGCACAGTCACCATCGCCCATTCGCGCACCCGCGACCTTCCAGAAGAAGTCCGCCGTGCTGATATCGTGATTGCCGCCGTTGGCCGCCCAAACATGGTCAAAGGCGACTGGATTGCGCCGGGTGCGACCGTGATTGATGTTGGCATCAACCGCATCGAAGGCGAGAACGGCAAAATGAAACTGGTCGGTGATGTTGAATTTGAAGGCGCATCAAAAATTGCCGGTGCCATCACCCCGGTTCCGGGCGGTGTTGGCCCGATGACCATTGCGTGTTTGCTGAACAACACCCTGATTTCGGCTTGCCGTGCAAATGGCGTTGCTGTGCCCAACCTTGGTTTTGACAGCTAAGATACGGGGAAATAATGGGGAAGGCGGCACACAGCCGCCTTTTTTATGAGTGAATGGTATATCTTTTTACTGATACCAATCTGTTGGTATAGGTTGTCTGCGTTGGCTTCGAAGATGGGTACCATGTACAACATGCCAAGCCATCCAGTTACCCGGTTGAGAATCAATCAGAAACACTTCATCAAATGAGAATTCTCTCATTTGATAGATTTGATCAATTGCATCTAAGATAAGTAGGTGTGATGAGAGTGACTGGTCGCTGAATTCAAGTGCAAGAACTGCCTTGTTGTTACGCTTCGGAAGCCCCTGAAACTTCTTCAGTTTGCTTATGAACGCCTTTTCGATCCGGCTATTGCGTAAGCTTTCTAGTGCGGGAGGTGACAGCCTCGTGAAGTTAGTATGTCCGCCGTGAGGAGTTCTTGTGGTCGCAAGGATGCGGATTTCCAAGCCGTTAATGTTTATTGAGATTTCTTTGTACGGTTGATCATCATTTAGGTCTGTAATAAGCGGAATGATTCTGTTGATTCTCAAAGCGGCTTCTCTCGCATTCGCATTAATTGTTCGGCTAGAGAAATCATAAACTTTGTAGGACACACAAATGTTTACTTCAACGTGATCTGGAACCGGTGCGGTTACTTCCATCCGTAGTTGTGAAATAAATCGCAAAAACTTTTCATCACCTTTGAGTGCGCCATCATACGGCTCAATTTGTGTGTGTTCTATCCAATAGCTTGTTCCTTTCAGATCTACATGCCAATCGGTTGCTTTTTTTTCCTGGTCTAGCTCATCTGGTGCGAATTCGTTGGCGGGCAACGAATTCGTCATACGAGCTAAGAGCTGAACGACAATTTCGCAGCACTTTTTTTGGTTAGGTGTTTCTCCCATGCGGCTACCAACTCCACTAACTGAAGTGTACGAAATCTGTCTCGTATGATTTGAACGGTCCTGTATTGCAAAGGCCAAGCTCAAAGCGACATCGGGACGCCAACGGCAACTAGTATGATTTCAAACACTCAGCCGTATTTCAAGTCAGCGCAAATTCAAAGCCACTGGTACTGCAAATACAAGCGCCATCATGATGCGTCTGGCCTGATTTCTTATTGGTTGGTTTGGTTTATTGATCGGCCTTGCCGCGTGCAGTGCGGTGAAGTATTGCTGCATGCCGCTGTCATCTGAATAATGATGCCGCGATCTTTTTCCACCAGATGAAATTGGTGTATGCTGGTCGTCTTCGGACCATCATAATGAAGTTTGTGCGCTTCTGATTGAACAAGGTTTTACCGATGCCCCATTCCCAACCCGAACTTGCCTATGGCCGTGGATTTATTTCGGTAAAACTGCCCGACACTGCGCGCGCGACCGTCATTCGTAAGGCCGAGCTTGCAAAGCTTCCTGACAATCAGGTTGCCATTCGAAATGCACTTGAAAATCCGGTTGATGCCGCACCGCTTTCGGAGCTGGCCAAAAATCGCAAAAGTGCCTGTATCCTGATTTGCGATATTACCCGCCCCGTTCCCAATAAGCTGTTCCTGCGCCCGATGATCGAGACGATGCTCGCGGCAGGCATCGCGCAAAGCGAAATTACCGTTTTGGTTGCGACCGGTCTGCACCGACCCAATCTGGACGAAGAGCTTGAAGAACTTGTGGGTGACCCGTGGGTTTTGGAAAATGTTCGGGTTGAAAACCATTATGCGCGGAACGAAGACGATTTGATCGACCTTGGCGTAACGCCAACCCGTGGTGTTCCGGTCAAGCTTAACAAACGTTTGGTCGAGGCTGATCTTCGGATTGCAACAGGCTTGGTTGAGCCGCATTTCATGGCAGGTTGGTCTGGCGGGCGTAAAGTTGTTGCGCCTGGTGTTGCCGGACATGAAACCATCCGCACATTCCATTCCGCCCGTTTCATGGAAGACCCGCTGGCGGTTCAATGCAATCTTGCAGGCAATCCGCTGCATGAAGAGCAGCTTGAAATCGTTCGCAAGCTTGGCGAGACATATGCGCTGAACACCGTTCTGGATGAAGACCGTGACCTTGTTCATGTGACATTTGGCGAAATCATCGCCAGCCACCTTGCCGCTGTGAGCTATATTTCAGAAGCAACCCGTGTTGATGTTGGCCGGAAATACAGCACCGTGGTTACGTCGTCTGCTGGTTATCCGCTTGATAAAACCTATTATCAGACGGTCAAGGGCATGGTCACCCCGATGGATATCCTGAAACCCGGCGGGACCTTGATCATTGCATCAGAATGTTCCGAAGGGTTTGGGTCCGAGGAATTCCGCGATGCACAGGCAAGGTTGGCCGAGCTTGGGTCCGAGCGTTTTTTGGCAACGCTGAAAGCCAAAGCACTTGCCGATATCGACGAATGGCAAACCGAAATGCAGCTTAAACCGATGCGGGTTGGCAAGGTGCAGCTTTATACCAAAGGGCTGAGTGCGGAAGAAAAACGCATTACCTGTGTTGAGGTTGTGGATGATCTTGATCAGGCCATTGCGCACAGCATTGCGCAAAGCGGTGATATGGACGTCGCCATTATCCCCGAAGGCCCCTATGTCATTCCGGTGTCGGGCAACAATGAATGAACCATATCCATCTTGATGCTGTTGGCGGGATTGCCGGCGATATGTTTATCGCCGCAATGCTTGATATGATCCCGCATCTGCGCCCAACGATTGATCAGGACATAAAACGCATTGTTCCCTCCGATGTTGGCAGCGTTGAAATTGCGAAAATCCGCAAAAACGGCATGCATGCCCAAACGTTCAATCTGGTCTTTAACCCGGATTATGAAGCGCATGGCAAATCGGATCATGGGCATGATCACGAACACGATCACCGCATAGGATCTGGCGCATACACCGATATTGTTGGCTATATCCGGTCTTCTGAACTGGCACCGGGTACGATTGAGGTTGCCTGTGCCATCTTGACGATTTTGGCGGAAGCCGAAGCAAAAACCCATGCGGTTGATATAAAGGACGTTCATTTTCACGAGATTGCCGATTGGGATTCTGTTTTGGATGTCGTGATCGCAGGCAGCATCATTGCCGCCTTGGCTGATACCAGATGGAGCGTATCGGACCTGCCGCGTGGCGGCGGGCTTGTTAAAACCCAGCATGGGTTGTTGCCCGTTCCGGCCCCGGCAACGGCCGAAATTCTGTCCGGATTTGCGTGGCGTGATGACGGTGTTTCGGGTGAACGTGTGACTCCAACCGGTGCCGCCATCTTGAAATATCTGATTGATCCAGAAAATACCGATGCGGCTTGGCCGAGGTCTGCAAGGTTGCTTGCAAGTGGTGTTGGGGCAGGAACGCGCACCATTACGGAATTGCCAAACATTCTGCGCGCATTGCAGTTTAGTGCGGCATCTGAGGCGGGCGATGCAGCCTATGATCAGGATCATGTTACGGTCATTGAATTTGAAATCGACGATATGACAGGCGAGGAAATTGCCACTGCATCGGAAATTTTACGCGGTTGTGATGGTGTCATTGATCTGGTGCTATTGACAGGTCAGGGCAAGAAAAACCGCGCGGTGACGTCGTTCCGATTATTGGCACAGCCTGCCTTGGCAGACCATGTAATGGATGCGTGTTTTGCCCAGACATCGACCATCGGTCTTCGTCATCAGGTGAGCGAACGACGTATCCTGCGCCGTGTTGCAGGACTTGATAAAAGTGGTGTTCGGGTCAAGCATGTTACGCGGCCTGATGGGGTTACGTCGTGCAAGGCGGAACATGATGATTTAACCGGCAAAGATTTGCATTCTCGCCGTCGTCAAAAATACCAAGCCGAACTACAAGCTGAACAAAAGGGGTGAGCATGGTTTTGCGTTCTCACCAATTTCTTGCCGATATCATCCTTGCCCAACCGCGTCTTGCAATCGCGGTAAGCGGTGGTGTTGATAGCATGACGCTTGCAACATTTGCTCACATGGTGGCAGCTGATCGGATTGAAATGCTGCATGCTGTATCGCCTGCTGTGCAGCCTGCTGCGACGGTTCGGGTGCGCGATGCGGGGCGTTTGCAAAACTGGCACTTAACCGTGACCGGCACGGGTGAATTTGATGATCCGCGTTATCGTGATAACCCGGTTAATCGGTGCTATTTCTGCAAGACCAATTTATATGACCGGATACGCAGTTTGACGTCGGCCCCGATTGCATCGGGAGCAAATCTTGATGACCTAGGGGAATATCGGCCGGGATTGCTTGCAGCATCGGAACGGGATGTTATTCACCCGTTTGTTGATGCCGGTATGGCAAAAACAGACATCCGCGCACTTGCCCGCGAACTTGGGTTGGATGATGTTGCCGAACTTCCAGCGCAGCCTTGCCTTGCCAGCCGCATAGAAACCGGCATTGCGATTGATCCAAACGATCTTGCCTTTGTCGATAGCATCGAAGGGTTTCTCAGCAACGAGCTTGGCCTAAGCGGGGATGTCAGATGCCGAATTACAAAATCAGGTGTGATTATTGAACTTCCCGAAAGCGAAATAACCTCCGAAATTCAAGCCCGGATTGCAGAACGTTGCAAGATTAACGATCGCGCGCTTATGGGGCTGCGCCCCTATCAGCGGGGTGCGATGTTTATTCAGGACAGACCATGAAAAACGTTCATCAGCCCGATTGGGACCGACAAAGCCGAACCGGCTTTCCCGAGGCGATCTATTGCGCCCGAAAATCGCCTGAGCAAATCAACATCATTATTGAAGATGCGGTTACGCGCCAGCGCCCGCTTTTCCTGACCGCTCTTGGGGTGGAAACCTATCAGGGGCTTGATCGGGACAATAGCGCGCAGCTTGACTATGATCATGTGTCGGCCACGGGGATTGTTGGCAAGACAGCGCCGCTTGGACAATCAGGGGTCGGGATTATTGCGGCGGGAACGTCAGATATTCCTGTGGCGACCGAAGCCCAGAGAACCTTGGCGTTTTGCGGTTATGACAGCACAATGATCCACGATGTTGGTGTGGCAGGTCTTTGGCGGTTACTTGAACGGATTGAAGAAATTCAGCAATTCCGAGTCATCATTGCGCTTGCCGGGATGGAAGGTGCTTTGTTTAGTGTTCTGGCCGGACTGGTTGAGGCACCCGTAATTGCGGTGCCAACATCCGTTGGGTACGGCGTGTCAACGGGCGGAAGAACCGCCCTTGAATCCGCACTGGGAAGCTGTTCACCCGGCATCATGACGGTCAATATCGACAATGGTTTTGGTGCGGCGGCAGCCACAATCAAAATCCTGCAATCTGCACATAAATAAGGGTTAAAAGGCCGGAATCAAATTGTGGCCTTTCATGCTGTGCGAGGACGGTCGCCAGATTGATTTTGGCGGTGTGACTTACAACGGCCAAACCCAAAGAAGCATCGGGACGCCAACGGCAACCACGATAATTTCAATCGGGAGGCCAAGCTTCCAGTAATCGCCAAACTTGAACCCGCCGGGGCCCAAGATCAGGGTATTGTTTTGATGCCCGATCGGCGTCAAAAAGGCGCAGGATGCACCAATTGCAACGGCCATCAGGAATGGATCGGAGCTGGCACCGAGTTGTGCGGCACTACCAATGGCAATCGGGCACATGACGGCTGCGGTAGCAGCATTATTCATGAAATCAGATAGCGTCATGGTCACGACAAGGATCAACCCAACCGCAATCACGGCGTTGCCTTGTGCGACACTTTCAAGCAGGAAGCGCGCGATAAGGTCGGCACTTCCTGTACTTTCCATTGCATTGGCAACCGGTATCAATGCGGCAAGCAACACAATGACCGGCCAATCAACCGCATCATAAAGTGTTCTTGGGGACACCACACCAAACAGCAGGGCAGCCAGAACACCAAAGGAGAATGAAACGGCGGCAGGCACAATGCCAAACGCCGCAAGCAGAATGGCAATTGCCATGATGGCGCTGGCTTTCAGTGCTTGTGATTTATCCCCCAGATAGATCGATCGTTCGGCAAGGGGCGCACAGCCCATCTGGTTGCCAAATTCATTGATCGCAGCGGGGGCTCCTTGCATCAAAAGCACGTCGCCAGCCTGAATTTTCATGGTGCGCAGGCGGGTCATGGAACGCTGCCCCTGACGTGATAGGGCCAAAAGATTGATGCCATAGCGGCTGCGAATGCGGATGTCAGCAGCGGAGCGACCAATGAAATCGGCATTTGGCAGAACCACCACTTCGATCAGTGATACATCATCGGATTGAAGTGCTTTTTCATGCGATTTTTGTTCGGAGGATGCGTCTTTTTGGTCGCTATCTTTTTTCGTGGCGATTGCCTTTTCGGGGGATTTTTCAGCCTTTTGTGCCTTGGCCTGTTCTTTGGCTTCTTCCTTTTCCGCGGCATTGGCAGCAGCACTGCGCCACTCAGCTTCAAGTGTTAGTTCAAGCCCGGCCAAGGCACTTGCCAATCCTTCGGGTTCGGCTTCGATCAGAAGAATGTCGTTTTGATGTAACTCGCGATAGGGGCTTGGGGCGGCGATCCGGCGTTCATCGCGGATCAGTCCAATGACCTGTGCATCGGATTTATCAAGTTCCAAGTTAATATCGCGCAGCAGCATTTTGGCCGCTTTGCTGCCTTCGGTAATGCGGGCTTCGGTCAAATATGATCCAGTTTCAAACCCTTCTGCCCCGGCACGTTCGCGGGTCGGAACCAAAAACCGGCCAACCAGCATGACAAAGGCCAACCCCGATATGGCAATGGCAATCCCAACCGGGCTGTAATCAAACATCGAAAAGCCGCTGCCGGTCAATTCAGCGCGGAAGCCCGATACAATCAGGTTGGGCGGTGTGCCGATCAAGGTTGTCATGCCGCCCAAGATCGACCCAAACGCCAAGGGCATAAGGACTTTTCCCGGTGGGACACCTTGTTTGTTGGCAATCTGAAGGGCAACCGGCATCAAAAGGGCCAAGGCCCCGACATTGTTCATAAAGGCCGAAAGGATTGCTGCCAGCAGACTAAGTGCCGCAAGGGTGACAAACGGTCCTGCGGACTGCGGAAGGACTGTTCGTGTCAGGGTGTCAACGGCACCAGATTGCTGTAATGCCGATGACAGGACCAGAATGCAGGCAACTGTAATGACGGCGGGGTGGCCAAAACCAACAAAAGCGGCCTCGGTCGGGACCAGCCCCAAGCCCACACACATCAAAAGGGATGCCATCGCGACCATGTCATGGCGCCAACGTCCCCACAAAAACAGGGCGACCGTACCAATAAGAACGGTCAGAATCATGATTTGCGGGTTACTCATTATGGTCGGTCCTGATGTGAAGGCCATACATTGGCCAATGGAAGAAAAGCCTATGGGGTTGGGGCTTGATTGGTCAAGCACAGTCCGATGAAATGATGGAAACCCAGTCTAAAACAAAAGCGTTTTCAGAGATATGAGGCTGCTGCCATATTTGTCAGGAGGATGTGATAGCATCTTCCTGTTTTTATGTGCCAATTTGATTGTTTGATCATGCAAAATGACAGTGCCGACATGCCAAACTCTTCAGTCGCCATTTCGGTGAAACAAGCACGGAACCTTGCCCTTGTCGGGCAGGGGTTTGATTCCGATGAAAGCCGTCCTGTCACCAAGCGCCGGATTATGAAGGCGATCCGCAAGACCAACATGTTGCAGGTCGATAGTGTGAACGTTTTAACCCGCGCGCATTACATGCCGATCTTTAGTCGTTTGGGGGTCTATGACCCGGCATTGCTTGACGACATTGTGTGGGGCAAGGCACGGGATCGCAAACTGTTTGAATATTGGGGGCATGAGGCCTCTATGATCCCGGTGGAGGATTATCCGCTTTATCGGTGGCGAATGGAGGATGCGAAATCGGGCATGGGGACATGGGGGCGTATCGCCCGCATTCAGCGAGAAAAACCCGATTTGATCAAAGGTATCCTAGACCACATCGAACGCGAAGGTGCGGTTGGGTCTAGCGACCTTGAAGATAAAGGCGAAAGCCGTTCGGAATGGTGGGGGTGGTCAGACACCAAAACCGCGATGGAATACCTGTTTTGGAGCGGTCAGGTCACAGCACTTAAGCGCCGTAACAGTTTCGAGCGGGTTTATGATCTTCCGCATCGCATTATTGGCGATATTGCAAATGATCCGGCCCCTGACCGGATTGATGCCCAGTCCGATTTGATCTGTAAGGGCATTGGCGCAATGGGCATCGCGACCGAAGCCGATTTGCGCAAATATTTCCGCCTGCCAACACAGGAAGTCAAAACCTGTTTGGCCAGATTGCTTGAAGAAGGCCGATTGTTGCGTGCGGATGTGCAAGGCTGGAAACAGGCAGGGTATTTGTGCCCCAACGTTAACCAGCGATCACGGGCCAAACCAACCTGTTTGATGGTGCCGTTTGACCCGGTGATGTGGGAACGTGACCGGATAGAGCGGATATTCGGGTTTAACTACCGGATCGAGATATATGTTCCGGCAGAAAAGCGCCAATACGGATATTACGTCCTGCCATTCATGTTGAACGGCGAATTTGTTGCGCGTGTGGATTTGAAATCAGATCGTAAGGCCGGGGTTCTTTTGGTGCAAAGCGCGCATCTTGAAGATGGCTTTGCCAAGGGTGATGTTGCCGGGCCCTTGATGGACAATCTGCAACGTCTGGCCGGGTTTCTTGGCCTTGGCGGGGTAAAGGTTGTTCGCGCCAATACGTTTTCAAAATATCTGGCAGATGTCAGGCTTGTTTAAAAAGGTAAACGGGGCGCAGGTCCCACAACCGCGCCCCGTTTCACCATCGCACTGACCTGATCACAACGAGTACAGGTCCTTGCTTCAGGACATTGTGATCAACAGTTCCACCTGGCCTTACCAGCAGGTGTAACCCCCATCAGCCAATACGATGGATCCGGTCATCAGGCTGGAGGCGTCTGAGGCAAGGAACAGCACAACCGATCCGATTTCTTCGGTTTCGCCCAGTCGGGCCATCGGGGTGCCATTGATCCATGCGTCATACATTTCCGGCTTGGATTTCACGAATTCATTTAATGGTGTTGCGATATAGGTCGGTGCAACCGCATTGACGCGCACACCTCGCCCACCCCATTCGGCGGCAAGTGATTTGGTCAGGTGATGCACAGCGGCCTTGGATGCGTTGTAATAAGCCTGTTCTTGCGGCTTGTTGACGATAAAGCCTGACATGGAACCGACATTGACAATCACGCCGTTTTTCTTGGCCAGCATCTGTTTGCCAAATTCACGGCAGCACCAGAATGTGCCGTTCAAATTGACATCAATGACATTCAGCCAATGTTCGTCGGCGACATTTTCAGCCGGGGTTTCCGAACGCGCGATACCGGCATTGTTCACCAGAATGTCGATGCCGCCTTCGCGGGCCATTTTGTAGGCACTTGCCCGGACCTGATCGGTATTGGTGACATCCATGATATCGATATCGGCCGAGTACCCTTTGGATTTCAGGTAATCACGGCCTTCTTCGGCGACACCTTCGCTGATATCGCCAATGACAACATGTGCGCCTGCTTCTGCCAAAGCTTCGCAGCAAGACAGTCCGATGGCGCGACCACCACCGGTGACATAGGCACGACGCCCGGAAAGATCGAACTTTTTAAGGTACATTTTGGTCTCACACTTCTTCTTTGTCTGGTAAGGCGGGATCGCAAAACGCGTGGGAATTATGCGACCCGTTTATTCATGTTTTTTAGGACGCCGCCACTGCAAGCCCTTGGGCATCAAAGCGATGGATGCGATCCGGTTCAGGGGTTAGGAAGATTTTGTCATGCTCACCCAAGGGCACTTCGCCGGTGGCGCGCACCGTCATTGGGCCATATTCATCGGCCACGACATGTAGATATGTCTCAGCCCCAAGATGTTCGGCGATTTTGACGGTTGCGGCGATCTCGCCGCTTTCGGTGCTTACGGCAAGATGTTCTGGGCGAACGCCGATCTCGTGGCAGGTGTGTTTTGCGGCAAGCTCCCCGCCAAGGAAGTTCATTTTCGGCGAGCCAATGAAACCAGCGACGAATTTGTTGGCCGGTTTGCTATAGAGATCCATCGGTTTGCCGACTTGCTCAACCCGGCCTGCTTGCAGCACCACAATTTTGTCGGCCATGGTCATGGCTTCGACCTGATCATGGGTCACATAGATCATGGTGGTTTTCAGTTCCTGATGCAGACCGGTGATTTCCAGACGCATATTGACGCGAAGGGCGGCATCAAGGTTCGATAACGGTTCGTCAAACAGGAAGGCTGCCGGGTTACGGACAATCGCACGGCCAATGGCAACGCGCTGTCGCTGACCGCCTGATAGGGCGCCGGGGCGTCGTTCAAGATAATCCGTCAGATTAAGGATTTTCGCCGCACTTTGGACTTTTTCGTTGATAACTTCTTTGCTTTCGCCAGCCATTTTCAGACCAAAAGCAATGTTGTTATAAACCGTCATATGCGGATAAAGCGCATAGGACTGAAAGACCATCGACAGGCCACGTTTGGCCGGTGCTTCGTTGGCAACGTCGGTTCCGTCAATCAGGATTTTACCGTCGGTGACATCTTCAAGCCCGGCAATCAGACGCAGCAAAGTTGATTTGCCACAGCCTGACGGGCCAACAAAGACAACGAACTCACCATCATTGATTTCAAGATCGACACCCGGAATCACATCCAGCGTTCCGAAGGTTTTCTTGACTTTCTCCAGTCGGATAGCACCCATTTTGGTGTTCCTTCTTACTATATTTCGATAGGGCAGCGGTTACTTGACCGCGCCAAATGTCAAACCACGAACAAGCTGTTTCTGAGAGAACCAGCCAATCACCAGGATCGGTGCAACAGCCAATGTTGAGGCAGCGGAAAGCTTTGCCCAGAACAGCCCTTCCGGACTGGAATAGGACGCGATGAAAGCTGTCAGCGGTGCCGCATCGGATGTTGTCAGATTGAGTGTCCAGAAGGCTTCATTCCACGCCAGAATCACATTGAGCAGCATGGTCGATGCAATGCCGGGAACCGCCATGGGCAACAGCACAAAGATGATTTCCTTGGGCAGGGTTGCGCCATCCATTCGCGCAGCTTCAAGAATGTCGGTCGGGATTTCTTTGAAATAGGTGTAAAGCATCCAGACCATGATCGGCAGGTTCATCAAAAACAGAACCATGATCAAGCCAAACCGGGTATCAAGCAGGCCCCAATCGCGGAACAAAAGATAAATCGGCACAAGAACACCAACCGGTGGCATCATCTTGGTCGAAAGCATCCAAAGAAGCGCATTCTTGGTGCGTTTGGTCGGGTTAAACGCCATGGCCCATGCACAGGTCACAGCAAAGACCAAACCAACCAGCGTTGATCCGACGGCCAGAATGACGGAGTTCATGGCGAACTTGAAATAGTTCGACCGTTCCTGAACCTCGGCATAGTTTTCCAACGTCCAGTCAAAGGAAATGAAGCTGGGCGGGATTGAGACGGCTTCAAGTTCGGACTTGAAGCTTGTCAGGACCATCCAGAAAATCGGGAAGAAGATCAGAAGGCCGACAATCCAGGCAAATACCGAAAAACTGATATAGCCAAGGGGTGTTTGTTTGTTTTCCATGTCGTGCCCCTTAATTATCCAGATTTTTGCCGATAAGGCGGATCAGGAAGATCGCCACGATATTGGCCAGAATGACAGCGACAATGCCGCCAGCCGAAGCACCGCCAACGTCGTACTGCAACAAGGCCTGCGTATAGACAAGGAAGGCAATGTTGGTCGTCGCCAAACCCGGGCCACCACCCGTGGTGACAAAGATTTCAGCAAAGACGGTCAGCAGGAAAATGGTTTCGATCAGGACGACAACCGTGATCGCACGGCTAAGATGGGGCAGCGTAATATAGAAAAAGATAGAGACCGGACCGGCTCCATCCATCTGGGCGGCTTCTTTTTGATCGCGGTCAAGCGATTGAAGTGCGGTCAGAAGGATCAGCACAGCAAAGGGCAACCATTGCCAAGACACCATGATAATGATCGATGTCAGGGGGATGTTGGTGAACCAGTCAATGGCAGGCAATCCCAGCAAGCTGGCAAGCCAGGCAAACATCCCTGAAACCGGGTCCATCAAAAGGTTTTTCCAAACCAGTGCATTCACGGTCGGCATAATGAAGAAAGGTGCGATTACCAGCAGGCGCAAAATGCCACGCCCGAAAATCGGCTGATCAAGCATCAAGCCAAGAAGGATGCCGCCAACCACGGTAATGACTAAAACTGAGCCGACAAGCAAAAGCGTGTTTGTCAGCGAGGCAAAGAACGCCGGGTCGGTCAGGAAAAATTCGTAATTGAGTGTGCCGATCCATTCTTCCATTCCCGGCGACAGCAGATTGTAGCGCAGGAAGGAGAAATAAATCGTCATGCCCAGCGGGACGGCCATCCACAAGAACAGGACGATGATCGACGGTGCGGACATAATACGCCCGGTAAGGGTCGAGGCCCGTGTCGACATGATGTGATCCCCCGAAATTGATGTTGATGCCCCAGTCCGGATGGAAAGAGGGTGGCGATTGTTTACAATCCCCACCCCAAGTTCATCAGGTCAAGGAGGCAGGCCAGACATCATTTCATGAAATGAGATGAAGTGAAGTCTGGCCCGTGGTGCATCAGTAGTAGCCAGCTTTGCGCATGGTACGATCAGTGCTTGATTGTGCGGCCGAAAGGGCCTCAGCAACACTGGACTGACCGGCAAGGGCTGCAGAGAACTGCTGACCAACGATCGTACCGATACCCTGGAATTCCGGGATCGCAGCGAACTGGACACCGATATAGGGTTTCGGTTTCAGGGTGGAGTTAACCGGATCAGCACTTTCGATAGCAGCAAGGGTTTTTGCCGCGAACGGTGCTGCTGAGGTGTATTCCGGGTTTTTATAAAGCGACATACGGGTTCCCGGAGGAACGTTTGCCCAACCTTCTTTGGAAGCAACCAGTTCCAGATATTCTTTCGAGGTCGCCCAAGCGATGAATTTCTGAGCAGCTTCGACTTTCTGGGAGCCCATTGGGATACCAAGGTTCCAAGCCCAGAGCCAGTTGGCGCCATTACAAGTCACAGCACATGGTGATTCGGTGAAGCCAACTTTGTCGGCGACTTTGGAGTCTTTTGGGTTGGTGACAAAGGATGCTGCAACCGTTGCATCAATCCACATGCCACATTTGCCGGAGTTGAACAGCGACAGGTTTTCGTTAAACCCGTTCGAGGTTGCACCCGGAGGACCATAGTTACCAAGGATGTTGGTATACATGTCCAGCGCGGTTTTCCATTCTGGGCCGTCGAAGGTTGGTTTCCATTCTTCGTCGAACCAGCGAGCGCCATAAGCGTTGCCCATGGTCGTAATCAGCGCCATGTTTTCGCCCCAGCCGGCTTTGCCGCGCAGGCAGATGCCATATACGCCGTTATCCGGATCATGGAGTTTTTGGGCGATCTCAAGGGTCTGATCCCAAGTAAGACGGCCATCAATTTTGATGCCGGCTTTTTCGAACAGATCCGTGCGATACATCATCATCGAGCTTTCGCCGTAAAACGGCGCAGCATAAAGAGCATCATCCTTGGAAACGGCTGAACGGATTGCTGGCATGATGTCGTCGACATCATAGTCTGCACCAAGGCCATCAAGCGGTGCCAACCAGCCTTTTTCGGCCCAGATCGGAACTTCATACGTTCCGATGGTCATCACGTCATACTGGCCACCTTTGGTGGCAATGTCGGTGGTAACCCGCTGACGCAGGGTGTTTTCTTCGAGCGTTACCCACTCAAGAGAAATGTCGGGGTTTTTGGCAGTGAAATCACCCGTCAGCTTCTGCATGCGGATCATGTCACCATTGTTCACGGTGGCGATGGTTAGTTTTGTTTCGGCATTGGCGTGTGCGATACCGCCTGCCAACAGCGCACCAAGCGCTGCTCCCATTACGCGTTTCATGTTTCCTCCCAAAAGGACTATCTACCCGTTGAGCAATTTGAATTGCCCGTCTTGATCATTTGTTCAGGTGATGAGCATTCACTCAATTTCAAGCAAGCTTGTCAAACTAATTCGTTTTTGCGGCGCACAAGATAAACCCTGCCAACCGGGTTGGCAGGGCGACTAAGTCTTTCATTCTTGCAAGGTAGCAGGCGTGCTATTGCAGCAAAGCTTCTGCTGTTGCTTCGTCGGTTATTAGGGTGGATAGCAGTTTGCCGCGCATGGCACCGCGAATCGCTGCGACCTTTTTCGCGCCCTTGGCAACCGCGATGGTGTTGGAGGCCGGCTGTAATGCGGGGGCGCTGGTGACACAATGATTAACCGGATGGTCCAAAATATTGCCGTCCGGATCAAAGGACCAACTGATTACTTCACCAATTGCACCAGCATCGCGGAGCGAAGACAGCTCGTTTTTAGTAATGAAGCCATCAATGTGAAGTGGTGCGTCATCGCCAAGATGACCAACACCGATAAACCGAATGTCGGCTTCACGTGCGAGTTTCAGGATATTATCCATCGGCGGCTGGGTCTGCATCCGTTCGCGCATTTTCGGATCTTCGATAATGACTGGAATGGGCAACGGATAATGCGGCGCACGGGTACGGTCGGCCAAATCGGTCACCGCATCATAGAAACTTGCTGCCCCGTCATGGGCAATGGTGCCGACCAAGGAGACGATCTTGTGATGGCGGCCATCAACACGGCCGACTTCATCGACCATGGCGCGCATCGCACGACCTGTTCCCAATGCAATGATCTGGGGTTCGGATGATTGCAGCGCACGTTCAAGATAGTTTGCCGCAGCCTGTGCCATGCCAAACATTGCTTCGGGGGCTGCGGGATCGGTTGGCACCACATCGCAACTTACCAGATCGTATTGTTCGCAGATGGCTTTGCCCAGTTCCATGCAATGGGCAATTGGGTGATCAAGGCGTACCTTCACAAGCCCTTCGCTAACAGCAGCCGAGACAAGGCGCTGTGCGGTTGGCCGCGAGACCCCCAGTTTGTGGGCGATCTCGTCTTGGGTGTTTCCAGCACAATAATAAAGCCAGCCAGCGCGGGCGGCTTCATCAAGTCGGGCCGCTTCCTTGCGGGTTCTTTTTACCATCCGATTCCCCCGAAAGTTTTTGTTCTTCATCTATAAGCGGGCAGGCGGCGGGCGATTTCATCCCTGAAGTCTTATTCTTTTCCCTAGCGCCTTTTGGCGGTTGTTACCAGTCTCTATGCGTCTATATACGCCAAAACCCGCCCAAAGTTGGACGGGTTTTGGTTTGAATTCGGTGATGAAGATCACTTTTTAGGTAGGAATTCCGCGACCAGTTTTTCTGCAATCTGAACGGCGTTAAGGGCCGCACCCTTACGCAGGTTGTCGCCAACACACCAAAGTGACAGGCCGTTTTCAACGGTTGGGTCTTTGCGAACGCGCGATATAAAGACATTGTCTTCACCCTGAACTTCCTGCGGGGTGACATACCCTTCGTCCTGACGGTAATCGACAACCGAAACGCCGGGGAATGCTTTCATTGCCTTGCGGGCATCTTCAACCGTGATCGGTTTTGCAAATTCGATATTTACCGCTTCGCCGTGGCCGACAAAGACTGGAACACGAACGCAGGTTGCGTGAACGGCGATCTCAGACGGTGCAAGGATTTTGCGAGTCTCGACCGACATTTTCCATTCTTCGCGGGTCGCACCATCATCCATGAAGCTGTCGATATGCGGGATAACGTTAAAGGCGATCTGTTTGGTGAATTCTTCTTTTTTCGGAAGATCATTCACATAGATGCCCTTGGTCTGGTTGAACAGTTCGTCCATGGCGGCACGACCGGCACCAGATACCGACTGATAGGTCGAAACGACAACGCGTTTGATCGTCGCCATGTCATGAAGCGGTTTAAGTGCCAGTACCATCTGAATGGTTGAGCAGTTCGGGTTGGCAATGATGTTCTTTTTGGCGTAACCGGCAAGGGCTTCACCATTGACTTCGGGCACGATCAGCGGAACGCCCGGCTCCATGCGCCAATAGCTTGAATTGTCGATCACGACACAGCCCGCTTCAGCAGCCTTAGGGGCCAGTTTCTTGGCGGTTTCACCACCGGCAGAAAACAGGGCGATATCGACTTTGGAAAAATCGAAGGTCGCGGAGTCCAGAACGCCGAGGTCGGTATCATCGCCATATCCAACCGTGCGGCCAATCGATTTTGACGATGCCAGCGCAAAGATTTCATCAGCCGGGAAGTTACGTTCGGCAAGCGTATTGAGCATTTCGCGCCCGACATTTCCGGTCGCGCCGACAACGGCAATTTTATAGCCCATCAGGTGCCTCTTTTCAGTCTGTAGGGCATGTCGGCCTGATCCGGGCTGTGGATGTGAAAATCACAGCAGCAAAACGGACGGCGCAGGATACATGCCTGTGGATAATTTTTGATAATCTGCGGCGAGATGTAAGGCGTTCGGGGCAAGAGCGCAAGCGTATCCTTGAGGACCCAGCTATGATTACTACTTGAGATCGCAAAAAAATCTGGCAAAATCGTAACTGGGGTTCATGTGTCGAACCGAAAATCAGAATCGTTTTGCATCAAGCTTGGTTGATTTCTGTTTTTGGGCATATGGCGATGACTTTGCCTGTTCCAAATCCTGGCTACCTTCCGGACGGTTTGATCGAACGATCCTGATGTTGGGTCCGATGCATATATGCGGCATGTACGCATATGGGGCGATCAATATTCCGACTTTGAAAGAAGGACGGCCAATGACGTACCCGATGAATTTGGATTGGACACAGAAAAAGGTTCTCGATTTCTTTCGGGAACACGTCACGCGCGGAACATTGGTTTTTCGCGTGGATGACAAGCATGAAGTTGTTTTGGGGGATGGAACAAGCCCCCGTGCGGCAATGACAATACCCGATTGGGCCAATACGCTTAAAATGGCGCTGACCCCTGATCCGGGTTTTGGCGAAGCTTTTATGCATGGTGGGTTCAAGGTTATCAGCGGCGAGCTGGAAGACCTGATCCGGGTGTTGCGCCTTAATTTTGAAGGCGGACATTCGGCCAACGGGTTTGGCAGTTTTCTGGAGAAACTTCAGGCGCTTAAATTCCAGATTGCGCAGTTCACGACGGTAAAAGCCGCATCCAAGCGTGTGCGCCATCATTATGATATTGGCAATGATCTTTATACCCGGTTCCTTGATCCGGAGATGCAATATTCATGTGCCTTTTGGGACGATGGGGCACAGACCCTTGAAGAAGCCCAGCATCGGAAAATGAGCCTGACCACCCAGCGCCTTAACATCAATGAACCCGGCTTGCGGGTGGTTGATATTGGCTGTGGCTGGGGTGGGCTCAGCCGGTTTATCCACCGCGAAACCGGGGCTGAAGTGCATGGCATTACATTATCGACCGAGCAATATGGCTGGGCGCAGGAAAAGCGTTCCGAGATGGGGGAGAATGCCAAATCCGGGCTTGATTATCATCTGCTTGATTACCGGTTATTTGCCGATGCCAATGCAGGCAAATATGATCGGGTGGTGTCGGTTGGGATGTTTGAACATGTTGGGCGCCATCAGTTCAAAACGTACTTTGAAAAGGTTGCCGAACTTCTGAAGGCAGGCGGCCGTTCAGTAATTCACACCATCATCAAGCCACGACCTGAATTCACATCGCCATGGATTGATAAATACATCTTTCCGGGGGGATATATTCCGGCGGTCCACGAAGTGATCGAGGCGGCCGAACATGCCAACCTGATTGTTGAAGCATCGCATTTCCATGCGGGGCAAAATTACGCCCAGACATTGATTGCCTGGCGGGACCGTTTCCGGACCATTGCCGATCAACTTGATCCAACCAAATATGACGATGAGTTCAAACGCATGTGGGAGTTTTATCTGGCAGGCTGCATCAATGCCTTTGACGATGAGGAAGGCGGTGGCGGCATGCGGGTCGGCCAGTTTGTCTTTACCAAGCCGGGATTTGATTATGCATGATGATACGGGGCGGGAAACGATGGTTTCCTGCCCCGTTTGATTTTGGTCCCCATATGCAAGAATACGGATGCTTTTTGCTGCACAACGAACTGCAGCATTGCCAACAAATGAAAGAACAAACGTGCCTTTGAGTTCAATACGCATCGCGTGATCGACCGGCGCGGCAGATGTGGAAAAACTGATGAACCGGTCATTCTGTCGGGAGGAAACGACATGCTTAAAGTGATGAACTGGGATGACGCCGACCATCAGGGGAATGATGTATCCGATACTGCCCGTGCTGCACATATCGGAACGACCGAAGATTACGTGCGGGCCTTTACCACCATCGTCCTTTCAACATGTGAACGCGATATGCTGCGCGCCCATGCCAAAGCACCAGGGCGCAAAATTACCGGACTGAGTTTGGCCAATACGGTCGGGCATTTTGGGTCCCGCATGGGTAACAAGAAATATGGGCGTCTTGCGGCTAAAGTCGCAACTGCGGCGGGTCTTCCGATGTGCCAAACAGATGTTAGTGATTATCTGGCTGCGATCTTTACCCTTGCTGAGGGCAAACAATCCGATGGTGAAGACTGGGATTGGGTGATGCATGACAATGTGGCCAAGGCGCTAGAACAGGCCGGGATGGTTTAACGGGTAGTGATCCAAAAGCGGTTCTGAAAATTTTTTTGGAAAAGGGCGGACCTGTGTAACGCGGTCCGCCCTTGTTTCGTCCTTGTTGGCAGAAGGGAGTTTTCCCCTACTCAACAAGGAGACAACATATGAGCCGCTTTAATTTTCCTGAAATCAGCCCGAAGCTTTTTAAGGCGATGTTTGATTTGGCATCTGTTCTTGGAACGGATGGTAAAATCTCACCTGTGTTGCGTGATCTGATCGAATGCCGCGTATCGCAGATCAATCAATGTGCCTATTGTCAGCGCATGCATTCCAAAAGCTTTGCCGAGCATAGCGGTGATGCCATGAAGCTTGGGATGCTGCCTGTGTGGCGTGCGGCCAGTGGTTTTGACGATGCAGAACGCGCAGCGCTTGACTGGGCCGAATGCCTGACCGACGTTGGGTCGCAAGAACGCATTTCACAAAGTCATCGCAAGTTGCTTGATCATTTCGAAGAAGACGAAATTTCCGAGCTTACCTGCATCATTTCAACGATGAATGCCTGGAACCGTTTGGGGATTGCGCAGCATGAGTTTGCGTAAATCCGTTCATCGGAATTCTTTGGGCGGGGGTGACCTCGCCCCTTTGCATCCCCGTCCCCCTTCGGGCAGGATGGCGCGGGAAGAGAAATCTTATCAAGCGGTACGGGAAAGCCCCGTATCGCTTCACCTGTATGATGGACCTACAATGGCGGATCAGATTTTTGAAACGCACCGGCCGCGTTTAACTGCCTTGGCTTTTCGCATGTTGGGCAGTCACGCCGATGCCGAAGATGCGGTGCAGGATGTTTGGCTTAGATGGCGCAATCAGGATCATGACGCAATCAGGGATGCCACCGGGTGGTTGGTTCGGGTTTGTAGCAACATCTGTCTTGATGTTTTGAAATCAGCACGGCGGCAACGCGAACATTATGTTGGAAACTGGTTGCCGGAACCGTGGCTTCCGGCAGAAGACCCGCAAGCAGAAAAGAACCTGATTGAACAAGATGGTTTGGGGCAGGCTTATTTATTGATGCTTGAACGGTTGGCCCCGGTTGAACGCGTAGCACTGGTCCTGTATGAAGTGTTTGACTGGGTGCATGACGACATTGCCCCGGTGATTGAACGGACACCCAACAATACGCGGCAAATCTTGTTTCGTGCCCGCCGGAAGATGCAGCGTGAAAATGATCGTGATGCAACACCGCAAACAAATGCACAGGCCTGCGAGGCATCAAAGATAGAGGCCTTTATCAAGGCGCTTAATCTGGGCGATGTCAGCCTGTTGATTGGTCAGTTGGCCCCTGATGTCATTATGCATTCGGATGGTGGGGGCAAAGGGTCTGCCGCACTTAATCCGCTGTACGGTTCTGAAAATGTTGCACGGTTCTTTGTTGGCGTATGGGGTAAGCGCGAACCAGATGCGCGGACTTTCTATTTTTCCAACGGTCGGGAAAATTGGCTTTTGATGACGGCAGGCGGGGCGATTGTAACAGGCATTAGTGCATCAGAACGCGATGGGTTGCTTGTTGATGTGTTTGTTCATCGCAACCCGGACAAGCTTGCCCATTTTGAACCGGTTCTTGGGCAGGCGGTTGAAGTTACGATGGATAACAAAAAGGCCGGGGAATGATACCCGGCCTTTTGAAATTCAAAGATCAGTACGAACGATTAAGCAAGCTTGTCGAGTTCGTTGATCAGGGCTTCGCCCATAACCGTTGTCGAAACTTTGGCCATGCCGTCCTGCATGATGTCAGCGGTACGCAGGCCACCTTTCAGAACGTTCTGAACGGCGGTTTCGATCAGGGTCGCATCATCGCCCATATCGAACGAATAGCGCAGCATCATGGCAAATGACAGGATGGTTGCCAGTGGGTTGGCTATGTCCTGACCGGCAATGTCGGGGGCCGAACCATGTACCGGCTCATACAGTGCTTTGCGTTTGCCAGCGGCATCTGCAGCACCAAGGGAAGCCGATGGCAGCATGCCAAGCGATCCGGTCAACATTGCAGCACAATCAGAAAGAATGTCGCCAAACATGTTGGTGGTGACCATCACGTCGAACTGTTTTGGGTTGCGCACCAACTGCATGGCAGCGTTATCGACATACATGTGGCTTACATCGACTTCCGGGAAGTCTTTGGCAACACGTTCGACAACTTCGCGCCACAGAACGGTAGATTCCAGAACGTTTGCTTTGTCGACAGAACACAGACGTTTGTCGCGTTTCATCGCCATATCAAAAGCAACACGTGCGATGCGTTCGACTTCCGGTTCGGAATAAACCAGCGTGTTAAAGCCAGTGCGAACACCATCACGTTCTTCGATGCCGCGCGGCTGGCCGAAATAGATGCCGCCGGTCAGTTCGCGCAGGATCATGATGTCCAGACCCTTGACGATGTCTTCTTTTAGCGTCGAGGCACCAACAAGCGCATCAAACACAAGGGCCGGGCGCAGGTTTGCGAACAAGGCCATTTCCTTGCGGATTTTCAGAAGACCGCGTTCCGGTTTGATATCAAACGGAAGGTCATCCCATTTCGGACCACCAACAGCACCCAGCAGAACGGCATCCGCCGCCATTGCATCAGCAAGGGTTTCGTCGGTCAGCGGGTTGTTATGTGCATCAATCGAAGCACCGCCGATCAGGCCTTCGGTGATTTCGAAATTCACATCACGTTTTTTCGCCATCCAGTCCATGACGCGCTGAACCTGACGCATGACTTCCGGGCCAATTCCGTCGCCCGGCAGCATCAGTACTTTTTTGGTGGTGGTCATAAAAGGTTCCTTCCCAGATATTTTCGGGGGTATCGATCCCGTAGAGACAGAAAAAGGGCGGCAAACACCGGGTTCACCGCCCCTTTTTAATTAAAGCGACAGCCAAGGCTGCGAGGCAGCGCGCTTGGCTTCGAAATTATCAATGGCATCGCCCTTTTGCAGGGTCAGGCCAATGTCATCAAGACCATTGAGCATGCAATGCTTACGGAAGGCTTCGACTTCAAACTTGATGCAGCCGCCGTCCGGACCGGTGATTTCCTGTTTTTCAAGGTCGATGGTCACGGTGGCATTTGCACCACGTTCGGCGTCAGCCATCAGCTTGTCGACATCTTCCTGTGGCAAACGGATCGGAAGGATGCCGTTCTTAAAGCAGTTATTATAGAAAATGTCGGCAAAGCTTGGTGCGATGACGCAGCGAATGCCAAAATCAAGCAGCGACCAAGGTGCGTGTTCACGTGACGAACCACAGCCGAAATTATCGCCAGATACAAGGATCTGCGCATTGCGATAGGCCGGTTTGTTGAGAACGAAATCAGGGATTTCGTTGCCATTGTCATCGAACCGCATTTCATCAAACAGATTCTTGCCAAGGCCAGAACGTTTGATGGTTTTGAGGAACTGTTTGGGAATGATCATGTCGGTATCAACATTGATCATCGGCAGCGGTGCTGCAACGCCGGTGAGCTTGGTGAATTTATCCATTGTCTTATCCCTTGCTTCCAGTTTCCCAGGCCAGACCCAGTGCTTCGATCAATTCTTCGGTCGCGTCGATTTCCTGTGCGACAAAGTCGGGCAGGTTAATCCCGGTTAGCTGCGGCAAAAGTTGCTCGAGCACCGGGGCGCGCCCCATACGGGGAGCACTTTCGCGGAAATTGATCAATGCCTGTTCGGCCATGGGAACTATCCTTAACCGAGTTTACGAATGTCGGTCAGATGACCGGTGATAGCCGCAGCCGCAGCCATGGCTGGGCTGACCAGATGGGTACGACCACCACGGCCCTGACGGCCTTCGAAGTTACGGTTCGAGGTCGAAGCGCAACGCTCACCCGGGGACAAACGGTCCGGGTTCATTGCCAGACACATCGAGCAGCCCGGCTCACGCCAGTCAAAGCCTGCTTCGATGAAGATTTTATGCAGACCTTCGGCTTCGGCCTGTTCTTTGACAAGACCAGAACCCGGAACGATCATTGCATTAACGGTTTCAGAAACTTTGCGGCCCTTGGCGACTTCGGCAACAGCACGCAAATCTTCAATACGACCATTGGTACAAGACCCGATAAAGACACGGTCAATCTTGATGTCTTCGATATTGGTTCCTGCAGTCAGGCCCATATATTCAAGCGAACGTGCAATGGCTTTTTGCTTGCCGGGATCGGAAGAATCGGTTGGTGCCGGAACTTTGCCGGTGACTGGAACGACGTCTTCCGGGCTGGTGCCCCAGGTAACCTGCGGAACGATTTCCGATGCATCAAGTTCGACGATCTTGTCGTAATGCGCACCTTCGTCAGATGGCAGGGTTTTCCAGTATTCAACGGCTTGTTCATATGCGGCACCTTTTGGTGCCATCGGACGGCCTTTGATATATTCAAAGGTTTTTTCATCCGGTGCGATCAGGCCAGCGCGTGCGCCACCTTCGATCGACATATTGCAAACCGTCATGCGGCCTTCGACCGACAGTGAACGAATGGCTGAACCAGCATATTCGATCACATAACCGGTACCACCGGCGGTGCCGATGCGACCGATAATGGCAAGGGTGATGTCCTTGGCAGTAACGCCCGGATGGAGTTCGCCTTCAACTTTGACCAGCATGTTTTTGGCCGGTTTTTGAACCAGTGTCTGGGTTGCCAGAACATGTTCAACTTCAGACGTGCCAATGCCAAATGCCAGCGCACCGAATGCGCCGTGGGTGGAGGTATGCGAGTCACCACAAACCATCGTCACACCAGGAAGGGTGAAACCTTCTTCCGGGCCGACAATATGAACGATGCCCTGACGCAGATCATTCATCGGGAAGTAATGAATGCCGGTGTCGCGCGCGTTCTGGTCAAGGGTTTCGACCTGAATGCGGCTGTCTTCTTCCTTGATGCCTTGGGATCGATCAGACGTCGGAACGTTGTGATCGGGAACCGCCAAGGTCAGTTCAGGGTGGCGCACTTTGCGGCCGGAATTGCGAAGACCTTCAAAGGCCTGCGGGCTGGTCACTTCGTGGACGAGATGACGGTCAATATAAATCAGGCAGGTACCATCATCCTGCGTGTCGACGACATGACTTTCCCAAATCTTGTCAAAAAGGGTTTTAGGTTGACCCATCTCGACCTCCTCATAAAACATCGATCTTTTGTGCAGCAACAATCATCCGAATAATGTGAATTTGGATATCGCGAAGAAGAACCGAAAGGCAGCCATACCCATGGGGGGGGCCAAGATTTGGCGTTTTCTTCGACGCAACCGGCTTTATCCGGTTTGCGAAATTTTATTATCCAAAATCACGCGGGTTTGATCGTTTTTGCCGCGGGAGTGCCTTTATACACCTCGGCCCTTAAATCGCAAGGCGCAGAGCGCGTGTTTTGCAATGGTTTGCACTCGTAAATAGAGCTGGGCGAAAATCGGCATCCCATAGTAGCCAAAACCGCGGAATTCGATATAGGTAAGGGATAGCTGATATAATGAAAGCTGATGGAAAATTGTAAAGGTTTCTGCGGGGCTGGGGAAATGGCGCGGAAATACTGCGATTCGCTATAATGCACGTATAGCGTGTTTTTCTATTAGTGTCATCTCTTGGCGGCGCTGTGTTTTGGGGCCGGGCAAGTTGGACGAGGTGGGCTTGTTGCAGAGGTGCACTTGGTCGCGGGGCGTTAGGTAGGGCGGGGCAAGGCAACTTGAGCGCTGCTGCGATAGAGGGACCGTGGATATGGCGAGTTTCGATAAACTCATACGGTCAAATGAAAACGGGCCCACCCGAAGGTGAGCCCGCTTATTATTCCGACATGCCGGAACGCCAAGAATTACTTCTTGCTTTTGGTGCGTTCTGCAGCGGTCAGTTTGCCTTTGTGGCCGGTGGTCTGCTCGGCGATACGTGCAGATTTACCGGTACGTCCACGAAGGTAGTAAAGTTTCGCGCGACGTACGTCACCGCGGCGAACGACTTCGATTTTGTCGATTGCCGGGGAATAGGTCTGGAAGATACGCTCAACGCCTTCGCCCGATGCGATTTTACGCACGGTGAAAGCAGAGTTGAGGCCGCGGTTCTTAATGGCGATGCAAACGCCTTCGAACTGCTGGATACGCTCACGCGTTCCTTCAACGACTTTCAGGTGTACACGAACGGTATCACCTGCGTCGAATTCAGGAACTTCACGCTGCGCAACGATTTTGTCGAGCTGCTCATTCTCGAGCTGCTGGATGATGTTGGTCATGGTTTAACCCTCTTTGATGTTCCCGTTTGCAACATACCGGTCCCAAAGGTCCGGGCGTCGCTCACGGGTAATTTCTTCTGCCTGTGCATGCCGCCAGGCTTGTACCTTGGCATGATGACCGGAAAGCAAGATCTCCGGCACGTCACGCCCGTTCCAATTGGCCGGGCGCGTGTAATGCGGATATTCAAGCAACCCGGTTTCAAAGCTTTCCTCATCTACGGAGGCGGTCGTGTTGACCGTTCCTTCGATAAGGCGAATGCACGATTCAATCAGGACCATGGCCGGCAGTTCGCCGCCCATGAGGATGTAATCACCGATGCTGATCTCTTCGGCCTGATGTTCATCCAAAACCCGTTGGTCGATACCTTCGTAACGACCGCAAAGCAGGATGGCACCAGGGCCTGCTGCCAATTCGCGGCAACGTTTCTGGTTCAGCACTTTTCCCCGCGGGCTGAGATAAATCAGCGGTAATTGCGGTGCAGATGCACGCAGTTCACACAGGGCGGCGTCGACAATATCCGGGCGCATGACCATACCGGCCCCGCCCCCAAATGGGTTGTCGTCTACAGTGCGGTGGCGGTCGGTTGCATGATCGCGGATGTTTTTGACATCAAGCGACCAGATCCCGTTCTCAAGCGCACGACCAGCCAAAGACTGACCAAGTACGCCCGGAAACATTTCCGGGAACAGGGTTGCAACTTTTGCCTGCCACACAGACATCGATCAGGCCTCCTTCCCGCTGCCGGTCGCGGTTTCCGCGCCTACTGCATCTGCAGTAACGGCATCAGAAGAATCGCGGTCGGCCTGAGAGTCTTTGCGGGATTTGTTGGGACGACGGGTACGATTGCCCGGTCCTTCCTCATCCTGCAGTAGCCCCTCGGGCGGATTTACCACCAGCTTGCGTTCCGAAAGAACCACTTCGGGAACTGCTTCTTTGGTAAACGGAAGGACGACAACCTTGCCCCGGACTTCTTCAAGCGCGACTTCGATTACGTCGCCAGCGCCAAAATCAGCCACACCCCGTACGGTACCAAACAGCGAACCATCAATGTGGTAGGCGGTCAGACCAACAAGGTCAGCAAGATAAAATTCGTCTTCGTCTACCGTTTCAGGCAGTGCCGCACGCGGTACATGAAGCTTGGTTCCCCGCAGCCGTTCGGCAGCATCCCGATCGTCTACGCCTTCGATCTTTGCGATCAACTGGTCGCGGACATGTCCGACAGGAGACAGCTTGTATTTCAAAGTGCCTTTAGCGTCGAACAACGGGCCATAACCGACAAGGTTATCCGGGTCGACGGTATAGCTTTTGACGCGCACGGCACCACGCACCCCGTGAGGAGCGGTGATCATGCCGACGCAGACATAAGCTTCGTCGTTTTTGGATTTGCGGGTATCAGCCATTTCGGTTCACAAGTTTCCGGTATCTGATCAAAGCGTGCGTTCAGCGATTACTCGCCTGCAGCTTCTTCAGCAGGTGCTGCTGCTTCGGCAGCGGCTTCCGCAGCAGCGGCAGCAGCAGCTTCAGCTTTTTCAGCTTTCTCACGAAGACGTTCCTGAGCTTTCGCTTTCGGAGCAGACTTCTGCGGCTGTTCGGTCGGTTTGAACGCATCAGCAAGGCCAGCTTTGCCCAGGAAACGTGCAACACGATCGGTCGGCTGTGCGCCAACAGACAGCCAATATTTAATGCGCTCTTCTTTGAAGGTTACGCGGTTGTCAGCATCTTTCGGGAGCATCGGGTCATAAGTACCGACGCGCTCGATGAAGCTGCCGTCACGCGGAGCACGAACGTCAGCAACTACGATACGGTAGTACGGACGCTTTTTGGCACCGCCACGGGAAAGACGAATCTTAACAGCCATTCGGATAAGTTCCTTTCAGCTTGGGTTTGTTGTCTTCTAAATCATGGCCCCGAGGGGCCTATTCAATCAGTCTTTGTAGATCGGCTTTGTGGGCCGTTTTGGTTCCTAAGAGAAATTCTTCAAGAACCTTCTTTCAGAACCGGGGGTTTGGCTATTTCTTCTTGCCGAACCCCGGAAATCCAGGAGGCATGCCACCGCCGCCCCCTAATCCCGGAAGGCCGGGTGGTAAACCACCACCGCCACCGGTTAATCCTTTTGGCAGATTGCCAAGGTCTGGCATTTCGCCGCCCTCAAGCATTGCCGGGTCCATTTTTGGCATGCCGCCAAACAGACCCTTTTTACCCATCTTGCCCATCTTTTTAATCATGGTGGACATGGTTTGGTATTGCTTCAGAAGCTTGTTCACTTCCTGAACTGACAGACCGCAACCCGCAGCAATACGCTTTTTGCGCGATGCCTTGATCAGGGCCGGGTTTTCGCGTTCTTTTGGCGTCATCGAAAGGATGATCGCTTCTTGATGCGTCAGAAGTTTCGGATCAAGCTTGGTCTGCGACATCTGTTTTTTCAGCGCGCCCATGCCCGGCAGCATGCCCATGATGCCGGAAAGATCACCCATCTTCTGAAGCTGTTTAAGCTGAGCAAGAAGATCGTTGAGGTCAAACTGACCTTTACGAAGCTTCTTGGCCATTTTCTCGGCGTCTTCTGCCTTGATGTTCTCAGCAGCTTTTTCAACAAGGCTGACAACGTCACCCATGCCAAGAATACGGTTGGCAATACGATCAGGATGGAAGGCTTCCATCTCGTCGATTTTTTCGCCAACACCAAGCATCTTGATCGGGCAACCGGTGATCTGACGCATTGAAAGGGCCGCACCACCACGTGCATCACCGTCAACACGGGTCAGAACGATACCGGTGATACCAACCTTTTCAGCAAATTCCTTGGCGACATTGACCGAGTCTTGACCGGTCATCGCATCGGTAACCAAAAGGGTCTCGACCGGGGTGACTGCATCACGGATCTGGGCGACTTCGCTCATCAGTTCCATGTCGATATGCAGACGACCAGCAGTATCAAGGATAACTGCGTCGTAGCCTTCTTTGCGGCCCATATCCATGGCGCGCTTGGCAATCGAAACCGGCTTTTCGCCCATAGCGATCGGAAGAACACCCAAACCATTATCGTCGGCCAAAACCTTAAGCTGCTGCTGTGCAGCCGGACGATAAATATCAAGCGATGCCAGAAGGACTTTCTTATTGCGCTTTTTGGTCAGATGCAGCGCGATTTTGGCCGAACTGGTGGTTTTACCAGAACCCTGCAGACCAACCATCAGGATCGGAACCGGCGGGGTGGCAGCAAGATTGATGTCTTCGCCTTCGCCCAGCATGTTTTTAAGTTCGTCATGGACGATCTTAACAACCATCTGCCCCGGGGTTACCGAGCGCAAAACATCTGCGCCAACCGCACGTTCGGTTGCATTGGTGATGAAGGTTTTAACGACCGGCAGCGCCACGTCAGCCTCAAGCAAGGCGACGCGTACTTCGCGCATGGCTTCCTTGACGTCGGATTCTTTCAGCGCGCCACGTTTGCGCAGCTTATCAAGAACCCCGCCAAGGCGATCGCTTAGTCCTTCAAACATTCCAAATCCCGTCTGTGTTGCCGGTGTTTCCACCGTATGCGCACAAAAAACTAAAACCCAGTGCTCGAAAACTCGAGGACTGGGGGAGGCGCCACTTGGGCGACCTGTGGTGGGGAGGGTTTATTGGATCGGGGGTAGGGAGTCAAGTGCTATTGGGCGCAAAAGCCCAATGTTCTGCGCTTTTCGAGTCATTTCATGCCCAATCAGCGATTCTGCCAGCAGGGTTGGGTATTTAACCCGCAATGTTGGCCGGTGTAATCGCATGATTATCAATCAGGCGGGCCTTGCCAAGATGTGCTGCAACGAAGATCCGTGCTGGTTTGGTAACGGTTTGCCCCACCAGTTCAAGGGTCAGTGCATCGCGGACTTCAAGATAATCAATCGGATCAAACCCGGCGGCCAGAATGTCTTGGCGGCCTTTTGCCAAAAGCGGGCCAAGTTCGGCTCCGGTGGCGGCCTTGGCGGTGATTTCGGCCAAGACGCGGTTTAAGCTTGGGGCAATGGTGCGTTCTGTCACCGAAAGATAGCGGTTGCGCGATGACATGGCGAGGCCGTCTTTTTCGCGTAGAATTTTTGCACCAATAATATCAACAGGGATGTTCAGATCATCGCAAAAGCGGCGAATGACCATAAGCTGTTGATAATCTTTCTGGCCGAAAATTGCACAATCGGGCAGCGATTGAAGCAGAAGCTTGGTGACGATCTGGGCAACACCATCGAAATGACCGGGGCGGGCGGCACCACACAAAACATTGGTCATGGCACCATCGACGCTGACCTTGGTGGCAAAGCCTTCGGGGTACATTTCATCGACCGATGGGGCAAAGCACAGCGCGACCCCAGCAGCATCAAGAAGTTTCTGATCGTCAGGCAAGGTGCGTGGATAGGCGCTGAAATCTTCGGTCGGGCCGAACTGAGTCGGATTAACAAAGATCGAAACGATCACACGGTCTGCATGTTCGCGGGCAAGCTTGGTTAAGCTGATATGGCCATCATGAAGTGCGCCCATGGTTGGAACCAGGGCAACACGAAGGCCTTCAGCGCGCCATGCGGCAACAGTCGCGCGCAAATCAGCGACAGTGTGAACAGTCGTAAGGGACATCTTTATCGTCGTATCGAAAATTTCATGAAATCGCGGCGGTCCATACCCTTGGCGGATCAGACCGCGCGCAACTTACCTTTTTTCGCAATGCCAAAGCAATGTTCATCCGCCGGGAACTGGCGGGTGCGTACTTCGCTGGCATATTGGCCAACGGCTTCGGACACAGCATCACCAAGATTGGCATAGCGTTTGACGAATTTCGGTGTGAAGTCAGAAAACAGCCCAAGGATATCCTCGGTAACCAGAACCTGACCATCGCATGCGACCGAGGCACCAATGCCGATGGTCGGAATATCGATGGTTTCAGTAATGCGTCGTGCGACGGCCTCGACCGTTCCTTCGACAACAACTGAAAACGCACCGGCATCGGCAACAGCCTTGGCATCGGCGATCATTTTCTCGGCTGCTTCGTCATCGCGGCCCTGGCTTTTGAAGCCGCCCATGGTGTTGACCTGCTGGGGCATCAGGCCGATATGGGCCATCACAGGTACGCCACGCTGGGATAAAAATTCGATGGTTTCGGCAAGTTCTGCACCACCTTCAAGCTTTACCGCAGCACAGCCGGTTTCAGCAAGAATGTGGGATGCTGTTCGGAATGCCTGTTCTTTGGATTCCTGATAGCTGCCAAAGGGCAGATCAACAACAACGCAGGCATTTTTCGATCCGCGCATAACCGCCTTGCCGTGATTGACCATCATATCGACGGTGACGGCAAGGGTGCTTTCCATCCCATAGACAACCATACCCAATGAATCGCCGACCAAAAGAAGGTCGCAATGTTCATCAAGTCGCTGGGCCATCGGGGTGGTGTAGGCCGTAAGGCAGACAATTGGTTCCGCACCTTTGCGGGCGCGAAGTTGTGGGACGGACATCCGGCCCATCTTTTTACTGGTGGCACTCATGACGTTTCTCCCCCGGTTCTACCGGAATTGGCTGCCCGATCTTTGTCGGGCGTGCGGTCATGTTTACAATATGATGACCATCTGCGGGAAATGTTTTTTCGCAATCGCGAAATAAGCAATTCGGCCAACAAGTTGTGTTTCTAGCGGAATGAACCTATCGCTTCGAATGATCTACGAGCTATTTGTAGTTTTACTGTGCAGGCGCACAACAAAATCACAAACCTTCGGCAAGATCTTCGAGCATGTCCAAACCAACCGCTTCGATGTGGCGGTTATCTTTGAGTGCAATCGTTGATTCTTTGCGCAACTGGGTCAAGGTGCGTGACACGGTTTCGATCGTTAAGCCAAGGTAATCGGCAATGTCGGACCGGCTCATAGGCACATTGATTGTGTCGCTGTTTTCGCCGCGATGTTCTTGTCTGCGTGCAAGCATCAGCAAGAATGATGCGACCTTTTCCTTGGCAGTTTTACGCCCAAGAAGGAGCATTTGATCTTGTGCTGCTGCCAGTTCGTCAACCGCCATGCCAAGCATGCGTTTTTCAAGATGAGGAAACTCATCAAACAGCTTTTCAAGCTTTTGACGCGGAAAACGACAGGCGGTGACCGGTTCGATTGCTTCGGCGGTATAGCTGTAATTAGCGTTCAGCGCCAAACCAAGAAAATCGCCAGCAAACAGGAAACCGGTGATTTGACGGCGTCCGTCGCCCAGCAATTTATAAAGCTTTACCGACCCGGTGGTGACGTTAAAAACGTAGTCGGCATCTTCGGCTTCGTGGAAAATGGTGCTGTGGCCGTCATACTGGACATGGGTCAACAGTTTGCGCAACTGATCGTGCTCGGCCCCGTGTAACGAGGAGCAGAACGTCAAGTCTTTGATAGAACAAGCTTCGCAAAGTTGGGGGCGGACTGCCATCGCAGACTCCGATTCTGGTAACCCGACAGGTTAAGACGTGACCAATCTATGCGATCAGATAGGGGTGTTTCAAGTTATTCTAACTGTCACCTGGTTCGATTTTCTTCGATTTGGCAGAAATGGCTTCGTCATCGTCATCAAACAAGATGCGGTTAGCGGCCCCTTCCATATCATCGAATTGGCCGGAACGCAGCGACCATAAGAACGCCGCCAGCCCTAAAAGACCCAAAAATAACGCGACCGGGATCAGGAGGAGAAGGTTACTCATGACGTAGGATCCTAGGCTTCTGCCTGTTGGGCGGTTTGGGGAATGCTATCGACGACGGTGTCTTTTGATGTCGCGGAGTTTGCATGCAGACGCAGGGCATTGGCAATGACAATCAAAGATGATGATGACATGGCAATCGCCGCAATAAGCGGGGTGACAAAGCCAGACACCGCAAGGGGTATCGTGATCAGGTTGTAGGCAAAAGATAGGGCAAAATTTTGACGCACAAGCCGATCAGCCTTACGTGCGACGTCAATTGCCTCAATTACCGCACCTAAACGATCGCCCTGAAAGACGATGTCGGCGGCATTCTGGGAAATTTCGGCGGCTGTGGCTGGTGACATGGATGCATGCGCACAGGCAAGGGCGGGGGCATCATTGATCCCGTCGCCGACCATTAAATCAAGATGTTCTTCATCTGCGCGGGCTTGAATGCGGGCTGCTTTTTGCGTTGGCGACATCTGAGCTTGCCAATTTTTAAGGCCAAGCATTTCGGCGAGTTGTTGCACCGTTTTGTTCCGATCGCCAGACAGCAAGCCGACGTCAAAGCCGCGTGACTGCAGTTGGCTGATCACGCTTGCCGCGTCCTTTCTGGGGGTGTCGCGGAAAACAAACCGTTGGGCTGCTTTGCCCGATTCGGCCATCCATAATTCTGGCCCGACGACATCGCTTGGAAGATCGGAATGTTCGGCAATGCCGCAAAAATCACGGCTGCCAAGGCGAATGACGCCAGTTGGGCCTTGCGCAATCAAGCCTTGACCGGGATGCTCGGTGACATTGGGGTGTGGGGTAACGTTGCCTGTGGCCCGGACGAGAGCGCGCGAAAGAGGGTGGTTGCTGTTTGCGGCGATTTCCGCGGCAAGCATCAGGGTTTTTTCATCCGGGCTTCTGATCAGTTCAGGCTTGCCGGTGGTTAGGGTGCCGGTTTTATCAAAAATGACGCCGGTGATTTTGGTCAGCCGTTCCAGTGCGGTTGCCGATTTCACCAAGATTCCCGCGCGCAACAGCCGTCCGGTGGCAATGACTTGGACAACAGGGACTGCCAGTGCCAATGCACAGGGGCAGGTAATGATCAAAACGGCAATCGCATTCATCAATGCGTCATGCCAAGGCAAGCCACCAATCAGCCACCAGCCAACAAATGTTGCCAAGGAAAGCAGGTGAACAACCGGGGCGTATGATTTTGCCACCCGATCAGCGATGGCGACATATTTGGCGCGCCCCTGTTCGGCATTTTCCATCAAACGTACGATTTCAGACAGCAAGGTATTCCCACCCGTTGCGCTAACACGTATGCGCAATGGACCCGATATATTGGTTGTTCCGGCAAATACTTTTGCGCCGGGCTGTGTCAGAACGGGGATGCTTTCACCGCTAATGACGCTTGTGTCGATGTCTGATTTTCCGTCGATGACTTCGCCGTCAACGCCAATACGTTCACCCGCTGCGGTCAGGACAATCATGCCTGGTTCGGCTTTTTGCGGGGCGATCAAGCGTCGGGTGCCATCGTTTTCAATTACCGTGATTGACCGGGCATTTAATGACAAAAGATTTTCGGCAGCGGATCGGGCCTGACCGCGTGCGCGGCCATCAAGATAGCGCCCGATCAAAAGGAAAAAGAGTAGTGTTATCGCACTATCAAAATAGGCATGGGGTTCACTGCGGATGGTTTGCGCCAAGCTCATCCCCAGTGCCAAGATCACGCCCAAACTAATCGGGACATCCATATTGACCCGACGATTACGGATCGCGCCAAAGGCAGATCGGTAAAATGGCATGCCGGCATAAGCCGCAGCAGGCAGTGCGATCAGGGCAGATAGCCAATGAAAAAGATCGCGTGTTGCCCCGCCCATGCCCTGAAAATATCCCGCCCAGACCGAGACGGATAGCAACATCACATTGCCTGCGGCAAAACCAGACACAGCCAAACAGCGCAGCAATTCCTTGTTGCGTGATGCGGTTGCCTGTTCAAGTGCTGCTGGATCGAACGGGATCAGGCGATAGCCCATCTGAAGAACGGGATGAATGATTGTCGCGATATCATCAAGTTTCCCCTGCCAGCTTAGGCGCAGGCGGCGGGTTGTCATGTTTATGCGGGCAGAAAGAACAGCATCATTTCGCTGTAACAGGGTTTCGATCAGCCAGACACAAGCAGCACAATGAATGCCATCGACCATCAGATTAAGATGGTGTTTGCCGTCTTCATCGGTGCTGGCCAGTTCGGTGAAGTCAAAACTTGCAATTTCGTCTTCATCCGGGCGCAAAGCGCGGATTTTCGGATCAATCGCACGGCGTTTGTAATAGGAAGACAGCCCTAATTCGCCAAGCAGTGCATACGCACCAGCGCAGCCCGTACAGCAAAAATCCGGGGCGGCGGGGGATTGCGCCGTTACCGGTTCATTGCAATGGCGGCACAGGGCAGTCTGGCTCATGGATTTACGACGACGTTCTCGACCGTTTGGTAATCATCACCCATGGCATGGGCAATGGTGCGCAATTGCCAACGACCATACACCGGGAAAGATGCACTGGCACGGTATTCGCCCGGTGCGATTTCAACCATCGGAACGGTCATGTCCAAATCATCTCGGTCGGATCGGATCATCACCACAGACATTTTGGCACCCGTGATCGGCTGCGAGTTCTTATCGCGGAACAGAACCGTAATGGTGCCGCTCTGATTGATGACACCGCTTACCGAAAGTTTGCTGCGCCACCCCAATTCAGCCTGACGCGCAGCTCCGGACATTGCGGCGTTGTAATTGTTACCTTCTTCAAAGGCGTGTTTGGTGACAAGGCCGTTCCAACTGGTCATGGAAAACGTGATCAGCGAGATGTTGGCTATCAGCATGATGGCAAAGCCGCCAACGAAGTACCACGGAATCCAGCGATCCGATTTACGTGGACCATTCTGATCAGATGAAGGCGAGGTCATATGCGTTGCCATAGGTTGTCTTTCCTGAACTGAGCCGTTTTCACGATCAGCGGTCGGTCTTTGGACCGGCGAACACTGTATCATAAGTTTCGGAATTTCCGGTTTCCAGATCGGTTACCTTAAATTCAAACGGGGTAGAGTCGCCATCAAGTGTTGATGGTGTTGCCGCCACAAAGACCCGGAAGCTGCCAACCCGATCAGGCGCGACATCAAGATTAAAGCTGCCATCCTGATTGGGTGTTTGACCAATGATTTGGAGATCGGTCGTATCAAGGCCCGTGACCGACAAAACATAGGTTTTGTTAGCCTGTTCCTTGTTGAGCACCTTAAGGGTGTAGCCGTTGCGGACATCGCCATCGGACAAAGTGACATATAGCGGATTGCGATCGCGCAGGACATTGAGTTCCAGAACCGAGCGGTTAAACAGGCCAAACATCATGACCGACGCGACGATGGTCAAAATGATAGTATAAAAAATGGTACGCGGACGGACAAGCCGCACACGGGTTGCTTTGCCTGTCGCCCGAAGTTGGGTGTTTTGAACCGAGTCAAACCGCACGAGATCACGGGGGAAGCCCACCTTGTCCATGATATCGTTACAGGCATCAATACACAGGCCACAACCAATGCATTCCATCTGCAAGCCATCGCGGATATCAATGCCTGTCGGGCAAACATTGACACAGGCATGGCAATCAATGCAGTGGCCGGTTTCTGGGACTTCGCCGCGGGTAAGGTTCTTGCGTTTGATCGGACCGCGGGTTTCACCGCGCCATCCTTCATAGGTAACAATCAGGCTTTCATCATCAAGCATGGCCGACTGAAAGCGCGGCCATGGGCACATATAGGTGCAGACCTGTTCGCGGGCCCAACCCGCCAGAAGGTAGGTTGAAGATGTTAGAAACGCGATGGTGACATAAACGGCAAGTGACGCATTGCCGGTAAACACATCAACCACCACTGTTGGCGCATCGTTGAAATACAGAACAAACGCGCCGCCTGTTGCCATTGAAATGGCAATCCAAGCCAGATGGGTTGCGCCGATTTTCCAGATTTTTTCAAGCGTCCATTTTGATTTATCAAGCCGAACACGGGCGTTTCGATCACCCTGAATATAACGTTCGACCAGCATAAACAAATCGGTCCAGACGGTTTGCGGACATCCGTAACCGCACCAGATGCGGCCAAACAGGGAGGTTGCCAAAAACAGCCCGATTGCAGCCATGATCAGGATACCGGTAATGTAATAAACTTCCTGAGGCCAGATTTCGATGAAGAAGAAATAAGCCCGGCCCAAATCCATATCGATCAGAACAGCCTGATCAGGGGCCGTTGCCCCACGATCCCAACGCAGCCACGGAACAAGCCAGTAAATCGCCAAAAGGGCGATCAAAGCGGCCCATTTTAGATTTCTGAAATATCCTGAAACCCGTTTTGGATAAACCTTATCGCGGGTTTTATAGAGCGGCACATCATCATAATCCTCGCCATCACTGGCAAGGGTATTGGGCTGAAGGTCGGCATCGGGATGCGGCAAATTGGACATGGCCATTTTCGCTACCTGTTAAATGCTCCCTGCCGAACCGACTGCTCTCAATGCGGGGGGAACCGCCAGTCGGATAAGTTGGCTTGGCTGTCAGGAAAACTGGTTTTTCTGGCAGCCTTAGGGAGCAGGCTTTCATTATTCAAATCTCAGGCTGAAAATACGAAATGTCCGCTACAGCGACCATGATACATGTCAATTTGTGACCTGATCTTGGACTTAAAACTGTGGCGGACACATCGTTTGAAATAAGAAAGCCAGATGTAAAGAAGGCCAATGAATGTTGATCATTGGCCTTCTGTCTTTTGGGTCTTACTGACCGCCACCAAGCGAGTGGACATAAACGGTCAGCATTTTGATGGTTTCTTCATCCAGACGACCGCCCCATGCGGGCATCACACCCCGGCGTGAATTGTTGATGGTTTCGGTAATCGTGGATTTATCACCGCCATAAAGCCAGATGGCATCGGTCAGGTTTGGTCCACCAAGTTCCTGAATGCCTTTGGCATCATCACCATGACAGGATGCGCAGTTTTCTTCAAAAACAACGGCACCGCGATCAGAAGCTTCTGTATCTGTGGCCCTGTTGGTAAAGGCCATAACATACTGAACGACGTCTTCGATCTGGTCGCGTTCAAGCAAACCGTCACGACCAAAGGCGGGCATATCGTTGAAACGTGTATCTTCGTTGGCATCCCAGCGAATGCCGACATGAAGCGTTTCATTGATCGCATCAAGCGACCCACCCCAAAGCCATGCGTCATCCTGAAGCGATGGGAAACCCGGATTGCCCGATCCCCCCGTGCCGTGACATGGCGCGCAGTTATCAGCAAAGACAGCTTTGCCCCCGGCCATGGAGAAGTTCAGAAGTTCTGGATCATTGACGACTTCTGAGACATCCAACGCAGCCAAACGTTCCATATACGGCGCCCGTTCAGCGGCCACATTGGCCATGGTTTCATGAAGTTGGGTACGGTTGGTCGTGCCAAACGTGCCTTTGAGATAGTCGGTTGCACTTGGCCAAGATGGATAGACCACCCAGTAACCAACTGACCAGATACAACAGGCCCAGAAGACATAAACCCACCATGACGGCAAGGGGGTGTTGAGTTCCTTGATGCCGTCCCATTCGTGACCGGTGGTTTCCCGCCCGGATACTTGGTCTTTCTCGACTTTTGTCGACATTGTTCGGTTCTCCCCTTAATCCTGATCCCGCAATGGGATTTGGGCGTGGTCTTCCATGTCTTTATTGCGCTTTTTGCTAGGCCACATGACCCAGGCAATGATCGCGCCGAATAAAAGCATCAGCCACAACCCCCACAGAGGGCGGAAAAAGTCAGCGAGTTGCGAAAAGAATTCCATGACGTTCCCCTTTGCCTCTAGCGCAGGTTCATCTGCGGATTGTAGGTGGTGAAGTCGACCATCTGGCCCAACACCTGCAGATACGCAACCAGCGCATCCATCTCGGTCAGTTTTGCCGGATTGCCGTCAAAATCACCTGTTGCCGCATTTGGATACCGTGCAAGGAAATCATCGTCATAGGCGGCGTCCTCGCTGGCTTGCAGGTAAAGGTCTGCTTTGGCGGCCTCGATCATCTCATCGGTATAGGGAACCCCAACCATTTTAAGCGTTTCGAGGTGGGCCTTTGCGTCATCGAATTTCAATTTGCGGTCTGCAAGGAACGGATAGCCCGGCATGATCGATTCAGGCACAACTGCGCGTGGATCAATCAGGTGGGCAACATGCCAGTCGTTGGAATATTTCCCGCCAACACGCGCAAGATCGGGACCAGTACGTTTCGATCCCCACTGGAACGGGTGGTCATACATCGATTCTGCGGCAAGGCTGTAGTGGCCATAACGTTCGACCTCGTCACGGAATGGACGAATCTGCTGAGAATGGCAGTTATAGCAGCCTTCGCGGATATAAATGTTACGACCAGCCTGTTCGAGCGGCGAGTACGGACGCACCCCTTCGACCTTCTCGATGGTTTGTTCCATCGTAAAGAGCGGCACGATTTCGACAATACCGCCGATGATGATGGTCAGGAAAATGCCAAGGATCAGAACAAAGACGTTCTTTTCAACAATATGGTGTTTTTTAAGAAGCATATCTCGTTCCCCCTTATTCTGCTGCAACGGTTGCAGGTGTGCCTATCGGTGCTTCGTTGCGCAGATCGCCACGGATCGTCTTGTAGACGTTCCAGACCATCAGCAACGAACCGAGCAAGAACAACAGACCGCCGGTTGCACGAATGATGTAGTAGGGATGCATCGCTTCAACGGTTTCGATGAAGGAATACTGCAGGAAGCCCAATTCGTCATAGGCACGCCACATCAAGCCCTGCATGATCCCCGAAACCCACATCGAGGTGATGTAAAGAACGATCCCGATGGTCGCCAACCAGAAGTGGTGCGATACCAGACGCATCGAATATAACCGTTCGCGGTTCCAAAGAACCGGGATCAGGAAGTAGATCGCCCCGAATGAGACAAAGGCAACCCAGCCAAGTGCACCTGAATGCACGTGACCAATGGTCCAGTCAGTGTAGTGCGACAGACCGTTAACTGCCTTGATCGACATGACCGGACCTTCGAAGGTCGACATGCCATAGAAACCAACAGCAGCAACCATGAAACGCAGAACCGGGTCCGTACGCAGTTTGTCCCAAGCGCCCGAAAGCGTCATCAGACCGTTGATCATCCCACCCCAAGACGGCATCCACAACATGATCGAGAAGGTCATGCCAAGGGTCTGTGCCCAATCAGGAAGAGCGGTGTAATGCAGATGATGCGGACCCGCCCAGATATACAGGAAGATCAGCGCCCAAAAGTGAATGATCGACAGGCGATAGGAATAAACCGGGCGTTCGGCACGTTTCGGGATGAAGTAATACATCATCCCCAAGAAGCCGGCGGTCAGGAAGAAGCCAACCGCATTATGGCCGTACCACCACTGGGTCAAGGCATCCTGCACGCCTGAGAACATCGAATAGGATTTCGTGCCCATGAACGAGACAGGAATGGCAAGGTTATTGCCAAGATGCAGCATCGCAATCGTGACGATAAAGGCCAGATAGAACCAGTTCGCGACGTAGATATGCGGTTCACGGCGTTTCAGAAGTGTGCCGACGAACACTGCCAGATAGCAAACCCAAACCACTGTCAGCCACAGATCAACAAACCATTCCGGTTCGGCATATTCGCGCCCCTGGGTGGTTCCCGTGACATAGCCGATTGCCGCCATGACGATGAACAACTGATATCCCCAGAAGACGAAAGCTGGCAGTGACTTGCCGCCATAAAGCTGTGCGCGGCAGGTGCGCTGTACAACATAGAAGGATGTCGCCAGAAGCGCGTTGCCACCAAAGGCAAAAATGACTGCAGACGTGTGCAGCGGGCGCAGACGTCCGAAGTTCAGAAATTCGTTATCGAAATTGAGAACCGGAAAGGCGAGCTGCCATGCAATGACATCCCCGACTAAAAATCCGATTACGCCCCAAAATACGGTCGCCAATGCGCCCCAGCGCACAACGTCCATATTATAGTCGACAGCAACAGATGGCGATGCTGCCGGTGCCATGCTCCCCTGGCTCATGCTTGACTCCCGTTCAAGGTATTCGGGTGAACTGTCCAAAACCCTCTTGGACAATTTCATTAGTCCCGGTGAACTAACGGTGCGAGAACCGATAACTTCACCTGCACAAAAAGCCCCACCTGATCTCCGTGCAGTCAAAGACGAACACATCCGTTCCAGGCGAGGTTTTCTAATCTGTAGGGCAAGTATGCGGGCATGCAGGGCAAAAACCATTGATCCACGTCAACATCAAGCTGCAAAACCCGGCATAAATTCACTCACAGAAAACAACCGCCTGTTGATAGGGCTGTTGAATGCTAGAGATGTTTATGCCTATCAAGCCCGCCAAAGGTGTTGATGCACATCAAGGTTGGAGTGATTTATTTCCGGCATGATCCGAAAATTCAAAAAGGGTAGGATCATGCCAGAAGGCTATCAGGCGCTTCCACTTACATCATACACCGCGGATATGACCTTTCCGCTTGTTCAGATGTTGCAAGTCGATCTGACATTGGATCGGTGGCGTGCGTTTGTGGATCAATACTGCCTACCGGTCGTTAAAGACGCACAAAATAAAAAGGATTGCGGGGATAGCATCCTGTGGCAGCGTCAACGCGGCATCATCGTCATTGCCAATGAGCGTGGCTATATCCATGGATTGTTTTCATATCTTGTGCGTGATGACATGACCAATGGTCTTGTTCTTCACGTTGATAATGTCATGGCGGTCGAAATTGTTTCTGGCGACTATGTTTTAGATGCCATGCGCGATGCCATGAGCCGACTGGCCAGTGATCATAAATGCAGCAACGTTTATGTTTCTCTTGGCGAGATGGAAGACCGATTACGTGGATATTTTGCCAAGGCGGGCTTTGCCCCCAGAAAAGTGCGCTATTGTGCGCCTGCGACGCCCAAAGTTTCCGCCTGACGAAGCCGTTTGCGAATAGGCAACAGGGGCGATGATAGAGGCGGTTGGGGCAATGCTGCGATCGACTTAATTCGCTGAAAACCCTTGATGGCTATTCTGTGGGAAGAAACAGAGAAGTTCACATTCACCAAGTTCCATAGCGCAGGTTTTTCCTGATCCGTCATCACCGGTCACAAAACCGCAAGGTTGCGGAACATAAAGGCGGGTCTATATCTGGGTAAGCCACATATGGACGCGGTTTGGAATCAGGACTATAAGGCGGTTATGAACGGTATTCCTTTTGTCAAAATGCATGGTCTGGGAAATGATTTCGTTGTCTTTGACGGACGACGCGATCCTGCTGTGCTTGATCTTGATAACGCAACCGCTGCTCGGATTGCAGATCGCAAGACCGGCGTTGGCTGCGATCAGTTGATTGTAATTGAACCTGCCCGCGAAGATTTGGCCGATGCCTTTATGCGCATCCGCAACAATGACGGTGGCGAGGTTGAAGCATGTGGCAATGCCGCACGTTGTGTCGCCAATATTGTCATGGGCGAATTGGGCCGCAAAGACGTCATCATTGAAACCGTGGTTGGACTTTTGGATGCCAATGGGCTTGCCGACGGTCGGGTGAGCGTCGATATGGGGCAGATCAAGCTTGACTGGCGTGATATCCCGCTATCCCAGGCGGTTGATACCAATCATATTCCGCTGTCTCTTGGTCCGCTTTCCGATGCGGTGGGTGTCAATGTCGGCAATCCGCACGCGGTATTTTTTGTCGATGATGCCGAGGCTATTGATATCGAAAAGCTTGGACCGGTTCTTGAACATCATGAAATGTTCCCGGAACGCGCCAATATTGAAGTTTGCAGCATTGTCTGCGAAAACCAGATCAGGATGCGCGTGTGGGAACGCGGTGTTGGGGTAACCCGTGCCTGTGGCACAGGTGCCTGTGCGGTTGGGGTCGCAGCAGCACGCCGTGGCCTGACAGATCGTAAAACCGAAATCATTCTTGATGGTGGCAAACTGACCATCGAATGGTTGGCGGATGATCATGTTTTGATGACCGGGCCGGTGGCGACAAGCTTCCAAGGCTTTTTGCATTCATCCCTTTTGGGATCGCATTGATAAGATTTTGAATTTCGGCCAGCACAAAGCGTGACTGGCCGTTATTTTTACAAATACCTTTTGCAGGTATTCTTACGGACCCCATCTGGCCTTGCGTCGATCGCACTGATCGGGCAAAACAAGGCGCATCAGGATTTGGTTCGATCCATGTCGGGACATCCCCCTCCCGTCTTTTGTAAAACTCAAAAGCAGGTTCAGATAATGGCTGACTTTAATACGCTTGACGGTGTCAATGTCGCTGGCAAGCGCGTTTTGCTGCGCGCTGATCTTAACGTTCCGATGAAGGATGGTGTTGTTGGCGATACAACACGTATTGAACGGACTGTCCCCGGATTGATCGAACTGGCTGATGCCGGTGCGAAATTGGTTGTGATCACCCATTTTGGCCGCCCAAAAGGCCAACGTGTTGCGGAAATGACCTTAAAGCCGGTTGCAGAAGCACTTGCCAAACAGCTTGGCCGGCCAGTGAAGTTTGCCGATGACTGCATTGGGGCAAAAGCAGCCGATGTGGTGAACAGCCTTGAGAACGGCGAGATTGTGCTTTTGGAAAACCTGCGCTATCACGGAGAAGAAGAAAAAAACGATCCGGCATTTGTCGCCGAATTGGCCAAACTTGGCGATATTTTCGTCAATGACGCCTTTTCCTGTGCGCATCGTGCCCACGCATCGACCGAAGGTTTAGCACGCGCACTTCCGGCCTATGCCGGACGTTTGATGCAGGCTGAACTTGAAGCACTTGGCAATGCGCTTGAAGCACCAAAACACCCGGTGATGGCGATCGTTGGTGGGGCAAAAATTTCGACCAAGCTTGATCTTTTGGGCAATTTGGTCGCCAAGGTTGATCAGCTTGTCATTGGCGGTGGTATGGCCAATACGTTCCTTGCGGCCAAAGGTGTCAATGTTGGCAAATCTCTTTGCGAGCATGATTTGCTTGCAACCGCACGCGAGATTTTCACCAAGGCCGAAGCTGCCAATTGCGAAATCGTTTTGCCGGTAGATGGATTGGTTGCCAAAGAATTTGCTGCAAATGCGCCGCATGATATTTCAGACATCAATGACGTGGCAGCGGATGGCATGATCCTTGATGCCGGTCCAAAAACCATCAAAGACCTTAATAAACGTTTGGAGACCTGTGAAACGTTGGTTTGGAACGGACCGCTTGGTGCGTTTGAAATCGCCCCGTTTGACACCGCGACGGTTTCAGTTGCCCAACATGCCGCCAAATTGACCAAGGAAGGAAAGCTTCTTTCGGTTGCCGGTGGTGGTGACACGGTCGCAGCACTGCGACATGCAGATTCCGATCAGGCATTTTCATATGTCTCGACCGCAGGTGGGGCTTTCCTTGAATGGCTTGAAGGCAAAACCCTTCCGGGTGTTGCAGCCCTTTGCGCCAAATAAGCAGATTTAAAAATTCGGGTATCAATACCCAAAATGACAAACCCCGCCAGTTTGGCGGGGTTTTCTTTTGCAGGGGTTTGGTCGGGTCCGCCCGGCGGTGACTATTCGTCTTCCTTGACGTCCGGTAGGCTGTTTTGTGCGGTGGTCTGCATAATATTGTCGCGGTCTTTCAGGAAGCTGGCATAGCCATTTTCCATCATCGAACCACCCAGTTCGATATAGACCGTAAACAAGCGCGAAAGCGTATCGGCCTCGTCGGTATCAAGAACGGATAGGAGTTCACCCGATCGGGCCTGACCCGTTTCAAAATGTTCCCACGCGCGCTCAAGCAGGATTCCGCCAAGATAATCAAGATCGCCATATTTCCCCTGACCAATCGCATTGCGAACTTCGCCAAGGGTAATATCGGCGGCAATTAGCATTTCTGATGGAATGGTCACAAGGCGGTCGGGGCCTTTGATGTCTTCGGGAAGATCGCGCAGGATATGGATGATGTAACAGAAAATCGCCATATCGCGTGCATGATAGATCGGCGGATTGGTCAGTGGGGATGTATAGCCAATCTCCGGATCGTATCGGGCAGACAGCAAATAGACAAAAATCGATGCCGGGGCAGCGGTCGCACCTTCGCAGTAAGCGATGAAGTCATCCCATTCATCCATGGGTTCTTCGGCGACATCATGATGAAGCGCGTCGGCCAGTTCGATCCATGGTTCAGGTGTTAGGTCGCTGCGGCCAAGGGTTGCGCGCAGGGCTTCGTAAACATCGTTGTTAAGCGGCCCGGATTCGGGGAACGGATTGTCGGCGTCTGCCTTGGCGGAAATAACCTGTGCCTGCCACTGATCAATCGTTTCAAGGATATTTTCACGATGGGCATCACGTTCTGCATCAGGAAGTTCAAGGAAACCGTCATCGACAATATCGTCTATGACACGCATCGAGGCGTAGCTTGCCAAAAAGAAACGTTGGCGTTCCGGTGAAAGCCGCATGGCCGCACGGTAAAGATTGGCGTTTTTGGCTGCTGCAAGTTGGTTGCAGGCGTCAAACGGTGCGCCAAGGACGGACTTTTCTGGGGGGAGCGAATGGCTCATGCGTGTCTATATGTCCCTTTGGTTTGCCTTTCAAAGAGTCATACAGGACTGCCCGCCCTGTGCAACAGCGGAATTGATTTGGGAATGATAAATTGGCTGGCATTGGCGGTAAATCAGAACTGAATGCGATAGCTTGCGGTAAGGCCAAGCATGGCATCAATGCCATCAAGAATGCCCTGATCGGGGGCGGTTGGTATTAGGTTGTGTGACACACTGCCGTGCAAGCCAATCCAGATGTCTTCAAGGGGCATGTAAGATAGCGATGCCGCAAGGCCAGCGTCGTTAAACAGGACACCATTGTGTGACAGGAAAGCCCGTCGCAACGAGCGTTCAGGTGCCAATCCACCGGACTGATAAATGCCAATGTTTTCTGTTGTTGCGGTGTTCAGATCCAAGAACGGCCCAACGGCGAACCCAAGAGTGGGTGTTGGCGCGTAGCCAAGGCCTATTTGGGCGCTGATCCCTTGTTGATCATTGTTGATGCCATCAAACGCCAACCAGAATTGTTCGGCCCTGTCGGGTTCACTGGGGTCAGTCCCAAGCGAAATGGCATAACTTGTCCGACCAGAAAAATAATTGCCAACAGGGGCATAGCTTGATTGTGATGTCATGCTAGGGATGACGTCACCGCCAAAGGACAACCTTGGGGAAGCGTGATTGCGATCAGTTGATTGCGCGTGGACAGCATAAAAAGGGCCCAAACCTGCGCTGATACAGGTGACCAGAATTATTGTAAGCAGCGACTGTTTCACAAAATGCAGTTTCGTCATGCCGCCTGTTCCCACAGGTGTTCGAACAAACACAGCAATCGACGCATTGGTCTGATAACGTCCGGGGTACTGGACAGATCAAAAGCAGTATCAGTGTCGGTCCCATACCAATCATATGGCCGCCCGCGGCGACCACTTTACGTGTGGTTCTATGCGGTTCGGATCGTATCTGTTCAGGTTTCTTGATGGGGCATGGATAACACGCATCATGCGTGCTTATTAAGCGTCACTGCCCAAAAAATCCCTGATTGCGTTGATTTGCGCGTTGTCATTCAAATGGGGAGCATGTCCGCAATTCGCCACTGTAAAAACCGGCATTTGTGGTTTTTTCTTTTTCATTTTATCGACGATGGCCTTGGGGATCAGGTCTGATTGTTCGCCACTGATTAACATGACGGGGCAGGGTAATGCGTCGAATTCGGTCCAGGCGTCAAAGGAATCAATATGTTCGCCAAAGACGCGCATGACTTCCGGGTCGTAATGCATCATGAAATTGCCGTTGGGAAGACGCCGTACGGAGCGCGATGCCAAAAACGCCCATGTCGCATCATCGAAAACACCAAACGGCGCATAGACCAGACGAACAAGCTTTTCGACATCGTCAATGGTTTCAAATTCCGGTGATGCACCGACATAGGATTTGATCCTTGCAACTGCATCGGGATCAAGTTCTGGGCCAATATCGTTCAGCACAAGCTTTTCAATGCGCCCGGCGACTTCGGCAGTGGCATAAAGCCCGATCAAGCCACCCATGGATGTACCGATCCAGTCACAGGTTTCAATGCCAAAATGATCAAGCAGTTCGAACATCTGTGCGACATAGAATGGCACGGTATATTCCGTGTCGGGATCCTTGGCCCAGCCCGAAAAGCCGCGCCCGATCATGGATGGGCACAGAACATAATATTGATCGGTAAAGTGCGGTGCGACCTGGTCAAAATCATCGGCCAAGCGGGCAAGACCATGCATCATAATCAAAGGTCGTTTTGAAGGATCGCCCCATGCCCTGACATGAACTTCATAGCCACAGCATTTGACGAAATGTTCGCGAAACTCTGCCATGAAAAGGTTCCTTGTCGGCGGATGATTTGATCAGGGGATCATTCGGAACGTTTGCGCGCAATCATAAACAGGCGATTGAACGGAAACAGGGTGCGGCCATCCTCACGGGATGGATAAACCTGATTAAGGCGGTCTTTGTATTTCGTGGTGAAAGTCGCGCGCGCTTCGTCATCAGGAAGGGCTGCCATTACCGGACGCAAGATGGTTGAACTGGTCCAGTTATAGACAGCATCCGGTCCGCTCAGGACGTGACAGTATTGTGTCTGCCACAGATCAATCTCGTCGCAGGACGGTGCAAGAACATCAAAATAATCGCCGGGTCGCATGATGCGGGCGGCATGCATTGCCTTTGCCACTTCCTTGCGCCAATCAATGCCAGCTTCACCGATCAGCTGATGGCTGGGTGCAAGGAAGTTGTTGGGCACCTGAATGGCTATAAAACCGCCAGGACGGACATATTCAATCAGCTTTGGAAACAGGCTGGAATGATCGGGGACCCAATGAAGGGCTGCGTTGGAAAATAGCAGATCAACCTGATCTTCAGGTTCCCATGACGCGATGTCGGCTTTTTGCCATTCAATATTTTCATCACGCTTGCGTGCGGTTTCCAACATCTCGTCAGATGAATCAACCCCGACAATACGCGGAGTATCTTCGCCTGATGTGCCAAAGGCATCCGCCAGAACAGCAGTCACCGACCCCGGACCGCAGCCCAGATCGACGATGTGACGCGGGGAAAAGCCGCTTGCTGCTTTGGGCAAGCGGGCGATCAGGTCGATGGCCGGTCTTAGGCGCTCATTGCCAAATAAACCGTAACGGGCAGGATCCCAATGTGTATTGCTCATGGATAATTCTTAGAGCTTTTTGGGTTTGTTTTAAAGCATTTGATGCCGCATTCGGCCCGATAGAGGCGGATCAGTGATCAGATGCTTCAAGCTGGTCATAATATCCCTTGATCATGTGGAACATGAACAATACCGCGCCAATAAACAGCGCAAGCCCAACAAAATAGGAATAACTGTCTTGCGAACCTGCTGCATAAAACAGGCCGAAAAGACCAACGAAGACGGTTAAAACACCAAAGATAATTCGATCCATACCCATATTGAAGACCCCCTAGAACGTAAGTGTCTGATAAATCGCTAAACTTATCGAAAACATGTCGCGGCGAAACCGCAAGTTATCTCTTTATGCATTTTTCATTTCACGAATTCTTTGAGGTACATCACAAAATGTATCGGCAAGTTGCAAATAAACGGGGCGCTTAAACGGGACAATTAAATCGGGCAAGGTCGCCAAATCGTTCCAGCGCCAATCGTCGAACTCAGGATTGGGGACATCAATTTTGATATGCTTGTCCTTGCCGGTAAAACGCATTGCGAACCATTTTTGTTTTTGCCCGCGATATTTGCCTTTGAATGCTTTGCCGATCAAATGGTCAGGCAGGTCATAGGTTAGCCAACCAGGCGTCTCGGCAATAATTTCGGCCTTATCTGTGCCGACACCGATTTCCTCGACAAGTTCACGCATTGCAGCCTCCACCGGGGTCTCGCCGTCATCGATCCCGCCCTGTGGTAATTGCCAAGCCCCTTCAAAGCCAATTCGGTTGCCCATCCAGACCAAACCGTCGGTATTAAACAGCGCAATACCGACACAGGGTCGATATGGCAGATCTTCCGCACGGACTTTGCCCTTTTTTTTCGGGGCATCATTTGTTGAGGTTGCAGAGGTTTTTGCCATGGTGATCCCTGATTGGTCGGTGCCAGACGCGCTGGGCTTTTATTGCTAATTTTCGATTGTTCCGGCGTCTTCTGAATTGCCTTCATTTTCGGCAGCGTCTTCGGCTATTGCCGCGTTTTCACGTTCTTCGGCTTCGATACGGGCGGCTTCTGCCTCGTCGGCCGATTGCGGCGTCACTTGCAGATTGGCAATCGCACTTACCGGAACCAGTTCAACACCGAACCGTTTTAACCGAATTGCCCAACTCCGCAGGCGCTGGATGGTGACCGGATAGGACTGCGCAATGCCAATGGCTGTGCCGTTGCGCTTGGCAAGATCGACCAGTTCGGCCAGTTTTGCATCAATCTGACGGCGGCTGGGAACACCATCAATGATGATATTCCCAATTGCGTTTGGCGTTCCGGAATTGGAAGCCAGTTGTACGCCGTAACTGGCCTGACCGCTGCTTGATCCTTCGGCAAACATAAGCCCCGTGCGTGAGATGAATTCAATGATGGGTCGGATCGCACTATCAAGACTGCCAAACTTGGCCCCCTCATGACTGACAAGGCCAACATATCCGGGGAACTGAGCCAGTAACCATTCGAGCCGAACAAGGTTTTCGCCTTCTGAAAGCGATGTCAAAAGTGCCCGTGGCCCCGGATCGGACAGCGGGAAGTCAACGGGTTCCATGGGCAGTTCAAGGAAGACTTCATGCCCCATAGCGCGGGCATCACGGGCAACGGTTTGCACATTGCGGGCATAAGGTGAAATCGCAAGCGAGATATTGAGCGGCAACTTGTTGATGGCGGTTTCTGTCCGCGTTTCGTTCAAGCCAACCCCGGTCAGCATGATCGCAACATAAGGCTGCCCTTCGACCAACTCGAACGGGCGCTTATAGGCCTCGAACGGTGTTGTGCCGTCATCTGCGATCCGGGGAATCCGCCCAAAACTGCCTTCTTCATCCATGCCGGGCAAGGGGGCCGGGCGCAAAGGATCAGGCTCAATCGGGTCATCAATCGACCCTTCTTCTGCGATCAGGGCTGCTAGTTCTTCAGGTGTTGGCTGATCGCCTTGGGTGCCATCCGTTTGAGTCGATGCCCCGCTTGGGTTGGAAACGCCATTAATCTGATTGGCGATTTCTTCTGCGGTTAAAGGTCCATCTTCTGGTGCATTTTCGCCCTGCTGGGCGCGGTCACGATCCTGCACATCACGGACACCGCGGGCAATTTCTTCTTGCAGTTCACGTTCTGAGCCGGGGACGGCCACAGTTGTTTCTGGCGCACCCGCATGGAACAGCCGCCAGCCGGTTTCAGGGTCAAGAATAGGGATCATGGCAATAGCTGTCGCCCCGAAGGGTGATAGGAACAGCGTAATGATCAGAAGTTTCGACAACCAACTGCGTCGCGATATGGGGCGCTTGGGCAGTTTTTGGGTTTGAATGTCGATCGGCCATTCATTGAAGGGCAGGTCTTCTAGATTAATCTCTTCTTCTTCATCGTCGTCCTGACCGTCGGCGTCAGTCATCCCCTCGTCAAGGTCGTCGGCCAGATCGTCGGCCATGTCCTCGTCGATATCGCCGTTGTTCTTTTTACGGAACGGCAAGGAATTTAGGATTTTCCTGAACACGAACAGTTAGTCTCTCACGATGCCGGACTGGACCTTACCCATGTGGGCGGGGACCAAACAGGGAAATGCCCCGGATCATGTCAAGCGCACGCGAAAGCTGATAATCATCTATCGCAAGTTGCTCGGCCTGATCGCGGCGGGAATTTGCATCCTCTTCTGCATTTGTTGTGCTGGCATCTTCGTTACGAAGTGCACCATTAAGGGATGCTTCGGAACGTCTGGTGTCAGCTTCGATGCTTTCAACGCGGGCTTGCGGAACAATGATGTCCGGAACGATCCCGACTTCCTGAATTGATTTGCCCGACGGGGTGTAATAGCGCGCCGTGGTCAAACGAAGTGCGACATTGCCTGGCATTGGCAGGATGGTTTGAACCGATCCTTTGCCAAAACTGCGCGTACCCATAATGACTGCGCGGCGGTGATCCTGAAGCGCACCGGCAACAATTTCAGATGCAGAAGCAGAACCGTCATTGATCAAAACAACCACAGGAAGCCCATCAGCAAGATCGCCAGAGCGTGCATTATAGCGTTCGGTGTTTTGCGTATCACGCGGACGGGTAGAGACGATTTCACCTTTATCAAGGAAGGCATCTGATACTGAAATTGCCTGATCAAGCAAACCGCCGGGATTGTTGCGAAGATCGATCACCAGTCCTTTGATTTCCGGTCCGATCTGTTCGCGCATGTCACCAATCGCGCGCTGCAGGCCGCTAAAGGTTTGCTCGTTGAACTTGGTGATACGGATGTAACCGATATCTTCTTTGACTTCAGCGCGGACCGACTGAATTTTGATCACTGCACGGGTCAATGTCACATCAAATGGGGCTTGTTCACCTTTGCGGATGATGGTCAGGATAATATCGGTATTGACCTTGCCGCGCATCATTTCGACCGCGTCATTAAGTGTCAGGCCGCGAATGGTGGTGCCATCAATGTGGGTGATAAAGTCGCCAGACTGCAAACCAGCTTTTTCAGCCGGGGTGTCATAGATCGGTGCGATGACTTTGACGAAACCGTCTTCCATCGTAACTTCGATGCCAAGCCCGCCAAACTCACCACGGGTATCAACCTGCATTTCCTCGAAATTATCCATGTTAAGATAAGAGGAATGCGGATCAAGTGACGTCAGCATGCCGTTGATGGCAGCCTCGATCAGCTGTTTGTCATCGACATTTTCGACATATTTGGCTTTCACCTGTTCAAAGACATCACCGAACAGGTTGAGCAGGCGATAAGTCTCGGCCGAAGAAGTTGAAGATTGCGCCAAACATGGGGACGCAAGGCCGAAAGTCATGCCGGTCGCGAGAGCGAGTACTGCCAATCGAGAGGTTTTCATCCACTTACCTTGCCGTTTTTCGAGGCCAGCCACGGAAGCGGATTAATTGCTTCCCCGTCCTGACGCATCTCCAGATACAGTTTTGGCGCAGTTTCACCCATAATACCAACAGGTTCACCCGCCAAGAGATATTGTCCTACCACACTGTCGAGCCGATCAAAACCAGCGATAAGGCTATGGTATCCTTCGCCGTGTTCGATAATCAAGAGTCGGCCGTAACCTCGGAAGGGGCCGGAAAAGACAACTTTGCCATCAAACGGTGAGACAACCTGTGCATTTGCACGTGTGCTGATCTCAATTCCTTTTGATTTTGTGACGGTTAATCCGTCCGGACCGCGTGATTTTTCCCCAAACAGTGTGACGACTTTGCCACTGGCTGGCATGCGCAAGTCACCATGGGCCAGTGTAATCGAACTTCCAACAGCAAAGTCTTCGTCGTTTGCGGTGTCGTTATCGTTATCATTCCTGGCATCACCCGGTTCATCTTTGTCCGCAGGTGGTGGAGGAGGTGTATTTTTTGCGATGGTCGAAGTTCCAAGCGTATCGGCGTCGGGTTCCGTGCGCGTTGCAATTTGAACATCCGGACGGCTACGCGGTATGGGCAAGCCTTCGGCACGCTTGCGTAATGTCCGCAATAGATCGCCAAGCGATTTTGCTTCGTCGGCAAGTGCGCTGACGGCTTTGGCAGCTTCGTGGGCTTCGGCCTCGGTTGCGGCACGAAGTCGGCGCTTTTCATCTAACAGGTCGGCAAGGGATGCGCGTTCTGACTGAAGTGCCGCCGTGGCCTTGGCGACGTCGCTGCGACGATTGCGGATATCTTCGCGCAGGCCTGCAATTTCGCCAAGTTCCTTACGCAGATCACGTGCATGTTGTTCAACACCGGGAAGGGCTGCCTTTAACAACACGGCGGATCGCAAGGTATCTTGCGGCGATGTCGGCAGGGCAATCACGGCTTCTGGTGGGGTGGTCGATAGGCGCTGCAATGCCATAAGAATGCGGGCATATTGCCCGGCCTTATCTTCAAGGCTGGTGGCTGCAACCTTTTCCCGGGATTCAAGCGATGCCAGTTGATCTTCGAGATCGGTCAGGCTGGTTTCAAGACGCTGGGTGCGACGGGCAACCGAAATGGCTTCGGATTGAAGGGCTTGTTCTTCGGTCCACAATTCACGCGATTTACGTGACAGGAATTCTTCTTGTTTTTGCTGTTCGGTAAGTTGGCTTTCAAGTTGATCAAGTTTCTGATCAACTTTTTCCAGCGATTGGGCATAAGAAGGCGCTGCCGCGCCTGCAAGCAAAACTGCCAAAGCAGTCAGCGCAGGCAGGGCGATCCTGTAAGCAATGTTAGCCAGCAAGAAGCGCATCATTCTGTTTTAGGCCCTTTAGCAACGGTTTACCCGTCATTTCAGCGGGTTGCGGTATGCCAAGCAGTTGCAACAATGTTGGTGCAACATCGGCAAGACGGCCATTCTCCAACGTTACCCCTTCTGGACCGTTAACAAGGATGGTCGGTACCAAATTAAGAGTATGGGCGGTGTGTGGTTCGCCTGTTTCCTGATCGACCATCATTTCGCAATTTCCGTGGTCGGCTGTGACAAAGGCAACGCCACCAACCGATTTGATCGCGTCAATTACCTTGCCAAGGCAGGTGTCAACGGCCTCGGCGGCTTTGATCGCGGCTTCTAGGATGCCGCTGTGACCGACCATATCTGGATTGGCAAAATTAAGAATGATGGTGTCATAGGTTTCCGCCTTGATCGCAGCCACCAGCTTTTTTGTGACTTCGGGGGCGGACATTTCCGGTTGCAAGTCGTAGGTCGCGACCTTTGGTGATGCGACAAGAATGCGATCTTCGCCTTCAAATACCTGTTCTTCACCGCCGTTAAAGAAGAACGATACATGCGGGTATTTTTCGGTTTCAGCGATGCGAAGCTGTTTTAATCCAGCCTTGGAAACCACTTCGCCAAAGATGTTTGGCAAGGTTTGGGGCGGATAAATCGCATCCATGTATTTGGCATGTTCAGATGAATATTCGACCATGCCGGCCTGAACCGCAAATTTGGGCGCGGTGCCACGGTTAAAGCCATCAAATTCCGGTGCGCAGAGGGCGGCCAGAATTTCACGGGCGCGGTCCGCACGGTAATTGGTCATTAACAGGCCATCGCCATCGGCAATGCCGTCATACCCATCAATTACCGTCGGCAGAACAAATTCATCGGTGGTATCTGCAGCATAGGCGGCTGCAATTGCGGCTTCAGCACTTTCCGCACTGCGGCCATCGGCGTAGTTTTTGCCCTGAACCATGGTGAAATAGGCCTGACTGACGCGTTCCCAACGGTTGTCGCGGTCCAAGGCGTAGTAACGCCCGGTTACGGTCGCGATTTCAACATCAGCATCGCCAATCAAGGCACGGAATTTCTCAAGGAATTTTGCTGCACTTTTCGGCGGTGTATCGCGGCCATCAAGATAGGCATGGATTTTTACCGGCACGCCCGCATTGGCGATGATTTTTGCCAAGGCAGCCATATGGACCTGATGGGAATGCACCCCGCCTTCGGACAAAAGACCGGCAATATGACAAACACCCTTGCTGTCGATCAGTTTGGCGATGACTTTTTTGACAGTGTCCGTTTCGGCAATGGTGCCGGTTTTAACAGCTTCGTCAATTTTGGGTAGTTCCTGCATCACAACGCGGCCTGCGCCCAAATTCATGTGACCGACTTCCGAATTCCCCATCTGGCCTTCTGGTAGGCCAACATCCAGACCACAGGCCTTTAAAAAGCCAGTTGGATTGTTGGCATATAGATCATCCCAGACAGGTGTGTTGGCCAAGGCAACAGCGTTGTCCTTGCTTTCTTCGCGATAACCCCAGCCATCAAGAATACAGAGCACTACCGGGCGCGCGGGTTTTGCCAAATTCGATACAGTCACGTTCATAGACCCCACTGATAAGGACAAAGGCTGAATTACCCGTAAATAATTACCAGTAAATATGGTGACTTACAGGGTGTTTTGCCATCAATCCCGTTGCGTGGGCAGGGTGGGTTAACCGTTCCTCACAACAGGCACATGATTAGAACCGGCAATTTAACACGAATGGTGTTGCGAAACAGCACCCGGCCAAGGAATTTTTTGCAGGTGCAAAGCTGCTTTTTGACAGGGTGTTAAGACCCAGATACTCTGCGGTTTAACGGTGATCCTCAGAGATGGCTGAAATGCTGTTTCGCACCACGACGGGAGAGCCCGGACAGGGAACTGTTTGGCGCCGAAGGAGCAATTGCCCCATAAAACTCTCAGGCAGATGGACCGTCGGGGATAGAGGCTCTGGAGAGAGAATTTGGTTGGCGCATGAGAGAGTGCGTCATCTGGCTTCCACCGAAGGATGAAAACCTGTTGGCTGTCATTGTTTTTGGCCAATAGGGGCACAATCTCAGGTCAAGGGACAGAGGGGGCAAGACACCGGTTCGTAAACGGCGCGATTTTTCGCGCGTTCAAGAGCCGTGAAGGAGGCCCAATGACCGATGTTCCCGCCACCGGTCCCACTTCGGGATCACAGGACGTAAATCTTTCTGTTGTTGATCTTTATACCATTGGGATTGGCCCATCGAGTTCGCATACGGTTGGGCCGATGCGTGCGGGGTATCGGTTTTGCCTTGAACTTGAAGCCCGCGGCCTTTTGCCTAAAACCGGAAGTGTCGTTGTTGATCTTTACGGATCGCTTGCCTTAACGGGCAAGGGACATGCAACAGACACCGCGGTGATCATGGGGCTTTCAGGGCAACGCCCGCGCAGTGTTGATCCAGATGACGTGGCACCAACGGTTGCCGCGATTGATGCCAGCAGTCAGCTACAGCTTTATGGGCAGCATCCGGTTGCGTTTAACCGTGAGACAAATCTGGTTTTTCATTTTACCGAAACCTTGCCGCAACATCCCAATGGAATGCGTATTACCGCCTTTGACCGTGACGGGGTGAAAATTCATGCGCAGGAATATTTTTCGGTCGGCGGTGGGTTTATCGTGTCTGGTGATGATCGTGGGGCGGAATATTCCGGCGATAACATTACCCTGCCAAATCCGTTTTCATCCGCAGATGAATTAATGGTGATCTGTAAGCGCGAAGGGCGTTCGATCGCAGAAATCATGATGGCAAACGAACAAAGCTGGCGCAGTCCTGATGACACCAACGATTTTCTAGATCGCGTGCATGGTGCGATGATGAACTGCATTGATCGGGGCTGTAAAACCGATGGGATTTTACCCGGCGGGTTAAAGGTCAAACGCCGCGCGTCCAAGCTGTATCACGAACTTACTGAAAAACCCGAAGCGGGCCTTCGGGACCCATTGACGGTGATTGATTGGGTGAACCTGTATGCCTTGGCAGTGAATGAAGAAAATGCAGCGGGCGGGCGTGTTGTAACCGCACCAACCAATGGGGCGGCTGGCGTCATTCCGGCGGTACTTCGATATTACGAGCGGTTTGGTGCCAATGCCAATCAGAGCAGAATTCGTGAATTTCTGTTAACCGCAGCAGCCATTGGGTCGATCTATAAAAAGCGTGCATCAATTTCGGCCGCTGAGGTTGGCTGTCAGGGCGAAGTTGGTGTCGCCTGTTCGATGGCAGCAGGTGCGTTATGTGCCGTTATGGGGGGCACGCCAGAACAGGTCGAAAACGCCGCCGAGATTGGAATGGAGCATAATCTTGGCCTGACCTGCGATCCGATTGGCGGATTGGTGCAAGTCCCATGCATTGAACGCAATACCATGGGGGCGGTAAAGGCGATTAATGCTGCCCGACTGGCGATGCGGGGCGATGGGCAACATACGGTGTCGCTTGACCGCGTGATCGAGACCATGCGTCAAACGGGACTCGACATGCAAAGTAAGTACAAAGAAACCAGTCAGGGCGGCCTTGCTGTGAATGTCAACGTGGTGGAGTGTTAGGTTACTTCGTAAGAATAGGGCGAAAAACCGGGGGTGTTGGCATTTTTACAGCAATGTCGTCAAATCGCGCGGTTGGTTTATTGTCACGCATGCTTGGCAATCTGGTATGATCAATCGAGCAAAAAATGGGGCAAAGACCCCACCCTAGGTTGGACATAGATATGAGCAAAAAGCTGTTTCGCATTTATATCGCGGTCAGTTTGGATGGCTTCATTGCGCGCACCAATGGTGCGGTGGACTGGTTGGATGATTATGATCCGGCCGAGTTTGGTTTTGATGACTTTCTGGACTCCGTTGGGACTTTGATCATTGGCCGAAATACCTTTGATCAGGTCATGGAATTTGGTGACTGGCCTTATGAGGCCCGCCGCACCATCGTTTTGACATCACGTGATCTTCCAGAAAATCGCCCGGCCAATACCGAGGCCTATGGTGGCAGTATCATCGAGCTGGTTGATCAGCTTCGGGATCGCCGAAATGGGAATGGGGATATTTGGGTTGTCGGTGGGGGCAGTGTGGTGACGCAGTTCCTGTTTGGTGGCTTTGCCGACCAGCTTGATATTTTCACGATCCCCGAAGTTCTGGGCGATGGGATATCATTGTTTGGGCGCGATGCCGGGGGGATAAAGCCCCGATTACTCGCATCCGAACGGTTTAATTCCGGGGTGGTCCGAAGCCAATACGGATTGCAGGGATGTTAAAAACAAACGCGCCGGATAAAACCGGCGCGTTTGTTTTGGTTTGGTACTGTGATGTTGGTGCGGTGTTCTTAAATCTCACTCAGAGCATCAAGTGATTCTGGCAGGATTTGACCACCATCGACAATGATGGATTGTCCGGTGATGTAGGATGCTTCATCAGAAGCAAAGAATAACGCAGCATTGGCGATGTCTTTGACGCTGCCCAATCGTTTTAGCGGGATCGAACTTGCCATTGAATCCAAATAGTCCTGTCCCAGATCAGCCAGGCCTTCGGTCATGATATTGCCTGGCATGACGGCATTGATCGTTGTGTTATAGCGCGACAATTCCATGGCGGCGGTCCGGATAAAGCCAAGCTGGCCCGCCTTGGATGCACCATAATGCGCCCATCCCGGATAACCGGTGACAGGGCCGGTGATTGACGAGGTAATCACAACCCGGCCTTTGCCCGATTTTTCAAAATACGGGATGCAGGCCTTTACACACAAAAAGCTGCTTTTAAGGTTGGTTGACATGACTTGATCCCAGTCATCTGGCGTCATTTCAACCATTTTGACCTGTGGGAAAATGCCAGCATTGGCGCACAGGATATCAACGCCACCAAATGTCTTGGCGGTGTATTCCGTCATGGCTTTGACCTGATCCCAATCAGAAACATCGCACAGAACCATATCGGCCGTACCGCCGTTAGAACGGATTTCGTCAACTGTTGCAGCGGCATCCATTTCGGTCCGGGCGGCAACCATGACTTTGGCACCTTTGCTGGCGAAAACACTGGCGATGCCTTTGCCAATACCCTTTGAGCCACCCGTGACGATGACGCTTTTTCCAGAAATCGAAGTCAGCATGGTTGATCCTTTCGTGAAGTCGGCCAGCAACAGGCAACAGCATTGATGCAGTTCATCTTGTTGGCGGCATCCCTGATTGTGCAGCGCATTATGTTTCCATAATGATTGGGGTCTTTTTGCTGTTATGCAACAAAAAATGTTGCAAGTTACACATTTTAAGGCGCAGTATTCATCAATTGGCGTTTCGGATGGCTGAATTCAACGATGAATTGCCGATTTCACGGCAAGCACCAAGCCTTGTCTGTGGCCGGCGGCAGGCTTTGGTAAGTTGGGGCGTCATTTCGAACACGGTATTTAGGACAAAGGAGATCTCTGTTGGGTGGCATTTACGATGACAACATGATCGCTGTCCTAAAAGCAGGTGCACAGTCGGTTTTGCCCGGTTGGGGCATCGGGGCGGATGCGGATGTGTCTCTTTTGACTGTTTCGGAAAATGCGACTTTTCTGGCAACCGATCCTGCGACGGGGACGAAACTGATTTTGCGGGTCCATCGTCCGGGCTATCACACGCGGGCCGAAATTGAATCCGAGCTGGCCTGGATCAATGCCCTTCGTGCCAGCGAGATTGTTGAAACCCCAAAGCCCCGCCTGCGAACGGATGGGGCGTTGGTCGCCGAGTTCGAGCAAGACGGGGTTGGTCGTCATGTGGTTGGTTTTGATTTTATGGCCGGTGATGAACCCGCAGCCGGTGATGCGCTGGTTGATGGTTTTTTTAAACTGGGTGCGATTAGCGCGCGGCTTCATGGTCATGCGCGGCAATGGGCACGGTCGGTGAATTTTGTGCGCAAAAGCTGGACTTTTGATACGACCCTTGGCGCAACACCCCATTGGGGGGATTGGCGTGCCGCGCAGGGTTTGAACCCTCAAGGCAGGGCCTTGTTAGAACGGGTGTGTCGCCATCTTGACCAAAAACTTTTGGCATTCGGGATGGACAAAGATCGGTTTGGTTTGATCCATGCTGATTTGCGTCTGGCCAACCTTTTGGTCGATGGTGATCGGCTTGGCGTGATTGATTTTGATGATTGTGGCTTTGGCTGGTTTGGCTATGACTTTGCCGCTGCCATCAGCTTTATCGAACTTGATCCGATCATCCCGGCCTTGAAAGAAGCATGGGTGGAAGGATACCGCACCGAAGCACCATTTTTGGCGGCAGATAGTGCGATGCTTGATAGTTTTGTTATGTTGCGCCGGTTGTTGTTAACGGCCTGGATCGCCAGCCACCCGGAAACGCCAACAGCACAGGAAATGGGAACCGGTTTTACGACCGGAACGTTGCAAATGGCAGAAAGCTATCTTGCGGCTGAGGGGGCATGATGAGCAAGATGCCCACAGTGCGCCCGATCCTTGATATGAATGCCTATGATGGGCAGATGTCTGGCAAAAATGATCAGGGCAATGATCTTCTTGCGCGTCGCACCCGCAATGTCGGGGCTGCATCGGTTTTATTTTACCGCGATCCGATTGAAATGGTTTCGGCATCGGGCTGCTGGATGACAGCCGCCGATGGAACGAATTATCTTGATTTTTACAACAATGTTCCATCGGTCGGGCATTGCCACCCAAAGGTGGTTTCCGCCATGGCGGATCAGGCCGCACGGCTTAATATCAACAGCCGGTATCTTCATCAGACCACGGAAACTTATCTGGATCGGCTTAAGGCAACGTTTCCCGATCATTTGGACAATATCGTTCTGACGTGTAGCGGGAGCGAGGCAAACGATCTTGCCTTGCGTATCGCCCAGCGTGGGACAGGCGCGCGCGGCATTATCGTTACCGAATGTGCCTATCACGGTAATACCGCGACTGTGACCGATATTTCACCCTCGGCGCTTAAACGTGGTGAATTGCCAGATCATGTGGTGAGCATACCCGCACCCAGTAAGCTGGCGTATGGCGATAACATTGCAGCGGGCTTTGCCGATGCGGTGAACAAGGCCGTTACTCTACTTTCTGATCGCGGTCACGGGGTTGCTGCCCTGATTGTGGATAGCATCTTTTCAAGTGATGGCGTGTTTTCCAATCCGCGTGGGTTTTTGCGCTTGGCAGTTGCGGTGGTTCATCGTGCGGGGGGTGTTTTTATCGCCGATGAAGTTCAGCCGGGTTTCGGGCGCACCGGGGATGCCTTTTGGGCGTTTTTACGCCACGATGTGATCCCGGATATTGTGAGCATGGGCAAGCCGATGGGCAACGGGTTTCCCATGGCAGGGATTGTTGTTCGTGCCGACCTTTTGGCGGCATTTTGCGAAGATGTCGGGTATTTTAATACCTTTGCCGCAAGCCCGCTGGCAGCGGCAACCGGACTTGCCGTACTTGACGTTATTCGCGATGAAAACCTTTTGGCGAATGCGATGGTTTGCGGGAAATATCTTCGCGAAGGATTGCAGCATTTGGCCGATAGAGACGGACGGGTCAGCGATATTCGTGGGGCCGGGCTGTTTCTTGGTGTGGATTTATCCCCGAGTGGGGAGCCGGACAAACCAAGCGGGCAATTGGTCGGTGATGTGATCAATGCCATGCGCCGTCAACGGGTTTTGATCGGGGCGGCAGGAAAATACGGCCAGACATTGAAAATCCGACCGCCTTTATGTCTAAAACGTTCCGAAGTCGATTTCTTTATCGAGGCATTTGGTAAGTCATTGCGGGAATGTGGATAGGGTCAAGTAGCCAGCAGCCATCAAGCTTTGCTTGCGGCTTTGATGGTGCACCCGGCTTCACGGATGGTCTCGGCCAGCGGACCCATCGGGGTCTCATCACAAACCAGCACATCAACAGCATTCCAATCACAATATTTGGCAGGAAAAGCCTGATTGAATTTTGTGTGATCGGCAACGACCATGCTGCGTGTTGCACGTTCCATCATGACGGAATAGACATCGGCCGCTTCGATCAAGGCATCGCTTGCACCATCGTTATCAAGGCCACTGGCGCCAAGAATTGCCCATTCAACCCGATAGTTTTCCAAAAATCGAATGGTCTGGGCGCCGTGCATGGCACCTTCTTGTGCGTGGTAAAGGCCCGGTGCCATGATGACGCGAATGGTCGGATTAATCGCAAGAACCGTTGCCACGCCAAATGAATGGGTGATCACGGTCAGATCATTCATGGTAATGGCAAGACGTTTGGCAACATGAACGGTGGTTGCACCGGACCCAATCATAATGTGGTGGGCGCCAGCGAGAACCGGAACCGATAGTTTGGCAATGATTTCGCGTTCGGCAACATGCAGCTTGTGACGTTCATTCAAGCCCGGTTCGCTTGATTGGCGGCGAACTGCCCCACCATAGGTGCGGTTGATCAGCCCTTGCTCGGTCAGTTCGTCAAAATCGCGTCGAATGGTTTCGTTCGATACATTCAAACGATCCGAAAGCTCCGCGATCCGCAAAGACGGTTCGTGTTCCAATTCACTTAGAATGCGTTGTTGTCGCAGGGATTTTTTGTTTGCTGCCATGGCGCGATGATACTGCCCAGACCATCATCGCGCCAGCCGTTTATGCCGTGGCCAAATCCATATCCAACCCATATTTTCGGCAATGAGCGTGATAGCTGCTGGCAAGTTCATCAGCACCGATTAGGTTCCCTGCCTCGTCCTTGTATGTCAGGTGATGTTTGATCGCCTGACCTTGCCATAGTTGTTCAATCTCGGCCCGTTTTGGGGTCGTGCGGAAATGGGCGATGAAGTCGTTAATTGAAGTCAGCAAGTTATAGGATGCCGGGGTGGCAGCAACTGCCGCAACATAGAAGAATGGATGGGGCAGGATCGGTTTGGGTAGAACTTCAAGTCGTTTGTGCCAGGGGCTTTGCGGGTTTTCGCAGGCCCAGTGAAATACCGGATGATCGCCAGCAAATGCATCAATCGCGCCATTGGCAACAGCGTCATGGACGCGCGAAATATCACCATAGGCAATCATGTTTGACAGTTTTGCAATGCCGCCCGGCTTGTTTTCATTATCTGCCCAGCGTAGGCCGACCTCTTCGAGAACAGCCAGTGCGGCAGGATCATTGACCGTGCCCAAAACCTTGCCTTCAAGATCGGCGATTGTATTGATGGATGTGTTGTCCGGACGGCGGATCAGCGAGAAATTCAGATAGGTGTAGGTATCTGAAAAAGCAACACCTTTGTAAAAGTCACTTGGCGGCAAGGCACACCAGACAACATCGGCAGTTGGTTGGCCTTCCTTTTTACCGACAAACAAAAGTTCGGTCAGCAAATCCCATGGATGTTCAACAAATTCGCAATCAACACCGATGGATTTTGCAAAAGCCTCGGCATAATCGATATCAATGCCATGAAGCGGGCCATGCTTTTGTGGTCGGAAAGATGCACCGACCAATGCCGGATCAATTGCGATCCGGATTTTGCCACGTGCCTTAATATCGGCCAGCCGGTCATAGGCGGGGTCTTCGTGGATGTGGTTGGCGGCAAGAAATTGCGAAAGCTTGGCGGTTACGGTTGCGCTATCTGTGGTACAGCGCGACAGTTTGCCGATTTCACTTTCAGCCCAAGATACCTTGCCACGTGTTCGGGCCGATGATTCCTTGCTTGCGTCAAGAAGTTCAAATACCACCTGATTATGTCCGCTGATATGTTCCAATCGGCCCGACATTTGTGAAAAGCGGTCTTTAAGGCCACCAAGGGCTTCTTCTATTTCACTGCCCAGACTATCAAGATCATTGCCGATATTGCCCATGCTTTCACGAAGGGATTTTGTCACATCGGAAAGATCAATCAGATGCACGGCCTCGGTGGTGCGTTGCATCGTGCTTTGCGCCAAGTTACCAACTTCCTTGGCAACCACGGCAAAACCGCGCCCATGTTCACCTGCACGGGCGGCTTCAATCGTTGCATTCAGCGCAAGAAGTTTGATGCCTTTACCAATGTCTTCAATGGCACTTAGGACTTTGGTTGCGCCTTCGGCCTTGGTTTCAAGGTCCTGACTTATCTTTTCAAGATCACTGCGAATGGCCTCTGTTTTTGTCGATACGGTTGCGCGTGTGGTTTCCTGAACATTGCTGGCGGTGGCGGTACTTTCGCTGATTTCGCGACGGGTTTGCTCAAGCCCAGTGCGCAGATTGTTGGATCGAACGTCGATCTCGCGCATCAGGCTGTCTTGGCTTTCACCGGCTGTGGTGGCGAAATCCAAAAGATGTTCGATGTAATCAAGGGCGGTGGAAATACCACGCATCAATGCGTCGATTTGAGCGGTTTGGATACCGTCTTTAGACGGTTGGGCAGCACTTTGATCGCTCTGAGAGAGTTGATCGTTAAGAGCAAGAACATCTTCACGCGGTGTTAGAATAGTTTCTTCCATTTTTCGAAGCCTCACCACACCCATGGGAATTATGAATAATTATTTCTTTTAAGGAAACTCTATCGTCGGGTGAGATATGTTGCAAGGCAGCATATGGTGAAATTACGAAACAGGTCTCGTGAAGAGGCGTAAACAGACATGCAGGATGAAAGTCGCCCATCGTGGTTCACGCAAATGGACGACTTTTATGTTGCGCTGCAGGCGGAGTTTATTCCGCTGCGATAGAAAATTTGCGGCAATGTGCATGGTAAAGTGTTTCAAGTTCATCAGCGCCAATCAGGCTTCCTGCTTCGTCCTTGTAGGTCAGATGATGGTTGACCGCCTGACCTTGCCAAAGTTTCTCGATTTCCGCGCGTTCGGCGGTGCCACGGAATTCGGTGATGAATTCATTGATTGCACATAGCAATTTCGAAGATGCCGGTTCGGCGGCAACTGCGGCCGTATAATAGTAAGGCAGGGGCAGGATATTGCCCGGCAGAACCTCAATCTTGTTATGCCACGGGCTTTCTGGGTTGTTTGCCGCCCAGTGGAAGATGGGTTGATCAACGGCAAAGGCATCGACAGTTCCATCAGCAAGAGCATCATGCAGGCGTGTCTGATCGCTATAGGCAATAAGGTTGGATAGCTTTGCGATGCCACCCGGCTTGTTTTCGTTATCAGACCAACGAAGTCCCTGCTCTTCAAGCACGGTAAAGGCGACCGGATCATTGATAATACCAAGTACCTTGCCATTCAGATCAGAAAGCTTGTTGATTTCCGTATTTCCGGACCGACGACACAAGGCAAAATTCAGATAGGTGTAAGTATCTGAGTAGGCGACCCCTTTATAAAAATCACTGGGGGGAAGTGCGCTCCAGACAACATCGGCGGTCGGTTGGCCGGATTTTGCACCAACAAACAGAAGTTCGGTTAGCAAATCCCACGGATGTTCAACAAATTCGCATTTAACGCCAAGCCATTTGGCCAATGCGCGGGCGTAATCAGCATCAAGTCCGCGCAATGGCATGTTTGGTTTAAGCCGGAACGATAGGCCAACAAAAGCCGGTTCAATCGCGATTCGGATTTTTCCCCGTGCCTTGATGTCCGCCAGACGATCATAGGTCGGGTCATCATGCAGATGATTGGATTTAAGGAAATTTGTGATTTTTTGACTGGCAGTTCCGGTCTCACGCAGGCTCGTGGCCAATGACTTGGTATCGCCATGCGCCCAGGTGACCTTGTTGCGTGTGCGAGCAGATGCATCTTTGCTTCCAGCAAGCAATTCAAACACCACTTGGTTATGTTCGGAAATATCTGATAGTCGACCAGACATATTGGCAAAGCGTTCTTGCAAGGTGGTTAGTGATCCTTCGATCTCGCTGCTGAGGCTATCAAGGTCGCTGCCAATATTTACCATGCTTTGGCGAAGGGACTGTGTCACTTCGGACAGATCAATCAGGTCAACTGCTTCGTTCGTGCGTTGCATCGTGCTTTGCGCAAGGTTTCCGACTTCTTTGGCAACCACGGCAAAACCACGTCCATGATCACCGGCACGCGCAGCTTCGATTGCCGCATTCAGGGCAAGAAGTTTGATGCCTTTGCCAATATCTTCGATCGCACCGAGAACCTTATTGGCCCCTTCGGCCTTGGTTTCAAGTTCTGCACTGATGCGTTCAAGGTCGGTTCGGATTGCTTCGGTCTTGGCACTTACCGTTGCCCGTGTATTGGTTTGGACATGGTGGGCGACATCGGTGCTGTCTTGGATTTCATGACTGGTTTCATCCAGGCCGGTGCGCAAATTGGTTGATCGTACGTCAATTTCGCGCATCAGGCTGTCTTGGCTTTCGCCGGCTGTATTGGCGAATTCCAGAAGATGCTGGATGTAATCAAGTGCTGTTGAAATCCCGCGCATCAGGTCGTCTACCTGTTTTGATGATTGGGCCGGGTCTTGTGAATCGTCTGAACCACGTGCCGCAAAAACAGTCTGTTCCATCGTCAATAGCCTCACCACTACCCAAGAGTATTTTTGATTTTGGGAATAATTATTTCTTGTAGTGAAACTTTAACGGCCGGCGACGTATGTTGCAAGGCAGCATTCGCGATTAACGAGAGAAGACGTTTCTTCACTCGGTCCTAAGTTGATCTAAATCGGTTGGTTTTTTTTGCGGGGTAATTTGACCAGCACAGGCCTTTTTTAGGACTGGCCTTGCGCGAGATAATTATTCGCGGTGATAGGGATGATTGGTCTGAATAGCGTGGGCACGGAACAATTGTTCAGCAATCAGTGCACGCACCAACATATGCGGCCATGTCGCCTTGCCCAGTGACCAAAGGGTATTGGCGCGGGATTTAAGTGCTTCGCCATGACCATCTGCCCCGCCAATGGCAAAGGCAATATTCCCGGCATACTGATCCATCCAGCCTTCGAGCTTTTGGGAAAAATCGATGGATCCGTATTCCTTGCCGCGCTCGTCAAGGGCGATCAGAAAGGCATTGTCGGGAATGGCGCCAAGCAGGAGTTCGGCTTCGCGGTCTTTAAGCTGATTGGGCGGGAGCTTTTTCTTTTCTTCGACTTCGCGGACAACGAATGGCCAGCGCAGCCGGGCAGCATAATGGTCAAACAGATCTTTTTCGGGGCCAGATTTCATCCGACCTACCGCTGCAAGTGTGATTTGCATGTATTTGATCCAGACCGTTAAGCTGCTATTTACCCGATTGGCGCTTAGGAGTTTATCCCAAGCGCCGCCAAGCGGCGCGGACTGTTAGTACAGTCGCGCTGCTTGCTGTTTCAGTGCCGGGTTTTCAACGCCCCACATCTCTTCGATGTTGTAGAAGGCGCGTACTTCGGAACGGAACAAATGGACGATGACATCACCGGCATCGACCAGAACCCAGTCACCTTGTTCCTTGCCTTCTGCTGCGGCACGGCCCTGACCGGCATTCTTGATTGTTTCAACAAGATGCTCTGCCATGGCTGCCACACGACGCGAGGATGACCCCGTCGCGATGATCATATAGTCGGCAATAGACGTTTTATCGGTTAGATCAATGGTAACAAGGTCTTCGGCCTTGTCATCTGCGAGAGTACTCTGGATCAGCGAAAGCATTTCGCCGGAAGTCAGAGATTTTTTTGCGGTACCTATGGTCGCCACCTTAATTTTCCGCGCGATGGTCCGGTATTAACCAGAAACACAAATCGGCGCGTTGCTTACACCTGCCATCTGCCTTCGGCGCGGATTGCGGTCGAAGAAGCCGGATGGCGCTTGATTGGCAGGTATACCCAGGCCGGAACGTTTAGATCGGCCAGCAAACCCGCCTTGTCCATAGGGATACGCCAGCGTTCCATTCGGCGCGCGGCAGTCCCGGACAATGCCTTGTTAGAATACCCCTCACGGTCGATAACCGCAATGGGAGCACGTAAAATCAACCTTTCCCACCATTTCCATTTATGGAACTGGGCTAGGTTGTCTGCTCCCATCAGCCATACGAACTTTGTTCGGGTAAAACGACGTTGCAAGGCTGCAAGAGTGTCGGCCGTATAGCGGGTTCCGAGCTCGGTTTCAATTGCAGAAACCACAATGCGGGGATGCTTTGCCATCATTAGTGCTGAATCAAAGCGATCTGCAAGGTCTGCCATGCCCGATCTGGACTTCAGCGGGTTCTGCGGTGAGACAAGCCACCATACCTCGTCTAACTGTAGGCGTTTCAACGCTTCGAGCGAGATATGCAAGTGACCTTCATGGGCAGGATTAAACGACCCGCCCAGCAAACCGACCCGTGGTGGAGCCACATGTGATCTTGGCGCGGCAAAGGTCATGGACGGGTCTGACCCTGACCACGGACGATGTATTTATAGCTTGTAAGCTGTTCGACTCCGACCGGACCACGTGCATGAAGCTTACCCGTCGAAATGCCGATCTCAGCTCCCATGCCAAATTCACCACCGTCAGCGAACTGAGTCGAGGCATTTACAATCACAATGCCGGAATCAACGCCGTTGAGGAACGTGGTTGTTGCAGCGGCATTTTCGGCAATGATCGCATCGGTATGGTGTGATCCGAATGTGTTGATGTGATCAACCGCTTCTTCCACACCAGAAACAACCTTAATTGCGACAATGGCATCAAGATATTCAGTAACCCAGTCATCTGATGTCGCCGGTTTAATCCGACCATCAACAGCCTGTGCTGTTTCATCACCGCGCAGTTCGCATCCTTTGGCGACCAAGGCTTCGGCAATGCGCGGCAACAAACGACCCGCGACCGAACTATCGATCAAAACGGTTTCAGTTGCGCCACAAATACCGACACGGCGCATTTTGGCGTTGACCACAATGTCGACAGCCTTCTGCGGGTCCGCGCTGGCGTGGACATAGGTGTGGCACAGCCCTTCAAGATGTTTGAACAGCGGAATGCGGCTTTCATCGGTGATCCGCGAAATAAGCGATTTTCCCCCGCGCGGAACGATGACGTCAATGTAATCGGACAGTTTCAGCATTTCGCCAACGGCAGCACGGTCCGTGATTGGGATCATCTGAATGGCATGTTCAGGAAGGCCTGCTTCACGAAGGCCAGCCACCATGCAATCAAAGATGGCACGTGATGAATGGAAACTTTCCGAACCACCGCGCAAGATTGCGGCATTGCCAGATTTGATGCACATGGCACCGGCATCGGCCGTAACGTTCGGGCGGCTTTCATAGATGATACCGATCACGCCAAGCGGGACCGAAACACGGGCAATATCAAGTCCGTTACGTTCCGGGCTCCATCGTGCCAATTCGCGGCCAACAGGATCGGGCAGTTCGGCAACGGCTTCGACACCCGTTGCGATGCCTTCGATCCGGTCTGCATCAAGTGCAAGACGGTCCAGAAGGGCTGCGGTTAGGCCTTTGGCACGACCAGCTTCCATGTCCTTTGCATTGGCAGCAAGGATCGTATCGGAATTTTCGCGCAATTTGGCTGCAGCGGCCTTAAGGGCAGCTTCTTTTGGGGCGGATGGAACCTGAGCAAGTTCGAGTGCTGCTTTGCGGGCGTTGATTCCCATATCGCGCATAAGTGCTGCGATATCTTGGCTTTCGATACTGGCTAGAGCCGTCATGGTCCTGTTTCCGTTCCTAGAAGCGTGCTCTATCGCGGAGATGCGATAGATCGGTCTTTTTGAGATTTTATCAACAAATTGACAAAATAGACATCAAACCGCGTATCTGCAATGGCGTTAAGTGGGTAAAGGGCCAGAGAAGCTTGCCAAACTGGTTTTCTCAGTCCATCTGTTTAGGACAGAATAAAAAGGTTCGCCGTGTGCATCCCGCGATGTTGTTCGGTGCCTGTTTGGGGATAAGAAATTGAAAAGCATGGGTTCCGATCAGCCGACTGCGCGTGCAGAGTTCGGCGTGGTAAAGACTTTTTTGCCTTACCTTTGGCCGCGTGGCGAGTTTGAACTCAAGGTTCGTGTGGTTTTGGCTCTTTTGTTCCTTGTCGGGGCAAAGGTCGCGAATGTCTATATCCCGGTTCTATATAAATATGCCGTCGATGCCCTTGGTGGTGGTGAAAAATCTGCCAATGTGATGGATGGCGCATCAAATGCCGCCCAATCAGGTGCATCGGACAGCACATCACTGATTGTTGTGCCAGTAGCATTGATTCTTGCCTATGGCCTTGTGCGTATCTTGGTGTCGGCCTTTGGCGAGATACGGGATGCTGTTTTTGCCAAGGTTGCCCAGCGCGCCATTCGTCGATCGGCACTTGGGGTGTTTGAACACCTGCATGGTTTGTCTTTGCGGTTCCATCTTGATCGTCAGATGGGCGGGCTTTCGCGTGCGATTGAACGTGGGGTAAAGGGCATTGAATTCCTGTTGTCCTTTATGCTGTTTAATATCCTGCCGACCTTGCTTGAGATCGTTATGGTCTCAATCATCTTGTGGGCGCTGTATGACGTTTGGTTTGCCGTGATCACGTTTACAACCATCGTGATCTATATCGCCTTTACCCTGATAGTGACCGAATGGCGCATGAAGTTTCGCCGCGAAATGAACAAGCGCGATGATGAAGCAAATACCAAGGCTATCGACAGTTTGATCAACTACGAAACGGTCAAATATTTCAACAACGAAGCCCACGAATCAAAGCGATATGACGCGGCTTTGCGTGGCTATGAAACGGCAGCCGTTTTATCGCAAGTTTCCTTGTCCAAATTGAATGTCGGGCAGGGCGCAATTATTGCGGTTGGTCTGGTTTTAAACATGCTTTTGGCAGCCCAAGGTGTCAAAGATGGCAGCATGACGGTTGGCGATTTTGTGTTGGTAAATACCTATTTGCTGCAGCTTTACATGCCGCTTAACTTCCTTGGCTTTGTCTATCGTCAGATCAAGCAATCCTTGACCGACATGGAACGGATGTTCTCGTTGCTTGATGTGGAAAAGGAAGTCGAAGACAAGCCGGGTGCCCGTGCGCTTGAATGTGATCAGGCCGCCATCCGGTTTGAAGATGTGCATTTCTCCTATAACCCGGACCGTAAAATTCTTAAGGGGGTTAGCTTTGAAGTCCCCGCTGGGAAAACTGTTGCCGTGGTGGGGCCAAGTGGGGCGGGAAAATCAACCCTCACCCGTTTGATGTTCCGGTTCTATGACGTATCGGATGGGCGGATTACGATTGATGGGCAGGATATTCGCGATGTGACGCAAAACTCGCTGCGTCGCGATATTGGCATCGTGCCACAGGATACCGTCCTGTTTAACGATACGATTGCCTATAACGTTTCCTATGGCCGTCCGGGATCGGATCAGGGTGAAATTGAAAACGCGGCAAAACTCGCCAGCATTGATGGCTTTGTTGCCGGATTGCCCGACGGATTTAAAACCATGGTTGGTGAACGCGGCCTGAAATTGTCGGGCGGGGAAAAACAGCGTGTTTCGATTGCGCGTATGTTGTTGAAGCGGCCAAAGATCATGATCTTTGACGAAGCAACATCCGCCCTTGATACCCGCACGGAAAAAGACATCCAGCAGGCCTTGCGTGAGGTATCGCGTGGGCACACCACACTTGTGATTGCACACCGTTTATCGACCGTGATTGATGCCGATGAAATCATCGTTCTGCGCGATGGTCAGGTGGCAGAACGCGGCCGCCATCAGGACCTTTTGGCGCAAGACGGGCTGTATACTGAAATGTGGGCCCAACAGCAGGAAATTCGCGAAGCCGAAGAAATCCTTGCCCATGCTGGGGAAATTCCCAGCTAAGCAGGGCCAAGAGGCGGGCACTGTTTGATGAGGCCATTTTAAATCAGCTTAGGGCAAGGCGCCAAACACAGCGGTTGTATCAAGCAGCCAAAGAGCCGTGCTGATCGTCAAGAATGACATGGATGTCGCCATCATAAGGGATGCGGCACAGAGACCTTCATGACCATATCGCTGTCCGAAAATTGGATAGATGCTCAGCATGGGCGAGCAGGCAAAAGACACGCAGGCAATCTGCAACATCGGATCGATATCGGGCATGAAATAGATCAGGGCAAAGACGGCAAGAGGGTGCAATATCAGCTTTGCGCTGACAATCCGCGCCATATCTGCACGCATGCCTTTTAACTTCAGCCCGACCAAACCGCCACCAATGACAAACAGCGCAACCGGCCCTGATGCCGAAGCCAACATGTCAACGGCCTTAAAAATCGGACGGGGCAGCGTGATGCCAGACAGGGAAATCACCAGCCCAATCAGGATTGCAATAATGATTGGGTTTTTGCCGAGATTAAGCAAAGCGTTGCTTAAGACCTGCCAACGGCTTTGATCATCATTTTTGGCACTGTCACCAAGGACAAGAACCATTGGCATCATGACCAGGTTTTCAATAATCACACACAGTGCCAAGGCGATCTCGGCTGCCGGACCAAGGAGCTGGGATGCAACCGGGTAACCAACAAACCCGCTGTTGGACATTGAGATGCCAAGGCCTTGCAAGGTTGCATTGGGTTGGCTTTTTTTGGCGATAAATAGTGCGTAGCTAAATCCGAATACAAAGACCAATAATGAACCGCCGCCATATGCCGAAAGATAAATCGGATCGATGATTTCGGCTAGATCGCGCTCTGCCAGTGCACGGATCAAGAGGCAAGGTAGGGCGAAATTTAGCACAAATGCGCCCATGCCGCGGACAATGGTTTGGGGCACAATATTGCGATAAACCGCGAAATAGCCAATCGCGATGATCAAGAAGATCGGTGTTGTTATCGCCAGAATGTCAGCCATGGGTGTTCGCGGATGGTTCAATGTGTTGATGGTCGCTGACGCATGGAGGGTATGTGTGGCGTCATCGTATCGGGATGGTTGTTTTAATGGGGTATCCCCGTTGCGGGGTGTTGGTCAAGAAACAGAATGGCTTTGTAAATGAACCAAACGGTAATGGATGGGGCATAAGGTCATCTGCCCAAGGGTGTTGGGCCCCGCAGGGCTGAGTGCCGGTTTGGATGAATCCGCGCCTTATGGCCCAGTCCATCCGTATCCCCAGTTTATCGGTTGCCGATAGAGGATGTGACCGAGGTATTTCTAACAGGGGGGAAAGTTGTTTTTTCTAATTATTCCTGTTATTGCAATGACTTGGAAGAATAACAGGCCAATCGTCACGGTTTGTCGAGGCGCTTGAGGATGCAGTCATCATCAAGTGGTTTATAGCGAACCGTGTCGCGCCCGCCTTCCTTGGCTTGGTAAAGGGCATCATCAGCTATTTGAAGAACCTGATTTGAACTGTATTTCGTCTTAGTTTGAGGCGATATCCATGTCGTGCCAACACTTACGGTGACGGGTATGGTGTCGCCATTTTTGTCGCTTGTTTTTGCTTGCTGGCGAATGGCATCGCAAAGTTTCTCTCCGAGATGAATCATGCTTCCCAAACGAAGACCCGGCAAAATACAGACGAATTCTTCGCCGCCGAAACGCCCGATAATGTCCTGATCGCGCAAGCTTGAGGCGATGATTTCCGATATGCTTCTAATCACCTTGTCGCCGATCAGATGACCATGGGTGTCATTGACGCGTTTGAAATGATCGATGTCGAGCATAAAGATACCGACCGGCGTGTTGCGAATGTGCGCAGACGAGATTTCCCGGCTTAGGAGTTCTTCCAGTCCACGCCGATTCCAAATACCGGTCAATGTATCAATGAGTGCTTCGCGTTGAGCCGCATCAAGGTCGGTAACAAGTCGCTTTTGACTACGTTCGCTGTAGCGTAACGCAACGACAGTTTCGACCCAATGCGCAAGGTCCTGAAGCGTTTTAATTTCGTCCTTGCTGAATTCGCGTTCGTTGCTGTCAATGACGCAAAGTGTACCGAGTTTGTAACCTTGTTGGTTGGAAATCGGAACGCCGAGATAGGAGCGTATTTTAGGTCCGTCAGTGACCAATGGATTGTCGCGGAACCGTTCGTCTTTGTGGGTGTCACAAACGGCCATCGGTGCGTCATTCATGATGGCATGACCACAAAATGAAATGTCACGGCTGGTTTCAGAAACACTAAGGTTCACACGAGATTTAAAGAATTGTCGATCATTGTCGAGCAATGAAATTGCAACGATTTCTGTTCCGAATAATCGTTCGGCAAATTGTGTGATTCGGTCAAGTTCAGGATCGCGTTCGACCGATAGCAGCCCCATAGTGTCTAGCGACGTTTGGCGATCTATCTCGTTCGCAGGGATAGGTGCGGGCTTCACAAGGCGTTCTCCCGATTTGGTACAGGCTCTTTTAAGAGCGGCCTTGCACCAGTGCCAAAATACCGATCATGACCATCGTCATGAGTTTTGCATGTTCAGAACAACGTTGCCCTGAAGTTAGCTGCGGATAATTCATTAAAGTTGGTTTGGCTGGCGATGGTTTAAAGGGCAGGCTTGCGTTTAATCAATGCGATTTACAAAATCGCCGCAGCGAATAACCCCATCTTGGATGACCCGGCATGTAACACCACCGCGCCATTCGGGTGTCATTGCGGCCTTAAGGCCCAGTGCAGCTTCATCCATACGCTCACAAGGATCTGTTTCACCGGTGACTTCAAATATCACCGATCCAATGCGAAGTTTGCTGCCCGGAATTTGCGGCAGTTCGATGCCGCGGACGAAAAGATTTGCGCGCCGTATCGTCCAGTCAAGGTCGGGGCGGTTGATGTCGTTACAGGCCGCTTTCCAGCCTTCTTCCGACAGGATGGTGACCTGACGGCGGCGCAGTTTGCCACGGTAATCGCCATCAACGCCAAGCTTGGTTGTGACGTCGACCTGATCAAGAGTTTCCATCGGCGCGTGGGATTTTGCTTTTCGGGCTATTCCGATCAGTTCGGCTGTGCCGGTCATGCTGGATCCCTTTAGTGCAGATTTCATCAATGTTGCGCGGTGTTATTATAATGTCTGAAGGCGGGCAATCAGGTTTTCCATTGGCCTGAAATGACCCAACGGCCGGCAAAGTTTTCGGGCACCAGAATGGTCTGGCGCGGTGATCCGCTTTGATCGAGTTCCGGGTAATCGGTTGTGTAATGCAGCCCCCGACTTTCGCGGCGCCACAGGGCTGATTGAATGATCAGTTTGGCAACGACAGAAAGATTACGCAGTTCCAAAAGGTCATTGGTGACACGGAAATTGCCATAATATTCATCAATTTCCGACAGCAGCAAATCCACCCTGTGCTGGGCACGTTGCACGCGTTTGGTGGTGCGCACAATACCAACGAAGTCCCACATGACGTTACGTAGTTGTTCCCAGTTATGGGCAACAATGACTTCTTCGTCAGAATCGGTGATGCCGGTTTCATCCCAGTCTGGAAGCGGTTTGAAATGATCTTCGACCGGGAAGGCTTCGATAATGTCTTTTGCTGCGGCTTCGCCAAAGACCAGACATTCGAGAAGCGAGTTAGATGCAAGGCGGTTCGCACCATGAAGCCCGGTTCCGGCACATTCACCAATCGCATAAAGGCCGGTAAGGTCAGTTCGTCCACGCAGATCGGTCAAAACCCCGCCGCAGGTATAATGCGCTGCCGGGACAACCGGGATCGGCTGCTTGGTCATATCAATGCCATAACCAAGGCAGGTTTCATAAACGGTTGGGAAGTGCTCCTTGATGAAATCAGGCCCCTTATGGGTGATATCAAGGTAAACGCAATCGGCCCCTAAACGTTTCATTTCATGGTCAATCGCGCGGGCAACAATATCGCGTGGTGCAAGTTCCCCGCGATCATCAAACCGATCCATAAAGCGCGTACCATCAGCAAGAAGAAGTTTGCCGCCTTCACCGCGAACGGCCTCGGTAATTAGGAATGACTTGGCTTGGGGATGATAAAGGCAGGTTGGGTGGAACTGGCTAAATTCCATATTCATCACACGACAACCCGCGCGCCATGCCATGGCAACGCCATCGCCGGTCGAACCATCCGGGTTGGATGTAAACCGATAAACTTTACTCGCCCCACCCGTTGCCAAAACAACGGTGCGGGCGTTGAATGATTTTACCGTTCCTGTATCAAGATCAAGCGCATAGGCACCAATGCAACGACGACCTTCACCGCCAAACTTACGATCAGTTACCAGATCAATCGCAAGATAGTTTTCGAAAATCTTGATGTTGGGATGATTAACCGCCTGACTTTGCAGCGTGGTTTGAACAGCACGCCCGGTGGCGTCGGCAGCATGAACAATGCGTCGGTGGCTGTGGCCGCCTTCGCGGGTCAGGTGAAAGGGTTGGCTATTGTCGCCCTGCGGATCGCGGGTAAGCTGAATGCCAAGTTCATCAAGCCATGCAATGGCACGTGGCGCATTGGCCGCAACAAATTCGACGGTTTCACGTTTACACAAATCCGCGCCAGCAACCAAGGTGTCGCGGACATGGTTTTCAATGCTGTCAGTGGCATCAAGAACAGCGGCAATCCCGCCCTGTGCCCAATTGGTCGAGCCGTCATCAATCTTTCCTTTGGAAAGAACGGCGACTTTAAGACTTGGGGCAAGTTTCAAGGCTGTGGACAGACCAGCAGCACCGCTGCCAATGACAAGAACATCATAGTGGAAAGAATTTTCGGCCATTTTATTCCATCGCTTTTGGGCGGTGCCAGATGGCAGGAATTGGCGCGGTGGCGTCAACATCGGCTCCGATCAGAAGGCGCAGAATAGGACTGCTTTTCACCAATCTCAAACATATTTGTCTGAAAACGTGTGATGTTTACCGATAAGGTGGTGTTAGATGATTAAACCAATCCTTGCATTCGGGTACTTGGCAGACAGATTATCATATAGCGATCAGTGCGGATAACAGGAGATTGCGATGACCAATGCCAACACAAAACACCCGCCGCATACGGGCCAATGTCATTGCGGCAAGGTCCGCTTTGAAATCCATGGGCAGATAGATAACCCGGTTATGTGTCACTGTGAGCTATGCCGCAAACTGCATGGCCATGTGAGTTCTTATTGCAGGTTTGATCACCACGCCTTGAAGCTGACCGATGAAACCGGTTTGCGGTGGTATCGGATGTCAGACAAAACCGATCGCGGATTTTGCAAGCTTTGTGGGACCGGTGTTTTTTGGCGGCCGCTGCGGTCCAGTGGTATGGCAGTCATGCCAGGAACCCTTGATGAGACGGGTACTCTGAGCATGGCCGGACAGATTTTCTGTGCGGATAAAGGTGATTATTATCCGCTTGATCCATCGATCAAACAGTTCAGTCAGTCTGATCGGTAACGCCGGGCACCTTCATCCATGTCAGTTCGTGCTTGTTATTATATAAATGCACAACCTTTGATCCGGGGATGTCGGCAAACTGGGTAATGGCGGAATAGTCTGTATCACCCTGCAATTTGATGGTGCAGATGAAATTGGTCGCCATACCGGCATCAATCCACTGATTGACCAGTTGATATAACCGATCTGGATAGCAAATAACGTCCGAGCACAGCCAATCCATATAACCGACTTCTTCAGGGTTCAGGCCAAAGGCACTTTCCTGACGGAAATCAACACGCGGCAATTTGGCGATGTTGGGATCAAGCCGCGCCTTGTCGATGCTAATGACATTGGTGCCAAATTCATGCAAAACCCAAGTCCAGCCACCGGGGCTTCCGCCCAGATCCATGGTGCTATCGCCCTGTTGCGGGTAAACGCCCAAACGGGTGAAGGCTTCCCACAATTTCAAATAAGCGCGGTTTGGCGGGGTGGTTTTATCTTCTTCAAACTCGACCTCACCGTTTTTCCACGGGCTGGAACAATCGGCTGCTGCAATGATCGTATCAGGATCAATTAACGTCCATGAGCCAAGCGGTGCGGTTGGGGCCGGTTCGCCAAAAACCTGACGCTTGGCAGATACATGGGGAAGGTGCCCTTCGATCAGTTTGGCGCGGGTGAAATGGTCAAACTTGAACATTGCCCAGTTACGCTGATTGAATTTCAGGATTTTGGCAGCACCCTTGATTGACGGAATGGCAATCCGCACCGGATTGCGCCAGACATTCTGTGCCCAGAAAACACGCCGTTCGGGACCGGGTGCAAACATCAACCGGTCGTGGCGTTCAATCACATCGCCCAATTCATTAAACAACTGCTCCTCAAAGCCAACAGGGGCGAGGTAGCCGGTTGCGTTCATTGGCTCGATGACGGCCGTGACGCCGTCCGGGGTATCGAATGTCTGTTTGTCTGTCATCATGGGGCTGCTTTTACGCCCATTTTTCGCAATAAAAAAGCAGGAAAGCTGCATAACAGCCTTCCTGCAATGGTGTGTCATCAATCGGATCAGCCTTGATCAATCAGGAATGACCCAAACAAAGACGATAAATCAGAATTTGTCAGCTTGAACCAGACCGTCAATCAAGATGACTTTGGTAGGGTCACCTTTGATGCCAAAGTCATTGTCATTGATCATCGCAAGGGCGCCATCCCCCATGATGGCAAGACCTTCAAGCTTGTTCGGGGCCATTGGGTAATCGGCACTGTCAAAACGAAGTGTCTTGGAAACGGCTTTCAATGAGATGCTGCCAAGATCGTTTTGCTGTTCCAGCGACGGGCTGGTGGACATATCGTCCCAACGGGTTGCCAGAATGTTGGTGGCACCGGCCAACTCGATTTCATGCAGCTTGGTGGTTTTGTTGGTGCGTTCAAGAACCAGAAGGCGGTCATCACCAAGACCGAGAACCTCAGAAATACGTGGAGAGTTTTGTTTTTCCGAAGGATCGTTGCGGAAGGTCTGCGGATCATCAAGTTGATAGATATATTCGCCTGTCAGTTTGCCAGCTTGGCGGTCATAGACAAACAGACGGGTGTTTTTTGCCTTGGTGTAGGCGGCCTTGCCCGGGTTGGCCAACGGGTTCTGAACCATGAAATACAGTTTGGTTTCGTCTGGCGAGACGGCCATGGATTCGATGCCGCGGTTGGTCTGGCGTTTTACCAGAATGGCCGGGAGACCACCGGTAACCTTATAGGCGGCACCGGCAAAGTCTTTTTCAGAACTGGCTGGTACCAGACGTTCGAGAACCGTACCGTCGGCGGCAACATGCAAAATCGATGGGCCGTTTTCTTCGCCAATCCAGTATGAACCATTGGTCAAACGAATGATGCCTTCTGCATCAATCGCGGAAACTGATTGATCCAGTGCATTCCCATTGGCATCAACCGGCTTTTCAGTTTTGGCAATGGTTAGCTTGTTGGTAAGGCCGGTCAGCGGAACACCGTTTTGATCTTTGATTGTGATGACATCTTTGATGTCAAAGCTGCCATCATCATTCAGGAAGATGGTGTAGATCGATGGTGAATAATCCGGTATCGGATAAACGCGAACTTTCTGACCCTTACAAACTTTATCGGCTGATACACCGAGAACGGTTTCAACATCACCGCAAACAAAGTTCGGACCGCGGTCAGAAACAGCATAGAACATGTTGGCCGGATCGCTTGGGCGGCGATGGGCACCCGAACCCAGACCGACGGTCAAATCGCGTGCCTTGCCACCATCAACCATGACGGTAGAAAGGGTGTTAATCGCACTTTTGGTTTCGAAAACCTTGGCTTCGCCTGCCATTGCCGTGCTGGCAAAAAGCATCGCTGCAATGCCGGTGATGCCGGCTGCAAACATCCGTTTCATGATATGGAAACCCCCACAGAATCTGGTCTGAAAAATGTACAAAGACATGCAGCTCAAGCCCGATTGATGTTCGGGCGAACTGTGTGCTTGTTCACATTAGTGGGTCTCTGTGACAGTTCGGTTGCGCTTGAGCGTCGTTTTAATGAAACCAATCAATGTCTTGGGTGTAGGTCTATTTCCAGAAATCTTCGCGCGTGACCGTAAAGGTTTCGGAAATGCTGGCATATTCCTGATAACCCAGCCGCGCGAGGGGTTCGAACAAGGTAATATCAACCATTCCATCACGAATGATCGCGTCATCAATATGCAGACCAACCACGGTGCCAATCACCATGGCGCAAGGGAGATCTGGTTTTGGACTGGGAAGATCAACAATCTGAAAAACCTTGCATTCCATCTGGATCGGAACGCCTTTGATCAGATGTGGTTTGACGCACGTGGCGGGCAGTTTTTCCAACCCGGCATATTCAAATTCATCCTCGCCATGTGGCAGCGGAGAGGAGGAAAAATTAATCTCACGGAGCATGGATTTTGGCGCAACTGCAGCTACGAATTCGCCTGTCGCACTGGAATTGGCAAGGCTATCGACGGAGCCAGCCGACGAAAACATTACCATTGGCGGATTGCCATGCACGGCATTGAAAAATGAATAGGGCGCAAGGTTCGGCCGACCTTCCCGGTCCACCGTCGAAATCCAGCCAATCGGACGAGGGGCAACACACGCCTTGAACGGGTCATGGGGCAGATTGTGGGGTGTTTTGCCGGGTTCGTAGAACATGCCAATTCCTTTGCTGTGCTTTGCAGCAAAGCTAGGCAGGGGCAAGGTTGGTGACAAGCCCTAAAGTTATGGCTCTAACTGCTTTCTGTTTTCTTGCCGGTAATACGATTGGAAATCTGGATGGCCATCTGTTCGAATGCCGCATAAACCGGCTTTATGCCAAGGCCTGCAGTAAAGGCAACGACAGCAGTTGTTGTGGCGAATGGCAACTTACTTTTTTCTGCATCAGTCAGGCCAACAGCAGGATCAACAGGGTTCATTATGTCTGAGCCAAAGGCTTGCACAATCAGCAGGCCAAACATCGCGCCCAGAAAGATGCGGGTACCATATCCTGCCAGCCTTAGACGTGAATAACTTTCATTGTTGCGCGCATCTGTTGTTCGCTTGAGGACATAGGCCGTTGTCCCAATTGCCCCCCACGCCATTGGGATCAAGTATTGATGAATCGAGTTCAAAACAGAACTCGTAGCGCTTTCAACAAATGCAATCACGGTAAAGACAGCCAGTAACAAAACGCCCCCGACAAGTAGTGGGGTATTGTGGGCGCGAAACACAAAGCGGAAAGAGGGCGGCACCGATCCGACAAAGCTGTTCTCGTCACTTTCTTGGACAGAGACCCGTGTCTGAGCACTTTCCCAAACAGTTAATCCATTTACGTTGCGTTCGGGAAAGGTGAATTCCGTAATTGCCTGATAGGCAGAACGAATGTCTTTTTCCAGCTCCTCGTTCATGCCGGCTTTTTCGGCCTTTGCAATTTGATCAAGCAGCGCCTCGTAGGCGGTATGGCGTTCGGTTGTTTTGGTGGGATCGTTTGCCACGATCAGCACATAACCATGTCGCGAAATATAATTGGCGATGTACTTTGCTTGTGTCAGTAGGTCAGGGCAGCCACATTCATCCAAAATAGCAACAGACATAAATTCCCCCATTCGCCGGTCAGGCAAGATGCATTGCGTCTCAGTGGTCGTTGGGTGAAGTTCTATGGTTGCTTTATTTCTAATATTTATCAATCACAAATTACAAATTGATGCACGGCGCAACCTAGGGGATGTTAGGTCGTTTGCGGTGCATATTCATGTTCGCGGACGTGATCTGGGCGGTCGTTTAGATGTAGGCGGGTTTGTGCCATCGGGGTTTCAGCAATGATTTTACCGCGTCGAATAACAAATAGACGATTGGCCCGCATGCGGATGGCTTCGATCGTGTCTTTCGCTTGCAAAACAACAAAATCGGCATTGTTGCCAACATCAATGCCATATCCTTCAAGGCCCATGATCTTGGCCGGTTCGGTGGTAACCGCGTTAAAGCAGGCCCGAATATCTTCGCGCGAAGTCATTTGGGCAACATGAAGCCCCATGGATGCGACTTCAAGCATGTCGCCAGACCCCATCGAATACCAAGGGTCCATAACGCAGTCATGACCAAACGCAACAGTTAACCCTGCCTTGCGCAGTTCGGGTACGCGCGTCATGCCGCGACGTTTGGGATAGGTATCATGACGCCCCTGAAGCGTGATGTTGATCAGCGGATTGGCGATGGCGGAAACTTCCGCCTCGGCCATCAGGGCAATCAGTTTGGACACATAATAGTTATCCATCGAATGCATGGAAGTCAGGTGCGATCCCGCTACCCGACCCTGAAGCCCCAAACGTTGCGTTTCATAGGTCAGCATTTCGATATGGCGCGATAACGGATCATCAGATTCATCGCAATGCATATCAACCATCAAGCCACGGTTGGCGGCCATTTCACACAGTTCTTTGATGCTGGTGGCACCGTCACTCATTGTGCGTTCGAAATGTGGAATACCACCAACAACATCAACCCCTTTATCAAGGGCGCGAATAACATTTTCCTTGGCAGTTGGGCTTCGGAAATAGCCATCTTGCGGGAAGGCCACCAGTTGTAAGTCGATATAAGGGGCGATCTGCTTTTTGACCTCAAGCAAGGCATCAACGGCAAGCAAACGATCATCGCAAACATCGACATGGCTTCGAATGGCAAGCAGTCCCTTGGATACTGCCAGATCGCAATATTTAAGCGCGCGCTCAATGACGGCCTCAGGGGTCAGAAGTGGTTTTAACTCGCCCCAAAGTGCAATGCCTTCAAGCAGTGTTCCAGACTCGTTCATGCGCGGCAGACCAAGCGAAAGCGTTGCATCCATATGGAAATGGCTATCGACAAAAGGTGGGCTGACCAACATGCCGCCGCAATCAATGACCTCAAGTGCCGGAACGTCAATATGTTCGGCAATTTCGACGATCTTGCCGTTCTGACATGCGATATCCACGCCGCTTCTGCCATTGGCGATATTGGCATTCTTTAAGATCAGATCGGGTTGCATTGGATCATCCTTGCTTGGTGGTGGCGTCTTTCAGTTGCATTGAAGCAGTTTGTTATCGCTGGCCCTTAAACCATGGCACCAGAAGCGCCTTAGGGTAATCAGCCTTACGTGCAACGACAATCAGGGCAATGATCGACAGGATATAGGGCATCATCAGGAAAACCTGTGATGGTAAAAATGCCCCGACTTCGGTTTGCAAACGCACTTGGAATGCATCAAACGCGCCGAACAATAAGGCACCGATTAGTGCCTTGCCCGGTCGCCAGCTGGCAAATACGGTCAATGCAATACAGACCCAGCCGCGGCCATTGATCATGCCAAAAAAGAAAGCATCAAAGGCGGACATGGTCAGAAACGCCCCGCCAAGTGCCATCATCGCCGAACCGACAACAACCGCACCAATCCGAAGCGCATAAACCGAAAGCCCCTGTGCCTCGACCGCAGATGGGTTGTCGCCAACTGCGCGGATCGCAAGGCCAAGTGGCGTGCGATACAAAACCCAGCCAGTGACAAACACCAGAACAAAGGCAAGTATCGTCATTGCCGTTTGCGAAAACAGCGCCTGCCCGATGAAGGGCAGGTCGGACAGAACCGGGATATCAAGGGGCTGGAACGGCGTAATACGCGGTGGCGAAGAAACGTCTGGAAGTGCGGTGCGATAGGTAAAGTAAGACAGGCTGGTTGCCAGCAAGGTAACGCCAATCCCCGATACATGTTGGCTTAGCCCAAGTGGCACAGTCAAGATCGCGTGGATCAAACCAAAGAAACCACCAGCAAGGGCGGCAACCAAAAGCCCGCCCCAAAGACCAGCCCCCAGCCACACAGCCATCCATCCCGCCATGGCACCGGCGGTAAAGATGCCTTCAATCCCAAGGTTAAGGACACCGGCGCGTTCGCAAACAAGCGCACCCAAAACGCCAAATATCAGGGGGGTCGCAATGCGAATGGCGGCTTCCCAGAAACTTGCGGCAAGAAGAATATCAATGATTTCCATGTCCGTTCCCCTTAGCCCGCAGACTTACGTTCAAAATGAACTTTAAACCGGGTTAAAAACCCGCCAATCAAAACGCATAGCAACGCCATAGCAACAATCAGATCGGCGAGATAGCTTGAAACACCAATCGCACGGCTCATGGAATCTGCGCCGACAAAGACCGATGCAACAAACAATGCCGATGCAATCACCCCAATCGGCGACAGACGGGCAAGCATGGCAACAACGATCCCGGCATAACCATATCCGGGTGATAAATCGGTCGCGAGATAACCGCGTGTGCCAGCAACTTCAGACACACCGGCAAGACCCGCCAACCCGCCCGAAAGGGCGGCAACAAGGATCATGGTTTTGGTCACCGAGATGCCGGAAAACTTGGCCGCCGCCGCATTTTCACCAACCGCGCGGATTTCAAATCCCCAAACGGTGCGTTTAACGAAAATTGCCAATGCGATGGCACACATCAACGCAATGACAAGTCCAAGATGAACCCTCATCCGTTCAAGAAGCGGCGGGAATACAGCACTATCAATGATCGGTTCAGACTGAGGCCAGCCCATCGACATTGGGTCTTTAAGCGCACCTTCAAGCATCATCTGAACAAACAACAAGACAATGAAGTTCAAAAGCAAGGTTGTAACAACTTCATCAACGCCAAGCCGGGTTTTCATCAATGTTGGACCAATCAACATCAGCGCACCTGCAAGGGCACCTGCAATCATCACAACCGGGATCATCACCCAGCTTGGCCCATCAATGACACCAGCCCCAACTGCAACCGCGGCCATGGCCCCCATGTAAAGCTGGCCTTCCGCCCCAATGTTCCAAAGTTTTGCGCGAAACGCGATGGCTGCTGCCAAACCCGTCAGGATCAAGGGTGTTGCGCGGGTTAGCATTTCCGAAATGGAAAAGACCGATCCAAAAGCACCACTGATCATAAGGCCGTAAGCCTTGATGATCGGCGCATTGGCAAGGGCAAGCGGGATGGCGGCCAAAAGAATGGCGATGCCAGCGGCAATGACCGGAACACCATATGTCAAAAACGGCCCTGGATTGCTGCGCGGTTCAAACCGGATCATGCCGTTTCTCCTGCATTTTTGGTGGTATCGGCATGTGCGTGTTTCTTTTGCCCGGCCATCATCAGGCCCAGTTCAGATCGATCAATGGTCTCAGTCGCCATGGAAGATGTGATGTGACCGGCATGGATCACCGCGATCTGATCAGAGATCGTCAGCAATTCATCCAAATCTTCGGAAATCAAGATGACGGCGGCACCCGCTTGGCGGGCTTCAAGTAGGCGGCGATGAACTTCGGACTGTGCGCCAACGTCAAGACCACGTGATGGTTGGTTGGCCAGAATAAGCTTTGGCGATTTTTCCAGAACGCGGGCCAAAATCAGTTTTTGAATATTGCCCCCCGATAACAGCCGTGCCGGGGCATCCGGACCGGGGCAGCGCACGTCATAATCGGTGATGGCATGTTCGGCGCGTTTGCGGATGGCGTCAAAATCAAGGAAGCCAAGTTTTTGATATTCAGGGCTTCGCACATCTTCGATGGCAATATTTTCAGCCACCGTCATTGACCCGACCATGCCGTCATGATGGCGATCTTCGGGAATGCGGGCGATACCGTTTTGGGCAAACTGATGGGCGTCGAATTTTGTGATTTTTTTACCAAAAATCTCCACCGTCCCAAAGTCAGGTTTATCCAGCCCGGCAATTAATTGCGCCAGTGCTGCCTGACCATTGCCCGATACACCGGCAATGCCAAGAATTTCACCTTCGTGGGCAGTGATGTTCACACCGTGCAAGGACCGTCTGGAATCGCCACGATCAATGGTAACATCGATCAAGGATATGACGGGGTTGCCCGGTGCGCGGGCTGTACGGCGACTGACGGGGACTTCGTGGCCAACCATCAGTTCGGCAATGGATCGGTGGTCGGCATCGCTGGTGGTCATTTCGCCGACCTTCTTGCCACCGCGCAGGACCGCAATTCGGTGCGAGACGGCAAGAACTTCTGCCAGTTTATGGGCAATGATAATGACCGAAAGCCCGCTTGCAGCCAATTTGCGCAAGGTTGCAAACATGCTTTCAGCTTCTTGCGGGGTTAAAACCGCGGTTGGTTCATCTAAAACCAGAAGCCGTGCATCACGATAGAGCGCCTTAAGGATTTCAACGCGCTGCTTTTCGCCGACAGTCAGTTTATGAACCGGCTGATCAAGATCGACACTCAAACCCGATCGCGCCATCAGATCATTTAACTTGGCGCGGGCCTTGGTGCGGTCGCGACGCAGGCGGAAAATCGGTTCGGTACCAAGAATGATATTGTCCAAACCTGTAAGGTTTTCAGCCAGTGTGAAATGCTGATGAACCATGCCGATCCCGGCATCAAGGGCAGCCTGCGGGGCGCCCGGTTCAAGCAATTCAAGTTCACCATTCTGATTGGCAACGCTGACAGTTCCTTCATCGGCAATGTAATGGCCAAACAGGATATTCATCAGGGTGGTTTTGCCAGCACCATTTTCGCCAAGCAGGGCGACGATTTCGCCCCTATGAACCGTAAGGTCGATGGCGTCATTGGCAATCAGCGGGCCAAATTTCTTGGTGATACCTGCAAGCGAAAGCAGCAGGTCTTGGGACGTTTTAGGTGATGTGTGCGCAGCAGATGACATCCGGATAATCCGTTTTGTTTTTATGCGTCACGCTGTGGGGCGATAAGGCGACGGTGCGAACAGATTGCGAAAAGATGATGACCAGACCCGATGTGGGGCGGGGCAAATCTTTTAGGTCAGACAAGAAAGGGCAGTTCGGCTTTTACACCGAACAGCCCTGCAATTTTAAGGAAATCTTACATTGAAGATTTCGGTTCTTCGTCATTTACCGTGACGCTGAACGTGCCACCAAGAATTTCTGCTTGCTTGGCTTCGACTTTTGCAACCGTGCCTTCAGGCAAAAGGCTTGCATCAAGCACAACGCTGCCGCCGCCATGTTCCATATAGCTGAACTTGCCGTAATCTTCGGCTTTGAAGTCACCAGCTTTGACCGCAGAAATTGCGTGGTCGATGGTGGCTTCCATGTGCCAAAGTGCGGAACCCAAAATGGTGCCCGGATAGTCAGCCGCTGTATCAATCACGTTGCCAACAGCAAGAATGCCGCGTTCTTTGGCCGCATCGGAAACACCAAAGCGTTCCGCATACATGATGTCTGCGCCACTATCGATCATGGCAAAGGCAGCTTCTTTGGCCTTGGGCGGGTCATACCAGCTATTGATGAAGGTCACCGTGAACTTGACATCAGGGTTAACTGATTTGGCACCCTCCATGAAGGCGTGCATCAAACGGTTTACTTCCGGGATGGCAAAACCACCAACCATGCCGATTTTGTTCGACTTGGTTGCAGCACCCGCTGCCATGCCGACAAGATAGCTTGGCTCATGGATGAAGTTGTCGAATACCGAGAAATTGTCGCCATCCGGGGCAAAGCTTGACCCCATCAAGAACGCGGTTTCGGGATATTGTGCTGCAACCTTGCGGGCTGCGCGTTCAACACCGAACACTTCGCCGACAATCAGGTTTGAACCGTTTTCGGCATATTCGCGCATGACGCGTTCGTAATCGGTATTGGCGACGTTTTCGGAAAACTCATAGGAAATATCGCCGCGTTCTTTGGCGGCATTCAGCGCCTTGTGGATACGCGATACCCACTGCTGTTCAACCGGAACCGTGTAGATTGCTGAAACTTTTAGCGGGTCTGCGGCCTGTGCCGGTGTGCCAAGGCCAAATGAAACGACGGCTGCTGCTGCCGCCATGGCCGAAAGCACAGCGCGGCGGGAAATGCCGAATGTACCAGACTTCATGATGTCCCCCTGCGGGTTATTGCTGTTTTGCGAAGTTCAACTCTATGCATAGATTGTGGGCAGATTGTATACACGATCAGAAAAGAGGCAAAGCTTGTTCTGTCCAAATGGTCAGTTTTTATAGATTGACCTAAGTATTTGGGATGCCTTCTAGTTTTAATGAAGTCTTCCGCGTGTATAACTTTCAAAAACATCACCTTTTAGGTGATGTTGCCATGGGTGACTTAGTTATTGATGGGGTTTGTGACAGGGGATGCCATTGCGGAGTCCGCCCGGTTGTGCCCGCCGATGCACCGTGATGGGCAGAAGGCGATAGCTTGGTCAAAATCTTCCGGTTTTTGGAGTATATCAGTTAAGATTGTCTAAACGGATCACGCAGTTTCAAATACAATGCGAATCCTTGAAAAAATTCGGAGTCGGTTAACTCTTTCATTAACTATTTCGGTTGATGCTTTCCTCAAGATTTCAAGGGGGAACCTAGAAGGCATCATGACACAAAAGACAACTTTACCACTTGATCAGGTTATGGTCGGCGATTGCATCGAGCTGATGAACAGCTTGCCGGAAAAATCCGTAGATCTGATTTTTGCCGATCCGCCCTACAACCTTCAGCTTGGTGGCGATCTTCTGCGCCCGAACAATTCCAAGGTCGACGCTGTTGACGACCATTGGGATCAGTTTGACAGCTTCCGCCATTATGACGAGTTCACCCGTGACTGGCTGACTGCTGCGCGCCGGGTGTTGAAGGATACCGGCGCGATCTGGGTGATCGGTTCGTACCACAACATTTACCGTGTTGGTAATACGCTGCAGGATATTGGGTATTGGATACTCAACGACATTGTCTGGCGCAAAACCAACCCGATGCCGAATTTCCGTGGCAAACGTTTCTGCAATGCGCATGAAACGCTTCTGTGGTGTTCCAAAAGCGAAGAGCAAAAAGCCATCACCTTTAACTACGAGGCGATGAAACAGCTTAATGAAGGGTTGCAGATGCGCTCTGACTGGCTGATGCCGATTTGCTCTGGCTCGGAACGTTTGAAGGACGATAATGGCAAAAAGGTCCACCCGACCCAAAAGCCAGAAGCCCTGTTGCAGCGCGTTTTGATGGCGACCACCCGTCAGGGTGATGTGGTCCTTGATCCATTCTTTGGAACAGGTACGACTGGTGCTGCGGCACGTCGTTTGGGTCGTCACTTTATTGGCCTTGAACGTGAAGAAACCTACGCTGAAGCCGCGCGTGAGCGGATTGCCAAGGTCCAGATGCTTGATGGCGATAGCCTTGAGATGACCGAATCGAAACGTTCGCTTCCGCGCATTCCGTTTGGTGCAGTTATTGAACGTGGTCTTTTGTCACCGGGTGACAAAATCTATGACAACCGCGGCAATGTTGCGGCGATGGTTCGTGCAGACGGATCGATCAGTCACAAGGACAATGCCGGTTCGATCCATCAGATCGGCGCGCATGTTCAGGGCGCACAGGCTTGTAATGGTTGGACTTATTGGCATTACAAGTGCGATGGGCGTTTGGTTGTGATTGACAATCTGCGCAGTCAATTGCGCAAAGAAATGGGTCAGGTCCCCGCCTGATCCTGATCGGGATTTCCCGGTTAAATCATTGATGCCTGAAAGCCGACGTGGTTGAAAAACCCGTCGGCTTTTGCAATTTTGAAAAAAAGTGCTATATCTGTTGTCTAACTGTTATCCGTAAGGATAGATGGAGTAGGTTATGCAAGCAGGCGCAGTAGGTGGTGCAGGATATGCACCCAACCCAATTCAGATTCAGCAGGCCGCAGCGCCGATTGCTGAAACTGGAAGTAACGACCTGAATTCTCCGCCGACACAGCGGGTTGAGCAAGCAGCGGAAACTGAAACTTCGCAGCAGGCAGCACCGCCCCCGACCGAAGGACGTGGACAGGTGATTGATATTTACGCCTGATCGCGCCGAGAAAGTTACAAAACAAAGGCCCGTGATTTGACATCACGGGCCTTTGTTTTGTCTGCCATCTGGAAACAGGCCAAACGGATTTTCCGCCCCTAGCGGTATTTCAGGGCGTGCCGAACAATCTTTTTCATGATGGTGGGTAAGGCAAAATCCGCCAGTCCATCAATCGTTGTCCAACTGCCATCAAGCTGATCGGCCTGTGCCGCGGGAAGGGTTGTGGCCAACACGCTGACATTCAGATGGAAGTGGGTGAAGGTATGGCCCACCGTCCCTTCAAGTTCGGACCAACTGGCCGATATTGGAGCTTCGGACAGCATCACATCATCCGGTATGTCGATGGCACGCCAATCACTGCCGGGAACTTCATAAAGCCCCCCAAGCAATCCCTTTTCCGGGCGTCGACGGATTAGAATGCGCGCATCATCTTCGCGCCTGATCCAGAATGCATAGCCAACTCGTGTTGGTTTGGCTGGTTTTTTACGTTTTTTGGGAAGATCGGCGGCGATGCCCGCTTTGCGGCCTTCACAATCGGCTTGCCATGGGCAAATGCCACAAGCCGGGTTGCGCGGTGTGCAGATTGTTGCACCCAAATCCATCAGGGCCTGTGCATAATCACCGGGCCGGTTTGATGGGGTCAGGGCCGATGATTTTTCTTTGATCTCTGGTTTGACATCAGGAAGCGGGGTTTCCAAGGCAAACAGCCGCGATATCACCCGTTCAATATTGCCATCAACCGGGCTTGCATGCCGGTTAAAGGCAATTGCTGCGACCGCGCAGGCCGTATAGGGGCCAATGCCGGGTAATTTCAGCAAGCCTTCCTCTGTATCGGGGAAAACCCCGTCATACTCGGTTGCTACCACCTTGGCGCATTTATGAAGGTTCCGTGCACGGGTATAATATCCTAAGCCTTGCCAAGCATGCAGAACATCATCAAGTTCCGCATTGGCAAGGTCGGTCACCGTTGGCCATCGTTTTAGGAATGCTGCAAAATACGGCCCAACGGTTTGCACGGTGGTTTGTTGCAGCATAATTTCGCTAAGCCAAACGTGATATGGATTGGGCGTATCGCCGGGCTCTGATCGCCATGGCAACGTACGGTGATGCCGATCATACCATTCAAGCATGGTATGGCTGAGGCGTTGTATATCCTGATTGGTGAAATGCACGGCGTTCCCGTATTATGTTGCGGGTTGAATGACGGGTAAATTTGAACTGACCCTACGAAAGAAGCGGGCGTGAGCAAGCAAAAAGATAGTCGCGATACGAAAAGCAGTGGTGCTGTGGATCAGGCATCCTCGTCGGTGGTGGCCAAAAATGCAGTTAAAAAGAAGCAAAAAATCACGCCGATGGGCAGCACCGAACGCCGCATGGGGTTGCGCAATGTCGCGCCCTTGGTCGGGAACCTAACACGTCCGTTGGTGCGCAAACGCGGTTTTTTCCAAACGGAAATTATCCTGCATTGGGCGGAAATCGTCGGACGTGATCTTGAACAATTTACCATGCCGGTAAAATACACCCCGCCGCGCGGCGAAAATGCCGGTGGCGGGACATTGGTTATCCGGGTGACAGGGCCGGTTGCGATTGAATTACAGCACCGCATGCCTCAGATCATTGATCGGGTGAATACCTATTTTGGTTATCGGGCGGTTGAGCGGATAAAGATGATGCAGGGCGATATTTCACGTCCTGAACGCACGGTGCATCGACCAACTGTGGTTCCCGAAGGCAACATTACCCATGCAAGCGAAATCAACATTTCCAAGATCGAAGATCCACATCTACGCGAAGTTCTGACCCGATTGGGGCGGCATATTGCCGGGGCGAGTGGCGGGCTTAAACCAAAAGCCGGTAAAAAGTGATCGCGAGTGGTACGCTCAAGGAACCCCGGATGGGTGCAGTAGGGTGTTTTACCAACCTGTTGGGAAGCTTTGTTGCGTCGTTTTGGCGCTTTGAAATATCGAATCAGTTTCATGAAATGAACGATCACGGAGTTGCCGCATTTTCCGGGCAACTTGGCGACTCGTTGGTGCAATAGCTGTTTTGGCGCGCGTGTTGACTCGCGTGCTGCAACAGGCTTGTAATCACAAAACTTTGTTTTAACGGAGGTTTCCTTGCTAAAGGCGGTTAAGTTTCTTGCAGGTGCGTTTCTGATCGCGCTTGGTGTCGTAGGCACGCAACAGGCACATGCAACAGAATGGAAAGAACATGTTTTGGGCGATGAGAATGCGCCGGTCACGATGATTGAATATGCGTCGCTGACATGCCCGCATTGCGCATCATTTCATAATGACGTTCTGCCTGAGCTAAAGGAAAAGCTGATTGATACCGGCAAGCTCAAATTGATCTTCCGCGACTATCCGCTCGATGGGGTTGCTTTGCGTGCAGCGGCTGTTGCCCAATGTGCAGGGGATGATCGGTATTTCGGTGTGCTAAGCATGCTGTTTAAATCCCAAATGACCTGGGCGCGCTCAGAAGATCCAATTGGCGGTATTAAAGAAGTCGTTCGTTTCGGTGGGATGACGGGCGATGCGGTTGATGCCTGCATTGCCGATCAGGCCATGATTGAAGCCATCGTTGCATCGCGCATGGAGGGTGAGCAGGAATATAATGTTTCCTCGACACCAAGCTTCATCCTTGATGGCGAAACCATTTCCGGTGGCCGTGACGCAGAATTCTTTATTGAAAAAGTCGAAGACCTTATCGACTAATGAAAACAATATGCCGGATACCGTAACCACGGTGTCCGGCAATACGGGCATAGGATCGGACCGGGGGACATGATTGGTCCAGTTTAAATCGTTACGGCTGACGGGGTTTAAGTCCTTCGTCGATTCAACTGATTTATTGGTTGAAGACGGGCTGACAGGTGTTGTCGGCCCGAATGGCTGTGGCAAATCCAATCTTGTTGAAGCGCTGCGCTGGGTCATGGGGGAAACCTCGGCCAAGCAGATGCGTGGTTCGGACATGTCCGACGTCATCTTTGGCGGGACATCGTCGCGTCCTGCGCGCAACGTGGCGGAAGTATCGGTTACCCTTGATAACAGCGAGCGCAAGGCGCCCGCGATGTTCAACGATTTTGAAATGCTTGAAGTCACAAGGCGGATCGAACGCGGGGGCGGATCGAATTATCGGGTCAATGGTAAGGACGTCCGTGCGCGTGATGTTCAATTGCTGTTTGCCGATGCCGCAACCGGGGCGCGGTCCAATGCCATGGTGTCCCAAGGTAAAATTGGCGCACTGATTGGGGCCAAACCGATCCAGCGCCGCCTGATCCTTGAAGAAGCAGCGGGCATTACCGGCCTTCATTCCCGTCGGCACGAAGCCGAACTTCGGTTGAAAAATGCCGAACAGAATATGGAACGTCTTGAAGACGTTCTTGTGACCCTTGATGGTCAAATCGCATCCTTGCAAAAACAGGCGCGTCAGGCCGAACGTTATCGCAAACTTAGCGACAGCATTCGCCAAACCGAAGCCCTGCTGTTTCATATCCGCTGGACCGATGCGCAAAAACGCCAGACAGATGCCCGTGAATTGCTTGTCGCGGGTGAAAGTGCGGTACGTGATCTGACATCATCGGTGACCGAGGCAACCACGGTTCAGGCCCATATAGCCGCAAGCTTACCAGACCTTCGCAAGAAAGAAGCCGATGCAGCCGCAGCATTGCAGCGCCTTTTGATCGAACGCGAGGGGCTTGATAAAGACAAAGCCCAGATCGAAACCCAGATGGGCCAGTTGCGTGGGCGCATTCAACAGATTGATGCCGACCTTGCCCGTGAAGCTGAACTGGCAAGCGATGCGCAAGGTGCGTTGGAAAAACTTAAAAACGAACGCGAAGAACTTAGCGATGCGCAGGGCGGCGAAGATGATGAGCTTGACGAGGCCCGCGAAATAGCGGCCGAAAAAGCCATCCGGGTGGAAGAACTTGAAGCGGCTGTTGATCTACTGACCAACAAGGTTGCCGAAGAAGAGGCCCGCCTTAAATCCGTTCAGCAACGCCTAAGCGAACTCAGTACCCGCCGCAATCGTTTGACCGAACGTCATGACGAAGCAGTGGCGAAGCTTGATGACATCCGGATCGAAGCCGACTTCACCGAGGTTCTTGAAGAAGCAAGCATGCATCTTGAGGAATGTGAAGAACTTTGCGAACAACGCAAAATGGCAGTTGAAGAAGCCGAAATGCGCGTTGCCGAAATGCGCGATCGTGAAGACAGCCTAAAAACTGCAGAAAGCGATGCCCGCGATGCCTTGCGCGACGTCGAAAGCCGCAAGGCCCGGCTGATGGCGGAAGTTGAAGCACTTGAAAGCCTGCTTAAGGGCGGTGATGACGACAAATACACTGCGGTGATTGAAAATATCTCGGTGCAAAGCGGTCTTGAACTTGCGATGGCAGCGGCCCTTGGTGAAGACCTTGATGCACCCGATGCGCAAGATGCGCCGATGCATTGGTCGCCAATTGATCCGGCATCAGATGATCCGGCCTTGCCAGAAGGTGTCAGCGCACTTGCCAAGTTCGTCGAAGCACCGGCTTTGTTGAACCGTCGCCTGTGGCAGATTGGTATTGTTGATGACGAGGCCACAGGGAACTGGCTTGCGAAAAACCTAAAAGCCGGGCAACGGTTGGTATCGCGCGAAGGGTCGCTTTGGCGATGGGATGGCTATCGTATTCTGGCCGGTGCAGAATTGCCCGCAGCCGTTCGATTGCGCCAGCGAAATCGTCTTGAAGAATTGCGCGGCGAAATCGAAGACGTTGATGCTGTCGTCGAAGCAGCCGCAGAACGGGCTGAGATCGCCAGTGAAAATGTCGAACAGCTTGATGAGAAAATCGAAGCTGCCAGGAACGCTGAACAAGAAGCCCACCGTGCCGTGCGGGAAGCCGAAAACACATTGTCACGCGCCCGCGAAGAAGTCGCCAACATCAAACGCGATGCCAGTGCCATTGAAAGCCGCCTGCAAAACGCAGAGGAAGCCGAAAAACGTGCCAAGCAGGATTTGGACGAACTGATCGCCGAGCAGGAAGAACTTTCTGCCCTTCCAGAAGAAAGCAGCGAAGGCCTGATGGAAATCAAGGCCGAGATGATCGAGAAACGCGCGACCCTTGCCGATGCCCGTGCCGATCAGATGGAAGCACGCAGCCAACTTGAACGCATGCAGCGTGATATGTCTGGACGTCGCAAGCGCCTTGAGTTTGTTGAAAACGAAATTGCCACCTGGAACGAACGTGCATCTGGGGCAGGCGAACGTGTTGCCGAATTGCGTGAGCGTCAGGAAGAAGCCCGCATGGAGATCGAGGAGCTTGAACTCAAGCCCGAAGAGATCGAAGAACGCCGGGCCATTTTGTCTGACCGGATTGAACTTTCCGGTCAGACCCGAAAAGAAGTCGCCGACGAATTGCAAAGGGCGGAAAATGCCCAGCGCGAAGCAGATGTGAACCTGAAAGAAGCCGAGCAAAAACTGGCCGAAGCCCGCGAAGGACGCGTGCGCTGTGAAGCCTTGCTTGAACAGGCAGAACAGCATCGTCGTGATTTGATCGAACGTATTCGTGAACGGGTCAATTCAACGCCCGATCAGTTGGTTGAACTTGGTCAGATCGACCTGACCAAGGAGCTGCCAAGTGAAGGCGACATTGATGCCCGTCTGCAGCGCCAGTCGCGCGAACGCGAAAACCTTGGCGCGGTGAACCTGCGTGCCGAAGTTGAATTGGCCGAGATGCAGGAACAAAAAGACACGATGGTGTCTGAACGTGATGATTTGATTGCTGCCATTGAAAAACTGCGCAATGGCATCAATCAGCTCAACCGCGAAGCGCGTGCGCGATTGAAAACGGCCTTTGATGAAGTTGATAAACATTTCCAGCAATTGTTTGTTCGTCTGTTTGGCGGTGGCGGGGCGCATTTGATGCTGACCGACGCCGATGATCCGCTAGAAGCCGGGCTTGAAATTCTGGCGTCCCCACCGGGTAAAAAGCTTCAGCATTTGTCGCTTTTGTCTGGTGGCGAGCAGGCATTGACCGCCGTTGCATTGCTGTTTGCAGTCTTCCTGACCAACCCGGCACCGATTTGCGTGCTTGATGAGGTGGACGCACCGCTTGATGATGCCAACGTAGACCGGTTTTGTAAGCTTCTGGAAGCCATTGGCCGTCATGCCAATACCCGCTTCCTGGTTATCACGCACCATCGCATGACCATGGCCCGAATGAACCGGCTGTTTGGTGTGACGATGGCCGAACGCGGGGTGTCGTCACTGGTCTCGGTCGATCTGCATCAGGCGGAAGTTTATTCCAAGAAAGAACAGACTGAACTCGATTTTACGGGTTAGACCATCACATATTGGGCAAATTAATAAACTGATAGGACGGTCAATGTTAAACCTCATTGAAACTCAATGACGGTGAAGACATCAATGTCCCAGAAAGTGCGCGAACTTTATGAACAGTTTCCTTATCCACTGCGTGACCCGCAGCAGGAAAAAGACCGTTTATTAATGCCGCCACTCGATAGCTTATCTCGAGTTAATCATTATTGCTTTAGCGCTAACCGTGACATTAATGCTGGTTTCCGGGCTCTTGTTGCTGGTGGTGGTACGGGCGACGCCTTGATTTGGCTGGCAGAACAACTGCGCGATATTGATGGTCAGGTGACTTATCTTGAACCGTCTTCAGCCAGTACCAAGGTTGCGCGTGCGCGCGCCGACGCCCGCGGTCTATCAAACATTACCTATGTGAACGGGACTATCAACGAGTTCGCCAAAGCTAATCCCGATGCATTTGATTACATCAATTGCGCAGGCGTCTTGCATCATCTGGAAAACCCGGAAGAAGGTCTTGCTGATCTTGCATCTGTCCTAAAGCCGGATGGAGCAATGGGAGTAATGGTGTACGGTGAACATGGGCGCCTTGCCGTGACCGAATGGCGCAAAATGATTGAGCCGCTTCTGGTGGGTAAAGATCTGTCAGAGCAGTTGGCAATGACCCGCAAGCTGCTGTCAAACCTTCCGGAAGACAACATGCTGTTGAAGATGGGCGGTGGTCCCGGCTTCATCAAAGGGTTGTTGGAAAACGATCCTGAAATTGTTGATTTGTTGCTGCACCCGGTTGAGTGCGCATATGATGTGCACGGTGTTTATGACTTTGCCGCATCAGCGGGGCTGCATGTTGCGGCTTTTACGGGGTTCTTTGGGTTTGGGGGCACAGGGAAGGCGCATTACAATATCGAAAACATGGTACGAGATGCCGGAATTGTACGCGAATTGTCAGCCATGGCACTGCGTGATCAACAGGCTTTCTGCGAACGTTTTAGTGGCGCGATGCCGCTTCATGCTTTCTACCTGACCCGTCATGACACCGGGCAAGCATCCGAATTGCTACCCGATGGGGAACTCGCGCCATATTTCTTTGTCCAGCCGAACGAGACTTTCTTTGATGATTTGATCGCGTTGGCCGGGCAGCCGGTCCTGATAGAAGATGGCAGTGGTAACGCAGTTGATCTTACAGGTGGGCCTGATCTGGCACGTTTGTTGGCTGTTTTTAACGGCAAAAACACGGTCGCAGATCTGATAAAGGTTTTGCGCGATGAAATTCTTGATAAACAGCCAATTGATATGACTTCAATCGCGATCAATACACTTGGCGCAGTTTGGGCATTGTTCCACAAATTCGATTGGATGTTGGCTGCGCGACCTGATGGTTGGCAAAAGCCGGATGCTCAAAGAGTTCTGACAGTTCGAAAAGTTTGATCCGATGTCAGTCCTATCTTGAATTGACGCATCGGTGAATCGGCCAACCTGAAGTGTATTTGTTCAAGTTCTGTCGCCGAAATCAGGTGATTCGACGATCGAATTTGCCGAAATTACCCGATCTTGTTGAATATAGATCGCTTTATAGTTTGGCAGGGTATTGCGCCCCAAAGGCATGAGAACTAAGGGAAACTGCCGGTTCTGGGTAGGGGCTGCTTGGAACTGCCAATAAAATCGAGTGCTACTATTGCCTAAGGTCAAAAGTGTTTTCCTTCACTTTTTCTGGCTTAAGTTGTTGTAATATTGAAATATATCGTCATTTCACACCTCCCGCCAAGCCGGGGTTTTACAGCTTGACAGCCCATGGGGTGCTAAGTATGTTGCCCGCGCATTTCCTTGCGACGTTTGCAGGGCTGCCAAAGCGGGGTTCAAGACAATGAGCGATGATAAAGATCGCGCTTCGTTAGACGAGCTTGAAACTAAGCTGGCGGCTGTAGCAGGCAAACGCGAAGAAAAGCACAGCCCGAACCGGGCGACTGGCAAAACATCCCAAGGGATGGCACTGGGCATGAGGATTTCGGCGGAAATGATCGCTGCGGTTCTTGTTGGTCTGCTGATTGGCTGGGCGCTGGATAGGGTGCTTGATACGACGCCTTGGCTTATTGTTCTGTTTGTTTTTCTCGGAGCAGGAGCTGGAGGCTTGAACGCTTATCGTGTAGCCAAGGGTTACGACAGTGCTGTCGGACTTGGGCGAGCGATGAGGGAGCGCAAGCAGGGGGACGGGGATTAACCCCGAAGCCTTATAATATTGAGCGAGGATTACGGTGGCTGGACCGCTAGAGCAGTTTGAAATCAAACCCTTGGCCGAACTTTCGGTTGGCGGTATTGACGTTTCCTTCACCAACTCCGCACTTTGGATGGTGCTCGCAGCCGTTCTTGTGACGTGCTTCATGACGCTGTCTATGCGCCGTGGTGCACTGGTTCCAGGACGCTGGCAGGGTGCTGCCGAGGTGATGTATGAGTTCGTCGCCAATATGCTAAAAGATAATGTTGGAAGTGCGGGACGCAAATATTTCCCGTTCATTTTCACGCTGTTTATGTTTGTGATGTTCGGGAACCTGCTTGGCATGATCCCGCACAGCTTTACTTTTACGAGCCACATCGCGGTTAACTTCGCGCTGGCTTTGGTGATTTTCATCGGTGTGACAGTCATCGGCTTTATGCGTCATGGTACGCATTACTTCCGGATGTTCTTCCCGGAAGGCGCGCCGATTGCGACTGCGATCATTCTGGTCCCGATTGAAATCATCTCCTATTTCTCTCGTCCGTTCAGCTTGGCGATTCGTCTGTTTGCAAATATGACAGTCGGACACATCATGCTGAAAGTTATCGGTGGGTTCGTCGGCCTGATTGGCATTCTTGGCGTGCTTCCGTTTGCTCTTCTGACGGGGATTACTGTTCTGGAGTTCGGCATTGCTGCGCTTCAGGCTTATGTGTTCACAATTCTCACCTGCATCTATCTCCATGATGCAATCCACATGCACTGATGTGTGTGGTTTGGTGTGATCTCTTCTGATTGCCTTTAAGAAATTCGAAAGGGTGAAGTTATGGAACTCGATGCTGCAAAGATGATCGGTGCTGGCCTGGCTGCTATTGGTATGATTGGTGCCGGTATCGGTGTCGGTAACATCTGGTCAAGCCTGATTGCGACTGTTGGCCGTAACCCGGCTGCCAAAGGCGACGTTGAACTGTATGGCTGGATCGGCTTTGCCGTTACCGAAGCTATTGCACTGTTCGCACTCGTCGTTGCGCTGATCGTTCTCTTCGTTTAATCGGCGCCTTTTGAGCGAATACACGGCTCGGCGAGGTTCGCCCTCGCCGAGGTCGTTGAATTCGGGAGTAGGCTATGCCGCAGTTTGATATTGCGACGTTCTCAGAACAGATTTTCTGGCTGTTTGTTATTTTCGGCGTCTTGTATGTCTTGATGTCGAGAATCGCACTGCCAAAAGTCGGTGAAGTTCTTGAACGCCGTCAGAAAAACATCGAAGACAACCTTGGCAAGGCTCGGGCGTTGAAAGACGAAACCGATGCCGCCATCGCGAAGTACGAGGCTGCTTTGGCAGAAGCTCGTGACGCCGCTCAGGCTGATATTCGCGAAGCTTCGGAAAAGGCTGCTGCAGAGCAGGCTAAAAAAACCGAAGCAATGGTCAAGAAACTGTCTAAAAAGACATCTGATGCCGAGAAGGCTATTGCGGATGCCAAAACGAATGCAATGACAGGTGTTGCGGAAGCTGCATCGGAAATTGCTCGTGAAGCAACCGACAAACTTATCGGTGTCAAGGTTCAGGCCAAAACTGCCGACAAGGCTGTTTCGGCTATTGTAGGAGAGTAAGATTATGGCAACCCAAGAGGTTACTTTCCTTACCGATCCATACACCTGGACCACGCTGTCTTTCGTACTGGTCGTTGGCTTTGGCGGTTTTAAAGCCGTTAAGGGGATTTCCGCTGCACTTGATAAACGTGCAGAGAAAATCTCCAACGAGTTGGACGAAGCACAGCGTCTTCGCGAAGAAGCTCAGGAGCTTCTGGCCAATTATCAGGCCAAACAGCGCGAAGCATTGAAGGAAGCTGATGAGATCCGCGCGCATGCCAAGGCAGAAGCCGACCGTATGCTCGAAAGCGCCCAGGCTGAGCTCAAAGCGGCACTTAAACGCCGTGAACAGCAAGCTCTGGAACGTATCTCTAACCTGGAAAGCCAGGCTGTTGCTGAAGTTCGTGCGCATGTCGCCGAAATTGCAGCAGCTGCAACAACGGCGCTTGTTACCGAAAAGGTTTCTGGTGCCAAGGCTGACGAGTTGGTGAACAGCGCGATTGCGGAAATCAAAGGTCGCCTGAACTAATATTTTCCGGTTTCCGGATTTTAAAACCCCGCAGCATCGCTGCGGGGTTTTTTATTTTCCGAAATTTGTTGGACCTTGAACATTGCGGTCCACCCTTGGCGATGATTTTTACCGTGAAAAGCGGTCGCGGTCATGGGAGGCATCAAAATCAATCTTCGGTCCAACGGGGACGACACCAGACGGGTTTACCGACGGGTGGCTTTGGTAATAGTGCTTTTTGATGTGATCAAGATGGACTGTCTCTTTCACGCCGGGATGCTGATACAGCGCCTTGGTGTAATTCCAAAGGTTCGGATATTCGTGGATCATCTGACGATTGCATTTGAAATGGCCATGATAAACCGGATCAAACCGCAATAGTGTTGGAAACAGCCGCCAGTCGGCCTCTGTGATCGTCTCGCCGACAAGGTATGGTTGCTTATCTAATCGGCCTTCAAGCCAGTCCAGCGTATCAAAAAGGGCTGTAACAGCCTCTTTATAGGCCGACTGGTTGGTGGCGAAGCCTGATTTATAAACGCCGTTATTCACATCGTTATAGATGCGATCATTAACCGCATCGATTTCACCGCGCAGATGTTCTGGATAATAGTTGCCTGGCTTTGCGCCCAATCCATCAAATGCATCATTAAACATCCGGATGATTTCGGACGATTCATTGCTAACGATCTGGTTGGTCTTTTTGTCCCACAGCACAGGGACGGTGACCCGCCCGGAATAATCGGGTTTTGCTGCTGAATAGACCTGATGCATGAAATCCCGGCCATGAAGATGATCAACCAATCCATCATCGTGGGAAAACTGCCAGCCATAGTCGCCCATATGCCAATGCACGGCTGATACCGTGATCATGTCTTCAAGCCCCTTTAGGGCACGAAAGATTAATGTGCGGTGCGCCCATGGGCAGGCATAGGAAACATAAAGATGATACCGACCGGGTTCGGCGGGGAACTTTGCGCCGGGGTCAGCAGACAGCCAATGACGAAACGCGGAATCCTGCCGTTTGAACTTGCCGTTACTGTTTTTGGCAAGCAGGGCTTCGGTTTGCCATTCGCCGTTTACCAGCTGTCCCATCTTGGTCCTCTGTCTTATCGTTTTGGATCGCGTTGATTACGCGGATCGCTAAATTTCGGTGTTCTGTCTATTGTCGTCATTTCCGCATTGAAGGCAATTCGGTCTTATGACATTTATTTGTTTCCAACGAGGCAACAGTGCAGTTGCGATGCGATCAGGAGTATCATGATGTTGATCGGCAATCTGGATGGAATGACGGTTTTCGCCCGCGTCGTCGAAGAACGCAGTTTTTCGGGGGCAGCCCGTAAACTTGGCATGTCGAAATCCGCTGTCAGCAAACATGTTACAAAACTTGAAGACAATCTTGGTATTCGGCTTTTGAACCGCACAACCCGTCGTCTTAGCCTGACCGATGCGGGGTCAACATTCTATCAGCATTGCGCGCGTGTGGTCGAAGAAATCGAGACTGCTGAACATGCATTGACCGATTTGCGCGGTACTCCGCGGGGGACACTTCGTATTTCAGCCCCGCTTACCTTTGGGCAAATGTATTTGCCGCAATTGGTTACGGAATTCATGGAAATGTATCCGGGACTGCATGTTGATATCCATCTGGCGGATCATATGGTTGATCTGGTGGCTGATGGTATCGATATGGCAATCCGTATTACACGGCTTAAGGATTCCAGCCTGATTGCCCGTAAGCTTGCCGACTATACCGGGCATGTGGTTGCTGCACCGTCCTATCTTGAAAAATATGGCGAACCAAAAACGCCACAGGAACTCGCTTTGCATAAGACGCTGGCCTACACCAATATCACAAGCCCCAATATCTGGGATTTTGAAGGACCGGAAGGCCCGGTGACTGTGCGGGTGAACCCGGTGATGTCTTGCAATAACGGGGAATTCACTTCTATCGCGGCAATCCGGGGGATCGGGATTGCGCGTGAACCGGAATTTATCGTTGCCGAAGCCCTAAGCGAAGGGCGGTTGGTCCGCATTCTTAAGGACTATGACCCGCTGAACAATGGTGGGATTTATGCGGTCTATCCAGAGCGACGCCATTTACCCAGCAAGGTGCGTGTGTTCATCGACTTTTTGGTTGAGAAGTTTCGGGGTGGATTATGTAATTTCCACGCAGAAGCCTGTAAGGAATATAAAGAAGGCCGTGGCCGCCAGCGTCCGACGCCGTAATTTACCGGTATCAAAACAAACAATTATTTGCTTTCGATCCGCCAGCCCAGCAAACAAATTGCCCCGATCAAAATCGCGACGAAGGGTAACGGCAGCAGGTTGGTGATGCCACCAATGATTGTTTTATAGCTGTCGGTTTGAATGAAACCGGCCCAGTTGCTGCCGTGCCAGACCCGATCATCAGGGACGTGACGAAAATCTGGTAGTCCGTCTTCTATCCGCGCGATATAGCCGCTATTTTCTGCAACCAATTTCGCAAGAAGTTCCGGCGTTGAATTGGTGTTTTGGGTTTCAGGGGTCAGCACATCCCGATCAACATGCAGTGCTGTTTGCTGGCGGTCATCTTGATCGCGGACACTGATCCGGATAAGGCCCTGTTCTGCAATTGGCACCACGGCCTGCCATGATTGATCGGGTAATTGTTCAAACGGGGCATTGATTTGCGCCCCAGTTACCGGGTTGTTCACACTTGCTGTTTCCGGTGGGGCACCGATCTTTCGCCAATTCAGAAACAGGCTTTGGCCATCGGGGCTGCGTGTCGTGGTCACCGTGTTTTCATCAAGGGCAGGTTCCTTCATCAACCAGTGTGATAGACGCCGCAGCAATTCTGCAATTGGTCCCCCGCCGTTATGACCACGCTGCCACAACCACATTTGGTCGGAACTTAACATCGCAACCCGGCCTTCCTCGACACGCTGCAAGGTCAAAAGCGGCAAGTCATCTGCACCGCTTAACAAGGTCATGGCATCGGGGTCGGAAACCTGGGTTTCGATTTGTCGATACCAACGTCCCCATTTTGGGGGAGATGTCACTGATCCTGCAATTGCGGCTGTGACAGGATGCAAACGCCCGGCTGAATTGACCTTTGGCACAAAGGGTTTTTCAACAATACGTCCTGTTGCAACGGCGGGCATTAGCTCATTCAGAACGGTGCTGGAAAGTCCTTCTGGCCCGATATATTCCGGGCCGGCGACAACAAGTGCAGCCCCACCCCACCGGACATAATCGACCACCTTTTCCAGATAGTGTGGCGGCAGTACCCCACGCATCTGATAGCGGTCAAAAATGATCAGATCGAATTGACGCAGACGCACTTCAAACAAATCCCGGATTGGAAATGGAATAAGTGCCAATTCATTGATTGGGGTGTCATCACCTTTTTCCGGCGGCCTTAGAATCGTGAAATGCACAAGATCAACACCCGGATCAGCGCGAAGTAAATTGCGCCATGCCCGCTCGCCCGGATGAGGTTCACCCGACAATAACAAGACCCGCAGTCGGTCCCGTACCCCGGTTGTTTCCAAGATCAGTCGGTTGTTTGTTCGGTCGGTTTCGTTCTCGGCGTCTTCCATGCGTAATTCCGCCAGAACCGAACCGGCATGGGAAACAGGAATACGAATGCGCTGTTGTTCGTTGGCAGGCATGAATATTTCTTCTTCGCTGCCATCTTCAAGTAACATGCGGACGTTGATCGGGGTTCCCGGTGCAAGGTTCTGATCAATTGCTTCGATCATGAATTCGGCGTCTTTGCCAACAATGCCGTAATCCGCACTTTGACGAACAACAAGACGACGATCACGTTCATCCCGCGCACCGGTGATAAGAACATGTAGAGGCGCACCTAAATCAATTCGGTTCGGAATGTCATGGACTTGCCCGTCGGTAATCATCATGACCCCGCCAAGACGTTCACGCGGAATCCCGCCCAGCAAGCGGTCCAATACTGCAAACATGCGTGTATCGGATTCACCGGAAACTTCTTCAAACCGCAATTCAACCGATTGATCATTCGAAAAGCGGTCTTTGATCTCGGCAATGGCCGCATCCGTCTGATCCGTCCGCCCGGCAATGCGTTGGCTGGCAGAACGGTCAACCAAAACCAGTACGATATCGCTAAGCTTTTCGCTTTCCTGATCGGTGAATTGCGGGGCCAACAGCGCAAGCAGGACAAGCACCATCACCCCCGCACGCCAAATGGTTCCGCGCAGACGGAAAATGCTAAACAGGACGATGGCCATCAGACATACAATCGCCATACCTTCGAGAATGGTGACGTCAAGAAGGGGGGATATCTGAAGGTTCTGCCAGCCTTGTTTCATCGGCCCAACCTTTCAAGTATGGCGGGCAGATGGACCTGATCACCCTTATAGCTTCCGGTTAAGGCATACATCACAAGATTGATGCCAAATCGTACAGCCATTTCACGTTGTCGGGGGGATATGTCTTCTGACAGCAATTCTTCCCGCCCTTCGGGGAGTATCCACGCTGATGCCCAGTCATTGCCGCCAAACAGGACCGATGCCACACCGTCAAGACGTTGATCGGGGCGGGCATCTAGCCATAATGGCGCGGAAAAGCGTCCATAAGCATGATCAAGCAAATAGAAGCTGCGAAACAGGATATGATCACCCGGTGCGCGGTCCAGAAGTGGGACTTCAAGACCAGCAAGCAGGCGGCGCAGCCGAGCGGGTTGGACTTCGCGATCCCGGCTGTCGATCAAAATCATGCCGCCATTATTCAGATAGCGATTAAGCCGTTCACGGGCACGCTGGGAAAATGGTTCCTGTCCATCGACCAGCGGCCAGTAAATCAGCGGATAAAAGCTAAGCTCGTCGGTTTCAGGATCAATGCCATCAACCGTGTTTAAATCTGCGGCACTGCGACGTCGCAAGAATTCAGTCAGGCCTGCCATGCCCGCCTGACTAAGTCGGTCAACGGGGGCAACGCCTGTTTTCAAATAGGCCAGACGCGGTTGTAGGGCAGCCTCTTGTACTGATGCAGCATGCGCAACCATGTTGGGCCCAAATAATATCATTGCGCCGGCACCTGTTATGACCGTGGCAAACAGGATGGTGCTAAAGGCATTGCTGCGCCGGGTGCGCCTTAGGGTGACGTGATGAATAACCAGAAGAATCAGCGCATCACATATCAACAAGACAAGTGCGCCGAGAAGGCACAAAGCTGCCAAATCTATCTGGCTTTGATCGGTAATTTTGCGTGTGTTGACGCCAGATGGCCAAACGATATTGTCAGCAATGTTTTCTAATGTCGGACCAAGGTTAAGCGAAACGGCCTGACCATTTTCGCCATATATTCCCGGCGGATGGCGCGGATTAGGGACCGGAAGTGGGGCACGGACGGGCAAAATCAATGCATCGGGTTGATGGGTTTGGCCAAACCCGTCCAAAACCGTTTGTGGCGGCAGGCTGGTGCTAAGTTCGGCATCGCTACGGTTACTTGGGCTGGCAAGGGGCAGGATTTTTTGCCACAACTCGACAAACAGCCCAGATATAGGAAGGTTCGACCAATCAGCCCACGGCGTTACATGGAACAGAACGACACGCCCGGAATTGCGTGGCGCACTTGTGATCAATGGTGTCCCATCGGTCAGGCGGGCCCACGTTTTACTAAGAATGTCAGGGTCTGGTTCCGCCAATAACTGGCGGGTTACAGTAATATCGCGTGGGATTTCAAGGTCAAAGAACGGGCTGTTATCGGGAAAATCCAACAAGCGTTTTGGTTCTTCCCAAGACATCGAACCGCCAAAATCACGGTTGCCCAACCGCAAGGTTACTGGCAGGAAGTCGTTGCCAATTTCGGTCGAACTATCCCCGGCAAACCGGACTAGCATCCCGCCTTCATTCACCCAACGTTCAAGCGCATCATACTGGCTGCCAAGGCCGGAAATCGGGCCCGCCGAAACCAGAATGTCGACTTTCTTTTCCAGAAGCTTTCCAAGCGGCTCATAGGTGACTTCGGCATAGGGAGATAGCGCACGATCAAGAAAGAAGTACTGGTCTGACAAGACACCCGGACTGTCACCGGAACTGACAATCACCCCAACGCTTCGTTGTTGCCAACGTGCGCCGGTCTGAAACACCGTAGCCGCACTTTCAAGACCTTCGATCCCGATGGCCTGAATGGCGTTGGCGATGTCGCTTGGCAAAAAGATCGCGACTTCCGTCTGATCCGTATTGGCAGCAAGTTCGGTACTGTGGCGTAAAAGAACGCTGCCGCGTTCGTCGCGTGCCAAAAGATTGATTTCGCGCGGGGCATCATTGCGGTCATGGGCGATGGTGGCAAGCAGCCCGGTCCGGGACCGCATCAATGACCGGATGGCAATCCGGTCCGTTCGGGTTGGCGAGATGACAGTGATCGGTGCAATGTCTTGAAGATCTGCTGCAATCGTTGCTTTGCCCGGGCTGTCTAAATCGTCGGTCAGCAGCAAAATGCTGCCAATCGTATGGTTCATTTGCGGGTTTTCGGAAATCAAATCTGACAGGGCGTTATAGTCAGAATTCCAAGGATGCGGTTGTAAACGATCAATCAGGTTGTCGGCATCATGGGGCGAAACTGGACCAACAATATCGGGCAATTTCCACGTCGTTGCGCCCGCCGCTTCGGGTGCGGTTTGCGCAAAATAGACCGTTTGAAGATCAAGTCGGGCCTGATTGGTGATTTGTTGAAGGGCGGTTTTGAATTGATCCCAATTGGCCGCACTTTGCCAACCATTGTCGGCAATAATCAAAATGGCCCCATTATTTTGGATAAAGTCATTGCGGTTCATGACGGGCCGTGCCGCCGCGACAATTAACAAGGTCAGGATGATACAGCGCAGAATGGTTTGCCAAATTGGCGCACGTTGAATGTCGCGGCGCTGACTTTTAAGGCCGCGCAAAAGGCGGGCAGCCGGGAAAATCACATTTTTGGGCGCACGTGGGGCGGACCGGATCAGTAACCAGACCACTGGCAAGATCATCAAACCTGCGAGCATCGCCGGATATAGAAATGTGATGGCCGATAGGCTCATGACATCTCCCGCTGGTTCGGTCGGTCCAAAATGGGGCGTCCGCGCCCATTTGATCCACTTTGATTCTGGCGTTCGCTGAGATGTTGATACAGGGCCAATAAGGTTGGACTGGCACTCTCGGAGGTAACATGCAGATCATATAGCCAGTCATTTTGACGTGCGGCATCCCGTACTGAAGCCCGCCATTTTTTTGCGCGTTTTTTGAACCCGTCTGCGATGTCTTCGAATTTCTCGCTTTTGAAGATCATGTGATCTTGCGTATCAAACAGGTTTATACGGCCGCGAAACGGGGGCGAAATTTCGGCCGGGTCAAGGATCTGGACCAACGCGCCATCGTTTTGATACTGGCCAAGCTGGCGAATGGCATTGCCGGTTTTCTCGCCGTTATCAGAAAATTCAAGAAAATCGCCCAGCAGCAAAACCGAATGTTTGCGGCCGGGATGGATTGCTGGTCCTTGTTGGGCAATGTCCTGCGGGCTTGCCAACATCGCATGGGCGATTTTTTCAAGATGTTCAGCCGATGTGATCCGCGTTCGTTCGCCATCGAACGTTCCGACGGTTTCACCATTTCGGATCAAAAGATCGGCAAGGGCTATGGCAATGATAAGTGTGCGTTCGGCCTTTGATGGAATATTTTCGGCCGAAGACCAATACATTGATGGCGATAAAATCGGCCATATCCAGTAATTGTGGCTGGCCTGCCATTCGGTCTGACGAATAAAAATATGGTCGGAACGACCAGAACGTCGCCAGTCGATCTGATTTGTCGGGTCGCCTGGGACATAGGGGCGGAACTGCCAGAAGTCGCTGCCTGGGCCGACCTTGCGGTTGCCATGAAGGCCGCTCCGCAAACTGATTGCCGTTCTGCGGGATTCATCAATTAACTGGGGCAGCCGTGCCGCAAGGGCGCGGGCCGCAGCAACATGATCATGCACGGCGGTCACAGCCAATTCTTAGCCCTCCTGAAGGTGGGCAAGCGCATCTGTAATAAGGCCTTTGGCGGTATATCCTTCTGCGCGCGCGCCATAGGTCAGGCCAAAGCGGTGACGCAAGACCGGAACAGCGAGTTCTTCGATATCTTCAATCGATGGTGCGAAGCGGCCATACAACATCGCCCGTGCTCGACAGGCCAGTGACAATGCCTGTGCCGCACGGGTGCCCGGACCCCACGCAACATTGTCGCGGATGTCGGCAATAGATGTGCTTTCCGGGCGACATTCGCGGCATAGTGCGATGATGGTATCAAGCACCCGATCAGGCATTGGTAAGCGGCGCACGAAATCTTGTGCTTCGGCGAGGTCATCTGCCTGAAGAACTTGACGCGGGCGATTGGGATAGCGACTTGTCGTTTCGGTTACGATCCTGCGTTCTTCATCGGAATTCGGATATCCAAGACGTACTTCAAGCAAAAAACGGTCAAGTTGTGCTTCGGGAAGGGGGTAGGTGCCTTCTTGCTCCAACGGGTTTTGGGTGGCAACCACGTGGAACGGTTCGGGTAGTTTGTGGCTGTAACCTGCAACGGATACTTCGCGTTCCTGCATGGCTTGTAGCAAAGCAGACTGGGTACGCGGGCTTGCGCGGTTTATTTCATCAGCAAGAAGCAACTGGCAAAATACCGGCCCCTTGATAAAGCGAAAAGCACGTTTGCCGTCGGCCCCTTCTTCAAGAACCTCAGACCCAAGGATGTCAGCCGGCATCAGGTCGGGGGTGAACTGCACACGTTTGTCCAAAAGGCCAAGTACCTTGCCCAATGTATGGGCAAGCAATGACTTGCCTAGGCCAGGTGCACCGACCATCAAAACATGGCCACCCGATAAAATTCCGATAAGTGTTTGCTCTACAGCATCATTCTGCCCAAATATAATGGACGAAACCATTTTGCGGGCTTCTGCTAGCCGTGCGACACATTCGTCTAAACGAGCAGCGTCGCGTTCCAGACTGCTATCTTGGGAAAAACCCATTTCTTCTGGGAAAGGTGGCGCGTTTGTCATGATGCTAGACTTTGCTTCCTTTGTGGCGGCGCGGACGCTGGTCGATTGAAGAACGCAGATGGTCTGTTATTAGTAACACGGGAAAACGTCCGGCTCTGGATCAACTGTACAGCATGATTGATAATCAAAAAACCGTCGATCTCGCCGAAAAATTGTGGAGCCGCCTGCGTGGGGGAAAACCTGGCAATGGGCGGCATCCGCAAATCTGCGGCGACATACCTATGTCTATAGGTCGGGATGGAACATGGTTCTATCAAGGTGGCCCCATTGGCCGAATGGAGTTGGTGAAACTTTTTTCTTCTGTCTTGCAGCGGGATGAAGAAGGTGGGCACTGGCTTGTGACCCCTGCTGAGATGGCCCGGATCGAGGTCGAAGACGTCGCATTCATTGCCGTTGAAATGCAAAATGAAGGCAGTGGTAAGGAACAGATTATTCGGTTTCGAACCAATATCGACACGTGGGTTGATTTGGATCAGCAACACCCATTGCGTGTAGAACATGACCCTGAAACAGATGAACCATCCCCCTATGTTGGGCTGGAACGCGGTCTGGAAGCGCGGCTAAACCGGGCGGTTTTTTACCAGCTTGTTGAATTGGCTGATGAAATAAGTGACCCAAAAAGCAATATGTTGCGGATCGGTGTATATAGTCATGGGCAATTCTTTGAAATCGGCCAGATGGAGCGCCCGGAATGAAGCCAGATGACATCATTGCGGCCCTAAAAGCACCACAGGGCGGTATTTTGCAGCGTCGGGGCGATCATGCCGTGGACTATCCGGGGTCGCAATCACGCGCCCGGGCCTTTGCCGAAGGTGAACTTGTTTCGCGCCCTGCTGCTGTTTTAGTCCCGCTGGTTAAGCGCGATGAAGGACTGCATGTGATCTTAACGCGCCGGACCGATCATCTGAGTGATCATGCCGGTCAAATCAGTTTCCCCGGTGGCCGTCAAGAAGAAGAAGATTCAACGTTAGAAGAAACAGCACTGCGTGAAACCGAGGAAGAAATTGGTTTGTCACGCCGCCATGTCAATCTGATCGGTCGCATTGACGATTACTACACCGTTACAGGGTATCAGGTGACGCCAGTTATTGGCTTGGTGACACCGCCCTTTGATCTGATGCCCGACGATCAAGAAGTTGCTGAAGTATTTGAAGTGCCGTTGAACTTCATTCTTGATCCTAAGAATCAAAAGCTTCAAACGGTGACATTTGAAGGCACACGCAGACGTTATTTCGCGATTCCGTACCGGGAGTATTACATCTGGGGTGCGACGGCAGGGATGCTGGTGAATTTCAGCGAAGTCATTCGCGTCAACACACGGACGTTATTACCGTAAACCAAGTGTTTGGGACACAGCCTTATGTTGCGACAAATTATCCAGATTGGCCTTCCTTTAATACTGCCCTTTGCCATCTATGGGTTGTGGCTGAAATGGGCACGGGCCAAGGCCATGCGCGAAGGCCACGAAGTTATCCCGCCTTGGAACAAAGGCCCATGGTTGTTGCTGTTTGCTGCAGGCGTTGCCTTAACAGGGGCGATCCTGATTTTCACCGCATTGGGGACTGGTGCTCCGCCTGATTCCATTTATCATGCACCGGTATTACGCGATGGCGTGGTTGAGCCCGGCTATTTCGAGCCGAAAAAATAACAAAGCCCGCTTTTCGTGATGATGAAACATGTAACGAGCGGCGACCAAGGTCTCTGATGACAGCACTGGAAGTAACGGGAAGATTGCGGCCTTATGGGATTATGGTCGCTGATGATACAGCCCGCGTGTTTGATGCTATTGCGCAACATGGCGGACGGGCACGTTTTGTCGGTGGTATTGTACGAGATGCCTTGCTTAAACGGGACTTGTATGACGTCGATATTGCCTGTGACCTTGCCCCTGAGGAAACGGTAAATGCGCTTGAAAAGGTCGGTATTCGGGTTGTTCCGACTGGCTTAAAACACGGGACCATTACGGCGATTACCGATGCGAGTGCGTATGAAATTACCACTCTTCGCGTCGATGTTCTAAGCGATGGGCGTCATGCGGAAGTTGCCTTTACCGACAGTTGGCTTGCCGATGCCAAGCGCCGCGATTTTACCTTTAACGCGATTTACTGTGATCTTGATGGTGCGATCTATGATCCGTTTGATGGTGAAACCGACCTTCGCGAAGGTCGGGTCCGCTTCATTGGGGTTGCTGAAAACCGGATCGCAGAAGATCACCTGCGGATTTTGCGGTTTTTCCGTTTTCAGGCATGGTTCGGCCGCCCACCAATAGACCCGCTTGGGGCAGAGGCTTGTCGCAAAGCTGCGAAAAGTCTGATGGATATTTCAGTCGAACGTATCCGCGATGAAATGTTCAAATTGCTCCGTTCCAAAAGCCCGGCCAGTACAATTGGCGATATGATTGGGTTTGGGATTCTGCCTGTTATCTTACCGCAACTGGTCCAGACCGATTGTCTGCGCATTATGCAGTGGCTTGATAGTACAGCCTTGTCCGATCCGGCCATTCGACCAGATCCTTTGCGCCGCCTTGCGTCTTTGTTTGCCCTAGAAGACGTGCAGGGTGATGCCGATGATCAGGATGATAACCTTTTAGCGGCAGAACAATTTGCGCGTGGATTGCGGTTGGCCAATGGCCAAACAGATCGTTTTGCCGCGATGATTTCGCACGCGCCGCTGATTGATCCCGGACTATCAACCGAGACGATACACCGTGATTTGTATCGCATCGGAGCCGATGCGTTTCGCGATGCGGTTTTGCTGGCTTGGAGTACACGGGCATCTGTTCCGCCACGCTGTTCGAGCAGTGAAAACGAAGAATGGAAACACATGCTGGCGATTGCGGCAAATTGGCAACCGGTCAAATTGCCGATACAAGGGCGCGATATTCTGGCTGCAGGGCTCGCACCGGCTGGGCCCAAAATTGGCGTGATGTTAAAACAGGCTGAAGAATACTGGCTTGATCACGGGTTCGCGCCAGACCAGAAAGACTTGATTGCATATCTTGCCGGTCAATTGCTGGCAGGCGAACAGGAGACGGAATGAGCGCAGGCACAATCGGACATCGCATTTGCTGTTTTGGTGACAGTCTGGTCTATGGTGTTCGCGATGGCGAAAAAGGCGGCTGGCCGATGCGGTTGGGACGCAGGCTTCTTGTTGAGGCCAAACGCGAAACAACAATTTATAACCTTGGCATTCGTGCGGAAACCACCGAGGGGCTTAAAGCCCGATGGAAGTTTGAAGCCGAGTTACGCATGGTTTCGGACTTCCCAAACGTCTTGATGTTCAGTTTTGGTGTCAATGATGCCAATCATGCCGAAGACCGCGGTGAAGAAACCACCATGCGGGTTTCCCCGGCAAAATCAGCAGGCAATGCCGCCGAGATTATTGGCGAAGCTGCCAAACTTGCCCCAACTCTTTGGATTGGTCCGCAGGCAGTGATTGATGGCAGCAAATCCAGTCAGGAAATCAATGAACGCCTCGAAGGATTAAACCAGATCTATCTTGAGACAGCGCGTGGATTTGATGTGCCGTATCTCGATGTGCTTGAGACAACCCTTAAAGATGAAACATGGCAACGTGCATTGCGCCGTGGCGATGGATATCACCCAGATAAGGCCGGATATGACCGGATGGCAGAACTTATTTGGCAGTGGGATGGCTGGCAGAAGGCGGTCGGACTTTAAGCTTGATTATACAAGCTTAATTGAAAAGCTAATCAGGCGTAGAAATCAATATAGGTGCCACGTGCAGCATTTGAACTTGCATTGGCACCGCTGGCGTATCCTGCCGGGTCATAGCCAGTTGCAGCATCATATTCAGCATTGTTCTCAACTGCGTTTTGTTCAAAATCTGAGCTGTCAGACTGTTGCTGCTGGTTTTTTTGCTCATAAGCGCGAAGAGCACGATTGATATCTTCGTCTTGGACGACAGTTTGCTGACGGGTCGCCTGTTCGACGATCTGGTTTTGCTGATCTTCTTGCTGTGCAATGCGCGCAGCCACCGGACGTGTAGGACGAACCGGGATAGTTTGTTGCAGCTCGTTCGAAGAATTAATGCCAACCATCGTGTGTCAGGATCTCAATTTAATTAAGCAACGCGACGAATCATCAACCAAGCGCGGGATTTTAATCAAGATGGCGAGAAAATGAAGCGTTAATTTTAAGCCATTGCCATTCAACCATTCTTGTAGGGAATGGCAGATGCTGGTTTATTTCCCGGTCATGGGCGCGGGTGAACAAGGTGTTTCATAAAGGCCGCTTGCGAACCGGTTGGTACTGTTCTTGGCTATGGCTTTAAGTTTCGCAGCCTCAACCGAAACGTGGTCCAATGTGATGTCGGTGCGTTCTGGCGGGATGCGGATAAGGGCAGCACTGACACTCATAAGATCAAAACGGGTCATGTTGCCATCGCGCCCTTTGCCGATCAAATAACCGCGGTCGCGGGTTTCCGGATCATAGAAACTTTTGATTTGTACATCGAACATGGCCTGCACGCGCTGGACGGCTTCAACGGCATCTTCAAAATCAATAGACTGAACATAGGCAAAGAAGTCATCGCCGCCAATATGGCCGACAAACCAGTCATTCTGGCTGAGCGCTTTGCCAAGGATATCCTTGAATAAAAGGATCGCACGATCACCTTGGCGGAAACCATACCGGTCATTGAATGGTTTGAAATTATCAAAGTCAAAATAGACAGCAAAGCGACGTCTACGCGGGTCTGCAAGGGCGCGCGCAGCATATCGGTAAATCGCACTATTCCCCGGCAGTCGGGTTAGCGGATTTTCATCGCGGGCATTAAGCGTGTTGCGTTCATTCACCGCACGCAACAACGCACTTTGATCAAGAACACCAAGATACTGACCATTTTCAGTCAGGATCACGCCATCAAGCGCGTCTGTTTCAACAAAGGTTTCGAGCAGTTCCGACAGGCTGGTTCGAATATCGGCAACCGGACAACGGCGGAGGAAACGTTTGATATTCGCGCGATTGGCTGGGTTTTGCAGCAACTCACGGCCAAACGGGGTATAGATAAATGCCTTAAATTCAGCATCCCGGACGACGCCCATCGGTTCGCCATGTTGGTTGACAACAGGAACCAGCGAGATATCTGGATTTTGCTGAAAATAACTTAGGATATCGACCGGATTGATGTCGCTTGGAATGGCAGGCGTATCCAGCAAATAGGAGCGAACGACGTCGTCATCGCGATCAGATTGTCGGCGGGTGTCTGCTGCAATATCGGCGGCAACCGGGACAAGGTCGGTCCGTTCTGGAAGTTCGGTTGACGGGCGGGCAATGAAGAACCCCTGCACCAAGTCGCACCCCAAACGTCGGCAGCACATAAATTCTTCACGGGTTTCGACACCTTCGGCGACGACCTGTGCCGCAATCATGTGCGCAAAGGCGGTGATTTGGGTAACGAACAGTTCCTTGCGACGGTCGCGATCAATGCCATCAATAAAGAACCGGTCGATTTTGATGATATCGGGTTCGCATTCATAAAGTGCCCGCAACTGGGCAAAGCCGCTGCCATAGTCATCAATGGCGATCTTAAATCCCTGACTGCGATATCGCACCAGAATGTCTTTAAGATAACCAGCATTGCTGATGTCATGGCGTTCGGAAATCTCAAGGAAAACGGTGTCGCGTTCAAGGCCCGCATCGGCAAGTAAAGCCGCGGTTTGACCAGGTTGGTAATCCTCGGTCTTCACAACGCGATTATCGAAATTGTAAAAAAGCTTTAAGCGTTTGGCGTCGGGCATCCGTGCGAATTTTTCGATCGCCTTTGCGCGCAGCATCATATCAACGCTGTGTAAGTTTCCGGTGTCCCACGCGCTGTCAAACAATGACTGAATGGATGGGAACCCAGCGGCATCCCAGCAACGCAATAAAGCCTCATAGCCAAAAACATGGCCTGTATGCGGGCTGACAATCGGCTGGAAGGCAAAGTCGACTTTTTCGACCACCTGTTGCCAATTACGCAACATAACCGGTTTGGTCATTGGCCGGTCGGACATCAATTCATCGTCTGCATCAAACGCCAATGCAGTTCCCCGATCTTTCAAAATGGTCTGAGTTCCCAGAATATGGATTTTAGAAGTTCCCGATATTGCTGGTATAGCAGATTTGACAACAACTTGATGACAGTAAGATTACGAATATGTGACATCCGCAGAAAACGTCCGCTTTTGTGTCAAAGGACTGACTTGTTCCTATGCAAAGGGGTTAGACAAATTTTGTCTTATCAATGGTTGTTTCTACTTTGTGCTTATCTGCGCCAACGGATGATGGTCTTGTACCAGCCCACGTAACCGTGACTCGAGAACATGAGTATAAATCTGTGTGGTTGAGATATCGGCGTGGCCCAGCATTTTTTGCAAGCTGCGCAAATCAGCACCATTCGCCAAAAGGTGGCTGGCAAAGGAATGGCGCAACACGTGCGGGGATACCTTTGATGGTGGGACCCCGGCATCTATCGCCAGATCCTTGATCATTTTCAAAAACATTTGCCGGGTTAAATGCCCGGTTTTCCCACGTGATGGGAATAAGTATGATGATTGACCGGGGCGGTCTGTATGACCGTTTGATTTGTCTGATGATATGAATGCATCGCGGACATCAAGATAATCACGAAGCGCATCCCGTGCCGGATCAGACAAGGGTACGAGACGTTCTTTGCTACCCTTACCACGTACAATCAGCATCTGAGGATCACGGGCGGCTGCGGCATGGGGCAGTTCAACCAGTTCAGAAACGCGCATGCCTGTGGCATACATCAATTCGACCATTGCCAGCAGGCGTTTGCCTTTAATCCCTTGATGATTGGTTGCCGCTGCAATCAGGCGGTCAATTTCTTCAATTGATAAGAATTTGGGTAAGGTCTGGCCTTGTTGCGGGCTGTCTATGTTTGAGGATGGATCATCATTGCGATATCCATCGGCATAAAGAAACTTATGAAATTGGCGCAAAGCAGAAAGGCGTCTGGCCTGTGTGCGCGGTGCCAACCCTGCAGCACCGAGTTCGGCCATGTATCGGCGCAAGTCTTTGTCAATCGCGGCAACAGGATCGGATTTTCCTGCTGCTAGCGACGATGCATAATCTTCAAGATCCCGGCGATAGGCATCAAGCGTATGTGAACTTGCCCCACGTTCGGCCGCGATCATGTCAAGGAAGGCAGCAATAAGGGAGCTTGTCAGTGCCTTGGCCATCAATGGTTTCCATTACTGGTCAAAGGACAAAAGCAACTCTGTTGCAAGATGTTGTGCATCACTTTTCAGCCCAACCAGTTCCAGTGCGGCAACCGTGTCTGCCAATGCTTTTGGATCGGCATTTTCCATCGCCGATATTTGCTGTGCCTGAACGGCCATGGCAACGGTTTTGGCCTTTTGCTGAGCTGTTGCAGCAACATTTAGATGGTGTGAAACAGCACTGCTGATGGTCAGTCGGTCTTCGATATAGGGGGCGGTCAAAAGCCCGTCCCAAAGCGCTGTCGGAACTTCAATTTCGAAACCTTCATACAGGTTGAAAATCAGTTCACCATAGCGTTTTGCAGCGGCCTGATCGCCACGGGCTGCTTGCATTTCCTGCCATTCGATCATGCGGGCTCGATGGCGGGCAAGGGCTTGTGGGTCCTGCGTTTCGACCTGTGTTGGGGCTGGTGCATTCAAGGTGATAGCACCACCCAAACCAAAGCTTGGCTGTGGCGTATTCAGTGCGTCAATCACGGGAAGCTGTGTTGGCGTAGCTGCTGCCACCGGTTTGGGGGCACCGGTTTCCTCAAGCCCGGAAATGGCAAGGATCGGATAAAGCAGGCTTACCCTTGATGCGATGTCATTGCTTGGGTTTGCGGCACTTTTGGCAACCTGAAGCCAGTTTTCTGCACGCTCAAGGGCATTTGACGCGATGGATGCCTTAAGGGCGACGACAGCAAACCACGAAAAATCACCGTTTACCGGAATTTCGGTCAAAAGCGGGGCGGTAAGGCGTGCGGCCTGAAGAAAGTTACCTTCGATTTCGGCATTCTCAAACAAAGCGGCAAGGATTTCTGCACGCGCAGCAGGCACGTCGCTTTGGGCGGCTGCTTGATAAAGTTTGGCATACTGGCGCGCCTGAATACCTTCGGGAGCGTCATCAAGTGCCGTGTCGAGCGCGGCAGGCGCAAAATTGACCGCCCCATAAATTTCGGCCAAACGGTCGGCACTGATCAGGCCAAGATTTTCGGCTTTGCGGGCGGCTTCAAGGCGAATGTCGGTCGCGGTGGTGTCGGCATTAATCATACCAATGATGGCGGCGGCATTACCTGATTCAAGCTGATTGTTCGGGATGGATTGTTTGGCGATGGACAAAAGGGCGATGTCAATCGGGCGAAGTTCGCTCAGCAAGTCTTGTGAAGCGGCACTGCCGCTGCGAATTGCGCCAACCAACCCAAAGAAGGTGGCATCGCTTTCTCCATCCATTTCGCGGACCAGATCCACTGAAAAAGCAGCCGATGTCGGATCATTGGCATAAAGCGCGCACATGGCAGCAGCTTTCAGCCAGAACATTTCGTCGTAACTGGCACCGTAACTGTCAATCGCACTGCATGCCTCATTGACCTGACCGCTAATCAACAGAGCATTGATTTCTGCCTGGGCCAGCATCTGGCCGCGTGATCCTTGTGGTGCTGCGCGGACAAGATCAATCGCCTCATCAATAGCACCCATATTGATCAGCTTGGCAACACGGGCTTCAAGCAGACTGATTTCTTTGGAGTCTTGCGGCAAGGCTGCGGCAGAAAGCAAAAGGCGTATTTGCAGATCCCGCGCGGTGTGGGTGGCTGGTGTGGCCGGTAAATCGGAAATGAGCTGTGCGGCAGATTTGCGTGTCGTGCCATTCCACATATCAATACCCAAACCACCGCGCGAACGGTCGATGGTGCCAACGGCCTCGATGTCAACCGCACCAAGGCTCAGCGACTGAACCGCATTTGGATCAGATGGGAAGCTGCTTGGCTGCGTGTTCGATGGTGTGCCGGAGCCAAAACTATCTGACGGGAAAGCATTGTTCGTGTCATTTGGCTGTGTGGTGGGGTCATTCGAGCGAAGTTCTGCGTCCCGTTCTGCTTCCTGTTTTAAAAACAGTGGTACAGGTGCCGAGGTCTGCGCATATGCAGGCGCGGATACAATTCCCGTTCCCGTCATCATTGCCAGTAAACAGGTCTGTATCAGCAGGCGGGAGCGCAAATTCATCTTACTTGAACCTCGAATTCGGAATGGTTTCTTCGATTTGGGTGGTCGGTGCCGGGATATCCCATGTGACAAGGAATGTTGCACCGCCGGCAATGACGGCAATGACCAATAACAAGATGAGACGCGATAAGATCTTCATTTTAATCCAGACTTCGAAGCGTTTAAGCGAATGACGCAGCTACCAGTATGTTAACGATAATCAAAGATGCAAGAAACGGAAATACTGCATTGATGGACCAATCCGGACGATCCGCAACGTTTCTTGCATGTTTGTTCCGCGCTCATGACAAAATGGCACCGCATCTACATAGCCGTTGGGTGACATTTCATTTCGGCAACTTCAAGGCATTATAAGCTGCTTGATCCTCACAGAGGGTTAATGGACACCTTCGCAAGAAGGTTAGCCAAAAGTGCCTTTTGACATGTGCCATATGACCCACAAAGGCAATTTGGCGCGGGATTTTTGTTGCAAAGAGTGTGTGGTTTGCTTGCGTTCGAGGCCGAGCTGCCCTAAAGAATTGGGTAATTTGTATATCAACCAGATGAACTACAGGACTGCAAACCGAACATGGACAGCAATATTGCCGAGTCGGGTTTGCACGAAGACGTGATCGCCAAAATTCGGGATGGCCTGAAAGGCCGGACTTTGGTTTTTATTGGACTTATGGGTGCAGGAAAAAGCTGCATCGGCCGAATGGTCGCCAAGGAACTGAACCTGGAATTTGTCGATGCCGACCGCGAAATCGAAGAAGCCGCTGGCTGCTCGGTTGCCGATATCTTCAAGCTGTATGGCGAAGAGGCATTTCGCGATGGCGAGGAACGTGTAATTGCCCGTTTGCTTGATGGCCAACAGATTGTGTTGGCCACAGGTGGTGGTGCGTTTATTCGGGAACGCACCAGACAATTAATTCTCGATAAATCCCTATCAGTTTGGCTGCGCGCTGATCTTGATCTGCTGTTGCAACGCACGAGCGGTCGAACCCATCGTCCGTTGCTGAATAACGGTGATCCGCGCCAGATTCTGGCCGAACTGATTGATGCGCGCTATCCGATATATGCCGGGGCTGACATTATTTTCGACTGTGATGAATCGTCTAAAGAAGCCACCCGCGATGCGGTTCTTGAACTGATGGCGAATTCTTTCGACGATGACGGTCATTTGATCAAGACAGGAACCTGACGAAGTGAGCAATCACGATACTCTTCGCGTAGAACTTGGCGCACGCAGTTATGACATCCTGGTGGGTAGCAATCTTTTGGCTGATACGGCCAAATATATTGCCCCCTTTGTCAGAAAAGCCGGGGTGATTGTGATCAGTGATGCAGTGGTTGCTGATCATCATCTTGCAACGGTTCTTGCATCTCTTGATGGGGCCGAGATTCCCCATTGCGAAGTTGTCGTGCCATCTGGCGAGAAATCCAAAAGTTTTGCCATCTTTGAAGATGTCGTCGAGCAGATTTTGGCAATGGGGATTGAACGGTCCACGTTGATCATTGCGTTGGGCGGTGGGGTTGTTGGCGATCTTGCCGGTTATGTTGCAGCATCGCTTCTACGCGGTCTTGATTTTGTTCAAATCCCCACCACTTTACTGTCGCAAGTTGATAGTTCTGTTGGCGGTAAAACCGGGATCAATTCCAAATCAGGCAAGAACCTTGTCGGTGCGTTTCATCAGCCGCGGCTGGTGTTGGCCGATACGGCTGTTCTTGACACACTTCCTGCCCGAGAATTGCGTTCGGGCTATGCTGAAGTCGTGAAATACGGCCTGATTGATGATCCGGACTTCTTTGCCTGGTTGGAAGAAAACGGTCAGGCTGTGCTTGATACGGATGGTCCGGAACGTAGACAGGCCGTGATAAAAAGCTGTTCGGCAAAGGCACGCATTGTGTCCGAGGATGAACGAGAAGGTGGCAAGCGTGCCTTGCTTAATCTTGGTCATACCTTTGGTCATGCGTTCGAAGCCGAAACCGGATATGGCGAAAAGCTTTTGCATGGTGAAGCCGTTGCAATGGGTATGGTTATTGCCCATGACGTTTGCGGCGCGATGGGCATGGCGCCTGCTGCGGAAAAAGACCGTATTGTTGCCCATTTGAAATCGGTTGGGCTTCCGGTCTGTGCATCGGAAGTCGCCGGGATGCATTGGGATGTCGACAAAGTGATTGGTCACATGTCGCGCGATAAAAAAGTGCGCGATGGTGAAATTACCTTTGTCATGACGCGCGGTATCGGTAAGGCATTCACATCCAAGGCAATGGATGTTGAAAAAATGCGGGCTGCAATTACCCGGTCATGCCGCGACTGATTAAAGGTTTTTAGACGCGCTCAGATATGGTTTGTCTGATCGCGTAGACTGTTTTGTGATGTCGTTAACTTGTGTAACGACAATTGACCTCTTAGGTGCACACAGGACAAAGTAGTTTTGTTGCGATCACCCTTTGGAGACGACCCCGAATGACAATCACGATCATCGTGATTTTTTTCCTGCTGATGTTATCGGCATTCTTTTCTGGCTCGGAAACTGCGCTGACAGCAGCGTCGCGTCCGGTTATGCATCACAAAGAGCAGGATGGGGATCAGCGCGCCGCGATTGTTAACAGGCTGCGCCAGTATCAGGAACGTTTGCTTGGTGCGATCTTGTTGGGCAACAACATGGTCAACATTCTGGCGTCGGCCCTTGCAACATCGGTGATGATCGAACTGTTTGGCGAAAACGGGGTGGTCTATGCGACTGCTGCGATGACCGTTCTGGTTTTGGTGTTCTCAGAGATCATGCCAAAAACCTATGCCTTGCAGCACGCCGATACCATGGCGCTTCGGGTTGCACGCCCGATGAGTATTCTTGTCGTTCTTTTTGCGCCGGTGACCCAAACCATTCAAGTGATCGTGCGCGCGACCTTACGATTGTTTGGGGGTGGCGAAGGTCCGGGGCTTGATAGCGAACGCGAATTGCGTGGTGCAATTGAATTGCATGCGGACGATGTGGTTGTTGGCGAACATCATGCAGAACGCACGATGTTGCACGGGGTACTTGATCTTGAAGACGTTGGCGTCTGGGAAATTATGGTGCATCGTCGCAAGGTGCAGATGATTGATATCACCCGGCCGATGGAAGAAATTATTAATACGGTACTTGCCAGCCCGCATACCCGTATTCCGGTTTATGAAAAAGATCCCGATAACATTGTCGGTGTTTTACATGCGCGCGAAGTCCTGAAGGCGATTGTGCGCGGGGCAAAGCCCACGACGACAGCCGATGTGCGTGAATTATGCTCTGAGCCGTGGTTTATCCCCGATTCAACGACCCTTGCCGATCAGCTCAAAGCGTTCAAAGAACGTCACGAACATTTTGCTATTGTCGTTGACGAATATGGTGCGTTCGAAGGTGTCGTGTCGCTTGAAGACATTCTTGAAGAAATCGTTGGTGATATTGCCGATGAAACCGATGTCGAAGTTGTTGGCGTTCAGCCGCAAACCGATGGATCGGTTATCGTGCGCGGTGATGTGACCATTCGCGATTTGAACCGTCGATTTGGCTGGCGTTTGCCTGACGAAGAGGCCGCAACTGTTGCGGGCCTTTTGCTATATGAAGCGCGTCGTATTCCCGATGTTGGGCAACAGTTCCGTTTCCACGGGTTTGAATTCGAAGTTCTTCGCCGTATCCGCAATCAGATTACACGTGTGCGCATGCGTGAAGTTTCCGACGTTTTGGCGGAAGATCGCGAATAAGTCGGGCGACCTGATTGGTTGATCTCATTTTTCTGATATGAACCATAATGGCGTAAACCATTTTAAGTTTCTCCACTTATGGGTTAAAATCTTGTCAGAAGGTCTTGACCCAAAGGATTGCAGGGCCACTTGCAAATATAAGGCCCGGTGTTTCTCAAGCGTTTTGCGACGCAGCATCAGATGATCTGATCGGGTTGGGGCGTGTGGCAATAAAAACCTGCAGAGAGAGAAAATGGATACGAAAATCGTACCAGGTGTGGTCAAGGAGCAATCCATTGCCACACTTAATCCAGCCGATTCAGTGATGGATGCCGTAAACATGATGTCCGAACGTAAGATCGGGGCCGTCATCATTGTTGATAATAACGCAAAACTAGCAGGCATCTTTACCGAGCGTGATCTTGTGAACCGTGTTGTCGCAAAGGGAATTGATGCCGCGTCCGTTCCACTGTCACAGGTCATGACCGCTGATCCCGATACGCTTGGTCCAAATGACACCGCGATGAATGCACTTGATCTGATGAGCGCGCGCCGATATCGCCATCTGCCTGTTGTCGATGGGGATAGGGTGATCGGGATGGTGTCGATCCGTGATTTGTTTAACGTGGTCAAAGCACAGCTTGAAGAAGATGTCCGTGAGCGCGAAAAGTTTATCTTTGGATCGGACTATGGCGTCGCTTAGTCAAAAATTTCTGTGATACTGGGCGCTGAAATCAGGTTTTACCTTACCGTAAAAATTTGGTTTTAGGGGCGGCTTGGTGCTGGCAACGGCATTTTTGGGAAATGCTTTGTTGCTTGACAACGTGCAAGTGAATATCCTTACGTTTACGTAAAGGAGAGATTCCCAGTGCCATTGTCCAGCCCCGCCGAACGTGACCATATTCATACCCGCACCGTGACCTGTCAGGGGTTTCGTCGGAAAGATGGATTGTGGGATATCGAAGGTCACATCACCGACATCAAAACATATGGATTTGCCAATCACGATCGTGGTGAAATCCCGCCCGGTGAACCGGTGCACGAAATGTGGATACGGGTCACGATTGGTGATGATCTTGTCATTCGGGCAGTCGAAGCTGTTACCGATTATGCGCCGTTTACCGGCTGTGATGCGATCACACCTGATTATAAAAACTTGGTGGGGCTTAAGCTCGGACCGGGTTTGCGCAAACAAATCCGGGATCGTGTTGGGGGCATACATGGCTGTACGCATCTCAACGAATTGATGGGGCCTGTTGCAACCACGGCTTTTCAAACTGTCTTTCCGATCCTTGCCCGTGAATCGCTTGAAGGGCCACAAGATGGGCAGCCTTCAGATGAAAAGATGCCAAAGCGCCGCATGCCATTGATTAATACCTGCCATGGATGGCGCAGTGATGGTCCCGCAGTTCAGCGTGTCGCACCAGATTTCTATACCGGCGAAAAATAGGGACTTGCGACCATCCGGTCATCACTTCGCCGCTTAGCTTGACTTGCATGTCTACGTTACAGGCCCAATATCAACAATCTGTCCGTTGCGTATATTTGTCAGGCTTGTCATGACCAAATTTCAAAGTGCCGGAGAAAGCAAAAATAACAATAAGGGTCGAAATGTTCTGGTGCGCAAGATCCCCAAGTTTGCGCTGGTAGTTGGGTTGTGTGGTCTTTGGGCTGAGCTGACCATTTTACCCGTCCGTGCCGAAGAACCATCGACTTCACTTTCGCAAGACGGCAAAGCATCGTCCGAACGTCCGGACAATTTCTTGCTCCTGCAAACAAACCTTCATCCACCTTACCAAGAAGTGCTCGACGGAACGCTGGGCGGTTATTCCGTCTCGGTGCTTAATTGTGCATTTGAACGCATTGGGGTTGGCTATGGTTTGGCGGTAGCACCGCGTCAACGTAATCGTGAAATGGTCCAAAATGGTCGTGCCGATGGGTTCTTTCTGGCACGCATTAGCGAGTTCATGGATGAATATGCGGTGGCATCAAACCCCTTGGCCTTGGAAAAATGGGTCTGGGTTTCATCTTCGGAACAGGTCAGTGATCGACAGTTGAAACGCGTCCCCAAACCCAGCGAATATTCGACAATTGGCGCGATACTTGGATCAAACGAAGCGGAATGGCTGATAGAAGAAGGCTATGGCGATGTTACGCGTGTTCCATCGATTGCATCGTTGGTGGGGCAGGTGGCAGCAGGCCGTGTCGATTTTGCATTGGTGGATAAACAAAGCTTTGAGATTGCCCGCAATGAATTGGACATTGGGGCGGAAAAGTTTGTCGTTCAATTCGAACGCTATGCGCCATTGGTGGTGTATTTTTCGAAACGTTACACTGAAAAGTTCCCAAACCTGCTTGCCGATCTGAACGGTGTGCTGGAATTTTGCGAAATCAAGTCGATGCATCTGGAACCATGGGAACGTGACGCGATCGAACGGGTCCAGTTGCCGATGGTGCGTCAACTTGCCAAATCATCTGAGTTGATAAGAAATGTGAATGCGGTTCGTGGGAGTGGCAGGTTGCCCGCAGACCAAAAACAACTTGTCGATGATGAATGGACGGCGATGGGGCGTTTGGGGCAATCAAGTGCCAGAGCACGCGAAATTCTTGGCAATGATCTGTCAGAATATTTGCGCGCGTTTCAAACCAATACCGGCGATCAAGTGGCAGAAGCCTTTGTGTTTGATGTCTATGGTCAAATCATAGGTATGAGCCGCCTCACATCGGATTTTGATCAATCAGATGAACAACAGTATCAGATGGTCGAATATATCAACCGGGACCATGCACTGATTGCCGATATCCAGTTTGATGCCTCGACCCGTTCATTCCTATCGCAAATTACAATTCCGATCATTGATCCGAATAACGGCCAAATCCTTGCAGCCCTGACGGTGGGGCTTGACGTTTCTGCAGCCTTACGCCCAGAAAGTTGAGCCGCATGGTAAGGGTTAGTTTCCGGCCGGGTCGGTGATTTCGATACCGATATTGTTGTACCAGTCAGATGCTTCTTGCATTTGCGTTTCGCTAAGGTCTTTGGCAATCGGTGTCATGATCTCATGAACCCGTTTACCAATGCGAAATGCCTTAAGTTGCGTTTCGATATAGATATTGGTTTCCCCCGCCAAATTCGGGGCATCTTCCAATTCAGAAATACCATTTACCCCGTGGCACCCAACGCAAAGCTCAGGTGCGTCATCTTCGGTTTTACCCGCAGGCAGGGTTGCTGTGACATCGAAGTGGTTGAACCATAACGCAACACTGTTGATCTGATCGTCTGACAGACCTCGCGCGACAACAGTCATCATTTCATGTTCGCGCTCACCAGATTTGAACGCCTGTAATTGGCTGATCAAATACTCAATCGGTTCGCCACCAATATGCGGTGCGATGGGAATGCGGGCCTTGCCATCAAGTCCATGACAGGTTCGGCACATGCCAGCAACTTTGCGTCCATCTTTTAACAAGGTGGCGTCGTTTGTTGTTTGCGGGCTTGTTGTGTCTTGGGCAAAAAGAACCCCGGTGGGCAAAAGCCCACCGAGGAGTGCGATCAGCAAAATGCGCATCAATTACCCTCGTACCAAATGCGATACAAAGCACCGGCAAGATCATCAGAAACAATGATCGAACCATCGCGCAATTGGGCAACATCAACTGGACGGCCTAGATATTCTTCATTCTCGTCGATCCAGCCTTCGGCAAAAGGCTCGGTCGTGGCATTTCCTTCGGCATCAATGAAGGTCACCATCACACGTGCCCCAACCGGGGTTGTGCGGTTCCACGATCCATGCTGGGCTGAGAAGATTGCATTCTTGTATTTGGCCGGGAACATCTTGCCTGTGTAGAAGCTCATGCCAAGGTCGGCTGCATGGGCAACCGTTTCAACGGCTGGCATAACCACGTCATATGGTACTTCTTGTCCGGCATACTCGTTGGTGCGAACGTCACCGCCCCCATACCAAGGGTGGCCGAAATGCTGACCAGCAGCGGTTTGACGGTTGATTTCACCTGGTGGAATATCATCCCCCATGCCATCAACCTGATTATCCGTCCACCACAGTTCGCCGGTTTCGGGGTGGAAGTCGTGACCGACAGAGTTACGCACCCCATAGGTATAAACTTCGCGACCTGTCCCGTCGGTATTGATGCGGATGATCCCGCCAATGCCAACCTCGCGGTAAAGATCAAGTTTGTCTGCCGGGGCAACGTTAAACGGCTGCCCAAGCGAGATATAAAGTTTGCCATCCGGGCCGATTCTGCAAACGCGGGCCGTGTGGTTATAGCTTTCTTCTGATGGTGGAACCAGTTCGCCCTGTTTAACAACGTTAAACGCTGCAACATCCGGGCTTTCATAGAAGAATTCAGCGGCTGGGAAGATCAGAACACGGTTCTGTTCGGCGATATAAAGCATCCCGTCAGGTGAAAAGCATGGGCCGTTCGGAATGGCAAAGCGCAGCGACGGGGCAAAGTCCTTTACCTCGTCAGCGACCCGGTCCTTGTTACGATCAGTAACCGACCAGACCTTGTCTTTGCGTGTGCCGACAAAGGTCACAACGCCTTGCGGGCCAACGGCAATGTGCCTAGCGTCCGGAACCACGGCATAAAGCCCGATTTTAAAACCGTCTGGAAGCTTGATGCCTTCAAGGGTCTTTTTGATCCCTTCGGCATAATCGCCGCCTTGTTCAATAACGGTAAATTCGGTCGTTCCGGTGGATTGGAAGTTTGATAGTTTTTCAAGATTGTCCGGTGCTGGTGCTTGCGCATAGGCGGTTCCGGAGATGGCGAGGGCAATGCTCGCCACGATTAGGCGCTTAGTCATTACGTAGTCCTCCCGATTGTCGCGGATGCCATTTGCCAGCATCCGTGCCGCACCAGCACAGATTGCGGGCGCAGCTTGTGCTAATAGCATTGCGCACAATCGGAAGGATCGTCTAGGTTGATTTCACGATGTGGAATTGTATTTATTTGGTTTATTTGCTCGCGGCGCTTTTAAATTCCGCTGGGGTCATGGTTTTGAGCGCAAGCGCATGAACCCGATCTTTAAGCAGTTCATTCAGTGCGCCATAGACCAACCGTTGACGGTTCACGCGGTTTTTACCGTCAAACTTATCGGAAACCACCAGTACGGAAAAATGGGACTCGCCGCGCGGGTCTGCACCCGAATGACCAGCATGTTTTGACGAATCGTCGATGATTTGCAGTTCTGTTGGTGCGAATTCCGCGCTTAGGATTTCGCGAATCTGATTGGCTACCTGCATGGTAAGGGCCTCTATTGTCTTGGGATGTGTGCAGATCACTGCAAAAAAGAAACTCTATGTTCCGTTCTGGCATGCGATGGCAGTTTTTCAAGCCTTTTATCGCATTTAATCGACCCGTATGATATTGCGAGCTTCGACTTTTCAGAGCATATAGACGCAGATGAACCGCGGACACCGTAATAAGCGTAAGACACTTTACCATGAAAACCCCATCCTGCCCGATTGCGATTGGCCGGAATGTCAGGGGCATGGGGAGTTTCGCGCGCCCAAAGATCGGAAGCTGAGCGAGTATTATCAATTCTGTCTGGAGCATGTACGCGAGTACAACAAATCCTGGAATTACTATGAAGGGATGAAGGCCGAAGACATCGAAAACGATATGCGCCGTGATACCCACTGGCAACGTCCAACTTGGCAGTTCGGGCATATTCGTGGATCGAAAAAGCCGTTCAACTTTAAGTTCAAAGATGGGTTTGGCTTCTTTAATGAAGACGGCGATCAAAGCCATCATGGTCCGGGTGCAGAGGCCGATGCACGCGCAGAACGCCAACGCAAAAGCGAAGAAGCCCAGCGTCGTGCAGGTGCCCTTGGTATGCCAAGCGAACAGCAACAGGCCATGGCAACGCTTGATCTTGGCTGGCCGTTTACCCGTGATGAGCTGAAAGCCAAATACAAAGCGCTTTCAAAGAAATATCACCCCGATGCAAACGGTGGGGATAAAACAGCAGAAGAGCGGTTCAAAATGATCAGTGCTGCTTATACGTCATTGATGCGTTACATCCGTGATCTTGAAGCCAAAGTAACGCTTTAATCTGCTTCCAAACCCCATCAAAATTTGATCAATCTGTTTGCAGATTACGTATGGCGAATGTCTGATCGACAGAACCTTTTGCGGTAATAGAGATTTTTTGCGTATCTTCCCTTTGAGGCACGCGACTTAGCCGCTATTAATGAGCAAGTTTAATGAAACGACCGCGCCACCCGTGTCGGTCCGAAAATACGCGAGTACTTATGAGCCAAGGTTACGAAGCGACCGGTGTTGCAGCGGAACATCCGCTTGATGCACCAGATACCACCATTTCCGTACGCGAGACGTTTGGAATTGATGTGGATATGGAAGTCCCGGCATTCAGTCAGGGCAGTGAGCACGTGCCGGTCGCAGATCCGACCTATCGTTTTGACCGTGACACCACACTGGCAATTTTGGCGGGCTTTGCCCACAATCGCCGCGTGATGATCCAAGGTTATCATGGCACGGGGAAGTCAACCCATATCGAACAGGTTGCTTCGCGTCTGAATTGGCCGTGTGTGCGTGTAAACCTTGATAGTCACATCAGCCGTATCGACCTGATCGGCAAGGATGCGATTGTTTTGCGCGATGGCAAACAGATCACGGAATTCCGCGAAGGCATTTTGCCTTGGGCGCTTAAACGTCCTGTTGCGATGGTGTTTGATGAATATGATGCCGGTCGCCCTGACGTCATGTTCGTGATCCAGCGCGTTTTGGAAGTCGATGGTAAGCTGACATTGCTTGACCAGAACAAGGTCATCCACCCGCATCCGAATTTCCGCCTGTTTGCAACGTCAAACACGGTTGGTCTGGGTGATACCACCGGGCTGTATCATGGTACGCAGCAGATCAATCAGGCGCAAATGGACCGTTGGTCGATCATCGCAACCCTGAACTATCTTTCGGTTGCGGATGAAACCAATATTGTTGTTGCCAAGGTTCCGGCATTCGACACCCCCGAAGGCCGCGAGAAAATCGAAGCAATGGTTGCACTGGCCAACCTGACCCGTCAGGGGTTCATTGCCGGTGATATTTCGACCGTGATGAGCCCGCGTACGGTGATTACGCTGGCTGAAAACGCCAAGATTTTTAATGATATTTCCTATGCCTTCCGCGTGACGTTCTTAAACCGTTGCGATGAAGTCGAACGACCGATTTTGGCGGAATACTATCAGCGTTGCTTCGGTGAAGACCTGCCGGAAGAAGCCATCAATGTCATGGTGCGCTAAGGCGTGTCCTTAAAGCAAATTGGCGAGCTGGTCCCACAAGCGAGTAGTACGATGAAGAATGATGAGGCTCTTTCCGGGTTCTTGCGCGGCACGGCAGCGACGTTTCGTGCGCTTGCCGGCCGCAATGATCTGGAAGTCGGCTTTGTCAAAGGCGGGCGTCCGGGGGGGTACGGCGAACATGTGCGTTTGCCGATGCCCAAACAAACAATGCCCAAGGATGAAGTTGCAGATCTTCGCGGTGTTGCCGATGGCTGGGCGCTTAAGATGCGCCACCATGACGTGGCCCTGCACGCCAAGCGCATGCCCGAAACCGCCGAGGCACAGGCGGTTTACGATGCGCTTGAAACCGCACGCTGCGAAGCCGTGGGATCGCGCTATTTTCCTGGCGTGCGCAAAAATCTGCGCGACCACGCCGAACAAGATTGCCATGCCAAAAACTATCATCGTCTGACCACACGCGAAGATGCCCCGTTTGCGGATGCAATCGCAATGCTGGCGCGTGAAATATTTACAGGCGAACCCGCCCCGGAATCTGCCCGTCCGTTGATTGATTTGTGGCGTGCCCACATCGAAGAAAACGCTGGTTCGGATTTATCGGAACTTGTTGATGTTCTTGATGATCAGGATGCCTTTGCGCGTGGAATGCGCCGGTTGCTTGATCATCTTTCTTTGGAAGATGATCTTGATGATGCCCCGCCTGAACAGGAAGGCGAGGACGACGAGGAAAAAGAAGGCGAAAACGATCCTGAACAGGAAGATATGGAAAGTCAGGGCGGCCAGCAGGGCCAGAATGATGATTCCGAACCTGATGGCAGTGATCAACAGCAAGAAGCTGGTGCCGAAGACGCTGAAGCAGGTGAAGGCGATATTGACGATCAGCAACTAGAAGCGATGTCGCAGGAAGAACAACCTGCCGGGCCGGGTGAACAGCCAGAGTTTGATGGTCGGAACGAGCCGGTCGAACGTGGCTATGAGCCTTTTACGCGCGAGTTCGACGAAGTTGTTACTGCCGACGAACTTTGTGAAAATCTGGAATTGTCGCGCCTGCGTGCAATGCTTGATAAGCAACTTGCCAATCTTCAGAACGTGGTTTCACGGCTTGCCAACCGGTTGCAGCGCCGCCTGATGGCGCAGCAAAACCGCGGTTGGGACTTTGACCTTGAAGAAGGCATTCTTGATGCGGCCAAACTTGCGCGGATCGTATCAACCCCTTCGACCTCGCTGTCATTCAAGCAGGAACAGGATACCAATTTCCGCGATACGGTTGTGACCCTGTTGATTGATAATTCCGGTTCCATGCGTGGCCGTCCGATTACAATTGCGGCCCTATCAGCAGATATTCTTGCCCGGACGTTGGAACGCTGTGGGGTGAAGGTCGAAATTCTTGGCTTTACCACCCGTCAGTGGAAAGGCGGACAATCGCGCGAACGTTGGGTTGAAAGTGGCAAGCCGCCGAAACCTGGACGTCTGAACGATCTGCGTCATATCATCTATAAAGCCGCCGATACGCCGTGGCGTCGTGCGCGCAAAAACCTTGGTTTGATGCTGCGCGAAGGGTTGCTTAAAGAAAACATTGATGGCGAAGCACTTTTGTGGGCGCATGATCGATTGTTGGGGCGCTCAGAACAACGACGTATCATGATGGTGATTTCCGATGGCGCGCCGGTTGATGATTCAACTCTGTCGGTGAATTCGGGCAATTATCTTGAACGTCATTTGCGCGAAGTCATCGGCATGATCGAAAACCGATCCCCGGTGGAGCTGATGGCAATTGGTATCGGCCATGATGTGACGCGTTATTATCGCCGGGCGGTGACGATCAACGATCCAGAAGAACTTGGCGGTGCGATGTTGCGTGAACTTTCTGATCTGTTTGATGAACAGGGCGCGCGCCAGCCAAAACGTCCGTTGCGCCACGTTCCAGCAGATAACACCCAGCCGCGCGATCGTGCAGCAGGCGACCGCGACCGTTGGTAAAAGTGGGGTTGATGTGACCACCACGACAAGATTTGCACCAAGCCCAACTGGATATCTTCATCTTGGCCATGCGGCCTCTGCCTTGTTTTGTGTAAAACAGGCGGGGCCGGATGGCCGATTTTTATTACGGATCGAAGATATTGACCAAACCCGGTGTCGTCCGGAATTTCTGGCGGCGATTTATGAAGACCTTGCGTGGTTGGGATTAAGCTGGGAAGAGCCGGTTCGGGTTCAGTCCGAACACTTTTCCGACTATCAGCGCGTTTTAGATCGCTTAGCTGACATGGGGTTGCTTTATCCATGTTTTTGTACGCGCAAGGATATTCAGGCCGAGGTTGCCCGTATTGGCAACGCGCCGCATGGTCCAGATGGTGCGCTTTATCCCGGAACCTGTCGGCATTGCTCGGAAAATGAACGGGCTGAGCGGATTGAGTCCGGAGAAAGCTATGCGCTGCGCCTTGATATGGGGCGTGCGATCAAACAGGTTGGGCAGGAAATGGTCTGGTTTGATCGCGGGGCAGGTAAGCAGATCGCGACCCCGCAAATCTTTGGTGATGTCGTCTTGGCGCGCAAAGATACCCCAACCAGTTACCATCTATCGGTAACCCATGATGATCACCTTCAAGGCATTACTCTTGTCACGCGCGGTCAGGATTTATTCTTTGCCAGCCACCTGCATCGATTGTTACAGGAATTGCTGGGCTTTGACGTGCCGGAATATCATCACCATGGTCTTCTGACGGGACCGGACGGCAAACGTTTCGCCAAGCGCGACAAATCAAAGACTTTGCGCTCAATGCGCGAAAAGGGGCTTTCGCCCAAGAGCGTCATTTCCCAAGCAGGTCGGCTTTGATGATCGCGGGATGGCTTGTGCTGTAAGGTGGCTTTTTTCCTAAAACAGTGTGCTGGCATTTTCCAAAACCCTTGGTTCTCTTATTATATTCTCATTGGCGCAGCGTATTACGTGTGTATAGGATGGTTTATGTAAGCGATGAGATCAAAGGCAGAAAGACCAGATGGAAAGGCAAGCCAGTTTGGTCAGGAAAATCGGAAGCCGATTTGTTGATCCCGAAATAGCGTTGTTAGCCGGTGAAGAATTGACCGGGAAGGTTCGGCGCGACCTGCTTGATCTGGCATATCGTAATAACTGGGCAAACATCCTGGTTAATCTTTCAGTCGGTGGCGGTTTTATTTTGGTGTTCTGGGCGCAAGACAATCTGTCAGCTGCCTTGATGATCTGGTACGCCGTGGTGACGGTTTTATGTGTCGTGCGTCTTTGGGGGAATTATCTGTATCGGCGCGCACGCATGGGGATCAGCGAACTTCAGGCGGATGATTTTCAGCGCTGGCATTTTCGCTATGTCATTGGCGTCCTGACGGCAGGTTTCCTTTGGTCGGTGGTTTGCATTGTTCAAATTCCGATAGTGCAAGGCGAAAGCCAGTTTTTGACCATGATCATCATTGCCGGGCTTGCTGGTGGTGCGGCGGGCATTCTTGCCCCAATGTTGCTGGTTGGGCGCATTTATTTGATTGCGTTGCTGGTGCCGCCCGCCGTGACCCTGACCTTAATGTCCGAGCCGAACTACATTCTTGCCTTTATGGGGCTTATTTTCCTGATCGTAATGTTGGTGACCCATCAAAATAACCATGCTGTGCTGTTTCGTTCTTTGGTTCTGAAGCATCAACATGATGATCTGGTCGAAGATCTTAGGCAGAAAAACCGCATTACAGAAAACTGGAATGCCACGCTTGAAGCCAGTGTGGAAAAACGTACCAAAGAGCTTAGAAACCTTGTCGTGCATGATACTTTAACCGGGCTTTTGAACCGGGATGGTATTCATGAATGGTTCGAAAATATGCAGCGTTCGGGCGATGAGCTAGATTTTGCTGTTCTGTTTATCGATCTGGATCATTTCAAACAAATCAATGACGGGCTTAGTCACGCAATTGGCGATGAAGTTCTACGTGCTGTAAGCAATCGTTTGCGTGAACATATTGATGATCAGCATGCTGTGGGTCGTTGGGGCGGCGATGAATTCCTGATGGTTTTGGCGGAGACAAAAGAAGAGCTGCATGGCTTGGTCGATGCGACAATTCAGAAAGCACAATATGCCGTCAATCAGCCGATCAATATCTCAGGGCATACACTTCATGTTGGGTTTAGTACCGGGGTTGCGTTTGCCACCAAAGATAACCCCGGTATTTCCGAGCTGATCCATTGGGCCGATTTGGCCGCGGCAGAGGTCAAGCGGTCTGGGCGCGGAGCGGTGCATAACTATGACAATTTGCTTCTGATAGAACAGGAACGCCGTCTTGCGATTAACCAAGCTTTACGCCGTGCATTAAGCGCCGAAGAATTTCATATTCAGTATCAACCGGTCATTAAGGCAAAGGGTGGTGCCGTTCTTTCATATGAAGCACTTTTGCGCTGGAACAGTGGCGAACTTGGGTTTGTTCCACCCGATGAATTCATTCCGATCGCCGAAGAAAGTGCGCTGATCGTTGATATCGGTGAGTGGGTCCTTCGTGAGGCGTGTAAAGCCATTCAAAATTGCGATGATATTGCTGCGCAGACGAAAGTTGCGGTCAATGTTTCGATCCGTCAAATCATCGTGCCGGGTTTTGCTGAAATGGTCGAACGCATCCTTGTCGACACCGGGTTGTCAGCCAGACGGTTGGTGCTTGAAGTTACCGAATCCATCTTTGAAAAACGCCAGACAGTTCAGATTTCCGATGTGCTCGCGCAGCTTCATGACATGGGAATAGAAATCCATATTGATGATTTCGGCACCGGGTATTCATCACTGTCGCGTCTTCATCAAATCAAGATTGATGCGGTTAAGATCGACAAATCGTTTGTTTTAAAGATGGATGAAAATGCGCGTGTCGTGATTGAAGGTGCGATTTTGATCGCCCATCGTTTTGGTTTGAAAGTGATTGCCGAAGGTGTCGAGACAGAAGATCAGCGCAAGATGCTTGATGCCATGGGCGTTGACGCCCATCAGGGATATTTCTTTGCCCGCCCCGGCAAGATCCCGTGTCCTAACCGCCATTGGCAGATCGACGAGGTGTCAGGCGTATAAGACCGTCATAGCAACAACGCTGCAAGTGGCTACCACAAGATGGCAGATGGCTTGGTCCAATGCTTTTCCGAGTTTAGCTTGAGGGGCGGTCATGTTTATCAAGATGACTACCAATAGAAACAGCCTGCCACACATGTGCGGCAGGCTGTTTTAGAAACCGTTCTGTTGGGTCCTGACCCTAGCGGCTGAAATCAATCAGGATAAGAAAGCTTACCGGCACAAGGGCCAGTGCCACGTAAATCCAGAAAGAGGCCACAGGGATGCCAAAATGGGCCAGAACATACCCAGCGAGATAAAGGGCTAGGCCGACTACAGCGACCAGCAGGATGCCCAAAAGTGGCAAAGATACATTGCTATCTGTTTTCATGGCCCGTCATGCTCCCAAAGCGGATTTTTTAACTCATGGTGCTGAAGATACCATATCTATGCTCGCGAGTGTTTTGATCCGTATCAATCTGGGGTGAGGCATATGGATCTGCCGTCAGACTGCCATCATGGGGAATCTGCCCAGAAGGGGGAGAATCGATCAGGAAACAGAAATTATTTGCCCATTTTGATCAAATCAGACGGAGAATCGGCAGGCTCATCGGTTGCCAAAGTGGGAAATTGTGTTTGAAATGGCGGTTCGATATTATCGCTCCGGTTTGGAAAGTCGTGGATTCCGTGCGGTTGAGTTGGGTAAAATACGACCCACACCACGGATTAATGCGAAAACACCTCTGATAAGCGGTTTTGTCGCAGATTTCAGTTGATGAAGGCTTGACGACATTGGTTAGAGACGGTAATAACCCGGCTCCAAGCGCGGGCCTGCATGTTCAGGCCAAGCGTCCTTTTGCGAATTTATAGACCAGGAGATCAGGTCATGGCACGTCGCTGCCCGGTATCCGGCAAAGGCGTTTTGGTCGGCATGAATGTGAGCCACGCCCACAATCGTACCAAACGTCGTTTCCTCCCGAACCTTCAGCCGACTTCGCTGCTTAGTGAGTCGCTCGGTCGTTCGGTGCGTATGCGTCTGACCACCAATGCTGTCCGCACCATCGAAAAACGTGGTGGTCTGGATGCGTATCTGCTCAGCACTGCAAATGCAAAGCTGCCAGCAGATTTGGTGAAAATCAAACGCCAGGTCGCTAAAGCTGTTGAAGCAAAAGCTGCCTAATTCAGGCTTCTGCTTTACAGACAGATTTTACGAGGGCTCGCTTCTGGCGGGCCTTTCGTTTTTCTGACCTATATGGTTTGGTTTCAAACCACGAGAATAGCTGCGCCATTTTTAATGGGCAGCTTTTTTTGTGCCTTGCGAGATAAGCGATGTTTAGGAGTCGCAAGGGATGCGTTGCCCAATGATCGGCAAAACGCGACTCGCCAGAACACGGTCTTTGCGCTTTTGCGAAATTGGTCTATACTTTTCTCTATTAGTGGTTTAGTCGCCGGGTTGTCTGGTTTGGTGAAACGTCATGATATGTTCATCACACGCAAATAGCGGACCTGCTAAATAAAGCAAGCGACTCGGTAAACACGGTGGAGCGGATGGTATGCATTTATCGCCCAATGCGTGTCCGGCACTAGTCCTTAACGCCGATTTTCGGCCGTTAAGCTATTTCCCGCTGTCCCTATGGTGCTGGCAGGATACGCTCAAAGCGGTCTTTCTTGAGCGGGTCAATGTTCTTTCGGAATATGACCGCGAAGTCCATTCGCCATCCTTCAAGATGAAGCTGCCCAGCGTCATATCGCTTAAGGAATATGTCCCGCTTAAAAGCAGCCCGGCCTTTACACGTTTTAACGTCTTTTTGCGCGATCAGTTTTCTTGTCAATATTGTGGTGATCGGTTGCCGACCAATGAATTGACGTTTGATCATGTCATCCCACGCGCACGGGGTGGGCGGACCAACTGGGAAAACATCGTGACGGCCTGTTCCGACTGCAACCTGTTCAAAGGCTGCCGATCGGTCCATGAGGCGGGCCTGCGACTGCGCAGGACGCCGGGACAGCCCACGATGCATGATCTTCAGACATCAGGACGCCGCTTCCCGCCAAACTACCTTCACGAAAGTTGGCGGGATTTTTTGTACTGGGATACGGAACTGGATTACGACTTCTAGTCTGTGGTGCGTGCTGTGCCTTCGCGCTCAATCTGGTTCGCTTTGGTCATGGCAGATTAAGGCGCTTCTTACTGGCCGAAATAGAAAAAGCACGGCCCTTTGGGCCGTGCTTTTTCTGTAAGGTTCAGAAAGTGCTTAGGTGATTACCAGCGATATTTCACAGTGGCAACAACCGTGCGTCCCTGACCATAGTAGCAGGCGTTAGAGCCTGAGCATGTCGCGACCCAACGTTCATCTGCAAGATTGGTTGCGTTCAGCGCTAGAAGATAGCCTTCAATCTCATAGTGAATGCCTGCGTCGAACAATGTTGCTGACGGGACTTGGAAGCTATTTGAAGCATCGCCATATTGTTTGCCGAGATAACGCACGCCGCCGTTAAAGCCAAAGCCCTTCAGCACACCGGCCTGCAGGGTGTAGTCTGTCCACAGTGATGCGGTGTGCTCAGGTACGCCAGTCGGTGCTTTGCCCTGATTGCCGTCATTGTTTTTAGTGACTTCAGCATCGTTATAAGCGTAGGCGGCTTTGGCAGTCAGGCCTTGGATTGGTTCAACCGTGCCTTCAAGTTCCAGGCCGCGCGAACGGACTTCACCAGTCTGTACTTTACGTGCGCTATCATCTGGGTCGGTGGTCGTGACATTCTGGCGACGCAGGTCATACAGGGCTGCGGTGAACAGGCCATTGAAGTTTTGCGGTTCGTATTTCGCACCGATTTCAACTTGCTGACCGGTTTCCGGTTCAAAGTTCTGACCACTTTGGCTTGCTACCGGGGTGAAGGATTCCGAGTAGCTCAAATATGGGACCAAGCCAAAGTCGGTTTTATAGACAACACCCGCTTGACCCGAGAATGCATGATCATTGGTGCTGCTTTCAGCACCATTGCTGGCATTGTTGTATTTCTTCTCGTCGGACCAGTCTTGGCGACCACCAAGTGTCAGGGTCCAGTTTTCGTCAAAATCAATCTGATCCTGAGCATAGACACCAAGCTGACGCAGGGTGATATCATCGTCATACCACGTGGTAAGTGCGCCGATGCTGCCACCATAGGACGGGTTATAAACATTTAGATCCGAGGCCGTACCGTAGGCGGCATAGCGATCATAAATATTATGCTGGTAATCTACGCCAGTCAGAAGAGTGTGGTCCACACTGCCGGTATCGAAACGGGTTTCGAGCTGGTTGTCGATGGTAATGGTGTGGGCGTTCTGATCAGTGCGCAGGGTGTTACGCTTAAGTGTGCCAGCCGCTTCGTTCCGCCAGCCGCCACCATATGCGGTTTTGTAGTCAACATCGACGAACGCGTATCGAGCGTTCTGACGGAAGGTGACATCTTTGGTGAAGTCATGGCTAAATTCATAGCCAAACGAGGTCTGGATGCGGTCATAGCCCTCGAATGCAGGCTCGCCGGTAAAGACATCAACCGGAATTTTCCCGTTTACGGCATTGGAGATGCTGCCGACTGCAGGAAGCCAGTTATTGGCTGAGCCGGTGTGGTCTTCCTGATAATGTGCCAAAAGGGTCAGAGATGTGTCATCATTTTCCCATTTCAGTGATGGCGCAATATAGATGCGTTCATCATCAACCATGTCGGTTTGCGTGCCGGAATCCTTTACAAGGCCGGTCAAACGGTAAAGCACGCTGCCATCTTCAACCAGCTTGCCGCCAACATCGAACGCACCTTGCTTGTGGTCAAAGCTTCCGGTTTGCAGTTCAACTTCGTTTTGCATGTCTTCATGGGGACGTTTGGTGACGACGTTTACAAGGCCGCCCGGTGCATTTTGCCCATACATGACCGATGTCGGGCCGCGCAACAATTCAACACGTTCCGCGCCATATGCTTCCTGACGGAAAGACGCATATCCTGAAGAACGAAGCTGCAGGCCATCACGATAAAGGCCGACATCCTGTTGCGCAAAGCCGCGCACCTTGAACCAGTCATAACGTGTGTCATAACCAAACTGATCAGGCTGAATACCGGCTGAATATTTCAGTGCATCCATAACGGTCTGAGCCTGACGAAGTTCGATTTCGTCCTTGCCAACCACCGACATTGAACGCGGGGTTTCGACGATCGGGGTGTCGGTTTTTGTTGCCGTACCACTTTGTGTCGCAACAAACCCTTCAACCGGTGAGGTTGCGGATTCAAGTTGCTGATCAGCCTCAATCATGATGGCCGGAGTTTCGGTTGCTTCGGTGTTTTCTGCTTCGGTAGAAGTCGTGTCGTCATTTGATTGCGCCAGCGCAAAATTCGGGGCGGCAAAAATCAATGCGACAGCAGTGCCGCGCAAAAGTGTCGAAGACAGTGTCTGTCCTGTGAAACGCATTTGGGATTCCCTGTGTCGGTTGTCTGTGATGACGACCTGCGTGGCGGGAACCGGCTGGCCATCTTTAATGATGGCCATTCGATACCACTTTGGAATGGGGAGTTATTGAACCGGATTTGTCCGTATTGAACGGATTTTGGATTAATTTACGCCAATTGTTCTTTGCGCCATGCGCCCGGTGTCGTGCCAACAACGCGGCGGAACACGCGGGTAAGATGGGCCTGATCGGCAAAGCCGACCCGAAGGGCAACTGCAGACAATGGCGCACTGCCGTCTTTAAGCATGTTTTTTGCGCGTTCGACTCGTGCTTTCATTTGCCATTTCTGCGGCGGCATCCCTGTTGACTCACGAAATGCTGAACAGAAATAGGATTGCGACAAGCCGGTTAGCTGGGCCAGTTCATCAAGCCGGATGGTTCGACCACAATTCTGTTCAATGTAATCGACAGATTTGCGCAAATGGTGCGGGGCCAGCTTGCCGCGCTTACGCTGTGGGTCTTCAATTTGGTTTGGCTGAAGAAGAGCTGTGGTCAGAGCAGTGATAAGCCCTTCGCCGTAAAACTGTGGGCTTGGGCTGTCGCTTTTAAGGTCATCTGCAAGCAATCGGGTAATTGCCATGATCCGTGGATCACAAAATCCGATGCGGGGTGTGTCCAGAACGCTGCGGTCAATCTCGTTTCCCAGGCTGTTCTCTAGGGCGTCTACATCAAGATGAAGATCAAGATGGCGTAAGCGGCACTTACCGATAAATTCCGATGAAATTTCCATCCCGGCCGGGATGTAGTAAAGGCAGCCTTGTTTGTGATATCGCGTACTGACATTGTTACGTGTCGCGCGGACTTGCGCCTCTGTATCGCCGATGCAGTCCAGGATCGACACCAAAAGTGGCGCACGCGATACATAAGTACCACCAGCTTCTTCTTCACATTCAACATGCCACAGATCGGTGATTGCGGTGTTCCAGCGACGGAAGCGCAATTCATCAAGAAGGGAAATGCCTTCGATGCTGCTGGTCATCTGGGGATGGAACGTCATGTCGGTCAATCCTGATCAAGTCCTTTGTCGCTGATGGAGGGGCCGCTGTATCGCGCAGAGAATCGTGGGGCAAATATAACCGGGAATTTTATGCAAACAATAACAATTCTCATTATCATGTGAATAATTATTCAATTTATGAGAGATTATTCGCGCAAAGGGAGCTGCCAGATACGACAAAACCCGCCAGACGTGTCTAGCGGGTTTTGGGATGGCAAATTTCGTAAGAACCGCTTTTGATGATCGCTACAGTGCCAGTGCCAGTGCCAGTACCGGTGCCAGACTTACTTCTTCATCCAGCGGGATGGTGCGATCAGGCAAAATACGGTCAAAGCCGCAGAGAAGAAGACATTGACCATCGGCATGGTGATGCCAAACAGTTTCCAGTCAATTTTATCGCAGCGAATGATCGGTTGGGCGAGAAGCTGTGCCTTAAGTTCTGCAAGTGAGCCCGCACCACTTTGGACTCCGCCACACATGGCCGGACCTTGCCACCAGAGTTCCTGTACCCCGACATGATAAATGGCAATCCCGGTTCCGACGGCGAAAACAACAGCACAAAGATAAATAATCGCGCGTGCGGCTGCTGGGAAGCGGATCAAAAGCAGGGCAAGGATGGACAAGCCAGCAACAATGTAAAATGGCTTGCGTTGATACAGGCATAAAATGCAGGGCAGCAGTTTCTGGACATGCTGCGCATAAAGGGCAAAGCCAATGCTGCCGATCGAAACCAAAAACAGAATAATCGGGGCCAGTGCCGGGGCGAAGCGAGGGCGAAGCAGATTGAACATCAACAGATCCGTATGTCGTATTCTAATAAATATGCGTCGTGGGTCAGCCGTGTGGGATGAGTTTAATGGCAGCAAACCCACCGACAAGAACCACGATAAATATGGTGAAAACGAGGCCTAGACGTTTTTCGATAAAATCACGGATGACCGGGCCAAACTTCCAGATCAGTGCCGCGATGACAAAGAAGCGCAGACCACGTGCAAGAATTGAGGCCAGCGTAAAGACCGTTGGATCAAGGGCGGTAACGCCTGAAAGGATCGTAATGACTTTATATGGGAACGGTGTGACACCGGCGATGAATACTGCCCAAGCGCCCCATTCATTATAATAGTCACGGAACTGATCAAATTTCGCACCATAGCCATAAAGCTCCAGCACGGGGCGTCCGACTGTTTCAAACAGGAAGAAGCCGATGCCGTACCCAATCACGCCACCCAGAACGGAACCGACCAGACATATCAGCGCAAAGCGCCATGCTTTGGTCGGGGCGGCAATGATCATGGGGATCAAAAGAATGTCGGGTGGAATCGGAAAGACCGAGCTTTCAATTGCAGCGATAAAAAACAATGCCCAGCCAGCATGACGGTGTCCGGCTAGGTTCATGGTCCAATCATAAAGACTGCGAATCACGGCAATTGCGCCCTGTATTGTTGGTATGTGGATTGAACAATGGCGCAAGGCCCTAAAACTGGCCAGATCAAAGCGCATTTTACGGTTAATCGCAATGATGCAGTTCGCGATCATAAAATTGATCACTTTTTTGCATAAACGCCCATTGACCCCGCGAAATTTACAGCTATTATCCCGCCCGTCGATGGAGGGTGCGGCACCGCACTCAAATTGCTTGCCCCTGTGGCGGAATTGGTAGACGCGGCAGACTCAAAATCTGTTTCACTTAGTGAGTGGGAGTTCGATTCTCCCCGGGGGCACCATCGCTTTAAAACCCAGCCGTAATCGGTTGGGTTTTGTTGTTTTAGCTCCCTTCGAAGTCCTTTCTTGATGCCTAGGTGATAGGTAAGCGTGTTGCATGAAGCTTCGTGCCCGCTTTGTTTTCGCCTCGCGAGCAAGCTATGGGGGGCTTGAAAACCCTTCATAAAAATCTTTTCAGTTTGTTGCGAACTTACTGCAAACCTAAAGGCTATATATACTCAATGGTGAAATTCATTTATGGTCTTGTAGATTGATAATATTAGATATTTTCTAATGTAATCGGATTTTTGCAGTCAGTCCTGCTGCGCGATAGCGGCATATATTTATACTTTTGGTGGCTAATTTTTCGGGGCAGCTAGGGGAAGTTTGCACCAATACTCTGGGGGGAGTAGGCGTTTGGCCGGTGTATGTTGGGGGAACCATGGACTTTCTGCGGAATCATACAGTTCTATCTTCGAAAGACCTTGATGAGGTTCGTGAATCGATTGGAAATTTGCTTTCCCCGCATCACTTTGACGTCAGGGGTGAGCATGCGGACTTAGATGCACGCTTTGCCGTTGCGCAATGTGACGACCTTAGTTTAACGCATGTCACGTTCGGAGATTTCGGGATCAGCGTGAAATCGATGGAAGAGGACGCCGACGGCTTGTTGCTCTTTCAGGTTACCAGTGGTTCGGGTGTTTTTCAGCACGGTGGCAAGGAAGTAGAATTCACGAGCGACGGCGGGTTGGTTCGTGATTTAGCAGCCCCGATCACCGGGGTTGAACATGGTTTCGGTGCGTTTGTTATCCCTTTGTCGAAAAGCAAATTAAAGGCACATGCCCTTAGTTTGATTGGGGATAATGCGGATCTAATGAGCTTGGCATTCGAAACCGAAGTTGATTTCACGACATCTGGTGGGAAGTTGCTCCGCAACACCATTCACTATATGGCAGATGCGCTTGAATCACCTTTGCGCGAGTTGAACAACCCGCTTGTCAACACGCAGATGCAGGACATGTTATTGACCCAATGCCTGACACTGTTACCCAACAGTTATCAAGACGTCTTGAATGGCCGTTCAGCAGCGACGGTTGTTCCATATTTCGTCAAGCGGGCGCGTGATTATATCCATGCCCACGCAGACAGAAAGTTGGGCCTTGCCGAGATTTCAGCGGCGGCGGGATGTGGATATCGTGGACTGCAAAGAGGCTTTATGGACGCCTATGACACATCGCCGATGAACTATTTGCGGAGCGTGCGGTTAAAGCGCATCCGTGCTTTGTTGCTTGCAGGGCAGGCTGGCGACACGATTAGTCTTATTGCCTACAAATGGGGCTTTGCGCATATGGGGCGTTTTGCCCAAGCTTATTATAATGAATTCGGTGAATTGCCATCCGAAACACTGCAGAAGAGTCCTTAAATTAGCGGCGATCTATCCACAAAGCGACAGACGTATCCGCAAAACGTCACAAACGTCCTTCTGCACATCATTCGACGTTTATTTAATTTCATTCTTGTTCAACCTTGTGCGCGGGCGACTGATGCACGGGTTTTTTTTTGGTTGATATCTGGCATGTGTCCTTTGGCACAGATGCATTTGATTGACGGAAATTCTAAGCTGAAACACGGCCGTTTTTATGGGGGTAGGCAATTTAAGGCGCAGTTTTCTTCAAGAAAGGCTTGAGGCGCTGCTTTTGTTTTGCCTGCACGGGGTTTTGAATTTTGCACAAGCTTGTTCACGGCCAATGCATGTCCATCAGGGCACGCATGAAGACATTCGCGCTTGATGTTAATGAACGTCGCGGAGTGCCGGGGTTGTAGGCGGGCAAGTGTTATTTGGCTGGGGAATTTCCAATGAAATCGGCTTTTATGTCGGCCTTTGCGACCGGGATGGTTTGGTGCGGGGTACTTGCGTTGGTGGCGTTTGGCGTCATGGTGAATGTGCCGCACGCAGTAGCACAGCAAACGCAAGCAAGCTCTTCTGAAGGCTACCCAATTTGCGGTGCGCTTAATCTGAAAACAGGCAAACTTACGCCAATTTGCAGATATGATAAGGCCGAATATATGGGCAAGGCGGTTGGGAAATGTCCAAGGGGATCGTTCTTTGATATTGGCACATGGTCCTGTTTTACCTGCCCGGCTGGCTATAATAGAACCGGGTTTGCGGTTGATACCCCCCAAGCCTGTTCCAAAGAAATTCGTCCCGAATACAAATACGCAAATCGGGTCGCGGGGCATAAAGCATGCCCTGCCGGTTCAGTTAAAGATGGCCGGAATGGCGGCGAATGTTGGGCATGCCCATCCGGATATAGCCGGACAATGTCTTCTGTGACGGAATGGGATGCCTGCGGCAAAGTTTTCGCAAGTCCGCGTTCGGCCGAATTTATTGACCGGGTCTGCCTAGAAGGGTCGTTTCCGGACCCGAATGGTGGTTGTTATACCTGTCCGACCGGGTTCCGTCGTACCGCTGCTGCGGTGACCGGTCATAACGCCTGTTTCCGCAATGAAAGTTTGGTGGCAGCAGTCAAAGAAGCTGCCCTGACATGTAAGGCAGATGAGCTGTTTGATTTCATCGATGGCGGTACGTGTTGGAAATGCCCTGTGAATTCTGTTCGTTCAGTCCTTGGGGTGAAAACGGATGAGGCGTGCGAATACACCGATATGCGGTGGGAACCGGCCAAGCGGACCCCGAATGGTTTGTTCCGCGTCCCCGGTGGTCATGAAATCGCCGCCCAGGTCATCAAAGAGCGCACCCGGATTGATGCAGCGATCGAAAAAGCCCTCACGGCATACACGTATAACCAACAGCAGCGTGAGGACTACAAAAACGATACATGGAACCTGATCGAGACAGCGCCTGAGACCTCTCCTATTCTGATGTCAGCCGTTTATGATCATGTTTTTGACCTTATTAGTGATGGCCCAAAGACCGATGCTGAACGGGACATTGTACGGTATTTGGCTAACTACGTTCAAGGATCTCGCCTTTTGGTGGCAGAGGAAATGAACCGTGTCTGGGAAAGCTGGACCCGTGGAATACAGATGCGAACCGGCCAACTCAGCAGTAGGAGTGCGGCGAACGTTTATAATACAGGAGTTCGTCCGCCCAATATGCAAACCACGCTCGGAGACATGATGTTATTGTCGCCCGGTGCGTTGGTCGGGACCATGTTACACGGGGCGTCGCGTGCAGTTTTAGCGTCCGCTCAGATTGCCGATAAGGCAAAGGTTGTCATGCTTAAAATTTTCCCGTACGCGACCAGAAAGTTGGGAACATCCGGCTTGGCAATGGCATCGGGTGGTGCCTCCGCTTCAGTTGGCGTGATGGCAGCACCTTTTGCAGTCCTGACGATTGCGACGATACTTGCGACGATCGCAACCGACATTGCCGTCGATCAGAATAAACAAAGCGCCATCGTTAAAGATGCACTGCAGATTGCGAAGCGCCCGGTAATTTTGTCTCGGCTTTTACTGACCGAGGAAGGCCGGATTGAAGTTTCAAGCAATTGGGGCCTAATGACCCAAGAGCCGTTCAAGCCAAGGCCCCAAGTATGGGATGCGTTGATGTCGTCAACACCGATGTCAGCGCCAACCTCAATTCAGGAACTCATACTTTCCCAAACACAGTCTAATATCCCGAATTTGGATAATTTTTCCATTGCTGTTGACGGTGTAACTATCCCTGCTAATGGCTCTTCACTTGCTGCGACATCTGCGATTTGGACCAAGGTCCCAGGCAAGGCTCAGGATGTGGCGATCGGTTCTGATGGCACGACCTATGCGATTGGAACGCCCAAGGGCAGAGGTGGGTTTAGGATATTTAAACGCGCCAAGAACGCGACTGCTTGGACAAAGGTCAAAGGTGCCGCCGTTCGCATTGCGGTTGCCGGTACTCAGGCTTGGGTCGTGACCGATGATGGTCAGATTTTCTCGCAGAACGGCGCTGGATGGAAAAAAGTCACCGGCCCGGCCGCGCAGGATATCGGTGCCAGCGTCAAGGGCGTCTGGATTATCGACCTTAAGGGTAAAATCCATAAGCGGTCGGGGAATGGTTGGCAGAATATTCCCGGAACGGCTTATCGGGTCGATATTGATCAGGATGGGCGCCCTTGGGTCGTCGACCTCAAGGGGCAGATTTTCGTCCATAACGATAAAGAAAAATGGGTTAAGTTGCCGGGATCGGCCATTGACGTGGCCGCCGATGTGCCCGGCATGACACGGGTCATTGGCAAGGACGGAAAAACCTACGTCTATAACATCGCAAAACGCAATTGGGATCGGATTTCGGAAGAAGCTGACTCAACGGCTATTGGTGCAGGTGGCGGCGAAGTCTGGCGGCTGACCAAGCAGTACGGCCTTTATCGATTGCAATAATTCGACCGAGGTTCACCCATTAGATAAACGTGCTGTGTGACCAACAATCAAGTCCCCCGCTAAGATATATTGGCGGGGGATTTTTGTATTCGGCTAATGATTTTCGAACCTGAACAGAACGCGTAAACCAAGGCATTGTCTGGTGATTGCGTCCCGGTCTTTGTTCTTTGCCTAGCCTGAAAATCAATCATGAATAGATTGCAGTGTTATTTGTTAGTATTGTTCAGTTATCTATCATTGATAGATAAAGTGAATTAATTGCGATGTTCTAAAGGTTGCGATCATTGGTTGCCGTATTCCTATAGGATGTCGGGGTATGCCATGGACCGAAAATTTCAATGGCCATAGCAAACTTGTCCATGGAATGGAGGTTTGTTTGGGGAATATACATTGGGGATGGCAATGACCCATCTGCAAAACCATACGATTCTATCTTCGACTGATTTAGACGAGGTTCGCGAGTCTATCGTGAGTTTGGCCGCTCGGCATGATCTGGATATCATCGGGTGCAATACGGAATTTAATGCCAGCCTTGCCGCAGTGGAATGTGGTGACCTCAGTCTGATGCATGTGACTTTTGGTAAAACGAGACTTAGCGTGACCTCTTCTGAGGAAGACCCCGACGGGTTGCTTTTATACATGGTGACCAGTGGTTCTGGTGTCGCGCAACATTGCGGAAAAGAAGTCGAATTTTCGTCCAGTCAGGGCTTTATGCGTGATTTGGCAGCCCCGATCAGCGCCATTGAAGATAACTTCAGCGCATTCGTACTTCGTTTATCCAAGGAAAAATTGAAAAACCACGCGCGTTCTTTGGTTGGCGAAGACGTCGACATTATGAGATTAAGCTTTGAGACTGCGGTTGGTTCCAGCGCCCCCGGTTGGGATGTTTTTCGCAAGACGGTTCACTATGTGACGGAAACGCTGGATGGACCCTTGCGCGAGCTGAACAATCCGATTGTTACAACACAGATGGAAGACATCTTGTTGACGCAGTGTCTAAGCCTGTTGCCAAACAGCTATCAGGACATGATGAACGGCCATGCCGTCACAGAGGTTGTCCCGTATTATATTAAACGTGCGCGTGATTACATTCACGCCCATGCGGACAAGACACTGAAGCTTGCCGATATCTCCGCGGTCGCTGGATGCGGATATCGCTCCGTACAAAAGGGGTTCATTAAGGCTTATGGAATGTCCCCGATGGCCTATTTACGCATTGTCCGGTTGAAGCACATCCGGGCAATTTTTCTGACAGGTCTGAACGGAAATGCGATCTCGGATGTGGCAAAACAGTGGGGCTTTACTCATATGGGACATTTTGCCAAGTGCTACTATCAGGAATTCGGCGAACTTCCCTCCGAGACAATTCGCAAACACTTGTAAAGTATCGCTACAATATCCGAAAAACGACAGCAATATCCCAAAAGCGTCACAAACGTATTCTGACGTTTGATTACATGTATCTTTATCGCGGCTTCTGCTCAATTCTCCCGGCGGGGTTGAGCCGTCTTGCCTGCTTTGGCAGATATGGCGGATAATGGGGCACGATTTTACTGAATGGAAAGCTTGACGATCAACAGGGGCTTTTCCATCTGAAGGGAATACAGGCGTTGACCGTAGCTCTGCAAAGAGACTTGGTGTTTCGCTGATCATCGGCCTTCAGGCAGGCATTTCGAATTTCATGATCATCTCTGCTCCAACGCAGCCCAAGGGACCGTTCCCTTGGCTATTTGTGTAGTGACATTTATGCAATGACCTTGGCGGTCTTGACGGCACGTTCGTCGCATATGTCTCGGAACAAGTATTGTTTGGCCGAGGGATAACCCATGAGAACCTGTTTCTGTTTCAAGTCTGCCTGCAAAATGTGGCGAGCCTTGCTTATTCCAATTGTATTTGCCGTTGGAATTCTAGCAGGCACATCTGATGTCGTCGCGCAGCAAACGCAAGCAAACTTTTCCGAGCCAGGATACGCAATTTGCGGCGCCGTGGACTTGCGCACAAACACCCTTTTGGAACCCTGTGGTTTTACCAAGGCGACCAAAACCGGCAAGGCCGTTGGAAAGTGCCCGACAGGATCATTCTTTGATATCGGGACTTGGTCCTGTTTTTCATGCCCAAGCGGATACAACAGAACCGGTTTTGCGGTTGATACACCCATGGCGTGTTCAAAGACAGTTCGGGCCGAATACAAATACGCAACCCGCATTGGCGGACACAAATCCTGTCCCTCAGGGTCATTCCATGACCCGCGCAATGGCGGAGAATGTTGGTCCTGCCCGTCCGGATTTGGTCGTACCTTGTCACCCGTGGATGCGTGGGATGCATGTGGCAAGTTTGGCAAATCGGCCCGTAGTGCAGAATTCATCGAGAGGGTTTGCCCAGAAGGATCGATTATCGACCCCAATGGCAGTTGCTATACTTGTCCTAACGGGTTCCGCCGAACGGCCGCTGCGGTAACTGCAAACAATGCCTGTTTCCGCAATGAAAGTTTGCTGCCGGCTGAAAAAACGGCCGCATTGACATGCAAAGCCGGGGAACATTTCGATTTTGCTGATGACGGAACATGCTGGTCATGCCCCGAAGCATCGGTAAGGTCCGCTTTTGACGTCAGGAGTGACCAAGCCTGTGAATACACAAATATGCGCTGGAACGCGGCGACGCGGACGCCGAACGGACTGTTCGCTCTGCCAGGAGCGCATGAAATTGTCGCCGAGGTCATAACAGAGCGTAGTCGAATTGACGGGGCGATTGAAAAGTTCGTCACGGATACGAAGATGAACACAAGGGAGGCCAAGAAGTATCGGGCCGGGGTTTGGAATCAAATCCGTGAGGAGCCGGAGGCCTCTCCGGAGCTGAAAGGTGCTGTCTACGATCACCTATATGAGGTTATCAAGCGTGGCGCCCAAACCAAGCCTGAACGGGATATGGTCAACTACTTGACAGCCTATGTTCAGGACTCACGCAAGCTGTCGGCGTCAGAGATGAGTAATGTGTGGGAGAGCTGGCAGCGCGGCAGAGAGGCCTGGCGGAGATCGCGCGGGAATAATCTGGCAGCGGCATATGATACCGGCGTTAAACCGCCTGACCTGCGCACAGCAGTTCAACAGGTCATGCATCTGGGGCCTGCTGCCGGTGTCACATTGGCCTTTCTTGGAAGCGCAGTGGCTGAGTCCACGTCGTCTGCATTCGCCCAGCTTGTTTCTAAATTTGCCCTGCAAATCCTGCCGTATCGTGCCAAAGATGTTGCTGGCGTTGCGACGAGTACCGCCGGCGTCGCAGGGGTGGCAGCGGGCCCACTGATAATCTTGACTACCGCATCTGTTGTGGCGTCCTTTGCGACGGATATTGCGCTGGAGCAGAACAAGCAGGAATCGATCGTTAACGATGCGCTCGCCGTGGCGCAGCGTCCGGTAGATATTGCTCGTCTGCTTAAAACGGATGACGGCCGGAACGAAGTTGCGGGCAATTGGGCATTGATGACCCAGGAGCCAATCAAGCCACATGCTAAAGCCTGGGCAACTTTGATGCCGCCGGTATCATCGGGTGGCATGGATATTCCGAGCATAACTCTGGAGGGCGAACGTGTTGTGGTGGGACAAGACACCGCACTAGAGGCTGGTGGTGCGACGACCTGGGAACTCGTTCCCGGAGACGCCACCGACGTTGCGATCGGCACGGACGGAACAACATATGTGATCGGTGTTGGTAAACCAGACAGCGGCGGGTATCCAATTTATAAACGCGCCAAGTCCGACAAAAATTGGACCAAACTGTCGGGGACGGCAAGCCGGGTTGCTGTTTCAGACACGGTAGCCTGGGTTGTGAACGACAAGGGGCAAATCTATACCCAGTCCGGTTCCAAGTGGCGACGCGTTCCCGGTCCGGCTGCACAGGATATCGGTGCAAGCGCCAAGGGGGTCTGGATCACCGCCGTCAATGGCGGCATCCATGTGCGTAACGGAAACAAGTGGCAAAAGGTTGCCGGAGAAGCTCAGCGCATCGACATTGACCAGAATGGCCGACCATGGGTCGTGAACAAACAGGGCAATATTTATGTGCATAGCAACGAGAGGAAATGGCTGAAGCAGCCCGGTACTGCCGTCGATATTGCGGTTGATATTCCGGGCAAGGCGGTCGTCGTTGGCAAGAATGGCAAAACCTATTTGTTTAATGGCACCAAACGCGACTGGGATTTGATTGCAGAGGAGACGGATTCTGGTGCCGTCGGTGCCGGTGGCGAGCAAGTATGGCGTCTTACTGCAAACAACAAAATCTATCGTATGCGCTAAGGCATAAGGGGCTAAGGAAACTTCAGCCCCTTATGCTTTGGATATTGTTTTTAAGGTTGGCTGCATTTTTTGGGGAAAGTGGCATTTGGTTCAAATAAGTAAAAAATTCAAGTGGGAGCCTATGCTTAGAACATCTTTCAAAGGCACTTTGGTGCTGTCAACCTTGCTGGTTGCCGGATGTCAGACAGGAGGTTTGATGTCCGGAGGTTCGCTGGGCGGGAGCGGATCACCATCTGAGGCGGGCTATATTGCACAAAAACCTGTTTTTACAAGTTCCATTGTCCAAAACGATGCTGTTCAGGAGCTGGTGCGCGAAAGCATTCGGGCGTTGGAAGCCCGGAAAATGGATGAAGCATCACGCTTGATCAATTTGGCCTTGAAGCTTGATATCACCAACCCGGATTTGCAGTTTTTCAATGGACTGACCTACCATCTGATGGGGGTTCAGGGGGATGCCAGCAAGTTTGAACTGGCGGAACAAGGCTATAAGCAAGCACTGAAATTCGATCCGGGTAACTTGGCAGCAAATTATCAATTGGGTCTTTTGTATATGGACCAACGGCGCTATGGCCTGGCACAGGGCTATTTTGCCGCCGTGGCCCTGCATCGCGGAGATGACCCGGCCGTGCTTTATAGTCTGGCTTCGGCATCATATTATGCGCGTGACCCGAAAACGTCCGAGGCGGCATTAAAGCGTCTGATAGCTGTCGCGCCGGAAGCACAACAACAACCAGAAGTGTTGAAAGCCGCGGCGTTATCTTTGGCGGCTATGGATGACCGTGAAGGTGCGGCGGCATTCGTCTCGGCCTATCGCGATGCCGTTTTGGGATCGGAAAACATCACCTATCTGGAACGTCGTGTTCGCGGCTGGCAGTCATTCTATGACAGCGATGCCAAAGTTTTGATGGCTCAGTATAGCAGTGATCCATATGGCGGTGACCCTTATGGTAGTGCCCCCTACGGTGGCAATCCATACGGCTCAAGTAGTGATCCCTATACAAGCGATCCCTATAGTTCTGCCGCCGATCCCTATGCTTCTCAGCAACAGGATGCATATGGTGCGGTTGCTCCGCAAGCAGGCGGTGCAGAACAAGGCTTTGCTGATTCAAGCATGGTCGTTGTTGATGTCGTTTTGATTGGCACACAGGAAGATGTGCGTCACTCGCGGGGTGTCAATCTGTTGAACGGATTGCAATTGCAGTTCGGTGATCCGTTGACCGGGGCAACGGGCTTTGGCTATGAAAGCACACGAACCAAGGATTATTTAAATACCGGGTTGGAGCAAAGCACCCAAACGCTGACCCGCGCCATTAGTATTCCGGCGGTGACATATTCCTTGAACATTGCCAATTCTGCCGATGCCAATAATCAGGTTTTGGCCAAGCCAAGTTTGGTGGCACAAGCGGGGCAAACATCTGAATTTTTCTCAGGCACTGAAATTCTTGCTGCTGCGGTTTCGGGCGGAAATGGCGACAGTGTTTCGGTCCAAAAGGAGGTCGGTGTAAAGCTTGCGGTGACGCCGGAAATTTTGCCTGATGATATGATCCGTTTGCATGTCGTCGCAGAACGCACCTTCCTGACCGATCCTTCTAATTCAGTTGTATTTGAATTTCGCCTCGACACCACCAAGACCAATGTTAACTCAACCGTGACGATGAAGTTCGGCGAGACATTGGTACTTGGTGGATTGAGTGAACGCGAAACATCCAAGTCAGCCGATGGTGTGCCGGGGTTGATGGATGTGCCGATCCTTAATCTTTTATTCTCGCAGCGTGTTGAACGTGAGTTCGAACGTTCGGTCTTGATCTTGATGACACCCCGTCGTCCGCAATACGCCCGCCGGGCACAAGAGGACCGTGATATCGCGATCGAAGAAATGTCGGATTTGGAACGCGATATCGAACGTTTCCAGCAGCGCCACAAGGATTGGTTTACGCCGCGTGCGACCTTTAGCGAAGTCATGGAAAAGCTGCAAGGACGTGAATTCTTTGAAGAATTCAGAAACGGGGATGTGAAAGTTCAGTCTTGGCAAAATAACGCTGATGGGCAGCAACATATTGCGATGGTGCGTGACCGGCTGCTGAATAAGTAACGATTTTTGTTTTCAGAAACTATGGTGCGAGGTCGTCCAATGATATTGGCGATAGTGCGGTTCTGTCTGATTGTGTTTTGTATCGTGTTTGGTGCGGAACAGCCTATCAAGGGTGCTTGGGCGCAAGATCGTTCAACCTCTGTAATTTGGACCCGCCTGCCCGGCAAGGCTGTTGATATATCGATCAACAGCCTAGGTCAGGCCTATGCTGTGGCCCCGAACGGTACACCGTGGCGTTGGGATGCGATTGAGCAGCGCTGGCGTAAAATGTCAGGCGATTTCGTTCGCATTTCAGCAGCAGTTGGAAATCGTCCCTGGGCGGTCAACGCAGAAGGTGTGGTTTTCCGCTATAACGGGTTGTGGTGGGAAAACAAAGACACCGATGTTGCCGATGTTGCCGCCGATGCGTTGGGCAATGTTTATATCGCCAAAGTCAGTGGCGAAATCAAAAAATGGAATCCGTTGCGCAGTGAATGGCGACCGATGGAAGGTCAGGCCCATCGCATTGCATTGGATATGGCGGGCAATCCTTGGGGGGTAACCCGTGATGGTCATATAACCGCTTTTGACGGCAAGATTTGGATTGAGATGCCGGGGCGTGCCATCGACATTGCCATTGGTGGTGATGATACAGCGGTGATTGCCGATGCCGAACGTCGGGTAAGGATCTGGAACAGGGTAGCAAACAGTTGGCAGGTGGTTGCTGCGGTTGCCGGGGTGACCGCGGTGGCTGCGACGCCTGATGGTGGGCCGTGGGCCGTGATCACGGATGGCGCCATTATGGCGACGACGTTGTTGGTCGCGCCTGAAAAAATTAAAACCGAAGAAGGCAAGGCGCCAGAAATTCAAGCACCTCAGGCGGTTGCCCCTGTCGAGAGTGCGCCTGTTGCAGTTGCCTCGGGGGTTTCGGCACCACCTGCGACACCGACAACTGCCACGGCACCGTTGGCCCAAGTTGCAGCGGCAACAGCGCCCCTACAGACTGCGAAAGGCGTCATTGCGTCCCCCGTTGCGCTCGAAACAAGCGCAACGGCACAAAATGCTCCTAATACCGTTGCTCCCTCATCTGGGGTATCAGCCACTCTTGATCCGATCGCTGTGACAACGACCGAAGATATTACTTTTGTTAACACCCAAAAGAGCGCTTCTGTGCTCGCAATCGGTCGAGATGGCAGTGTGTTTGGGCTGGATGCGGCGGGGAACGTTTTACGCTGGTCGAACAGTCGCAAACGATTTGAAAGCTTTCCCGGTACGTTGGTGCGCCTAGCGGTCGATGCCGATGGTAATCCATGGGGCATTTCGACGTTGGGACGGGTGTTTCGCCACACCGGAAACCTATGGAAACAAATCCCAAATGCAACGGGTTCTGACATTGCCATTGGCGCGGATGGGGCGGTGGTGATCACGGATGCTTCGGGCAATTTGTCCAAGTTAAATGATGCGATGACCCGATTTGACCGTATTTCGGGGAAAGGTTTGTTGGTGGCGGTCGCCCCGGATGGAACCCCGTGGACCATCCGTTCTGACAGTCTGGTTCAGCGTTGCGCTTCCTCGCCCTGTGATGTGTTTGCACAAAAAGCCAAAAGCATCGGCATTGGCCCGGACGGTAGTGTCTATGTCGTATCGGACAGGGGTTTTTTGATGCGTTTGGGCGCAGACGGTTCGACCTTTGACGTCGTTCGTACACCCGGTCATTCGCCGCAAAGTGTCGCGGTGGGGCCAAATGGTTATCCTTGGGTGGTGACGGCGAATGCACTCGCACTGGCCTCGACGTTCTTTGAGCGAGATGAGCAGTCTGATCGTGCTGTGGCCGCATCGACAAGTGGTGATACAGCAGGTAGCGGTGATACCGCGGCGGTGGTTGATGTGTCTTCAAATACTGATTTCATATTCTCAAAAAATATGACCTTTGACACCTACACCACAGGATTGGATAGCATTGAGGAATTAATCGTCGGTCAAGATGACGAGGTTTACGTTTACGGGATACCCGACGGGCAAGACGCGAACAAGTTTCTAAAATTCAACAGTACGAAAAAGAAGTTCGAACAAGTCTCGATTTCCTTGGATGAAAACCTGAAGAATATCGATGTCGATAGCGATGGTGCCATTTGGATAGCCGTCAACGGATCGGTTAAAAAGTTGTCATCAACAGGCAGCGTGCAGCGAACTTATTCGGTCAGTTCGGGTAGTCCCCGAAATCTGTCGATTGGCGCGGATGGGACTGTTTATGTTGTGATCGGCCAAACGCTTTATCGACTTAAGCCTGGAACCAATGCCTTTACCAAATTCAGCAATGATGACGCCTATAAGGTCGCAATCGGGCGGTCAGGCGATTTATGGATTACCGATACAAGTAATATCGTCCAGCAATTTACCGGGACAAAATTTGAAAATCGCCCATTGGGTCAAAGCGTTGAGACGCAAGACTTGGGTGCTGGGACGGACGGAAGTGTCTATATTACTTTCTGGGATGGCAATAAGTACCTTTTGAAAAAATGGAATGCCACCAACAAGTCATTCGACACGGTCAAAAATGTAAATGCCGATATGGTCGATGTCGATTCCGATGGACGTCCCTGGATCGCCAATACCAACGAAGATAGTAACGTGAAACGCGGTAAAGATTAGGGCTTCAACCTAATGCATCCAACCCTTGCCGTCTTCGGGCGCGCTTAGGGCGAGTGGCGCGTAGTGATGTCTGCAGGGGGCGGCATCACTACGCGTTATCATCTTGTTTTCTCTGGCAGCATCTGTACGGTCAATGTCGCCTGTCACCGCAACATTGACCAGCGTCAGTCAGGAACCTGATGTTAGCTCAGATACTTTTTGAACCAGTCGATGGTTCTTTGCCATGCAAGTTCCGCGGCCTCTTCGTCATAACGTGGCGTGGAATCGTTATGGAAGCCGTGGTTGGCACCGGGATAAATGTAGGCTTCATAGGTTTTGTTGTTGGCTTTAAGTGCCTGTTCATAGGCCGGCCACCCGGCATTGATCCGCTCATCAAGTTCGCCATATTGCAGCAAGATCGGTGCTTGAATCCGTGGCACGTCTTCAACAGCGGCCTGACGACCATAGAACGGAACAGCCGCCCCCAATTCGGGATAGGCAACTGCGGCCGCATTGGCGACACCCCCGCCATAGCAAAAACCGGTAATGCCGGTTTTCTCGGTGGTGGCTTCGTGGGCGGTCAGGAATTCAATCGCGGCAAAGAAGTCGTTCATCAGTTTGGTGGAATCGACAGTGCGCTGTAATTCGCGGCCTTTGTCATCATTGCCGGGATATCCCCCGACCGATGTCAGACCGTCCGGGGCAAGGGCGATAAAGCCTGCCTTGGCAACGCGGCGGGCAACATCTTCGATATAGGGGTTGAGGCCACGGTTTTCGTGAACGACCACGACACCCGGAACCTTGCCCGTAACGTTGGCTGGTTTAACCAGATAGCCGCGCACCTCACCGTGACCGTTGGGCGATGGATAGGTGATATATTCGGCAACAATATCGGGGTCGGTGAATTCGATCTGGGTTGCCATTGCATAATTCGGGCTCATGGCATTCAAGACAGCAAGTGCGGTCATGCCGCCGATGGTATATTTTCCTGCGCGGTCTAAAAATTCTCGCCGGTTGATGATACCATGGGCATAGAAGTCATAGAGTTCGAGAAGTTCGGGTGAAAAATCCTTGGCAGTCAAACGTTCCATCATGCGCTCCTTGGCTAAATGACGCAGCGGTTTGGGGCTTTCGTGGTGGCGATATTCAAAGCAAAACGGATTAATTCAAATTCTTGCCAAACCGGAATCCTGTTTAAATTCTCAGGCAATCTTGCATGTGATTGTGATTTTCATCCATTTGCACAGATGTACAAGTCACAAGTGCGCTACCGGCCATAACGATTAACTGCAATGATATGGGTTGATACGTGCGGGTGGGTTGGTTAGATCGTTAACTCATGCGATGTTTGATAATCCTTGAGCGCGGTGGCCAATTGCATGGCAAATCGTGCAGATGCAACCGGCAGTGTACGTCCTCGCATTTGACCCAGAATAAGGTTGCCGGGCGCAACATCGCGTTCAGAAATAGGTTTGGAAACCAGCGACCCGTCCCCCGGGGTTCTAAGCCCGATTGGGATTTGGAAGCCGACAGCGTTTTCATGCAGAACGTAATGCCGGATCAGCTCAAAACTTTCAGTTTCGACCACCGGTGACACATGGCGTGAACTGCGCCGGGCAGCAAAATCAAGTAAGTGTCGCACGCCAAATCGGTGGGTGGGGGCGACATGGGGCACATCAAGGCAATCGCGCAGGCGAATTTCATCGTGTGATGCTAACGGATGGTCTGATCGCATTACCACATCAACGGTTTGTGGGATGGCGTGAATGACTTCGAAATCCACTAGGTAGACTGGCTCGAACACGATGGCGAGATCGCTGGAATAACTGGCAAGTTCTTGTTCGGCCTGGGAGCGGTCCCGGATGTTGACACTGAATGTAACGCCGGGATGGGCAGCGCGGTAAATTGCGATCTGTTCAGGAAGGAAATAGGGAAGCAGGGCCTGCGAACAGGCGATTGAGACATGGCCTCGCCGTTCCCCTGTTAAATCGGCGACCTGTCCTTGAACCCGTTCAAGGTCCGATGCTGTTGCACGGTAATGATGTAGTAAAAGTTCCCCAGCGGGGTTTAGGCGAACCCCGCTCGGTAAGCGTTCGAAAAGTTCGGTGCCAAACTCTTCCTCAAAACCATTGATACGACGGTTTAATGCCGAAGCCGTAAGGTTCATGTCTTCGGCTGCTTTGCGCATGGACCCTGCGCGTGCAACAGCTTCGATCAAGCGGAAGGTTTGCAAATATCTCACAAAACACACCTTTTTTAGGGCGATGCATTTTTTGCACCGCATTGGTGAATTCATAGCAGTTTTCGCCAACGCGAAAAACTGCAAACTTGCTGCAAGACATTCAATTAGGCTGTTCATGGGGGTTTTGACGATGCCTACGAGACGCGATTTTCTTAAAGCTGGTGCCGTACTTGCAGGTACTTTGCCCTTCGCCCGGACGTTTTCCGCACTTGCCGCTGGCAGCGACACATTGGTTGCTGTATCCGGGCAGACAGTGAACAGTCTTGATTTGCACCGCACTGGAACCAACCGTGCGAGCTACCAGATCGCAGTGAACTGTTATGACCGTCTGGTGTCGTTTGGTACCAAACAAGCCGAGGGTGGTGGTCTTTCCTATGACTATTCGACCATTGTTCCGGAACTTGCCGAAAGCTGGACTTTCTCTGACGACGGTATGAAGATCACCTTCAAGCTAAAATCGGGTGCGGTCTTCAATGACGGAAGTAAAGTCACGGCAGCGGACGTGAAATGGTCGTTTGACCGCGCGGTGAGTGTCGGTGGCTTCCCGACAGTTCAGATGAAGGCGGGTGGTTTTTCACGCACTGAACAGTTCGTAGCTGTTGATGACGAAACGTTCACCATCACGCTTGACCAGGCGTCTAAATTGTCCTTGCCTGATTTGGCCGTTCCCGTGCCGTTCATCATCAATTCCAAGGTCGCCAAAGAAAATGCGACCACGGATGATCCATGGGCGATGGAATATTTGCATTTGAACACGATTGGTTCGGGCGCTTATTCTGTGACTCGTTGGGATGCAGGTCAACAGGTTGTGTTTGAACGCAACGACAAGTGGGTTGGTGGGCCGACCCCGCCGGTGCGCCGTGTGATCATGCGCGAGGTGCCGTCTGCTGCGACCAGCCGTGCATTGATTGAACGCGGTGATGTTCAGGTCGCCTTTGATATTCCAGATAAGGATGCAGCCGAGCTTGCTGACAAAGTAACAGTGCATTCAACCCCGATTGAAAACTGTATCCATTCATTGTGCCTGAACAGCAAGTTCGAGCCGTTCCGTGACCCAGACGTGCGTAAGGCGGTTGCATATGCCGTACCTTATGACGCAATCTTTAAGGCCGCTGCTTATGGCCGTGGTGCGCCGCTTTGGGGTGGCGCGCCCAAAGCCGAAGATATCGCATGGCCGCGTAAGTCTCCTTATGACACCGATATGGACAAGGCCAAGGAACATATGGCCAAGTCCGGCTTCCCGGATGGGTTTGAAATTAAGCTTTCGATTTCAACAGGCCTTTCTCATTGGATGGAACCCACAGCCCTTCTGATTCAGGAAGCTGTTGGCAAGATTGGCATCAAAGTAGAGATTGAAAAAATCCCGGGTGCGAGCTGGCGTACCGCGGCGTTGGTGGAAAAACGTCTGGACTTCCATCTGGAGAACTTTGGCGGTTGGTTGAACACACCAGACTACTATTTTTTCTGGGCCTATCAGGAAGGACATCTGTTCAACTCTTCGAATTATTCAAATCCGGAAGTCGAACAGCTTACTAATGAAACTCTTCATATGCCGATGGATGATCCCGAATATGCGCCGAAAATTATGCGTATGATCGATATCGTCTATGAAGACTTGCCGCGCATTCCACTGTGGCAGCCGGCTCTTAACGTTGCGCTTAACGGGGCGGGTGGATACAAATTTTGGTTCCATCGTCAACTTGATATCCGTGGCCTGACGTCGGTGGAAAGCTAAGTATATGGCGGCACGGGGAACCAGTGTTCTGACACGCATCGCGCAGGCCATTCCAGTCCTGTTTGGGGTCATCGTTATTAGCTTTGTCCTCACGCGTGCCTTGCCTGGTGACCCAGCCGTACAGTTTGCCGGAATTATGGCAACACCCGAAACTATTGAAGAAACCCGGGTGAAGCTTGGATTGGATAAGCCAATGCCTGAGCAGTTTGTCATCTATCTCGGTCAATTGTTCCAAGGTGATCTTGGCCAATCGGTTTCAACCGGACGACCGGTTGTGACCGAATTGGCCAGTCGTCTCCCGGCATCACTTGAACTGACATTAAGCGCGTTGATTCTGTCTTGTGTGGTCGCCGTGCCGTTGGGCGTTTTGGCTGCCACCCGACCGGGAAGCTGGATTGATCAAATTTGCCGATTGCTGGTGACAATGGGGGTCTCGCTTCCGACCTTCTTTACCGGCGTGATGCTGATTTACATTTTCTATTATCTGCTGGGTATTTCGCCATCCCCGTTGGGACGGCTTGATTTCGTCTATCTTGATCCGCCGCATGTGACGGGGTTCTTCTTGATTGATGCTGCTGTTGATGGGGATTGGGAAACCTGGTTCGGTGCACTCAAGCAGCTTGTTCTTCCTGCCGTGACACTAGCACTTTTCACCCTTGCACCGATTGCCCGTATGACACGTGCAGCAATGCTTTCGGCACTGTCATCCGATTATATTCGAACTGCCCGTGCAGCTGGATTGGGATCGGGGCGCATTCTTTACGGGTATGCATTTCGGAATGCGCTGCTTCCGGTCGTAACCACGCTGGGTATGGTGTTTTCCTTTGTGCTGGGGGCGAACGTTCTGGTCGAGAAGGTATTCGCTTGGCCGGGAATTGGTTCCTATGCGGTCGAAGCCCTGATTGTGTCGGATTATGCCGCCGTTCAGGGGTTTGTTTTGTCGATGGCGTTTCTTTTCGTGTTTCTCAATCTTCTAATTGATCTGGCCTATTCGCTGATTGATCCGCGTTTCGGGACATCGGGCAAATGAACAAGATATTGTCATCCGTAGCAAAGACATCGGCCCCAGAGGCGCCGTCCCCAACCATTGCAATTCCGACCAAGTCAAAAGCAAAATCAGGTGCCTTGGGGCATTTGATTTATGTATTGCGCGAAAACCCGGTTACGGCCCTTGCTTTCATTATGTTTGGGGTCATGGTCATTGCAGCCGTCTTCGGGCCTTACATCGTGCCCTATGATCCGCTGGCAACCGATTCAGACAGCGTTTTGCAACCACCATCATTTAGCCATTGGTTTGGAACCGACAATCTTGGCCGCGATGTGTTTAGCCGGGTTGTCGTTGCAACACGTCTTGATCTGGTAATTTCGGTTGCGGCAGTTGCGCTTTCATTCATGATTGGATCGTTTCTTGGCGCCATTGCAGGTTATCGTGGTGGATGGACAGACATTACGTTAAACCGCGTGCTTGATACCATCATGGCATTCCCGCTGTTTGTTTTGGCAATGGGGGTTGTTGCTGCTCTTGGCAATTCGATTGCCAACATTATTTACGCAACAGCGATCATCAATATCCCGTTTTATGCTCGACTTGTCCGGGCTGAGGTCAATATTCGGCGTAATGCCGGATTTACACTGGCGGCCAAGCTTTCGGGCAACAGTGATGCACGTATTCTGGCCTTTCACATTTTCCCCAATGCCTTGCCGCCGATGATGGTGCAGGTGTCACTTAACCTTGGTTGGGCGATCCTAAATGCTGCAGGGCTTAGCTTCATTGGTCTAGGCGTGCGCCCGCCAACCCCGGAATGGGGAATTATGGTTGCCGAAGGTGCCAATTTCATTGTTTCGGGTGAATGGTGGTTGGCACTTTTCCCGGGTCTTTCACTGATGGTAGCGGTTTTGACGTTTAATTTGATGGGTGATGGTCTCCGTGACATCGTCGATCCGCGGCGGAGGACTTGAATATGCTATCCATCAAGGGATTAAGGGTCGCTTTTCGCACACGTCACGGTGAAGTCAATGCGGTTAACGGGATCGACTTCGACGTGGCCAAGGGCGAACGTCTTGGTATTGTTGGTGAAAGCGGATCGGGTAAATCAGTTACGTCCTATGCGCTGATGCGTATTCTGGATGCGGGGGGACGGATCAAGGCCGGCGATGCGATCTATAGTGGTATTGATTTGCGTAATGCATCTGAGCGCGATATGCGCGACATCCGTGGACGGGAAATCAGTATGATTTTCCAAAATCCGCGTGCAGCATTGAACCCGATCCGAAAAGTTGGTCATCAAATTGAAGATGTTCTGCGCCGCCACAGTCGGGCCACACGCCATAATGCCAAAACTAAGGCGATCGAAGCCCTTGAAGCGGTTAAAATCCGCGATGCCGCCACGCGCTATGAGGCCTATCCGTTCGAACTTTCGGGGGGCATGTGTCAACGTATTGTCATTGCGCTAGCCCTTGCATGTGATCCGAAACTGATCATTGCTGATGAGCCGACCACGGGACTTGATATCACAACCCAAAAGGCGGTGATGGATCTGGTCGATGATCTGGTGCGTGCACGGGGGATGTCATCAATCCTGATCACCCATGATCTTGGTCTGGCATCGCAATATTGCGACCGGATCGTGGTGATGAAAGATGGTCTGATTGTCGAGGCGGGTGATCCGGTCGAACTGTTTACCAACCCGCAACACGCCTATACCCGCAAACTTGTTCATGCGACCCCGCGCAGAATCGGCACCATTCGATCCCTTTTGCCTGAGGGCGAGCGATCTGACCTTGAACCGCACATCATCAGTGAAAAGCCGCTGATTGACGTGATCAATCTTAGCAAGACCTATCAGGGCAAAAGCGGCCCGGTCCATGCGGTCAAGAAAATCAGCTTTACCATTCACGAAGGTGAAAGTGTCGGGCTGGTCGGGGAGTCCGGATGTGGAAAATCAACAACGTCATCAATGTTGGTACGGTTGCTTGATTCAACATCGGGAAGCATTTTTTATCGCGGCGAAGATATTGCGACATTGCCTGCGGCAGACTTTGCCAAGCATCCATTGCGACCCAAAATCCAGATGGTGTTTCAGGATGCGACCGATAGTTTGAACCCGCGTTTTACCGCCCGTCAGGCCATTGCCGATCCGCTATATCGTTTAATGGGAATGCGTGGTGACGATGTGATTGAACGGACCAAAGAGCTTGCCGAAATGACAGGCTTTCCAGCCCATCTTCTGGATCGTTTTCCACATCAATTGTCGGGTGGGCAAAAGGCCCGTGTAGGCATCGCCCGGGCACTTGCAAGTGAACCTGATTTCCTGATTTTGGATGAACCAACGGCGGCCCTTGATGTGTCGATCCAAGCACTGGTTTTAAACTTGCTTGCGGATCTACGTAGTCGCCTTGGCATCAGTTATTTGTTTGTCAGTCACGATCTCAATGTTGTGCGGTTGCTGTGCGATCACGTGATCGTCATGCAAAACGGCAGCATTGTTGAATCTGGCCCGGTTGCGACCGTGATGGAAAATCCAAAACATCCCTATACCTGTGAATTGCTTTCGGCTGCTCCTCAGGCGCCGGAACGCGATATTGCCTGACTGATATCCGCCGTGAAAATTGCAACAAATCTACAGACGGAATACCCAACATGATTGCTGATCTTCCCTTTACACTTGCCGCTTTGCGGCAGGCATACGCATCGGGTATGAGCCCGGTGCAGGTCATCGAAGAAGCGTTCCGTCGACTGGACGCCACCAATAATCCGGGAATTTTCATTTATCCTGCCCGCGAAGAAGCCATTGCCGCAGCGAAGGAGCTTGGCGCGTATGATGGGCGTCCGCTGTGGGGGGTGCCATATGTTGCCAAGGACAATATTGATGTTTTTGGCATGCCAACGACGGCAGCTTGTCCTGATTTTGCCTATGACCCGAAACAGGATGCCTTTGTCATTGTCCAATTGCGCGCGGCGGGGGCGGTTTGTTTGGGCAAAGCCAACCTTGATCAGTTTGCAACTGGGTTGGTTGGGGTGCGAAGTCCCTATCCAGTCCCGCTTAATGCAATTGATCCGGCGGTTGTGCCGGGCGGTTCGTCATCTGGGTCTGCTGTTGCGGTGGCACATGGTGTTGCAACCTTCTCGTTGGGTACCGATACTGCCGGTTCAGGGCGTGTTCCTGCTGGACTGAACAGCATCGTTGGTTTGAAACCAACTTTGGGTGCCTTGTCGGCATCTGGTGTGGTTCCGGCCTGTCGCACCCTTGATACAGTCTCGATATTTGCGTTGAATGTATCAGATGCGTGGGGTGTGTTTGACGTCGCCGCAAAATACGATCCAAGTGACGCCTATTCCCGAAAGTTTAAGGTCTCAGCTGGATTGAGTGCACCAAAACCAATGCGCATAGCCGTCCCAAATGCGGAAACGCTTGTGACATTTGGCGATACAGTTCAGGCCGACCATTTCCATCAGGATGTTAAAAAGCTATCGATGATGGGCAATGAAATCATTGAGATTGATTTCACCCGGTTTTATGACGTCGCCAAGATGCTTTACGAAGGCGCATGGGTTGCAGAACGTGTGGTGGCTGTCGGCGAACGGTTGACGCACCATGCCGAAACGCTTCATCCGACCACACGGGCCATTCTTGAGCCGGGACTTAAACTGTCAGCAGCAGATGCGTTCAAGGGATTTTATCGCCTGAAAGACTTGGCGCGGAATTGTGAAGAAGCTTTGCGCGGTATTGATGCTATTTGCGTACCGACCATTCCGCATTTTGTGACGCTAGAAGACATCACAGCTGATCCGATTGAGCCAAATTCGCGGTTGGGGACCTATACCAATTTCGTCAATTTGCTTGATATGTGCGGCATTGCCGTTCCGACCGGTTCGCGCCAAGATGGTCGTCCGGGCAGCTTGACCGTTTTGGCCCGAATGGGCGAAGACGCAATGGTTGCATCCTTGGCTGCTGCTGTTGAATCAGGAGCCGTCGGGGCAACTGGATGGAAACGTATTGCACCGGAATTGCCGGATATTGCGGGTGGTGGCGATGAAATCGGAATGGTGGTATGTGGTGCGCATATGTCTGGCCTGCCATTGAATGGCGAGCTGACCGGCCGTGGTGCGCGTTTGTTGCGGAAAACCAAAACAGCACCAAAATACAGCCTCTATGCCTTGGCAGGTGGCCCGACCAAACGACCGGGTATGGTTGCGGTGGCCGAAGGTGGTGGATCGATTGACGTTGAAGTATGGGCCCTGCCGAAGTCCGAAGTCGGTGGGTTCCTCGCCGGTATTCCGTCGCCTTTGTGTCTTGGTTCAGTTGAACTTGAAGACGGTACGATGGAAAAAGGCTTTCTGTGTGAAGCGACCGGTCTGATCGGTGCGATGGAGGTTACCGAACTTGGTAGTTGGCGGGCATATATCGCCAAATAGGGCGGGTAAGGTGCTGGATTTTCGTACCACACGAGATGAAGTCTCCGGCGGTACTAATGTGGGCTGTAACCTGATCTGGTTAGGCACCTGCGCGAATGCGATTGTTACGCTTTTCATTTTCTGGCGGGGATAGTTTCGGCCAAAGCTTAATGGTTGTTGTAACTTTGAACGCCGATATTGTTTGAAATGACCAAAGTATTCTTTGGGCATTTTATTTTGTTCATGGGGTGACTAACAGCCTGTGCTGCCATATGAGATCCCAAGGTGGTTATGCCAGACGCGGTTAAATGCAGCCCCTTATTATGGTTCGACTAATCGTTTCAGGCAGTTTTGATACGAGCGATCTGTTGCGGGCAACGCAGGCAGTAATCGATCTTGATGCTATTAATCGCGCAAACCGAGCCGCATTGACTCAATCAAATCTCAGTTCACGTGAAACTGAACGTCGCGATAGGTTTGAGCATGTGCGCAGCAAGGACAGCTATACCGACCGTTGGGCTTGTTCTGTTCGGACTTGATGATCTGACAGGGAATTGGTTCGCGATCAACGCTGTGCAAATTCAAGGTGTAATGACTGCAATCGGGTTTCCTTTGGCCCATGCGCTAACCGCCTTGGCGGTTTGACCATAAAACACTTCCCAAGTGTGGCGTGTGACATAGCCAAGATGAGGGGTTAGCAACAGTCCCGTACACTGACGCAATGGGTGGGATGCCGGCAGGGGTTCGATGTCATAGACATCAATGCCGGCACCGGCAATTTCACCGGAGTTAACGGCATCAATCAAGGCAACATCATCTATGATCGGACCGCGCGATGTATTGATTACATAGGCGGTTGGCTTCATTTGCTTGAATTCTGTTTCACCCATCAATCCACGGGTTCGATCAGACAGTCGTTGATGGATGGTTACAAAGTCGGCATCGCGCAAAAGGGCTTCTTTGCTGTCTTTGAACTCAGCACCGATTTCATCGCAGCGCTCTTGGGTCAGGTTGGTGCTCCAGGCGGTGACACGCATGCCAAAGGCTTGTGCGATCCGGGCAATGTTTGCGCCCAACCGTCCCAGCCCAATGATGCCCAGCGTTGATCCTGCAAGGTCCTGTCCCAACCCTATTTGCCACCCACCGGTGCGCATCGACCCATTTTCAGCGACAATATTGCGGGCCAAGCCCAGCATTAAGGCAAAGGTAAGCTCTGGCGTCGCGGTGGATGGGGATTCTGTTCCGCAGACGGTGATGCCGAGTTCAGTAGCGGTTGCAACATCAATCGTGGCATTGCGTTTGCCGGTGGTAACGATCAATTTGAGGTTCGGAAGCGAACGGATAAGATCGCCGTTAAGCGGCGTTCTTTCACGCATGACGCACAGCACGTCAAACGGCTCAAGCCTTTCACGCAAACTGTCTTGATCGGTAATCGTGTCATTGAATACCGTGATCTCGCCAAGGGATCGGACTTCGGACCAATCCGCTGATTGCAGGGCAATATCTTGGTAATCATCAAGAATGGCGATGCGCATAATGCCGTCGTTTCCTTAGTCAATGTGTTCAGCCGCCATCAAACCGGTTTGATGCGTTTTGATCACGCAGATTGTGGGGGGCAAAACCGGAAGCTGGCTGCCGTCAGATGCTCGAACTTCGACATTGCCATCAGTGGTTTGCAGCGTAAAGGAATTAACCGAAGGCGGTGTTGGATAAGCTAGCTGTTTGACACATGATGCAATATCATTAAGGACAAGATGATCGGCGATGAGGCGCAAGGTTGGCGGGCAAACACCAATCTGTCGTCAAAACGTCTTCTCATCGCCGATCAAGGCGGCTGGGCTTTGCCCCAATGACAGCGTGGTTTAGTCCGACTTAATGCCGTTAGCTTTCGGGATCGTAAAGGCGGGTTGGATTGTCGACCAAAAGGGCTTGTTGCTGTTTGGCTGTTGGCGCAACGCGCAAGACATGATCGACCAGTTTACCATCATCTGGCACATGGCTTGTCATGTTTGGGTGTGGCCAGTCCGTCCCCCAGATCACGCGATCAGGGATTTCTTCGACAATGATTTTGCCGAATTCCACAACATCATCATAGGGCGGGCCTGCAACGGTAAGGCGTTCCGGGCATGTAACCTTGACCCAGATATGATCATTTTCCTTAACCAGCTTACGGAACCGCAAAAAATCAGGATGATCAATACCCTTGGTTACATCCGGGCGGCCAAGATGATCAATGACGACGGTCACCGGCATATCAATCAGGAACTGTTCAAGTCCTTCAAGGTCGGCTGCTTCGAAATAGACAACAATGTGCCAGCCATAAGGTTTGATCAGATCAACGATCTGAAGGAAATCTTCGCGCGGGGTGTCATCGACCAGACGTTTGACAAAGTTGAAACGCACACCGCGCACACCGGCTGCATCTAGTTCATCAAGCTGTTCTTTGGTGACGTCGGGGCGGACTGTGGCAATGCCGCGATATTGCCCGTCTGAGGCATTAAGCGCATCAACAAGCGCACGGTTATCCGCACCATGGCAGGTTGCCTGCACGATAACCGCACGATCAACACCAAGATGTTTGTGGAGTTCAAACAGCTTGTCTTTACCAGCATCTACAGGGGTGTATTTGCGTTCCGGCGCAAAGGGGAATTCGGCCTCAGGACCGAAAACGTGGCAATGCGCATCCCATGTGCCTTTTGGCAGGGTAAATTCGGGTTTGGACGGATTGGGGTGGAAAGCAAGATAGTTCGGCGATGGAGCCATCGGTGTCCTCGTGAATTTCCGGAAAATAGCCCGGTATCGCATGCCCGGTTTGGTGGTCCGGGCGCGCGATATGTTGAAGGCATATTTAATATTTTTAAGAAAAGCGTCTAATCAGGATCAGCCAACATGCTTTGCCAAAAACTCTTTTGTCCTTGTATGGGCCAAGTCGGCCGCATCAGGCACATAAGACGGACGGGCATCATTGGCAAAGGCGTGCCCGGCCTCATACATGTGGATTTCCATTTCCGGGAGATAAGCCTTGGCCTCATCAAGCATCTCGGCGGGGACGTGATCGTCTTTGGTGCCGAAATGACCAAGGAAAGCAGCCTTAAGTGGCCGGTCAAGATATTGCGGAAGGCGCGTGCCATAAAACGCAACGCCTGCTGCGATATCAAGGCTTTGTGCCGCGCGAAGCGCCAATCCACCACCCCAGCAAAAACCAATCACAGCAACTTTGCCACCATTGGCAGCAAGTGCCTTAACAGCAGCATCAATATCAGCCGTGGTCTTTTCAAGATCAGATGCCAGCATCATGTCACGACCGCGCGGTCCCTGATCAAACGGGATCACCGCATCACGTTCCTGACGGTCAAACAGGGCCGGAATTGCAACTTCATATCCAAGGGCTGCATATTTTGCGGCAACACCTTTAAGCTGGTCGGTAACGCCAAAGATTTCCTGAAGGATAACAACCCCGCCGCGGCGCGCGCCCTGTGCTGGTTCAAACCAGCAACTAAGTTTGTGTCCATCTGATGCGGTAATGGTCTTGATCATGTCAAATGTTCCTGTTGTCTTCTTGGCGGTAAGGAAGGCAACACCCGGTACTGCAGTGATGCAGTTATCTGGTGCTGCCCCTATGCGCGTGGTTATTATTTGCCAACCGGAATGCCGGCTTCTTCGTAATATTTCAAAGCACCGGGGTGATATGGCATCACGTTTTTCGGTGCCATTTTTTCCGGATTTGCACGGGCAAAGGCACCAAAGGTTGCCTTAAGCGCATCACGGCCTTCGGCAATGGCCTTGGTCAGGTTGTAAACAAGCTCTTCGCTGACATCGGCATTGGTCATCAGAACCCATGGAATTTGCATCAGGTTTACGTCGTAATTCTGCAAACCATTGATCTTGTCATTCTGCTTCAAATTGACGATGTCACCCGCAGGCAAGAAGCCTTTGAACAGGGATGTGCCAATGACCGAATCATCAAGGGATACGTAGCAAAGGCCGCCACGGTCCTGAAGTTTGACACTGGCCTGCTGACCCGCCCCGGCATTCAAACTGACAAGGGCAATATCAACCAGACCATCGCCAAGTGCATTGATCCCGGCAACGAAGTTGGCCACAGGGACCATTTGGAAATCTTCGTATTTCAGGCCAGCATTGGCCAAACCACCCATGATGTAATAGGGGATGATGGTCGAAGAGGTATATTCCGATGCAATGCGAAGTTCGCTTGCCTTGGCTTTAAGATCATCAACCGATTTAAGGCCAAGATCACAAGGTGCCATCAGACCCGTTGTCAGTGGAAACATCGTGCCGACAAGACGCATATTGCCGTTGGTACGGTCATAATTGCCTGTGCCGGTATAAGCGTATTCAGCTTCAACACCGTTGGAGAAACCGAAATCAACTTCGCCCGAATTAATCAGCGGAAGATAGCCAACCAACGGCTGGGTCCGTGCGGTGATGCCTGCATCATTGGCAACCTTGGCAACAGCCTGTCCGGAATTGTAAGCAAGCGATCCCTGTGCGCCAGTGGCAACGGTAACGACCTGTGCCGATGCGGTGCTTGCGCCAACTGCCCCCATTGCAAGACCAAATAGTCCGACCGATAGTGCTTTGCTAAGCTTATTCATTTCAGTTTCCTCCTGGATTTAGTTCGTTTTTATGTGCACCCTGAATACGCAGACCGACCGCAAGTAAGATGGCGGCAATGGCTGCGATGACGTGAAGTTCTAGATTGAAGGCGTCGGGCAAGAAGCCCAGCGGCAGGGCCAAAAAGCCCAGTGCGGTAAAGCCAATGCGAAGAACCGGGCCAAGACCGCGAGACCAGTACCCGACAATCCCCGCGGTAACTGCGATCACACCCACAATGGCAAGACCGAGATTGACCGCGATGTCGATCCAGTCGCCCTGCATCAGAATTGCCGGTGTTTCGACAAAAATGAATGGCAAGATAAAAGCAGCCCAACCGATGCGCATCGATGCAAGTCCGGTTGCCAGTGGATCATCCTCGGTAATGGTGGCCGCAGCAAAGGCGGCAAGTGCGACCGGTGGGGTGATCATGGACATCATTCCGAAATACAGAATGAACAAATGCGCTGCGATCGGTTCAATCCCGGCTTCAACAAGGGACGGCGCGACAAGGGCTGCAAGCAGCACATAAACACCGGATGTCGGCATGCCCATGCCAAGGATGATGCAAATGACGGCTGAAATTGCCAACAGCAAGAAGGCGTTTGACCCAACCGCATCGACCAGAACCAGTGTCAGGGCAAAGCCAAGACCGGTAATGTTTAGAATGCCGATAACAAAGCCTGCTGCTGCAACAACAAGGATCAGGTCAACCATGCCAGTGCCGGTTTCAATAAAGGTCCGGCCCAGCATTTTGGGCGTCAGTCGATACCCCCGGTATCCGCGGATAAATCCAACCAGTACAATGGCCACAGCAGCCAAAAGGGCGGAATCTTCTGGGTCCATGCGCCACCAGAACAAGGCCATCAAAAGAACGGCAAACGGAATAATAAAGTGCCAGCCTTCTTTGAGAACCTGACGAACAGTTAAGGTTTCTGCATCTGCCGGTTGGATGTTGTCGCGCCCGGCAATCAGATCGACCTGGGTAAACACACTTAGGTAATAAAGGGCTGCGGGGATCAGTGCCGCACCGGCAACCGTGAAGTAGGAAATGTCGAGAAACTCTGCCATCAGGAAGGCGGCAGCCCCCATGATAGGTGGGGTTAATTGCCCACCCGTGGATGCCACAGCTTCAATTGCACCGGCATCACGTTTGCTATAACCACCGCGCTGCATCAGGGGAATGGTGACAACTCCGGTCGTGACAACGTTGGAAACGGCACTTCCCGAAATGGAGCCAAACAAAGCCGAACCAACGACCGATATTTTTGCACTGCCGCCACGTGAACGGCCGGTTGCAGCCATCGCAAGATCGGTAAAGAAACTACCACCACCTGCTGCAAACAGCAGTTTGCCAAAGAAGACAAACAACATGACGATGATGGTGCCGACCGCAAGCGGGGTTGAAAACACCGCATTTGGGTCAAAGCCAATATATTGCACCATGCGTTCAATCGTCAGCGCCTTGCCGATCAACTGTCCGGGAACTTTGTCGGCAAACAACGAATAGATCATAAAGACGACGACGATGCCAAACAGCATCCAGCCGGTTCGGCGGCGAATGCCTTCGACAACGCCAAGGGTAACAACCGCGCCAATCAGCGTGATCTGCCAAGGACGATAGGCCTGTTCTTTCAGAAGCCAGACAAAATCAATGGCCGCATACATCAAAATCGCAAAGATGGCGGCGGCGACTGTGCCGTGGAACCAGCCGATGTTTGCGCTTTCTTCACCCCGGAAATTGAATTTCAGATAGGTGATGGTTAATGCGAGGCCGAGTTGAAACGCCATATATTGCTGTGGCAGCAACGCAAAACCCAATCGGGTCGGTGCTTCAAGGTTCCACAGAATACAGGCAACCACCATTGAAGATGCCAGAATGGTAATCAAGTGATTGCGCAATGCTGATGTACTGATCATACAAAGCCCCCCGGTTTGGGAGACATCGTTAAGGGCTGCGATGCGCGACCTTGATCACGGCAACCGATTTGCGCCAGACGCAAACAAATAAGACGAACACCAATAAAGGGTGCTTTGGTGTCTTTTGCCACACGCGGGTTCCGCGTCATGGGCTTCCTCCTACTTCCTTGATTATTATTATTTTTATTGTGTTTTATTCCGTTCTTGATGGGGTTTCCTGACATCTCAGTCGATGAAAACCGTACCATCAAACAGCTTGCGTGCTGTGCGTAACAAACCTGCCTTGTCGACAGCACCGTCATTGGTTTTTTCGATAATCACGCTCATTTCGCCCGACGGGTGTTCCACCGAAAGGGTCGAAAGATCGCCAATGTTTTCAACAGCAATATCTGCTGCTGGTGACCCCAGCAACAAACAGGCCGTTGCGACACTGACCGCGCCCAAAACCCCGATAGAGGCATGGCAACGGTGTGGGATAAAAGTCCGCGTCGAAACTGCGCCGCCATTTTGTGCGCGCGATACCATTGTCATTTTGGGAACGGATGCATCAGTTACATCCCCCAAATTCATCAACGGACCACACTTCAGGCGAATGCTTTCAAGCTTTTGACGAAGCACGTCATTGGCTTCAAGTTCTTCGCGGCTTTCTTGTCCGGTAATCCCCATTTCGACCGCCGACAGAACAACAACAGGCATGCCATTATCAATCATGGTGACATTTACACCATCAATCACATCAACATTATTGCCCGTCGGAAGCAATGCTCCGCACGTGGTGCCAGCAGTATCACTGAATAAAAGCGGGATCGGTGCCGATGTGCCCGGAACCCCGTCAATACGGGCATTTCCGGTATAAACCGGTTTGCCATTCGGGGTTTCAATGGTCGCTGTCGCTGTCTGGCCGGTGTTTTCCATATAAATGGTGACTTTGGTTTGGCCATCTTTTGCATCGACCAAGCCCCGTTCAATGGCAAATGGTCCGACACCGGCAAGGATATTGCCGCAGTTTTGTTTATCCGTGACAACCGCGCGATCAACAAAGACCTGTAGAAACAGGTAATCAACATCAATGCCGGGGCGATCGGATTTTTTTACAACACCAACTTTCGAGGTCAGGGGGTCAGCACCCCCCATCCCGTCGATCTGTTTGGAATCAGGTGACCCCATGACGCGCAGCAAGACAGCATCGCGTGCGGCAATGTCTTTTGGCAGGTCATCTGCCAAAAAATAGCCACCCTTCGACGTACCACCACGCATCCACATGCACCGAATGCCATCAGACATATTTAAGGCCCTTTTCGGCCAGTCGCGGACGCATGTCATAAATATCCAAGCCCAACTCACCCTTCATCAGGCGGGCGCGGGTTTTGGCTTCTTTTTCTTCACGTGCAATGGAATTTTCAAGGGCTGTTGCAGCAGTTGCATGCGGAACGACACAAACACCATCATCATCGGCAACAATGACGTCACCGGGATTCACGGCAGCACCACCGATCACGACGGGCACATTGACGGACCCGACGGTTTCCTTGACCGTTCCCTGTGCCGATACCGCCTTTGACCAGACCGGGAATTTAATTTCTGTCAAATCAAGGACGTCACGCACGCCTGCTTCAATAATCAGGCCACGGACCTTGCGGTACATTAAGGACCGCGCAAGAAGTTCGCCAAAGTAGCCAGCATCACAAGACGATGTCGGTGCCACAACCAGAATGTCGCCTTCGCGGCATTGTTCAACCGCGACATGGATCATCCAGTTATCAGCCGGTGCGATGGAAACTGTAACCGCATTCCCGGCAACGCGTGCGCCCGGATAGATCGGACGCATGTGCGATTGCAGAAGGCCAGTGCGCCCTTGTGCCTCATGCACGGTGGCGACACCGCATTTACCCAAACCGTCTACAATCGAAAGATCGGTGCGGGGGATGTTTTGAACAACGACGCCACCCATTACAGTTCATCCACGGTGGTTGGGTAAACTGACTGGAAACCTTCGGCATATTTGGCGTTACGGCCACCAGACTGACCGCCGGAATTGCGGCGGAAATGGTTGCCACGGTTTTCTGCGACATTCTCGTAGTAGTGCCAAAGGTGTTCCTGACCTTCCATGCACTGAATGGCGGCCCATTTCTGATCCCAGACATCGGTGATATCCAAGAAGTGGTCAGGCTTCCATTCCATTTGTTCGGTCTGGTGGGGCTCAAACAGATAAAGCTGCGGCGCACCCAAAACTTTCTCGCCCGGATTATGGCCCCAAGCTTGCGCAATCATGCGGCATTCAATGGCAACACGGGTCGCATAGGAATGATCGGTATTGTAATTGTCTACAAAGCTGTGGCTCAGCATGAATTTCGGCTGGACCGCACGGATGGTGTCGACCAGTTCGAACTTTTCATCGCGGCTCAGTTCCAGCGGGTAATCACCAACATCCATGAACTTGATGTCATGTACACCAAGTGCTTTTGCGGCGTTCTCGGCTTCACGGCGGCGTTCGGTTTTGACCCGCTCCATCGTGCAGCCTTCCTGCTTCCAAAGCTTGGCTGATTCACCACGTTCGCCATAAGAAAGGCAAACAACAGTAACGTCATAGCCCTTCTTGGCATGCAGTGCGATGGCACCACCGCAACGCCAAACAAAGTCGGCGGAATGCGCGCTGATGACCAGTGCGGTTGGTTTGGTGGTGGTCACGTTTCTGACTCCCTAGCTTGGTTTCGTTTTGTGATGGCATGCTATGCGGGCAGGCCTCCTAGGTGAAATAGAACCAATGGTATTTGCTATAAGTTCTTTCTATAGTGTGTTTACGATCACACGGAAGGGATGCTTGATGAACTTGAAAAATCCGAACCTGAAACATCTGCGCGCCTGCCTTGCTGTTGCACGTCGTCAAAGCATCAGTGCAGCGGCTGAAGATGTTTATATGTCTCAACCGGCAGTGACACAGGCGGTGGCGAAAGTGGAGCGCCTATTAGGGGTCGAGCTATTTGATCGGCGACCCGAAGGCGTCTTTGTTACAGAACCTGGTAAGATATTTGTGCGTCGTGTTGAGCGTTTACAAGATTATCTTATTCAGGCAACCGCCGAGATCATGCGACTTGGTCGGCGTAACCGTGGCCATCAGGTGAAGCTGTATCAGTTGGTCACTGGGGTTCAATTGCGGGCCTTGATTGCGATTTCCGAAGCAGGCAGCTTTAGTTTGGCTGCGCGAAATGTTGGGGTGTCTCAACCCTCGTTGCACAGGGCTGCTCGCGAATTGGAACAGCTTTGTGCGGTTCCACTGTTTGAAAAGGCCAGTACCGGCATTCTTCTGACCAAACAGGCCGAAACATTTGTGATGTTTGCCAAATTGGCGCTGGTCGAATTGGGGCAGGCAGAAGACGAAATTGCATCTTGGAAGGGCGGGCGTGGCGGGCGCATCGTGATCGGCAGTATGCCGCTTGCACGTAGCGCAATTTTGCCAAATGCGATCAATGCAATCATGGAAGAGTTTCCTGACACCCGTCTTCGGGTCGTCGATGGCCCCTATCAGGATTTGCTATTTGGTTTGCGTCACGGCGATATTGATATGCTGATTGGGGCCTTGCGCGATCCGGTGCCGGTTGATGATGTGGTGCAAACCAAACTGTTTGATGATCCCTTGGCGATTGTCGGGCGCGTGCATCACCCGTTGGCAAAGCAGAAAAACATCACACCGTCTGATCTTGCGGCTTATGGTTGGGCAGTACCTTTGCGCGGGGCGCCAACCCGTGATTATTTTGAAATCATGTTTCCCGCTGAGGCAGCGGTGCGGCCCAAAAGCATTGTTGAAACCGGGTCGCTGATCCTGATCAGGCGCATGTTATCGACCAGCGATAAATTGACCATCATTTCGCGCCATCAGATCATGCAGGAAGAAAAATACGGCGAACTTAAAAGATTGCCGATTGATCTTCTCCATACCGAACGTCCGATTGGTTTGACAGTGCGTAAGGGGTGGTCGCCAACATCGATACAGCAAAACCTTATAGAGCGGCTTGAAGCGATCAGCCAAAATATTGATACGCTGTGGTAAGGCCAAGGATTTCGCAAAAGGCGGTGCTATCAGCATTTTGAATAGCGATTTCGGGCAATCAATTTTCCCTTTCGCGATGGCGATGATAGCTGTTGAAAATGGTCTTTCACGTCTGCGCGTAAGTGGCGTGACAATCACAAACAAAAAATCAAATCGGGAAGCTCCAAAATATGCCAGACAACATCAATACCATTGCCTTTCTTGGATTTGGTGAAGCAGCCCAAGCCTTTTTGAAGGGATGGGGAAGCGACATCGTTCCGGTCATTCGGGCGTTTGACATTAAAACGACCGATAATAATGTCGCCGTTCGGGATGCCAAAAACGCCGAATATGTTGCGGCCGGCATAACCGGTGCTGTCAGCAGTTCCGTGGCCCTTTCAGGTGCGGAACTTATCTTCTCGTTGGTGACGGCAGATCAGGCGGGTTTGGTTGCGCGCGATGCCGCGGCCGTTATTGAAAAAGGCGCGTTTTTCTTTGATTGTAATTCTTGCGCGCCGGGGACAAAGCGCCGCAATGCCGAACTGATCGAAGCGGCCAGCGGGCGATATGTCGATATGGCCGTAATGGCCCCGGTTTATCCCAAACTGCATAAAACGCCCATTTTGCTCAGTGGTCCGCACGCAGAAATCGCCAAGCCAATTCTGGAAACGCTGGGTATGGAGCCGGGGATTGCCGGGGACACGGTTGGTGCCGGTTCGGCGATCAAAATGGTGCGATCCATCATGATGAAGGGGCTTGAAGCCCTATTTGCCGAATGTGTGTTGGCGGGGCGTCGCGCCGGTGTTGATGAAACCGTTCTGGCTTCCCTTGATAAAACCTATCCCGGTTTCGATTTCATGGGAAAAGCAGCCTATATGCTGGAACGGTCCATGACCCATGGCATCCGCCGGGCTGCTGAAATGGAAGAAGTCGCACTGACTGTCGAAGAATTGGGCCTTAATAACGGTATGGCCAAGGCAACAGTCGATTGGCAGCGCGCCATTGGTGGATTGAAACTGGATGCCGGGGATCTTGGGTATCAAGAACGGGCTGATATGATCTTAAAGGCAATGTTGAAAAAGTGAGTTAACTAACTTATTTTTGGATAGGCAGAGATATTGGCCATCGGCGATGCTGATAAGGGTGACGTTTCAAACGCTCAGATGTAAAAAAGGCAGGGCTGAAAACCCTGTCTTTTCTTTTGCTCTGACCTTACGATGAAAGACTAGGGTCCTGACGCTAGTGTGATGCGTCGGGGACTGGTGGCGTTCCATGGGTGTGGAAGGACGGAATGGTTTTCAGCCCCCATGCCTGACCCTTTTTGCGATCGGTTTCCGTCCAAGTGACGGTTTCCCAATCGGGCTGCAGGATCAGGCGCGCACCTGCGTTGCAGACTTCTACCCGATTGCCCGCAGGTTCATAGACATACAGGAAAAACGTTCCTTGAACCGCGTGCTTGTGCGGGCCGGTTTCAATGAAAACATTGTTTTCAAGGAAGATGTCAGCAGCACGCAGAACATCTTCACGCTGATCCGTTGCATAGGTCACATGGTGGAAGCGGCCCGGTGTTCCGGTGGCATCCTTGGTATAGGCAATGTCATAGGTCTTGTTGTTGATCGTAAACCAGCAGCCTGCAAGTTCACCACTATCAAGCATGATCTGTTCGGTCACGCGTGATCCAAGTGCTTGTTGCATGAAGTCGCGTATGGCTTCGACGTTGGTTGCCAGAAGATTTAGATGGTCAATCCGACGAACCGCTACACCGCGCCCATGATACCGCTGGGCGATGTTTTTTAGGGCCGATTTTTCGGCTTCGGGGGCCTGATATTTGACCGTATCGTAATACAGTTCAAACACATGGCCGTCCGGATCGGTTAACTGATAGGCGCGCCCATGGCCCATATCCCCATCAACCCAGCCAAGACCACAGCCCATTTCTTCGATCACTTTGACCCGGCGCTCTAAGGCGGCTTGGGAACTTGTGCGATAGCCGATGTGACCAACACCCGTGGTGTCGGATTTGGTCAATTTCAGGCTGTGGAATTCGTAATCGTCCCAAGCACGCAGATAGACAGAATTTTCATCCCGGCCACTTTCCGTCAGGCCATAGACATTGACGAAAAAGTCCAGGCTTTCTTCGAACTTGTTGGTGAACAGTTCAACATGACCAAGATGGGCAACATCAAAACACGGCTCTGACATGTCCGGTTCCTTTCTTTAGGGGCAAGTTTCTTGTGCCGTGCTGTAATTATAACAAGACATAAACCAGCGACGGATTTGATCACGAAGGCCTTCATGCCAACAGGTGGGGTGATCAAACCAAGCTCCACCGTAATGACGGTCAAAAGACCAAACCAAATCGGATCAAAACCCGCAGCAATGATAATCGGGTAAACTACGGCAACGCTTGGCTTGAAAAACACGCTGGCAGCAATGGTCGTAAAATAATAAAGGGCCAAGACAAGCAGGCCCGGAATGATGCTTGCCATGAACATCTGTCCCACGGAATGTTCCGTGATCAAGGTATGCAGCAGCAATGCAATGGATGGTGGAATCATGATGCCAGGAGTTCCGCCCGCAGCAAGCGTTCCCGCCGCAAAAGAGGGCACATAGCCGTTGGCGACTGTGGGGTTGTCGCAAATAACTCGGTACACTCCCGACCAATGATGTTCGGGCCAAGAGTAGTATTTGGTTAGCACCGAGATGGCAGTCGGGGAAATTGAATGACCGGCATGTCTATTCAAAATTGTTAATCGAATGATCAAGTTTTGATCTGCTGAGCCGCGGCGGTGGGTTTCAAGCAATCATCTGGCGTGTGTGCTGGGGCGATGTCTTGTGTTTGACCAAGATATTAGGGGCATTGTTTTCTGTGATCTTGCGGGCGTCCTTGATGCGATTTGATTTGGCCATTCAAGGGCTATTTGACTTGCGCATTGGGTTTATGCTGTGACATCACTATTGTATGAGGAATAAAAACCTCCGTATCCGGGGCTTATCGAATGACAAGCGAAAGGATTTGGTGGAAAGAACAATATCGGGAGGTGGAAAATGAAGCTTTTGCGTTATGGCCCCATGGGCAAGGAAAAGCCGGGGCTGTTGGATGCCGATGGTGCCATTCGGGATCTTTCCGGGGTGATTGATGATCTTGACCCTGAGACGATCTCGGCAGCAACCTTTGACAAGATAGCGGCGATTAATCCCGAAACCCTTCCAGTGGTAAGTGGTGATCCACGCATTGGTACGTGTGCCGGGAGGCCGGGGAAGTTTATCTGCATTGGTCTGAATTATTCCGATCACGCGGCAGAGGCCGGGATGGACTTGCCACCAGAACCGATTGTTTTCTTTAAGGCACCCTCGGCCGTGTGCGGGCCCAATGACAACGTTGAAATTCCACGTGGTGCGACCAAAACCGATTGGGAGGTCGAACTTGGCGTGGTGATTGGCAGGCATGCCAAATACGTTGATGAGGCCGATGCACTTGATTATGTAGCGGGTTATTGCCTGACCAATGATGTGTCAGAACGCGCCTTTCAGCTTGAGCATTCTGGCCAATGGGTAAAGGGCAAAAGTGCCGATACGTTTGGCCCGACCGGCCCGTGGCTTGTCACCCGTGATGAAATTACTGATCCGCAGAATTTGTCGATGTGGCTTGATGTGAATGGCTCACGTTTTCAGGATGGCAGCACAAAAACCATGGTGTATGGCGTGGCGTTTGTCGTCAGCTATCTGTCACGGTTCATGAGCTTACATCCCGGTGACATCATTTCAACCGGAACACCACCCGGTGTTGGTATGGGGCAAAGCCCACAAGTGTTCCTGAAACCCGGCGATGTTATGGAACTTGGCATCGAAGGGCTTGGTCGCCAACGCCAGAAAGTTGTTCAGGGATAAATGCGCGGACTTTTGTCGGCCATTTGATTCTTTTATGTGCAAAAGCGGGCGGTCCCAGATGCGAGGGCACCCGCTTTTTTGCATCTTAAAACGGGCGGAAAACCAACGTTTTGCGCGGGCGTGGCAATTTTCTTTAAAAAAATTGCGTCTTTGACTTGCGATTTTGGAATTTTGCGACATTTTGCCTTTAGAAATGTGGGTGCACACGAACGCTTCACATTTTAGTGACCAACGGTCACTATTGTCGCGGGTAGTACCTTTGTGCTATGCATGCGATAGGGGTAAGGGGATTAGCTTGGTGCGCAGTCAGCACCATTGGAAAAATGGGTTTGTGCATGTCTGACCGGACGATCAGTGCGAAGGATGCCGGGGAAGATACAGGTGAGGACGCAGCGGCTGACTCACCAGAGATGCAAGACCTACCTGATGTTGGATTGGATCGGGAAATGGACGCCAATTATTGTTTTGCTGATATCTATGTACGCAATGCCCCATGCTATCTTCAAGGTCTTCTTGGTGACGTGCAAGAACCTGTTCATGGTGAGTTGCGCGACCCGAACAGAGGCCTTCTGGCCTTCGAAGACGGTGTCTGCGAGATTTCTGCCAGTTCGTCATTTTTGACGGTCGCGATGTCGGCCTCGGATGGTAAGGGGCTGGATCAAATCCGCGACTATTTCGAAGAAAACCTGCGCCGTATGTCCAAGCAACAAGTGATTGATGTGGATTGGCGAAAGCGATGACTAATAGTCATTAATAAATCTTCCGATTGACCGTATGGTGTGATTGAGTAGGCTTAAAACAGGCACAAAGACGGAATGTCTTGTGCCTGTTTTCATTTGTGCAGTTAGAAGCACCTGTAGTTTATGCTCAACATGTTGTTTGGTTTTGTTCGGTCAAGATATTGCCAAGAAATGCTGTCAGCTTTTGATGGGCGTTAAGCGGTAGGATGTGAGCAATATATTGATCCGGGCGAACCAGAACCATGCAGCCGTGATTGCGATCAATGCCGCGCAAATCAAAAACATCTTTCCCTGATTTCAGATCGGGGCAGAACATTTTTTCATAATCAACAAGTCCATGACGCCCTTTTTCGGGCAAAAGCAGGCTGGGCATTTGATCAAGTGCTAGATCGCGGTGGTTGTTCTGTATGACTGCCCGAAGATCAAGAACCCCATCAATGTCATCGCCTTTATGGTTAAAAAGTGTAATGGGGGAAGTGGGCGATGTTTCAAGGAAATGGCACAGAGCATGAAGTGTTGAACCTTCTTGTCCGCGGTCGTTTTTCGCAGCAAAAGCAAACAGGCGCCAACGACCATCGGCCTTAATACAATGCCCTAATTGCACCGGCTTCGCGTCGGCTAGCCGAATAACGGGTGCGGAGTGGAAGCGCATGCCAATGACAAGCCCCTTTGCCAGATCCTGATGGGTATCGGGCCCGGTCAGGACGGATGGCGTATATTGCGTGGCGGTGCCAGCGGTAAAGCGACCCTGCTGGATGAAGTATTGCTGGAATTCCTTTGGATCGACGCCATTGCTATCATCCTTGCCATCTTCGTTCGGGCGGGCGCTGAACATCTTGGCGAACTTGCCGTCAAAATCGATCAGTTCCTTGGCAATCGCCTGACGTTCTTCGGAATAGCTGTGGAGGATTTCCGGCTTGATCCGGCCTTCCAGAACACCCGCCAGCTTCCAGCCAAGGTTAAAGGTATCCTGCATTGAAACATTCATGCCCTGACCGGCCTTCGGGCTGTGCGTGTGGCAGGCATCACCGGCAATAAACACGTTCGGAATACGGGTGGCGGAGGCCTCGCCATTGAGGTTGTCGAACTTGTCGCACAGGCGCTGGCCGATCTCGTAAACCGACCACCAGGCGATTTCCTTCACATCCAGCGTATAGGGATGCAGGATGCGCTGTGCGGCGGCAATGAGATGGTCGGATGTGATGTTGCGGCTGGCAACGCGTTCGCCCTCGGCCAGTTTGTCGAGTTCGACATATAATCGCACCAGATAGCCACCTTCGCGCGGGATGATCAGGACATTGCCCTCAGTGGCGGAATGAATGGTGGCCTTTTTGCGGATATCGGGGAAGTCCGTCACACACAGCACATCCATCACCCCCCATGCCTGATGGGCAGAATCACCGCGAAGCTCACGACCAAGCGATTTACGCACCGCACTTCGCGCCCCGTCACACCCCACGACATAGCGTGCCTTAACAGTTTCACGCTGCCCGGCATGGTCGGGGTCAGTGCGCTCAAGCGTCACAGTCACCGGGTGGCTGGGGCTGCTTTTGGTGCCGGCCTTGGGATCAATCGCGACATCGATGACTTGCCGGGAATAATCGGTTTCCAGACGGTTCGGCGCATTGCGCATGACATCAAGATAGAAATCATGCACCCGCGCCTGGTTCAGGATCACATGCGGGAATTCCGACAGGCCGTCCTCGGTATCCTGAATGGTGTCGGTCCGCGCAATCTTGCTGCGATCCGTCGGATCCGGCTTCCAGAAGGAAACCTCATTGACCCAATAGGCTTCTTTCAAGACCCGCTCGGCAAAACCGAATGCATTGAACATCTCGATCGTGCGGCATGCAATGCCATCGGCCTGTCCCAGTTCCATCGGACCATCTTTCTGATCAACGATGCGGGTCGTGATGTTGGGAAAGGCGGCCAACTGGGCGGCAAGGGTTAGCCCTGCCGGGCCGTTGCCAACAATCAGAACGTCCAATTCGTTTGGCAGGGTATCGCCCTGCAACGCGTCACTGGCCGTGTTGGCCGGTTCGATGGTCGGGTCACCGGCACGAAAACCGTCGAGATGGAATTGCATGATTGTTCCTCCGAATTGGACAAATCTCCGAAGTTGCGAAATAACAGGCACTACGGATTGTTATATAATTTGTGTACTAATGATAAGTATGCTTACTATTAATCGGGCTGTCAAGATAACGGCCCGATCAGGAGGTGCGCGTGAGTGAAGTTGATCAGATGGCAGGCCATCTTATCCGGCGTTTTCAACAGATTGCCGTGGCAATCTTCCACGCCGAGGTCGCCAAGACCGGGATCGACCTGACCCCGGTGCAATACGCCGCCATGGCCAAAATCGCCGAGATTGATGGCGTCGATCAGGCGACTCTGGCTGGCCTGATCGCTTATGACCGTGCGACCATCACCGGTGTTGTCGACCGTCTGGTTCAAAAAGGCTACATCGAACGCGTTGTCAGCACCCGCGACCGCCGTGCGCGCGAACTGCACCTGACGGATCAGGGCCGCGACACCTTCGCCAAGGTCAGTCCGGCCGTGCAGCAAGCACAACAAAACATGTTGGCGGGGCTTGATGGGGCAGAGCAATCAGAGCTAATGCGTTTGATGGCGAAGGCTATTGCTGCCGGGAATGAGCAGAGTAGGGCGCCGTTGCAAGTGAGGCGGGATGGTTGATATTCGGAGATGTTTGGGCATCAGTCAGCGCTTCTAAACTTCTCCAACAGAAACCAACACATATTCAAAGAAAAGGAGCGGCCTAAACGAACCATTTGGTCCTCTGGTATGCCAATGTTGCGATGACTTCCAGGGCTCAGGAAGTGGTATACGCCAGCTAAACCTCTCTCATGTTCGACCGATATAAACTGATTTGATTTTAGAAAAGAAAGTAGCTCGCCCCATCGGTGAGGTGCATTTTGACCAAAAGTGCTTATAGCGATTGTCCGCGCAAGTGTTTCAAGAGCCACTCGCATCCCGTTTAAGCAAGCGTTATAATCTGGCGGTGAGGATCTAAATGCATCCGTAGATCGTTGGATTCTGGAGATGATTTCAGCTGCGTCAGGGAGCTCTGAGGTTTTAAGTGCCTTGATCAAGTCATCGTCAATTGGGCTAGTGTCGCCAATGGTTGGATCAATAGTGGACAGTTGATCGTCCTCAACAAGGTACCCATCAAGTAACAAGCACTGTCTCAAGTCGTTCCAGCGCTCATCAAATTTGTTTTTCGGTGAGATCCTGCTGCGCAGATCGTTTTTGGTCCCAACGCATTCCCTGAGAATTGATAGGCACCTATCATCTTCAATATACTCGAATGTTTGGTGCAGTTCCGTTAGTAAGTTCCCTTGGTAATCGCAACAAAATGATTCGCCATACTTTTTGAGCAGTACATTGCAAACATCTACCGGCTGCAGGGCAATAAACTGCACCAACGAAAGACGTGCCCTAGTGCTAAGCATAACAAGCTCCTTGCAGCCTCATGGTTTGTCGATAACGCGACAAGTTTAGTTGATTGAGTGTTGAATATGAACTGAGGCTTGTTAGCTGTAGGTGATAAACTTTTCCCGAGCCCTGCGCGCGACCCGAGTGATATGCTCCGCAATCGCAGCAACACTCCGCGTGTCCTTGGTATCCGGATGCTGGAGCATCCAGTAATTCCGGGTGAAGCGGATTTCCGGCAGCAGGCGAACGAGGTCCGGGATGCCTTCGGTGGCGTAGTCTTGCAGGATGCCGATGCCATATCCGTTGCGCACCGCTTCCATCTGGACGGCCACGCTGCCGCATTCAAAGCGGGGTTTCATCAGCTTGCCAAGACGCGAGGCGTAATCAAGCGCACGGCTGTAAATTAGGTCTTCGATATGGGTGACAAACAGTCGGTCTGTCAGGTCAGCCTCGGTCTCGACCGCGCCAAAGCGTTCAATTTAGGATTTGGTGGCGTAGACGCTAACCGTGTAGTCGGTGAGTTTGCGGATCACTAGCCAGCCCTGTTTTGGTGTTCTTTGGTGTCGACTGCGCTTTTCGTCAAGTTGCTTTCCTTATCCAAGAGGGTGAAAAAATGCTTGTGACAAAAACATATTGACATTTAGTCAAGGGTATTTATTTTCATAGAAAGTTCAGTCGTTAATTTGCGTTGAGTTGCCGATCTTGTGATGTTTTTTGGGAGCTAGAAAATGGACGAATTTGATAAAGTTCGTAGTATGAGGGATACGGCAATCACATCTCGTACCCATAACGAAAGACTAAGGTGTGGATTTCTATCTTTGCTTAGCTTGAATAATAACAGTGCCATAAACTGGGACAAAATAGAGGAACCTAACAGAATGGTTCTCAGGGCACTTTTAGATGCTTGGGGAGATGGTAAGTTAAGGAGAGGAAGGCCCAAAGGGGGGATAATTGTTTTGGATCAACGATCCCGTGACCTGCTACGCCGCTTGGCAGTAGTAGGTGATCCATGCGAAGAAAGCCAAAAACACTGGTCCGATGAGGCTATTAAACACTTCAGCACAGACATGAAGATGTTCAAATATTTGATCGCCTCAGGTTGGATCATTTTGATGCCAGACGAACAACTAAACCATTGGGTTCTTAAACGGACAACGGTGGGAACAAAAGCTGTAATCAATACGTTTTTCTGACCGCAATTTTGGGTGTGCAGGCTCTTTATGCTATATTTCAAAGGCGCGAGTTAGTCTGCTATAAATCGCCGCTTTGCTGAGCTAGCCAGATGTTTTATGTGTTCTGCCACGGTCGCAACACTCCGCGTGTCCTTTGTGTCCGGGTGCTGGAGCATCCAGTAGTTACGGGTGAAGCGGATTTCGGGGAGCAGGCGAACGAGGTCGGGGATGCCTTCGGTGGCGTAGTCGTGCAGGATGCCGATGCCATATCCGTTGCGCACAGCCTCCATCTGGGCCACCACGCTGCCGCATTCAAAGCGACGTTTCATCAGCTTGCCAAGCCGGGCGGCGTAATCAAGCGCGCGGCTGTAAATCAGATCTTCGATATGGGTGACAAACAGGCGATCTGTCAGGTCGGCCTCGGTTTCAACCGCGCCAAAGCGTTCGATATAGGATTTGCTGGCATAAACACTGAGTGTGTAGTCGGTGAGTTTGCTGATCACCAGACGTCCCTGTTTGGGGCGATCGAGTGTGATGGCGATATCGGCTTCTCGTTGAGATAGGGAAAATGTGCGTGGCAGCGGGACCAGCTGGATGACAAGGTCCGGGTGGTTTGACGCAAAGTGAGCCAACTCACTTGCCAGAAAGTAGTTGCCCAATCCATCGGGGACGCCGACGCGGACAGTGCCGCTTATGAGCTCAGACTGGTTGGAAACGGCCGTGCCCGCCCGCAGGAAAGCAGATTCAGCGGCCTCTGCCGCCTGCATCAATTCTCGTCCTGCCGGGGTCAGGTCCGATCCGGTGGTGCGCCGTTCGATCAGTTTGGTGCCAAGTTCCTTTTCAAGGGCGGTCAGTTGCCGCCCCACCGTTGCGTGGTTGAGGCCAAGCTGATGGGCAGCAGCAAGGATCTGGCCCTGCCGGGCGACAGCAAGAAAGATACGGAAACGGTCCCAATCCATGGCGGGTGTAATCCTGTAGTGGCTTTAATTTTTGCACATCGAATTTGCGAAAATGATAATTGATGTGCATCCCTGTGCATAGTCATAATGCGATCAAGTTAGTTGGGGATAACACCCCCAACTTATATTAAGATCGTCTATTAAGATCGTCCCACCGATCATCAGGTTTATCGGGAGAAACCCAATGACAACCCAACTGACCCACTACATCAATGGCAAACGCGTTGCCGGTACGTCCGGTCGTTCGGCACCGGTTTTTAACCCGGCAACGGGCGCACAAAGTGCGACGGTTGATCTTGCGTCCAAATCCGAAGTCCGCGCTGCTGTTGAATCCGCCGTCGCCGTGCGCGATGAATGGGCCAATACAACCCCGCTGCGCCGTTCGCGTATCTTGAACAAATTCCTTGGCATTCTGGAAGATCGCGCCGAAGAACTGGCAGCGGCCATTACCGCCGAACACGGTAAGGTTCTTTCCGATGCGTTGGGTGAAGTCACCCGAGGGATCGAGGTTGTTGAATTTGCAACCGGCGCACCGCAGTTGCTTAAGGGTGAGTTCACCGAAAATGTCGGCACCAAGGTTGATAGCCATTCCGTGCGTCAGCCGTTGGGTATCGTTGCCGGTATCACGCCGTTTAACTTCCCGGCGATGGTGCCGATGTGGATGTTCCCGGTCGCCCTTGCATGCGGCAACTGCTTTATCCTGAAGCCGTCTGAGCGCGATCCGTCCGCTGCACTTTTGTTGGCAGAATGGCTGACCGAAGCAGGCCTTCCGAATGGCGTGTTCAACGTTGTTCAGGGCGACAAAGAAGCCGTCGATGCATTGCTGTTTGATCCGGACGTGACCGCAATCAGCTTTGTCGGTTCGACCCCGATTGCCAAATACATCTATGAAACCGCAACCGCACAGGGCAAGCGTTGTCAGGCACTTGGTGGTGCGAAAAACCACATGATCATTATGCCTGATGCCGATATGGATCAGGCGGTTGATGCTTTGATGGGCGCTGCTTACGGTTCAGCCGGTGAGCGTTGCATGGCGATTTCTGTCGCCGTTCCGGTTGGCAAAGAAACCGCTGATACGCTGGTTGAAAAGCTCGTACCGCGCATCAATGAATTGCGCGTTGCGCCGGGCACCGATCCGGCTGCTGAAATGGGCCCACTTGTGACCGCAGCACATCGTGACAAGGTTGTGGGTTACATCGACAAGGGTGTCGAAGAAGGTGCCAAACTGGTTGTTGATGGCCGTGGTATCAATCTTCAGGGTTACGAAGAAGGTTACTTCGTCGGTGGGACGCTGTTTGATGACGTCACCCCGGATATGAGCATCTATAAAGAAGAAATCTTTGGCCCGGTTCTTTCGGTTGTCCGTGCGGATGATTATGAAACTGCTGCCAACCTTGTTGATAGCCATGAATATGGCAACGGAACTGCGATCTTTACCCGTGATGGCGATACGGCACGCGAATTTGCCGCCCGTACCCAGACCGGTATGGTTGGTATCAACGTGCCGATCCCGGTTCCGATGGCCTTCCATTCATTTGGTGGTTGGAAAGCATCGCTGTTTGGCGATCATCACATGCATGGTCCAGAAGGTGTGCGTTTCTACACCAAGCTGAAAACCATTACTTCGCGCTGGCCAACCGGCATTCGCAAGGGTGCTGAATTTGTCATGCCGACAATGAAATAAGCTTTGCGATCATCGCACGAAAAGAAAGGCGGGCAGATTATCTGCCCGCCTTTTAGTTTGTGTGGACCACAGGGAGCCGTGGGTCCACCGGGGGGTAATAAAATTGCGGCGTATTAATGCGCTGTTGGATGGGTCAATGTCACAATATTGAACCCCTGACGGGCAAAGATTTTTGCCTGTTGCGCAAGGTTTTCGCGTTTTTGGGTTGGGTTTGCGTCCGCATCAATTTGACCAATGGAAATGACCGTGGCATCGCGCCGCGCAAGGGTCAGGATTTCATCAGCAACATCATCTTCGTGGAAAACGATATCCGCCGTTTCAATCGCGCGTGCAATCCCGTGCGGCAGATCAAATGCGGTATCAACATGAAGTTCGGCCATCATGGTTTGCCCACCGGGAACCGTCGCACTGCTGCCATCTGGCACGAATTGGCGTAACGCCAGATCAATATCTTCCGGCCCAATGGATTTTGGGCTGCGGACTTGCAAGCCGCGCTGGAAGAAATGCGTCCAGAACCGTTGGCGTGACACATTGTCATGTAAATGATCAGCAACTTTTTGCCGCGCATCGCGCGCAATGCGGGCCAGTTGCGACATGGTTGCCGGAAGAACGGTTTCAAGCCGCTGGCGAATGATGCGTGCCAAGGCCGGTGCACAAGCCCCGGTCGAAATCGTGATCATGACTGGGGATCGATCAAGGATCGCGGGCACGATAAAATCACAAAGCGGGGTTTTATCCACCACGTTCAAAAGGATGTTGCGTCGTTTGGTCGCGGCCTGTACCCGTCCCGTCAAATATGGATCATCAGAGGCGTCAAACACCATCGCGGCCCCATTAACCATGGTGTCAACGAAGGGCATGCTTTCCCAAACAATGCGCCCTTCGTCCACCATCACGGCGATGTCGTCACAGATTTCGGCTGCGACGACCGTGATTAAGGCTTGGCTTCGGATCAGAATGCGCAGCTTGCCTGCCGCGACTTCACCACCGCCAAGAACCAGTACCTTTTTCCCGGTGACATGGATGAATGCCGGAAAATAGGCGAAGTTTTCCGATGGGTCGGGCAATGTGCCGTTGCCCGTTTCCAAAGCATGATTATTCTGCGGCGCGCGGTAGTGCGTCATCGAGAATCTCCTTAATTTCCGGAAGGCAGGAACCACATCCTGTGCCAGCCTGAAGCAAGCGGCCGATATCAGTTGCAGACACAGCATTTTGTTCGGCAATGGCCTTGCTGATTGCAGCTAGCCCGACTGAGAAGCATGAACAAATCAAGCGATCATTGATCGCCCCGGCATCGGGCATGCGCCCGGCAAGAAGCGCGTTGCGTTCTGGTGTCGCCAGCGTTTCAGTAGCAAGCAGGTTTGATACCCAATCGCGGCCAAGGGTGGGTCGGTCCGGGCTGATAAATAGCGCACCTGTAATCCGCCCCCCATTTAGGCGGGCATAACGATGAACGCCCTTTTTGCTGTCGCTATATTCAATGATCTGCTGATCATCGACATTGGCCGCAATCGGCAAAAGGGATTTGAACATGCAGGCTTCATTGCCAGCAATTTCATAGATCATGCTGCCCGGCCCGGTCGCGCTCACCCAATATGGCAGGTTGGAAAGATCAACCGGCGTGTTGGAAAACAAAAGACCCTGCCACTTGGTTACAAATGGCGCGATGGAAACCGGGATATATTTGCTTTCGGGTTGGCCGGAATAAGGATCAACATTGGGTGGCATAAGTCGGCCTATTCCACCTGCGGCCGAAAAGACATCGTTCCAGTGCATCGGAACGAAAACCTGTCCGGGCATTTGGGCATCCGTGACCAGTACCCGCATCAGAGATGTGCCATGCGGGCTGTTGATGCGCGCAATTGATCCATCCGAAAGGCCATAAATCCCGGCATCCTTCGGATTAACTTCAAGGAGTGGTTCCGGGCGATGCGCGCTTAGGCGGGCGGCCGTTCCGGTTCGGGTCATGGTGTGCCATTGATCACGGTATCGACCGCTATTGGCAACCAGTGGGAAGTCCTTGCTGATGTTTGATTGCGGTGGGGTATGTTTCAGCGCAATCATTTTTGCGCGGCCGCTTGATGTGGTGAAAACCCCATTGCCATATAGGCGTTCGGACCCTGCGGCGGTGTTGTTTTGGCGTGAAGCAGGCCATTGGAATGGCTCCATCGCGTCATAGGCGGTTTTCTTGACCTTGTGCCAAGCACCAATATCAAAGGCGCGCAGGCCTTCATTTTCAAATTCCGACAAGGCGGCATGTTCGGCAAAGATGTCACTTGGGCCTTTGTATTTAAAGGCCTTGCCAAACCCCATTGATTTGGCGATTTCGGACATGATCCACCAATCGGGTTTGGCGTTTCCTTGTGCCTTGCGAAATGGGCGCTGGCGCGAAATCCGGCGTTCGGAATTGGTCACTGTGCCGGATTTTTCAGCCCAGCCAGATGCCGGTAATTTGATATGGGCATAGCGCAATGTATCGGTGTCATTAACCACGTCTGAAACGATAACCAATGGGCACCGTGACAGGGCGAGGCGCACGCGGTCTGCATCGGGCAGGCTAACAGCAGGATTGGTCGCCATGACCCAGACGGCTTTGATTTCGCCGCTTTCAATTGCGCGGAACATATCGACGGCCTTATGGCCTTCGCCCGGTTCCAAAACATCGGATTGCCAGAACCGTTTGACCCGATCAACATCAACCGGATCGTTGGGGTTCATGTGGGCAGCAAGTTGATTGGCAAGGCCGCCAACTTCGCGTCCACCCATCGCATTGGGTTGGCCAGTAACGGAAAACGGGCTAGAACCCGGCTTTCCGACCCGGCCGGTTGCCAGATGGCAATTTAAGATCGAATTGACTTTATCCGATCCGCTTGATGACTGGTTAACGCCTTGTGAGAACACCGTTACGGTGCGATCAAAGGCGGCAAACCAGCTAAATAACGTTTCCAGTTTTTCCAGACCTGAGCCGATTTCATCAGCGCTTTCTTGGGTGTCGAGCCCGCATTTTTGGGCGGTTGTCTCGATATTCGGGCAGTCGGCACGGGCTTCTGCCACGGCGTGTTCATAGCCGCTGATATGGCGGGCTACATATTTAAGGTCGGTATTGCCGGTCTGATCAAGCCAGGCCAGCAAACCGTTAAACAGGGCAACATCACTGCCCGGTTTGATCGGCAGATGCAAATCGGCGATTTCGCAACTCGCTGTGCGCCTTGGATCAATCACAACAATCTTGGTGCCATGCTTTTCCTTGGCAGCACGCAAGCGCTGATTAAGGACCGGATGGCACCATGCCAAATTTGATCCGGTCAGAATAACCAGATCAGCAATTTCAAGGTCTTCATAGCAGCCCGGAACGACATCCGCCCCAAACGCGCGTTTGTGCCCCACCACGGTCGATGCCATGCACAGGCGCGAATTGGTATCGATGTGGGGTGATCCGATGAAGCCTTTGATCAGTTTGTTGGCAACATAGTAATCCTCGGTCAGAAGTTGACCTGAGACGTAAAAGGCGACTGATTTCGGACCATGCTTTGCGATGGTGTCACGCAACCGGTTGGCGGTTTCCGAAATTGCGGTCGACCAGTTAACCTGTTGACCGTCGACTTCAGGTTCCAGCAATCGGAAATCGCGTTTGGTTTCGGCCGTGATCGTATCAATCAAAGCCGCCCCCTTGGAGCAAATCCGCCCGAAATTGGCCGGGTGATCAGGATCACCGCCCACAGCATATCCATCACGGGTTGGCGAAATGATCAGGCCACAGCCAACACCGCAATAAGGGCAGGTTGTTTTGACCTCATCCCGCATGGCGCAATCCAGCTTGCAGTTCGGTCAAGCCAATACGAACGGTCCCGTCGACAACCTGACATTCGACTTTGGCGGCGCATCCATCATCTGGCCCCTGTGCTTCGCCGGTTTCAAGCGAGAAAACCATATTATGAAGCGGACAGGTCACGAAATGACCATGGACAATACCCTGTGCCAGCGGCCCTTGTTTGTGCGGGCAACGATCAAGCAATGCGTAAACCTGATCATCAAGTGTTCTGAAAATCGCAATCCGGTCGGTTTCGGTCTGAAGGGTACGTGCACCCTGTTGTGGAATGGTCGAAACAGGACCGATATTCACCCAATTCAGCATATCTGTCATTTTTCTTACTCCGCTGCGACCATCGAAAGGGGTTTGAATTCGTGGGCATCAACACCCTCGGATGCACGTTCGGCCCACGGATCTTTCTGGGCGTTCTTCTGACTGATCATAAAGCGTTCAAAAAGCGCTTTGCGGTTGGCTTCGTCATCAACCATGCGTTCTTGCACATGTTTCAGGCCAACGCGCTCGATCCATGGTGCAGTCCGTTCAAGATAACGGGCTTCTTCGCGGTAAAGCTGGATGAAGGCGCCGCAATATTCCCTGACTTCTTCGTCGGTTGTGACTTTGCACAAAAGTTCGGTCGCTTTGACGTGAATGCCACCATTGCCGCCAACATGAAGATCCCAGCCACCATCGGTTGCCACCAAACCAAAATCCTTGATCGTGGCTTCGGCGCAATTCCGTGGGCAGCCTGATACGGCCATTTTGAACTTGTGGGGCATCCATGATCCCCAGGTCATTTTTTCAAGTTCAACACCCATGCTCATCGACATCTGCGTACCAAAACGGCACCATTCCTGCCCGACACAGGTTTTAACGGTACGCAGCGATTTGCCATATGCGTGGCCCGATACCATCCCTGCCGCATTCAAATCGGCCCACACACCCGGAAGGTCTTCTTTTTTAACTCCCAAAAGGTCAATGCGCTGTCCGCCGGTTACTTTAACGGTCGGAATTTCAAACTTATCAGCAACATCGGCAATGGCGCGTAGCTCGCGTGGGTTGGTCAATCCCCCCCACATGCGCGGAACCACCGAATATGTGCCGTCTTTTTGGATGTTGGCGTGAACGCGTTCGTTGATGAAGCGCGATGCACCGTGATCAACATATTCGTTCGGCCAAGCTGCCAACAGGTAATAGTTCAAAGCCGGGCGGCAGACATGACAACCGTCTGCTGATTTCCATTCCAGTTCCTGCATGATTTCCGGCATGGATTTCATGCCCTTGGCAATGATCAGGCGACGGACACTGTCATGGTCATGTTCGGTGCATGTGCAAATCGGTTTAACCGTGGCCGCCTGATAATCGCCGCCAAGGGTTGCTGCCAAAAGGTTTTCAACTAAGCCAACGCATGATCCGCAGGATGCAGATGCTTTGGTGTGGCCTTTGACTTCATCAAGGGTGGTAAGGCCCTTTTCATTGATCGCAGATACGATCGAACCTTTGCAAACGCCGTTACAGCCGCAGATTTCAGCGTCATCTGGAAGGGCTGCAACGGCGTCAAGGGGGTTTCCAGCGGACCCTCCGGCAAATGCCTGACCAAAGGCAAGTGTGTCACGCAGTTCCGTGACATCTTCGCCGTCCTTCATCAGTTGGAAATACCAAGCACCATCGGATGTGTCGCCGTAAAGGACGGCACCCTTGATCTTGCCGTCTTCAAGGACGATGCGTTTGTAAACGCCGCGCCCGGCATCACGGAAAACGATCTCTTCGGTTTCTCCGCCGCCGGAAAAATCCCCGGCAGAGAAAACGTCAACGCCGGTGACTTTCAATTTGGTCGAGGTTACCGAACCGGTATAGCCATCGGTCTCGATTTCCGCCAAATGATCGGCACAGGATTTCGCCATTTCAAACAAGGGTGCGACAAGGCCATAACATTGACCGCGATGCTGTACGCATTCGCCAACTGCGAAAATGTCCGGGTCACTGGTGGTCATGACATCGTCAACGACGATGCCGCGTTCGACTGCGATGCCGGCGTCTGCTGCCAAACGTCCGTTCGGGCGAATGCCAACAGCCATAACCACCAGATCAGCCGGGATCATGCGCCCGTCTTTAAGGTGGACACCGGTTACGTTTTCGCTGCCGACGATTTCTGCGGTATCGGCCTCAGTAATCACAGTAATGCCGCGGCGCTCAAGCTCCTGGGCCAGAAGGTAGCCAGCAGACGGGTCAAGCTGACGTTCCATCACATGCCCTGCAAGATGCAGCACCGTAACATCCATACCGCGCGACTGCAGGCCAACAGCCGCTTCAAGTCCCAGAAGGCCACCACCGATGACAACGGCAGGCCCGCCCTTGGCTGCAGCACCAAGCATGGTGTCGACATCGTCAACATCACGGAAGGTAACCACGCCATCAAGCTTGTGGCCGGGGATCGGGATAATGATTGGATCCGAACCGGTTGCCAGCAGTAGCTGATCATATTCGGTTTTTGTGCCGCTTCTGGAAATCACACATTTACGGTCGCGGTCGATCATAATGACCGGGTCGCCGGAATAAAGATGGATGTTGTTTTCCGTATACCATTCGGCGGTATTGATGACGATCTCGTCAAAATCCTTCTCGCCGGAAAGAAGCGGCGAAAGCATGATGCGGTTATAGTTCACGCGCGGTTCGGCACCGAAAACGGTGATGTCGTATTTGTCCGGTGCACGCGACAGAATTTCTTCAACCGTCCGCATGCCGGCCATGCCATTGCCGATGACAACGATACGGGTCTTTGCGGATTTTATATTTGCAGGGACGTGGTTCATTTGTCTCTGGCTCCTCGTCGCGGGATGCGAAGTTGGCACAAAAAAACGCCCGATGCGGCCGCCCTTTTAAAAAAGGCATTTCGCAACGGACGTCATTATCCGGGGAACCCGTCTTTGGATTCTTTATATATAGGGTCGGCATTTCAGCCGGAGCCGCAGGCGACACTGCCCGCGCTCTTGCCACTTACTATACAATTTCCATGCCAATTTTTCGGGGAACTGCGAAAACGTTCAAGATGCTGATTCTATGTCGAATTTTTTGCGGTGGAATATATGTGCGAATCACTCTCAACTATAAGTGATTAAAAAATATACACACATGATGTGTAGGGATTAAAAAATATGCACAAATCCACCTGTTGCGGAGCGATATACCTGTGTTTGTGCGTTTGCGGGCACAAAAAGCCTGTGTATTTCAGATGATTACTTAAAAAATTTTGCAATGCAGAAAATTGGCGCACCGTTTGCAGCGCCCAGCACAAGCAAGCTGTTCCTTTTGGAGCGGACCCGAAGATGGGTGTTTTGCTGTTCTTCGTCCAATGGCGGGCGATCAGACGTTCGATTTTGGCGCACACCATTTGGGTGCTGCCCTGATCACCGCGTATGTCGGGCCGCCAGTGCAATCCTTTTGATGAAGCGTGCGGTCCGTGGGGAATAACCGCCGGTCGCAACACATGGGAAACTTACGTTCGCACGACCCAAACGAAGGGCTTCACGAATATGGAAATTAAGAACAAGGCGCCGCGCATTAATTTGTTCAGTCTCAAAACTGTTCAGATGCGGACCTTTCACCTGACTTGGCTTGCCTTCTTTCTGTGCTTTTTCGGGTGGTTCGGCATTGCGCCACTAATGCCGCTTGTGCGCGATGATCTTGGCCTGACTAAGGGGGAGATCGGCAATACCATTATTGCATCGGTCGCAATCACGGTTCTGGTGCGCCTGTTGATCGGCCCGCTGTGCGATAAATTGGGTCCGCGCAAAACCTATACCGGGCTTCTTGTTGTCGGGTCGCTACCGGTCATGCTGATCGGCTTGGCAGACAGTTACGAGACGTTCCTTCTGGCGCGCTTGGCCATTGGTTCGATCGGGGCGTCCTTTGTGATTACCCAATATCATACCTCGACCATGTTCGCGCCCAATGTGGTTGGCACGGCCAATGCGACGACTGCAGGCTGGGGTAATCTTGGTGGTGGCGTGACCCAAATGGTGATGCCATTGATCCTTGCCATGGTGCTTGGTTTTGGGGTTGTCGAAACCATGGGCTGGCGTCTGGCGATGGTTTTCCCCGGTGTGATCATGTTGGTGGTTGCGGTTCTCTATTGGGTCTTTACCACTGATGCGCCGGATGGGAAGTTTTCCGATCTGCGCAGCAGCGGTGCGTTGTCTCCCGAAAATGACCATGCGGGTGCCACCAAGGGAATGCTAGCTGCTGCCGGGGATTTCCGGGTTTGGGCATTGTTTTTGGTGTATGGCGCGTGTTTCGGGGTCGAGTTGACCATCAACAACATTGCCGCGATCTATTTCTTTGACCGATTTGATCTGAGTTTGCAGACAGCGGGTTTGATTGCCGGGCTGTTTGGCTTGATGAATATCTTTGCCCGAACAATGGGTGGCGCGTTTTCCGACAAGTTTGCTGCCAAAAGCGGTCTTTCTGGTCGTGTAAGGTTCCTGTTTCTGACGCTGTTTATCGAAGGTATCGCGCTTGTCGCATTTTCGATGATAGATGCGCTGGTGATTGCTGTTTCGATGATGGTGGTCTTCTCATTATTCGTGCAGATGTCCGAGGGGGCTACTTTCGGCATTGTTCCGTTTATTAACCGCAAGGCGCTTGGTTCGGTTGCCGGTATTGTTGGGGCAGGCGGGAATGCTGGTGCTGTTGCAGCCGGTTTCCTGTTTAAATCCGAAGCTCTGAGCTATCAGGAAGGTCTGATGTATTTGGGCTTTGCCGTAATCATCTGTTCTTTTGCCGCGCTTGCGGTGCGTTTTTCCGAGGCAACGGTTGCCGAAGAAAAAGCGCGTTTTGAACGTGCGATGCAAGAACGCAATGTTGTGGCGTCGAGCCCGCAAGTGCAGCCTGCGGAATAGTATTTAGATTTTTCCGGGATGCGGCATTTGGCGCATTCCGCGATACCACCGGGCCATCAAGGTCCGGCTTAATAAAATGAAGTAGGAGAGAGTTCTTGATCGTCAGGGATCTGATTTAAATGAAGCTTGAAGACTTCAATATTCTGGTGATCGATGAAAATCCGGACCGAGCCGCGATTGTTGAGCGCGGACTTGTCGAGGGTGGCTATACCCGCGTTAGCCGCATCGGGACATCCTTCAATCTGGTCGAACGCATTCAGGTTCTGGCCCCCGACATCATCATCATTGATTTGGAAAACCCCGATCGCGACACGTTGGAGCAAATGTTCCAAGTGTCGCGTGCTATTGCGCGCCCAATCGCAATGTTTGTCGATCAAAGTGACAACAACATGATCCGCGAGGCGGTTGAAGCCGGGGTCAGTGCCTATGTCGTTGATGGACTGCGCCAAGATCGTATTCGTCCGATCGTCGAGATGGCCATTTCGCGGTTCGGTGCGTTTGATCAGTTGCGACGTGAACGTGACGAGGCAAAAGCCAAGCTCAGCGAACGCAAATTGATTGATCGGGCCAAGGGGCTTTTGATGCAGGAAAAAGGCTTGTCCGAGGAAGATGCCTATAACCTGCTGAGAAAAAACGCCATGAAACAGAACCGCAAGATTTTTGAGATTGCGCAAAGCGTCATCACGGCTTTTCAGTTGGAGTTCTAACGCATGCCTTTAAAACAGGTTCGACTTGGCTTCGTGCCGCTTGTGGATTGTGCCTTGCCGGTTGTTGCGCGCACCAAAGGCTTCGCCGAAGAAGAAAATATCGACCTTACTCTGGTCCGTGAAATGTCATGGGCGGCGATCCGCGATAAGTTGTCTTACGGTGTGTTTGATGCTGCCCATCTTTTGGCAGGGATTCCATTAGCTGCGCGTATTGGTCTTGGTGGCGTGCCATCGCAACGTCTTGTGGTGCCGATGGCACTGGGCCGGGGGGGTAATGCGATTACGGTGTCGACCCGTCTTTATCAGCGAATGCTAGAAGCTGATCCGGCGGCAATGCATGGACCGCGCGGTTTGTCTGCGCGTGCCTTGAAAAAGGTGATCGAGGAGGATCGCGCTGCTGGTCGCCCAATCATGTCCTTTGCGACGGTATTTCCGTTCTCAAGCCATAATTATGAATTGCGATATTGGATGGCGGCTGGTGGTATTGACCCTGACAAGGACGTCAATATTGGAGTGATCGCACCGCCCCGGATGTTTGATAGTCTGCGCAATGGTTGGGTCGATGGATATTGTGTCGGTGAACCATGGAACCAGCGGGCCGTTTTCCAAGGTGACGGGGTAATTGTTGCGTTAAAGGACGACATCTGGTCGCGCAGCCCGGAAAAGGTTCTAGGGGTGCGCGAAGATTGGGCGCTGTCCAATCCTGATACAGTTGATGGTTTGGTGCGCGCGTTGGTGCGGGCGGCCGAATGGGCTGATCAACCCGAAAACCGTACAGAATTGGCGCAATTGTTGTCACATGAAAATCATGTCGGGGCGTCATTTGATATTCTGCGGGCATCCCTGCAGGGGCGGCCGGTGCTTAAGCCGGGGGATAACCCGATTGATGCTCCTGATCGGCATGTATTCTATCGCTATACGGCGACGTTCCCATGGCTGTCGCAAGGCGCTTGGGTTGGTCGTCAGATGCAGCGATGGGGGCAGGTCGATAAAACGGTCGATTTCAATGCAGTTGTCGCGGAAATCTATCGCCCTGATATTTATCGCCGGGCGGTTGCAGACCTTGATGTTGCCTTGCCACGTGAAGACTGGCGGGTCGAAGGGTTAAATGATGCGGAAGATCGCGCGCTTGTCGGATCCGATGCATTTCTTGATAACAGCATATTTGATATGCGCAGTGCGGCCTCGGCCGCTGATGCGCCAGCTGATCATGCGATGGTGCCTGATCGTTGAACGGTCAGGCCTTGCTGTGATGGCTTTGCGGCGGCGGTTTGGTCCGGCGCAAAAGTAAAAAAATGAACGCAAAAAACGGCATGCTCATACTGGGCATGCCGTTTTTCATTTTAAGGGTCGTGGTCTTTGTTGTTGCTGCGGTTATTGTGCCGCTGCGATTGGTGGTTCGTTGTTGTGTTGGCGTGCAACGCGTTCCGCACGTTTTTGCGTGATGGATTGAAGCTGTTCTGGGCTTGGGTTAGCACCACCTTCATAAGCTTCAAGGAATTCAAGCAATTCTTCTCGGTAAGCATAGTAGTCCGGGTGATCCAAAAGGGCTTTGCGCGACCGCGGACGGGGCAGGTCGACTTTCATGATGTTGCCAATTTTTGCGCGTGGCCCGTTGGACATCATAACCACCCGATCGGCCAGCAAGATTGCTTCATCTACGTCGTGGGTAACGCAAATTGCTGTGACCTGGGTGCGTTTCCAGACGTCCATCAAAACATCCTGCAATTCCCAGCGTGTCAGGGAATCAAGCATGCCAAATGGTTCATCTAGCAGCAGCAACTTGGGTGAAAGTGCAAAGGCGCGTGCAATACCAACACGCTGTTTCATGCCGTTGGAAAGATCATCGGCCAGCTTGTTCATGCTGTCGCCAAGCCCGACGCGTTCAAGGTAATATTCGATAATGTCGCGGCGCTCGGACTTCGCTGCGTGCGGGTAGACCTGTTCGACGCCGAGTTCGACATTCTCATAGGCGCTAAGCCATGGCAAAAGTGAGGGTGCCTGAAACACCACAGCTTTGTCCGGGCCTGCTTTGGTGATCTGGTTGTTATCAAGCGTGATGATGCCGTCGCTGATTTCATTTAGGCCCGATACCATTGAAAGAACGGTTGATTTGCCACAGCCAGAATGCCCGATCAGGGTAATGAATTCGCCCTTGTTCATCGATAGGTCAAATCCATCGACAACGGTAAGCGGCCCTTTGGCTGTTGGGTAAACCTTGCTGATGTCTTTGAATTTAAGGAAGCCTTCCGTCGTATTGGTTTGGGCTTCCTTTTGATAGGCAGCGGGTGGGGTGCTTTTGCCTTGGCCAGCGACTTTTTGGGTGATGGGGACGATGTTGGGCAGGTTGACTTCACGTTCGTTTTGCGCGCCGCGTGCTTCGCCCACCGTCATGAGATAATCAGTGATAGCTGCGCGCAATCCAATGAATTCTGCATCGCTATTCATGTCGGCACGATCACGTGGTCGCGCCAATGAAACCTTGAATTCTGGTCCCAGCGTTGCCTTGGGGCCGGGCTTTAACGGGATGATGCGGTCTGCCAAAAGAATGGCCTCGTCGACATCATTGGTGATCAGGATAATGGTCTTTTTTTCCTGTTCGCAAATGGCGGCAAATTCATCCTGCAATTTGGCGCGCGTTAAGGCATCAAGGGCCGAAAGCGGTTCATCAAGCAGCAGAAGTTCGGGTTGCATTGCAAGTGCGCGGGCAACGGCCACGCGTTGACGCATCCCGCCGGAAAGTTCGGCGGGTTTGCGGTCACTGGCATGGGCAAGGCCGACCATGGTGATGTATTTTTCAACCACTTCCTTGCGTTCAGCACGGGATTTATGTTTCAGCACGCTATCGACGGCCAACTGCACATTGCCGTAAACCGAAAGCCACGGCATCAGTGAGTAGGATTGAAACACGACGCCGCGTTCCGGTCCTGGGCCATCGACTTCCTTGCCCTTGAAAATCACCCCTCCTTGGTCTGGTGTGATGAGCCCGGCAAGGGCGGAAATCAGGGTGGTTTTCCCGGATCCGGAAAATCCGACAATGGCGATGAATTCGCCCTCATCGACCTTAAGGTTAATGTCTGACAGGACGTCGGTCCGGTCTTTGCCCTCGCCGTAATATTTGGACAGGGCGGAAATTTCCAAAAATGCCATTTCTTCGTCCCCTTAACGGTTGGCCGAGAAGGTAAAGGCGCGCTGCAATGCATACATCAGGCGATCAAGCATGAAGCCGACGATCCCGATGGTCAGAACCGCGACCATGATTTTCGCAAGTGACTGTGATGATCCGTTTTGGAATTCATCCCAGACGAATTTGCCAAGGCCGGGGTTTTGCGCCAGCATTTCTGCGGCAATCAGCACCATCCAGCCAACACCAAGCGAAAGACGCAATCCGGTAAAGATCAGCGGCAAGGACGATGGCAGAACCAGTTTGGTAATGGTTTTCATGGTCGGAAGCTGCAAGACGCGGCCGACATTCATCAGATCCTTGTCAATCGATGCAACGCCAAGGGCAGTGTTGATCAGGGTCGGCCACAGCGAACACAAGGTGACAGTGACGGCTGAAATCACCAGCGATTTCGGGAAAAGGTCGTTCACATCCACATACACGGCCGAAACAATCATGGTCACAATCGGAAGCCACGCCAGCGGGGAAACCGGTTTGAATATCTGGATCAGTGGGTTTATTGCGCCGTTTACGGTTTTCGATAGGCCAGATGCAATGCCAAGTGGCACGGCGATTATCGTGGCAATGACAAAGCCAAGGCCAACCGTGAACAGCGATGTGATGATTTGATCAATATAGGTCGGCTTGCCGGTATAGCTGCGGTATTTCACCTTGTCGGGTTTGCCTTCGGCGACGAATTTGGCGTTACGAACGTCTTGTCTTTCATAAAAGGCATCGGCCTTTTTGCGTTCGCGGACATGGTCTGCCCAAAGATTGGTGGTTTGTTCCCAAACTTGGGCTGGGCCGGGGATGGCGCCTAATGATGTTTGAACCTGCGGGGCAAGAAAACCCCATGCCAGCAAAAACAGTCCGATGCCCAAAAGCGGGATGACCAGAACACGTTTAAGTTCGCCAAGCTGTTCGCGCGGGTTGTCGCCTGCTGCAATTTTTAGCATCGGCGTTAACCAGGAAAATCCCAGCGCATCAAGCCAGCCACTGGCTTTGTTGATCGCGGCAAAGACCTTTTCGCGACGCGGGGCCGATGCCGGGGTTGAAAGAGTTTCAGTCGCGTTGGACATCATTAGGTTCCTTGCGGTGCGGGAAAACTGGTGCAGGCCGACCATGCGGGTCGGCCTGCATTTGGCAGATGGGTGTTAGCTACCAGCGACATCGTTGCCTTTGATCACCTGTTTGGATTTCAGGCCGATGGCAAGCGAGTTGATGTAAGCATTTGGCTGTTTGCCGTCATACGTAACGCCATCAATGATGTCGGCGGCAGGTGTTGGTGCGCGGTAGCCGTCGCTATCCCATGGGAAGTCTGCTTCGTTCGCGACACCGTCTTCGACAAGCAATTTGGCTGCCTGAAGGTAGATGTCCGGGCGATAGACCGATTTGGCGGTTTCGGCGTACCAGCTATCGTCCTTGTGGTCGGGAATCTGGCCCCAGCGGCGCATCTGGGTCAAATACCAGATCGCATCCGAATAATACGGATAGGTCGCATAATAGCGGAAGAACACGTTGAAATCGGGGACGTCGCGCTTGTCACCTTTTTCATATTCAAAAGTGCCGGTCATGGAATTAGCGATGACTTCCTTATCCGCGCCGACATATTCCGAGCGAGACAGGATTTCAACGGCTTCCATGCGGTTGGCGTTGTCGTTTTCGTCAAGCCATTCGGCCGCACGGATCAATGCCTTGGTCAGGGCCAGCGTGGTGTTGGGGTTTTCGTCAACGAACCCTTCGGTCAGGCCAAAGACCTTTTCCGGGTTGTTCTTCCAAATCTCGTAATCGGTGATGACCGGAACGCCGATGCCTTTGAAGACAGCCTGTTGGTTCCATGGCTCGCCAACGCAATAACCGTGGATGGTACCTGCTTCAAGGGTTGCGGGCATTTGCGGCGGTGGTGTAACTGACAGCATGGCATCGGCTTTGATCTGACCCGAAATATCGGTTTCCGAATAGAAGCCGGGGTGAATGCCACCAGATGCCAGCCAATAACGCAGTTCATAGTTATGGGTCGATACCGGGAACACCATGCCCATATTGAACGGTTTGCCGTCGGCCTTGAATTTATCGACAACCGGTTTTAGGGCATCGGCCTTAATCGGGTGAACCGGCTTGCCATCAGCACCAACCGGAATGTTCGGTTTCATCATTTCCCAGATTTCATTGGAAACGGTAATGCCGTTGCCGTTCAAATCCATGGAAAACGGGGTCACGATATGGGCTTTGGTGCCAAAGCCAATGGTCGCGGCAAGCGGCTGCCCGGCCAGCATATGCGCACCGTCAAGTTCACCGGTAATCACTCGGTCCAGCAGAACCTTCCAGTTGGCCTGCGGTTCAAGGGTGACATAAAGGCCTTCGTCTTCGAAAAAGCCTTTTTCATACGCAATGGCAAGCGGGGCCATATCGGTCAGTTTAATAAAGCCGAATTTAAGTTCGTCTTTTTCAACGTCGAGCATTTCGGCGCTGGCTGGAAAAGTAATGCCAGCGGCAAGCATGACAGATGCCGTAGCTGCGAGCAGGGTACGGCGGGAAAATTTCAATGAACGCATCGTTTCGTATCCATTCCTTGGCCCAAAACAAAAAAAGCCGCCGAACAGTAAACTCCGTTGCGGGCGCAACGTGTTTACATCGTTCGGCAGCTTTGCCTTTATGTGCACCCGCCATTGGGTGCGATATCTCTGTGTCCAGATAGGACTGCTATTGCACGTGCAAACGCTATGCCATCAAATGTGTATTGTGTTTTATCAGATGGTTAACGGAATGACGGGTGTCGATTTGCTAAAATGATTGTGCAGTGCAGGCAGAAAAATGATTAAAAAACAATCTCACATCATTTTGGTGATTAAAAAATATGCAAAATTAAAGGTGAGGTTGAGATCGATCATTTGGTGCTTTGATCTCAATTGCAGATATGGCACAGGGTGCAAGTTGTCCATGGCATGACTGGCAGGGCAAAGATGCACACGGTGCTAAGGATCGCGGGTTGCGTATCAGCATCGAGGATCAGGACTGTGGAATGTCCGTTCTGATCCGCAATTTGATCGCGAATTGATCTGACGGTCTGGTCGCGTGAATGTCATAAGTACGGTTGCGGATTACAGTTGACCCAGCACGGGTGATTCTAAAAGTTTTCCGGTTTCAACATCGCCAATACCGCGGTCTGTTTGGTGGGGGCCTGCGTTGCAGGCAAGGGTCGCGCCAAACAATGCCTTGAATACCAGATAGGGCGGTTGCCAATCGACAATTGCATCTGTTGCGGCCCGAATATGGGTAAACTGTTCGGCGATCTGTTCCATTGGTGCATCGGAAACCAAACCGCATAAGGGCAGCGATAAAATCGCATCAAGTTTGCCGTTTGACGCAACAGCCATGCCGCCACCAGCCTTGATGACGGCATTCGCAGCAACGGCCATATCAACAGGATTTCCACCAAACACCGTCAGATTATGGCTGTCGTGGGAAACGGTTGTGCAAACAGCCCCGCGCCATGTGCCCCAGTTTTCCAAAAGACCGACACGGGGTTTGCTGTCTGCCTTGCCATGGCGATGTGCAACCGCGATCAAGGTGGTGCCGTCAGGCGGAACAACAAAGCCGTCTTTAACATTGGCATTAACCTCGCCCCAGCGGGTGAAGCGTGGCCGGTCAATGGTTGCCACGCGGACTTTGTTGCCGGTTGCAGGAATGCGGAAATCATCGACAGTCAGTGTGTCGATTTTCATGGTCTTGGTCAGAGGTTCCGGGTCAATCGCAACGGGCGGTTTGGTCATTTCACCGGAATTTGCAATGACGTCGCCATTTGTAATGACGGTGCGTGCGGCAAAGTCGCTCAGATCATTAAAAATGACGATGTCGGCACGACGACCAGCCGCGATCAGACCAAGGTCATTGCGGCCAAGACGTACGGCTGCATTAAATGTCGCCGCACGGAGCGCCCATTGCGGTGGCATGCCATAACGCACCAAACGGCGCACCACATCATCAAGCCCGCCTGAATTGGCAAGGTCATCGGGGAAGACATCATCGGTGCAAAGCGTGATCGTTTGCGGCAGGAAACCACGTTCATTAATGGTTTTAACAAAGCCCGGCAGCAAATGATCATGTGACCCGCGCAGCTCGATGGTTAATCCAGCCCGCAATTTGGCCATCAAATCATCATTCGAGACAAGTTCATGGTCGGACCCGATACCGGCCGCGACAAAGGCGGTCAGATCGCTGTTTTCAAGGCCGCGCGCATGGCCGCAGACAAGTTTTTGCGACGTCAGGCCAGCTTGGACAATGTTGGTCATGCGAGGATCACGGTCAATGACACCGCGCATATTCATAACTTCGGCGACGCCGTGAATATTTGGCCAAGACAGCATTTCAGTCATGGCATCGCCGTCAAAATCCGCACCCGATACTTCATAGCCCGGTGCTGCCGGGACGCAGGATGGGGCCAATGTCAGAACACGCAAAGGTAAATCACGCACGGCATCGGTCGCCCAGCGCACACCATCAAGCCCCAGAACATTGCCAAGTTCATGTGGGTCCCAAACCGTGGTGGTGACGCCGCGCGGCACCACGGTTGCGGCATAGGTCGCAGGCGTGGTCATCGAACTTTCGACATGCATGTGCGTGTCAATCAGGCCGGGCGTGATAAACCCGCCCCGCGCGCTGATCAGGGTTCTGGTGTCGCTTCGTGTGGCCGGTTCATGGACGCTGGCGATCATTTTGCCAATAATCCCAATATCGGCAAACCGGATTTCACCGGTGACCATATCAACGATCTGACCACCGACAATCAAGGTGTCAAATGGGGCATCACCGCGCGCGGCAGCAACGGCACGGGTGCGCAGGCTATGATCATGCAGGTCAACAGGTTCTGAAATTCGGTCTGTCATTTTGCTGCTTCTGCCTTTAGCGCGTCAAAGATTATGGACCGCGCGCGTTCGGTATCAACATTCACGCCGTATTGGACATTGAATTTGGCGATTGCCGATGGGTCGATATGGGTTTGCCCACGTGTGACGTTCTGACTGGTATCAATTGTCAAATGAGCGTCAGAAAATTGTACGACGTCACGGTCAATGACCGTAATCGCAGCAACCGGATCAAAAATCGCCATGGCGCTGCGGCCGCGTGAAATTCCGATATTGATATAGCCCGCGGTCAGATCGGCAAGCAATGCAGAATGTTTTCCACCTGCCGTGCGAATGGCATCGACATCATCGGGTGTCGCAAGCACTTTGCGGCATAAATCAAGTTCAAGCATACGGATCGGAATGTTATGTGCCAGAACGATTGCCAATGCTTCTGGATCGGCAATGGCGTTGTATTCGGCAAACGGCGTATGATTGCCACGTCCGGCAGCACCACCCATCCAGGTAACCTGATCAATCGCATCCGCTAGATTAGGCCGGGCGACTGCCAGTGCGGCGATGTTGCCAAGCGGGCCAAGTGCAAGGATGTGTTTTTTCTCGCCAGTTTTAGTAGGCGTTTCAAGCCATTTGCACAGGCCGTCGAATGCGGAGCTTTCTGATGTCAGGGCGCTTTCAGGTAGATGTTTTCCACTGCTGAGCATGCCTTTGGGGCCAAGGATTTTCTCGGCGGTTTCGAGCCCACCCATAACGGCTTTTTCCCGCCCGGTATGGATCGGAAAATTCCAACCAAACAGGTTGGCAGCACTGGCGGCATTCGCGCGAACAACTTCAATCGGGCTGTTGCCTGCTATTAGTGACATGCCATCAATCGGCATTCCGGCATGGGTCAGGACCAGCACTGCGGCAAGGTCGTCAAAGCCCATGTCGGTGTCGATCCAAATTCCCATTACAGGCTCCCGGTGCGGGCAAGTTGGGCTGCTTTGTGAACCGGTAGGTCGAACTTTAGGGCCGCACCAAAATCATGGGCGGGCAAGGATGCATCGCATTCCGCCTTGATCTGGCCAAGCGGGGTATCAAGAAGATATTCGCGTGTGCCCCCGGCAAAGGATGTGCCGCGCACGGTCCCTTCATAGGGGCCTTCGCCCAATGTCACCATGGTCGGGCGCCATGCAAGGCCCTTGGTGGTTGGGGCAATGTCGCCCGAGACCGTAACGTCGCCACTAAGGGTTTTGATCTTGTTGCCATCTCGCTCAAAGACGTTCTCAAACCCGACAAAATCGGCAACGAAATCGGAAGCAGGATTGTTATAAATTTGTTCAGGTGTGCCGATTTGTTCGATGTGACCATCTAGCATGACGATGATGCGGTCCGCCATGGCAAGGGCTTCGACCTGATCATGGGTAACGAAAATCATCGTGACGCCGCTTTCTTTTTGTACGCGCTGCAATTCTGTACGCATTTCAAGACGTAAACGGGCATCAAGATTTGAAAGTGGTTCATCAAGTAGCAGGACCTTGGGTTCCATTACCATTGATCGCGCCAGTGAAACGCGTTGTTGCTGGCCGCCGGAAAGTTCGGCAGGTTTGCGCGTGGCGTATTGCGACAGGCCAACGGTTTTAAGGCCATCGACAACGCGCTCATCAAGTTGTTTCCCCTTAATCCCCATCAATTTCAAGCCAAAGGCGACGTTTTCATAAACGTTGAGATGCGGGAACAGCGCATAGGATTGGAACACCAGCCCGACCGGCCGCTTGTTGGCTGGAACGCGTGTGATGTTTGCGCCATCAAGAATAATTGATCCCGACGACGGCTCCATCAGACCCGCAATCGCACGCATGGTTGTTGTTTTACCGCAGCCCGATGGTCCCAGAAGGGCCACGAGTTCGCCCTTGCCGATATCAAGGTCCATTTCTGGTACGGCAACGTTTTTGCCATAGGACAAGGTCAGTTTTTCAAGGCACAAAAAACGGGAATCAGACATAGCGGGAAAATCCTAGAAAACGTTCGGCCAGAAAGACAATGCCCAGTGACATGAAGGCAAGCAGCGCAGAAAGGGCTGCGACCGATGGGTCATATGTGATCTCCATATAGGAGAGCATGTCGATCGGCAGGGTGCGCACACCCGGACCCGATAAAAACAGCGAAACCGGAACCTGATTAAAGCTGGTTACAAAGCCAAGAATAAAGGCAGCAAGAATGCCGCCCCGGATATTGGGCATCACAACCCGGAAAAACGCCCCGGTGCGCGAACAGCCCAAAAGAACAGCGGCTTCTTCGATGTCGGAACGCAGGTTGTTTAGGCTGGCCGATACCACACGCACCGCATAGGGAAGGATAAGGGCTGTGTGGGCCAAAAACAGTGCAAGCAGAATGCCGAAATTAAACGGCACGACAAAGTAGCGAAGCAACGCCAGACCAACGATAATGCCAGGCACAATGATCGGCGATGAGACGATGGTGCGGATGGTCTCTGCACCGGGAACTTTGTAGCGCGAAAGCGCATAGCTTGCCGGAATGCCAAGGATCAGGGCAGCAAGCGTGCCACCAATTGCTAAAAACATCGAAATGCCGAAACTTGCGCGGAAACTTTCGACTTCAAAAACCTTGATGACCCAACGCAGCGACAATCCCTGTGGTGGGAATGACAGCGTTTCACCCGCCGACAGCGATGCAGCAATGATGATAATGAACGGACCGATCAAAAAGGCCAGAACCAGCAAAAGGATGATCGGCGCATACAGCTTGTTTCTCATCGCTTGTTCCTCGCAGTGGCCAGTCGTTTCAAAAGAAGATTGGCCGCAAACGCCATGACAATCAGGATAAGCGCAATCACCGAGGCCGATACAAAATCATTGGCCATCGTAACGCGCTGATAAAGCAGGGTTTCAAGCATCAGGACTTTTGATCCGCCAAGAATGGCCGGGGTGATGTAGGCGGTCATTGATCCGGTGAATACAAGCGTTCCACCAATAACCAACCCTTCCTTGGTCAAGGGCAGAATGACTTTGGTAAACACCTGAAGCCAGTTCGCCCCTAAAACCCGCGCAGCCGGGACCGCATCGCGTGGCATGTTTTCAAGCGCGCTGATCAGCGAAATGATCATAAGTGGCAAGAATAATTGCAAAAGCCCGATAAAAACGGCGGTTTCGGTAAACAGGAACCGGATTGGCTCATCGCTTAATCCGACGCTGACCAGTGCTTGGTTGACGATCCCGGTGCGGCCAAGGATCACGATCCAGGCATAGGTCCGCGCAACGGGCGAAATCATCAGTGGCAAAACAACAAGGCCGGTAATGCGTCCTTTGCCCTTGGGGGGCAAATTTACAATGGCGAATGCAGCAGCATACCCGATTACGGCCGCGGCAGCAGTGACCATGGCAGCAAGTTTCAGGGTGCGCAAAAACACGGCCTGATTAAGCGACTGCGAAAAGAAATCTATATAGGCCTGTATCGTCCAGCTATCACCGGATCGAAATCCTTCGGACAGAAGGATCACCACCGGAACCAAAAATACGGCACCGGCAAAGATCGCGGCAGGCAGGACCAGCGCAAAGGCTTCGGCCCGGTTCTGAAACATCTCAGCAACCTTGTCGTCGGTAAGTTAATCAAATTGTGGCGCGATGGGGCGCGCGTAGACGGTCGAGACAGATGTTGGGGCCGGTGTAATCACCAGCCCCAAGGTCACATCAGGTGATCTTACTGACCAACCTTGTTGTTCCATTCTGAAAGCCATGTTTCACGGTTATCAAGCGCAAGTTCAGACGGGATCAGATGAAGGTTTTTAACGGTGTCTTCGCCATAGGTCAGGTTGTCGGCAATTTCATCAGAAACCACGACTTCCTTGTTGGCCGGGCTATCGACAAGGTTTTGGGCAAGTGCGGTCTGAATATCGGTCGAAAGCCAGAAATCCATGAACTCAAGTGCAAGATCGCGGTTCTTGCTGCCTTTGGTCAGGACCATAACATTCATGCCGCCGGACTGGCCTTCTTTCGGGGTCGCCCATTTGATCGGCATGTCCATTTTCGAGAAACCCGACCATGCGAAACGGCCAATCGGTGCAGCCCAGATTTCTTCTTGCTGCATCAGTTGAACAAGCTGTGACGAACGGACATAGAAAGTGACAATGTCGTCTTTCTTTTCGCCAACCTTGGCGATCGGGGTTTTTAGTGACGGGTCTTCGTCACCAAACGCCTTACCCAGCATGTAAAGGGTCAGTGGCCCTTGGGTCGTGGTGACGTTTGGCAGGGCAACGCGGCCTGCAAGATCGTCAGACAACAGGTCGGCCCAGCTATCAATGGTGACTTTGTCAGAACGATAAGCGATCGAGCTTGCGTAGAAAGTATAGCCGATGCTCATACCGTCGCCATTCGGGTCTTTGGCAATGTCATAAAGTTTGTCAAAGTTCGCAAGTTTGCTGGTGTCGACCTTATCGGTCAGGCCGTTACGCGCAGCCGCAAGCGCATCGCGCATCGAAATCACCGCCAGATCAATGACCGGGTTTTCCTTGTTGGCTTCGATTTTGGCCAAGCGTTCGACGGAATTTCCGGTTTCAACAACCAGTTCACACCCACATTTTTCTTCGAACGGCTTATACAGATGTTCCTTGAAGGCATCTTGCGCAAAACCATAGACGGAAATGGTCAGGGTTTTATCTTCGGCCTTGGCAGCGCTTAGGCTTAAAATCAGCGCGGCAGATGCCATCATCAGTTTTTTGATCGCCATTACAGAGTTTCTCCATTTGGGTTTGGTGTGGCAGGGGAAACTGCCGGGCCGCTCGATGCGCGCACCATCAGTTCCATGGAAACCTTGGACGTGTCGGCTTTGACGGTTTGCTGATCCGCTGTGCCGTTCTTATCGTGGATTTTTTGAGTGTGTGCCTTGGTCGCTTCGATTTCATCAGTCAGTGCGGCAATCGCGATTTCGGCAATTCGCGTCATGTTCATATGCACTGTGGTTAATGCCGGGCTCACCACCGAGGAAAATATAAGATCATCAAATCCGGTGACGCTGACCTGATCGGGAACTTTGATCCCTGCGGTTTGCAGTTCGGTTAGAACGCGCAGCGCATGCAAATCCGACGTGGTGGCGATTGCGGTAACACCGGAATTGACGTGATCAATCAGGCCAAGCGAGGTTTTATCACCCTGTTCACGCACAAGGGTTTCAACCCAGATCGTCTGGTGATGATTGGTGTTTCCAAGGGCGGACTTCATGCCGCCGATGCGGTCATTTTGCACATTGGATGCAGGGTCATGTCCGACAAACAAGAAATTCTGATGGCCCAAATCCAAAAGGTGACGGGCGATTTTTTCTCCGCCTTCCCAGTGGTCAGCCGATACCGTATTGCCCGGTGTGGACGGTGTATCAACCATGGCAACGGGGCAATTGACCGACCCAATGCGCGTGCCGCGACGTGGAATGATAATCAGGCCATCGACACCACGTTCAATCAGCCGGGCGATTGCATGTGTCTGGGTGCTGACATCACCACGTGAATCGGCGATCAAAATGCCATAACCGGCATTGGAGGCCGCAGTTTCCATTGCTTGGGCGATTTGCGGGAAAAGCGGGTTGGAAATATCAGGAAGAACAAGGCCCAAAACGTTGGATCGGCCTGTGCGCAGTGCGCGGCCAGCATTGCTGGGGACATAACCAAGTTCAGCAGCCGTCGCGCGAATTTTATCAACCAGTTTTGGCGATACGCGCCCTTTGCCAGATAGCGCGTTGGAAACAGTTGCCGACGATACGCCAACTGCCTTGGCGATCTGGGTCATGTTCGGTCCGTTGCGCAGTGTGGCCAATGCTGCCCCCATTAGGTGTATGGTGCTGTCGTAAAATGATTAATCGTTTAACCAGTAAAAATTGATAATCGAAGCGATCCAATGAGTCGAGATAAAATTTGTACTTTTCCCCGATTTGAATGTGCGGATAGTGGCGCGAAGTAACGGACGGATCAGGCAAGATGTTGAAAATCTGATGTAAATCGTTGCCTTGGCGATCGCCTGGTGCGCAGGCAACCCAAAGGTAAGGCTTTGGGTTTGAAGTGCTTTGATAAGGGGAGACGCAACATTCAGGAAGGTTATAAGCCCGACTCATGTTTCAGAAAGTTGTGTTCTCAAAGGTGGGTTCAGCTCCCGTGGTTCGAAAACCTGACCGGGAATGAAAACGCGGAAGGTTGCGCCTTGGCCAGCAGGGCTTTCGGCCCATATTTTGCCTTGGCAATGTTCAACCACATGTTTGGCGATGGCAAGGCCAAGCCCGGAGCCCGATGGTTTGGGTTTGTCGTCGGCATATTTTCCGCCGCGCGAGAATTTATCAAAGATGATCTCAAGCTCGTTCTGCGGCACGCCATTGCCGTTGTCGGTAATCGATACAAGATAGCCGCCGTCAATTGCCTCCCCCCGCACCAGAACGGTTGGGTGGTCAGGATCGGAAAATTTGACGGCATTTGACAAAAGGTTGATGAAAACCTGTGTCAGGCGGTCGCGGTCAACATGCAGCATAACCGTTTGGTGCGAGAATTCGGTGGTCAGTGCAACGCCTTTGCGGTCCATCAGGCCTTTGACGGCATCAACGCTTTCATCAAGGACTGTGCGCGGATCAACATCGACCGCGCGCCAGTCCGAATGACCAGCTTCAAGGCGGGCGAGATCAAGATGATCATCAATCAGTCGGGTAAGTCGTTCGCTTTCGCGCACGATGATGCTTAAGAAATGCTCGGCGCGTTCATGATCCAAATTTGGGGTGTCGACGAGAATTTCTGAAAATGACCGGATCGAGGTCAGTGGGGTTCTGAATTCATGGCTGACCATGGTTAGGAATTCATCTTTAAGACGATCAAGTTCCTTTAACCGGTCATTGGCGGCGCGCAGTTCGGTTGCGGCTTGTTCAAGTTCGTGGGATTTCTGTTCTAACCGCTGGGAATATTCAATCACATGCGAGGTTTCTTCAAGGATTTCAAGAACCTCTTCAAGGCTGACCATTTCGCCTTTGGCGACCGATGAGACCATCACACGTGCGGATGCTGCTCCGATGGAACCTGCAAGGAGGCGTTCGGTAAAGGCGATCATATCGGCATTGGCTTCGCCCTTGCCGCGCCATGGGGTGTTTTTTTCCCAACCAAAATCGCGGAACGAATGAAACGCGCGTTCGCGGCCTAAAAACCGTTCGACCAATTCATATAAATCATCAACCGAGGCCGAAGACCGCCAGATCACGGTATCCTGCCCTTTGCGCGAAAAGGCATCGACAAACAAAGTGGCCTGAATGCGTTCAAGTGCGCTTGGCTGGGTGAATAGGCTGATCAGGACATAGGTTGCGGTATTAAGCGAAATCGACCAGATCAGGGCATGGGTCAAAGGTTCAAAGTCGGTCAGGCCAAACAGGCTTTCGGGGCGTAGCCAAGGGTGTCCAAACGCCCCGTTCAAGATCAAAGCCGGGTTCATCCATCCGCTATCGGCAAGGGACGGCAGCAAAAGGGTGTAGCCCCAAATGAGAAAGCCGATAACAAGACCAACCTGTGCGCCGACTTTGGTCGCACCTTTCCAGTAAAGGCCACCGATCATGATTGGGATAAATTGCGCCGTTGCGGCAAAGGATATCAAGCCGATCTCGGCCAAGGCATCGCTGGCACCAGCCGATCTGTAATAGGCAAACCCCAAAAACACGACAACGACGATGGATGCCCGGCGGATGGAAATCAAAAGCCCGGTCAGATCATCGCGTTCTGTCAGGCGAAAGGGGCGGATACGCAGCAATGCCGGAACGATAAGGTCGTTACAAACCATGGTCGAAAGCGCGATGGTGGCAACAATAACCATGCTGGTGCTGGCCGAGAGGCCACCAACATAAGCCAGCAGGGCAAGTAGGGATTGTCCTTCGAACAGTGGGACTGAAATCACAAAGAAATCCGGGTCGGACCATGCGGGCAATGCGCCAAGACCGGCCAGTGCAATCGGTAATACAAACAGGTTCATCAGTAACAGATAAAGCGGAAAGGCCCAGCTTGCCGTGGGCAGGTGTCGTTCATCAACATTTTCAACAATGATGACCTGAAACTGGCGCGGCAGACACAGGATGGCGGCCATGGATAACATCATCAATGTTGTCCAGCGCGCAGCGCCATCTTCGGGCAGTTGCAAAAGCTTGGCTGTGTCGACATTGCTGGCCGCTTGGGCAAAAAGGTCGCCAATCCCGCCATACATGAAAAAGCAGACAAAAATGCCGACAGCTAAAAGGGCGAACATTTTGACCAAACTTTCAAAGGCGATGGCAGCTACCATGCCTTCGTGATGTTCATCGGCATCAATAAAGCGCGTGCCAAACAAAATACCAAACAGGGCAAGCCCGACCGCGGCCCAAAAGCCGCTATCTGAAAACATGTTTACGGCTTCTTGCGGGGCAGGGAATACGCCGTGATTCCAGACAGTCAAAACTGTATAGCTGGTGGCAATCGCCTTTAACTGAAGCGCAATATAAGGGGTGGTCCCAATGACGGCGATCAAGGTCACGAGCACGGAAAGCTGTGTGCTTTTGCCATAGCGCGATGAAATAAAATCAGCGATGGAGGTGATGCGATGTGCCTTGGAGATGCGCAGCATTTTGCGAAGCAAAAACCACCAACCAAGGAAGATGACCGTCGGGCCAAGGTAGATTGTCAGATATTCAAGTCCGTTACGTGCCGCTGTTCCAACGGCACCATAAAACGTCCATGACGTGCAATAGACCGCGATGGACAGGGTGTAAACCGTCGGGTTTCTAACCCATGACCGGCCATCACGTGCGCGTTTATCCCCCCACCATGCGATCGCATACAGCAACCCGACATAGGCAAGTGACACCATGATGACCAGTTCAGAGGAAAGCATTTACGATGGCCCCTCTGGCTGTGTGACTTTGCGTAAGGCCCGCGTCAGGATCGCGCAAAGCGCAATCAGGGTTGCCCAACCGGCAAAGAAATAGACAAACAGGATGGGCAGGCCAAATACGGTGCCATCAAGGGAAAACACACCAACCAAGGGCGGCATCCAGATAAAAAACGCCGCCAAGACAAGGGCGAATGCGCGTTCTGTCATCTTGCGTGGTGGTGTCATGATCTGCCTCCTGCCGGTCGGTTAAATGCGTATCAGCATTCTGTTCGCTCAAGCAGGGCCTTGACCCGTGAAACAACATCGCGTGTCGAAAATGGTTTGGTCACGAAATCATCTACGCCAAGTTCCAGGCCTTTGCGGCGATCGACTTCGCGTGTTTTTGCCGTCAACATCATGATCGGGATTGGTTTGGTTTTTGGATCTGCGCGAACTGCACGCACGACTTCAAACCCGTCACAGCCGGGCATCATCACATCAAGTAAAACCATGTCGGGAATGTCGCGCGCAATCATTTTGATCGCGGTTTGGCCGTCGGTGGCCACACTGACATCATAGCCTTCCTTTTCCATAAGAAAGCTGAGCGATTCAACAATGGTTTCCTCGTCTTCGGCAATCAGGACCTTTGGTCTCTCATTCAAGGACGTTCTCCCCGAGTTACTCGGATTATTATATGTTTCAATCCTAGCCGTTAATGCACGGAATTATAATGCTACTTTGGGGTGGTATGTTTCATGCGTTCAGTCAGTACAGAAAATCGGCTGAAACAGCCCCTATATGGCGATTTGCGCGGTGGCTGTGTCGGACATTTCATAGGCCCTCTGGGCGCAGTCATTGCGCGGGCATTGACGACAACCAATACCGACCGGAACGGCGGAATCCGGGCGGTCTAGTGATAATCGGTCTGCATAAACCACATCATGGGCAAAGGCCGTATCACAGCCAATCATAACAGAATGGACCGAGCGCGGAACGCCATATCCCCCCGCGCCTGATCGCAGGGCGCGGGCGACAAACAGATATTCACTGTTATCTGGAAGGCGGACAAATTGCGGGATGACCCGATCTGGCGCCATATAGGCTTCATGAACGACCCAGCGTGGGCAGGCACCGCCATAGCGCGGCAATTGTAGGCCGGATGCGGAAAATCGTTTTGAAATATTGCCGGCAATATCTGTGCGCAGGAGGTGGAAGGGGATGCCTTCAGCACCAGGGCGGCGAAGTGTGGTCAGGCGGTGACAGATTTGTTCCCAGCTTGCGGCATAACGCTGTTGCAGCAGTTCGATGTCGTGGCGAAATGTTCGCGCATCTTCAAGAAACCGGTCATAGGGAAATAAAAGTGCTGCAGCACCATAAGAAATCAGTGCTTCGGCGGCACGTGCACGCCCGGCCTCGCTGTCGATCTGCGTTCGGTTGAGGATTTCGGTAACTGTATCAATGGCTTCAAGCCGGAAAATCATCCGGGCTGCTTGAAAGCGCGCCGAGGTAATCGAAAGAGCGCGCGATATTTGCAGTGTCTTATGATCAGGGTCCCAGCGATGCCCGCTGGTTGGGAAACCCTCCGACGGAAGACGTTCGACCCGAATGTCATGGGTGTTTTCAAGATAGTTGATCAGATCGGTTAGAAACAATCCGCCTTCCGGGTCAATGCGTGGCCGCATTTCGGTTGCGTGGTCTTCAAGGGCGGGAAAGTAGTTGGCATTGTCATATAAAAGATCGTCAACTTCTTCTGCCGGGCTGGCGGCCGGGCGCCCGGCATCGCCGCGTTCAAGGAAATTGAAAATCTCGGTCGCGGATTCGGCCAGTCGCTGAGATTCCCGAACCAGTGTGGCGTTAAAGCGCGTGCGCTGTTCTTTGGATAGGTCGTCATAGTCATCAAAAATCTCTGCAACCGTCCGAATAGAAGTGATCCGGGTCAGGATCGAGTGGCTGGCTTCGGTCAGGAACGGGTCATGGCTGAGCCGTTCAGAAAGCGAATCAATTTCTTCAAGGCCGCTGCGATAAGCGCGGTAAAGAGAGAGAAAAGCACCAATCAAACCGGGTGCCGCAGCGATTGTTGCCGGGAACTCACGGCTTTCAATCGGGGTGCTGCGAAAGACTGGATCGGATGCGGCTTCGTTCAAATCCGATAGCAAACGGCTTTCTTCGGACCCTGATAATGTATGGGGTTGGATGTTGAGAGCCTCGGCAATCCGCATCAATAAACCGCCCCCGATCGAACGCCGGTTATGTTCGATAAGGTTCAGATAAGATGGGGAAATCCCGGCTGTCTTCGCCAGGGCATTCTGCGTCATTCCGATGTCTTTACGGCGACCGCGAATGCGATGTCCGATAGGAGCCTGACGGTTCATACTAAAGTCTCGTTTTTGACAAAGTTTACAAATTTTCAGGTCGGTGGTCTGTATATTTACAAAAAAACTGTTCTATATCAACTAGGTGTTGATTCATTTTCAAACCACTCCCATTGTTTTAACAGGTCGTGAAAAAAACAAACCAGAAAATAGGCCTCAGATTTTTCTGAAACAAATCCCAAGACATTGGGGAGGAAAACCATGTCGGAGACCAAGATTATTAAAGATGTATCCCGTCGTACGATCCTTAAAGGATCCGCGGCAACGACCGGTGCTGCCCTTATTGGCGGTACTTTTCCGATGCATTTCATTAAAGATGCCCATGCCCAGACTTTCCGGGGCGACCCGGGCAGCTCAGGCAGCGTAAAGCTTGGCTTTAACGTACCGCAGACTGGCCCTTATGCTGATGAAGGTGCCGATGAGCTCCGTGCTTATCAGCTTGCAGTCAAGCACCTGAATGGTGAAGGCGACGGTGGTATGCTTAATACCATTAAGCCGCTTGAACTTAAGGGCAACGGTATCCTCGGCAAGAAGGTCGAGTTCGTTACCGGTGATACCCAGACCAAATCTGATGCGGCACGTGCATCGGCAAAACGCATGATCGAAAAAGACAATGTCGCAATGATCACCGGTGGTTCGTCATCGGGTGTTGCGGTTGCTGTGCAGGGTCTTTGCCAGGAAATGGGCGTGATCTTCATGGCGGGTCTGACCCACTCCAATGACACCACGGGTAAAGACAAAAAGCGTTATGGCTTCCGCCATTTCTTCAACGCTTACATGTCTGGTCAGGCAATTGCGCCGGTTCTTCTCGATGAGTATGGTGCAGAACGCCGCGCCTATCACCTGACGGCTGATTACACCTGGGGCTGGACCCAGGAAGAATCGATCAAAGCTGCGACCGAGAATATCGGTTGGGAAACTGTAAACACCGTCCGTACCCCGGTTGGTGCTGGTGACTTCTCGCAGTATATCACCCCGGTTCTGAACTCTGGCGCCGATGTCCTGATCCTGAACCACTATGGTAAGGACATGGTCAACTCGCTGACACAGGCTGTTCAGTTTGGTCTGCGTGACAAGCAGGTTAATGGCAAGAACTTCGAAGTCGTTGTTCCGCTTTATTCCCGCTTGATGGCACAGGGTGCTGGCGAAGCTGCGAAAGGTATCCTTGGTACCACCAACTGGCATTGGTCGCTGACCGATCCGGGTTCGCAGGCTTTTGTTAAGTCCTTCGGTCAGGAATACGGCTTCCCGCCGTCTCAGGCTGCTCACACCTGCTATGTACAGACGCTGCTTTATGCAAACGCCTGTGAAATGGCTGGTACGTTTGCACCTTGGGAAGTCATCAAACAGCTCGAAGGCTTCGAGTTCGATGGCGCTGGTAACGGCAAAACCCTGTATCGTGCTGAGGACCATCAGTGCTTCAAAGATGTTCTGGTTGTGCGTGGTAAAGAAAACCCACAGTCCAACTTTGACCTTCTTGAAGTCGTTAAGGAAGTGCCGCGCGCACAGGTTGAATACCCAGCCGATCTGTTCGGTGGGGAATTGGGCCCATATAAGGTCTGATAAACCTCAATTGATGCAAGCAGGGCCGACCATCTCCCATTGGTCGGCCCATTTGCCCCGCACTCCTGTCCCAACGGTCTTTTCATTAAGCCCTTTACGAATACGCGGCGGATAACTGATGGACTCTATATTTCTTCAAATTCTCAATGGTCTGGACAAGGGCGGCGCTTATGCGCTGATTGCACTTGGTCTGACTTTGGTGTTCGGCACGCTTGGCGTGGTGAACTTTGCCCATGGCGCCATCTTCATGTTGGGCGCCTTTTGTGCGGTTAGCTTGGAAAAGCTTCTGACTTTGTCCGTTAAGGTCAAAGACGAATCCGTCACATTCTTTGATGCCTACAAGGAAACGCCATACCTGGAAGTCTGGTTTGGCGATACCGGGGCGGCAATCATTAACTGGTCTGTGCCGTTATCGATCATTCTTGCGATACCCGTGATGCTGGCAATCGGCATCGTGATGGAACGCAGCCTGATCCGACATTTCTATAAACGCTCTCATGCTGAACAAATCCTTGTGACCTTCGGTCTTGCGATTGTCATTCAGGAACTGGTCAAGGCTGCCTTTGGCGCCAACCCGATCCCGCAGGGTGCACCAGATATCGTATCTGGTTCGGCTGCGATCGGTGCCGTGTTTGGTCTGGGTGAAGCTGTTGTTTACCCATGGTGGCGTCTGATTTATCTGGCGTTCTCGTTATCAATCATCGGCCTTGTCTTCTCGTTCCTGCATTTCACTACCTACGGAATGGTGGTGCGCGCAGGCATGGCAGACCGCGAAACGGTCGAACTTCTTGGTATCAACATTGAACGTCGCTTTACGATTGTGTTTGGTATGGCCGCGGTTGTCGCAGGCCTTGCCGGTGTGATGTACACGCCGGTACTTCCCCCGGATTACCATCTGGGGATGGACTTCCTTGTGCTGTCATTTGTTGTGGTGGTCGTTGGGGGTATGGGCTCTTTGCCTGGTGCAGTTTTGGCAGGTTTCCTGTTGGGTATTCTGCAGTCCTTCTCGTCCATGACCGAGGTGAAAGACATCATCCCGGGCATTGACCAGATCATCATTTATCTTGTTGCCGTCGTTATTCTGCTGACCCGCCCGCGTGGTCTGATGGGTCGTCGGGGCGTGATGGAGAGCTAAAATGACAAACACAAAAATCGTCTCGCCAAAACAAGATATACTTTACATGGTCATTCTGTCGGCTGTGGTCTTGACCATGCCGCTTTGGCTCCAGCCCTTTGGGGCAGCCTATCCTGACCTTATGCAGAAATTCATGATCTTTGGCATCTTTGCCATCGGTTACAACATTCTGTTTGGTTTGACTGGCTATCTTTCATTCGGTCATGCGGCCTTCCTGGGTGTGGGTTCTTACACCGCGGTCTGGTCGTTTAAATTGCTGTCAATGAATGTCATCCCCGCGATGATTTTCGGAACGGTACTTGCCGGTTTGTTTGCCTTGGCTATCGGGTTTGTCTCGTTACGTCGTTCGGGGATCTACTTCTCGATCCTGACGCTGGCCTTTGCGCAAATGTCTTATAACCTTGCCTATTCGGTTCTGACCCCGATCACCAATGGTGAGACCGGTCTACAGCTTACACAAGGTGATGCGCGTGTTCTTGATCGCATGTCTGGTATTGAGGCAGATGCATCGCTTCCGACACCGACCTTGTTTGGCATTGAAGGAACCGGATATTCTGGTTTCTATATTTGTGCCGTGATTATGCTGGCTTCGTTCTTTATCTATCTGCGTATCTTCCGCTCGCCTTTCGGGTTGAAGTTGCGTGCGATTAAATCGAACCAGAATCGCATGGGCTATACCGGTTACAACACGCGCCCCTATTTGATGACGGCCTTTGTCATCTCGGGCATGTATGCCGGGCTTGCCGGATCGCTTCTGGCGGTCACTGATCCGCTTGCTGGTGCTGAACGCATGCAGTGGACGGCTTCGGGCGAGATCGTCTTGATCACCATTCTTGGTGGTGTCGGAACATTGATCGGCCCACTTCTTGGTGCCGGGGTTATCAAGTATTTCGAGAATATCTTCTCGGCCTTTAACGACACGGTTCTGCTCAATGCGTTTTCCTTCCTTCCGGATTGGATGGCGCATGGGGTGGCAACGATCCTTGGTCTGTTTGTTGGCGAAGGCTGGCATCTGACCCTTGGTCTGGTCTTCATGCTGATTGTTATCTTCCTGCCTGGTGGCATCATGGAAGGGGTCAATCGCCTGTGGCGTCTTGTGTCCAACCGCTCTTCTTCAGATTCTTCGGCTGAAGGTAAAGAAAAAGAACAACATTCGGCGGGGGAGGTCTGATCGATGTCTGAATACATTCTTGATGTAACTGATGTGGATAAGAATTTTGGCGGTTTGCGCGCGCTGTCTGACATTAACCTTCGGGTTAAGAAAGGCACCGTTCACGCCATTATTGGTCCAAATGGTGCGGGCAAATCGACGCTGTTGAACGTCATTGTTGGGCGTCTTGCGCCCAACCGTGGCCGGGTATTGCTTGGCGATGAAGTTCTGACAGGTAAGCAGCCACACGAGATCAACCAGCTTGGTGTGGCACGTGTTTTCCAGACGCCGGAAATCTTCCCGGAACTGTCATTGTTGCAAAACGTGATGGTCCCGGCACTTGCCAAGCGTGATGGTGAATTCAAACTAAGCTTCCTCAAAAGCCTGTTTGCAGAAAAAGACATTCTCGAACAGGCAGAACATCTTCTTGAAGATGTTGGTTTGATTGACCAGAAGGACAATATTGCAAGTGCGATGTCACGCGGTGATAAACGCCGCTTGGAACTTGCAATGTGTTTGGGGCAACATCCCAAATTGTTCCTTTTGGATGAGCCAACAGCAGGCATGTCGCGTCATGATACTAACCGCACAATTGATCTGCTTCAGCGGATCAAGGAACGCGGTATGACAAAAGTGATTATCGAACATGACATGCATGTTGTGTTCAGTCTGGCTGACCGCATCAGCGTTCTCGCACAGGGGGCCATCATTTGTGAAGGTACCCCGGAAGAAGTTCGCAACGACCCGCGCGTTAAAGAAGCCTATCTCGGAGGGGAAGCAGTAGTATGACCTCACTGCCAAAACAGGAACCTGTCCGCAATCAGGGCGGTGATCCGGCCTTTTTCTCGGTGCATAATGTTCATGCCTATTACGGCGAAAGCTATATCGTTCAGGGTGTCTCATTTGACATCCGCGAAGGCGAAATCCTGGCTTTGCTGGGCCGTAACGGTGCCGGGAAAACATCGACTTTGCGTGCCTTGGCACGTATGTCGGACCCGGAGCTTAAACATGGTGAAATTTGGCTGGATCATCAGCCATTGCACACCATGAAGGCTTGGCAGGCAGCCCGTCTTGGGGTGCAGCTTGTGCCAGAAGATCGTCGCATCATTCCGGGCATGACTGTTCAGCAAAACCTTGAGTTGGCCCAGATTGCCGAGCCGATTGGCTGGTCGGTTGAACGCATCTACGAGCTTTTCCCACGTCTTGGCGAACGGGCAGAGCAAGAAGGCATCACCCTTTCAGGTGGCGAACAACAGATGCTGGCAATCGGCCGTGCCTTGGCGCGTGATATCAAGCTTTTGCTGCTTGATGAACCGTATGAAGGCTTGGCACCGGTGATTGTTCAGGAAATCGAAAAGACGCTACAAAACGTCAAAAAACTGGGTATCACCACGATCATCGTCGAGCAAAATGCCATCGCGGCACTCAAGCTTGCAGATCGTGCCATCATTATGGATAGCGGCGAGATCGTCTTTGACGGAACCGCGCAAGCTGTTCTTGATGATGATGAGCTTCGCGACCAATACTTGGCCATCTAATTTTAGATTAGTAGGGGGAGTCTCCGAAGCTTAGTGGTAAGGGGAGTTTCGAGACAGGTAAGACCGTGCCTTTGGGCGCGGTCTTTGCCGTTTTAGGCGGTGGCGAGAAGTCAGCTGCGACATTCACGTTTGATGCTGCGGTGATCATTGTGGGCTCACCGCAAGACCTTCGAAATCTTTCAGGACGTTCAAAACAATCGATGTTTTGACATGTTGAACGGAATCATGGGGCAGTAAAATCTCATTGACGAAATGCGATAACGCAGCCAGATCCTTGGTCGCGACTTTAAGGTGATAATCCATCTCGCCGGTCAGCGAAAAGGCCTCTAACACCTCCGGCAAATCTGCCAATAGGCTTGCGAACCGTTTGGCATTGTCGCGGTTATGGGTAGCAAGCGTCACCGAAATGACCACCAGCAACCCCAACCCCATCTTCTGGCGATCAATATCGGCACGGTATCCACGGATTACTTTGTCATCTTCAAGTCGTGCGCGCCGGCGCGAACATTGTGACGCCGAAAGGCCAATACGTTCTGACAACTCATTGTTGGTCAGGCGGCCGTCTTTTTGCAGTTCTGCAAGCAGTTTAAGGTCTAGTCGGTCAAGTTGCATGTTTCGCGCGCCTTTTTAACTATCTTTGCATGATGTGTGCATTGATGCCGCAAAATCAACCTTAAATGCACGCACGTTGCATCCGGTTTAGCGCACGATTGGGACATAACAATAATTCGAATAATTCCAAGAATTCGAATGCCCCAATCATAGGAGACTTCCGATGGGCCCGTTTCCGCATGACGCCCCCCGTGCCACCATTTGCGATGAAAACCCGGCCGGAACGGATGGGTTTGAATTTGTCGAGTTTGCCCATGAAGAAGCCGACAAACTGCAAACCCTGTTTACGCGCATGGGCTATGCCCCGGTTGCCAAGCACAAAACCAAAAACATCACGGTTTGGCGTCAAGGCGACATTAATTATATCCTCAATGCCGAACCGGGCAGCCATGCAATGAAGTTTGTTGCGGCACATGGCCCATGTGCCCCGTCAATGGCATGGCGTGTGGTTGATGCCAAACACGCGTTTGATCATGCGGTTGCCAAGGGGGCAAAGCCTTATACTGGAAATGACAAGGCGCTTGATGTTCCAGCCATCGTCGGGATTGGCGGATCATTGCTTTATTTCATCGACAAATACGCTGATCGTGGTTCGGCCTATGACGTTGAATTCGAATGGATTGGGGATCGTGATCCCAAGCCCGAAGGGGTCGGGTTCTATTATCTTGATCATCTGACCCATAACGTTTTTCGCGGCAATATGGATAAATGGTGGGATTTCTATCGTGATCTGTTTGGGTTCAAGCAAATCCACTTTTTTGACATTGCCGGTAAAATCACCGGCTTGGTCAGCCGTGCGATCACCTCACCTTGTGGGAAAATCCGTATTCCGCTGAATGAATCGACCGATGACAAAAGCCAGATCGAAGAATATTTGCGCAAATACAAAGGCGAAGGCATCCAGCATATCGCAGTTGGCACCGATGGTATCTATGACGCCACGGACAAGCTTGCCGCCAACGACCTTAAATTCATGCCCGGTCCGCCGGAAACCTATTACGAAAAATCCCATGACCGCGTACATGGCCATAAGGAGCCGATTGAACGGATGAAGAAACACGGCATCCTGATTGACGGCGAAGGGGTGGTTGATGGCGGGATGACCAAAATCCTGCTGCAAATCTTCTCAAAAACCGTGATCGGCCCGATTTTCTTTGAGTTCATTCAGCGCAAAGGCGACGAAGGATTTGGCGAAGGCAACTTCCGCGCCCTGTTTGAAAGCATCGAAGAAGACCAGATCAGGCGCGGTGTTTTGAAAGTTGATGCTGCGCAATAGCATTAACAACCCCATATCTTAATCAGGACCCATTTCGATCAATATCATGGGTCCTGACGGTTTGTTGTTTTTGCACTTGGCCTGCCATTGGGAAATTCCGCCATGCTTGATAAACCAACCCGCGATCGGGTGACGACGGCCTCTGATCAAACGGACCTGCGCTATATGTCGGGTTTCGGCAATGATTTCGAAACCGAAAGCCTCCCGGGTGCCTTGCCACAAGGGCAAAACAGCCCACAAAAATGCGCCTATGGCCTTTATGCCGAACAGCTTTCCGGATCGCCCTTTACCGCACCACGTGGCACCAATGAACGGTCCTGGCTGTATCGTATTCGGCCCAGTGTGCGCCATAACGGCCGGTTTGCCGCCCTTAATCGACCCCATTGGAAAACGGCACCCTGTTTGAACGATCACAGCTTGGCGCTTGGTCAATTACGCTGGGACCCGGTGCCAATGCCCAAAAGCCCGACCGATTTCGTTGCCGGTATGCGCACCATCACCACCGCGGGCGATGCACTGTCTCAGACCGGGATGGCAAGCCATGTCTATGTTTGTAATGCCGATATGGTCGATGATTATTTCTTCAATGCCGATGGGGAACTTCTGATCGTGCCGGAAACCGGCACGCTTCGGATTTTTACCGAACTTGGCATGATGGATGTTGCCCCGCTTGAAGTTGCCCTGATCCCGCGCGGCATGATGTTTAAGGTTGGTATTCTTGAAGCTGGCCCGGATGGTGGCGCACGTGGGTATGTCTGCGAAAACTATGGTGCGAAATTTACCCTGCCCGACCGGGGGCCGATTGGCGCAAACTGTCTTGCCAATCCGCGTGATTTCAAAACACCTGTGGCGGCCTATGAGGATAAAGAAACCCCCTGTCGCGTTTTGGTGAAATGGTGTGGTCAGTTCCATGTGACTGATATTGGTCATTCGCCGTTGGATGTTGTGGCCTGGCACGGCAATTACACCCCGTTCAAATATGACCTTCGGACGTTTTCACCCGTTGGCGCCATTGCCTTTGATCATCCTGATCCATCAATCTTTACCGTTCTGACCGCGCCCTCGGACGAGGCCGGAACGGCCAATGTCGATTTCGTTATTTTCCCGCCGCGCTGGATGGTGGCCGAACATACCTTCCGCCCACCTTGGTATCACCGCAACATCATGTCGGAATTCATGGGGCTGATATGCGGGCAATATGACGCCAAGGAAAAGGGGTTTGTTCCCGGCGGGATGAGTTTGCACAACATGATGTTGGCCCATGGCCCGGATGCATTCGGGTTTGAAAAGGCATCGAATGCCGAACTTGGCCCGCAGAAGCTTGAAGGCACGATGGCGTTTATGTTTGAAACCCGGTTTCCTCAGCAATTGACCAAATTCGCAGCAGAGCTTGAAACGCTTCAGGATGACTATCTTGAGTGTTGGTCGGGGCTTGAACGCCGGTTTGATGGAACGCCGGAAGGCCGTAAATAAAGGCACAAAAACAAGATGAAACTCGCAACGCTTAAGAACGGTACCCGTGACGGGAAGCTGGTTTTGGTCACCCGCGATCTGGAATTCTATGTCGATGCCAGTGCGATTGCGCCGACCCTGCAAGCAGCCCTTGATAACTGGACCGTCATTGCCCCGCGTTTGCAAGAACTGGCAGACGAAGTCGAAGCCGGTTCAAAGATTGCCAAACGCATCAAACTTGATACGCAGGAATTACATTCCCCGTTGCCACGTGCCTATCAGTGGGCGGATGGATCGGCTTATCTCAATCACGTCGAATTGGTCCGCAAAGCGCGCGGCGCTGAAATACCGCAAAGCTTTTGGACCGATCCTTTGATGTATCAAGGCGGATCAGACAGCTTTCTCGGGCCGCGCGATGACATCGTTATGGCTGATCCCGCGTGGGGCATTGATATGGAAGGCGAGATTGCGGTCATCACCGATGATGTGCCAATGGGGGCCAATCTTGAACAGGCGCGCAGTGCCATTCGTTTGGTCATGCTGGTCAATGATGTGTCGCTGCGCGGTTTGATCCCCGGTGAATTGGCCAAGGGGTTTGGTTTTTTCCAATCCAAACCGTCCTCGGCATTCTCCCCCGTGGCGGTCACACCCGATGAATTGGGCGATGCATGGGATGGTGGCAAACTTCATTTGCCACTGCATGTTGATCTGAATGGAGCGCCGTTTGGTCGGGCCAATGCCGGGATTGATATGACCTTTGATTTTGCCCAATTGATCGCCCATGCCGCCCGGACCCGTCCGCTGGGTGCGGGAACCATCATTGGGTCGGGCACGGTTTCAAACAAACTTGGGGGAGAACCGGGCAAGCCAGTTGCCATGGGCGGTGTGGGGTATTCCTGTATTGCGGAAATCCGCATGATCGAAACCATCGAAACCGGTGCCGCAAGCACACCGTTTTTGCAATTTGGCGATCATGTAAAGATCGAGATGTTTGGGGCGGATGGGGCGTCGATCTTTGGCGTGATTGATCAGACCGTCCGCCCATGTCCCCCGAAAAACGATGGCGATTGATCAAACACCAATTGCCATGCCTTCGCTTCGCGGATCATGCGCGCCATCGACAAAGCCATCGTCATCAATGCGAATGATCCCGGCCTGACCGGCAAGGGCGTTTTGGGCTTCGATGGCGCGTAAGATATGCCTACGCGCGGCCAGTGTATTAAACACATCATCACCGGCATCTACTTCAAGTTTCAGGCTGTCATTGGCATCGGAAAATGTCTTGCCCAGCAAGAAGCGCGGCTTGGCAAGGGCATCAGCCGGAGACAATCCAAAATCAAGCAATCGGGTCAGCAGCATCGCCAAGGTTTGCGGCTGTCCATCGGCCCCTTGTGTGCCATACAGCAAATGTGGTTTGCCGTTCTTAAGCGCGATGCCGGGGTTCAATGTATAGAACGGAAGTTTGCCGGGTTTGATGGCGTTAGGATGGGTTGGCTTTGTGCTAAATGCGGCCCCACGATTTTGCCAAACAATGCCGGTATCACCGGCAACAACCCCGCTGCCCCAGTCAAAATAAGTACTTTGTAGAACACTGGCGCAATTACCCTGTGCGTCCTTTGCCGCCAAAAAGACGGTATCGCCGTGGCGGAACGGATGGGGCCAATCCATTGCTGTGTCTGGGGAAATGTCGGCTGCCGCAGCGGACAGGCTTTCATCATTCAGCATGGCAGCAAAATCATCTGATGTGAAATCAGGATCGCCAATCTGATCACGCTTTAAAAACGCGCGTTTAATTGCTTCCACCACCAGATGGTAATGATCGGCTGTGCCTTCGGCCCAGTTTTTAGCACCCAGTTCGCGCAACACCCCCATGGTCATCAAGGTTGCCAATCCTTGGGTCGGGGCGGGCGGGGCGAATAATGTCACATCGCCATAGCCAAGCGATACGGCATCCACCGTTCTTGTGCGGGTTTTGGCAAGATCGGCCTTGGTAATCGGCGATCCAAGTTTGGACAGGCCATCGACAATCCGGTCCGCCAAGCCACCTTCGTAAAAGTCCCGCGCGCCATGTTGCGCGATACGTTTCAGGCTGTCGGCCAATTGCGGCTGATAAAAATGCTGACCCGCGACCGGCATTTTGCCATTGGGGGCAAAAATATAGGTAAAGCCCGGCCAAGTGCCAATTTCCTCTTTGCGGAAATCAAGCCAGAAACATTGCGATGCACTGATTGGAAAACCGTTTTCGGCCAGATCAATCGCAGGTGCCATCAAATCAGAAAGGTTTTGTTTCCCGCCCCAGTTCCGCGCGGAATGATCAAGGGCATGTTGCCATGAATCAACCGTGCAGGCGGTGGTTAGGGTCGATGCAGCGCCGCGCAAGGGGATCGGTTGGTTTGGCGTGATGCTATCAACCGCATTTTCCGCTGCCTGACCAATGCCCAGGAACGATTGCACTTTGCCTGATGCGTCCGAGACCATCCAGACCGCATCACCGCCAATGCCGCAGAAATGCGGGTATGTTACCGCTAACATCGCTGCAGTTGCGACGACCGCCTCAATCGCAGTACCACCATTTTCAAGGACGTTTGCCCCGGCTTGGCTGGCGGCGGTACTTGGGCTGGTGACCATGGCGCGGCAGGATGACGATGGTGTGCGATCGATCATAGCGGGTTCTTCTTTCTGCGGTGGGCGGTTGGCTGAATTGGTTGATAGGAAATGGACGTGATCGGGTGTGGCGCAATTGTATGCAATCAACTATACAAACTTAATCGGTTAATTGTATGCAGCATGAAACGTGACAGGCAGGCATGAAGGCATCTGACAAAGTTAAGCATCGCACGGACATGATCAGTTCGGCCTTGCGTTCGGCAATTCTGGAACGTGTCTTGATGCCCGGTATGAAATTGCCAGAAGATTCGCTTGGCGAACGCTTTGGCGTAAGCCGAACGCTTATCCGCCAATCGCTTGAACGTCTTGCTGCCGAAGGGCTGATTGAACTTCGCCGCAACAAGGGGGCGATGGTTGCCAAGCCAAGCCTTGAAGAAGCCCGCGATCTGTTTGAATTGCGCACCCAGATCGAAGACCTTGTGATCAGCCGGGTGATCAAAAACATGACGCCGGATATTTTGGCAGAACTTGAAGCCCATCTTGCCAAAGAAGTCGAAGCCGAACATGCGTCGGAACCCAAATCGATCCGCTTGGCGACAGAATTTCATATTCTTCTGGCCAAACTTGCCGGAAGCCCGGTTTTGCTGCGCTATGTCGAAGAAATCGGCTATCGCTGTGGCTTGACGCTTTCGCTTTATGCCAGACCACATTCGACCGATTGCGGCATTCAGGAACACCGCCAGATTATCGAAGCCTTGGCCAAGGGGGACGAAGATGTCGCACGCCAATTGATGCGCCATCATCTGACCGCCGTTGCCGATCGGGCACTTTTTACCACCGAAGAAGGTGGGCCGCTTTTGTATCTTGATGCGCTGGAACCCTATGCCAAAAAAGTCCGCGACGGCGGGGCATAAGTCGGCATTGCGGCGATGCGCATAAGCAGCCGAATGCACGCACAGGAAATTGCTGCGCCGAACTTGTTTCTGGCATTGTGGGGGCGATTGCATGCGCTGCATTTCAGGGAAATCAGGCCTTAATGCCTTTGCGCACTAGAATGCGTTCAGCACTTTCATTCCACACATCCATTTTGACGATTTTGCCGTTTTTGATCACAAAGCGGTCAATATAGCGATTGCCTTCAAACGGGGTGCCGTCCGGCCATTCGCCGTAAAGCCATCCCGTGCTGTAAACCACGGTCTGGCCATCGGTATTGGCAACGTCAAACTGGCCGAACTTCTTTTTTACCCATTTATAACGTGCCGCGTTAAAGGCAGTCGTTCCCGACGGGTGGTCGTATTTTTGACCATCGGTAAAGGTGATCACGACATCATCAGACATGAAAGTCGCCGCCAATTCCGGGTCTGGCTTCATCGATGCATCAAGGAAATGGCGCACGGTCTGGGCTTCTGGCGGCAGCGTATCAAGCACATTTTCCGCAGTCTGATCGGTCATTTGGTAATCCCCATTCGCTGTATTTGATTTGCGATCAGCATAATGCGTGGGCAGAAAATTTGCATGCACTAATTTTATGCAATAATTGCATGCAATTTGCGTATGCATGAGGCAGATGGCCGTTTTAGATATCCTTGCATTCATATAAATCATTGATTTTAAACAATTCTAATTCTTGGCATGCGCTTTGCTGCAGTGCGATGGTCATTTGGCGCGCACCGTGAAACTGCAACGACCGAATGCGGCCCGAATGGGAAAGTCATATAATCAGGGAGTCTCACATGCCTATTTCTTCGCCTATCCCGAAAATTACGCGCCGTGCCGCCCTTCTGGGTGCTGCGGCTGTATTGATGTTTGCTGCTACCTTGCCGGCCGATAACGCCCGTGCTGATGAAACCGTAAAGCTCGGCCTTGTTGCTGCGCTGAGTGGCCAGTCGGCCAAATCGGGTGAGGCGATTACACGTGGTATTAGCCTTGCGATTGATAAGATCAATGCCGAGGGTGGTGTTCTTGGTAAGCCGCTTGAACTTGTCTCGCGTGATGATGAAAGCAACCCGGGCAAAGGCCTAGTTGCAGCACGTGAACTGGTCCAGCGCGAAGGTGTTGCTGCGATCCTTGGCGGTCTTGATACGCCGGTTTCCTTTGCCATTGTACCCTTCGTCAATCAGCAGAAAGTCCCGTTCATCGGCCCGTGGGCAGCAGGAACCGGGATCACCAAAAACGGTGCTGACGAAAACTATGTCTTCCGTGTTTCGGCTGTTGATGAATATGTCGATGAAGCCATCACTGAATATTTGATTGCCAACTATGGTGCCAAAAAACCGGGCATGATCCTGATCAACAACCCGTGGGGTGAGTCCAATGAAAAAGGCTTGCTTAAGGCACTTGGTAAACGTGGGATGGGTCATGCCGGGATCGAAAAGTTTGAATCCAACGACGTTGACGTGGTCCCGCAGTTGACCCGCCTTAAAGAAAACGGTGCGGATTCCCTGTTTGTTGTCGCCAATGTTGCCCCGACCGCACAGGTGATCAAGTCGCTTGACCGTATGGGTTGGGATGTTCCGATTTCATCGCATTGGGGCCCGGCCGGTGGTCGCTTCACCGAACTTGCAGGCAAATCGGGTGAAAAGGTTCATTTCATTCAGACTTACCTGTTTACCGATGCAACTGATCCGATGTTTGCCAAGCTTCAGGAAAAATACCCTGAAATTGAAACACTGGCAGACGTCACCCCGGCAACCGGTATCGCCAATGCGTATGATGCGACGCTTTTGATTGCAGCAGCGATTGAAAAGGCTGGTTCGACCGAAGGCCCGGCCATCCGCGCGGCAATGTATGAAATCAGCGGCGTCAAAGGCATGATTAAAACCTATGACACGCCGTTCACCCCGGACGATCAGGACGCGCTTGGTCCGGAAGATTACACCTTCGCTCATTTCGTCGAAGGTCAGATCATCCCGATCAAATAATCCATCTTTTTACCCTGTGCGGTGCGCGAATGTCGCGCGCCGCATGGGCTTTATCCATTTTTAAGTAATGCACTTTGTGCAAGGCATAAGCAGGCAACGGACAATGACATTATTAATCGCCGCCCTGATTACCGGTATTGGTCTGGGAAGTATGTACGGGCTGATCGCGCTCGGATTTCAGATCACCTATTCGGTGTCCTCAAAGGTCAATTTCGCCCAAGGATCCATGGTGATGTTCGGTGCCGTGTTGGGTTTTGTCTTTTGTGAACGATACGGTTTCCCGGTCATTGTCGGATATCCATTGGCGATTTTATGCTGTGGTGTTGCCGGTATTCTGGTTGAGTTTTTCCTTGTTCGTCCATTTGCAGTACGCAATTCGGAAGCCTGGCTTATGGCAACAGTTGCAGGCGGTATTTTGCTTGATAACGCGGTGTTGTTCACATTTGGTAACGAACCACGCACCTTGCCATCCGCCCTTGTCGGGGAAAGCTGGAATGTGTTTGGCACTGGTGTTTATCCACAACAAATCCTGATCCCGATTGCCGCCATTGGTGTCGCACTGACCCTGCATGCCTTGTTCCGCCGCACCCGTCAGGGACGTGCTTTGTTGGCCGTCGTGCAAAACCTTCAGGCAGCCAAGCTAATGGGGATCAACACCACGGTTATGGTGAGTGGTTCTTTTGCGATTTCATCCATGCTGGCCGCTTGTGCCGGGCTTTTGATCGCACCTTTGTTTTCCGTGCATTCGGACATGGGAACGCTGTTTGGGCTTAAAGCCTTTGCCGTTGCCATTCTGGGCGGCATGACATCGGCCTATAGCGTGATGCTGGCCGGGTTCATCTATGGATTGGTGGAGGCCGGTGTGACCACCTATCTTGGCTCGTCCTATACCTTTATCGTCGTGTTTGCGCTTGTGATCGCGGTTCTGACCATCAAACCAAGTGGCCTTTTTGGCCGCACGGCGATCAAAAAGGTTTGATGATGAAAATGAAATTCGACTTCAAAAATCCAATTCCCAAGCTTAATAAATCCATCGCCCTTGATAGCGCCATCATTGTCGCTGTGATCGGCGGATTGATTGGCGTTTCGATCACCGGTGGCTATAGCCAATTCATTATCGGTCTTGTCGCGATCTCGACTGTTTTATGTGTCGGTTTGAACGTTCTGTATGGTCTGACCGGGCTGGTTTCACTTGGTCAGGTTGGTTTCTTTGCCATTGGCGCCTATGCCAGTGCGATTTTGACGCTGGCAGGGATAAATTTCTGGTTGTCGCTGATTGCGGCGACATTGATCGCCGGAATGGCGGGCTGTGTTTTGGCATTATCTGCTGTGCGCATGGCCGGGCCATTTTTGGCGATGGTGACGATTGCCTTTGCCTTTATCGTCGAACATGGCGCGATTGAATGGCGTGCTTTGACCGGTGGGCAAAACGGGTTGATGGGCTTCCCGATGCCTGAATTGTTTGGCTATGTGTTTAGCGAACGCGATCTGGTGATGTTGTGCGTTATTCTGGGTGGTGTGGGCTTGCTCGCATTTCGCCGGTTGGCGACCAGTGGCTGGGGCATGGCAATGACCAGCATGCGCGATGCGGAAATTGCCGCAAGTTCGCTTGGCTATAATGCCTTTGCGGTCAAGGCCAGTGGCTTTGCCATCGCAGCGGCGATGGCGGGGCTTGCCGGGGCGTTATACGCACCCTTGATGATGTTTATTGCCCCGTCGAACTTCCCGATCAGCCAATCAATCCTCTATCTGTTTGCCGTGATTCTTGGTGGGGCCGGTACTGTGCTTGGCCCGCTTGTCGGGGCATCTGTTTCGGTTCTTTTGCCAGAAATGTTGGCCGATTTTGCCGAATATCGGTTGCTGATCTTTGGCGGATTACTCATCGTGGTTCTGCTGATTGCACCGCGCGGGATCGTTGGGGTGATCGAACGGTTTATCCCGCTTAAAAAACGCGGTGTTGCGGCAACCCCGTCTGATGAGATTGAGGCAGGGCTAAAAGCCTATGCCAAATCCGATGGGCTGAGTGTTGAAGATATCTCGATTGCCTTTGGCGGGGTGAAGGCCGTCAATGATGTGTCCTTTAGCGCCAAACCGGGCGAGGTCACATCAATCATTGGCCCGAATGGTGCGGGCAAAACCACATTGCTTAATATTATCAGTGGCTTTTACAAACCAACTGCCGGTGCTGTTCGGATTGATGGACAGGATATTGCCGGTAAACCGACGGACTTTGCCGCGCGCAATGGTATTTCGCGGACCTATCAGGCGACCCGTTTGTTTGAAAATATGTCGGTGATCGACAATGTGATTGCCGGTATTCCGGTTGGACGATTTGGCAAGCCATTCAGTGCGATTGCCTCGGATGAAAACCGCAATCATGCGGCCGGTCTTTTGGCTTTTTGCGGTTATCACGGGGACATTGATGTTCGTTCTGGTGGTCTTCCCCATGTTGATCGAAGGCTGGTTGAAATCGCAAGGTCATTGGCGACCAAGCCAGGCGTGTTGTTGCTTGATGAACCGGCTGCCGGTTTGATGCATGCTGATAAGGTGGCCTTGGCAAAACTTCTGCGTCAATTGGCCGATGCCGGGATTACGGTGGTTTTGGTCGAACATGACATGGAAATGGTCATGGGGATTTCCGATCAGATTTTGGCTGTTGATGCCGGAACGCCGATTATCTTTGGCGCACCAAAGGATGTGCAAAAAGATGCGCGGGTGATTGCGGCCTATCTTGGTGATGGCGAAATGAAAGCCCGCCCGCGACCGGTTCCGCTTCATGCTGGGGCATCGCCGGTAATTGAAACCTTGCGACTGACTGCGGGATATGGGGCGGCACCGGTTTTGCAATCGGTCGACATCAAGGTGCGCCAAGGTGAAATGGTTGCATTGCTCGGTGCGAATGGTGCAGGCAAATCAACCTTCCTGACCGCACTTGCCGGATTGCTGCGCCCGGTAAAGGGCAGCATCGTTTTAAATAACGAATATATCCATGCCCTTGCCCCGCATCAGATCGTCCAACAGGGATTGATCCTTGTGCCAGAAGGACGTCAGGTCTTTCCGGAACTGACCGTGCGCGAAAACATCGAACTGGGTGCTTATAAGCAACCAAAACCGGTGAGTTCCGAGGAACTGGAAGTTCTTCTGAACCGCTTCCCGCGTTTACGTGACCGGATCAACAGCCCGGCTGGTTTGTTGTCCGGCGGCGAGCAGCAAATGATGGCGATTGCCCGTGGTCTGGTGGCAAAGCCAAAAGCATTATTGCTTGATGAACCCTCCCTCGGTCTGGCCCCGGCAATGGTCGAAGAACTTTACGCCATTCTGGGCGAGCTTCGCGATGACGGGGTGACGATCCTTTTGGTCGATCAGATGGCGACCATGGCGCTGTCGGTGGCTGATTACGCCTATGTTCTTGAACAGGGCCAAGTGGTTGCCGAAGGCAAAGCATCTGATTTACGAGAAGACGAACGCCTGATTGCCGCCTATCTGGGCGGGAGTGAGAAGGGCGATAAAAACCAAGAAAAGGTGGCATGCGAAAATGCTTGATTATCTGGTGAGGAACGCCTGCCTGAATGGTGAGAACGCGCTTGTCGATCTTGCCATTCGGGATGGAAAAATTGTCGAAATGGGCCAATCAATTGCCGGTGACACCCCCAGCTTTGATGCAGAAGGTCAGTTGATCAGTTGCGGCTTTGTTGAAAGCCATCTGCATCTGGATAAGGCCTGCATTCTTGATCGGGCGAAAAATGAAACCGGCACCCTTGCCGGGGCGATCAGTGCGGTGGCCAATGCCAAAAGCGGCTTTACCGAAGATGACATTTACGCCCGCGGCGCACGGGTGATTGAAAAGGCAATTACCGAAGGCACCAACGCGGTCCGCACCCATGTTGAAATTGATCCGGGCATTGGGCTTTCCGGGTTTAATGCGATCAAACGCCTGAAGGTCGATTACGCCTGGGCGATGGATATTGAAATTTGCGTCTTCCCGCAGGAAGGGCTGTTTAACTATCCCGGTACTGAAGAATTGCTGCGCGAAGCCTTGAACAATGGTGCGGATTTGCTCGGCGGGTGTCCGTATATGGATACCGATCCAAATGGCCAAATTTTGCGGTTGTTCGAGATGGCGCGCGAATATGATGTCGATCTGGATTTCCATCTGGATTTTGATCTTGATGGCAGTTGGCGGCATCTTGATGAAGTGGCGAAACAATCAATCGCCTTTGGCTGGCAAGGCCGGGTGATGATTGGTCATGTGACCAAACTTTCGGTCCTGCCAAAGCCGGAATTGGAAGACACCATTGCCATGATGCGTGATGCAGGCATTGGTTTGACGGTGCTGCCGGCGACCGATCTTTTCCTAACGGCGCGTGATTATGACCATTCGGCACCACGCGGCGTGGCCCCGGCGCATAAACTTGCCACACATGGGATTTGCTGCACGATTGCGACCAATAATGTGCTGAACCCGTTTACGCCTTATGGCGATTGTTCGCTGTCACGCATGGCGAACTTGTATGCCAATGTCAGTCAGCTTGCGACAGAGGCCGAACTTGAAAACTGCTTTGCCATGGTCGCGGATGCGCCTGCCAAATTGCTGGGACGGTCGAGCAAAATCGCAGTTGGTGAGGCCGCAAGCTTCATCGTCCTTCCCGCGCAAAGCCGCGCCCAAGTGGTATCCGAAATCAGCCGCCCGGTTTGGGGCATGAAAAATGGTCGGGTGACGTTCGATCATCCCGCCGCCCGACTGCACCGACCTTAACCCTTCATCCAAAACAAATGGGACAGCCAAAAGGCTGTCCCGATAGTCTGATAATTGGATTTTTCGGCGGGATTAACCGTGCGCGATCATGATGTGGCGCGCGGCGGTGTAATCTTCTAGCGCGTAATGCGACATATCCTTGCCATAGCCGGACTGTTTTAAACCACCATGGGGCATTTCATTGACCAGCATGAAGTGGGTGTTGATCCATGTGCAGCCATAACGAAGCCGTGCGCTGGTTTGCATGGCGCGTGAAATGTCCTTGGTCCAGATTGACGATGCCAGACCGTAATCGGAATCATTGGCCCACGTAACAGCTTCATCGACATCAGTGAAGCGCGTGATCGATGCGACCGGTCCGAAAACTTCGCGACGGACGATTTCATCACTTTGCAAGGCACCGGCAATGACGGTCGGCTGATAGAAGAAGCCCGGACCATCATGCAGTTTACCGCCGGTGGTGATTTCCATGTGTTTTTGTTCCGATGCGCGGGCAACGAAACTTGCCACGCGGTCACGCTGCCGTTCGGAAATAAGTGGGCCGATTTCGTTCTCGCTGTCATCGGCACGGGCATAGGTAATGCTTGAAACAGCGGATGATAAATCAGCCACCAGTTTGTCATAGATTTTCGGCCCGGCATAAATGCGACACGCCGCGGTGCAATCCTGACCGGCGTTGTAATAACTAAATGCGCGAAGCCCTTCGACGACGGCTTCAAGATCGGCATCATCAAAGATAATGACCGGTGCCTTACCGCCCAGTTCAAGATGGGTACGTTTAACCGATTTGGCCGCAGCCTGAAGAACCTTCTTACCCGTCGCAACATCGCCCGTGATGGAAACCATATCGACTTTCGGGTGGTTGATCAGGGCATTGCCGACCGTCGCCCCACGCCCCAAAACGACGTTAACAACACCTTCGGGCAAAATGTCGGCCAAGATTGATGCCAGTTTAAGCGCCGTAAGTGGTGTTTGTTCGGATGGCTTGAAAACAACCGTATTGCCACCGGCAATTGCCGGGGCCAGTTTCCAGGCCATCATCATCATGGGATAGTTCCATGGTGCGATGGACCCGACCACGCCAATCGGATCACGGCGGATCATGGAAGTGTGGCCTTCCATATATTCACCGGCAAGCGATCCTTGCATGCAGCGAACGGCACCGGCAAAGAAGCGATAGCAATCAACAATCGCGGGGATTTCATCATCGCGCACGGCATTGATCGGTTTGCCGCAATTAAGCGATTCAAGTTTGACGAATTCTTCGGCCTCGGCTTCGATCCGATCCGCGATTTTTAAAAGGTAGCCAGATCGTTCCGCAGGTGTCGTCCGCGACCATGATTTGAATGCATGTTCGGCGGCATTCACCGCCCGGTCGATCTGTTCCATCGATGCTTCGGGCAGCATCATGATGGTTTCGCCGGTTTTTGGATTGATGACGTTTTCTTCGGCTTCGACGCCCATTTCAAGGCTGCTACCGATCAGCATCTTGGTATCCATAATATGCTCTCCCGTTCGTATCGTTATAGCGTTGCTTTTATTTCCCGGATCCAGCCACCTGATCGCCATCACGCGTCAGGTAATAGGCCGCAAGGATCGGCAGGATCGTGACCAGAACCACAACCATTGCCACCACATTGGTGACCGGTCGTTGGCGCGGTCGGACAAGTTCTTCAAGCATCCAGATCGGCAATGTTGATTGCTGTCCGGCGGTAAAGGTTGTGACGATCACTTCGTCAAAGGACAGGGCAAAGGCCAACATGCCACCCGCCAAAAGGGCCGTGCCGATATTGGGCAAAATGACATGGCGGAATGTCTGGAAACTGTTCGCGCCCAAATCCATCGATGCTTCGACCAATGATCCCGATGTCCTTCTGAACCGTGCGACCGCATTGTTGTAAACAACGACAACGCAAAACGTCGCGTGCCCCAAAATGATCGTCCAGATCGAGAACGGAATATCGGCAATGCTGAAGGCTGATCGCAGTGCAATCCCGGTAATGATGCCCGGCAAAGCAATCGGCAGGATCACCAAAAGCGAGATGGTTTCACGGCCAAAGAATTTGGTCCGCGAAACAGCCGCCGCACACAGGGTTCCCAGCACCATGGCAATCAGGGTCGAAATCGTCGCGGTCTGGAGGGACAGTTTTAGCGCGTCCCACACATCCGGGCGGTTCCATGTTACCTCCAACCATTTCAAGGTAAAACCGGGGGGCGGCCACTGATAGGATTTGTCTTCTGTTGTAAAGGCATAAACAAAGATCAGCGCAATCGGCAAATGCATGAAAGCAAGGCCAAGTCCGGCCGCGGCTTTTAAGGTAAAGGGTGCGCGGGTTTTTCCATCAGATCGCATCGAAAGCCCCCATGCGTTTAGCGCCCCAAAGATAGAAGCCCATGATGACGATTGGCACGACCGTAAAGGCCGCAGCAAGCGGGATGTTGCCAGCAGTCCCCTGCTGGGCATAAACGGCCTGACCGATAAACAGCCGCGATGATCCGATGATTTGCGGAATGATGTAATCGCCAAGGGTCAATGAGAAGGTGAAAATCGATCCGGCAACAATGCCCGGCAAAGCCAGCGGGAAAATTACATGGCGGAAGGTTTGCGATGGTGTCGCACCCAAATCACCCGATGCTTCAAGATAGCTTCCCGGCACACGTTCAAGGGCGGCCTGAACCGGCAGAACCATGAAGGGCAACCAGACATACAGAAATACAAGAAACGTTCCGGTGTAACTGACCGATAACGAATACCCACCAATGATCGGGATCGCAAGCCATGCCTCAAGCAGCCACGTCAGATGCAGTTTGGCAAAAATCCAGTTCAGAATGCCTTCTTTGGCAAGGATCAGTTTCCACGCATAGATTTTGACCAGATAGCTTGACCAAAGCGGCAGCATCACACCGATGTAAAACAGTGCTTTCCATTTTCCCCGTGCATATCGTGCAGCAAAATAGGCAATTGGAAAGGCCACACAGGCGGCACCAACGGTAACGATGGCGGCCATTGATACCGTGCGAATGATGATATCAAGGTTGGCCGGGCGGAACAGTTCGCCATAGGTTTTCAGGGTCAGTTCGTATTGAACCATTCCCGAAAATTCATCGATGGAAAAGAAGCTTTGCGCCAAAAGGGCAAACAACGACCCCAGATAAATGATGCCCAGCCAAAGTGCTGGCGGGGTTAGCATCAGGATCAAAAGCAGTTTCGGATTGCGCCAGAATTTATCTGACAACGATCCGGTCCATCCGCCCTGACCGGGCAGAACGGCACTGCTTTGGTTTGTTGCGTTGACGGGGGATGGGACCGTCATGGTTTGCCCCCCATCAAATGAAGCTCATCTGCCTGCCAATTGATCTGAACGGTTGTTCCATTTTCCGGCACAGCCTGATCGGCCGGGATCAGGGCATTGATGCGCATGTCGCCCAAGGCCAAACCAACACGGGTGGTGCCGCCCAAATAGCTGCTGCCAATCACGGTTGCGCTATGGCCATCGGGTTGGCCGATACGGATGGCTTCGGGGCGCAGGCTGGCATAGCTTTCTGTGCCAGTCAGTTGTTTGACAAAGGCCGGTTCAAGTACGTTTGACGACCCGACAAAATCGGCGACAAAGCGGCTTTGCGGGCGTTGATAGATGTCCTGCGGGCTTCCGATTTGCTGGATTTTGCCATCATTAAAAACCGCGACCCGGTCGGCCATGGATAATGCTTCTCCCTGATCATGGGTGACGAAAACAAAGGTGATGCCAAGTTTGCGTTGAAGGGTTTTAAGTTCTTCCTGCATCTGTTCACGCAGTTTCAGATCAAGTGCGCCAAGCGGTTCATCAAGCAAAAGAACCTTGGGTTTGTTGACCAGCGCACGGGCAAGGGCGACACGTTGGCGTTGCCCGCCGGAAAGTTGCCCCGGACGACGGTCGCCATAGCCCGGAAGGGCAACAAGTTCGAGCGCCTCGTTCGCCGCAGCATGGCGTTCAGTTTTGCCCATACCCTGGATCATCAGGCCATAGGCGACATTGTCGATAATGTTCATATGCGGAAACAGGGCGTAGTCCTGAAACACCGTGTTTACGTTGCGCCGATAGGGCGGCACATTTTCGACCTTGGTGCCAAAAATCTCGATATGGCCGGCGGTGGGTTGCTCAAACCCGGCAATCAGGCGCAGGCAGGTTGTTTTGCCCGAACCAGATGGGCCAAGCATGGCGAAAAATTCACCCTCGGCGATTGATAGGTCCACGTCATCAACGGCGCGTACTGTGCCAAAATGTCGCGATACCTTGGAAAAGGAAACTGCAGTCGTCATTGAAAAACCAGTTGTTTGAAGCCCGCCCGCATAAGGGCGGACTTCGGATATGCAAGGAAAATGGCGGGTGGCGGATGTCTTAAACGGGTGGTGATGGCTGGTGATGAGGATTGCCTGTTTCATTTCCTGTTTTTGGGGGAAACAGAGCGTTCCTCATCATCGCAGCGATTGCACGTTTGATGCCGGGTGTACGAAACATCAAATGCGCAGGCCCAGTATCAATCCACTTCGCAGGGTGCAGGCAAAGCCGACTGATGCCGTGCCTTAACGGCCACCAATCACACCGATATAGTCCGAAACCCAGCGATAATACGGAACGCATTCGCCCTGACTTTCGCATTTCGAAACCGGGGTTTGCCAGAAGCTAACCCGTTCGAAATCATCAAATCCGTTGGTTGCGCAACCTTCATCACCCAAAAGCGCATTGCCCTTACACGCGGCCGGAACCGCCGGGTTAGAGCCAAACCAAGCAGCCAAGTCGCCCTGAACTTTCGGTGATAAGGAATGTTCCATCCAAAGATAGGCGCAATTTGGATTTTCTGCTTCGGCATGGAGCATGGTGGTATCAGCCCAGCCGGTCACACCTTCTTCTGGAATGGTGGATGCAACCGGAAGACCTTCGGCCTTAAGAAGGTTGACCTGAAACGGCCAGGAACCCGATGCGATCACGCCTTCATTTTTAAAGTCATCCATCTGGATGAAGGCATCATGCCAATAGCGTGAAACCAGTTCGCGTTGGCCGCGCAAAAGATCAAGCGCCGCAGCATATTGATCGGCATTTAGCTCATACGGGCTTTTGATGCCAAGTTCGGGATTGTGCGCCATCAGATACTGTGCGGCATCGGCAATATGGATCGGTCCGTCATAGGCCTGAACGCGGCCTTTGTTGGATTTGCCGTCGGCAAGCGTCATTTCCTTGAAGACAACATCCCAGCTTTTCGGCGCTTCGCTGAATGCTTCGGTGTTATACATCAAGACGTTCGGACCCCATTGATAGGGGGTTCCGTAATGCATGCCCTTTACCGTGTGCCAAGGCGCACTTTTAAGGCGATCATCAACCGTGTTCCAGCTTGGGATCAGGTCAGTATTGACTGGTTGAACACGTTTGCCAGCAATCATACGCAGCGATGCGTCACCTGATGCGGTGACAAGATCAAAGCCGCCTTCATTCATCAGGGCGACCATTTCATCGGATGTGTTGGCGGATTTTACATTCACCTGACATCCGGTTTCTTTTTCAAACGAGGTAACCCAGTCAAAATTGGCATCGGTTTCACCGCGTTCGATATAGCCCGGCCAAGCAACGATGTTAACTTGGCCTTCGGGTGTCCCCAGTTCGGTCATCATATCAGCAGCAGCGGCGTGGCTTGCCGCAAAGGCAAGCACGACCATTGCGGACGTGCTTGATTTCAGTAACGATTTCATTGTGATGTCTCCCAGTTGCAGGGCGTCAGTTCACGTGACTTTTATTTCCCGCAGCCAAGGGTACGCCGTTCTAGAGCATTCGCAATTTCATTTAACAGAAACACGTTATCGGTTTTTCCGATACCGAGGGGCTGGACTGTAAACAGTATGCCGGGTTTCTAGCGCAACCGTGTTGCGCGGTGGGCCTGTGCCAATCCGATGAAATCGCGGGCGGCTTGGGACAATGGCGATCCTTTTCGCCAGACAACCCCGACCTGCACCATTGGCAAGGTGCCAGATACATCGCGGCTTTCGATCCGATCGCCTTCAAGGGACCACGGGCGATAGACCAGATCGGGCAAAAGCGACAATCCCGCCCCGGTGGCAACAAGGCTTCGCACTGCTTCAACTGATCGGGTTCGGAACGCAACGCGGGGGCGCGTACCAAGGGCCCCTAAAAGTTTGCCGGTGGCTTCTTCAATCTCATCGACGGTCAGCATGATCAACGGTTCTGAGGTCACATCATCAAGCGTGATGCTTTGGGCGGTGGCAAGGCGATGACCAAGTGGCAGCCAAAGGCGATAGGGGGATACTTCCAGAATTTCTGATTGTAACGCCAATCGGTCGCGCAGATTTGAAATAACCATCACCGCGACATCAATTTCACCCCCAATAAGAAGATGTTCAAGATAGTCGCCGTTATCTTCAATCGCACTGACCGTGATATGGGGGTAAGCCCGGCGATAACGTGCAAGGATGTCGGAAAGAACATAGCCCGCGACCAAGGATGTTACGCCAAGATGTAACTCACCCTGTTCGGTCTTGGCGGTGTCTTCGAAGGCCTGTTTGGCATCGGATACATTGGCAAGAATGGTTGTGGCGTGGCGCAGGAATTGATGGCCGTTATGGGTGATGTTAAGCCCGCGCGAATGGCGATCAAACAGGGTGACGCCAAGATCGGCTTCAAGTTCTTTGATCGCCTCGGTCACGGCAGATTGCGAAATTGACAGAATATGTGCAGCCCCCGAAACAGTTCCCTGTTCAGCAACGGCGACGAAATATTGAAGCTGTCGAATTGTAAATGCCATGATTCCATGACGATAGGCGATGGCAGAATACTTGTCGCGGTTTTTTCGATACCAAAGCCCAGGTCACGGAATTATTCGCCAGCCAATTGGGCAACAGGCTTAACCAGCTTATCCGCGCCGGGATCAAAGGTGACCGACATGCCGCCATTGGCAAGATGTGTTGGCGTGCAGTCCCAATCAAGCCGTTCACAAATCCGGCGGACAAGATGCAAGCCAATGCCTTCACCCTGTGGGGTGGTGCATTGGCCATTGCAGGTCGAAATGGTGTTTTCAACGCGGATTTCACTGCCGGTAAGCGTGATGGTGACTTGGCCTTTTGGGGTGTGCTGAAACGCGTTGCGGATCAGGTTGGAAACCACAATCATCAGGGCCGGGCGCGATACTGCAATCAATGTGTCGGTGTGATCGGGCGTAAAGGTGCATGTGACATGCTTTCCTTCCATCAAATAGGAAAGGTCGCTGATTTCCTGTTCGATGAAGGCCGGGAAATTTAGGGTTTCGGTTTCGCTTAAGGGGGTGTTTTCACGGCCCAGCCACAACAGCGTTTCAAGCAATTGCTGCATGTTACGATTGGCACGTTTGATCCGGGCCAAAACACGTGCCTGTGTCTGGTTGAGCGGGCTTTTTTCAAGCAGTTCGACATTGCCCGAAACAATGGTGACCGGGGTGCGCAATTCATGGCTGGCTTGGCGCAGAAATTCACGTTCACGGGCGACAAACCGGTCAATCTCATCAACGGATCGATGGAGTTCGTGGGCAACATCGTTAAGTTCTTCAAACCCGAAATCGGGAATGGGTTCATTCAGACGGTCTGCGGTCAGGTTGTTGGCCCAGCTTTGCAGATTTTCGGATGGTTGGGTCAGGCGTTTGCCGATGATCCACAGGAACCATGCGAAAATACCAATCACGATCAGGGCAAAGGGAACGGACAACCATGCCAGATTATGCAGCCGTTCAAAAAACACGCTTTCGCCGTCACCGGCATGGTAGGTCTGCAAAATCAGGATTTCGCGCCCATCGGCCAAGCGATGCGGAAACACCAGAAAGATCGGATTTTCCGGGTCTTTCTGGTCGGTATATTGATCCGTGTTGATGTAGAAAAGCTCGCCAAGTTCGAGGTCATTCGGGCTTGCATAAGCGCGCAACTCTGCGGGCAGCTCGTCAAAACGTTCAAAGGATTCAATATTGAAACCCTTGGGCAAGGGGGCGTTGGGATCGCGGGCAAGCTGATCGTCATATTGTTCGGCAATCAGTTGAAGCTGAAAGGAAGCCACCATCCATTTGCCATAGAGCATGTAGAAGTTCAGCACCGCCGTATAGAGAACCAGCGTGATCACCAGACCCAGCAGCACGTAATTACGCACAAAGCGGGAAAAGGATTTGGTTTTTGGTGCACAACAGGTGTTCATGACTACTCGCGAAGGGCCACGCCTTGGCCCGGTATGGTGTGGATCAGATTTTGCTCAAACGGTTTGTCGATCCGATGGCGCAATTTGTAAAGATGCGTTTTCAGCGCATTGGTATCAGGCGGGTCGCCCTGCCACAATGCCATCGACAGGCGCGAGCGCGTTACAACACGCGGGCTGTTTTGGGCCAAAACTTCCAAAATCGTCCATCCGGTCGGCGATACACTGATGACTTGACCAGACCGCATGACAGACCGGTTTTCAAAATCAATCATAAGGTCTTGCAGGGCAAAACGCTTTACCTCGCCGCTGCGCCGACGTGAAAGGACACGGGTGCGCAGCAGAAGTTCTTCCAACTCAAACGGTTTGACCAGATAATCATCGGCACCGGCATGGAAACCTTCGACCTTGTCTTCAAGCGTATCACGGGCAGTTAACATCAAGATGGGCGTATCAATGCCTTCATCGCGAAGGGCGCGGCAGATGCTAATGCCGTCGCGAAATGGCAACATGATATCCAGCAAAATGACGTCATATTCGCCGGTTAATGCTTGTTGATAGGCGGTTTCACCATCATAGGCATGGTCGCACTCAACCCCCTCAATCGTCAGATAGTCACTGACGGTTGCGGCAAGGTCCATATTGTCCTCGACCAGAAGGACCATGATGTTGGCAGTGGCTTTCATTCACGTTATCTCTTTATCTGCGCCATCTCAGCATGGCGCAATTTCAATCCAAGGTCAGCTTGAAACATTCACGATGTCGCTGGCCCTATGATTACCCCGTCTGACTTTGCAGGGCTTTCAGATCATTAATTGTATCGATATCGATGGCGGCATTTGGCAGATCAATCCCGATAACGTCATGGTTTGATCCATTCAGCATTTTACGGGCACCAGACGCACCTGACAGGGTTTGAAGCGTTTTAAACATATGGGATGGGAAAATCGCCGGGACACCAAAACCATCCTTATGGCGCGTCGCAAGGATGTGTTGCTGGTCAAACTCTGCAATCAGTTTTGTGTAATCGCCAACGGTCAGTTTCACCTGATCACACAGGGTGATCAAAACACCGTCAAAACAGCCTTGGTCGGCAATGGCAGACATGGCGCATGCGATTGAGCTTCCCATGCCTGCCGCCCAGTTTTCATTTCGAATGATATGGGCAGCAGCGCCAAGTGCCGGGGCAATTTCATCGGCAAAAGCCCCCAAAACCACAAAGGTTTCCATGGCCGTTGCGGTGTTCATCGTATCAAGCGCATGGCGGATCATGGGTTTGCCATTGATCAATGCCAATTGTTTGCGCCCGCCAAACCGCGCACTTTCACCGGCCGCCAAAATCAGGGCAGCCAAGTGTGGTTTGGGTGTGTCAACCGCGGTGGTCATGGCGTTTTTGCAATCATTCCGCCGCCTGTGCCAAGGCCGGTGCGGCAAGCTGTTTGAACAGCGCACTATGAATGCCCGATAGCATCGAAAGCGCGATGCTTTCAGGCAATTGACCACCAATATCCAAACCGGCAGGGCTGGATATTTCAAAGGCAAGATCGCTGCGATGAAGGCCCGCTTGGCTCAAAACATCGGTAAATCGGTGACGCGGGCCAAGGGCCGAAAGATGCTTGACCGGCAAGCTGTGCAACATTGCCAAGGCAGCGGCATCAATGGTGATGCTGTGCGCCATTAAGACCACGGCATCGATCTTTTGATTTTGAACATGATGGACAAGGCCGGCATCAATTTTGCGCAAGATGGTGTCGGCATTGGGGAAATGTTCGGCCCGTGCATTGGCCGGACGTGGATCGACCAATGTGGTTTTCCAGCCCATTTGATGGGCGATATTGATCACCGGGCGGGCATCAATGCCGCCCCCCACCACCAGAATATGGGGTTCGGGCAGGATCACTGTGACCAGCCAGTCGCCATCATGGCGGTTTTCAATATGGGCAGGGCGTTGACCGGTGATTTTGTCGTTGTTCTGGCCGATTTCGAAATAGCCTTCGACAGCACCGATTTTCTGGAAATAAAGCCCGCTTTCACGGTGCGTCAAAGCCGCGTGCAAATCCGAAAGCCCAAGATCGTTTTGCGCATTTAATGGCTGCAGCATGATGTAAACTGTGCCGCCGCAGCCCACACCAAGTTTGAAGGATAGATCATCTTCATCATTGCCGTCATAGGTCAGCATGACGGTTTTGCCGGTATGCATGGCCTTACGCGCATTGCGGATGATGTCGGCTTCCAGGCACCCGCCACTCAGCAGGCCAAATTGTTGCCCATGGCCATTGATCAGCATCATGGCACCGGCCTTGCGATAGGCCGATCCATCGGTGCGATATACCGTGCCAAGAACCCATTGGGTGGTGTCACGGTTTTGATGCCACGCACTTAGCATTGCAGAAAGTTGGTTGCTCATCACTTGATCCCTTTTATGGAAGGACCACTGCCCGGGAAACATCGGGGGGGGGGGGGAGAATAAACATTCCCCGGGCAGCTTGCCTTACATGAAGTCGAAACCAGCCTTGGACATGGGAAGATCCATAATCCGCGTTCCGGTCTGTGCGAAGATCGCATTGGCAACGGCCGGCCCGGTTGGGGGCACACCCGGTTCGCCAACACCTGTCGGTGCATTGTTCGAACGAACAATGACGACCTCGACTTCAGGCATCTCGTGATTGCGCAGCAGATCGTAATCAGGGAAGTTATATTGATAGACTTCCCCGTCGCTTAGCGTGATCTGATTGCGATAGATGGCAGACAAGGCAAAGCCAGCGCCGCCTTCCATCTGGGCGCGGATGACATCGGGATTTACTGCAACCCCGCATTCAACACCCATGAACAGTTTGTTGACCTTGACCGTGGTGCCATCGACCGTGACATCAGCAACAACCGCAACACAGGTGTTAAACGAGAAGTGCGATGCAAAGCCGCGCTTATCGCCTTTTTTCCAGCCGGAAATCTCGCGGACATGTTTGATGGCCTCAATCATGCGGGCCTGATTGGCGGTACCACCGTCAAGCATCGCAAGGCGCATTTCAATCGGGTCCTGACCGGTTTCAGTTGCCACCATATCCATCAGGGTTTCCATGACAAATCCTGTATGGGTATGGCCAACTGAACGCCACCAGTTGATTGGAACGGGCGTTTGAAAATCACTAAGCCCAATACCGAAATTCGGCACGTTATAAAGGCTTTCAGCGACACCTTCGGCGGATGTTGGGTCAATGTCGTTCTGGACCATTCCGGCAAAAGGCGTGCCTTTTACGATGGATTTAATCGCAAGCCGATGATCCCAGCCAATGATCTTGCCATCGGCATCAAGGCCGATTTTTGCCCGGTGGGCAGACATCGGGCGATAATACCCGCCTTTAATATCGTCTTCGCGGCTCCAGACCAGTTTGACCGGTACTTTACCCCCCGAAACGGCAAAGGCCATGGCTGCTTCGGTGTTGTAATCCGATGTCGCATTAGCGCGACGCCCGAACGATCCACCGGCATACAGCGTTTTGACCTCGACCTGGGATGGGTCAAGTTCAAGAACGGCGGCGACCATTGGCTGGGTAAAGGTCGGGAACTGGCAGCCGTCATGAACGCGCACACCATTTTCGGTGGGTTCAATCGTGCAGTTTTCCGGCTCCAACGGTGCATGGGCAAGGAACGGGAAGGTGAATTCTGCATCAATCGTTTTGGTCGCATTGGCAAGAACGGGGGCGACCGATGCCAATGGGACTTCGTGATTGGCATCAAATTGCGGGCTATCAAGCATCGCCTTATGATCGGCAATCATGGCATCAGTGCTGCGTGTCTCAGCCACACTGAAATCCCATTCAACGGATAGGGCATCGCGGGCCTGAAACGCAGCCCATGTGTTTTTGCCAAAGGCAACCACACCGGCCTTGTTCGGCAGAACCTGTGCGGCAATAAAGCCGCCGATTTCCTTGGCATCAGCATCATCAAACGAGACAACCGTGCCTCCGAATTTCGGGCTTCTGATGATGGCGGCATAGATCATGCCGGGCAGATTGACATCCATGGCAAACATCGCTGTGCCATTGGTTTTGCCGGTATTGTCTTTGCGGTGCAGTTTTTCACTGCCGATCAGTTTGAACTGATTTGGGGTTTTGACCGCTGGCTTTTCGAAGGCTTCAAGTGTTGCGGCAATGGCAACGAATTCACCGAAATGACCGGAATTTCCACCAGATGACAGCATGCCGTTTTCAACGGTGATGGTGCTGGCATCCACATCCCATTTCTGGGCGGCGGCACGGATTAGAAGATCACGCGCGGCGGCACCGGCTTCGCGGTATTGCATGAAGGAATTGGCGATCGAGGTCGATCCGCCCGTGCCCTGTGCGTGAAAGAACAAGTTGGCATAACGGTTATTGTCGGATGGGGCGAATTCGATCTGAACGGCATCCCAGTCAGCGTCGAGTTCTTCGGCAACCAGTGTGGTAAGGCCGGTTGTCGTCCCTTGGCCCATTTCGAAATGTTTGATGATGACGGTGACAGTGCCATCGGCATCAATCTCGACAAAGGGGTTAAGGCCGGTTGCAACAGCAGCAGATGTGCCTGCTGCTAAAACGCCCTTGGCGTTCAAGCCGACCAAAAGGGCGGTGGTGCCCGCCGCTGTTGCCTTAAGAAAACCGCGGCGTGAAACATTGATGGTCATGACTTAGGCCTCCAGCTTTTGCGATGCCAGCTTGATGGCTTCGTTAATGCGGACATAGGTCACACAGCGGCATGCATTGCCGTCCATGTAATCTTTGATGTCTTCATCGGTCGGGCTGGGGTTTTCGGTCAGAAGGCCGATGGCCGACATGATTTGACCCGATTGGCACCAGCCACATTGCACGACGTCTTTTTCACGCCATGCCGCCTGAACGGCCTGTGCGACCTTGTCGGTTGCCCCTTCGATGGTGGTGATTTCGGCCTCAGTCGCATCTTCAACAAAGGTTTGGCACGATCGGGTCGGGTAGCCGTCAACATGCACAGTGCACGCGCCACAATAGGCAACGCCGCATCCAAACTTGGTGCCGGTAAGCTGCAGTTCGTCGCGCAAAATCCACAGCAAGGGTGTGCCAGGTTCTGCATCAACGGTGCGGGATTCTCCATTGATCTTAAGCTGATATTGCATGACCGCCTCTCTCTCTTGGCTTGTTATGCAATATCATGGCGTGGATGCAGGTAACCGAGGGGTAAACGTGCGCCAAGACCCGATTGCTTGATCGGGAAGGTGGGGAAACTGCGCAATTTCAGAAGCCGCGACGGGCTGTTGTCGAAATAAAAAAAAGCCTGTCAGTGCACAGCGGCAACGACAGGCTTTTTAACTTGGCAAGACAGGTGGGGCGCCCGTTTGCCATTCATCGGGGGGATTATTTCGGGGCATAGCCTTTTTCGCAGGCGAATTCGACGTCACTGCGGGCAATGCCAATATCTGCAAGAACTTCACGTGGCGCATGGCGCAGCATTTCGGTGTCACGGGCAACCTTAAATGCAGTGGCCCATTTGCGTGGGAAAAGGACGAGCCAGCGCCAGATGGATGCGCCCGAAACCGGCGCTACATTGGTGGTGGCGGCGAGGGAGTCAGTCGTAAACTGTGCTGGCATGATGCTGGCTCGCTAGTTTGTTTGCTAATAAGGGGACAAAGTTTCCTTTGAACCCACAAACAATTTACGCCTGAGATGTGTTAATTGGCGCGCAAACTTCGCAAATCCGTGCGAGATTCTCGCAAAAAATTTGTAAAAACGATTTTCTTTCGCTCGCCGCATAGGTCATGTTTGGGTGCAGCGCGTTATATCACCATGATTCGGGAAAATTGAACTTTGGCGGAACTCGATAAATTCGACTATCGCCTGCTTGAACTGTTGCAGGAAAACAGTCGGTTAACTGGCACTGAGCTTGCGGACAAGGTTGGCCTTTCGTCCGCGGCATGCCTGCGCCGTGTCCAGCGTTTGCGCGAAACGGGCGTGATTGAACGCGATGTTGCGGTGGTCTCGCCCAAAGTTTTCGGCAAGAAGATGATGGTCATTGTTCTGTTGACCATGGAACGGGATCGCCCGGACCGCTATATGCTGATGCGCGAAGAATTCGGCAAAATGCCCGAAGTGGTGCAATGTCATCATGTGACGGGTGCGCATGATTTTGTTCTGCGTATTCAGGTCAGTGACATGGAAGAATATAGTGCTTTTGTCGATCGGGTGTTTCATGAACCCTATATCAAACGCTATGAAAGTCTGGCGGTTCTGGGGTCGCTGAAATAGCGGTTTTGGGCAGCAGGAAAAGGTCGACCGGCGCTGTTTTGATTGTTCATTTATTTTGAATAATTGCGGGCATTATTCATTTTTAGTGCAGAATTAAGGGGCGGGCCAGAAGCCCGCCACGGGCCTTCTCATTTTACCCCATTTGTAATTGTATGAGGATTTATCTGCGGCGTGCGGGAAGAGTCCCACGTTTGCGATATTGATCATGCTGGAGTTGCGACCTTGATCATGCCGGAATGGTTTTTTCGGCGGCGTCAAACAGATGCACATTTTCCGACCCAAACGTTAGTCCAACCATATCACCCACCACGGCTTCGGAATGGCCGACGATGCGCACGGTAAACAGGCCGACATCGGTGACATTGACATAGGCAAAGCTGTCCGAACCGAGATGTTCCATCACATCAATCTGCCCGGTCAGGATCGTTGTGCTGGCATCAGTTGCATCACATAGGGCCAAATGTTCCGGGCGAATACCCATTTTGGTCGCACCCTCGGCGTTGCGGCCAATATCGGATGTATTGCCATTGCCAAATGTCAGAGCGGTGCCGGAACCGGTGCAATCAACCACATTCATTTTGGGCGAGCCGATGAATTGGGCGACAAACAGGTTGCCGGGATGACGGTAAAGATCAAGCGGAGATCCGATTTGTTCGATCTGTCCGGCCTGAAGCACGACGATTTTATCGGCCAAGGTCATGGCTTCGACCTGATCATGGGTCACATAGATCATGGTCGCGCCAAGTTTTTGGTGCAGGCGGGCAATTTCGAGGCGCATTTCAACGCGCAAGGCGGCATCAAGGTTTGATAGCGGTTCATCAAACAAGAACGCCTTGGGTTCGCGGACAATCGCACGCCCAATGGCAACACGTTGTCGTTGCCCGCCCGAAAGGGCCTTTGGTTTGCGTTCAAGATAGTCTTCAAGTTTGAGCGTTGCGGCGGCTTCATCGACCTTCGCGGTAATTTCGGCCTTGGGCATGCCGCCAACGGTTAGGGCAAAGCCCATATTTTCGCGCACGGATTTATGGGGATAAAGCGCGTAGGATTGAAACACCATGGAGAGTTCGCGTTCTGCCGGTGGTTTGCCGGTAACGTCATCGCCGTCAATCAGGATGTGCCCGTCGGATGCCTCGACCAAGCCCGCAATCAATCGCAGAAGCGTTGATTTGCCACATCCCGAGGGGCCCACGAAAATAGCCAGCTCGCCTTCGTTAATTTGAAGGTTGATGCCCTTGATGACTTCAACCCCGCCAAATGATTTACGGACATCTTTGAGTTCGATCTGACCCATTTTATTTGGCCTCCTGATCTGCGGTATTGGGTGTTGGCGTGCTGTTCGTGTCTTCTGTCGGACGCGAGGCCCAATAAAGCGACATTGCTGCGGTCCATGAAAAATCCGATCCGCCACCACCCCGGCCGGTTATCGGGCAGAAATATTCGCGGTAATCGGATTGTTCGATAAGGGCTTGGGTATCGGCGCGGATGCGTTCGGCAAGATCGGTTTCGCCATGTTCGATCAAACCGGTGGCAATCATCCAGTTCACCATCGCCCAGACGGGACCGCGCCAATAGCGGATTGAATCAAACAGTTCGTGGTTCGGGTCGAAACTTGGCACACCATGTTTGACCTGTGCCAGCCAATCAGCAAGGGTCGCAGCCATTTTGCCAGCGCGTGGGTTTTCAACATGCCCGGCAAACAGGGCAAGCCAGCTTCCCGATGTCAGGCCGGTGGCATATTCATCCCGGCGCAGATCAAGGGTGACATAGCCGCCAACGTCATCAGACCACAGCTTTTCAAACCCGGCATCAAGACGGGCAAGACGGGATTTCGCGCGTTTGGCAATGTCATCCTTGCCAAGAAGCTGTGCCATGGCGATCAAATCGCGTTCAGCCCGGCGCAAGATCGCGTTCATGCCCGGTTCGGCAACCCAAAACGGGCAGTCCCGCGCAATGGTTTTTGTATCCCAATTGCATTCACGCCCGAATTTCACCAACGCCATGTAATGATCATAGTCATTCTTTTTCGGGCGTTCGTCTTCATCGACAATGTCGGTGTCGCGGCGGTGATAGGTGCCAACCCCGGTGGTATCGATGAATGAGAGTGGGCGGTCCCAATCGGGCAAATTATCCCGACCGCTTTCCCATGGATGCATGATGGCAACAATGCCAAGCCCATCCGGGTCACGGGCATCAAGAAACCATTGATGCCAACGGTCAAGTTTCGGCAAAATCTTGGCTGCGCGGTCGCGATGCGCCTCAACATTTTCGGCCAGAAGGCGCTGAATGACGGTTGCGGCGACCGGGGGCTGTGTGATGCCCGAGGTTGGCGGATCATTGGCAATATCGGCCGTGCCCCATTGGTCCGGACCGGGGAAGTAGCTTTTTTCCACTTTCCAGAAAATGATATGCGGGACCATGCCATTGTCCCATTGGGCAGACAGAAGACTTTCGACTTCCTGCCATGCCCGGTCGGGATCAAAAATTGAAAATCCAAGCGCGACCAGCGCACTGTCCCAGTTCCATTGAAATGGATAAAGCTTGGCACTTGGCACGGTATATCCGCCGCGATCATTGGCAATCAGGATGTCGGCGGCACGCCTGCTTTTGGGGGGAAGTTGGGTTAAATTCATGCTCATCCCTTAACACTCCCGGCGGTCAGGCCTTGGACGAGGAAGCGTTCAAACCAGAGGAAAATGACAAGGATCGGCACGGTTGCGATCACCGCACCCGCCATAAGGTGTTGGCGGGGGACTTCCGATGAATTAAGCGAGACAACCCCGCGTGACAGGGTGAAGATGTCAGGATCATCAAGGAACATGAAAGCAAACAGGAATTCGTTCCATGCGATCATGAAGACATAAAGCGATACCGATGCCAAAGCCGGAAGGGCGAGTGGCAGGGTGATTTTCCAGATCACGCCAAGACGCGAGAGGCCATCCATCAGGCCGGCTTCTTCCAGTTCAGCCGGAAGGCCGCGGAAATACCCCTGCAGCATATAAAGTGCGACCGGGACCGTTGTTGCCGGATAGACGATCAAAAGCCCGACCACCGTATTGCGCAGGCCAAGCTGGCTAAACACCGCATAAAGCGGGATGACCAGAACAATCATCGGCACGAGATAAATCAGAAGGATCGAGCTTGAAAGAACCGTCTGACCGGGGAATTTCAACCGGGCCACGGCGTAAGCACCGGGGATGGAAAAGGCCAGCGTGATCAACACGGTCGAGACAGACACGATGGTCGAGATCAGAAGGAAGCGGCCAAAATTGAATTTGGTAAACAGTTCGACATAACTGTCAAACAGGCTTGCCGCCCCTTGGGTAAGATCAATCGATAGATCCAGAGGGTTTAAGAACAGTTCCTGCTGGTTCTTGAGACTTGTCATGACCATCACATAGAAGGGCAGAATGACGATCACGCTAAAGAAGACAAAGCCAAAACCCTTGAGAACGCGCACGATCACAAGATCGGTTTTATAGCGTTTCAGCATCCCGGCATGGATATCAATCAGAACTGCGCGGTTGGCAAATGTCACGGCAAGGGCAACCAGACCAACGCCAAATGCCTGTATGAGCGAACTTTCCGAAAAGGCCAAGCTGAACGGGGCACCAAAGGAGACGAGAATCATCGCAATGATCACGCCAGCAAAGGCCACAAGATAAAGCCCCGGTGTCCGGTCTTTGGGGGGGCGAAGTAATATGATTGCGGCATTGACCGCCCCGCCAAGTGCGCCGGCGGAAATGATCGGTGTTGCCGGAAGCCCGGTGATCAGGGTTAGGGAAATGCCGATGATGGCAACCGCAATCGCCCCCCATAGCAAACCCGATATAAGGCCAAGAAGAAGACCCGTACCAATACGCATTACGAATCCTCCCGGTGGACGAATTTGAAATAGAACACGGCAAAGATCAGAAGCAGGATAAAGATCGCAACCGCGACCGCCGCCCCCGCCCCCAGGTTCGATAGGGCAAAGCCCTGTTCATAGACATCAACCGTCAATGTCCGCGTACCCGCAGCCCCGCCGGTCAAAAGGAAAATGTCGTCAAACTTGTTAAACGTCCAAATGAACCGCAACAGGAACAAGGTCGACAGGATGCCCAAAAGCTGTGGCAGGGAAATGTGCCAGAACTGTTGAAGCGGGGTGGCACCATCGACTTCGGCGGCCTCGTACATGTCGGATGAAATTGACTGCATGCGGGCTAGAATGAACAGGAATGATAGCGGGAAATACCGCCATGCTTCAAAGGCAATCACGGTTGCCAAGGCCAACGGAAATTCAAAGGTCATGCCGAAAATATCGATGGGCAATGCCCGTTGACCAAAGAAATTCACACCTTCGTCGGCAAGGTTCATGCGCAAAAGAATGGCATTGAATGTGCCGTTAAACGGATCAAGCAAGATCACCCATGTAAAGGCGACCGCGATCACGGGGGCAACATAGGGAAACAGGAACAAACCCCGGATGATGGAGCGACCTGCAAAGGGTTTGTTTAAAATCAGGGCGGCAAAAAGGCCCAAAAGCAGCGCACCCAAGGTGCCAAATACGGTATAGGCAATCGACACCCAAAGAACCGACCAAAATTCACGGGAATCAAATATCCGGGCAAAGTTGTCGAAGGTGAATTCGCTGTTGGTCAGGATGTTTTCAGCCGAGCCAATGACGGTTGGTTCGCTATCGCGTGGCGAGATTGGATTGGCGGCAAAACCTGCATCGGCAATGGCGGTCAGTTCCAGTCGTTTGCGTTCACCTGCTTCAAGCTGATCAAGGGTACAGCGAACGTCGCTGCCGGTAACACGACAAGCTGGATCGACTTTGGTGATTGTGATGCCGGTCGGTAGTGTATCGGTCAGGATGACGTCGGTAATGTCGCCTTTGCGCGACGAATTACGCATACGGTATTGGATGCTAAATTCTTGGCCAGCAACGTCAAAGTCGCCACGAACACGTTCTGAAACAACCGGGGTTGGTGGCCGCAGATCAGACAGTTTGACCGGCTTTACCGATATCCAGAAATTGGCTAGCAATGGAAACAGGACAACGCCCATAACGATCAAGAAAGTCGGGGCAAGCATCCAAAGTGCCAGCTTGGCTTCGCGCCGTGCCATCGGGCCAATTTTTGATTTGCGTTTTGGCGTTTGCCCGTTTGAGTGCGGCGGGGCGTTTGCCGATGGTGTGTTTGTGCCGTGGGACGTGGTCATCGTCTTGGTATCCGTTGTGAAAAGCGGAAGTCCGGGGCACGCAGATTATTGCGTGCCCCGGATACAAGATCGTGTGTCGCTTATTCGATTGTCGCTTATTCGATGGCAGCGATTTCTTCGTTGATCAGGTCGGCGGTGGCCGATGCATCCCGTTCGCCGTCGATATATTCGCGGACCAGACGGTTAATGACCTGGCTGTTGATGATGCGCGATGCCAGTGACAACTGACCTTCGGCAACACCCCAACGGTTTGCTGTTTCAAGGCCTGAAACGATGTCAGTAACAACAGCAGGGTCATAAAGTTCTGACAGCGGCTTTTTGCGATCAACCCCAACCGGCAGGGTCGCCCATGCCTTGACGAATTTTTCAGGATCATCAGCCGTGCCGTGACGGACCGGGAATTTGCCTTCTGGTGCGATGGAAAGCGTGCTGGTGTAGCCTTCATCAAGCGAGAATTTGACAAATTCTTCGGCAGCATCGGTATCGGCATCATTGGTGATACCGAAATAGCGAATATCACCCCACGCAGCACCATCAGGATTGGATGGGCCCATAAGACGGGTCACAACGCCGGTTTTCGATGCCAGTTCGCCAGATGTCGGATCATCATTGATGGTGGGCGGGGCGCTGTCGCGCAAGCCAGCCAATTCATCAAGGATGAAGGGCGACCAAATGATCATTGCGGCCTTGCCGGCAAAATAGACTTCGCGCGATTGTTTCCAATAGAGATCACCGGGGGGTGATGCTTGGGCGATGGATTTATAGAAATCCAGGGCTTGGATCAGTTTGGTTTTATCAAAACCGACAGAGCCGTCTGCGGAAACCGGGGTCGCACCATTGGCGAGCAAGACATGCTCAAGCACTTGGCTCATGAAGTTTTCGTCGATTTTGGTAGCGGCGACGAAACCATACATTTCCGGCGGATTATGAAGTTTTTCCAGCGCCTTGGTGATGTTGGCGTAGCTGTTTGGTGCCTCAAGCCCGGCGGCATCAAACAGATCTTTGCGATAAAGAACCATCTGGGTCCAACCATCGGACGGAACAGCGGCCACTTCGCCATCATAATTGGCCATCGCCAATGCACCGGGTGCAAAGGTGTCTTTGCCAAGATCGGTGACAACTTCGTTATTGGCTTCGGTATCTAGGATACCGGCTTCTGACCAAGGCAGGACATATTGCAAAGTCAGATAGATGACGTCCGGCAGGTCGCCTGCGGCATAGGCGGCTGTTGCGCGGGTGCCAAGTTCGGATTCCGTAACCGGGATGACTTCAACGGCGGTGCCGGTTTTGGCTTCAAACTCCTTGGCCATTTCTTCTTGTTTGGCCAGACGTTCGGGTTGTTCTTCGGTTGTCCAGAAACGGAGCTGTGCGCTTGCCATACTGGTCGAAACCAACAAACCGGCAGCCGCGAGTGTCAATGCACGCGTAAACCTTGTTTTCATGAGATGCCTCCCTTGGCATTTGTTACCGACTTCTGTGCCGGTGGATTGGCTGATCCACGAATGGTCAGCGATGCTTCCCAAAGAATCTGGGAAAGTTCAGAAGCAGGCACATTGGCCTGCGCAACAACGATCCGACCAACTTCACGGCCGATCTGATAGCTGGCCTGCGACATTGTTGTCAGGCCGGGATGGATGGCCTCGCCCATGGGCAGGCCATCAAAACCAATCACAGAGATTTCAGAACCAACTTCGATCCCGGCATGGGCCAGTGCATGGATTGCACCAATCGCGACGGCATCGGTGACACATAAAAGTGCGGTGGGGCGGTCGGGATGTTTCAAAAGTTCGGTAACCGCACGGCGTGCCGCCATTTCATCGGTGATATTGTCAAAGACATAACCGGATGGCACATCACAGCCATGGGCCTTGGCCGCAGAAAGGAAACCTTCGCGGCGTTGCCAGGCATAGTTAAGGTCGGGATCGCCCCCAAGATAGGCAATCTTGCGATGCCCCAAACCAACAAGATGGTTCATCGCATCAATGAATGCCTTTTCATTGTCGATATCAAGCCAGGCATAGTCGTCAGATTTGGCGGTGCGGCCCTGAACGACAAACGGGACATGGGATTTGCGCAGGAAATCAACGCGGGGGTCATTGCGCCGGGTGCGGGCGACGACAAATCCGCCAACTTTGCCTGATCTGATCAGCCGGTCCATGACTTCGACTTCGTCATGGCCATCTGGGACGGCTGCGACCAGTAAATCCCAGTCAGACAAGGCAAGTTCGGTCGCCAAGCCATCAAGGATTTCAGCCAGAAAAGGATCGATCTGATGGCCGTGACGGGCAGGCAGGACAAAACCAATGGTTTCAACCACCCCACGGGCCAGCCGGCGCGCCGTGGTTGATGGGCGATAGCCCAGTTCGTCGGCAGCCTTGCGGACGCGCGCGATGGTTTTTTTGGCGATGTCAGGATAATTGTTCAGGGCGCGCGAAACGGTTCCCTCGGACAAGCCAAGATGCTTTGCCAGTTGGGCAATCGACACGGTTTCACTGCGTGATTTAACGCGCGGCACGGAACCTCCCTTATCCTTTTTCAACGCCTTTTTGGCGATGTTTAGTGTTCCGAAATCGCTTTCGGGAACGAAGGGAACGCTATCCGAAAGCGGTTTCGGTTGTCAAACTGTTGATTTTGATGGGTTTATTGTGCGCTGCAATGACACGGGGGAGCTATCCGTAAGGGTGGGCTTGGTCTGTGTGTAAACATCAGGAAAACAGCGGCAGATACGCGTTTTCGACCGAATGTATAGGTTTATTGTCACCCTGTGATTGCGCGGCATCGATGTGGCGGGTTTGTCGGCCATATGGTGGATATCTTGACCATCGGGTCAGGACTCGACATTTGGAGCCGCGATTTCGGTTTCATCTTTTATTTTCGAAACTACTTGCCTGATATCGCACAAATTGTATTCACATAACGGTATGACAGATCAATCTTCTGACGATAATCCGAATGCCATTGCGCAGGTGAAAGTTTTGGCCCTGCTGGGTGCGGTGCTGCTTGTCGGGGCAAACTCATTTGTTTTAAGTCCGATCTTGTCGGAAGTCGCGTTTGGGCTTTCGACGCAGACTTACCACGTTGCCTGGGCGATTTCGGCGTTTGGGGCGGCAACGGCGGTGTCCGCACTTACCTTGGCTGGGATGATTGACCGGATGTCGGTTGGCCGTGTGTTGGGCGGTGCGGCACTTCTTTTGGCGGTCGCACAGGTTTCAAGCGGGCTGAGTGAGCATTGGATATGGCTGTGCCTGTCGCAGGCGCTTGCGGGTGTGGCGGTTGGTGTTTTATTGCCGGGATCCTATGCCACGGCAACCGCAACAGCGCCCAAGGGGCGCGAAGCTGCCCGGCTTGGCGTGGTTTTGACCGGGTGGGCATTATCACTGGTGGTGGCGGTTCCAGCCGCAGCGTTTATTACCGAGCATTTTGGCTGGCGGATGGTCTATTTTCTGATGGCAGGGCTGTCGGTGCTGGTGGCCGGGGTTTTGGTGGTTTTACTGTCTGACCTGCGCGGCGGGATGAGCAAGCGGACATCGCCCTTGCGTGCGTTTTTGCTGCCCGGCGTTTGGCAACTGTTGGCGGTGATGCTGTTTTATATGACAGCCTTTTACGGCAGTTTCGCCTTTTTCGGAGTTGGGGTGCGCCATGCGTTCGATTTAACTGCGCAAGGAAGCGGGGTTTTTGTTCTGGCCTATGGGGCAGGATTTGGTGTGATGGGATTTGTTTTGGGCATGATATCGCCCAAGATCACACGCGGGTATTTGTGCGTTGTTATGCTGGCGATTGCTGCCAGCTATGGCACCTGGGGATTGACCCTGCAAAGTCAGATCAGCGCATTGGCGGGCACCGCCATTTGGGGGATGTTAAACCAGCTTGGTCTGAATGCGTTGGTGGTGTCGCTGAACCGGCAGGCGTCTGATGCGCGTGGGGCGGTGATGGGCTTAAACAGTGCGGTGACCTATTCGGCGGTGTTTGCCGGGCCGATGATCATGGGGCCGATTTACGCTGCATCGGGCTATGCCATGGTGACGGGGGTGGGGGCTGTGTTTGTCGCAATGGCGGCCATCGTCATTTGGAAACGCGGCTGAGCAATCACCCTGCATTACCCTGAATTACCCTGCATCACCCAGCATTACCTTGGGCTTATGGGCGAAATTCAAACATAAAAATGGCGGGCCATGTAAAGTTTGGCCCGCCATTTTGGGTGTTAGATCAGGATATAAACCGCTTAGCTAAAATCAAGCGCCCGGTCGCCATTGGCGTCCTTGATCCGGGTCGGAAGGCCCATGCCATTCAGCAAATTCAGGAACGGTTTGGATGGCAAATCTTCGACGTTGGCCATTTTCTTGACATCCCATTCGCCCGTGGCGATCAGCATCGCAGCAGCAACCGGCGGCACGCCAGCGGTATAGGAAATGCCTTGGCTGCCGACCTCGTTAAAGGCGTCTTTGTGGTCGGCCACGTTATAGATCAGTACTTCGGTTTCCTTGCCGTCTTTGGTGCCCTTGACCAGATCACCGATGCAGGTTTTGCCGGTATAGTCCGGTGCCAGCGAGCTTGGATCAGGCAGGCAGGCTTTTACGACCTTAAGCGGCACAACTTCGAGGCCCTCGGCGGTTTTGACAGGCTGTTCGGACAGAAGACCGATGCTGTTAAGCACGGTGAAGACATTGACGTAATGATCGCCAAAGCCCATCCAGAAGCGGACGTTCGGAACGTCAAGGTTCTGGGACAGGGAATGGACTTCGTCATGGCCGGTCATGAAGGTCTGGCTTTCACCAACCACGGGCATGTCCCAGATTTTTTTGATCTCGAACATCTTGTTGGACTGCCATTTGCTGTCCTGCCAGGAATAAACCGTGCCGGTAAATTCGCGGAAATTGATTTCCGGATCGAAATTGGTGGCGAAATATTTGCCGTGGCTGCCGGCATTGATGTCGATGATGTCGATCGAGTCAATCTTGTCGAAGTAATCTTCGACCGCCAGTTTGGCATAGGCATTGACAACACCCGGATCAAACCCGATGCCAAGAATGGCCGTGATACCGGCTTTTTCGCATTCTTCGCGGCGCTTCCACTCATAGTTGGCGTACCATGGCGGGGTTTCGCAGATTTTGTCTTGTTCTTCGTGGATGGCGGTATCGAGATAAGCCGCACCGGTTTTGATGCAAGCCGACATCACCGGCATGTTCACAAAGGGAGAGCCGACATTAATGACGATCTGGCTTCCGGTTTTTACGATCAGGGCAGCGGTCGCAGCAATGTCGGTCGCATCCAAGGAGTGACCTTCAAGAACGCCATCGTTCTTTAGGGCTTTTTTGTCGTGGATACTGTCGATGATTGCCTGACACTTGGCAGCAGTACGCGATGCGATGTTAATATCGCCAAGCACGTCATTATGCTGTGCACATTTATGTGCAACGACCTGTGCGACGCCACCTGCGCCGATAATCAGTACATTCTTTTTCATGTCGGGCCAAAAACTCCCTTGTTGTGAGAGGTGGGGCAACTCAGTGCCCCGGTTCGCTATGAAAAGTCCTTTTCCTGCTTAGGAAAGGCTCGATACGTAGTCATCAAAGGTGAACTCACGCACAACGCGTTCCGTTCCGTCGAGTTCCCGGATTACGATGGACGGCATGCCGACCCCGTTAAACCAGTTCTTTTTGACCATGGTGTAACCGGCCGCATCCTGAATGGAGATACGGTCGCCGACCTTGATCTCATGCTCGAAATTAAATTCGCCAAAGACATCCCCGGCCAAGCATGATTTGCCGCAAATCATATAGGGGTGATCGCCGGTATTGGGCAGCACCTTGGCGTTTTCGCGATAGATCAAAAGATCGAGCATATGGGCTTCGATCGAGCTATCAACGATGGCCAGGTTTTTGCCGTTAAACAGGGTATCAAGCACGCTGACTTCAAGGGTGGTGCTTTTCGTGATCGATGCTTCGCCCGGTTCAAGATACACCTGCACGCCGAACTTTTCGGAAAATGCCCGAAGACGCGCACAGAATGTATCAAGCGGGTAATCATCGCCGGTAAAGTGAATGCCGCCGCCCAAGCTGACCCATTCCACACGCGACAGAAGGGATCCAAATTTGGCTTCGATATTGCCCAGCATCTGATCAAACAGATCAAAGTCGGCATTTTCGCAGTTATTATGGATCATAAAGCCGGTGATCTGATCCATGACGGCTTCGACCTTGGTGACATCCCATTCGCCAAGGCGCGAAAACGGGCGGGCCGGGTCGGCCAGATCGAAGCTTGATGTCGATACCTGCGGGTTCAGGCGCAGACCGCGCACGATGCTTGATGCCTGATCGCTAAAGCGGGTGAGCTGGCTGATGGAATTGAAAATGATCTTATCGGCATTTTCAATCACCTCAGTGATTTCATCATCGGAATAAGCCACACTATAGGCGTGGGTTTCCTTGCCGAATTTCTTGCGGCCAAGTTTAACTTCGTAGAGCGATGATGATGTTGTGCCATCCATATAATCGGACATGAAGTCAAACACCGACCATGTGGCAAAGCATTTTAAGGCCAGCAAAGCCTTCGCGCCGGAATGTTCGCGCACATAGGCGATCTTTTCCATGTTGCGCAGCAGCTTGGACTTATCGATCAGATAATACGGCGTTGCGGGCATAGGCGGCTCTCTACAACTATGTCACGGATGTGAGGATGAAATGAGACGGGGTGGCGTTCAACGCCAAATTCCGAGGGTTCGATAGCAGTCACCATGTTGGTGAAATCAGACGGATCAACTAGTGATCAGCAAGGCGGTGCGTCATCCAATAGACAGAGACAGATAAACTGTATTCATTCATCAGAGTGCCCCCGTCTTTTGCGTTGTTGCCAAAACAGCCTGTCGGTCAAAGCCGATGGCCTATCCTAATCTGCGTATCTGACGCGACCCAATAGCAGCGAGGGGCAAGGCGGTCAATACTGCAATGCCCTATATGTAGTGCGATTTTATCATTGCATGCATGTTGTGGTTTCATGACGCTTTGGCTGCTGTGTCATCGCATTGATTTTAGCCTGTTCTTCCCCATGTATTTAACATGGGCCGACGCCGTTAAAAATACGGGGGGCAGGCGGAAGACACGCCGCTTACGAGATGCTAATGTGACATTGAAACTGCTGGTATTCAATGGTTCAGGAAGGAATGGTCACATTCTTGATGGATCATTTTTCCCGTTCCAGAGTTCGAGCATTTGGGACAAACAAAGACGGAGGGGGCCATGTCACCTACACCTGTCAGTGTTGATCATCTTGCTTTTCCAACCCGCGACCTTGAAAAGACGGATCATTTTTATGCCAAAGTGATGGGCGCACTGCTTGTCCATGCCGAAAGTGGCTATAGCCCGTCTTGGAAAAGTGATTTCCTGCTGATTACCTATTCTTTGCCGGATGGGACGCGGCTTTCATTCTATGATTGGCCGGCCGATACCGGGCCTTATCCCGATGATCCCAACATGCCGGACGAAGTATTTCATATCGGTCTGCGCTGTGATTCGGCGCGCGATGTCATTGCCTGGCAGAACCATTTGTTCCAGCACAAGGTGGTCTATCACAATGAAGATGACGGCCAGTCGCGCCGTTTGTTTTTCCGCGATCCCAATGGCATCCGGTTTGAGATTTTTGCATCTGACTTGGCGAAATCCGGGCGGGATCACGAAGGAAAAGCGCGCGCAGTGGTTGGCGAGTGGAAAAAGATCGCCGGTGCTTGAGAACGAACGGGTGCCTGAGAACTAACAAGTGCCTGACAACTAACGGTGCCTGAGAACGAACGGGGGGCTGAGAGCTTACCGGTGGCTCAAGGCTTGGCGCTTCACGCTTTGCCTTGCCTTGCTGGTTTGGGGTTCTGGCTTCTAGGCCTTGGGGCAGGGGCCGGAACTTTGCCGGACAATCAGTTCGGTTGGGACAATCACCGGGCCTTTGTCGTTTTTTTCAAAAGGTGGCTTGGCGCCAAGCCGTTCCAAAAGAAGGGTAATGGCCTGTTCGCCCAACCGGCGGCGCGGTTGGCGCACGGTCGTAATGGGCGGATCGTAGGCCGCGGCATGGGGAATGTCGTCAAAGCCAACGACGGAAAGGTCTTGGGGGATGCGCAGGCCATATTCCTTGGCAGCGACAATTACCCCAATTGCCATGCCGTCACTGGCACAGAAAACAGCGGTTGGCCGTGTTTTGGGATCCGCCAGAAGGGCACGGCCAGCCGCAATCCCGGAATCAATTGAAAAATCACCGCGATATATCAAGGCAGGGTCATGTTGAATGCCTGCGGTTTTCAAGGCGCGCAAATATCCTGCAACGCGGTCGGTTGTCAGGATATTGTCGGACGGGCCGCTGACATGGGCGATGCGTGTGTGACCAAGATCAGATAAATGGCGGGTGGCGATAAATGATGCCTCGTCATTATCAATGATCACGGTGGGAAGCGCACAACCCGGAATGCGTTCGCAGGCAATGACCACGGGTGGTGTTGCATTTGCCGGGGCGTTGGCAAGCGGTGCCGGTAAGCGCCCATTCAGCAAGATCATGGCATCGGCCTGATTGCTGCGCAGATAGGCGGCATAGGTGGCTTCGCGGTCGGGATCGTTTTGCGTATCCCCGATCAGAACGTTGTAGCCCGCTTGGCTGGCGCCTTTTTCAATGCCCGATAGAATCGCTGAGAAAAAGGGGTTTCCGATGTCTGGAACCAGCAAAAGGATCATGCCAGAGCGGTTTAAACGCAGGTTTCTGGCCATAACATTTGCGGTGTAACCCGTCGCGGCGATGGCAGTTTGCACTTTTTCACGTGTGGTTTCGGAAACCACATTTGGCTTGTGCAAAGCCCGGCTGACAGTGGCAATCGATACCCCTGCATGGTGGGCAACATCTTCTATCGTCGCAATTTTTTCATTCATACTTCTTCCTACTCCGCCGGTAACGGGCTGTCCAGCGGCATTCATAAAGCCATCATGGAAGGTGATTTTGGTCACAATTACACAAATGTAAAGGTTTACATTCAAAATGAAAACGTTTACACAAGGCAAATACCACCGGTTCCAACTGTTGCGCACTTGATGGAGCCAAATTCGTCCACGCGACCAGACGCATTGTGCCGATCATCGCCGATCATCCTCGTATCGGGGGGATGGGCAGCCGACGGAACGCCGCCGATGGCCGAATTCGACCTTTCGACCCTTCGGATGGGCGGATAGGTTGATGGGCTGATGGGTCGGTGGACCGTTTTGTTGAGCCTGCCGGACAATGTTGTGTCCCGCTTTTGGTCGTAAGGCCACAGCGCAGAACACGCCTTGTCAGCAGAGGCGACAAACCGGTCACGTAGGGCAACAGTTGGAACCGGCGGTATTAAAAAACAGTTGATCGCAAAAATGCGGCGCTAGGGAGGATATATTCATGACGGATGCGGCCATTGACGCCGTTCATCCCGATCAACAGGCGCCTATACGCCTGTCCGGTCGGCATATTTCCAAGTCATTTGGATCAGCGCGGGTGCTGTTTGATGTTTCCATCGACCTGCGTGCAGGCGAAGTCCATGCGCTTTTGGGCGAGAATGGTGCTGGCAAATCGACATTGGTTAAAATCCTGTCTGGCTATCATCAACCAAGCAGTGGCGAGCTGTTTTTGGATCAGGCGCCGGTTGAATTTCTTGATAGTGAATCTGGCGAAAACCATGGCGTTATCCTGATCCATCAGGAACTTAATCTGGCCGAACAGTTAACCGTTGAAGAAAACATCTTCTTGGGGCGTGAAATCAAACGGGGTTGGTTCCTTGATAAGGCGGCCATGCGGCATGAGGCCAAAAAGCTTTTGGATCAATTGCAATGCGATATTGATCCACGCACCCGTATCCGGGATTTACCTGTTTCCGATCGCCAGATGGTCGAAATTGCCAAGGCATTGTCAAAAAAGGCCGACATCCTGATTTTGGATGAACCAACGGCGGTTTTGACCGGACGTGAAGTCGAAATTCTGTTTGATCAGATCAAACGGTTGCGCAAGCAGGGTGTCGCGATCCTGTATATTTCCCACAAACTAGACGAGATCAAAGACATTGCCGATCGGGTGACGGTTTTGCGCGATGGCTGTCTCATCACGACCCAACCGGTCGCAGGCCTTGAAAAAGATGATATGGCGCGCCTGATGGTCGGTCGTGACATCAAACAGATGTTCCCCGATCGCGAACCATCGCATGCGGCTGATGTTGTCCTGTCTGTCCGGGATGTATGTGTTGATGGGCAGGTGCGTGACGCCAGTTTTGACCTGCGCCGTGGCGAGGTTCTTGGTTTCGCCGGGATCGTCGGGGCGGGTCGCACGGCACTTATGGAAGCCATCATTGGCCTGCGTGAAAAAAGTGCCGGGCAGATTGAACGCAATGGGGCACCGATCCAGATCAACAGCCTGCAAGATGCCAAAAAATACGGCATTGCCTATTTGACCAAGGACCGCAAAGGCAGTGGGTTGCTGCTTAATATGGAAATGCGGCCTAATCTGACTTTGCTTGCACTTGAGAAGTTCGGGCGGGTGATCATTGACCGCAAGGCCGAAGAAGCCGCCCTTGAAGCGGCGATTGAGGCGTTTGATATTCGGGCAGCAGATCGGAAATCCAAGGTTGGCGATTTTTCCGGCGGTAATCAGCAAAAACTTTTGCTGGCCAAAGTCATGGAAACCGACCCGGACATCGTGATTATCGATGAGCCGACGCGCGGTATCGATATTGGTACGAAAAGCCAGATTTATCATTTCATCGGCGATCTTACCAATCGCGGAAAATCCGTCATTCTCCTGTCGTCCGAAATGCCCGAAATGCTTGGCCTGTCTGACCGTATTGCGGTTATGGCGGCGGGGTGTATTACCGGCATTCTCGAAGGTAACGACCGCAATGAGCATGAAATCATGCGGCACGCGACAGGAATTTCAGGCAAGCAGGGAGTGTCTGTTCATGAGTAGCCTTGAGCGCAACGAAGCATCGATTTCCAAGACTTCGAGCAGCTTTAATATCGATTTTAAAGCGTTGGGCCCGTTCCTTGCGCTGGTTGGACTTTTTATACTGGGAACGGCGATTAATGAGGCCTTCCTGAGCAGTGGCAACCTTTCGAATATTTTCACCCGTGCGGCCTTTATCGGCATCATCGCAGTCGGGGCGACTTTTGTGATTACCGCGGGCGGGATTGATCTGTCGGTCGGGTCGATGGCAGCGTTTATTTCCGGTGCGATGATTGTTGTGATGAATACCCTTGTCGCAACATTGGGGGCCGGGGTTGAAACGGTTTTGATTGGCGTCTTGGTCAGCATATTGCTGGGTATTGCCGCCGGGGCGATTAACGGTTTGGTCAGCACCAAGGGCAAGATCGAAGCCTTTATCGTAACCCTTGGCACTATGGGGATTTACCGATCACTTGTGACCTATATGGCCGATGGCGGGACCTTGTCGCTTGATTTTGGGGTGCGCGGTGTCTATCGGCCGATTTATTACGGCGATGTGCTGGGCATTCCCGTACCCGTATTGGTGTTCTTTGCCGTCGCGGTTGCGGGATATGTGTTGTTGAACATGACACCGTTTGGCCGGAAATGCTTTGCCATTGGATCGAACGAACAGGTGGCACGGTATTCCGCAATCCATGTCGATCGGGTCAAAACCCTGACCTATGTGATCCAGGGTCTGTGTGTGTCGCTTGCGACCATTATCTATGTGCCGCGATTGGGATCGGCATCAAGTTCGACCGGCGTTCTTTGGGAACTTGAAGCCATTGCAGCCGTGATCATTGGCGGCACCATGCTTAAGGGCGGCTATGGCCGGATATGGGGCACGGTTGTCGGTGCGATCATGCTGACGACCATTGGTAATATTCTGAATTTGACGGATGCGATCAGTAATTATCTGAACGGAGCGGTTCAGGGGCTGATCATCATCGTTGCTGTCTTCCTGCAACGCGGGGACTGGCGACGCAAAAAGAGCAAATAACCGGCGATCAACGTCCGGGATGAATGTGAAAACGCATCATTTTTTGATCAGGAGGAAACGTAAATGAAAACGTTTACAAAATATCTGGGGGCGGCCTGTGTGTTGGGGCTTGGCCTTGTATCTACGACGGCTTTTGCGGCTGATAAAATCAAAATCGGGGTGTCTATTCCTGCTGCCACCCATGGCTGGGCAGGCGGGCTGAATTGGCACGCGGCACAGGCCGAAAAACGCATTGAGGCAACCTATCCCAATATCGACATCATTGTGGTCAGTGCCAATGGTGCGTCCGAACAGGCCAATGATCTTGAAGATTTGGTTTCGGTTCAAAATATCGACGCGCTTGTTGTGTTGCCGTTTGAATCTGATCCGCTGACGGTGCCTGTTCAGCAGGTTAAGCAAGCTGGCAAGTTTGTTACTGTCGTTGACCGTGGTCTTTCCCTGCCGGGGATCGAGGATGTTTATGTTGCGGGCAACAACCCGGAACTGGGGCGTGTATCGGGCGAATATATCCGGGATCGGTTGAATGATTCTGGCAAGATCGTTGTTCTGCGGGGCATTCCAACCACCGTTGATACCGAACGTGTGGATGCGTTTGTTGAAACCCTTGATGGGTCGAAAATCGAAATCCTTGATATGAAGCACGCCAACTGGAACCGGGATGACGGATATGAAGTCATGCAGGACTTCTTGTCGCGTTTCCCGGAAATCGACGCGGTATGGGCACAGGATGATGACATCGCCCTTGGTGTTATCGAGGCGATCAAACAGGCCGATCGCACTGACGAGATGTTTATCGTTGGTGGGGCAGGCATGAAAGACATCATCAAACGCGTGATGGATGGCGACGCATTGACGCCGATTGATGTTTTGTATCCGCCAGCGATGATCGCAACCGCGATTGACATTACGGTGATGAAATTCACGTCAAACGCACCGGTCGAAGGCCGCTACATTCTTGGCGCGACAGTTGTTACCAAGGAAAACGCCAAGAACTTCTATTTCCCAGATAGCCCGTTCTAATCGGTCTTTGGTTGGGACCAAGCACCTATTGCATCGGGCGGGAGCCCGCCCGATGCAGATATTTTTCCCTTAATACTTCTCAGGATGCAGTCAAAGAGGCCCGCGATGAAAACACTTAAAGGACCGGCAATTTTCCTTGCCCAATTTGCAGGTGATGAAGCCCCGTTCGATAGTCTTGATGCCATTGGCCGCTGGGCTGCATCGCTGGGATATAAGGGGGTTCAAATCCCAAGTTGGGACAAGCGGCTATTTGATGTTGAAAAGGCCGCCGACAGCAAAGATTACTGTGACGAAATCACCGGAACACTTGCGCAATATGGTGTGGAGCTGACTGAACTTTCCACCCATCTGCAAGGCCAGCTTGTTGCGGTTCATCCGGCTTATGACGAGATGTTTGATGGCTTTGCCGTTCCAGAAGTACGTGGCAATCCCAAAGCCCGTCAGGAATGGGCGGTTAATCAGGTAAAAGCAGCCCTTAAAGCATCGCAGCATATGGGAATTAAGGCCCATGCAACATTTTCAGGCGCACTTGCCTGGCCTTATGTCTATCCGTGGCCGCAACGCCCGGCGGGTTTGATTGAAACCGCGTTTGATGAACTTGCCAAACGCTGGACCCCGATCCTGAATGTTGCGGATGAATGTGGCGTTGATGTTTGCTATGAAATCCATCCGGGTGAAGACCTGTTTGATGGCGTGACCTTCGAGATGTTTTTGGAACGGGTGAAAAACCACCCGCGGGCAAACATCTTATATGATCCAAGCCACTTCGTGCTTCAGCAGCTTGATTATCTTGATTTTATCGACATTTACGCAGATCGTATCGGCATGTTCCACGTCAAGGATGCCGAATTTAATCCGACAGGACGCCAAGGCGTTTATTCCGGTTATCAAAGCTGGGTCGGGCGTGCTGGCCGGTTTAGATCGCTTGGTGATGGTCAGGTTGATTTTGGTGCAATCTTTTCCAAGCTTGCCGCGATTGATTTTGATGGCTGGGCCGTGTTGGAATGGGAATGCGCGTTAAAACATCCTGAAGATGGTGCCCGTGAAGGGGCCGAGTTCATTAAGAACCATATTATTCGCGTGACCGAAAAGGCCTTTGACGATTTTGCCGATGGTGGCACGGACGAGGCGGCAAACCGCCGCATTCTTGGCCTTGATTAATGGTGCCTGATCCTTAGCTGGTCGCGTTGTATCAAACACTTTGAAAAGACTTCTGGAGACAGACATGAACAATAATTCCAATCCCGGTCGTCGTATCCGTCTTGGTATGGTTGGCGGCGGACAGGGCGCCTTTATTGGCGCGGTTCACCGGATTGCGGCCCGGCTTGATGATCGTTACGAACTGGTTGCGGGGGCTTTGTCATCAAAGCCCGATGTGGCAGCGGCATCGGCGGCAGAATTGTTCATCGCACCTGATCGCAGCTATGACAGCTTTGAAGCCATGGCACAGCAGGAAGCAGCACGTGAAGATGGCATGGATGTCTGTGCGATTGTCACGCCTAATCATCTGCATTTTCCTGCCACCATGGCGATGCTTGATGCGGGCATTCATGTGATTTGTGACAAGCCGCTTTGCCTGACGGTTGATGAGGCCGAGAAAATTCAGGCCAAGGTCGAAGAAACCGGTCTTTTATTTGCCTTAACCCACAATTACACCGCCTATCCGATGGTCCGTGCGGCCCGACAGATGGTGGCCGATGGCAAGCTTGGTGGCATTCGCTTGGTTCAGGTTGAATACCCGCAAGGCTGGATGGCGACCCGGGTGGAAGACACCGATAACAAGCAAGCCAGTTGGCGTGCCGATCCGGCCAAGGCCGGAATGGGTGGGGCGCTTGGCGATATTGGCACTCATGCGCACAATATTGCGGAATTTGTTACAGGGCTTGAGATTAGCGAGCTGTGCGCGGATGTTGATGCCATTGTTCCGGGCCGCAAGTTGGATGACAACGTTCAGATTCTTCTGCGCTATGAAAATGGGGCGCGTGGGATGCTTTGGGCCAGTCAGGTTGCAGTAGGGCATGAAAATGGCCTGAAATTGCGGGTTTATGGGGATAAAGGCGGCATTGAATGGGCGCAGGAGCATCCCAACCAGTTGCATTTCCGACCCCTTGAGGGCCGACCAGAATTATTCACCCGTGGCGGTGCCGGTATCGGTGCCGAAGGCCTTCGTGGGGTGCGCGTCCCACCGGGACACCCGGAAGGCTATCTTGAAGGATTTGCCAACCTTTACACCGATTTTGCCGATCAATTGATGGCCCATATCAATGGAACCACGCCAGATGCGGGATCGCTTTTGGTGCCCGGTGTGGTCGAAGGGCTGAAAGGCATGAGATTTGTTGAGGCGGTTGTTCGGTCCGGTCGGGACGGGGCGAGCTGGGTTAAGCTGTGATTGCGACGAATATGTTGTTGTGCAGGGCTTAGGTTTTTCGCAGCAAAAATACGGATTCTTCCCGACCGACATGTTGTCGGCCACGTTGCCGCTGCCTTTACGGGCAGCGGCCTTTTTTGTTTAAAACGGGTTCATAATCAGGTCGCAGAACCTGCCTTGCGTGATTCGCCAGCGTGATTTGTGGGTCAATGTATACGTCTGGATGGGGGAATCTCTTGCGCAGATGTTCCTTTGAAAATCAGGGCTTAAAACAGAGTTTTATTATTTAAATCAAGATGGTAACGACATTTTGACCTGCTGCGGGCATTTGCCATGGGATCGGTGGTTTTCCACGAAGTGAAAAAGAATTGCCACTTGGTTGATCGCCTATTGATGGTTTTTTCGTAAGGGTGTTTCTTTGGATCATAATAAATAAATCTGCCTTTCAGGGAAAACCGGGAGCGTCCGCATGCCCGATAAACCAAAGCTTTTGATAACGCGCCGTTTGCGTGATGCCGTTCAGGCACGTGCTGCGCGCGACTATCAGGTGCTTACCAATGCTGAAGACCGTGTGTTTACGCGTGAAGAATTGATCGAGAAATGCCAGCAGGTCGATGCCGTCCTGCCGTGCCATTCCGAACATTTTTCTGCTGATGTCATCGCGGCCTTGCCTAAAAGCCTTAAGATCATTGCCAACCATTCTGTGGGTGTCGACCATGTCGATTTGGCAGCGGCGAAGGATGCCGGGATTGTTGTGACCAACACCCCCGATGTGCTGTCCGATGCCACGGCCGAGATCGCAATGCTGTGCATGTTGGGTGCGTCGCGTCGCGGTGCCGAAGGCGATGCCATGGTGCGTGCCGGAAAATGGGATTTTTGGTCGCCTGCCTTTATGGTTGGGCGCCAAGTCACAGGTAAGCGTTTTGGCGTTCTTGGGATGGGTCGTGTCGGGCAGGTTGCCGCAGAACGTGCGCGTGGTTTTGGAATGACTGTTCATTATCATAACCGCAAACCTGTTGCGGAACATCTTGCCAAGGGGGCTGTTTATCACGACACAATCGAAGGGCTTTTTGCCAATTCGGATGTGTTGTCGTTACATTGCCCATCAACGCCCGATACCACGGGCATCATTAATAGCAAGACGATTGCGTTGCTGCCGGATCGTGCCATTATAGTGAATACAGCACGGGGCAATCTGATTGACGAAGATGCCTTGGTTGCGGCGCTTGAAAGTGGGAAACTTTTTGCGGCAGGGTTGGATGTGTTTTGCAACGAACCCGGTGGAAATCAACGGATTAGCGCGTTGAAAAACGTTTTTCTGTTGCCACATATAGGCTCCGCCACAGAAGAAACGCGCGATGCCATGGGTTTCCGCGCGCTAGATAATCTTGATGCTTATTTTCAGGGCCGGGAACCGGGTGACCGGGTGGCCTAATAAGGCGGGAAAACCGTCGGAATTCAGTTAATTCAAAGTTCTAATAATAACAAAATGCGTGCCGTTTTTTCAGGTCCCGAAACGGGAAAGCGCATCTCTAGTGATCTTTAATAACGAGGTCAGGGGCTTTTGAAGGCTGACAGTTATCGTTCGTTGCCCGGCAATGGTTGTCGGTAAACGGTGATAAATCTGGGAGGAAATAATGGATATGAAATCTAAGGTCGAAGACGTGAAATCCAAGGAAGTATCCCGCCGTTCGTTCCTTACCAAAGGTGCGACTGGTGTGGTTGCCGGTGGTGCAGCAGCAGCAGGGGTGTTTGCCGCACCTGCCGTCCATGCACAGCCAGCACCGATGGTGCTGAAAATGCAGACATCATGGTCTGCATCTGACATCTGGATGACGTTTGCTCAGCAATATGTTGATCGTGTAGAAGCCATGTCTGGTGGTCGTCTTAAAATCGACCTTCTGCCGGCAGGCGCTGTTGTTGCGGCTTTCCAGGTTCTGGATGCTGTCAATGATGGTCTGATTGATATTGCGCATTCCGTGCCGGTTTACTGGTATGGCAAAAACAAAGCAGCATCCCTGTTTGGTACCGGTCCGGTGTTTGGTGGTTCTGCAACCACGATGCTGAGCTGGTTCTATGCTGGTGGTGGTCAGGAATTCTATCGCGAACTGACCCAGGACGTGATGGGCCTTGATGTTGAAGGTCTTCTTGGCTTCCCGATGCCGGCACAGCCGTTCGGTTGGTTCAAGAAAGAAGTCAACACGGTTGCCGATATCGAAGGCTTCAAATACCGCACCGTGGGTCTGGCAGCAGACCTTCTGCAGTCGATGGGCATGTCTGTTGCTCAGCTTCCGGGTGGTGAGATCGTCCCAGCGATGGAACGTGGCGTGATCGACGCATTTGAATTCAACAACCCGTCTTCTGACATGCGTTTCGGCGCACAGGACGTTGCGAAGAATTACTATCTGTCGTCATACCATCAGGCATCTGAAAGCTTCGAGTTCCTGTTCAACAAATCCTTGATGGAAGACCTTGATCCGGATCTTGCTGCTATCTTGCGTCACGCTGTTGAAGCAGCTTCGACCTCGAACACGGCACTGGCGATGGATAACTATTCTGCTGACTTGCAGAAAATCCAGGATGAGGGTGTGGAAGTACGCCGTACGTCCAAAGATATCCTTGCCGGACAGCTTGATGCTTGGGACAAACTGATCCCGACGCTGGAAGAAGATCCGTTCATGAAGCGTGTTCTTGATAGCCAGCGCGCGTGGGTTGAGCGCGTAACCTTCTACGAACTGATGAACGCACCTGATTATCAGCTCGCATATGAACATTACTTCCCGGGTAAACTGAAACTCTAATCAACCGTCACGGTTTTTCAGTGTTTCAATGATCCTAATTGCTCCGTCTGCCATATGTTTCGGCAGGCGGAGCAGTTAATACGCGAACGGACAGGATTTCATGATTGGATTTATTGAATTCGCGGACAGATTGTCAGCCTGGTTTGGTAAGACTTTTGGCTGGTTGATTCTCCTCATGACGCTCGGCATGAGCTATGAGGTGGCTTCGCGATACTTATTTAATGCACCAACCACTTGGTCACTTGATGTGTCCTTTATCATGTACGGTACGTTGTTCATGATGGGTGGGGCTTATACCCTGTCACGTGGCGGGCATGTACGCGGCGATTTCCTTTATCGCCTGTGGAAGCCCCGGACTCAGGCCAAAGTTGATTTGGTTCTTTATATCTTTTTCTTCTTCCCAGGTGTGACGGCCCTGATCCTGTCGGGCTGGAAATATACAGCCCGGTCTTGGGGCTATGGCGAAGTAAGTGTGAACAGCCCGGCGGGCGTTCCGGTATTCCAATTCAAGGCGGTGATTGTCGCGGCCGGTATTCTTTTGTTCATCCAGGGCATTGCCCAGATCATGCGTTGTATCCTGTGTATCCGTGAAGGGTACTGGCGCAATGCAGATGATGATGTTGAAGAAACCGAAGAACTGCTGATGAAACAGCAAGTGGCCAAGGAAGACTGATCCATGACGGTTTTCCTGCCATACGCGAAACACGCCCCCGAACGGAGCAGCCAAAGTGATTGACGCACATGTCGCCCTAATGATGCTGGGCATCTTTATTTTATTGGTATTTCTGGGTTTCCCAGTTGCCTTTACCCTGATGGCCTTGGGCATAGGTTTTGGTTATTACGCCTATTTTGATGATGGTCGGATGTGGCGGGCCTTTAACCGCCTTGCCGAAGATAGTGATACTCTGACATCCGCGATTACGTGGTTTGAAGGGGCGTTTAACAACCGAATATTCGATTTATTTATCAACCAGACATACACGGTGATGTCTAACGAAGTCCTGACAGCAGTGCCGCTGTTCCTGTTTATGGGCTACATCGTTGAACGCGCCAATATCGTCAATCGGTTGTTTGGCACTCTTAACATTGCGGCGCGCAATATACCGGGATCGCTGGGTGTTGCTGCTCTTGTGACCTGTGCTTTGTTTGCGACAGCCACCGGGATTGTTGGTGCGGTTGTGACCCTGATGGGGATGTTGGCCCTGCCGGCGATGCTTAAGGCGCGCTATGACAAAAGCTTTGCTGCGGGCATTATCTGTGCCGGTGGTACGCTTGGCATCTTGATCCCGCCGTCGATCATGCTGATTGTTTATGCTGCTGCATCGGGCGTTTCCATTGTGCGCCTTTATGCCGGCGCGCTTTTGCCGGGCCTGACCCTGGTTGGTTTGTATCTTCTGTATATCGTGGTCCGGGCAATGCTTCAGCCCAAGTCAGCACCACGCCCGACCAAAGAAGAAATTCCAGAAGTGCCGTTGCCCAAAGTTCTTTGGATGCTGGCAACGTCGTTCTTCCCGCTGGCATTCCTGATCCTGTCGGTTCTGGGGTCGATCTTGTTTGGTCTGGCAACACCGACCGAGGCCGCATCGATTGGTGCGCTTGGTGGCATGCTGTTGGCATTTTCTTATCGTGCGCTGACTTTCGATCGTTTGCGTGAGTCGGTTTATCTGACGGTGCGGACATCGGCGATGGTCTGCTGGTTGTTTGTCGGGTCCTATACGTTCTCGTCTGTGTTCTCCTATCTTGGTGGTGAACATGTGATTGCCGAGTTTGTCGGTGGGCTTGACCTGACACCGCTTCAGTTCCTTTTGCTGGCACAGTTGATCATTTTCCTTCTTGGCTGGCCGCTGGAATGGTCGGAGATCATTATCATCTTCGTTCCAATCTTCCTGCCGCTGTTGCCGTTGTTTGATATTGATCCGCTGTTCTTTGGTATTCTTGTTGCCCTGAACCTGCAGACATCGTTCCTGACACCGCCAATGGCCATGTCGGCCTATTACCTAAAAGGGGTGGCACCTGCGGGGATATTGTTGACCGATATCTTCAAGGGCATCATGCCATTCCTGTTTATGGTGATTGTCAGCATGGTCTTGATGTACACGTTCCCACAGATCGTGTTCCATCTGCCGGACCTGTTCTATGGTGCGCGGTAAGGGGATTGCTTAGATGAGTAATATCAACCCTTTGCTGACCCTTGATGTCGTCGAGTTGCGTGACCGCCTTGCAAGCGGGGCGGTCCGCGCAGTCGAATATGTCGAGGCCTGCCTTGCGCGCATTGCCGAAGTCGAACCACAGGTTCAGGCTTGGGCATGGCTTGATAGCGATCATGCGATTGCCCAAGCCCGCGCATTGGATGCCAGACGACAGTCTGGTGCGCCAATTGGTCCGCTTCATGGGCTGCCGGTCGGGTTAAAGGACGTCATTGATACCGCGCGTATTCCAACGGCAAACGGCACTGTGCTTGACAATGGCCGGGTGCCAGAAGAAGACGCGGTTCTGGTATCGCGCCTTAAAGCGGCCGGTGCGATCATTATGGGTAAGACGGTTTCGACCGAACTTGCCTTTATGCATCCATCAAAAACCCGTAACCCGCACAACCCGGACTATACACCGGGTGGGTCATCGGCGGGATCGGCTGCTGCTGTTGCGGCGGCGATGGTGCCGTTGGCTGTTGGCACGCAAACGGGCGGATCGATTATTCGTCCCGCGTCATTTTGTGGCGTGGTTGGCTTTAAGCCGACATTTGGGGCGATTGCCCGAACCGGTGTTCTAAGCCAAAGCCCAAGCCTTGATACGATTGGTGTCTTTGCCAATTCAATCAATGGGGCGGCGATGGTGGCCGAAAGCCTGTTTGGCTATGACGCGCATGATCTTGCAACGACGCTTAGTCCGACACCAAGATTGCTTGATGTTGCCAAAAGCGATCCATTGGTAACCCCGATGTTTGCTTTTGTCCGCCCGCCGCAATTTGAAGAAGTGGCGGATGAAGAAACCGTCATGGCGTTTGAAGAAATCACCAAAATGCTTGGTGATCAATGTTTCGAGGCCCCTTTGCCCAAGGCATTTGATGATGCAAGTGCGCTTCGGGCACGGATCAACTTTGCCGAGATGGCCAAGGATTACTATGCCTATGAAAAACGTGGTCGGGACCAATTGTCGCCGGAAATCCTTGCGGCAATTGATAAGGGCAACGACGTCAAGGCGCGCGATTATCTTGCCGCACTTGATTGGCGTAAGGTTCTAAATGCCGGATTGGCGGAAGTATTTAATCGCTGTGATGTGATTATTACCCCGGCGGCCCCCGGACCGGCACCGGCCGATCTTCAGACAACTGGCAATCCGATCTTTAACGGTCTTTGGACATTCTGCGGCACGCCAGCCGTGACCATTCCTTTGCTTTGGTCGCAAAACGGTATGCCGATGGGGGTTCAGGTTGTTGGTCGGGTTGGCGATGATGCGCGTCTTCTGCGCTCGGCAAACTGGTTGAAATCTTTCCTCAATACACAAGGGGACGACGCGTGATGGAAAAAAGTATTGTAAACCGTGGTGTTGCGCTATTGGCCTTTGTGATCCTTGTCGGGTTTTGCGGCATTCTTGTCGGATATGTTCCGCGTTGGGATCTTGGCATTATGGTCGCGTTCACGCTTGGGCTGGCGGGCTGGGACATATGGCATGTCGCCATGGGCCACAAAGAAGACAAACACTAAGCCAAAAGCATTTTCGATTTTAGACTGCAAGCAACTTACCGGGGCAGGGGATTTTTCCTGCCCCGTTTTTTATGGGCTAACCTTTCCAGGCAATCAGGGCTGCACCACTGCCAATCATGGCAACCCCGAACCAGCTTGCGATGGTCAGTTGTTCGCCAAGGAAGATCGCGCCAAAGATGGCGACTAAAACGACGCTGAGTTTGTCAATCGGGGCGACTTTGGCGACCTCGCCCATTTGAAGGGCGCGGAAATAGCACAGCCATGATGCCCCGGTCGCCAACCCAGATAGGATCAGGAAGGTCCATGTTTTTGCCGGGATGGCTGATGGCGTTTCCCACGCACCTTTGGCCAGAACAATGATCCAGACCATGATCAGAATGATGACGGTACGGATCAAGGTTGCGAAATCAGAATTGATATTAGCGACACCGACCTTGGCAAATATCGCGGTTAGGGCGGCAAAGCACGCCGCAAGACCGGCCCAAAGTTGCCAGCTATCAATCAATTCTTTCATGGTCTTGTCCTGCCAGATGGGGCGATAGCAGGCAATCTAAAGCGGACTGCCTGCTAAGATAAAAAGATAGCACCTGTCTGTTAAGACGTTTCAAACATCCAAATTTACAAAAGAACACCAAAACTATTTGCGTTCAGGTGATGCGACCAAGTTTTCAATCGGGGTGATCGACGTGGTTTTGACTTTTTTGGTGACGATATAGGTGAAGTATCGGTCAATCCCGATATTGGAGACCAAAAGCCGGTCAATCAGGCGCTGATAGGCATCGACATCGTGGCATAGAACCTTGAGCATGTAATCCACCCCACCACCCAGCGCATAACATTCGACGATTTCGGGAATGTCCTGCACGGCTTTTTCGAAAATCTGGAAGTCTTCATGCTGATGATGGCGAAGCGTTACTTCGGTCAGAACCAAGGTGGGTTTGACCAGTTTTTCAAGATTGATATGGGCGTGATAGCCCGAAATAACGCCAAGGTCTTCAAGGCGTTTGAGCCGTTCCCAACAGGGGCTTGGCGAAAGGTTCACCGCCTCGGCCAGTTTGACCTTGGTGATGCGCCCTTCGCGTTGCAGGGTTTTGAGGATTTTCAGATCCAGCTCATCAAGCTTGATCATGTCAGAGCACCTTTGCAATCACGGCCAGACAGTCCCCCGTTTTGATCAATCCGGGGAAATGGCGACATGACACAATGCCATCACGCGATGCATGATATTCACGCGGTACCGATCCGGTGCGCTCGACATCATAGATGCGTGCAATCAGATCGCCCTTTTTAACCATATCGCCCAGATCAACGCAGGGCTCGAACAGGCCGGTTGCCTCGGATGCGACAAAGCAGGTGTCATCGGGCATATCAAGCATGGTGGTGCCATCTGGTGCGGCGTCAAGTTCGCCGCCGACAATGCCGGCATGGATCAGGATATTGCGCACACCGCGATCGGCAATCGCAACCCGTTCGGCCGTGGTTGATCCACCACCACCAAGTTCGGTGGTGACGAAAGTTTTGCCAGCTTCTTCGACAACGGTATCGAACATGCCAACCGCATCAAGTTCGAGCATCATCATCGAATAGGGCGCGCCAAATGCGTTCATTGCCGCAACACAGCGGGCTTCCTGTTCCTTATCAGGCAGGACATGGGCCGCCGCGAACGGGATGAAATCCAGCGTCTTGCCGCCCGAATGGATATCAAGAACGACGTCAGCTTCGGGAACGAGGTGACGCAAGACATAATCGGCGATTTTCTGGGTCACGGTGCCATCGGGCTTGCCGGGATAGGACCGGTTCATATTGCCCGCATCAATCGGCGATGTCCGCGATGCATTGCGAAATGCCGGATAGTTCATGGCCGGCAGAATGATCACGCGCCCGCTAACTTCGCGTGCGGAAAGTGACCCGGCCAGTTTGAACAGGGATACCAGTCCTTCATATTCATCGCCATGATTGCCGCCGGTCAAAAGGGCGGTGGGGCCATCTCCGTTTTGAATAACCGTGATTGGGATCATCACAGCGCCCCACGCGGAATCATCGCGCGAATAGGGTAGCTTTAAAAAGCCGTGATGAACGCCATCCTGATCAAGCGGGATCGTCGGGCTGATAGGTGATGGTTTTGTCATGGTCGTATCCTTGCAATGTCCCGGTTTCGCGACCGTCGTTACCGGGCAGTGGCATTGGGCACCGGATGCCGCCCATTTTATAGGTGCAGCATACCGGTGCGGTTTTGATGGCGACTAGTTCTTTACAAACAACTGCCTTGGATAACTGGTCAGGGTTTTGCTGCCGGTTTCCGTAATCATCATGCTTTCGGTGATCTCGATTCCCCAGTCATCAAACCAAAGGCCCGGCATGAAGTGGAAAGTCATGCCCGGTTGAAGAACCGTTTTATCACCTGGGCGCAAGCTCATGGTGCGTTCGCCCCAGTCTGGCGGATAGGAAAGCCCGATTGGATAACCACAACGGCTGTCTTTTTCGATGCCGTATTTTTGCAGGACGCCAAAGAAGGCAAGAGCGATGTCTTCGCATAGATTGCCCGGTTTGGCGGCTTCTAACCCGGCCTGAAGGCCTTCAATCAGGGCATTTTCGGCATCAAGGAAACGTTGATCAGGATCGCCTAGAAAAATCGTGCGCGATAGCGGTGCGTGATAGCGTTTGTAACAACCCGCAATTTCAAAGAACGTTCCGGCATCCCCCGGAATGGGTTTTTCATCCCATGTCAGGTGCGGTGCGCTGGCATCCTGACCGGACGGTAAAAGCGGCACAATGGCCGGGTAATCCCCGCCAATGCCATCAATGCCAGCAATGCCGGTACGGAAGATTTCCGCAACCAGTTCGTTCTTCTTCATGCCCGGTTCGACGATTTCGAAAATGCGTTCATGCATGTTTTCAACAATACGCGCAGCTTGGCGCATATAGAAAATCTCGGTCTCGGATTTTATGGCGCGTTGCCAATTGACCAGTGCGGTTGCATCGGAAAACTTCGCATTCGGAAGATGGGTCTGTAACTGCAAGAAAGCCTTGGCAGAGAAATAGTAGTTATCCATTTCCACGCCAATTCTGCGCGTTTCCCATCCGCGATACTCGATCACTTCGGACAGGTAATCCATCGGGTGATGGGTGGTCGATTGCACATAGTAATCCGCGTACGGAATGATGCGATCATGGGTCATATAGACCGTGCGCTTGGCGCCATTGGCATCCTGAGATCGCCCAAACCAGATCGGGTCGTCTTCAATTGGGACAAGCACACATTGATGGACATAAAAGGACCAGCCATCATAACCGGTCAGCCAGGCCATGTTTGACGGATCGGTCACGATCAAAAGATCGAGCCCCCTTTCCACCATGGCTTTTTTGGTTTTCTCCAGACGCTCGGCATATTCCTCGCGCGTGAAATTCAATTCAACCTGGCTCATCGCAGGCCTCCTGATAAAGGCGGGGTTGAGGACCTAGACTCACGAATGTGACGACAATGGTTGTTCGGATTTGTGCGGATAGGCGAAGCAAAGCAGCAGGAAGATTACCATCTTTCAATGCTTTGCGACAAACTAGCCCGTGCAAATCCGAACAATCCGGAGGACAACCGCTAGAGTTGCGAACTCCAGCGTTAAACTCCTTGTTCGGGTCACCAACCCGCCCTGCGGAGTTTTCCTCGTATTTCACAACTCTAACGGTTGCCATGGTCATCACATTCGTGAGTCTAGGTCCTTTTCTGACCCATTTTCCTTGTGTTATTAAGATGATATCTCGACGCCTGCACCGGCTGCATTGCAGCGATGACGCGCGAGGGTGGCGATTGCGGTGTCTTGCACACCAGTTCCGGTCAAATCACACACCGTAATTTGGCCGGCAGAAGTTCTGCCGGTCATGGATTTGGCGATGATCTGTCCAAGTTCGGGGAATGTCGCGTCCTTGGCAACAATCCCGGCATCAATGGCGTGATGAAGTTCACCAAGGATGCTGGTTTGCGCCTGACTGTCGCTGACATAAAGATCAGCTCGCCCAATCAGGGCAGGGTCAATTTCGTTTTTATGTTCGGCATCTGATCCCATGGCGGTGATGTGCGTGCCCGGTTTGACCCAATCGGCCAAAAGGATCGGTTCGCGTGCCGGGGTGGTGGTGACAATGATGTCAGCTTTGGCACAGGCATCCTGACCGTCGCTGGTTGCAGATATTGGGATGCCAAGTTCAGATGATGCTTTTTTCGCACATGCTTCGGCCTTGCCGATGTCACGCGCCCAAATGGTTGCCGATGTTATGTCACGGACAAGGGTGATGGCTTTAAGCTGTAATTGGGCCTGAACACCCGCACCATAAATCGTGACATGTTTGGCATCCTTGCGGGCCAAATGATTGGCGGCAACACCCCCGGCCGCAGCCGTTCGGATATCGGTCAGATAGCCGTTATCCAGCAAGACGGCCTCTAACATGCCGGTCTTGGATGAAAACAGGTTCATCATGCCATTAACCGATGGCAGGCCCAGTTTGGGATTATCAAAGAAACCCGGACTGATTTTGATGGCAAATCCGTCAAGACCCGGAACATAGGCGGTTTTGACATCGACTTCGCCGTTATAGTCATCGATATCAAGCCGCAGGATCGGCGGCATGCGGACATCCTTGGTCGCCAAGGCCAGAAAAGCATTTTCGATACAGGCAATCGCATCCATATCAAGATCGATGACGTTGCGCAGATCGTTTTCGGTCAAAATTCTGATTTTGGGCATATCGGTTACTCCGCCATCAGGTCGACGTCTTCGCCGCCGACAATGCGTTTATGTAAATCCATGTCGATATTGCAGCCTGTGGTCAGGACAACAGTTCGCCCCGGATTGTCAACCAGACCGGCACGAAGGGCGGCAATGCCGACCGCGCCTGATCCTTCGACGACTTGTTGATCATCAAGGTAGGCCGCACGAATGCCATCGGCGATCTGGGCTTCGTTGACCAAGACAAAGTCATCGGTCAAATCACCGCACATATCGAATGTGTATTGGTTGTTCTCGCCAATGCCCCCGCCCAGACTATCGGCAAGGGTCGGCAGTTCTTTGACCGCGGTGGGTTTGCCTTCTTGAAGGCTTGTGATCATGGCGCACCCGCGTTCCATCGTGATGCCAACCACCCGAATGGCCGGATTGATTGATTTCGCAACAAGTGCAACACCGGCCAAAAGACCACCCCCCGATAGCGGGACAAGGAGGGTGTCTAAATCTGGAAGGGCTTCGATGGTTTCAAGGCCAAGGGTTCCTTGACCGGCAATAATGTCGGCGTGGTCAAACGGCGGCAGCATGGTCATACCGTCCTGCTTTACCAGACGGTCGACTTCTTGCTGGGCTTCGTCTTGTGATTGGCCAATGATGCGGACTTCGGCCCCTTGGGCGCGGATGCCATCAACCTTGTTCTGCGGGACCAGTTCGGACATGCAGATCACGGATCGAACCCCGGCATTGCGCGCCGCATAGGCCAAGGCACGGCCGTAGTTCCCGGTCGATACCCCAACGACACCTTTGGCCTTTTGTGCGTCGCTTAGGCGCAAAACTGCGTTGGCGGCCCCGCGCAGCTTGAAGCTTCCGGTGTATTGTTGTTGTTCGCATTTCAGCCAAACCGGGCTTCCGACACGTTCGGAAAGTGTTGCCGACGGTCGCAGTGGTGTGTGAATGATATGACCCGCAATGGTTTTGCGGGCAGAAAGAACATCAGCGAATGTGATGGGGTCTTTCATGGAGCCTCGACTTGATCTTTGGGGTGAGGGGCGTGGTCAAACAGGCATCCGAACCCTTTGACCGGTTTATCGTAATTGATCAGGCTAAGCGCATGCCAGATCAGGGCTTGATTGCTTGTGATGACTGGTTTGCCCAATTGTTTTTCTGCCTTTGCGGCAATTTCGGCGGACCGAATGGCGGTGCAGGAAATGAAGATTGCATCGGCATCCTTGCTATCTGCGTTAATTGCCGCCTCAAGCAAAGTCTTTGGGGGGATGGCAGTCATCGACAGGTCGCTATCTAATCCAAATCCCATCAGACGGGTGACTTCAAACCCCTGTTGGGTGAAGCCATCAGCAACCGATTGGCTTACATCGGCAAGATAGGGGGTCACAATTGCAATTTTTTGCGCACCAACGGCGTGCAGTGCAAGTGTGCTGGCAAGCAGTGGGTTGGTCACGCGCACACCGGGCATGCCTTGATTAATCAGGGCGGCGATCTTGTCAGACCCGGTCACGACCGTTCCCGATGTGCAGCCAAAAATAACAACATCCACCCCGTAACCCGGCAACAGGGTGCGTGCCGCACGCGGCAAGTCAGCGGCCATCGCACGGAGGTTTTCAACCGTAACCGGATTGGCATTTTCAATGCGGGTGGTGAACAGGCGCACGTCACCCGGCAGGATACCGCGCAGGTCATCCTCGCTGTTGAAGTCAGTTGCCAGTGTGATCAACCCGATTTTCCCCGCCGGTCCGACCGGATCAGGAATATAGGGAAGGTCTACCGGCTCTGGCGTGACCGTTTGGGATACGGACATTCCCGAACTCCAATTTGGGGCGGTTTGGTGCGATTGGGCAAAACCGCGCCCGGTTGCAGTGATTATCGAATATGTATCCGGGCGAACCCGGTTCTGCTGATTGGGCCTTTTTAATCTGGCCTTTTTAATCGGGCCTTTTTAATGGAAGGCAAGTTCAGGCAGGAACAATGCGATTTGCGGAACGAGAATCAAGATGACTGCGGCAAGTAGCAACATGATGATGAAAGGCGGTGTACCGCGAATGACCTCGGCATAGGGGCGTCGGAAAATCGCGATGGCGGTAAAAATATCGCAGCCAAAGGGCGGTGTGGCCGACCCAATGGCAACTTGCAAGGTAACAAGCGTTCCAACCAAGACTGGATTAAGACCGGCCTGATGGACAAGCGGCATGAAGATCGGGGTTAGAACCAGAATGACAACAATCGGGTCAACAAACATGCAGCCGATAAAGAACGCGATGCAAATAGCCGCCAGAATGATGTAGGGGTCTGCCCCTTCAAGGCCAAGTGCGCCGATTACTTGCTGTGGTATCTGGGCAAAGGAAATAACGAACGAGAATGTCGTTCCGGCACCAACCAGAATAAACACAACGGCCGTGATCAACCCGGTGGACCGGGCAACATCAAGCAGTTCTGACCATTTGACCGATTTGAAAATCAACACTTCAAGGATGATCGCATAAACCACGGAAACTGCTGCAACTTCGGTCGGGCTGACCCAGCCCAGGTAAATGCCGCCGACAATCAGCACCGGGAACATGATCGCAGGTCCGGCATTGATAACAGCCTTGCCGCGTTCCGCCCAATTCATGCGCGGGATGGTCGGGATGTTGTTTTTCTTGGCGTAATACATGCTATAGGCCGAGAACATGATCAGGATCAGAATGCCCGGACCAATACCGGCCAGAAATAGCTCGCCGATGGATACTTTGCCGACAACGCCAAACACAATCATGCCGATTGATGGCGGGATCAAAAACGCAATGTCGCTGGCGTTAATGATCAAGGCCATGGCGAATTTGTCTTCGTAGCCGGCTTTTAGCATTTTGGGACGCAGCGGGCCCCCCATCGCAACCACAGTTGCCTGTGTCGAGCCAGATACCGCCCCAAACATGGTGCAGCCAAGGGCGGTGGTCACCGCAAGGCCGCCGCGCACATGGCCGACAAAGGTCATGGCAAGGTCAATCAGCCGGTTGGCCGTATGCCCCTTTGTCACAATGTCAGCGGCAAAGATGAACATTGGCACAGCAATCAGCGCAACGGGCGAAATGCCGGTGACCATTTGCTGGATCAGAATGCGTTCGGGGATCGGCATGTAAAAGGCAAAGGCGACGACACTGGCCGTTGCCAGCGGCACCATCATGGGGAAACCGAGTACCAGAAGGACCAGCATCACCAAAAGGATTGTGGTTCCAAGTTCCATAATTGCGTCCTCCTTACAGGTGATGATCTTCGGGATCGAACGTATCTTCGACCCGATAGGACAGATGCGTCCCCGGCTTGAAGATGTTCGTTGCCGCAGCGAACAGGAACTGAATACCCGTAACGGTCAGACCGAAAGGAACCCAGAGGACGGTGAAATAGTATGGAATGCGCAAGGCCGGTGTCAGACGGTTTGATGTAATCAAGGATGAGACATAACCGACCGAATACCACGCCAGCAAAAACAGAAGGCAGGCGGTGCCGGTTGTAATAATGATCATCATGATCTTGCTGGCTTTGGGGCCAAGCATATCGGTAAAGGCCGACATGCGAATGTGGCGCCCCATGCGGGCGGCCTCGCTTATGCCGACAAATGTCACAAGAATGATCAGAAACTGGTTGAGTTCTTCGGAAAAGAAGATGCTCGAATTAAATGCAAGACGCATGACCACGTTGGCGACCGTGTTGATCGCCATGATCACGATACTCCACCCCAAAAGCTGCCGCTCGACCACGGATAACCCGTCATCAAGCCGTTTCAGAATGCCCAGCACCCCACCGCTTAGGGCGGGGGTCTCCCCGTTAGAGTCTGACATACGACCTCCTTGATGCGCGTGCGATACATTGTTGTAAAACGTGGTGTGTGATGAATGGTTCCCCCACACCTATCGTCATTCGCTTCGCGCCAGATTGGTCAGAATAAAAACGCTTTGTGACGGTTCAATCAGATTTTTGTCATGACACAAAAAATCAATACATTACGTCGAAGCCATGGACGCCTGGCATTTGATCCATCGTATGACGAATTTGCATTAATCCCCGATGGGTTGTTGGTGTATCTGGTGCACCGCCAAGGCAGATGCGAATGGCATTGGGGCGGGGGACTTTTACGGTCATGAACGGGTCAGAAATCGTAACAGCCACGCCATTTTTACGCAGTTCTGAGGCAAACCATTCTTCCTGCCAGTGTTCAGGAATCCGCACCCACGCACTAAGCGATGTCGGGTGGTGGCGGACAACCGCATCGCCCAGAATTTCGGCAACAAGGGCCTGCCTTTCACGCATCAGGGCGCGTTGGACCGTAACGGCCTGATCAACCGTTCCATCCAGAATCCAGCGTGCGCCGATCTCTGCCATCAATGGAGTCCCCATCCAGCCGGTGACGCGCAGCACGCTGCTGGCGCGAATTGAAAGGTGCTGTGGAACGGTCAAAAAACCGGTGCGCAAACCGGGCATGACGATTTTGGTCAAGCTTGAAACATGGAAGCCAAGTTTTGGCAGGAAGCTGGTAATGGTCGGCAGGTTTTGTTCAAGAAGCGGGCGGTAGACATCATCCTCGATGACATATACGCCGTAATGTTCGGCGATCTCGGCGATTTTTTTACGCCGTTCCAACCCCATTAAACAGTTGGTCGGATTGGTGAAAATGGGTGTGACCACAAGGGCGCGGATCTGACGGTGTTGGCATTCACGCTCAAATGCTTCGGGCAGGATGCCTTCTTCGTCCGTCGGCAAAGCACCCAGTTTGAACCGTAAAATACTGGCTGTGCCAATCACACCATGATCGGTCAGGCTTTCGGTCAGGACCACATCATCGGGCTGCACAATCGTTGAAAGGGCGGTAAAGACGCCTTGGGCGGCCCCATTGGTGATGAGGAGGTTGGGGATGGTAACATCGACCCCCATGCTGGCCAGCCAGTTGCAGCCAATTTCGCGATGATATTCAAACCCTGCAACCGGACGGCAGCTTTCCATCCAGCCATGATGGGGTTCTTCTGCAAGTTTGGCATGTATCTGGCGCGATAAATCATTGTGATAATCGGTATAGGCGGCCCGAACGATTGAAAGGTCGATCAAGTCCGGTTGGCGATTATCAAGGATAAAGGTCGATGCCCGGTCCGTCAGGCGGGCCTGAACAAAGGTGCCGCGCCGTCTTTCGGAGCGTAAATAACCCTGTCGCTCAACTTCCTTATAAGCAGCACTGACGGTTTGGACGCTGACTTTAAGGCGATATGCCAATTCCCGATGGGTTGGCATGCGGACATCATGGCGCAGGCGTCCCGACTCGATGTCGGTGATTATTGCTTCGACCAGTGCCTTGTATTTCGGCCCTGTTTCCCCGCTTAGATCTATGTCTGGCAACCACATGGTTCGTTTTCTACCCCTTATGTTTTGCCAAACCCTAACATGTCCTCCGGGTTAATGTGTAGGCGTCATTGTTATTTTGTCATGAAACAAAAACGACATTGACCTGATGCAGGAACATTTCAACACTTTGCCCGTTCATAACATTGATGTGCCAATCAAGCGCCACCGATTCCGGGCAAAGACCCGGAAGCTGCGCGTAATAACAAGGGAGACTTCGATATGAGTTTGAACAAACTCCTCAAGGCGACTCTATCTGCTGCGGCCCTGTTTGCAGTAGCCGGAACCGCCGCCCACGCTGAAGAATGGAAATTTGCCCACGAAGAAAGCCCGGGCGATGTTCAGGACCTCTATGCTCAGGAATTCAAACGTCTGGTGGAAGAAAAAACCAGCGGTGATGTAACGGTTACCATCTACACATATGGTCAGCTTGGGACGGAAAACGACATTACCGAATTAACTGCTGCGGGGGCGATCCAGTTCTCGAACGCATCTCCGGGGCATTTGGGGACTTTTGTTCCTGAAATTCAGGTCTTTGGTGTGCCTTACCTGCTGTCGCAGGATAACGATGTGAACAAAAAAGTTCTTTCGGGCAGCCCGACCATCTATGACGGTCTTGGCAAGGATTTTGAATCCAAAAGCTTGAAGCTTTATACCATGTACCCTGAAGGCGAGATGGTCTGGACCACCAAGAAAGAAGTCATGAAGCCGGACGATTTTGACGGTGTCAAATTCCGTGTCATGACCTCGCCAATCCTGATCGAAACCTATAAATCGTTTGGTTCTGATCCGGTGGCATTGCCATGGGGCGAAGTATATTCGGGTCTTCAGACCAACGTCATTGACGCACAGGTAAACCCGATCTTCTTCATCGAAAGTGCCAAGTTTTACGAAGTTACCGACTATCTGATTTATGCCGGTCAGCAGCAATACACGACGACGGTTGTGTCGAATGCCGACTTCTATGCAGGTCTTTCAGATGATCGTAAAGCGATGCTTGCGGACGTCAAAGCCGAACTTGATGACTTCATTTATGATGCCCAAACCAAGGCAAATGAAGCCGCCCTTGGCCGTATCAAAGAAGCCAAGCCTGACATCAAGGTTATTCGTCTGAGTGACGAACAACGTGCTGCGTTCAAAGATGCTTCCAAAGGCATTGGTGCCAGCCTTGTTGACGAAGTTGGTGGCGATACTCAGGAAGTTCTCGACGCCCTTCGTAAGGAATTCGGGACTGCGATGTAAGGGTTAAGCTCTTCCAAAGCTAGAAACTTATAAGGCCTCCGCAAGTTTACTTGCGGGGGCCTTTATGCGTTCAATTACTCTTGCTATCCATCGGGCTGTGTATGAACGCACCTTATTAAGGAAACAGCACAGATTGATGTGTGTGTATTTAACCTGAAAATTCACGTCATTCCTCACAGCTTCAGGGCTTTGTTCGTCTGTTGTTTGACATTGCTGCATCCCGTTTGCGGAAGATGGCAGCGAATGTCATTGCAATAGAGCCGAAAGGAGTTGGCTATGAATTTCATGACCCTGTTTATGGGAATGCGCGATTTTCTATTTCCGGTTTTGATGTGCGGAGCAATGCTTCTCGGTGCATTCACGACATCGGCAAAAGCGAGAATTTATAAGGGTGACACGGTTGTAGAACCTGCCGTCTTGAATGAGGCGGCGCCAGAAAGCGGCCCAACTGTTGAAACTGTGTTGAACGGTTCTGCTGATGCAGATGTTGTCAAAGGGGCCACCAATCCAGGCGGCGAGCAGGGCAATAACTATGACCTTGTTCTTGATAGCGGTTCGGTCTGGAAGAAGGATGCTACTGGCTACTTTGTAAAGGTACTGGTTCGCGTCAGCGGGTCCCCGCAGAAGACTTGCTCGGTCTATGTCGAGAAAGCAGGTAGTGATTATAAAACTGCCTGCATCAAACAGTGATCCTCACGCATAAAAACAGGGGCCGGTCATGGGCCCGGCCCCTGTGGAGCACCGCGTCTGGAAGAAGGTTTGACGCGGTGGGACTTTCGGTGGACGGCTGTGTTTATTTGCCGGCAGCAACTTCGTCGGCAACCGCATCAACGGCCTGTTTGGCAATGTCGATGACCTTGTCGACTTCTGCCTTGGTGATGCAAAGCGGTGGGGCGAAACCAAGGATGTCGCCATGCGGCATGGCACGCGCAATCATACCGCGTTCGAGGCAGGCTGCGGAAACGCGCGGACCGATTTTCATGTTCGGATCAAAACGCTCTTTCTTGGTTTTATCAGCAACGAATTCAAGGGCCGCCATCAGGCCAACGCCACGTGCTTCGCCAACCAGGGGATGATCGTTGAAGGTTTCGCGCATGCGTTGTTGCATGTAACCACCGGTCTCAGCCGAGTTGCCCGTCAGGTTTTCGCCATCAACGATATCAAGGTTTGCGTTGGCGGCTGCGGCACAGACTGGATGTGCAGAATATGTCCAACCATGACCGAGCGGGCCCATTTTGTCAGAGCCTTCTTCAAGCACTTTCCAAACGCGTTCGCCAACAATCACACCCGACAGCGGCAGGTAGCCCGATGTTACACCTTTGGCAATCGTGATCAGGTCGGGTTTGATGCCATAATGCATGGAGCCGAAGTATGATCCGGTACGGCCAAAGGCAGTGACAACTTCGTCGGCAACCAGAAGGACGTCATACTTGTTCAGAACGGCCTGAATGGCTTCCCAGTAGCCTTCTGGCGGGGTGATGATGCCGCCCGTGCCCATGACCGGCTCGCCGATGAAGGCGGCAATGGTTTCCGGACCTTCGCGCAGGATCATTTTTTCAAGATCATCAGCACAGCGCTTGGCGAATTCTGCTTCGGTTTCACCGGCTTCTGCATTCCAGTAATGGTGCGGGCAGGTGGTGTGCAAAACAGGGGCGCGCGGCAAATCAAATGCGTTATGGAAGGCGGCAAGGCCCGTCAGGCTGCCGGTCATGATCCCGGAGCCATGATAGCCGCGCCAGCGCGAGATGATCTTTTTCTTCTGCGGCAGGCCACGGATGTTGTTGTAGTACCAGATCAGCTTGATGTTGGTTTCGTTGGCATCCGATCCGGACATGCCGTAATAGACGCGCTGCATGCCTTCTGGCGCAGACTTGATGATGCGGTCTGACAGACGAATGACCGGCTCGTTCCCGTGCCCGACATAGGTATGGTAATAGGCCAGTTCTTTGGCCTGGGCATAAATGGCATCGGCAATTTCGGTGCGGCCATAGCCGATATTCACACAGTAAAGACCGGCGAATGCATCGAGGCTTTCGAGGCCTTCGGTGTCATGAATGTAAATGCCCTTGCCGCCATTGATGATGCGGTTCGGGGTTTCGCCGTCCGCGTGCTGGCGCATGTTGGTCGACGGATGCATGAAATGCGCCCGGTCCATCGCCTGCAGGTCGGCGGTTGAGTTTTTAATAACATTCATTTTTGTTCTCCCATGTGAATGCGGTTGTATTGGATGCGCGCGTTATTGTTTGAATGCAGCGCAGACATATTTGAGTTCGGTGAATTCTTCGAGACCGTGACGTGATCCTTCGCGGCCAAGGCCAGATTGTTTGACCCCGCCAAACGGGATCGGTGCGCCGGTAATTTTCACGCAGTTCAGCGCAACCATGCCGTATTCAAGGGCGTTTGAAACGCGGTTCGCGCGGTCATGGTCCTTGGTAAACAGATAGGCTGCAAGGCCATATTCGCTGTCATTGGCCTGATTGATGACGTCTTGCTCAAATTCAAATGCCATGACGGGTGCTACCGGGCCAAAAGTTTCTTCGCGGTAGATTTGCATGTCACTGGTGACATCGGCAAGCAAAGTCGGGGCATAGAACAATCCGCCCATCTTTTTGCCGCCGGTCAAAACACGGGCACCTTTGGCGCGCGCATCGGCAACATGTTCTTCGCATTTGCCAACCGCACGGTCATGCATCAGCGGGCCAATTTCGACATGTTCCTCGATCCCGTTGCCAACGCGCAGTTCGGCAATGGCCTTGGCGTATTTATCAAGAAATTCATCATAGATGCCGCTTTGAACAAAGATGCGGTTTGCCGCAAGGCAATCCTGGCCGCTGGTGGCAAATTTGGCATTGATCGCATGGGTGACGGCTTCATCGACATCCACATCATCAAACAGAATAAACGGGGCATGACCGCCCAGTTCCATCGACATTTTCTTGATGGTCTGTGCACCTTGCGACAAAAGCAACCGCCCGACTTCGGTTGAGCCGGTAAAGGACAGTGCGCGAACAATCGGGTTGCCGCACAGCTCGCCCACCACGGGGGTCGGATCACCGGTGATGATGTTAAACACGCCAGCCGGTATGCCCGCCCGTTCGGCCAGTTCGGCCAATGCGGTGGCCGAAAACGGTGTTTCGGTGGCCGGGCGGACAATCATGGTGCAGCCCGCAGCCAAGGCGGCTGCGGCTTTGCGCGTGATCATCGCGCATGGGAAGTTCCATGGGGTGACGGCGGCGGTGACGCCGATCGGTTCGCGTTTGACCGACATGTTGCGACCGGGCAGGTGGGATGTGATGTTTTCAACATTCATCCGCTTGGCTTCTTCGGCATAGAACTCAATAAAGCTTGCGGCATAGTCGATCTCGCCACGCGATTCCGTGATTGGCTTTCCCTGTTCCAAGGTCATGAGAAGAGCCAGATCTTCCTTGTTTTCGATCAGAAGATCATGCCAGCGCTTGAGCGCATTGGCGCGTTCTTGCGGCAGAAGGGCCGCCCATGTTGGGAGCGCTTTTTTCGCTGCAGCAATTGCCGTACGGGTTTCAGAAATGCCCATGTTTGGCACGGTGCCGATGAAGCTGCCGTCGAACGGGTTGGTGACTTCGATGGCCTGCAGATTATCGGCAGAGCACCAGCGCCCGTCAATATAGGCGTGTTCGCGCAGCAGCCGAAGATCAGCAAGCTGGCTTAACGACACGCAACGCTGTTCTTTTGATTGTGCCGACATCGGGAACTCCTTGAAACGTGCTGGCATGTTTGCGCCAAGCGTGTTTGTTGAACTGCAAGGAGGCTATCAGCAGTTTCTCAGAGGAGGTTTCCGAACTCAGGGCCATTTGATGCGTTTTTTTTGGCACAGCAGGGGGAAATCGGGATGTTTCTTCTGTCGGGTATTAAAAACGCCTAAAAATCAATCGTCTGCAGGTGTCAGATATTTCTGCACTTCCTGCCTTTGACGACGTTTTTCAATGACCGTACGGACAATGATCACGGCAAAGAACAAAACCACAATGCTGGTCGACATCGGAAAGGCAAAGGGAATACCAACAACAAACAACAATGCGCCAAGGATGCTGCCACCCAAGATCACGATAAAGCCGCCAAGGATGACGACGGCAATAACGGTGGCCAGCAGGATGGAGGCGATCTTATTCATTCAAGGACAGTCTTTGTTGGAAAGAGGCGAAATATAGGGCCAATTATCGACATGAATGGCGGCAAAAAGTTGACCGAAGCGCAGTCAGGTGCGAAACCTTCAATCAACCATATCCAACCTTATAAAGAATTTGTCCGCATGACCAAAGTTTCCTTCGTTGTCACAGTTTTCAACAAAGAAGAGTACCTGCCGCTTGTGATCCGATCACTTGACGCGCAAATAGGGGACTTTGAACGGGAATATGTTTTTGTCGATGACGGGTCATCCGATCGTTCGGTCGAGGTGATCAAAGAATGCACCAAGGACGCAGAATTTACGGTTCAGATCGTCAGTCAGGTCAATCAGGGCGCATCGGTTGCCCATGATGCCGGGGTTGCCGCGGCAACCGGTGACTGGATCAAGTTTTGCGATGGTGATGATTTGCTGGCCCCGGATGCGACACGTAATTTGTTAGCGGCATGTGAGCGCCATAATACGGAACATGCTTGGGGCGATCTGGAATATTTTGAATTTGGCGGGGAAAAAGACCCGCTGGATCGACCATCTTCGGAATTGCCAGAGGATTATCAAAGCATTGATGACGGGCTTAGTTTTTTTATCCGCAACTGTCCGGCCAATTCAACTTCGATGTTGATTGGACGTGAATTCTATTTGCGGGCAGGTGGTTGTAACAAGGCGTTGGTTTCGCCTGATCAGATGCTGTTTTTGCGTCTGTTCCGCACCGGGCCGGGGGTTCATTTGCAAGGGGCTGTTGGTTTGCTGCCGGATGCGGCACCGGGGCGTTTGTCATCGCAAAAGGGACGGTCGCGCTATGAGTCTGTTTTGGCCCTACATACCGTAATGACAGAAGCACCAGGTATTCCAGCACGTCATATGGCAGAAGCCTATCGTCGGGCAACGGCGCGGGCCTATCGTTTTGATCGCCGCAATCATGGCAAGATTATTTCTGCCCACCTGATGCGGTATCTGGAAAGCAAACTTATGGTGCCAGCTCGTCCGCAAGATCGGGTGTATGCGGCCCTTGGTGCCTTTACCGATGATGGTCGTATAGAACGTCCGGAAAACTGGAAGCCAGCAGCTATTCGCACACCATCCTGATCATAGTATTCGATCATAAGGATGTTTGGTTCACGGGCGTTTGATATTAGAAAACCCAGCATCGGTTTCTTGATGCTGGGTTTTTTTGGCGATCATATGTCTTAATCGTTGTTGCGCGCGCTTAGCTGTTTGGTGGTTCGATCAAGCCTTTCGGCAAGAACCCGGATGAGCTGAACAGCAACGGCTTGGTCCTGTCGGACCAGGCCTAAGAATTCGGCTTTGTCGAGTTTGAGGACGGTCATGTCTTCGGCTGCGCGAATGGTTGCAGAACGCGGTGCATCGACCAGAAGGGCGATTTCACCGATGACTTCCTTGGGATGAACATCACGAAGCTTAAGCGTTTGGTGTTCTTCGGTGGTGAGCCAGATTTCACCGAGGCCGGAAATGACGATAAAGGCAGCATCGCCCGGATCACCTTGTTTGACCAGGACCTCGCCACGCTTGAATGTCAGGCGAGGGCTGGTAAAGGCAAGCAGTTTGACAACACTTGGGTCAAGACCGGCAAAGAGCGGAATGGTTCGAAGTAGGCGAACTTCCTGATCAATGTCGCCGTCACTAAGCGCAAGGCTATCTTCGTCAACTTCAACCGTTTCAGATGCGTCATCGTCATTTTTGCTGCGGCGTTTGACCAGCTTGCCATTCGACATGTGTAAGAAGATATCGAACTTGTCTTTGTTCTGATCGTCGCCATCGACCCATACCAGACTGGTTTTGTCGTTTTCATCGGTTAGATAACTGATGACACTTTCACGGGTTTCACGATCAAGTGCTGATAGGCCTTCATCAACGACAAGGAGGTCCGGGTTTTTAATCAAAGCCCGAACAAGGGCAATTTTCTGACGCAGGGTTTGTGACATCCGGCTGCCGCCAACACCAACCCGACTTTCAAGGCCCAGCGCAACCAGCCCTTCATAAAGACCGCCTTCATGGGCGATTTCAAACAGGACTTCACCAACCCGTTCTTCTGAATGCGCACGGCCATAGGCAAAGCGACCAAACAGCAAGTTATCAAGGATCGGAGCGGCTGGTGCGTAATCGTCTGCTTCGAAGAAGTCGATACGTTTGGCAAGCTCGGGCGGCATGTTTTCGCGAACGTGTGGGCGGGCCTTTAAGATAAGATTGCGGAAGTTATCATCAATCACCCGTAGACGATGCCGTGCGGGGGTAAGCTGCATGGCGACGTCAAGAAGATGAAGTTGATCTTCTTTGCGCATGTCTTCGACATCCACCCCATCGGTACGTTTGAGGATGTTTTTAACTTCGGGGATTTCATCGGCCGAAACAAAGCTGTAGCGGTCAAAAAACTCATGCCCGGGTGGCAGTCCCGTAAACAGTTCGATCATGAGATCAAGCGTTTCACGGCCCATCCGGATCATTTTTTCATAGAGCCCGTTGTCGCGCAGACTGCTTTGGATGAATGGGTGTGAAAGGAAATCAAACCGTTTGAATTCTTCGGTACGTGATGGGGTACCGAACATCAGGTTCACCCCGACTGGGGCATTGTCGTTGTATTTTTCAATGTCATAAGGTTCGACAAGGTCAGAGAGTTCACGTTCTGCCAGAATTTGTTTAAGGCGTGGACGCACAGCCAGAACCGATTCAACCAGTTCTGGGCGATCTTCTGCACTAATGCGCCGCTGCAGGCCGATGCGATAAATATCGCGATCCAGACCAACGACTTCTAACAGTCGCATCAATTCGCTTTGAAGTTCATCGTGGTTTGTAAAGCCAGGGCCGACATAGTCGATCCAATCTGCTGATGGATCATAGGGGATGTTGCCCGACATTTTGATTTCGTCGAACATCTCGCGGGTCAATTTCCACGGCAGTTCAACCGGATCAGACAGCTCGACCGCATCGACAAACTTTGGGTCGGGATAGTCATGGTCATCTGCAGTGCCTTTGGGCGGGTTTTCGATTTTGGCGACGGCTTTGCCTTTGGCGCTATCTGATGGTGCCGCGTTGTCATTATTGCCCAAAAGCACCGGTTCTTGAGAAGATGATCCATCCTGATCGATAATGACTGGACGATGTTTCAGACCATAAAACAGGTTGTCAGCGATGCTGCCATTAAACAGATAGGCATCCGCCCCAACATAGGCCAGACGCTGCCCGACGACGGCTGTTGGAAGGTTACTGGCATCAAGGTCTTTGAACTGAATACGTCCGCCCGTTGGATTAAGGATACCTGCCAGAATACGCGCGACCTGTGATTTTCCGCTATCAGATGCGCCGGTCAGAAGGGCTTTGCTGGGTAAGGGCATGTTAAAGGAGACGTTTTCAACAACCCGTGTTCCATCATCGTCAATCCATGACAATCCGCTAACATCAAGTGGCCCGGCAAGCGCCGGTGACGTCGGTACGATGAGCTGATGTTCGGGATGAAGATCAGGTAGTTCGAACTGTTCGTGAAGTTGTTCATACTTGATGCGGGCATCGGCAAGGCGCTGATAATAAGCAAGAAGTTCCTTCCACGGTGCGGCCATGTCTTTGTAGGCAGCCAAGGCTGCGACCAGTGCGCCAAAGCTAAGATTGCCCTTGATCACCAGATAACCGCCAATCGAATAGAAGAAGAATGGCGTGATCTGCGCGATGAAGTTGTTCAGGAACTTGATAAAGAATTTGCGAAAATAGATTTCCTTGCGGATATCAAAAATCCGGCCCAAACGCTGGGTAAAGTGGGTGAGTTCATAGCCTTGGGTTTCGTTGGCGCGGATATCGGTTGCACCACCAACTGTTTCGCCAAGATGTTCTGACATCCGGCGCACATTTTGAACGCGCTCCTTGCCCAGAAGGTTGACCCGTCGTTGCAATTTCGGGATCAAGTAACCTTGCAACGGATAAAAGGCAATCGCTGCCATCCCCATGAGCGGGTCTTGAATAAAGATAAAGGCCGAAATCGTAATTAGAATACCGCCTTGATAAAGCGGAAGTGAAATTGCCTCGCCAAAGAAGCCGCCAAGCGGTTCGGCTTCGGCGGTGATCATGGAAACAATTTCGCCCTGACTGGTTTTGCGAAAATGCGGCAGGGGAAAGCGTAAAACCCGATCAAACAATGTATAGCGCAGGCGGCGCAACATACGTTCGGCCATGACGCCCTGATAGACATTGATGAAATATTTGAAGCCGCCATTTACGAAAACAAGCGCAAGGAAAATACCCGAAAGGGCAAAAAGATATTCAATCTGATTAAATGAAATTCCGGCAATGCTATAAGGCGCACCGGCACCGCCAATGGCTTCGTTGACAATCTGTTTTGGCAGATCGAGCGAATAATACAAAAACGGAAATGAAAGCAGCGTCACCAGTGTCAGGATGATCTGCTGGAGGCGGCTATGGTGCCAGATATAGGCAAAAACCGATTTGGGCATTCGCACGTCCCGTCTTGTTGCTTGGAACTTTTGTTCCAGTCGCTCGTTTTTGTTTGGGTAGTGTGCAGATTACGCGCCGGCGGCCTGATCAGCCAAGATCGAAACTTTGTGCCGGTTCGATAAATCCGCAGAAACCATCTGCCTTTGCGTCGGGCTTGTCATAGGCCTGATAATGATACAGCCACATCTTGGCTTTTACATCGTCTGGCAGGGTAACAAGTTGGTCGTAATGGGCATGCACACCGGAATGACGTGGTCCTAATTCACAATCTTGAAAAATGATATCTGCCTTTCGGTAGAAGGCCATATGGGCATCAGGATTGAAAATCGCATCTGTTGTCAGAAAAAAGGACCTTTTCGCACCATGTCCGAACAAGGCATAGGAAATCATGGTGTTTTCGCTGGTGACGATATGGGGTGCCGGGATGACATCAAGATGCATGCCCTGCCAATCAAATCCGTCGTTTGTGGTGAGCGGTATGACATCGAAATAAGATGAAAGCTGGCTATTGCCATGGTCACTTATTTCAAGCCCGCCCCGCAGAGAATGTTCCCACAATGGGTCAAGAAGTTCGTCAACCGCAAACAGTTTTGCACGGTGGCCGTCAAATACGAAATAATTGGCAAGTGCCATCCATTCCAGTCCACCAATATGGTCTGAATGCAAATGGCTGATATAGACCGCATCAAAATCGTTTGGCATGTGTCCCAGATTGCGCAGCGAATGGCGCGCATCTGAACCACAGTCAATCAACAGGCGATGCGGTTGCTCGTTACCTAGCGGGGTTGTCTCCAGAACCATGTTGCTCTGAAAATTGTCAGCAGCCATGCAAAAGGCTGACCCTGTCCCCGCAAATGTAAGCTTCATTCCCCGTTCTCCCGACATTTTGTCGAAAGATTAGACGAGGTTCGGGGCGTTTAACCACCCCCTTTTATAAGGAACGCGTGAAATTTTCCGCATTAACGGAGTCTGACCCGGTGTCTGTTAGGTGCACATTCGTCAGTTTTGTTCGGAGTCAGTGCGATTGGCATCGGGGTTTTGGATGGCTGTAAGTTTGCTCATTTCTTGGCGCAAAGCGCGGAGTTCTCGCATAACTTCCTGATGATCGTATTCGATTTCATCGCGGGTTTGCTTTTCTTCATCATCAACATGGGTGGACATTGCATCGACCACAATTGCGATGAACAAGTTTAGAACCGCAAAGGTTGTTACCAGAATAAATGGAACGAAAAACAGCCATGCCATTGGATAAGACTCCATGACAGGTCGGACGATTCCCATCGACCAGCTTTCAAGCGTCATGATTTGGAACAGGGAATAAAGCGATGCGCCAATGGTGCCGAACCATTCAGGGAACCCTTCCCCAAACAGTTTTGTCGCCATGACTGAGGAGACATAAAACACCAATGACAGCAATGTCAGAACCGAAAGCATGCCCGGAATGGCCCGCATCAGGGCTTCGACAACCTTGCGCATTGAGGGGACGGTTGATATCAGGCGGAAGGCACGCAAAATCCTGAGCGCACGCAGAACCGAAAGCCCCTGACCGGCGGGCAGAAGGGTGATGGCGACAATTGTGAAGTCAAAGACGTTCCATGCGCGTTTAAAAAAGCTCAGTCGGTACACGGCAAGTTTCATCGACAGTTCAACGACAAAGATCGCAACTGCGATTTGATCAAGAACATGCAGGACCGCACCCGCCTTTTCCATGACGGTCGGCGATGTTTCAAGGCCAAGAATCACTGCGTTTAAGGCAATGATAACTGTGATGAAATTTTTAAAGCGGTTGGATTCTACAATCTGGCGAAGAACGTCCATGGTGCCTCTCGACCGGGTCGGAACAGCGCGCATCAGTTCGCCGGATGTCACCGACGGGCAGACTGCGCCGGAGATAAAACAACAGGGCGCAGCACTATATTATTGGCGCTGCGCCCTGAATGAAAAATCAGTTCAGACCTTTACGGCCCATCTCAAGGAACTTGTCGCGACGACGTGCTTTAAGAACGCCGCCTTCAACATCATCCATGCTTTCAAGTGACTTAATGATCGCGTTGCCAACCCGTTTGCAGGCTTCTTTGGCATCGCGCTGTGCGCCGCCAAGCGGTTCGGGCACAATGTTATCAATGACGCCAAGCTGAAGAAGGTCCTGTGCCGTCAGGCGAAGGGCTTCGGCTGCGGTTTTGGCTTCGTCACCAGAACGCCACAGAATGGATGCGCAGCCTTCTGGTGAGATCACCGAATAGATCGAGTTTTCAAGCATCAAAACCGTATTTGCGACCGCAAGGGCAATTGCCCCACCCGAGCCACCTTCACCGATGATGACCGAAATCAGCGGAACCTTGATATCAAGGCAGGCTTCGATCGACCGGGCAATGGCTTCGGACTGACCACGGGCTTCTGCATCGGCACCCGGGAAGGCGCCAGCCGTATCAACAAGTGTCACAACCGGAATGTTGAACCGTTCTGCCATGCGCATCAGACGGATTGCCTTGCGGTATCCTTCCGGGCGGGCCGAACCGAAATTGTGTTTTACACGGGTTTCGGTATCGCGGCCTTTTTCATGGCCAATAACCATGACAGAGCGTCCCTGCAGACGGGCAAGTCCACCAATGATCGCGGCATCTTCGCCAAACTGGCGGTCACCGGAAAGCGGGGTGAAATCGTCAAACAGGTTTGCGATATAGTCGGTGAAGTGCGGACGGTCCGGATGGCGCGCGACTTGCGTTTTTTGCCAAGGGGTCAGCTTGCCATAGGTGCTTTGCAGCAGCTTGTTCAGCTTATCCTGTAGGCGCGCAACCTCGTCTGTGATGTTGACTTCGTCATTGCCCGTCAAGTGACGGAGCTCTTCGATCTTACCTTCAAGTTCGGCGATCGGTTTTTCAAAATCGAGGAAGTTATGCATCTGGGCATCATATCCGACTGGGAAACAATGGGGCGGAACATAGTTGATCGGCCCGCTACGTCAAGCGTTCAGCGATAAGCTGACCATATTTTCCGTTTACGTAAGAATTAAGACGTATGATTCATTTGGTTCAGCGACAGTTTGCACATGGAATTCGATAACGTCCAGTATCGAGATTGCAATGTCCTTAAGTGGTTATGATTAAACCAATAGCAAGGTGCTGTCAGGGGTATTTAAGCCAGATTTCTTTCAGCGTCGTCTTCTTTTGTGAGCGCATAGTACGGTACATGGGTTTCGCCCCATGCCTTAAGGGCGAGAACAATATCACGAAGCGTCTCGCCCTTTGCCGTCAGGCTGTATTCCACCCGTGGGGGTACTTCGGCATAGACTTCGCGGTGGACAAGGCCATCCGCCTCAAGTTCGCGAAGCTGGCGGGTCAGCATGCGTTGGGTCACGCCCGGCATCAACCGGCGCAATTCATTAAAACGTTTGGTGCCATCAAGCAGATGAAACATCGCAACGCCTTTCCACTTGCCGCCAATGACATCAAGTGCGCCTTCAACCGGACAACCGGGGCTGTGATTCGGGAGGCATTGTTCCATCTGGTTTCTCCTATCGGGTAGCATTGGATCGTGCTGGTGCTTTGATAACTCGCAGAATTCCACAATAGTATACAAAATGACACTATATGCATAAATTGTGCGTACTTATCACAAAGGTGATTATGGGCTATTTCATTGGCATTCACAAATCAAACCTTTGAAGAAGGGAATGCCGAAAATGAAAGCCATTGGTGTTTATAAACCCGCCACCGTTGAGACAGATGGGCTGTTTAGCCAGATCGACGCCGATATCCCGGTTGCAACAGGGCACGATATTTTGGTTCGGGTTAAGGGCGTTGCCGTGAACCCGGTTGATTTTAAAGTGCGCAAGGGCAAACAGGATGACGGCAGCTTTAAGGTGCTGGGCTGGGACGCAGCCGGTATTGTTGAGGCGGTCGGCGATCAGGTGACCTTGTTCCGTGAAGGGGACGAGGTTTGGTATGCCGGTGATGTCACAAGGTCGGGTTCCAATGCCGAGTTGCAGCTTGTTGATGAACGCATTGTGGCACCTAAGCCAAAGTCGCTTGGCTTTGCCGAGGCCGCAGCCTTGCCATTAACCACGATTACGGCGTGGGAATCCCTGTTTGACCGTCTGTTGATTGATCGTGCTGCCGTTCAGGCCAATGCATCCAAAACCATTTTGATTATTGGTGGTGCCGGTGGGGTAGGATCGATTGCCATTCAGCTTGCCAAGCTTGCCGGTCTTCAGGTCATCACGACCGCATCGCGCCCGGAAACGATCGAATGGGTCAAAAATCTTGGTGCAGACCAAGTGATCAATCATCGCAAGCCACTTGATGAAGAATTGGCGGCGTTGAATGTTTCGAACGTCGATTACATTTTCTGCACATCAGAGACCGATCAGTATTTTGACATGATGGCAAATCTGATTGCGCCGCAGGGGCGGATTGTGAGCATTACCGAGGCCGCGCAAAACCACAATGTCGGTCTTCTGAAGGCCAAATCAGCAAGCTTTTCCTATGAGTCCATGTTCGCCCGGTCGATGTTTAAAACCGACGACATGATCGAACAGCACAAGCTGTTGGCAACGGTTGCGCAACTTGTTGATGATGGTGTTATCAAAAACACGGTCAATGAAAGCTTTGGTCCGCTGACCCCGCAAAGCTTGCAAAAAGCCCATGCGCTTTTGGAGAGCGGCAAGGCGATTGGCAAAATCACCTTTGATGCGATTCCAGACTAACTCTTTGCCGTTGGGCAATACGGAATCAGAAAAGGGGCGCAGTGAAATCTGCGCCCCTTTTTGCGGTAAAACGATGTGATGTTGTTACTTAGCCTGCATCAAGTGCAGCAATAGCTTCGGCCTGACGGACCATGACTTCGGCCTGTTTGATGGATGCGATATCAATCAGGCGGCCATCAAGAGCAACCGCACCAGCACCTTCTGACTGGGCTTTTGCCATGGCTTCAAGGATGCGCTTTGCCTTGGTGACTTCTTCTTCGGAAGGTGAATATACCTCGTTGGCCAGCGTGATCTGACTTGGGTGGATGGCCCATTTTCCTTCGCACCCCAGCACCATGGCGCGCGATGCCTGTGCGCGATAGCCATGTGGATCGGAAAAATCACCAAACGGGCCGTCAATCGGGCGCAACCCATTGGCGCGGGCCGCGACCACCATGCGGGCAATGGCGTAATGCCACATATCGCCCCAATGATAATCGCGCGGATTGTCGCCGTCCTTATCGGTCAAAACCCCGTAATGCGGGTTCGGGCCGCCAATGCCGGTTGTCATTGCCTTGGTGGATGCCGCGTAATCAGCAACCCCGAAATGAAGGCTTTCATTGCGCGGGGAGGCAGCAGCAATTTCGTGGATGTTTTGCATGCCAAGGGCGGTTTCAATGATCAGTTCAAACCCGATGCGTTTTTTGCGGCCTTTGGCCGCTTCGATCTGGGTTGCCATCATATCAAGCGCATAGACATCGGAAGCTGTTCCGACCTTGGGGATCATGATCAGGTCAAGACGATCGCCAGCCTGTTCAAGAACATCGACAACGTCACGATACATATAATGTGTATCAAGCCCGTTGATGCGTACCGAAAGAACCTTGTCGCCCCAATCAATGTCGTTGATTGCAGCGATGATGTTTTTTCGTGCCTGTTCCTTGTCACTGGGCGCAACGGCGTCTTCCAGATCAAGGAAAATGGCATCGGCCTTGGATTTGGCGGCTTTTTCAAACAGTTCAATTCGGCTTCCAGGAACGGCAAGTTCTGATCGGTTTAACCGTGCCGGGGCCGGGGTCGGTGTGGTGAAGCTCATGATAACGTTTCTCCAGAACCTGTCATTTCAATCGTCATCGCGCCGGATCGAAATCCTGCGATGTCTTGGGCGTATTATTGCGTCCTGTTTTCAGGATCGTACCGTGGCCGCCGTGACAGTTATATGGTCCGCGATCATTGTGCGTCGCGGTAGACCTTTGATCAATTTATGGTGCGGATGCGAATGCTGGCAAGCTTAAAACGTGTTTCTCTCATTGTGCTTTCGACCAAGGCGGGTCGTGAATAAGAAAAAGTGGGGGTATCCTGATAAAGCAATAGCCCCTTAACCTGACAGTGGTTAGATTACCGCCGATATCCGGGGTCAGTCTGCTGTATTTGGCCCTGACGGTCACATCAGTAGGAAGTATCGAACGCCCCATGCGTCGCGCTTATTCCATCGTTGTCTCTGCCGGTCTGGCGCCCGTTCTTATCATGGGGGCGTGTCTGGTGTTGGCGATGTCGCCGACTTTGGTACCCAAAGAGCTGTCAGGATTGGTGCGCTATGGCCCGTTTTTGTTGGCGATGCTTGGCGGGGCGATTGGTTGGTGGTTTAACCGTGGACGCGCGGTTTTCGTCATGTTGCTGTTGCTGGTTTGCTACTGGCTATTGGTTGGAAACGGTGCAGGTTTCCCGCCAGACGGTTTGGCGTTCCTGCGCATTGCGACCCTTTATCTGATCCCGGCCAATTTGCTTATTCTTGGCTTTACGGCCGAACGCGGGGTGTTAAACCCACGTGGCATTGCCCGGATGCTGGTTTTGGGATTGCAGATTTTTGTCATGTTGATGTTGGCGGGCCAACCCGATGTTGGATCCGCACTTTATCATCTGCTTGATACGCGTTTCTTTGCCAGCGATGGTATTTTGAATGCCATGCCGCATCCGGCGATGGTTCTGTCATTTATTGCAATTGTTTTGCTGTTGATCCGTCACAAGCCGCTGGAAACAAGCTTTGCTGCGGCAATCATTGCGATTGATGTTGCGACCGTGATGGGGGTGGGCTTCATTCAATATGGCTATCTGGCGGCAACAGGGGTGTTGTTGGCCGGATTGGCACAAGAAGCTTGGCGCATGGCCTTTGTTGATGATTTGACCGGGCTTCCGGGGCGCCGTGCGCTTGGCCATGCGATGGCAGAACTTGGCAGCCAATACACAATTGCCATGCTTGATGTTGATCACTTTAAAAAGTTCAACGACACCTATGGCCATGATGTTGGTGATATTGTTCTAAAAAAGGTCGCACGCGAATTGGCGCGAGTTGGGGGCGGTGGCAAAGCGTTTCGCTATGGCGGCGAAGAATTCACGGTTGTCTTTGCCGGGCGCAGTATTGAGAAGGCGCAAGAGCCACTTGATGCCTTACGCAAACGGATCGCGGACAACAAAATCACCCCACCGGAAAAAAGCAAAACCGTATCGGTGACAATCTCGGTCGGTGTTTCAGAACGCGACGAAGATACCACCGATCCATGGGGTGTTTTGAAACGTGCGGACCAAAAGCTTTATGAAGCAAAGCAAAACGGGCGCAACCGCGTGGTGTGCTAGGGTCTGAACTCAATTGAATGTTTAAAATGACACCAGAACGGGCAACACAGAACTGTTGCCCGATGTGATTCTAGATCGCTATTTCCCGATCAAAGTTCGTCATATTTAAACAGCAGCCGCATTGATCCGGCCGTATTTGCAAGGGTTGCCAGACAGTTGGCAGCGCGTTCCGGCGGGATCGCAACCGCAAAGCGGGTGGTATAAATCCGCGCGTCTTTTTCATCGGTGGCCGATGCGGCCAAGCGGACGATGTTGGCATTATATTCTATGAATATTTCCGACAGGCGCGCGATCAGGCCCGGTTGATCAATGCCGGAGCATTCAATCATGTGGGTTGCACCCGGCGCGTTGGTCAGTTCTGGGGCGGCAGCAATTTCGGCCACCTGGATATCGGCATTTTCTAAAGTCAGTTCGCGCAAGGCAGTGGCGCATTCCGAAACAGGGCAACTGTCTGGTAATTCGCAACTGGTTTCGAACTTTGCCATGTTTCCATCAAGGACAAATGATGTAGGGCCCAGATTGGTGCCGATATCAAAAAGACGACCGCAAATTTCTGATACGAGGCCGACACGGTCCGAACAGGAAATGGTGATGCGCGCATTTGCATTCATTTGGGCGGCTCCATCAAAAGCAGGTGTGCAGAGAGGCTATTTCGTAAATGCCGATCATATCATCGCAGGCGCATGAGATGCAGTGATTATTGGGTTTCGGTCAGTCGGGCGCGTTTTTACGATGTGCGTTCATTGGCGGATTATCGGGTAATGATCACAATCATATGATTGAACTGATCGCTGGGACTGCGCCGTAAGCTTCATGACAACGTAATTTGCCAACGCAAAATCCAACACAACAAACTTACAGGAGTTTGAGTCATGAGTGCGTTCAACAAAACGATAATTGCCGCAGCGACAGGCGCTGCTTTGACTTTTGGTGCAATTTCAGCCAAAGCAGCCGACATTGTCGACACTGCGGTATCCGCGGGATCGTTCAACACGCTCGTAGCGGCAGTCCAAGCCGCGGGTTTGGTTGAAACGCTTAAGGGGGACGGCCCATTTACAGTATTTGCGCCAACCGATGATGCCTTTGCCAAGCTGCCTGCCGGGACTGTTGAAGACCTTCTGAAACCTGAAAACAAAGATAAACTTGTTGCGATTCTGACTTACCACGTAGTGCCGGGTAAAGTGATGGCTGCCGACATTGCAGGTAAGCAAATGATGGTTGCAAGTGTCCAAGGCGACACCATTGATGTGAACGCAACATCTGGCGTAATGGTTGACAGTGCGTCGGTTACTTCGGCTGATATAGAAGCAGACAACGGCGTTATTCACGTAATCGATTCCGTCATTACGCCCGGTATGTAGTTACAATCCTACCGGCCTTTAATGTCGTATACGGTTCTGCCCCGCACATTCATGTGCGGGGCTTCTTTTTTGGGTGAAGATGTAAACTGGATCGGCAAGGTGGGAGAGGCGATATTAAAGGTGCTTAAACGCCCTATTGGGTCCGAGACGGTTCTGACGTGGTGAAGGATGCGGGGAGATGCGGGGAGATGCGGGGAATGGTGTGCTATTCCCGTTCCCGGCATGACTTTTTACCGGGATATGTCGGAGAGAGAGCGATTTATAGTGCAGATATGACAAAGGCCCGACGGATAACGTCAGGCCTTTGGATGGCGCGCCCGGAAGGATTCGAACCTCCGGCCCTCTGATTCGTAGTCAGATACTCTATCCAGCTGAGCTACGGGCGCTTTTTATCTTATGTTAAATGGCAAAGGCTCGACGCGTTAACGTCGAGCCTTTGAATGGCGCGCCCGGAAGGATTCGAACCTCCGGCCCTCTGATTCGTAGTCAGATACTCTATCCAGCTGAGCTACGGGCGCTTTGCCTTGCTATCCGGCGGTTTGCTTAAGGAAGCTCCCCGTCGGCGGAGCGGAACTTATGCAAACGAGCAGGTCATTGCAAGTAGTAAATTCGAAAAACAGGCATTTTTTCGCAATGCGTGGTTCGTGGTGCTGCTAGCCTCTTGTTTTGCCCAGCTTTGTCCGGTTTGTAACACTTATGGGCAAGACTCGGCAAAAAAGGGCAAATGCGTCTTGTTCCATAAGTGGTCGTAGACTAAGATGCATTCAATCCCGGGGGAACAGGGGCTTGTTTCACCACATAAAAAAGCAGGCCCAGGGAGATTCGCATATTTCTACTTAGGTAATAGATCGAAATGGCCGTTCGTAAAACCTACCTTGCCGTAATCGGCACCGCCCTGATGCTGGGGGGATGTTCTTTTTCTTCTGAGGCCCTTTGGCCGACACTTGCCGGAGACGAGGCGACCGAACAAAATTTGGTCGCGTCAGAATCGGCTGGTGCTGATGTCACCAACAGTTATCAGGTTGCTGCAAGTTCGCAACCATTGACCGGTGCATCTCAGACCGGAACCTTTGTTGGTTCCAAAGTCGAGAACATGCAGCAGGAATTGAACCGTCTTAAGGCGGCTCTCAATGAACATAGCAATGAACTGCAACAGCTTCGCGGACAGACCGTATCGCACTCGCAGGCCTATCACGGCACTGTGGCAGCGATCAGCGCACGTCTGCAAGTTGGTACCACGCCGGGCAACCCGGTTTTGGTGCAGCAGTGGAACACAGCACAGTCCGAACTGGACCGTGTGAATGATGATATTGCCGCGCTGAACTCGCTGGCGAACAAAGTTGCTGCTGATAGCACGCTTTCGACCTTCTTGCTTGAGTCGGTCCGTTCGGCATATCAGGTTTCAGGTGCTGTGGACGAAGATCATCGCCAGCTGGCTCTTCTTGAAGACGAAACGAACCGCACCACGGTTTTGATTGATCGTCTTCTGAATGAAATCAGCGAAGGCCTTGCCCGACAGACATCATATGTCAGCACAGAGCTTGCAAATCTTAATGCGCTTGCTTTGGCTGTTAAAAATGGTGAGATTTTTGGGGATTCGCTTTCAAAGCGGGTTTTCCAGTCGCAGGCAGCCCCGGTTTCAGCCAGCCCGCGCATGGCAGCCAATGAACGCCCGCTTGTGGTGATCAGGTTTGACACTGCCAGCGTGAAATACGAGCAGGCGTTGTATAACGCGGTAAACCGTGTTTTGGAACGTCGCCCGCAGGCAAGCTTTGATGTGGTTGCGGTGACGCCAAATCGTGGTACCCCGGCGCAGGTTGCGTTGAATTCTAATAAATCCAAGCGCAACGCGCAGGCGGTTCTTCGGTCCTTGACCGATATGGGCATGCCAAGTTCGCGTGTTCGTGCTTCTGATGCGACCAGCGCATCTGTCTCGGCAAACGAGGTGCACGTCTTCGTGCGCTAAGTCCAACCGGACACAATACGGATTTTAAGAACGGCTATGGCGGGTGCTTCGGGAAATCGAGGCGCCCGCTTATTTTTTTCGTCGATGTTGAACCAAATCATTCTGGCGATCTGATTTGGCATCGTATCAGCGGTGGAGGCAAGAAGAGCATCATGGGTGATCTCGTCAATCTGCGGCAGGTGCGCAAACGTAAGCAACGCGATGAAAAGGCCAAGCAGGCCGAGCAGAGCCGTTCCCTGCACGGACGCACCCGCCATGAACGTACTCTTAGCGCGGCAGAACGTGCGCAAGCTGAAAAAACGCATGATGGACACCGGCGCAATGCCGAAAGTGCCAAGGCAGACGACCTATCGACCAAGGATAAAGCCGAAACACCCGAAGAAATTTCATCGGATGATGACCTGCGAGAAACGGAACTTGGCAAAAAGAACGGTCAAAAGGTCGACCCGGATCAAAACAAGGTTGTTTCGATCTTTCCTTCTAAGGCCCCTTCGCTTGATTAAGTCACCATCTTCAATCGGTCAATTTGGGTTTCGGTAGGGTTTTAATTGCTCTGCGAAGCATTCTGCATCCGGAAAAACCCACCACGTATCCCGTGTCAGAAGCAATTTACTGCCTAAGAGGGCTGTGGTCGCGCAGGCTGTTAAAGCCGTGCTGGCGATGGTTTGGATGATTTTGCCGGGATGGGCTGTGGGGAGGGGGCAGAAAGCCGTCACCCGTGTCAGGAGCGCAGTGGCAGGAGTTTAATGCCATCAATGCGCGATAGACGGGCGGATACTGGTCGACATCACATGAAATGTGGCCGAGCCGACATCAAATGCCGGAACTTCAAATCACAGCACCAAAAAACATTTTCATGCAAGGTGCCGGTCACAAATCTTTACTCGGTCTACCGGCAATAACGCGGTCGCAAATGGTGACGCCGTCATCACTGCGGTATCACTGTGGTCGTTTGATCAATTCACAAGCGTTTCGGCTTCGCGTTTGCTTTGATCAAGGGCCTCATCCCATCCCATTAACCAGTCTTCGTGATCGCGCGAATCAGATGGATAGGGATTTTCAGTGAGACGATGTTCCCCCAACCCCGCCGAGAAACCCGTTCCATAAGCGGGATTGGGCAGGTGGCGTTCATGGACAACAGGGGCGTTGGTTTCATAAATGCTGTTGCGGAATGCCGGAAGTGAACACAGCACACCATCATCAATTCCCATCGGATAAGCCGACATCATCGCTTTGCCAAGGGATGTGATGGAAAGTTCTTCTGTTGCAGATGTTTGGATCAAGCCAGCCATTTTGAGATGGGCAATCGCACCATCTATACGCCGTTGCAGATCAGCATTGTCTTTAATGGCAACCTGATTGCCGTCATCGTCTGTACAAAAAAGGGATAAAACACGGCGCAGGAGCAAGCCGCGGTCAAGATTGGCTTCTGCACTGCGCAGCACCGTAAGCATCAAGGCGGGATCGCCAGGTGCGAAATCCATAGAACTGGACATTCAAGGGCCTCCGTTCAAATAAGAACCGAATTCCCTCCCAAGACGGCAGTCATTCTCTCTCATGGGCAAAGCCCCGCTGCCTTTTGTTATTATAGTTTGCAGATATGTTTCCAAGTTGTGAAGACAAGATTGCGCTTTAAAAGAATTTTTTGTTCATATGAGTGAACAAGGCCACTTTTGCGGCCTAGGAAATTGATAATGCGCACAGATTGACGTTGCGCCGGGTCGTTTGAATTTGGTGGATATGAATATGACGTTCCGACGTTGTATCCGTGAAGCCATAATCGTGACCCCACAACGTGCCATTCCCCACCTTGCGCGGGTGCCGTCGGGTGGGCTGAAAGCCACCCACACCGGTCCCAATGATGCCAAAGCTTGGCAAAATCGGTGCGGGATGGAAATTTTATCGCAGGTCTATTTGCGCGATCACCGAAGAACGATCAGGCTTAAATGGTCGGACTCAAATGGTCGGAGCTAGCAGTACTATTTTTCGGTCTTCTGTTTTTCGGTCTTCTGCTTTTCTGTCGGCGTCTTCGCATCGGGATTACGCCATACCCGTACCCGGTTGCGTCCGCCTTCCTTGGCGGCATAAAGGGCTTTGTCGGCCTTTTCAATGATCTGCTCGACCGTGCGGCTTTTGGTCATCGGGGCAGCCCCGATAGAAGCGGTAACTGACAGAAGGGTTTCGTCCTTGATGCTGACGGGGGATGCTTCAATCACCCGGCGCAGGCGTTCAAGAACCCGCGCACATTGCTTCATATCGGCATTGGGCAGACAGATCAGGAATTCTTCGCCGCCATAGCGATAGACTTTGTCAAAAGGCCGCACATGGGATTGTAGGATACCGGCAATTGATTGCAGCACGATGTCACCGGCCTGATGGCCATAGGTGTCATTGACCGATTTGAAATGATCCAGATCGACCAAGGCAAGGGCTGTGGGTACTTGTGTTCGAATGGCACGTTCGCGTTCCGAATTCAGATCGCCCATCATGGTCTGGCGATTATAGGTCCCGGTTAGGGGGTCCACATCGGAACGTGCGGTTCGAAAAGCGCGTTCAAGTCGACGTAGCTGGGCAAAAAACGATTCGGCGCGCAAAGCCATCATGTCGAATTCGGCCGAATCGATTTCGCCGTCCAATTCCCGCCCCGTCAAAAGACGTTTCGCCGAATCGTGAAGCTGTTGATGGGTGGTTGCCAAGGCCCGCATGGCGGGTTGATCAATCAGACGATTGTTGCGGTTAAGCTCGTACCACGCACCAAAGTCACATTCATGCTCGTCCTCATCAACGTCTGAGGGCATTGGCGAATCGGGCAACATCAGTTGCCTGTTCCAGCGCAGCAGCAAGGAAATATGTTCGCTAAGGGCCTTTTCAAGCTCGGTCAGAATGTCGCGTTCGGCATCGGCCATCCCGCCATCCGCAACGCTTTCGGGCATTGAGTGGCCCTTGGCGGTGCTTTTGACCGGGGCGGGATTATCCGTTGCCGGTTGCGACGTTTCACTCATCAGGCTGACCCAGGAAATATTTCACCAAAGGTCTGTTTTAACAGGCGATCGAGTTCTTCCATAGAAATATCGACCCCAAGGTCGGCAAGGCTTGTCACACCATGTTCGGCAATGCCACATGGCACGATTCCGCCAAAATGCGACAGGTCGGGGGCAACATTGATGGCAATGCCATGAAACGTCACCCAGCGACGCACGCGGACACCAATGGCGGAAATCTTATCTTCACGGCCATCATCGCGCACGACCCAGATGCCAACGCGGCCATCACGGCGTTCGCCTTTAATGCCCAGAAGGGCAAGGGTGCGAATCACCCATTCTTCTAGGTTATGGACGTAAGCACGGACATCGCGACCCCGATTCTTAAGGTCCAGCATCAGATAAACCGTCCTTTGACCCGGGCCATGGTAAGTATATTGGCCGCCGCGTCCTGCGTCATACACAGGGAAGCGATCTGGATCGACAAGGTCTTGCACGTGTGCGCTGGTGCCGGCTGTGTAAAGCGGCGGATGTTCAAGAAACCAAACGAGTTCATTGGCTTCACCGGCATGGATGGCCTCGGCGCGGGCTTCCATTTCGGCAAGCGCTTCGGGATAAGAAACCAACTCGGAGGTGGTGCGCCACTCTGGGATTTGCGCGGTGGGGGCGATGGAATGCATGTTTCCTGACAAATAAATGAAATTAAGTGAAATGAGCCCTTGATCAGGGCATACCAATTTGCTATCTCCCTTTCCGCGCCAAGGCAAGCCCACTTCTACACCTCAAGGGCTTGTTGCAGACAATATGCGGTCGTGGCGGAATTGGTAGACGCGCAGCGTTGAGGTCGCTGTGGGCTAACCCCCGTGGAAGTTCGAGTCTTCTCGACCGCACCAAAAACGCCTCCTCTTTTTAAGAGGGGGCTTTTTTGATTCTGGCCCTTTGTGGTTTCCAGCCTGAGTGGTTTCCAGCCTTTATGATTACCAGTCTGGGTGATTGTCATTCTGGTGCTTGAGGCACGCTGGAAAATGTGCCCGTCAGAAGTGATGGGTTTTTTCGCTTTAGGTCCTTCCCCATATATGCCCTACAATGGTTTGCGCACGGCAGTTGCCCGGGATGTGTGGGCGATTGCGCAGGTGCGGTACAACGGGTTGATTTATTGTGCAGTGCCGCGTTGAGAATTATGCAATGCAGCCCTTCGGCAGAGGGTTCACTGAATGCTTCAATCGTGGGGAAAACTCCTTTAGTCTAGGTGTCCCACTAAAGTAAATTATCAGGATTTAACCATTTTATGGTTAATTTATGTAAATACCTGAAATTAAAGGTATTATAATGGCAAATAGAAATGACAAGCTGCGCGAAGCAGCTTTGGATTATCACCGGTATCCCACCCCGGGGAAATTGGCGGTAACCGCGACCACGACCCTTGCAAACCAGCGTGACCTTGCACTGGCTTATTCGCCGGGCGTCGCGTTTGCGTGCGAAGAAATCGTCAAAGACCCAGAAACCGCAGCAGATTATACCGCGCGTGCCAATTTGGTTGGTGTGATTTCCAACGGCACGGCTGTTCTTGGCCTTGGCCCGATTGGCCCGCTGGCGTCCAAGCCGGTGATGGAAGGCAAGGCGGTTCTGTTTAAGAAATTCGCCAATATTGACGTTTTCGATCTTGAAGTTGATGAAACCGACCCGCAGAAATTTATTGATATTGTTGCCGCACTGGAGCCGACTTTTGGGGGTGTTAACCTAGAAGACATTAAGGCACCGGAATGCTTCATCATCGAGAAGGCTTTGCGCGAACGCTGCAACATCCCGATTTTCCATGATGACCAGCATGGCACAGCCATTTGCGTTGCCGCTGCCGTCCTGAACGGTTTGCGTGTTACCGGCAAAGATATCAACAAGGTCCGCCTTGTGACATCGGGTGCCGGTGCGGCGGCATTGGCATGTTTGAACCTTTTGGTGTCCATGGGGCTGCCCAAACACAACATCACGGTCACGGATCGTTTTGGTGTGGTCTATAAGGGCCGCAAGGAAGAAATGGATCCGTGGAAAGACGGATATGCCATTGAAACCAACGCGCGCACCCTAAGTGATGTGATCGAAGGGGCTGATATTTTCCTGGGTCTTTCCGCACCAAACGTGATGGGCGAGGAAGAGCTTCGCAAGATGGGCGAAGGCCCGATCATTATGGCGTTGGCAAATCCGACCCCGGAAGTTTCGCCGGAACTGGTCAAGGAAATCCGCCCGGATGCGGTTATGGCAACCGGACGGACGGATTATCCCAATCAGGTCAATAACGTTCTGTGTTTCCCGTTCCTGTTCCGCGGGGCACTTGATGTTGGTGCGACCGAGATTAACGAGGAAATGAAAATCGCGGCCGTGAAGGCAATTGCCGATCTGGCAACGGCGGAAGTTTCCGACGTGGTTGCGACTGCCTATGGCGGAGAGGAGCTTAAATTCGGGCCGGAATATTTGATTCCGAAACCGTTTGATCCGCGATTGATGCTTGAAATCCCGCCCCGTGTGGCCAAGGCTGCAATGGATAGCGGTGTTGCAAAACGCCCGATTGAGGATTTTGAAGCGTATCGTCAGCAGTTGGAAGGTTTTGTCTTCCGCTCAGGGCTTGTGATGAAGCCGGTCTTTGATATGGCACGCGCGCACAAAAAACGTGTGGTTTATCCAGAAGGCGAATCGCGTCGCGTTCTTCAGGCCTGTCAGGTGCTTGTTGATGACGGCATTTGCCATCCGGTCCTGATTGGGCGTCGTGAAGTGATCCTTGAACGGATTGCGGAGCTTAGCCTGCGAATCATACCCGACGAGCATGTCGAAATTCACGACCCCGATGACAATCCGCATTTCGAACAGGATTGGCAGGACTTCCACAACATCATGGGCCGTCGTGGGATTAACCCGGAATATGCCCGATCCATCGTGCGCACCCGTCCGACCGTGATCGCAGCCTTGATGCTGCGTCGTGGTGAGGTTGATGCGATGCTGTGCGGCTGTCAGGGCGGTTTCCTGCGTCATCTGCGCTATGTCCGTAATCTTGTGGGCCTGCGCAAAGGTGTCAGCGACTTCTCGACCGTCAATATGATGATCATGAAGCAAGGGACGTTCTTCCTGACCGATACTTATGTGTCGGTTGATCCGACACCTGAGCATGTGGCCGAGACGACCATCATGGCCGCAGACGTGGTCAAGCGGTTTGGGATTACGCCAAAGGCTGCTTTGATTTCGCATTCGAATTTTGGCAGTCACGAAAACAAATCGGCCTGCAAAATGCGCGATGCACTTCAACTGATCAGAACGCAAGCACCTGATCTTGAGGTTGAAGGTGAAATGCATGCGGACGCGGCAATTTCGCAACCAATCCGCGATCGTATCTTCCCGCATTCGATGCTGAGCGGTTCGGCAAATCTTTTAGTGATGCCGACCCTTGACGCAGCCAACATCTCTTACAATCTGGTCAAGATGCTAGGGGATGGTTTGCCGGTTGGTCCTATTCTGGTTGGGGCTGCAAAATCAGCCCACGTGGTTAGCCCATCGATTACTGTTCGTGGCATCGTCAACATGACGGCAATGGCCGTTGTTGATGCCGTTACGCGCAGTCAGGAAGACCAGTAAACACGATCTGTTATCGCGCCCTTGACCAAGGGCATGCGATAGCGCAGAAACAGCCGTGTCGGGAAATTGATCATTCAATTGATCGGTAATTTCCCGACACGGCATTTTAATATGGTTTGGCAATTTGGTGCAGAACGCGAACAGCGGCACCTCATTCAGGGAGGGGCATATGACAGGTCAAGTCGACGAACTGGACCGTCCGGCAGAAACATCCATCGGTGATGATTATGTCGATCTCACACCTGAATACGCGCGCGAAGTCTTCGATGCCTTGGTTGAGGACGATGTTTCGACGGCATCTGAATTGCTGTCTGAACTTCACTTTGCCGATATTGCCGTTTTGCTTGGTTGGGCGAGTTCCAATCAGCGTCAGCAGCTTGTTGAACTTATTCGTCCGGACTTTGATCCGGAATTCCTGACCGAACTTGATGACGATCTTCGCGAAGAAGTTATCGGGCTTTTGGGGACGGCTGTGGTGGCCGAAGCCATCACCGAACTGGATTCCGATGACGTTGTCGAAGTCATTGAAGATTTCGACGAAGCCGAACAGCGCGAACTTCTTGGCGCGCTTTCAGACATTGATCGTGCGCGGGTAGAAGAAGCACTGTCTTACCCGGAATATACCGCCGGTCGTATCATGCAGCGCGAGCTGGTGGCGATCCCCGATTATTGGTCGGTTGGTCAAACCATTGATTTCCTGCGTTCGGCGAAAAATCTACCGGATGATTTTTATGACATCATTGTCGTTGATCCGCGCTATAGCCCGGTTGGCATTGTGCCGCTGTCGCGTGTGATCCGCACCAACCGCCCGGTTTTGGTGCGCGATGTCATGGAATCCGATGAAATGCGTACGGTCGTTGTGACCGAAGAACAAGAAAACGTCGCCCATATCTTCCGACAGCGCGATTTGATTTCCGCGCCGGTTGTCGATGATACCGGCCGTCTTGTCGGTGTGATTACCGTCGATGACGTCGTTGACGTTATTGATGAAGAATATGAAGAAGACATGATGCGCCTTGCCGGTGTTGGCGAGGAAGATGACCTATCAAGCGCAATCCTTGATACGACCCGATCACGGTTTACATGGTTGTTGGTTAATCTTGGTACCGCAATTATGGCATCCCTTGTGATCGGCCTGTTCGAAGGAACGATCGAACAATTGGTTGCGCTTGCTGTTTTGATGCCGATTGTCGCATCGATGGGGGGCAATGCCGGCACACAGACCCTGACCGTTGCTGTACGTGCGATTGCAACGCGCGAACTGACCAGTACGAACGCAATGCGTGTTGTTCGTAAAGAGGTTGTCGTATGTGGCTTGAACGGATTGGCTTTTGCGGTTTTGGCCGGGGGTGTCACATGGTTTTGGTTCGATGACCCGATGTTAGGTGGCGTGATTGGTGTGGCGATGGTCATTAACTTGCTGTTTGCAGGGTTCTTTGGCGCGCTGATCCCGCTTGGCCTTGAACGGGCGGGGATTGACCCGGCGGTGTCATCGGCGGTCTTCCTGACCACGATTACCGATGTTGTTGGCTTCTTTGCCTTCCTTGGGTTGGCGGCGGTTTTCCTGCTTTAATCAACACATAAAAACCGACGATGTGGGCTTCTTTCTATGCAGCTTGATTGGTTATTGGAACCACCTAGCAGATCGTCTTTTAGTGAACGTAAAAAGTCCCGCACCGGGAACGGGCGGGGCTTTTTTATCGTATCTGTTATCAAGCGAAATTCGAAAATAAGATCACAGCGTTAGATCAACCAGAATGTTCATCCTGTGTGGGAGATCGAGATGCTGTTTTACGGTCTGCTGTGCTTTGGCGGAGCAAAAGTTCAAACGTGTCGATCGCATCGCGCGGCTGTGACAACAGGAACCCTTGCATTTCATCGCAATCAGCGGCCTTAAGCGCGGCCAGTTGTTCTTCGGTTTCAACGCCGACGGCAACGACTTTTCGGTTCAGGCTTTTACACAGCCGAATAGCAGGTTGAAGAATGCTGTTTTCAGGTTGTTCATCAAGGGCAACGTTAAACAATGACTTTGACAGCTTGATGCGTTGAACCGGGAAACGTTTCAAATAACGCAGCGATGTATTGCCTGCCGCAAAGTGATCAAGGGTCAGGCCAATACCGGCTTCGGCAAAGCGATAGAATTGTCCAAGGGCGCGTTCAGGTTCGCGCATGGCAATGTCTTCTGACACCTCGATCTCGATCATGGTTGGTTCAATTTCATGTTCCGTGGTCAGATCAATGATGTTTTTGATCAGATCAGCTTGAATGAACTGGCGGCTTGAAACGTTCAGCGCGATTGGAACCGGGACATATCCCTGACTGCGCCAGTCGCCAAGCTGTTTGCAAACAGTTTCAATAATCCAGTGACCAAGCGGCGATAGAAGGCCGGTACGATCCGCAACAGCAATGAAGTCGGGCGGCAGGCGGCGTTTGCCACTATCATCAATCCAGCGCAGCAGGGCTTCGAACCCGGTCAGGGTTCGGTCTGATGTGCGGTAACGTGGCTGATATTCCAAAACAAAGCGTTTCTCATCCACCGCACGGCGCAATTGCGTTTCCATCGACAGACGGGCATGCATCACGTTGTTCATTGTTTCGACAAAGAAGCAATAAGACGATTCCGCCGATTTCTGAGCGCGATACATCGCAGCATCGGCATTGGCCAACAATTGTGACGGGGCGCGCGCATCATTGGGATAAAGGGCGACCCCAACACTTACATGCAGGCGGATTTCTTCGTTTGTGGTGGTTTGAATTGGCTGAGACATTGCCTCGACCACGCGCTCGGCAACCAATGCGGCACCTTCGGCCTCGGAAAGGTCGGTTGCGATGATTGCAAACATATCGCCGGAAAAACGCGCACAGGTGTCTTTTTCTCGAACCGTCGCCCGCAAGCGTCCTGAAATGGTGCGAAGGGTTTCATCCCCGACATCCGCGCCAAATCGATCATTGATCGCCCGGAAGTTATCAATATCGACAACAAGTACCGACAGCAGCTTTTCATAGCGCTTTGCATGTGCAACCGCTTGGTTAAGGCGGTCTTCAAACAGGGCATGGTTCGGAAGGCCGGTCAGCGGATCATGGGTTGCCAGATAGCGCAGGCGATTGACCGAAGCGTTGGCCGCCGGGTTGTGATGCAGGGTAATATCAACGCAATCGGGATTGGTTGGCGACGGCTTCATCGACAAATTACAGACGACGTGAACGCCTTCGGCACTGCGTACAATCCATTCACGGCGCAGTTCTTCGTCTCCGCGATTGATCGCAAGTAACATCTTTTCTTGTGATCGACGTGACGCACCGCCGTCAGACTGAAATTCCGGTGCCAGATTATAAAACCGGATAAATCCATAGTCTTCTTCGCGCAGGTCAAAGAATTCCGCCGTTTCAGGCGACATGGATTTTAAATGGCCATCAAGCTTGGTGATGGATAGCGCCAAATCATTAATGTCGTCACCGACATTGATGTGATGCAGTGACCGGCGCGCCGCAGGCCGCTGCCGATTGGTCAGTACAAAGATAAGCGTGGTAAACACGATCGTTGCCATTGCGCCAAACAGCAAGATCAGTTCAGGGTTAATTGTTTGGCGGGTCGCAAGTTTGGGGTCTGCAATGACATCGACTTGCCATTGACGCCCGACAATTTCCACCGAGGCCGTGCGTTGCAAATCGAGGGCGTCACCTTCGCCGCGAATTTCAAACAGGACGGTGTCCCCTTCGCGCACGCGGATGGAGTAGTCTTCGATATGTTCGTTATTGATCACAGAGGCGAGCATGGAACGGATACGAAACGCGCCGTTAATCACGCCAATGATTTCGCCTTCGCGGCCAAGAACCGGGCTATAGGCAGCAAATCCCCGTCCGCCTTGCAGCAGTTCCAATGTTGGAGTGATTTGTGTGCGGCGTTGATCGAGCGCAATATCTAGGACTGGTCCCGCAACTGGGTGACGTTTTAAATCGGCCCCCATTGCCGGCACATTTCCCTTGATCGGGGCGACATACAAAATAATGTAATTTGTCGAAATCCAGTTGATCGCCTGCAGCGCAGGGAAGCGGTTCTGCAGCGGGGTCGCAATGGACAGATATTCACGTTCATCTTCGGGCGGGCCGTCTTGCCAATTATCGGCAAAGCTTTCAAGCACGGCAAGATTGCTTGCGACAATCTGTTTGACCTGCTGCGCAACTGCGTCGGTCGTGATCTGCGCTGCTGAAATCAAGATAGTTCGGCGATTATTCTCGACCGTTTGCCAGATAAAGTAGGTAACAGATGCAAAGAAAAGAGCTGTCAGAAAACCAGCCGCCAATGCCCGCTTTCTCAGGCGGGATGTTTGCGCAGTTGTGTTGTCGTCAGCTTGTTGGTTCTCTTCTTCCATGTCTCCCCCATGCGTGACCCAATATTCTGGTCGCCCATCTTATATTGGCGAAAAATGCGTTGGTCTTATCGTCCATATTTTGCATCATATCGGCGTATGATGTCTTGCAAATGCTATCGTGTCACGCAGTCGATAAAGAATAGCAGTATCTTTTATGATGTTATTCTTACACGACTTTAAGTGGTTGGTCGCGTTCATTTGCGGATTAATTTTCATGCTATGCGATCATGATATGGTGATTGCACAGCATTTAACGTGCAGGATCGGCATATAAATCGTTGTTCGCCCCTGTTCGGAATGCCTTAACTGGTGTATCTGAGGCGGGCATCTGGCAAATACGCCAATTTGCCAGATAAAGTGTGACGAAGATCACCCCCGAGAGAGAGTTTATGAAACAGCATCACCGCAATCCCCGTGCACGTGGGGGACGCAAGCGTCAACCTTCCCGGCGTGACCCGCTGATTGGTTTTGAAGCACCAGTAACGATCGAACAGATTGGTGCGCGCGGCGATGGTATTGCACATGTTGCAGCGCCTGATGGCAAGTCTGTGCTGGTGTATGTTGATTGCGTTCTGCCTGGGGACACGGTGAAGGTTGCACTGCGTCAGAAACGCGGTGATGGCTATGGCGCGGAAGTCATCGAAGAAATTTCCCGTACCGAGGCGTTTAACCCGCCGCGCTGTTCCCATTTCAAGGAATGTGGTGGCTGTGCGTTACAGCATATGGATGACGGTGCATATCGGAACTGGAAGCGCGATAAGGCCAAGGTCGCCTTGCTGCGTGCCGGACTTGATTCGGATGCGATAGAAGACCTGCTTGAAGAAGTCGAAGTCTCTCCGCCGGCAAGCCGCCGTCGCGCCGGGTTTTCTGTTCATGTCGGTGCAACAGGTGTGTATGTCGGTTTTCATGGGCGGTTCAGCCATACGGTTTTGAATGTGCCCGATTGTGCCGTTCTGCGCCCCGAATTGATGACCTTCCGAGAGGCGTTTGTTGGCTTTCTAAAGTCCTGCCCGGTCGATCACGCACGAGACATCAAGGAAGTGTTTGTCACACTGGCTGATAATGGCCTTGATGTCCTTATTCATGCCAGCAACGATCCTGATTTGGATATGCGTCAAGATTTGGCGATTTTTGCCGACGAACAAAACATCGCGCGGTTAAGCTGGAAAGTTGGTGATCGCCCGGATGAACCGGTTGCTGCCCGCCATGTCCCGCGTGTGAATTTTGAATCTGTTGATGTGCCGATTGCACCGGGTGGTTTTTTGCAAGCAACCCGTGAAGGCGAAGCTGCACTTGTAAACGCTGTGAAAGAAGCCCTTGCTGAGATCGCGCCAAAACAGGTCGCCGATTTGTTTTGTGGTGTGGGTAGTTTTACCTTTGCACTGGCCCTTTCGGGGAAACGCCGGTCGGTTACGGCTGTTGAAAGTGATCCGCGCGCGGTGGAACTTTTGCAATATGCTGTTGGTCAATCAGGCAGCCCGATCAAAGTCGTTAAACGCGATCTGTTTCGCCAGCCGCTGACTGGGGATGAATTGGCGAATTTTGATCTTGTGGTGTTTGACCCGCCACGTGCGGGGGCCTTGGCCCAGTGCGAAGCATTGGCGCTAGATGGGCCTGAATGGGTTCTGGCTGTTTCGTGCAATCCAGCGACCTTTACCCGTGATATGCGCGTGTTGCGCAATGGCGGGTATGAGATTCAAAAAGTCGTACCAGTCGATCAGTTCTTATGGTCTTCGCACCTTGAATTGTTTGCCGTTCTGCGCCGAACTCAACAATAAACCCAAGCCGATTCGCGCATAGAGATTGAACAGAGTTTGGTGCCAAACCATCCGATTTGGCACCAAACTTGTCACAATCGCGCGATATCGCGCCCCGATTGCGCATTAGGGCTTAATATTTCAACTCTGATAATCTATACTATTGGTTGGTATTTCCGCCGGACACCAGGATGGTCAGGTGGATAAAGGTTTTGAGTAATTTCAATTCCTTTGTCCGCGCAGCACGTAGTTGCCTCGCCGGCTTGTTTGTGCGGAAAAGCAATGGAACCATTGGGTAGTCAGCTTCCGATCTATACCAAAACTGCGGGTGCGATTGCACCGCAGAACAGGTTGATTGTGCCTGATGATCAGCAGAGTTCCACGCAAACCAGCAATTCAGACCGAAATGCTGCTTCACTTCGCAATGCAAACTACACCGCGGAAAAGCTTCGTGGATCGCTTGGTGGTGCCAGTGATCTTTTAAGTCAGGCGTCAAGTGACCTGTCGCGCATTGGTGACGCGCTTGACGAGATTGATGCACTGGTCGAGATCGTCGAGGAAAACAGCGATCTTTCCCGCCAGCAACGCGCACAGTTAAATGCGCAGATTGAAGACTATCTGGCGCAAATTGACGATATTGCGGCAAACAGTAGCTTTGATGACAAAAACCTTCTTGCCGACGACCAAACCATTACTTTGCAAGTCGGGTCGGGTACTTCTGTAGACAATCGGCTTGATGTGGAACTTTATGCGTCCGCATCCGATGATTTGGCAACCGGGTTGTCGTCGATAGATGTGTCAGATAACGCCGGTGTTACTGCTGCACGGACTTTGGTCGATGAGGCGCAAGAAGCACTACGGGATCGGCAAATTTCATTGTCCGCTGATCGCGGTAGTGTTGCGACGGCACAGGATCAAAGTCGAATTTCGCAAGTTGCCAGCGATAATATATTGCAAGCGCAACTGGCCGCAGCAGAACCATCTCAGAGCGAAAGCAATCAGGCCCGTATTTCGGAAAATCTTCAGGCCTATTTGGGGGATATTTCATCCCAATTGGCAAGCCAAACTGTAACGGTGGGTGGCTTTGCCCTACCTGAACCACAGCGCGAACCACAGCCGGAACCACGACCTGATCCGTTCCTTGAACAGAATGATGCAGCGGCCTTTGACCCGAATGCCGAACAAGGGAATGGGGTCTCTCAGGACTTCTTTGGTTCGTCTTCCACGTTTAACGCACCTAATCCGTCTTATAGCGCCACGACATTCGGCGGATATGACAGTGGCGGCAGTGGCACGTCTGGCAGCAGCAGTGGTGGTGGGGGGGGTAGTTCAGAACGCCCAGCCAGCCGGGTGTCTGTTGACGCTTAGTTCCCGATGATTTTCTAAAGATACACGCAATTAGAAAAACGGCGTTACTGCAAGGGGTTGCGCCGTTTTTTTAGGGCTGTGTTTTGATCCTGTATTGCGGGTGGTTGAGCTGCTTATCCTTCGACAATTTCGCCGTCGTAAATTCCCCAGAAACCATGCCGTGGTGCCCAGCCTTCAAAATCACCAAACCGCAACTGGCACCAGTTCAGGTTAACCGGGCAATCTTCAATGCTGCCAATCACGCTGGCTGATACCATTGCAATCTTGCGTGCGTTTTCGTCGGCTGCGGAATAAAGCATGATGCTGTCATCGGTGACGATCACATGGCGCGCCCCAACCAAAAGACTTTGATGCACCCAACCTTCGCTGCCTTCCCAATCGCGTACCTTACGCCAGGTATCAAATTCCGAGACGACTTCCATCGGCATGTTGCGACGGTGATAAATCCAGACCTTGGGATAACGAAGGCCGGGACCGGAACGCAAAAAGACTTTATCTGATCGCAGTGCGACAAAGCGTGGAATTGGCAGGCCGGATTCTTGCGCGCTTGCGACAATTGGTGCGGTCAGACCACCCAGAATGGCCAAAGCCATGAAGCGATACAAAAAATTGCGAAAAATTCGCGGCATCTTATTGGTATTCCTTCGTTTATCCTGCCTGATGAGCCCCGGCAACAATACGTTGACGCGTAATAAAATTACAAAAACTGCGTCAAAATCCTTGCTTTTGTACCTTTTGGCATGGCATCACTGCAATGCGGCAGGGCACAAAAGTGCAACATGCCTCATTTTGTCAGAAAAGAGTTAAAAGACCGCATAGGATCGGCAGATGATCAAGAAAAAACCACTTGTCGTCGTAACCCGGAAACTGCCGGAAGCGATCGAAACCCGCATGATGGAACTGTTTGACGCGCGTTTGAATATCGACGATGCGCCAATGACCAAAGCGGAACTAATTGATGCGGTCAAAGAGGCCGATGTACTTGTGCCAACTGTGACGGACAAGATTGATGCGGCTGTACTTGCCCATGCAGGGCCGAACCTGCGCCTGATTGCAAATTTCGGGACGGGTGTGGACCATGTTGATCTGCAAACAGCCCGATCACGCGGCATTACGGTGACCAACACCCCGGATGTTTTGACAGAAGATACAGCCGACATGACCATGGCGCTGATTCTGTCGGTATCGCGCCGCCTTGCAGAAGGCGAGCGCGTTATTCGCAAAGGCGATTGGGGCGGATGGGGGCCAACTTTGATGTTGGGGCACCGTATTTGGGGCAAGCGTCTTGGGATTGTTGGGATGGGCCGAATTGGTCGTGCATTGGCACGTCGCGCCAAAGGTTTTGGTTTGTCGGTGCATTATCATAACCGTCGCCGCGTGCATCCAGATGCCGAAGAAGAACTTGAAGCAACCTATTGGGAAAGCCTCGATCAGATGTTGGCGCATGTCGATGTGGTGTCGGTCAATTGCCCGCATACGCCGGCGACCTATCATTTGCTGTCAGCACGCCGTTTGAAGCTGATGCAGCCGCACGCGATTTTGGTTAATACAGCGCGTGGCGAGATCGTTGATGAACCCGCACTGACCCGGATGCTGGCTAATGGCGAGATTGCCGGTGCGGGTCTGGATGTGTTTGAACATGAACCGGCGGTAAATCCAAAACTGCTGGAACTGCAAAATGCTGTTTTGTTGCCGCATATGGGCTCGGCCACGATTGAGGGCCGTGTTGATATGGGGGAAAAGGTTCTGATTAATATCAAGACCTTTGTTGATGGGCACACACCACCAGATCGCGTGATTGAAGGATTGCTCTAACCAGCAATGACGGTTCACATGAATGTTGCGGGGCGGACCAAGGTCTGCCCCGTTTTTTTATGTCGATTTGGGCGATGATACAAAAAAGTGGATGAGCGGACCAAATACAAGTGGCGTTAGGCTTCCGCCGATAACAAGAAGCCAGCCTGTCATACTTGGTGCTGTAATCGACAACAGGTTGGAGAGTGACGGCACATAGATGGTCATGCCAATCAATACGGCGCAAATTGCCAATGCCGCCCAGACAAAGGGGTTGGCTGTGACATCGTTTTTCAACCAGCCAAGTCGTACATTGCGCATGTTAAAGACATGGAAAAGCTGCCCGATCGCAAGTGTCAAAAATGACACGGACAATGCTTCGTTGGCAGGTAAGTCGAACAGATAGAGTGCCAGAACAAAAGCACCAAGCGTTCCGACTGTTATCAAGCCGCCATAATAAACAATAAGCGTCCAATGTCTGGCAGCCAGTATCGGTTCGCGCGGGTCGCGCGGCGGGCGCTTCATTACCGCAGACGACCCTTCCCCTATGCCAAGTGCAAAGGCCGGGAATACATCGGTGACAAGGTTAAGGTAAAGTATTTGCAGCGGTAGCAAAGGTAAGGGAAGCCCGCTTGATACGGCCAGACCAACAATAAGGATTTCACTGAGATTGCATGACATCAGATAGATCACGAACGTTCTGATATTTGCAAAAATCACCCGCCCCATGCGCATGGCAGCAACGATGGATGGGAAGGCATCATCGCGCAGGACCATGTCGGCGGCTTCGCGGGCGACTTCGGTGCCGCGCTGCCCCATTGCAACGCCAATATTGGCCTTCTTAAGGGCCGGGGCATCATTCACCCCATCCCCGGTCATGGCGACAATGGCACCTTCTGATTGATGCAGCGAAACCAGATCAAGTTTCATTTCCGGGCTAACACGGGCGAAGATCGATGTGCGCAAGGCTGTTTGACGTGCTTCTTCATCCGCGGCTGCGATATTTTTAATATCGCGTCCTTCCATCACAGGTGTCTCGGATGAACAAAGTCCGACTTGCCGGGCAATGGATAGGGCGGTACCGGCATGGTCACCCGTTACCATGATGGTTCGGATACCCGCCTGATGACAGGCATCCATTGCCGCTTTGACGTCGCTGCGCGGTGGATCAAGAAGGGCGATCAAGCCGACAAGAACAAGGTTCTCATATGGCGGTTCGTCTTCTGATGTTGTTTCTTTCATCGCCAATGCCAAAACACGCAACCCATCAGCGGTCATATCGCGGCCGTAAGCTTCCCACTGTTGACGAATTTCATTGTCTAGCGGGCGCACCTCAGATTTGGTCAGGACGTGGGAGCTGTTCTGAATAATCGCTTCGGGGGCACCTTTAACCGCAACAAACAGGCTGTCACTGTCATCTTGCTGGTGATAGGTCGCCATCATGCGGGTGTGCGGGCTAAACGCTTCTTTTTGAATTTCGGGCAGGGTCTTAAGCAGTGTGCTTTGGCTGAAATTGGCAAACTTCCCTGCTTCTAGAAGGGCGACTTCCATCGGGTCACCGGCAATTCTATCGGCATCTTCTTTTTCAGTGTCGGCAACAAGTGTCGCGTCATTGCACAAAACAGCAATTTTCAGGGCAATGTGAAGTTCGTTGTTGTCGTTGGCAGATGAAGGCGCCTGATCAGATGTTGCGGCAGTAAGATCGTGATCGTCTTCTGCCGTGCGCAGGCGAACGGCTGTCATATGGTTTTCGGTCAATGTCCCGGTTTTGTCGGTCATGATAACCGTCGTCGCACCAAGCGTTTCGACAGCCGAAAGGTTTTTGATGAGCGCATTACGACGCGCCATCCGGGCCATCCCACGGGCAAGGGCAACGGTGGCGACAATCGGCAAGCCTTCGGGCACTGCTGCAATGGCAAGAGCAACACCGGTCTTGACCATCAGCAATATGTCTTTGCCGACATAAATCCCGCTGACCGCAATGAATAATGTCAGTCCAAGGGTGACCCAAATCAGTTGGCCACCAAGTTTATCAAGGCGTTTTTCAAGCGGGGTGGTGTCTGATTCTGCGGTTTCGGTCATGTCTGCGATATGGCCGAGTTCGGTTGCCATGCCGGTCGCAATCGCAACCCCTGTTGCGTCACCGCGTGTAACAGATGTTCCCTTGAAAACCATGTTGATGCGGTCGCCAAGCGGAATATCTTGATTAGACAGAGCGTCGGAAATTTTGGTGGTAGGTACGGATTCACCTGTCAGGGCAGACTCGTCGCATTGCAGGTTCGTACATTCGATCAGCCGAATGTCGGCGGGAACAACGTCACCTGCCTCAAGCAACACGATGTCACCCGGAACAATATCTTGTGCCGGAACGATCACAGGATTTCCTGATCGCAGAACCTTGGCTTTGATCGTAGAAAGCTTGCGCAAGGACTCCATTGATTTGACAGCGCGATATTCGGATGTGAAGCCGATGGCGGCATTCAGCAACAAGACAGCCGTAATCGCCCCGCCTTCGGTCCAATCGCCGAAGTAAAAGGACAAAGCGACAGCACCAACCAGCAGATAAACAATCAGCCCCCGAAACTGATCAATAAGGATGGCCAATGTGGATCGGGAACTGCTTTCCCGAAGTTTGTTGCTTCCGTATTTTTCACGACGTGCACGAACATCAATCGGGGTTAGACCGGTTTCTGCCTGAACATTATGGGTGTCAAGAACCTGCGTGGCAGGCTGAAGGTATGGAGGTTTGGCCAAATGGCTCATCTTGCAGGCAATCCATATTGGAATATTTGCGGTTCTCATTCTTCTAGCCACGGTCATACGACGTCAAGTGAATAGCTGTGAAGATGAATTTGCAGGAATATCTTCTGCGATGACGGTGTTGCTGCGTTGCTGTCACCGCAGATTTCTTAACGACATAATTTGTCAGGAGAGAAACGCGTTTTCTTGATCGGGTAATGCTCGGGTATTTCTTTTTGACGCAGGCTTGTCTATCACTATGGCAAAACAGCCTGAGTTAAAGGGGGCCATCATGACTATGATTTTCCAGCATGCTGAACCGACGACCATTCCGGTTCAAAATTCTGAACAAACTTTCCCGGTTAACCGCATTTTCTGCATTGGTAAAAACTATGCCGATCATGTGCGTGAAATGGGATCAGACCCGTCCGATACACCGCCATGCGTTTTCATGAAGCCGACCGATTGTCTGGTTGTTGGCAATGGTGATCTGCCATATCCGTCTGCGACCGATGATCTGCATTACGAAGGTGAATTGGTGGTTGCATTGTCCAAGGGGGGCAAGGATCTGGATCGTGCCGCCGTTGAAGATGCCATTTTTGGCTATGCCGCGGGTCTTGATATGACGCGCCGTGATGTTCAGGCAGGATTGAAAGAACGTCGTCTTCCGTGGGATATGGCTAAGTCGTTTGATGGCTGTGCGGCCATTTCCGCACTTAAGCCAAAGGTGGATGCCGGTAACCCGCATGCCACCAATTTGAAATTGTCGGTTAATGGTGCTGTTCGTCAAGACGACACCACGGCGAAGATGATCTGGCCTGTGGTCGATGCACTGGTGCATCTTTCGACCCTGATTGAATTAAAGCCCGGTGATCTGTTGTTTACTGGAACCCCCGAAGGTGTCGGTCAGGTGGTGCGCGGTGATCGCATGGATGTTGCGATTGCCGATGTCGCAGAGCTGTCGGTGACTTTGAAATAGTTCGACTGTTTGCCGAAAATTCACGGGACAGCGGGTCAGGAGCCCTCACCCGAACAGAATGTAAACGGAGCCCGTTTTGAAAATCGTAAGTTGGAATATCAATTCCGTCCGTCTGCGTATCGAGCAGGTCGTCAAATTTCTTGACGAACAACAGCCAGATGCGCTGTGCCTTCAGGAATTGAAATGCCCGGATGAACATTTCCCCCACGAAGCGTTCGAGGCGGCGGGTTATGTTCATCGTCACAATCACGGTATGAAAAGCTATAACGGGGTGGCAATTGTTTCGCGCCTGCCGTTTGTTCAAACCGATATCAAAAATTTCTGTGGCAAGGACGATCGCCGTCATTGCATGGCAAAGTTTGAAAACGGTGTTGAATTGCACAATTTCTATATCCCGGCAGGCGGGGATGAACCCGATCCGGCGATCAATGAGAAATTTGCCCATAAGCTTTCCTTCCTTGATGAAATGACAAGTTGGTGGACGGGCCGTCGCGCCAGTGAGCCGGATCGCAAAGCGGTTCTGGTGGGGGATTTCAATATTGCCCCGTCGGAAAATGATGTTTGGTCGCATAAAAAGCTTCTGCGGGTTGTAAGCCACACCGCGATTGAGATCGAAATTCTGGAAAAATTCCGTCAGACCGGTGATTTCATTGATGCGGTTCGCGAAGTCGTCCCCGAACCGGAAAAGCTGTTTAGCTGGTGGAGCTATCGGGCACGCGATTGGCGTGCAAGCAACAAGGGCCGCCGGTTGGATCATGTCTGGATGACCCCGAACATGGCGGGCACTGTGCGCACGGCATCTGTGTATGATCTGGCCCGTGACTGGGAAAAACCGTCTGACCATGCACCAGTGGTGGTTGAGTTTAATTTGTAACTACATGGTCATTTAAAGATGCTAAAAACAGCGGACTGGGGAAACCTAGTCCGCTGTTTTGTCATGTAAAAGAACTTGATTGTCAGGCTGATCAGCGCAACTCTTTTGGTTGAAGACTGCCGTATATGTGCCCATGTTGTGAGTGTCGCACTGTTTCGGTGGCAAATTTAAGCAGGATACGGGCAATGAAAAAGATACTGATTGGTTTGGCAGCGATCATAGTACTGGTCGTGGGTGGACTTGTGTATGTCTATGTCAATCTTGACGATATCGTCAAAAGCACGATTGAAGAGGCGGGATCACGCGTCACATTGGCCGAGGTAACGGTCGATGGTGTCTCAATTGAGACAACACAAAACACAGCCAGCATTAATGGTTTGGTGGTTGGAAACCCGGACGGGTTTGAAACTGATTATGCTTTTTCACTGGGTAATATCTCGGTCCGGCTTGATGGATCGACCCTGACCAGTGATACCATCCGGATTATCGAAGTTGTGGTTGATGCGCCAAGTGTGACCTATGAATTGGGCAACGGGTCATCAAATATCGCAACCATTCAGCGCAATGTGGAAAGCTTTGTACAGCGTGTGTCCGGGCCAACTGGGGCCGGTGGTGCTGAAGGCGGCGACAGTGCAGAATCCGAAGCTGCAGCTTCGGGCACGAAAATCATTATTGATAATGTTTATGTCCGGAATGGCGATGTTGGTGTTTCTGCGGGCTTCCTGCAGGGCAAAAAACTTTCGGCAAGCTTGCCTGAAATCCACCTTAAGGATGTTGGCAAAGATGACGGTGGTGCAACACCGGCCGAAGTCGCAGGTGAAATTCTGACCGCAATTAACGCATCCGTCTTTAAAGCGGTATCAAGCCTGAATGTGGATGGTTTGATGCAGGGCGTGGGCGATCTTGGCAAAGGTGTCGTCGGTGCAGTTGGTAGTGCCGTGAGTGGTGCGACCAGCGGAGCTTCTGGCGCCGGTGGTGCCAAGTTGAAAGAGGGCGCAGATGCGCTTGGCGGTGCCGTGAAGGGATTGTTTGGTGGGTCTTCGGATTAATTAAGCCGACTCAAGACTTACGTAACCAATAGCTTTTGGCCTGATGGGGGATACTTCATCAGGCCAAATTTTTGCGTTCGCGAATATTTTTTTTCTGGTTGTGACGGCTTCGAGACGCCGCGTAAGTCGCCAGTCAAGGGGCGCAGAGAGGTCGTTGGGTGTAAGAGGTTTGTGAACTTTCTCTATCCCACTGCTTTTTTTCATGAATTTGGTTTCTATATATTTGTGGATAGGGTTAACTATATTCTTGAACCATGTTGTTTGCGCGGTTTGGAACGTGGATATCTAGCCATGTTCGAAATGCGCGATTGGGTCTGATGGATCTGATGAGCGCCAAGAGCAGCATGGGACTTGGATGGGTGTGAATGAAGACCCGTTAGATGGATATGGCAAGATACCGGGAAAAGGTATCGGCATATCCATCGTATGTTTTAAGGGATTGGGGTCCTGATTGTCGGTCAGACAAGGAGTAAAACCGATGAAAGCTAAACTGCTTGCCGTTGTTTCCGCCGCCGCATTTTTGAGCGCGTGCGCAAATATGAACATTCCCGGGGTACGTGATATGGCCGACGAAGGTTCGGCTTTTGATGCGGCCCTTCATCAGAATTACGCTGACCTTGCCCAGGCTGAGTACGACGAAGCCGATTGGGCTGATGCGCGTTACTTCACCAGTCGTTCTAAAATGGCTGCGATGAGCCAGGACACTGGTCCGCAGATGATTTCCGATCGTACCCTGCCAGAAGGCACGAGCAGTGAAGTTGAAGTGGCACGTAGCGATCTGATGGCTGCTTTTGATGCAGGCGGACGTGAGAAGGCAGCTTCTGCTGCTGCACGCGCCCAGTCGAGCTTCGATTGCTGGTTGCAGGAACTTGAAGAAAACATTCAGCAAGAAGACATCGATAATTGCCGTGCTGCCTTCTATCAGGCACTGGCAATTGTTCAGGCTGAGCTTGAAACAGACGAAATGCCAAAAGCAATGCCGATGGCAATGCCTGTTCCGATGAATGTCTATTTCGGCTTTGACAGTGCCGCTGTTGATGGCAAGGCAATGTCGGTTGTTGATGGTATCGTCGAGGCATATGCTAAGTACGAACCAAAAATGATCAGCTTGGTTGCCTATGCTGACCGTGCAGGCGATGCGCTGTATAATGACATTCTGGCAAAATCGCGTGTCGATGCAGTGGTCAAAGCGCTTCGTGCCGGTGGTGTTCCTGCAAGCAAGCTTGCAATCAGCATCAACGGTGAGGCAAATGTTCCGGTTTCAACCGATGACGGTGTTGCCGAACAGGGCAACCGCGTTGTGACGGTTACTTTCGAAGACGGCATGTAAGCGCGTCGAATTAATAAGGGGAATTCATCCATGCGTTTGTTGATCGCACTTCTTCTGCCATGGCTGCTGTTCTTTACCATTGGGCGGCCTATTGCAGGTGTCATCTGCTTGATTTTGCAGATAACGCTCGTTGGTTGGGTTCCGGCTGCGATTTGGGCTGTTTATTCGCTGAGTCAGTACAATACTGACAAGAAAATCAGCGGAGCATTGGGCGGTGGTGAAGGATAACTGACCGCCTTGATGCCCTAATTACAGTTACCAATACCTAAATAGAGAAGGCAGGCTTTCGGGCCTGCCTTCTTTTTTAGTGAGATTTTGAATTCGGTTATCTTAGATGGCGGCGGACACCACCGACAAAGCGGGCAATTAACCGGGATATGATGAACCGTGTCAGGATAAAACTGGTAAATCCGAAAACAGTTGGCCAATACCATGCATCAATTTCCGGTCGCGTACTTTGCTCCACCAAGCCATACACGATAGCGGCAATTGCTGCTGCGCCGATGAAAGCGGTTTTTCGTCGATAGCGCGCAATAAAGGGGCCGAGAAACCACATTGATCAATGCTGCCCACCGCCGATGTCGCGGGCCAGTCGGGCGGCAAAATCATCGGTCATGCCTGATACGTAATCAAGAATCACAAGATACAAATCATAAAGTGGTGCGCCTATGACCATGGCGTCTTTGCCGATCAATTCGCGCACGCGTCCCGCGCGATAGGGGATGTCTGATTCTGACTTGGCGTGATGTACTTCAAGTGCGGTTTTACAGAATGTATCAAGCAGGGTTTCAAGATGGGCGAAGGCACCGACTTCTATCTGGACTTTGCGACGGTTCAGGATGATTTGTTTTTCGGAGAATGATTTGGCGGTGGTAATCAATTCATTATAAGGGCCGGTCGCGCAGGCCAGAAGATCACCTTTCCACTCGCCTGCCAAAAGGGCGTCCTCATTGGCGACAAAGGCATCAACCAGCGCATCCAAAAGGCCGCTCATGATCTTACCCCGCAGGAAGGAAATCTTGCGGCTGATATTGGGTTCGCGGGCGTACTCCGCTGGAAGGTCATCAGAGATGCAAGGCAGAAGCATTTCTTCAAGGATTTTGAAGTCAACAAGCTCCAACTCGACCCCATCTTCGATGTCGATCAGTGCATAGCAAACGTCATCTGCGGCTTCGACCAGATAGACCAGCGGATGGCGGCAAAACGCCTGATCGGCGGTGCGGATAAGGCCGGTGGCATCGGCGACTTCTTCAAGAAGGCCAAATTCCTTTTGAAAGGCACCGAACTTCATCTTCTGCGGGAAGGGGCTTCCCGATGCCGACCACGGATATTTCAGGAAACTTGCCAAGGTGGCATAAGTCAGCCGCATGCCGCCGTCATACAGACCGGTCCGTTTGTTTACCAAAAGGCGGAAACCCTGCGCATTGCCTTCATAGGTAATAAGATCGGCAAACTGTTCGGGCGTCAGGCTTTCGGTAAATTCAGGGGCGGCATCGACAAACCATTGGCGGATGGCATATTCCCCGGCATGACCAAAGGGCGGATTGCCAATGTCGTGTGACAATGCCGCAGCTTGAACGATAGCGGCCATGTGATCGGGCTCAATCGTATCGGGCAGGCTTCCCTTTTCTTGCAGGCGATGCCCGACCATCAAGCCAAGGGATCGGCCAATGCATGATACTTCCAGGCTGTGGGTCAGGCGGGTATGGACATTGTCATTTTCCGGCAGTGGATGGACCTGTGTTTTACGTTGCAGACGCCGAAACGCAGCCGAGAAAATGATCCGGTCATAATCCTTGTGAAAGTCCGATCGGCCAAATTCGCCAACACTTGAATGACGGGTGCCAAGGCGCGCAGGTGACAGCAGTTTTTGCCAGTTCATCATCGCAGTCATCGTGTTTTGGGCCTTCCCGCCGGGTTCTACAAGGTCGTGCATTTGGCTAGGTCCGATCAATGGGGCCTGACCCTAGCATGTAGTGTCTTTATGCCTGCTGTTGGTAAATAAGCATTTTAAATTTTGCACAAAGGTAAAAGAAAACGGCGCATCTGATGATACGCCGTTTTCAAAGTTTCACAGAGTGTGGTCTGGGTTTATGCACCCAAGCCCTTTTCCATGATCAGATCAAGACGCCGCGCAAAGCTGACCGGGTCTGGCAGGGCTTCGCCTTCGAGAATGCGGGCCTGATCAAGCAAAAGCAGGGCCGCGTCATGAAGGATCGGTGCCTTGGCATCGGTGATAGCAATTTCTGAGAGCTTTTTGATCAAGCTGTGCTTTGGATTGATTTCCAAAATGCGCGGGCTGACCTGATCAACACGATTGTGTTGTTTCATCATGCGTTCCATCCGCAAATCCATGCCCATTTCATCGGCAATCAGACAGCAGGCGGAATTGGTCAGACGATCAGATTCACGGACATCTTTGATGTCTGTGCCAAGTGCGATCTTGATTGATGCGATCAAGGCATCGACGGATGCATCACTTGCCGCATCATCTTTTTTATCGTCCTTGGCATCGTCTTTGTCATCGGATTTGACCTCGTTGAGGTCGGCACCGCCACGGGTCACAGATTTGAAGTCCTTTTCGTCGAACTGGCCGACGGAAGGCATCCAAAATTCATCAACCGGATCGGTCAGAAGCAGTACCTCGATACCCTTGGCGGCAAAGCCTTCAAGTTGGGGGCTGCGTTTAAGCGCATCGACGTCTTCGCCACTGATGTAATAGATGGCCTTCTGGCCTTCTTTCATGCGTTCGACATAGTCGGCAAGTGTCGTCCAGCCGTCACCCTTGGTCGAGCGGAACTTGGCGATTTTCAAGATACGGTCACGGTTTGACTGATCTTCATAAAGGCCTTCTTTGACAACGGATCCAAAGGTATCCCAGAAGGTTTCAAACCCTTCGACGTCCTTTTTCGCAGCCGTTTCAAGTTCGGAGAGAACCTTTTTGGTCAGGCCGTTTTTGATTTTGGTCAGAACCGGATTGTGCTGCAACATCTCGCGCGAGACATTCAGCGGAAGGTCCTGGCTATCAACAACACCGGACACAAAACGAAGCCACGGTGGCAACAGGTCATCAGCGCCTTCGGTGATGAAGACCTTGCGGACATAAAGTTTCAGATGACCTTTGCGCTGCGGATCATAAAGATCAAACGGGCGCATGGTCGGAAGATACAGAAGGCCGGTATATTCAATCGCACCTTCTGCCCGATAATGGATGGTTTTCCACGGATCGTCGAAGGCGTGGGAATTCTGTTTGTAGAATTCGTTGTATTGTTCGTCGGTGATATCGCTTTTCGAACGGGTCCAAAGGGCGGATGCCGCATTCAATGTTTCATCCCCGTCACCCTTCATCAGGACAACCGGAATGCTGATATGATCGGAATAGGTTTTGACGATATGGCGCAGGCGGTGTTCGTCGGTGAATTCTTTGAATTCGTCCGTCAGATGCAGAGTGATCTGCGTTCCGCGGGTTTCCATTTCGGCCTCGGCGATGGTGTATTCACCTTTGCCGTCTGATGACCATTTCCATGCCTGATCTTCGCCAGCCTTTTTGCTAATCACGTCAACTTTGCTTGCCACCATAAAGGCGGAATAGAAACCGACACCAAATTGACCAATCAGGTCAACATCCTTGGCGTTCTCCGATTTCGATGCAGCTTCAAGAAACTTGGCTGTTCCCGAATTGGCGATGGTGCCAAGGTTTTCGATCAAGTCTTCCTTGTTCATCCCGATCCCATTATCGGCAATCGTCAGAACATTGCGGACGTTATCTGTAAGCAGGCGGACCTTGAATTCAGCATCCCCAGCGAGCAGTTCCGGTTTGGCAATCGCTTCATAGCGCAGCTTGTCGCACGCATCAGAAGCGTTGGAGATCAGCTCGCGCAGGAAGATGTCCTTGTTGGAATAAAGTGAATGGACAACGATATCGAGCAGTCGGCTAACCTCAGCCTCGAACCGCATTTTTTCTTCCGTCATGACCTCTTTTTTCTCCTGTCTTTCAAATGTTTACTGGTCTTCCCCGTTATCGGCAGAAGGTTCAGTAACTCAACGGGTTAAAGTGTTTACCGCGCTTGATATGCGTCAACGCACCTTGCAGCGCAAGTCCTGTATCCTAAGTATAAATATAGACGGTTTTTTAGAAGGGTGGGCAAACCATATAATAAGCCCGCCTGAATGTCCCGGACGCCAAGGCGTCGGGGTGAAACGGCAGGGTGCAATGCCCTGCTTTGCGTCCAAGGCTTTATAACAGGAGGCCCTATCATGAAGGTTCCCGTTCAAATCACCTACCGTGATGTTGATCAGTCTGATGCGCTGGATGAGCGTATCCGTTTCAAGGTGCAAAAACTGGAAGAAACCTTCGATCGCATGACAAGTTGTCATGTTGTGGTGGAACGTCCGCATGCTTCTCATAACCATGGAAACCGCTTTGCCGTGCATTTCGGCATTAACGTGCCGGGCAAGGAAATTATGGTGAAGCGCGACAGTGCCGATCACGCTCATGAAGACGTGTATGTCGCACTTAAAAACAGTTTTCAGGCTGCGCGTCGGCAGCTCAAGGAATACGCAGACAAGATGCGTAACCACTAAGACCCCTGTTGAGGGTTAAAAACAAGCGGGGCGACCAATTGGTCGCCCCGTTTTGCGTTTGCTTTATTTTCAAGATGGCGCAAGGGGGAACTGTTAGGGGCTTACGAAGCAATGGCGTCAGGAAGTTGATGTTGGGGATAACGGGCTTCGCGAAGGGCATCTGCCCACCATTTCAAATCAGTGGTCATATGGTGAAGGGCGGCATTGGTGCTTTTTTCGTCTATCGGGTTGCCAGTATCGTCAAACCGATCCCATGCATTGGCAAAACTCACCACATCGCGCATGGTCACCACATGAAGTTCGGCAAACACCAGACGCAACTGTTCAACCGCGCGCAATCCACCTGACATCCCACCATAAGAGACAAAGGCAAGCGGTTTACGTTTCCACTGTGCTTTGGCGGCATCAATCAGGAGCTTTAGCTCGCCTGTGAAGCTGTGATTATATTCCGGTGTGACGATGATAAAGGCGTCGGCATCGGCAAGTGCGGCATGAAGTTCCTGAACAGCGGGGTGTTCAGGGCCGGTATTGGCGGCAGGCAAATTCAGAACGGCGGGGTCAATCGTATCAACCGTGATTTCGCGATCAGTTTTAAGCGTCCTTACCACCCAACTTGCCACGGTGTCACAAAAACGGCCTTCACGGGCGCTGCCATAGATGACGGCGACATTGAATGTTTCTTTCATGGCTTTGGCTCCTTGATAATTTCGGTGCAATGGGTAAAGGTCTAAAACCTCAAGCAATGTTAAGGTCAAGCGCAAGTTTTTGCGTTTGTGGCGAGACGGGGAGGGAGAAAGAAGATGGCAGGAACGAGCGTTTTACAGCGGTATTTAAGTGTTGGGGACGTCGCGCGCCGGTGTGGCATCGCGGTGTCTGCGGTCCATTTTTATGAACGCAAAGGGCTGATCAGTTCGATCCGAACCGATGGCAACCAACGCCGATTTCATCGCGGGGTTTTGCGCAAACTCGCAATTATCAAGGTCGCCCAAAAAACGGGTATCCCGTTGTCAGAGATCGGCGATGCGTTTGACAAATTACCACCCAATACCGTGCCCACGGCCAAGGATTGGGCAAAACTGTCATCGCAATGGCGGGACGATCTTAATGAACGGATAGACCAGCTTACCCGTCTTCGGGATCAGCTTGGTGACTGCATCGGGTGTGGGTGTTTGTCGATTTCAGATTGCCCGTTGCGTAACCCGGCCGATGCACTGTCTGAGCAGGGCGCAGGTGCCAGATTGCTGGAACCAGTCTCTGATTGACTTGAAAAGTTACTTTTTGATTTGGCAACAGTCTGTACCAGAACCCGGACCCCACTTGTAGGTATGGGACCAGTTGGAAATTGCTGCGTCAAGAATTGGAAAGCAATCGGGAGCAGAGGCATTCAAACGCGTGAAATACTTGCTGTTAAAGTCTGTGAGACTTCCTGCGCATTCCAGTTTGTCCTCTGGGTCGATCACCGTGATGATTTCATAAAATGAATGGTTGTCATAAGGGCTAGAAAGAGCGCAGGCACAAAGGGCTGCCGAAAAGACCTTGATGTTCGTTTCGAATGTTGGGTCTATCGGTTTGGTCGCGCCAGTGCGGACAAGGTTTGAAACTAATCCCCAAAACCGCTTGGTGGTTCCGCTTGGACCTGAAAGCAAGCCAAGTTTATTTGCAATTGCGCCACCGAAATAATGCGCTGCCGATCCGGGCGGACTTTCAACGACAAGTTGGTTCATCAAATATCCGCGAATAAACAGTTCGCCGTTGACTTGGCGCTGAATTATCGGATTTGAGGTTCCTGATCCCGCGATGCATTTCAATAAATCAAGCCGCGAGAATTTCCCGTTTGAATCCGATGTCTGCGGTGCGGCGTTGTACCAGCTCTCAATCGCTGTGGGCACTGTGGGTTTGTTGGTTTTATCCTTAAAAATCGGATCGCTGATGTTCTGGCTGATTGATTGGCTAAGAGCAACGTTGGGGTTCCATTTGCCAATCATGTAGGCTTTGATGTGCGCACCCACGCCGCTCCAGTCTTGGCTCCAAGGCTTTTGGTCAAATTCCACTTTCGGGGTTTGGGCCGCTATTGTGGTGCCAAAAGGTCCTGCAGATATCGCACTGCCATCCAGATTAAGATAGGTATCGGTAAAGAACTTTTTACGCGTTGTGCTGCTGTCACCATCTACAAAGCGCGCCAGTTGGAAGAATTTGCCAAGATAATTGCTGTGCTCTTCGGGATTGACCCCTGAATAGTTGTGATAGTCGGCTTTCGGCATCAAGGAAGTGATGGCAGGAATGCCTGTGTTTAACAGCTTGGTTGCGAATGAGTTGATGTTTGTCAGTTTGCGCCAGCTATCAATGGTTGATGTTTCGAGGATGGCCTTGCCAAAGGCCGCTTGATAGTCGGTTGGATCTAGAATCGGCATCGGATTTCCTTTGCTTATTTTTGTTGGCGATACATGCGCCACTGGCGACGAGGCGCGTCAAATGGGCCGAGGCCGATATTGGGGAGACCGGGCTTGTGTTGATCTATTTTGGGCATCAACTCGTTTTCCCATTTGTAGTTCCATTGCCCGTCCGACGGGGGCAAAGAAGGTTTTACATCGGGGTTTTTCGGGTCGATCGGCTTGGTGCTTGCAGTTGGTTCCCAGACATCTCCGCTCGGATTCAGAACCTGCTCAATGCTTCTTAGTGTCGCTGACGCTCTTCCCGGAGCACTTGCCAGAATCTCGGCAATGGCTTGCAGTTTGTAAAAGTCCGCCCAGTCCTGAACGGTAGGATCTATGCCGACTGCGGCTTCAGCGGTCGGTGTTGTGGCTGTAACGGGTTTCCTGGGGGTTGGCATCGCTTTGTCCTTGGAGCTGAGGCATATATTGCAAGGACGTTGAACGGTTGGATTTGTGACAATCGCCAGCGGTGTCAGCTTTTCTTGACATTGCGACGGTTCACGTGTTGAAAGGCGCAATGATTGCGACAGCCCGGATCATTGGGCTGTCGATTGGAAAAGTTTGATGCAGATTTCAACCCGATCCGGTCCCCGTATCCTTGCCATCTTGGGGCCGACCAACACCGGCAAGACCCATTTGGCCATGGAACGGATGTTGGCGCATACCACCGGGATGATCGGGTTCCCGTTGCGATTGCTGGCGCGCGAAAATTATGACCGTGCTGTTGCCAAAGTTGGCAAAGCTGCCGTCGCGCTGATTACCGGTGAAGAACGCATTCTGCCAAAAACAGCGCGTTATTTCCTGTGTACAGTCGAAGCCATGCCGGTCGCCAAACAGGTAGACTTTCTGGCAATTGATGAAATTCAGATGTGTGCCGACCCGGAACGGGGGCATGTGTTTACCGATCGGCTGCTGCATGCGCGCGGGCGTTCGGAAACCATGTTTATGGGGGCGGAAACCATCCGTCCGGTGATCCGCAAACTTGTCGATAATGTCGAATTTGATACACGCGCACGCTTTTCGATCCTGTCTTATAACGGGGCCAAGAAAATTCAGCGCCTTCCGGCACAATCGGCAATCGTAACATTCTCAGCCCAGGAAGTTTATGCGGTAGCAGAACTTGTACGTCGCCAAAAAGGCGGGGCTGCTGTTGTTCTTGGCGCGCTAAGCCCGCGGACGCGTAATGCCCAGGTCGAGATGTTCCAGAACGGTGAGGTCGAACACCTGATTGCGACGGACGCGATTGGTATGGGGCTTAATCTTGAACTTAATCACGTTGCCTTTGCCGCAATGCATAAGTTCGATGGATTGTTCAACCGAAGCCTGTCGGCAGCGGAAACCGCACAGATCGCCGGTCGTGCCGGGCGTCATATGAATGACGGAACATTCGGTGTTACAGGCAACCTTAGTGGCATTGATCCTGATATTATCGAACAGATCGAAGCGCATGAATTTGAGCCACTGGCAAAAGTGTTTTGGCGAAATGCGCGTCTGGATTTCCGATCCATCGGCGCACTTCAGAAGTCATTGCGTCGCCGATCAGATGACCCGACCCTGATTTTGGCGCGCGAGCCGGTTGATGAAGTCATGCTTGAACATCTGGCAAATAACGAGGATGTCGCCCGGATTGCGACCGCGCCGGACCGGGTGCAGTTGCTTTGGGAAGTCTGCCAGATTCCCGACTTTAGAAATATCCATACCGATACCCATCCAAGACTGCTAACATCTATTTATCGCTATCTTGCGAAACCCGGAAGCAAGCTGCCAATCGACTGGTTGGGTGAACAAGTCTTGCGTCTGGATCGTTATGATGGTGATATCGATCAGTTATCGTCACGTTTGGCAGGTATTCGCGTCTGGACATATGTATCGCACAAGCATCACTGGCTCGAAGATGCCAATCATTGGCAAGAACGCACGCGGGCCATTGAGGATAAGCTCTCAGATGTGCTACATGAACGCCTGACCCAAAGGTTCGTCGATAGACGGACCTCGGTTTTATTGAAAAGTCTCAAGGACAAGTCTGAACTCATGTCTACCATCACTGCGAATGGTGAAGTACAGGTCGAAGGTGAATTTGTCGGCCGTCTTGAAGGATTCCGTTTCATCCCTGATGAAACCGATGCTGCTTTCGAAGGCAAGGCTATCGCCAGTGCCGCACGTCGCGCGTTGACCGGCGAAATCGCCCAACGCGTCAAACAACTTGAAACCGATGAAGACGATAAATTCTCGGTGAATGGGCAGCTTGATGTCCTTTGGAACGGTGTGCCGGTTGGCGTGCTGAAAAAAGGTGACACAGTTCTGTCTCCTGAGGTCCAAGTGATCGACAGCGAGTTCTTTGACGGTCCAACCCGTGAACGTGTTCGCACCCGTCTGTTGAATTTCGTCAATGCTCATATCGAAGCGCGTCTGAAAATGCTGACCCGCCTGCGCGATTGTCAGCTTTCCGGGCCGATTCGGGGTCTTTTGTTCCAACTGAACGAAGGCCTTGGCTGTGTGCCGCGCTCGGAACTTGACAGTCTGGTCAAAGATTTGTCCGACGACGACCGTAAGGCACTTGCCAAGCTTGGTGTGCGTCTTGGTGTTGAAACGGTCCATGTGCTTGACGCGCTTAAGCCCGATCCGGTTGAGCTGCGTGGCATTCTTTGGGCTGTGGCGCGTGAACTTGATGCGCTTCCGCAATTGCCGCCTGCGGGCCGGACTTCGGTTCCCAATGATCGTGCAAATTCCAAAGGCTTCTATCTGGCTGCGGGCTATATGCCGGTCGGGCCGTTGGCCGCACGTGTGGATATGCTCGAACGCTTTGCTGCTCTTTTGCGCCAAAAAGCACGTGAAAATGATGGCAAGGTTCGCCCTGATCCTGATCTTTTGTCGCTTTTGGGTTGTACGGTCGAGCAGGCTGAAGGTGTGTTTACCGCACTTGGCTGGCGTGCCGAGGTAACCAAGGTCAAGAAATCCGAACTTGAAGCCAAAGAAGCCGAGAAAAAAGGCAATGAGGCAGCAAAGGCGGACAAAGCTGAGGTCGTGGCCGAAGCCGAAGCCGAAGCCGAAGCGCCGGTTGAAGCGAAGGTCGAAGCCGCTACCGATGTGAAGGTAGAGGAAGCAGCACCAGCAGCAACCGAAGAAGCACCGGCAGAAGAGGCCGTTGCTGAGGTTAAGGCAGAAGAAGGTGCCGCAACCCCGGCGGTTGAAACCGATGCCGATGGTGATGAGCTGGTCGAAGTGAAATTCTTCGTCCGTGTTGACCGTCGTAAACGCGGTGGTCCGGCTGGTCGTGGTCAACGTGGCCCGCGTCAGGATGCACGGGGTAAAGGTGGCCCCAAAGGCAAGGGCGGAAATCGTCCGAACCGTGGTGGGAATAAAGGCGATCGCGGTGATAAGCCGGGTGGTCGTGCACAGGCCCCTGAGAAGAAGAACCAGATCAACGAAGATTCACCTTTTGCCAAGCTTAAGGAAATGCTTGAAGCCAAAGGCTGATTGCAAACTGATAATGATCTTTGGAACGGCGATCCTTGCGGGTCGCCGTTCTGCATTCTAAATATAAATTGATCAGACTGTTACAGGGTCATTAGGCTGTGAAGGAACAGACAGAGAAGCTTCGTGTTGATAAATGGCTCTGGCATGCGCGGTTTTACAAAACCCGATCACTCGCCAGCAAAGCCTGTCAGGCAAGGCATATTGTTCTGAACGGTCAGTCTGTGTCCAAGGCCAGTGTGATGATTGTGGTAGGTGATCGTCTTCAATTCTTTCAGGGGCCGCATTTGCGTGTGGTCGAAGTGGTGGGATTGGGGGATCGGCGCGGCCCCGCACCCGAAGCGCAGGCTCTTTACGTCGATCATTCGCCGCCTAGAATGCCAAAGAAAGAAACCGCATCCGATATTCGGACAGCACCGATTGCTGAACGAGATGCTGGGGCAGGCCGCCCGACAAAGGCCGAACGGCGCGCGATCGACAGGTTGCGTAGAGAAGATGGCGGCGCATGAATTTTATCAAGTCTTGTTTGGTATAAATCCTAACTGACGACAGCCGGAATAAACGTTGGTCAGTTAATGGTGAAAAAAGATGCCAGCTGGTTGTGTGTGGCAAAAGATTTTCTTGCTTCAGATTCAGGTATCCTTTATGGATCCTATCTAATTGTATAGATGTACCGCCTTTTGGGTGGTATTAAACCGTAAGATCTGGAGCAGGCCTGCCCCTATGACTCGTCGGCCGGGACTAAATATCGGAACATTGTCGCATTTGCGCACAGGTCGTTTTGCCTTGTTGATTGCCGCTTTGGTGATCAACCTGCTGTCGCTTGCGTTGCCGATTACCCTGCTGCAAGTCTATGACCGGGTTTTGCCGCACAGTTCGATCCCGACCCTGACACTTTTGGTTTTGGGTGTGTTGGGGGCATTGGTGCTTGAGGCTCTTCTTCGTCTTGGCCGCGCCTATGTTTCATCGCTTTCTGCTGCAAAGTTTGAGCATCACAGCGCGCAAGTTGCTGTTGGTCATTTATTGTCGGCCAGCTTGACCGACTATGAAAAAACCGCACCGGGTCTGCATCTACAGCGTCTAAACAGCTTAAACATGTTGCGTGATTTTTATTCCGGGCAAGCAATCGGCGCGGTCGTTGATCTGCCTTTTATCGTTTTGTTCTTGGGATTGATCGCGATCATTGGTGGGGCTCTTGTCGCGGTTCCGATCGGAATTTTGGTGGCATTTTTAATTGCTGCAATGCTTTTGGGCCGCCAACTTCGTGCTGCTCTTGATTTGCGCAGCCAATCGGATGAGCGCCGCTATAACTTTATCATCGAGACATTGACGGGGATCCACACCATCAAATCGATGGCGATGGAAAACATGATGATCCGTCGTCATGAGCAGCTTCAGGATCAATGTGCTGCACATGACCTTATCGCAGCTCGTTCTGCCCATGCTGCGGTAAATGCCAGTTCGACCTTTTCGATGCTGACGATGGTTCTGGTTGCAGCAATTGGCAGTGTTTTGGTGATCGGGGGCAATTTGACGGTTGGTGGCTTGGCAGCCTGCACGATGCTGGCCGGTCGTTCTATTCAGCCATTGCAGCGCGCCATGAGCCTGTGGACCCAGTTCCAAAACATTCGTGTTGCCCGCCAACGTGTGCGTGAATTGTTTGAAATCGAAGCCGAAAACAAACCGGGATCAGCGGATATGCCACTGCTTGATGGCAAGATCGAGTTGCTGAATGTTGGTTTTGGCCATGCGGATGGCAGAAAGGTTTTCGATAATCTTGATCTGGTCATTGAAGCCGGTGATTCAGTTGCGATTACGGGTGATAACGGTACGGGTAAGACCACCTTATTGTGGTTGTTGATGGGGGCGTTGCGGCCTGATCGCGGTGAAATATTGCTCGATGGTAAGAAGCCGGCTGACTACACAGCGGGCTCAACCCGGCGCCAGATTGCGTATTTGCCGCAACATGGTGTGATGTTTAAAGGAACCATCCTTGAAAACATTACCGGATTTCGGAAAGAAATTGGTATTGATCGGGTGGTCGAGATTTCCCGGCGTTTGGGCCTGGACGATATTGTTATGCGTATGCCGCAGGGCTATGACACCGAAGTCGGTGGACAGGCATCCGAAACGCTTCCACGTGGTGTGAAGCAACGTATCGCCGTCGCCCGCGCGCTGATCGATTACCCCCGCATCGTGTTGTTTGACGAAGCCAATAGTTCGCTTGATATTGCTGGTGATAACATTATGGCCAGCCTGATGGTGGAGCTGAAAAAACACTGCACACTTGTTATGGTGTCGCACCGTCCGTCGTTAATTGCCTTGGCAAACAAGCAATACCGTCTTGTTGACCATCACCTTGTGCCGGTTCTTAAGCGCAGCAATAAAACCAAGTCCCGCGCGAAGTTGCCTTTCGGTGTGCCTACAAGCGCGGGGGCAGAATGAAAAAACTTGAAAACATGGACTATGCGTTGAATTACCGGATGGGGCGGGCAAGCTCTGATTCCCTTTCGGATTTTGATGCGTGTCTTTGGCCCTTGTTGCAAGAATTGGGCTGGCGTGGTTTGCCGCGTCAGGTTGCCGAAGCATTGCCGCATATGGATCAGGCGCTTGATCTTACCGATTTTCGCAATGTCTTGGCCCATTTGAATTATCAGTCGCGTGAAATCGACACGACCTTTGATCAAATTGATGAACGGATGATGCCTTGCATGTTTGTGCCCGACGATGGCACGGCATTGGTGGTTATGCGTCCGGAAAATAATGGGATTCGTGTCTTTGATGGCGGTACTGACAGGGAAATCGTCATCAATGCGTCGGCTATGCCGGGCAAGCTGTATCAGTTTAGCGTTGCGAACCGACGCGAACGGTACTTTGAAGATGACAAGCGCGGCTGGTTTGGCGGCATTTCCGAGCGGTTTTCAAAGCTTGCCTATCAGCTCCTTCTGATAACTCTGATGCTAAACATCATGGCATTGGCCACCCCCATTTTCGTTATGGGTATTTATGATCGTGTCATTGGGACGCGGTCAATTCCGATGTTGATCCAGTTTTCAATCGGGATTGGTATTATCCTGATATTGACGTGGGTTTTACGCACCCTTCGCAGCCAAATCGTTAGTCATTTTGGCGCGCGACTGGATACTTTGGTCAGTGGTGCGATTTTCGAGCGCCTTTTGTCGCTGCCCCCTGCATTTACCGAACGTGCGCCAGTCGGGGTGCAAATTTCACGTATTCGCGACTTTGAAAGTGTCCGTGAATTCTTTACCGGGCCGATGGCCTTGGTGCTTATGGAAATGCCATTTGTTCCGATATTCCTGATCGTGATGTTTTATCTTGGCGGGTGGCTGGCACTAATTCCCGTCGCATTGATCGGTGTATTTGCCTTGATTGGGTTGATCGCGTTTCCTGTGGTATCGCGGCGTGTCTCCGAACTTGGTCGCCATGGGGCCAGCCGACAGGAGTTTCTTGTCGAGACGGTTGGCAAGATGTCGGCGCTAAAATATACCGCCTCGGAAAGGCGCTGGTTGGCGCGTTTTCGTGATATTTCCGCCGATACGGCCTATGCCGGTTATCGTGTGGCGATGGTCAATAACGTGATTAACACATCGGCCCAGATCCTGATGATTACGGCGGGTGCGTTGGTTCTTGCATTTGGTGCGGACCGGGTGATGAATGCGCAGATGAGTGTCGGCGCGCTTGTGGCATCCATGATGCTGGCGTGGCGGGTGTTGGGCCCGATCAATCAGGCCTTTTTAGGCTTGCCGCGGCTTGCGCAATTGCGTGGGTCTGTGCGCCAAATCAATCGCCTGATGACCTTGACGCCGGAAGGCGATCTTGTGCCGCGTTCGGTTGAACAGCGCCGTTTTGAAGGGGCTGTGACATTCTCGCGCGTCAGTTTCCGCTATAGTCCAGATTCCGATCCGGCGTTGGTCGGTGTGAATTTTGACATCAAACCGGGGCAGGTTGTTGCGGTTGTTGGTGCAAATGGTGCGGGTAAATCATCGCTGATCAAGCTGGTTGCCGGGATGTATCAACCCCAAGCCGGGGCTGTTTTGATTGATGGTGCCGATATCCGCCAAATGGATGCACAAACCTTGCGTCAGGCGATTTCGTATGTCCCGCAGGATATCGAATTCTTCCGCGGATCAATCGCGCAAAATCTTCGTTTGGCCAATCCTGTTGCGACAACAGATGACCTGCGTATGGCCTGTATGTCCGTCGGTATTTTGCAGGAAATCGAAGCATTACCAGATGGATTTTCGTCGCGTTTAGGCGACCAGCATTCATCGCGGTTCTCATCGAGTTTCCTGCAGCGGTTGGCACTTGCACGGGCCTTTGTGCGCGAAGCGCCGATTATTCTGTTTGATGAACCAACCAATGGTCTTGATCAGCGTGCGGACCGTGCGTTCCAGCATACGATTAACCGTCTGCGTGGCGGATCAACCATTTTCCTGATTACCCATCGACCAAGTCATTTGGATTTGGCCGACCGCATTCTTGTGCTTGATGCCGGTCAGTTGCGTGGCGACGCGCCGCCAGAGCGGATTAAGCAGCAAGTGATAGACGGAGGCTACCTATGAGCGATGTCGTTGCTCAAAATACTGCGATTGAGCGGTTTCGTAGATCGCGCCGTATGGCGCGTTATCTTTCGCATGCGGTGCTGCTTGAAGAAGGCGGGATTTCGATCTTTGTCCGGTCGGCAATGGTCATGTTGTCTGTTGGGTTCCTTGCCCTTGTCGCATGGGCGGCAACCACCCAGATCAAAGAAACCGCGATTACTTTTGGTCAAGTGATGCCAACCGGTGCTGTGAATAAGATCCAGCATCTCGAAGGTGGCATCATCGAGCAAATCCGGGTGCGGGACGGTGATTTGGTTGAAAAGGGGCAGGTGTTGCTTGGTCTTAAGGCCGATGGTGCACGCGCTGAGCTTTCTCAAGCAGAAACCAAACTCGGTAATCTGCAGCTTGAATCAGAACGTTATCGTGCGTTGGCCGAAGGTCGCCAACCAGATTTCAGTCTTTTGCGGGAATTGTATCCAGAGCTTGCGCAGAATCAGCAGGAAATTTATGCGATTCAAACCGAACTGGATGCGAATCAAAGTGAAATTCTTCAAGTCCAGATTAAAGAACGGAACGCAGAACTTGCACAGTTGAGCGAGCAGGAAGCAACTTTGCGCAAGTCGGTTGATTTGCTTAGCCAGGAAGTGACCATGCGTCGCTCTCTGTATGAACAAGGGTTGAACTCAAAAGTCCTGTTTCTCAATATTCAACGTGAACTCAACGAAGCGCAGGGCAACCTTTCGGGTGTTGTTGCGGAACAGGCACGTGCGCGCGAAACGATCGCCGAGGCAAAACTGCGTCTGAACGAGCTTGAAAAAAGCCAACGCGAAGAAGCGATTACCGAACTTGGCCGCCTTGGTGGTGAAATTGCTCAGGCGCGAGAAGCTTTGCGCAAGCTGCGTGACCGTGTCGCGCGCCTCGAAATTGTTGCCCCGACACGCGGCTATATCAAAGGTCTTCAATTTACAACAATCGGTGGCGTTATTGCACCGGCTCAGATTGTTATGGAATTGGTGCCGATTGATGATGTTTTGGTTGCTGAGACGCGTATCTCAACAGAAGACATCGGTCACATTCATCTTGGGCAACCTGTAACGGTTAAGGTCAGCGCATTTGACTTTATACGTTATGGTGGTATATCAGGCGAATTGGTATCGATTTCTGCATCTACTTTTGTTGATGAAGAAGGACAACCGTATTATAAAGGCAAGGTAGCACTTGAATCTGACACTGTTGGTGAAGGTGCTTCTGCTCAAAAGATCATACCCGGAATGACTGTTCAGGCGGATATTCAAACTGGGGAGCGTACCCTTCTTCAATACCTGTTGAAGCCGGTTTATGTCTCGCTTGATCAAGCGTTCTCTGAACGGTGAGCATTTTTCTGGTCCCGCTGGAAATGGGTTTCTCATTTCTACTGCCCGGCCGCACATTATCTCTGGTTTAAATCAGGGTATCTATACTATAGTATAGAGATGTGGGGTGGGATTATATTCACCTCACTCTTTACGGAGAATGGGTTGAATGGCGGACGGTCCTCACGATACAGAAGATTCACGTAGTGGTGAAAACGGCGGCTTGAACGAAGAAGCAGCGTCGGATGAACTTCTGCGCGGGGACGATCAGGACGGTGAACCTGAAGAACTGGTCGAATTGCATGACGACCAAAGCAACACCGCCAAACCCCCAGAACAAGAACTTGGTTCCGTCCATTACGGAAATCAGGTCTTTAACCCTCAGGCCGAAGCTCAGCAGGAATTTCGCCGTCAGAACGCCGCGACCAGTCGTCAGGAACGCGTGCAAGCTGATGACGCGACAGAAAAACAGACAATCGCTCAGGGCGAAACTGCTGAAATTGAGAATGATATCGATACAGGCGGCGGCGGATTTGAACGTGTCGTCGGCGATGATGGTCAGGACGAGATTTCACTAAAATCTGATCCAAGCACGGTTGAGCTACCCGAGGTCCCTCTATCGACCAATGACACGAACGCACTGCGTGGCGGACGTGAAGACAATGGTCGCGGTGGGCTAGGGCCAAGTGATATTCCGATCGGTGACTATGAGCAGGAAGCAGAAGTAGAAAACCTCGACGCTGCAGCGGAAGTCGAGGAAGAGATTTTTGAAGACGCCGCCGAGGTCGAAGACATTCCGAAGGCTGCTAATGCACCAACACTTGCTGTTGGCGATGTCACAGGTTCAGAAGATACTGCCATTTCGCTGAATGTGAAGGCCGCCCTTAACGATATCGATGGTGGCAATGAAACCCTATCGGTAGTGATTTCGGGCGTACCCGAAGGTGCCACTCTTTCTGCTGGGACCAACAATGGCGATGGTACATGGACATTGTCTGCTGGGCAGTTGGCTGGTCTGACTTTAACACCAGCCGATGATTACAGCGGCAGTTTCAACCTTACTGTTCAGGCGACCAGCCGCGAATCAAATGGCAGCACTTCTTCAACCAGTTCAAGTTTTACGGTTGATGTCGAAGGTGTCGCCGATGGCGCGACCCTTGATGTAACCGATGCCTCAGGCAGCGAAGACAGCGCGATTGCGCTTAATGTTGACACCGAACTTCTTGATGACAGTGAAAGCCTTTCAATCACGATCAGCGGTGTGCCAGATGGCGCGACCCTGTCTGCAGGTACGAATAACGGTAATGGCACCTGGACCCTCAACCCTGATCAGCTTGAAGGCCTGACAATCACCCCTGCTGATAATTTCAGCGGTGAAATCGACCTTACAGTTTTGGTTTCAACGACAGATGGCGATGACACCGCTGTCGTGATGGAAGAACTCAAAGTCGAAGTTGAAGGCGTTGCTGACACCCCAACGCTCGAAACCTCTAATGCATCTGGCTCAGAAGGTTCTGCCATTGCGCTCGACATTGACGCAGGTCTGACGGATTCCAGTGAGGTTCTCACTGTGACCATCTCCGGTGTTCCAGATGGTGCGACCCTGTCTGCTGGTACCGATAATGGCGATGGTACCTGGACGCTGGGCTCGGATGACCTTGAAGGTCTGACGATCACCCCTGCGGACGACTTCTCTGGCAGCTTTGATCTTGGTGTGACGGCTCAGTCTGCTGACGGCGAAGACGTTGCTTCTATCAGCGATACGGTTACCGTTGACGTTACCGGCGTTGCCGATGCACCGACTTTGGACGTTGCGGACGCAAGCGGTTCAGAAGACAGCGCCATTGCGCTCGACATTGACGCAGGTCTGACGGATTCCAGTGAGGTTCTTACAGTCACCATCTCCGGTGTTCCGGACGGCGCGACTTTGTCGGCTGGTACCGATAACGGTGATGGCACCTGGACGCTGGGGTCGGATGATCTTGAAGGTCTGACGATTACCCCGGCCGATAACTTCAGCGGTTCGTTTGATCTTGGTGTGACGGCGCAGTCTGCTGATGGCGAAGACGTTGCGGTTACGACGGACAGCCTGACAGTTGATGTTGCTGGCGTTGCCGATGCGCCGACCCTCGAAACATCCAACGCTTCCGGTAACGAAGACAGCGCGATTGCACTCGACATTGACGCTGGTCTCACCGACAGCTCGGAAGTTCTGAGCGTCACCATCTCTGGTGTTCCGGATGGTGCGACTTTGTCGGCTGGTACGGATAATGGTGACGGGACTTGGACTTTGGGTTCGGATGACCTTGAAGGTCTGACGATCACCCCGGCGGATGACTTCTCTGGTTCGTTTGACCTTGGTGTTACCGCCCAGTCTGCGGATGGTGAAGACGTTGCGACCACCTCCGGGTCGATCACCGTTGACGTTGCTGGCGTTGCCGATGCGCCAACTTTGGATGTTGGCGATGCATCGGGTAATGAAGATTCAGCCATTGCGCTGGACATTG
>JAHQVT010000013.1 GCA_019634165.1 Rhodospirillales bacterium
AACTGGTGAGTCTGTAACCGCAATTGGTGAAATCGGATCGATCATTGATAACCTCAATGAAATTGCCACCACCATCTCGGCTGCGGTTGAGGAACAAGGTGCGGCAACCGATGAAATCACCCGCAACGTTCGCGGTGCGGCCGATCGAACCCGTGCGGTTTCGTCATCGATTACCGAAGTCGCTAGCGAAACCGGCAGAACCGGCCAATTGTCGGGCGAAGTTCTAACAACCTCGCGTGCGGCATCTGAGAAAGTCAATGAGATGCGTACGCGTATCTCAAGCATTCTGGATGATTTGCGCCAACAAGCACGCGACCGTGCGGCGTAAATACGACGACATCGTTTGTTAAAACCATCCGATCTGAAATGACAAAGGCCCGCCTATTTGGCGGGCCTTTTGTTCTGCACTGTCATTTGATCAAGTGGCCAAGATGCTAGGCGCTTGGCCAACTGCCTTTTAGGCGCCCACCGATACGGACCGATTCAATGCGTTTTGCCAAACCGGTCTTATCATCGGTTTCAACAAACACGCCGCAAACCGTTGCCGGGCCTTCTGCCGGTTCAAACCTGCCTGATGGCATTTTGGTCAGGAATTTGCGGATTGAGTTTTCTTTTTTCATGCCAATGACGGAATCAAAATCACCGCACATCCCAACATCGGTTTGATAGCCCGTGCCGTTGGGAAGAATTTGCGCATCCGCAGTTGGAACGTGGGTGTGCGTTCCCAAAACAAGCGATGCCCGCCCATCACAATGATGGCCGAATGCCATTTTTTCCGACGTGGTTTCAGCATGAAAATCAAGGATGATGGCATCAACATTCTTGCCAAGTCGGTGCTTGGAGAACAGCTTGTCCGCACCTTGGAACGGGCAAGATAGCGGGTCCATAAACAGGCGGCCCATCATATTGACCACACAAACCTTTTTGCCCGACTTGGTTTTAAACACATAGTCGCCCTTCCCCGGCGTACCATCGGGGAAGTTCCATGGACGCAGGAGTTTTTCATCCTCGTCGATATAAGCAATGATTTCGCGTTGATCCCAGACATGATTGCCCGTCGTCAGGACATCCGCCCCGGCCTGATAGAATTCACTACAGATTTTGGCGGTGACACCAAAACCGTGTGCTGCGTTTTCAACATTCACCACTGCGATATCAACAGACAAACGATCGCGAAGCATTGGCAATGCATCAAGTGCAGCCGTACGACCGGTTTGGCCCAGAACGTCGCCGAGATGGAGTAAACGCATATTCTTTCCTGTATTTTGACATGCCTGATCGAACAGGCATGCTTTTTACGAATGCACCCTGTTCCGGGACGCACCGCAAACTGCATTACGCATAAGAAAAGGGAATGTCTTCAAGAAGGGTCAGGATCAATTGATCCGACACTTGATAAGCGGGAGCCACCATTGCCGTTGGTCATATGGTAATTCCTCGTGACCTGCGAGTGCAGGTGGGCGCCGTATAACGAGACCACGGCCTCGACAGGGACAGCTCCCTAGAGAAATGAGCATCGGCCCCGGGAATTAGCGAACCTGACGAACAGGGCAGCTCCCTTGGTGCTGGGTTCTTGATCGCCGCGAACGACGCATCGCAAACTGTCAGCGACCGGAACTTAGTCCTCAGCCGTTGGAATTTCAAGTAGATTGCGTGAATCAAGGCGCAATATAGATCTGCTATCTACGCATGAAACCGCTTCTAAATGGCATGTAAAGGAGATGGCAGATCAATCCTTGGTGATATTCACAGCAAGGGTTTCAATGCGTTCAGCCATATTTTCGATATTTGCGGCCAGTGCATCGCTTTCCGCAGCAGATAAACTGCCCGGTTCTGCGTTCTGCGCCGCGCCATTTTCAAGCTGATCTTGAGCATTGCTTAGTTCATCGGCGATCAGAAGGCTTGTCATCACCAAAAGGCGCTGTTCACCGATTTGGCCAACAGCACCCGATATTTCCTTAACCCGTTCATCGACATAGTTCGCAAGCGCGTGAATGCGTTCTTCCTGACCGTCATCACATGCGATGTCATAACTGCGGCCATTAATGCGAATGGAAACCTGTGCCATGGATTATGCCTGTTCCTTTGCGGGTTCTTCGGCAAGAACGAACTTTAGCTGATCCACCGCGCCATCAAGGCGGGCCGAAACGGTTTCGGTGGTTTGGGTCAAACGGTCATAGTCGGCACGCATTGAAGAAAGCTGCGCACGTAATTCTTCGACTTCTTGGCTATCTGAAAGATCAGATTGGCTTTTCCGTACGAATGCCGACTCCGCAGCCGTTTCCAAACGGTCCAATGCTGCTTTTAGTCGATCACTTGCTTGTTGCAGCCGCGACATAGATCACTACCCGATATTTTGCTGTTTATCCCAAGATCACAGAACGTTCTGGTCTGCGACGACTCACCTGACGGACCATCAAGCCGATGGATGATGTCATGATAATGGCCGATTTAACATCCACCATTCTTATCAACAACTATTTTGCCCCCGTTTTGCGCAAAAGCTGTCTTTTTGACGCATTCCCGTAAGCCAATGAAAACATAGAACCTCAATCAAGGTAGCGTCAACAAGCCCCGCAAATGCAAGCTTGAAAGGAGGCTTCTGTTCACTGAATTTAAAGAAACAGGCGCAGTTTTTCGACAGAAGCGGTTGACGTAAGCCCCCCTTAAGGGCATCTTCCGCGCGAATTCCGTTAATTATGGAAAAGTGTTTTCATCGCCCGACCGCGAAACCCCCAGGAACCGCATCAAATGACGACGCAAACAGAACACAACCGCATGGCGAATGCCATCCGCTTCCTTTCGGCCGACGCAGTCGAAAAAGCCAATTCCGGACATCCGGGCATGCCGATGGGCATGGCAGACGTCGCGACTGTTCTTTACAGCAAATTCTTGAAATTCGATCCGAAGCACCCGAACTGGCCGGACCGCGACCGTTTCATCCTGTCCGCAGGTCACGGTTCGATGCTTCTTTATTCGCTTCTGCACCTGACGGGATATGACGATTTCGATCTTGATCAGATCAAGAATTTCCGTCAGATGGGCTACCGCACGGCTGGTCACCCGGAATATGGTCACGGCGCTGGCATCGAAACCACCACTGGCCCGCTCGGTCAGGGTATTGCGACCTCGGTCGGCTTCGCCCTTGGCGAACGCATCATGAATGCCCGTTACGGCAATGACGTTGTTGATCACTTTACCTATGTGATTGCCGGTGACGGTTGCCTGATGGAAGGCATCTCGCAGGAAGCCATTTCGATGGCTGGCCACATGAAACTGTCGAAACTGATCGTTCTGTTTGACGATAACGGCATTTCGATTGATGGCCCGACCTCGCTTTCGACTTCTGAAGACCATACCAAACGCTTTGAAGCTGCGGGCTGGGACGTTCAGGAAATTGACGGCCACGATCCGGTCGCCATTGAAGTTGCCATTGCCAAAGCAAAAACCACCAACACCCCGTCGATGATTGCCTGCAAAACCGAGATCGGTTTTGGCGCACCGACCAAAGGTGGCACCTCTGCAACGCACGGCGCCCCGCTTGGTGCTGAAGAACTTGCTGGTGCACGCAAAAAGCTTGGCTGGACGGCAGAGCCGTTTGAAATCCCGGCTGACGTTAAAGACGCATGGAATGCAGTTGGCGCACGTGGCGCTGAAGATTTCAATGCGTGGGGCGCACGTTTCGATGGTCTTGATGCTGGTCTGAAAGACGAATTCGAGCGCCGCGTCGAAGGCAAGCTTCCGGAAAACTGGATTGCTGCATTCAACGACTACAAAAAGCAGATCACCGCTGACCTGCCGAAAGTCGCAACCCGGAAATCTTCCCAGAACGTTCTTGAAGTTCTGACCAAAGCGATCCCGGAAATGATCGGTGGTTCTGCCGATTTGACCGGTTCGAACAACACCAAGACCGGCGTTCAGGCACCAATCACGGCCGAAGGCGGCTATGAAGGTGCGTATATCTATTACGGTATCCGTGAACACGGCATGGCAGCAGCCATGAATGGTTTGGCCCTGCATGGCGGTGTTCTGCCATACGGTGGTACCTTCCTGGTCTTTACCGATTACTGCCGCCCGGCGATCCGTTTGTCCGCTTTGATGAACCAGCGCGTTGTTTATGTCATGACCCACGACTCGATCGGTCTTGGCGAAGACGGCCCGACCCACCAGCCGGTCGAACATGTTGCAGCACTTCGCGCCATGCCGAACGTTACCGTTCTCCGCCCGGCCGATGCGGTTGAAACCGCCGAAGCATGGGCAATGGCAATCACCAACGAAAGCGGTCCGACCGTTCTGGCCCTGACCCGTCAGAACCTGCCGACCCTGCGTACCGAATACCGTGAAGACAACCTTGTCGCACGTGGCGGTTATGTAATTTCCGATTGCGATGGTGGTCGTCAGGTCACCCTGATTGCAACCGGTTCGGAAGTTGAGATTGCAGTAAACGCACAGGCCGCGTTGAAAGCAGACGGCATCAATGCTGCTGTTGTTTCGCTGCCAAGCTGGGAACTGTTTGACGCCCAGTCACCAGAATACCGCAAGGAAGTTCTTGGCAGCGCCCCGCGCGTTGCCATCGAAGCCCTGTCGGTCTTTGGTTGGGAAAAATACGTTGGCGATAACGGTAAGGTTATCGGCATGCATGGTTTTGGTGCCTCGGCACCTGCCCCGGTTCTTTACGAGCATTTCGGCATCACTGCCGAAGCGCTGGTTAAAGCAGCCAAGGAACTGGTTTAATTTCCAAGGCCGGATCGGTAACATGCCGATCCGGCCTTTTTTCTATGGGTTTGAACCCTAAGCCGTGATTGGTACTCCCCAGGTAGCAATCATTATAATTTTGGAGGGATGAATGGCTATTCGCGTAGCGATTAATGGTTTTGGCCGTATCGGCCGTCTGGTTCTGCGTTCTATCGTTGAAAGCGGTCGCACCGACGTTGAAGTTGTTGCAATCAACGACTTGGGTGACGTCAACACCAACGCACATCTTCTCAAATATGATTCCGTTCATGGCGTTCTTGCCAATGACGTCAAAGCCCAAGGCGACGATCTGGTCATTGACGGCAAAGCGATCAAAGTTTGTTCTGAGCGTGACCCGGCAAACCTGCCGTGGGCAGCACTCAAAGTTGACATCGCATTTGAATGTACCGGTATCTTCCTTGATGAAGCGGGTGCCGGCAAACACCTGACCGCAGGTGCCAAACGTGTTCTGATTTCCGCCCCGGCAAAGGGTGACATCAAGACCGTTGTTTACGGTGTTAACAGCGACACGCTGAGCGCATCTGACGTGATCGTTTCGAACGCATCATGCACCACGAACTGCCTTGCACCTGTTGCAGACGTTCTGAACAAAACCGTTGGCATCACCAAGGGCTTCATGACCACTGTTCACGCCTTTACCGGCGATCAGAACACCGTGGACAGCCTGCATAAAGACATGCGCCGTGCGCGTTCGGCATCGCTTTCGATGATCCCGACCTCGACCGGTGCGGCCAAGGCTGTTGGTCTTGTTCTGCCGGAACTGAACGGCAAACTTGATGGCACCTCGGTTCGTGTTCCGACCCCGAATGTCTCGATGATTGATCTGACCTTTGTTGCTGGTCGTGACACCACGGTTGATGAAATCAATGCTGCGATCAAAGAAGCTGCGAACGGCCCGCTTAAGGGCGTTCTTGGCGTTTGTGACGAGCCGCTGGTTTCGATTGATTTCAATCACAACCCGAACAGCTCGACCTTTGATGTCACCCAGACTCAGGTTATCGGCGGCAACTTCGTTCGTATCCTTTCTTGGTATGACAACGAATGGGGCTTCTCGAACCGCATGAGCGACACCGCTGTTGCCATGGCGAAGTTCCTTTAAGCTTCGGCTGATCCAAATCTTTGCGAAGTGCCCGAAGTATTCCTGCTTCGGGCACTTTTCTTTTCGGGGTCAATCGGTCACTGTTTCAGATAGCCTGCCAACCAGCCACACAGGAGCCCGGCCGTGAGCCTTTTGTTCAAAGAACTTGATTACCGGCCAACCCCGATGGGTGTTCTGAGCCTGCGCCGCCGGCGTGAGCTTAGCCTTGATATTGATGTTTACGAGATCAAGCTCGATGAAGAATACCTGATGTCGAGCCTGTTTACCGATGCCGAGATTGCCCTTGCCGATCTGGGATTGGCGGAACTTGACCGTGAAAATCTTGATGTTGTTGTTGGCGGTTTGGGCCTTGGCTATACCGCCAAAGCCGCCCTTGATAATCCCAAGACCGGCAAACTGACCGTGCTTGATACCTTGCCCGAAGTCATTGAATGGCATCAACAAGGGTTGCTGCCGCTTGGCGAGCAGCTTTCAAACGATCCGCGCTGTGCGCTTGTGCATGGGGATTTCTTTGGTGCGTCGCTTTCCGATGTTCCGGGCATGAACCCCAATGCGCCAGATACCAAACACGACGCGATTCTTTTGGATGTTGATCATTCACCGGGGAACGTTTTGCACGAAGATCACAAGCGCCTTTATACCAAGGATGGCCTTGCGAAATTGGCAAGTCATCTTGTGCCCGGCGGGATTTTTGCCCTGTGGTCGACCGAAATGCCCGAACCATGGTTTGAAGAAAATCTGGCGAGTGCATTTGACACCATCCGGGCGGACGTTATTACCTTTAAGCATCCGCTGATTGACCGTGAAGATATCAACACGGTCTATGTCGCGCGCAAGCATTTGTAATTCCGGCATTACCCCATGAAGCAATCACACCCGCTCATTCGCATTCATGGCATCAAAGGTGCCAGATCGGCGTGTCGTGTTATGGGGGCGCGGCCGTTCGTTTTGCTATCGCCCGAAAATGCTGCTCTGACCCACGGCGCGCAATGGTTTGGCGATCTGGTCGAACTGGTGCGCGCCGAATTTCCCAATGCGGTGTTTCGCACCATCCTTGATTGCCGCGGTAGATTATCAGGCGCATTGGCCGCCATGGAAATCGGGATTGATGGCGTGATCATTGATCCCCTCCCCCAAGATCGACAAGATCAGAAAAATCGTTTGGCAGACCTTGGTCGCCAATCAGGTTGCGGTATTTATGACCAACTTCCGGCATTGGGCGCATTCTATGAGATGGCAGATCATATTTTGCCCGACCCCGAATTGGACCGGCGCTTGCAAAACCATATGGAAAGCTAGGTTCTGAGCGCCCGGTCAGACCATGGTGATCCTCGGCAATTGCCAAATGCTGTGGCAAAGGGTACATAACGGTCAGGACATCATCAGGAATTATCATTGTGAACGCTGACGAACTTGCAGGTCTTTATCTTCTGACCCCGCCCAAAATCGAACTTGCGTCTTTTAGCGAACAGCTTAAGGCGGTTCTAGATACCGGTGCGGTCGATTGCCTGCAGCTTCGCCTTAAGGATGTTAGCGACGATGACATCCGCCAAGCGATTGATGTCATTCTGCCAATGTGCAAAGCCCGCGATATTCCGCTGATCCTCAATGACCGTCCTGACATTGCCAAACAAACGGGTTGCGATGGTGTGCATGTTGGCGAAGATGATGCCGGTTATGACGAAGCCCGTGCCATCATGGGCGAGGACCACATTGTTGGTGTGTCTTGCTATGACAGCCGCCATCAGGCGATGACGGTTGGCGAAAAAGGTGCCGACTATGTTGCCTTTGGTGCGTTCTATCCGACCCAAACCAAAGAAGCAAAAACCAGCGTAACGCCAGAAATTCTCGAAATCTGGACGACATTCACAACGGTTCCCTGTGTGGCCATCGGTGGGATCACCGCAGATAACCTTGCCCCGATTGTGCTCGCAGGTGCGGACTTCATCGCGGTTTCCGGAAGTGTTTGGAACCACGCGGACGGCCCCGAAGCCGGTGTGCGTGCGATCAAGGCTGCGATCGCTGCTGTGGATATTTGATGGATCGCGAATTGCGATAAACCGTCAAAAATTTCGGACTTCCAGATATTTGCCCGAAGCCATGCGTGAATGACGGGGTGATATGCGCGGCATCCTTGATCAATCTGCTTGCAGCAAAACAGCCAAACTGGTACTTAACGCTCCTTAAATGGGGCGACTGCCCCCTATTACATTGTGAATCTGTGATCTGAAAGAACGGTTGGTGCCATGAAAATCAACGGTAACGAAATCCGTCCGGGTAACCTTATCGAACATAAAGGTGCGTTGTGGCGTGCAGTAAAATGCCAGGCTGTTAAGCCGGGTAAAGGCGGTGCTTTTAATCAGGTTGAACTGAAAGACATTCGTACCGGCACCAAGCTGAACGAGCGTTTCCGTGCATCGGAAACCGTCGAAAAGGTTCGTCTTGAGCAGAAAGAATACACTTACCTGTTTGCCGATGGTGACATGATCACCTTTATGGACAGCGAAACCTTTGACCAGATCACAGTAAATGCAGACCTTGTTGGCGAAGCGGCTGTTTACCTTCAGGACAATATGGTTGTAACCATTGAATCGTTCGAAGATGAACCGCTTGCAGTGACCCTGCCTGAGCATGTTGTCTTCCAGATTGTTGAAGCCGACGCCGTTGTCAAAGGTCAGACCCAGTCTTCTTCTTTCAAACCTGCTGTTCTTGAGAACGGTGTTCGTGTGATGGTGCCCCCGCATATTGAATCGGGTACGCGCATCGTCGTGAATACCGTTGAAGGCACCTATCTTGAGCGTGCCAAGGACTAAGGGCATATCCGCCCTTTAGGTTTTAGGTTTTAGGTTTCATTTTTCAATTCAAACACCGGGAGATATGCCGTGCGAGGCGCCGCCCGTCGTTCTGCAAATATCAACGTCATGTACAAGGCTGTCGAAAAGGCAGCCTATGGACTGAAACGCGACTTCGGTGAAGTCGAAAACCTTCAGGTTTCGATGAAGGGCCCAGCAGATTTCGTATCTGCGGCTGATCATCGTGCCGAAAAACGCCTGCGTGAAGAGCTTGAGCGTGCCCGCCCAGGCTATGGCTTCCTTATGGAAGAAGGTGGAGAGATCAAAGGGACCGATCCGGAACATCGCTGGATCATTGACCCGCTTGATGGCACCACCAACTTCCTGCACGGCATTCCGCATTTTGCCATTTCCGTTGCCCTGCAAAAGGGTGACGAAATCATTGCTGGCATGATCTATGACGTTGCCAAGGATGAATGCTTCTGGGCAGAAAAAGGCGTTGGCGCGTTCCTTGATAACCGTCGCCTGCGTGTTTCGGGCCGTCGCCGTTTGAACGAATGTGTTCTGGCGTGTGGTGTTCCCCATCTTGCCCATGGTGATCATGCTGTTTTTGAAAAGCAGCTCCATTCGGTCATGGACCGTTGCGCTGGCGTTCGTCGTATGGGTGCTGCTGCACTTGATTTGGCGTATGTTGCTGCTGGTCGTTATGATGGCTATTGGGAATCTCACCTTAATGCGTGGGACATTGCAGCAGGCCTTGTCATCGTTGCCGAAGCTGGCGGTTATGTCCGCGACGCCAAAGGCGGGACCAACATGCTTGGCACCGGAAGCGTCGTTGCAGCCAACGATTATATCCAGCCTGTACTTGCAAAAACGCTAAAGAAAGCAATCACGGACTAACATCCCGCTTTTGTTAATGTTTTTTGAAAGGGGCACTTCGGAATTTACCGAAGTGCCCCTTTTGCTTTATCGGTCAAAGCGGTTGTCCAATATCTGTCTCTAAGTTATGGTGCATGGTACTGCATGGCCCAAGACGGGGCGAGCAGACAACAGGGGGGCATTCGATGAAGATGCGGGTGCCTAACGATCGACACAAAACTGTGTGACATAGAAAAACGTTGTAAAGACGATTTCAAACACAGGGTATTAAGGGGCCTGCGATTTGATGAAGGGGTATTCCAAGATTTCGGTGCTTGCGATGATGGCTGCACTGGGAACCACTGTGTACTTTGGCAGTGACGCATCTGCACAGCAATACTCCCCCGTTTCGGTTGACGACAGCGTTCAGGTGAATTGGGACGTTGCAGATGGTTTCGGCGGACAACCGACTGTACCTCAGTATCTTTCGCCGACCGTTTCGCGCGATCATATCGTGATGCCCGGCGGGGATTTGATCTTCCCGGAAACAAAGCCACGATCCGCCTTCCTTGCCAAAGATCAATTCGCCGATGCAAACACATATGGCGGATATGACAGCGATTTTGAAACCGTTGTTATTGACGGGGGAAGTGCAGGCAACGCCTTCCCGACCCAATCAGAATTTTATGGCGTTTCAGGTGCACCGAGTTCAGGTTTCCCGGCGTCGAACGTTCCGGCCTCAATTGTAATGGATGACGGTGCAAACCAAACCATTGCCCTGCGTCAGCCAGAACCAACTTCGGCACCGCGCAGCAAACCGGGTGCACCGGCAATCACCACAAGCAAACCGGCAAGCGCGCCCACGCCGTTGAGCAAGCCCGCAGCAACACCGACACCTATTGCCGCCCCGGTTAGCACCACCCCGGCGACCGAAACAGCCGAAGTGGTTGAACCGCCAAAGGCACCGCCGCTTATTTCCGAAGAAAGCAAAGCACCTGCTGCCCCTGCGGCACCAATGGTTGAGCCGATCGCCAAGGCCAATGAAGTTGCGCCTGCACCGACACCGGCACCAGACACCACGCAGCCTGCACCATTGATGGCAGAAGCCGCACCGGCACCCAAGGCCCAAACGGCCCCTGCCCCGGCAGCACCCGTAGCAGAAGAAGCATCCATCCCGCCCGCAGCAGCACCGGCACCGATGCCATCAACGGGCGCAGATGAATATAGCCTTGGCTTCGCGGCAGATAGCTTTGAGCTGAGCAATGCGGCGAAGAATGAGCTTAATCAGGTCATTTCCGCCATGAACAAAGATGACAGCCTTCGCATTCAACTTCAGGCCTATGCCGAAGGGGACGGTGCTAACGCGTCTAAGGCGCGCCGTCTGTCTTTGTCCCGTGCGCTTCAAGTCCGTTCCTATTTGATCGACCAGGGTGTGCGTTCTACGCGCATTGATGTTCGTGCCTTGGGTTCGAATGTTCCGTCCGGCCCTGCAGATCGCGTCGATATCAAAACCGTTCAACGCTAGGATTAATCCGTCATGAGCAGTCATTCGGCCAATGGCGCAGGCGCGCTCCTGCCTATTACCAAACCCGGAAGTTATCTGACACGGATGGCCGTGTTCGTTGTTATTATTTTCGGGGTTGGCGCCCTGTTGTTTCCGGCCCTGTCTGACGCCTTCATGGCCAATGCTGTTCTAAATGGTTTGATCCTTGGCGTGTTTGTCGTTGGGGTTATTTACACCTTCCGCATGGCCGCCAGCCTGTCGCCTGAAGTGACCTGGATCGAAGATTTCCGTCGTGCGCGCCCCGGCCTGACGTCACAGGTTCCGCCGAAACTTCTGGCACCAATGGCCAGCATGATGACCGAACAGCGCCGCGATCGGCCGCAGCTTTCGACCATGTCGACCCGGACCATCCTTGATTCCATTCGTTCGCGCCTTGATGAAAGCCGCGAATTGTCGCGCTATGTCGTTGGGCTTTTGGTCTTCCTTGGCCTGCTTGGCACGTTCTGGGGGCTTTTGCAGACCGTGAATTCGGTTGCCGGTGTCATCAGCAACGTCAATGTTGGCAGTGGATCGAACATGGACCTTTGGTTCTCTGAACTGAAAACCGGCCTTGCCGAACCACTTGGCGGCATGGGCACGGCGTTTTCATCCTCGCTGTTTGGTCTTGCCGGATCGCTTGCCCTTGGTCTTTTGGACATGCAAGCAGGTCAGGCGCAAAACCGGTTCTTTAACGATCTTGAAGAATGGCTTTCAAGCTTTACCCGTCTTGGTTCGGGCAGTGCGGTTGGCGATGGTGAACAATCGGTACCGGCTTATTTGTCTGCCCTGATTGAACAGATGGCCGACAATATGGAAGGGTTGCAAAACTCGATCCAGCGATCAGAAAGTTCACAGATTAAATCGCACAACACATTGATTGATCTGGCGGACAAGCTTTCGACCCTGACCGATCAGATGAAGGCCGAACAGCAATTGATGGTCAAGCTGGCTGAAAACCAGATGCACCTTAAGCCGGTTCTTGATCAGTTGGCCGATTCCATGAAAATGGGCAGCTTCGGGATTGATGATAACACCCGTGCACACATCCGTTCGCTTGATAACCAGCTTAGCCGCGTTGCCGATGAACTAACCACCGGCCGTCAGCAATCCACACAAGAAATCAGAAGCGAGATCAAGCTTCTGGCACGCACCATCGCCGCCATCGCCGAGGAGGGCTGATCGCATGATCGGGCTTTCGCGCCGTCGCAATCGCGATGTAAATACATGGCCGGGCTTTGTTGACGCGCTGGCAACACTTTTGATGGTGATCATCTTTCTTTTGATGATCTTTGTCATCGCACAGGTCTATCTGGGCGCTGCCCTTTCCGGGCGTGATGAAGCCCTTAGTGATTTAACCGCGCAGGTTAATGAGCTGACCAGTCTGCTGTCACTTGAACGTGGAAACAACCAACGGATGGAGTTAGAATTAACCCAGCTCACCACAGAACTTTCCAATACCAGTGATCAGCGCGATGATCTTAAATCCCGCGCAGCAGCCCTTGCGACCCAGCTTGCCGATGCGCAATTATCCGCCGACGACATCGAGAAAAAGCTTCTTGCCGCCCTTGCGACCCTTGAAAACAAGGAAAGCGAACTTTCGGACCTGCGCAGCGATAGCGAAGATAAAATCGCTGATCAGGATACCCGCATTGCCGAGCTATCCGCACTCTTGGCATCGCGCGCGGCAGAGCTGGAAGACCAAAAAAGCCTAAGCGCCGAGGCACAAGCACAGGTCGCTGCCCTGAACCAGCAGATGCTGGCATTGCGTCAGCAGCTTGCCCGTATTGAGGCAGCCCTTGAAGCATCCGAGCGTGAAAACGAAGATCAGGCTACCCAGATCGTCAATCTTGGCAATCGCCTGAATGCAGCACTTGCCACCAAGGTTGCCGAATTGCAGCGTTATCGGTCTGAATTCTTTGGCCGCCTGCGTGAAGTTCTTGGCGATCGTCAGGATATCCGGGTTGTCGGGGACCGCTTTGTCTTCCAGTCCGAAGTTCTGTTTGGCTCTGGCTCGGCCGATCTTGGCGAACAAGGTCAGGAACAATTGGCCAAACTTGGTCAAACCCTGACAACGATTGCATCGGAAATTCCAGACGATATTGATTGGGTGATGCGGGTTGATGGCCACACCGATAAGGTGCCCATTCGTAACCTTAAATTCGCATCGAACTGGGAACTTTCATCTGGACGTGCGATTTCGGTGGTCAAGTTCCTGATCGAACAGGGTGTTCCACCCAACCGTTTGGTCGCAGCAGGCTTTGGTGAATTCCAACCGCTTGATAACCGAGACGACGAAATCGCCTATCGCCGCAACCGGCGAATTGAGTTCAAGATTACCGAACGCTAGGCCAAAGCCCCTGCTTTGCAGGCAGCCTCAGTGCCAACAAATAATAAATCACCCCGGTTTCAGTTTCATCTGAGACCGGGGTATTTTTCTGCCTGTTTCAGCCGGTTTTCTCGTTTTCTGTGAACTTCACAAACACCTTTGGTTTATTTTGGCGTATAAAATACAATCAAGGTTGCATGTGATGCTTGGCGTCACGCATCCCTTACCAATTGTCCGAAACCCTGCAGGAGGTCTCTCTATGTCTCAAGGTTCCAAAGACCAAGTTCGTGAAGCAGTGGGCATCTTCGACACCGCTGAAACCATGCAATCAGCGATTGATGAGCTCGAAAGTTCGGGCTTCAGCCGGGCTGAACTTAGCCTCCTTGCCAGTGAAGACGCGATCAAGGACAAACTGGGGCATGCGTATCGCAAGAACACAGACCTTGAAGACAACCCGGATGCACCGCGTGTTGCCTATGTTTCGACAGAAACGATTGGTGATGCAGAAGGCGCGTTGATCGGTGGCCCCTTGTATATTGCTGCGGCCACAGCGGCCGGTATCATGATCGCCAGCGGCGGGCCGCTTGCAGCAACAATTGCTGCCATAATGATCGCGGGCGGCGGCGGTGCCGCCATCGGGAGCTTCTTTGCCGTCGTGATGGACAAACATCATGCGGATTATCTGCAGCAACAACTTAATCATGGCGGACTTGTGCTTTGGGTGCGCACCCGCGATGCTGATCATGAAAAACGGGCGCTTCAGATTCTCTCAAAACATTCGGGTCACGACGTCCATATTCATGGAACTTCTGACCATAACGCCTAAGGCTTGCGCGCGAAAATGCCCAATGGTCCCGCTGATATTCTTGAATCGGGGCCGGTGGTATATGGGCGCTACGTAAAGTTCTTGGCGTTCGTCAAGATATCCGGGCCACTTGGGATAAATGCGATAACGAGATCGCCTATCGCCGCAACCGGTCGAATGATCTCAAGTTCGCAGAGCCTTGATCTAAAATAACTATTTACGAAAAGCGGCTTCCGGAATCGGGAGCTGTTTTTTCTTAACAAGCACCATTTAAGGTAGAATTCCTAGGCATCAGGACACATAATCACCTTGCGAAAACAAAGAAACGAACAAGGTGAGACATGTTTATCAGAGCAATATCAGCCGTTGGAATGACCCTGGTACTTGCGGGGTGCGTCACCGGCCAAGGAACGACAGATGCCGGTGGTCGATCGCTTAGCCTTGAAAGCCATGGCAGCTTTCAGCCCGCAGACAGCCGTTTCAATACGTTCACATTCCTCAAACCATCAAGTGAATATGTAACGGAATCAGAGGAACGCGATAACGGACAAGGCTGGAATGAAGATGTAAAATGGGAAGACGAGCGATATTTCATTACCATCCAGTACATCAATTCATCTTGGTTTTCGCCTCATACGGAAACCCGCATGCTTAAGGGCGAGCAGTTTAAAAGGCTTGCCAACGCATATTTGATTACAGATTCGAACTTTGTCAAAATTGATCAAGTTTCACCGCGTGTAAAAGGGTGGATTGCCACCAACGGAAAATGTTCGGCTGGGCTTTTTGCAAAACGATTCAAAGGCTTGTCCCCATACGATAATGACCGTGGTACATCCGATGCCGTCGTCAGCTTTGCCGGGTGCAATCAATTTTCTGCTTCTGCCGAAAAGATCATGCAAGGCATTGATTTGATGACGGATAAGGAAGAGGCAGAACTTGCCAGTATTTACGCCGAAATCGGCAAATTGAATGAGCCGACTTCCGCCCGTACCGGCATAACAGAAGAACTAAGCACTCTAACGGGCAACTGGGACGGCATATCTGAAAAGCTGTCGGGTGAGGTTCGTAAAAAGGGCGCAGCACAGATCGAATTTTCCTTCGCCATATCTGAAACCGGTGCTGATTGTGTCGGTACTGCGGTGACATCCAAATCATCTGAATTGACCGGCACTTGGAAGCTAAGTTGCGACGATGGATCAAGTGCAGATGGCATCTGGACCAATCGCGAAACACAGCCTTTCATCGGAAGTGGATCAGATAGCGAGAAACGCCCTGTCATGTTCAAGCTTCATCCCTGATCAAGCGGTCCCCCAACAATAGACGTTGATTAACGGCAAAGCCCCGCAAGCAGTCATATGCGGGGCTTTGGATTTTTCTGGTGAGATCAATGACTTCCCGCTAGGGTCGGAAACACGCCACCGCGTTGAATACACAAAACCACCCCCTATAACGGAGCCACCATGCTGCGTGATATTTCGCCCCAAAGTATTTTCATGGGCCTTTTGGCAGGCTTTGTCGGATCGGCCAGTTCATTTGCTGTTGTCTTACAAGGGCTAAGTGCGGTTGGTGCAACGCCAGAACAAGCCGCATCTGGTCTTATGGCCCTGTCGATCTCCATGGGGTTATGCGCAATTGTCCTATCGCTTAAAACCCGTCTTCCGATCAGCATTGCATGGTCAACCCCCGGTGCCGCATTGCTTGCCACGTCAGGGGCCATTGACGGTGGGTTTTCGGTTGCGGTTGGTGCCTTTATCGTTTGTGCCGTTTTAATCATTATCAGTGGTGTTTGGCGCCCCTTGGGGGGCGCGGTTGCGGGCATCCCTGCCCCACTTGCCAATGCCATGTTGGCGGGCGTTCTGCTTGGCCTGTGTTTGGCGCCGGTTAAGGCCGTTGCATTTAATCCGATGCTTGGTTTGCCGATTGCGATTGCGTGGCTTGTGGTTGGGCGATTTAACCGTTTACTTGCAGTTCCGGCTGCATTGCTGGCCTTTATTGCCGTGATGATCTTTGGCGTTGATTTCCCGGAAAATGCGCTAGCGGATTTGGGCAGTTCAATCGCACCACCTGTTGAATTCGTCATGCCGGAATTCACACTGGCTGGCTTGGTCGGTATTGCCCTGCCCTTGTTCATCGTCACCATGGCATCGCAAAACATTCCCGGCACGGCCGTTTTGCGCGCCAATGATTATAACACGCCCCCCGGCCCGCTTTTCACCGTCACAGGCATCTTCTCATTGTTGTCCGCACCGTTTGGTGGGCATGCGGTGAACCTTGCTGCCATCACGGCCGCCCTTTGTGCGGGAAAGGATGCCCATCCCGATCCTGGAAAACGCTATTGGGCAGCGGTTGCTGGCGGGATTTTCTATATCGTATTTGGGCTTTTGGCAGGGCTTGTCACCGCATTCGTCAGCCTTGCGCCGGGCATTCTGATTGAAGCCGTTGCCGGTCTTGCCCTGATCGGGGCCTTTGCCGGATCAGCCGTTGCCGCATTCAAGCAAGAAGACGCCCGCGAAGCGGCAGCCGTGACCTTTATCGTCACCGCTGCTGGCCTGACTTTCTATGGAATTTCAGGGGCCTTTTGGGGATTGCTGGCAGGTGGATTGATTTATCTGCTTACCCATCTTCGAAACCGATAGGCATTAAGACAAAGAAGCCCGACACATGATGCACCGGGCTTCTTGTTTGCTGATAGCCAATAGTCGTTAACCGTTTTGCGCCGTTTTATCGGGCTCTGGCGTTTCTGGCTTAAGGATCGACACCGTTGGTTCCTTTGAAAGTGCTGTTACGGCCTCGTACTGCGACAAGAAAACCTTCCCTGTCAGTTCTTCAAGGAAATGCGCACATTTCAATCGGTCCATCACCGGGCCTTTGACCTCGGAAAGGTGAAGGGCAATCCCCATTTCATCTAGTCGATGGTTGATTGCTTCTAACGATTCCAATGCACTTAGATCAATTTCATTGATGGCCGAACACATCAATATGACGTGTTTGAGCTTTTTGTCGCCAACCACCCGATCAAGCAGGAAGTCCTCAAGAAAACGGGCATTGGCGAAATACAGGCTTTCATCAATTCTGATGGTCAGAACCGTCGGGTCGGTAAGAACACTATGACGATTGATATTGCGAAAATGCTGCGTGCTCGGCACAAGACCGACTTCGGCAATATGCGGGCGTGATGTTCTGTATAAGAACAGCCCGATCGACAATATAACACCCGATGTCACACCGATTTCGACCCCAAAACCAAGGGTCAAAAGAACCGTTGCCGAAACCGCAACAAAGTCCGCCTTTGAATAACGCCAACTGGTTTTCAGGATGCTGAAATCAACCAAGGACAACACGGCAACAATGATGGTTGCAGCAAGCGTTGCCTTTGGCAGGAAATAAACAAGCGGGGTCAGCGCAATGGCTGCAATCGCAAGACCAACTGCGGTAAAGGCCCCCGCAGCCGGGGTTTGTGCACCGGCATCAAAATTCACAACCGATCTGGCAAATCCACCTGTAACCGGATACCCCCCGGTAAATGCGGCACCAATATTTGCCGCCCCAAGCCCGATCAACTCCTGATCCGGGTTGATCCGCTGACGCCGTTTGGCGGCAAGTGTTTGGGCAACCGAGATTGATTCAACAAACCCGATCACTGAAATCAGGATCGCCGGAACCAATAAATCCGACATCAAGCCAATCGAAAAGTCCGGCATGGTCAATGGCGGCAGGCTTTGTGGCACATCGCCAACGATCTTAACCCCGCCATTCGCAAGTTGGAAAAACCATACGGCGACCGTTGTCACGATAACAGCAGCAACCGGACCGGCCTTGGTGATGACGTCGGCAAGACGCGGTCCAACACCCAATCCCCGCAAAGCTGGTTTCAGCCCCTTGCGGACCCAAAACAGAAATGCCGTTGCCAAACCACCGATCAATAAAGTGGTCAGATTGGTTTCAGGCAAATGCGCAATCAGGGAGCTAACGATTTCCCAAAGGTTATGCCCACCGGCATCCACACCAAGAATGTGCTTAAGCTGACTGGCAGCAATCAGAATGCCAGATGCGGTGATAAAACCGGCAATCACCGGATGCGACAGGAAATTGGCCAAAAAGCCAAGTTTAAACACCCCCATCACCAAAAGGATTGCCCCAGACAAAGCCGCCAATGTCAGGGCAGCAACCGCGTAGCCGATTGTTCCGGCCTCGGCAATATTGCCAATAGCAGCCGCCGTCATAAGCGACACCACTGCCACCGGCCCAACGGCCAATGCCCGGCTTGTGCCAAAAATCGCATACAGGATGATTGGAACGATAGAGGCATACAAACCGGCCTCTGGCGGCAATCCAGCCAAAAGCGCATAAGCCAGCGATTGCGGGATCAGCATGATCGTCACGATAATGGCAGCAACCATGTCATTGCCAAACGCCGTTCGATCGTAACTGCGTCCCCAATCAAGGACCGGTATGTATTTTAAAACCGACTTCAATTGCATGAATTGATCTCTTCGATCAGAGTTGGTCAGGGGCAAGAATCTCCCCCTGACAAGCCATTGCTATTTGACAGAAACCTTTTCAGGTTTTGCCATCCATTCCTTGCCACGCAGCATCGCTTTCCAATAGATCGGCGGAAGGATCTTTTCCTTAAGCAGCCATGCCAGACGGGATGGGTGGGTTCCGTCAATCAGCCATTTCGGGAAGGACGGACGCAAAGCCCCGCCATAGCCAAATTCGGCCAAAACGATCCGACCACGTTCGACCGTCAAGGGGCAGGAACCATATCCGTCATACTGCGCAACCGGTGATTTCCCATCAATATCGGCAACGACATTTTCGGCAACGACCGGGGCCTGTTTACGCGCAGCCGCCGCTGTTTTGGCATTTGGTGCGTTCATCACATCACCAAGCGACCAGATATTGGCAAAGGTTTTGTGACGCAGCGTTGCCTGATCAACATCAACCCAGCCTGCAGCATCAGCCAATGGGGAAACGCGGATAAAGTCAGGGGCAACTTGCGGCGGACAAACATGGATCATGTCGAATGATTTTTCGATCCGTTTTGCTTCTTCGCCCGGTTTAACCACCTCAAACCATGCCTTTTTGGCAACGCCATCAATCTCAACCAGATTGTGGAAGAAGTTCAAATCAGCATGATAACGATCAATGTATTTTTCGAGTGCCGGGACATAATCCTTTACCCCGAACAGAACACCACCGGCGTTATAGAAACCGATATTGATGTTGTCCAAAACACCCTTGCGATACCAATGATCCCCCGAAAGATAGAGCGCCTTTTGCGGTGCGCCCGCACATTTAATCGGCATTGGCGGCTGGGTAAAAACAGCTTCCCCCTCACGCATGGAAGACACAAGTTCCCACGTGTAAGGGGCAAGATCATAACGATAGTTCGACGTCACCCCGTTACGACCAAGGGTATCAACCAAACCTTCAACGCCATGCCAATCAAGCTTCAAGCCCGGACAGACGATCAGCCGGTCATATTTAACGACCCGACAGCCATCAAGAACAATGGCGTCATCTTTGGGTTCAAACGCCGCAACCGCAGCCTTGATCCAATGCACACCCTTGGGGATCAAAGACCCCATGGTCTGGGCAGTTGTGCTGGCGTCAAAAACACCGCCACCAACCATTGTCCAACCAGGTTGGTAATAGTGAATATCCGCCGGATCAATGACGGCAATTTCCAAACCCGAACGGCGTGCCTGAAGGCTAGAAGCAACCGAAATACCAGCAGCCCCACCGCCAACGATGACCACATCAAAACGCGCATCGCCATTATCAGTCGGGGTTTTGCCACCATTCACAATCCGGCGCACAACCCCGCCCATATCATAGCCGGCATCTTTGGTCGCACGCAGGATTTCACTGGCGTCCAGACGTTTCGCCTGACTAAGCGACCACAAGGTGGCCGACCGGGTTCCAGTACGGCAATAAGCAAAGACCGGCTTGGGCAATTCATCAAGAGCCTGACCAAAATCATCGGCATCACCATCGCTGACTTTGCCCGCGACAATCGGAATGTAACGTGCTTGAAGTCCTGCTTTTTTTGCGGCCTTGGCAATTTCATCAAAGGTTGGCTGATCTGCACCCTCGCCGTCTGGACGGTTACAGATGATTGATCGGAAACCAAGCTTGGCAATTTCCGTGATGTCATCTGCAACGATTTGCGGACTGACGGACAGACCTTCACTGATTTTTTTCGCTTCCATGGTCGTTCCTCCGGGTGATTACAGGCCGTTAACCGGCACTTTAAGGACTTGCTTGCCGCTTTCGTCAGTTGGCAAACGACCGGCACGCATATTGACCTGCAGCGAAGGAATGATCAGGCGCGGCATATCAAGCTGTGCGTCACGTTCCGTTCGAAACGCGATGAACTCTTCGCGGGTTTTGTTTCCGCCAACGTGAATGTTGTGCTGTTTTTCGTCACCAACGGTGGTTTCCCATTGGATGTCGCGGCCGTTTGGACCGTAATCATGGCACATGAACAGACGCATATCATCTGGCAGCGTGAGAAGCTTCTGGATGCTGTCATACAGCGTACCAGCATCCCCACCGGGGAAATCTGCACGTGCAGAACCGCCATCAGGCATAAACAGCGTATCGCCAACAAAAGCAGCATTGCCCATGACATGCACCATGCAGGCCGGAGTGTGTCCCGGGGTGTACATGGCAAAGCAGGTCATCCCGCCCACCTGATAGGTATCGCCATCTTCAAAAAGCTTATCGAACTGGCTGCCGTCGCGCTGGAACTCGGTTCCCTCGTTAAAGACCTTGCCAAAGGTTTCCTGAACAACCTTGATTTTCGACCCAATGCCAAGCTTTCCGCCAAGCTTTTCCTGAATATAGGGGGCAGCAGACAAATGATCGGCATGAACATGGGTTTCGATGATCCATTCAAGCTTCAGGTTTTTCTCCTGAATGAAGGCGATCATTCGATCGGCATGATCAAAACTGATCCTGCCAGCGGCGTAATCAATGTCCATAACGGAATCGACCACCGCACAAGCTGAACTTTCGGGATCCTTGACCACATAGCTAATCGTGTTGGTATCCGGGTCAAAGAAAGGCGTAACGTCAGGCTTAACAGCCATATTCACCGGGTAAGCAGTCATGACAACTCCTGTAAACGGGCGCATTTGAGGGCCGCGCACTTAACATCATTGCTTGATCCTACCCCCAAGGCAGAACCGCCTTCAGTGACCAAGTCACCAAAACACGTAATTAATTCTAATATTATGGTTTTTTAATTTTAATACACCAAACCACTGGCAGGCTCAGCCAGCCCACTTATTGATCAGCAAGGCTTCTAATTGCGTCTTGATCAAGCAAGTGAATGACGCCACGGGCCTGTTCGATCCAGTTGCGGCGCTGAAATTCTGAAAGCTGGCGCGAAATAACTTCGCGTGCTGTGCCAAGCTCTATCGCCAGTTTCTGATGTGTTGCATGGATCGTGCTTTGATCTGCCGCAAGCTCAATCAATTTTTGCGCAAGGCGAATGTCAATTCGGCCAAATGCGATTTCTTCGACCACGGCAAAAAGATCGGTCATGCGCCGCGAATAAGCCGTAAAGACAAATTGGCGAAACTCTGGAGAATCCGCGACCATCCGGTCAAAAACTTCCCGTGGGATCGCCACCGCTGTTAAGCCGGTTTCTGCGATGCCTTCGGCTGAATAGTCCTCATAGGCCATCAAACATGCCGTGGTCAGAACGCAGCTTTCCCCGGCATGAACACGATAAAGCACAATTTCCCGCCCCTGCTCGGACGTTTTCTGCACCCTGACCGTCCCACTTAAAAGCAGCAAAAGCTGTTCTGGTGGTTTACCCGGCCCAAAAATAACCGTTTCTGATGGAATAGTGATGACCTTGCTTTGCGCTTGCAAGTAGTCGCGGATGTCTGATGGCAATCGGGACAGACCGGGGAATTGATTAATCCAGTCTGACTGAGACATTCACCGCTCCCTCTTTAATCCACAATTGCGCAAAATCCACATAACTCTTATGTGTTTTGTAACCTGACCTCGCCTGAATGCAAGCTTAATTCCCTGCATTCTTTGACAAAAGCCAGTTCTTGAAAAGACAGTGGTTTGTCAAAACCCAAACAGAATTACGGTTTTGACGGTGGAATGGTAAGATTACCCGCCTTATCGAGTTCCCAGAACGGGTTAAAGGCAACTTCCCATGCATGACCATCAGGATCACGGAAATAGCCCGAATACCCACCCCAAAATACCTTTTCGGCAGGTTTTTGAATTTTGCCACCGGCTTTTTCAACCTCGGCCATGACAGCATCCACCTCTGCTTCGTCGCGCGCATTGAACGCCACTGTCAAACCGGCAAAGGTGGCACCCGTGTCATCGTCAAACTGTCCGTCTTTGACAAGATCGGCGCGACCAAACAGGCCCAAGGCCAATCCGTTGGATAATTGATAGAAAACAACTTGGCCTTCGACCATTTCGGTCATTTTCCAGCCAAGGCCGCCTTCATAGAAACGCCGCGCCCGATCCAAGTCCGACACACCCAACGTTATTAGCGAAACACGCTGATCCATAATATACTCCTGTCTCTTGGGATCGCACCAAAAGCACCCTAAACCCGATCAACGGTAACACGGCGTTTTAACCGCGCCCAACAGAGACTCGATGATCCGTGTATTATCGCATCGCAACAGCCACGCAATTATATTGCGCGCAAATCGGTACCAGAATAAGTAAATAATAAGTTGACCTAACGTCAACCGATGCAATCAGGCGTTTTATGGTGTGCGATGCGAGTTCGTTTTGAAAAAAGGTCAGCATTCATTACCATTCCAATGTTCGATAACGGTCCCGCAAACCGTGCTTGAACGAAATAGATAAAGGTCATACCGAAACACTGCCCCAACACCCATATCCATAAAAGCAGTGCATGAGGCCAAAACTGACCCGCATTTCAGAGAGATCCGAGGGAGACCGGTCATGGCACAATTGGCGGCAATTCGTCTGGACGACAAATACACCCTTGAAGAAGGTCGGGTTTACCTGACAGGTATTCAAGCACTGGTTCGACTGCCCCTGATGCAGCGCCAGCTTGATGCGCGCGCGGGGTTAAATACAGCCGGTTGCATTTCAGGGTATCGCGGATCACCGCTGGGCGGTTTGGATCAGCAGCTTTGGCGGGCCAAGAAATTCCTGACCAAACAGCAGATCGAATTTCAACCCGGTGTCAACGAAGACCTTGCCGCCACGGTCGTTTGGGGAAGCCAGCAGGTTAATATGTATAAGGACGCCAAATATGATGGCGTCTTTGGCATGTGGTACGGCAAAGGTCCGGGTGTTGACCGATCCGGTGACGTTTTCAAACACGCTAACCATGCCGGCACATCCCCCCATGGTGGGGTTCTGGTTTTGGCTGGTGATGACCATTCTTGCAAATCATCCACCCTGCCCCATCAAACCGAATATGCCTTTATTGATGCGCAAATCCCGGTTCTGAACCCATCAGGTGTTCAGGATATTCTTGATTTCGGTATTCATGGTTGGGCCATGAGCCGTTATTCGGGTTGTTGGGTGGCAATGAAAACCATTGCCGAAACAGTGGAAAGTTCGGCCGCCGCCGATGTCGCCCCGGATCGCATCATCCCGATCATTCCCGATGATTTCCCTATGCCTGAAGGCGGCTTGCACATCCGCTGGCCCGATACGCCCAAGGAACAAGAACATCGCCTGATGAAATATAAGCTTTATGCCGCATTGGCATATGCGCGGGCGAACAAATTGAACAAAACCGTAATCGACAGCCCGAATGCCCGCCTTGGCATTATCACCACGGGCAAGGCCTATCTTGACGTCATGCAGGCCTTTGATGATCTGGGTATTTCCGAACAAGATGCTGCCAAAATTGGCATTCGTGTCCTGAAAATTGGCATGAGCTGGCCACTGAACCGTGATGATGTCCGCGAATTCGCCATGGGACTGGAAGAAATCATCGTCGTCGAAGAAAAACGCGCGGTGATGGAAAATCAGGTCAAGGAACAGCTATATAACTGGCGCGAAGACGTCCGCCCGACCGTGATTGGCAAGTTCGATGAAAAAGGCGAATGGATTTTGCCATCAATGGACGAACTGACCCCGGCCCGCATTGCCGTCGTACTGGCCGAACGCATCAAACGGTTCTTTGACAGTCCCGCCATTCACGAACGCCTTGACTGGCTGGCGGAAAAAGAAAAAGAAATTGCCGAGCCACGCCCCGATGTTGCACGCATTCCATGGTTCTGCCCCGGTTGCCCGCATAACAGTTCAACCAAGGTTCCAGACGGCAGCCGTGCAATGGCCGGTATCGGGTGCCATTACATGGTCAACTGGATGGACCGTTCGACCGAAACCTTTACCCATATGGGTGGCGAAGGCGCGACTTGGATTGGTCAGGCACCCTTTACCAATGAAAAGCACGTTTTCCAGAATCTGGGCGATGGCACCTATTACCATTCAGGATCGCTTGCCGTTCGTGCCGCCGTCGCATCGGGTGTGAACATCACCTATAAAATCCTGTTTAATGATGCGGTTGCCATGACCGGCGGACAGCCGGTTGATGGTCCCTTGACCGTCCCGCAGATCACCCGTCAGATGTTTGACGAAGGTGCCAAACGCATCATCGTGCTTTCTGATGAACCCGACAAATACCCGATGGGGGCTGATTTTGCGCCGGGTGTGGATGTCCGTCACCGTGATGAACTTGATAACACCCAAAAAGAATTGCGCGAGATCGAAGGTGTAACGATCCTGATCTTTGATCAGACCTGTGCTGCGGAAAAACGCCGTCGCCGCAAACGCAAACTGATGGTTGATCCGCTCAAACGGGTTTTCATCAATGATCTGGTTTGCGAAGGATGTGGTGATTGCGGTGTGCAATCAAACTGCCTTGCCGTGGTTCCGGTTGAAACCGAATTTGGCCGCAAGCGCGCCATCGATCAATCGGCCTGCAACAAGGATTTCTCATGCCTGAATGGTTTCTGCCCAAGCTTCGTCACGATTGAAGGTGGCGAATTGCGCAAACCTGAACCAGCGGCAAAGGGCGGTAATAACGGCGATGCGATTTTTGCCAGCCTGCCGCGCCCGACCCTTCCCAATATCGATGAACCTTGGTCGGTGCTGATCACCGGTGTTGGCGGTACTGGCGTTGTCACCATTGGGGCACTTCTTGGCATGGCAGCTCATATCGAAGGCAAAGGCATTGTCGGGCTTGATATGGCTGGACTGGCCCAGAAAGGCGGGGCTGTTGTCAGCCATATCCGCTTTGCCAATGATCAAAACAAACTTCACGCTGCCCGCATTCCCGCAGGCGAAGCCAATGTGATTCTGGGCTGTGATCTTTTGGTTGCGGCAAGTTACGAAGGCCTTGCCAAAATGCGCCGTAACTTTACCCAAGCGGTGATTAATACCCATGAAACCGTGACCGGTGCCTTCACCCGCAATCCTGATTTTCAGCTTAAAACCAACGAGCATATGAAAGTTATCAACGATACTTGTGGGGCGGACGCCGTTCATTTTGTAGAAGGCAGCGATATCGCAACCCGCTTGATGGGCAATTCGATTGCGACCAATCTGTTCATGCTTGGCGTTGCTTGGCAGCGTGGCTTGATCCCAATCAGCGAAGAAGCATTGATACAGGCGATCGAACTTAACGGTGTTGCTGTTGATATGAACAAACAGTCCTTTTATTGGGGGCGTCTTTATGCGCATGAACCCAAGCGTGTTTTGGATGTTGTTGGCCCGAATGAAACCGAAGCTCACCCAATTGCAACCACGCTTTCCGATATTGTCGCAAAGCGTCGTGCATTCCTGACCGATTATCAAAATGCTGCTTATGCCGATCGGTTCAGTGCATTGGTCGACAAAGTTGCAATGGCCGAAAAACGCCTTGATGGCGAGGATGACCTTGCCCGGACAGTGGCGAAATATTACTTCAAGTTGCTGGCCTATAAGGACGAGTACGAAGTTGCCCGCCTATATACCGATCCGGAATTTTTAAACAAAGTCGCCAAAAACTTTGCCGGTGATTACAAAATCAACTTCCATCTGGCACCTCCGGCGATTGCCGATAAAGACCCGGCAAATGGGCAGCTTAAAAAATCGTCCTATGGTCCATGGATGATGAATGCCTTCGGCGTTCTGGCGAAGTTTAAATTCCTGCGCGGAACGTCACTTGATCCGTTTGGCCGCACCCATGAACGTAAAATGGAACGCCAACTGATTGCCGATTACGAAAAGCTTGTCACCGAAGTTATCGACGGTCTGACGCACAACAATGTTCGCATTGCTGCTGCCTTGCTTGCCCTGCCCGAACAAATTCGCGGTTACGGCCATGTCAAAGACGGTAATATCGCAAAGACCAAAAAGCGTGAGGCAGAACTGATCGAACAGTTCCGCAACCCGCCAGAGCACCTAAAAGCCGCGGAATAATGTAATTTCGAAATCAAAGGGGCCGCATCACGCGGCCCCTTTGGTGTTTTATGCCAATCTGGGGCGTGGCCCGCGGCTTGGAAAACGGAAATCTGGCAAAACCCGCGATGCCCGACGACGCATATCGCTTATTGGGCTTTCACGAATTTGTCGATTGCGATAACTCGCAATCATATCCTCGGTTGCCTGATAGCCATCATCAATCCCCCGATCAAGATTTTCCCAAGTCCAATCGTAATTGATGTGCGGGGAAACCGGGATTTCAATGATGTCGATCTTCCGGCCACTTTCAGCCACTTCACGCTTAAAGGCGGCAACCGCGTCCTCGCTGGCGGATGCCGCAAAAAGCATGATCAGGTTGTTTAGCGCGTCATAAAGATTTTCCGGCTGGCGCACCTGCTTTAAATCCAAAATACGGCTGACCCATACTTCTTCAACATCGGGATGATGTTTAAGGAAGTCAAAGAAATTGACGGTATCAACGGTTGCACCTTCGCAATAGGTATCGCCGTTTATTTCAACCGGTTCTTCGATGAATGGCAGGGCCGAACATGCACACAGGGTTTGCGCATTCATTTGCGGCAGATTGTAATGTTCTGGTTTGTTGGTAAACAGTTCAAGCCGCTGTTGTGTGAGGTTATAGGCGTTATGGAAAAGGGCTGGCTTGTCTGGTTGATACAGTCGATCAAACTTCAGCCGATCCAAGAACATGCTGTCTGGCGAATAGATTTTGGCCAGTCCCTTGGTTTTGGTTTGGTACATCGCGCCAACCATGAAACGCGACAGCGGATTGACTGCCAATATGCCATTCAACAACACATCGTTCAGGTTGTGCGGCGTCCAGTATTTTGGATTGCCCATAAAATGACGAACATGTTCAGCAGCTTCGCCCAAGGCTTCCGGCACGACAAGCCCCTGATAGCTGCTGGGATCAAAGAAGTAAGAAAGCCGGTTGGCAAAATCGGAAAAGAAATCCGGCGCAAAGGCGGATGCGATTGGAAAGCGTTCATAAACGCTTGCCGGGCGAAAGATTTTACGGAAGAACTCAATCGATTGATCAAGTTCCTGACCTTCATCGGCCTGATGCCAAGCAACCGATAACCACGCACCAATACAGGCCGATGACCAGATATCAAATTTGATGTCGGGTTCCTGTTGAAGACGTTTGAGAACACCGATACTAAGCCCGACGGCGGGCCCTCCGCCTGATAAGAATATTGCCCGTTTGATTTTTTTCACAGCTATCTCCCACTCATATGCCGTTGAAACGGCAGGACACTCGAACGCATCGTTTAAAAAACGCTGCAGTTACCAGCGCTTCCACCCAGGAGATATCGGCTCGTCTTATGCGACCCTATGAAGCTGAGAACTATTATAACCTATTGAATATTTAAGTTAATTTACTATTCGACATCAGTTCTGTGAAATATTGGAACAAATATAAACTATCGAATAGTACAATGTCGACAAACACTATACTTCACACATGACAAATAATGATTCTTTCACTGCTTTTGTGATGACCATCACATTATTATTTTTATTTTTGATTGTTCGAATATAAAATAAAAGGCCACCTTAATAGGTGACCTTTCATATCAATTACCAATAATTTATCAGTTATTCGTAATATCCAACCATGAATATTTTGTCGCCATGGGCCTTTACCCACGTTTTCTTTTCAGCGAGTTTTTTGGTTTCTGGATGGGTCCAGGTATAGTTTGACCAACCACCGTCCGGGCTGGTTTTTCCAGTTTCGACCATGCCGCGAATAATGAACTTGCTGTTCACATCCTGAAGGTCCCAAAGTTTCGGATTGTTGATCAATTTTGGATTGATCGCATGGGTCAGGAACGTGCCTTTTTCCCCATCGGCAACAATCACGTAATATTCGTCAAAAACGAACTCACTGTTTTTGTCATTGAAGGTCGCAAACGATTTGTCCTGACCAACTTCGTCATAAAGCGTGATTGCCTTATCGACCAGTTCCTTTGAAATTGCCGCCTTGTCCTGTGCCTGTGCAAGCCCCGTGGTCAGGCACAACATCGTCATGGCAGATACAAAAAGACGCATAAGTGTTTTCATCAGATAACCCCTTTTGATGAAATTGTTAGGAAGATTGGGAAGTTGGATCAAACAGTCCGTAAACGCGCAACAAGCCCGTCTACAGAAGAACTCAACCCGGTCATTTGACGACCGAGTTCCCCGGTTGCCTGCCCGACAGAATCTGCTGATTCCCGCGTCGCACGTGCAATTTCGCGGACATCCCCGATACCGTCAGAAACGGCTTCGGAATACCCCGCAGCTTCGGAGATGCTATTGCTGATCTGGCCAGTTGCCGTTCCTTGCTCCAGAACGGCATCGGCAATGGCTTTTAGGATGCCATTCACATCATTGACACTTGTCACGATGGTTTGGATTGCCTCAACCGCAAGCGTTGTTTCAGATCGCACATTGGCAATTTCTGATGCGATTTCTTCGGTTGAACGCGCCGTCTGACTGGCAAGATTTTTGACTTCGTTTGCAACAACGGCAAACCCTTTGCCTGCATCCCCGGCACGGGCGGACTCAATTGTCGCATTCAAGGCAAGCAGGTTTGTCTGTTCGGCAATGTTCCCGATCAGGGCTGCGACATCCTCGATCCGGACACTGGCTTCTTCAAGTTTGCGGATCTTGGCATCAGCATCAAGTGCTTGCTCACTCGCAGCTTGCGCGCGGCGACTGCTTTCTTGGATTTCATTGCTGATTTGCGAAATTGCTGCGGCAAGACTGTTCGCTGATTCGGAAATCTCGCCCATATTACGGCTTGATTTACCTGATGCATCAAACGCGTTTTCACTTTGCTGATCGGTGCGTTCTGCATTGGTCAACATTGCACTCGCTGATGCGCCGATTTCTTCAATTGCCGCACTAACTGCCGTTGCTGTCCCTTGAACCGATGTTTCAATTTCGGCAGCAAGTTCTTGCATGATCTGGCGTTTTTCTTCTGCTGCCTTGGCTTCGTTCTCAGCACGTTTTTGTTCGGCTTCCTGCAAGGTTTCCGCATTCTGGCGGAACACCTCAACCGCGCCGGCCATGCGGCCCATCTCATCAGACCGACCGGTGAAGGGTACAGTAATATCAACCCGGCCATCGGCCAATTCGCGCATGACAGTTGTCAGTTGTTTAACCGGAACACCAATAACCCGTGTAATGGCAAAACTGATCAAGATCATGGAAAGCACGGCGACCACAGCAGCAATGATTGTCTGGTTCTGGGCCTCTTGTCCGCCTGCCATCGCACCGGTACTGGCAACATCCATCCGGCTTTCTGATGCCTCGCGCAGTTCGGCCAGCGACGCCATCAGGTTTTCATAGTCCGATTGTGCCGACCACGAAAAGCTCAGCGCACCGGTATATTCAATATCAAGCATACCAAGCACCTGATCGATCTTACCAAGATATTCCTCGTAAAGATCGGCAGCATCCTGCGCTTCTTGGCGATGTGATGCAGGCAGGCTTTCAACTGCCAACATAGCAACAAAGGAATCACGCGCCGATGCAATCTGCGACTGCAATTGTTCATTCACACTGCTCATGCGCTCTTCATCGACACCGGCAGCCGACCAGGAAAGCAGCCGATAAACTGTTTGATGGACCTTTGTCACGTTGCGGTCGATATTGCCGATATCCCGAACTTCTGGATAAGCTTCGGAAACGGCAAATTCCAAACCATTACTAAGTGATACAATTGCGCGCCCCCCGATGGCGCCGACAATTGCGATGGCAATAACCCCAATAAGCGGCAATACCGCCAATTTGGTTCCGATATTCAGATTGACGAAAGTTTTCATACTGTAGCGTTCTAACCAATTGTAATCACAATAATATCAGGTCGTTGCCCCAACAACTTCCCGGAATGCGGTGACAGTTACGTCATCTTTTTTGCGACATTCATTCATGACGCCATAGCAGACATGACAGTCGACCACGCAAAGCCAATGGTTGCCCACAGCCTCTTGGAAGCGCAGATTGCCTGTAAGTTTTGAGTTGAACGTTTGATAAGTTGCCTGATGAGTTCAGGCAGGCTGACAGGTGAAGTTTCGAAGGTGCCAAATTGAAAATCGGCGTTTTCGGATCGGGCGTTTGTGCGCCGATGCCGTTTACGAAAACAAGCTCATCGCGTGCAATTCCTGCACATCTAGTTCCCAGCATCACATCCCCTTAATCAGATCAGGACGCGCAATTAGCCGCCCCGTGATACAGGTTTCCGCAGCATGAGCCGATCTTGATCGTTTCCAGGGATTTTTTTTTGTTTCACCTGACTGCGCGGCAGAGTTTACTCACCGACCAGCAACGCAACCAAGTTACATGTTTGTTAGAATATTAGTTCAAAATTGAGACAATAAATACTACCCTAAGGTATCATAGGTTAATAAATCGCCAGTATAGATTTAATATATAATATGCTTACACATCCTTTGAATGCATAAATATGCTAAATTAGACTTGCTTAATTTATAAAGCATTTAAACAAGCACCGCGTCCCCGAGTCATTCCTTTAACGGCCTTGCTTCCACATGGAATCAAAGACTTATTTATTAACGTTAACCAGAATACTCGTGATGCTATTGATGGGAACTGCACAGAAAACCAACAGCGATCTTCAATGAATTGCCTGCATGCAACAGTGAACCATCGCGAAATGCGTCATTCCCGACGAAAATCCGGAATAGTGGCACTAAAAAATTTACCTCTAAATTCAATCCCACTATGCTGCGGCAAAGAATTTAGGGGAAATATATTCATGATGCGCAATATTCTTGCGACATTGAAACCATTGGGAAAATCACAGGTTTTCTGGTGCGCAATCGGTGCGATTGTCTGTTTGGTTTGGATGGGGACGCTCAAACAGGCGCAACAACCCGACTACGCTGACGCCCGACAGTATATCGGCATTGCGGTCAATCTCGCCAAGTTTGGGACCGTTAACGAAGCAATCAACGCCACTGCAGAAACGATAAATCCTGCAATCTCGCGTGAACCGGGCTATCCTTTTTTGCTTTCTTACATCTTGCAACTTGATGGCAGCATTGAAAAGATCACGGCGGAATGCCTGCCTCAGACAGGTTGCGGCAAAGAACCCTATATCCTTGCTAAATGGACAAACCGGCTCCTTTTTGTCGCGGCAGGAATTGCCATGTTCTTTGCTGTTCGCGGTATTACCGGAAGTCCATTTGCTGCAATCATGGGCGGCATGCATATCTGGTTGAACCATCAAGCGCATAAAAATCACGATTATGTAATTTCCGATCCCCTTGCACTGTTCCTTGCCAGTTTGTTTGTTTTTGCCATCGTATGGGCATGGCACCGAAGAAACCCGCTGGCCTGGGCATTCCCTGGATTAACATTCGTCTGGTTGGCCTTCACAAAAGCAATCTATATCTATTTCCTTCCTATTGCCGTCTTGGCTGGCCTCTTATTCGTACTGACGAGCAAGAATAGCTGGCGTGCCTCCGTTGCAAAACTTGTCGTCTTTACCGTTGTCGCCGTCACACCAATTGCTTTGTGGATGGATAGAAACCATGACATCACCGGCCGCTATCAGTTTACCGATAGCCGGGGTGGGATTGCCCTAAGTACCCGTGTTGTCTTTAACGATATGGATCTTACCGACTATCTCGCTGCCTTCACCTATTGGACGCGCGGCGCTGGTGATGGCTGGGCTGAAAATCTGTTCCCCGCTGAGGTTGTCAAACCATTCGGCTGGTATGAAGAAGATGGTTACTACCTGCGAGGACAGTTAGGCTTTGGCAAAAGAGTAACCGAACTTATCAACTCAGAAGGCTTGGCATATACTGACGCACATGATCGTGCAGAACAGGAATTGAAAGACGCTATCCTTTCGCGCCCGATCAAACATATCGGAACAACGCTGCCGCTGATCTACCGTGGCATCTGGATTGACGAGTTTGCTGTAATCACCTTCCCTGCATTCATTGTGCTTTTGGGTGTTGCCCTGCGCAGACGCAAGGGCCTTTTGATTGCAGTGATGCTGCCATCTTTATTCTCGCTATTGTTCTATGCAGCGTTCAGCCTGAACCTTGCGCGCTATCAGATGACAGCGCTGCCTGGGTTTGCCATTGCGTTTGCCTATTTTGCCATGTGGGTTCGAACACAAATACAAAACTGGCGTGATCGCAAAAATCTGCCGATGGAAGAAGGAAACTAGAATGCCCAAAGGCACCCAAAGCAAGCCCGCATCCATCTATGAACATGCACGCATTGCCGTCATTTTGCCCTGCCATAACGAAGGAAAAGCAATCACGCATGTGATTGAGTCTTTTCGCAACGTTATCGTGTCTGCCCAGATCATTGTGATCGACAATGCATCCAAGGATGACACAGCGGAAAAAGCACGTGCGGCTGGCGCGGTTGTTATCAGCGAAACGCTTCCGGGCAAGGGCAATGCGGTCCGACGCGGCTTTTCCGAAGTAGAAGCCGATATCTATGTCATGGCTGATGGTGATGGAACATATGACGCAACGGCACTACCGGAGCTGATTAAGCGACTTGTCGTAGAACGCCTTGATATGGTTGTTGGCACACGAGCAGAGAAAGAAGAAGCGGCCTATCGTAGCGGACATCGCATGGGCAACCGGCTGTTCAATACAGTATTTGCCAAACTATTCGGGGCACGTTTCACCGATATTTTTTCAGGTTATCGCGTGTTTTCACGACGATTTGTCAAAACCTTTCCTGCGATTTCCACCGGGTTTGAGATTGAGACCGAAATTTCCGTACATGCAATTATGCTGCGCGCACCGGTTGCCGAAATACCAACATCCTATGGTGCACGCCATGAAGGAACGGAAAGCAAGCTTCGCACGTACCGTGATGGCGCACGTATCCTAAGCCGGATTTTGCTGTTCACAGCAACACACAAACCTTTTGTCTTCTACGGTTTTCTCGCCGCATTCCTTGCCGTTCTATCTGTCCTTCTCGGACTACCGCTGATCTTTGAATATATTGAAACCGGCCTAGTCGAACGCCTGCCAACCGCAATTCTAACCGTCGGCATTATGCTGTCAGCCGCTCTAAGTTTTGTAACCGGCGCGATCCTATCCAACACTGGCATCGGTCAATGGGAAGTTAAAAGACTTGCATACCTTCTGCATTCTGATCCCCTTGAAACGTTAAGGACAGAGATCGCAAAAGAGACAGATAAATGATCAGCCGCGCCCTATTTGGAAAAGGTGCACGGTTTATCGTCGTCGGTACACTTGGTTTTTTGACGGATGCTAGCGTGTTGTGGCTAACCACCCATAAGGCTGGGTTTGATCCCTATAGTGGACGACTGATTTCGTTTTCAATCGCTTTGTTGGTGACATGGGCGCTCAACAGCACCTTCACGTTTAAAAACAGCGAAAAACGCGGAAAACGGCAATTTGGTTCTTATGTTACAGTTCAAGTCAGTTCTTTTTGCTTAAACTACGTCATTTATAGCGCTCTGGTCTGGCTTGGCTGGGCAACCCCTTTCATAGCCTTGGTCATCGCATCGCTGATTGCCATGTTCTATAGCTTTACCGCAATGAATATGTGGGTATTCAAAGAGGAACAAAAGAAATCAGGGCCCCAAAAGGGACCCTGATTTCTTAACATCACGATACAATTGGCACTCAGCCAAGTCGTTGATCGCTTAGCTCATCCCAAGTGCGCGTTTGTAGACCTCAAGAATTTGTTCCTGTTCACTGCGCTCGTGGTCTTCGATTTTGCGCAGACGGATGATCTGACGCAGGATTTTTACGTCATAGCCAAGTGCTTTGGCTTCGCCGTAAACTTCTTTGATGTCAGCCATCAGGTTGGCTTTTTCTTCTTCAAGGCGTTCAATACGCTCAACATAACTCGCAAGCTGATCAGCTGCGATACCACCGACTTCGGTCATCAATTCTTCTCCGATGATGGACTGCACAGCGGATACCCGGTGCGCAAAATTTCTAATGCGGCGCGACGATACTCAATGCGTTCGCTGCTGACAAGTACCGTTAGGTTTCAGATTTTGCGTTCGGCTGGGTGCGTTCGATCAACACATCCGCCACTGCAATCAATGCGTCCTTTGAACTGGCCCCCAATTCGGTCGCCGCATCGTAAATTTCGCGCTGCCGCCGTGCACTGGTGCCACGGTTAACAATGGTGCGCGCATGTTCGACTTCGGCAACACAGCCGAAGAATTCGGCGTCCGGGCGGATCAGCTCAAGAATTTCCTCAAGCAAATCCGCGTAGGGAACAATCTCGCCACGCCCAAAATCAATCAATCCGGCTTTTTCGCCGGGATCACTGCCATAACGACAAGCCCGCCAACGATTTTCACGAATCAGCATGTTGGAATAGGTTCGCCAACGCTGGTTATTGCGACGCAACCGATAAAGCATCCGCATCAAACAGCGGGTAATGGATGCCACGCAAACCGCGTCTTCAAGATCGGTACAGACATCGGCAATGCGCATTTCAAGTGTTGGCCACCGATCACTGGGCCGCAAATCCCACCAAAGCTTAGTGCCATCTTCAATCACACCAGCATCAATCAACATATCGACATGACGGCGATATTCCGCCCACGACCCAAATGCTTCTGGCAAGCCTGTACGTGGTAAATTGTCAAAAACCGACAATCGGAAAGTCTGAAGCCCGGTATCGCGCCCCCGCCAGAACGGGGAACTGGTGGTCAGTGCCAATAGATGAGGCAGGAAGTAACTGGCTTGCGCCATCAGTTCGATCCGAAGATCATGATCGTCAATCCCGACATGGACATGCATGCCACATATCAACAACCGATCACCAACCGCACGCAAATCACGTGCAATGGTGTTGTAGCGTTCGCCGTCCGTATGTTTCTGGCTATCCCATTGCGCAAATGGATGGGTCGATGCCGCCAGAAGCGCCATGTCATATTTTGCTGCGACCTCGGATAAGGTTGATCGCATAAGGAATAATTCTTCACGGGCCTCGGCCGCACTGTTACAGACCTTGGTACCAGTTTCGACCTGACAGCGCATGAACTCGCTGGACACCTGATCGCCCAGCTTGGCCTTGGCGTCTTTTAGAAAATCTGTTGGCGGGTCCTTGGCAAGATCGCGACTATTGCGGTCCACAAGCCAGAATTCTTCTTCAATGCCGATGGTAAATCCCGGTTCGCGCGCTTTGGACCCTGCCAAGTCAGTCTCTCCTGATCTTATAAAGGTTCGGGTCGGCAAGAATATCGACAAAGGCATCACCAAGGATTTTTGCCCAATTCTCGCAACCCTGATCAGTATCAATCAGATCCTGGCGGATTTCAATCGACACACAAGGCAAACCAGCCGCTTCGCCGTGGTGGTCAATGGTGTAATCGGCCAAATGACGCCCGGAATAGGGTTCATTATCACCAATGGCCAAATCAGGGCGTTGTTTGCGCAAGGTATCAAGCAACGGCACGGGAATGCGGTCATCTGTATCCCACAAAATTCCAATTTCCCATGGCCGTTCAAACCCTTGAAATACTGGTGTAAAACTATGGATCGCAATCAATGCCGGGGCGATTTTATGGGCATGAAAATTGGCAATCCGTTCTTCAATCGCGCCATGATAGGGCAGGAAAATCTCGCGGATGCGTTTCATGTGTTCGGTTGGCGTGATGTTCTTATTGCCCGGAACAACGGTTTGATCGGCAATTTCAGGCATGCCAGTCGGGTCCCAAAGTTGCCGATTGCAATCAATCACAAGCCGTGAATAGCCACCCAACACCGCAGGGCAATCAAACCGATCAACGAGGATTTCAGTTACCTTGCGTGCACCAATATCCCAGCCGATATGACGCTTTCGTTCTTCTTCAGGAAGGCCAAGTGTCCCAAGATTTTTGGGAATCTCACGCGATGCATGATCACAGACAAAAAGCGAATGACCCTTGCCGGTTTCGTTCAAGACCTCAAACGGGGCCGGATCATCTTGGCCCAAAAGGGACCCTGCATGGTTACGCACGCCTATTCTCCTGAAATTCGGTGGTGGCTGGTGACGATTACGTGAAAGTAAGTGACGTTAGGTGGCAATAAGTCTGGCCTGAACATGCTTTGGTCTTGCTGTGAAAGCCCAACCATCAGTCATTTGGCTTCTGTTGAATTATCAATTTATCGCGCGACAAACAAGATTACGCTGCATTAAGCGCACTCTTTACGTATCGAGCTTTGCGTCCGTCTCAAACATCCCTTAAACTGGTATGACCATTAAGGCGTAATTGACGCTGCAAACCTATCGGCGCAGAAAAACACGATTGGAGAAAACCCAACATGCCGTCTGGCAAATCATTCCTGGCACCAGAAGTACCGGACAGCAAACGTCCCAAACGGATTGCCGATCAGGTCGCAGACCAGATTCTTGAAAAGATTTCAGATGGTATTTTTCTGCCCGGCGATCGCCTTCCCGGCGAACGCCAACTTGCCGAAAGCATGAAAGTCAGCCGCGTTTCAGTGCGTGCTGCCTTACAAAAACTTAAAACCCGTGGTTATCTGCGCGCGGTTCAGGGCGGTGGCACAGAAATCCTGTCATCGACCGGGATCGACATGGATACAGCCATGACCGATCTGGTGCGCGATTCGATCACCAACCTGCGTGATTTGCAGGAAATTCGCTGCACGCTGGAAACATGGGCAGCACGCCGTGCTGCCATCAATGCCAGTGATGAAGATATCAAACTTCTGCGCATGGCATTTCGTCAGGCCCATGATCCCCGCCGTGCGGCAAAATACCGTGCCGATGATGACCACCGACTACATATGATGATTGGCCGGGCTACCGGATCAATCATTTATTATCACGTGATGAAAATGCTTCATGACGTGCTGCAAGCAGCATTGATGGAAATCCGGTTTAATTCCATGAGCGGCCCGTCCTTTGACCGAATGGTGCAAGATCACCACCGCGATATTATCGAAGCCATCGCCGCCCGCGACCCCGATGCCGCCGAAAAGGCAATGTCCAATCACCTTCAGGCAGTTCTCGATTTCTTTAAAACGGCCTCTGACAAACAAGCGACCTGATCGCACACAAAACATAACGGCCGAAAACAACATCACTCCATTCAGGGAAACGCAATATGACGACCTCGCGCGATAAACTTATGGCCTTAATGAATGCCGCCCTTAAGGCCGCTGACCCCGGGGTTCAAATTCCCCGAAACCTGCCAACACCACCAAAAGGCAAAACCATCGTCATTGGCGCCGGCAAGGCATCGGCAAATATGGCGCGCGCGTTTGAAGATACCTGCCAAGGCGACCTCGAAGGTCTGGTCGTCACGCGATATGGTCACGCGGTTGCCTGTGACAAAATCGAAATTGTCGAGGCATCCCACCCGGTTCCCGATGCAGCAGGCGAACAGGCTGCCAAACGCATTCTTGAAATCGTTCAAACGGCTGGCCCGGATGATCTGGTTGTTTGCATGATTTCAGGCGGCGGCTCAGCACTTTTGGCCCTGCCCGGTCCGGGTCTGACACTTGATGACAAACAGGCAATCAACAAGGCCTTGCTGCGCAGTGGTGCAACCATTTCTGAAATGAATTGCGTGCGCAAACACCTATCGGCCATCAAAGGTGGCCGTTTGGCCAAGGCCGCGGCCCCGGCACGTATGGTGACCTATCTCGTATCGGACGTCCCCGGCGATGATCCAGCGATTATTGCATCAGGCCCAACCGTTGCCGATCCGACAAGCGGTCAGGATGCGCTGGATATCATTCGCCACTACCAGATCGATATTCCCCAAGCTGCCGAAGATCTTTTACGCAGTGCCAAGGATGAAACGGTTAAACCAAATGATCCGTGCTTTGCCGGTCATGAAACCATCATGCTTGCCCGCCCGCAAGATAGCCTTGAGGCAGCCGCAACCGTCGCACGGGAATTGGGCTTGAACCCGGTCATTCTTGGGGACGCAATTGAAGGTGAATCACGCGAAGTTGCCATCATGCATGCCGGGATCGCCCATCAGGTTGCCAATCACGGACAACCCGCAGTCAAACCATGTGTGTTGCTATCAGGTGGGGAAACCACCGTTACAGTGCGGGGCCAAGGTGGGCGCGGCGGACGCAACAGCGAATTTTTGCTCTCACTTCTGATTCAATTGCGTGACCAGCCGGGCTTTAGCGCGCTTGCAATTGATACCGACGGCATTGACGGCAGCGAAGATAATGCAGGGGCCATCATGGATGCTTCAAGCTGGCAGAAGGCGCAAAAAGCCAAGATTGATCTGCGGCAATATCTTGCCAATAACGACGCCTATAGCGCCTTTGCCAAGATTGACGATCTGCTGATCACCGGGCCGACATTGACCAATGTGAATGATTTTCGTGCCATTCTGATTGAATAGAAACCAAACGGAAAAGCTAGGAATCACAATGGATAAAGAGAAAGAGCTTTGTCAAGTTAGTCGTTTCCTTGATTTCTTTCTGCCAAAAAACTCACCAGTTTGCGTAGGAGAGATGCCAGATTTCATGGTCAATATAAACAACTATGGTGTTGGCATAGAGGTTACTGAATTTCATACATTTGACGGCTCAAGCGACCATAACGAAATAAGAAAAGAGAAACGAAGAAAGTCATTTCTACGTTTTATAGAAAAAGAACTTAATGAATCAAACGTCCCAATTAACGTTTGCATAACGTTCAACGAAAACGCACATGACTTTCCTAAACAAAAAGCTCTCGATGTTGCGCAACTGATAAAAAATCAATGTCAGGAAAAAACAGAGGGTATAAATGGAGATATTCCGCGAGACATGCTTGACGAGACAATCGTCACAAACATTCACCTAACACCCGACAATCAAATGAATGTGCAACATATTCAAGGTTACGACATAGATCCAACCTTAAACATACCGAGATTAAATGAAACTATTAAAAAGAAAACAGAGGACTTCAAAAACCCTAATTTTGAAAAGTTTCACAAAAACCACCTCGTCGTGGTTTTTGACTATGTGGATCCGTCATCAAATCAGAGCCTACGTATAGATTCAGAGACGACCAGCCGCATTAAATTTGAAGAATTTGATTCCGTGTTCTTATACAGGACATATCATTCAAAAATCGTTCAAATAAATAATAACCGTCCCCTTTTAGAGTATGCAAAAGGGGAGTCAAAACTAATAGATGTTCTCATCGGAAATTGATCTGGCAGAACACAAAATTAAATAGCTGGCATCCAGGGCCGGACCCAGCCAAGCCCGTCTTCGGTTTTGCCGTGTGGTTTGTATTCACACCCAACCCAGCCCTCATAGCCGATACGATCAAGCATATAGAACAAGAACGGGTAATTCAGTTCCCCGCTATCGGGTTCATGACGTCCGGGTGCACCGGCAACCTGCACATGGGCAATGGCATCAAGATGCTTATCAAGCCGTGCGGCGATGTTCCCGCCAACGATCTGGGCATGATAAATATCAAATTGCAGTTTCAAACGCGGGTGTGCCAACTGATCCAAGATCACGGCGGCCTGTTCGACCGAATTAAGCAAGTAGCCTGGCATATCAATCGGGTTGATCGGTTCGAGCAAGATATCAACACCGGCTTGATCGGCAAGATCGGCGGCGTAAAGCAAGTTATCGCAATAAAGCCGCGCAAGTTCGCTTGGGTCTTCGCCCTTGCCCATCACACCGGCCATGCAATGAAGCATTTTACAATCCGTTGCTGCAGCATAATCAAGTCCCGTGACAACAGAATCGCGAAACTCATTTTCGCGTCCCGGTCGACAGGCCAAACCACGGTCCCCGGCCTCCCAGTTTCCCAGCGGCAGGTTAAACAGAACCTGCTCTAGCCCATTATCCGTCACAAGTGATTTGACGGTGGAAAGCGGCATGTCATATGCGCCGATATATTCCACACCGACAAAGCCTGCTTTTGCCGCCGCGCTAAAACGCTTTTCAAACGGAAGATCAGCAAACAGAAAGGACAAGTTGGCGGAAAAACGGGGCATGGGTCACCTGAAAAACGATACATTCAAGGCCCTATGGTTTCCCAAGTACGATATCGCGTCAATCATCATTGCACATGATGAAATCACAAGACCGCGAATTGGCATCCCATTACCCCTTACAGGGCAAGACAGCCCATCACAATCGGGCTATAACATCGGCGCTGATTGATCCGATCATCGAAACAAGGATTTACCATGACAAACGCCTTTACGCTTCATCCCCAGCTTGCCGCCGACACCACCTTGGTCACCGATGGCCCGCTATCACATGTGTTGCTGATGAATGATGCACGTTATCCTTGGTTGATCCTTGTGCCAAAACGCCCCGATCTTGTTGATTACGATGATCTGAGTGTCGAAGACCGCAACACCCTTGGCAGCGAAGCATCCGCTGTTTCCAAGGTGATCAAGCACCGCTTTAAAGCACACAAAACCAATGTCGCGATGCTGGGCAATATGGTCCCGCAACTTCATTGCCATGTGGTTGGCCGGTTCAAAGATGACGCCGCATGGCCGGGCCCGATTTGGGGCGTTGGCACGGCTGAGCCCTATGAAGAAGATGCCGGGCGTGATCGTCTTGCGACTTTACGCGCTGATCTCATTTCGGCCTTTAAGCACCTGTAGTTTTTAGATCCCTCCCCCAGAAAAAGGCACTGCCCCATGCCAGATTTCGAACGTGATACGATCTTTTTACTTACACCCGATTTCGAAGACCCCGCATGGCCCGGCCAGCGGTTTTATTGCTGGCATTGTGCTTTGATTGACGGAGTTCTTGCATATTTCCCGCATCTTAAGGGCGCCCTCGACATTCGCCACATCGCATGGCCAAGTCCCCGTACAGAAGTCCTCGATATACTAGGCCAAGATCATCAATCGCTTCCGGTCATGATCCTGAAATCGGGTGAAACATCCCCCCTTCAGAGCGGCATCGCAAACGGCCATGCCTTTATCGACGACAAGGACGCAATATTACAGGCGCTGAGCGACCGTCACGGTTTTCCCGTTCCGCATCCTTGACGCACATCAAGGCGATCTGAATTGGAATAATGCAAAAGGCGGATATAACGAATAAATCGGGATATCCGTCATGCAGCTCGCTCTTTATGAAAAATACGATCTTCGACTGCCGCGTTACACCAGTTATCCCACAGCCCCGCATTTTCATGCCGGGGTCAATGGTCAGGTGTTTGAAGGTTGGCTGGGCGAGCTTGATCCAAAGCAGCCGCTTTCTCTTTATCTGCATGTCCCCTATTGCGAAGAAATGTGCTGGTTCTGCGGGTGCAACACCAAGATTACCAAGCATTACAAACCGATTGTTGGCTATGTCGAAGCCCTGCTCAGTGAAATCGAAAACACCCTTGGAAAGCTGCCCACGGGTAAACGTTTTTCGGTTTCACATATCCATTTTGGCGGCGGTAGCCCAACCATCCTAAAGCCCGATGATCTGCGCGCCATTATGGCTGCCATTCGAAGCCGTCTTGATATTCTAGACGATGCCGAAATTGCCATTGAAATGGATCCGCGCACCGCGACCAGCCCGTTTATGGAAGCAATGGTCGAATGCGGTTTCAATCGGGCCAGTATTGGCATTCAGGATTTCAATGAAAACGTTCAGCGTGCTGTGAACCGGGTTCAAAGTTTTGAACTTGTTCGTGACGTTATCAACGAACTTCGCGACCGTGGCATTTGCGGGATCAATGTTGATCTGATGTATGGTCTACCGTTCCAGACCCTTGCTACTTTGCGCGAAACAGTCGATCAAACTGTGTCTTTACGCCCGGATCGCTTGTCGGTTTTTGGCTATGCCCATGTGCCATGGATGAAAAAGCACCAACAACTGATCCCGACAGAAGTTTTGCCCAACACGCAAGAACGCTGGGCGCAATATGAAGAAATCCAGCAACGTCTGGGGCAGCATGGCTATATCCCCATCGGCCTTGATCATTTTGCCCACAAAGCAGACAGCATGGCCATCGCCCTAAAGAACGGAACGCTACACCGGAACTTTCAGGGCTATACAACCGATCTTGCCGAGGCCCTTATTGGCTTTGGCCCATCGGCAATTTCATCCCTGCCCCAAGGATACGGCCAAAACGACCCGGCTTTGGCCCGCTGGCAGCGCAGCATTGAAGACGGAAAATGCGCTATTGAAAAGGGTGTCGGCCTTTCCGAAAACGACAACCTGCGCCGCGACATCATCAATGATCTGATGTGCAATCTTGAAGTTGACCTTACGACCATCTGCGCAGCACATGGTACATCGGCTGACCGATTTGCCCCGGAACTTGAACGCATCCGCGCAATGAGCGTCGATAACATCGTCGAAGTTAACGGCACTTACATTAAACTAACCGAAACAGGCCGTCCGTTGGTTCGCGCGGTTTGCGCTGCCTTTGACACCTATCTTGATCCCGAACACGGCCGCCATTCACAAGCGGTTTAACAATGCAGCTTCATCACAAGATGGGGGCAGAACAACCTGCCCCCGTTGTCTTGTTTAACCTGACGCGATCACTCTAATCCCACTGTGGTGCAAGGCCATCCGGGCTGACAATACGACCGTTTTCCTGGTTTAAATTGTGAATTTCGCGCATTTCCTCGCCGGTCAGTTCGAAATTAAAAACATCGAAATTTTCCAACACGCGCTGCTCGCCAACCGTTTTGGAAAGTGTGACAACATTGCTTTGTTGAAGCAGCCAACGCAAAACGACCTGAGCAACAGATTTGCCGTGATCTCGCGCAATGGCCTTTAAGCTATCATCGTTAAACACTTTCCCGTCAGCCATGGCAAAATAGCTTGTTACAGACATTCCGTGTTTACGTGCAGCATCAATCACCACGCTTTGATCTAGGTATGGATGATATTCCACCTGATTGGTGACAAGTGGCGCATCAGACAATGCCACCGCTTCATCCATCAAGGCTGTATTGAAGTTACTGACGCCGATATTACGGACCTTGCCTTGTTTTTTTACCTCGTTCAGCCCAGCGATCTGTTCTGAAAGCGGGACGTCTTTGTTTGGCCAATGCAATAACAGCAGATCAACATAGTCGGTCCGAAGCTTCCCAAGGCTTTCATCAACAGATGCGATAAAATCATCTGAACGATAGTTATCGACCCAGACTTTTGTGGTCAGGAAGATATCTTTACGCGCGACACCCGAAAGTTCGATCGCCTCCCCAACCGCGGCTTCATTTTCATAAATCTGGGCTGTATCAATGTGGCGGAACCCAGATTGCAGAGCACAGGGAACAATCCGTTTCACGTCCTTTTCCGAAATACGGAAGGTCCCAAAACCCAATGCCGGGATAGTCGCGCCATTTGCATTTACGTTAAACATTTTATGTGTCCTTAGTATTTGAGAATAGAAAGGCATCAACACCCCGCACAGCGACATGCCGTCATACGGTGTTGTGTTTTGATGCGTAATTTCGGGTTTATTCAGCGGGGTTGGCCAACGGTGCCGTTTGGCGATCCAATGCGCCACTAAGCATCGTCAAAGCCAATGCAATAACGACCAATGCCGCCCCAATCATTGGTGTCGCTGCCAAGCCAAGTGATGACGACACAACATGTCCGCCAACCCATGCCCCAAGCGCAATGCCAAGGTTAAAGGCAGCAATATTCAGGGCCGAAGCAACGTCGATGCCGCCAGGGCGATGAATTTCCGCAAGCTTCACAACATAAATTTGAAGCCCCGGAACATTGGCAAATTGCAGGAAACCCAGTGCGGCAAGACCAATGATTGTTGCGACGGGCGACACAACAGCAAACCCGAACAAAACCAACACGATTGCTTGAAGAGCAAACAGAATACTCAATGCCCGTACCGGGTTTTTATCGGCAAATTTCCCGCCAACAATATTGCCGATAGCAATCGCAACCCCATAGAGGATCAGAAGCAGGCTGACTGACGTTTCCGTAAAGCCCGTAATGTCCTGCAAAATCGCCGAAAGATAGGTAAAGGCGACAAACGTTCCGCCATACCCAAGGGCCGTCATGCCATAAACAATCAAAAGACGCCCGCTACCAAGAACGCGAACCTGATCCATAAGGCTGCTTGCTTCACCACGACGTAGACCGGATGGCAACAAGGCCGCAACCGCGACGAACGCCAAAACACCAAGCAAAGAAACAGCCCAGAAAGTTGCGCGCCAGCCAAACAGCTGCCCAATGAAGGTGCCAAGCGGCACACCGGTGACAATCGCAACAGTTAACCCCATGAACATCATGGCAATTGCAGATGCCCGACGGTCTTCAGGAACAAGATCAGCCGCAATCGTCGACCCGATCGAGAAAAACACACCATGTGCGAACGCTGAAACAACCCGCGCTGCCAACAACAACTCATAAGTCGGGCTTAGGGCAGCGGCAAGATTGCCAACAATGAACAGCGCCATCAAACCAAGCATCAAGGATTTCCGGTTCATGTTGCCGGTCAAGGCCGTCAGAACCGGTGCACCAAACGTCACACCCAATGCATAAACACTGACAATCAAGCCCGCCATCGGCAGAGTTACATCAAGATCATGCGCAACCGTTGGCAATAGTCCAACAACAACAAACTCCGTTGTCCCAATCGCATAAGCTGCGATGGTCAAAGCAAATAAGGCTAGTGGCATCGTCATTCTCCTTACCGCACGTTGTGCGGTGATTGTGATGTATCCGGGAATATCCCGAAAATTTCCGCCACTATGCCGATTGAATGCTTGCGCGATAATCCAGGTTAGGCGACAACCATCTTTGAATTAAATTCACAATGGAGCCCGTATTGGACAATCGCGCAGGAGAAATGGAAGTCTTCATCAAGGTGGTTGAATGCGGCAGTTTTTCGCAGGCAGGACGCGATCTTCGCATGTCACCCTCAGCGATGAGCAAACTTGTGACACGCATTGAAGATCGACTTCAAACGCGACTTCTGGTCCGCTCAACCCGGCAGCTTCAACTGACCGAGGAAGGTGAAACTTATTACCAGCATGCCGTCCGTCTTCTGGATCAAATTGATGAAACAGAACGCCTTGTTGCAAGCGGCGGACAAACAAACCCACGTGGTAAATTAAAGGTCAATGCATCGGTTGCTTTTGCACAGGTTTACATCCTGCCGATCTTGCCGGACTTTCTAAAAAAGTACCCGGAAATCGAACTGGACCTGACGCAGACGGATGGGATTGTCGATTTACTCGAAGAACGTGCAGATATCGCCATTCGATCCGGCGACCTGCCTGATTCTGACCTTAAGGCACGCAAACTGCTTAATACCAAACGCAGGATCGTTGCTTCACCGTCCTATATTGAACGATATGGCAGACCACAAACCCCTGATGAGCTTGTAAACCACAATTGCCTGCGATTTAATTTTACGCGTGGAAGCGGTTTCTGGCCGTTTACCACCCCTATAAGCGGACAGCGGATCGACCAAGCCGTGCGGGGCAACTTTCTTGGCAGCAATGGGCCAGCAGTCAAAGAAATGTGCATCGCGGGAATGGGACTTGCACGTATCGGCGACTTCCATATTGCCAGTGAGATCAACAAAGGAACCCTGATAGAGGTCCTTGAAGACTGGACATCAAACGATATTGAAGTGATCCATGCGATTTGGCCCGGACACGAACATCTTGCATCGCGTATTCGGGCATTTATCGATTTTTTGGCAAATCGGATGCGCCAGTCGTAAGCCTAAAAGCATCACACTTTTTTGGTGACCGAGAGGATCGCAACACCGGCGATGACAACGAAACCACCAACAATCTGGATCGGACTGATGATTTGTCCCAAAATCATCCACGCAAACAACAAAGTGGCAATCGGTTCCATATTCATCACCGGTGCGTTGCGGGCCATATCAAGGCGCGGCACGGTGATAAACAAAACCGAAAACGCCCCGCCATATAACACCACCAAAACCCCAAGCCCGATCCAGCCTGCCATAGCTTGTGGAAAGGCCATACCGCCGGGCAAAACATCGCCAATTCCGGCAATGATCATGGCAATAAAGACAACAACCATGGTGAACATGGACCGCACCGACCCGTTCAATGCTGCCAGCTTGTGATCGGTTACCCAAAAGGCAACTGATAGGGCCATTGCTGCCGTAAGCGCAAAACCAATGCCCAACCACCATTTGGCCGTTACCACAACATCGCCACCCAAAATCCCGGGCAAATCAAGCGCCAACACCAGACCAAAGAGAATAAACACCATCAAGGCCGATGATTTCAATGTCGGACGCTGACCACCAAGCCCCCACGTCAAAAGGGCCAGCATGATTGGAAATGTATTGGCTGTTAACAACGCCAACGCCACGGGAACACGCGCGACAGCGGAATAAAGACACAGGCTTTGGATCGTGATCATTAAACCAAGCAGCAATTGCCAACGCCCAATTTGTTTGGGCAAGCGGATGGAATGGCGTTGCAACGTGACAATCGAAATCAGGATCAATAAGGCCACGCCAGATCGGCACAAAACGGCAAGTAACAAGCCCGTTCCATTTTCAAATGCAAGTCGGGCGGCTACGTGATTCCCGGCAAAGCAGCAGGCAACAAGGGCTAATATCATTACCGCAATCTGGCGCGGAAACAGGGGTGGTGCCATTGCCGTGGGATCATGGCTATGAGGCGATTTGGCAGCAGACATCCGGATCAGCATCCTGACTGGTTGGGGCACCCCAAATAGACTTCAATAGCTGATATAAAACAAGAAGTTATGCATTACTCTTCTCGATAGGCGCCCCTAGCAATTCCAGGCAACGTTGCGCGACAAGTCGGGCGGGCTGCAAAGACGGGTGCTTAAACGAAACAAGTTCGCTATTGGCCTGCATCGGGCGGGCATATCCGCCATCATACAACGATTGATGAAGCCTTTTGTGGCGATCGCCTGACAGGCCATCTGGCGCATAGATATAAACACCGCCGGGGGCTGCGGCGGCTTCGCAACACATCGAAACAGAATCCCCCGTAACGATCAAAACATCGGCAAGTGCAAGATAGCCGAAATAAGGGTTTTCGTCCTTCGACATCCAATCATGCAAATGATAGGGCACACCAGATGCCCCCAATTTTTCTGCGATCAGTTCTTCGTTTTCAGCACCTGTCCGGCGGCTGGTGGTGACAAGAAGACTCCCATCAACAGCACGTGCTGCCTCGATCACCTTGGAAATCAATTCTTCTGCCATTGCCTTCGTAAATGTCGTTTTCTTGGTGCTGCCACCAATAATCACCGAAAACCGCGGCCCCGGCAGACCTTTAAAATGCGGGCGCCATTTATCAGCTTCGACCAGCAATCGGGTTTCCGTTACCCGATGGGGTGCCCCCGCAATTTCAACGATGTTTTCGCGATGGGCCATTTGGTCATGGGCAGGAACCGCGATCAGATCAAACGTGCTCTCCCCGCTATCTGGGCGCATGATCTGGCAAATCTTGGTGTGACCACGGCTTTGCTTTTTGATCCATCGTGCAACCGGTGCGGTTCTGCGTCCGGCTGCAATCACAAGGTCCGGCCAAGGTGCAACCAAACGTGTGCGTGACGCCATATCAACGCCAATCAACGTTGCCCTTCGGATGATATTGGGAAGACGCGCAAATTTTGTGTAACCAATATCAACACGCTTAAAAGGTTGCGCTAATGCCTCGGCAACACCGATAGCCTGATTGATGTTCCCAGCACGGTCATCTGCCAGAACCCATATCAGATGCGTGTCTTGCTCGCTCATTGAAGGGAAACTTTCTTGAACTGATTATCGTTTTTCGGCCGTGATCCTCAATTGGGCACGGCCAGCATGCACGCCAATGGCAACGGTCTTTATCCTTGATAAGTACAGCTTGAACAGAGGATTATCAAGCATCTGCCCCACCTTGTGAAATTGGCGCTGGGCATTGAAACGGTTTTGTAATTTAATCGCGCCGCCCAACCTATTCGTTAGGGTGGGAATAAGTGATCTTTCAAGCGTGGACAAAAATGCTCGGCACCTCGGTTTTGGTTAGAAGAACATCTCGGATTGCCCTTTGTGCGTTGCTTGCACTCTTGCCGATCACAGTCTGGATGACGACAGAATTCTGGCGCGAAGCCAAGCTGGTTGATATCACCGATGACGGGCGTAACAAGCTCGAACTGTATCGTTCGAACTTACAAGGTGCGATCAAGGAACACGAATATCTGCCGATCACGCTTGCCTCTGACAAACGTATCCTTGATCTGGCTGCTTTTGCCAATCCGGCCAATGCGGCTGCAGTGAATGTCTATCTGGAAAAGCTTGCCGCCGATAGTGGCGCATCAGACATCTATTTCATGGATCGCACCGGCACCACCATCGCCGCCAGCAATTGGAACAGTCAGGCATCCTTTATCGGGCGCAACTTTTCCTTCCGGCCTTATTTCCAGCAAGCACAAAAAGGCCAGACCGGTCATTACTTCGCCTTTGGGATCACATCAAACGTTCCGGGCTATTATATCTCGCATCCGGTCCGCCCGGATGGCAGTTCGTTTGAAGGTGCCGTGGTGGTTAAAACCCATCTTGAAACACTGGTACAAAGATGGACACGTGGCAGCGAAAGCGTTCTGGTCACGGATCAAAACGGCATTGTCATCATTGCATCCCAACCAGATTGGCGCTTCCGCGATCTTACCGGCCTAGCCCCCAAAGACCGCCCGCGCATCATCGCATCGCGGAAATACGGTGACTATCGCCTTGAACCCATGCCGCTGCTTGCAGGCAATTGGCCCAAAGACGGTGAACTTGGCACCCTGACCCTTGGCGCTACGACCAATAATCTGAGTGACCGGGTCGATGATGGATATACGGCATCTTCAACATCCCCCGATGCACCATCTCCTATATTAACTGGGGGTAATCGGACCAACGCTGCGCCGGGTGTTTCAACATATCTGGTGACAAGCAGCGCCCTACCCGCCCAAGAATGGCGGATGTATTTGCTGACCGATAAGTCGGCGTTGGATCGTTCGGTGCTGATTGCCGGCTTGATGGGCGGGGCTGCGCACATCATTTTCACCGGGCTGGTCTTTATCATTTTGCAGCGTCGGCGCGCGATGCTTGAACAACTTGAAATCCGCGATTGGTCACAGCGCGAACTTGAACGTCAGGTTCGATTACGCACCGCTGATCTTATGAGTACGAACTTGCGCCTTGCCCAGGAAATCAACGAACGCTCGCGCACCGAAGATGCCCTGCGATCTGCACAGTCCGAGCTCATCCAAACCAGTAAGCTTGCTGCGCTTGGACAAATGTCGGCAGGCATCGCCCACGAGATTAATCAGCCACTTACCGCCATTCGAAGCTATGCCGAAAATGCCCTGAAATTCATTGCACGCGGCAACAGCGACACCGCCAATCGCAATTTACAGCGCATTTCCGAACTGACGGATCGCATGGGGCGGATCACCAACAATCTCAAAACATTTTCCCGGCGCCCCGAACAGGATAACCACCCGGTTGATGTCCCCAAACAAATGCAAAAGGCGATTGATCTGGTGCTTGAAACCGGACGCGCTGGTGAAACTAAAATTGTCCTGAACCATGACGACACGATCAAGCCCGTCATTGCCGAAGCCAATCAGCTTACACAGGTCTTTACCAATCTGATCACCAATGCCGCAGACGCCTGTCAGAACATTGAAGACGCACAAATCGAAATATCCATCAGCGAGCGCGAAGACAGGTTGCTTGTGAAGGTAAACGACAATGGGCACGGCATCCTGCCCGAAAACCTGCCCAAACTATTTGACCCGTTCTTTACCACCAAGCCGTTTGGCGATGGGTTGGGATTGGGGCTTTCGATTTGTTACGGCATCATCCGAAGCTTTGGCGGGACTATCCGTGCGGAAAACCGCCCAAGTCGCGGTTCCTCCTTCGTTATTGAATTACGACATGATGGCATTGGCGAACAGACTGCGGAAAACAGCGTCTCGACGGCAACGGTTGAGGCTGCTAAAACCGGGATCAATTATCCTTCTAACACAGAAAAAATAACGGATCGGTCCGGGCACGAAAACGCCCCTACCTGATCCGTATTCAGGGTCAAAGGAAAAGCCTGTGCCGACGAGTGCCGATTGCGTCCTGTTTGTTGACGACGATGCCGATGTGCGTGAAGCCGCACAACAAACGCTTGAGCTTGCCGACATTCATGTCGAAGTCTTTGCCAATGCTCCATCGGCCCTGAACCGTCTGCGCAAGGGATGGTCCGGTGTTGTCGTTTCAGACATTCGCATGCCCAAGATGGACGGGCTGGAATTTCTGATTGAGGCCAAAAAGATTGATGCCGACATGCCCATTGTCATGATCACCGGCCATGGCGATGTGGCAACGGCCGTCAAGGCGATGCATGACGGTGCATTTGATTTCATCGAAAAACCGTTCGACCCGGACCTTTTCATCGACATCACCAAACGCGCGATGAGCCACCGCAAGCTTATTCTTGAAAACCGCACCCTTAAGATCGAACTGGCCCGCCATACAAAAAACGCGTCGGACTTTATCGGGCGCAACCCGGCGATGGAAAAACTCCGTACCCTGATTGGCAATATCGCCAGCACCAATGCCCATGTCCTGATCAATGGGGAAACCGGGTCGGGCAAGGAAGTCATTGCGCGTAATCTGCATGCGATGTCGGGGCGCACCGGCCCATTCGTTGCGGTTAACTGCGGCGGCATGCCAGAACATCTGATTGAATCCGAACTGTTTGGCCACGAAGCCGGTGCCTTTACCGGGGCGGACCATAAACGCATCGGCAAATTTGAATTCGCCGACAAAGGCACGATTTTCCTTGATGAAATTGAAAGCATGCCACTGGCATTGCAGATCAAGCTTTTGCGTGTTTTACAAGAACGCGCCCTTGAACGACTGGGGTCCAACCGGGTGCAGCCGATTGACTTGCGTGTGGTTGCCGCAACCAAGGTTGATTTGCGCAACGCATCGTCCCGCGGTGAATTCCGCGAAGATCTATATTACCGTCTGAATGTCGTGCAGCTTCACATTCCGCCACTTCGTGATCGCAAGGACGACATCCCGCTGTTGCTGGAATATTTCACCCGCGATGCTGCCAAACGTTTCGAACGAACGGTTAAGCCCGTCACACCCGCTGAAATGGCGCAGTTTAATGCCCATGACTGGCCGGGAAATGTCCGTGAGTTGCGCAATGCGGCTGAACGGCGTGTTCTTGGCCTCGACCCATTGGCAAGCGGAAATGAGATCAGTGGACACCATGCCCTATCCCTGCCCCAGCAGGTTGAGGCCTTTGAAAAAAGCCTGATCACCGAAGCCCTGCGCGAACATGCCGGCAATGTCACAGCAACCGTCAGCGCATTGGGCGTTCCGCGCAAGACGTTTTATGACAAGCTGACCAAATACGACATCACACCTGCCGAGTTTCGCCGATCCCGCACAGATGCCGACCAAGTTTCGGCCAAATAGCCCCACCCCAACAACCATGTGCGAAATCCCACACACCACGGGAAAAATTATGTGCGAGAACCCCGACAAAACAACGAATTATGCTGCAATGCGGCACCCTTAAAGTCACCGCAACAGACTGATAAACAATAAGATTTTAAACATTCCAGAAACTGGCCCAAGCCTTGCTGATAGAGCCCCAGCGCCAAAACGGCGTTTTATAACGACGCCATCAAATGGCGCGCTAACGGGAAAACGCATACATCAAAAAGGGAGACATTTTGATGCGTCCTATCACCAAGCATATCCTCGCAGCAGGCGTTGCCGCAGCGGCTCTTATGGGCACCCACGCAGCATCCGCGCAGGAAGTCATCAAATTTGCACATGTTGTTGCACCGAACACCCCAAAGGGTCAGGGCGCTGATTTCTTCAAAAAACGTGCAGAAGAAATCCTTGGCGACAAAGTTGAAATCGAAATTTACCCGAACTCGCAGCTTTTCGATGACAGCAAGGTTCTTGCAGCCATTCTGCGTGGCGATGTTCAGTTCGGCGCACCGTCGCTGGCGAAATTCGGTAAATGGACCAAAAAACTGCAGGTCTATGACCTTCCGTTCCTGTTTAAAGACATGGACGCTGTTGCCTGCTTCCAGGATGGCGAAAAGGGTCAGGAACTCCTGAAATCCATGTCGTCCAAAGGCCTGACCGGTGTTGGTTACTGGCACAATGGCTTGAAACAGCTTTCTGCGAACAAACCGTTGAAAGCTCCAGCCGATGCCGAAGGTCTGAAATTCCGTATTCAGTCATCCGACGTGATCGCAGCCCAGTTCGAAGCTGTTAACGCAGTTCCGCAGAAAATGGCGTTCTCCGAAACCTATTCTGCCCTTCAGACCGGCGTTGTTGACGGTCAGGAAAACACCTGGTCGAACATCTATTCGAAGAAGTTCTTCGAAGTTCAGGATTACATCACTGAATCCAACCACGGTCTTCTCGACTATATGGTCGTGACCTCGACCAAATGGTGGGATGGTCTTGATCCGGAAATCCGTGACGGTCTTGCACAGGCAATGAAAGAAGCATCCGCTTATGCCAATGGCCTGTCGGCTGATCTGACCGCAGAACAGCGTCAGGCAGTTATCGATTCCGGTGAAACCGAAATCCTGCAGCTTACCGATACCGAATTTGCCCAATGGCAGACCGCAGTTAAACCGGTCTGGGCCGAGTTTTCTGGCGATATCGGTCAGGACATCATCGACGCTGCTGCTGCGTGTAACTGATCCGTACTTTTTTCCCAACATAATCGGAAAAGGGCCGTTTACGATGATCTCAACGGTCGTTAACCGGCTGGAGGAGGGCATTATTGCCCTCCTACTCGCCTCCATGACCTCACTTACCTTTGTAAATGTCGTCATGCGCTATGTGTTTAATTCCGGCCTGACATGGGCCTTGGAAATCACTGAATTCCTTTTTGCCTGGCTGATCCTGTTTGGCATGTCATACGGGGTCAAAGTTGGCTCGCACATTGGGGTTGATGCCCTTGTGCGCCTGTTCCCTGACAAGGTCCAACGTGTGATTGGCCTGATCGTGGTTGGCGCAGGTCTTCTGTATTCAAGCTGGTTGATCATTGGCGGGTGGGAACTCGTCAGCTTTAACCACATGCTTGAAATGGAAGCCGAGGACAGCCCGATCATGCTGTGGTTTGTCTATCTGATCATGCCTGTTGGTGCCGCGTTGCTGGCATTCCGACTGGCACAAGTTGGCTGGCGCATCATTACGGGCCAACAGGTCGGTTTCAATCTGGCAGACGAAGCACGCGAAGCAATTGATCAGCTTAAACAAGCTGGCACTGCAGCAGCGGCCGATGGCGATAATTCCGCCAGCACGTCAAAGCCAAATTCGTAAGCCGGACGGGGGACATATAAATGACTATCGCATTCCTGTTTATCCTGCTGTTCGGCTTGATGGCACTGGGCGCACCGATCGCCATTTCTCTTGGCGTTTCATCGCTTGCGACCATCTTGATGTTTGGCGATGACAGCCTTGCCACATTGGCAGAAAAACTTTTTGGCGGGATGGAACACTACACCCTTCTTGCCATTCCCTACTTCATTCTTGCATCGGCATTCCTGTCAACCGGGGGCGTTGCACGACGCCTGATCCGCTTTGCCATTGATACGGTTGGTTGGTTCCCCGGTGGCCTTGCCATGGCATCGGTTCTGGCCTGTATGCTGTTTGCCGCCGTTTCTGGCTCAAGCCCGGCCACGGTTGTTGCCATTGGTTCCATCGTCATTGCCGGCATGGTTCGTGCGGGATACCCGCAAAGCTTTGCAGCCGGTGTGATCTGTAATGCAGGAACGCTTGGTATCCTGATCCCGCCATCCATCGTGATGGTGGTCTATGCGGCCGCGACCGAGGTTTCGGTTGGCCGCATGTTCCTGGCCGGGGTCATTCCGGGGATCATGGTTGGCTTGATGCTGATGATTGCGATTTATGTCGTTGCACGCATCAAGAAACTGCCAAGCCAACCCCGCCCAAGCCTTGGCGAATGGGGTGGTGCGCTGTTTTCGGCATCCGGTGGGCTTTTGCTGGTTGTTCTGATCATGGGCGGCATTTATGGCGGGATTTTCACCCCGACCGAAGCCGCTGCCGTTGCCGCATTCTATGCCATGTTTGTTTCCGTGCTGTTTTACCGCGACATGGGCCCGATCAAAGAACAATCCTGGGTGCCTGAAAACGGCAACAAAGGCATTGGCAGCCTGATTGCGCACAATGTTCCGAAAATGGGCAAGGCCCTGGCGTTGCTTCCGTTTGACAAGGATGTACGCCACGTCCTTCTCGAAGCGGGCAAAGTCACGATCATGCTGATGTTCATCATCGCCAATGCGATGCTGTTCGCCCATGTTCTGACATCCGAACGTATTCCTCATACCATTGCTGAAACCATCATTGGTTGGGGTCTTCCTGTTTGGGGCTTCTTGATTGTCGTGAACATTGTGTTGCTGATTGCCGGCAACTTCATGGAACCGTCCGCGATCCTCTTGATCATGGCACCGATCCTGTTCCCGATTGCCATGCAGTTGGGCATTGATCCGATCCATTTGGGCATCATCATGGTGGTCAATATGGAAATCGGCATGATTACGCCACCCGTCGGGTTGAACCTGTTTGTGACGTCGGGAATTACGGGCATGCCATTACTTAAGGTGGTTAAGGCCGCCCTGCCGTGGTTGATGATCCTTCTGGTCTTCCTGATCATCATTACCTATGTCCCGATCATATCAACGTGGCTTCCGACGACCTTGATGGGTCCGGAACGGATCATGACCCACTAGTTGGTTCTGGCATCATCAAAGACATTTTAAGACGGGCGGTATTCCACGGAATGCCGCCCGTTTCTGTTTTAAACAGCATTCGACCGCATAGCTGCCATACCGTTGAAATTGCTTAGACGATTGGAAAAACCACAAATTTTGTGGATAATAGGTTTTCTTGAATCGTTTCAGGTTGCTGCCACGCGAAAATGCGTCATCAGAACGCATCAAGGGTCAGTGCCACAGCCGACGCCACCAAACTTGCCAATCTTATTTTCCCATGCCAACGCGCATGCGGGATTTTGCGCCCCCTTTTGGCAAGCAGACATCGTGTTGTGAACGGACCATCGTTGGATATGCGCCCCACCTGCCACCAATGAAACGGAACGCAAACCTATGGCCTTAAAGACCCCAAATACATCGCCAAACAGTGGCCCGCAAACCGCACCCGATTCAAAACGTCTGGCCATTTTGCTTGCGGCACTAATCGCAACCGCGCCGTTTGCCATCGACACGTACCTGCCTGCGATCCCCGCAATGGCGGCCGACTTTGGTGCGCAAACCCATGCGGTCGAAGTTTCCATCAGCACGTTTCTAATCGGGTTTGCATTGGGTCAGTTAATCGGTGGGCCACTGTCTGACCGTATTGGTCGCCGCCCGGTCGCCATGATCGGACTGGTTATTTACATCATCACAAGTGCCATCATTACCGGTGTAGACAGTGCAACTGCCCTTAATGTCATGCGGTTCATTCAGGCAATTGGCGGTGGCTTTGCCCTTGTTGTGGTTGGGGCATCGGTGCGTGATCTTTATGACGGCAAGGAAGCCGCACGCATGTTTGCGCTGATTGCCGTGATCATGATGATCGCCCCGCTTGCTGCCCCCACGGTGGGATCCATTCTTTTGGTCTGGTTTAACTGGCAGGCGATTTTTGTTCTGTTGGTCGCTTATGGCAGTGTCATGCTGATCGTTGTCGGGTTCAAGATGCCCGAAACCACAAAACTCCGGCCCAGATATGCCGGACCCGCCAGACGTGTGTGGTGGACCTATCTGGAAGTCCTGCGCACCCGCAAGGCCGCTGGGTTTATGTTGACCCATACCGGTGCCAGCGCGGTGATGTTTAGTTTCCTGACCGACAGCCCGTTTATGTATATCGACTTCTTTGGCGTCGCACCGGCACAGTTCCCCTACCTCTTTGGGGCCAATATTGCAGTCATCGTTCTGTGCAATCGGCTGAATAACCCTCTTTTGCGGCGCATGGAATTGCACCAGATTCTAAAGATCGGGGTTGGCATTCAGCTTGTCGCCGTGGTGGGATTATTCTTGGCCATCAACGTCTTTGAGCCCAGCCTTTATACGGTTGTGCCTTTGCTGATGGTGTCTGTCGGCATGATCGGTTTGACCGCCCCCAATGCCACCGCATCCTTCATGCAATATTTCCCCCATATCGGCGGGACAGCAACCGCATTGATGGGCACCATTCAATTTGCCACGGGTGCGGTTGCCGGGATGATGATTGGCCATTTTCACGATGGCACGTTGTTGCCTGTGACCATATCAATGCTGGGTTTTGGGGTTTTTGCCAATGTGATGGTCCATTTCGTCGCCGAAGCAAAACCAACCGACATCGTATCAGCATTACGTCAACAAACCGCATTGCAGGCGGAAAAATAAACCCATTTCTGCAATCACATCAGGACAGGAGCATCGCCCAATGGCAAAGATGAATTTCAACGATTACGGCCGCTGCATGGCGGCCTATAACAGTTGGCAAAACGGTGTATTGTTTGAACTTTGCGAACAGATTGGCGATGGTGAACGTCGGTTTGACCGCAATATGTTTTTTGGGTCGATCCACAACACGTTAAATCATCTTATTTATATTGATCTGCGCATCCTTGGCATCCTGCAAACTGGTCAGGCAGACAAATTTGACGCCCGCACCATCATTGCCGAAGATTTCGCAACGCTTAAAACCCGGCGTGCTGCGATTGATGCCGAAATAGCAGCTTTTGTCGATGCCGCGGATCACGGCTGGCAGGATGAAATCCGTGAATTACAGGGACTAGATGGTGTAACCCGCAAGTTACCGCGTCAATTATTCTTGATGCAGTTATTCAATCATCAAACCCATCACAGATCGCAAATCACCAGTGAATTGCACAAAATGGGCCTTGATTATGGCATCACGGACGTGCCCTTAACGCCCGATCTGCCATTGAAGGTTTAATCGCGGCTGTAATCGCCACCAGAACGCCCACTGGAATTACCGCTGGAATTACCACTGGTGGTCGATAAAATTATTTACCCGAAAAGACAGCTTTGCGTTTTTCAAGGAACGCTGTGTAGCCTTCCTTGAAGTCTGCGCTGTCAAAGGCGCGATACCCTTCATCAAATTCACGTGCATCAATCGCCCCGCCCTGGCGCAGGCGATTGATCATTTTCTTGTGCATGCGTTGGGTTATCGGTGCACCACCGGCAATGCGGCCGGCGGTTTTGGCAACTTCTTCATTGAAATCCGCGACCGGCACATGGCGCGCGACAAAGCCAATTTCTCGGGCGCGGGTAACGTCAAAAACCTGCCCTTCAAGCAGGATTTCAAACAAAGCCGCCTCGCCCAGCAAATCAAGCATGATTTCAAGTTCAGGATACCCCAGTGTCGCGCCCAATTTCATCGGCGGCACCGCGAATTTGGCGTTATCGGCCGCAATGCGCAAATCACATGCCGAAGCCAGAACAAAAGACGCCCCCATGCAGGCCCCATCAATTGCCGCAATCACCGGATGGTTACAGTTTTGGATGGTTTGCAATGCTTCGGCATGAAGCATCCCGTAATCACGCGCCTTTTCAAACCCGGAACGCTCGCGGACAAATTCATGAATATCCGCACCTGCACCAAAACCAACGCCCGCACCACCGCGAATGACCACACAGCGTAAATCAACGTCATTTGACAGTTCCTGTGCGATTTGCGCCAACGTTCCCCACATCGGCTTTGTCAGGGCATTTTTACGCTCCGGCTGACAAATGGTAACGGTCGCAATGCGATCGGCCACGGTGACGTTCAATCCGGTTTGCTCAGACATGACATTTCCTTTGGGGCTTCGTGTGGTGGTATGGGACAGAATTTAATTTGGTACTGCTATACCGAATAAACCGAAATACCCGTTTTGCCAATGCCTGACACACCAAAATCACTTTACAAATGGCAGCAAGGCAACGCTGCCGCACCTTGCCGGGCAATATCGATCACGCCCGCACCCTTTCCACAGCCTTTTCAATCGTCTGTTCGTAATGCACAAGCGGCGGTTTGATAGCATGGGCAAACAGTTCGCGCCGAACATCATGAGACGTCCCGGTCAAGATCACCTGAACCCCGCGTCCTTCAGCCTTTTTGGCCAAACCGACAAGGGTGTTGGCCGCTGTTGAGTCCAGAAACGGCACCGCCGCAAAATCAATGATCAAAGCACGGTGGGTATCAGCAATCCGGTCAAGCACCGAACCGATGGATGCAGCCGCCCCGAAAAAGAACACACCCGAAATCCGGTAAACCATAATGTCAGGATCAGTCACCGGGCCGATATCGGGCATTGCTTGCGCCCCGACCTCTCGGTCGGCCCGGTCTTCCGCAACAAACGGGGTATGGCTGGCAATCGCCGTGGTTTTTGACATCCGCTGAATAAACAGAACCGAACCCAAGGCAAAGCCGACCACGATTGCCTCCATCAAGTCGCGCAAGACCGTCAGAAGGAACGTCACCATCAGCACCGCTGCATCCCCGCGCGATGCCCGCAACAGCGTGGCAAAGGCGTGTTTTTCAATCATGTTCCAAGCCACAACCGCCAGCACACCCGCCAGACAGGCCAACGGAATGAAACTTGCCAGCGGGGCGGCAATCAGAATGAACATCAGCAAAAACAGCGCATGAAGAATCCCGGCAACAGGTCCATGTGCACCGGCACGAATATTGGTCGCCGTTCGCGCAATTGTTCCGGTAACACAGATCCCGCCAAACAATCCCGACCCTATATTTGCAGCCCCCTGTGCCACCAATTCGCAGTTCGAACGATGATGGCGCCCAGTCATGCCATCGGCAACAACGGCAGATAACAGCGACTCAATCGCGCCAAGCAACGCAAAGGAAATCGCATTGGGTATGACCGCTTGTACCTTGTCCATCGAGAATTCCGGTATTGCCGGAAGCGGAAATTCGCTTGGAATACCGCCAAACACGCTTCCGATGGTCGCCACCGGTAAACTAAATACCGCGGTCATCGCCGCCGTTCCAGCCACAGCAATCAACATACCCGGCCAATGCGGTCGAAGCCGCTTCAACCCGACAATCATCACGATTGTTCCCCCCGACAGCATCACCGTGGTCGGATCAATGCCCGGCAGAGCCGCCCAAATCATCGGCAGCTTTTCAAGTAACGGGCCCGGCTCCGGCCCTGACAGGGACAACCCCAACAGGTCTTTGATCTGGCTTGAAAAAATGATCACGGCAATACCGGCGGTAAAACCGACCGTCACCGGATAGGGAATAAACTTGATATAGGTGCCAAGTTTCAGCCCCCCAATTGCCATCAGAATAAAGCCAGACAGAACCGTTGCAATGATCAGCCCGTCAATACCGTGCGCCTGAACGGTGCCAGCCACCAGAACAATAAAAGCCCCTGCCGGTCCGCCAATCTGAAAGCGGCTACCACCAAGAAGCGACACCAAAATGCCCCCAATGACAGCGGTATAAAGCCCCTGAGCAGGCGACACCCCCGAGGCAATCGCAATCGCCATGGAAAGCGGCAGCGCAACAATCGCCACCGTCAATCCGGCAACCGCATCGGCCCGCAATTGCGCAAGGCCGTATCCCTCCCGCAGGACGGTGACAAGCTTCGGGGTAAACAGATCAACATATCCGGGGTTTCCCCCGATGTCGGTTTTTGGCGTTCCAGTTTTCATTCTGTCCGGCGGCCTTTTAAAAAGGCGGCGGGATCGTCGGCAAGTGTCGGCGGTCTCCGTCGCAAATTACGTTGCGTTATCTTGCAGCCCTATCTATCGCCCGTCTCCAGTCAACTAGGACAGCGAGGTTGGCTTTACGTCGGGTTCTTTCAATCGCACACCGCGCCCAAGCGCAACGCTCGGCACATGCTCGCCGATCAATTCAATTCCGGCACGATCAAGCGCCTCGACAACCTTGGCAAGCGTATCAATTACGCCACGCACATTGCCCTTGCTGGCTTCCATCCGTTGTATGGTTGGAACAGAAACCCCGGCCATTTCCGCCAATGTTTTCTGATCAATGCCCAGCAACGCACGCGCAGCCCGCATTTGTCCTGCGGTGATCATCAAAAGACCCTTTCTGTGAAGATAGCCGAACACTAACAAGGCATTTAAAATCACACAAGAATGATATTTTAAATATCAATACTAATGTGAACAAGCGTGTTTCGCGCGACATAGTGCCGACAACCGCCCTTACAAACGATCAAGGTGCCTCGCAGATTGAACAGATGATAAAACAGAACAAAACCTCGACAACCTGACCAAATGGTCAGCGGCTTTTCTTTGCGCTTTTGGGCAGAAAGCGTTAAGAGGTGCGCAAATATTCGATCCGGAAAAGGTAAAGCCGCCATGACCAACGAAAAACCGACCGCGCATTGTTCTTATGCTGCCAAAACCGTCGCCAAGATTTTGCTTGATATCGGAGCTGTGAATTTCCGCCCGGAAGAAGCCTATATCCTGACGTCTGGCTGGGCCAGCCCGGTTTATATTGACTGCCGCAAACTGATTTCTTTCCCGCGCGCACGTCGTAAGGTCATCGAACTTGCCGCCCGTCAGGTATCCGACGCTGCTGGCTACGAAGCATTCGATGCGGTTGCCGGTGGTGAAACGGCTGGTATTCCTTATTCCGCATGGTTGGCAGATGTGCTTGACCTGCCGATGCAATATGTCCGCAAAAAGCCAAAAGGTTTCGGTCGTAAGGCCCGCATCGAAGGCGACATCCACGAAGGTCAGCGCGTTCTTCTGGTCGAAGATCTGGCAACCGACGGTGCATCGAAAGTCAATTTCGTCAATGCCATCCGCGAAGCCGGTGCTGAATGCAAACACGCCTTTGTTGTCTTCTTCTATGACATTTTCGAAGGTGCTTTGGATGAATTGCGCAAAGACGATATCGAAATGCATTATCTCGCAACCTGGGCCGATGTTCTGGCAGTTGCTGAAGAAGGCGAATATTTCAGCAAGGATGCGATTGAAGGTGTGCGTTCCTTCCTGAATGACCCAATTGCATGGTCCAAAGCCAATGGCGGCAAGCACGACTAAGCCCCGCGCCACTTGCGCCATTGATAACACCACAAACTTTCAAACGCCCGCCGGTCCTTCGGTGGGCGTTTTGCGTTTTGAACGATTGTCATCCGGCCTTTTCTGGACAGAGACGACAAGTCGGGTCAATATGTTCCCAAGCAAAAGCAAAGTCGTAGCACCAACTATGACAGGTTTCCGGGACAACAAGATCACGTGACCACGGAACGAGTGTCCAACGGTCCAAGGAGCAATGCATGTCAATGCACAAGACGGCCAGATGTCTGACGATGATTGCGCTGACATATGCGCTATCTGCCTGTGCAGCTCAACAACAGGCTCCCGTCACCGCCACAAATTCAAGCAACACCATCGTCACCCCGTGGGGTAGCCCATCAAATAGCACGACAGCAGCCAATCAAAGCACGGGGCACAGCGGGGCCACCATCACCACAGCAAACGATAATTTGGTGATGATGGAAGACCAGAATAAAAAGGCGCTTAGTCAAATGCAGCAAAAGCAGATTGACGAAGCCCGGATCGCGCTTGGCATCCTTGATCGCATGGCACAACGATGTGTTCAAAGTGGTGATGAAGCAGCGTGCAATACGCTCCAATCGAACTGGAGCACGCTTTCACAGCAATTGCACAAAACCCTGTCCATGATGTCAGGCGATGCAATGATGGCCCCAATGAGCAGCCCGTCCACCCCATCTGCCCTGCCGACCAATGGCATGGACGACCCGATGAAACCAAACATGGAAAGTCCAGCGGGCACTGCAGATACCCCTGCAATGGAAAAGATCATTCCGATGATCCAGCCGGGGTCTGACGGCTAAGGCCTTTTGCAACTTTAAATACGTAATCTGCATAATTTGAGATAGAACAAAGAAACCATCAAATCATTGGTCTACGGTCGTTTCATGACGTCATGGTTGGTTAGGCTTTGCACATCACGCAGGGTTTAGCTCCACGTTTCTCATTAAATGGAGATCGGTTATGTATCGCGATATTCTTGTTCACATCGACACTGCCTCTGCATGCAAAGAACGTCTTTCGGTTGCATTGAAAATTGCCAAAGCACAGAACGCGCATCTCACCGGTCTGTTTTTATTGCCCCACGCTGAAATTCCACGTTTCATGGAAGTTCAGATCACCGAAGAAATCATCGCACAGCAGCGCGAAGCCATGGCCGAAACCGCCAAAGAAGCCCGCACCGCTTTCGAAAATGCCTGCAAGGGCGAAGGCGTTACATCAAGTTGGTGCCAGACATCTTGCGGAACAACGGAAATTGCCGACACCACTGCGATGTATGCCCGCCATCATGACCTGACCATCATGGGCCAATACGACCCCGATAGTTCTGATCCTTGCTCGGCATCGGAAATGCCCGATAAGGTCATTCTAACGTCTGGTGCGCCGGTTCTGGTTGTGCCTTATGTCGGGAAGTTCGACACCATCGGTGATCGGGTGATGGTTGCCTGGAAACCCTACCGCGAAGCCGTCCGTGCAGTGAATGACAGCATGCCGTTCCTTGAAAATGCGAAATCTGCGCTGGTTTTATGTGCCGATCCCAACAAGGGCGCACGCGACACCATTCCGGTTTCCGGTGTTGATATTGGCGAGCGCCTTGGTCGCCACGGCATCAAGGTCCGCAAGGAAACCATGAACGCATCGGGCATCAGCGTTGGCGATCTTTTGCTATCACGTGCAGCCGATGAAAGCATCGATCTGATTGTGTGTGGTGCCTATGGCCGTCCGCGCCTGCGTGAATTGATGTTGGGCGGTGTAACGCATCATCTTCTGCGTCACATGACCGTCCCGGTATTGATGTCTCACTAATCTGAGATCAGAACAATCACGGGCACCTGAAACCGTTGTCCGCCAGACATTCTTAAAACCGGCCGTAATTTTCGGCCGGTTTTTTTAGTGGTCGGCTTGCCTTATCCAATCAAACATCACGCGATGCGCAGGAAAAAGTTGCGCAGGCCAACCGTAAGCTTAAAGTGCGGTGAAAGCACTTTTGGATCCTGATCCTAGGGCCCCATATCAAAGTAAAGAGGTTCGCCATGACCATCGACGCCACCAACGTCAATCCCACCGTTTCCCCCACCGTGCCCGGCAATTCCGATGCCAGCCGCGATGTCGCAAGCTATCTGCACCCCTATACCAACCACGCCACCCACGAAAAAACCGGCCCGCATATCATTACCGGCGGCGATGGAATTTATGTCACTGATGATAGCGGTCATAAACTGATCGAAGGCATGGCGGGTCTTTGGTGCGCATCCCTTGGCTTTAGCGAAAAACGTCTGGTAGATGCCGCAACCAAGCAGCTTAACATCCTGCCCTATTATCATACCTTTGCATCCAAAAGCACAAACCCGGCGATTGATCTGGCGGAGAAACTGCTGGAAATCGTGCCCGTTCCGATGTCCAAAGTATTCTTTGCCAATAGCGGATCCGAGGCGACTGATTCTGCTGTTAAAATGGTTTGGTATTATCATAATGCTATTGGCCAGCCGGAAAAGAAGAAGATCATTTCGCGCAAGAAAGGCTATCACGGTGTCACCGTTGCCGCCGCGTCAATGACCGGCCTTCCGGGCAATCACAAACTGTTTGATTTGCCAATTGATCGTATTCTTCATACCGAAACCCCCCATTACTGGCGCGAAGCCCAAGCTGGCGAGGAAGAAGAAGATTTCGCCACACGTCTGGCCGAACAGCTTGAAGACCTTATTCAGGCAGAAGGCCCAGAAACCGTTGGGGCGTTTATTGCCGAACCGATTATGGGGGCTGGTGGCGTCATTGTTCCGCCGCGCACCTATTTCGAAAAAATTCAGGAAGTCCTCAAACGCTATGACATTCTGTTCATTGCCGATGAAGTGATCTGTGGTTTTGGCCGCACAGGACGCATGTTCGCCACCGAGACCTTTAACCTCAAACCCGATATGATCACGGTTGCAAAACAGCTTTCATCGGCCTACCAGCCGATTTCTGCCCTGTTCATCAATGACAAGATTTATCAGGCTGTCAAAAAGGGATCGGACGAAGTCGGCACCTTTGGCCATGGCTTTACCTATTCCGGCCACCCGGTTGCAGCCGCCGTCGCGCTTGAGACGCTGAAAATCTATGAAGATGATGGCATTATTGAACATGTGCGCAATATCATGTCACCGTTCCAGAAACGTCTTAAAGCCCTGAACAAATTCGACCACGTTGGCGAAACCCGCGGTCGTGGACTTATTGGTGCGTTTGAACTGGTGGCCGATAAATGCGCGAAAACACCGTTTGAACCATATGGGGCCGCTGGTAAGGCCGTTGCAGAAGCCTGCCTTAAACAGGGCGTCATCCTGCGCGCATTGGGCGATACTGTTGCCTTCTGCCCGCCTTTGATCATCACCGAAACCCAGATCAACGATATGTTTGATAAGGTTGAAGCAGCCTTGGGCGAATGGGAAGCCACCCAATAATCGCAGCTTCAAAGCGCCCTATGCACCATAAAAATCTGATCCCGCACGGTGTTGATCATTGTGCGGGATTTTCATTTTTGACCGGTACTCATGGTGACTGAACGGCGCAGAAAAACGGCGCATATCGCCGAAATTCTTTACCGGCATATCGGCATTCAAAACCGCTGACCTCACCCCACAATAGAATAAATAATCACACTAAACAGTTGTTGATCGATTTTATCTATGAATAAAATCAATATAATTATGCAACCAAACGCGTTCAAATCCTTGCCAAACGATACCAATGGCCCCAAATTGGGAACTGTATTGAGACGGGGTGTGTTTACACGCAAAGATGTGACCACCCTGAGGCGAGATCGACAAATGAAAGATGTAACGCCTTCTCTGATCTTATGGTTCCAAAGAAATCTGGAATCGCTTTAATTTTTGACAAGGGTCAATGCCCTATCGGTTGCCATGTCCGATAAGGAAAAAATCAAGACCCGGTCATTCCGGAGGACATGTTCAGAATCAGACCGCTGATCTGGACAAGACCAGAGCTTTGTGACGCCACACAGGTGACGGCACCAAGAGACAGGCGAGAGAAACAAAGATGAATTATAATAACTTCTTCAAAGACGCGTTGTCCGGCCTTAAGGCAGAAGGCCGTTATCGCGTGTTCGCCAATCTCGAACGTATTGTCGGCAAATTCCCCAAGGCCCTTTATCATCCGGGCAACGGCGAAGCCCCACGTGAAATCACCGTTTGGTGTTCAAATGATTATCTTGGCATGGGCCAGCACCCCAAGGTGCTTGATGCCATGCAAGATGCCATCACTGGTCAAGGTGGCGGTGCTGGCGGTACGCGCAATATTTCGGGTTCCAACCATCTGCATGTCGCGCTTGAGAAAGAACTCGCCGACTTGCATGGCAAGGAAGCCGCCCTTTTGATGACGTCGGGCTATGTCGCAAACTGGACAACGCTTTCCACCCTTGGCTCGAAACTGCCTGATTGCGTCATCATTTCAGATTCGCAAAACCACAATTCCATGATCGAAGGCATGCGCCATTCCAAGGCCGAACGCCGCATCTGGGAACATAACAACGTCGAAAACCTCGAAGCCATCTTGAAGGATATCGGCCCGGAACACGCAAAAATCGTTGCGTTTGAATCGGTCTATTCAATGGATGGCGATATCGCACCGATTGGTCAGATTCTTGATCTTTGCGAAAAATACAACGCCATTTCATATCTTGATGAAGTCCACGCAGTTGGCATGTATGGCCCCCGTGGCGGCGGTGTTGCCGAACGTGATGGCGTTATGGACCGCGTTGATATTGTGCAAGGCACCCTTGCCAAGGCATTTGGTGTGATCGGTGGCTATATCGCAGCCAAGCCGGAAATCGTTGATTTCGTCCGCAGCTTTGGCAATGGCTTTATCTTTACCAGTTCTCAGCCACCCAGCATTGCGGCTGGTGCGCTGGCATCTGTGCGCCATCTTAAAGAAAGTAATGCTGAACGCATCGCCCAGAAAGAACGCGCTGAAACCCTTCGTGAACGTCTGCGTGCAGCAGGTCTTCCGGTTATGGATGCGCCAAGCCATATCGTTCCGCTGATGGTTGGCGATGCTGCGATGTGCAAAGAAGCAAGCGATCGTCTTTTGTTTGAACATGACATTTACGTTCAACCGATCAATTACCCAACCGTGCCACGCGGGACCGAGCGCCTGCGCTTTACCCCCGGCCCGCTTCACGATGACGAATTGGTTGATCATTTGATCGACTCGTTGCTTACAGTCTGGAGCGAGTTGGGCATATCCAAGGCTGCTTAAAGCTAATCACATCCAAAAATTCAAAGGCCGGTGGCATTTGCCCCGGCCTTTTTCGTGATCTGGCCATATAAAGCTAACGTACTCTCTTTCATGAAGTCCGATGTTTGCTTTCGCGTCGCAGCGCCCTATATTGAGAGCGACGATTTAAGCCACCCGAACTGCTGTTGCAGATCGATACTTGCAATTAAGAACCGTTCGCGTTAACGTCGGACCTGTCATCAAACAGGGACCGCTCATGTATTCGGATAGAACCTTGCTCCCCAAAGAATGTCTGCGACTTTGTGCGCTTGGCACCCTTGCTCTTTCGGATCAACCAATCAGCTATGCTGATCTGGCCAATTCCGTGCGCCATTTCATGTCCCACATCATGGGGCCGTCGCTTGATATGATGGGAAGTTCGCTTCAGCTTCTGAAACTTGAAGGTCTGGTCAAGGAAGACACCGCCAAAGGTGGCTATTCCGATGCACAACTTAGCCTGACCAAGGCCGGTCATGACAAATTCATTGAACTGATGCAGGGAAATTTGCGCGATACGTCGGGTGAATTGTCACGCCTGATCATGGCGCTTAAAATGCGGTTCATTCACCTGCTTGATAATGACATCCGCACCGAACAGATCGAAATCCTCCTAGATGTCTGTGAGCTTGATCTTGAGCGCGTCCTTGCCCTTCGAGAAGAGCATTCCAACGAAGCCGCAAACTTCACGGGCTGGCTTGAAATGGAAGTCAAACGGCTTGAACAGAAATCCGATTGGCTGAAAAGCCTGTTGGCCTAACGCATTTTCCCGTTATAGTCGTGACTAACGATCTGCAAGAAGCAGATCACACGTCACAGGCAGGGACGGGAAATGTTGATACGTGAAGAAACAGCAGAAGACTTCGCGGCGATTAACGATCTGTTGGCGAGTGCTTTTGAAACAGCACCGCACAGCCAACAGACAGAACACCTGATTGTCGATTCCCTTCGGAAACGCGGCAAGCTTTCCCTATCTCTGATTGCAGAAGAAGCCGGTGAACTCGTCGGCTGTATTGCTTTTTCACCGGTCACAATCGATGGCAAAGCTTGTAAATGGTTTGGCCTTGGCCCTGTGGCGGTCACACCAGACCGACAAGGCATGGGCATTGGCTCAGAACTGGTCCAAAGCGGGATGCGCCATTTACGTGCTGACGATGCACGCGGCTGTGTGGTGTTAGGCGAACCTGATTATTATGGCCGCTTTGGTTTTGCCCCCCTGCCCGATCTGAAACTTGAAGGTGTGGCCGATCAATATTTCATGGCCCGCCCTTTGGTCGATGAAATCCCGGCAGGCACGGTTGATTACGATCTGGCTTTTGACATCACCAAAAACAAGTAAGGCTGCCTCAAAAGGCAGCCTTTATCATTTCTGGCGAAGCGACGTCCGTTGACATCAAATATCGGGTCTTTTGGACGACGCTTTAATAAAGATGCTGCCCGCCGGTGACGAAAATCTCGGTGCCCGTGACATAGCTGCTGTCATCGCCCACCAAATAATGTACAGCCGCGGCAACGTCTTCTGGTGTGCCCATACGGTTCATCGGGATGCGCGGAACCAGTGCTTCATATTCGGGGGAAATCATATCTGTTTTAATTTCACCCGGCGCAACCGCATTCACCCGAACGCCAAGTTCGGCAAACTCCACCGCCATTTCACGTGTCAGCCCCGAAAGGGCCGCCTTTGAGGTTGAATAAGCAGACCCGGCAAACGGGTGAACATAGTGCCCCGCGATTGAAGTGATGTTGCAAATCGCCCCTTTGCCGCGGTGCAATGCCGAAGCAAACCCACGTGCAAGCGTAAGCGGGGTAAAGAAGTTAAGCTCAAACACGTCACGCCATGCGGAAATATCACCATTCAAACAGCCAAGACGTTCTTTATAGGGGGTCTTGGGCGACACACCGGCATTGTTGATCAGCGCATGAAGCGGATCATCGCCAAGCACCTCGTTTGCCTGGGCAATGAAAGACTCGACATCTTCGGGTTTGGAAAGATCAGCACGAATATGGATCCCCTGTGCCGGATCACGTGGGCAGGCTGGCGGCGGTGCTTCACGCGAACAGCAAATCACCCGCCAACCACGTTTGGCAAAATATCCAACAGTGACATGACCAATGCCACGACTGGCACCTGTCAGGACGACTGTTTTCGGGGCGTTGCTGTTCATTGCTTTGCTCACTTCGCGACGTTTGTAGGCAATTATGTTTTGATTGCCTTCTTATAGCATTGCCATGCCAAACCCTTGAAGGAAAAGCCCCGATTTAGGGAAAAATTCTATCCTCCCATGCCACCGAACCATCGTGACAACGTTTGGTAAGAACCGACAAAGCCATTATGCTGAATTTAGGGTCAGGATGGATAAAGACATGTGCAGTCGATTTGATCTCAACAGCGATATTCGGGCGTTCCAAGTCCAGCTAGGACTGGATATGGAAGATATTCGTCGCATGGCAACGCCTGACGGGTTTGAAGATGCCCGCACCCCCGATGATATGTCAGATGACTTTAAGGCTGCCTTTGAAAGCCTGACGGGCACACGTCGTCCAACCGATCCGATTGCGGTCATTCTCCCCAAACGCAAAGCCGCCATTCGAAATTGGGGATTAAGCGTTCCGGGGCTTAATGCCCCTATGGTCAATGCCCGATCCGAAACGCTAGAGGCAAAGCCAACGTTCCACCCCCTTTTGCAACGACGCTGCTTGATCCCGGCAACGGGCTGGTATGAATGGCGAAAAGACGGCACAGCAAAACGTAAAAACCAGATCACACTGCCCGATCATCAACCGTTTTTGTTTGCAGGATTGGAAAACGGGCGTGAGGCAACCATCATTACCTGTGCCCCATCAAACGCCATTGCCCATATTCATAACCGCATGCCGGTTGTGATTGGGCCTAATCATCTTGCGCGCTGGCTTGATCCTGAATGTGCATTTCGCGACATACGCCATGTGCTTGGCCCTATTCCTGACCATGTTCTGGCATGGCATGAAGAAACACCCGACCCGGCCAACGCCGATCAGGATAGCAATCAGATTGATCTTTTCGCGCAATAGAAAATGAACAGTCCCGCCGGGTGCACCACCCTTTTGGCGATCAGACGTTAGTTGCCATCAACATCGTTGGCAGCACATGGTGCGGCACCGCATTCAAGCCCGGATCCGCCAACAGCAACCTGTGCAGCCGCAGCGGCGCCAAGATCAGGTAAACCTATTTTCGGATTGTTGAGTTCATGCACCAAATCATCAGACATGGCCGCGAAGTCAATGATATCACGTAATGATAACATGTGAATTCCCCTATCAGACGTTTCTTTCCCTAAATGCGAAACGCCTCGTTAATCGGGGTTTCGTCTTTGTAAGATTACCGTAACCCTCTCGCGATTTGTTCGCGGATGCAACAAAAAAAAGGCGCATCAAAATGCACCTTTTTATCCTACCCCAATGGATAGGTGATTTAACTTCGTGAAATCATATGGTTAAGATGACCTATCGGTCAGTGCATTATCCATAGCGGCAATTCACATTTTGCCAGCATATCCTGCGTGACACCGCCAAGGATCATTTCCTTGAACCGTGAATGGCTATAAGCGCCCAGAACGATTGTATCCGCACCACATTTTTTTGCCTCTGAAATCAAGGCAGTAGTGACGTTGCTGGATTCTGCATTGTCAACAACCTTTGCCTCGACTCCGTGCCAACGGAACTGTTCAGCCAACGCCTTGCCACAGGCACGGCCATAAGGCACTTCACCAATACTGACAATCGTTACTTCCTTTGCCCTGCTCAAAAGCGGCATGGCAGAGGTCACAGCACGGGCGGCCTCAACCCCGCCATTCCACGCGATCATGACCTTTTCACCAACAGTTTCCGGTACTTTTTCCGGGGCAACAAGAATGGGGCGACCTGTTTCCATCAAGGCTGCATCAAATGTGAGGGATGCAGACGCTTCTTTGGGGTCACGCCCAATCACCACCAAATCAAACAATCGGCCCCGGCGGGCAACGGTTTCGTCTTCGCGCCCACTATCCTTACGCCATGCACAAGTTGCCTTGGCCTTGGCTGATGGGGTTTCACTGAGCGGAACGCCTGCGGCTTTAACCGCAGCCTCAAAAGAGGCCTTGCCACTGGCTTCGCGTTTTTCGGTATCTTTTTCAGCAGCGCGGATCATTTCTTCAATGATCAGGCCTGACATGCCCTCGCCGACAATCGGAATGGCATCTTGTGGTTCGGCGGCAACAAATAACGCCTCAAGGTGGGCATCAAACTGTTTCGCCATTCGAAAGGCCGTTTGCATGACCCGCTCGTCAATGGATGTTCCCGCCACCGGTGCCAGAATTGTCCGTATTGCCATCGTGCTCACTCCCGCATGTCAGTTTGATAACTGAATCTACTCGACACCTGCCCCCTGTGGTGCAGGCTTGATCACAGACTGCGCTTTTCAATCACACTTTTCTTTGTTCAAGATCAAAAATCCACGAATGTCGTTATTATTTCAACACGCTATATGACTCTGATCCGGTTTTGATAGAGCGTAACATATAAAATGATTGTATCATCAATGGTTGTGATTACGATTGCCGTATTCGGACCGAAGCATGAATTTTGCTCGTGAACTCGGTTAAAATGCATATCTGGGCGGATCGGCCTGCGGAACGAAGGATAGGTTTTCTGCCAAATGGATTATGAAATGCTCCAAGAGAATGCACGCGAAGCTGCGGAATTTCTGAAAACACTGGGCAATGAATGGCGCCTTATGATCCTTTGCTCTCTTGGAGATGCAGAGAAATCTGTGGGAACGCTTGAAAGCGAATTGGGCATTAAACAATCTGCCCTATCACAGCATTTGGCACGCCTGCGCCGCGAAGGATTGGTAAAAACCCGCCGCGATGCCCAAACGATTTATTATTCGCTGGCAAATCCCAACATCATGAAAATCATAGCGGTCTTGCAAGAAGCCTACTGCCCGCCCGAAGCAGGTTAATAGGCACCCGCCGCGCCAAAGAAAAACGCACAAAGTCACGTGACCTTGTGCGTTTTGTATTTTAGGGCCGCTGGCAATGCGTTTATGGGAACAGCTTTTCGATGTTCCAACCCGCATCCTGATCATCACGCGTGAAAAGTTTGCGGTCATGAAGGCGAAACTTGCCTTCGGCCCAAAATTCTATGCGATCCGGGACAAGTCGGAACCCGCCCCAATGATCAGGCCGCGGGACTTTGCCAAGGCCAAACTTGGCGGTAAATTCCGCAACCCGTTTTTCAAGATCAAACCGGCCACTCATCGGGCGCGACTGAATAGACGCCCATGCCCCAAGCTGACTTCCACGCGGACGGGATGCAAAATATTCATCCGATTCTTCTGCATCGACCTTCGAAACCTTGCCTTCGATCCGCACGCATTTTTCAAGCGTCTTCCAATGAAAACACAGTGCCGCAAAGCTGTTTTCACCAAGCTGACTGCCCTTACGGCTTTCATAATTGGTGTAAAATACAAAGCCCCGCGGATCGAATTCCTTAAGCAACACAATACGTGCAGACGGGCGCCCTTGCGCATCCGCCGTCGCCAAGGTCATCGCATCGGGATAGGCCTTTTCTGCTGATTTGGCGTCATTAAACCATGCATCAAACATCTCAAACGGGGCGTCGTGGGACTCGTGCCCAATTTTTGGCGTATTTTTCTCGTCCATTGGGAAAAGAATTCCTTTGGCTAATTGAATTTCGTTGCCATACGGATCAACTAATTCGGAACATCGGTGGCAGGCGCTACGTTAAGGTTATATATTATATATACGCAAAACTTATCGGTTGGGACCGTAAAGACAAGATGGGCAGAACAAACATGAAATTCCGTCATATCGTAATTCCGGTCGTCATGACCGCCTTTATTGCTGGCTGTGCCCAAGATCAGGGCCAAAAACAAACCGCAGGCACCTTGCTTGGTGCCGTTGGTGGTGCTGTTGCTGGTGCGCAGTTTGGCAAGGGCAAAGGACAGCTTGTTGGTGTTGCCCTTGGTACACTGGCTGGTGCCTTTATCGGTAGCGAAGTCGGCAAATCGCTTGATAACGCCGATCGCGCCATTATGGCCAAAAGCACGCAGAAAACGCTTGAAGCAACGCCAACAGGTCAAACCACAACTTGGCAGAACCCCGATACCGGTGTTCAGGGCACAGTGACTCCGACCCGGACCTATCAGGCGCCAAAAACTCAGGAATATTGCCGCGAATACCAACAGACTGTGATCATTGGTGGGCAGGAAGAAACCGCCTATGGCACAGCATGCCGCAAACCTGATGGCAGTTGGCAGGTCGTGAACTGATATTGATTTGTGGCCTGTGTCGCACAAGGGTCAGGACCCATTAATGAAACAGGCGGCGCGATCCTTGGGTCAGCGTCGCCTTTTCTTATGCCACCGTCTTAGCAAATCGACCAATACACGGCTTGCTTACTGCAAATAAGGTTCATATTTGACGGTTCATGATCTAATAATGAACCTACGTGCGTTTAGTTTTTACAACCGGTCAGTACATGCAGGATCCCTATAAGATACTTGGCGTTGCCAAAACCGCCAGTCAGGACGAAATCAAAAAAGCCTATCGTAAGCTGGCGCGCGAGCTCCATCCCGACGTAAACCCCGGCGATGCAAAAATCGAAGAGCGTTTCAAAAAGGTATCTAGTGCCTATCACCTTTTGGGGGATGCCGAACGCCGCAAAAAATTCGACAACGGCATGATTGATGCCGAAGGCCGCGAAACCGGCCCATTTGGTCGTGGCGGCGGTGGTGGTCAAGCCGGTGGATTTGGCGGTGGCGGCGGCGATCCGTTTGGTTTTTCCGGGGCCGATGCCGAAGACATCTTTGACGAAATTTTCGGCAAAGGGGGGCGTGGCCGCAGGGGAAGTGCCGGTTTTGGTGGCGATCGACGCCCGCAAAAGGTCAAAGGCCCGAATATCTCCTACGAGCTAAGCCTTGATTTTAGCGAAGCAATGTTGGGCACGACCAAGCGCATCAATCTTGCCAGCGGCAAAAGCCTTGAAGTCCGCATTCCGCCAGGCACCGAAGATGAACAAACCCTGCGGTTAAAAGGTCAGGGCATGGTTGGGATGAATGGCGGCGAAGCAGGCGATGCCCTGATCAAGCTGCATGTTCGCCCTGATAAAACCTTCCGTCGGGAAGGCAACGACATCCATTGCGATCTTGCAATCAGCCTGTCAGAAGCCATTCTTGGTGGTTCGATCGAAGTGCCAATTGTCGATGGCAAGGTCAATATGAAGCTGCCTGCCAATGCCAATAGCGGAAGCAAACTGCGCTTGCGTGGCAAAGGGGCACCCTATGATCGCGGCGACAAACGCGGTGATCAATATGTCCACCTGACGGTCAAGCTTCCCGAAGAACGCGATGATGAACTCATTGAATTCATCAAAACATGGGCAGAAAAGCACCCTTACAAACCGCGTTAATCCGACATTTGAAAAAGCTGGCATCTGCCAGCTTTTTTCTTGCCCACGCAAACCTTCAGATGCTGTCTGCAGCAAAACTCCGCGTGCCTCGACAAGACAAATATATCTCGACATCCTTAGCCTGCCTGTAATTTTAGTTCCGTGTTACCATATGGTTTCAAAGGGTTTTGTCGCGACAAAACAAAACAGACACTCAGGGAATAGATGGAACAGTTCACAAATCCGGATCTTTATCTGCAATGGATTGAACAGGCACTTGGCTGGCTTTCTGCCAATGTGTTGTTGGGTCCCATCCTGGTCCAGATTGCTGCCTGTGTAGCCGCCATCATCCCTGCTTTTTTACTGCGCTCCAAACTGGCAAGCCTTCTTTCCCGGTTGCAAAACTGGAAACCGCTTTTGCCTTATGCCGGGTTCAGACGTTTTGCCAATGTCCTGCCTGATCTGGCATTTCCATTGCTATTTGTCGTTTTGATCTGGCTGATTGATGCCATCGCGATTCAGGCAGGTTACCGCCATAACGTCGTGCGCCTTGTCGCAAGCTTGCTGAATGCCTGGATCGTGATCCGTCTGGCCGCCGCCGTGGTCAACGATCCGGTTTGGTCGCGCACAATTGCGACCGTCGCATGGAGCTTGGCCGCCTTAAACATTGTCGGCTGGCTTGAACCATCCATCGAAATTCTAGACGGGCTTGCCATGCAAGTCGGCGACTTTCGTGTGTCGGTCTATGGCATTCTCAAAGCCGTCCTATCCCTTGCCGTGCTGCTTTGGGCGGCATCCTTTACATCGCGCCTGTTTGAACAACGCATCAAAAAGGCCCACCGCCTGACCCCATCGGTTCAGGTGTTGATGTCAAAGCTGCTTAAATTTGTTCTTCTATCCGTCGCGGTTCTGTTTGCGCTTTCGACCATTGGTGTTGATCTGACGGCCCTTGCGGTCTTTGGCGGTGCGGTCGGTGTTGGCCTTGGCCTTGGTCTGCAGCGCATTGCCGCCAACCTGATCAGTGGTGTGATCCTGCTTTTGGATCGCTCCATTAAACCGGGCGATGTGATTGCCATTGGCGAGACTTTTGGGTGGATACAGTCATTGGGCGCGCGTTACACCGCTGTTCGCACCCGTGACGGGACCGAATTCCTGATCCCGAACGAAGACCTGATCACCACACAGGTCGAAAATTGGAGCCATTCCGACGTTAAGCTGCGTCTGAAAGTCCCGGTTGGTATTGCCTATAGTTGCGATCCGCATTTTGCCATCAAACTTTGCAACGAGGCGGCAGGAAAATGTGCACGCGTGTTGGAAAACCCCGGCCCCAATACCTTGCTGCGGGGCTTTGGCGACAATTCCGTCGATCTTGAAATCCGGTTCTGGATTGATGACCCGCAAAATGGACGCGGCAATATCATCAGCGAAATTTTGCTGAATGTCTGGGATGCCTTCAAGGAACACAATATCGAAATTCCGTTCCCGCAACGCGATCTTCACTTACGCGGCGGGGATGCCCCGATACGCGTTCAGATGGAAACGCCCAACCAGACACCCCCCGAACAACCAACGCCCTAAAACACAGGATCAGGCAAGCGCCCAAACACGTGCCTCACCTATTCGACGGTTTGTGCCATGTCATTTTGATCAATCTTGGCGGGCTTTGGTGTTTCCGGGTCGTCTTTGATCTGTTCGGGCGTTTTTTCTTCGGGTTTTGGCGTATCAAGCAAGTCGCCTACGATCACATCAAGAACGGAATGCCGGGTTTTCTCAAGCTTGATCAAACAATCGCGCATCCGCACCGGCCACCCGCCATCGGCCGGAACCACCAAAAGCCGATCATAATCAAGAAACAGCCCCAGCCGTGCCATCAGGTCGTTCAACGTAATCCGCGACAGATTGCCAGATAACAACCAGCGATGATTTTCCGAACGGTCAATCAGGTTTTCCCGACGCAGGGCCGCCAACGCCCAATTCAAATCACGCCCGCCAAGCTTCAATTCACGCAGCATATGGCGATAGGTTGGCGGTGTTGCAGCATCATGGAACCGATTTTGCAGATATTCCAGAACCCGAAGAACCGCAATAATGCGTTCCATATGCCCCGGAACAGCACCACGTGGATCAGGGATAAGGCCTGCTGCACGGGCGGCCCGCCATTCGGATCGGGCGGCTGAAATCTGTGCCCCAAACAAGATCACGATCCAGGTCAAATACATCCACAAAAGAAAGATCGGAACAACCGCGACTGCGCCATAAATCGTCTGATAGGTCGGAAAACTTGTAACATAAAATCCAAAGCCCTTTTTCAGGGATTCGAACAAGACCGCCGCCACCAAACCACCGGCAACACCATCAAGGATTTCAACAGACCGGTTGGGCATGCCGATAAACAGCAATGAAAAGGCCGCCGCCGATAACAAGAACGGTGCGACAAAGGTCAATTGCCCGATTTGTTCGCCAAGTACGTCGCCACCAACCAGATGCCGCATGGCAAAGATATAAGAGGCCAGCGACAGGCTAAGCCCCAGCAGCATCGGCCCAACGGTCAAAAGCGTCCAGAACACCACAAGCCTTGAGAGCAATTTACGCGGGCTTGTAACGCGAAACACATCGTTCATCGCCCCTTCAATCGCGCCAAGCAACATGACGGCCGTTAAACCCAAAACAATGGTACCAACCGCGGTCATCTGACCGGTATTTTGCAGGAAGCTGCTTAGGTAATCCGTCACCTGTTCGCCGGTTTCGGGCAGAAAGTTATTTAAAACAACATCCATGATTTGATCTTTGAACTGATCAAATACGGGAAATGCCGATAGCACCGTTAAGGCAACAGCAAGAAAAGGCACCATCGCCAAAAGCGTCGTATAAGACAGCCCGGCTGCGCGTTGGATGGATTTGTCATGTATAAAACGCATAAGGGCATAGCGCCAGAATGCGGTGCGATCCACGATCAATTTCTGAATTTCGACCATTAAACGCTTATCCCCACGCATTTTCCGGTTATACTGCAGTTGATCAACAGGATAGCGTGCCCGCACACGTTATAACAGGCCAGATTGACGTTGGCCTCGCTTTGTGTAGGATGCGCCCAATGACTAATAGCTCCTGTGCCGGTCGCGGCTTTAAGTGAATGCCTCCACCTGCCAGAGAGAGATCGTGGGAACGAGAGGGAATATGAGCCTGTCCACCGAAAACATTTCGGGCCTGATGGCCGGTAAGCGCGGCCTGATTATGGGCGTCGCCAACGACAAATCCATTGCTTGGGGTATTGCACGCGCCGCTGCGAATGCTGGTGCCGAAGTTGCCTTTACCTATCAGGGTGAGGCACTTGAAAAACGTGTACGCCCGTTGGCGGAGTCTGTTGGCAGTGACATCGTCTTGCCATGCGACGTAACCGATGCAGCAAGCATCGATTCCGTTTTTGACACGCTCAAGGAAAAATGGGGCAAACTCGACTTTGTCGTCCATGCCATCGGTTTTTCCGACAAAAACGAATTGCGTGGTCGCTATGTCGATACCTCGCTTGAAAACTTCACGATGTCGATGAACATCTCGGTCTATTCCTTTACCGCTGTTGCCCAGCGCGCGGAAAAACTGATGACCGATGGTGGGTCGCTTTTGACCCTGTCCTATTACGGGGCAGAAAAAGTCATGCCGCATTACAACGTGATGGGGGTTGCCAAAGCAGCCCTTGAAGCCAGCGTAAAATATCTTGCCAATGACCTTGGCCCGGATCGCATCCGCGTCAACGCAATTTCGGCTGGCCCGATGAAAACGCTTGCCGCTTCGGGTATTGGCGATTTCCGCTATATCCTGAAATGGAATGAGTTTAACTCGCCTATGCGCCGCAACGTCACCCTTGATGATGTTGGCGGTTCGGGGCTGTACTTCCTGTCTGACCTGTCAACCGGTGTGACCGGGGAAACCCATCATGTCGATTGCGGCTATCATACCGTTGGCATGAAACAGCCAGACGCACCTGACATCAATGTTCAGAAATCCTGATCTGAGCATGGAATGATTTTGCGGGCTGCTCTGATGGGCGGCCCGCTTTGTTCTCTTTAATATTGAATTCTGGATTATCGGTTATGGCTGGCAACAGTTTTGGAACGCTCTTTCGCTTTACCACCTTTGGCGAAAGCCACGGCCCGGCAATCGGCTGCGTTGTTGATGGGGTTCCGCCCCTGCTTGACCTAACCGAATCTGATATTCAGGAATTTCTTGAAAAACGCAAACCCGGTCAGTCGCGCTTTACCACTCAGCGCCGCGAACCTGATCAGGTCAAAATCCTTTCAGGCGTGTTCGAAGGCAAAACCACCGGAACCCCGATTGGTCTTCTGATTGAAAATGTCGATCAGCGGTCCAAAGATTATGGCGAGATTAAAAATCAATTCCGCCCCGGTCATGCCGATTACACCTATTGGGAAAAATACGGCACACGTGATTATCGTGGCGGCGGACGTTCATCTGCCCGCGAAACGGCAATGCGTGTTGCTGCGGGTGCGATTGCCCGTAAAATTCTGGGCGATGACATTAAAATCCGCGCAGCCTTGGTCAAAATGGGCACCAAGGAAATTAACCGCGATAACTGGGACTGGGATGAGGTTGATAACAACCCGTTCTTCTGCCCGGACGCAAAAGCCGTTCCGGTCTTCGAAGAATATCTTGATGGCTTACGCAAGGATGGCTCATCGGTCGGTGCTGTAATCGAAGTCGTCTGTTCGGGCGTTCCGGTTGGGCTTGGCGATCCGGTTTATGATAAACTTGATGCCGATCTGGCCAAGGCCATGATGACGATCAATGCGGTCAAGGGTGTAGAAATCGGCAATGGCTTTGAAGCAGCCGAGCTTACCGGCATTGAAAATGCCGATGAAATGCGCCTAGGCGAAGATGGCAAACCTGTCTTTGGATCAAACCATGCTGGTGGCATTCTGGGTGGTATTTCATCAGGTCAGGATGTTGTCATACGCTTTGCAGTCAAACCAACCAGTTCCATCCTTACCCCGCGCAAAAGCATGGATATTTACGGCAAAGAAGTCGATATCGTGACCAAGGGCCGCCATGACCCCTGTGTTGGCATTCGCGGTGTGCCAGTTGGCGAAGCCATGGCTGCCATCGTTCTGGCCGACCATCTTTTGCGCCATCGCGGTCAGTGCGAAGGCTGGAATACCAACAAGCATTTTCCAAGCTAACGCCCCCCCGCTTCATAGTTTGATGTCACAACCGGGTTGGTGCCACGTCTTAGTGGCATGAACCCGATCATGCTCAAAACCCTGCTGACACTTGCAGCCTCCAACAACAAAGCCGCACGCAGCGGATCGGTTGGCGAGGACGCGCAACTCAAAAGCCGAACCGTCCTTTATCCGGACGAGACGGTTGATTTGCCCGAATGGGGCATTGCGGGCCTGCCTGCAATGATCCTTGGCGCAGCGCCGCAAACATGCCTTTTCGTCAGCGATCTTAGTGCCGATAGTTCGGATGACGATAATGGCGACAGCAGCGATGGCAGCGACACGGATCAATCATCCGATGCCGAAACATCTGATTTCGCGTCATTTTCCCTAACACTTAAATGTCCACCGGATGCACAAAGCACCCTGAAATCACGCACCATTGTCTGGCAGCTTTCCGTACCGGTTGCTGGATATCGCGATGTTCAAACAAGTGCCAATAGTGCCAGTGTCCGCGCACCGGTCATCAAAACCCGCATGCAACTTCACGGCATTGATCGAGATGTCGAAATCGGCCTGCTTGAAATGGCCGGGCTGGAACAACCGCTTTTGATTGGGCAGGACACCTTGGGCGATAAATTCCTCATCCGCCCGGACCGGGCCAAAACGGATAAAGCCCCGAAATCCCCGGCAGTCGATCTAACCCCGCCCAAACAAGCCGAGGCAAAAAGCACATCGCCAACAACCGACAAGGCAAGCGCTGCCTCATCATCTGATCAGCAAACCGCAGCAGCGGATAGCACCCAAAACACGCCCACGGCGAACGCACCAGAAACAAGCACCTCCGAAACCACAAGCACGGCAGCTACTGAAGGCACAGATACTCCGGCAGCACCGAATCCGCAGGATGCACAATCTGGCGGGACGGCGACAAACACCACCTCAGATACTGCCACCAATACCACCACCAATACCGGCACAGATAACAGCACGACTGCCTCTACCGCGTCGGCAACGGTGACGCCAGAACCAACTACTGCGCAGGCAGATCAGGCAGCACCAGCCGAGACAACAACGCCAGAAACAGCAGCACCGGCGGTAGCCGCAACAACCGACACAACGACATCCGACACAACAACACCGGCCCCATCAGAAACGCAAAACCCTGATACGACGGCCGACAATTCCGCGACAACCGATACAACGAGCACTGCGCCAGAAGAACAAAACACCCCAGCGCCCAGCGCGTCTGAGGACCAAACATCAACAACGCAAACAGCATCGACAACACCTGCAGAAACGACTGCGGCGACGACAACCACAACAACGACGCCCACCGATCCAGCGCCCTCCCCAGGCACTGAAACGGACCCAAAACCCGAAACACCATCTTAAACTACCCCGGCCAACGAACAGTCGGGTCCCCGATGACCTCCTGAACTTACTGCGTCGCCCTTTTGGGCGGCGCTTTTTTATGTCAGCACAGCAAAGGCGCGACATCACCGTGTATCGCATCGGCTTTTTGATACCCGCCCAATAATCTGCGGATTTTCTTCTTGAAATGATGCTAGTCGCGCTTTAATGTTAACAAAGTTAACATAAGAAAAACGAGATACGAGCTTATGGGGAAATACCACCACGGTGACGTCCGCAATGTCCTGTTGGAAAAAGCAGAAACCATCCTGACCAAAGAAGGCCCAACCGGGCTATCCTTGCGCCGACTGGCCCGCATGACCGGGGTTTCCGAAGCCGCCCCCTATCGCCATTTTGACGGTAAGGATGGCATTTTAGCGGCAGTGGCAATTGCCGCCTTTGAACGGTTTGCCGATCAACTTGAAGCCGTCGCAGATACCATCGCAAACCACGAAGAACGCATCATGAAACTGGGTGCGGCCTATGTCGGTTTTGCCGTTGAACATCCCCAGCATTTTCGCCTGATTTTTGGCCGCGAACGCCCGCCCCTTGATCAATACCCCGAATTGCGCGAGGCGGCGGATAACGCATTTGACGTGCTTCAACGTGCCGTGACCTCGGTTGATCGCAAAGCCAACATGACCTTAACCGAAGCCGCCACCGCCTATAACCGGGCCTTAGCCGCCTGGAGCCGCGCACACGGGATCGCGATGCTTGTGATTGATGGCATGATCGTCCCGCCTGCAGATCAGGATCTTGGAAGCTTTGTGCTTGGCCTTCTTGAAGAAGACCTAAATGCGCCGCTCAACGCCTAGCCATATGAGCAGCACAGTACCTTTCTAATCATCCAACGCTTTCAGGTACCCGAAACTGGAACATCTGATGGAATATTTCACTGTTAAGTTCATTCACGTTCTTGGCGTCGTCCTTTTCCTTGGCAATATCATTGTATCTGCCGTCTGGAAAATGCAGGCGGATCGCACAGCCAATCCGGTGATTATCGCCTTTGCCTGTCGCTTGGTGAATCTGACCGATTTGCTTTTTACCGCTTTTGGGTCGGCCTTGATTGTGATTGGCGGCATCGGGTTATTTCATGCCACGGGAATTGCAATTTCAGATGCCCCGCACCTGACAATCGGCATAAGCTTGTTTGCCATGGCGGCAATGCTTTGGATTATCGGTTTGCTTCCACTGCAAATTTACATGTCCAAGCTTGCAACTGAGGCCGTGAACACCAATGCCCCCGAAATGCCCGCCACCTACGAGAAATGCCGCAAACTTTGGAACATTATTGGCATGATCGCGGTCATCCTGCCGGTTGGCGCGCTTTACTTCATGATCTACCGTTAGGGGATTGATGGCTTCCGAACAAGCCAAGCGCGCCTTCCACCATGCGGAAAGACGTTTTATCTGATTGATCAATATTTGGCAGGCCACATAAGATGCCGCCAACTTATTTAACCACAATCCCCTTGGGAGACGTCCTATGCTGACCATCAAACGCCTGTCGATCGAAGATGCCTATATCCTGATTGAAGGTGCGCGCAACCGTGCCACCGAAATCGGCATTCCAATGTGCATTGCCATTACCGATGAATCCGGTGTTTTGATTGCGTTTGAACGCATGGATGGCGGCAAGGTAACCAGCACCACGATTGCACAGGACAAATCCTTTACCGCTTCTGGTGCACGCAAAGCGACCCACGAATATGCAGCCGCCGCACAGCCTGGAAAACCGGCCTATGGGATTGATTCTGAAATCGGCGGCCGTCTTTCCATCGTTGCCGGTGGCCTTCCGGTCATGGTCGATGGGGAATGTGTTGGCGGCATTGGCGTTAGTTCCGGCACCCCGCCACAGGATCAGGATTGCGCACAGGCTGGTGTTGATTTCTTCATGAAGAAAATCGGCAAGTAATCTCTCTGTGGGATCGCGGAAATTGGCCAATAATCAGGTCGATTTCCGCCCACAGATCAGAAATTCAACATTGCCTTCTGGCCCGGTGATCGGGCTTTTGGTAACACCCAAAACCTCCCATCCCGGCAAGCTTCCCAGCCATTCGGAAATTGTGTCGCAGACTTCTTGATGAAGCTCCGGCTCGCGAACCACGCCCTTTTTGCCAACCCGTTCTTTGCCGACCTCAAACTGCGGTTTGATCAAGGCGATCACATGCCCGCCATCCTTGACCCGCGCCAAACTGGCCGGAAGGACGGTTCGAAGGCCGATAAAACTGGCGTCGCAGACAACAATATCAATCGGATCAGGAATTTGTTCTTCTGTCAGGTGGCGTGCATTGGTTTTTTCCATGACGACCACACGATCATCATTGCGCAATTTCCAATCAAGCTGCCCCTGCCCAACATCCACGGCATAAACCTTGGCCGCACCATTTTGCAAAAGCACATCGGTAAATCCGCCTGTTGATGCACCAACATCAACACCGATAAACCCGGTGACATCAATGCCAAACTCGGCCAAGCCTTTTTCAAGCTTCAACCCACCGCGCGACACCCACGGGTGCGGTTGCCCACGAAGGGTAATTGCAATGTCTTCTTTGCACTGCATGCCGGGCTTATCAAGCCGCTGCTCGCCGCTAAAGACATTACCCGCCATTATAAAAGCCTGCGCCTTGGACCGGCTTTCCACCAATCCACGCTCCACAAGCAACTGATCTAAACGTTTCTTTGCCATGGCTGCGTTTTAACGCACCACAGAAAAAAGGTCACCCCGGAAACGCAAAACGCCTTGCTTTCAGTCTCCAATGCGTGAGAATACATCGCTCAAACACCTCATAATATATTGACTAGAATAGAAACGATCAGAAATTGAAAATTCTTTATCTTTCATCAAGCTCTGTGCCGTCGGAAATGGCCAATGCTGTTCATGTTATGCATATGTGTGACGCCTTCAAATCACTTGGGCATAACGTGACCTTGTTTTGCTACCACGGCACGCATGATGATCCGTTTACCTATTACAAAACCAAGAATAATTTTTATCTCGAACAAATTCATCAGAACCCGATCCCTTTTTGCGGTCGGTTGATTGATTCTCTACGCGTGCGCTACAAATATCAACGACGAGAGGATTTTGACCTATTTTATGGGCGCAACCTACTGGGCCTGTGGGCGCTTCGCAACAATGGCACTCCAATCATTTATGAATCACATGCATTGCCACCTTCAAACACCCATACCAAATTCGAAAGAGAAATATTCCAGTCGCGCAATTTTAAAAAGCTTGTGGTGATTACGGAAAAATTAAAGGAAAAGTACCTTGAAATCTTTCCGTTTCTGTCCGAAAGCACTGTCTCAGTCGCCCATGATGCAGCGAACGTATCAACGGCGCAGACCATGCCAAGCTATGAGAAAAAGAATAAATTGCGGGTTGGATACGTAGGAACACTCAGCACAGGCAAAGGCGCTGAAATTATCTACAATCTAGCCAAAGAAAACCCGCAACACGAATTTCATCTGGTTGGACGACTAGCGCCAGACTGCAAGCAAATTCTAGAAAGTGCATCATCAAACGTCTACCTGTACGGGCACCTTCCTCACCGTGAACTCGACCACATTTATCCAACATTTGACATAGCACTGCTACCAAACCAGTCGACAATGCCAGTTGGAAACCGCGATATCGGCGCTTGGAACAGCCCAATGAAGCTGTTCGAATATATGGCTTATAAACTTCCGATTATTGCATCCGACCTTCCCAACCTTCGGGAAATCATTACAGATCAGGAAAATGGCCTTTTAGCACTTCACGATTCCGTCGAAGATTGGTCAGCCAAACTTCAACAACTTGCCAACGATGCAGGACTGCGTGCACGTCTAGGTTCGCAAGCGTTACAAACACTGCACCAAGGCCACACTTGGCATGCACGGGCGGAACAGGTTTTGCTGTAATGCGTCTACATTCTCGAATTTTGTTATTGTCCGGCTTGTTCTTCGTCATGATTTTCGGCTGGAAAGTAACAGCCCTTTGGGACCTTTCTGTCCTGATCTGTCTTCCTGTTTATCTCTATGCGCTTTGCAAACCACGTAACTTACCAAAATTAATATCCACGTCGCTTTGGATCTCGGCAACACTTATCGGTCTTATCGCATATGAGATATGGCAGTTTTCGCGCAACGATCCGTCCTCAATGCAATGGATTTTGCGCACGATCAGAAGTGCGATTAGCTTTGGAGCCGTGTTTATAGTCGTTGACAAAATGCGCAAAGACAATAACCACAATTATACACAGCAAATATTACTTGCTTTGGCCTTCGCAATATCAGCTCACGCGATAATCGCCAGCATATCACAAATATCAGACAACTTCCGATCTGTAATATACGCAATGACGTCTGCGGCAGAATATGTCAACGAAATCACCATGGCGATGGATAACAGACCATTGGGCTTGACTTACAGCCTTTCACTCACATCATTCTTATACTTTATTGCGATTGCTATTCTCATCACGCACCAAACCACTGGGAAGGCTGGACTAATCGCGGTCAACGTGATTGCATGTATATTGACAGCAAGAACGGGAATAGTATTTTTTCCTCTTTTGATTTTGTTGTCCTACAAAAAAATATTGCGCACAAATACTAAGAAATTAATCTTCGGCAGCATTACAGCAGCCGTCACGATAGCTGCCACCGTCAACCTGAGCCCTTGGCCTCTTTCAACTCAATACCAACGCATACACGAGATATTTGTTTTCTTAACCACACCATCGCAAAGCGTATTTGGTCAGCAGTTTACGACCATGTGGCATATACCTAATGATTGGGGGCAACTATTATTTGGTAACTCGCTAACAGGTAGAGAAGAGGAGTATTATGTTGCCTCAGATGTCGGCTACGTCCTTACGATTTATGGAACTGGCTTGATAGGACTATTCCTGATGCTTCTACCGGTTCTGATTGCCATTTTTACATCGTTTAAAATGCTTAGCTCAAAGTCGGAATATGGACTTCTCGCCCTCGTCATACTCGCCAGCTATCTTGTTTTGAATGTCAAAGAACTTGCTTTGATGACAAGAACAGTTTGGCCGGTAATTTGCGTATTCATCAGTATTTCTTTGTTGGAATATCAAGCTCTAAGAAAGCGTCAGAATGGGGATGATACTTCGCAATAAGCTGCTTAAAGATGCCTCATTGCTGCTTGGTGGGAATGTCATCAATGCCGGGTGTCAACTTGCAACAACTTTGTTGCTTGCCAACGCACTTCCCGCAGCAGACTGGGGTGCAATTGCTGTCATCATTTCCTATGTTCTGGTCACTGAAACGCTGTTTGCAACCAAGAACTGGCAGCTTGTTTCATCGCACGCTTATGCCTATCTCGATAAGACCCCAAGACGCTTTGGCGCACATTTTTCGACTTTCTTCACGGCAGAACTTATCACCAACCTGCTAGCGACATTTTTTGCCGTACTGCTTTTACCTACTGCGATGTATTTCATGAATCTTCCGCCGGACTATTTTCTGGCGGGGTGCATTTACAGCACCTCAATCCTGTTTCGATTTTCAGGAAGTGCCGGCGCTATTTTACGCCTTTCAAACAAATACCTTTGGCAATCTACTCATGCAGCAACACTCGGAATTGCAAGGCTCGCCGGTATCTCTTCGACTCTTTACGTAAGCCAGGATCCGGCCATCCTACTTACCTGTCTTGCTGTGATTGAGAGCATTTGGCATATCGGGTTGGCCAGTGCAGCTTGGATTATACTAAAACAACGCGGTGTCTTAGCAGCAGATTTAACACGCAACATTGTAAGGCGATTAAAAAATCAAAACTGGACGCTCGTAGCGACATCTCACTTCACCAATCTGGTCAAAGTAGCAACACGCGAACTTGATGTCCTATTTGTATCGGCCTTTAGCGGACCGGATAGCGCCGGTGTTATAAAAGTACTTAAGTCCATTCTACGATCAGTCTTGATCCTGTCTGATCCGCTTGCAAATGCTGCATTTCCACGCTTTATTGCATTCCAAAATCAAGACAACATAGCCTCAAACATAAGAAAGCTTCTCCGCACTTTGATCGTTTTCGGAAGCGCTATTGCAACCGCAGCACTTGCAGCGATTTCAATTGTGATCGCCTTATTTTGGGCGAAGTTCAGTAACCTTCCTATCCCGACAGAAAGTGGGTATTTTCTGACATATGCAATGGGCATTTGGATCGCAGTCACATTTTTCTGCCTGCCGCCCGCCAATCTTGCTCTCAAACGATATAGCTATGCATTGAAACTGAATTGTATTTTGGCAGCCCTATACGTGACCGGCTTGCTAAGCCTTATTCCACTTTACGGTGCAACAGGTGCCGGAATTGCTTTTGCAATTACACAGACCGCGTGGGCAGCGTCCTATCTGAGTTCATTCAAAACCCTTGCACGCTCTGCAACCTAGTTCCTCTTGCCTAACTGGCCAGCGGCTCCAGATAGCCGCGCGGGACGATGGCAAGAAGGTCATTAAGCGCCTCGCCCTGAACGGCGACATGCTGATGCATCAGCGTGCCGGCAGTATCCGCCTCGCCGTTTGATATGGCGTGTAAGATATCGGCATGTTCTTTGTTTGAGCGTTTAACACGCCCAGGACGATGAAGCTGTAGGCGGCGATAAGGCGCAAGGCGATTGCGGACGTTTTTGGTCTGGCGTTCAAGGAAACTGTTGCGGCACCCGGCATAGATTGCTTCGTGGAAGCTAACATTTGCTTCGTAATAGGCATCGGCATCTGCATGTTCCTGAAGCGCACTACAAACTTCACCCAATGCAATCAGGTTATCAATATCAACACGTGGCATCCGACGTGCGGCAAGACGTGCGCACATGGCTTCAAGTTCAGCCATGACTTCAAACATCTCGATCAATTCACCGACAGTGATAGAAGCAACAATCGTCCCACGGCGGGGCATGGTCGCAACAAGCCCGGAACTGGCAAGCGTTTGCAAGGCTTCGCGCACGGGTGTTCGTGAAACACCGAACCGTTCACTCAGCGAGCGTTCGTCAAGCTTGTCTCCCGGTTTAAGGACACCGGTCACAATATCGCGTTCAAGTTTTTGCACCAGATCGGTAGCAAGCTTTCCGTTTTGCGCCATAAACGCCCTCTTTTGGCAACCATTCACTGGTATACCAGAACATATAATGTGGTACTAATCAAAGCCTTTTATACGCTGCTCCGCACCGTTTCTGTGTTGCACTGCAAAAGTTAAATCGCTGTTATTCAATATTATCAGGCAAATACTGGCGCAGGCGATTGTGGCACCGCAAAATGCATTTCTGGTATACAAAATTGCATAGACAGCATGCCAGAAATCTGTAACGCTCCCAACCAGTGCGAGAACCGCACCAATAACAAGACACGTAAAAAGCTTATAAACGTGCACCCAAAACGCATGCTTCATCCGGGAGGAAAAGATGAAGATTTTCAAGAAGACCCTTTCGGCGTCTGTCGCCGCTATCACCATGTCTGTTGCTGCTTTTGGCATGTCTGCATCTGCTGATGCCGAAACCCTGAAACTGTCGCATCAGTGGTCAACCAGTGACATCCGTCACAAAGTTGCACAGATCATTGCTGACGAAGTCAAAGCAGCCAACGTTGATCTGGAAATCCAGATTTTCCCATCAGGCTCCCTGTTCAAAGCAAAAGAACAGTGGACCCCGATGACACGTGGCCAGCTTGACATGATTGTTTACCCGCTGGCATATGCCGGTGGTCGTGTTCCGGCAACCAACCTTACCCTGATGCCGGCTCTGGTTAAAAACCACGACCATGCAAACCGCATCAACGAATCTCCGTTCATGGCCAAAATCGAAGAGCTCCTGAACGAAGATGGTGTTGTCACCGTTGCCAAAGGCTGGCTTGCAGGTGGTTTTGCGTCGGCTACGGGCTGCATCAAAAATCCTGATGACGTAAAAGGTCTTCAGATTCGTGCCGCTGGTAAATCATTCGAGCAGATGCTTGAAGGTGCCGGTGCGTCTATCGCAGCGATGCCAAGCTCGGAAATCTATCCGGCAATGCAGACCGGCGTTCTTGATGCTGCAAACACCAGCTCGTCGAGCTTCGTTTCCTACCGTATCTATGAACAGGTAAAATGCTATACTCCAGCGGCTGGAAATGCCCTGTGGTTCATGTATCAGCCAGTTCTGATGTCGAAGAAAAGCTACGACAACCTGAACGACGCACAGAAAGCCGCATTGGCTGCTGCTGCGAAAACAGCAGAAGCATATTACACCACCGAAGGCCGCAAACAGGATTCCGACAGTGTCGCAGTCTTTAAGGAAGCCGGTGTTGAAATTGCTGATCTCAGCGACGAGGACTTTGCAGCATGGCAGGCAATTGCCATGAAAACGTCCTATGCTAAGTTCGTTGAAGAGACCCCGAACGGTCAGGAACTTCTTGATTTGGCTCTTGCCGTCAAGTGATCCGTCTGTGATGTGATTTGATGGTGGTGCCGGTCATCCGGCACCACCCCATTTCCCAAAGAATACAAACACAACAGAACAATTCGGTTCCGTCAGAGGAGTACGCGCGTGTCGAACGCCATGTCCCCGCACCCACTTCCGATTGATTTGCCCGATGATTTCGCGCAAACACCAAGTGCGTCGCATTCCGTTAAATCAGATATGCCAACCCCACCCGATGTCGAGCCGATCGACCCGCAAAACGCACAGGCAGACGGCCGTTCTCATCCGCCCAAAGGGCCGATTGATGGCTTCATTGCTGTAATTCATTTTGCGTCCAGAGTTTGCGGTGCTGCCTCGGCATCAATGTTTGCCGTCGCAATGCTGATCATTTGCCAGTTGGTCTTCATGCGTTATGTCCTCAACGCATCCACAGTCTGGCAGACCGAAGCCGTTATTTTCCTGATGATCGGTGCGACCCTAGTTGGCCTGCCCTATGTGCAGTTGATCCGCGGCCATGTGAATGTCGATCTTTTGCCGCTTTATCTTAAAAGCACTGCGCGCATGACACTTGCCATTGTCACCTTGCTGTGTGGCATGGGGATCAGTGTCCTGTTTGGCTTTTACGGGTTTGAGCTGGTTGTCGAAGCCTTTGAAGGCGGCTGGCTGTCTGAAACCATCTGGGCTGTGCCCCTGTGGAAACCGTTCGCGGCTCTGCCGATCGGGTTTGGCTTGCTGTTTTTGCAATTCCTTGCCGATTTTCTGTCCCTGATCACCCGCCGGTCGACGCCGTTCGATCTGCGCGACGACGCATTCTAAGGAGGCCGCACCATGGATCCCTTGCTTCTTGCGGCCATCGTTGGCATCGCAACCACAGTTGTCCTTTTCTCTGGCATACCGGTCGGTATCGGCCTTCTTCTGGTCAGTGTCGGGTTTATCATCGCCTTTGATGGCACCGGCTCTTTGCCGCTTCTGCCAGAAATCCTGTTTGGTAAACTTGAAAGTTTCGAAGTTCTCGCAATCCCGATGTTCATCCTGATGGGGGCGGTTGTCGCATCCTCACGGGCGGGCGGTGATCTTTATTCTGTGCTTGATCGCTGGTTAACCCGCGTTCCGGGTGGTTTGGTTATTTCCAATCTTGGTGCTTGTGCGATTTTCTCGGCCCTTTCGGGATCATCGCCTGCAACCTGTGCCGCGATTGGTAAAATGGGCATTCCGGCGATGCGCGAACGCGGCTTCCCCGATACGGTTGCTGCCGGATCAATTGCTGCGGGCGGCACCCTTGGCATCCTGATCCCGCCAAGTGTCACCATGATTGTCTATGGTATCTCTACCGAAACATCGATTGGCCGCCTGTTCCTTGCCGGTCTGTTGCCCGGACTAATGTTGACGGCACTGTTCATGGCTTGGTCGCTTTATTCGACCTGGCGTCAGGGCAACGCGCAAGGCGCCCTTAGTGCTGTCAAATATAGCTGGAAGGAAAAATTTGAAATCCTTCCACGGGTTCTGCCATTCCTCGTCATTATTGGGGCTGTTTTGTTTGCCCTGTATGGTGGTGTTGCCACCCCGTCTGAGACGGCTGGTGTTGGTGCGCTGTTCTGCCTGATCACGGCGATGATTGTGTATCGCATGTGGAAACCCGGTCAGCTTTGGCACGTTATGCGTGATACCACCAAAGAATCGGTCATGATCCTTCTGATCATTGGTGCAGCAGGCCTGTTTAGCTACATGCTGTCATCGCTGTTCATTACCCAGTCGATTGCACAGTGGATCTCGATGCTTGATGTCAACCGCTGGGTCTTGATGGGCTTCATCAATCTGTTCTTGTTGATCAGTGGCTTCTTCCTGCCGCCGGTTGCTGTGATCTTGATGAGCGCACCAATCTTGCTTCCCGTGATCATCAATGCCGGATTTGATCCGTATTGGTTTGCCGTGATCCTGACGATCAATATGGAAATCGGCCTGATCACCCCGCCGGTTGGCTTGAACCTGTATGTTATCAATGGCATCGCCCCCGACATTCGTCTGCAGAGCATCCTTAAGGGCGCGTTCCCTTATGTTCTTTGCATGATTGTCGCGATCGTCATTCTTTGCTTCTTCCCGCAAATCGCCACCTGGCTTCCTGAAACGGTTATTGGAGGACGCTAATGTCAGGCATTTCTGTCAGAAGCTGGATTTCAAGTATTGCCGACCGCGGTCGTGAATTGCTTGATCTGCCAATTTCCACCCCACAAGACCCGTTCGCGCAGCTTGCTGCCATGTGCAAAGACCTTGTTTCGCAAAAGGGCGAAGCAAGGGGCACAGCAGCCGCCCGCGAAGTGGTCCGCCTTTGGGAAAACCTGCCGGAAAAGGATCATCTTCGGTTCTTTCAGATGATCCAAAATGACTTTAGTGCCAATCGCACCGCAGTCACCAAGGCAGCAGAAGCATTCGCCAAAGACCCGTCAGAACCCAATCTGGCGGTCTTGACCAAGGCATCAGAACCTGTTCGTCAGGAACTTTTGCGTCGGATTAACATGGCACCAAGCGGGACGCGCGCGATTGTCGATATGCGTGAAACCCTGATTGGTCTTTTGAAAACCAATCGTGATCTTGAACCACTTAATGCCGATATGCAGCACCTGCTAACCAGTTGGTTTAACCGTGGTTTTCTTGAACTTCGCCATATTGATTGGGACACATCCGCTGCCATCCTAGAAAAACTGATCCGCTATGAAGCGGTTCACGAAATTCAAGGCTGGGAAGATTTGCGTCGTCGTCTGGCAACGGACCGGAAATGTTTTGCCTTTTTCCATCCAGCCATTCCTGACGATCCGCTGATTTTTGTCGAGGTCGCCTTGGTTCATGGTTTGGCCGACAGTGTTCAGGCACTGCTGGCACCCGAAATTGACGAAAAAGCCCCTGAAACAGCCAAGACCGCAATTTTCTATTCCATTAGCAATTGCCAAGCCGGGCTGAAGGGGATTTCGTTTGGTAACTTCCTGATCAAACAGGTTGTCGAAGAACTCAAACGTGAATTCCCGCAACTTAAAGAATTCGCCACCCTGTCCCCCATTCCCGGCTTTATGGGATGGCTGCGCACCCGCCAAAAAAGCAAGGCCGATGATGCTGATCTTGCCGGCAAGGTTCTTGAAGGGCTTAGCAACGAAGAATGGATCAATGATCCCGAAAAGGTCGAAGCCCTGCGCAAACCGACTGTTGCGTTGTGCGCGACCTACCTTGCGACCTGCAAACGTGGCAAATCGCCGCTTGATCCCACCGCCCGTTTCCATCTTGGCAATGGTGCACAGCTTGAACGGCTGAACTGGTTGGGTGACACATCAAACAAAGGTCTGCGCCAAGCGGGTGGCATGATGGTGAATTATGCCTACCACCTTGATGATATAGAGAGAAATCACGAAGCGCTGATGAATGACGGAAAGATTGCAACATCGAAATCCGTCGCACAGCTTGCCGGTATTTAAGTAGGTATGACCATGTCAGATAATCTATTCCAAACTTTTCTGGACCGTTTCCCGGCAGATAAATCACAGACGTTTTTGATCGAACGCGATGGCACCGAACGCAGTTTTGAATGGCTTTTGGACCGTACGGGCCGTTATGCCGCTGTTCTTGCATCACACGGTGTGGTTAAAGGGGATCGCGTTGCCGCACAGGTCGATAAATCATCCGACGTGATTGCGCTTTATCTTGCCTGTCTGCAAGTCGGGGCGGCTCACCTGCCGCTTAATACCGGCTATACCAGTGATGAAATCGGCTATTTCCTTGGTGATGCTGCCCCACGTGTATTTGTATGCCGTGCCGCCAATATAGATGCAGCCATGGAACTTGGTCGTCAGAACAATGTCGGTGCTGTCCTGTCGCTTGGCAGCAATGGCGATGGAACCCTGAACGATCAGGCAGCATCGATTGCGCCAATGGTCGATGTGGTTGCTGCTGATAAGGATGACGTTGCTGCAATCCTTTATACATCGGGCACGACCGGCCGTTCGAAGGGCGCAATGCTGACCCACAATAATCTGGGATCGAATGCCAAAACACTACATGCGGCATGGGGCTTTAAACCCGGTGACACGCTGCTTCATGCTTTGCCCCTATTCCACACTCACGGCCTGTTTGTTGCGATCAACATCATGCTGATGAATGGTGGCAAGGTCATCTTGCTTCCGAAATTTGATGCCGATGACGTGATTGAGCGCCTGCCGCAATCAACCGTTCTGATGGGTGTTCCGACCTTCTATACCCGTCTGCTTTCCCATCCCGGCTTTACCAAGGATGTTACCGCTAACATGCGGTTATTCGTTTCGGGTTCCGCCCCGCTTCTGGCCGAAACCCATGATGCGTTCTTTGAACGCACCGGACATAAGATCCTTGAACGTTACGGCATGACCGAAACCTGCATGAACACGTCCAACCCTTATGACGGCGAACGTCGTCCGGGTGCCGTTGGCCCGACCCTTCCGGGGATTGAAGCCCGCATTTGTGACAAGGATGGCAATGTTCTTGGTGCTGGTGAAATCGGTGTTCTTGAAGTCCGTGGCCCGAACGTCTTTAAGGGCTATTGGCAGATGCCCGAAAAAACCGCATCAGAATTCCGCGATGACGGCTTCTTTATCACAGGCGATCTGGCCACCATTGGCCAAGACGGCTATGTCACCATTGTTGGCCGGGACAAAGACCTGATCATTTCGGGTGGCTTTAACGTCTATCCAAAAGAAGTCGAAGAAGTCATTGGCGAATATGACGAGGTAGAAGAGGTCGCAATCTTTGGCCTGCCCCACCCGGACTTTGGCGAGGCCGTCGCGGGCGTGATCGTCGCAAAGAATGGTGATCAGACAGACACCGACGTACTGATCAAACGCACCCAAGACAAATTGGCAAAATTCAAGGTGCCCAAACGCATTTGGATCATCAAAGAACTGCCGCGCAACACCATGGGTAAAATTCAGAAAGCCGAATTGCGCAAGCTTTATGCCGACACCTTTACCTCCCCTGCTGCATGAAGAGATGTAGCTAAATCTCCCGCTGCCTAATTGGCAGCACCCAAAGGGTCTTTTGACCCACCTTTCCGGTCAGGGCCCTTCTGACCGGATTTTTTTTGTCTACTGCGTGGCCCCCAAAACCATTCCATCGCCTTGCGGCTTCCCGTTGCTCTTTGCCCCTTGCCCATTGCATTCGCCCCTGAACCAGACCATTTTTGCCAAGGTTGGCCAAATGGCTATTTCGAAATGCATATAACGTGAATGAACGGGAGAGATATGAGCAACGCGTCTGATCAAAGGGTCGCTTTTGTAACCGGGGCGGCACAGGGTGTGGGCCTTGGCATATCAAAGCATCTTCTTGATCTTGGCTGGCGTGTGGTCCTGTTTGACCTTGATGAAGAAGCCGGGCGCGAAGCGATAAAGTCGCTTTCCGATGCACAGCAGGACCGCGCACTTTTCTTACATGGCGACGTGTCCGATGAAGCCTCCGTCAAGCTTGCCATGCAGCAAACCGTTGATCGCTTTGGCCGGATTGATGGTCTTGTCAATAATGCCGGTATTGCCGATCCGCATTCAGGCAGCATTGAACATCTTGAATGGGACCAGTGGCAGCGCGTGATCAATGTCAATCTGGGTGGGGTGTTACTTGCGACCAAGCACGCGACCCAGCATTTGCGCCAGACCAAGGGTGCGATCGTCAACATCACCTCGACCCGCGCATTTCAATCAGAACCCGATACTGAATCCTATGCCGCATCCAAAGGCGGGATTGTTGCCCTGACCCACGCATTGGCAGTCAGTCTTTCCGGGGCAGTACGTGTCAATGCCATCGCACCGGGCTGGATCGAAGTCGGTGACTGGCAAAAACAGGCTAACAGGACCACCGCTGATCACAGCACCGCAGATAAATCTCAGCATCCGGTGGGGCGCGTCGGTCGGCCAGAAGACATCGCACAAGCCGTCTCCTTCCTGCTAGACGCGGACAAATCCGGCTTCATGACCGGCGAAACCATCCGTATTGATGGCGGCATGACGCATAAGATGATTTATTCAAACTGATTTTTCAGTCGTTCCGAGGCGACTACGATTGGGATAACCCTATGGAATTTTTGCATATGTTCTCACCTGAGTTAGACATCATGCATAGCCTTATGGACCCACTATTTCCCAAACTGCTATTCAAATCGAAACGTGCACTTCCACCAAAAAACATTTCGCTTATGGCTGGTGCGTTACGCTTCAATATACGAATTTCGATTTGATGATTTGGCTGAACAGCGCAGGGCAATCTAGTACTCTGCTCATTACACGTGTTGGACAATGGAGACCAAATATAGGGGTCAGACCTGCCTCCGAACACTCGTATAGCACCACTCGCGTCAGGGACAGGGGGTAAGGAAACGCCTATAGAGCTTCCGATCACCTTTTTCACTAAGTGAATGTTTCTCAACTTCTTTCCAACGTCACCATCCAACGTCAACTGCTCGAAAGCAATTGGGATAGCATCAGAAAACTCCAAAGAAATCTCGCTGAGGGTAGTATCTTTACCACCAATATTCCTGACGATGAATATTAGCTCTCTGTCCGAAACCATTTCTCGGTCAAAAACAAGTTCACCATCCGAAGGCGTTGAGTGAATCTGCCAACCGAGTGATATACACGCGACGATCGTACCTATGAAGCCAAGTAGAGGACCTATCCAATAACTGTGTCTAACTAGGAGTGATTTCATGTGTCTATCAAGATCGTGAAAAGTGCCAAGTGTTAGTCAGGCCCGCGCCTTGCTTTCTGAAAGCCCCAGCGCCCCAAGCGCTGTTTTGACAATCGCCTTGGCATCAAGACCTGCCTTCTGATACTGGATTTCCGGCTTATCGTGGTCAATCAGCATATCTGGCAATGCCATTGTGCGGATTTTAAGCCCGTTATCCAAAAGCCCCTGCCCGGCCATATGCTGCAACACCATCGCCCCGAAACCGTTGATCGATCCTTCTTCGATGGTGATCAAAACTTCGTGGTTGCGCGCAAGATCAGCAATCAATTCATGATCAAGCGGCTTGGCAAAACGCGCATCGGCAACCGTCGCAGGAAGCCCACGTGCTGCAAGGTCTTCTGCCGCCAAAAGGGCCTCGGCCAGTCGCGTACCATAGGACAGAATAGCAATCTTGCCCCCTTCGCGCAGGATGCGGCCCTTACCGATCTCAAGAACTTGTCCCTCGGTCGGCATTTCAACGCCAACACCTTCGCCGCGCGGATAACGGAACGCACTTGGGCGGTCATCAATCGCCCAGGCGGTTGTCGTCATATGCACCAACTCGGCCTCATCAGCCGCCGCCATCAGAACAAAGTTCGGCAAACAGCCAAGATAGGCAATATCATAAGCCCCGGCATGGGTTGCACCATCGGCCCCAACCAAACCTGCACGGTCCATCGCAAACCGCACCGGAAGGTTTTGGATGGCAACATCATGCACAACCTGATCATACCCACGCTGCAAGAAGGTCGAATACAGCGTGCAGAACGGTTTGTACCCTTCGCATGCCATTCCGGCCGCAAAGGTTACTGCATGCTGTTCGGCAATCCCGACATCAAAGGAACGATCAGGGAAATGATCGGCAAAGATATTTACCCCCGTCCCGGATGGCATCGCTGCCGTAATCGCGGTGACTTTTTCGTCCTTTTCCGCCAGCTTGACCAACGTTTCACCGTAAACCTTGGTGTAGCTTGGCGCATTCGGGGTCGGCTTGGCCTGTTTGCCGGTGACAACATCAAATTTGGCAACGCCATGATATTTATCGGCGGCATTTTCCGCCGGACCATATCCCTTGCCCTTTTGCGTCACCGCATGGATCAGAATCGGGCCATCAACATCGGCATCGCGCACGTTTTTAAGAACCGGCAACAAATGATCCATGTTGTGACCATCAATCGGCCCGACATAGAAAAAGCCCATTTCTTCAAACAGCGTCCCGCCCGTGACCATGCCACGGGTGTATTCTTCAAGCTTGCGCGCAGCTTCTTCAATCTGGCGCGGCAGATGCTTGGTCAGGCCTTTGGCCGCATTGCGAAGCCCCTGATACCCCTTGCCCGAAATCAGGCGTGACAGATAACCCGACATGGAACCCACCGGCGGGGCAATCGACATGTCGTTATCGTTCAAGATCACGATCAAACGCTGATCGGTGGCCGCGGCATTGTTCATGGCTTCATAGGCCATGCCCGCACTCATCGATCCATCGCCAATCACGGCAATCACGTTTTTGCGCTTATCATTGGAAAGCTGGTTGGCAACCGCCATCCCAAGACCCGCCGAGATCGAGGTGGAGCTATGCCCCGCGCCAAACGGATCATATTCAGATTCGCTGCGCTTGGTGAAACCCGAAAGCCCGCCACCCTGACGAATGGTTCGAATACGATCACGACGCCCGGTCAGAATTTTATGCGGATAGCACTGATGCCCAACATCCCAGATCACGCGATCAGACGGGGTATCAAACAGGTAATGGATCGCAACTGTCAGTTCGACAACACCAAGCCCGGCCCCCAAATGGCCACCAGTGACAGATACGGCATCAATCACCTCGGCGCGCAGTTCATCTGCCACTTGCTTCATCTGGGCAGGCTGCAATTTGCGCAGCTCATCAGGGGTGTTAATCGTATCCAATAACGGGGTCTTGGAGGTCGCACTCATACCGGTCTCAATTTTCAATTTTTTATATGGCGTTGATTACAACAAGGTGACGTTTCCAAGTCGAAGTTGCAAGCAGCGTAAAATAGCGGGGTTCAACTGATTTAGCGACCCTGAATTTCACCTGTTTTCACCCGATCTAAAAAGCCGCCGACAACTTGCTCGACCGTGCGGTGAATTGCATCACGTTCCCGACCAAAATCACGACATAAATAGCCAAAATTCTCGGCAATATATGGGGTGCATTGGGGCAAAAATGAATAATGCCCAGCCCCCTTTACCCGAATAAATTTTGCCCGCCCATGCAATAGCTTCCGAAAATGCGCGGCATTTACATGGTCATGCAGGATTTCGTCTGTGTCCGCTTCGACAAACAACATCGGCACATCAACATCATTCAGCCCATCATCGGTGGCTGCCACCCCGAATGCCGGGGTGATGGCAACAATTGCTGCAATCCGGTCATCCCGTTCTGAAACAATTGGCCTGCCATACGTGCCATGAAGGCGATCGATATGGTCGTTTGTTGGGGCGAATTGGCAAATCACATGGTCATTATCGGCATTGATTTCGCAATAACGTTGCCAGGCTTGTGCATCAAAATCCCACCCCGCCAACTTCAAAACAGTCGCACCACCCGCAGAATGACCAAGGGCATAGATTTTATCTTGGTCAATCTGATCGGTGATTTCGCCGTGATCCAACAACAGATCAAGCGCCAGACGCATTTCACGCGGACGACGTTCAATAATCGTCAGTTGGCGCGCATCGGATGCATCAAGGTAATTATCACCCGCATGTTGTGGGGCAGCAACGATATAGCCCCGCCGCGCAAGATATTCCGCCAACCAAAACTGATTAAATCGGTGGCCTTCGGACCCATGCGAAAACATCACCATTGGAAATGCGCCATCCTTGGCAAAGGGCGCATTGCGTGCAGCACTCGACACTACGCCCATATGCCGCACAGAGGTCTCAGGTGCCTCTGCCGGATACCAGATCGCCAAGGGGAACGGGTCTTTGTCAAACAGCCGGTCACGAAAACCGGCTGTGTATTTTGGGTATTCAGTCATTGTGGGGCGCTTTGACTGTGATTGCTGATGGTAATGGGCTTATCGGCCACGCTCGACAACAAAACGGGCCACTTCACGCAGTGGCTCGGCTTCTGCGTCAAAGCAATTAAGATGATTGATCGCCTGATCACACAACATTTCTGCCTGATCACGGGCTTGATCAAGCCCCAGCAGTTTTACAAATGTTGACTTATCCTGATCGGCATCCTTGCCTGCGGTCTTGCCAAGTTCTTCTGAACTGGCTTCAACATCAAGCAAATCATCCTTGATCTGGAATGCAAGGCCCATGTCATGGGCATAGGATCGCAGCGCCATGCGAATACTTTTGGGCGCTTTGCCCAATATCGCCCCGGCTTCGCAGGCAAAGGCAAATATCCGACCCGTTTTCAAAAGATGCAAATGGGTAACCTGTGCCTGATCAAAAGACTGGCCTTCACCAGCCAGATCAATCATCTGCCCACCTACCATGCCATACGGGCCTGCTGCACGGGCAAGTGCACGCACAAGATCGGTGCACACGCGCGGATCAGGATGAGTGTCTTCATCAGCCAGCACTTCGAATGCTTGGGTTAACAATGCATCCCCGGCCAAAATCGCCGTCGCCTCGTCAAACTGCTTATGGCAGCTTGGCTTGCCCCGGCGCAAATCATCGTCATCCATCGCAGGCAGGTCATCATGGATCAGCGAATAGCTGTGTACCATCTCAATGGCTGCGGCAACGCGGAGTGCAGATCGGCGCGACACTTTGAAAAGTGCGGCCGAACTCAACACCAAAAACGGGCGCAGTCGTTTGCCATCGCCCAAGGTCGAATAGCGCATTGCCTGATACAGGCGTTGCTCAATCTGGCCATTGGCGCGTGGTAAAATATCATCAAGTGTCTCGCCAAGCTCAGTTGACGCCGCACTCAGTCCGGCAAGCAGATCGTAACTCACCACGGTCTCCGCAAGTTAACAGGCCAAAGCCCTACTCGATTTCAGTCGGCGTTGCTGCCGGGCGGCCATCCGCATTTAAGGTGATTTTTTCAATGCGCTCTTCAGCCACGCGCAGCTTGTCCGCACAATGACGTTTTAATGCCGCACCACGTTCATATGATGCAATCGCATCATCAAGCCCAACCTGCCCCTGTTCAAGCTGACGGACAAGGGTTTCTAACTGACCCAATGCCTCTTCAAAGCTGAGTTTTGCGATATCTTCGGGGATGGCGGAAGATGAAGTAGCGTCGGACATGTAAGCTCCATTTCTTTGAATGGCGCGGAGTTTACGCGCAAGTCCGGATCAGGGCAACCAGACAGAGCGGAATTCGTCTGTCTGAAACATAGTTTCTGCTGCCCTACTCACCGGAAAAACAAGCACGCGCCCCATAACACAGCCAGACCCTAGTTGGTCATAAGGGTCCGCACATGATGCACAACACTATTTGCCAAAGACGGCAGGTCATACCCACCTTCAAGAAGCGACACCAACCGGCCATTGCAGTGTTCTTCTGCCAAGGCCATCAATTGCTGGGTCATCCAGACGAAATCTTCTGTTTCAAGCAACAATCCGGCCAGCGGATCATCCTTATGGGCATCGAACCCGGCCGAAACGATCAAAAGTTCGGGCTTAAAGGCCGAAATGCCCGGCAACACGGTTTTGGTGAAGGCTTCTTGCAATTCGGTGGTGCCTGCACCCGCTGCCAGCCCAACATTCAGGATATTATTGGCACATCCCCGTTCGGTTTCCGCCCCCGTACCGGGATAAAGCGGCCATTGGTGGGTCGAACAATAAAAAAGATCTGGATCGTTATAAAACAGATCTTGCGTGCCATTGCCGTGGTGAACGTCAAAATCCATAACCGCGATACGTTTCAAGCCGTACCGATCACGGGCATAACGCGCCGCCACCGCAGCATTGTTAAACAGGCAAAAACCCATGGCACGGTCATATTCTGCGTGATGCCCCGGTGGGCGGGCAGCCACAAAAGCATTCCTTTCATGGCCATCAACCACCGCATCAACCGCAACACATGCCCCACCAGCAGCCCGTAATGCCGCCTTACCCGATTTAGGCGAAACATATGTATCGCCATCAAGGGCCTTAATGCCGTGATCAGGAATAGATGCCATGACTTTGTCGACATAGGCAGGATCATGAACACTTTTGATCAGATCAAGTTCGGCCAAAGGTGCTTCTTCGCGGTGCAGAAACATAAATTCTTCTGCCTCCAGCACCCGCTGAATAACGCGTAAACGATCAGCACATTCCGGGTGGCCGGGGCCGGTATCATGTTCAATGCAATCGTGGTGGGTCACGAACAATGTCGCCATTTATCTGGGCCGCCTTCCTGATATTTCAAAGCAATCTGGTCTATCTGCGCGATTGCGGCTACCGCTTCGCGCTTATCTGGATAATTTTTTTCATTATAAACACACCATAAGGCGTGCCGCTTTGTTCTAAATCATCACATCAAACAGGGATGCTGCAAGTGCTTTGGCAGGATTCGGACAACCACAGCATATGCTAAATTAACAAATGCTGTGATGACTTGCACAGCTTTGCACTTTTTTCGGTGGTATGTGTAAGCAATCAGAAAACTTGTCATACAACCGCAAGGCAAGGAAATTTGATCATATTTTGCCCTTAATTCGGCGCAAAATTACCACTTAACCCTGCGATGAGATGGGGAACTATAAACTCGGAATTGCCAGATCACATTCTGGTATTTGGACGAAAATTTGGCGAAAAACAGGAATTTCTGCTTAAACACAACACATCAAGGCACTGTAAAGATTAAACACTATCTTGACAGACGTGGCATATACTTGAGAATAAGACATCCTACCCCAATATTAGAGTTTACTGGGCTTAGGAACCACAGCCTTCTAGGTTGTATAAGGGATGAAATTCCAGCCGTGAGAAAACCATGATTTAAAATGGTATCAAACGGTGAATGCCGGATTTTCATTGGGACAATGGCCGCTTGCGGTCAGGCTTATAAGGAAGCCAAATGGAACTGAACCATTTAGAACAAAAGGCCCCGCAGGCGAGCACCCTGCTAAAGGCCATGAGCAATCAGAGCAGACTGCTTATTCTTTGCCAACTTATCGAGGGCGAAAAGTCCGTTGGCCAACTTGAACGCATTGTCGGGCTGAGCCAGTCCGCTCTGTCACAACATCTTGCACGCCTGCGTCGCGACAAACTTGTCAAAACGCGCCGCGAAGCACAGACCATCTATTATTCGTTGCATGGCGATCACGCACTTTGTGTCATCAAGACACTTTATGCGCTCTATTGCCAATCCAACAATGATGCCGCTGCTGCATAAGCTAGACCAGGGTACTTTCCCCACAAAAAAAGCCTGCCACTTCTGGCAGGCTTTTTTTGTATCTTAAATCACGGTAGCGGCCTTATGACCCGCAATCGGGTTGCGGCAACAAAGACACCTTATCAAGGGTGCCCAAAACTTCGAATTCGCCATAATCAAACCGCATGGCGTGGGCCACACCATTCAATCCAAAATCAACCGCCATTTCGGTTGATGGGCCATTTTCCGCTTCCCCAATCGGATAGAATGCCAAACTCATACGATGAAACGGTGTTGCGGCAATCTTATCGGGGTCCTCGGCTGAATTGGTCGCGTCCTTTTGATCTGAAATCACCACAGCAATGCGATTGGTCGGCGTATCCCCACTGCCATCAAACACCAGATCATTGCCAAATTTCTCGCCCGCTTGGGCACGCTTAAGCAACATTGCCGAATGTTGGGTTGGGAACATTGTTTCGGCTGGAAGTTCATCAACCACTTCGACCGGCATTTCATAGGTTACCGTAACACCATCGCTGTTGCGCGACGCTGATCCGACGATCTCGTCAACTTTCGTGCCATCAAGATAATCACGCATCCGAAAACGGTATTGCGATCCGGCAAAGTCTTCCCACTGGGTCATTGAATAGGCCGAATTTATGGTCGTGCCCTCGGCACCTTGCAAGACCATGATTTGCTGCATTTCCGTCACCCAGCCATCGCACATTTTTTCAAAGCGATACCCAAGCACACCTGATGCATCAACAATCGAACTACCCTGTTCGGCATTGACCATTTCAAAGTGATATTCCGCAACATGCGGGACCATCACATCATCAATAATTGAAACATTACCGGCCTGCGCGACACAACCACTGACACCCAAACACAAGATCAGCGTCCCTAGATAGGAACGCCGACCAACTTCAACCTTATAAGACAAAACCGACAACATCACTCTCCGGTGGCGGCAACTCCGACAATCCAGGGATCCTTGATCCCCTTTTTGGCAGCAAGAAGGCGCAGATCTTTTGCATGTTCTGCCGAAAGCGGCCCAACGGCAACACGAAGATAATCGCGTCCCTGAACCTGTGCATTCAAAAGACGTGGTTGATATTCATCATAAAGCGCAAGCGCCTTGTGGGCCCGTGCCTGACTGGCAAAGCTTGCTAGCACCACATAATCACCCGGCAAAGGCGCGCTAAGAACATCGCCGGCCAAGCCTTCACCATCGGCCTTAACATCAATCGGGGTTGCAACCCGTTCAACATTATCGGTCATCACGGTTGTATCAACCAATGCTGCCGTCACTGTTTCGGGTTTTGCTTTGGCGGCATTTTTGTCCTCTGGCACATAGCCTGCAATCGCGGCATCGGCTTCGGCTTGCGGATCAAGAATACTGGCGTCATTGCCATAGCCAACAAGCTCATCGGTCCTAAACTGTTCGCTTGCAGCGGCAACTTCAACCGGCTTTGCGGCGGTTTGAAGGTTTACAGCCTCAATCTTCGCTGTGGGTTCGCCAACAATAGCACGCGGCGGCAAATCGGCGGTGACGACAATCTTTGATGGGCTTTTTTCAGTGACGGTTGGACGTGACCAGCTTTCAGCCGGTGCGTTAACCGCATAAATTTCAGGCTGGGCTGCACGAATTTCCTGTTTGATATCAGGCTCGCCTAGCACGGCTAAGGCAGCGGCTTCTTCGGCAAGGATGGTTTCATGATCTTTGCAAATATCTTCGTCAAGCAACGGACGGTGTAAAGCGCAATCCTGTTCTGCGACGAATGAGACGGCATGATCGGTGGTACTTTTACCTGTTGTGACGTAACTGATCAAATCACCCGCCAGTTTGGCAACGGTCAGTTCAATCGGCCCACCGCACGCGCTAAGCGCTAAAGGTGCCACCACAACAAGTATCTTTTTCACAAGGCCATCCCCCGCAGGATCAATTTTGATTTATCCAAGGCACTGTGAAGCAATGGCAGTTAATATTAGGTAAGCATCTGTAATATTAGGTAAGCATCTGGCACAATAGACAAGCGGCCCGGTAAAAACCGGGCCGCTTGTCTATTTATTGGTTCTGATCCCAAGACCAAAAGCCAAATCAGTCTTTTTTCGCCTTTGGCGGCAACTGCACACGCAAGTGAAGTTCTTTAAGCTGTTTGTCTTCAACCACGGCCGGTGCATTCATCATCAAATCCTGCGCCTGCTGGTTCAGCGGGAAGGCAATAACTTCGCGAATGTTCGGCTCGTCAGCAAGCAACATGACGATACGGTCAACACCCGGTGCAGACCCACCGTGCGGCGGGGCGCCGAATTTAAACGCATTCAGCATACCGCCGAACTGTTCTTCGACCACGTCCTGACCATAACCGGCAATTTCGAACGCCTTGTACATGATGTCCGGGCGATGGTTACGAATAGCACCCGACGACAGTTCGATACCGTTACACACGATGTCATACTGCCACGCTTTGATATCAAGCGGGTTCATGTTTTCCAGCGACTCAAGACCACCTTGGGGCATCGAGAACGGGTTGTGGCTAAACTCGATTTTGCCGTCGTCATCTTCCTCATACATCGGGAAGTCTACGATCCAGCAGAATTTGAACTTGCCGTCTTCGCGCAAGGAAAGCTCGTCACAAACCTTGTCACGGACTTTACCGGCGAATTTCGCAGCAGCAAGTTCCTTGTCACAGACAAAGAACACCGCATCGCCATCAGCAACACCGGTGGTTTCTTTAATCTGTGCGATGCGATCGGCATCAAGGTTTTTGGCAATCGGGCCTTTTGCTTCGCCGCCTTCAGCAAAGACGATATAGCCAAGACCAGCCGCACCTTCATCACGCGCCCATGAATTAAGCTTGTCAAAGAAGCTACGCGGACGACCAGCAGCACCCGTTGCCGGAATTGCGCGAACGACCGAACCTTTTTCGATGTTCGATGCAAAAATGCCAAAGCTTGAACCACGGAACGGCTCGGTAACGTCGGAAATGATCAGCGGGTTACGCAGATCAGGCTTGTCCGAACCGTACTTCGCCATCGATTCATCAAACGGAATACGCGGGAACGGGAATGGCGTTACGTCGCGGCCGCCACCGAATTCGACAAAGATGTCATGCAGAACCGGTTCGATCGCTGCAAAAACGTCTTCCTGGGTCGCAAAGGCCATCTCGAAATCAAGCTGATAAAACTCACCCGGCGAACGATCGGCACGCGCATCTTCATCACGGAAGCACGGTGCGATCTGGAAGTATTTATCAAAACCCGACACCATCAGAAGCTGTTTGAACTGCTGGGGTGCCTGCGGCAAAGCATAAAACTTGCCCGGATGGGTGCGCGACGGAACCAGGAAGTCACGCGCACCTTCTGGCGAACTTGCGGTCAGGATCGGCGTCTGGATTTCAAGGAAACCCTGTGCCGTCATTTTCTGGCGCATTGCCGAAATGACTTGGGACCGCAGAACGATGTTTGAATGCACACTTTCGCGGCGCAAATCAAGGTAACGGTGACGCAGGCGGATTTCTTCGCCATATTCAACATCACCAAAGACCGGCATCGGCAAAACATCGGCCGAAGACTGAACTTCGATGTTTGATGCATAAACCTCGATCTCGCCCGTCGGCAGATTCGGGTTGATGGTTTCCGCAGTACGTTTGACAACCTTGCCATCGACCGTGATCACGCTTTCTGCGCGCGCTTTATCAAGCGTTTCAAACAGCGGGCTAGAAATGTCGATTACGACCTGGGTGATACCGTAATGGTCGCGCAGGTCAACGAACAGAAGGTTGCCATGATCACGTTTACGGTGGATCCAGCCAGACAGGCGTACTTCCGCATCAGCGTCAGTCGCGCGCAGCGCATTACAATTATGTGAGCGATAAGGATGCATTGTCATTCCAGGTTGCTTTATATTTTGGGCCGTAAATTTGGCCGCAAAGGTGCATGCCAGACCCGCGCTGTCAAACAAAAAACGCACCACAACATGCGCGCCAGGGTCAATTCTTGGCGTTTCATTGTGATGTGTTCAAAGCCGACACTTGGCGGTGTCCAAAATTTCAGCGGTATAAAACGCTTATGGGGGCTCCGCGTCAAGTGTCCGTCGCCGCAAAGATCAAATCATTCGCCGCCGATTTTAACCGCCTGCAAGTCCTTGACCTTGGTAAACCCGATCAGCCGCCCGGATCGAAATGCGATATCTGCCCAATTTTCCACATCAAATTCGAAATGTGCCAAACCACAGGTCGGATATTTGCGCCCCATCACTTCAAGGGCTTCTTCATCACCCTCGCCAAATAATTCATGCGCGAAATTCTCGATCCCAGGATTATGGCCAATAACCATCACTGAATTTGCATCTTCATGGGTGTGATGAAGGCATTCAAGATGAACCCGGTCAGACGCCATATAAAGGTCTTCGCTATAAATCACGTCGGCATGGCTGGCAAAGTCACGACCCAACAGACCAAATGTCTGTACCGCGCGTGCCGCTGTTGAGCACCAGACAAGATCAGGCACCAATGCATGCTGGCGCAAAAACCGCCCCATAAACGGCGCTGCTTTTTCACCGCGGCGGTTAAGTTCGCGGTCATGGTCTGCTCGTCCGGGGTCGGACCAGCTTGATTTGGCGTGCCGGAGCAACAGCAACGTCTTCATGTCTTCGGTTCTTTACAGTCACGAATGATGATCAAACGGTGTTCTTCCATGCCATATCATGGGCTTATATGCCATCAGAAAAACTGACATATAAATTTAAGAAAATTGCACGCACGCAAACAGTTATCCTATACTCCATTCGCAACCGGGACCTGTCGCATAAATTCAAAGACATTCCCTCAATCCGCAGGAGGCATAGCGTGACCCACGCCGCCGCAGTTCAGTCAAGCGCGATCACCATTGATCAGGAAAGCCGCTTTATCAACCGCGAACTTTCGTGGTTGGCCTTTAACAACCGCGTGCTTGAAGAAGCCCAGAATAGCGGACATCCGCTGCTTGAAAGACTGCGCTTTCTGTCGATTTCAGCCAGTAACCTTGATGAATTCTATATGGTCCGTGTCGCCGGTCTGATCGGCCAGTTGCGTGCGGGGATGTCCAAGGTCAGCCAAGATGGCATGAGCCCGTCTGAACAGCTTCGCGCGATTACCTTTGATGCCAACCAACTGATGCAGGATCAGCAACGTGTTTGGCGTCAACTCAGCAGCGAAATGGAAAAACAGGGCATCTCGGTCATTGATCAATCCGATTTGACCCAGACGGATCGCAAATGGCTTGATGGGTATTTCTTGCGGGAAATTTTCCCGACCCTAACCCCGCTTGCGATTGATCCATCCCACCCATTTCCGTTCATCCCAAACCTTGGCTTTGCCATTGTAATGCAGCTATTTGATCCGGCTGACGGTCACAATATGCGTGGCCTAATCCCGGTACCGCAAAAAATCGGCCGGTTCTTGCGTCTTCCGGGCCGCAACGAACGCTATCTTCCGGTCGAACAGGCCATCTTGCTCTATCTTGGTAAACTGTTCCCCGGCTTTGACATGATCGAACATGGTTTCTTCCGCGTCATTCGGGACTCGGATGTTGAGATTGAAGAAGAAGCCGAAGATCTCGTCCGCGTTTTCAAAACCGCCCTTAAACGTCGCCGCCGTGGCAACATCATCCGACTTAAAGTCAATGCCGCAATGCCCGAAGACCTTTTGGACTTCGTGATTGACGAACTTAACGTCGCACTCGAAGAAGTCGTCAAGGTTGATGGCCTTTTGGGCGTTGTTGACGTCAAACAACTTATTGATTCGGATTTGCACCACGATTTGCTGTTTGCCCCCTATGCTGCACGTTATCCTGAACGGGTCCGTGATTTTGGCGGGGATTGCTTTGCTGCGATCAGCAAAAAGGATCTGGTGGTTCACCACCCGTTTGAAGATTTCGACGTGGTTGTGCAGTTCCTGCTTCAGGCCGCACGCGACCCTGATGTCGTCACCATCAAACAAACGCTTTATCGCACATCGGAAAACAGCCCGATCGTCAAAGCCCTGATTGCCGCGGCAGAAGCCGGGAAATCGGTGACTGCGATGGTTGAACTTAAAGCCCGCTTTGACGAAGAAGCCAACCTGCGCTGGGCGGCTGACCTTGAACGTGCCGGGTGTCAGGTGGTTTACGGCTTCCTTGATTGGAAAACCCACGCCAAAGTATCGCTGGTGGTCCGCCGCGAAACCCACGGGCTTCGAACATATGTCCATTTCGGCACCGGGAACTATCACCCGATCACGGCCAAGTTTTATACTGATATTTCGTTCTTCTCGTGCGATCCGGCATTGGGCCGCGATGCAGGCGCCATCTTTAACTTTATGACCGGCTATGCCACGCCAAGATCGCTTGAGAAAATCGCGATCGCCCCGCACACAATGCGCCCGACCATTCTGACCCATATTGATCAGGAAATCGAAAACTGCACAGCCGGCAAACCAAGCGGCATTTGGGCCAAGATGAACAGTCTGGTTGACCCGGTGGTGATTGATGCGCTCTATCGTGCAAGTCAGGCTGGCGTTCATATTGAACTGGTTATTCGCGGCATCTGCTGTTTGCGTCCGGGGGTTCCGGGCCTATCGGAAAACATTCGCGTTAAATCAATTGTCGGTCGGTTCCTTGAACATTCGCGGATTGTTATTTTTGCCAATGGGGCGAAACTTCCATCGCGCAAAGCCAGGGCATTTATTTCATCTGCCGACTGGATGCCGCGTAATTTGAACCGCCGTGTTGAAACCCTTGTGCCGGTTGAAAACCCGACCTGTCAGCGCCAGATTGTTGAACAGATCATGATTGCAAACCTGAAAGATACCGCCCAAGCTTGGTATCTTCAGGCCGATGGATCATATGAGCGCTGCGAGGGTGGTGAAAACGCGTTTTCATCCCATAAATACTTTATGACCAACCCGTCCTTGTCAGGCCGCGGTAGCGCCCTAGACGAAGAAGACCCAAATGTCCCGGTTCTGCAGCTTGATGACTAATATCTACAAGATGCAGCCAGACGACCAACAGGTGCCATCAACAGTATGCTAACTGACCAACGGGCTTCCAACCGCATCGCGATCATTGATGTTGGCTCCAACTCGGTACGCCTTGTGATTTTCGATGGCATGACGCGCGCCCCTGTGCCGATTTTCAACGAGAAAGTCATGTGTGGGCTGGGCCGCGACCCAGAAGACACCGGCAAACTCAACCCGGAAGGCGTTGAACTTGCCGTTGTTGCCATGCACCGTTTCGCAACACTCTTGCGCGCGATGAAGGTCACGCGCGTAGATGTTCTGGCAACTGCTGCGGTCCGGGCGGCAAGTGATGGCAAAGAATTCTGCGATCGCGTTGCTTTGGAAACCGGATTGACGGTCAAGGTGATTGACGGGCTTGAAGAAGCCCGCCTTTCCGCCCTTGGCATTATTTCCGGTGATCCGCTTGCCAGTGGCATTATGGGGGACATCGGTGGTGGGTCGCTTGAACTTGTCTTGCTTGAAAAGGGCGAGATCAAGAAACGCGTTAGCCTGCCCTTGGGTGCCATGCGCCTGCATGCGGTTTTTGCGGCAGACCGCGCGCGCCTGACGGCCGAGATCACCCGTCACCTTGATACGGTTGATTGGCTCCAAGAAGCAAAAGGCCAGCAACTATTTGCGGTTGGTGGCTCATGGCGGTCCATCGCCAAACTGTTCATCGCACAGGAAAACTATCCGATTTCGGTGGTTCATAATTTGGCAATGCCGCGATCTGAAATGGATGAACTCACCCACATCATTTCGCAGCAAAGCCGGGTTTCGCTTGAAAAAGTCGGCGGTGTTTCAAAACGCCGTATCGATAGCCTTCCACATGCCGCCCTTGTGATGAACATGTTGCTCTCACGGATGGCTCCAAAAGAAGTGGTCTTTTCCGGCCATGGCCTGCGCGAAGGCTGGATGTATGAAGTCCTGCCCGAAGATTTGCGCCAACGCGACCCGTTACTTGACGCCTGTCTTAGCTTTGCCGAAGACGGCGAACGGTTCCACCAGCACGGTGAAGAACTCGCGCGCTGGTGTGCTCCAATTTTTGCTGATCTTCCCGTCAATATCGAACGCCTGCGCCTTGCGGCCTGCATCATTGGTGATATTGGCTGGAACGAACACCCCGATTACCGCGCAATCCAAAGCTATAACCGCATTTTGCGCCATCCCTATCTTGACCTGAACCATCACGACCGGGTGTTTCTCGCCTATACCTTGGGGTCACGCTATACCGGCAATTTCAAGGGCGATGAATCAAGCAACCGTATCCTTGACGACGAAGACCGCCTGACAGGACGCCTGTTTGGCCATGCCATCCGACTGGGCCATACGCTTTCGGGCGGTGTCGAAGGCATTTTGCCGCAAACCCGGTTGTTGCTTGAAGATGACAAACTGATCTTGCTGTTCGAAAAGAATGCATCCGCCCTTTACGGCGAGGTTGTAGAGCAACGCCTGGCCAAACTTGCCAAACTGATGAACCGCGAAAGCGAAGTCCGCTTGGCCTGATTTCCAAGAAGTGTGACCAGCCAAATTTCTTTGCATCCGCCTGAAAACCCGCTATTTTGAGGCTGCTTTCCAAGCACCCCGTCCGCGGAAAGGGCTGCGCCCGGTATCGACCATTGAAACACACGGTTTCCTTGCCTGTCTTGCGGACACAGGCTTTACGAACAGGGGAATCGTATGTCTGCTTCGCGCACATCGAAATCCGATCAAGCCCAAAACACCGAACCAACCTCATCAACGCCACCACCCCGCAAAAGCCCGATCTTTGACGGTCGCCTCAACCTTGAACAGCAGCGTAAACGTGCCAAGGAACTTTTGCGCGACCTGCAAAATAGCAAACCCGGTGCCCTCACCCGGTTTAAAAATGCTGACCATCCCGTATCCCAAACAGAAATCCCTGCCCTCAAACTTGCCGATGCCCAATTAATCATCGCGCGCGAAAACGGCTTTTCCAGTTGGTCGAAAATGAAGACCCATATCGACACAATTGCCGAACGCAACCGTCAGATCGCCCAAGGCACACTCCCCACCCTTGATGCCAAAACCACACTGCATCTGCGCTGCGGATCAGATATCCGTCACGGGCTTAAGGTCGCCGGATTTGTTGGTGACTTCCTTGAATTCGCCGATCCGTTTTGTCAGGGACCAGTACCAGATCAACCACGTGATCAATTCATCCAGACCCGTGCTGATTTCATTGCCACTGGTTATCACATCACGCCAAAGGACGCCTTGGCACGAAGCCATCGTGAATACGCATCCCTCGCAACATTGGGTGATTATGAACAGGTGGTCTTGTGGTTTGAACATGACAGCTACGATCAGCTTATTCTGGCCTTTCTGATGGATTTCATCGCGACCACTCGGCCCAAGACCCGGATCGAAGTCATCTCGGTTGCGAAGGTGCCCGGTATTGATCGTTTCATCGGGCTGGGGCAACTCTCGCCAGAACTTCTGATCTGGTGTTGGGAAAACCACCGGGTGCCGATTACAGATGACATGATAAATTTTGGCCGGGATGCATGGTCTGCCATTCGATCCCAAACGCCTCTTGATTTGGCAACATTCATCAAAGCAGCGCCCACCGCCCAGCCCCTGCCCCATATGATCAAGGCCCTTAAACGTCATTACGCCGAATTGCCAGATCCAAATACCGGCCTTGGCTTAACCCAACATCTGACCTTACAAATCATTCAGGATCACGGCCCTCTGACAATTGGAAAAGTGTTCGGACACTTAATGCAAACCTATGATCCTTTGCCCTATTTGGGGGATTTGATGTTCTGGGCCGATGTCCAACGGATGATGGATTGCAATGATCCCCTATTCACCATCACATCCGATGCCCCCGATCAAAACTGGACAGACCAGACCATCACCCTTACCGAAACCGGCACGGCAACATTGGCAGGCAAAACCAACTTCCTAGAAAACTTCATCGGCATTCGCTGGGTTGGCGGCATTGAAATTCTTGGCCACGGATTGAAACCGGCTTAGGACAAATTTCGACTGATCTTGAACAACTCGCCGCGCAGCCATTTATGCGCGGCGTTTGCTGCGTTTCGGACGTGCCAATATTGCGCAAAGCTGTAATCAGGAAAATCAAGCGGCAAGTCACAATGTGCAAAGCCCTGCATCATGCATTCCGACAGACGCGATGGCAGGGTCGCGATGATGTTCGTACCGCGGATCATATTGGCGACACTGGCAAAGGTTGAGACCTGTAACACTGTTTTGCGCGACCGGCCCAGACCGCGCAAAACATCATCAACGGCCGAGTTTTCATTCGCACCTAGCATCACACGCGCATGTTTGGCATCGCAATACCGATCAAGTGTATCGGGTGGTGTATCGTGGAATGGTGCGTCATAAAAACACCGCGTCTGCTCCTCAAACAACCCTTGCTGCGTGATGTCACCATACTTGCCGGATGACTGGATGCTGATCGCGTGATCAATGGTGCCATCGCGCAGCCAATTGATCATTTGTTCTTCGCCCGTAATCGGGATGATTTTAAGCCTGATGTCCGCCGCACAGCGATCAAGGCGCTTCATCAAGGTCGGTAAAATGACTGCGACTTCATAATCGTTCGTCCCCACAACAAACCGCGCAGAATGATCGGGGTTGCCCGGATCGAACGTCACCACACGGGTCAAATCACGCATATTTTGTAATAACAAACGCACCTGCGGGGCGATTTCATCGGCATGCGCCGTTGGGGATATTGACCGGCCTGAACGCACAAAAAGCGGATCACCAATAATCTGGCGCAACCGATCCAACCCATGACTGACCGTCGGCTGCCCAACAGCAAGGCGATTGGCCGCCGCCGTAACCGACCCTTCGTCATAGATGGTCAGGAACAGGCGCAACAAACGATAATCAAGGTCTAATTCATCGATACTCATGCATGTTTATTATCATAATCATCGAATTGATCATATGCGTTGTTGAGCGCAGATTTCCCCCATGAACAGGCACCGCCTGACCACCTCATCGGAGAATCTATGATGAAAACACTTATTACCGGCGCAACCGGCCAACTTGGCAATCTGGTCGTCACCCATCTGTTAAACCACCTGCCCGCCCGAGACATTGCGGTAAGTGTCCGCACACCGGCCAAGGCGGCCGATCTGGCGGCAAAGGGCATTGACGTCCGCCATGGTAATTTTGATGAGCTTGCTCTGATGACAGACGCATTTAAAGATGTCGAAACCGCCCTGATTATCTCAGGCGAGGCCGATAATGCCACCCGCATTGCCCAGCATCGCATTGCGGTTGATGCTGCCAAAGCCGCCGGGGTAAAGCATCTGGTCTATACAAGCATCATTGATCCGCGCGTTGATGCCGATTTCACCTATTCCGCCATTCACCTTGATACGGAAAATTACATCAAGGAAAGCGGGCTGGATTATACTCTGCTGCGCAACAGTTTTTATGCTGATCTGCTCTTGGCTGGCGTTCCCCATGCCCTTGAAACCGGCAATTTCGGGGCACCGGCAGGGGATGCAAAAATCACTTATATCCCGCGCAATGATTTGGCCGAAGCCGCTGCGGCGGTGCTTGCAAACCCGCACGCACACACCAATAAAACCTATGATCTGACCGGGAATGCAGCCGTTACCCACACTGAAATAGCCAGCTATATCGCCGCTGCCAGCGGAAAACAGGTCACATTCGTCGACCTCCCGGCCGAGGTTCATCTCGATATTCTCAACAGCTTTGGCCTGCCCGACCATCTCATCGAAGCCCTGGCGGGTCTATATGTCGGCGCCAAGAAAGGGGATTACGAAAAAGTAAGCCCGGATATTGCAAAACTTCTGGGACGCCCGGCCCAATCGGTTGAAGCATTCATCAAGAATGCGCTAGCGCCCTGATTGCGATTTATCACCACCCCAACACCAAAAAAGACGGGGCCATAATGGCCCCGTTTAAGTTTTTCAGGGAGACATTCCCGACTTAGATCAGGGCGCAAAAGTCAGGAGGGAGGAAACAAAAAGAACGGCGGTAGAAACAATTGAAAAGACGGCATATTTGACAATCATGTTCGTAATCCTCAGAAGGCAGCAGGCAAAAAACAACAAGGGGGCTTGGTGCTTTGCCCGCAAGATAACCAATAGCTGCGAACTTCCAGATCATGACGCAGCCAAAACGGGGGCGGATGGTGTTAGGCGCAGTTAAAGACCCAAATCGGACAAACCAGCGTGATCATCGGGTCGGCGGCCAAGCGGCCAATGGAACAACCGTTCTTCATTGGTGATTGGCTTATCATTGATAGAAGCCACGCGATGGCGCATCAGACCATGCTGATCAAACTCCCAGTTCTCGTTGCCATAGGCCCGGAACCAGTTGCCGCTATCATCAGAATATTCATAAGCAAACCTTACCGCGATGCGGTTATCGTGGAATGCCCACAATTCCTTGATCAGGCGATAGTTCAGTTCTTTTTGCCACTTTCGCGTCAGGAAAGAGACAATCTGATCGCGGCCTTGGAAAATCTCTGCACGGTTGCGCCAACGACTATCAGGCGTATAGGCCAATGACACATTTTCCGGCTGGCGGCTGTTCCAGCCATCCTCAGCCAAACGCACTTTTTGCTCGGCAGTTTCCTTGGTAAACGGGGGCAGTGGAGGCCTAGACATTGTTTGACTTCCTATGGTGATGGTTCGCAAAAAGGAGCCCCGGTCGACTGAGGGGCAATAATGCGGCTGGGGGGACCGCCGACCGGGGCATTCCCGAACATTAGGCTGCAGCAGCGCTAACGACCGGAAAATCAATGGGCGTGCCAAATGCTTCGTTGAGATAGTTGGTCAAAGTGTTCAAAGCGACATGGGCAACAATCTCAACAAGCTCAGCCTCGCTATAGCCTGCATCTTTGACCGCTTGGACGTCCGTTTCGCTGACCTGTCCGCGCTTTTTGACAAGCGCAACAGCAAAACCAACAGCAGCATTCGCCTTGTGATCCGTCGAACCACCATTTCGGTTGGCCGCGATTTCGCCATCATCAAGCTTTGCAAGGTTTTTACCAAGATAGGTATGTGCTGAAAGGCAATAGTTACAGCCATTTAACTGGGCAACGGCAAGTGCGATGCGCTCGCGGGTTTGAGCATCAAGTGCCCCTTTTGACAGTGCACCGTTCAAACCAAGATACCCTTCCAAAGCAGCCGGGCTATTTGCCGTCAGACGAAACAGGTTCGGAACGGAACCAAGCAGATTGTTCACACCTTCAAGAAGCGGCTGAGCCAAAACAGGAGCAGCGGCAATAGTGCTCGGCAAAGAAATACGGGTCATAAAAACTCTCCTTAATGGGATGTGGTTGATCAAGTGTTGAAATAACATATACAGACAGGTCTGTCTACTTGTCAAATATTTTTTTGGACCATTCGTTCCTAAATTGGAAACGCTTGCTTTTCCGGCATTCTAGGATCAAAAGAATACAGACCGGTCTGACTATTGGAGATATGAAATTGAAGTCGAAACGCGACGAACTTGTCGATACCGCCCTACGCCTGTTTTACACACAGGGTTTTAATGCAACCGGAATTGACAAAATTCTAGCAGAGTCCGGCGTCGCCAAAATGACGATGTATAAGCATTTCAAGTCAAAGGATGAGCTGATCCTTGCCGTGCTTGACCACCGCGACGAACAGTTCCGTGGCTGGCTCACCGGCGAGATGGACAAGGCATCGGAAAATCCACGCGATCAACTTCTTGCCATGTTTGATGCGCTCGAAAACTGGTTTAAGGGACTTGCCTTCAAGGGAATGGGATTTTCCGGCTGTGCCTTTATCAATGCGTCAAGCGAGTTTGCCAAACTTGATCATCCTGCCCACCGCATCGCGACCCGGCACAAGCAAAGCGTGCTTGACGACATCGCCAAACGCTGTGCGGCGGCCGGGGCACCTGCCCCGTTGGAATTGGCTGAACAGCTTGCTCTGCTTAAGGAAGGTGCGATTGTAACGGCCCAAGTCCGTGGATTAACCAACGCCGCACAGATCGCCAAATCAATCGCCAAGGGCTTGCTTGATAACGCCCTTTCCCCGCTCGAAGACTAATCTTTGCAATTGGACGTCACCAACACAAAACGGGGCCAAAGGGCCCCGTTTTTGCGTTCAGTTCATATGCTGGTTCTCGGCCTTACTTATCGCCAAGCTCAACCAACGTAACTTCACCATTTTCAAGCTTCAAGCCAAGCTGCCCATGCTTTAGACGCAGGGCATATTGGCCATAAAGGTCGCGGCGCCAGCCATGCATCGCAGGAACATTGGCATCATCATCCGCTGCAATATTCTGCAAATCATCACCAGAAGCCACAAGACGCTGTGCAACGCCTTTTTCTTCGGCACACAACTTCAAAAGAACCTTAAGCAACTCGACCGTTGGTCCAATACCTGCAGGAAGCTCAATACGCTGTTTTGGCGTTGGCCACTGATCTTGCGGCGACTCAAGGGCGGCCTTGATCGCATCAATGATTGCCTGTCCGGGTTTTGAACTTCCGAAATTGCGTCCAACGCCACGGGTTTTATCCAAATCCGCTTCGGTCATCGGTTGACGCGCAGCAATATCAAGCAGCGTATCATCGCGCAGCACCCGGTTTCGCGGCAGGTTTTTACGCTGTGCTTCGGTTTCACGCCACTCACCAAGTGCGCGGGCAACCACTAGGAATTTCGGGCTGTTTGACCGGGTCTTAAGCCGTTTCCATGCCTCGGCCGGATCGATCGAATAAATCGACGGATCGGTCAGACGTTCCATTTCTTCATTGAGCCAAACGGCACGGCCATTGGCTTCAAGACGTTCATGGAAGTCTTCGAAAATCACGCGAAGGTGGGTCACATCCGAAAGCGCGTAACTGATCTGCTTGGTTGAAAGCGGACGACGCGACCAATCGGTAAAGCGCATGGATTTGTCGATGCTTTTGCGGGTGACTTTATTGACCAGCGTTTCATAGCCAACCTGATCGCCATAGCCCAGCACCATCGCCGCGACCTGTGTATCAAACACCGGATGGGGGACTTTGCCAGACAGATGGACAAAAATCTCGATATCCTGACGCGCAGCGTGAAACACCTTGATCACGCTTTCGTCTTGCATCAACTCAAACAGCGGAGACAGGTCAATACCTTCGGCAAGCGGATCGACTGCTGCACCGTTGTCAGAAAATTCCGGACTCGCAAGCTGCACAAGGCACAGTTGCGGCCAATAGGTCGAGTCCCGCATGAACTCGGTATCGACCGTGACATACTCGAACTTGCGCAAGTTTTCACACAGTACACGCAGTTCTTCAGTGGTTGTAATAGGTTCCATGTCGATTGCTATAGCATTGCACGCAACAATCCGCCAGTGGCTTCAATGCAGGGCAGCCCTACAAACAGCACAAGGCGGATTGTGACGTTAAGCTATGACAAGAGTTAGATAATCTCGTCTTCATCAAGCAACGGATCAGATTGCAGGTTGGTTTCAATCGCGTCCATGCGTTCCTGCACTTCGGACGAACGTTTGATCGATGCAATATGGAACAACGCATCCCCCTGATTGATGATCGGAAGATTGGTCCGGCCAATGATCAAGCCGGCATAGCGTGCGATAACCTCGGTATCACTCACACCAAACGGGTCGGATACCGCCGCAATCACATCCCCTTCATTTACGAAGTCACCACATTGGTTAAAGGTGCGCAAAATGCCGCCTTTGGGGGCACGTGCCCAATAGCTGCTGGATGATTTAAACGACGAAACCCGTGCCTCACGGATGGATCGTTCTCCAATCATGCCAAGTTTGCGCATTACGCGCAAAACACCCGACACACCGGCACGGATCGACATTTCATCAAACCGGCGCCCCTCGCCTGCTTCATAAAGCAGAATAGGAACTTTGGCTTCTTTGCCCGCCTGACGTAATGACCCCTCGCGAAGTGGCGATGTCAGAATGATCGGTGATCCGAATGCCTCGGCGAACTCCATGATTGCTTCGTCATTTTCGTTCACGCGCACCTGTGGCAAATTCACCCGGTCAACCGCGGCAGAGTGAAGGTCGATCCCAAAATCAGACCGCTCGACAATTTCAGTCAGGAAAAGATGCGCAAGCTGGGCGGCAAGCGACCCGTTCGGGTTGCCCGGAAAACACCGGTTAAGGTCACGTCTGTCAGGCAGATAACGCGTGTGGTTGATAAAACCAAATGCGTTGACAACGGGCACCGCCAACAAGGTTCCACGCATTGTCTTGGTCACACGTGACTTCAAAACGCGGCGGATAACCTCCACCCCGACAATCTCATCACCATGTACCGCCCCACTGACAAACAAAGTCGGCCCCGGACGTTTGCCATGAACCACATTAACCGTCAGATTGACCGGCGTGTGGTTCGACAGCAACGAAATCGGGATATCAACGATTTGCCGATTTCCGGCCTTGATATTGTACCCGGCAATTTCAAAATCCGGCACCTTGGTGCTTTTGTTCGACGTTTTGTTGATATCCCGCACGATATTAGCCCTTACCTTTGGTCCGCACCTTACCCGGGCGGCAATCTTTTTCCATGAAATCAATGATCATCCCGGCAATATCAAGGCCGGTCGCACCTTCGATACCTTCAAGACCCGGTGACGAGTTAACTTCCATGACCACCGGCCCGTGGTTGGAACGCAGAATATCCACACCGCACACATTCAGCCCCATGGCCTTGGCGGCCTCGACCGCTGTTGCACGTTCCTGAGCCGTGATTTTAATCGTCTTGGCCGATCCGCCCCGGTGAATGTTTGAACGGAAATCGCCCGGTGCACCAGTACGTTCCATGCTGGCAACCACTTTGCCACCAATCACCAGACAACGGATGTCGCTGTTGCCAGCTTCCTTGATGAATTCTTGTACCATGATATCGACATTGGCACCGCGGAAGGCCTCGATAACGGATTTTGCCGATTTCTCGGTTTCACCCAGAACCACACCAATCCCCTGGGTTCCTTCCAGAAGTTTGATCACGACCGGCGCACCGCCAACAATCTGCAACAGTTCGTCGGTTTTCTTCGGGTCATGACCAAATGCCGTTACCGGCAGGCCAATTCCCCGACGTGACAGGATCTGCAAAGAACGCAATTTATCGCGCGAACGGCCGATCGCCACCGATTCGTTTAGCGGATATACCCCCATCATTTCGAACTGGCGCAAAACAGCCAGACCAAAAAACGTGACCGACACACCAATACGCGGGATCACCGCATCATAATTGCTTAGCGTCTGACCATTGTAATAAATTTCGGGCTTGCTGGATGTGATGTTCATCGTTGCCCGCAAGGTGTTGATCACATCAATTTCATGGCCGCGCTGTTCAGCAGCTTCAACAAGCCGCTTGTGCGAATACAGGTTGGGATTCCGCGCCATCATAGCAATTTTCATGAGAAAAGCTCCCTCTGAAAAGGTTATAGAATTTCTGGGGTATCGTAGGATCGATTGGTGTTCTGGTACGGCTTAGTCAGCGTCTGAATTTTCGGCCGTACTGGCCGTCTCAGACTTGCCTGCGAGATAAGATTTCGAAGGCAGCACTAAAAATCTTCCGGCCTTCATCGCAGTCCGTCCCAAAAGCATGGGAAAACCCATCAAGGAGCGGTTTGCCAACGTCATTTCGACTTTGAGACGATGCGCACCAATACCGATATGGGTGCTGATCACAATTCGCTCGTCCGTTTCGCCGTTGGAACTGCGAATTTCGCGAATATCAACAAGCGGCGCCTCGCAATTTATCCGGGCGTGGCCGTCACCGCGATAATGCGGCAGAACGAATTTCACGAACTTCTTATCGTCTTTGGTAATCACCTTAACATTTAAGGCGTGCAAAGACGATGTTCGCGCCCCGGTGTCGACCTTTGCCTTGATCATCGGCACATCGAAATCGGGCAAGGATACCCATTCACGCCAGCCCAAAACATGGCCGCACTCGATCAGCGCGTCCGTCTTGCTTTTCAGGCTGCTTTTTGATTTCGATTTAATTGTCCGAACGATCATAGGCGAGGTCCGTAACACTAATGGCAGAACATTTTTACGCGACCCTGCCGGGGTTGATCCGCATTTGGAGATGTAAGAATGGGGACGGCAATCCCCAACTACAACTGCCGCAACTCAAATAACTTAATTTTTTTGATTGTCCATCACGGACCGGACCAATGGCAGTGTCACTGCACGTTTTTCTGCCAATGCCTGATGGTCGATTGCCGCGACCAATTCGGCCAAGGCAACAAACGATCTTTCAATACGCGGCAGCATATAAGCGATGATTTGCGGGTTGGCAACAACTTGCCGATCTGCAAACAATTTTAATAACAAACCGACCATTAATTCGTCATCTGGCGGCGATATTTCGCAAACCAAAGCCGCCCCGAGACGCGATTTCAGATCCGCCAGACCAACCTTCCACCGTGCCGGTGGCTGAGTCGCGGTTAACAGCAAATGTCCACGACGTTCTTTCAGCATATTGTAAAGGTGAAAACAGACCTTCTCATCAATCCCGGTATCGGCATCTTCAATCACAAGACCCTTGGCATCGCCCAAAAGCACATCTGGATTAACCCCGTCCAAATCAGACGCCACGACCCGCAAAGCAGCCGAGCGCGCACGCCACACTTCGGCAAGATGGCTTTTGCCACATCCCTTGGGCCCATACAGACATAATGCAGGGGCTGGCCAATTGGGCCATTGGTCAATCCACGCCACCGCTTCGCTGTTTGATTGGGAGACCATAAAATCATCTCGCCCCAGCGCCGGACGCATCTCAAGCGCCAGCGGTAATTGCTGGGGTGCGACCTCAACAGCAGCAGCAGCGTCGGCAACCGCATCGGACTTGCCGTGCGTTTCTGCCGCCGTTTTCTTGGCCTCATGGGTCGGGTCGCTGTTGCTCCGAGTCACTGTGATCTCAATTCTCGGTATCTTTGCCCGCATCAGCAGTCTGCTGTTCGGGGCCATGCTCATATAAACGACTATTGAGATACTGCTTTAAACCATACCGCACAAGCACGCCGATAACAGCCGCCACCGGAACCGCCAGCATCACACCGAGCAACCCAAACACCGCACCACCGGCAAGCAAGGCAAACATCACCCAAACCGCATGCAGTCCGACTTTGTCCCCAACCAGTTTGGGCGTCAGGAAGTTGCCTTCAAGAACCTGACCAATACCAAACACCAGCGCCACCAGCCCCAAATCAAGGCCAAAGCCAAATTGGGCAATGGCAACACCCATGCCAACAGCAAAGCCGGCAATCATGCCAAAATACGGAACAAACGACACAAGCCCGGTCATCAATCCAATGACAAAGCCAAATTCAAGCCCCGCAAGCGTCAGGCCAAGCCCGTAAAACAGACCAAGCAACACACAAACAGTCGCCTGCCCGCGCACGAACCCGGCAAGGGTTTCATCAATCTCGCTGGCACATTGGCGAATATCGGTTGCTGAGCGACGCGGAAGGTAACTATCGACCTTGGCAACGATTCGGTCCCAATCGCGCAGCAGATAAAACGACACAACCGGGGTGATGAAAACCAGACTGACAAAGTTCAGCAAGGCCAAACCACCCGACAGAACATTGGTCAAAAGATTGCCAACCCACTTAAGCGCATTGGCACTTTGCCCCTTTACCGCATCAGAAACACTTTGCAGGGTTTCAGGCGCAACACGGTCAAGGATATGCTGAAGATAGGGCGCAACATTGGTCCGCAACGCATCGGCATAGCCCGGCAACCGTTCAAGGAAACCGGCAATCTGGCTGCCAATCATTGGCACCACAAGCAACAGCACCAAAATGAAAATAAGGAAGAACAACGCCGTGATGATGCTGGTCGCAAATGTCCGGCTGGCGCCGCGCGCCTCAAGCTTATCGGCAAGCGGGTCCAGAAAATACGCAATCGCCATGCCCGCCACAAACGGCAGTAAAATGCTTGAAAACAGCCAGACCAGGAAAAAGAACCCGACCAGGAAAATAAGCCAGAATCGTGCTTGCTGCCCCAACGTCATGTCTGGTTCCCCTTTGATTTCCAGACGCCCAAACAATATGGCGAAACATATGGCGAAAAATGCTGATGGTTGGCGATGTGCCCTACGCTATGCACAAGTCTTACGACCCGCCCAACGACAATCCTTGCAGTCGGTCAGAACCATTTGGCTGAATGAACCACAAATCCCCCATCCGGGTCAGATTAAGGTTCTGCTGATTAAGCGCGGTCTGAAGTTGGTTGGTTGATCCAACAAACTCCAATGAAAGTTGCACTTCACGGCGCGACATGGCGACAACACGTGAATTGCGCACCACCGGCAATCCGACCAGTTTGTCTTCGATCTTGGCCCAGTCTTGCAGACCCGTGATCGGAATAAACACCATCAGATTACCGCCCGTGCTGTAATTGATCAGATTGGCACGTTTCCAGCCATCGGCCAATTGATCCTGCACCGATTTTGCTGCCCGGACCAAAGCTTCATCAAGCGTTTCATCGGGCAAAGTGCTTTCCTGCACGCCAAAGACTTGCGGCGCACCGTTCGGGTCATAGCGCGTGACAGATACATTAACCGTCTCAGCACCCCCTGGCCCTGAAACATCCGCGCTGGCAACCACGGCAACATCCGCGCCATAGCGTTTCGCCAGCATCGCCAAACGGTCCATTGCCCCGTTTTCGGCCTGCTCGGCCGATACCGTGCCAATATCGGTCAAATCACCAATCGGTGCCTTGATCGGAACCAGGCCAGATGTCGCAATATTGCGTGACCAGATCTCGCGCCACGGATTGGGATCATCCCACAAACTGACATAACCAGATGTCCGATAAACCGGAACAATCATCACCGGTTTGGACTGTAATTCGGCAAATGAAACATCGCGGAACCGCAAATACCGGCGCAATTCATCATCTTTGAACCGCACGGTCATGTCTGCGATATAGCGCACAGACGATGTTTTCTCGCCGGAAACACCAAAATCACGCACCATATTGGTGATCTCGCCCGTGGCTGGTATTTGAAGTCCGGCACGGTCTTCAGGCAGGGTCAAACGCGCAACCACTTCTTCAAATGCGCGGCGCTGCCCAACTTCAAGCGCCTTTTCACGTGCGGCGGCGGCTGTTTCTGCGCTTTCATCGACATGAACACCGGTAACAGTGAAAATGTCCTGTGCGAAGGCCGGAAACGCCATCATCGCAGAAACGGTTACGGCGCCAGCCAACATCTTGATGTTTTTCAATGAAGTAAGCACGTATGCCTCTTTGCCCTAATCGTATTTTCTCGAACTGTTCTTGAATGCTCTTTGTGGCATGTTGCAGGCATTCTGCAAAGAAAACTCTGTCATGCGCAGGTGATCATTGCATATTGCCCGCGTTTGAGTATTTTCGGCCCAGCGGAAATTATCAAGCCCGCGTTTTTTATCAGTAGGACACACACCTGTTTCTTACATCTGATTAAAGACGTCAGTAAGGCGGATTGGTCGAATAGTAGCATATTTGCTGCGACCCGGACCGCAAGTGACAGTTGGACGTCAGGACGTACTGATTAAAAACGCGGGTTATGCCGCCCTTTTTTCATGCATGCTTGATGCCAAGGATCACCAATATGAACGCCTCTAACGGCCTTACCTATAAGGACTCCGGTGTCGACATCGACGCTGGCAATGACCTTGTTGAACGCATTAAACCGCTTGCAAAAGCAACCACGCGCGCTGGCGTTTCCGGTGGCCTTGGCGGTTTTGGCGCTTTGTTCGATCTCAAAGCAGCCGGTTATAATGATCCGGTACTGGTATCTTGCACCGATGGGGTCGGCACCAAATTAAAGGTCGCCTTTTTGGCAGACAAACATGACACCGTTGGCATTGATCTGGTCGCCATGAGTGTCAATGACCTTGTCGTTCAGGGTGCTGAACCGCTTTTATTCCTTGATTACTTCGCAACTGGCAAACTCTCGGTCGATAACGCCGCTGACGTGGTTGCGGGCATTGCCGAAGGCTGCAAACAGGCTGGCTGTGCATTGATCGGTGGCGAAACCGCCGAAATGCCGGGCATGTATGCCGACGGCGAATATGATCTTGCCGGTTTTGCTGTCGGTGCGGCTGAACGCGGCGAACTTCTTGATGGCTCCAACGTTGCCGAGGGCGACGTGATCCTTGGTCTGGCCTCCAGCGGTGTTCATTCCAACGGCTATTCGCTGGTCCGCAAAGTTGTCGACAAGGCAGGCCTTGGTTACGGCGATGACGCCCCGTTTGCACCGGGCAAAACCGTTGGCGAAGCTTTGCTTGAACCCACCAAGGTTTATGTCAAAAGCTGCTTGGCTGTTCATAAGGCCGGTCTGGTCAAGGCACTTGCCCATATTACCGGCGGCGGGCTAACCGAAAACGTTCCGCGTGTTCTGCCCGAAAACCTGACGGCTGTGTTTGATGCCAGCACGTGGGAATACCTTCCGATCTTTAAATGGCTGGCCAAAAATGGCGGCATTCCGGCAACTGAAATGGCCCGTACCTTTAACTGTGGCATTGGCATGTGTGTTGTTGTTCCAGCCGACAAAGCTGACGAAGCCGAAGCACTTCTGCGCGAACACGGCGAAACCGTCAGCCAGATCGGCGTGATTGGCCCGCGCGCAGGCGATGGCCCACAGGTCGTGATCAAAAACATGGCCCGTTCATGGGAAAAGTAACCAACCGCAAGAAGCTTAAACTCGCCGTTCTGATTTCAGGCGGCGGGTCGAACCTTCAGGCCATTCTGGATGCGTGTAAGTCGGCGGATTACCCCGCCGAAGTCGTTCTGGTCTTTTCCAATCAGATTGATGCAGGCGGGCTGACACGCGGGCGCGATGCCGGTATCCGGTCCGAAGCCATTTCGCACAAAGGCTATCCCGGCGGACGCGAAGCCTATGACGCAGCCGTAAGTGCCCTGATCGAAGAAAGCGGTGCGGACCTTGTGGTTCTTGCCGGTTACTTGCGCTTGGTCAGTGAAAGCTTCGTCACCCGCTGGAAAGACAAGCTGATCAATATCCACCCGTCGCTTTTGCCAAGTTTTAAGGGCCTGCATGTTCATCAGGCCGCCTTGGATGCCGGGGTGAAGTTTGCCGGTTGCACCGTGCATTACGTCGTCCCCGAAGTTGATTCAGGACCGATCATTGCACAGGCCGTCGTCCCGGTTCTTGCCGGTGATGATGCCGGCAAACTGGCCCAGCGGATTTTGCGCGAAGAACATAAAATCTATCCGCAGGTCATCCGTTGGATTGCCGATGGGCGTGTATCTGTTGATGCCAACGGCATTGTCACAGTCACCGATGCCAAACCTTGCGACATATCCGCTGCCAATCCGGTGCTAGAACCCGGCTGAAAGAACCTTTGGCGCAAATTGCGCAAAATGTTTTAAGGGCGGATTTTTCCGCCCTTTTTTCTTGGCCGGTGCTTGCGAAGTAACCTTTTCAGACCAGATTTACGGCTGTCTCCCAACGCTGGGTACTTCGTCAAAGGGTCCAACCATGCATAAAACCTATCGTAATGTTGTCCTTGGCATCCTGCTTTTTTCCGTGATCCTGCCCTTCGGGTTATCGCTTATGAATAGCAATGCCCACAGTGCAAGCTGGCGCCAAACCAAATGTGCGCTCTATCAGAATTACCGCGATCAAACCCGCGCAACAATGCCCGAAAACACAACAAGTGCGCTGTTTGATGAACAAGAATCCGCCTTCATCGCATCTGGCTGCACAGAACGCAGTTACGTTTGCCCCAAAAGTCCGGGCGAATTGGATTACGCCAACCTGATGGCGGTTCAAATGATGAACGAAGGTGCGACCGGATCGTTTCTGCCCTTTGCCTGCAAACGCGGCCTTAACACCGATCCATCTGCACAATAATACATCCACCAACATCAATGGTTGATATTTATTACTATTCAGCAACTTAAAGGAAAAAACACCCCTGAAATCCCTGCAAATTTAGCCAATTAGTTGAAGACACATCCTAAGTCTTGCACTGCACCAAATTCGTAGATATACATTTGAAAAATCCCAAAGTGCAGGAGGCAAGTTTGCAGGGTAACGATTACGAACTCACCGAAACCCACGTTGATATCTATAACGGCTATACCGTCTTTATGAAGTGGGGCACCATTTCAGTGATCGCCATTCTGATCCTGATGGCGACTTTCCTTCTGTGATCTGCCACTTGGCATTGATCCGCTGGCTTTAAGCCGGTTTTAAGCCCGATGTTAAAAAGCTGCCGACTTACGGCAGCTTTTTTTTATGATCAGATCGTATCGCTGTCATAAGCAATAACATCAAATCCCTCTGCATCGCTTGGCGGCTCAAACGCTGCGCATATCTGGTGAAACTGCGTGTCACTGGCGGCAAATTGATGCGACCGCGCATGATTGCGCGCGCGCAATCGTTGCAAGCAAATATCCTCATCCAGATTAAGAAAATGCAATTTGTGCCCTGCCCCGACATCCTCGAACACCCCGCGCATCCAAGCTCGCAACCCAACGGTATTCGCCGGAAAATCCAGCACCACGGATACCCCGCCAAGCAGCAACATGCTGATATGCGGCCCCATGACCGTGCGAAGCTTGGCCGATACACGCACGTAATCGCTAACCGAATGCATCTGATCGCCAAACAATGTGAACAACCATTCATCTTCGGCAATCAGAACCGTACCGGGTTTACGCGCCAGTTCGGCGGCCAATGTTGATTTTCCCGCAGCAATTTTACCGCACATCATATGCAACATTGGCGTTGCAGGTTCAGGTGCGCTGCGCGGATTTCGGGGATGGGTTAATGCAGATTGCGGCATCGATTTGTCTCCTGTTTCAGACTTGGCCGGGAGACAGCCACAAAAAACCCGCCTCTCCGGCGGGTGGTATCACTTGATCAAAACGCTCCTACCCCGCCTATCTATGAAAGGCGGTAAAAATTCGTGCCATAGAGGCCGCGCAAAGGGTCACAACGTTTTCCATAGCAAAATCATGGCACAGGCATTTGACCCTGTCCAGTTTTGCGCAGCGCACAAAAAAGACATTAAAATAAAACCTATTCACCCCTAGATTAAATGAAGCTAAGATTTGTGCGTTGAATTGCGTGATAACGGGGGTGCCATGCCCCCAAACATCCCGAAACAATCGGGCCCAATATTCAGGGAGGAAACAATGCAAGGAAGCGATTACGATACCAAGCTTGTCGCCGTACACCAAGAAGGCTGGAACCACTGGACCAAATTCATGCTTTGGAGCGTTGTCTCCATCGCAGTCCTGCTGCTTTTGATGGCAGCATTCCTGATAGATTGATTAAATCATCCAACAAATCGCCATAAAAAAACGCCCCGCGATTTGCGGGGCGTTTTCATACCGGATGAACCGGAATGGGTATTCTAGCGCTTAGCCGACGATTTCGGTCTGAGCGAAGAAATATGCAATTTCGATTGCAGCATTTTCAAGCGAGTCCGAACCGTGGACCGAGTTCGCTTCGATGGATTCTGCAAACTGTTTGCGAATGGTGCCTTCCTCGGCATTTGCCGGGTTGGTTGCGCCCATTACTTCGCGATACGTAGCAACAGCGTTCTCGCCTTCAAGGGTCTGAACAACAACCGGACCAGAAATCATGAAGTCTACCAATTCACCAAAGAACGAACGTTCTTTGTGAACTGCGTAGAAACCTTCAGCCTGAGCGCGGGTCAGAGCGACACGTTTCTGTGCCACGATGCGAAGGCCAGCTTCTTCGATGACGGCGTTGATTTTGCCAGTCAGGTTGCGGCGCGTTGCGTCCGGCTTGATGATCGAAAGTGTGCGTTCGACAGCCATTGGTTTCACCTAGCTACTTATAAAAAATTTGTACCTACAGACTGGGTCTGCAGATGACAAAGGAAACATACATAAGATTTCCCTTATCATCTACAGACCCGAAGGATGGCGCTATATAAACGGGGTTTGACCGCAACGCAACACCTAGTTCTGCCGACGCAATCCAGACCTGCACACGCTGCATTCGCCTTCTTTATGTCCTCAAAGCGCCCCAAAACCCGCAAAACTGCGATTTCCCCAAGGCTCATATTGCCCAAGATGCCCGCCATCCACCGGCAGTTACACTTTCAAGAAACCTTGATTCTATGCGCACTCTGCCCTATTGAAGGCACAGAATTCCTGACGATTCCCCGGAACCGACCAAGAGAACGACCAATATAATGCTCCAAATTACCGATCTCACCTATCGTATTGGTGGCCGCGTCATTCTTGACCAGGTTTCCTTGACCATCCCCTCTGGGCACAAAGTTGGCCTGATTGGGCGCAATGGCGCGGGTAAATCCACCCTGCTCAAACTGATTTCCGGGGAACTGGCAACCGATGGCGGCGATGTCCGCCTGTCCAAGCGCGCACGCATGGGGGTTGTCTCCCAGGAAGCGCCTTCTGGTAGCCGATCCTTGCTTGAAACCGTTCTGGCCGCCGATACCGAACGCGCTTCCCTGCTGGAAGAAGCCGAAACAACAACCGATCCCAACCGGATCGCCGAAGTCCATACCCGCCTTGCCGATATTGATGCGCACACCGCCGAAGCGCGTGCAGCATCGATTTTGTCGGGTCTTGGCTTTGACGCCGATGCGCAGCAACGCGCCTGCGATGATTTTTCCGGTGGCTGGCGCATGCGTGTGGCTCTTGCTGCAACGCTGTTTTTGCGCCCTGATCTTTTGCTGCTTGATGAACCGACCAACCACCTTGATCTTGAAGCCACCATTTGGCTTGAAAACTATCTGATCAATTATCCCGGCACGATCATTCTGATCAGTCACGACCGCGATCTTTTGAACCGCGCAGTCAAAACCATTGCCCATCTCCATGATGGCACGGTCACGCTTTATGGCGGCAATTACGATAAATTCGCCAAGACCCGCCGCGAACAGATGGAACTGGCGTCTAAGCATTACGACAAACAGATCGCCCAGCAAAAGCACCTGCAATCCTTTATCGACCGCTTCCGCGCCAAGGCCAGCAAAGCCAAACAGGCGCAAAGCCGTATCAAGATGCTTGAAAAAATGGGCCCGGCAATTGCTGTTGTCGAAGATCGCAGCATTTCGTTTGACTTCCCAAGCCCAAAAGAACTGCCACCGCCCCTGATCAACATTCATGATGGCGATGTCGGCTACTCCGAAGGCAACCCGGTCCTGCGCAATATCAGCCTGCGCATTGATATGGATGACCGCATCGCGCTTTTGGGGGCCAACGGGAATGGTAAATCAACCCTGGCCAAACTTCTCGCCGACCGCCTTCAATTGATGTCGGGTGAAAAGCATTCATCAAACAAACTGCGCATCGGCTATTTTGCCCAGCACCAGACCGATGAGCTGCGCGGCGATGAAACGCCTTATCAGCACATGGCATCCTTAATGCCCGATGTGATCGAACATAAAGTCCGCGCTCAGCTTGGCCGCTTTGCCTTCGAAGGCCAAAAAGGCGACACCAAGGTCAAAGACCTTTCCGGTGGTGAAAAGGCGCGTTTGCTGTTTGCCCTGATGACGCTTGATGCGCCGCACATGCTGATCCTTGATGAGCCGACCAACCACTTGGACATCGACAGCCGCGATGCGCTCAACCATGCGCTGAATGCCTATGAAGGTGCAGTGATCATCATCAGCCACGATCCTTACCTGATCGAAGCCTGTGCGGATCGTCTGGTACTTGTTTCTGACGGTACAGTCTCAGCCTTCGAAGGCGACGTTGCCGAATATCGCCAATATTTGCTGGACCGTGCGCGCATGGAACGCCGTGCCAATAAAAACGGCGGCGATGACGCTTCTGGCAATGGCAACGGAAATGGCAAAGACGCCAAACGCGACCGCAAGGCCGAACGCCAACGGGCTGCTGAAAAGCGCAAAGTCGCCGCACCAGTCAAACGCGAAGTTCAAAAGCTTGAAGCCGACATGGAAAAGCTTTCGGCCAAAAAGGCCAAGATCGAACTCGATATGGCCGATCAGACACTTTACGAAGACGCCAATGCCGACAAGCTGGCCAAAGTGCGCCAGGACCTGTCCAAAGTCGAAAACGACCTTGCCATGATCGAACAAAAATGGATCGAAAAGCAGGAAGAATACGACGCGATGGTCGCCTAGCGACGCAGCCGCGCTTCATACCGTCTTTTACAAAAAGACAGGCTTGGAACGATCCAGCCTGTCTTTTTGATTCCGGCATTGCTTGCAGTAACCGCAAGCTCATTTCCTAAAAGACGGAACATTGCCCCAGCCTTCACATTGTATAAAATCAGACTAATTAATTTCGATGATTTTGGATGGCAGATACAAAAAAATCCCGCAAGGCTTAAACCCTGCGGGATTATTCATTTTTAATGAATAATCAGATGGATTATTCAGAAATTTTGAATACCGGAAGGACCGACCCTTCATACTTGGTTTCGATGAATTCGCGGATCGAATCATCGTGATAGGATTCAACCAGTGTCTTAACCCAAGGCGCATCTTTATCCTGGGTTCGGGTGACGATCACATTGGCATACGGGCTATCATTGCCTTCGATAACAATCGAATCCTTGACCGGGTTCAAACCCGCTTCCAGCGCGTAATTGGTATTGATCGCCGATGCATCAAGATCGGCAAGCGAACGGGGAAGCTGTGCTGCGTCAAGTTCTACAAAGCTGATATTCTTAGGGTTTTCAATAATATCAAGCGGGCTAACAACCAGACCAGCCGCCGGATCAACCTTGATCAAACCTTGGGACTGCAGCACCAAAAGCGCACGGCCACCATTGGTCGGATCGTTTGGAATACCGATTTCCGCACCGTCTTCAAGCTCGTCCAGGCTTTTGATTTTATCGGAATAAATGCCCATCGGGGTCAGGATGTTATAGCCAACCACCGCAAGGTCATAACCACGGTCTTTGATCTGGTTATCCAGATACGGTTTATGCTGGAAGCTGTTGGCATCCAGATCGCCATCATCAAGTGCCTGATTCGGAATGACATAATCCGAGAAGCTGATGATTTCGATGTCCAAACCCTTGGTTGCTGCGACTTTGGCGACTTGTTCCATGACTTCTTCATGGGCACCCGGGGTCACGGCGACCTTGATTTTGTCATTGGCAATTGCCTGTCCGGTAAGGGCGGCAGTCAGAACGGCAGCAGCCGTAAGTTTAAGTAAAAACCGCATGATAAAGCTCCTTATATGCTTTGGTGTTTTGCGGGAATTCGAAAATCGAATGTGGGGCGTCAATTCTGTATTCCGGGATCAGATGTTGCGTTTATCGGCCTTGCGCGCCAAACGATCGCCCAGCATCTGTACGGCCTGAACCACAACAATCAGCGTGATTACCACCAGCGCCATCACATCAGGACGGAACCGCTGATAACCATAGCGAATGCCAAGATCGCCAAGCCCACCGGCACCGACCGCACCAACCATGGCTGAATAGCCAATCAGGGTAACAGCGGTCAGGGTCAGGCCATGAATGATCCCCGGCAGGGCTTCTGGCAAAAGGACTTTGGATACAACTTGCAACGGGCGCGCACCCATGGCTTGGGCTGCTTCGATCAGACCGCTATCAACTTCGCGGATCGCCCCTTCGATGATGCGCGCAATGAACGGAATTGCCGCCACCGTCAGCGGCACGATGGCCGCCGACGTGCCTATCGACGTTCCGACAACCAGACGGGTAAACGGAATGATCGCGACGGCCAGAATAATGAACGGCACAGAGCGGGTCGCGTTGACAATCGGGCCGATGATTTTCTGAAACAGCGGCGCTTCAAGAAGCTCGCCGCGGCCAGATGTTGCCAGCAACACGCCAAGCGGCAAGCCCAGTGCGGTCGCAAGGAAAAGCGAAACGCCGACCATGTAAAGCGTTTCCCAGGTCGCCTGAAGCAGAATTGGTGCAAGTGTTGAAAACATGGTTTATCCCTCCTGCCTGTCAGCTATCCCGGCATCCGTACCGGCACGAAATTCAATAAACTCATCAGCCAAAAGCGACTTGGTTGTCGCATGGACCGGATTGGCGAAAATACCGGCAACTTCGCCTTCTTCGACAATCACACCGCTATCCATGACTGCAACACGGTCACACAGCGCCTTGACCACCGCCATTTCGTGGGTAATCACCACCATGGTCAGACCAAGACGACTGTTGATGTCCTTGAGCAGATTGAGGATTTGGCGGGTGGTTTCCGGATCAAGAGCGGAGGTTACCTCGTCACACAAAAGAACCTTGGGATTGGATGAAAGTGCGCGGGCAATACCGACACGCTGCTTCTGACCGCCCGACAATTCAGCCGGATAGCGATCGCGTTTGTCATCCAGCCCAACCAACGGCAAAAGCGGATCGACGGCAGCCGCAATCTCATCCTTGCTCGCCCCGGCGAGTTCAAGCGGCAATGCGATATTGTCGTAAACCGTGCGCGACGACAAAAGATTGAAGTGCTGAAACACCATGCCAAGTTGGCGGCGGAACAGCGGCAAGTCGCGCTTGGAAAGGGCGGTTACATCCGTCCCATCAACAATGACGGAACCCGATGTCGGCATTTCAAGCAAATTGATGCAGCGGATCAGGGTTGATTTCCCAGCACCCGAACGGCCAATCACACCAACGATTTCGCCTGCTGCAATATCAAGATCGATACCGCGCAATGCTGCGTGTGCTTCGCTTCCGCGTCGGGCAGGATAAGTCTTTTGGACGTTCGAGAGCCTGATCATCGGTCTCAACCTTTCCGTACATACAAAAAAACCGCCGCGGCTTTACCGAGGCGGTCGTACATACAAGGCATATACGCCCTCTCGCTTTAGCCGCATTTTTATCGCGCCCGCAAGCTGAGGAGCAAATCGGCGCGTTCGATCCATCCTATGTACCCGACTGAACCCAGTTCAGCAATGGCAATGACCATGCATTTTACGCATAGCTTTTATGATAGCGAAATATATTACACGAATATTTTGTTTAAATTTGTTCCAAACTTGTGATTTCACAATCCCATTCTCTCACCGTCTGGTGATGGTCAACATGACTGTTAGATTGGACATATGTGATGGCCTATGCCTTTCGGATCAGCGACCTTGCCAGAACTTTGGCGCAATACCCAACCGTTGTGACGGTCATGGGTAACAAGATTGATGTGCGCACCAAGGAACAACTCGCGACCTTATCATCGGAAATCACAGCTCTTGAAAAACTGGCCACCGAAGGCGATACGGCCATTTCGGCGGGAAAATGCGCCAACGCGGCCAGCTTGGCCTCCCGCCTGTCATCAAGTGCGGATCAGATTTCATCGACCCTGTCGGCCTTTGCAGCACAAGATACCGAACGCTTGAAATCGATGAGCGTCGTCAGCAGAAACAAATTCAATGGCTACGCAACCAGCCGACTACAAGCAGAAAAGCGTTTCGCCGATGAAATTTCGACACTGCTGACGCAGGAGTCACAAGCAGTTGCAAAATTGGAAAGTGGCAGTGGAGAAAGACCTGATCCCACACCGCACCCACAACCAACGCCAACGCCAACACCCACTCCGACGCCTTCTCCATCCCCCGTGCCCGCACCGGTGCCATCGTTGCAAGAAGTTATCGCATCCCTTCCTGGCTATTTGCAGATCACCATTCCCGATGCAGTTGCCAGTTACGATTCCGACAGCCTGACAGTCGCCTGTAACGCCGCCGGAGATGCCGCGATCAAGCTTGGCGTAAAAACACCGGACGGGATCATTGATTACGCAACCGTGCAATTCACGGGTGGCCCAGATGTCAGCAGCCAGCCATGGGCAAGCGCGATCCTGAAGGATAAGGCCCTAGGCACCATTGATGACCGTGTCGCAGTCCTGAACAACGCCCTGCAGGCAAGGCTGTCACTTGCCAGTGTTTTGGGCGCTGACACATCCCCCGAACCGATTAACAGCTGAGGATGTTATGGCACAATATACCGTACAGCTAACCGCCCCTGCCGGCGCTTACCCGTTTGATGAGGTGCGGGTATCCTTGACCTGCGATAATCAGCCACAGCAAACCCAGAACATGACCCTGACGCCCGGTATGGCCGAATCCCATGAGTTCACCATCGAAAACGGAACCTGGCGTTTACGGGTCAATGGTGCCGGGTTTGTGCCGATTGACGAACAGAATATTGTGGTCAATGGCGATGGACTAAATGCCAAGGATCTCACTGTCATTTACTACACGCTTCACACGGATCGCAATCGCGACGGTGCCCTTGACGGGGCGGGCATCATCAAGCAATTCACGCCGCCCGCGATCACTTTTGGCGTGCATGGTCAAGGTGCCATTATCCCGGTCAATTGTAACCGTGATGACAATACAATCACCGCCGGTTATGCCGACAATCAGGACGACAAGGTCAATGGTAACAATGATCTTGCGAGCGGGACTGCCCGCATTGAGATACGCCGTACCATTGCCGGTCCTGTTGTCGGCGTTCCCGCAGCGTGGGAACTTAAGCTTGAGGTCAGACGAGAAATCTTGGCCGACGACGAACCTGAGAAGCATATCCGGATCTTTGATGGCGTGCGGCAAGACAGCAACGAGATGATCGGCCCTGAAACCGACAGCTTCGCCCGACCGGCCACTGCTGATGTCGGAGCGAGCAAAATCTATGCAATCGAAGCCGTGCGCTTTGCCGGGCGGAACTTTGCCAACGGTGAATGTCGCCTTGTCCTCAGCGTTATCCAGCCCGAAGTCACCGGACCGGACACCACCACCTATTGGTATGCAGATAAACTCATGGTCGCACGGTGGATCGGGAATCATCATTTGCAAACCGTTAGCGATCTTTACGTTGCCATTGCAACCAATGATGACGGGTCAGACAATCAACTGTTCAGAGCCGCGCTTGGTAATGCCGCCGGTGCTGATAATCCGGCGATCACGGTTACGCCCGGCGATCCGGAAAATGCACACGAAATTGATATCCCGTATCTTAACGGCAATGTCTGGGACGATTACGCCCCAGCGGGTCAGACAGCCCCCGAGCCGGCTGGCGATGACCGCTGGATGCGCGACACTGTGGTTGCGGGTTACAGCAGCTGGCCGGGAAACAATAATGCCGCGCTGTCGAAGAACGCTTTCATGAAAACCCACCGTTGGGGTGCATTGCAGAACTGGGTTTTCGAAAGTCTCCTGAGTGCCGATGTCGGCGTGTTCTACCCGGCGGCCGGAAGCACTGACGATATTGTATCGGGCAATTCGGGCGGCAATATTGCCGTGACACCGCCGGTCAAAAAGACCACCCTTGCCGGGACGACCAGTTATCGGTTTGGACGGATCTATTACGGCCATAACCAGGAGCATCAGGTAGACCGAAGCAGCCGCGACTTCATGGCTGCACAAAACATGCAAGCGCCCATCGTTCTTGATACTGATTGGCTTTATGTCGGCCATGTTGATGAAATGATGACCTTTGTGCCAGATCCGAACCCGGCCGATCCATTCAATAAATGGAAGCTACTGGTCGCAAGCCCAGCCGAGGCATACCGTCTACTGACAGCCGCCCAGGGTGCACATGGGGCGGCCAACATGCTTAAACGTCCGGCTTGGAACGGCGGTAATAATCAGTTTGATTATACGGATCTTGAGATTGACGGCACGCCAGTTGGCGCAACCATCAATGCCTTTCTTGGCAATGGTAATGCGCCATTGGATCATCCGGAAACCGGTGCGTCCTACACCTATGAACAACTGCGCAACTGGAATATCAACGGCGTAGAGGCCGTTATTGCGCAGAATATTGACCGATTAAAAATGGCGTTCGATCTGGCCGATGATGATATCATCAAGGTCCCGGTCATTTTCTATCCAGAAGATTACATAGACAAACCCTATGCGCTTTTGGACATGCTAGATCCCACAGCACTGGATGATGATGACGGGTTCAACATCTATCCGGGGGTTGATGGCGGTTTCCAATGCGGCGCATTGACCGGCGACATGCCCAACATGTTTGTTGGCAACACACGCTTGATGATTCCCAAGCCATGTGGCCCTTGGATTGTCGATCTGACAGATAATGTCAATCACGGGTACGATCTGTTTGAACGCGATTTGCAGCAAAAGCTTGCAGCCATCGTCAATGGTCCAACGTGCGTCTTTATCGACGATTGGGTCGATTATCATACGATGCTTGGCGAAATTCACTGCGGCACCAACGAGGTCCGCAGCCCATATGATGGCCAAACGGCATTTGGCAATGCGCGGTATGGCCAATGGTGGACTGCGGTTGATGCCTGATATCAATGCACATGAAATGGGAGCGCCCCGATGAGCGCAGAAAGCGACTATCAACAAGCCCTAAAAGATATCGCAAGCTTAGCCAAGCGCGAAGCAGCCCGCGTCACCAGACGTCCTTCCGCAAAGGCCATAGATCAGGTGTTTCGCAAATATGGCGGCACCATCGCCGCCCTACTGATTGCTGATTTAAAGACCGGCGTATGGAAGAAATGGGAAAGTTGGCAACTGGGCGGTGCCATGTCCTACCTGGGAAGTTTCGCCACATCAGATGCTGTTACGCCGTTGCGTGACATCGAACAGAACTATCCGGTTGCCGACATCCAGACACAGGCAAAGGAACTTGCCGATTTGCTAGCGACGCTTGAAGTTGCCGTATCGGAAGCCAAACAGCTTGCGCAGGTTCAGGACGCCATAAAAGGCGGCAATACCGACGAGATGGCCCGCGCAATGCTATTGGCGCTAGCGAAAATTGACCCTGATTGGCCGGTGCGGGCCTCAGCCATTCAGAAGGATCTTTATAAACTGTCCGCGGACAGTTTTCCTGCGATCAATGAATTGGCTGCGGGCAAATTGTCGCAAGCCGATGTAACGAAGGCGTTGGTCGAAATTCTGTTCCAGCAGTTCCTCGGCAAGACCTCGCCGCCTTGATTCCGCAGGAAATCGCGGCAATCAGCTTTCGGCCTTTTTCTCCCACGCGCCTTGTGGGGTTTGCTGCCAGTAGGACAGCTTGTGCCCGGCGTCTTTCCAGTCTTTCCAGCGGGTGCGCGCCTCGGCCACTGCATCGTGATCGCGGTCATCAAACAGCATTATGACGCGCTCATAGTCACCGACCTTGTCGCTGATGGCGCGGTCGGTCAGGAACAGGAATTGCGCCCCGTTGGGATTTTCGTCCTCGGATGTCAGCCAGACCGGTTGCATCTCCGCATCCCCATCGGACTTGGAGCCGTGCGGCAACCAGCTTGCCGGGTCATAGGTCCACAGCAGGGTATTGATGGCCTCGATGCGTTCTTCAACGCCGGTTATCACCACGGCACGCTTTTCGCGCTCCAGCGTTTTGGAGAGCAGCGTGGGCAAGGCCCGTTCCAGCGGCATGCTGGTGAGATGGTAAAACCAGATATCAGCCATGAAGCGCTTTTATCGTGATCCACCAATTGCCGCAAGGTCATCGGTGAAGTTGGCCGATATCCATCACGAAACCCCGGACGTTACGTCTAAATCGCGTAAACTCAACAAAGGAGATTCGCGATGATGAGACGGACAATTATTCTAGGCTTGGGTATAACGTTTGTCGCCTTGGCAGGATTCTCACAGCCATCATTTGCCGATATCACCTGCACACTGCAGGATGAAACAAAAGACAGCCAAATCGCCACCGTCAAAGGTGTCAAGGTTGGCTATCACCTGACCACACCAAATGACAAATCCGAAGTCGGCAACCTGTGCAAGCGCATCACCGACCCGCTCGATATCTGGCGATACGGGGACTATTACCCGCTTTATCAGAGCCAGCCGATCAAAGAAAGCGGCAACCAGATTGAACAGTATGTGTCTTCGCGCGGTGGCAAGCAGCCCGCATTGCAGCGATATATCTGCAAGGATACCAACAACGCCAATGTCGGTCTTTATGTGACGGAATGGCAACCGGCGCCCAATTCAGAGGCCAATAATATTGGCACCATGGTTCTTCATCTGGCATGTGCAGGGCAAAGTGGTCAGGGAACCGGCATTGCATTGCTGAACAAGGCGGCAAAGGACGCCTTTTCAAAGATCTCGGGCCAAAACCCCAACGCTGAAAACCAGTCAGTTTCAATGAAGCTTGTGGCAACCAAGGGTGCGCAGACCTTTTACAATCGAACATCCCTTACGCTTCAGGATGAAGACACGTATCAAGCGAGCTTCGCCTATAGCAACCGAGCGAATTATAGCGATGGCTGGTTTGTTTTCCTGCGCAACACCGCTGCGCCACAGAGTTATGCAGACTGCGCAAACATCGTCTATGACAAGTATTACGAGACCGATTCCTACCAGACGGCCATAAAATTGCTTGGCGATGCCCCCTGGGTCAAACAAGCCCGAAAGTGTCAAAACACCAAAGCATCAACGACAAATTTCAATATCTGGCTGGCCGAACGCGCTGCGGAAGACCCGACATTGGACGACTCCCCGGCTTGGAAACAGGCCTTTGAGACTCTTCAAACTGCTCAATAGCCATGCATCATGGAAAAAGGCCGGGAACAGATTTCCCGGCCTTTTGAAGATCATACCGCTGAACGAGGTTAGTTTTCGTAGTTATCGGCAACAAAGCGATCAAGCAAGCGAACGCCAAAGCCGGTCCCGCCTTTCGGTGTCACTTCCTTATCCGCGGTCGACCACGCCATCGCGGCAATATCAAGATGCGCCCAAGGCCGGTCTTTGGTGATAAAGCGTTTCAGGAACTGGGCCGCGGTGATGGAGCCTGCCGGACGACCGCCAACGTTTTTCATATCGGCAATGTCAGATTTGATCTGCTTGTCATAGGCAGCCGACAACGGCAAACGCCACACCCCTTCATCAACGGCCAAACCGGCCGTGGTGATCTGGGCTGCCAGATCGTCATTGTTGGAAAACAGACCCGCATTTTCATGACCAAGAGCAATAATCACTGCACCCGTCAGGGTCGCCAGATCCACAATCAAACGCGGATCGTATTTTTCCTGCACATAGGTCAGTGCATCACACAGAACCAAACGGCCTTCGGCATCGGTATTAATGACTTCAATCGTCTGACCTGACATAGATGTGACAACATCCCCCGGACGCTGTGCGGTTGAAGACGGCATATTTTCAACAAGGCCAAGCACGGCAACAACGTTGCATTTTGCTTTTCGACCGGCCAATGCCTTCATCAGACCGGAAACCACACCGGCACCGCCCATATCCCATTTCATGTCTTCCATGCCGCCCGCAGGCTTAATGGAAATACCGCCAGTATCAAACGTCACACCCTTGCCGACAAAAGCAATCGGGGTATCTTTTTTCTTACCACCGTTCCAGCGCAGAACAACCATTGCCGGTTTGCGCGCAGAACCCATGGCAACGCCCAAAAGCGCGCCCATGCCCAGTTTCTTCATTTCCTTTTCGTCAAGGATGTCAATTTCCACGCCCAGTTTTTCAAGGGCGGAAACTTCCTTGGCAAAGCTTTCTGGATACAAAATGTTGGCAGGCTCAGACACCAGATCGCGGGTGAAGAACACGCCTTCGACGACCTTTTTGGCAGAATCAAACTGTTTCTTGGCGTCTTTGTGATCGCGGGTAGCGATGCTAAGCCCTTTAAGAACCGGCTTGTCGTCCTTGGTTTCGGTGGTGCGGTATTTATCAAAACGATAATCACGCAACATCGCACCAGTTGCGAAATCACAGGCCAAACCTTCCATATCAAACAGAACCGAAAGGTCTTTTTCGCCGGTCGAAAGGGCACGCACCGTAACCGATCCGCCAAGCTTCTGGGCGGCGATTACGTCAAACTCGGCTTCTTTGCCAATGCCGAAAACAATCACGCGCGACAGATCGACATTTGCCGGGGCCAAAATTTGCAGGCTTTGGCCCGCTTTGCCCTTAAAGGTCGATGCCTTGATCGCCTTGGTGATCAAACCACCCGTTGCTTCATCAAGTGCAATCGCACTTGGCATCAGATCGGCACCTTCGGTGGCAAAGGCAATAACGGCACCGCTGGTCGGGATGGCGAGATCGGTAAACGTGATCTTCATGGTAAACAGGACTCCGGTCATGTTTCGGGTCGCACAGCCCTTATTCAAAGCAACTGTGTCTGAAAAATACTGCCCCTAATCTAGCGCGTTAAATGCGGTTGAAAAGAGTTATCATCGAAAAACATATGTGAATTCATACAATCGTCCCGCACAGAAGCGACGAAAGGTTTAATTAGCCCTCGGAAAAATCAAACAGCGACATTGATGGGTTGGATTTGATGTATTCAATTTCATCCCCGTCCACATCACCCGTGCTGTGCCAGCCATGCATTTCATAAAATCCATGTGCGCGGTTTTTGGGATCAGCCCCGGTGGTCAGCGATATGTCATCGCATCCTTGGGCAAATAGCCATTCTTCGGCCATGCGCAGAAGGGCTGCGCCGACACCACGTCCTTCAAAATCGGGATCAACGAACAGCGCCCACAGGGTGGCCTCCCCCGGGATGGCGATGGCGAAACCGGCGGCAGAGCCACCCAGATCGGCAAGCCAGATGCCATAGCCTTGTACCAGCCATTTGCCAAACGCCGCCTTGGTGATGCCGCGTTCGGCAAGCTCAGACGCAGAAAGATGGTTTTCCCGCACGCGGCTTCGGATGGCAAAAATTGCCCCGACATCGCCCAAGCGTGCTTTGCGAATTTTCATCCCGGCCACTGCGTGTTCTTTCTTTCCACCGCATCAAACGTCGCGGCAATGTAGCGATGTGACGCCCCAGTGCCAGCAAAAAGTGCTCGTACAAACGACATACCTTGAACGCCCGCGTACTTAGCGCCCCGTCATCCCCGCGCAGGCGGGGATCCATAAGGCACCGCAGAGCTGTGGATTCCGGGCCTGCGCTTTGCTCCGCCCGGGATGACGGCGTGGGCCTGATTGACAGGCTAGCAAATTTATAGCCCGAGATAATCAGCATCACTTACCGGCTCCAACCAATCGACCGGCGAGCCCTTGAGTTTTTCCTGAATCGCGATGTGGGTCATGGCGGTGTCGGGTCCGGCACCATGCCAATGCTTTTCACCCGGTGCGAACCATACGATGTCGCCAGGACGGATTTCCTCAACCGGGCCGCCTTCGCGTTGGGCACGACCAAACCCGGACGTAATAATAATCGTCTGGCCCAAAGGGTGGGTGTGCCAGGTTGTACGCGCACCCGGTTCAAACGTTACATTGGCCGCCGCCACCCGTGCCGGATCAGACGCACTGACGATGGGTTCAATGCGCACCTGTCCGGTGAAATAGTCCGGCGATCCGATGGTTGATGCCTGTGATCCGGCGCGTTTGATTTCCATGATGTGCTTACCTTAAATGTGTGTTTATCGGTGTTTTGGTTGTCGGATTTTAGGTATCGGCGGTCAAACGAACCGGTTGGCGTTTTGGGCCCCATGTTCCGGGCTGCTTTTGGAATACGCCGGCACAATGGGTGCCACAATTATTGCATTTACCGTGGGCATCAAGGTTCCAGTCTGAAAGCTGATACCAGTCACGACCAATCAGGACTTCTCCGCAGGAATGGCAAAATGTGCTGCTGTGGGATTTGTCATGCACATTCCCGACATAGGCATATCGAATACCGTTCTTAAGCGCGATTTCGCGCGCACGCACCAGTGTTTCAGGCGGCGTTGCCGGGGTATCCATCATTTTCCAATCGGGATGAAAAGCCGTGAAATGCATGGGCACATCCGGGCCAAGTTCACGGATGACCCACTGCGTCATTTCTTCAAATTCACGATCGCTGTCATTTTCACCGGGGATCACCAAAGTGGTCAGTTCAAACCAAACGCCTGTGTGATGCTTAAGGTATTTTAGCGTCTCAAGCACATCATCAAGATGGGCCGAACACAACTGATGATAAAACCGATCCGTGAAGCCTTTTAAATCGACATTGGCCGCATCCATATGGCGGAAAAATTCTTCGCGGGCTTTATCGCCAATATAACCCGCTGTAACGGCCACCGTGCGAATGCCCATTTCCCGGCAGGCCTGCGCAACATCGACGGCATATTCAAGGAAGATCACCGGATCGTTATAGGTAAAGGCTACGGACGAACATCCATATGCCTTGGCGGTTTTGGCGATCATTTCCGGGGTGGCGAGCGAGCTTAGCTTATCCATCTCACGCGCCTTGGAAATCTCGTAATTCTGACAGAACTTACACGTCAGATTACAGCCCGCCGTCCCAAAGGACAGGATCGGCGTTCCGGGCAGGAAATGGTTCAGCGGTTTTTTTTCAATCGGATCAATGCAAAAGCCCGATGAGCGCCCCCATGTGGTCAGAACCATCTGATCACCTTGGCGTGCCCGGACAAAGCAAAGACCGCGCTGCCCGTCTTTGAGCTTACAATATCGCGGACAGACATCGCACTGAATGCGCCCGTCATCAAGGTGATGCCAGTAACGTCCGGGGACCGTATCGACCAGCGGGATGGTCTCTTTCATGGCGTGGGCTTTCTTTTGACAAAGCTTCCTCTTTGAAAACTTAGTCCCAATCGCTATCTTTTTAAAGTATGTCGCGCGATTGGAGCATCAATGACCATCATCCGCCCCCCTGCCGTTGCCGGATCGTTTTATCCTGCTGATGCGGATATTCTGCGCAGCAAGATTGACGGGCTGATGGATGCTGCTTTGCATTCCGATGTGACACAAGAGGACGCCATTCCCAAGGCAATCATTGTACCGCATGCCGGTTTGATGTTTTCGGGTGCTATTGCTGCACTTGGCTTTGCGACGGTTCGGGCACTAAAGGGCAAGATAAAGCGCATCCTGATCATTGGTCCGGCGCACCGCATGGCGTTTCAGGGCATTGCACTCGCCAAGGCAGATGGCTTTGCCACACCGCTTGGCAATCTGCGCTGTGATCTTGGTGCGCTGCAAGCTGCCCTTGCCCTGCCGCAGGTTCAGATGTTGGATGATGCGCATAGGCTTGAGCACGGGCTTGAGATCGAATTGCCGTTTATTCAGCGTCTGTTTGGCGAAAACACCGATATTGGCATTGTACCGCTTTTGGTCAGTCGATGCAGCCCGCGTCAGGTTCATGACGTGATCGAAGCACTTTGGGGCGGGCCAGAAACATTGATCGTGATTTCGTCCGACCTGTCGCACTTCCATGATTATGACACGGCCAAAAGCATGGATAATCACACGCGCGCCATGATCGAGGCCTTTGATGCCGAAAACATCGGAAGCAATGATGCCTGTGGCGCGCTTCCGGTTGGCGGTATGTTGCTATCGGCCCGCAAACGCGGCATGCAAATCAAGACCCTTGGCATGCGTAATTCCGGCGACGTTACCGGCGATAAATCCCGTGTGGTCGGATATGGTGCATGGGCGATTTATGACTGGATACCGCAAGTGACATCAACGGACGATCAGGAACATGACTTTACCGGTGCGACTGAAAAACTGATCAGCAGCCATGGTGCGGCGATGCTTGATCTATGCCGACAATCGATCCTGCATGGGCTTGACCACGGAACGCCCCTTCGTGTTTCGCCAAATGACATTGACCCGGCCCTTAACGCACCGGGTGCAAGTTTTGTCACCTTGAAAAAATCCGGGCAATTGCGGGGCTGCATCGGATCAATCATTGCCCATGGTGATTTGGCAAATGATCTTTGCCAAAATGCGTTTAAGGCAGCATTCCGTGACCCGCGTTTTCCGGGATTAAGCATGGACGAGATCAATGATGATCTGGAATTATCCATCTCGGTCCTGTCGCCACCGCATCCATTTCCGTTTTCCAGTGAGGCCGATTTAATTGCCAAGCTGACGCCGTTTGAAGACGGGATCATTTTATCGGATGGCAATCGGCGGGGGTTGTTCCTGCCGCAAGTTTGGGATCAGTTGCCCGAACCCGCCGACTTTTTGGTACATCTAAAACGCAAGGCAGGGCTTTCGATGGATCATTGGTCCGATAGCATGCGGGCCGAACGGTTTATTACACGCGGCCTATCGTCCAAGGACGTTAAGCCGAACGGATTCTGGCAGACTGAAAATTCCCAATGAGCGATGATCGATATAGCGATTTCATTGAAAAGGTCGCGCAATGGGAAGGTGTTTGGGCGCTGTATCATAATGGCTGGTTGCTCCATACCACGTCTGATGGGCAAAAGTTTTGTCCGCTTTTTGCCACCCGCGAAGATGCCCTAAGCTGGGGGCTGAGCATTCAGACCAACCATGTCGCCACCGCAATCACCTTGGTCGAGATGATGGAAGGTCTGATCCCGGAATGGCGTGATCAGGATATTTTGCCCGGCATTACCCCGACACCGTCACAGGGGTCGGTGGTGGTTGACCATGATCGTTTGAACGCAGATTTATTGACTGCTCTTAAGGCCGTCATGACGGCGCGGTTTGGCAAAAAACAGTGAAATCGCGGTTTTGCGCAATCATAGGCTGGACCTCCATCCAAAAATTCCCTATCCCAAACCGATCACTGAATTCACGCCAACAAACGAGATCGCAATGACCCTTGCCCTGCCCGCCAATGCCGATGCGCTTGAAAACGGATTGATCGAAATTGCCCGCAAGGCCGGTGCGGCAATGATGGAAATCTATAAAACCGATTTCGACGTTCGTTCCAAAGATGATGCATCGCCCGTAACCGAGGCCGATGACGCGGCAGAGGCCGTTATTCTGCCGGGGCTTCGTGCCCTGACACCTGATGTTAAAATCGTATCGGAAGAAAGTGCTGCCAAGGGCGATGTCCCCGATGTTAGTGCCGATACCGATTTCTTCTGGTTGGTCGATCCGCTTGACGGCACCAAGGAATTCATCAAACGCAATGGCGAGTTTACCGTCAATATCGCCCTGATATCCAAAGGTCAGCCGGTTTTGGGCGTGGTCTATGCCCCGGCGATTGAAAAGCTTTATTATGGTGGGCCTGATGGTGCCAAAATGATTGATGGCGATGCCGCCCCAATCACAACCGACATCACCGTACGCGACATGCCAGAAGACGGCGTTGTTGTGGTTGGATCACGATCACATGGCGATCCCGAAGCGATGAAGGCATTTTTGGGCGATCTTCCGGTCAAGGAACTGCGCCCGGCAGGAAGTTCGTTAAAGCTTTGTCTGGTGGCTGCTGGTGAAGCGGACCTTTATCCGCGCCTTGGCCCGACCATGGAATGGGATATTGGGGCCGGTCACGCGGTTTTGGCGGCAGCGGGTGGTTTGGTTGAAAATATGGATGGCAGCCGATTCCTTTATGGCAAAGCCGATTTTCGCAATCCATTCTTCATCGCACGGAGCCCATCGGTTCCGGTAAAATACCAAGCGTAATTTGCCGCGTAGCGAAGGCATTGATAAAATAACACGCATGATCAGCGGCTTGTGTTGTGTGCGCTGCACACCATGCAGGCCGCTTTTGTTTTGGGTAAAACCATTACCGTTCAACACCGCAGTTTTCTTGACTTTCAGCGTATTTTACGGTATACATAATTTATCGCCACACAGAGTGTAGGTGACGTAAATAGCCGCCGGAATCACGGCGACGCGGTCTTGTTTCACCACTGCAGGGCGAAACCGGGCTAGAGCGTAAATTGGAGCCGCCATTCTTTATGGCGGCTCTGCGCTGTTTGGGGCAAATTCCCAAAGATATGTCATTCCATATTGGCTGCTATCGCATCAATGCTGGGCGTTCTTCCTTGTCATCCGCAATGATCGTCGCTAGGTATTTCAATAGCTTGTATTTTTACGGATTGTTGCATGTCGCCCGCACTTACCATTCGTCCATATTCCGAAGGTGCCTTAAGCCAGGCTGCGGGGAAACTGCGGGCGGGCGAGTTGGTAGCCTTTCCGACCGAAACGGTTTACGGATTGGGCGCGGATGCAACCAATGCCGATGCCGTTGCCGGTATTTACGCCGCCAAAAAGCGGCCAAGTTTTAATCCCCTGATCAGCCATTTTCCGGACCGCGACGCGGCTGCTAAACACGCTGTGTTTGATGCCCGTGCCGACAAATTGGCAGAAGCCTTTTGGCCCGGTGCGCTGACCCTTGTTTTGCCAAAGCGCGAAGACAGCACGGTATGTGAATTGGTGACGGCGGGCCTGCCCAGCATTGCAGTGCGTGTTCCCGCCCATCCGATGGCGCGTGAGCTGCTTCGCGCGGCTGGACGCCCGATTGCCGCCCCCTCGGCCAACCGGTCCGGGCGGATTAGCCCGACCACAGCAAGCCATGTTGCCCATTCGCTGGGCGATGCCATTGGCATGATCCTTGACGGTGGGCCGTGTGGTGTCGGTTTGGAAAGCACGGTGGTTGATTTGACCACAGATCGGGTTGTCATGCTCCGTCCCGGTGGGATTACCCGTGAACAAATTGCCGAAATACTGGGGACGGAAGTTGTCATGGCCGAAACCGATGACACAGCCCCCAAAAGCCCCGGCATGTTAACCAGCCATTATGCGCCGGGTCTTCCTGTACGCCTTGATGCCACAAGTGCCAACACGGCAAAATACGGCAATGAGATTTTGCTGGCATTTGGGAATTGCAACACCAAAGGATTTGATGCGGTGTTGTGGCTTTCGAAAAATGGCAATGATGTTGAGGCCGCAGCCAATCTGTTTGCCAAGCTTCACGAGGCCGATCAAAAGCGTTTTGATGGCATTGCCATTGCGCCGATCCCTGATCAGGGACTTGGACTTGCGATTAATGACCGCATGAAACGCGCAAGCGCCCCGCGTGCCCCACATCCATCACCGTAATTGGAAACCGTCATTATGCCTTCCTTGCCAGATGCCGCGATCAATGACCTGACCGACCTTCTTGGCCCCAAGGGTCTTTGCAGTGATCAGGATGTTTTGCGCCAGCATAACCTTGAGGCACGTGGCAAGTTTGAAGGTCAGGCGGAACTTATCCTTTTCCCGGCCTCGACCGAGGAAGTGGCCAAGGCGGTTGGGATTTTAGCACAGCATAACATCGCCATTGTCCCGCAAGGTGGCAATACCGGGCGCAGTGGCGGGGCGGTTGCCGATCAAAAACAGGTTCTTTTGAACCTGAAACGCATGAACCGCATCATCGAAATTGATCCGCGCGATTTTACCGCTACGGTCGAAGCCGGTGCAATCCTTCAATCCATACAGAACGCCGCATACGAACATGAGCTGTTATTCCCCTTGTCGCTGGGTGCTGAAGGAAGCTGCCAGATTGGTGGTAATCTTGCGACCAATGCCGGTGGATTGAATGTTATTCGATATGGCAATGCGCGCGATCTTGTCTTGGGGCTTGAGGTTGTCTTGCCCGATGGCAGCATCTGGAACGGGTTATCGAAACTGCGCAAAGACAATACCGGGTATGACCTGCGTAATCTGTTTATCGGCTCCGAGGGAACGCTTGGTATTATCACCAAGGCGACATTGAAGCTGTTTGCCCAACCAAACCACATTGCCACCGCATGGGTGGCCGTGCCATCGCCCGAATGCGCGATTGACCTTCTCGCCCTTTCACGGCGCCATAGCGGGGATACGGTATCGGCGTTTGAATTGCTGAGTAACTTTGCCCATGATCTGTCGGTGACCTATTTAGCGGACTTAACACCACCTTTGGAAACCAAGACAGATTGGCATGTCTTGATCGAATTAGCATCGTCGCGCCCCGATGATGATTTGCAGGGGCTTTTGGTGGATTTGCTGGGCAAGGCGGTTGAAATCGGTCTGGCAAGCGATGCCGCAATCGCCCAATCAGACACACAGCGTAAAAACCTGTGGGCCATCCGCGAAGGTGTTCCCCATGCGCAAGGGTTTGAAGGCGGATCGATCAAACATGATGTTTCGGTTCCGGTATCACGTGTGTCTGATCTTATTGAACGCGGCATTGACGCCGCACAGGCCCTTATTCCGGGTATCCGTCCCTGCCCGTTTGGCCATGTTGGCGATGGCAACATCCACTTTAATTTCAGCCAACCTTTGGACATGGAAAAGCAGGACTATCTGGCACATTGGCAAAGCTTAAACACCGTCATCCACGACATTGTTGCCGATCTTGGCGGGTCGATTAGTGCCGAACACGGCATTGGCCAGCTTAAACGGGATGAGCTGGCCCATTACGCCAGTGACGAGAAGATGAAACTGCTGCGTGCGATCAAGGCGGCGATTGACCCGGACAACCGTCTTAATCCCGGTAAAGTCGTTTAGGGCCGCAGCGCCTGCATCACCAACGGCACTGGCACTGGACTGGCACCACCACCTATCCCCACAACTCCCGCATAGAAAAAGGGCGCCCCATTGGGACGCCCTTCTGAATATGTATTAATCGGGTAAAGCTTATTCGCCCGGACCAGCCCACGGGTCCATGGCGTCAAGCTTGTCCTGACGACGCTGTTCGCCGGATTTTTTCCAGTCGCCACCGAATGCTGCGGATTCCCACGAACCGTAGCTTGGGTTTGGCAACATGAACCAACGTTCACCCCAATAGGTGCTGTATTTGTTCATCACATCAAGACGTTCAGCAACGGTACCGTCGATCTCGTCGGTGAAGTCACCGAAGTTATCACCAAACATCATGATCACGCGGTAATCATCAACAACGGCCTGACGGCGCGGGGTTTTGTTAGAGCCCCAAGTTTCGATTTCACCGCGCAGCATGACGTGTTTTTCATCTGCGAACGGGAAACCATATTTTTTAAGGTTTTCAATCGTCGGTGCTTCTTCCGGTGCCTTACGGTTCGACACATAGAAGACTTCAACGCCGTGTGCAGCAGCAGCTTTGGTAAATTCAAGCGCACCCGGTGTCGGGGTCGAAATCATATCATGAACGAATTTCGCCCAGGTTTTTGAACTGTAATACGTGCTTTCGGTCACAACCCATGCCTGATAGGCAGAGTTATCAAGAACAGTTTCATCAACGTCCAGAATAACGGCTGGCGGCTTAGTCATATAGTTGCCGTCCTGCTCAAGGGCAGCCGTCCAGCTATGATCGCCGATTGCCGCATCGAGCAAACGGGTCGCGCCAGCAAAGACTGACATCGCGGTCGTTTTATATTCGACAGAGGTCTGCAGCCAAAGCGTTCCGTTCAAACCATCATTCTGTGCTGGCTCTTGCGCCTGTGCGCCAAATGCAACAAGCGCACTGGTTGCCACAATGGCAGCAACGCCGAATGATCTAGCGATAAAAGTCATTTTAGTTCTCCCTGTTGGTTTCCCGTCCGGTGGAATGCTGACCACACAGACAAGATCGGACTAGAATGCCATCGCATTGCGGCAAAGAAAAAGCCTTTTTCCAAATCTGCTTGGAGAAAGGCGTATTAAGTTATTTTGACAATAGCGCCAGAACACCGCTTATTCAGGCTGTTGGCCGCTTTTCAAATGTATCGAACCCATCTTCAAATACGGGTTCTTCATCAATTCGATCCACCCGCGCAAAGGTCGGCCCATCATAGCAGGCCGTGATCATGGATCGCACTGCATCCACCGGACCACAAAAAACCGCCTCTACCGATCCATCATCCCGATTGCGCACCCAGCCGGTCAAGTGACGTTTAGTGGCTTGCTCCACCGTCCAAGCACGATACCAAACACCCTGTACCCGGCCCTTAATCCGAACATGGAGGGAAATATCCCCCGAACCCGTTGCAGGATCGGAACGTGTATCGGTCATGTCTGGTCTCCTGCGTCACCTGTGCGTTACCTGTGCTCGCCTGAGCAATGCGTGCTTGTTACTTCGCACCGGGAATTTTGGCATGCAGGTGTGCTGTATCTTGAAACTTCTGTTTCTGTTCATCGGATGCCGGGGCTTGATGGGTATCTTTCCATGCATCATAGGTCATGCCATAGACGACTTCACGCGCACCGTCATAATCCATCGCAACACCCTTTTCACGGGCCGCGGCCAGATACCATTTTGACAGGCAATTGCGACAGAACCCAGCAAGGTTCATCAGATCAATATTCTGAACATCCTTACGGTCCTGAAGATGCGCGACCAAGCCCCGAAAAGCCGCAGCTTCAAGTTCAAGCTTGGTTTGTGGATCAAGGTCAGCAGCCGGACCATTGGCCATTACCGCTTCAGACGACATTTCAGAGCCAGCGCAATCAGACATGTTCCATACTCCCCGCAGTTCGGTGTTCTTCAAGTTTCTCGATGATACCCGGTACATCGGCAATGGTTTCCGCCGTTACGACATTTTCATTGTCGATTTCGGTCTGGTCGACCATTTCATGCACCCAGGTAATTTCATAGGGAATGTGGATCGCAGCCCCACCGCACGCAAGCACCGGCAAAATATCAGACTTCATTGAATTGCCGATCATGATCGCTTCATTCGGCTCGATACCATAGCGGCCAAAGATATTGCGATAGGTCAGCGGATCTTTTTCCGAAACGATCTCGATCCCGTCAAACAGATTTTCGAAGCCGGAACGGTCGATCTTAAGCTGCTGGGCGATCAGATCACCCTTGGTGATCAAAACCACTTTATAGCGCGGATCGTCGGAGTAGCGTTTAAGCACACTGTGCGCCCCGTCAATAATACGGGTCGGTGCGCGCAGCATCGATTTGCCGATTTCGGCCAGTTTATGAATGTCTTCGGCTGTGATTTTTCGATCAGAAAGCTCGATCGCGGTTTCGATCATTGAAAGGGCAAAGCCCGTCACGCCATAACCATAGATCGAAAGATTGGCCAGTTCAGCCTGATAAAGCCGGTCATCAACCTGTTCAGCGGGAACATAATGCCCCAGCATTTCGCGTAATTGAACATGGGCTTCGCGAAACAGTGGCTCGTTATGCCACAGGGTATCATCACCATCAAAAGCAATCAGTTTATACATATTCACGCCTCGTTTCTTGTTATTGGACGGCCATCGTCACACAGAGAACAGCCTCGACTAGCGACCTTATTGCAGCGCAAACGCGCCGTAAAGCCCCGTTGTTTGTATTTAATATTCATGATCGCATCCTGAAAGAGGGGGATCGCAGATCTTTGAACAGTGCATAAGAAAAGGCGCCAGCGAATATCTCGCCAGCGCCTTTATCAAGCATCACCAAGAAGGAGTTGGTTGCTTAGTCGTCTTTTTCAAATTCGATGATGATCGCATCGACCGACAGGTTCGCACCCTGTTCAGCGTGGATTTTTTTAACCACACCTTTGCTTTCGCATTTCAGGACGTTTTCCATTTTCATCGCTTCAAGAATGCAAAGTTCCTGCCCCGGCTGAACCGTCTGGCCTTCTTCGACCGAAACTTTCACCAGCAATCCCGGCATCGGGGAGAGCAAGAAGTTCGACATATCTGGCGGTGCTTTGAACGGCATCAGTTTTTGAAGTTCTGCGACACGCGGCAGCAGCACCTTGAAGCTGCGCTGAATACCGTTCGATGACAGTCGGAAACCAATGCCATCAATGTCGATCTGCACACAGACCGGCGCGCCATCGATCTCGCCAACAAACATCGCATCACCGATTTTCCAATCCGATACTACGCCGTAACTGCGGTCGCCAATCGCAACAATGTAATCGCCGTTAACACCATCGAACTCAATATCAAACGGGGTGTGTTCATCGCCGCTGACGGCAACCCAGCTTTCGGCAACTTCCAGCGGATGGTCGCTCATTTGGCCGGTAATGCCGGAATTACGTTCGACATAACGCTGGTTAAGATAGGCCGCAACCACGATCAAGGTTGCCGGATCATCGTTTGGCAAATCATCGGCCGAGAAGCCATTTGGGTATTCTTCGGCAATGAAGTTGGTGGTGATGTTGCCGTCCTGGAACCGCTTATTGGCCATAACAGCAGCCAAGAACGGGATATTGTGCGAAATCCCGCGGATGTAATAGGCATCAAGCGCACTGCGCATTTCGTCAATTGCCTGATCACGGGTTTCCCCATAAGTGATCAGTTTGGCAACCATCGGATCGTAATACATCGAAATTTCGCCGCCTTCAAAGACGCCGGTATCGACACGGACGGTGTCAGATTCCGCTGGCGGCTGATAGCGTACCAATCGCCCGGTTGATGGCAGGAATTCACGGAACGGGTCTTCGGCATAGACGCGGGTTTCCATCGCCCAGCCGGTTAGCGTTACCTCATCCTGTTTAAGGGTCAGTTCCTGACCATCGGCGATTTTGATCATCCATTCAACAAGGTCTTGGCCTGTGACAAGTTCTGTCACCGGATGTTCGACCTGAAGACGGGTGTTCATCTCAAGGAAATAGAAGTTCTTGTCCTTATCGACGATGAATTCCACCGTCCCGGCCGAACAATAATCAACCGCACGTGCGAGTGCCACAGCCTGTTCGCCCATGGCTTTGCGGGTGGCCGGATCAATGAACGGTGATGGGGCTTCTTCGACGACCTTTTGATGGCGGCGCTGAATGGAGCATTCGCGTTCGCCCAAATAAATGGCATTGCCGTGTTTATCGGCCAGCACCTGAATTTCGATATGGCGCGGTTCTTCGACGAACTTTTCAACAAAGACGCGATCATCGCCAAACGAGCTTGCGGCTTCGGAGGTTGCGCGTTCGAAACCTTCGCGGCATTCGGCGTCATTGCGCGCAATACGCATACCCTTACCGCCACCGCCAGCCGACGCCTTAAGCATCACCGGATAGCCGACTTCATTGGCAATTTTAACCGCCTCATCGGTATCCTTGATCACGCCCATATAGCCGGGAACAGTTGAAACACCGGCATCTGCTGCGATCTTTTTAGACGTGATTTTATCGCCCATGGCGGCAATTGCGCCGTTTGGCGGGCCGATAAAGGCAATCTTTTCGGCATCTAGCGCCTTGGCAAAGGCCTGATTTTCCGACAGGAACCCATAACCGGGATGAACCGCCTGTGCGCCCGCGGACTTACAGGCAGCAATGATCTTGTCGATAATCAGATAAGACTGGTTGGTCGGGGCCGGACCGATATGCACGGCCTCATCAGCCATTTGCACATGAAGGGCTGATTTATCCGCGTCGGAATAAACCGCAACGGTTTTGATGCCCATTTTGCGGGCTGATTTGATCACACGGCAGGCAATTTCACCGCGATTGGCAATCAGGATTTTCGTAAACATGGATGTCTCCCAATATGTCTTGGCGGCTTACAACGGAATGTTGCCGTGTTTCTTTTCCGGGTTCTTGATGTCTTTGTTGCGCAGCATGGCAAGTGACTTGCAAACGCGACGGCGCGTGCCGTGCGGCATGATCACATCATCAATGAAACCCTTACGACCCGCGACGAACGGGTTGGCGAATTTTTCGCGGTATTCTTCGGTGCGCGCTTCGATCTTGGCCGGATCATTCATATCCGCCCGGAAGATGATTTCCACCGCACCCTTTGGCCCCATCACGGCAATTTCGGCCGTTGGCCAAGCATAATTGACATCCCCGCGCAGATGTTTGGACGCCATAACGTCATAGGCCCCGCCATAGGCTTTGCGCGTGATCACGGTGACTTTTGGTACTGTTGCCTCGGCATAGGCATAGAGCAGCTTCGCACCATGCTTGATGATCCCGCCATATTCCTGTGCCGTTCCCGGCATAAAGCCCGGAACATCAACAAAGGTCACAATCGGAATGTTATAGGCATCGCAGAACCGCACGAAACGGGCTGCTTTCTTGGAGCTATCAATATCAAGGCAGCCGGCCAGAACCATTGGCTGGTTGGCGACCACACCGACCGTGCGCCCGTCCATGCGGGCCATACCGATGATGATGTTTTTGGCGTAATCAGATTGGATTTCAAAGAAATCGCCTTCATCAACAACCTTGGTGATCAATTCCTTCATGTCATAGGGCATGTTGGGGTTTTCAGGCACCAAGGTATCAAGCGAAATATCATCACGCGTGATCGGGTCTTCGCACAGATGGGCTGGTGGTTCGTCCTTGTTACACAGCGGTAAGAAGTCCATGAAACGCCGGGTCTGAAGCAAAAGATCAACGTCATTGTCAAAGGCAAGGTCCGCCACACCCGACACACTGGTATGGGTTGTTGCCCCGCCAAGTTGTTCATGGGTGACTTCTTCATGAGTGACGGTTTTGACAACATCCGGCCCCGTCACGAACATGTAGGAGCTGTCCTTGACCATAAAGATAAAGTCGGTCATGGCCGGGCTATATACAGCACCACCGGCACATGGGCCCATGATCAGGGAAATTTGCGGAATAACGCCCGATGCTTCGACATTGCGTTGGAACACATCAGCATAACCGGCAAGACTTTCGACACCTTCCTGGATACGCGCCCCGCCCGAATCATTGATCCCGATCACTGGCGCGCCGACTTTCATCGCCTGATCCATGATCTTGCCGATCTTACGGGCATGTGCGCCCGAAAGTGCACCGCCAAAAACGGTGAAATCTTGTGAAAAGACAAAGACCAGACGCCCATTGATCGTGCCGTGACCGGTGACCACACCATCGCCGGGAATGCGGTTTTCGGTCATGCCGAAATCCACACAATCATGTTCGACAAACATGTCCCATTCTTCGAACGAACCCTCATCGAGCAGCACATCAAGCCGCTCACGCGCGGTAAGCTTGCCCTTGGCGTGCTGATTATCAATGCGGCGCTGACCACCGCCCATGGCGGCCTCCGCGCGTTTCGCTTCGAGTTTGGCGACGATATCTTGCATATTGTGTTTTCCTTGCTGTGACCGGCCGTTCCACACATTTCGCCCAATGCACGGGTCCTGCGATTCAAATAGCATTATTCGGTACTGGAATGCCAATTATTTTTAGCACCGCAACATCCCCCTACTTTAAGACGCAAACGCTTGGTTTCCCTAGCGTAAATGCAATAGATGAGAACGAGCTGGACTAAAGTCTAGAGCAGGAACAACCAAGCTTTTGAAAACTGACGGTCGAATACAGCCTCAAAAAGCCTCGTCCCAGCCCACCCCCAGCATCAAAGCACAAAAAAGCAGGTGCTGTTTCAAACACCTGCTTTCGATATGACGATAAATGTCGCGTTACATTTTTCTAAGAAGACAGAAGACCAAGATACCGCCCGGTTGCCAGCAGCTCTGCCTTATGACGGTCACGCCGCGCAACGGCTTCGTGGTCTTCGCCCCATTGTTCGATGGCGTATTCTTCATCAAGCATGGCGCATTTAAAAGCCGTCTGCGCATCGATCTGGCCTTTGAGGGTTGCAAGGCCAACAATCAACGAACCGGACACCGTGGTCAGGTTGTGCAAAGCTGTCAGATAGTAGTCATCAAAGCTTTCGACATGGTCTTGCAAACGCACCAAGGATTTGTCGTCCTGACTGATGGGCATCACGCCTTCGGTCACAGCCAATTCCACACCCAGTTCTTTTGCTGCCCAATCAAGAAGCGGCTGCCATGCCTTTGCCTGACGTTCAATCAGGTCTTCGGGGAATGTTGCCCGATAGCATAACAGATCCGAGCGGCCATAACCGGTCAACTCCGCAACCACCACAGCACGATTGGGTGCCACGCGGTCAATCGCGGTTGCAGCCAATTGCATGATCGGCATCGTCGATGGCAGAATTTTTTCGCCCTGTGCTTCCCATTCAGCAGCAATTTCTTTTGCCAGAACTTCGGTCGGCAACAGAAACTCGGCCTTCGCCGGGGTTTTCACAGCACGCCCATCAAGATGTACGCGCCAGCCCGAAGCACTGTCATCTGCAACTGCTTCGGCTTTTTTGTAGAATCGATTGATCGTTTTTGTAACCATGATCGCCATATGCCTAAAAGCGGCGCTCTGCGCAAGGGGTTTTAGCAGGCCGAGACCGCCAAATGAGCGATTATCAAGAATTTCTGTATAATTTTTGGTCAATTTGACCCATTGACCAAAAAACAAACAGCTCTACTGTGCGATATGGAAATTACAAACCCGCGAAAAGCGGGCGAATTCGCGACATGGCATGTACATTGCTATGTCATCAGGGAATTTATTCGGGTTCAGGGTCGGCATAATCGGCCCGAAACAGGAGGCTTCTTATAAAATGACCACGTTTACGAACCGACTATTGGGTGCGGCTGTTGGTGCGGCTGTCGCACTTGGCGCACATTCGGCCATGGCTGAAATGGCGATCAAATTTTCACTTGATTGGAAATATGAAGGCCCGGCGGCACCGTATCTTCTGGCCAAGAAGAACGGATATTTTGACGAAGAAGGTCTGGATGTAACCATTGATTCGGGCAACGGATCCGTTGGCGCGATTACCCGTGTTGCCAGTGGTGCCTATGACGTATCGCTTGCCGATATCAACTCTTTGGTCGAGTTTAATGCTTCGAACCCGGATCGCGCCATGAAGTCGATCTTCATGGTGTATGATCGCCCGCCTTTCGCGCTGTTCATGCTTAAGAAATCAGGGATCACCAAACCAGAAGACCTGATTGGCAAGACCCTTGGCGCACCGGTATTTGATGCATCGCGCAAACTTTATCCGGCATTTGCATCGGCAACCGGCCTTGATCTGGATGCTGTTTCTTGGGAAAGCATGGACCCGCCGCTTCGCGAACCGATGTTGGTGCGTGGCGATGTGGATGCAATTTCCGGTCACTATTTCACCTCGGTCCTGAATTTACAGGCACAGGGGATCAGCAAAGATGACCTGACCGTTTTCCAATACAAAGATTTCGGCATGGATTTCTATGGCAATGGCCTTTTGGCTTCGCCTGAAATGATGGAAGAGCACCCTGAAGAATTGCGCGGCTTCCTGCGCGGTGTTGTTAAAGGCTGGCGCGCAGCCATTGCCGATCCGGCAGCAGCCATTGCCGCCCTTAAAGAAGTCGATCCGCTGATTGACACCGATCTTGAAATTCAGCGTCTTCAGATGGCGATTGATGAAAACGTCGTCACCCCGGACACCCTTAAAAACGGTATGGGCCTTGTGAAAACCGATCGTATGGCCAAGGCCATTGATCAGGTTGCCCTGGCATTTGGCTTTGAGAACAAGCCGACCGTTGGCGATGTCTTTACCGACATCTTTATGCCTGGCGCAGAAGACCGCAAAATCAAGTAAGGTACTTTGATATCCGGGGCGGCAACACCGCCCCGGATCATTTTGATCCGCCTCTATATAATAAAAACGATCAAGACAAGCAGGGGGAATAACTGCAGTGTCTAAGAGCTTTGTCGAACTCAATGACGTGACACTTCGCTATAGCGAAGGCGATGAACTGGCACTTGAAACCACCAACATGAAGATCGACAAGGGTGAATTTATCGCTGTTGTTGGGCCTTCGGGTTGCGGCAAGTCTTCCTTGCTTAAATTGGTTTCCGGCTTGATGCCCCCGTCTGAGGGCACCGTCATTGTTGATAACAAGGAAGTATCCGGGCCGCTTAAGATTGTTGGCATGGCATTTCAAAACCCGACCCTTTTGCCATGGCGCACAACGCTTGATAACGTTCTTTTGCCGATGGAAATCGTCAAACCGCATCGCAACCGTTTGCGCAAACATCGCGCCGAATACGAAGAACGCGCCCGCAAGCTTTTGGCAAGCGTTGGCCTTGAAGGCCATGAAGACAAATTTCCATGGGAATTGTCAGGCGGGATGCAGCAACGCGCATCTCTTTGCCGGTCCCTGATCCATGAACCTGATTTGTTGATGCTTGATGAGCCCTTTGGCGCACTTGATGCCTTCACCCGTGAAGAGCTGTGGGACATTTTGCAAAACCTTTGGATGGTGCGTCCCTTTACCGTCATTCTGGTGACCCATGATTTGCGCGAGGCGGCCTATCTGGCGGACACCATTTATGTGATGTCCAAACGTCCCGGTAAAATTCTGGTGGAACGTGAAAACGCCCTGCCCCGTCCACGAGATCAGGAAGTTACCTTTACCCCGCCTTTCATTGATCTTGTCCACGAATTGCGCAGTCACATCCGTGACGTGCGAGAATCTTGAAAGGGGACGGGCAGATATTATGAACAAGAAACTCAACCTTTCCAAAGCAGCCCCGTGGCTTAGTGCGATCGGCCTATTCGTCCTGTGGGAATTAATCGTCCGGGTTTTCAACATCCCGCCCTATGTCCTGCCAACCCCGTCTGAAAGCATCATTGTCGGCTGGCAGTTCCATGAAGCGATTTGGATGCATGCGGTTCATACGCTTTATACAACACTGGCGGGCTTTGCCATTGCAGTGGTGTTTGGCGTGGTGCTTGGCGCACTTGTTGGATCAAGCCGGGCAATTTATGACGCGGCCAACCCGCTTTTGGTCGGGTTTAATTCCGTCCCGAAAGTCGCCCTTGTCCCGGTTCTGGTCATGTGGTTTGGCATTGGCACGGTCCCAGCAATTATCACCGCATTCCTGATTTCGTTCTTCCCGATTGTTGTCAATGTGGCAACCGGGCTGGCAACGCTTGAACCGGAATTGCGCGATGTTTTACGTTCCCTTGGAGCGACCCGTACGGACATTCTGGTCAAGGTCGGCTTCCCGCGTGCAATGCCGTATTTCTTTGCATCGCTTAAAGTTGCCATCACCCTTGCCTTTGTCGGATCGGTCATTTCCGAAACGGTAGCATCCAATGTTGGCGTTGGTTATCTGATGCTTTCGGCATCGTCAAAATTCAACATGCCGCTGGTGTTTGCCGGACTTCTGGTGATCGCGGTGATGGGGATTGCGATGTATGAAATCTTTAACGTGATCGAACGCCGTTCGACCAAATGGGCCAATCGCGGCAATCAGACCGTTTAAGAAATTCCGATCCAATCAATCCAAACAGTAAAAGGCCGGGCATTATGCCCGGCCTTTTGCGTTAAGCACAAAACGTTTGCTGTCAGGCTATGCTTTGTTCAGATGGTATTTAAAGAACGCCATGGTGCGTTCCCATGCCTTCATCGCATCTTCGCTGTCATAGCGCCCACCCGTCGGATTGGCGAAGGCATGATCGGCGTCATACCAGTAGAATTTATAAAGCGACTTGCCCCCGATCCGTAAGGACCGTTCAAAGCCATCAACCATTTCCTTGTTGATGCTTTTATCAAGGGTTCCGAAATGCCCCATCAATGGTGCATTCAAGGTCGCAACCTGTTCGGGGGTCTTTTTGACATTGCCGTAATAGACCACAGCTGCATCAACATCGGTTGCAAGTGCAGTGTTAAGCGACCAACCACCACCAAAGCACCACCCAACTGAACCCACCTTGCCTGTTGAGTCCTTATGGTTTTTCAGGAATTCGACTGATGACTGCAATTTGCGCGTTGCTGCAACCGGGTCCATCCCCGACATCAAGGCACGCGCACCATCAGGCGTTGTTGCCGGTGGTTGACCATATAAATCGACAGCAAGGGCGATATAGCCCTGCTTGGCATATTCGGCGGCAACCGCACGGATATGATCGTTCAGCCCCCACCATTCATGGATCAGAATGACGGTCGGTGCGGGCAATGTTGCCGGCATGGCGATTTCGGCCACCATGCTCTCACCTTCTGGCGTTGTTATGGTGACTTTATCGAGCATCGATCCCGCCGCATGGGCCAGCATCGGGTCGGCAAGAATAACAGCAAGTGGCAGCGCAACAGCACCTTTGAGAAACAGTCGGCGATCTTCGTCGGTTGCCTTGGGTGGCGGACCGAGATGTTCGTTGGAACCACATCCATCAAGCGTACACATGTTCAAGCCTCCTCTGATTCTTGTTTGTTAGATTTCTATCATTTGCGACGACGCACCAGTTTGGCAAATGACAATCCTGTCATCCGCTTTCAATCTACCATATTTAGTGCCGTCTCGTTCTTTACGTCGCCGCGCCTCATTAAGATCAAGAAGTAAGATCAAGAAAAGAGACACCTTTCAAAAAACTGCTGCTTGCGAATGCGCCCCTCTCCTGATTTAACAGGGTAATATAACGCTATTGCTGCAAGGAAATATCATGCGTGACATCGAAACTGTTCTATTTGACCTTGGGGGTGTTTTGGTCGATTGGGACCCACGCCATCTATATCGCAAGGTCTTCGATGACCCGGCTGAAATGGAAAAGTTCCTCAACGAAGTTTGTCATCCGCATTGGAACTTCCTGCATGATAAGGGTGCGCTAAGCTTTGCCAATTCGATCCCGGATTTGCAGCATCGCTATCCGCATTATCATGACCAGATTGCCGCATGGCAGGACCGCTGGCCCGAAATGATGAAAAGTGCGATTGAACGCACGGTCGGCATTCTTGAAGATTTGAAAACACGCAAGAAAGTCCGCCTGTTCGCACTGACCAATTGGTCGGCGGAAACTTGGCCACATGCGTTGGAACGGTTTGAATTTCTGGACCATTTCGAAGGTATTTTGGTATCTGGTCAGGAAAAACTCGCCAAACCTGATCCGCGGATATTTGATCTGGTCTGCGCACGGTTCAAATTGAACCCACGCGAAACCCTGTTTATCGATGACAGCGAAAAGAACATCCAGCAGGCGCGTGAAATGGGCTTTCACACCCATTGGTTCCGCGATCCGATCAAATTGCAGCGTGAACTGATTGAAGATCGTTTATTCTAAGACAAGCAGACATGCGACACACCAAAGGGCACCTTGATCGGTGCCCTTTTTCGTAAGATCACCCCTACTGGGGGTTATTGGCGGGGTTTGCGCAGATAATTGCCAAAACATTCGCCAAAGACAAATTCCCACCCCGAAAGATAGCCTTCCCTTAAGGTCGGTGCAATCTCGCCCAGATTTTCCCATGCCTTATGCTCAAGCCGGATGACACAACGACCAAAGTCATTCAGATCAAAGGACACATCAATCAGGGTAAAGTCGCCCACACTCCATCCCGGATGCCAGGTAAAGGAAAGATGTTCACCAAGATGCCAGCTTCGAACCCGGCCCCAACTGATGTCGTCCTTGCCCTTGACCCTCTCGATGATTTCCCCGCCGATACCGCTGTTCATTTCAACGGCAAGACAATCCTTCTTGGACAAGGAATGACTATCGGTTGGCCACCAGTCACCAAATCCCTTGGTGAAGGCATCAAATGCATCGTCTGGATCAATTGCCACGGTCAATTCAAAGCGGATCGGGGCAAGTTCAGGATTCTTAAGCGGCGTCACGGTTGATTTCCCAAATCTTGTCGAGAACAAAGGCAAGTTCATCAAAATGGCTGATGACGGCATGCGCACCGGATGAATGCAGCCTATCAACGTTATGATAGCCCCAATCCACCCCAATGGCGATCATTCCCGCGGCACGACCCATTTCGATATCATAGCTGGTATCGCCGACAATCACCGCGTTGGGCGCATCAACCCCGGTTTCTTCAAGGGCGGCCATCAACATCGCCGGATTGGGTTTTGACGGATGATTATCGCAAGTCTGCAAGGTCACAAAGCGACCTTCAAGTTCGTTCCGTGCCAAAACCGCATCCAGCCCACGGCGTGCCTTGCCGGTCGCCACACCACTAAGCCATTGGCGTCGATCAATTTCGCCAAGAACTTCACGCACACCGGGGAAAAGCGGCTCGTGGAAATCTGGCGTTTGGCGCAACGCAAAGAACGCGCTTTTATAGGCCGCAGTCACGGCCTCGATCAGATCATCACCAATGCGATTTGGTGCCGCCAGCTTTGATATGGCTTCGGGCAGACTTAGACCAATGATTGTGCGTGTATTTTCAAGTCCGGGGCAGTCCAGCCCATTTTCGGAAAACGCATGATCCATGCAATGCGCAATCGCATGCTGGCTATCAACAAGGGTGCCGTCACAATCAAATATAACAAGTCTAAGCGGGTCGCTGGTCATGTAGGGTCTTTCATCCAGATTTTAAGAAAACAGAACCTAATCCATAGGGATTTAAAGATCGAGTCTCTCGCAGTTGTAAAATCATCAGTTTTTGTGCTTTGCGGGAAGCAACAGAAACCACAAGTGAATTTTGTATTACTTTTCGCAACCATAACGCTGCGCTATAATGAGGGTCTGGCCTTTAACAAAGGAGGCATAAGATGCTTACACTTCGCGACTGCATCGACTTCAGTGACCTCTCTGAGGAGGAAGTGCTTGCTATTGCCGAATGTGAGCACATACCGCTTTTGACCGCATTGGAGGAAGGTGAAAGCATGGTACATACCAAGAGTGGTCGCAAACGTCTTGCGATCATGATCAAGGGTCAGGCCGAAATGTGTGAACGCACAGGCAATACGGTTCATGCCCGCCATTTGAACCGTGTCTATAAAGCTTTCATGAACCGTTTCGAAAAGGAAAAAAATATCAACTGCTAGACATGTCACCCAATGCCTTTTGGATTTGACCTCTGACAGGGACGAAAAAGCCGACGCACTGCGTCGGCTTTTCGCGTTTTAACGGCAATTTCAAACCGGCGTTATCTTTTACGCAGACGCGACGGTTTTGCCTTTGGTTTTGGCTTTTCTTCCTTTTCCCGATGAATTTCCGGGGTCAGGAATTTGGTCGGCGTTTTCGGATCAAAATTCAGCGCCTTGAGACTTTCGGCAAAATGCTCTGGCACGGGTGCTTCGATGACAACGCGATGTCCCGTCACGGGGTGCGGGAAGTCAATTGCACGCGCATGCAAATGCATCTGTTTGGACAAGCCATCCTGGAATGCTTTTGCCCCGCCATATTTACCATCGCCCAAGATCGGACATTCCATTGCTTCGCAGTGAACGCGAAGCTGATGGGTACGGCCCGTTAAGGGTGACAAGGCCAGCCAAGCCGCCCGACGGCCAGCACGGTGGAGCTGACGGTAAACGGTCTGGGCTGATTTGCCCTGCTTTTCGTCAATGACCATTTTCTCCCCACCCTTGCCCGACAGCTTTGCCAGCGGCGCATCAATCAGGCCTTCGCGTTCTTGCGGCGCACCGCACACGATTGCCCAATAAAGCTTGCGGGTGGATTTGTCTTTAAATGCCTTGGTCAGCGCATGAGCAGCCGATGCCGAACGGGCCAGAAGCAAAACACCACTGGTATCTTTATCCAGACGGTGAACAAGCTTTGGGCGTTCTTTGCTATCAAGTTTCAGCGCATCAAGCATCCCGTCGATATGCAAGGATGTGTTGGTCCCGCCCTGCACAGCCAAGCCCGCAGGTTTATTTATCGCCATGACGACTTCGTCATAGAAAAGGACGGAATCACGTAGTGCCTGAAGTTCTGCTTCGCTGGCATCGGACTTTGCCGGACCAGCATGTTTGCGCTGCTGGACTTCGGATGGATCATAAGACCCATCTTTTGACCATGGCTCCTGACCGCCACCGGACATAACCGGCACCGGCGGGACACGGATTTCCTGCCCCGGTTCAACACGCTGATTTGCCTTGGCACGTTTGCCATCGACACGGATTTGACCGCCGCGCAGGAACTTTTGAACCTGCCCAAAAGTAAATTCAGGACAGTTGCGCTTAAACCAACGATCAAGCCGAATATCAGCTTCATCAGCCTTGACCTTGCGCAGAGTGACGCCACTCATTGCAGAATACCCCTTACCAGCGCAATCGCGCCAAACAATGCTGAGATACCAACCACGACAGAACCAATCACATACAGGGCAGCTATGCCCATATTGCCCCGTTCATATAGGGTCGCGACATCCAGCGAAAAAGTCGAAAAAGTTGTAAATGCCCCAAGAAAACCGGTCACAAGAAGTGCGCGCATCTCAGGCCCGATAGAAAGTTTAAGGGCCGAGACTTCGATCAGCACCCCCATCAGGAACGAACCAACGATATTGACCGTCAAGGTTCCCCAGGGAAATCCACTGCCCAGCATAGAGCCCATCATAACCGACACACTGTAACGTGCGATGGCACCGATGGCGCCGCCCAAGGCAATGGAAGCGATTAACAACGGTGAAAATTGCATGGCGCGGAACCTATTCTTTCAAAGATCAAAAGTCACGTGTGAAAACAACATGGGGCCAAGGCAATAACAGGGACTTAAACCAACCGAAGCCTGATCGCAAATTCGATCCGCTATCAGACCTTAATATACACGTATTTTCAATTGGCTAAGTTTGGTCCGAAAACCTATTGCCCCATTCTTGAAACCACATCGGCAATCCAAGAACGGGTGCGCTTTTCATTCTGCTTAAGATCATCTCTACCGTAAACCGATTGGGCAAACAGGCAGAAGGTCACCTCATTGCCGGTTTTTGGCAAAATAAGTTCGACTTCAACCCAGTCGGGAAAATGGAAAATAGGACTGCGTGCGAGAAAATACAGTCTGCCAGATTTTGCGCCGCTGGCACCGCGCATCAAGGTCATGCCGTGTGCCGGTGCGGTTTCAATCAAAAGGTCGGCCAATGTCGACGCGGCCGCTTCAAACACCGGGCTTTTCATATGCCGGTGGGTTTTGGGTGCCAATCGATCTGGACATGCGATGAAGAAATTGCTGCTTTTGGGTACATCTGCATCGGGTGCAAATGTGTAATTGGGCGGATCACCCGCAGGCAACATATGATCAATCAAGCCGGTAAAGCGCACGACCACAAAAATCCCGACCAGTACGAGAAGTCCCCAAATAGCAACCATCGCAAACCGTTTCAATTGCGCCACCTACTTCTTTGCTTCTTGCGACCCGGTCTGACAAGAATGCGCCGCACTTAACTATATATCATTATGCAAGCAGGCGAGATGTGCGTTTTTTTGGCCGCCAACCCCAATTTTAATTTTCTTGATTATAGGGTGCAGAATTCCTGTGCGGTGTTACCCGCTACCTTTTCAAGACTATTTTGGGCACCGTAAAGCGCCCGTGCACCTTCGTTTGCCGGATCCAAAGGTGCGAGTGTCTCATCGAAAATTCGCTGGTATGTGCCGTCGGTTTTCATCGCCTGTAGCGCTTGGGAAGCTGGTTCAATGAGATCTGCATGTGACTCATGGAGAACAAAGTGATGAGGTGCGCGTGCCAATGGTGGCTCATGGAGTTTGAACTTAGTCATTTCTAAGTTTTTCAGTTCCTGCAAGCCCCCCCCATTTATTGAAAATGGCGACGTCTATTCTGCCTTTATCAAGCATTTTGAACAATTGTCTACCAGTCGGCACAACGATCTTTTGCGCACCATCCGGGACGTTATTTTCGACTATTTTCCATCCCCGGACATAGCCAATTATTTTCCCATCTAGGCCCGACCATCCTTGCTCCAACTCCACACCAGGCTTCGTATAGGTGACAAATTCGCGGACAAAAGCTTGTTCTGGAATTTCGAGAATTCCCGGATAGCTTGCAGTCACCCCGTGCACCCGCCCAAGCGCACCATCGTCACTTCCTGCACTCAGTTCGTGCAATGCCCGTTCTGCCTCGACAAAATGAACTCTTACTTTGTAGCCAAGCCGACAAAAAAGCTCTGAGAGAATACGGTCCTCAAAACCTGTATTTTCGTCATTACTAAATGGCATTTTGACCGAGGCGGAAAAACTCAATGTCGGTACGTCTGCCATAGCCGGTTTGTTGATCAAGAAAATGCTTACAAGCAATACACTGACAAACCCGAGCCTGTTAAACACTTTCAAGAATCTCCGACGATAAACAACAGATAGTGACCTTAGATTTTAGGTGATTTTATAAGATTGGGGCTCCCTATTCATTTTGCATCGTTACATCATAAATTATTGTATTTCTGCATTAAGTTCGGCCGCGTCTGGAAATCGGCATTCTGCCTGCCGTCGCCTTCACGTCTGAATTTTGGGCAACGAAAGCCAAGTTTCTTTAGCGGATAACGACCTGTGATGAACCATCTTACAAGTCAGCTTTCGGGCATTTCACAAGTCCCCAGAAAGACAAAATGCCCGACTGGGGGGACCAATCGGGCATTCTTTTTATGCGAAGTCTGGCAACCAACGATACGGGGGGAAGGGGAAATCGTTAGTCACCAGGTTCGCATTACGTTTGATAAAATCAGCCTGCCTTAAGCAACAGACGGAAGTGCAACTGCTTCGACATTGGCAATCGCACGTGCCATGGCTTCTTCGGCATTTACCGCAAAGCCAGATGCATCGATGATTTCAACTTCGGAAATACCGACAAAACCAAGAACCTGTTTCAGATACGGGGACGCAAAGTCAGCCGGGCTGTTAACAGGAACGCCACCGGTCGCAACCACGACATAGGCTTTCTTACCGCTGAGCAAGCCAACCGGGCCGTTTTCGGTATATTGGAAAGTCACGCCGACCCGCGCAATCAGATCGACCCATGCTTTAAGCGTGGAAGGGACGCTGAAATTATACATTGGCGCGCCAATGACAATAACGTCAGCAGCCTGAAGTTCGCCAACCATCTTGTCGGAAACAGCGATAACTTCTTTCTGAGCGTCAGTGCGGCCTTCTTCCGGGGTGTAGAACGCGCCAACAACTTCGCCGGTCAATGCTGTCAGAACATTGGTATCGCGTTCAACAACATTGGCAGCACTGTTTGCCGAAACAATACGGTTGATCAGTTTGGTTGCGATCTGGCGGGAGTTTGAGTTCTCACCATTCACAGATGCATTCACGTGAAGAATATTGGTCATTTCAGATCTCCAGATCGGTGTTCATGTGTTGAGCTGAACCTAACCTTCTTTGACCGATCTGTTTATCCCGTCCATTTTCACAATATTGTTTCCAAAATGGCGATTAAATAATCATAAGTTAATTATTGTCGCCTTTCTTTTGCCGTTCCTGACGCAGTTTGTCGAAATATTCGACACGTTTTTTAAGGTCGCGTTCAAAACCGCGTTCAACCGGCTCATAGAAATTCTGCCGACGCATGCCATCAGGGAAATAATTTTGGCCGGAAAAACCATCTTGCTGATCATGGTCATAGGCATAGCCACTGCCATAGCCGATATCTTTCATCAGCTTGGTCGGCGCATTCAAAATATGGGCGGGCGGTGTCAGCGATCCGGTTTCGCGCGCGATCTTTAAGGACTTTTTATAGGCCGAATAGCCCGCATTCGATTTCGGTGCGAGGGCAAGGTAAATCACCGCCTGCGCCAATGCCAACTCGCCTTCCGGGCTGCCAAGCCGCTCATAGGATTCCCACGCGCCAATGCAAAACTGTTGGGCTTGCGGGTCGGCAAGGCCAATATCCTCGACCGCCATACGGGTCAAACGACGCGCAAGGAATTTCGGGTCTTCGCCCCCGGCCAACATCCGGTTAAACCAGTAGAGTGCCGCATCCGGGTCCGAGCCCCGAATGGATTTATGGAGCGCACTGATCAGATTGTAGTGGCTGTCATCGCCCTTGTCATAGATCGGCATGCGCTTTTGCACGGTGCGGGCAAGTTCAGCAACGCCAAGCGGGCCATCATCATTTGGCGGCATCGAAAACAATTCTTCCGCCAGATTAAGCAAATAACGCCCATCGCCATCGGCCATCGCCCGCAGGGTATCGCGGGCTTCGGGGGTAAGCGGAAGATCAAACCCCATTTCCTTTTCCGCACGCACCAGAAGTTCTTCAAGCCCCTGATCATCAAGACGCTTAAGCACAAGCACCTGACACCGTGACAGCAATGCGGCATTCAGCTCAAAAGACGGGTTTTCAGTTGTAGCCCCAATCAGGGTAATTGTGCCGTCTTCAACATAGGGCAGGAAGCTGTCTTGCTGCGCTTTGTTAAAACGATGAATTTCATCGATGAACAGCAATGTCGCCCCGCCAGTCGAACGCCGCCCGCGCGCACGTTCAAACACCTTGCGAAGGTCTGCCACCCCGGAAAAGATCGCGGATAACGGTTCAAACGCCATATCGGCAACATCGGCCATCAGGCGCGCCAATGTGGTCTTGCCACACCCCGGCGGCCCCCAAAGCACCACAGAAGGAACCCGGCCGGTCTTGATCATGCGCGTAATAGGGCCATCTTCACCAAACAAATGCCCCTGCCCGACAACCTCGTCAAGTTTGGCAGGGCGTAGTCTATCGGCCAACGGGCGCGTTACCTGACTTTCAAACAGGGAAACCATGCAAAATCATTACTATGCTAATTGGAAACGGGGCGACTTTTGCGAAAAGTAACATGCTGATGACATCTGCGACAGACGAAACATCGGCAATTGACACCTCGATGGTCGAGGCATAGGTTTTTGCGACATCTGGGATTTGAAAGCCAACAGCAATGACAAATAATGTGGATTACACCAACCGTGCCTATTGGCAGGGAACGATCAAGATGTCGTTGTCCAAGTTTTTCGTGCTGTGCGTCTTACACAGAAAACCGATGCATGGGTATGAGGTGGTTCAAGCCGTTGAAAAAACGACAAATGGCTGCTGTTCGCCATCCGAAGGAACGGTTTATCCGGTTCTCAATGAATTTGAAGCAGGCGGCTATCTTACATCCCGCCCCGAAACCGTCCAAGGCCGCCAACGCAAGGTATATGCCCTTACAGACAAGGGGCGAGATGCCTTTTTGGTTGCTACCGATGCATGGATGGAAGTCACCCAGCATATTGTCGCCAGCCGCGATATGGCGACAGCCCCCGGATTTAAATCCGCAACAGCAGACGGAGCCACCTTTTGTGAGTAATGCGTTTTTCAGCGCCACATACCTCGATGATCAAGGTGTAAGATGACATCATCGAACGCGCCAGCCAAACTGCCGATCGTCATTGGGCTTGGCACCGGTCAAACACTTGCATTTGGCACCACGCTTTACCTGCCAGCGATCCTTGCTGAACCGATGGCGGTTGAACTGGGTATCCCACCGGGCTGGGCATTTGGCGCCTTTTCACTGGCACTGGTTTTTGCCGCCTTGTTTGGGCCATCGGCCGGTGCGCGTATTGATCAGTTTGGTGGACGCACAGTTCTTGCGGTTTCCAGTGTGATCTTTGCCTGCGGATTAGCACTTTTGGGGGCATCTGACAGCCTGACAATGATGTGCATTGCCTGGTGTGTGATTGGAATTGGCATGTCGATGGGGCTGTATGAATCGGCCTTTGCCACACTAAGTTGGATATTTGGTCATGACGCCCGCGGACCCATTACCGGCATCACCCTGATTGCTGGCTTTGCCAGCACGATCTGCTGGCCGATTACGGCCGGACTTGAAGTTGAATTTGGCTGGCGTATGGCATGTTATTTCTGGGCGGCCATGCATATCGTGCTTGGATTACCCCTAAACCTGTTCCTGATCCCGCGGACAAAACACACGTCGGCAGGTGATACGACAGAAAGCAATGGTGACACGTCCTTAACGGCCCGTCCCCCTATCCCGACATCCCCGCCAACCAAGCTCGCCCGCAAGGATATCTTTAATCTTCCGATGGTCTTGCTTGCGATTGTTTTTGCCGCAAGCTGGTTTACCGCAACCGCCATGGCCGCCCATTTGCCCAGATTGCTACAAATATCGGGAATGGATGCCACTGGTGCGCTGATTGCCGCATCGCTTGTCGGTCCGGCTCAGGTTGCCGGCCGCCTGTTGGAATTCGGTTTCCTAAAGAAACTGCATCCGTTGATTTCATCGCGTTTAGCCGCCATGACCCATCCGATTGGGGCGGTGTTGCTTTTGGTGTTTGGCGGTCCGGTGGGGATGTTGTTCACCAGCCTGCATGGGGTTGGTAATGGTATTCTGACCATCGCCAAAGGGACATTGCCGTTGGTGATCTTTGGCCCGGTTGGTTATGGCACACGACAAGGATATGTCATGGCGCCGTCGCGCTTTGCCCAAGCAGCAGCCCCGTTTCTATTCGGCTTACTGATTGATGATTACGGGCAATACGCCATTCTATTGACCATCATTCTGGGCATTCTGACCTGCGGCGCATTGTTCATGTTGCGCCATTCTGAAAAAGAAGTCCCCGTCACATCATAATGCCAAGCTAAAAACCGAAAAAGGCGCGCCCATCATGTTCGGGGCGCGCCTTTTTGCTTCTTCGTCCATATGCCCAAGAAACTGGCTTACAGAGTGAACTCGCCGGTCAGGATTTTACCATCGCGCTTAACCGCAATTTTCCAATCCCGACTGCGTTCCCCGGAACGGATCACGTCTTTAAGGCGTTCGACGGTGTCGATCTTCTGACCATTGATTTCAACAATATAGTCGCCCGCCTGAAGACGGGTCCGCCGCGCAAGACTATCACGCGCAACTGCCAGAATAACCACCCCTTGGCTAAGCGTATCAATACCAAGTTCATCTGCCAGTGCCGGGTTCATATTGGCAACCTTGGCACCGCTGATCGGATTGGCCCCCGCAATCACGCTTTCTTCGCGTGCCGGCAATTCCGGCGCCACTTCAAGCGGCATCGCAAGGGAAACTTTCTTGCCCTGGCGCAGCACGGAAAGCTCGGCCTTTTTATCAAGTTCCAATGTCGCGATGCGGAATTTCAGCTCGTTCGGGTTATCAACCACCAAGCTATTCACCGCAACCACAACGTCCCCGGTGCGCAAACCGCCACGCTCGGCGGGGCTTCCATTCCGCACCTCGCTGATCAAAACGCCGTGCGGACGATCAAGTTCAAGCGACACAGCAAGATCGGCGGTCACCGCCTGCCCGGCAGCCCCCAGCCAAGGACGGCGCAAATCACCACTGATCAGGCCACGCATGACGACCTTGACCATATTCACTGGCACGGCAAAGCCAATACCGTTTGATCCACCTGACTTGGTAAAGATCGCCGAGTTTACCCCGATAAGGTTCCCATCAATATCAATCAAAGCCCCGCCAGAATTGCCCGGATTAATCGCCGCATCTGTCTGAATGAAAGACTGGTAATCCTGTCCCGTGACCCCGGCCCGTGCGAGGGCAGAAACAATGCCGCTGGTAACTGTTTGGCCAACCCCAAACGGGTTGCCGATGGCCAAAACCAGATCACCGACCTCTACCGCATCCGAATCGCCAAAGGCAATTGCCGGTAATTCTTTTTCGACCCCACGCAATTTCAAAACAGCAAGGTCTGTGCGCTCATCCGATCCGACCAAATCGGCGTCGAATTCGCGGTTGTCATGCAAAACCACCCGAATTGCACTGGCCCCATCAATCACGTGATGGTTGGTCACAATCGTCCCGTCACCAGAAACAATCACCCCCGAACCCAGAGAACGTTCAACACGCTGACGTGGCGCGCCGAATGCCCCACCAAACCGATCGCCAAAAAACTGTTTGAAGAACGGGTCGTTAAAGAACGGCGTGCGTTGCCGTTCACTGACAACCTTTTTGGTATAGATGTTAACCACAGCCGGTGCGGTTTGCTTAACCAGTGGCGAAAACGACATCTTGATTTCGGTCTGACTGGTCGGCAACCGCCGATCATCACTTTGGGCATGGGCTGAATGATCCAGGCCAACAATTGCCATGGTAATGATAAGGGCAATTGTCAAAATGGTCGGGTTCCATCTTCGCTGCACGTCGCTCTCTCTCATTGCTTTGGATGTGTATGCGCTGTCTGATTTTGGCTACTAGCCACTAATAACATCAGATTTATTTAATTAGGAAAAATAGAACTGCCGCGCAACCATGTCGGAAATATGAACAAATTGCCTAAAACTTCAAACGGCGATGGTCACAAACCGCTTTGCCAAAAGAAAACGGGCGACACCGTTTGGCGTCGCCCGTTTTTGTTTCTTAAAGGCCGAAGTGTTGCTTATTCAGCAGCAGCTTCTTCGCCTTCGCCCTCTGCTTCAACACGAGCGCGGTCTTCCGCACCCTTTGCATCTGCATTACGCTCAACAAGTTCGATGATAGCAACAGGTGCTGCATCGCCATAACGGAAGCCTGCTTTAAGAACACGGGTGTAACCACCCGAACGCTCTTTGTAGCGATCAGCGATTTCGCCGAACAGCTTGGCTACGATTTTGTCATCACGCAGGATCGAAATAGCCTGACGGCGTGCATGCAGGTCGCCCCGCTTGCCCAGCGTAATCAGTTTTTCGACATACGGGCGAAGATCTTTGGCCTTCGGAAGAGTCGTTTTAATCTGCTCGTGGGTGAGCAGCGAAACTGCCATGTTGGCAAACATCGCCTTACGATGGGACGAAGTACGATTAAGCTTACGGCCGTGCATACCGTGACGCATGGTAACTCTCCTTAATAACCTGGCTTCGCTCACGAAACCGATTGTAAAACCGCGCCGCCACCCTGATCCCCGTTAGAACAAAGTCAGGTCATGCACGTGCGGTGTGGGCAACTAGCCCACCGGAAATCTCAAACAATTCGATCTTTCCGGTTTGGAGCAAACAATGCTCCGATAACGGCCCGAAGGCCGAAGACCCGTTCTTAGAACGGATCTTCGAACTTGCGAGCAAGTTCTTCGATGTTTTCCGGCGGCCAACCGCCGACTTCCATACCGAGATGTAAGCCCATCTGAGCCAGTACATCTTTGATTTCGTTCAGCGACTTACGGCCGAAGTTCGGCGTACGAAGCATTTCTGCTTCGGTCTTCTGAACAAGATCACCGATATAGATGATATTGTCGTTCTTCAAGCAATTTGCCGAACGTACCGACAGTTCAAGCTCGTCAACCTTACGAAGAAGGTTACGGTTGAACGGAAGTTCGTCTTCTTTCTTCTCTTCGACAACCGCTTCGGGCTCATCGAAGTTGACGAACAACGACAGCTGGTCCTGAAGGATACGGGCAGCAAGGGCTACCGAATCTTCCGGGGTCAATGCGCCGTTGGTTTCAACGGTCAAAGACAGCTTGTCAAAATCGGTATCCTGACCAACACGGGTGTTTTCCACCTTGTAGGCCACTTTACGGATCGGGCTGAAGATTGCATCAATCGGAATAAGACCGATCGGTGCATCCGAAGAGCTGTGCGAGCTAGCTGCGACATAGCCTTTACCGTTATCAACGGTAAATTCGATGTTCAGCGTTGCACCATCATCAAGATGGCAAAGCTCGAGATCCGGGTTAAGGATTTCGATATCCGCACCGGTTTCAATCTGACCAGCGGTAACGGCACCAGGGCCGGTCGCTTTCAGAACCATTTTCTTCGGACCTTCAGCATGCATACGCACGCCCATGGTCTTGATGTTCAAGATGATGTCGGTGACATCTTCACGTACACCCGGAATCGACGAAAATTCGTGCAGCACACCGTCGATCTGGATCGCGGTAACCGCCGAACCCTGGAGCGACGACAGCAGAATACGACGCAGCGCGTTACCCAGTGTCTGACCAAAACCGCGCTCCAGCGGTTCCGCCACGATCGTACCAATGCGGCTGGCATCAGTACCCGGAGTAACATCAAGCTTGGCCGGCTTAATCAGTTCCTGCCAGTTCTTTTGAATCACGAGACCCACCTTCGCAACTGGAGCCTATATAAGGAGAGCAAGTTTTGCCCTCATGAGAAACGCGAAGAGGCCCGGGTGCACCGGGCCTAAACGCGGGATCGTCCGCAGATCGTTGCGATTAAACGCGACGACGTTTACGCGGACGGCAACCATTGTGTGGAATCGGCGTTACGTCTTTGATCGACGTAATCGTGAAACCAACAGCCTGAAGCGCACGCAGTGCAGATTCACGTCCCGAACCCGGGCCTTTAACCTGTACTTCAAGAGTTTTCATACCGTGTTCAGCAGCTTTTTTACCTGCGTCTTCGGCAGCCATCTGTGCAGCATACGGAGTTGATTTACGCGAACCGCGGAAACCCATACCACCAGCGGTCGACCAGGAGATAGTGTTCCCCTGAACGTCAGTGATGGTAATCATGGTGTTGTTGAAGGTCGCATTTACGTGCGCGATACCATTCGTAATATTCTTCCGCTCGCGGCGACGTACGCGAGTCTGAGGAGCTTTCGCCATTGTCTCTGTCCCCTACCTTACTTCTTCTTGCCAGCAATCGGCTTAGCCGGGCCCTTACGGGTGCGAGCGTTGGTGTGGGTACGCTGACCGCGTACCGGGAGACCGCGACGATGACGCAGACCGCGATAGCAGCCCAAGTCCATCAGACGTTTAATGTTCATTGCGGTTTCACGACGAAGGTCGCCTTCAACGGTGTAATCAGCGTCGATGACTTCACGAACCTTGAGAACCTGGTCATCAGAGAGCTGATGAACACGGGTTGCTGCTTCGATTCCAACCTTAGCGCAAATTTCTTTAGCTTTCGCCGGGCCAATGCCGGTGATGTAGGTAAGCGCAATCACGACGCGTTTAGCAGTCGGGATATTTACGCCAGCAATACGAGCCACTGTGTGAGACTCCTGTTTCCTGTTAACAAACCCTGCGGCAGATCCGGTGGGGTAGGACGCTGCAAAAGCGGGCCAGCATTACTGCCAACCCGCCAGCAAAAAAACGCCCTGCCCGGGAAATTACCCCAGGATGGCTTCAATCTCGCGCGTAACTTCGTCGATTTCGGCCATCCCGTCAACTGTTTTCAGCTTACCGACCTTTTCATAGTAAGGAATGATCGGTGCTGTCTGCTTATGATAAGCTTCCAGTCGCGATGTGACCGTCTCGGCGGTGTCATCCGCACGGCGTTTGAATTCAGTGCCTGAACATACGTCACAGACACCGTCTTCGGCGGGTTTCTGGAACTCGTCGTGATATCCCTGCCCGCATTTCGCACAGGTATAGCGCCCGACAACACGGGCAACCAACGCTGCGTCATCAACACGCAATTCAATCACATAATCAAGTGCCAGACCTTTGGATTCCAGCATGATGTCCAAGGCTTCTGCCTGGGCCGTCGTGCGTGGGAACCCATCCAGGATGAAACCAGCTTTGGTATCATCCTGGTCAAGTCGTTCAGAAATCAGACCGATCATAAGATCGTCGGAAACGAGTTGCCCCGCTTCCATGACTTCCTTTGCCTTCTTTCCCAGTTCCGTCCCCGCAGCAACCGCTGCGCGAAGCATATCACCAGTCGAAAGCTGGATCATGCCGCGTCCTGTTTCAAGACGCTTGGCCTGAGTGCCTTTCCCGGCGCCGGGAGGGCCAAGAAGAATAATGTTCATTGTCGTCCCCCTGATTTAGGTGGCCGCTCTTACCGGCGGCGACCACGCAGTTTGGATTTCTTGATCAGGCCTTCATACTGATGAGCCAGCATATGAGACTGGATCTGTGCAACGGTATCCATGGTTACCGTGACAACGATCAAGAGGCTAGTCCCACCAAAGTAGAAGGGAACAGACCATTCTGCGATCAACAGTTCAGGCAGGATACAGACAAATGCAAGATATGCTGCGCCAACCACTGTCAAACGGGTCAGAATGAAATCCAGATGATTCGCGGTATTTTTACCCGGACGGATGCCCGGAATAAAGCCACCGTGTTTCTTCAGGTTATCTGCCGTGTCTTCCGGGTTGAAAACAACCGCAGTGTAGAAGAAGGCAAAGAAGACGATCAAACCGATATAAAGCGCGATATAGGCAGGCTGGCCACGGCCAAGCAATGCAGTCGCCGTTGTCAGCCATTCTGGTGCATTCCCACCAGCGGTGAACTGAGCAACCGAAAGCGGCATCAGCAGAAGCGAGCTTGCAAAGATCGGCGGAATAACACCGGCAGTGTTGATCTTAAGCGGCAGGTGCGAGCTCTGACCTTCCATAACCTTCATGCCGACCTGGCGTTTCGGGTACTGGATCAGAACGCGGCGCTGCGCACGTTCAACAAAGACGATGAATGCAATGACTGCAATCGCCAGAACAATGATCGCGACAATAACAAGTGCAGAAATCGCACCCGTACGGCCAAGTTCCAAAGTACCGGCAATCGCGCTGGGCAGACCGGCAACAATACCGGCGAAGATGATCAGCGAAATGCCGTTACCGATGCCACGCTGGGTGATCTGTTCACCAAGCCACATCAGGAACATGGTGCCACCGACAAGCGTAATAACAGCGGTCAGACGGAAGAACATGCCAGGATCGACAACAGCAGCACCGGTAGAACCGGTCATGCTTTCAAGACCAACAGCAATGCCCCATGCCTGAACGGTTGCAATCAGCACCGTCAGATAGCGGGTATATTGATTAATTTTTTTGCGGCCCTGCTCGCCTTCTTTCTTGAGTTGCTCAAGCGTAGGCGAAACGGTTGTCATCAATTGGATGATAATCGAGGCCGAGATATACGGCATGATATTCAGCGCAAAGATCGTCATACGACCCAGCGCACCACCGGCGAACATGTCAAACATGCCCAGAACGCCGCCTGCATTCTGCTGGAAAATATCAGCAAGAATGGACGGGTCAACACCAGGAACCGGAATATAGGTTCCCAGACGGTAAACAATAAGCGCGCCCAAAGTGAACCAGATACGGTTTTTCAGCTCGGTTGACTTAGAAAAAGCCGACCAATTCAGGTTCGCGGCAAGCTGCTCGGCGGCCGATGCCATGCACTCATCTCCCAATACACATAAACTGGAGGGTCCGGTCCCGCAAATTACTGGAACCGGACCCTCACGAAGTCATTCTAGGCTTATTCTGCTTTTTCTGCTTCAGCAGCCGGAGCAAGAACTTTAACCGAACCACCAACTTTCTCAACAGCTGCAATAGCTGATTTGGAAGCACCGGTGATTTCGATGTTCAATTTTGCTTTCAGCTCGCCTTTAGCGAGAAGGCGCAGACCGTCTTTCTGCGGACGGGCAAGGCCATTTTCTTCAAGAATAGCGATGGTGACATTTGCACCTTCTTCAAGAACACCGTTATCAACGGCGGTCTGAAGGGTACCAAGGTTCACAACACCAAACTGTTTCTTGAACAGGTTTTTAAAGCCGCGTTTCGGAAGACGGCGATAGATAGGCATCTGCCCGCCTTCGAAACCATTGATCGCTACACCTGAACGGGACTTCTGACCCTTCTGACCTGCGCCAGAAGTTTTGCCTTTGCCCGAACCAATACCGCGACCGACGCGGGTACGCGCTTTACGCGCACCCGGGTTATCGGCAAGTTCGTTGAGTTTCATCGTTCAACACCTTTTCGATCTGGGGTCAATCAAGCCTCGTCCACACGGACGAGGTGCTTGACCTTTGCGATCATACCGCGAACAGCTGGGGTATCTTCCAGCTCACGAGTCCGGTGCATTTTGTTCAGGCCAAGACCAACAAGGGTCTGGCGCTGATCAGCCGGACGTCCGATCGGCGAACCCGTCTGGGTAACGCGTACGGTCGCTTTTTTCTTAGCAGCCATATCGAATTACTCCTTTTCGAGAACGGCGGCCGCAGCCGAACCGCTATCGCGACGGGCAACGACGTCACCGACTTTCAGGCCACGCTTTGCAGCGACCTGACGCGGGGAAGCACCGTTGACCAGAGCGTCAAGGGTTGCGCGGATCACGTTATGCGGATTGTTCGAACCGGTACATTTGGACACAACGTCCTGAACGCCCATGGTTTCAAACACCGCACGCATCGCACCGCCAGCAATGATACCGGTACCAGCCGGAGCGGAGCGAAGGACAACCTTGCCTGCACCGAAATGGCCTTTGGTATCATGGTGAAGGGTACGCCCTTCACGAAGCGGAACGCGGATCATGTTGCGTTTAGCAGCTTCGGTAGCCTTACGGATCGCTTCTGGAACTTCACGGGCTTTACCCGTTCCGTACCCGACGCGACCGCGCTGGTCACCGACAACTACCATTGCGGAGAAAGCAAAGCGACGGCCACCCTTAACGACTTTCGCGACGCGGTTGATGCCAACCAGCTTATCGACGAGTTCGTTTTCTTCACGGGCTTTCGGTGCCTGCTGCTGCTGTTGATTCTGGTTACGTGCCATGGTCGTGCTCCTTAGAAGTCCAGACCGCCCTCACGGGCGGCATCGGCCAGAGCTTTCACTCGGCCATGGAACAGATACCCGCCACGATCGAATACGACCGTTTTCACACCAGCTTTTACTGCGCGTTCGGCAATGGCTTTGCCAACCAGAGCAGCAGCGTCGGCATTGCTGCCTTTCGCTTTCAGGTCCTTCTCCGCGGTCGAAGCAGCCACCAAGGTGGTGCCAGCGACATCGTCGATGATCTGAGCATAGATGTGTGCGTTCGAACGGTGCACGCTGAGGCGCGGGCGACCGGCCGCTTTCTGGCGGATCGCAAAACGAACGCGACGTTTGCGGCGTTCGAAGAGGTTTCTCGCGTTTTTCATCGTGCCAGTCCTTACTTCTTCTTGCCTTCTTTGCGCAAGATATACTCGCCTTCGTAACGGACACCCTTGCCTTTGTAAGGCTCCGGACCGCGCCAGCCGCGTGCATTTGCAGCGAACTGACCAACGAGCTGTTTATCTGCGCCAGAAATGGCGATAAGGGTCGGCTTTTCGGCCACAACGTTAAGACCCTTAGGGATCTCCATTTCTACGTCGTGTGAGAAGCCAAGCTGCAGAACAAGTTTAGCACCCTGCACCTGCGCACGGTAACCAACACCAGTGATTTCCAATTTCTTGGTAAAACCTTCCGAAACCCCGGAAACGAGGTTCGCGATGTTCGCACGGGTAGTACCCCAAAGGGCACGAGCGCGCTTGCTATCGTTGTTCGGTTTCACCCAGATCTGGTTGTCATCCTGGGTAACGGTTACGTCCGAGGTCAGAGGCAGGTTAAGCTCACCGAGCTTGCCTTTTGCACTGATCTGCTCTTCGGTCAAGGTGATGGTCACGCCGCTAGGCACTTCCACCGGATTTTTTCCTACTCGCGACATCGATGGCCCTCCTTAGAATACCTTGCAGAGGATTTCGCCGCCGACATTCTGTTCGCGAGCCTCCTGATCCGAAAGAACTCCTCGCGGAGTGGACAGGACTGCGATGCCGAGGCCGTTATATACTTTAGGAAGATCTTTGATCTTCGAGTATACGCGACGACCCGGGGTCGAAACGCGGTCGATCTGCTTAATCACGCCATCACCCTCAAAATATTTGAGTTCGATGGTGATTTCGCTGATGCCCTTGCGAATTTCACTAACATTGTAACCGCGGATATAACCTTCGCGCTGGAGAACATCCAACACACCGGTACGCAGTTTCGAAGCCGGCGAAGCGACGCTGGATTTACCAACGCGCTGACCGTTACGGATACGCGTGAGCATATCGCCTACTGGATCAGTCATCATGTGATGGGTGCTCCCTTACCAGCTGGATTTCACCATGCCCGGGATCTGACCACGTGAAGCAAGTTCACGAAGGGCGATACGGGACAGGCGGAATTTGCGATAGACACCGCGCGGACGACCGGAAACCTGGCAGCGAATACGCTGACGGATACGGGCCGAATTACGCGGCAGCTGGGCGAGTTTCATCACAGCCACGATGCGATCCTCAGGGGATGTCTCGCGATCCGCGATTACCGCTTTGAGGGCGGCACGCTTGGCAGCAAATTGCTTTGCCAAGCGTTCACGTTTGATTTCACGCTCTACTGAGCTCTTCTTGGCCATGGGCCAACCTCCAGTTAGTTTCCGAACGGAAGATCAAAGCCCTTAAGCAGGGCGAGAGCTTCATCGTCGGACTTTGCCGTGGTGCAAATGATAATGTCCATCCCGCGGACCGAGTCGACTTTGTCATACTCGACTTCAGGAAAGACAAACTGTTCCTTCAAGCCCATGGCAAAGTTGCCACGACCATCAAAGGATTTTTTGTTCAGGCCGCGGAAGTCACGAACGCGCGGAAGCGCGACAGTAACCAAACGGTCCAAGAACTCAAACATACGGTCGCGACGCAAGGTCACTTTACAACCAATGTTCATGCCTTCACGAAGCTTGAAAGCCGCCACGGACTTTTTCGCTTTGGTGAAGATAGGACGCTGACCAGTGATCGCTGCGAGATCCGCAACAGCACCGTCCAGCTTTTTGCGATCCTGGGTGGCGTCTCCGACACCCATATTGATCACGATCTTTTCGAGGCGCGGAATCTCCATGGTGTTCTCGTAGGAGAACTCCTTCAGGAGTGCGTCACGCACCACTTCTTTATAATGTTCGCGCAGGCGCGTCATTTTTCCGTCCCTCACTTGTCGATGACTTCGCCGCTAAGCTTCGCGAAGCGAACCTTGCGACCATCATCAAGGGTCTTGAAACCGACGCGGGTCGGCTTGTTTTCTTTCGGGTCAGCAATCGCGAGATTGGAAACAGCAATTTTTGCTTCCTTCTCGACGATTCCACCGGCTTCAGCACCGGACGGGCGCTGGTGACGTTTCACCAAATTAATGCCCGAAACCAGAACCTTGTTCTCGGTCGGGAATGCGGCGAGAACCTCGCCGGTCTTCCCTTTGTCTTTACCCGTCAGAACAATGACGCGGTCGCCCTTTTTAATCTTGGCAGCCATTACAGCACCTCCGGAGCGAGCGAAATGATCTTCATGTAACCACGCGAACGAAGTTCACGAGTTACCGGGCCGAAAATACGCGTGCCGATCGGCTCGCCGTTCGCATTAATGAGAACGGCAGCGTTACGGTCGAAGCGAATCGCCGATCCATCGGACCGACGAATTTCCTTTGCGGTGCGAACGATGACAGCTTTGTGAACTGCACCCTTCTTTACGCGACCGCGCGGGATGGCTTCCTTAACGGAAACCACGATAACATCACCAACATGAGCGGTTTTGCGCTTCGAGCCGCCCAGCACCTTGATGCACTGGACGCGGCGAGCGCCGCTGTTGTCGGCAACGTCCAGATTGGACTGCATCTGGATCATGGGTTTACCCCTTGACTATGATTGGGCTGAGGACTCACTCCTCGACCACTACTTCCCAAGACTTCAATTTGGAGATCGGTTTGCATTCGCGAATGCGAACAACGTCACCCGTCTTGAAGCGGTTCTCTTCATCGTGCGCGTGGAATTTCTTCGACTTGCGCACGTACTTTTTATACAGCGGGTGCATGACCTGGCGTTCCACACGGACCACCACGGTCTTGTCGTTTTTCGTCGAAACGACTGTCCCCTGCAATACACGCCTCGGCATGTGTGTTTACTCCTATGCGTGTCCAGTTAGGCCGCAGTAGCACCCTTCTCGTTACCGAGAAGGGTTTTGATGCGGGCGATATCACGACGGACCTGTCGGACCCGCGCAGTGTTCTCAAACTGACCGGAAGCCTGCTGGAATCGCATATTGAACGACTCCTTACGCAGGTCCAGCAGCATCTGTTTCAGTTCGTCAGCGCTTTTAGCGCGGAGATCAGCAACTTTCATCACTAATTACTCCCCTTCACCAAGACGTGTGACAAACTTGGTCTTGATCGGCAATTTTGCCGCTGCCAGCTCGAAAGCCCGGCGTGCAAGATCCAACGGAACACCGTCGAGTTCAAACATAATCCGACCCGGTTTAACGCGTGCCGACCAATACTCGATCGAGCCTTTGCCTTTACCCTGACGGACTTCGGCAGGCTTCTGCGAAACCGGTAGATCCGGGAAAACGCGAATCCACACACGGCCTTGACGGCGCATGTGGCGGGTGATCGCGCGGCGAGCCGCTTCGATCTGACGCGCCGTTATACGCTCCGGCTCCAAGGCTTTCAAGCCATAAGCGCCGAAATTAAGTTCGGTACCGCCTTTAGCTTGCCCTTTCAGGCGACCTTTGAAGGCTTTACGGAACTTTGTACGTTTCGGAGAAAGCATATCGGGATCTCCTTACTTACGACCGGAACCAGCCGACTCGAGAGCTTTACGCTCAGAAGCCAACGGATCATGTGCCATGATTTCGCCCTTGAAGATCCAGACCTTCAGACCGCAAACACCATAGGTGGTGTGTGCTTCTGAAGTGCCGTAATCAACGTCCGCACGCAGAGTGTGCAGCGGAACGCGACCTTCACGATACCATTCGGTACGAGCGATTTCAGCGCCACCAAGACGACCAGCAGCATTAATACGAATGCCACCAGCACCGAGACGCATTGCGTTCTGAACCGAGCGCTTCATAGCGCGACGGAACGAAACACGGCGCTCAAGCTGCTGGGCGATGTTATCAGCGACCAGCTTGGCATCGATTTCCGGCTTGCGGATTTCGATGATGTTAACCTGCACTTCTGACTTGGTCAGTTTTTGCAGATCATTCTTGAGCTTCTCGATGTCCTGGCCTTTTTTCCCGATCACTACACCCGGACGGGCAGAGTGGATCGAAATGCGGGCTTTTTTCGCCGGACGTTCGATAATCACCTTCGCAACACCAGCCTGCTTAAGCCGGTCGAAGATGAACTTACGAATTGCTATATCTTCATGAAGAAGACCAGCGAAATCGGTCTTGTTGGCGTACCAGCGAGAATCCCAGGTACGGTTAATCCCAACGCGTAGACCGATCGGATTTACTTTCTGACCCATTACTCGGTCTCCTCACGTTCGCAAACGACGATGCGGATGTTGGAGAACGGCTTAATGATCTTGCCAACACGACCGCGTGCACGGGCGCGCCAACGTTTCATCACGAAGGCCTTACCAACAGACGCCTCTTTAACAAAGAGACGGTCGACATCAAGTTGATGGTTGTTCTCGGCATTAGCAATTGCCGATTCCAGCAGCTTTTTGACGTCCTGCGAAATACGTTTATTGGAGAAGGTCAGTTCTGCCAAAGCAGCTTCTGCCTTCATTCCACGGATCGACTCGGCGACGAGGTTGAGCTTACGCGGGGAAATGCGCAAAGCCCGGAGCGAAGCAGCAGCCTCGTTATCCGCCAGCCGACGGATGTCAGCTTTCTTACCCATCGTTACTTCCTCTTCGCCTTTTTGTCGGCCGCGTGACCATAATAGGTACGGGTCGGCGAGAATTCACCGAACTTGTGACCGATCATATCTTCGTTCACAAGTACCGGCAGAAACTTCTGGCCATTGTAAACCCCAAAGGTGAGGCCTACGAATTGCGGCAAAATCGTCGAGCGCCGCGACCAGGTCTTAATTACCTCATTCCGGCCTGAGGCACGGACAGTATCGGCTTTCTTAAGAAGGTATCCGTCTACAAACGGACCCTTCCAAACGGAACGCGCCATAGTCTAGCCTCCTCCGTTAGCTCTTGTGACGACGGCGCATAATGAGCGCGTCGGTCTTTTTGTTCGAGCGGGTACGTTTGCCCTTGGTAGGCTTACCCCACGGCGTTACCGGATGACGACCACCCGATGTACGACCTTCACCACCACCATGCGGGTGATCGATCGGGTTCATGGCTACACCACGAACCGAAGGACGCTTGCCAAGCCAGCGATTACGGCCGGCTTTACCAAGGTTGATATTCTGATGATCCGGGTTGGACACGGCACCAATGGTAGCCATGCATTCACCACGAACCAAACGTACTTCACCGGAGGACAGCTTAAGCTGGGCGTAACCTTGGTCCTTACCAACGAGCTGCACGTATGCACCTGCTGAACGTGCGATCTGACCACCTTTACCGGCTTTCAGTTCGACGTTATGGACAATGGTACCGACCGGAATGTTCTTCAGCGGTGCGGCGTTACCCGGCTTAATATCTACACGGTCGGCAGCAACAATGTTGTCGCCAACAGCGAGACGCTGTGGTGCTAGGATGTAGGCCAAATCGTCGTCGGAATAACGAACCAGCGCAATAAATGCGGTACGGTTCGGATCATATTCCAAACGCTCGACGGTACCGACAACATCAAACTTGGTACGTTTGAAGTCAATCATACGGTAACGACGTTTGTGACCACCACCAATACGGCGGGCGGTGATACGACCAGTGTTGTTACGGCCACCTTTCTTGCGAAGACCTTCGGTCAACGCTTTGATCGGCTTGCCCTTGTGGAGATCGGAGCGATCTACAAGAACCAGCTGACGGCGACCAGGAGAGGTTGGTTTAAACTTCTTCAAAGCCATTGTCTTAGATTCCCGTAGTCACGTCGATGGACTGACCCTCTTCGAGGGTAACCATCGCTTTCTTGAAATCACTCCGACGACCGGAAATACCGCGAAAACGCTTGGTCTTTCCTTTTACCACAGAGGTATTGACCGCCTTGACCTTCACCCCGAACAGACCTTCCACAGCAGCCTTAATCTCCGGCTTGGTGGCGTCGATCGCGACTTTGAACGCAACTGCGTTGTGTTCAGAAATCAACGTCGACTTTTCAGTGATATGCGGGGCGCGGATGACTTCGTACATCCGCTCTTTGCTGATGATCGTCATTTGAGACGTGCCTCCAACGCTTCGACCGCCCCCTTGGTGAGCACCAAGGTGTCACGGCGAAGGATGTCATAGACGTTAGCACCAATCTCAGGCAACACATCAATTTGCGGGATATTGCGCGCTGCGCGTGCAAAGCCCTCATTGACCTGCGTACCGTCGATGATCAGTGCAGATTTCCAGCCGAGTTTGTCGAAAACTGCGACCAGACTCTTGGTTTTGGCATCCGAGAATTCCGCATTATCAAGAACGATAAGTTTACCGTCCTTTGCTTTAGCCGACAGAGCGGTTTTAAGCGCGAGTTTACGGAATTTCTTGGTCAGATCATGTGCGTGATCGCGAACACGCGGACCATGCACAACACCACCACCACGGAACTGTGCAGCCTTACGGGAACCGTGACGAGCGCCGCCACTACCCTTCTGACGCACGAACTTTTTCGTGGTAGCAGAAATTTCTGACTTTTCCTTTACCTTATGGGTACCGGCACGACGCTTAGCGAGCTGCCAGTTGACCATACGGTGCAGGACGTCACGACGTACTTCCAGACCAAAGATCTCTTCTGCGAGATCAATGTTACCTGCCTTGGAAGCGTCAAGTTTAAGAATGTCGAGCTTCATGATGCTTATTCCTTATCCTCGGCGACAGCTTCTTCAGCAGCCGGGGCAGCACCCTTAAGCGCGGCCGGGAACGGAAGGCCTTGCGGCGCAGCACGTTTCACGGAATCCTTGACAAGAACGTAAGCGCCCTTGTGACCAGGGATTGCACCATGGATCAGGATCAGACCTTTGTCGGCGTCTGCAGAGACAACCTTAAGGGACTGAACCGTTACACGTGCGGCACCCATGTGGCCTGCCATCTTCTTACCTTTGAAGACGCGACCCGGATCCTGGCACTGACCAGTGGAACCATGCGAACGGTGAGATACAGACACACCGTGCGACGCACGAAGACCACCAAAGTTGTGACGCTTCATCGCACCGGCAAAACCTTTACCGATGGAGGTGCCGATTACGTCAACGTACTGGCCTTCAAGGAAGTGAGCAGCAGAAAGTTCTGCACCAACTTCAATCAGGCCATCTTCGCTAACGCGGAATTCAGCAAGTTTGGCTTTCGGCTCAACCTTGGCTTTGGCGAAGTGACCACGCATCGGCTTAGATACATTTTTCACTTTCGCTTTGCCGTAACCAAGCTGAACAGCGACGTAGCCGTCGGTGTCATTGGTACGGTTGGCGACAACCTGAAGATCTTCGACCTTCAGAACGGTTACAGGAAGGTGTGAACCATCGTCTTGGAAGACGCGGGTCATGCCAACCTTCTGGGTAATAAGTCCACTACGCATTGCGGCTTACTCCCGATTAAAGCTTGATCTCGACGTCGACGCCGGCAGCCAGATCGAGCTTCATAAGAGCATCGACGGTCTGCGGGGTCGGGTCGACAATGTCGAGAAGACGCTTGTGCGTACGGATTTCGAACTGTTCACGCGATTTCTTATCGATGTGCGGAGACCGCAGAACAGTATACTTTTCAATGCGGGTCGGCAGCGGAATTGGGCCGCGGACCTCTGCGCCAGTGCGCTTCGCCGTATTGACGATCTCACGTGTGGACTGATCCAGCACGCGATGGTCAAACGCCTTAAGGCGAATGCGAATGTTCTGACTATCCATGTAATTATGTACCGGAGCCCTCAAAAGGACACCGGCCCCTCAACTGGAGTTGACGATTGCCGCAAAAGTGTTGCGGGCGGCTTAAATAGCCGCCCGCAACACAAAGATCAAGAGAAAAATTACTCGATGATCTTGGCAACAACGCCCGCGCCGACGGTACGACCGCCTTCACGGATTGCGAAACGCAGACCTTCGTCCATTGCGATCGGTGCAATGAGGGTTGCGGTCATCTGAACGTTGTCACCCGGCATAACCATTTCGGTACCTTCTGGCAGTTCGATCGAACCGGTAACGTCAGTCGTACGGAAGTAGAACTGCGGACGGTAGTTCGAGAAGAACGGCGTATGACGGCCACCTTCATCCTTGGTCAGGATGTAGGCTTCTGCGGTGAATTTGGTGTGCGGT
>JAHQVT010000014.1 GCA_019634165.1 Rhodospirillales bacterium
ATCGACCGTACCACGCTGATGGCATTCATCGGCAATCAGGCGGTTCTTGCGATCCAAAAACAGCAGATGTAATTCTTCGGTCTTAAGATGCCCGATGCGCACCCGGCAATAGTCAATTAACTGTTCCCAACTGGCAATCACGGGCAGTTCCATCGCCCGTTCACGCGATAGGTGTTGTGCGCTGGCCTCGGCGATTTTAATCGCGGCAATTCCGGCTTCGCCAAGTCCCTTGGCAGTTTGCAGGTCTTCGGGACGGGCTGATAGCACATTGGCAAAGCTGCCAAATTGCGCAATCAACGCCTTTGCCAATGGTTTGACATCGCCGCGCGGCATCGCCATGCATAACATCAGTTCCAGCAATTCATAATCAGCCAGCGCAGTTGGCCCGCCTTTAACAAACCGTTCGCGCAACCGTTGACGGTGGCCGTGATAATGCGGCTTTGCTGTTTTGGACGGATTTGTGGTTTTGCCCGTGGCATTCATCGCGGACGAAGCTGCATTTTGCGAAGCCACATCTGGCGTTAAAGCGGGCGTGGTTTCAAAAAGGGCAGGATCGCGGGTCTGATTAAAAAAGACCCGCGTGCCGTCATCAATTTCAGCAGGGGAGGTAGAAGCAGCCTTGCGATCTTCTGTTTCGCTCAAATCTGCTTCCTCCATATGGCTTTGCCTTATTCGGCTGCCGCGCTGACGTCATAGGGCGGTTTGTCCAGACCGGCCGGGGAGCGGGTGAAAACTTCAACCCCATCTTCGGTAACGGCGAGTGAATGTTCAAACTGTGCCGATAGTTTGCGGTCTCGCGTTACGGCTGTCCAGCCATCAGGTAAAATTTTACACGCATAGGTGCCTTGGTTGATCATCGGTTCAATGGTAAAGATCATGCCCGGTTCCAAAACAAGCCCTTCGCCCGGCTTGCCGTAATGCAGGACATTCGGTGCATCATGGAATACTTGACCAAGACCATGGCCACAGAAATCACGCACGACCGAAAAACGCTCGCTTTCGGCATAGGACTGAATGGCATGGCCAATATCGCCAAGGGTCGCACCCGGCTTAACCGCATTGATCCCGCGCCAAAGCGCCTCATAGGTCACATCGACAAGACGCTGTGCCATGACTTTTGGCGTGCCCGCAATATACATCCGTGATGTATCGCCGTACCAACCATCAAGGATTACCGTGACATCAATATTCATGATGTCGCCATTGCCAAGCTTCTTGTCACCGGGAATACCGTGACAGACCACATGGTTGATGGATGTGCAGATTGATTTCGGAAAACCGCGATAGCCAAGGCAGGCCGAAATCGCATTATGATCACGGATATATTCATCACACAGGCGATCAAGCTCGCCCGTGGTGACACCCGGCACAACGTGCGGGGTAATCATATCAAGCACTTCCGCTGCCAGCCGCCCGGCGGCGCGCATGCCTTCAAATGCTTCGGGTCCGTGAAGTTTGACTGTTCCGTTCGCCACCCGAAAATCTCCTTAAGCCAGGCTATGTATCAATGTGTTTTATAGTCCAATGACATAAAGCCAGACGCCGGAATTGGCAAGGATTGGCTGATATGCGCCATGTTGTCTGCTTATGGTTCGATAATCGGTAGTGCGCTTCGCACTGTTACCGCGCTGGTGTCAATTGAACAGTCATAGGCAATCGCCTCGACCCCGTTTGCCCGTGCAGATTGGAACCGTTCCCCGTAATGCGGGTCGATATCGGTCGAAAGGGTAAATCGGTCACAGTCGGTCCGCTGGATCAGGTAAAACATCACCGCACGGTGGCCTTCGCCCACCATATCGGCCATTTCGTCTAAATGCTTTGCTCCGCGTGCGGTGACCGCGTCGGGGAATTCGGCCAAGCCTGGTACATCTTCATCGCGTTTCAAATGAACGTTTTTAACTTCGACATAGCAAAGCCCGCGTTTCGGATCAGACAGCAAAATATCAATGCGGGAATTCTTGCCGTATTTGACTTCGCGTTTCAGGGTTTCATAGCCTGCCAATTCCGGCACCTCGCCGTTCAGGATAGCTTCTTCGACAATTGCGTTGGGGTGGGCTGTGTTAATGCCAATCCACGCATCATTAATCTGGCAAAGCTCCCAACTGAATTTCAGTTTGCGTTTTGGATTGTCCGATGTGGACAGCCAGACATCAATACCCGGTTCTTTGAGCCCGATCATTCCGCCCGGATTGGCGCAATGGGCGGTAATCACTTCCCCATTATCAAGTTCAACATCGGCCAGAAAACGTTTGTAACGCTTAATCAGCTTGCCATGGATCAGAGGTTGGGGAAGTTCCATATCAAACCTTTCGGAAAACTGTCCTGACACAATCTGTCAGGTGATGAACGCGGTCAGGGTGCCAATTTCGCGGTAAAACGGTCATACATCAAGCCCTTGCGACGAATGACGATCTAATAAGGAGCCATCATGCGCCAAAGCTTGCGCGATAAAATCATTGCTGTTTGCGATCGGAAAATCGCCGAAAAAGGCCCAAATGTCGGCCTGTCATTCTATGCGTTCTTCGCCAATCGCAACGATGATCCAGCCCTTCTGATGGAAGCCGCTACGTGGTGGATCGAAACCCACCAGCTTGATCATTTTGAAAAGGCGACCAAAATCCGCGAGATGGTTGTGGACGGGAAATAACCCCGTCCATCTGAGCCCTATTGTTTCTTGGCGTCATCGCCCAAAAAATCAACAAGGCTGACCTGACCTGTGCCACGACGCAGTGGTTTTGGCTGGCTTTCATCCGGGGCCCATGCGGTCAGATAGATGATCTGAAACTTGGCATGAATACGGCCATCGGGTCTTGCGTGGCGTTCGTGATAGATTGCAGCCGCGCGGGCCAATGTGCTGCGTTTGGTGAATTTCTTTGATCTTTTGGTGATCAGATTGCTTTCACCCATCCCTGAAAGATCACGCATCAATTTCAGCGCATCGGGGTAATCAATCAAAAGATCATCGGCATCGACGACCGGAAGGGCAAAGCCACTGCGTTGAAGCAATGCACCGGCATCTTTCACATCGACAAACGGCGATACACGCGGGGACACACCGCCTTCTTCTTCGGCCTCGGCCGTCATTAAGGCTTCGCGAAGGTCCCTAAGCGTTTCACCGCCCAGCATAGAGGCCAAAAACAATCCATCGGATTTCAGCGCCCGGCGGGCTTGTAACAACATGCCGGGCAGATCATTGACCCAATGGAGCGATAGGTTCGATAGGATCAGATCAAGCGATCCTTCTGCAAAAGGCAGGAATTCTTCATCTGCGACAAGGGTGGCCTTGGTGTTACCGGCGTTATTGGCCTGTGCTGCCTTGGCATAACGCTGCGAAATGTCGGCTTGATAAAGCTGTTCGATCTCGCCGCGTTTGCCAATGATTTGGCCCAATTCGCCACTGTGGCAGCCAAGATCAACGGCGATTGGGAATGAACGGGTGGTGTCATCAAGCCGATCGGCAAGACGTTCGGCAGTTTCGGCAAACAGGAAATTGAAATCCTGTGCGCGGGTTGCTGCGCGGTCACGGCGCAGCTTTAGAATATGTCGATCAAAGACAGTGATCGGGTCGGCCATGCGGCGGGATGCTCCGGCATTTATCTGGTTACATGTGTTTGCATTTAGATAGAGCCTCTTGCCTTCTGACGCAATCAACCATGAACCCGATCAGCCATCTACATCCGTCAGGCAGGTGGCGCTACCATACGTAATGGAAATGCATTGCGTCGGTAAATCCATTGTGTGGGGGTAATGCTGATTAAGCGTTCGGCGGCTTTGAACTGATCGATTTTGCTGCCACCCATAATGATTTCAGCCGTGCCGGTGATTTGCAGGATGTCACCATTGATAAAATCAACAAATACCAGACCAGCACGCGGATTAATCAGAAGGTTGCCCAGCGTGTTAAAAAAGCGGTTTCCCGCATAATCTGGAATGGTCAAACTTCCGTCTTTTTCAAGATGGACAAACCCGCTTTCGCCGCCGCGATGGGATACATCGACTTCGCGGTGACGGTTGTTTTGGGCGCTGTCATCACGGTCAACATAAGATGCGATAAAGAATGTGTCGCTTCGCGCAATCAGGGCACGGCTGTTTTCGGAAAGTTCTGTTCCGGTTTCAATGGTTTGATCATGGCGCAGGTCGGGATCATCGTTAAAGGCAAGATTGCGCGGTACTATGTATTTGGGACAGTTGCCAAAACTGTGCCCAATCTTGATGTTAAATGACGTCTGATTTATGCGATTTATCGTCCCATTCAGACGGTTTCGTCGCTTGGTCGCAAGTTCAATGCCCAATAGGCCGATGGCTTCACCATTTTCCATGCCGGAATCGGCCGGATCAAGGTCATCTTGGGGAAGTGTGACCGATAATGTGTGTTGGTCGGGGGCAAATAAAAATCCTGGCTTGTTGGCGCGTAAGGTTGCCCATGGTTGACCCTTTTCATCAACCGTGCCCAGTACGACAAATGGCAATTGTGGGTAAAACAATCGGTGCTGTTCGATCAAATGGTCGCGGATGACCTTGGCGCCGACTTGGGCCATGCGGGCATCGACACCCAAAATTTTCTGAAGACGGATTTCTCCGGCGTGCCAGGGCGTTGGGGGATGCTCTGACACTGGTGCAGACTTTGACGGTTGAGAGGCGGTTTGATTTTGGGTGTCGATGCGTTCGGGCATGGTCTGAGGTCTTCTTGTTGGATACACGCGGTTTGGTGGCGCGAGGGATTTGGGGGCGAAACGTCAGGCCGATGCCAAAAGTTCAGCCGGGGCATGCATGAATGGGACAAATCCCGGCAATGCTTCGATGCGCGAAAGCCAATCTTGCACCTTGTCATAGGGGCTAAGATCAACATTGCCTTCGGGCGCCCGTGCGACATAGCTATAAAGTGCGATATCGGCGATGGTGGGGTGATCGGATGCCAGCCAGTTTTGATTTTTAAGATGATCTTCGATCAATCGCAAAATCGCATGTGCACGTTCAATGACTTCATCGGCATTGAATGGTGCCCCAAACAAGGTCACCAGACGTGCCGCACCGGGACCAAAGGCAATCTGTCCAGCAGCAACCGATAACCAGCGTTGCACACGGGCGGCACCTTCTGGTGTTTCTGGCAACCAATCGGTCGCGCCGGTCTTCTTGGCAAGATAAACCATAATCGCGTTTGAATCCGAGATGACAATATCGCCATCTTCAAGAACCGGGATTTGCCCAAACGGATTAAGCGCAAGGAACGCGGGTGACTTGTGCGCCCCTTTGCTGAGATCAACTTCGATCAGTTCATGTTTAACGCCCAGCAGGCCAAGAAGCAGCCGAACGCGGTGGGCATGGCCCGATATTGGATGGTGATGCAATTTCATAGCAGGTCTTCCTCCGTGGGAATGGAACTGCCCAAAGGATGCCTGTTTCACAAAAAATATAGAATTATCGTTGTTTGCAATTTATTATTTCAATTATCGGAATAATAGTTTGATCCGTTGCGGAGGATGTTTTGGACCGTTTCAATGCGATGAAGGTCTTTGTCCGGGTGGCCGAAGAACAAAGTTTTGCCGCTGCCGCCCGGTTACTTAACATCAGCCCGGCGGCAGTGACCCGCACCATTGCCCAGCTTGAAGAAATTATCGGTGCCAGACTTCTGACCCGAACGACCCGGTCGGTTACCGTCACCGAAGCAGGTGCGCGTTATGTTGCCGATTGCAAACGCCTCCTGACCGACCTGCAGGAAGTCGAAGCCGCGGCTGGTGGTGCCTATGCCACGCCAAGCGGGATGTTGACCATTACCGCCCCGGTACAGTTTGGTCAGATGCATGTCGCCCCGATTGTTGGGCGCTATCTCGATCAATATCCCGAAATGCGGGCACGGCTTTTACTGTTTGATCGCATTGTAAATATCATCGAAGAAGGCATCGATCTTGCCATTCGCATCGGTCATCTTGCAGACTCGTCACTTCGCGCAGTGCGGATTGGTCAGGTGCGTCAAATCGTCTGTGGATCACCAGATTATTTTGCCCGGAACGGCACGCCGCAAACACCTGCGGATTTGAATGAGCATCGGATCATTACCACCACCGGATCATCCGCCGGGCTTGATTGGCAGTTTAATGCACCAAACACCAATGGTCGAAAGGTTCATTTATCCCCGGATGCCAAATGGCAAACCAATTCAATAGAAGTCGCGCGCAGTGTGGTGATTGATGGTTGGGGCATTGTCCGCATGCTGTCTTATCAAGCAGCACCGTTTATTGCCGATGGCAGGCTTTGCACGGTGCTTGATGATTATGCGCCTGATCCTGTGCCAGTGCATCTGGTCCATCCCGAAGGACGACATTCGCCAGCCAAGGTGCGGAGTTTCATTGACCTTGCCGTCTCAGAACTAAGATCGATGCCGGAATTGAATATGGAATGAACGTCTTGGTTTGCGTGATATGCTACTTTAACGCGTTATTTTGATGGTCATAAGGAAGCATCTTGGTCGCCAAATTTCTGCACTCAATGGCACGGTCGGGGATTGATGCAATCCTTCCACCCCGTTGTGGGGGATGTGGCACCATTACCGACAGTCCGCATGCGGTCTGTTCTGATTGTTGGGCGGGGCTTCGGTTTATTACCGCACCACAATGTGCCTGTTGCGGTTATCCGTTTGAGCTTGATGATAGCGCTAACATCGTTGCAGAGCATGGCGTTGATCAAACCTTGTGTGGCAATTGCCTTCATAAAAAGCCCGGCTTTGATCAGGCGCGTGCGGCCTTGGTTTATGATGATCATAGTCGCGATTATTTATTGCGGTTTAAGCATGCGGATCGAACGGATTTAACCCCGCTTTTGACCCGGTGGTTGTTTCAGGCCGGGCAGGAGTTTTGGGGGCAGGCCGATCTGATCATCCCGGTCCCGTTACATCGTCGGCGTCTTTTGGCGCGCCGCTATAATCAGTCGGGACTGCTTGCAGCCAAGCTGTCTGCGCAAACCGGGGTGCCGTGGGATGGCAGGTTGCTTAGGCGGGCGCGGCATACCCGCAGTTTGGCCGGGTTGGGACCATCATCGCGCAAACGTGAAGTTGGCGGTGCTTTTAGCGTTGATTCAAAACAGGCAACTAAATTCGGCCTTGATGGGGCACGGGTGATTTTGATTGATGATGTGTTGACGACTGGGGCAACGGCCAATGCCTGTGCAAAGCTTTTAAAGCGCTCAGGTGCCATGCACGTATCCGTGATCACAGTTGCACGTGTCGTGCGATGACGCATTGCAGAATTTCTGATATATAGCGCTCATCCAAACTGATTTTCATGCCGTATCACGCTTTGGCTTCCCGGTTTTTCGGGCGATTTTCTGTGATCGGTTGCAAGAGAGAGGAAGACCGCCAAATGGCAAAAGTTGAAGTTTACGCGACCGAATGGTGCCCTTATTGCAAGCGTGCACGCAAGCTTCTCGAAGAGAAGGGTGCCAAGTACCAACTGATCGACGTTATGATGGAACCAAAGCGCAAAAAGGAAATGATGGACCGTGCCAATGGCCGTCATACCGTGCCGCAGATTTTCATCAATGACGAACATATCGGTGGCTGTGACGAGTTGATGGCGCTTGAAGCCGCCGACAAGCTGATCGCAAAACTGTCTGCCTGATCAATTTGATTGCAGTAAATTGTATGATGATAAAAAACCCCGGCTGATTGGCCGGGGTTTTTTGGTGGTGGTGGCACGGGGGATTGGTGGTCGCGCGGGGGAGATTATTGGGAAAAGGTCTTTTCCATTTCCTTGCGAAAAGCGATGGCAGGATCATTGAGATCAAATTCGACATCATCCCATGTCAGGGTCTGATCAACGCCAACGGCACGTTTGATTTTCAAATGATGGGCAAGCCCGATCGGAAGCGCATTGCGGGCCCGTGACGTGTGGGCAGGGGTAAGCTTGCCATACACCGTATAGCCGCCTTCACCATCAAGCATTTCACCGACTTTAAGGTCGCGCTTGGCGGTGGCAACAGCATCGCCCGACCATGCGCGCGGTGATCCGGTGGCTTCATGACGAAGGGCCGCCGATGCCACCGAAATACCCAGTTCCAACCCGATCAAATGGTACGGCTTATACATGGTTGAATATTGCCCGCTTGGATCGGTCAGTAAGCCATATTCATTAAAGCACCGTGCGACATAGTCGCTTGGCGCTTCAAAGGTGACATACACACCCCAGCGCAAATCACGAAACACCGGGCGGGTATCACGTTCAAGGCTTGAAACAACCTCGACCGTGCCTTTGCGATCAAGGATGCCGCCACTTTCACGGGGGCATAACAGGCGCGGCAGATCATCCACCCCGCATGCCGGGAACTGTAAGCCGCAATCTTGCGGCACAAGATCACAAGCGTTTGATACCGCGGCCATTTCAATGGCCGATTTGGTGCCGTCAAGGAAGCTGTTGAAAATTTGCGGGTTCATGCCACCCGCCTTGGCCTGGTCAGGTGTCAGGCCATAATGATGCCAAACATCATCCGGGGTGACGTGATGATAGATCGGAAGGTACTTTGTACCCTTACCTGCACAGGTAACCGGCAGGCCAACCGCACGCGCCCAATCGACCATTTCTGAAATAAGAGCGGGTTGATCACCATAGGCCATGGAATAGACAAGGCCGGCGGCCTCCGCCCGTTTGGCTAAAAGCGGCCCGGCAAGAACATCGGCCTCGACATTGACCATAACAATATGGCGGCCATGCTCAATCGCCTTCAACGCAAAGCGAATGCCCGCAGCCGGGCTTCCTGTGGCGTCAATGATGACTTCAAGCCCGTCGGCTGCAATCAGGGCATCGGCGTCTTCGGTGATCCAGGTCGTGCCGTCTTTGTATGCCTCTGCAGCGTTCTTTGCAGCGAACCGATCATCACTCCAACCAACCCGACGCAAGGCCGATTTGGCCCGATCAATGCTGAGATCAGCAACACCCAGCACGTGATAGCCCGGATGATGCCCGGCCTGGCTTAAAAACATTGATCCGAATTTACCCGCGCCGATGATGCCAACCCGAACTGGGTTGCCATCATCGGCACGCTTACGCAGTTTTGCGTCGAGATTCATTTACTTCTCCAGCGGCCGGATTACGCAGCAGATCGCTTGGCGACCAACTCATCAAGGCAGTTATCAGCAAGGGGCTTGATTGGCGTAAAATCGCGGTGTGCGATCCATGGTTTGCGATTGAATGCCCGAATGTGGTTGGAAACGGCACACAGGCTTAGATACACAATCGTTCGATCAAACGGGCTGATATTGGGCGGGCTGGCATGAACCAGATTGCCATGGAACATCACCACCGATCCTGCCGGGCCAACCGGGGCTTCGCAGCCACCATCGGCTGCAAGCTGGGTCACCGTTTCGCGGTCCAGCGTCCAAAGCGGATAGGATGTGGTTTCAAGATCGTGACCAGCCTTAAGAACGCCTGCCTTATGGCTTTTGGGAATGAATAAAAGCGGGCCATTGGCCGGGGTGACGTCTTCAAGGAAAAGCGCGATGTTAAAGGCGCGCGGTTCGGGCATTTCATCGTCGCGCTGCCAGGTGCCGTAATCCTGATGCCATTGCCAGACAGCGCCATCAAAGGCGGCTTTGGCGTTGATCTTGTATTGATGCATATAGACCTGTTCGTCCAGAAACTGTTCAACAGGTTCAATCAGGCGGGGATGGGCGCCAAGGCGGCGGTGGGCTTCGTTATAGGTGTGCGCGGCAAAGGCGGTTCGGGCAACACCGGATGTCTCGCGCCAGACTTCTTCACGGTCCGATGCATAGATTTTGCGTGCTTCGCCCAAAAGAAGGGCTGCTTCATCACGTGAAAACAGTTCGGGTAGAAAGACAAAGCCTTTCTCGCGAAATTCGGCAAGTTCCGTTTCATTGAGTTTCATGACGTTTCCTCCGGACCGCTCATTGTTTTTTTTGTTTGGCGGCTGATGCCCTGTTTCGGGCGGTTAGTTTGTTGGGTGGTCGGTATCCTTCATATTCGAGATCAGGCGATGCTTGGCATTATGGGTGTGTTCAATGGCAAGCATTTGGGCGCGGGGGCCATCGCCGGCGCAAATTGCATCGGCGATGGCTTCATGTTCGGTCCAGATCGGATCGCGGGAGGAGCCGGTCTGTAAATCTGCATGCATCACGCGCCGAATTTGCAACCAGACGGCAGCGGATGCTTCGGGCAATAAGGGATTGCCCGAAAGCCGATAGATCGTTTGATGAAATGCGACATCGGCTGCAACAAGTTTTGCGGTGTCGCCGCTGCCCAGGGCGTGGTTCCCCTGTAAAATAGCAGCCCGCAAAGCCGATTCCCGATCTGGTGCCAAGGACTCAGCCGAAAGACGGGCGGCAAGCCCGTCAAAGGCTTCTCGCAGGTCATAAACGTTGCGGACCAAATTGGCATCCACAGGGGCAACGCGATAACCGCGCCGTCCCATCGGTTCAACCAGTCCGTCACGCCGCAACAACCCCAGAGCTTGCAACACGGGTTGCCGCGAGACATTGAGTTCCTCGGCCAAGGCTTCCTGACGCAAAGGTGTACCGGGAGGGAGAGCACCGGAACACAAGGCATCAACCAAGCGATCATGCACTTCGTCAGTCAGACTTTTTCGACCGGAAAGAGGTTCCATCTTCGATCCTTTTTAGGTGTACGGAATACTGTATACACTAATTTCAAACAGGGAAACAAAGAAGTTGGGTTTGAAGGGCACTTATTGCGCGTGTTGGGTTTGGTGGGGGGCGCGGGGTCATGGTCTAGGGTAAGAGATCGTAGGGAAAGGGCGGACGGTAGGGGCAGAAGACAGTAGGCAGTAGGTAGTAGGTAGTAGGTAGTAGGTAGTAGGTAGTAGGTAGTAGGTAGTAGGGGCATCAGTTGTCTCGTTTGGGGCTATTCGAATTGCGTATTGTCGTTAAGCTGTATGCGCGCCATCATGAGGCGGATAAGGATAATAAGGAGTCTGCGCCATGACCCGTTTCATTGCCGCCTGTGTTCAGGTCAATTCACGTGAAGACATGTCGGACAATCTTTTGCATGCCGCGACCTATGCCCGTGATGCGCATGCGGCGGGGGCAAGATTGATCGCATTTCCTGAAAATGTATCGATGATGTCGTTTGGCGGGGAAAATGTGCGGGCGGCGGCATTCCCGGAAAATGAACATCCCGGCCTGATATTCTTCTGCGATCTGGCAAGAGAACTGCAAACGACCCTGATTGTTGGGTCTTTGCACGTGAAAGTGCGTGACGAGGACCGCGTGGCCAATCGGTGTTTTGTGATTGGACCCGATGGCCAAGTGATTACGTCTTACGACAAAATCCATATGTTCGATGTCGATCTGGCCAAAGGCGAAAGTTACCGCGAAAGCAAAACATTCCGGCCCGGTGATGCCGCGAAGTTAGCCGATACCGAATATGGCTGTATTGGCGTATCAATTTGTTATGACGTGCGCTTTCCTCATCTGTTTCGCGATTATGCCAAGGCGGGGGCGCAGATATTAAGCATCCCGGCGGCCTTTACCCGGACAACCGGATTGGCCCATTGGCATACTTTGTTAAAGGCCCGTGCCATTGAAAACGGATGTTTTGTGATTGCGCCAGCCCAGTGCGGTAATCATCCGGGCAACCGCCAGACATTTGGCCATTCACTGATCATTGATCCGTGGGGAGAAATTCTTGCCGATGGCGGGACCGATCCCGGCTTTATCACCGCCGAGATCGATCTTGAACGGGTTGATGAAGTTCGTCGGATGGTGCCATCGCTTCATAATGATCAGACTTACAAATCCTGCTAAGGGCAGAACCGATTAAGCATTGGCGAAGTGATCAGGTATAACTGACCACTTCAAATTCAATGTTGTCATCATCGCGAAAATAGAACCGGCGACCGGGTTCGTAATCGGCGTGGCTAAAGGTTTCAAAGCCCGACGCTTTGATTTTTTGTTCTGTCGCGTCAAGATCATCAACCACCACGGCAAGATGGTTCATCCCACCACGGGTTTGATAAGAGCTTTCCGAACTTTTGTCGGGGGTGCCGGGGGAATAAAGGGCAACATAGCTTGTACTGCCGCCGACATGATAGCTAACGCCATCATGGATCGACGGACCTTGCCAACGGATGTGCCAGCCAAACCAGTCATACAGATGTTGGGCAGTCTTGGCCGGATCAGAAACGGTAAAATTCACATGTTCCAAAAATGCTTCAGTCATGGCGTATCCCTTTTGTCATGGGGGCTTGTTCTGTGATGTTCCTTTTTGGTAATTCCTTAAGTTAAGTTGAGGTCAAGCAGTAATTGATGCTGATTTATAAGAGTTGTTTGCGAGTGGGGTGACGTTGCTCACGCATCCTCACGAAACAGTGTCGCAACGTCATTTCGGTTTTTCGCGATGTTCCGTCAGTCTGTGTGCATCAAGCGAATTTAACCGGAGGAGCAGGGATGACGTTCAAACGGCTTATGTTGGGATCGGCGGTTCTTATCGCGATGGCAGGCACCGCCATGGCAGGTGAGCAATATATTGATGAAACCGGCTATGCGATCAGCGGCTATGACGCGGTGGCATATTTCAATTTACCGCAAAAGGATGTCGGCATGAGCCAGCCATCAGCGGTGCCGGGCCGTGCAGACATCACTGCCGATTATAACGGCGCGACCTGGGCGTTTGCGTCCGAAGAAAACCGCGACACGTTTCTGGCTGATCCGGACAAATATGCCCCGGCCTTTGATGGCCATTGTGCATACGGTATCGCCAAGGGCGGCAAGGTTCCGGCTAACCCGAACCTGTGGCGGATTGTTGATGGACAGCTTTATCTGAACATCACGCCTGCTGTGGTCGGTTTCTGGAATGAGGACATTTCAGGCAACATTAATACCGCCGAAGGCAACTGGACGGGACTCGAGGCAAAGTCGGCATCAGATAAAAGCTGGATGGCAATTACCGATAATGACGGCACCTATGGCATGGTAGCCCCGATCAAATAAGACATTTTGCGTCCCAGCGAAGCACCCCGGTCAGGTTTTCCTGCCGGGGTGTTTTCATGTTTGGGGAGCCTCGCATTTGAGATCATGTTTTCCCGGTATTACAGGCATTTATGTTCATTCAAGCATCAAATGTCATCAAACCGTCTTTGGACTTTTCCACCTTCAAGACAAAATTATTCCCCGCTGTCATTACCTGCTTTCCGTAGGGGGGAATGCAGTTGGGCTGCGGTGGCAAATGGGCTTGTCGCTGCACATGCATTGAAATGGAGAAGTTCTCATGAAGCCGTCAATTCTCGCGCTGGCTGCAACCATGGTTGCAACGGCTGCGACTGCGCAGGAAATTCCGCAGGCAAACAACGAGTGGTTTACCGCTGCTCAGGATCGTATCCAGCAGGAAATCGCCAAACAGCCGATTACCAATCGTGCCAAAAACGTAATCATTCTGATCGCCGATGGTAACGGTGTTGGCACCAACTATGCGACCCGCCTTTTCGCCGGTCAGCAGGCGGGTGGTTATGGTGACGAATTCGTCGGACCGCACGAAAAGTTCCCGTATCTGGCACTGGTGAAAACCTACAACACCAATGCGCAGACTCCCGACAGTGCCGGTACCGGCACCGCCATGATGGCTGGTGTTAAAACCAAGGCAGGCGTTCTTGGCGTGAATGCCAATGCTGTTCGTGGTGATTGTTCGACCGTTGCCGGTAACGAACTGGCATCCATTTCCGACATTCTTGCTGCCGAAGGTAAATCGGTTGGTATCATTTCGACCGCGCGTATTACCCACGCGACCCCGGCATCTGCTTATTCCAACTCGGCTGACCGTAACTGGGAAGGCAGCGTTCCGGAAGGCTGCACACAGCAGACTGACATCGCGCAGCAGCTGGTTGCCAAAATGAAAGACGGTACCGTTGACCTGGCAATGGGTGGCGGTCGTCGTTTCTTCGTTTCTGAAGGTGCTCAGACCGACGAAGGTGGCAAAGGCCGTCGTAAAGATGGCAAGGATTTGATCGCGGAGCTGAAAGGTGCCGGTGTTCAGTATGCCTGGAACGATGAAACTGCAGGCAAGCTGGAACTGTCGGGCAAGCCGATCCTTGGTCTGTTCGAAGACAGTCACATGAAATACGAAGCTGACCGTGCTGACGAGCCGTCGCTGGCACAGATGACCGAAATGGCCATCAAGTCGCTGTCGAACAACCAGAACGGTTTCTTCCTGCAGATCGAAGCGGGTCGCGTTGACCATGCAAACCATGCAGGCAACCTTGCCCGTACGGTTCGTGACGGTATCGCCTTCCAGGAAGCCATCGCAATTGCTGATGAATTGACCAACGATGAAGACACCCTGATCGTTGTTACTGCCGACCACGAACATGCGATTGCCTTTAACGGCTATTGCGGTCGTGGTTCCGATATCCTCGGCCTGTGCATGGATATCAGCAACGACAAGACCGAAAACACCGGTGAGCCGCTTCTGGCGGATGATGGCAAGCCTTATACCGTTGCAGGTTTCCTGAACGGTGCCGGTTCGGTTCTGACCAAACAGGCTGATGGCAACTACTACGGCGGTCGTCCGGAAGTAACCCAGGAACAGGCTGTTGATCTGGAATACCTCCAGCAGGCGCTGATCCCGAAATCGTCTGAAACCCATTCGGGTGAAGATGTTGCCGTTTATGCAAAAGGCCCGTGGGCACATCTTTTGGAAGGTACGATCGAACAGAACGTTATCTTCCACGTCATGCACCACGCTGCGACCGCCAACTAAGTTGGTGCCTTTCGCAAGTATTTAAGGAAAGGGCCACTCGTGGCCCTTTCCGCCATTTACCCGGATTGAAGCAAGACCGGCCACATGGTCGGAACACACGAACAGGACATGATCATGCACAGGCGTCAGTTTATCGCTCTTGGGGCTGCTTTTATGGCAACGCCGACCCTTCTTAGGGCCGAGGATGCGTTTCGGATGCGTGATTTTTATGAAAAAGACCAAAGTTTCACGCCGCTGGCCAAAGAGTTGCAGGATGAGCGTATCTCGGTGAATGGCTATATGGCCCCGCCGCTCAAGGCCGACAGTACCTTTTTCGTCCTGACCAAACGTCCGATGGCTGTCTGCCCGTTCTGCGAGACTGAGGCGGAATGGCCAGATGACATCATGGCTGTTTATACCCAGCGTGTATTTCGTGTTGTGCCGTTTAACCGGCGCATTACGGTCACCGGTGTTTTGTCGCTCGGCGGATACAAGGACCCGGAAACCGGATTTGTCAGCCGGGTGCGGCTTGAAAAATCAACCTTCGAGCTGGTTTGATGGCGGGGTTGCCGCTGCGGATCGAAGGTTTGACCGTTTCTGGCGAAGGCGGTCGTACCCTTCTTGAAGTTCCCGAATTATCGATTGAGCCCGGAACTGCGGTGGTCGTACGCGGCCCGTCAGGTGCAGGAAAGTCGACTTTTCTCTATGCCGTGTCGGGCATCCTGCCGGTTACGGCGGGCCGGATTCTTTGGGGCGATCAAGTCTTGTCGGAAATGAACGACCCCGCACGCGCGGCTTTTCGCCGTAATCAGGTCGGGTTTGTATTTCAGGACCATTTGTTGTTCGAAGAGCTGAGCGCCTTTGGCAATGCCAGCATCGCGGCCCTTTATGCGCCCAAAAATCGCCGGGCGGGCATTCGCAGTACCGGAACAGAACAACTCGAAAAGCTTGGGTTGTCTGCCGACGAACATCGTATTTCCGGGACCTATTCCGGTGGGGAGCGCCAACGCATTGCGGTCGCCCGCGCACTTGCCGCAGACCCGGCGATTGTTCTGGCTGATGAACCGACCGCAAGCCTTGATCGCGAAAATGCTGATCGGTTGGCCGATGATCTGATGCAGCTTGCCCGTGATAATGGCCGCACCCTGATTGCGGTAACACATGACCCGGCAATGCATGCGCAAGCGGATCGGGTGATTGATATCGTGGATGGCAGAATACAGGACAGCGCAGCATGATGGCATTTTGGTATGACCTGCCGGTTGCCGTGCAGGATGGCTTGGTTGGTTTGATGCTGTTGACGCCGGCAATTGTGCTGGGTGCTGTTGTTCTGCGCGGATTTGAAACCCGCCCGTTATTGTTTGCGCTTGTGCGTCAGCAGGTCTGGCTCAGTATCGTCTTTGTGGCTTTGATCGCTGTATCAGTCGGGATCGGTGTTGGTTTGATTGCGCAGGAACGTGGACTTCGTCAGGGCACGGCACGGGCTGCTGACAAATTCGATCTGATTGTCGCTGCACCGGGTAGCGAAATTACGGCGATGCTGGCGGCGGTGTATTTGCAGGCATCAGACATGCCGCTGATCGACGGAGAAACCTACCACGATATTGAAAGCCATCCCCGTGCTGAGCTGGTTGCTCCGATTGCCTTTGGTGACAGTTGGAAAGATGCGCCTGTCGTCGGGACGACGCCGCAATTTGTTGTGCACTTGGCCGAAAGCCTAACCGAAGGCCGAATGTTTGCCAGTGAGGAAGAGGCCATCGCCGGTGCACGTGTGCCTTTGTCTGTTGGCGATGAATTTTCGCCGGCCCACGGGGTAGGTGGCGCTGCCGAAGAGGATGCGCATCGCGGCGCCAATTACACGATAACTGGCAAGATGCCACTGACCGGGACCCCATGGGACCGGGCTATTTTGGTGCCGGTCGAGGCCGTCTGGGGTGTGCATGGTCTTGCTGTTGGTCATGGCCCCGAGTGGGATGGTGTTGTCGGACCGCCTTTTGAGCCGCGCTATTTCCCGGGAACCCCGGCGGTTCTTGTGCGTGCGGACTCGCTGGGCTCGACTTATGGATTGCAGGCGACGTTTAACAACGACGAAACGATGGCCTTTTTCCCGGGGACCATTCTGGCGCGGTTACATGCCCTGATGGGCGATGTGCGTCAGCTAATGTCGGTTCTGGCGGTGATCACGCAGGTTCTTGTTACCGCCAGCGTTTTGGCCGGCCTGATGATGTTGACCAAATTGCTGTCGCGTCGACTTGCTTTGCTGCGTGCCTTGGGTGCGCCGGGCAGGTTTGTTTTTGCGCTGACCTGGAGTTATGCGGTTTTCCTTATTGTGATTGGCGCTGCGTCCGGGCTTACGCTTGGTGTGCTGGCAAGCTGGGCGATTTCGCAGGCAATCACGGCGCGTACTGACATCTTGGTACAGGCGACGCTTGATTGGCCGGAAATTCATATAGTGGCCGGGTTTATTAGTCTGACATCCATTCTGGCATTGCTGCCAGCTCTTTTGACCATGAAACGTTCTGTGATCGCGGGCCTGCGCGGGTAACGTCGCGGCGCGCATTGATCATTATCTTGGAGATAACCGAAATGAAAAAGGCTCTTCTGATCGCCTCGACAATGTTTATTACAACGCCAGCGTTTGCCGATGACCACAAACATAATGAGCAAGAGGAGCATCATCTATCCGAAAGCAGCGCGCTTCGCTTCATTCATGCCTGGAGCCGCGAAACATCTGGCGAAGAAGCGCTGGTCTTTGTCGAAATCGAGAATACGACAGACAGGGACGTGATGATCACTGGTGCCGAAACGCATATTGCTGCAGACGTCTCGGTTGTCGGTTTCCAGATGCAGTCAGGGGATGGTGCTTATGTTCCGATCGGGGAGCTGGTCGTGCCGGCTGGTGCCGAGATGGATCTTGCCCCGGAGGCCTTGGCCTTTAAACTGAGCGGGCTAAAAGAACCGCTGGAGCACGGTGCACACTTCGAAATGCATGTCCTGAGCGACGGTGAAGAGATAGAAATCGATGTCGAGATCGAAGAGGCCGATGCCCATCAGCACAGTCATGCGGGTCATCAGCACTAGGCTGATGGTTTGCGGGTGACGATGGATTGGCGACACGCCTTTGCCGCGCCTGTGGCAGGATCAGTAACCAAACCTTCCTGATGTGCGATAACTTTCCAGCCGCTAAATTGCGCCTTTAATTCGCCGGGGTGTAAAAGAAAGTTCGGCGATCGCGGACGGCCGTATGCTTCGTTACCGACCATGAAGGTTTCATAGATCAGGATGCCGCCCGGTCGGACCGTTTCGCGAAGATAGGGAAACAGCGGGCGATGAAGGTAATTGACGACAACGATCAGATCAAATTGCAGCTTGCCCAATGGCCACTCGCCGGTTTCAAGGTCAGCTTCGATCCAGTTGATGTTCGGGTTTGCATTTGTGTCGCTCTGTGAAAGATCACGATCAAGGCCAGTTACGGACCATCCTTGATTTGCCAGATAAAAGCTGTTCCGTCCTTTGCCACACGCCAGATCAAGTGCTTGGTCTTGTCCCTTTTTTGGGGCAGGGGCGTGTTGCGATATCCAGTTAGATGGCAATTGAGATGACATTATCATAAATCTTGTTTATTGAAGGTTCCGCCTAAGGCTGGTAGTTCGCGCCAAGGTAGTCCATATTGTATATATCTTATCGCCATGCGATTAATTCGGTTTTCGTAAGCACCACCATGATTCTATTTCAGCTTAAATGCGAACATGATCACGAATTTGAAGTTTGGTTCAAGGACGGCGCGACTTATGACGCGCAGGCCGCCAGCGGGGACCTATGTTGCCCGGTTTGTGGGACATCGAATGTCTGCAAGGCATTGATGGCGCCGCGTCTGCGCACATCACGCCAAAAAGAAGTCGCTGCTGAAAAACAACGTCAAGTCGCTGTTGCCGAGGCCACCAAAGCAGCTATTACCGAAATTCGCAAACAGGTTGAAACCAATTGCGAGAATGTCGGGAACAAGTTTGCCGAAGAAGCTCGTAAAATTCATTATGGCGAGGCCAAAAAACGCGGGATTTATGGCGAAGCGTCCGTCAAGGAAACTGTCGAGTTGGTCGATGAGGGCATTGATGTGCATGCCTTACCTTGGGGTGATGACACCAAGAAAAACTGATCAGGCGTCATGCCAAGGTTTCGTCGCGGCTGTCTTTTGCTGCGTCGTATATGAAGGGCGCAGCGCGCCTAATGCCTTCGGCCTTACGCTGCGTCCGGCTTACGCGCAATAACCATGTAATTGACATCAAGGTCTCGCGGTGCAGGCGACCATTTGTCATTGATCGGGTTATAGGCCACACCGGTAATATCGGTCAGCTCCAACCCGGCACCGCGCAGATAGCTCGACATTTCTGATGGTTTAACAAATTTCCGCCAGTCATGGGTGCCTGCTGGCAACCAGCGCAGAATGTATTCCGCACCAATTTTTGCCAGCGCCAATGACTTGATGGTGCGGTTAAGTGTTGCGACGAACATCAACCCACCGGGTTTAAGTACCGATGCGCAGGCCTGCATGAAAAATTGCGGATCATCGACATGTTCGATGACTTCCATGTTCAGGACGATATCAAATTGCTTGCCTTGATCGGCCAGCATTTCCGGTGTTGCGCAACGATAGTCGATTTTAAGCCCCGATTGTTCTGCGTGGACTTTGGCGACTTCGATGTTGTTCTCAGCGGCATCAATCGACGTCATTTTAGCGCCCATACGGGCAAGTGGTTCTGACAGCAAACCCGCCCCACAGCCGATATCGATGATCTCGATATCTTTAAGCGGCTCAATGGTGTTGGGGTCACGCCCGACATGCGCACATATATTGTCACGCAGAAGTTCCAAGCGGACCGGATTGAATTTGTGCAGCGGCTTCATCACGCCATTTGGGTCCCACCATTTTTCCGCCATTGCAGAAAAACGTGCAATTTCCTCGGCATTGGCAGTGCGGCTGGTTTTGGCGGATGCATCCGACATGGGCTGGCTCCGAAGGCGTGAAATCAAGTTTACTGTGTGCTGCTCTATTTACGCGGGGCTGATCAGCAAGGCAATACTCTGCTGTTAAAAGCTGACACCATGCCAGCGCCAGTAGGGGCTGGGGCATGTGTCATGTGCTTTGCACAAACCGTATAGGTCATCAGGGTTATTGGGTAAAACGCGTCGAATATTTCACGCAATTTGTCTTTAATACGTGGTTTGAGACATATTTGGCCTTTAAAAATTGCCTTCACGCAATTTATCGCACGCGTTGATGCTTGTTTCGCAATGATTAAGGCAGTATTGATAACGCCGCCCGGATCAGGAGGCGCGCCGCTTTGTTGGCATGCACCTTTGGTTTGGGGCCGGATCACATACCGTCATTTTCGGATAGCCGATGGACGGCGAGCTTAGCGGGGATACTTCATGGCCCGTATTGTCATGAAATTTGGCGGCACTTCGGTCGCTGATGTTGAAAAAATCAAGAACGTCGCGCGTCGGGTCAAATCCGAGGTGGATGCAGGCAATCAGGTTGCTGTTGTCGTTTCTGCCATGTCGGGCAAAACCAATGAACTGGTTGGCTGGGCGCAAGAAGTTTCGCCGATGTATGATGCACGGGAATATGATGTCATCGTATCATCGGGCGAGCAGGTCACAGTTGGCCTTTTGGCGATGGCGCTGCAAAGCATGGATGTGCCTGCGCGGTCATGGCTGGGGTGGCAAATCCCGCTTAAGACCGATGGTGCGCATGCCAAAGCACGTATCAAGGAAATCGATACGACCGAACTTGATAAACGCATGAATGGCGGTGAAGTCGTTTGTGTGGCTGGTTTCCAGGGCATTGCGCCGGACAACCGGATTACAACACTTGGTCGTGGTGGTTCAGATACGTCTGCGGTTGCACTTGCTGCGGCACTGAATGCAGATCGTTGTGACATTTATACTGATGTCGAAGGTGTTTACACCACCGATCCACGCATCGTGCCCAAGGCGCGTAAGATCGATAAAATTACCTACGAAGAAATGCTGGAACTGGCTTCGCTTGGTGCGAAGGTCCTTCAAACCCGTTCTGTCGAGATGGCCATGAACCATCGCGTCCGGGTTCAGGTCCGTTCGACCTTTAGCGAAGCAGAAGGAACACTTGTTGTAGACGAGGACGAAATCGTGGAACAGGAAGTCGTCAGTGGGATCGCCTATAGTCGTGATGAAGCCAAGATTACCTTGGTGAAAGTCGCTGATAAACCGGGTATCGCCGCTTCTATTTTCAGCCCGTTGGCTGATGCAAATATCAATGTCGACATGATCGTGCAGAACGTCTCAGAAGACGGCAAAAGCACGGACATGACCTTTACCGTTCCGCGTGGTGAATTCCAGCGTGCGCTTCAGGTTATCGAAAAAAACAAAGCGCAGATTGCCTATCAGGAACTTCTCAGCACATCTGATGTGACCAAGGTGTCGATCATTGGTGTTGGCATGCGTTCCCACGTTGGCGTCGCGCGGAAAATGTTTGAAACCCTTGCTGAAAAGGGCATCAACATTCAGGTCATCTCCACTTCGGAAATTAAGGTCAGTGTTCTGATCTCTGAAGAATATACCGAACTTGCGGTTCGTGCCCTGCACACCGCATACGGTCTTGATGACGAATAATTCGACATGGCAATTGCTTTGACGCGATTAAGCCACTGTTAAATTACGTGTAATAATACATACTAGCTGGAACGATGTGTTTCGGCCTTTGTGATGAAATGGCAGGGGACCCATCGGTCTCCTGCATTTCTGCTTTGGGGTACAAAGAATATGAGCGATCCGAAATTTGACGCAGCACAGGCGCGCCTAGAAAAGCTGTGGGCCGCGGGCAAGGATTTCCTTGGGACCGATTATGCCATTATGGCGGGCGCAATGTCGTGGGTGTCTGAACGTCACCTTGTTTCGGCCGTCTCCAATGCGGGTGGTTTTGGTGTGATTGCCTGTGGGTCGATGACCCCGGATCTGCTGTCGGCGGAAATCGCCGCGACCAAGGAACTGACCTCCAAGCCGTTTGGCGTTAATCTGATCACGATGCACCCGATGCTTGATGATCTGATCGAAGTTTGTCGCGAACATAATGTTGGGCATGTGGTTCTTGCTGGTGGTCTTCCGTCGTCAGCCGCAATCAAAAAGGCCAAAGAATTTGCCAAGGTTGTTTGCTTTGCCCCGGCGCTGATTTTGGCCAAGAAGCTGATCCGTTCGGGTGCAGATGCGCTGGTAATCGAAGGCAGCGAAGCAGGCGGCCATATCGGCCCGGTTTCGCTGACTGTTCTGGTTCAGGAAATCCTGCCGAACGTTTCGGATATTCCGATTTTCTGTGCCGGTGGTATCGGACGCGGCGAAGCCATCACGGGCTTGCTTGAACAAGGTGCGGCAGGTGTTCAGATTGGAACACGTTTGGTTTGCGCGGAAGAATGCATCGCACATCCTGATTTCAAAAAGGCCTTCATCCGTGCAAGTGCGCGTGATGCTGTCACCACCGTTCAGCTTGATGAACGGTTCCCGGTTATTCCGGTTCGCGCCCTTGCAAACAAAGGCAGCGACGAGTTCCGCGAAACCCAGCGGAAGGTGATCGAAAAATTCCGTGCCGGCGAGCTTGATCAGGGCGAAGCACAACTTGAAATCGAACATTTTTGGGCGGGTGCATTGCGCCGTGCCGTGATCGATGGCGACGTTGAAAGCGGATCGGTTATGGCGGGACAGTCGGTTGGTATGGTAAAGAAAGAACAGCCGGTTACCGAAATCCTTCAAGAGTTGGTCGAGCAGGCCGTTCAATCCCTGGTTAAGAGAGACACCTAAGCGAAATGAGCATTCCGTCCGCCGCAGTCTCTGGTCCGCGACGCCTGTTAAAGCGCGTCCGAGACGTCATGGCTGGTCCGGGGACTGCTGAGGAACGCTTAGGCAAGATCGTTACCATCATTGCTGCTGATATGGTGGCAGAGGTGTGCTCGGTCTATGTCATGCGTGCGGGCGAGGTGCTTGAACTTTTTGCGACTTGTGGTCTGTCCAAAGAGGCCGTCCACAAGACCCGCCTTCGGGTTGGCGAAGGGATTGTTGGTTTCGTTGCGGCCCATGCGCGGCCCCTCAACCTGAAAGATGCGCAGCGCCATCCAAATTTTGCCTATCGTCCGGAAACCGGTGAGGAAATCTATCATTCCATGATCGGTGTGCCGATCTTGCGTGGTGGCCGTATCATCGGTGTTCTTGCTGTTCAGAACCGGACCGAGCGGCTTTATTCTGAAGACGAACAAGAAGCACTTGAAAACGTTACCATGGTGCTGGCCGAAATGGTCGCCGGTGGCGAACTTGTCAGCCGCGAAGAATTAATCCCGGCTGACGGGATTGCGTTGCTGCCTTTGCGTCTTGGTGGGGCACGTCTTGCGCCGGGCATTGGCAAAGGTCTGGCGGTGCTGCATCAACCGCGCATTGTCATTGACCGCATGGTTTCGGATGATCCGGAAGAAGAACTAACCCGTCTACGCGAAGCAATGCACGGCCTGCAGAACCATCTTGATAAGATGCTTGAAGCGGTTTCTGACATTGACGGGATTGATGAGGCCGACGATCCGGGCGATATCCTTGAAGCATATCGGATGATCGCCCAGGATACCGGCTGGCTCAACCGCATTACCGAGGCTGTTCATACCGGGCTTACGGCCGAGGCCGCCGTGCAGAAGGTGCATGATGACACCCGTGCCCGTATGGCGCAGGTGACGGACCCTTATTTGCGCGAACGTCTGCATGATCTTGAAGATCTGGCGAACCGTTTGCTACAGCATCTTTCCGGGCAGTATCAATCACCGGCATTTGGTGACTTGCCAGATGACATCATTCTGGTTGCGCGCAATATCGGCCCGGCAGAACTCTTAGATTACGATCATACACGCCTGCGCGGGCTTGCCCTTGAAGAAGGGTCGCATACATCGCATGTCGCCATTGTCGCCCGTGCGCTTGATATTCCGGTACTTGGCGGTGTCAAAGGAGTTCTTGATAAGGTCGAGGCGGGTGATCCGCTTATTGTCGATGCCGACAATACGCAGTTATTTGTCCGTCCGACCGAAGATGTCCGTGGGGTGATTGACGGGGCATTAAAGGCCCGGGCTGAGCGAAAAGTCCTTTATGCCAAGATGCGCGATATGCCTTCGCGCACGACCGATGGCGCAGATATTTCGCTGAATGTGAATGCCGGGCTTTTGATTGATGTGCCACATGTCATTGAAAGCGGGGCGGATGGCATTGGTCTGTATCGGACGGAAATTCCGTTCATGGTGCGATCAGCCATGCCAGATATCACCGATCAGACAAAACTTTATAATCGGATTTTCGAACAGGCCGAAGGCCGACCTGTCGTTTTTCGTACTCTTGATGTTGGCGGTGACAAATTGCTGCCCTATTGGGAGGATATGACAGAAGAGAACCCGGCAATGGGGTGGCGGTCGATACGTATTACATTGGATCGTCCGGCGGTTCTTGTGCATCAATTACGTGCGCTGATCCGTGCTGGCCATGATCGTGATTTATACATCATGTTCCCGATGATTGCCGAAGTTGCCGAGTTTGATCAGGCAAAAGCCCTGCTTGACTACCAGCTTAAACGCGAAGCCGAGCGCGGGTTTATCCCGCGCAAGGTTGAAGTTGGTGCGATGCTTGAAGTGCCTGCTTTGATCTGGCAGGCGCCAGCATTGCTTGATCGTGTGGATTTCCTGTCGGTCGGGACGAATGATTTGCTGCAGTTTATGTTTGCGGCTGATCGTGGAAACCCGCGGATCGAAGGACGATATGATACGCTGTCACCAAGTGTGTTTGCTTTTATGCGGCAATTGGTGACATTGTGTGATCAGCGGAATGTGCGCTTAACCATTTGTGGCGAAATGGCGGGGCGCCCGCTTGAGGCGATGGCCCTTATCGGGTTGGGAATTAAGCGTTTATCGATGGCTCCTGCTTCTGTCGGTCCTGTAAAGGAAATGGTTAGAAGTATGTGCAAAGCTGAAGTTGAGCGATACGTCCTGACGATAATGGACAATTCCACCAAATCTCTGCGATCGCGTCTTAAGGCTTTCGCAATAGATCATGGTGTAAAACTTTAAAAACAATCGCTTTTGGTGGGGATATCTGCTACTTTTATTGCTAGATCGTAACGTGGGGGTGCGGAGTTGGCGATCAAAAAGCGAAAGGAAGATCATTTGGGTGACGAGGCCCGTGGACGCCTGCGTTTCAGGCCTTTGTCCGGGGATCAGCCGTCAAATGATGTCGTGATGGACGCAGACAATAATCAATTCGGCGGCGGATATGCCGAAGTTGGAAGCCTTTTGAAGGCGACCCGAAATGGATTAGGGCAAACCGTTGAAGACGTTTGCCAGATGCTCCGTATTCGTAAAATCTATATCGAAGCCATCGAGAATAGTGACTATTCGCTTCTACCGAATGGTCCCTATGGCCTTGGCTTTGTAAAGGCATATGCTGAACATCTTGGTTTGGATGGCGCTGAAATCGCCCGTCGTTACCGAGAAGAAAGCAATGCACCAGCAGTTCGCAGTGAATTGTCTTTCCCGAAACCGGTTCAAGAAAGCCGGGTTCCTGGTGGGGCGGTTCTGTTGATTGCCGTGATGCTTGGTCTTGGTGCTTATGGTGGCTGGTACTATCTTTCCAGCCAGGGCAAGACGATTGCTGATCTGGTCGATCCACTGCCGGAACGTCTGGCAAGCTACACAACGAAGGCATCTTCGGACACGCCAGAGCCGCGTAATCTTGAAAACGCGGCAGAAGCACAGGCCGCAGAAGCGGAACCTATTGTATCAGGGGTGGTTGTTTCCGAAGAGAAACCGGTAATCTATGAGGCAACTGAGGCAGCAGAAGTTGCTGCCGAAGAAGTCACGGTTGAGAAGCCGCCGGTTGTTGGACCAGCCGCCGAAGTGGCGGAAGTCGCCGAGGTTGCCGAAGCCACCGAAGCCACCGAAGTTACAGAGGCGCCAGAGCCTGTTGTTGCACAAGCAGCATCGGAAACTCAGCAGCCAGTAGCAAGCGACGTAACTGCGGCACCTTCTGTTCAGCCATCAGCGGAAGTTCCCGCTGCACCGGTTGCAGAAGTGGCATCTGTTCCAGCGGCACCCGAAGTTGATGACGCCGGTGGCGCACGGGTGTTTGGTGCGGTCAATGTCGATAGCCGTGTTGTGATTTCAGCGGTCGAAACCAGTTGGGTTCGCATTCGTGAATCTGATGGCAATGTTCTGCTGACCCGTATGCTTACGGCTGGGGACACTTACCGTGTACCGAATCGTGACGGGTTGAAACTTGAAGTCGGGAATGCGGGTGCATTGACCTTCAGTATTGATGGCGCAGAAGCCAAACCTGTTGGTGATTATGGTGCGGTTATTTCGGACTTCTCGCTGAATGTTGATGATCTGGCGCAGGCCGAACAGCCAACAGTTCAATAAATTTCAGGCCCATATTGTGGGTTTGATCGTGGATTAAAAGTCAAAGGCGGCCCATTAGGGTCGCCTTTTTCGTGACAGCTATGCGAATTCTGGCGGAAAATCTGTCACCCAACGGTTTCTAATCCGTGTTTGATAAGCTATATACTCCCCAAAGACATTTTGAACATTTTGGAACCCGAAATGAGCGTCCGCCCATATCGCGACATTGAACGCCGAAAAAGCCGAAAAATCCGCGTTGGTAATGTGGAAGTCGGCGGAGATGCGCCGATCTCGGTGCAGTCGATGACCAATACCCTGACCACCGATGTGAACGCGACAGTTGCGCAGATCCATCGGTTGGAAGAGGCGGGTGCTGACATCGTTCGTGTGTCCTGCCCGGATCAGGAATCAAGTCTTGCACTGAAAGACATCATCAAACAGGTGAATGTCCCGATCGTTGCCGACATTCATTTCCATTACAAACGTGCAATCGAGGCGGCCGAATCTGGTGCTGCGTGCCTTCGGATCAACCCGGGTAATATCGGATCAACCGAACGTGTGCGTGAAGTGGTCAAGGCGGCCAAGGATCACGGTTGTTCGATGCGTATCGGTGTGAATGCCGGGTCGCTTGAAAAAGAACTTCTGGAACGCTACGGCGAACCTTGCCCGGAAGCGATGGTCGAAAGTGCGTTGAACCACGCCAAAATCCTTGAAGATCAGGATTTCCGCGAGTTTAAGATTTCGGTCAAGGCATCTGATGTGTTCCTTGCTGTTGCCGCCTATTACGGGCTGGCAGAGGCTTGTGACTATCCGCTGCATCTTGGCATTACCGAGGCCGGTGGTCTGCGCGGTGGTACGGTTAAATCATCCATCGGTATGGGTAATCTTCTGTGGGCAGGTATTGGTGATACGTTGCGCGTGTCGCTTTCAGCCGACCCGGTTGAAGAAATCCATGTCGGTTATGATATTTTGAAATCGCTTGGTCTTCGGACCCGTGGAGTTCAGATCATTTCGTGCCCATCTTGTGCGCGTCAGGGCTTTAACGTGGTGGAAACGGTTGCCGCCCTTGAAGAACGCCTTGCGCATATTTCGACCCCGATTTCATTGTCGATCATTGGCTGTATCGTCAATGGACCGGGCGAGGCCCGTGAAACCGATATTGGCCTTACCGGTGGCGGTGGTGGAAACCACAAGATGTATATTTCCGGTCGCCCGGATCATAATATCAGCACGGAAAAAATGGTCGATCACATCGTCGAGTTGGTCGAAGAACGTGCCGCAAAGATCGAAGCCGAAGAAGTCGCCAAGCAAACCGCAGCAGAGTAGCAAGGCTGTATTGATCAATTTTGGCTTTCCGCCACACCGGCGGAAAGCTATTTTCATGTTCACATGAGTTTGCGCTGATTGGGAAATCACGTAAATATCTGGAATTCAAGTTAGATCGGAGACCCAAAGTGGCATCGCTTCAACCCGTCCGTGGCACGCATGACCTTCTGCCTGAACAGAACCGTCTGCAGGATTACATCGCGAATACCGCACGCGAAATCGGCGAGTTGTACGGCTATCACCGCATGTCCACGCCGATCTTTGAATTTACCGAAGTTTTTGCCCGTACCCTTGGCGATACGTCCGATGTCGTAACCAAGGAAATGTACACATTCGAAGATCGTGGTGGCGAACAGATTACCCTGCGTCCAGAAGGAACTGCCGGTATTGCGCGTGCCTATATCTCGAACGGTATGCAGCAGATGTCGCCGGTCAAGGTCAGCTATTATGGCCCGATGTTCCGTTATGAACGCCCGCAAAAAGGGCGCCAACGTCAGTTCCACCAAATTGGTGCCGAACTGCTTGGCGTTGAACAGGTTGCTGGTGATATCGAAATGATCGGATATGGCGCGCATATCCTTAAATCCCTTGGTCTTTGGGACAGCATCACGTTGGAATTGAACACCCTTGGCGATCCCGAAAGCCGGGTGGCCTATCGCGATGTTTTGGTCGACTACTTCAAAGGTCATTTCGATAAACTGTCCGAAGACAGCCGCGCACGTCTGGAAAAGAACCCGCTGCGTATTCTTGATTCCAAGGATGAAGGCGATCGGGCATTGGTCGCCAATGCGCCGCTATTCTCTGAGTACCTGAATGAACACAGCAAAGAATTCTTCAAAGGTCTGACCGAAGGTCTGGGTGATATCGGGATCAATTACGAACTGAACCCGCGTCTTGTCCGTGGTCTGGATTACTATTGCCATACCTGCTTTGAATTCACGACCAATACCCTTGGTGCACAAGGAACGGTGATGGCCGGTGGCCGCTATGACGGGCTGGTTTCGACCATGGGCGGTCCGCAGACCGCCGGTGTTGGTTGGGCCGCAGGTGTTGAACGTTTGGCGTTGATGGTTGGCGAAGCACCGGCTGGTGCGCGCCCGGTCGCCTTGATCCCGATGGGGGACGCCGCCGAGGCCAAATGTCGCACTCTTGCACAGACCTTGCGCGAAGCCGGTATCGCGGTTGAGCTTGGCTATTCAGGCAATATGAAAAAGCGCATGAAGCGCGCGGACAAAGCAAATGCCTGCAAGGCTGTCATTCTTGGCGATGATGAATTGGTCAAAGGGGTTGCCCAACTGCGTGACCTTGATAGCGGTGAACAGAAAGAAGTCGCCCTTGATCAGCTTGCGAATGTGATCGGCAAAAAGTGAGAATGGTGTGACAGACGCGATTTCGCAGGATGACGTTGGAGATTGGCCGCTAGATCGCCTTATGGTGATCGGCACCAATCATCGGCGCTCAAGCGAAGATACCCGCGACCGTCTGTTCATCGATGAAGCCCGCTTGCCACAGTTTTTAGCCGCTATCGAGCAAGCCCGTTTGGGGCAGGCGGTTGTTGTTTCGACTTGCAACCGCACCGAAATTCATCTGTTGGCCACCGAGGCCGAACGTGGCCGCGAACGGCTGATTGATCTGATGTCGCTTTGGGCCGATCTGGATCGTGATCAACTGGCAAGTGAACTTTATATCCGTTCTGGCCGGGATGCGTTACGCCATATGTTTGCCGTAGCAGCGTCACTTGACAGTCTGGTGATTGGCGAACCCGAAGTGTTTGGTCAGGTCAAAGATGCGCACAGGATCGCGCGTCGCCATGATCTTGTCGGGCGCGAATTGGAACTGGTCTATCAGACCGCTTATGCCATCGCCAAAAAGGTCCGTAGTAAAACCGGCATCGGGCAAGGTGCTGTTTCGATTGCTGCTGCCGCGCAATCGGTTGCCCGTGACCTGCATGGTGATCTTGGCAATTGTACCTTGTTGCTGGCAGGGGCCGGAGACATGGGCGAGTTGATTGCAGCATCGCTGGCGGAACGCGGTATTGGCCGTATCTTGGTGACTGATAGGCTGGCTGCACGGGCAAGACTTGTTGCGAGACGATTGGATTGCCATTGGTCAGAAATAGATGATCTCGACCGGCTTTTGGCCGAGGCGGATTTGGTTCTGACAGCAGGCGGTTCGCGGCGCTACATGATTGACAAGGACCGTGCGCTGGCATCGGTCAAGCGGCGTCGATACCGTCCGGTCCTGATGATTGATACAGCCGTTCCGGGTGATATTGACCCACAGGTCGATGAAATTGACGAAGTGTTCTTTTACCGGATCGAAGATCTGGAAAAGATCGCGGCAGAAGGCCGGGGTGGTCGCGAAGAAAAGGCTGATGAAGCTTGGGCGCTGATCGAGGCGGAGCTTGATAGTTTTGTCCGTGACCGTGCGCAGCGCGCAGCAGTTCCAGCGATTGCTGATCTGCGTAAGCGGTTTGAAAATGTGCGTGAAGATGCGCTTCGTGAAAGTCAGGGCGATGCCGAAAAGGCAACCAGGCTTTTGATTAACCGCTTGTTGCATACACCGACCCAAGCCCTAAAAGATTTGGCGACGACAACAGATGGTGCTGGCACTATCGAATGGGTCAAGGCCCAGAAACTGTTGGCGCGCCTGTTTGAACTTGATGAAAAACCGGTTGGCGATAAAACCGCAGCCACCGACCCCGAACAGGAGAATAAAGAGTGAGTCTGGACCTTGGTAAGCTTGATGGCGTCGTACGCCGGTTCGACGAGCTTAATGCGCTTCTTTCGAGTGGTGAGCTTGATGGCGACGGCTTTGCCAAGATGTCGCGTGAACATGCTGAACTGGCCCCGATTGTCGAGGTCATCGAAGCATATAAAAGGCTTCTGAGCGACCTTGCCGAAGCTGAAGAAATTCTGGCTGATCCGGCTGGTGATCGCGATATGCGCGAAATGGCCGAGGCTGAAAAATACGAAATTCAAGAAAAGCTGCCTGAGGCAGAGCGTCAGATGAAGCTGATGCTGATCCCCAAAGACAGCGCAGATACCAAAAACGCCATCCTTGAAATTCGTGCCGGGACGGGGGGTGAAGAAGCGGCCCTTTTTGCCGCCGACCTTTACCGCATGTATCAGCGTTACGCCGAAGGGCGCGGCTGGAAGTTCGAACAAATGGACGCCAGCGAGAACGACCTTGGCGGGTTTAAGGAAGTTATCGTCAATGTGTCGGGAACGGATGTGTTTGCCCGGTTGAAATTTGAAAGTGGCGTGCATCGCGTGCAGCGTGTTCCGGTGACCGAAGGTGGTGGACGTATTCACACCTCGGCAGCAACCGTTGCCGTTCTGCCCGAAGCCGAAGAGGTCGATATCCGCATTGATCCCAAAGATCTGCGTATTGATACCTATCGATCACAGGGTGCTGGTGGTCAGCACGTCAACACGACCGACAGTGCGGTGCGGATCACGCATATTCCGACTGGTGTTGTTGCTGCCAGTCAGGAAGCAAAATCCCAGCATAAGAACAAAGAAAAAGCGATGAAGATGCTGCTGTCGCGCCTTTATGATCAGGAACGCGAAAGCAAAGATAGCGCGCGTGCTGCAGACCGTAAATCGCAGGTCGGTTCGGGTGATCGTTCTGAACGCATTCGCACCTATAATTTCCCGCAGGGGCGCGTATCAGATCACCGTATTAACCTGACCCTTTATCGTCTGGATGATTTCATGGCCGGTGGCCCGGCTGTTGATGAAATGTTTGATGCCCTGATTGCCGAAGAACAGGCACAGAAACTTGCCGAGATCGAAGGCTAGGACATGCAGGCCGATCCGATGACCATTGATGCCAACAGTCCTTCAACACTTGGTGCCTTAATGGCGCAAGGTGTTGCTGAGTTGAGCGATGCCGGGATTGAAAATGCCCGTATGGATGCGCGTATTTTGCTGTCCCGTGCCGCCGGTGTTGATGGTGGTCGGGTTACAGCATGGCCCGAAGAAGAAGTTGCTCCAGACAAAGCCGCAATCTTCAAGGATATGATTGCGCGCCGGGCTGGTCATGAGCCGGTCGGTCGTATTTTGGAGGAGCGTGATTTTTGGCGTCATACGTTCAAACTTTCCCCTGAAACGCTTGAACCACGCCCTGATAGCGAAACTCTGGTCGAATGGGCAATTGATTTCCTTGAAGATGCCGATGCACCCAGCATCCTGGATTTTGGCACTGGAACGGGTTGTTTGTTGCTTTCAGCGATTGGCGATCTTCCGGGGGCGACGGGGATTGGGCTTGATATCAGCAATGGCGCTATTATCTGTGCACTGGAAAATGCCAAGGCATTGGAGCTTGATCATCAAACGCAGTTTCGTGTGTCTGATTGGGATCGCGCATTAAGCGATGGGGAACGCGAAGCCGGATTTGATCTTGTGATGTCAAATCCGCCCTATATCACGGCCGATGAAATGAAGACCCTTTCTGCTGAGGTCCAAAAATTTGACCCGCGTCAGGCATTGACCGACGAGGGCGATGGGCTTGGTGCTTATCGGATATTGGCAAAGGTGGCGTTTGATCTGGTGAAACCGGCTGGTTTTGTGATCTTTGAAATCGGGCGTGGTCAGGAAAACGATGTTGGCCAGTTGTTGGTTGAGGCCGGATTTGTCGGGATCGAACACCGTGAAGACCTTGGCGGAATTGTTCGCTGCGTTGCGGGAAAGAAAACCCGTTGCTCGGTCGGGCGCTGCGTAATCTGAATTTTCTGCTGTTTGGATGTAAAAAAAGCGAATGGCAGTGAAAAAAACAGTTGGAATAACCGAACAAGCCATATAGGTTGGTTTGAACGGGCCGGGTGCCCGACGCGCTTATGAAAGCGCCGTGTTCCCCAGTAAACAGTCAACAATCTCCGTTCCTTTTTGGGTCCTCGGCAGGTTTGTATTGGTGCCGTTTAATCGGTGCTGTTTAGCGGGAAATATGTTTTTCAGACGGAGTGGTTCCGGGGCCGATGATGCCACCGGATTGTCCTTCAACACCAAAGTCATGTTGATATGAGAAATAACAATAAACGTCCGCGCGGACGGCAACAGCCTACTAAACGTCCAGTGAATCCAAAATTTCAGAATTTTGACAGTAATGGGCCGGATGGTCGTGTTCGTGGGAACGCACAGCAGGTCCATGAAAAATACGTTTCGCTTGCCAAGGATTGCACCGACGATCCTGTTCTTGCGGAAAACTATTACCAGCACGCTGAACACTACTATCGCATCCTTCAGGCTGCGCAGGAGTGGGAAAACCAGCGTCGCGAAGAACGCGGCGGCGATAACAATAATCGCAACCGCAACAATAACAACGTTCGCAACAACCGCGATGACCGCAACGACACCCCGGTAAATCAGGGTGACGATCAACGGGGCGAAAACACCGAAATCGCAGCAAACGCTGCGCCGGATGGTGAAGCAACTTCGTCTGATGCGGAAAACACCGCTGGCGAAAACACTGAAGCATCATCTGTTGCCAGTGCCGACGATAAGCCGAAACGCGCACCACGTGCACGTCGCACGGACGGTCGTCCTGCTGGCCGTGGTCGTCCTCGGAAATCGGACGATGCCAATGTGTCCCCGGCGGCTGCAAACAGTGCACCTGTAGAAGCTGCCAGCGATGATGCAGTTTCTGCACCTGCTGCACCTGCCCCTGAAGCTGTTGCGCCAGCAACTGCTGTTGATGCGGACGGTGCTGATCAGGGTGATGACGGCGAAAAGAAACCACGCCGTGCATCAAGCAGCACGACCCGCACACGTGGCCGTCATCCGACCGCACGTCGCGGCAGAAGCCGTGCCGCAGGGCGCGATGATGAAGACACAACGTCCTCTGATGAAGGGTCCGAACCTGTTTCGGCCTAACACTATCAGAACTGACGTTTCAGCATGACAAACACCCTCGTAAGTCGATGACTTGCGGGGGTGTTGTCGTTTTGGCGTGGTAGGAAATTGGGGGTTTCCAACGTTTATAAATTGAAACTGTCTAGGCGCAAAACCTAATAAGTCGTGCAACCTTTGATTATTGTTGGTATCAATTTATTAAAATCATAAACAATTCCGTGAAGTTATCATCAGCATAGGCCGTTTGATTGCAATTCGCGGAAGGACTGCAATATGGGGGTTCTTTGATGGGGACAGGCTTTTTTCGGATCGTCATGGTGTTGCTTTGGGCGCTTGGCGGGATGGTTATTGCCCTTGGACTGTTTAATGGCGACTACCAGCTAGCCCTTCTTGGTGGCGTTTGCTTTATCATTCCGATGTTCTTGCCATTGGTTGTTATTGCGGTAAACCGGGCCAAATCACCTTCTCCTTCCAGATCGAAAAAATCGATGTCTCCCGCGCAGGCTGCCAAAGCCAAGGCCGAGGGTCAGTGGGCGAAGCTTGAAGACCTTACTGGTCGTAAATTGCTTGAGAACAATCCGCCTTTTGTACTGGGCCGTTGGGGGGATGATAAAAAGTTGCTTGGTGCTGCTGGGCTAAAACGTGTTTTGACCTTTGCGACATCGCCAGAAGAATATTACCGCGCCTCGGCAGAACCGAACGCGCTTTTGCACACCGGAAACCTGTTTGTGTATGAACGCCATGGCAGTATTTTCCGCGCCATTCACGAGCGTCGTACCAAGATTGGTCAGAGACTTATCGTTATCGATCCGCATGGCCAAACCGGTGTTGATTCCGAACAATTTAACCCATTTGATTTCATCCGCCAGCAAGGCGAAGGCCTGATCACGGATACCGGTTTGATCGCAGATACACTTCTGGCACCGATGTTTGTTCAGGAACTTGATGAACAGGAAGTGCGTATTGCGCGCACACTTCTGCAAGGTTTTATCGTTCTTACAATCCAGAAAAGCCTGAAAGAAAACCGGAACCTTGGTGAAGTTCGGCGCAATTTGATCATGCCATCGCACCGGTTCTATAAAATTCTTGAAGACTTGATGGGGATTGAATCGGCTGACGGACGTATTTCCGAAGTTGCACTTAACATCCTTGATATGACCGAAGATCAGCGCATGAAGATTATCGAGGCCTGCCGGTCGGCAACGGCAGAATTTGATAACCCGCAAATTTCACGAATGCTAAGTAGCAGCAGCTTTACACTTGAAGACATTACCCGCGGTGCCGTTTCGATCTTTGTCATTGGTCAGCTTGGCGGTGATGCGCCAGATGTTCAACCTTCCTTTAGCCGTGTGATGCTTGCCGCAATGATGAACTTGATCAATCAACGCGGTTGGAAGTCTGGCGATCCGGAATTTCTGGTGTTGCTTGACGGGATCGAACGTGTTGGTCGGATGCCGTTATTCGAGCGCCTTCTTGGCGGCGGATATGGCGAAGGTATGATCGTCTGGCCGGGCTTTACCGGTGTAAGCGGTTTGATGGATGTGTGTCTTAATTGGGAAAACGTTGTCGGGCGTGTTGATGCAATCTCGGTGCTTAGTCAGGAAGGCGCGTTTAACCTTGATTGGGTTGCCGGGTTAACGGCGATGTCAAAGTTCGATGATACCGGTGGAAGTGGCGATACAACCCGTCCGGTACATTTGCGCCCACGTGATAATCAGCCAATCTTAAAATCAGCCGACGTCGCCCGTTTCCCCAAAGAAGAACAAATCCTGTTCCGTAAGGGCTGTCCTCCGATCCAGGCGCATCGGATTGATTGGTATCATGACGAGATGTTTAGAGGAATAGCAGTGCACGCCCCGACCTTCAGCTCAGACTAAAAAGCAATTCTTGCGCGACCTAAAAAGGCGCTTACCAGATACCAAGCAATATCTGGCAAGCAATCAGATTTGCTGTGTCAGGCAATGGTGACTGTGTCGCCGGGTTTCAGCACCGCATCGTCAAGGGCCTCAAGGTAAACGCCCATATAAAGGTGATTGACGCCCTTACGCAGCATCAACGGTACATTGATATCTGCAATTGCGGTATCTGGATTGATGCTGGTGGCTTTGCAACGCGTGATCGGATGGACAACGCGGAAAGATGCATCATTGATCTTGATGATCTGATTTTCTTCCCATTCAAGTTCCTTCCATGGATCAAGCCCATCGATCAGTAGGTTGCCACGAAAACGCATCGGATCGATTTCGCTTTGGACGATGCGCGTGCCAAAATCACGGATCGATGCCAAATTCAAAACCGAAATATAAGGTTCCTTCATATCGCCAAACTGCGTGTCGGGAACCGAATAGATTTTCGGCGTGCCTGCGACATCATTTTTCAGAAACGCTTTGAGGAAATCCTCAACCACAGTTCGGCCCATGGCGTCATCAAGCTTGCCTTTGCAGATCGCGCGGTTGTTGCGCAGAACCGTCAAGGTGCAGGTGGCTTCGTCATATTCTGTGCCAAGCTCGGCCAGTTTGGGCGTGTTGACCAATTGCAGGAAGTTACTTTTGCGCGCCCATTCATGAACGCCGTCCTGACCAACTGCTGATTGGCTGGCGATGACAAAGCGACGGTCGTCTGCAATCATGTGGTGGGCGGTGATTTTTGCCTCGGGCATATCAACGCCGCGCATTCCCTTAACCGGGTAACGTCTTATGGCTTTAAGCTCGACCGTCATTATTTTTTTCCTGTATGGCATGTTGGCATGCGGATTATGTCGGGGCGAAATGCATGCCAATATCGTCGACGTTAAAACGTTGTTTTGACAAGGGCAACCCCTGAGGATTGCAGTTGTTTCAGCAATATCTTTTGATCGTTGGAATAATGCCAGAAATCGTGCTGCAGCGCACAATTAATTCTTGCAACTTTTGTAGGGGGATATGGTTGCAAACGGGCTAAACTGAGACATATCAATGTTGTCGATGTCGAAATAATCTATAATTTCAAAATAGGTAATTGCGACAATGTCGTGGATGCTTCCAAGAAGGTTCACATTGTATGAAAACTGTTGGCTCAAGGAGTGGCAGGAATGGAATTTGAAAAGTTTACCGATCGATCCAAAGGTTTCTTGCAGTCGGCGCAATCGCTTGCGCTGCGGGAAAACCATCAACAATTTGTCCCAATCCATCTTTTAAAGGTTCTGCTCGACGATGAAGAAGGTCTGGCAGCAAATCTGATCAAGGCATCCGGGGGTAAGCCAAAGCTTGCTCAGGAACGCTGTGCGCAGGAACTGGCAAAGCTGCCAAAGGTTTCTGGTGGCAATGGTCAGATTTATCTTTCATCGGATTTTGCCCGCCTGATTGATCAGGCAGAAGAAGTCGCCAAGAAGGCCGGTGACAGCTATGTCACGGCTGAGCGGTTGCTTTTGACCATTGCACTTGATCCAAAATCAACTGCCGGCAAGGTTCTGGCCGATGCAGGTGTGACCGCGCAAGGCCTGAACGGTGCGATTAATGACATCCGCAAAGGACGTACAGCAGACAGTTCCGGGGCGGAAAGCCAGTATGACGCATTGAAAAAATATGCCCGCGATCTGACCGAAGCAGCCCGCGAAGGCAAGCTTGATCCGGTGATTGGGCGGGATGAAGAAATTCGCCGTGCTGTGCAGGTTCTGTCACGCCGGACTAAGAACAACCCAGTGATGATCGGTGAACCCGGTGTCGGTAAAACCGCCATCGCCGAAGGCTTGGCATTGCGCATCATTAAGGGCGATGTTCCAGAAACGTTGAAGGAAAAGAAACTTCTGTCGCTTGACCTTGGCGCGTTGATTGCCGGGGCAAAATTCCGCGGCGAGTTCGAAGAACGGCTTAAGGCAGTCCTGAGCGAAATTGAATCCGAAGCCGGTCAGGTCATCCTGTTTATCGATGAACTGCATACGCTTGTTGGTGCAGGAGCAGCCGAAGGATCAATGGATGCATCCAATCTTTTGAAACCGGCATTGGCCCGCGGTGAGCTGCATTGCATCGGTGCAACGACCTTGGATGAATATCGCAAGCATATCGAAAAGGACGCAGCCCTTGCCCGGCGCTTCCAGCCGGTATTTGTGTCCGAGCCAACGGTGTCTGACACGGTATCGATCCTGCGCGGGATCAAGGATAAATACGAACTTCATCATGGTGTTCGTATTGCTGATGCGGCGCTTGTCGCGGCGGCTACGCTTTCAAACCGTTACATCACCGATCGGTTCTTGCCCGATAAGGCGATTGATTTGATGGATGAAGCATCATCGCGTCTGCGGATGGAACTTGATTCCAAACCAGAAGAGATTGATGAGCTGGATCGCCGTATCATTCAGCTTAAGATCGAACGCGAGGCGCTTAAGAAAGAAGACGATAGCGCGTCCAAAGACCGTCTTGTCCGGTTGGACAAAGAGCTGACCGAGCTTGAAGGAAAATCGACCCTTCTGACGGCGAAATGGGAAGCTCAGAAAACGGAACTGGCGGCGTCAACCCATATCAAGGAACAGCTTGATCAGTCACGCAGCGAACTTGAACGTGCGATGCGTGATGGCAAGCTAGACCGCGCCGGACAGCTTCAATACGAAGAAATCCCTGCCCTTGAACGTTTGCTTGAAAAAGCTGAAAACGATCAGGACGAGGGGATGAAGGAAGAGGCGGTTACGGAAAAGCATATCGCATCCATCGTGTCGCGCTGGACGGGGATTCCCGTTGACAAGATGCTGGAAGGCGAACGCGAAAAGCTGCTTGAAATGGAAGATACCCTGCGTAAACGGGTTGTCGGCCAAGATGATGCAGTACGTTCAATTTCCAATGCGGTACGCCGTGCCCGTGCGGGCCTTCAAGATCCGAACCGACCGATCGGTTCGTTCCTGTTCCTTGGCCCAACGGGTGTTGGTAAAACCGAGCTGACCAAAGCATTGGCGCAGTTCCTGTTTGATGATGAACAGGCCATGGTTCGGATTGATATGTCCGAGTTTATGGAGAAACACGCCGTCGCACGTCTGATCGGTGCTCCTCCGGGCTATGTCGGTTACGAAGAAGGCGGTTCTCTGACCGAGGCGGTCCGTCGTCGTCCGTATCAGGTTGTCCTGTTTGACGAGGTCGAAAAAGCACATCCAGATGTGTTTAACGTCCTGTTGCAGGTTCTTGATGAAGGTCGTCTGACCGATGGGCAGGGCCGGGTTGTTGATTTCCGCAACACGCTGATCATTCTGACCTCGAACCTTGGTGGTGAAATTCTTGCCAACCAGCAGCCGGGTCACGACAGCGGCGAAGTCCGTAACCAGGTTATGGAAATCGTTCGGGCATCGTTCCGTCCGGAATTCCTGAACCGGTTGGATGAAACAATCCTGTTCCATCGTTTGGCTCGCGAACAGATGGGCAAGATCGTCGATATCCAGCTTGTCCGTCTGGAAAAACTTCTGTTTGATCGCAAGATCGAACTGGAACTTGATGATGATGCCAAAGATTGGTTGGCCGAAAAGGGCTATGATCCGGTTTACGGTGCCCGTCCGCTGAAACGTGTGATCCAGCGATATTTGCAAAATCCGCTGGCCATGCAGATTCTTGAAGGCGGGGTGAATGACGGTGACAAAATCCCCGTTTCCGTCGAAGGAACCGATCTTTTACTGAACGGTAAAAAGATCGAGGTTGTTGAATAATCAACAACAATAGTAAGCGATCCAACGCACAAAACCCCGGTGTAAGCCGGGGTTTTGTCTTGTTCGGGCCATGATTGTTCGCCATTCTATATGAACGGGTGTCAAACAACACATAACGAGCAGGACCAAACATGCCAATAGTCAACTATTCTTCCTTGCGCCGCTTCGGTGTTGTCGCAATTGCCACGAGCATGTTGTCAGTCACGGTGCTGCCATCGGCAAATGCACAATCGTTTTTTGATAAAGCCAAGCAGGCGCTGGGCGATGCGGTGGGTTCATCAGGTACGAGTTCTTCGGCGGGAAGTTCGGCCCTATCGGCCTTGTCTTCAGATACGGTCGAGGAGGGGCTAAAACAGGCACTTGATATTGGGGTGGAGCTTGTTACCAGCCAGCTTGGTGCAACAGATGGCTTTAATGCCGATCCGGTGGCCCATATTCCACTGCCCGATAGTGTAAAGAGTGCGCAAAAATTACTAAGTGCGGCTGGGCTTGGAAGCTATGCCGATGAAATTGAGTTGCGCATGAACCGTGCTGCTGAACAAACCATGAGCGATGCCAGCGATATTTTGATCAATGCGATCAGCCAAATGACCCTTGATGATGCCAAAGGTATTCTTAATGGTCCTGATGACGCTGCCACCAGCTATCTGCGCCGTGTTTCCGGATCAGACATCGAAGGGCGCCTGCGCCCGGTTCTGACCGATGCCTTGGCCGATACCGGTGCGCTGTCGCTTTATGATCAGATGCTTGGGCAATATACCACATTGCCTTTTGTTCCGGATTTAAAAGCCTCGCTTACCGATCATGCAACGGATGAAGCAATGAATGGGTTGTTCCATTACATCGCCCTGCAGGAAGCCGACATTCGAAGTGATCCAACCCGCTGGACGACAGATATCCTTAAACAAGTGTTTTCTGTCGCAAAGTGATCAGCGATATTTTTTCGGAAGCTGTTCCCAACGATCACGCATGTCGGCAAGCGTTTCGTCTGGGACATTATGAATGCTGCGGAATTTGCCGTGGCATTCAATGATCTGAAGCGGAATGCCAAGTTCTTCCGCCATGTCAAAATAGTTTTGCAGTTCCCATAGCCGTGTAAAAGTGTTCGAAACAATGGCGTTTTTGCCATCTTCAAGCGCTTCGCGGCACGCAGCCTTACACTTGGCATGGGTCATATCAAGGCGTGTTGGGTCGAACTCATAGAAACCTTCACGGTCGACCATGAACATATCGGCTTCAAGATGTGTGGCACCCGTGGCTTTGGCCAGACGTTTCGCCAAGGTGGATTTACCTGATCCGGGAAGTCCGCGGATCAGGGTAAGCGTTTGGTCAACTTCACGTTTATTCTTAGGCATCGGGGTGGCTACTGACCTTTGCGTTTACGCTGATATAGGCCGTCAAGCTGCTTGCCATATGCTTCACGGATTTTGTGGCGACGAATTTTCATCGACGGGGTAAGCATTTCGTTGTCGATGGTAAAGGGTGCTTCGGCAAACATGAAACTGCGCACTTTTTCAATGGTCGACAGACGGGTATTTACCCGATCAATCGCCGCACGGATGATCTTGCGGAATTCGTCATTCTTGGCAAGGTCTTCGATCGTGTTGTTGATCGAATGATCACGGGAAAATTCACGCATGAAATCTTCGTCCGGCCATAGAACCGCCACCAGATAGGGCATGGCATCACCGGAAACCATCGCTTGGGAAATTTCGGTTTCCAGCGTCATCAGGCCTTCGATGCGTTGGGGTGAAATGTTGTCGCCCCCGGAATTAACGATGATGTCTTTCTTCCGATCCGTGATCATCAGGCTGCCCTGTTCGTCGAACTGGCCGATATCGCCGGTATGAAGCCAACCATCGACGATGGTTGCTGCTGTAACGTCGGGAAGATTCCAATACCCTTTCATCATGCTTTCACCGCGCAGCAGGATTTCGCCGTCTGGCGCAATCTTGACTTCTGCACCAACCATCGGTGGGCCAACGGTTCTAAGCTTGTTGTTTTCTGCACGGTTGCACGAAACGACAGGCGCGAATTCAGTCTGGCCATATCCTTGCAAAACACGAATGCCGCAGGACACAAACAGAACACCCAGTTCGTAGTTCAGCGGTCCGCCTCCAGACACCATGGCCTTGATGCTACCACCAAAACGTTGACGCAACTTTCGGCGTAGCAAGAGCTCACAGGCAAAGTTTTGTATTTTTTCAATGAGGGTAAGCGGCTGGTTCTCATAGGTCTTGCGGCCAAGGCGAAGGGTCAGGTCAAACAGCTTTTGCTTAACCCCGCCTTCCTTTTCGACCATGCGGCTCATGCGCTGATACAGCATTTCATAAAGGCGCGGCACGGCAGTCATGATGGTTGGTTGCACTTCGGCCAAGTTAGCAGCCAGCTTATCAATGCTTTCGGCGTAATAGATTTGCGCGCCAATACTGATCGGGAAATATAGCCCGGCAGTATGTTCATAAGAATGCGATAGCGGCAGGAAGGACAGGAAGATTTCATTATCAATGCCAAGGGTTTCGATGATGTCAAACGCCCCCATGCAGTTTGATATGATCGCCCCGTGGCTAAGCATCACACCCTTGGGCGAGCCGCCTGTGCCCGATGTATAGATCAGGCAGGCAAGTTCATCACGTTTGATGCCCGCAACCCATTTATCAACATCATGAGACAGGCCGCGCCCCTTGGCAATCAGATCATCCCAACGCGAAATGGTAATGTCCCCGACAAAGCTTTGCCCCCATTCTTCCATCATGATCGCATGACGGCAGCGCCCGCTATCAAGGGCAGCATGCAAAAATGGCTGGGCCAGTTTCTTGGTCGAGATGATGGCAATTGCTGCACCACTGTCTTCGATCGCGTGTAGGTGGTCACGTTCGGTATTGGTGGTATAGGCAGGAACCGTCATTGCGCCGACACACATCACAGCAAGGTCGGCGATGCTCCATTCGGTACGGTTTTCTGAAACCAGTAAAACCCGGTCACCCGCCCGAACCCCGATGTCATAAAGTGCGCGTGCCAATGCCCGGACCTGATCGGCTGTTTCCTGCCAGGTTGTCGGGACAAATTTGCCTGTTTCGCTGTTTTTGGTCCAAAGAAACGGCACATCGCCATATTTCTTGGCCTGCGCGAAAAACATTGCGGGCAAGTTTTGCCAATCGGCATAATTTTGCAAACTTGTCATGACGTTCCCTTGCCTTGTTGTCTTTTCCCATGGTCGGACAATCTTTGCGCTGTCCTGGTGTGGTTTGTTGCACCTATATCGTCGCGCCGGCGCGAACCGGTATCAGATCGAAAACAAATGAATATTCCAAGATGATTTTGTTATCAGGGATTGTATCGTTTCGCAGCCGGAAAATGACAATTCTTGTTCACAAAAGCCAGCTTTCGCGTGATGTCCTTGAAATTAGGTCGAAATTTTTACGGGCTTTGTCCGATTTTGATGGCTTTGGGACACATTCTTGATGCTTTGGTGTTGTTCATGTCGTCAGTAAAGATATGATCGGAGGCAAGGTGGAAAATCGCATGTGTGATCGGGGCTGGTGATCTCGTTTTAAGCCGCTATATATCGGTATCGGGAATACATCTAGCGCCACCCATGTGAACGCATATGGACTTAGACTGTCTGGAGGACAAATGAACGCGATCAACAAGAATTTGCCGACCTGGGATCTGACGGATCTCTATAACGATCCAAAAGACCCTAACATCCGGCGCGATCTTGATGATGCCAAAGCTCGCAGCCAAGCGTTCCAGAAAAGCTATCAGGGTAAGCTAAATGACCTTTCTGGGGATGAGCTTGCCGCTGCGATTGCCGAATATGAAGCCATCAGCGAAATTTGCGGCAAGATCGGCTCCTTTGCACAGTTGCTTTATGCCGGTGATAGCTCGGATGCGGCCATTGGTCAGTTCTATCAGTCCGTTCAGGAAGAAATGACCGGCATTTCAAGCCTGTCGCTGTTCTTTGGGCTTGAGATTAACCGGATTGAAGACGCATCCCTTGATGCGAAATATGCAGAATCCGGGGAACTTCGCCGTTATCGCCCGTGGCTTGATGAAAACCGTGCTTTCCGTCCCCATCAGTTGTCTGACGAGGTCGAACAGGTTCTCCATGAACGTCGCGTTGCCGGATCGGCGGCATGGGTGCGTTTGTTTGATCAAACCATGGCCGAGTTGCGTTTCCCGATTGATGGCGAAGAACTCACCATGTCGGATGCGGCCAATATGCTTTCATCAAGTAAGGTCGATGATCGTAAAAAGGCTGCCAAATCCATCGGTGATGTGTTGGGCAAAAACATCAAACTTCTCGCACACGTGACCAACACTCTTGCCAAAGACAAGGAAATTGATGATCGCCTGCGCAAATTTGCCACGCCGGTTTCATCGCGCAACCTGTCCAATCAGGTCGAAGACGAAGTTGTCGATGCGCTGAATACGGCTGTGCAAAACAGCCACGCCGATCTGTCGCACCGTTATTACCGTTTGAAAGCCAAATGGTTTGGTGTCGATCAGCTTGATTATTGGGATCGTAATGCGCCGCTTCCTGATGATGATGATCGTCAGATTGATTGGGATACTGCGCGCTCGACCGTATTGAAGGCTTATGGCGAATTTTCGCCGGAACTGGCCGATGTTGGTCAGAAATTCTTTGATAATCCGTGGATTGACGTGCCGCCACGTGCGGGCAAGTCATCGGGTGCCTTTGCGCATCCGACGGTGCCATCAGCACACCCTTATTTGCTTTTGAACTATCACGGTAAAACCCGCGATGTGATGACGCTTGCCCATGAACTTGGCCATGGTGTGCATCAGGTGTTGGCGGGCGAGCAGGGTTATTTCCTGTCTGACACGCCGCTGACACTGGCGGAAACCGCATCAGTATTTGGCGAAATGCTGACCTTCCAGTCGATGTTGCGTTCGGAAACCGATCCGAAGATGAAACGCATCATGCTGGCCGGTAAGGTCGAGGATATGCTCAATACCGTTGTGCGTCAGATTGCGTTCTTTGAGTTTGAAAAACGCGTTCATGACAAACGCCGCGAAGGTGAATTGACGGTTGATGAGATCTGCGACATCTGGATTGCCGTACAGCATGAAAGTCTGGGCGATGCCATCCGGTATGAAGACGAGTACAAATATTACTGGTCCTACATTCCGCACTTCATCCATTCGCCGTTCTATGTTTACGCTTACGCCTTTGGCGATTGCCTTGTGAACTCGTTATACGATGTTTACCAAGGGGCTGAAGACGGCTTCCAGCAGAAGTATCTTGATATGCTTAAAGCTGGCGGTACCAAGCGCCATCAGGAACTTCTGGCGCCGTTCGGACTTGATGCATCTGACCCGGCCTTCTGGCAACGGGGTCTGAATATGATCAAGCGTATGATCGACGAGCTGGAGGAGCTTTCCTGATATGAATGCAGACGACGATGATTATACCGCGCCGCTTGAGGAAAACAGATTTGGCGGGCGGGTTCGTCGTTATGCAAAGGTAGGGGCGTCGGCCAGTAAGCTGGCCGCGCGTCTTGCTACAGGAAAAATGTTCGGCGGCGAGATTGATCACGCGAAATACGCCGCCGAACTAACATCCGCCCTTGGCGGGCTTAAGGGCCCGTTGATGAAGGTCGCCCAAATCCTTTCAACCATCCCCGATGCCCTGCCCAAGGAATACACCCAGGCACTGGCAACGCTTCAGGCAGATGCACCCAGCATGGGCTGGTTGTTTGTTAAACGCCGCATGCGCAGCGAACTGGGGGCGGGGTGGCAATCAAACTTCACGGAATTTAGCCACGATGCCGTGGCAGCAGCATCATTAGGGCAGGTGCATAAGGCAACCTTGCCCAGCGGGGATGAAGTAGCCTGTAAGCTGCAATATCCCGACATGTCGGCAACGGTGGAAGCCGATCTAAAACAACTGCGCGCGGCCTTTGCGATCTATAAGCGTTATGACAGCGCGATTGATGCGCAAAACATCCAAGATGAATTATCAGCCCGCCTGCGCGAAGAACTTGATTACGCCCGCGAGGCTAAGCATATGCGGCTTTATCGCCATATGTTGGCCGATGAAAATGCGGTGCATGTGCCCGAACCGGTGGAGAAGCTTACCACCAGCCGGCTTTTGACCATGACTTGGCAAAAAGGTCAGAAATTCCAGCACTTCCTTGATGGCGAACCAGATCAGGATGCGCGTAACACGGTTGCGCTTAACATGTTCCGGGCGTGGTATGTGCCGTTCTATCGCTACGGCGTTATTCATGGCGACCCGCATTTGGGCAATTACACATTGCGCGACGACCATTCGGTCAACCTTCTAGATTTTGGCTGTATTCGTATTTTCAAACCCGATTTCGTCAATGCGGTCATTACGTTGTATGAAGCACTTCGCGATAACGACGAAGAAAAGGCGGTTTTTGCTTATGAAAGCTGGGGGTTTGAAAACCCGTCGCGTGAGTTGATTGATGTCCTGAACATCTGGGCCAGCTTTGTCTATGGTCCGATCCTTGACGATCGTGAACGTAAAATGGGCGAAACCAATTCGGTTGCCTATGGTGCAGAAGTTGCCGGAAAGGTTCATCAGGAATTGCGTCGTGTGGGCGGGGTAAAGCCGCCGCGTGAGTTTGTGCTGGTGGATCGTGCTGCGGTGGGGTTGGGTGCTGTGTTCTTGCGCCTTGATGCGCATGTGAACTGGTATCGCCTGTTCCATGATCTGGTTGGGGATTTTGACGCATCCAAGCTTGCGGCGCGTCAAAAGCAGGCCCTTGACCTTGTCGGGTTGGAGCGCCCGGACGCTTGATCTGATGAAATACATCGTCTTCGGCCAAAACGATTCGCCTATTAAGAAGTAGAATCGGGGATGATTTTTCGATCTTCGCCCTGCGTAGAGGGGCCGTTCCAGCGTGAATTTCCGACTACTTCAAAAATACCAACACGAATTTTGCGAACTTTTTAAGTCCGTCTGCGTTTCCCAAAGGTTGCTATCAAGGCGATTGATGCAGACTTATGCGTTCTTTTGTAAGATAATGTTCACTTACTGCGTGGGGCTAAAATAGGGGAAACTGCTGTAAATCAAAGACCTATTGCATGCCAGATAGGATAAGGACCTATTCCGGGGTGGAAATAAACTGTGCGGTTTTTCGCGCATTATATATTTTCACTATGTTTAACTTAATTAAAGTTAAACGGCTTTTTTGTCGGTTTTTGATATTGTGATTGCCGGTTGGAAATCGCATCTTGCTTTCAACGCAGACATGGCGGGGCGTTATTGATTGTTTGTCCTGAGCAACAATGACGGGTGGGACCTGACATGTCATCAAGGCTTAAATGCCTTGGAATGCGTGGTGGGAAAGTGGGCGGTTTCTTCTGCATTTGCTGGAAGAACCGCCTTTTTCTTTTCTGGCAAGGGTGCTTGTGATCGGTCCAAAAGGAACGCGTTCGACGTTCTGGAACCGGTTACTTTGGAACAAAAACAACAATTACCGTGCTTACCAAATACATAGGGAAGGAGGTCGAACGCGATGAAACTGGCCGTTCCAAAAGAAATATGGCCCGGTGAGAAGCGCGTTGCTGTCACACCAGAGACCGTCAAGAAATTGAAGGCCTTGGGGTTTGATGTTGCAATTGAGGCTGGTGCCGGAATAGATGCCGCCATACCCGATGATCGCTTTGTCGATGCCGGGGCAACCATTGCCAAGACAATGAAAACCACCGTGAAGGATGCTGATGTCATCTTCAAGGTGCGGCCACCTGTCATTGATGGCAAAACCAACGAATTAACCGCCTATAAAAAGGGGGCCGCTGTTGTGGCCTTGCTTGAGCCCTTTGATCGCAAAGAACTGATCGAAGCCATGGCAAAGGCGGGTATTGATGGCTATTCCATGGAACTGATGCCGCGTATCTCGCGGGCGCAATCCATGGATGTGCTGTCATCGCAATCCAACCTTGCGGGCTATCGCGCGGTTCTTGACGCTGCCCATGAATTTGGCCGCATTTACCCGATGATGATGACCGCTGCCGGGACTTTGGCACCGGCACGTATTGTTGTGGTTGGGGCTGGTGTTGCTGGTCTTCAGGCGATTGCAACGGCCAAGCGCCTTGGTGCGGTAGTCTCCGCATTTGATGTGCGCCCGGCCGTGAAGGAACAGGTTCAATCGCTTGGCGGGACTTTTATTGAAGTCGAAGATGACAGTGCATCTGATGCCGAAACTTCCGGCGGCTACGCCAAGGAAATGTCGGACGACTACAAGAAAAAGCAAGCCGATAAGCTTAAAGAGGTTCTGTCAAAGACCGACATCGTGATCACAACGGCCCTTATACCGGGGCGTCCGGCACCCGAAATTGTCACAGCCGACATGGTTGCGGGCATGAAGCCGGGTTCCGTGATCATTGATTTGGCGGCAGAGCGCGGTGGCAACGTTGCCGGTGTAAAACTGGGCGAGACGGTGATCACCGCCAACGGTGTGAAATTGATTGGTTCGGAAAACATCACAAGTTCCGTCGCAACCGATGCAACCGCGATGTATGCCAAAAACCTTTTGAACTTCATCACCCTTTCTGTCGACAAGGACAAAGGTGCCTTGGTGTTTGATGGCGAAGATCAAATCATCACCGAAACCCGCCTGACCCATGATGGAAAGGTTGTTCATCCTAAATTCGGTGGGGAGGAAGTCGCAAATGGCTGATCAATCCGTAGCCCAGAATGCAAATGAACTTCGCGATGCTGCCCTTGGTCTGGCTGAAAAGGCCGCCAAGCTTGCCGACAGTCTGGCCAATGGTGCCAATGACGCGGCAAATACGGCAACTGTCGCGGTTCAATCTTCGGGTGTCAGCCCGACGGTACTTGGACTGACCGTGTTCGTACTGGCCTGCTTTGTTGGCTATTACGTCGTGTGGAAAGTCACCCCGGCCCTTCATTCACCTTTGATGGCGGTAACCAATGCCATTTCATCGGTGATTATTGTCGGTGCACTTCTTGCAGCAGGCCCGGTGGAGATGAATTTCTCCAAGATGATGGGCTTTGTCGCGGTGATATTGGCTTCGATCAATATCTTTGGCGGCTTTATCGTCGCCCAGCGCATGCTGCAAATGTTCAAGAAAAAGAAGTAGGGGGAACACACAATGTCGGAAAACCTATCGGCTTTCCTGTATCTGGTGGCTTCGGTCTGCTTCATCTTGTCGTTGCGCGGACTTTCGTCACCTGACTCAGCCCGAACCGGGAATATTCTTGGCATGGTGGGTATGGCTATTGCCATCTTTACCACGCTGGCATCCCCGTCGGTTCTGTCATACACAACCATCATCGTCGGTATTCTGATTGGTGGCGCGATTGGGACAGTCATTGCGCTTAAAATCAAAATGACCGCATTGCCACAGCTTGTGGCGGCTTTTCACTCGCTTGTCGGTCTGGCTGCGGTGTTTGTCGCCGGTGCAGCGCTTTATTCACCGGGGGCCTATGGCCTTGGAACGGCAGGCAACATTGGTGCCGCCAGCCTGATTGAAATGGGTCTTGGTGTTGCGATTGGTGCGATCACCTTTACTGGATCGCTTGTTGCCTTTGGCAAGTTGCAGGGCATTGTTTCGGGAACGCCTGTTCGCTTTTCCGGTCAGCATATGCTCAACCTTGCCATTGCGATTGGTATCGTCGTCTTTGGCATCATTATGGTCACCACCGAAAGCCATACGGCGTTCTGGATTCTGGTCGCTCTTGCGCTTGTTCTGGGCATCACGTTGATCATTCCGATTGGCGGGGCGGATATGCCGGTTGTTGTTTCCATGCTGAACTCCTATTCCGGTTGGGCAGCATGTGGCATCGGCTTTACGCTTCAGAATAATGCCTTGATCATTACCGGTGCGCTGGTTGGTGCTTCGGGTGCGATCCTGTCTTACATCATGTGTAAAGGCATGAACCGCTCGATCTTTAACGTCATCTTTGGTGGTTTTGGTGCCGAAGGCGAAAGTGCGGCAGCAGCCGGTGGCGACAATGACCGTCCGGTGAAGTCCGGTTCGGCCGACGATGCGTCCTTCATTATGAAAAACGCATCAAGTGTCATTATCGTTCCGGGCTATGGCATGGCCGTGGCACAAGCACAGCATGCTTTGCGTGAAATGGCTGATATCCTTAAGGCCGAAGGTGTCAAAGTCCGCTATGCCATCCATCCGGTGGCCGGACGTATGCCGGGCCATATGAACGTGCTTTTGGCAGAAGCCAATGTGCCTTATGACGACGTCATGGAAATGGATGAAATCAACCGTGATTTTGGGTCCGCCGACGTTGCCTTTGTTATTGGCGCAAATGACATCACCAACCCGGCGGCCAAAACCGACCCGGCAAGCCCGATCTTTGGCATGCCGATCCTAGAGGTCGAAAAAGCCAAAACGGTGCTGTTCATCAAGCGCGGGATGTCGGCAGGGTATGCTGGCATTCAGAACGAGTTGTTCTTTAAAGACAACACCATGATGCTGTTTGGCGATGCCAAAAAGATGTGCGAAGAAATCGTCATGCATCTTGATAACTGATCAAACCACCTGGTTTTGAAAAACGAAAGGCGGCCTTGATCGGGCCGCCTTTTTTTCGTCTGATGCGTTACTTATAAACTTAGTGTGCGTAAAATTCTTAACGTCACAGCTTGGAAAGTCGCATGTTTCGGTTGGTAAGGGTCTCATTTTCACTAGTGGTTATTTTATCGTTGGCACTGGTCGCCTCGATGGGATTGACCATTTTGACCTATGCCCGGCTGAACTATGAAAAGCCGATTGCGGCGATGTATTTTGAGCCCGTCTCCGAGGATGTCTTTACCGCCCATCTGGTATCAGATGATCGCGGTGTTAGCGGCACCTATGAGATTTACGGCGATCAGTGGCGGATTGATGCCGAGTTCATCAAACTCAAACCATGGGCCAATGTGATGGGCATGGATGCCCGGTATCAGTTGGTGCGGTTTGAAGGACGCTATCGCGATACAGATCGGCAAAACACGGCAGCTTATCGGGCCTATGATCTGGGGTCGGGGGATGCGCTTGATCTTGTGAATTATCTGGCGGAATGGAATTTCTTTGTTGATGCCGAATATGGCAGTTCGACCTTTACCGATATAGATGCAGAGATGGTCTATACGGTGTATCGCACCCAATCGGGGATCATTGTTCGGTCTGATCCGATGCCGGGCCCGATTGGGGCCAAGGCATCGATTTTTGATCAATTTCAAGAATGGATATTTGGTGGGTTGAAAGAACCCCGCCCGGAATTTTAAGCGGGGTTCTTTGCGTGATTAGCCAAATGCGCGCTTGAGAACCGGCACGTTTGAAACAATCAGAACATCAATCGCCAGCACCGTTACCAGCGTGATCCCGGTCAACGGGAAGGCCAATGATAGCGCTAACATCACAAACACAGCCCCCTTCCAAAGCGGCAGGTTGCGCGGCATTGGGGGCGGGGATAGGCGCACGCCATCGATGCTGCGGCTTGATGGGCGGCGCAGCCACCACATGACAATGCCGCTGATACACAGGAAAATAACTGTCAGGCAAAACAGCGTATTGGCAATCACGTTCCACCAGCCAAGATCACCCTGATGCAAAGCAATGCCAACGGCCATGCTTTTGGCCGCAACCGAGTAATCCGCATAGCCGACATTGGCAAGAACCTTGCCGCTATATTGGTCGATATGGATGGTGCGATCCCCGGTTGGGGCGACGCTATCACCGCTCATGGTGTCGGCTGAAATGGTGTAAACACCAGTTTCGCCGCGCGGCAGGTTAACCCGGAATTGTCCGCTAAACCCAATGGTGCGGGCAAAGGCGGTTACGGTATCAAGATTAACCGGGGTGCCATAGGCAAGGCCAAGCGCCCCGGCAGTTGATCCCGATGCAGGCATGGGGGTTTGTTCCAATCCCCAAGGTGCGTCATGTAAAACGCCATGGTTCATATCGGCATGGATATCATCTGAAAGCGGGACATTATCCCATTTTTCGGCGGGAAAAGTGCTCCAGGCTTGAACGAATTGACCGCCCCATATGCCTGCCCATGCCAGTCCTGAAATCAAAAAGAAGAACAGGAAAACCGAGATGTAAAAGCCGCTGGTAACATGAAGTTCTTTCCATAATGTACGTCGTGTTGCGCGGAAATCTGGCCATAGAACCGATGCCAATCCTTTGCTACCCCGTGGCCACCACATGTAAAACCCGGTCACGATCAGAATAATACCAAGGCCTGCGGCAATTTCGATCAGCCGGTCGCCAAGATCACCGATCAGAAGTTCGCCGTGAACATCACTGGCCCAGTAAAACCAGCTTTCGTCTTTAATGATGGTGTCGCGGATTTCGGTGGTTACCGGATCAAGTGTGACGACATGTTGTTTACCCCCACTATTGACCAGAAACATCGAGGCAAGGTCATCTTCAAGCGGGGCGATGTATTGGCTGACGGTGCCTTCGGGGAGTGCGTTTGCTGCTGTGTCGGCCTGTGTAACAAGCGGTTGGTGAGTGCCGCTTTTTGCTAAAATGCGGTCGCCAAACCGGGTTTCAATGACGTTGAAATACATCATCATCAACCCGGTAATCGCCAGCATCAACATAAACGGGATGACGTAAAGGCCAGCATAAAAATGCCAGCGCCACGCCGCCATATAGAATTTACGGCTGAGTGTTTTGCCTTCGCGGTCATCAGCAGGCATCGCGTCTTGCGGTGCGGTTTGAATGGCCATCTTCTTATGTCCTTGTCGTGTGATTGCAAGCGCCAATATTCCCGCAAGAAATGCAGGAGATGATTGGCCAGATTTTTAAATCAAACGACGAAGGGTGGGGCGCGCGGCGTTGCCGGTGTGGCAGGTGCCGGTTTGCGCGATTCTACGCGGGCAGGCGTAGCAGGCGGTATAGTCGTGACAAACGAAACCCGTTCGGGAACCGCGATGTTGTCGGGCAGGACAACTGCGGTTGAAATCCGACAGAATTCACAGGATGCAAACAGGGCAGCGTTTGCATCAGAGTCACTGGACTGACCGCCGATGCACAAAAATGGCAAAGTGCCATCGGGCAACGCATAGGCCGTAATATCGACAGATGCATTGGGAGAAGATGCAATCAGCTTGTGCGAAAATCCGACAAGCACAAGTGCGATCACGCATAGAATGCGGACCGTGACTTGAAGCTGTGATCGCAAAGCAGACATGAACATTCCCAAACCGGTGCCATCAAATTGGTTCTGATGGCAGATACGCGTTTAGCCTTTAGCTAGGCTTAAAATATTGCGCCATGACAATTGTCAGGTTTGCGACATGTAATGTTTGGACAGATGGAATATTTAGGTCCAGAGCCTAGAAAGCAGATAAACCAAACCCGCCTGGATTGCTCCGAGGCGGGCTTGGTGCACGGGTCCGAATTCAGCAAGCTAAATTCGACCATGCAGTATCACGTTCGAGATACCCCGAAAGTGAAAAAGAAGACTAGAAGCCTTCGCGCTCGATGCGCTTACGCTCCAGCTTGCGGGAACGACGGACTGCTTCCGCCCCTTCGCGAGCTTTCTTCTCCGACGGCTTTTCAAAGTGACGACGGAGTTTCATCTCACGGAAGATTCCCTCACGCTGCATCTTTTTCTTAAGGGCTTTCAGAGCCTGATCGACATTGTTGTCGCGAACGATTACCTGCACGGAAACCACGCTCCTTTCAAAAAAACAAAAACACCCGGAAAGGCGGAATGCCCTCCGGTTGGATTTACAGTCAACATGACCGTGGCCTGTATATAGTCCAAACCGGCCAAAAAGAAAAGAGGGAAGGGGATATTCGCCTTTGGCGTTTATTCAAGCTGGACACGCAAAACGCCAGAGCACAGACGACTGTTTGTGGCGATAACTTTTCGGTTAATTATAATCCCATAAATTGTCGTTATGATTGTTATGCTGGTTTGATTGAATTAAATGTATCAACAGATCGGTAAAGCGCCGGGAGCGTTAACCGCACGTTCCGCAGTGATGTTGGGCACCATTTTGGTCGGGGTATTCACAATGGAAAGCAATTTGCGCGACGCTGCAATTGCGCATGCACCATTCTTTATTACCGCACCGGGGCAAAGCGACGTTTTGTTCATCGGGGTGATTTGGTTTGTCGTAATTGCAATATTTATGATTGGTGCATTTTACCTGAACCTGCATGCCTTGCCTGAACGATTGGCCCATCATGCCAACCATACGCAAATTCAGTTGATTGGTATCCTGACCTTGCTGGCATTGTTTACCCATAATAACGTTTTTTGGGTTGCTGCCTTGGTTCTTGCCGTCATCAAGTTTCCCGATTTTGTGTCCCCGATTAAATCAATCGCACGGTCGTTAAAGGTCATTGCGCAAAGTAAAGGCGGCATCAATGAGACGATGCAAAGCGAACCTGTGGCTTCTGCAACGGGCACTGTGACGCAGGAGAACACCAAAGATGTTTGAGCTTCTTCTGTGTTCGATTTTCACCATTTTGCCAGACTATCTAATCAGGCGGTATCGTCAGGGCAAACGGATCGGCCATGAAATTACGCTGTTTTCCGTTTGGTATGAGTTGCGCTTTGGCATTACGGCCTGTGCAATTTTGACGATTTCTCTTATCTCGGTGATTTTCTATTTCCACCCGTCAAGCATGCATGTGTCGTCCTTCTTTCGGACGGTGACGATCTTGCCGGAAAAGGGCGGACGCGTTGTCGAAATTTATGTCGATAATGATCAGGTGGTAAATGCTGGCGATCCATTGTTTCGAATTGATAACCGCGTTGAACGCGAAGCGGTGGCAATGGCCGAACAACGAATTGCCGAAATCCGTGCCCAGATGGATGTTTCGCGTGCGGACCTTGCGGTGGCCGACGGGAATTTGGAACAGGCGCGCGGGGCTTATAATCAGGTGCGCGATGAGTTAAAGGTCAAATCTGATCTGCTATCGCGCGGGACCAACGCCGTATCACGGCGAGAAGTTGAACGTCTTGAGGTTTCCCTGACCACCCGTCAGGGCGGCCTGAACGCGGCAGAAGCCAGTAAAACCGTGATTGAAACCAAACTTGAAAGCCTGTTGCCCGCACAGCTTGCCAACGCGCAAGCATCGCTTCGGTCATCAGAAGCAGAACTTTCTAAAACGGTTGTCCGGGCGGGTATCAAAGGCAAAGTACAGCAATTTGCTTTGCAAAATGGCGATTTTGTCAGTCCGATCCTACGCCCGGCCGGTATTCTTATCCCTGAAAAAGAAGAAGAAACCATCTTTCAGGCGGGTTTTAACCAGATTGCGACACAGGTCATCAAGCCCGGCGTGATTAGCGAGGTTTCCTGTGCATCACTTCCATTTGAAATCATTCCGATGGTGATTACGGATGTGCAGCCGGTGATTGCAACCGGGCAGTTCCGCCCAAGTGACCAACTGCTGGATATTACAGAACGGGCAAAAGCCGGAACGTTTCTGGCCAAGATGGTGCCGCTTTATCCAGAAACGATTGCAACCGTCCCGTTGGGCAGTAAATGCATCGCCAATGCCTATACCAATACGCATGACCAACTTGAAGACCCGGAAATATCATCTGGTCGCTGGTTGTTCCTGCATATGGTTCAAACCGTCGGGGTGGTGCATGCAATTTTGTTGCGTGTTCAGACCATGCTATGGCCGATACAATCATTGGTGTTCTCTGGCCATTGATACCCTTTGGTCTTGCATCATGCATAGGGGCTTTACAGATGGGCGGTTTTGGTTGGATATAGGGGAATGTCGATCCTTAAAATTGCCCGGATGGGCCACCCGGTTCTACGCCATGTCGCCGACCGGGTCGAAGACCCGCTTGATCCTGAAATTCAGCGTTTGATTGCTGATATGAAGGACACCATGAAGGATGCCGGTGGCGTTGGCCTTGCGGCACCACAGGTGTTTGTTTCCAAGGCGATTATGGTATTTTTCGTACCCGTATTTCGCAAAAGCGATGACCCCGATGACGGGGAAATTCCTCTAAGCGTTCTGATCAATCCAGAGATTGAACCGATTGGCGACGATATTGTTGATGGTTGGGAAGGGTGTCTTTCCATTCCGGGGCTACAGGGTGTCGTGCCGCGCTGGAACAAAATCCGCTATCGCGGGTTAAACGAAAAGGGCGAGGAAATCGAACGCATTGCAGGTGGTTTTCATGCCCGCGTGGTGCAGCACGAATATGATCATTTGATCGGAGTGATGTATCCTGAACGTATGGAAGACATGACACTGCTTGGGTTTAACGAAGAATTGCGTGAATACCCGCCTGAGACTACCTTTAGGCAATCAGACGTGTCAGATGATGATGACGATACAAATGATGCCAACATACGTGATGAGGAGGCCTGATATGACCGTGTCCGAAAGCATGAGCCGCTTGCAAGCCCAGCGCCAAGCATTGGTCGAAGCCGCCCTTGAACATGTGCCGTTTGATGGTTGGACCAAACAGTCCCTTTTGGCCGGGGCAGAGGATATTGATCTTGCGTCTGGTGAAGTTGACCGTTTGTTGCCCAATGGTATTCGCCAAGCGATCATGACCTATGTCGAAATGATTGACCGCAAAATGCTTGCAACCCTTGATGAAAAGGGGCTTGAAAACATGAAAATCCGCGAACGCATTGCAACAGCGGTTAAGACCCGTCTTGATCTGGTCGAAGATCAAAAGGACGCAGTGCGGGCGGCTGTGGCATATCTTGCCTTGCCCCAAAATGCGGCCCTGGGTCTTAAACTGACCCACGGTACGGTGGATAAGATGTGGGTTGCTGCGGGCGATACGTCGACCGACTATAATTGGTACACCAAGCGGATGTTGCTTGCCGGGGTTTATGGATCAACCTTGGCATTCTGGCTGGATGATACATCGGATGGTCATGTTGATAGTTGGGCATTTCTTGATCGTCGGATTAGCAATGTGCTTCAGATCCCTAAAATCACAGCCAAACTTGGGCAGGTTGGCAAGTTTGCCAAGGCACCCTTAAAGTTTGGGGCAAAGCTTGCCCGCTGCATGCCGACACCGGGGCGTGTTCGTCGTCAGTTTGGTGGATAAGGGTCGGCTCTGACATTTTTACGCCAAAACAAACGCCACCAGCATGAAGCGCGGTGGCGTTTTTCGTTTTCTGATCTGGAAACTCTATGACCTTAAGGTCAGAAGGTAGAACCAAGGAAACTTAAAAGTGTGGGGTCAGGTGCGTTGGCCCGTTTTGTTTCTGCGGCCAAATCGATGTTGAATGCTTTGCCAAACAGATGAGACGGTGCTTGATCAAATGCCTTCTCTTCGCGTTTAAGGGCATCGTCACCGGATTGGATATCTTGACGGGTTGGCTTGGCAGCAAGGGCAACCAGTTCAGAAGGCGGTGTTCCCATCCAGATGCCTTTGCGGTTTTCTTTGGCAAATGCCTGATCACGCAAATATGTCGGGCAGCTTGGGTGACTGTCGCAGCTTACCATATCGACCATCGCCCATCCGGCACGCAAGATCAGGCGGTTAAGGTCATTCCGGCCAATGCGACATTCGGTCAGCATCGGGAAAAGCTGAACGTCTGAAACCTGCTGACATTTGATGGCATAGTTTTCAATGATGCGGTCGAGTGCTTGTTTAGCAGCCGCACCACATTTGAATTCAACGGCACCGGCCCGGCAGATCATGCCGGGTTTTGGGGCGCGAATGCCAAACAGTTCGACAATCATTTCGCCAAAGCGCAGCTTGTCACCTTCGACAACGTCGGGGAAGCCAGCAGCCCCAGGGGCAGCATTGGCATTGTTCATCTGGCTTTCGATGGCGGTAAGGCCAAAGGCCAGTGAAAGAATGATCAGAAGTTTCTTCATCTCGTTCCGTCCATAAAGAGTTTCCTGCCCCAACAACAGCAAACCCGATGCCAATCAACTGGGCATAAAATGCCATTCGATGGTGTTTTGGCGTAACGCTATGAATGTCATATGAAAAAGCCCCGGATACGCAAGGTGTCCGGGGCTGAGATCGCAGATATGATGGCAAATTTTGTTTGGTTACTTCGGCAATACCCAAGTGACATGGCCCATTTTGCGGCCCGGTTTTGCTTCGGCCTTGCCATAGAGGTGCAATTTGGCATTTGGCTCGGTCAAAATTGCCTGCCAGTCATTGATGTCATCACCCAACAGGTTTTTCATACGTGCGTTTGAATGGTGCGCTGGATCGCCCAAGGGCAAGCCGCAAACAGCACGAATGAACTGTTCGAACTGACTGGTGATGCAGGCATCGATCGTCCAATGCCCGGAATTGTGCGGGCGCGGGGCGACTTCATTGACCAGAATATTGCCATCAGTGGTGACAAACATCTCAACGGCCAAAAGACCAACAAACTCCATCGCACTGACAAGTTTGATCGCCATGTCTTCGGCTTTTTTTGACAGATCATCAGCAATTTCAGCCGGGGCAACGGTCACATCCAGAATGTGATTGGTGTGAACGTTTTCAACCGGGCAGAAGCAGGCGGTGTCACCTTTAACGCCGCGGGCAACGATGACGGATATTTCGCGTTCAAACGAGATGAAGCCTTCAAGAATGGCTTCGGCATTCTTCATTTCGGCCCATGCTTGCGCAAGGTCTGTGTTGGCGGTGATTTTGACCTGACCTTTGCCGTCATAGCCCAGTTCGGTGGTTTTCAAAACCGATGGACGACCAAGTTTGGCAACGGCAGTTTCAAGGTCGGCCAATGAACGCACGGCTTCAAACGGGGCAGTACCGATGCCATGATCATTGCAGAAGGTTTTTTCGCGCAGACGGTTTTGGGAAATGTGCAGGCATTTCCAACCCGGACGGACCGGAACCAATTCCGAAAGAAGCTTCACACTGTCATGCGGAACGTTTTCAAATTCAAACGTCACGACATCGACATCTTGGGCAAAGCTTCGCAGGGCATCAAGATCGCTATAATCGGCAATGGTTGCCTTGGCGCATACTTGTTCGGTCGGGCTATCTGCGCCGGGGCCGAATACATGAACCTTGTAACCGAGTTCGGCGGCACAGAATGCTGCCATACGGCCAAGTTGGCCGTTGCCCATGATGCCAATCGTGCTGCCTAGTGCGATGATGCGCGTGTCGAAATCCTGCGTCATGTATTCCTCGATCAATAAACTTCCAGCCGGGGAAGCATTACCTTAATTCAGGCAACCATCAAACTTGTTTGCGGTAAACAAAAACGCGCCCGATGGGGCGCGCCTGTTTTCAGATCACGGTGCCGGATCAACCGGCGCATCTGCGACCGATGCGGTCTGGGCTGCGCGCCAGTCATCAAGCCGCTTGGCAAGATCATCATCCATCAGCGCCATGATGCCTGCGGCCATCAAACCGGCATTCTTTGCACCAGCAGAGCCAATGGCAAGGGTCCCAACCGGAACGCCGCCAGGCATTTGCACGATGGAAAGCAAACTATCAAGCCCCTTAAGGGTGCGACTTTGAACCGGAACACCCAAAACAGGAAGCGGGGTCATGGCTGCTGCCATACCCGGAAGATGCGCTGCACCCCCAGCACCGGCGATAATAACCTTAAGTCCGCGCGATTTGGCCGACTTGGCGTAATCATACAGGCGATCAGGTGTGCGATGGGCCGAGACGATTTTGGTCTCATACGCGACGTTCAGCGCATCAAGGACATCTGCTGCGTTTTTCATGGTTTCCCAGTCGGACTGGCTTCCCATGATAATGCCGATGACCGGTGTTTGATCGCTCATATTGGCGGCTCCGTTTCGGGCGGTTTCGTGAAGGGCCGCATTATATGCAGCGCGGCCTATCATGCAAGCGTGCTTGCACGATCTAAGATAGCTTGAACGTTTTAAATCGGACAGCCTGCTGATGACTTAGTTTTATCTATTCAAACGTATGGCGCGACTATTCTTACTGTGGATTGAAAAGGATGATGAATTGATCGCCATTTTGATGTATTCTTTACCAATAGCTCATATAACTGTGCAGGTAGCACGGAAGGTCCGACATGAAAGTCACAAGACCCGTCTCAACAACATCCTCTATGGGTGGGGGAGATGGCAGGTATCCATCAAATCATTATGGCGTGTTTTCTTATGGCAAGGACGCAGGCCATCGGCGTGGGCCAAATCAGCAACATCAAGTTGATATTGATACGCGAAATGTCCCTGATCCTGTGGAAGAAGAGCATTTCCGCACGGCCGATATTGCCAATGTGCTGGGCATTCCCGATGGTCAGGTGACACCGGCTGTTGAACAGGCAATTGGTCGATTGATGGTGCGGGTCAATACGCTGACCGAGAGTGCCACTGAATTAAAGAAACGGCTGGCGCATCTTACCCGTACCGAAGGACAAGATGCATTTACAGGTGCGCTTAACCGTCCGGCATTCATGCAAATTCTTGAAAACGAAGTCGCCCTTTTGGGAACGGACAGAACCAACCGGACCATAATGATCTGTGAGGTGTTGAATATCGAAGACATCTTGCAGCGCTATGGACAGGAATGCAAAGACGGGCTGTTTAACTATGTCCGGCGTATTATCGCCGATTTTGTCATGGCACCGCATCATCTTGGCTATCTCGGTTGCAATGACTTTGTTGCCTTGATGTACAATGTAGATCGGGACGATGTGCTGCAACGTATTGATGCGATTACGCGTTGGCTTGCGCAGCATCCTTATTTGCATAAAGACACGCCAATCACTGTTGTCCCGGTCTTTGGCCTTTATCAGGCGGTCAAAGGTGACAGCGCCGTTTCAGTGCTTAATGCCGCGGACGCAGCATTGCGCGCGCAAAAGGAAATGTATTTTGCGCAAGTGGATCGTATTCCTTCAGGGATTTGATCAACGACATGCGATCGTCCCATGCTTGCAAGAAGCACTTCTTTGCAGGGTGACATTTCCTAAAACCAACTTCCGATAATTTCACATAGAACCGATTTGACGTCGAAAACCTGCTGGCACGTGCAAGATGCAGGCAGGGTCGAAACCGTATGATCATTTCGTTCGATGAAATGGGATTTTGCGGGAACTTTTTGCCGCGAAAATATTTGTGCGTTGCAAAGAGGTAAAGCGGGAAAATATGCCCCGCATCAGGCAATAATGTCGGGAACCAGTTGCGACTCGATATAAAGGATTTCATCTTTGAGTGCGAGTTTGCGCTTTTTCATGCGGCCCAAACGCAGTTGATCATGGTGTGGGGCATGCACCATTTGTTCGATGGCGACATCAAGATCGCGGTGTTCCTCGCGTAATGAAAGAAGTCTCTTTTCAATCTCGATCTGATTGATTTCGTCCATTTTTGATCCAGCTTAATAACCAACGCGAAGGAGAACTTAGGTTTGAACCTTTTTTAGTCATTAAATTGGGTTCAGACCAGAATATTAACAGAAATCATATGGGCAACCCATATGATTTGTATCAACCTTAAGAACGAAAATGGCTTTATTGGGAAGGAAGCGCATGCGGATCGGAATTTTGACCAGCGGTGGTGACTGTGCGGGATTGAACGCCGTTATTCTTGCTGTCGTGCGTCGTGCGGTGCTTGGATATGGCTGGGATGTTGTTGGTATTCGCCATGGGACGCACGGCCTTATGCAGGATCCGCCACAGGCAATTGATCTGAATGATCAGGTCAATAATGATGGCATGCTGCGGCTTGGCGGGACGATTTTAGGGACGATCAACAAGGGCGATCCGTTCGATTACCCCATGCCTGATGGTACCTTTGCGGATCGTTCAAAAGACGTGATCGAAGGGTATCACAAGCTGGGCCTTGATGCGCTGATTGGGGTTGGTGGGGACGGCAGCATGGCGATCTTGCATCGATTGGCACAGATGGGCGGGATCAATCTGGTTGGTATTCCAAAAACAATTGATAACGATTTGGCCCAGACCGAATATTCGGTGGGCTTTACCACGGCGGTAAATGTCGCCGTCGAGGCCCTCGATCGATTGCAGCCAACCGCAGCTTCACATGACCGGATCATGATTTTGGAAGTCATGGGAAGGGATGCGGGCCATATCGCCCTGTTTGCGGGGGTGGCCGGTGGGGCGGATGCAATTTTGATCCCGGAAATGGATTATGATCTTGATGCGCTAAGCGAACATTGTCTTGGTATCCGTAAGCGTGGCCGTAATCATGCGCTGGTGATTGTCGCCGAGGCCGTTAAACGCGATGATGGTACCGCCGTGACACAGGGGAATGACGGTCAGAAAGTTCGTTATGGTGGCATTGGTCATTGGCTGGCCGAGGAATTAGGCGCAAGGACTGGCTGGGAAACCCGTGTCACTGTGTTGGGCCATGTTCAGCGCGGTGGCACGCCATCGCCGCGGGACCGCGTGATTGCGTCGGCCTTTGGCGTGCATGCGGTAGATTTGATTGCCCAGCAGAAATTTGACCGGGTGGTTGCTTGGTCAAAACGCAAGGTGATCGATGTCCCGATGGAAGATGTTATTGTCGGTCCAAGGCTTGTAAATACGGCCGGAACCATGGTTTCTACGGCGAAGGGGCTTGGCGCGTATCTTGGGACGCCTCCGAAGGTTGCCCGCACCGCAAAGACCGTATGATCAAAATCATCTAAGCCAAGCAGGTTGGGAATGGATCAGGAAGAAGTCTGGACTTTTACGGTCGGGATGTATGGACAAAGCGGTGTTGCAAAGCTGTGTCTGGAACTTCAGGAGCGCTGTGGTCTGGATGTGAACATGCTTTTGTTCATGTTCTTCCTTGGCCGCAAAGGATTGGCTCCGCACAGCATATCCTCGCTTGAAGATGCAGTGCGCGATTGGCGTGACAATGCGATCATTCCGCTGCGCCGGACCCGACAGTTCCTGCGTGATAATGCCCGTCCAGCGGCACAGGCATTGCGCCAGCAGGTCAAAGCAGACGAATTACAGGCCGAACGGATTGAACAACATATGTTGTGCGATGCTGTTGAACCGATCCCCTGTAATGACCCTTATGCCGGGGCACATGCCTATCTTTCGCCAACCCGGTTTGACCTTACGCAGGAAGAATGCGACGCAGCCCTAAGCAAGTTGATCAGATTGATGGGCTTTTAATAGGTCCTGGCCCTAGGGCGAAATCATGCGTCCCGTTTTTTGGGAACACCTGTAACCGGGATATGATTGGCAGCATCTTCATCGCCCCAGCGCGCGGTTTCGGGCAAATCAATGTCAAACAGATCGAGAATTCGGCCGCAGCTTTGCGTGACCATGTCATCAAGGGATGCCGGGCGGGCATAGAATGCCGGGACGGGTGGGGCAATAATCGCGCCGTTTTCCGTGGCTTGTGCCATATTGCGGATATGCCCGGCATGAAGCGGGGTTTCACGTGTCATCAGAACCAAACGCCGGCGTTCTTTTAGCATCACATCGGCTGCGCGTGAAATCAAATTATCTGCGACTCCGCTTGCAACCTCGGCCAGAGACTTCATCGAGCAAGGGGCAACCACCATACCACGTGCACGGAATGATCCCGATGCAATCGGGGCGCCGATGTCTGCATTGTCATGGAGAATGTCTGCCATCTCCTTGATTTCGCGGATTTTAAAATCGGTCTCATAGGCGATGGTTCGCTCGGCTGCTTTGGAAAGAACCAGATGAGTCTCGATTGGCGTGTTTTTCAGCAATTGTAAAAAACGAATGCCATAAATCACCCCGGACGCACCGGTTATGCCAATGATAAGTCGATCTTTTTGCGTCATGCCGTTCCTTGCTGGACTGTGTTCTTGATCACGATGGTGATTGAAACACTGGAAATTATGTTACGAAATTAATACCATCTTCCTGTGGGCAATGTCAGATATAAGGAGTAGGCGAATGAGCGTTCAAGGTCATATCGAAGCTCTTACTGCCAAACATGCTGCGCTTGAGCAGGAACTCCACCTCGAGACGCGCCGACCGGCGCCAGATGAATCCCTTGTCGCAGACATTAAACGTCGCAAGCTTGAAATCAAAGACGAGATAACCCGAATAACCCATTAGCCGTCCGGGCATGGTAAAGCGTGTGGTGAAAAACATACGATCTCCCATGCTGACGGTTTGACGACCTCCTAGATTTCCATACTCTTGCTTTTTGCCGCCTCCGATTGTAGCCCACACGCGAGGCGGCAATTTTATGTCTGTTCTTCCAATCTCCCTGTTACTCCCCAGATAACATAGATACGGATACGCGCTGCAAAGCGATCATGTGTTCGTTCTAAAATTGAGTAATTGTAATCCGCAGAAATGTGCGGATTACCGACGCTCTACCAATGTCTAAGGGGTAATAATTGAATAAATCGGTATTATGATGCCGATTTAATCGCATGTCACACAGACGCGCTCCATTTGGGTGTAAAACCCAGCGTCGCGGGAGGAAATTTCACGAATGACCGGTCGCTATCAGGAAATCTATGATCGTTCGATTGCAGATAAGGAAGGTTTTTGGGCAGAAGCCGCAGAAAAGCTTTCATGGTATCGTAAATGGGACCGTGTTCTTGATGACAGCAACCCGCCATTTTATCGCTGGTTCACCGGCGGCGAGGTCAATACCTGCTATAACGCGCTGGATCGCCATATTGAAGAAGGCCGCGGAGATCAGGCAGCCCTGATTTATGATAGCCCGGTTACCGATACGGTCGAAACTTTCACCTACACCCATTTACGCGACGAGGTTGCCCGGCTTGCCGGTGCCTTGCATGCGCGTGGTGTGACCAAAGGCGATCGGGTCATTATCTATATGCCAATGATCCCGCAGGCTGCCATGGCGATGTTGGCCTGTGCGCGGATAGGCGCCATTCATTCCGTGGTATTTGGCGGCTTTGCCTCGAACGAGCTGGCAACCCGCATCAATGATGCCAAACCCAAACTGATCCTGTCGGCCAGTTGCGGTATCGAAGGTTCACGGGTGATTGAATACAAGCCGTTGCTTGATCGCGCGATTGAGATGGCAGAGCATAAACCATCAAGTGTCATTCTGCATCAGCGTCCGCAATGTGAGGCGCAATTGCAAGATGGGCGCGATTATGACTGGTCGGTTGAATGTGCAAAGGCAGCACCGTCTGATTGTGTGCCGGTTGCTGCAACCGATCCGCTTTATGTTCTCTATACGTCGGGGACCACCGGCGAACCAAAGGGCGTTGTGCGTGACAATGGCGGGCATATGGTTGCCCTGCATTGGTCGATGAAAAACATCTATGATGTAGAAGCCGGTGACGTCTACTGGGCGGCATCAGATGTTGGCTGGGTGGTTGGTCATTCCTATATCGTTTATGCGCCGCTTCTCGCAGGCTGCACGACGGTAATGTATGAAGGAAAACCGGTCGGAACCCCCGATGCTGGTGCGTTTTGGCGCGTCATCTCGCAGCACAAAGTCAAAGTGCTGTTTACAGCGCCGACCGCGTTTCGGGCGATTAAGCGTGATGACCCAAATGCAGCCCATATGGGGAACTATGACCTTAGCAGTCTTAAGGCGCTGTATCTGGCAGGAGAACGTTCAGACCCTGATACGTTGCAGTGGGCGGAAAAAAGCCTTGGCGTGCCCGTGATTGACCATTGGTGGCAAACCGAAACCGGCTGGTCGATCTGTGCCAATCCACGCGGGATTGAATTGCTGCCGATCAAGTATGGTTCACCGACAGTTGCCGCATGTGGCTGGGACGTTCAGGTTCTTGATGAAGTTGGAAAGCCGCTTGAACGTGGAAAGATCGGCGCACTTGCAGCCAAACTTCCATTGCCACCGGGAACCTTGCCAACCCTTTGGCAAAATGATGATCGGTATAAATCATCCTATCTTGATGAATTCCCCGGCTACTACGCCACGGGGGATGCCGGGTTTATCGATGAAGATGGCTATATCTATGTCATGTCGCGCACAGATGACATCATCAATGTTGCAGGACACCGTCTGTCGACCGGGGCGATGGAAGAAGTTCTTTCCAGCCATCAAGATGTTGCCGAATGTGCTGTGATCGGTGTGCATGATGATCTTAAGGGGCAACTCCCCCTTGGCTTTATTGTCCTGAAATCCGGTGTGACGCGCCCGCATTATGCGATTTTGTCCGAAGTCGTTGCCATGGTCCGTGATCAGATCGGGCCGGTTGCCGCGTTCAAACAGGCGACTGTGGTTGAACGTCTGCCAAAAACCCGGTCGGGGAAAATTCTGCGCAAAACCATGCGATCCATCGCAGATGGCGATAGCTACAACACACCTGCGACGATTGATGATCCGGGCATTTTGCCTGAAATCGCCGAAGCTTTGAAAGGGATTGGCTACGCGAAGTAATCCGCTGAAACACCCAAACTCCCGCTCCCATCATGAAGGAGCATCCTTGCACCCGCTTTGGTTTCCCATCGCGGGTGTTTTTTTGTCTGGGCGACGGATCAGCGATTGGCAATGATCGGGCGATTGTCGCCAAGCGGGCGCTGCATCAAAATGGAATCAAGCCAGCGGTCGAACTTGTAGCCGACATTCTTAAACGTGCCGACCATCGTAAATCCATGACGTTCATGAAGCGTGATGGATGCACGATTGGCGCTATCCCCAATGGCAGCAACCATTTGACGCCAAGGACCAGTTTCGCAACGGGTAATCAGTTCTGCCATTAAAATGCTGCCAATGCCCTGACCGACACAGTCATGGGCAACATAGATCGAATTTTCCACCGTATGGCGATAGGCCGTGCGTGGGCGATAGGGACTGGCATAGCAATAGCCGACAATCACGTCACGGCGCGTTGCGACCATATAAGGCATGTTCTTTGCCCGGATGGCGTTAAACCGGCTGGCGATTTCATCCTCGCCCGGTGGGGTTTCTTCAAACGATGCGGTTCCAGTCAAAACATGGTGGGCATAGATCGCCGTGATTGCCGGAATATCACCAAACTTGGCATCACGAATGGTGATGTTGCCATAGTCGGTCGTGGCGAAAGAGGCATCGTTTAGGTCAGTCGTCAGGCACATGGTTTTGTCCGCAATTGAGGATGTTTGATCTGACAATACGATCAAAAATGCCATAAGATAAGTTTTGATAACTTATGCAGATCATAAGGAATTTTTTGGTATGCGTGCGCTTAATCTTGATCAGCTTCATGCCTTTGCCGATGTTGTTGCGTTGGGTAGCTTTTCCGCTGCTGCAGACAAGCTCAATCTAAGTCAGCCTGCAATTAGCCAGCAGGTCCGTCAGCTTGAAAGCAAGATGGGGGTTAAGCTGATTGAACGTGTCGGCAAACGGGCAGAGGCCACCCCGGCAGGGCAGGCGTTATTGGCGCATATGGGGGGTATTGATGCATCTATCCGGACCGCAATGGATGCGGTGGCAAGTTTTTCCAGTGGTGCGGCCGGACAGGTCAGGATCGGGACGGGGGCAACGGCATGTATCTATTTTCTGCCCGCTATTTTGGAACAGCTTCAGCGCAGCTTTCCAAAACTTGAAATCATGGTCCGGACGGGCAATGCCAGTGACATTGTGCGCGCTATCGAAGACAACCAACTTGATATTGGTCTGGTCACCATGCCCTGCAGTGGGCGGAGCCTTTCGGTAACACCGATCATGCCTGATCCGTTTGTGGCAATCTTTCCTGCTGATGCCGAAGTCGGGGATATCATCCGTCCGCAGGATTTTGAAGCCATGCCGTTGGTTCTTTATGAACGAGGCGGGCTAACCCGTACCCTGGTGGATGATTGGCTGCGCAGTGCAGGTGTTACGGGCCATTCAGTAATGGAGCTTGGTAGTGTCGAAGCCATCCGAGAATTGGTTGGTGCAGGCATCGGTGCAACGATCTTGCCTGAAATGGGTGCGCGGCCTGATCGGACGCAATTCCCGATCAAGACGCGCCCCTTAACGCCTGCTCTTGCGCGGGAACTTGCCCTTGTCATGCGACGGGACAAAACCCTGACACCGGGCCTAAAAGCCGTATGCAACAGCCTAAAGGCCGCAGCCAAGGAACGAACAACCAGCATATCGCCCTGAAACAGCGGGCAATGCCCTGTGATCAGTTGTCGTCAGCGATTAAAATGGTCGGGAAATCGGCATTTGGTTCGGGCGTGTAAAGCGCAACCCCGGCCTTTGCAATCATTTGTTCGATGTGATCCGGCGGTGGGCAGTCGGTAAAGAACGCGCTGACATCCGTTACCGAACCACCCCGGACAACGGCGTTGCGGCCAAACTTTGTATGATCCGCCACAAGATAGGATTTGCGCGCATTCTTTAAGATTGCTGAACGGGCACGGACTTCTTGTTCATCGAAATCAAGCAGGCTGCCATCCTGATCAATACCGCCAACGCCAAAGATGCCGTAATCGACTTTGTAGCTGTTAAAGAACGCCTCAACATCCGGGCCTAAAACATCGCGGTCGCGGTTGCGCAATCGACCACCAATCAGAGTGACATCAAAGCTGTCATTGGTTGCGGCCACATAGGCAACATTCAGGTTGTTGGTAAAAATCCTAAGATCGCGATGTTGCAAAAGTGCGCTGGCGACCAGTTCCGGCGTGGTGCCGATTGAAAAGAATAGCGATGCGCCATTGGGAATTTCCCGTGCGACAAGAGCTGCGATCTTGCGCTTTTCATTGACGTTAAGAACCTTGCGCGCCCGATAGGCGATGTTTTCATGCTCAAGGGCGGGTTCAACCCCACCATGGCGACGACGGAGTAATCCTTCGTCGCACAATGCGTTCACATCGCGGCGGATGGTTTGTGGGGTTACGTCAAATCGTTCTGCGAGTTGTTCGATGGTACGAAAACCATCTGCGCGGACAAGTTCGACAATGCCCGCTTGGCGTTCGGTCGGACGTTTTTGCATGGAAACGTTTCTTCGGTGTTGTTCGTCTGAGTTCAGGCGAATGGTATGCAGGGTGTATGTCGGTTACGTTACGGTTTCGCGGCATTCATGTGAAACAAATTTAACGTAATCATCTGGCCACTGCCCAAATGAAAAGGCCGCCCAACAGGCGGCCTTTTGAATTGGATTAGGAACGGAAGAGGTTTTCGGCAGCTTCCATATAGTCGGAAGTTTTCGGCTCTGCCTTTTTGTCGTCCGCCTTTTTGCCCGGATAATCCGGTTCTGGATTGATCTGCAATTCTTCTGGCAGCGGATCCGGCTCGACATTTTTGGCGATTTTTTCCGGGTTTTTGGAACGCGCGATCACGACCTGTTTTTCAAGATCAAGCTCGGTGCAAAGGCCCATGGTCACCGGGTTACGCGGTGTGAGGTTTGCTGAATTCCAATGAGTCCGGTCACGAATCTTGCCGATGGTGTCTTTGGTGGTACCAATCAGCTTGCAGACCTGTGCGTCGGACAGTTCCGGGTGATGCTTAAGCAGCCAAGCAATCGCATTCGGGCGATCCTGGCGCTTGGAGACCGGGGTGTAACGGGCACCTTTGGACTGCGAGCGCGGGCGCGGCAGGTCAGATTTCGCCATTTTAAGGAATTCACGCGGGTCTTTTTCACAGCGCGCAATTTCATCCTGGGTCAACTGCCCATTGGCGACCGGGTCAAGGCCAACAATGCCCTGGCCGACATCGCCATCGGCGATGGCCTGAATTTCAAGCTCATGCAGCTCGGTAAAGGCAGCAATCTGCCGGAACGACAAGCCGGTATTGTCGATAAGCCATACGGCGGTTGCTTTGGGCATGAGGGGCTGTGCCATAGTTCCTCCTGTTTCTTTCTTTCTCTCTGGAGACCGGCAATGGGCTAGGCCCAAAAAGCGCGGGAATATCTGTCCCAGAATATAATCTCTTTTGGTGGTCCGGCAATGCAGCAAAGGCAACCACGAGTGTTGCTGCGCATCGTCGGATCCGCCATTGGGTTCTTTTCGATCAATGTGCGGGTAAATGCAACAATCTGTTGCGGACGAATGAAAAGAATATTTCTTTTCGACCCGCAATCATAGTCATGTTGCTATGGATTTGTCTGATAAATTCCTCAGACCAGCATCCATAAACGATCAATCGACTTCCAGTACCACTTTTCCGATGTGTGCGCCACCCTTCAATATATCGTGTGCTTTCGCCGCATCACCAAAATGAACAGTTTTATAGACCACGGGGCGGATTTTTTTATCTTCAATCAGTGGCCAGACCTGTTGGCGAAGGGCATTGGCAATCGCCCCCTTATTTGCAACGGGCTGCGCACGCAAGGTTGATCCCATCAAAGTTAAGCGTTTTAGCAACAATGGGGTGAAATTGGTTTCGGCTTTTGGTCCGCGCAGAAATGCAATGATCAGGATGCGGGCCTCAAAGGCAGCGGCCTTGAAGTTCCGACTGACATAATCACCCGCAACCATATCAAGGATCACATTTGCGCCTTTGGCGTCGGTTGCTGTTTTGACTTCTTCGACGAAGTCTTGCGTTTTGTAATTGATTGCGACATCAGCACCCAGATCAAGACAGGCCTGACATTTCTCATCTGTGCCTGCTGTTGCAATCACGCGAGCCCCAAATGCCTTGGCAAGTTGGATCGCGGTTGTGCCAATACCTGATGTTCCGCCATGAACCAGAAATGTCTCGCCTGCTTTTAGCTGTGCCTTATCAAAGACATTGTGCCAAACCGTGAAAAACGTTTCGGGCAAGCCAGCGGCCTCGATCATGCTTAGTCCCTTTGGGATCGGCAGGCATTGGGCTGCTGGAACACTGGCATATTGGGCATACCCGCCACCGGTTACCAATGCGCAGACCTGATCTCCAACTTTCCATTCGTGAACGTCAACGCCAATCTTGATGATCTCGCCAGCCAGTTCCAGTCCGGGGATGTCCGATGCGCCGGGGGGCGGTGGGTACATGCCAGCAACTTGCATCAAATCTGGGCGGTTCACGCCAGATGCACGTACAGCTACCAACACATCTTCAGGCCCAATTTTAGGAACATCCACCTGACCAAGTTCGAGATAAGGCTTTTGCGCATCTGTACGAATTTCAACGGCCTGCATATGCAAGGGCAAATCTTGATTGGACATGACGACCTCTGTGGCGAACACTGGATTTATACCTATCTAATAGCCGGAAACGGCTGTTGGGCAAACTTACAAACCAGTAAGATCAACCAATTGCTAATGGGCATTGCAGTTGTTTGGAAATGGAGGATGATTGTGCACGAAGATGATGATGCTGTGAAAAAGGCCGCAGAATTTGGTTTGCCGCGGAACCTTGAAGGTATGTCGGTCGATAGCTTGAAGGCATATCGCACGGCCCTTGAAGCAGAAATCAAAAATGTGGAAGGCGCACTTGTGCATCGTGAAGGGGCAGTTGCCGGGGCCGAAGCACTGTTCAAAATCTAATGTGATTCTTCAAGCTAGGCGGCATCATGGCCGTCGTGATGTTCTAACATCCTTTGATTGCTAAGGCATTGTGTCAGCAACCATTGGGGGCGATGACCTTGTTGTTGAAGTAACCGTAAGATTCCAAGCTGGGCTTTCTAGTGGAATGAAGTACTAGACTTGAGGATAATATTTTAGACCTAGGTTAATTGAAATTTAAACTTCACGTATTATATTTGGATCAGAGGGTCATCTCTTGACCCACTTGTCGAACGTGATGTTTCGATGCCTCCCTGTTAAACTTGAACCGCCCTTCTTAGGGCGGTTCTTTTTCTTTTTACTGATACTTGAAGGACTTGGCTGAAATTCACGCTGCGGTCTTGGGTTCAAGCGCCTGTGCGAAACGCGCAAATCAGTACGTGTTAATACGTATTGTCACAATTGTGCAATTAATAGCCTTGACCGCTTATGAACCGCTGGCTAAAGTTCGCTCCACAAGAAGAACAAAACTAAAAAGTCCGGCAAGTTTAGCAGGTTGAGGTAAGGCCGCCCCGAAAGTGGGCGGTCTTTCTATTTGAGGGCCGCTGCCTTGAAGCGGTCGGCTATATTCCCAATATATTTTGGATGACATACGAGCATCCACCGGCATCTGAAGAGACGTCGTATCGCAGCAATTTTGCGGTTGTTCCTTTTTCGCGGACCTATGACGAAGCCTTCGCCTTGCTTGTGGAGGCCCGAAATTACCTGACAGCTCATAGAAATAAGCGCAAAAAAGGCCGTCGTAGCCGCGAAGCAGTTGCTAAATGCATCTTCGAAATGCGAATGACCACCCGCCTTATCCGGGCGATGGCGTGGCTGATGGCTGTGCGCGCGGTGGAAGAGGGCGAAATCCCGTGGGAAGAGGCTGTCGATGTTGACAACCTGATGGTCGACCTTCGGCTTTGTATCGATGATCGGCACGAAGAAAGTGAATTTCTCTCGCCGGCCTTGATTGACCTTATGGGGCGTGCTTACGGGCTTTATATGCGGGCTGCGAGAATGGAACTGCAGGTCGCGGCACGCTGCAACGGATAAATCCCCCGCCCGGACTTTTCCAAACGTTTGTCAAACTGTCCCAAAGGCCCATCTATGATCGAATGCAAACTTCTGTCGGGTCTTTGGATTCACAGGGGGGATGAAGAATTTGATCATTGAACGGTAAAACAGAAGGTCGGTCAGGTACGTGACTGGACCTGAAAGACTTCAATCGGCTCGTTAAAGCCTTTCATCTTGCGCGTGCCTTGGGATGCAAAGTTAGCACGGCTGCCGTTATAGGTATTTTTGACGTTCTCAGATACCAATGTCTCGTCGCCACCAGCTTGGGCGCAGACACGCGCAGCAAGCTGAACAACGCTGCCAAACAGGTCATTCTCTTCGGCAATCGCTTCACCGGCATTAATCCCGATACGGATCTGGAATTTCATGTCCTGCGTGGCATTGTGCGTGGCCATGTTTTTCTGAATTTCCATGGCGGCTTCGACGGAACTTGCCGAAGATGGGAACACGGCCATGATGCCATCCCCCATATGCTTGACTTCCTTGCCATAGTTATTGATCAGGGCAGTGCGCACGATCTGGTTATGAACATGAACCATCTGTTGCGCCCCATGATCACCCAGTTCCTGAGTTTTCGCAGTCGAATTGACAATATCTGTAAACATCAGGGCGTGTAGTTTCTTGCCTGCACCTGCTTGTGGATCAGATGCGGGTTTGTCGCTCCAATTGGCGATGGCCTGAGAAACCGATGTGGTGATGCTTTTCTCATCCTTGATATAGGCATCCATCGATTTGCGCCCAGCACCATACATATCCTTGTATTTCGGCTCGAGGATATAGTCGTCGACATTGCTGCAAAACGTATCGGCCATGCTTTTGTTTGCACCAAGCGCTGCGATGCAATCGCGCAACACGGTACGGCATCCCTTTTGATCAAGAGAATTCGTTTCGCTACACGCATCACAGGCACCAGCAACATACAAATTGACGCCAAATTTGTGATAGGCGTCCAAAGTTGGAACTGTGCGCTTGATCGCTTGCATGGAGCCCGAGATAAAGGATTTCATTTGATCGCGGGTCGCACGCATCTCCTTGGTTTCAACCAAGGGCTTGTCTGGCGTGTCGTCAAACTTCTCATTGTCACTATTGTCATTATCGTCGCGTTCAGCATCAGCAACCTCTTGGGCTTCGCTTGAATCTTCTGCGTCCGATGAACCCTCGTTAGCCATTTCGGCCGCCATTTCAGCCGCAGATTTACGCGATGCTGATGCTTGGGGGGTAGTGTTCGCCCTACCGGGGTTGGTCGCGCCAGAAGCCTTTGTCGCGGATCGACGTGAAACGCTTCCTGCTGCGGGGTGCTTGCGGGCTCTGCCTTTGAATTTCTTGGTCAGGACCATAAGCATCGGGACAACACTGGCAAGGAAACCAACCGTAAACGAGATGAAGTTGGCCTTGTCATAAAATCCCTGACTGATGCTTGCCCCCATGCTTGGCAGATATTCCAACCCCTTGGCTGTCATCAGCATAACGGCCAAGCCAATTGCAATCGCCACACAAAAGGCAATGATCATCTTCAGTGCCAGACCAATGATGCTTTGGCCTTCCGTTGATGAGCTGCGTGGTCGTGCTTGTGTGGGCTTTGGCTGTGCCGGGGCGCTCTTATCAGACCCACTATCAGCGGCTTTGTCATAAGACGGCGCGGGTGTGGGTGCTGGATCGGGGCGTTTTGTATCGGCTTTGGCTTTGGCGGCGGGGCGTTTGTTTTTTGGGGCGCTGCTGTCGAGTTTTCCCTGTCCGCGGGTCTCATAGACAACATATTCTTCAGAACTGTTGGTCGCGTGATTGTAAACTTCACGAATCACTTTTACGCCCGAAACGTGGTTTGCACGTTCAACCTGTTTTGCTTCTTCCTCGGCCTGCTTTTTTTGCGCACCAGTAAAGTGGCCGTGGATTTGCCAACGGCCGGAACGGTCTTTAACGTAGACCTCATAGCTTACCTGATTACGCGCAGCCACTTGGTTCATCTAAAAGCCTAGTCATTTTGACAAGCGAAAAGGGGCAGCGGAAAACCAGCTACCCTATCCTCACGAATGGAATTATGGCAAAAAAATGCCCGAATAACCATTAGATATGGTGCATAGCTGCCCATATTTGAAAACATTCCAGAGTTTTTTTGTCTGAAGACGACTGTCAATCAGTGGTTTGGGCAAAGAAAAACGCCCGCAGCATCATAACGATGCGGCGGGCGCTGATCCCACAGAACACATAAAGTGTTCTTTGCTTAGTTGCCGATATTGAAACCAGCGAAGCGCTTTTTGAATTTCGCAAGCTGCCCGCCGCTGTCGAGAAGACGGTGAACACCAGTCCAAGCCGGGTGGCTTTTCGGATCGATGTCGAGCTTCATCACATCGCCCGGTTTACCCCAGGTCGACTGCGTGGTGAAGGTCGTGCCGTCAGTCATCTGAACGGTGATTTCATGGTAATCGGGATGGATATCTTTTTTCATCGCCTAATCACTCCGGAATTTGAAGCGCGGTGTATAGTGTAAAAAATCGGCTCGCGCAACCCCTGTAACCGGTAATTGTCCGATTAACGTCAATAGAAGGGAGTGCAGTAGCGATCTCGCGGTCGTTTAGCAGTCGTAAGCGCAGGTTTCAAGCTTTTCTCGCACAAGCGTTCTTATGGATACTTGCACAGCACTCTTTATATAGTATGGTGCGCCAACAATTGATTATCGCCTTGTGGGGGCAGGTTTCCCCCAACGACAGACGGAGAACAAGACTGTGGCCCTTGAGGAAACCCGTTTTCATCAGATTGCAGATGACACCATCGAAAGTCTCTCTGATATCATCGATGACGCGCTGGGCGACGATATTGACGTCGATTTGGAGTCCGGAATTCTGACCATCGAACTCGATTCGGGCGAGCAATTTATCATCAACAAGCACGGTCCAAACCGTCAGGTATGGCTTTCTTCGCCGGTGAGTGGTGCTAGTCACTATGATTTCGATGAAGATAATGAAACCTGGACCTCGACCCGTGGTTCGACGACTCTCAATGATCAGCTTTCTGCTGATCTTGCGGTCAAAACTGGAAACAAGCTTGATCTTGGCTGATCTTCGATCGGCTTATGGTTCCCATCGCATACGGGATAAGGTGCCTTGGCGCGTACACCTACTGCTTCAGCAAAACTGATTGATCGCGAAACAAGTCGAAATCTGTCTTCGTTACGGGCGATCATTCCATTTGTCACAAAATATCGCTTGCAGCTATTTGGTGCTTTGATTGCACTGGTGACAGCGTCAGGAACCGTTCTTGCCCTTGGCAACGGTTTGCGCATGCTTGTCGATGACGGGTTTGCCGATGGCGATGGCACATTGCTTGACCGGGCGTTGTTCGTTCTGTTTGCGGTAACTTTGCTTCTGGCTGGCGCAAGCTATATGCGATTCTTTCTGGTCTCCTGGATCGGGGAACGCGTTGTCGCCGACATCCGATCCGCGGTCTATCGCCATATCATTCGACTTGATTCGGCATTTTTTGAAGTTACCCGTACCGGTGAAGTCCTGTCACGTCTCACCACCGACACCACCTTGTTGCAGTCGGTTATTGGCTCAAGCGTTTCCATCGCCCTTCGCAATGCGCTGATGTTTGTCGGTGGTTTGACGATGCTTGCGATCACAAGCCCCAAGCTAACCGCGCTTGTTTTACTGGTTGTGCCTTTGGTGGTGGTACCGATTGTCGGCTATGGGCGTCGTGTACGCCGCTTATCGCGCGAATCCCAAGATCGCATTGCTGATGTCAGTGCCTTTTCCGAAGAAACGCTTAATGCGCTGCGCACTGTTCAGGCATATACCCACGAAGAAATCGAAAGTACCCGTTTTAGCACCCATGTCGAGGGTGCATTCAAAACGGCTGTTTCACGCATTTCAGCCCGTGCGCTTTTAACCGCTATCGTCATTGTCATGGTGTTTGGTGCCGTGGGCACCATTCTTTGGATTGGCGGGCATGACGTTCTTGATGGCACGATCACGGCGGGTGAACTTTCAGCCTTTGTCTTTTATGCCGTCGTCGTTGCCGGGTCGGTCGGCGCGATCAGTGAAGTGATCGGTGACTTGCAACGCGCAGCAGGGGCTGCAGAACGTTTGGTTGCCTTGCTTGAAACCGAACCGGAAATCAAAGCACCCCAAACGCCGATTGCATTGCCAATCCCACATCAGGGTCACGTCAGCTTTGAAAATGTTACGTTCCACTATCCAGCCCGTCCGGAACGCTCAGCCCTTGAAGGCCTAAGTCTTTCGGTTCAGCCGGGCGAAACCGTTGCCCTTGTCGGGCCATCGGGTGCGGGCAAGACCACTGTGTTCCAATTGCTGTTGCGGTTCTATGATCCGGCAAGTGGTGTCATACGCGTTGATGGTGTCGATATTCGGATGGCTGATCCGGTGGATGTGCGTGAACGCATTGGTCTGGTCGCGCAGGACCCGGTAATCTTTGCTGCCAGTGCTTGGGAAAACATCCGTTACGGTCGCCCGGGGGCCAGTGACGAAGATGTTCGCGCTGCTGCTGATGCCGCGCATGCCAGCGAGTTTCTTGATCGCCTGCCTGATGGTTTTGGCACCTTCCTTGGTGAAAAGGGTGTGCGTCTTTCCGGCGGACAGCGCCAACGCATCGCGATTGCCCGTGCCATTTTGCGCAACCCGTCAATCTTGCTGCTTGATGAAGCAACCAGTGCTTTGGATGCTGAAAGCGAACAGGTGGTGCAAAAGGCGCTTGAAACCATCATGGCAGAACGCACGACATTGGTGATTGCTCATCGTCTTGCGACGGTGCTGCATGCGGATCGGATTGCTGTGATTGATGATGGTAAGCTGGTGGCCATTGGCACACATCAAGAATTGCTCGAAAGCTCGCCACTCTATGCGCGGTTGGCCAAGCTGCAATTTGATCAGGATGCCGCCTGACTGTGACCTTGATATACCCTGAAGACGAACAAAGCCTCAGCCACATGGTTTGGGGCTTTTCTTCGTGCGGGTTTCTGTCAGATGCTGAAACTTTCGTGGGATACGCGGCGGGCCGGGGCGCAGGGCAATTCACCAACGTCATCGGCGTCAAAAGATACCAATGATGCCCCCTGCTGTATGAGCCCCCCTATTGTCTCCGCATGTATGGTCAGGGCAATAAAAAAGCCCGCCGAATACTCAGGCGGGCTTTTTATCTGTATCAACCGCGGCCTTACTCGGCGCTGGCGATCTTTCTGTTATCAAGCGATAGCTCAGCATATTGCTTGCGCAGGATATCTGCACCGGCAAGGAACGTTTGAAGTTCTTTACCTTCAAGTTTCTTGCCGCTTGGCATTTTGACCCGGATCGGGTTTACCTGCGCATTGTTTTTCAGGATCTCGTAATGCAGATGCGGTCCTGTGGATCGGCCCGTGGTGCCAACATAACCGATAATATCACCCTGCTTAACACGTGATCCTTGTTTCAATCCTTTGGCAAAGCCCTTCATATGGGCATAGGCGGTATCATAAGAATCATTGTGGCGAATGCGGATATAGTTGCCATACCCGCCATTGCGACCGATTTTGTCGATTGTGCCGTTACCCGCTGCAAAGATCGGCGTGCCACGCGGTGCGGCAAAATCAATGCCTTTATGCATTTTGGTATAGCCAAGGATCGGATGCTTACGTTTGCCATAGCCAGATGACAGACGCGCGCCATTGATCGGCGTCCGCATCAATGCGCGGCGATAAGACTCACCCTTCTGGTTATAGAAATCCGTGTCGCCATTGCCATCGACATAGGAATAAAGCCGAACCTCATGACCGCTCAGCGTCATGCTGGCATATAGAATATCGCCAAAACGGACACGCTCGCCGGCATCATTCTTAAGTTCCTGATACATGACTTCAAAACTGTCACCCGGCTGAATGTCACGCTGGAAGTCAACTTCATAGGAATAAAGTTCGATCATATCCATCAGGACCGGCAAAGGAACGCCGGTGCGTTCAGCGGCCAAAAACAGGCTCTGTTCAATGGTGCCCGCGGCAACATTGCGCGATGTCGTCAGTTCAATTTTATCAGAAGATGCCTGATAGCCATCGTCAGTGCGTGACACGGAAACAATGGTTTCAGGGTCTGGCTGGAAGCTGAGTTCATCTAGAAGTTCGTCTGCTTCTTGGGGATCGGCGGAATAGACAAGATCGAATTCCTGCCCTGCACGCAGCTTGCGCGGATTATAAACATCACGCAGCGCCTCAATCGCATTAAAAGCAACCGTTCGCTGAAGGCCGGTCGCCGTCAGGGTCGCCATCAAGTTCGAACCCTGTTCAAGGATAACCGTCTCGCGGCGCGGTTCTTGTTCGGGGATGCTTGCCGTCTCGGTAACGTTTGTGACGTTACCTTCCATGACATAGCTTTCAGCAGCACTGGCAGAAAGGGCTGTATCTGCGGCGTTGGAATAATGATCGGATAACAAATATCCGGTAGTCCCCCCCAGAATTGCCATAACGCTAGCAATAGATACCAAGTCTCTTCCGGCCATTGCCGTAGAACTCCCCTAAAAGCCAATAATCAGTTCACTCAGCCCGTTGCTCTTTTGGCAACATCGGCCCAAACCTTATACCTAAAAGTTTGAACGATGTGAAATGCCAATTCACATGGGCAGCAGCGGTTTCCATCCGACCATAATGGCGCGATTTCCTTTACGAACCGTTGAAGGGTTCACCTGCGCTTCATCGTAATGGGCGGCGCTGAAATGCCACCCGACAGTGGCAAGAACAAGGCAGATGAATTCGGCTGAAGATTTTCCTGTAATGAGACATGATATTCAGAGGCGCAAATTCGGGACATGCGCGGGCTAGTTTTCGCAAGGGCGGGTTGGTGATCGCTGGCATATATAAGAGATGATTTTGCCGGCGAAAACAAACGCGGCTCAAAGCAATTGCCATCACCGATGAACAGATCCTCAGCACCATCAGCAAACCTCTATATATATGTTATAAGCTTTTCTAAGGCTGCTGCCTGTTCTTGTGGCTCTTTGCTGTGTGCTAGATGTGCGTCCGACTTGATTGGCAAAGCTGATTCTGACGGACAGAAGCCAGCGGGGGTTTTGCTTGCGATCAGGGTGCGAGTTAGTGGCTTGCAGGGATGATCAACCAACGGGTGATGCGTGATTTTCTGCAGAAACAGGCCAATTATGGGGAAATGCGTTTTTTTGAATTTTTTGTGCATTTTTCTTCAAAAAGGTATTTACAGGTCGTTGTTAGGGCCCTATAACCCGCCTCCACCGACGGGGTGCGGCGCTGCGATGCGGCGACGCGGACTTGAGGGACGGAGCTTCGGTTTCGGTAAAGTTCTTTGACATTGTTGATCAGTAGGAAGGGATGCGCGGGCAGCGTTATGGC
>JAHQVT010000015.1 GCA_019634165.1 Rhodospirillales bacterium
ATCGACCGTACCACGCTGATGGCATTCATCGGCAATCAGGCGGTTCTTGCGATCCAAAAACAGCAGATGTAATTCTTCGGTCTTAAGATGCCCGATGCGCACCCGGCAATAGTCAATTAACTGTTCCCAACTGGCAATCACCGGCAATTCCATCGCCCGTTCACGCGATAGGTGTTGTGCGCTGGCCTCGGCGATTTTAATCGCGGCAATTCCAGCTTCGCCAAGCCCCTTGGCAGTTTGCAGGTCTTCCTGCCGCATCTTGATCTAAGCATTGCCTACCCTTTGACCGATAACGTCATGGTCGTTGGCACCGGCGGGCTTATGTATCTGTCTGATGCCTATACCGATAGTTCGATCATTGATGATGACTATCAGCTTTCGGTGATCTTGGGATTACTTACACCTTTTAGGTTCTAGACCTTAAAAGTGATGGCGGATTGGTGCCTGCTTTGTGCAGAAAACCGGTCCACCATTTTGCGTTCCGTCGTCCAGATTTACGGTTAAGCCAGTCGACACCGTCATCTATTGCCATACATGTCTTCAAGTATGGCTAAGATTCTAAGAACCCGTGGCGGGGCATGCTAGAGATCGGCGCAATCAAGATTAAATGTTATTAATAACTATTTGCATTTAAGCCTGTTTGGTGTATTGCAGGGGCTTGTTGCGACCATTCCTTCCTGCATTTCAGGGCTTTGATGCTTTCGTCTTCCGGTTTCCATAACAGTTTACTGAGCGCTTTCGAACAGGAACGCGACAACTTGTTGCGCTTGGCTGTCCGCCGGTTGGGTGACTTTGAGGAAGCTCGCGATATTGTGCAGGATGCCTTCGTCCGCGCTGCAAGTGCATCAAATCAGCCGATTGATGATCGCGCGGCTTATCTGCGTACGATTGTGATCAATCTGGTTCGTGATCGGATGCGCCGGCGGCGGGCCGCTGGGGCGGTGATTGAAATGCCCCAAGATAGCGACCCGTTGGAATGGACGGCTGAAGATGCCCCCTCGGTCGAGCAAGTAATTTACCACCGCCAGCGATTGCAGGCGTTCGAAAACGCGCTTAGAACGCTGAAGCCGCGATCACGTCAGGTATTCATCTTGCGTAAGTTGCATGGTAAGAGCCATGATGAAATTGCTGCCGTGACCGGGTTGTCGCAGTCGGCAATTGAAAAACATCTATACCGCGCCCTGACTGCTTGTCGGGCCATTCTCGAAGAACTTGACTAGGCAATGATCGTGAATGACAAGCCAGAAGATTGCGGACAAGCTGTTCGCAAAAGCGATCACTCTGATCAGCCTGATATGGGTGTGATCCGTGATGGGCAAAATTCTGCTGATGTGATGGATCAAGCCATTGCATGGCAGTCACGTTCTGGTATTGACGATCCATCCTCAGCGGTGCATGCGCAATTTTTGGAATGGTGTGCCCAAAATCCAGCCCATCAGGCCGCCGCAAACAAGCTCAGCACCTTTATACAAGATACCCGTTTTGATAGCCTTTTATCAGAACTTGAAGCCGAACTTCCCGACCTTGATGCGGCTACGGATTTGGGCAAGGCTGACGACCCACTTGATCAAACAGCAAAGGCTGATGATCGGGTAACACCGCGAATTCATAGCCCTGTATCAAACCCGGTTAAAAGCCAACCTCATCGTTTGAGTGATGAGGGGAAAATAACAGCGGGCAAGACCGCACTTCGTCAAAATGGACGATTGCGTTCTGCGATTGGGGCTGTCAGCAGCACAAGACGATTTGTTGCAATTCTCTGCGTGATGGTCGCTGTCGTTGCGATTGGCGTGAACATCACGCAACAGCAAAAAAGTGATCATTATCTTGCTGCGCTGTCAGGGGTGGTCATCGCAGAAAACCTGCCAGATGGTAGTCAGATCACATTGGCACCGGGCACGGTGCTGACTTGGGATATGTCGGGTGATGAGCGGCACATATCGTTGCAGGAAGGTGCCGTCATTATTTCTGCTGCCCATGACGTCAAACGCCCGATGGTCGTCCATACAGCAATCAGCGACGTTACCGTGGTTGGCACACGCTTTATCGTGATCAGCGACCCGAGCAGCAACGAAATTGGTGTTGCCGAAGGCATCGTGCGTGTGCGCGAAACCAAAAGCAATCAGCATGTCGAGGCAACATTGCAGGCCGGTCAGGGGCTTGTTGTTGATCAATCAGGTGCTTTGCAGCGAAGTATTGTCAGCGAAAGCCAGATCGAAAAAGTCATCCAAGGTTGGCGGCTGTTTACAACAAAGTCACTTGGTGATGTGGCTGCAGCCCTACGGCGCCAAAGTGGGGCCAAATTATGGGTTGATCCGTCGATTGCTGATCTGGCGGTACGGGGCCGGTTTAACCTGGCCGATGGTGATGCATCCATTACCCTATTAGCCCAATCCTTGGGGCTCAGCCGGCTTGATTTACCGTTCGGTTATGTGGTGCTGACCAACCGCTTGTAGTTTTCTCTTATCCCTTTCATGAGATCACCGATCCCGACGGTTTGCGGGCAGGTGTATTACACAAGGCAGGATCAAGGCGATCTTTGATCAGGGATGCTTGTGGTTATGTGTCTTTGGCAATCGAAATGCCGGACGGTGCCTTTTTGAATAAAGGCATTCCCATGCTGTTTCGGTTGATTTCTGAATGATTTTCAAAAAATGTCAGAAAATTTGTCCGGTATGTCAGTTTGATTGCGTCCGTATTTGCGAGTGATACGCAATAACGAATATGGATGCCGACCGATGACCGTGACCAGCAGTTTGCCGAACCAGCCCGCAACGACCCATCGTCCTGCGGTGTTCTTGACGGTTCGACAGCTTATGCTGAGTGCCGCCTGCGGGGCGATCTGTACGGCTTTGTTCAGCGTGCCAGCCTATGCACAGAACACGGATCCTTCTGCCAATGGTGGATCAGGGGTACAATCTGATGGCAAGGCAGCAGTTGGTGAACAGACCCAGCCGACTAAATCCTATCGTTTTGATATCCCCGCGCTTCCATTGATGCAGATGCTTGAACGCATTTCGGAACTAACGGGAAATCCGTTTTCTGCAGTTGCTGGGGTCAACCTTGCCCAAGAAGGACGCGGACTTTCCGGGACGTTTGATTTGCAAACAGCACTTCAGACCATACTCGAAGATACGGACCTTACATTTTCGTTGATCAATGGGCAGATCATCATTCTTCAACGAAGCCAACAGAATGGCGAGAATGGCACCACCACTGCGCCAGTCGTCATTCAGGCCAGTCGGACACCTGTTGTGGTTCTTGGCACCGGGGCACAAAGCGGATCAACCTCCTATGACGAACGGCTGATTAACAGTCTGGTACAGGGTAGCAACGATCCGAACATGGTGTTTCGGGCAAACCCAAATGTTCAGTATGTCGTTAAGGGGCAGCGCGGTGAAGAAGGTGCTTCTGCCACGACCGAACAGGATTTGCGCCCGCAAACGATTTCAATTTCGGGCGGGAAAGTTGATCAAAACAACATCATGCTTGATGGGGTTGGCATCAACTCTGTTGGCGGAACAGCGTCAAATTACAATGACGACAATATGCCCGAAGACGATGATAGTTCGATCAATGCCGACACGTTACATGGCTTGCATCCGCAAACGGTCTATGTCGATGCCAGCATTTTAAAACAGGCCGAAATCATCGACAGCAACGTATCGGCAAAGTATGGCGGATTTCAGGGTGGGGTCGTTAATTACGAGGTCAAAGACCCAAGCGATACCGCAACTTTTTCGGCCAATATCTCACGCAGCGGATCGAATTGGACTGATTATCACGTCAAATCGGCCGAATCCCCCGATACCGATGCCCGCCCGCCAAAGTTCACCAAGTTGAAATATGGCACCTCGGCCAGTGGGCCGATTGATGATCATTGGGGTGTGTTGGTATCTGCCGGGCGTTCAACCGCCGAGGCTACCAAAACCGCAGGCGATAATTATTATGGCCGATCGGTCACGACCCAAACCAAAGCTGACAACGTTCTTGGCAAAGTCAAATTCACGGGCGATGACGGCATAATGCTGACAGCCCAACTGGCCTATGCCCCCTATGCTCAGGAATGGGCAGCGACCGAAAACTATAACAGCAATATGGACATAACCGGGGACGGCCTGACCAGCTTTGCCAGACTTGAAACCCCGCTTCATGATCTTTCGGGGTTCGGTTTTTCGGGTATGTCGTTTGATACCAAGATTTCTTATAGCGGTTCGGAAAATATGCGCGATTCCGAAAGCAGTGTCCGTCGCCGTATCCGAACAACTGTCGCCGGTTCGAAATATGCCGATCTGTGCGACAGCAACTATTGCTATGACGGATGGTTTGGCGACCTTGCCCAGCAGCAGCATGATCTTGGCGCGAATGCCGATCTGACCGGTGATTTTTTAGGCGGCAATATGCTGTTGGGCGGCGAAGTCCATTACGTGCGTGCCACCCGGACCCGTGATGAGGATGCCTATTACTATTCTTCGGTCGATTTTGGGACCGATATTGTTTGTGCCGATGCTGATGATGTCGCCTGTGATGATCGCGATCAGGCAAACAATTTCCGCACGCATTATACGGCCTTTTCCGGTCGGGCCAGTTTTGTCACTGGTGCGCTTTATGCCGATTACACGATGGTTTTTGACGGGGTGCCGTTTGGTGAAGTTGAAGTCAATCCGGGGCTTCGACTGGAACGCGAAACGTTTCTGGGGAACACCAATCTCGCCCCGCGCTTCAACGCCACCTATTACACCGACTGGGATGTCAGCTTTACCGGTGGTTGGAATCGTTATTATGCGGCAAACATGCTTGGCTATGCGCTGCGCGATGCAACACCGGCAACCATCTATGAGCGGCGCAATGGTGTAACCAGTGGGGCTGACACCATCTATTCGTCCAACAGTTGGTATGAAAATTCCACTGGTACAAGATATCGCTTCCGTGGGGCAGGTTTGCGGACGCCGTTTGTTGATGAACACATGGCTGCAATTGGCTTTCCCTTGCCGTTTTTGGGTGGTTCGACCCGTCTTAAATGGATCGAACGTAAGGGCAAAGACCAGTTTTCCCGCGACACCAGTGACAGCTCATCAAGTGAATATAATCTGTCAAACGAAGGGACCAGTTCCTATTCGTCCTATTCAGTGGAATGGAGCAAGGAGCTCGGCCCTGATTTGTGGGGCGGACAGCACGCCTTTAACATCAACAGCCAGTTTTCCGAACGCCTTGTTTCCAATGACACCTATTACGCCACCAGCGATGAAGAAACCGGGGTCTATTACAAGGGATCTGTGGTCTCGACCGAAGATTTGGCGATCCTGACGGGTAACCTTGATGAACCGATCTTCATAAATGCCAGCCTGTATTCCAGTTATTTTGATGATCGCCTGCGTACCGGGCTGACCGGTCGCTACACGTTTGGCTATGACACGATCAAGGACAGCGGCAGCAACATAAATGTCAGCGGTGAAACCTATGACATTTACGAGGAGGGCTATAACAAGGCGCGCTTTGATCTTGATATGACGCTGGAATACGACCTCCTCCACGAAGAAAACAGTGTTCTGACCCTTACGGCATCCATTGATAATGTTCTCAATCGGGGTGGGGCACATACCCTTTCTTCTTCTACGCCATACAGCAAAGGCCGGACCTTCTGGCTTGGCCTGAATTACACCTATTGATTTTCCGCATCGGGCGCACCGGCTTTGGCTGGTGTGCCCTTCTTTGTTCTAAGGGATTGATTGACATGAGAGTTCTATCCACACGCAATCTGACCGCAACGGCCATGGTCGGGATGATTACCCTGTTTAGCGGCGTTGGTTTGGCGGCTGCAGAGGTATCTAAATCAGGGATGTCTATCTCAGACAAATCTGAAACTGCCATGCCGCCGGCTGATTTGGCTGATATCTATCAGGCCATGACCTTGGGGGTTGTGCGCATCAATGTGGTCAAAAAAAGCTACAACGAAATTGTCGCCGAAGAACGCGATAAAAAAGATAACGGAGAAGATTATTGGTTGCCGCCCAATGAACGCGGCAAGGACGATCAGGATGACGACAAATCCGAAGACCCCAATGAGCCAGAACATGACTGGGAAAAGAAGCGCCGGAACAAATCGACGGGCACTGGTTTCTTTATTTCTACGGATGGCTTGATTGTTACCAACGAGCATGTCGTGCGTGATGGTGTTCGCTTTATCGTGGTTCTTAAGGATGACCGGCGTCTATCAGCCAAACTTTTGGGGAAAGATTTCCTGACCGATCTGGCGGTATTGCGTGTCGATATGCCAGATGGTGTAAACCCCTTGAAATGGGGCAGTTCCGACGCGGCGCAAATCGGGGATGGGGTTTTTGCCGTTGGCTACCCTTATGGTTTTGATCAAAGCCTGACGACGGGGGTGATTTCGGGTAAGCAGCGCCAACTTTCCAAAGGCAAATATAACCCATACCTTCAAACAGACACTGCCGTGAACAAGGGTAATTCCGGCGGGCCGTTGTTGTCGATGGATGGCAAGGTTATTGGCGTCAACTCGGCACTTTACACGCGTTCAGGCGGGAATGAAGGCTTGGCTTTCTCGATACCGTCCGAACACGCACAGGGCATCATCAAACTCCTTGTTGAAGATGGCGAGATCAAGCGCAGTTGGTTTGGTATTGCTTATAAAGAAGTCAAAAAGGGCATGGGCAAACTGGTTGGCATGGACCGCGATGAAGGCATGTTAATCTTGCGTGCGCCGAAAGACGAACCTTCTTACCAAGCTGGCATCCGGGCTGGGGACGTCATTGTTGCGATTGATGGTGAAAGTGTGCGGTCCCAAATTCATTTCCGTACGCAGGCGGCATCTGCGCGTGATGAAACCATCGTTACAGTATGGCGAAACAACGAATATAAAAGCTTTACCCTTGTTCCCGATGATATGGACGAAGCTAAATCGCGCCAACGTGAAAAGCAGCGTGAAAAATTTGGCCTCGCTAAAAAAGATGACGGTCGCAAAAAAATCATGGGAATGGATTTGGTCCCGGCCAATGACAAAGTTTGGAAAAAGCTTGAACTGGCCACCGGAACCCAAGGTGTTTTGGTTGATCGGATCGAAACCATGAGCCAAGGCGCACGCGCAGGTTTCGGCAAGGGCGAATTCATTGTGCAGGTCAATGAGATGCCAATTGCGACACCCGACGATTTTGAAACCGTGATGCAGGCCGCCCTTGATGCTGATGACCAGTATGTTCTGGTTCATCTAAAACGCGACGGCGAAGACCGCGTTCGGATTATTGATACGCTTGAGATGGTTGATCTCGAAGCTTATTGATCAATAAGAAAAAACGGGCTGTGTTGTGCGGCCCGTTTTTTCACATCCCAAATTTCATTGTCTGGCGGATTTAAGCTCAAGCAAATCCCACTTGTTGCCATAAAGGTCTTCAAATACTGCGACTGTGCCATAGGCTTCATGCCGTGGTTCTTCAAGAAAATGAACACCTGCTTTCGTCATCCGGGCATGGTCACGGGAAAAATCATCGGTGTTTAGGAAAAAACCAACCCGCCCACCTGTTTGATTGCCAATGGCGTTGGTTTGGTTTTCATCACTCGCACGGGCAAGAAGAATGCGGGTTTCCCTAGCCCCCTTTGGGCTTATAACGACCCATCGTTTGCCATCGCCAAAATCGCTATCTTCCACCAAATCAAACCCGACCTTGTCAGTGTAAAATGCAATGGCGTCGTCGTAATCGCCCACGACAAGCGTGATTAGACCAATATGGGGCATGGGGAGATTTCCGTTTGGCAGTGGTGGTAGGGGGCGTGGATAGGCGTTGAAATACTGGGTCTTATATCAAGCCAAGCGTTTTAAACGAATTATATCCCGCTTGGCTGATGATGATGTGGTCATGAACACTCATTTCCATCGCCTTGGCGGCATCAATGATTTTACGGGTCATATCAATGTCACCCTTTGACGGGGTGGCATCGCCGCTGGGATGGTTATGAACCAGAATGATCGCACTGGCATGAAGCTCAAGGGCGCGCTTAATGACTTCGCGTGGATAGACCGGGGTATGATCGACCGTACCACGCTGATGGCATTCATCGGCAATCAGGCGGTTCTTGCGATCCAAAAACAGCAGATGTAATTCTTCGGTCTTAAGATGCCCGATGCGCACCCGGCAATAGTCAATTAACTGTTCCCAACTGGCAAT